>CAWDYE010000001.1:0-153110 GCA_963806565.1 uncultured Acidobacteriaceae bacterium
GCAAAGTGTTCAAAGTAAGAAGAGTGTCTTTAGGATTGCATCTCGGGAGCGCGTGAGCGTAGCGAGTTGCACTCAAGGCGAAGTTAACCAGGTTAATTCTGAACAGGACCGAAGTGATTCGGCTCCCTGCTGCTCGGAGTTAATTCTATGGTCAAGCTACTAAGGGCGCACGGTGGATGCCTTGGCAGAAACAGGCGATGAAGGACGTGGCAAGCTGCGATAAGCTTCGGTAAGCCGCACACAGGCGTTATAACCGGAGATCTCCGAATGGGGAAACCCTCCCGAGCAAACCTCGGGAACATCCCGCTGAATCCATAGGCGGGCATGAGCGAACTCAGGGAAGTGAACCATCTCAGTACCTGAAGGAAAAGAAAGAAACCTCGATTCCGATAGTAGTGGCGAGCGAACTCGGAAGAGCCCAAACCCGTAGCATTTCGGTGCTTCGGGGGTTGTAGGGTCCGCAACAGTAGAGTTACCAATCTGGCCGTTAGCCGAATCCTCTGGAAGGGGAATCCATAGAGCGTGACAGGCGCGTAGGCGAAAATGGTCCAGACTCGAAGCGGATACCTGAGTAAGGCGGGGCACGTGAAACCCTGCTTGAATCCACGGGGACCATCCCGTAAGGCTAAATACTCGTTTCTGACCGATAGTGAACCAGTACCGTGAGGGAAAGGCGAAAAGAACCCCGTCGAGGGGAGTGCAAAGTACCTGAAACCGTGTGCCTACAAGCAGTGGGAGGGCTATGCTCCGCAAGGAGAATGCCTGACCGCGTGCCTATTGCATAATGAGCCGGCTAGTTATTCTTGTCAGCGAGGTTAAGCGTAAGCGAGCCGCAGCGAAAGCGAGTCTGAACAGGGCGTTCAGTTGGCAGGAATAGACGCGAAGCGGGATGATCTACCCATGGCCAGGTTGAAGGTGGGGTAACACCCACTGGAGGACCGAACCGGTGTTTGTTGAAAAAAGCTCGGATGAGCTGTGGGTAGGGGTGAAAGGCTAATCAAATTCCGTGATAGCTCGTTCTCTCCGAAATAGCTTTAGGGCTAGCCTCGGATGAATTGCGTTGGTGGTAGAGAGATGGATGGACTAGGGGGCTTTCCGGCTTACCGAATCCAACCAAACTGCGAATGCCAGCGACAACATACCCGGGAGTCAGACGGTGGCGGCTAAGCGTCATCGTCGAGAGGGAAACAGCCCAGATCGCCTGCTAAGGTCCCGAAGTTACAGTTAAGTGGGAAAGGAAGTCGGAACGCTCAGACAGCCAGGAGGTTGGCTTAGAAGCAGCCATCCTTTAAAGAAAGCGTAACAGCTCACTGGTCAAGCGGTCCGGTGCCGACAATATAACGGGGCTAAAACTGTACACCGAAGCAGCGAATGCGTATCTTAAGATACGCGTGGTAGGAGAGCATTCTCAACAGCGACGAAGCCAGACTGAGAAGACTGGTGGAGCGTTGCGAAGAGACCCTGCCGGCATAAGTAGCGATAACGGAGGTGAGAACCCTCCGCGCCGAAAGTCTAAGGTTTCCTGAGGAAGGTTAATCCGCTCAGGGTTAGGCGGTCCCTAAGGTGAGGCCGAAAGGCGTAGCCGATGGACAGACGGTTAATATTCCGTTCCTCCCAATGTTCGTTTGACGATGGGGTGACGCAGAAGGATAAGCATGCCGCACTATGGCTATTGCGGTAGGCGCGCGTAAGCTGGATCCGGCAGGCAAATCCGCCGGGTTTTAACAGTGAGGCGCGTCTCAGTCCCGTATGGGGCATACGATGCTGAATCTACGCTGCCGAGAAAAACCTCTAAGGAGAACAAAGGGAACCGTACCCCAAACCGACACAGGTAGACGAGGAGAATATCCACAGGCGCTCGAGTGAAAGCTCGTTAAGGAACTCGGCAAATTGGCTCCGTAACTTCGGGAGAAGGAGCGCCCGCGCAAGCGGGCCGCAGTGAAGCGCGTACGGCGACTGTTTAACAAAAACACAGGTCTCTGCTAAGTCGAAAACGACGTATAGGGGCTGACGCCTGCCCGGTGCCGGAAGGTTAAAAGGAGAGGTTAGCAGCAATGCGAAGCTTTGAATTGAAGCCCCGGTGAACGGCGGCCGTAACTATAACGGTCCTAAGGTAGCGAAATTCCTTGTCGGGTAAGTTCCGACCTGCACGAATGGCGTAACGATCGTACGACTGTCTTAACGAGTTGCTCGGCGAACTTGTAGTACCGGTGAAGATGCCGGTTACCCGCAGCTAGACGGAAAGACCCCGTGCACCTTTACTACAACTTAACTATGGGTTATGATTCTCGCTGCGCAGGATAGGTGGGAGGCTTTGAGGCCAGGTTTTCGGATTTGGCGGAGCCAACGGTGAGATACCACCCTGCGATAGTTGTGACTCTAACCTACTCCCGTAAACCGGGAGAGGGACATAGTTAGGCGGGTAGTTTGACTGGGGCGGTCGCCTCCTAAATTGTAACGGAGGCGCGCGAAGCTACTCTCAGACTGTTTGGAAATCAGTCGTCGAGTGTAAAGGCATAAGAGTGGTTAACTGTGAGACCTACAAGTCGAGCAGGTGCGAAAGCAGGCCTTAGTGATCCGGTGGTTCTGTATGGAAGGGCCATCGCTCAACGGATAAAAGGTACGCCGGGGATAACAGGCTGATCAATGCCAAGAGTTCATATCGACGCATTGGTTTGGCACCTCGATGTCGGCTCATCGCATCCTGGAGCTGTAGAAGGTTCCAAGGGTTAGGCTGTTCGCCTATTAAAGCGGTACGTGAGCTGGGTTCAGAACGTCGCGAGACAGTTCGGTCCCTATCTGCTGTGGGCGTAGGAGATTTGAGGAGGGCTGTCCTTAGTACGAGAGGACCGGGATGGACGAACCTCTTGTGTTCCAGTTGTCCTGCCAAGGGCACGGCTGGGTAGCGAAGTTCGGTTGTGATAACCGCTGAATGCATATAAGCGGGAAGCACGCTCCAAGATGAGATCTCCCTGAAGGGCCCAGAAAGACCATCTGGTTGATAGGCTGGGTGTGAAAGCGCAGTAATGCGTGAAGCTTACCAGTACTAATCGCCCGTTCGGCTTGTCCATAGAATTAACTCCGCGCAGTAAGGCGGATGCTCTTCTTGCCAAGCCTTGTAAGACCAATCAATTTCGTTTTTACGAGCGTGTTGACAAAAATACAACGCGCTCGGCAAGTATTTGGCGCCAGATTGCAGTCCGCGTTCCTACTCGGCCCGGGAGAAACCATCCGGGACAAACTAGACGTCGCGGATAGGCTGCGGGCAACCACCCGCCAAGCGCCATCAAGTTTGCCGGTGACCATACTGCGAGGGATCACCCGTTCCCATCCCGAACACGGAAGTTAAGCCTCGCTGGGCCGATGGTACTGCACGGGCAACTGTGTGGGAGATTAGGTGATTGCCGGCAATTAATTCAAACGCGAAAAGCCATGCCATGACGGCATGGCTTTTTTGCGTGTGGGGAAATGTAATCTCCATTTAGCCTTTACCTTTGTTCTAAATTGGTAGTATCGATTGTTTTTTGGGAGGAAACGGGGCATTCCTGAAGGAGCCAAGACTTCCCAGACGTAGGCTTGGTACTGATACATAGGACAGTTTGATGGATATAAATGGGCGCTCGATGTGGTGATTTGGGAAGTGAATGAAATATCCGGGTAGTTATGTAAGAGCTTGTAGAAAATGTCCTTCCGGTTCGAATTTGGAGTGTCAACTCTGATATTTCCACCACCGGGACGACCTTCTAAATGGTAGCGGGTATCGGTCGCCCCTACGGGGCTTGGTCTTCATTGGGGCAACTTTCCCCGGGTGTCGTCCACCGCCGATGGCGGCGGACTCTACCCGGGGCTATTTTCATAGCATCCCTCCGGGATGCTTATGATGCGGGGCTATTTTCACAGCATCCCTCCGGGATGCTTTTGAAGCGATGCTATTTTCCATGCATCCCTACGAGACGCTTTGGACGATCTTCAAAGGATCGCCTCAAACCCTTTGCGGCGGATGACGTTGAGCAGGGCGCGCGCGGGGCCTTTGGGCCGCTTGGTTCCCCGCTCCAACTGCGAGATGTAGCCCACGCTCAGGTTGAAAGTTCGGGCGAGCGCTGGGCCTTTGGGCTGCTTGGTTCCGCGCTCCAACTGCGAGATGTAACCGACGCTCAGGTTGAGAGTGCGGGCGAAGGCGGCTTGGCTTATGTTGGTTGCTGAGGACTCTTTGCGGCTGGAGGCGCGGGAGCCGGCTGTGCTGGAGATGCAGGATTCTGTTGAGCCGGAGGAACGGGATTCTGATCCGGTGGTGGCGCAGGCGGTTGCAGGGGAGGAAATGCGGGATTCTGCTGGGCCGGAGGCGCGGGATTCAGATTGGCAGGCGGCGCGCCGGGTTTGGCGGATGGAGTGAGGATAAAGCCCTTGCGGATCAGTGCGTAGCCTATCTGGGGGAACTCGGCCTGGAGAAGCTGATTTTCAGGGCCTGAGAAGAGGTCGGTTTCAGAGCCGGCGATGGTGGCGACCAGGTGGTGGACAACGACAGGTTTGCCGTCAAGGGTACCCTTCTCGTCGGCGTAGGTAGCCAACTGGATGGGCTCGATGGAGCCGGCCTTTTTGGGGATGATGGCCCAGAGGTCGCGATTGTTGCGGGTCACGGCGACTGCCAAAAGGGTTTCCAGGGCACCGGGATCGAAGTCGGGAAGGAAGACAGCCGCGGAGTGCAGGGGCAGGCGAGTGGCCGTGGTGTGGCCATTGGCGGAGGTGTTGAGGAGGTATGTCTTAGCCTGGCCTGATTTCGTTTCCGGAGCGGCGGTAACGTCGACAGCCGAGCCGTTGACGGCGGCGCTTAACTGCACTTGGCGCAGGTGGTTGGCCGGAGAGAGGCTCTCGGTTTTAGAGAGGGAGTAATCGAGGCCCTTCATGGAGATGATGACCAGCGCGGTGGAGTCGTAGCCGTTGGGGCTGGCGGTGAAGTTGAAGCTGGCCCTGCCGACTGATTTACCGTGCTGCGAGACGATAAAGCTGGCGGACTGGGCGGAGACGGCCGAAGCTGATGCGATCATAGCGGCAAGAAGTGCCGCGAGCGGGAAAATGGTTTGGTTGCGCATGAATCTCTCCATCTATGTAGTCTAGGGGTTTAGACACGGAAAGTGAGAAATGGTTGCGGGGAAAGGCAGCTTCCAGCCGCTAGCTTTCAGCCTCTAGCCGAAAATGTGGAAAACCTACTGCCCGTTTTGAACCCATGGCGAAGACAGAATCTCTCAAACGCACAATTCGGGCTAACAGCTAGAAGCTAAAAGCTGTTTTTGCTGCCATCAGCCTTTGGCGACGGCGAAGCGCTTGTTGACTTCGTGCCAGTTGACGACGTTCCACCAGGCCGCGAGGTAATCGGGGCGGCGGTTCTGGTACTTGAGGTAGTAGGCATGCTCCCAGATGTCGTTGAACAGGATGGGATAAAGGCCCTGGGTGAGGGGCGAGTCCTGGTTGGGAGTAGTGATGACCTTGAGCTTGCCTGCCTGGAAGACCAGCCATCCCCAGCCGGAGCCGAACTGCTTGGCGGTGGTCTCGTTAAAGGCTTTTTTGAAGGCCTCGAAGTCGCCAAAGTCGGTTTTGATCTGGGCGGCGATGGGGCCGGTGGGCGCGCCGCCGATGCCGTCGGAGCCGACCTTGCCCATGAGGGGCCAGAAGGCTGTGTGGTTGGCGTGTCCGCCGCCGTTGTTGCGGACCGCGGTGCGGATATCCTCGGGGATCTGATTAAGGCCGCGGAGGAGGTCGTCCACGGGCTTGGCGGCCAGCTCGGGGTGGTTGGCGAGGGCGGCGTTCAGGTTGTTCACATAGGCCTGGTGGTGCTTGTCGTGGTGAATCTTCATCGTCTCAGTGTCGATGAACGGCTCAAGGGCGGCGTAGTCGTAGGGAAGCGGAGCGAGTTCGTATGCCATAAGGGGAATCTCCTTCATTCAGCTTGTACGTAATGGATGCTGGAGGGCGGCGGGAGGGTGCGGAAAAGTTGGGGGGTACGGAAAAAAGGTGCGAAGGGTGCGGCATACACCCTGATAAATTCGTCTAACTAAGTAATCCAGATTGGATTTTCGAGGTGCAATTTGTTCTATTCCCGCGATTTCTGCCGCTCTCTGAAGTTTGCAATTTCCTGCCTTGCGATCCTCGCAATGGCTTCTTTACCTGCTTCCGGGCAAAGGGGCGGGGGTGGCGGCCACCGCGTAAATTCAGGCCAACAATCCGAACTCAAGCTCGAGTTGGAAAAGGGAGTGGAAGCGTACAAGAGCGGCCATTATGACGAGGCGATCCATCACTTCCAGATAGCGACGGTCATGGCCCCCAACATGCCCCTGCCCATGATGTACCTGGGCACCGCGCTGGCGCAGAAGGTTGTGCCTGGGAAGGAAACGCCGGAGAACCTGAAGGCCGCGCAGCAGGCCATTGATACCTTTCAGGGGGTTCTGGCCATGCTCCCGCACGATGTGAAAAGCATGAAGCAGATTGCGGCCATCGAATTAAGCATCAACAAGCTGGAGGATGCCAAAGCGTGGCAGAAAAAGGTGCTGGTTGAGGATGCGAAGGATGCCGAGGCGGCCTATGCGGTGGGCGTGATCGACTGGACGGAGACGCAACGGAACGCGCAGGCGGCGCTGAAACAGGCGGGCATCAAAGACGACGGCGAGGGAAACGCCAAGGCGCCCGCGAGCGTGATGGACGCGATCAAAGCGCAGAATGGCGCGCTGGTCGAGGAGGCCTTGCAATATCTCAAACAGGCAGTGGCGAACCGGCCTGATTACGACAAGGCCATGTCCTTTCTGGACCTGGCCTACCGGCGCAAGGCCGATTTGGACTGGGGCAATGATGCGGCTCGCAAGGACGACATAGCCAAAGCGGATGAGTGGGGGCGCAAGGCGATGGAGACGCGCAAGGCCAATGAAGAGAAAAAGAAGGCGGCAGCTCAATCCGCCAAGCCGTAATATGGCTTGCAGCGCTCCACGCTCAACGTGATTCGTGGTTCCAGAACTGAGCGGCCAATCCCTGTATCTCTTCTGAATTCTTCACTTCAGGCTGGAGCGATGGGCCGCCGGCTTGGTTACAATACAGGCATGACTTCTACACTCTCTGACCCTGCCCTGGACCAGTTAAGCATCAACACACTGCGGCTGCTGGCCGTAGACGCCGTGCAAAAGGCGAATAGCGGCCACCCCGGCGCTCCGCTGGGTTGCGCGCCCATGGCCTACCTGCTGTTTCACAAGCTGATGAAGCACAATCCGGCGAACTCCAAATGGGCGGACCGGGATCGCTTTGTTCTCTCGAATGGGCACGCCTCGGCGCTGCTCTACGGGACGCTGTTTTTGTCCGGCTACGATGTGACGCTGGAGGACCTGAAGAGCTTCAGGCAGTGGGAGTCGCGGACGCCGGGCCATCCGGAGCGCGGCGACACGGACGGGGTTGAGGTGACGACCGGGCCGCTGGGGCAGGGAATCGCGATGGCCGTGGGCATGGCCATGGCGGAGAAGCACCTGGCGGCGGTGTACAACAGGCCGGGCTTTGCGGTGGTGGACCACCACACCTACGCGATGCTGGGGGACGGCGACCTGATGGAAGGCGTGTCGCACGAAGCAGCCTCGCTGGCAGGAACGCTGGGACTGGGCAAGCTGATTTTTCTCTATGACGATAATTTGATTTCGTTGGACGGGCCGACGAGCCTGAGTTATTCCGAGGACACGTTGAAGCGCTTTGAGGCCTACCACTGGCATGTGCAGCGGGTGGCGGACGGCAACGACCTTGCGGCGATTGAGGCGGCGATTGCGGCGGCGAAGGCGGAGACCGCCAGGCCGTCGATTATCGCGGTGCGGACAGTGATCGGCTACGGCAGCCCCAAGGCAGGCTCGAACAAATCGCATGGCGAACCGTTGGGTGCGGAGGCTGTGGCGGCGACCAAGAAGTTTTTCAATTTTCCAGAAGATCAGAGCTTTGTGGTTCCCGATGCGGCGCTCAAGAATTGGCGCACGGCCGTGGAGCGCGGCGCTGGACAGGAGGCTGCATGGAAGAAGCTCTTTGAGGGCTATCGAGCGGCCAACCCGGAGCTGGCAGCGGAGTTTGAGCGCACTCAGAAGGGCGTGTTAAAAGCGGGATGGGAGAAGGCGATCCCCAGCTTCCCGACGGACAAGGCTGTGGCGACGCGCAACGCTGGCGGCGTGATTCTGAATGCAATTGCCGAGCAGGTGCCGGAACTATTTGGCGGGGCCGCGGATTTGACTTCATCGACGAAAACGATTTTTAAGCCGGGGGCAAACTTCCACGAAGATGCGGCGGGGCGCAACGTCTTCTTCGGGGTGCGCGAGTTCGGGATGTGCGCGGCGGTGAACGGAATTGCGGCGCATGGGGGGCTGATTCCCTTTGGATCTACTTTTTTTATTTTTTCGGATTATGCGAAGCCGGCGATACGGCTGGCGTCACTGATGAAGGTTCATGCGCTGTTTATTTTTACCCACGACACGGTCGCGCTGGGCGAGGATGGGCCGACGCACCAGCCCATTGAGCAACTGATGGGTCTACGCGCGGTTCCGGGACTGACGGATTTTCGCCCGGCGGACGCCAACGAGACGGCGGCGGCCTACCGGCTGGCTTTGGAGCGCAAGGGGCCGTGCTTCTTTGCACTGACGCGGCAGGATGTGCCGGTGATCGATGCGGCGGCGCACGACGCGTACGTCGGGGTGAGCAAGGGGGCTTATGTGCTGCAGGAGGCGGATAAGCCGCAAATTGTGCTGATCGGCGCGGGCTCAGAGGTTTGGCCTTGCCTGGAGGCGGCCAAGCTGCTGGCCGGCGAGGGAATCAGGGCGCGAGTGGTGAGCTTCCCGAGTTGGAAGCTCTTCGAGGAGCAATTGGCCGAGTATAAGGCTAGTGTGCTGCCGGCGGGCGTGCCAAAGCTGGCCGTGGAGGCGGGTTCGACGCTGGGTTGGTGGAAGTACGTGGGGCTGGACGGCGACGTGATCGGGATCGACAGATTTGGAGCTTCGGCGCCGGGGAAGAAGGTTATGGCGGAGTTTGGATTTGGGGCCGATAACATCGCGGCGCGGGCAAAGAAGCTGGTGAAGCGGAGTTAGCAATGTTAGCCTCCGCTGTGGCAAGCGTGTTAGCGGCACTTCGTGCCGGTTAGCAAGTTAGCGGTTCATATATGCGCGGAGAGTTGCTAACTCTACTAACTCATGTAACCCGACTAACTCCACAAGAAAGGGCTGTCGTGAAACTTGTTATTGCATCTGATCATGCGGGATTTCTTCTTAAGGAAGAAGTCCGCGCCTATCTTTCCAAGGCCGGCCACGAGGTGGTGGACCTGGGAGCTTATAATGCCGACTTACCAGACGACTATCCTGATTTTGCGGAGAAGGTTGGAGAAGCGCTGAAGCGGGGCGATGCTCCGCGCGGAATTCTGATCTGCGGCTCGGGTGTCGGAGTGTGCGTGGCAGCCAACAAGATACCGGGGATTCGCGCCGGGATGTGCCACGACACTTATTCGGCGCACCAGGGCGTGGAGCACGACAACATGAACGTCTGCGTGCTGGGCGCGCGGATCATAGGCTCGGCGCTGGCCTCCGAGGTGGTGGATCGCTTTATCGCGGCAAAGTTTATCGCCACGGAAGAGCGGTTTGCGCGGCGGTACAAGAAGGTGATGGCCATCGAGGCAAAGTACCAACGCGGATGAGAGGCACCGATGTTCCCCTTCGACGTGATCCTCTTCGATGTGGGCGGGGTCCTGCTGACCAACGGCTGGGATCTGCGCGAACGCGCCGCGGCTATCGAACACTTTCACCTTGATCTTGCGGAATTCGAGACCAGGCATCTGGCGCATTATGACGCGTGGGAGAGGGATGCAATATCACTGCAAGCCTACCTGGACGCAACCGTCTTCTATGAGCCGCGCGATTTTTCACGCGACGAGTTTTTCGCTTTCATGCTCACCCAATCGAAGCCGCAGCCGGATGGAGCACTGGGAATCCTACGAGAAATTGCCGCATCAGATAAGTGTCTGCGTGGCGCGTTGAACAACGAGGCGCGGGAGACGAACGAATACAGATTTGATCATTTCGGGTTGCACGAACTATTCCAGGTGGCGTTGAGTTCGTGCTACCTGGGGTTGCGCAAGCCAGAGCCGGCGATTTACCGGCGCGCGATGGATATAGCGGGCAGGCCGGCGGAGCGGATTCTGTTTATTGACGACCGGGCGGAGAATGTGGCTGGGGCGATAACTGCCGGGATGAAAGCCATCCGGTTTGAAGGCGCAGAGGCGTTGCGGCGTGAGTTAACGAGCTTGACGGCTATCTAGATTCAGGAGGAAACGATGCAACTTGGATTAATCGGCCTGGGGAAGATGGGCGGAAACATGGCGGAGCGTCTGCGGCTGGGTGGCCACCATGTAGTTGGTTTCGACTTCGATCCCGGTGCGGTGGCGCGACTCACGGCCTCGGGAAGTATTGGCGTTCCCAGCCTCAATGAACTCGTCCAGAAGCTGGAAGGCCGGAGGGCCATATGGATTATGGTGCCGCAAGGCGCGCCGGTAGACGAAACAATTACCAGGCTGGAGGCGCTGCTGAACCCCGGCGACATACTGATCGACGGCGGTAACTCGAATTACAAAGACTCCATGCGCCGCTACAAGGAAGTTACTGCCAAAGGCTTTCAGTTTGTAGACGCGGGCACCTCGGGCGGGGTGTGGGGATTGAAATCGGGCTACAGCCTGATGATTGGCGGCGACAAGGAGCCGGTCGAGTATCTTCGGCCAATTTTCGAAACGCTGGCTCCTGCAGCGGATAAGGGCTGGGGACACGTTGGTCCGGCGGGCGCGGGGCACTTTGTGAAGATGGTCCACAACGGCATTGAGTACGGCCTGATGCAGGCCTATGCCGAGGGATTTACCGTCCTGGAGAAGAAAGAGGAGCTGAAGCTGGACCTACCGCAGATCGCCCAGATCTGGCGCTACGGCAGCGTGGTGCGCAGTTGGCTGCTGGACCTGACTGCCGAGGCGCTGGCCGGTAATCCTACACTGGACGGTTTGCAGGCCTATGTTGTGGACTCCGGCGAAGGGCGCTGGACAGTCTTCGAGGCCATCAATCTGAATGTATCCGCACCGGTGATAACGGAGTCGGTAATTCGACGCATCCGCTCACGCGAGGAGAACAACTTTACCGACCGCATGCTGGCTATTATGCGCAATGCGTTTGGCGGACATGCGATAAAGAAAGATTAGTCAGGCAGTAACTCAGTGGCTTAGGAGTGGTTGGAGGTTAAGCAGCGATGGCGACAGCACAGATGAGCGTAAGCCCGGAGGATCTATCCCAGGTTTCCACTGGCAGCGAGAGAATTCCCGAGGCGGGGATACTGGTGATCTTTGGCGCCTCTGGCGACCTGACCCGGCGCAAGCTGCTGCCCGCGCTCTTTCATCTGGAGCAGGCGTGCTTGTTGCCGGAGAAGTTTGCCATTGTAGGCGTAGCGCGACGGCCATTGGGCAATACGTTTGCGGATGATATGCGCGGCGGCATCGTCGAGTTTAGCGGAGTGAAGAAGAACGACCCAAAGCTGGATCACTTTATCGGCAAGATAAGTTACTTTCCCCTGCGCTTCGACCATCCTGGAGACTATATAGGATTAAAGGCGGAGCTAGAGCGTATCGCACAAGAAAACGGCATTGGGGGCAGGCGGCTTTTCTATCTGGCCACAGCGCCGGAGCACTTTGCTTCGATCATTGAGAATCTGGGCGCGCAGGGCATGGCGCAGCCGGAGCAGGGCACGACGGCAATTGTCATCGAAAAGCCCTTCGGCCACGATCTGGAGTCGGCGCGCGCGCTGAACCGCCAGGTCAACGCGGTCTTCCACGAGGAGCAGGTCTTCCGCATTGACCACTATCTGGGCAAGGAGACGGTGCAGAATATTCTGGTGTTTCGCTTTGCCAACGGAATCTTTGAGCCGATCTGGAATCGCAATTACGTTGATCACGTGCAGATTACGGTGGCCGAAACTCTAGGCGTGGAAGGGCGCGGTCCGTTTTACGAGAAGGCGGGGGCGCTGCGCGATGTGGTGCAGAATCACGTGATGGAGTTACTAGCTCTGGTGGCGCTGGAGCCGCCGTCGAGCTTTGAGGCGGAGAGCGTGCGGCGGGAAAAACTGAAGGTATGGCGGGCGATTCCGTCGATTCCGATTCTGAACGTGGTGCGCGGCCAGTACGGCACGGGGCAGATAGATGGGCATCCAGTGGTGGGTTACAGGGACGAGGAACGAGTGAGTCCGGAGTCGGGCACGGAGACTTATGCGGCGGTGAAGCTGAGCGTGGAAAACTGGCGCTGGGCGGGAGTCCCGTTTTATCTGCGCGCGGGCAAGCGTATGCAGAAGCGTGCGACGGAGATCGACATCCAGTTCAAGCAACCGCCGCTGCTGATCTTCGACCGGCTGCGGTCGAGCCAGTCCTGTCAGCCAATCAAGCCGAACCTGCTGACGATTCGCATTCAGCCGGATGAGGGGATTGCGCTGCGCTTCGGAGCCAAGGTGCCGACCACGATGGAAATGGACGTTTGCCCGGTGAAAATGGATTTCGACTACGCGGCAGCCTTCGGCAAATCGAGCGCCAACGGCTATGAGCGGCTGCTGCTGGACGCGATGCTGGGCGACCAGACTTTGTTTGCGCATCGCGACGGAGTGGAGACCACCTGGGCGCTGTATACGCCGATTCTGGAGGCGTGGGCGGCAAAGAAGCCGGAGAAATTTCCCAACTATGCGGCGGGTTCGTGGGGGCCGGAGTGCGGAGACCATTTGATTGCGAGCGGAGGACATGCGTGGAGGAATGATTTGGGGAGGAAGGCGTGAGAAGCAGAGAATAACCGCTGCGGGGATGTTCGTGGTTTCTCAGGTTCCAAAATCGGTATCCGGGGCACCCGGCAAACACATGTGTATACAGATGTGGACGTTACTCATACCGGTGCAAATAATGTCGCTGGAGAAATCTTAGCCTGAAGCGTCTGAATAAGCTGTTCCAAACCAATACGAGCCTCTGCTTGTAATCCGAGACATTGCGCTATACCTGTCGTGTCAGTGCTGAGTCTCGAATGCAGCGCGAGCCTGTATGATTTATTAGCCTGTTTAACCGTGCGATAGGCATGAATGTGCATTGAATCACCGATAGTAGGCGGATTGCTTAGGTGTCTAAAATTGAATTCCTTAGTCATGTAGTCGAGTAGCTTGTCTTGTGTCACAAGAACTAGCTTCTTGTTTACGTGCTCAAATGTTTGAATCTTGTGGTGCATCTGGACAAGAATTGTTTTTGCAGTCATCTTCCAGTTCATTCCAAACGGCTTCTTAGAATTCTCTTGATTATCGCCTCGCGGAACTCCAAGCTCCTTTAGAAGTCGCTGACGCTCCGGCCAAACCGAGCCTGTCGTGTCGAGTGTCTGAAGCTCAATGCCGACAAAATCTCTCACCAGTCCTCGCCTGACCGAGACTAGAAAATAATCGACGCTGCCACCAGGAATGGTGACTTCGGAAACAATGTGTAATTCATTCCCTGGTTCGTGAGTCGTCAACAAATGAAGGCAATCAGTAAACACCTGACGACGCTCATTTAGTCTCGATGGGCAGATTATGATCGGCTCGGCGGCCCGACCATAAAGAACGGTACATGAACCTATCGAGATACTCGAATCACTTTTACGAACCTTGTAACAGCGTTTGTCTATGAAAGGGCACTGTTGTCGCTTGACAATGGCCTTCCAATCCTGTCTTGGCATTTCCGAGGAGCGTCCAAACAATTCAACTACCTTACTCATAAAAGACCCGCACACCTTTCTTCCACGAGTTCCAGGTACTGACTTGAAATGTCGATTCCAATAGATTTCCGGCCATAATTGTGAGCAGCAATAAGAGCGGTTCCCGTTCCACAGAATGGGTCAAGCACAATTCCTCCATCTGGGCACGTCGCCAGAACTGGTAGTCGGCAGAGGTCGACGGGAAACGGAGCAAAGTGTGATTCTCGCTTCTGCGTATCTTCAGGGATAATATCCCACACATCAGTAGGCTTACTTCCGTTTGGGTGATAACGGAGGAAATAAAACCCTTTGTCGCGAAGTTCTTTGGCTCGCCCTGAAACCTTCTCGTTATCTGAATGCGTAGCTCTCTGTTGCGACCGAATTATCATTCTAAAGTCGGACACTTTGCCTGCGGCCATGTCGGCAAGCATACCCTCAAGTTCCTTAAAGGCTTCGACTTTTTGGTGCGGAGTGAGATCAGTAGACAATTCTATCTGGCGCTTATAGCGCACTCCGGAGACTCCCGTCGCCGAAATCACGGAACCATTGACAATTTTTGCTTCACGAGGCTTTGATCTTATTGCGTCTGCATCATAATAGTAACCCTTCGCCTGCTTTACGAAATGAAAAATGTTTTCATGCACATTGCCGAGCCTGTCTTTAGTGTTGTCCATACCGCTTTTGACTTTGTTCCAGATGACACTGTTCCTTAAAATCCATCCTTGCCGGTCTGTAAGCTCAAACGCCATACGCCAAGGTATGCCGACAAGTCCTTTGCGTTCATAGCTATCGCCAATGTTAAGCCAAAAAGAGCCGGTTGTTTTTAGAACCCGCTTCAATTCTGAAAAGACCACGGCTAGGTTTCTCACAAATTCTCGATAATCCGGTTCAAGACCAATTCCCCCATTTTCGTATTCTCGTTTCCCCCAATAAGGCGGAGAAGTGATCGCGCAATCAATGGAATTGTTTGGAAAGCTCTTGAGAACCGTCAGTGCATCCCCATGAAATAGGAGCGGAGAAAGGGAATTGCAATGAATGTAGCTCTCGAACGATTGCCTGAACGACTCCGTAACGATAGGAACACTTGGCCCTACTTCATCAAAATCGAAGTACATTGGGCGCTGTACGATTCCCATTACGTCTTCAGTTTGCGGTCTCAGTGTTTGCTCCTCGCTTGAACCGTCGGCTATCAATACCAGAATATGCCATCACCGGGGGTTCTGTCCTTTCGACTTTTCCGTCGCAGGGTAGAAAACCACAAGCACATTCAACCGACTACTTCGCAGCCTTTTCCATCCCTCGATCCATGGCTTCGTTGGCCAGGCGGTCGGCTTGCTTGTTGCCGCCGCGCAGGGTGTGTCGCATATCGAAGTGTTCGATGAGGTCGGAGAGGCGGCGGGCCTCTTCCCACATGGGGCGGAGGATAGGACTCCTCACCTTATACAGGAGCTGCATCTGCTTGACCATCAGCTCGGAGTCGGAGACCACGCGCAGGCGCTTGGCTTTGTTCTCGACGGCCCAGCGCAAGACCGCCAGAAGGCCGGAGTACTCGGCGAAGTTGTTGGTCTGAATGCCGAGGTACTCGCTCAGTTCGGCCACGACTCGGCCGTTGGCGTCCTCGATGACGGCGCCATAGCCGGAGGGGCCGGGATTGCCGCGGGAACCGCCGTCGCAGTGGGCAGTGAAGGCTCTGCCGGGGGCTTCGGCCGCGGGATCGGGAAAGAGCGTATCGGTCATCGCTTATTAGTGTATCGGGCTAGGGCATCCGGAATTCTTGGTTCCTCACCTATTTCATCACCCCAACGACGAAGACCAGTCGTTACCACCCCAAGAAGCAAAGACCGCTTCCTGGGGACCCCGGTCGTTGGGGACCCCGAATCGCAAAGTGCGCGAAATGGATGGGGCACGGGGCTTTTGTCGTGGAATCATACAAACCCCGGTCCCCTAAGGCGAGGGACCGGGGGCACCCAGAGTCTATTGATTTCCAGGTTACAAAAGCGGGACCTGTGACATTCAGAGTTCGTATGCCCACTATGAATTGCTTACCGATAATGGCGTGTTGCGTCTATCGGAGTGCGGAGATTCTCTACCTCCGGAGCAGTTTCGATGGCAACGGATGCGGCGATCTACGTCACTTCTTCGGATACTAGACCGGCGGGTTTGGCCTGGCCGGCAGCCGGGAGATTACAATCCTCCTCAGGCATGGAAACGACCAGGTCAAAGAACGGAGAGAAGAGCGCCGAGGAGCGGATGCGGGCTCGCAGGTCGGAGGTGGAGCTGATTCGCGAGGCTCAGGCGGGGTCGCGCGCGGCCTTTGAAACGCTGGTGCGGCAGTATGAGCAGCAGGTTTTGAGGCTGGCGCTGCACTTGACGGGGAGCGAGCACGACGCCGAGGACATTTACCAGGAGGCGTTTTTGAAGGCCTACCGGTATCTGGGAAATTTCCGGTTTGAGTGCTCGTTTTATACGTGGATCTACCGGATTGTGACCAATCTTTGCCTGGACCAGATGCGGCGGCGCAAGACTCGCCGCGAGGACCGCTCGGTGCTTGTGGATTACTCCGGGGGGGAGATTGACCTGCTGGCCTCGGTTTCGGACGACCGGTCATTTTCGAATCCGGGCAGGGAGCTGGACCGCAAGCTGCTGGGCGAGCGGATTCAAAGCGCGCTGGAGAAGCTGACGCCGAGGGAGCGGATGGTTTTTGAACTGAAGCACTACCAGGGGCTGCGGCTGCGCGTGATAGGAGAGATGTTGAACACCACGGAAGAGACCGCCAAGAATACGCTCTTCAGAGCGACAAAGAAGCTGAGAACACAGTTGGCGGGATTGCGATAGGTTCTGTGGGCGGCGAAGTTTCAGATGAAAATTGTGGCACTTTTTGAGGCTGGAAGGACGTAACCATGAAATGCAAAATTGCACAAGAACAGATTGTAGCGGCGGAGTATGGGGAACTGGCCGGCGAGCAGGCACACGAGCTGGAACAACACCTGGCCGGTTGCACAAGGTGCGGCAAGGAGCGAGAGCAACTGCTGGCGCTGAAGGCGCTGGCCGGAGCTAATCCGGTAGCGGAGCCAGAGGCGAACCTGGTGGCGCGCTCGCGGCTAAGGCTCGAGGAAGCTCTGGATGCGCTGCCGCCGTGGCGCTGGTATGAACGTCTGGGCCAGTGGATAAGAAATAATTTTGCCAACATGCAGGCTGCGCCGGTGGCGGCTTGTCTGCTGCTGGCGGTTGGTGTTGGCGCGGGCGTGCTGGGCGGCAACGAGCTGGCCATGAATCGCGTTAGGCATGCAGCGGCGGTCCAGGCAATGCAGGCACAGAGCCAACCGGCTCCGACAGCCGTGAGCACTGCGCCGGCGGAGATTGCCAACGTCTCCAGCATTGTGCGGGAACCAAATAGCCACAGAGTCGAAGTGCGGTACAACCAGCTGGTGCCGCAGCGGATCGAAGGATCGCTGGACGATCCGGCGATTCGTCAGTTGCTGATGCTGGCCAGCCAGAATTCGGCTTCGACAGGGGTGCGGGACGACTCGGTGGGACTGTTGGCAGCCGAGTGCAAGGCCGGGCACGGATGCCAGAAGGCGGCGGGAATTCGCGATGCGCTGATGGTGGCGCTGCGTTACGACAAGAATGCGGGCGTGCGCGAGAAGGCATTGGAGGGCCTGGAGCCTTACGTGGCCGAGGATATGCGGGTACGGGATGCGGTACTGGAGGCGCTGATGAACGACGGCGACCCGCGCATTCGCACCGCGGCTATCAATATACTGACGCCGGTGGAAGCCGATACCAGCGTGCGGCAGGTGCTGTATTCGGTTTCCAATTCCGACAGCAATCCCCATATCCGGGATGTTTCGCGACAAGTGTTGAACAGCGTGCCGGAGATTCAGTAGGCGCGTGATCTTTCAGCAACCGCATCGTCAGAAAAGAGTGCGGGGCGGAGATGGGTTTTGATGTTTCCCACCCTAGCCGCAAAAAAAGAACGCGGCGAGGATGGGGCACCCAGGATTCTTGGGAGAAGAAGCGATGAAAGACTTTTTGAGGCCGTATGGATGTTTTGGATTTGTGTTGTTGCTGGGAACGTGGGCCGCGATGATGCCGCCGGTGTCAGCAGCGCAGACGCGGAGCATATCCCAACAGCTGATGGAATACAATCCGCTGCTGCTACTGCACTCCAGCTCTCAGGGCTACCTGGGCGTCGATCTGGCGGACGTGGACCAGGAGAAGGCGCAGGCGCTCAAGCTGAAGGAGGTTCGCGGGGCCATCATCACGCTGATCGATCACGACGCTCCGGCAGGGAAGATCGGGCTGAAGGTCAACGATGTGGTGCTGAAACTGAACGGGCAGACGGTGGAGGGCGCTGAGCAGTTGCGCAGGATGCTGCGGGAGATTCCGGCGGGGCGCAAGGTGAGCCTGGAAATCAGCCGCGACGGTAATGTGCAGACGCTGGCCGTGGAGTTGGCCAACCGCAAAGTCATGGAGCACGAGGTCTGGAACAGGATCGGCACGGGTGGCGATCTGTTTGCGCCGGGGCCGGAGATGGGTTTCATGGGCGAGGGCGACTCGCCGCTGCCGGGCGGCTTCCACATACCGTTCTTCGGCAGCAGCCTGAACGTGGGCGCGCTGGTGGAGCCGCTGACCTCGCAGATGGCCGAGTACCTGGGCGTGAGCGGCGGAGTGCTGGTGCGGCAGGTGGCGCACAAGAGCGAGGCCGACGCGGCAGGGCTGAAGGCCTTCGACGTGATTCTCAAGGTGGGTTCGGATGCTATTGCCACGATGGCGGACTGGGAGCGTGCGCTGCACTCCAACCAAGGCAAGCCAGTGCAAGTGACGATTTTGCGCGACAAGAAGCAGCAGACGCTGACCCTGCAAGTGGATTCGAAGCGCCATGGCATGTTGGAGGAGATTTTTCCGGCAGGCGATGGAATGGTTATGGGCTTCGGCAACCGCGTTTGAGGATTTGAGAGAACAGCAGCGCAAAGGGCGCCGCCGGATTCCGGTTGGTGCCCTTGCTGTCTGGAGCTAGTCATATGGCTGTGATTTTCGGCAAAAACAGGAGTTTTCCGGTGATTTTCAGAGGCCAAATCTCATGATGTGGGAAATTTTGGGTTGTGCGTTTTTCGAGCGGTGTTGATTTCAAAGGGGTTAAAATAATCTGCAAAGATTTTGGGATAATTTATACCCCCGGGGGGTATGGGGGGGGAGGGGGTGGGAGTCTCTTCCTGTACAAACCAGGCATCCCCTGTCCTGATCGGACAGGGGATGCCTAATCTTCATCTATTTGCCAGTGTGCGCCAATGGAGGGTAATTATCTGCAAGGACCACCTGCGGTGGGGCGGTTGCTCCTTCTCTTGTGCTATAATTCGTATATACGTAATGCGCTACGAATGGGATGAACGGAAAAACCGGGAAAACCAGCGCAAACACGGCGGAATCTCATTCGAGCTGGCGACATTGGTGTTTGAGAATCCCGACTGCTTGATAGAGCTTGATCGCGTCGATGAAGCAGGGGAGCAGCGTTGGCATACTCTGGGAACCGTATCCATTCATCCCGGAATTGGGGCGGTTCTGCTGGTGGTGCATGCCTACAGAGAGGACAGCCATGGAGAAGAAATCATCCGTATTATCTCGGCCCGCCGGGCTGACAAGCATGAGTACCGAAGATATCAGGAACAGGCAGTGGAGTGAATCGGAGATCGAAGCGGTGCGCAAGGCGAGCGAGGCGCAGGCCGCGGGACGCGACTTGTCCGAAGAGGAATACGAGGACATTCCACGGCTGACCGAAGAGCAGCTTGCGCGCATGGTGAGGCTGCGTCCTTTGCGTCGCAAGGTTGCGGTGAGCGTTCGTCTCGATCCGCAGGTGCTGGATTGGCTGCGCTCCAAAGGCGAAGGGCACCTGACCCGCATCAACGATATTTTGAGCAACCTGATGGAGGCGGAAAGGCGGATTGGGGCGGGGAAGTAAGGCGATCACGGGTCTCAAAGGTGGGACCTGAAGCAACCGGCAATTCCTCCCGAAGGGAAGGGTGAAAATAGCCCAGGGTGAAACCCTGGGAAAACGTTCAAGCCGGAATGCACCGCCCTGTAGGGGCGGTATGATACCCGCATATGGTCTCGTTAGGAGGAAGTTTTCTATGGCGCACACATATTGTTCCTCGCTGTTTCATTGTGTTTTCTCCACCAAGGAGCGGCAAAGAACTATTGCGCCCGAGTTGCAGGAGCGCCTATGGGCGTACATGGGCGGGATTGCGCGAGAAAACGAGATGAAGGCCCTCGCGGTGGGTGGGACAGACGACCATGCCCATATTCTGCTCTCTCTGCCGTCGTCTTTGACAATTGCCGAGGCGATGCGGAAGATCAAGGGCGGATCGTCGTTATGGATGCACGAGAGTTGCGGGTTGAGTAATTTTGAATGGCAGTTGGGTTACGGGGCCTTCACCATCGGATGTTCCCAGATTGATGCAACGGTGGCGTACATCGCCGGTCAGAAGGAACACCACAAACAGCGTGATTTTCAGTCGGAGTTTTTGGCGATTTTGAAGCAGCATCGGATGGAATATGATCCGCGGTATGTGTGGGGGTGATTC
This sequence comes from uncultured Acidobacteriaceae bacterium, assembly GCA_963806565.1. Taxonomy (GTDB): domain Bacteria; phylum Acidobacteriota; class Terriglobia; order Terriglobales; family Acidobacteriaceae; genus Telmatobacter. Next base: position 20,357 of record CAWDYE010000001.1, read on the forward strand.
ACGCCGGCCCTACGGGACGGCGGCGGGATGTGGGGGATGGTTACCCCGGGTTTCACCCGGGGCTATTTTCATGTTCTCCCTACGGGAGAACGGCAAGGCGACGTTAATTCCAAGCCGAGCAAGCGAGATAGGGGCTATTATCATGTTCTCCCTACGGGAGAACTGCAGGGTGTGCGATTCCAGCCATCACAAATTACGCGAAAGCTTGAGCATCCAGCGCAGGGCTTCGGTCTAGTAACGTTGGTGGCTGTAAGGCGAAGTGTGATTGAATGGAAGAGATGGCGATTGCACGGAAAAAGACGGTACATGGGCTGTGGATCAGGGCTACGCGGAAGGCGCGCGAGCTGCGAATGGTGGCGAGCGCGCTGGCCCATACGGGGCATCCGGTGCTGGCGCAGATTGTGCCGGCACGATTCTGCAATTTGAGTTGCGGCTACTGCAACGAGTACGACAAGGTGAGCGAGCCTGTGGCGCTCCCAGAGATGTACCGGCGGATCGACCACCTGGGACGGCTGGGGACGGCGATGATCGGCATCAGCGGCGGAGAGCCGCTGACGCATCCGGAGCTGGACGAGATTATCCGGAGAATCCGGCGGACGGGGGCGATTGCCGGAATGATTACCAACGGCTACCTCTTGAATGTGGAACGGATCGAGCGGCTGAACCGGGCCGGGCTGGACCACATGCAGATTTCTATTGATAATTTAGACCCGGACGATATTTCGAAAAAGAGTCTCAAGGTGTTGGACAAGAAGCTGGTGATGCTGGCCGAGCATGCCACGTTTCACGTGAACATCAACTCGGTGGTGGGCGGGGGCTTCAAGAATCCCAACGACGCGCTGGTGATTGGACGGCGGGCGCTGGAGCTGGGCTTTGAATCGACGATTGGGATTATCCACGACGGGGACGGGCAACTGAAGCCTCTGAAGGAGGACGAGGCGCGGGTCTACTTCGAGATGACGCATCGGAGGAAGACCAATTATTCTCGATTTGATTTGTTTCAGGAGGCGATTGTGCAGGGGCTGCCGAATGATTGGCGCTGCCGTGCGGGGTCGCGGTACCTGTACATCTGCGAGGACGGGCTGGTGCATTATTGCTCGCAGCAGAGAGGGTATCCGGGGGTGCCGCTGGCTGGGTACACGAAGGCGGACGTGAAGCGGGAGTTTTTGACGGCGAAAAGCTGCGCGCCGAATTGCACGATTGGATGCGTGCACCGGATCAGCTACATCGACCACTGGAGAGCGCCGCAGACGCGGATGGTTTCGCCGGGAATTTCTTCGGGCGGGGGTGGGGCGGAGAAGCTGGTGAAGTTGGGCGGGAAGTGAATAAGGTTTTGCTCAAGGCCCTAACTCTTGCCTTTGCCGAAGAGATAGCCGAGCAGAAGAGTTACGATGGGCAGAGCAGTCTTGGTCACAAGCAGATCGAAGATATAGCTCAATGAATCACGCCATTGATCATAAAGCTGCTTATGAAGATTCAATACTTCTTTGGCTTGCTCTGCTGACAGGCCGGCAAGGCTTGGTTGGGCTGGTAGGTGGCCGAGGAAGTAGATCAGGATTCCGGAACCGACCAGCAGGATCCAACCTCCCGCGCACGCAACAAAGAGGACGCCCCACTTCTCCAGAAAAGTGGCTGGGCCGAGGGAAATTTTTCCCGCGGTTGTGGGAGAGATGGCTACATCCGCGGGAGAGACGACGATAGTCGAGGCTTTCGGCGTTGGCTTCATTGCAATCTCACGGAAGGATAACGTTCGATTGCACTTTGCCGTTGGCGTCAGTAATCGAGACTCGCTTATCGGACTGCCCATTCGGCACTTCCGATTTCAAATACTGGTAGCTGGCGACTGCCTTGCGAATGACATCTGCCTTGCTGCCGCCGTTTGCCAGACTTGTCAGCGTGTCGTTGAATTGATCGTCAATATCGATTGTGAATCGTGGCATACTGCACCTCCACTGCATTAATACTGCAAATATACTGCAATGATGTTCTGATGTCAAGAGAAAAAACGGCGCACCCCAGAGGGATGCTCCGGTATATGATTCATAACAATGCATTTATCAGTTGCCGGCGTGATTCTTTACCGGTGGCTTGTCGGCGATTTTGCCGAGGAGGTGTCGGCAAGGGCCTGGTCAATGAGCTGGAAGAGCTTGCTGCGGTCGACTACCTCGATAAAGGGCGCGCCCCTGGAATGGGAAGTGACAATCCAGATGGTGGGGGTGTGTTCGACGCCGATGCGCTGTCCGAGGGCGTAGTCGGCCTTGACCTGCTCGGCCAGCTTGCCCTGCGGATCGATAGCGAAGGGCAGGTCGATGCCGTGGCTGGCGGCAAACTTCTGTGTGAACTGGAGCAGAGCCCCAGGGCTGTAGATGGAGGCCTGGTTGGCGAAGACCTGGTTGCGGTATTCTTCGCCCAGAGCCTTGCTGTGGGTGTCGAACCAGCGGGCGTTGACGGCGGCGTCGAAGCTCCAGGCGTGGTAAGGCAGCGGGAAGTCGTGGCGCAACCAGGGGATTTTATACTTGGCGACGGCCTCCATGAGCAGGGGGTTGGCGCGGCCGCAATCGGGGCACTCAAAGTCCGCGAACTCGAACAAGGCTACGCGGGCACCAGGGGGCGGCTTGAGGGCGGAGGGGTCATGCACCTGCGTACCAGGCGACGGCGCGCTAAACTGGGCATGAGCGCCGGCGACGGCCAACAGAGCGGCGGCGGCAAGGGTGAGCATAAGGCTGGTCCGCTTGTTGCGAGCGGCAAGGCGACGGGCAAGGGAGAAAGAAAGAGTCATAGCAGTTGGACGGCTCCTTATTGATTATTGTAACCAACTGCGGGCACCTGCGGTGCGGCCAGCCGCTCGCTATTCGCTCGCATTAATTCCGTGCTATTCATCCGGAGCCTGCGGCGGGGCCAGCCGCTCGCTATTCGCTCGCACGAGTTCACCTGCGACGGGGCCAACCGCTCGCTATTCGCTCGCATTAATTCCGTGCCATTCATCCGGAGCCTGCGGGCACCTGCGGTGCGGCCAGCCGCTCACTATTCGCTCGCATTAATTCCGTGCCATTCATCCGGAGCCTGCGGCCACCTGCGGTGGGGCTAACCGCCGCTTGCGCGGCAGAAGGTCATTGGCGATCGCGACTGCGGGTAGCCATCCACTGGCGCCATTTGTAGTCGGCAAAAAGCGAGGCGGCAATGATGAGGACGGCGAGTATGCCGAGAATGAATTTCATGGCATCTTCAGGATCGCATGATTGGGACATGGCGTGAAGCGCTGAATATACTAATAAGAGGGGAAATCAGCCCCGGGAGGCCGCTTGTGAGCAATAAACAGAGTCAACGCGCGGTGGAGCTTTTTTCGCGAAACTACAACTGCGCTCAGTCGGTTTATGCCGGCAGCGCCACCGGCGATGGCCTGAGCGAGCCGCAGCGGCTGGCGCTGGCCGCGCCCTTTGGCGGCGGCATTGCGCGGCAGGGAGAGGTATGCGGAGCACTCATGGGGGCGTTGCTGACGCTTGGAGAGTCCTGTGGAGAAGCCATGGCCGCCGACCCCGTCGCCGGCCGCGATGCGCTCTACGCGCGGGCGCAACAACTGATAGAGGTCTTCCGCAAGGAGCACGGATCGATTCTTTGCCGTGAATTGACCGGCTGCGCTCTCGACACCGAAGCAGGCTTGAGCTCTTACAAAAAGCGTGGGCTGCACCAGAATCTTTGCACCAAGCTGGTGGAGTTTGCCGCCGAGCAGGTAGTAAGAATGACGGCTAAATCACCGCAGAAGTGAAGGTGTTTTTCCCAGGTTCCATAAGCGGGACCTGGGACGCGCCAGAGAATGACTCCACGGGACGGGATCTCAATAATGGAAGTAAGGCAAGACCCTTTGACACAGCGAATTGATAACGCCGCCACGCGAGCCATTGTTTCCACTCTTGGCGTTCTCGTCGGCATCGGCTCCATCGACCATGGCCTGCTGGAAACTCTGCAAGGTAGCAGGCCAACTCCAGGACTGATCGTGAACGCCCTCGGCTCCGGCTATCGCTGGACCGTATGGAAGCAGGGCGGGGAAGCCGCGTTCACGCTGATCCCCAACTTTCTTGTGACCGGAATCATCGCTACGATATTGGGCGTGCTGATGATTCTTTGGGCGCTCCGTTTTATCCATGCAAAACACGGTCCAACTGTCTTTCTTTTGCTCGGCATCGCTTCATTTCTGACAGGCGGCGGCGTCGCGCAGGTTGTTCTCTTTACGATCGTTTGGGGATTGGCCACGCGCATCCGGTCGCCGCTCACATTTTGGCGCCGGATCATTCCTCCGCCGGCGCGGCCGGCGTTGGGCTGCCTATGGCCGTGGACCCTGACTGCGGCTACCGTCTTCTTCCTTGCGGCTCTGGAGATTGCGGTTTTTGGTTACGTACCCGGCAACTTCGACCAGACGCAACTCCTTCACATCTGCTGGACGATTCTCGCCGTCGCGCTCACTCTCTATCTGATCTCGATTCTCTCCGGCTTTGCGCGCGACATCGAGAAAAGCCAGCCCAACTCATGATTCCCCCCTACTTCCGCGCGGTTTGGACGGGCTTTTGCGCGGCGGGCGCGGGCGGGTTGACCTGGGCGTTGAGAAAATCGGCGAGATCGTCGATGTCCTGTTTGGTGCCGGTCATGGGCGGCATGAAGCGGGAATAAGGCGAGTCGGGCTTGTGGTCGTGGAGCATGGTGATGAAGCTGGCGATGTTGGCGCGATCGCGTCCCGCGAGCAGCGTCTTCAGAGGGCGGTAGCCGTTGAGCGTATGGCAGGAGCCGCACTCGCCGCGATAGATTGCCTCGCCGCGGGAGTAGCTCGAATTCGAATTATCCCAGACCCAATTTGTGTGGGCTAAGTAGCCTTCCTGATTGATGCGGCTTACATCGGAAACGCGCACACTGTTGGAGTACATGTACTGGCCGATGACGTAGGGCTTGCGCAGCATCTCACGGGCATACTCGCCGGAGCCGGTAGCGATGAGGGCCAACAGCAGTATGGCCATGGCATGGGAGAGATTGAAGTCGCGCGGATTGCGATAGGCGAGGAAGTAGGCGACGCCAACGATGGTGGCCGAGGTCATGATAATCACCAGCGCCACGCGCGTGACCATCGAGAAGACACCGGCGCTGACAGTGTCGATGCCCAGTTGAAGCAAAGCCTGCTGGGACGCGGGAACCATCCATAGATACCAGGCGAGGAGGAAGGGCGTGGCCACGAAGGAGGGCACCAGCCACTTGACGCTCCACTGCACCATAGTGGTTTTGAGCGCGGGATGCTTGTCGCCGTCGAGACGGCTGGCGGTGATGAGCGCCCAGATGCCGGCCAGCGCGCAGCAGACGCAGGCGCGCAGGAAGAGGCTGGGCCAGTAGGTGGGATTAAAGAATGCGTAGCAGAATTTGCTGGCCTCCTGACCTTTTCCAGCAACGGAAAGCCAGACATCGCCGGGGGTGAGCATGAAGGTGAGAATACCGTTGATGATGAACAAAGTGAAGAATGAGGCGATGGCATAGGCCCATCCCACGGCAAGGTGCAGCTTGGGATCAATCTTGCTCCAGGTGGTGTAGTAGACGGCGATGGTGGTGAGCTCGACGAGAAAGAAGGCCCACTCCATGGCCCAGGCGAAGACGAAGTTGTGGATAAGCGCGCTGGTGGCCTCGGGATTGGCGAGGCTGATGGCAAACCAGATGCCTACGCCACTCACAGTACCGAAGACGGCGGTGAGGAGGAGGAAGAATTTGGAGTAGCCGGCCAGTTGATTGAGCCAGTCAGTGCGGAGCTGGCCCTCCGGCATGCGCATGGCCTTGCGCTCGGCCATGGGCAGATAGAGGCCGCCGCCGACAGCAAACTGCGAGATCATGACGTGGAAGATGGCGATAATGCCGATCACCCAGCCCGAGCCGAGATACGGGATTTGCCAAAATGGATAATTCATGTTTACTCCAGTGAAAAAGTGAAAAAGTGAACGAGTGAAAAATGAAAAAGTGAATCAGTGAAGAAGTGAAGAAAGTGAAGAAAGTGAAGAACGCAGTGAAAAGGGGCTCATTGTACGTACGGTGTTTATTTCACTCATTCACTTGTTCACTGGTCTCTCCTTAGCTACTGTTGTTTTTGAGACTGCTTATGAATGAAAAGAGCATCTTCTCCACTTCAATTGAAATGCCTTGGACCTGGTTGAGGAGTTGACTATCCGCGAACCCCAACGCGCCAGAGAGCTCCAATTGCGTTTGCAGCTCGCAATTCGAGGCGCGCGCGATCAGGAGAAAGTGCTTAAACTCGTGTTGATTCATACGCCCGTGGCCCTCCGCAATATTGCTTGGCACTGAAACTGCGGAACGTCTCAACTGAGACGTGAGCCCAAAAGCTTCTTCACGAGGAAAATGTTGCGTGAGCCGATAGACAGCAACTGTCAATTCCATCGACCTTTGCCAAACCTGAAGGTCTCGGAATGATTGCATGGCCAGTCTCCTCTTTGGCTTATCGACAATCACTTCATGTTCCGCTTTCATTGTTGCTCCACTTCTTCCCCCGTTCACTTGTTCACTCATTCACTTCTTCATTGCAGTGTCCAATAGCCGATGATGGTGGTGGCCAGCAGGGCGAAGATCACCAGCAGGCCAAAGTAGTGAGCGACGCGGGCGCGCTGTCCGGATTCCTTGCTGTTGTCGTAGAAGGGAATCAACAGCCACAACACAATGCCGAGCGTGAAGATCAGGATGCCCGCAATCTCGCCCAGCTCGGCATACTTGCTTGAAAACACCATGCCGATCAGCTTGAGCATCTCGAAGGGACTCATGAAGTACCACTCGGGATGAATGCCGAGCGGGGCGGGCGAGAGCGGGTCGAAGGGTTTGCCCAGCGACCAGGGAAAGACCGAGGCCAGCAGCGCCAGGACGTTGAGCGCGATGAGCCACATGGCCATGTCCTTGCGCATGAAGTTGGGGAAAAAGGGCATGGATTTGCGCTGCTCCGGCGGCAGGGCCTCAACGGAAGGAGGGACGGCGTTGCCGTGGCGCTGAACCAGCCAGAGATGAAAGCCGAGCAGCGGAATAAAGAGGGCCGGCAGCACCACTACGTGCAGGGCAAAGAAGCGCTGCACGGTGAACTCGTTGACATCCAGTCCACCGCGCAGCATATTGGCGATAATGGGACCGATCCAGGGAATCGCCGAGGGAATCTGCAGGCCGACCTTGGTGGCGAAGTAGCTCAACTCATCCATGGGCAGCAGGTAGCCGGAGAAGCCGAAGACCGAGGCCAGCACGAGCAGCGCAATGCCGCTGAGCCAGCCGAACTCGCGCGGCTTGCGGTAAGCCTTCATGAAGAAGACGGAGAACATGTGCACCAGGATGGAGAAGATCATCAGGCTGGAGGACCAGGCGTGCGCGGAGCGGATGAGCCAGCCGAAGTGCATCACGAAGGTGATCTGGCGAACCGACTCGTAGGCGTTTGCGCCGGGCTGATAGTAGACCAGCAGCAGCACGCCGGTAAAGCACTGGACCATGAAGAAAAAGAGCGTAATGCCGCCCCAGTAGTACCAGAAAGACTGGGAGTGAACGGGGACGGTTTTGTGGCGCGCAAAAGCGACCAGCTCGGAAAGGCCCAGCCGCTCATCGACCCAGTTATAGATTGCATTGGTTTTTGTGGTCATGCACCGAATCCTCGAAAGCAGTGAGCAAGTGAACGAGTGAAGCAGTGAACGAGTGAATATGGTTATGTGCGCGAGACCACCACGCCGGTCTCGTTGACGGCAACCTTGAAGAGCTTGAGCGGCCTGGGCGGCGGGCCGCTGATGTTTGCGCCGGTATAGGCGTTGTAGACGCCGCCGTGACAAGCGCAGTGAATACGGTCGGCCTGCGGCTCATATTGCACCGTGCAGCCCAGGTGCGTGCAGACGGCGGTCATGGAAATCCATTGGCCGTCGAGATGGTGAATAAGCATGGCCGGCGAGGTACCGAACTTGAACATGAGCACCGAACCGGCGGCAAGCTTCTGCGCGCCTTTGAGCGTGACCTCGGTGACTGCCGCGGCTTCCATGGCCATCTCCGCGGGCGAGGCCAGATAACGGTAGATGGGGTAGGCCAGAAGCGCGGTATACGCGAGGCCGGCCACTCCTGCGGCGGCCAGAAAAACGCGGCGGGTATTTTTGTCGTCCGGTTCCTCGACGATGTTTGCGGGGAGACTTGTCTCTTGGCTCATATCGTTTTCTTCGCGGAAGGTTATGCCGCGCCCTCCATCACTTTTTTGGATCGCGCCACCACGGAGATGAGCCAGGCGATTACGCCCATTCCTCCAACAAAGAGGACCAGGAAGAGGCCCACGATCCACCAGTTGGTGACCACCACGCGATCCCACACGTTGTAGCCTTTGCTCAGCAAGGTGAGATCGCGGACGCCATCGCGGTAGACGACCAGGGCGAGCTCGACGAGTACGGCAAGATGAACGACCGCAATGCTCATCCAGCGAGCTGTGATTCTGGCGAATCCGGCGACGGCGGCGAGCAGCACGGCGACCACCACCAGAGCCATCCAGCCGTAACCGGCAAATCCGTAATACTTGTAGAATTCATAGCCAGCCGGAGGCGTCACCAGCATCGACTTAACTACAGCCGGCTGCACGCCGGCGGCCCACACTCCGGCGGCCAGATAGACGACACCGAAGAGCGCGGCCAGCTTGCCGCCGAGACCGGCAAGAAAGCGCTTTTCTTCCGCAGTGAAGGTTGAGCGGCCGGCAAGATAGATCATCCACAGTCCACCGATGAACAGGCCGCCAGCCATCATGAGCAGCCAGCGGGGCGTGAGCGTGGGGTCGCCGGTGGGCAGATAGGCGCCCATGGCGGAGGCGGAGTACATGTTGCGCCAGACCTCGGGGCGCAGCATCAAGGTCATATTGGTGGAGAGCAGGCGGGCGATGGAACCTGCCAGCAGCCAGGCGCTCAGGCCGACCCACCAGGCCGATTTACCCGCCTCAAGGCGCGCGGTGAAGCGGTAAAGCAGCCAATAGGTCAGCATGAGGAGGCCGATGACCGCGATCCAGAAGAGGCCGATGAGCACGCTGCTGGTGTAGAAAGCGCGGCCATAGAGCACCTGGACAAACAGCAGCGGCGGCACGGCGAGGTTGATGACGAAGGTCATGACCACGGTGAGCCGGCGGGCCAGCGCCCGGGCGGTGACCATGGAGGCTGGAGAGCCGCGGAAGAGGCTGAGCAGTACCGCCAGCAGCAGACCGCCCAGCAGCATTTCCACGGCGACAAAGTGCAGCGCCAGCGTAACGTCATGCAGTAGTTTCAACAGCCATACCGGCGCAGGCAAGGGAATCGGATCAACAGCGGGAAAGGATTGCATAGTGCTTTTTGAGACCCCCGTAGGCCGTCTTTCAGACTAACAAGGTCCAAATGACGTATGTAACATCAATCACATATCAGAATAGCGCAAGAGACGCCTGCCGGCACACTCCACGCTATGATCTTAAACCTGCGCCTTTGGCCGATCAAAGCCTGTGGGAATCGATGCGTGGTTCCCCCTGGCTTGCAAAACCGGGCCAGAAGTGTTTCAATCAGTTTAATGAAACAGGGGTGCTCCACGATGTGGGGCTGAGAAATACCCTCGAACCCGATCCGGATAATACCGGCGTGGGAAGCTTTCGTAGCCGAACGGCCCCCTACCTCGATATGCAACTGAGTTCTCTTGTTTCATGAAGCAGGAAACAAGGGGATTTTTATGTCCAGAGTTGCCGGCTCCGAACCGGCTCAGATCATAGATCAATCGAATACGCTCGAATTTTCGGGCCCAATTTCCGGCCAAGAGGCTGCCTGGCGTCGAGCCCGCGCACGGCGCGCGCGCTGGGCGACAAGTTTGCTGCTTTGCTGGCTGGCTGTTTCCCTCAATGCCTTTGCGCAAAGCTCGAAGCCTGCGCAAAACAAGCCAGCTCCGGCCACCGAAACGCCCAAGCCGGCTCCGACTGCGCAGATAATACCGCGCGTGACCACCACGGTGGTAGTGCATGGCGAAACGCCGGGCGAGTATCTTCCCGAGACTGTCACGGTGGGAAATCTGGATGGCGTGCCGCTGGAGCAGACGCCGCTTTCGGCCACAGTCGTCACACGCGAGTTGCTCACGGACCAGGGGGCGCGCCTGCTCTCCGACGTGGTGAAGAACGACGCTTCCATCGGCGACGATTACGTGCCGGTAGGCTACTACGGCGTCTACGAGATTCGCGGCTTTCCGATTGATCTGGCCACGGGCCTGGAGATCAACGGCATGACCATCGCCGGTGAGCAGGATGTGCCGCTGGAAAACAAGGAGCGCGTTGAGTTTTTGAAAGGCATAGCCGGCGTGGAGAGCGGAGTGGCCTCGGCTGGTGGACTGATTAATTACGAGACCAAGCGGCCGGCGATGGTGAAGGCCGTTGATTTGGCCACCGACCAACGCGGAAGCACCCTCGGAGCGGTTGATCTTGGGCATCTATTCGGCAGCCGGAAGCAGGTGGGCGCACGCGTGAATCTGGCTGGCGAAAGAATCCAGAGCTATATGAACGATACCAACGGCTGGCGCGCCATGGGCGCGGGCGCGGCGGATTGGAAGATCACTCCGAAGGCGATTTTGAAGGGCGACTTCGAGTACCAGCATAAGGTGGAGCGCGACGGCAGCGGTTACCAACTGCTGGGCGGCGAGACGGTGCCGGACATAAACCGCATCTACCGATCGACGATGCTGGGCGACCAGCCCTGGGGTCCGCCCGACACCTACGACACCTTCAATACCGGCGCGCGTTTCGATTACGATCTGCCGCATCAGTGGAAGGCCTTCGCCGCAGCCAGTTACAGCCATTCGCTCATACAAGATAACGTGATTTACGCGTATGGCTGCTCTTATGAGGCTTTGTGTCAGGGGAATGGCGGCACTGCACCGGATTATTTTTTCGCGCCCGACGGAGGTTATGACATCTACGACTACCGCGACCCCGGCGAACTGCGCATCGACGCGCAAACTGAGGCGCTGGTCACCGGCCACATCAAGACAGGAGCCATCACGCACGACCTGACCGGCGGGATCGAATTGTTTCTGCGCAGCGTGCAGCAGCCGGGTTTCTATACGTTCGCAAATCCGTATTCTCCCGATGGTATTGTGCAGGATGGCGCGGTATACACCTATGTTGGTTCTGAAAACATCTACGATCCCATCACAGCTGTTCCTATCGAGTCGCCGCTGCAAACCGCAGGCCCGCGCCGGCTATGGGAAGACAGCCATCAATCATCCGCTGTGGCGCAGGATCGCATTCATCTGCCCGGACACATTCAATTGCTCGCCAGTGGCCGGGAAGATTGGCTGCGCGATTATAATTACTCGCTGGAAGCCACAAGCCCCTGCACTGTCTCCGTTGCGCCGGGACCGGCGACTGATCCATGCCCGACTACCTACGACGCGTTTGGCAATCCGATATACTCTGTTCCCACATTACCCAGCCTCACCAATAAGCCTGTCTGGCTGCCGCAGTATGCGATTACCTTCAACCCGGTGGAGAACCTTACGCTCTACGGCAACTATGGCGTGATGCTCTCATTGGGTCCGCAGGCGCCGTGGTGGGTGGATGATGCAAACCAGTTTCTGGCGCCCTTTTTCACTCGCCAGGCCGAGGTCGGCGCAAAGTATGAGCCGGGCCAGCGCATTTTGCTCACCACCGCGCTCTTTCATATGCGCGCGCCGTTCTTCTATCCCAAAACGCTCGCTGGTCCCGACAGCTTTTGTCTCACCGGGAATTCCGGCGATCAGTGCTTTGAGTCCGATGGCCGCGAGACGCACGACGGCATGGAGCTGAACGCGCAGGGCAAGGCTGCGAAGTGGCTGAGGCTGACGGCCTCGGCGGCTGGCATACGGGCAATTTCGAACGATTCGAGCACTCCGTCTTACAACAACAAACAAGTCATCAACGTGCCGCGCGTGCACACCACCTTCTTTGCCGATCTGACGCTGCCGCGCTTGCGCGGATTGCACGTAATGCCCGGCTGGAGTTACACCGGCCGCAAGGAAGCTACGCGCGACGATGCAGTTAGTGTGCCGAGTTATAACCTATTTAACCTGGGCGCGCGCTACACGCCGGGCGGCGAGCAGGGTCATCTAACTCTGCGTCTCTATGCCGATAACATCACTGACAAACGTTACTGGAGCGACACCGGCGCAAGTTATGGCGATACTTTCATCTGGCTAGGCGCGCCAACGACGGTGCGGTTTTCCGCGCACTACACTTTCTAGGTTCGCAGACGCGGCAAAGGACGCACCGGCGATGAACACGACGGCAAAGGCGCATGGATTGGACGGCAGGCTGGTTGAGCCCGACTGGCTGCCGCTCACGCTGGACGAGGTGCGTGAGCTGCTCTCGATGTTTCCCGGCTGCGACGAGCCAATCGAAATTCTATCGGTGAGTCCGCGGCCATTTTCGGCGGCCAGCGTGGTGGCGACGAAGTGCGGACAAATGTTCATCAAGCGCCATTCTCAGAAAGTCCGTGACCGCGAGGGATTGCTCGAGGAGCATTGCTTCATGCAGTTTCTTCGCGAGCATGGCGCGCCTTTGCCGCGTGTCCTTGCGGCTTCTTCCGGCGAGACTGCCATCGAGCGCGGCGAATGGACCTATGAAGTGTATGAGGTTCCGGAGGGACTGGACCTTTATGAGGAGGCGCTCTCGTGGACTCCATTTCGCTCGGCGGCGCACGCGCGCTCGGCGGGAGAGGCGCTGGCGAGGCTGCATTTGGCATCGCAGGGATTCGATGCGCCGCCGCGCAAGGCGCAGCCTCTGGTGGCAAGCTTTACGATATTTGCGGCGGAGGGTCCGGTTGCGGCGATGGAGCGCTACCTGGCGGCGCGGCCTGCGCTGGCCGAGGATGAGATTACGCGCGCCGATTGTGACGCGGCGCTCGAATTGCTGGCGCCGTTTCATGCGGAACTGAGACCGTTGTTGCCTGCACTGAAGCCGTTGTGGACGCACAACGATTTGCACGCGTCGAATCTTCTATGGAGCGACGCCGGCGACGACGCGCGGGCCGTGGCAGTGATCGACTTTGGGCTTGCCGACAGCACCAATGCCGTACACGACCTGGCCCATGCCATCGAGCGCAACATTGTGGAGTGGCTTGATCTGATGGAAGACACCTTGCAAGGTGAGGGAGTGCGCATGCATATAGATCATCTTGAGGCGATGCTCGACGGCTACGAGCAGGTGCGGCCATTATCGGAAGAAGAGGCCGCTGCTCTGGCGCCGATGACGGCGCTCTGCCACGCGGAGTTTGCGCTGACGGAAGCGGACTATTTTCTGGGCGTGCTGCAGTCAAAAGAAAAGGCAAGGCTGGCCTCAATGGATTACCTGGTGGGTCATGCGCGCTGGTTCCGCGGATCGGGCGGACAGAAGCTGCTGGATGCAATTCGACGCAGAGCATCGAAACGAGGACAGCAAGCAGCACCGCTGGCGGGAGCCGAAGACTGATGCATTGGGCAGCTATAACGAATTACCTTGCCGCGAACTGGATGGAAGATGCAGGCTTCCTTACTACGCTTTTGGGCATCTGGCTCACCACGCGCCGAAAGCTCATTTGCTGGCCGGTGGTGTTGGTTGCCGAAGTGCTTTACATGATTGTGTTTTTCCGCGTGCGCTTGTATTCTGATGCGCTGCTGCAGATTGTCTTTATGGGCTTCACCTTCTATGGATGGTGGTATTGGTGGCGCGGCGTGCGCGAAGAAGGCGAGGTGCGCGTAATTCGTCTGCCATTACGGAGTATGTTGGCAGGATTAGCGGCGGGAGCGGCGGGAAGCGTGCTAGTGGGGTTGCTGATGGAACGGATTGGGGCGGCACTGCCTCGCCTGGATGCAACGCTGATGAGTTACAGCCTGGTGGCAAGTTGGTGGCAAACACGCAAGCACACGGCCAATTGGTGGCTTTGGATTGCCGTGGACCTGGTCTACATCGGCGAATATATCTACAAGGGGCTGAGACCCACGGCGGCGCTCTATGCACTTCTTGCAGGCCTGGCCGTGATCGGCTTACGCGATTGGCGACGGGCGGCAGCGACTCAGATTGCGGCTTGAACCACGTTTTGCAGCGGCTCGCTGTTGATGTAGCGACGCAGTTCATCGGCGGCTGTCTTGAGCGAACGGGGCGCGAACTGCGGGCTCGATCCGGCGACGTGGGGCGTGAGCAGCAGGTTGGGACAACTCCACAGCAGGTGGCCTTCGGGCAGCGGCTCGGGATCGGTGACGTCGAGAGCGGCGCGGATGTGGCCGGCGTTGAGCGCGTCAACCAATGCATCTGTGTCCACGATGGGCCCACGCGCGGCGTTGACCAGCAGCGCGCCCTGCCGCATCAGCGCGAGTTGGCGGCGGCCAATCAAATGATGCGACTCAGCGGTTGAAGGAAGAATCAGAATCACGATCTCCGCTTGTGGCAAGAGATTGTCGAGTTCACTGACGGCGTGAACCGGCGGCTTGGTTCGCGCGGTGCGCGCAATGCGCGCAAGCTCTACATGAAAGGGCGCTAACATACGCTCGATCTCCTTGCCGATGGCGCCGTAGCCCACCAGCAGCACGGACTTGCCGGTAAGTTCTTCCAGCAGGATGGGCGGATAATGCGGACGCGCATCGCCGGTGATGCTGGCGTAATGCGCGCTGGCCTCGAAGCGGCGCTTCCACACGCCGGAGCGCTGCACGTCAAGATAAAGCGGGAAGTACTTCAGCATGGCCAGGATGGCGCCGATAGTCCATTCGGCGGTGGAGATATTGTGTGCGCCACGCGCGTTGCAGATGGTGACGTGCGGCCCGGCCAAAGAGGGAATCCACTCTGTGCCGGCCATCAGCGATAGAATCAAACGCACGCCGCGCAGCCGCGGCCAAAGGCTTATGGCGCGCTTCGGATAGGGGTCGGTAATCCAGACATCGATGTCGATGTCGTGGTCAAGATCGTCGGGCAGGGGAATAAGCTCGACCTCCGCTGGGAAATCGCGCATCAATTCCGCGGCCAAGGTGGCGGGATAACCGACTCGCAGCATAGTAGATGTCTCCCGAGCAAAACGGGGGACTGTGCAACATACTACATGAAATGTGATGTTCCGCGCAGAGTTTTGATTCGTTAATCTTTGCAACAAGACGGATAAATCAGACCGCAAGCAAGTCGGTATATACAGCCATGCCGACTACTGCATCGGCGCCCAGCGCGTCCAGCGCATCAACCTCCAGCTGCGAGCGAATGCCGCCGGCTACGATGAGTTGACGCTGGGTAAGTTTGCGCAGGCGCGCGGCAGTGGCGATGGGAAAGCCCTGCATCAGCCCTTCGCCATCGACGTGCGTGTAGAGGAATGCAGCGACGTGGGATTCGAGTTGCGGAATCGCATCGTCGGGAGTGAGCGCCACCTGCGCCTTCCAACCCTTCACGGCGATGCGGCCGTTTTTTGTGTCGATACCGGCGACAACGCGGGCAGCGCCAACGGTGTCGGCCAGCGCCGCGGCAAATTCGGTGTTGACTGCGCCCTCCGCAGAAAAAAGAGCAGAACCGATGATGACTCTCTTTGCGCCTGCGTCGAGTACCTGCCGCGCGCGCTCGATGGAATGGATGCCGCCGCCAGCTTGTACTGGTAGCCGCTTGGCGATCTGCTCGACTAATGCGGAGTTATCGCCCTGGCGCATGGCCGCGTCCAAATCGATGAGTTGGACTAAAGAAAACTTGGAGAATTTTTCAATCCAGTACTCAAAGTCGTCGAAGGCCAGGCGCAGCTTTTCGCCCTGTACGAGTTGAACTATTTGACCGCCCAGCAAATCAATGGAAGGAATCAGCATGGAAGCCTCACGGAGACGCCGGCTTTGGCCAGTTCTTTTTTGAGCGAACGCGCGCTGGAGACGCCGAAATGGAAAATGCTGGCGGCCAGCGCCGCGTCGGCCTTGCCTCGCCCGAAGACATCGACGAAATGAGCGACAGTTCCCGCGCCGCCCGAGGCGATGACGGGGATGTTGACGGCCTCGCTGACTGCCGCGGTCAGTTCGCAATCGAAGCCGGTGCGCGTTCCGTCGCAGTTCATCGAGGTGAGCAGGATTTCGCCAGCGCCGCGAGACTCGGCTTCGCACGCCCACTCGACGGCGCGGCGTCCGGTCAATTTGCGCCCGCCCTGCACAAAGACCTGCGCCTCGCGCACCGGGTCAGCGGCTTCGAGATCGCGGCGCGCGTCAATGGCGACGACGACGGCCTGCGCGCCAAAGCTGCGGCCAATGGCGTCGATTAAATTTGGGTTGGCGATCGCGGCGGAGTTTACGCTGACCTTGTCCGCGCCTGCCTCGAAGACCTGCGCCGCATCGTCCGCGGTGCGAATACCACCGCCGACGCAGAAGGGGACAAACAACTCACGCGCCGTCCGGCGCACTGTGTCGAGCAACGTCTGACGTTCCTCGTGCGTCGCGGTAATGTCGAGCAATACGATTTCGTCCGCGCCTTCACGGGCATGACGCGCGGCCTGCGAGGCGGGATCGCCTGCATCGACGAGATCGACAAACTGCACGCCCTTCACAACGCGGCCGTCATGGACATCGAGGCAGGCGATAATGCGTTTGGTAATCATTCATTACCTTTTCCAGTTGAGAAAATTGCCGAGAATCTTCAGCCCGGTTGCGCCGGACTTTTCCGGATGGAATTGTACGCCCATTACATTGCCGCGCTCGACGGCTGATGCGAAGGGCTCAATGTAGTAAGTGGTGGCCGCGGTGTCTACAGTAACGGGAGCTTTGTAGGAGTGCGTGAAGTAAACGTACTCGCCCGGTTCGACGCCGGCAAGAAGGCGCGAGCTGGGAAGGATTTCCAGCGAGTTCCAGCCTACATGCGGGACTTTTTCGGTGCTTTCGGAAAAGCGCGCGCATGATTCGGTGAAATGCGCGAGGCCAGGTTGCGACGGCGCTTCGCTCGATCCAGCGTAGAGCCACTGCATTCCCACACAGATTCCGAGGAAGGGAACACCGCGCGCAATGGCCGCGCGAATCGCCGACGTGAGGCCTGTCGAGTCGAGACGCTCGGTGGCCGCGAAATGGCCTACGCCGGGCAGTACGATGCGCTCTGCGGTTTCGACAAGCGAAAGATCGCTGTCCGTCACCACCGTTTCCGCGCCCACGTGGCGCAGCGCCTTGAGAACCGAGGTGAGATTACCGGCTTTGTAATCAATGACTGTCACGCGCATCACAATAATCCTTTGGTGGACGGCAGCATCTTGCCCAGTTGCTTGTCACGCGAACAGGCTACGCGCAGCGCCCGCGCGAAGGCTTTGAAGATGGCCTCGATCTTGTGGTGGCTGGAGCGGCCGTACATGGTCTTTACGTGAACGTTGGCGCGTGCGCCGCGCGCGAAGCCTTCAAAGAAATCTGTGACCAACTCGGATTGCAGATCGCCTACCAGGCGAGTTAGCACTTTGGTTTCGACGGCGAAGGCGGCGCGGCCGCTGAGGTCGATGGCCGCGATGGCCAGGGTTTCGTCCATGGGCATCAGGAAATATCCGGCGCGCAGAATGCCGCGCTTGTCGCCTAGGGCGCGGTCGAAGGCCTCGCCCAGCGCGATGCCCACGTCCTCGACGGTGTGGTGCTGGTCGACATCCAGGTCGCCTTTGCAGGCGAGGTCGAGGTCAAAGGCGCCGTGACGCGTGAAGAGCTCCAGCATGTGATCGAAGAAGCGAATGCCGGTTGAGATTTTGTATTGGCCGCTGCCTTCAATTTTCAATTTGATGGCAATGCGCGTCTCCGCGGAATTGCGCTCGACGAGGGCGGTGCGTGTCTTCAAACTTGCCGCGGCTATTTTCTTTGTAGTCATTGCGCCTCTTTTCCGGCCCGCATTGTGGCCAGCGTTTCTTTGAGAGCTACGGCAGCTTGCCGCATCTGCTCACGCGTTCCAATGGTGATGCGCACGCGTCCATCGCATCCGGGGTCGCTGGAGCGGTCGCGCACCAACACACCCGCGGCGCTCATCAAGCGCGTGAACTCCTTGTGCTTCGCGCCGATTTCGACGAGGACGAAATTTGCGCGACTGGGCCAGCGACGGATGCCGGCTCGGTCGAGCACAGCCTCAAACTCCGCGCGCGCTTCGAGCACTTCGCGGACGTACCAGTCGAGGTACGCGGCGTCTTCGAGCGCGGGCGGCAGGCAGGCCAGCGCCAGTGAGTTCACGCTGTAAGGCGAGAGCACGCGCTTGATCCAGCGCATCAGTTCCACGGGACCGGCGAGCAGGCCGAGGCGCAGTCCGGCAAGGCCATAGGCTTTGGAAAAGGTACGCGCAACAATCAGATTGGGGATTACTCCGACCTGATCGATGACGGTTTCGCCGTGAAAGTGGTAGTAGGCCTCGTCTACGAAGAGAACGGCGTGTGGCGCGCGCGAGGCAATTTCCAGCAGTTGCGAACGCGTGGCCGCGGAGCCGGAAGGGCTGTTGGGATTGGCGATGGCGATGATCCTGGTGCGCGACGTGATGGCCGCGAGCAGACGCTCGAAAGGAAACTGCAAGTCGCCGCCAGCAGGCACAGTTACCACACGAGCATCGGTTGCAGAAGCGTAGACCTCGTACATCGTATATGTAGGCACGGGCAGCAGCAACTCGTCGACTTTATCAAGGAAGGTCTCGAAGAGCACATGAATGGCTTCGTCGACGCCGTTGGTGAGCGCAACTTGAGAGGGCGCGAGTTTAAGATGCGCGGCGACAACAGCCTCGACAGGCTGGCGCTCGGGATAACGAGTGAGGCTGCCCGCGGAGATGCGGCCCAGCACCTCACGCACTTTAGGCGAGCAGGCTACGGTGTTTTCGTTGAAGTCCAGACGCAGCGCGTCGCGGTCGCCGAGAGGAGGGTGATACTCCTTCATAGCCTGCACACGAGCGCGCGGCGCCAACTGCGGTGGGGCTAACTCTACCACTGTTCGTTCAGTCATGGTTGTTCCTCTTCTTCTCGAGGCGAGCGCGAATGGCTTCGGCATGGCCGGTGAGGCCCTCGGCTTCAGCCAGGAGGATTGCAAACGGGCCAAGCGTGCGTAGGCCTTGCGCCGAATACTGCTGCACGGTGATGAGCTTGACGAAGTCGTTGACGCTCAAGCCGCCGCGCACTCGCGCCATGCCGCCGGTGGGCAGCGTGTGATTAGGGCCGGAGATGTAGTCGCCCATGGGCTGCGAAGACCAGCGGCCCACGAAGACCGAGCCCGCGTTCTGAATCCAGTCGAGATCGCTGGCGGCGTCCACAGTGAGATGCTCGGGTGCGAGGCGATTGGTGATGGCGCGCGCTTCGTCCACATTTGCGGCGACGATGACCAAGCCATTGCGATCAAGAGCCTGGTGCGCGACGACATTTTTGCGGCTGCGCAGTTTGACTTCGGCCATGACGGCTTTGGCGAGATCGGCACGCGTGGTGATAAAGATGGCCAGAGCTTCGGGATCGTGCTCGGCCTGCGCCACCATGTCAGAGACGATCTCGGTTGCGTTGCCGCTTTCGCTGGTAACGACAATTTCTGTGGGTCCGGCGAGCATGTCAATGGCGCAATCGAAAGCGACGAGACGCTTGGCGGCAGTGACGTAAAGATTGCCGGGACCAACGATTTTGTTTACACGCGGAATCGATGCTGTTCCATAAGCCAGCGCGGCCACGGCGTGCGCGCCACCGAGGCGATAGAACTCCGTGATGCCGAGCAGGTGCGCGGCAGCAAGAGTCTCCGGCGCGGGCTTGGGCGATACAACTACGACGCGCTCGACGCCCGCCACCTGCGCGGGAATGGCGGTCATGAGCAGCGTGGAGGGCAGCGGATGGCGCCCGCTGGGCACATAGCAGGCCACCGAGGCGAGGGGACGAACAAGCTGGCCGGTGGTGAGGCCGGAGATAGGTTCATCGCTGAATGAGGCGGGCAGTTGAGAGACGGCAAAGGCGCGAATCTGCCGTGCTGCTGTAGCGAGAGCTTCCTGCATTGATGGATCGATGGCTTTCCACGCGGCGGCCATTTCACCGGGCGAGACACGCAGAGAGGCGGCGCCGGCGAGGCCGTCGAATTTGGCGGCGTAGCGCAGCAGAGCGCGGTCGCCCTGCTTGCGCACATCAGCCACGATGCGCTTGACAGCGGGTAGAACAGCATCGAGCGCCGCGCCGCCGCGATCTTCGAGCGTGGCGAGAAATTCTGCGGCTTGCTGCGCGCCGCGGCCTGTTGTGCGGATTAGTTTCATTGCCGTTCTCCGAGCTAAAGCACGACCTTGTTGAGCGGATACTCGACGATGCCCGTTGCTTTGGCCGCCTTGAGCTTGGGAATCACGTCGCGGGCCACACGCTCTTCGACGATGGTATTGACCGCAACCCAGTCGGAGTTGCTGAGCTGGGAGATGGTGGGCGAGTTAAGCGCGGGCAGCACGGCGAGGACCGCGTCAAGATAGGCGCGCTGCACGTTGAGCATGAGTCCGACTTGCGATTGCGCATCGATTGCGCCGCGCAGCATGAGCGCAATTTGATCGAGCTTCTCGCATTTCCACGGATCTGAAAGAGTCTTTTGTCCGGCGATGAGATGCGTTTCGCTCTCCATGACCGTGTCGATAATCTTGAGGTGGTTGGCTTTGAGCGAGCTGCCGGTCTCCGTAACTTCGACGATGGCGTCGGCCAGCATGGGCGGCTTGACTTCCGTTGCTCCCCAACTGAACTCGACTTTGACGTTGACGCCCTTCGAGGCAAAGTAGCGCTTGCTGACTTCGACCAGTTCTGTAGCGACGATTTTGCCCTCCAGGTCCTCAGCCTTCTCGAAGCCGCTGCTTTCCGGGACGGCCAACACCCAGCGCACCTTGCGGCGGCTCTGCTTGGCATAGGTGAGAGTGGTGACGCTGGTGACATCAAGTCCGCTTTCGACGACCCAATCAATGCCGGTCAGCCCGGCATCGAGGACGCCGTGATCGACGTAGCGGGCCATCTCCTGGGCGCGGATCAACATGCACTCGATTTCGGGGTCGTCGATGGAGGGAAAGTAGGAACGGCCGTCGGCGTAGATGTTCCATCCGGCGCGCTTGAAGAGAGCGATGGTGGCATCCTGCAAACTGCCTTTGGGAATGCCGAGCCTTAACTTGTTAGCCACGAGGTTCCTCTTTCTTGTCGCTAGATTGCGTGTTGGCCATGTTCACGGGTTTGGTAAAGCAACTGACCGTGCCCTCGTGGCAAACAAGCCCGTCGCCCTCGACCACCACGCGAAAGAGCAGCGCATCGTTGTCGCAGTCGGTTGCGGCGGAGACGACGCGCAGGCGGTTGCCACTGGTTTCGCCCTTCATCCACAACTTCTGGCGGGTGCGGCTCCAGAAGGTGACGAAGCCGGTCTCCAGGGTTTTTGCATAGCTGGCAGGGTTGAGAAAGCCCAGCATCAGCACCTCGCCGGTGCGCGCATCCTGCACAATGCCGGGCGCGAGACCGTCCATCTTGTCGAAATCAACCCATTCCATGGGTTTCTCCCTTTGGTTTAGATTTGTGAAACATGAAAAAGCCCGCGGGCTGAGTTGCCGGCGGGCTTGGTTTCTTTGATCTCTCTGGCCGTTTACTTCAGGCCATAGCAATCCGCCGGCATGGGGGTTCCATGATGATGGTGGTGACCGTGATGGCGGTTGCTCTGCATCTGATTAAAGACTAAGGGAAAACCCGGCGTCGTGTCAAATCTTTTTCTTGCGGATAGTGCGCGGCAGGGCGGAGAATGGAGCCGTGCGAGCAGGAACGCGATTTGCGGCGGCAGCAGTTGTGATGCTGGGCCTTTGCCTGGCCGGGACGGCGCAATATCAGGATCGGGATTCCCGCGGCGTGCCGAAAACATCCGCAACGGCCCCACGGCCGGAGATGCGGGTGGACATCAATCACGCCAGCGTGGAGGAGTTGCTGAAAGTTCCCGGCATGACGCCGAGCTGGGCGGGGCGGATTGTTCGCTTCCGGCCATACCACTCGAAGCTGGACCTGGTAGAGCGCGGCGTGGTGACCAGCCAGGTCTACAACCGGATAAAAGATTACGTGATTGCGCATCAAAAGGCGCAGTGACCACCTGCGGTGGGGCCAGCGGCCTTCGGCTTGGAGAACTGAGCTATCCGAACCCCACCCTAGCCGCAAAAAACAAAGACGCGGCGAGGGTGGGGCACCCACGTTGTTATGCTTCGGCCGGCTCCGGTCCGGTAGGCGCCTCCGGCGTTGGAGCGTCGCCGCGCTTGAGCAGCCTGCTCAGAATCACGTAGAGCACAGGGATAAAAAACAGGTTGAGGACGGTGGAGAGCAACATGCCGCCGACGATGGTGGTGCCCACGGAGCGGCGGCCGAGCGCGCCCGCGCCAGTGGCGAAGACCAGCGGCAGAACGCCGAGGATGAAGGCGAAGGAGGTCATCAGAATAGGCCGCAGGCGCAGCGCGCCGGCCTCGGCAGCGGCATCGGCGATGGAGCGGCCCTTGCGGCGCAACTGCTCGGCGAACTCGACGATCAGAATCGAGTTTTTCGCCGAGAGGCCGATGAGCATGACCAGGCCGATTTGGCAATAGACGTCGTTGGAGAGGCCGCGCAGCGAGACCAGGCCCAGCGCTCCGAGCACCGCCATGGGCACGGCCAGAAGAATGATGAAAGGCAGCGCGAAGCTCTCATATTGAGCCGAGAGAGTGAGATAGACGACCAGAATTCCGAGGCCGAAGATGATGAGCGCGCGGCCGCTGGATTCGATTTCGTCGAGCGTCAGGCCGGTCCACTGAAAGGTCATGCCGGGCATCATCGTCTTGCGGGCGACGTCTTCCATGGCGATAAGTCCCTGTCCCGAGCTGTAACCCGGCGCGGGCGAGCCATCGATTTCGACCGCGCGGAAAAGGTTGTAGTGGGTGATGACCGGCGGGCCGGAGCTATCTGTCACACTGACGAGGTTGTCGAGCGGGATCATCTGGCCGGCGTCGGAGCGCACGTAGTAATTGTGCAGATCGCGCGCCGACATGCGAAAGGGCTGATCGGCCTGGACAAAGACGCGATAGGTGCGGTTGTTGAAGTCAAAGTCGTTGATGTACTCAGAGCCCATGAAGACGCCAAGCGTGTTGGTGATCTGGGAGAGCGAAATGTCCATCGCCTTGGCCTTCTCGCGGTCGATAGTGACCAGCACCTGGGGATCATTGGCCGAGTAGGTGGTGATCAAGCCGGTGAGCTTCCCGCTGGCATTGCCCGCGCCCACAATCTGGTGAGCGACGCGGTCCAGGTCGCTGAGCGTGTTGGCGCCCGTGTCCTGAAGCATGAACTGAAAGCCTCCATAGGCGCCGATGCCCGAGACCGCGGGGGGTTCGAAGATGGCTACCAGGCCGCCGTTGGGCGCGAACATCAGGCTCATTAACTTGGGCGAAAGATCGGCTACGATGTCGGCTGCGGAGTGGCCCTTGCCGCGCCGCTGATCGCTGGGTTTGGTGCTGACAAACATCATGCCCGCATTGGAGGCGTTGCCCGCAAAGCTGAAGCCAATAATCGAGAACGAACCGGCAATATCGGGATTCGATTGGAGGATTAGGGTCGCGCGATCCGCCAGCGCGCTGGTGTAAGCCAGCGACGAGCCCGGCGGAGCCTGCACCACGACCATCAGATATCCCTGGTCCTCCTGGGGAATAAAGCCGGTGGGAACGTGCTTATACATCCACACAGTGGCGCCCAAGCCTGCAAAGAAAAGCACGAGCAACACGTTGCGCAACCGGAGGGCGGCGTGAATTGCCTTGGCGTAAGCGGCCGCCAACCAGGTAATCTGGGCGTCGGTGGAGTGAATGAATCGGGCGAAGAGTCGCGAGAGAGGCGCGATGCGCAGAAAGTCGAGCTGCTTGGGCCGGTCTTCTTCGCCGCGCAGGAACATAGCCGAGAGAGCCGGCGAGAGCGTGAGTGCGTTAAAGGCGGAGATGGCGATGGCAAACGCAATGGTCAGCGAAAATTGCCGATAGAGGATGCCGGTGGTGCCGGGAAAGAACGAGACCGGCACAAAGACCGCGATCAAAACCAGAGAGGTCGCGATGACAGCGCTGGTGACCTCTCCCATGGCCCGCGAAGTTGCCGCGTGAGGGTCGGAGTGCTCCATGTGCATGTGGCGCTGCACGTTCTCGATGACCACAATGGCGTCGTCCACTACTAGTCCAGTAGCCAGCGTGATGCCGAAGAGAGTGAGCGTGTTGATGGAGAAGCCGAAGATTTTGATAAATGCGAAGGTGCCGATGAGCGAAACCGGGATGGTGACGGAGGGAATAATGGTGGCGCGCCAGTCGAGCAGAAAGAGGAAGATGACGGTAATGACGATGAAGACGGCCACGGCGAGGGTTACCAGCACTTCGCGGATGGAGTCGCCGACCACGGTGGTGGAATCGAAGGCAATGGCGTATTCCAGGCCGGGAGGAAAGCTCTTCGACAACTCCTGCAAGACGGCTTTTGCCTGGCGGTCAACCTCCAATGCGTTGGCGTTGGAGAGCTGCATGACGCCGACGCCCATCGCCTCGTGACCGGAGTATTTCAAGCTCGAGCTATAATCTTCCGCGCCCACCTCCGAGTGGCCCACATCCTTCAGCAGCACCAGGCCATTGGATGTGCTCTTGACGATGATGTTGTCGAACTCCGCGGGCGAAGTGAGCCGGCCCACCACGCGCACCGGGATCTGGAAGGACTGTCTGGAGTCCGAGGGAGGCTGGCCAAGCTGGCCGGCGGGAATTTCGACGTTCTGTTCGATAAGCGCATTAACCACGTCCGTGGCCGTGAGATTGCGCGCGGCCAGCCGCACCGGGTCAAGCCAGACGCGCATGGCGTATTTGCGCTCGCCAAAGATCATCACGTCGCCCACTCCGGGCACGCGCTTGAGAGCATCCTTTACGTAGATGTCAAGGTAGTTGGAGATGAACTCGGGTGAGTAGCGGCCGTCGCGGGTGAAGAAGCCGGCGCCGAAGACAAAATTGTGCGAAGCCTTGGTGATGCTGATGCCGGTGGCGTTGACGGCCGCGGGCAGCCGGCCTGTAACACTGGCCACGCGGTTCTGCACGTCGACCGCGGCGATGTCCAGGTCGTAACCGGTCTTGAAGGTCGTGGCGATGGAACTGGTGCCGCTGTTGGTGCTCGAAGAGCTGATATAGCGCATTCCCTCGACGCCATTGATGGCCTCTTCCAGCGGAATGGTGACGGCCTTCTCGACGGTGTCCGCATTGGCGCCCACGTAGTTGCAGCTCACTGAAATCACCGGAGGCGCGAGCGTGGGATACATGGCGACCGGAAGGTTGGGGATGCACACCGCGCCCGCGAGGATGATAAGCAGCGCGCAGACCGTCGCAAAGACTGGCCGATGAATAAAAAAATCAACAAACAATGGTTGCCTTCCTTCCGATAAATACTCTCATCCTGAGCGGAGTTTGGCGCGCTGTTTGCGTCAAACGAAGTCGAAGAACCTGCTTTTCAATAGAGCGCTTTCTATAAGCAGCAGCCCTCAGCCGCCCATCGGCATCACCGGCGCGCCGTTCATCAAAAACTGCGTGCTCGATACGATGACCCGGTCGCCCGCTTTCAGCCCCGAAGTGACGGCGTAGTTGTTACCCACCGTATCGCCTAGCGAGACCGCGACTTGGCGGGCCACAAAATGGCCGTTCTGCCCCTGGGCCACGAAGACGAAGCTCTGCCCGACCAGACGCGTAACCGCCAGCACCGGCACCACAGCCATAGGCGTAGTGCTCCAAATGACGCGCGCCTTGATCATCTGCGCGTTGCGCAGCACCTCCGGCGTGGCATGGACCGGGGCCTTCACAAGAATGCCTTGCAGCGTGTTATCCACTTGCGGCGAGAGAAAATCGATCTTCGTCTTTTCCAGCAGCTTGCCGGCGTTGTCCGTAAGCTCCACATTCAGCCCCAGGCGCACCTGGCTGGCGCGCTCCGTGGGAACGTAGATGTAGGCCTCCAGATCCTTGTGTTCGTCCACTGTGGTGAGCATCGTGGCCGGAGAGTTCATTGGCGAAGCAAAGTCGCCCACATGCACGGGAATATCGCCCACCACTCCGTCAAACGGCGCGCGGATGATATAGTAGGCCAGTTGCTCCTCCTGCGTCTTGCGCAACTCGACCGCCGACTCGTAATCCGCCTTGGTATTGCCGAAGGACTGCCGCGCCTGGTCGTAAGCATCGCGGCTGGTCACGCCGGCCTCAAAGAGCTTGCGCTGCCGCTCAACCTCGACTGCGTTGTAGTCGTAGATAGCCTTCTTCTGCCTCTCGGTGGCGCGCGCCGAGGCAACGGTAGCCATCTGCAGTTTGGGATCGATCTCCATGAGCACTTGGCCCGCTTTCACATGATCGCCGGAGTGGACGAGAATCTTGGTCAAGTTTCCGCTAACCTGAGGAAGCAGCGTTGCCGAGCGGCGTGATTTGATGGTGGCCACATACTCGCTTGACTGGGGCACAGGGGCAAGGGTAACAGTCACCGTCTGCACCGGCATCGCATGCATCCCTGCAGCGGCCTGGACCGCTGGCTTTTTGTCGCAGCCCGTAGCCGTCAACCCAAAAAGAACTAAACAACCTATTCCTATAATGCGTTTCAAGGCGATCTACCTCACTCTGTGTTGTCTTCCCTATTGTAATGTGACGCCTGAAGCCGGGGCATTGACGCAAAATTTGCTTTACGGCCGGTCCTCTCAGGTTGGGACACAGACTCTCTGGAATTCTTTCAGACAGCTCTGGATTCTTTGACATAGCCCCGCTGAGTTGGTAGCCTTCATAAGGGCGCATCTGGCCAATCCTGGCCACTTCCTCGCCCTCACAGCGTCCCCGTCGTCTAGCCCGGCCTAGGACACCGCCCTTTCACGGCGATAACACGGGTTCAAATCCCGTCGGGGACGCCAATCATTTCAGCAACTTACGCGCTTCGATGATTTTTTCGTACGTCCGTATTGTTCCAATAGCAGCGGTGCTCTCGTTATGAGGGTTGTCGTCGAGCAACATGCTCACCAGGCGGCTCTGCGCTTTACGCTTCACTTCCGTTACTGCCTGCGCGTAAAGATTCATCGTTACCAAGCTATTTGCGTGCCGCAATAATTCCTGCACAGTCTTGACATCCTCTCCATTCGCTTTGAGAAGTGTCGCGTATGTGCGCCGGAAGGTATGCCATCCAATCCGGCCCTGGATTCCGGCGGCCTTCACTGCCGGTTGCAAGTGCCAGCGGTTGAGCGTCCCCGGCCAGTACGGCTGTGTTCCTTTGACGTGAGGACTGGCAAAGACCCAATCCTCCGGTTGCGGGTAGGCACAAAGGGTCCGCCAGCGCCACAATGCTTCCGCCAGACGCGCATCCAATGGTACCGGCTTGCGCGATGCTTCCGTCTTGCATTCGCCCACGTGCTGAAGTGAAATGGACCGAGTGACGCTGATCTCGAACTTCTCGAAATCAATGTCCTGCCATTTGAGTGCCAGCAGTTCACCCACCCGCAGCCCGGTCATCACATCGACCAGAACAGCGGTGTGCGTTGGCTCTTCGAGATAGAGAAGCAATTCCTCGACCTCGGCAAGCGTCAACACGGTGGGAATTTCTTTGCGCTTGGCGCTCTGGCGCACATGCGTGATGGGATTCCGGTCGTGCCACTCCCAGCGAACTGCGTGATTGAAGACCGCGTGCATGATGTTCCGGATTTTTGCCTTGCTGCCGTTGGAGAGATCGAGCGAACGCAGCCACTCTTCGACGGCAACTGATTTAACATCCTTCAGCCGGTAGTTGCCCCAGCGGGGCAGAATCCACTTCCTAAAGTAGCCCTGGTACGTTTCGCAGGTTGCGAAGGTTTTGTTCGAGTCCTTGCCCAGTTCCTTTTCCCGGTAGTGTTCGACGAGCGTTTGAACACTGATCGCTTCGAGGCTGAAGCGCGGACTCTCAGCGTTGATATTGACCAAGAGCGACGCAACGGCCCGTTTTGCCGATGCCTCGTTCGGGTACTGTTCGACACTTCCGACAACCAGACTGCGGCGCTTGCGGCTGCCGTCGGCAAGGGATTCGTACCAGCGATACTCCCAGGCGCGTGGACCGCGCTTGCGCTCCGCAAGCTTAAGGTTGCCTTGTTGATAGCGTGTCCGTCTCATTTCTTCTCCATTTCAAGAGTGGTGAGGCGGCACGGATAGCTGTTCCGAGTTTACCGCGTGAGGCAGACAGTCGCCGAGGTCGGAAGTCCGGAATCGACACTGCTTGCCGACGCGTAGACCAGCAACGAGGCAGGTACGCGCGTACTGCGGGAGGACTTTGGGATGCACCTTCGCGAGGGTCGCAGCCTGTTCGCTGTTGAGTAGGGGTTCAAGAACCTGGCGGGAATCGAACATCGTTCGTACGCTCCTATTTACCACGATGCATTGGATCGTCGAGCGTGTCTACATTAAGCAAAGGGACGATTTGCGCCTCATGGACAATCGCCGAGGCATTGCTGGAAACAGGGATTGCATCAGGTCGCTGGAGGGAACTGAAGGCTATTTGAGGAACCATTGGCGCAGGGAAGTTTTGATCTAATGAAATTGAAATATGATTGCCGGACGGCAAGAGTGCACCTTTGCAAGGTAAGGGAGCATTTTGTCGATAGTGGTAATGAGGTCGTCATCATCGGAAGATGCAACCGATAGCGATGCGATCCAGCCCTGCTCGCCCATCTGCAAAGCCAACAATGAAAATGTTGTCAGTTAGAGCTTGCATATTCAATAAAAACATGGTATCTAATAAATGAAGGATTGAAACCAATGCGCGTCATCTCAGTCAACTCCGATCGCCTCTCATCGTCCAGCTATCTGCTGGAATCGGGAGGCTTCGTGCGCTGACGCCATTGGAACGGTCAGAATCGAAGCCCTCCGAGAAATCGGGGGGCTTTTAGTTTGTGCGGGATTGGCGAAACGGAAGCCGCGCTCGACTTAAGATCGAGTGTCTACGGACGTGTAGGTTCGAGTCCTACATCCCGCACCACGAGCTCCTATTCATTAGCTCGAAGCGACGACATACAAAGTCGTCATAGGTGAGTTATGCCTTGATGAGTTACACCCGGATGGTGGAATGGGAGACACGCAGCGTTGAGGTCGCTGTGCTCGTTAGAGCGTGAGGGTTCGAATCCCTCTTCGGGTACCACGCGGATGTGGTGGAACGGAAGACACGCATGGTTCAGGAGCATGTGCCGTAATTGGCGTAAGGGTTCAAATCCCTTCATCCGCACCAAGATCGTAGGAGCGTGGCGAAACTGGAAGCCGCACTTGACTTAGAATCAAGCGCCTTCGGGCTTGGGGGTTCGACTCCCCTCGCTCCTACCAAAGATGTGCCGGCCTGGCGGAATGGAAGACGCGCTGCATTCAAAACGCAGTGTCTCACGACGTGGGGGTTCAATGCCCCCGGCCGGCACCAGAGTAACTGAATACGGAGAGTTGGCCGAGTGGTCTAAGGCGCCGCACTGCTAACGCGGAACACCATATGGGTGTCATTCGTTCGAATCGAATACTCTCCGCCAGTTTGTTTTGCGGTGATGTGTGTGAGTGGCTTAAACAACTGACCCGGAAAGTCAGAGGTCCGGTTAAGACCCGGACTCAGAGGTTCAAATCCTCTCATCACCGCCAGGTTGTCTTGGAAGCGCTGGGCATTTGGTGAGCCCACCCCGTTCGAAGCGGGCCGTCCTTCGGGATGTGAGCGTTCGACTCGCTCCGCTTCCGCCAGTTTGGAGAGATGGCCGAGTCAGGTTTATGGCACTCGCCCTGAAAGCGAGAGCACCTTCGGGTGCCGCGGGTTCAAATCCACGCTCTCTCCGCCATGATGTGCATGTGAGGCAGATACGGTTAGCTGCAGCGGTCCGTAAAACCGTGATCCTTTCGGGTTCTGGAGGTTCAAATCCTCTCACATGCACCAAACTTGTTCTTGCTTTTGTTGAATCCGGGGTGGAGAAGTGGTCGATCGCGCTGCCTTCATAAGGCGAGCATTCGAACACTCGAATCGTGCCCAGAGAACGGCTACGTCGTCTAATGATAGGACGCCTCCCTGTCGAGGAGTACGGTGCGAGTTTGAATCTCGTCGTAGCCGCCATTTTCGCCGGTGTGCGCTAGGCTGGTTCGGCGGATGCTCTTTCAAGGCATTGATTCGCGGGTTCGATTCCCGTCACCGGCGCCAATTTAACGGCCCGTTCCTTTAGTGGTTGAGAGGTTGGATTCTCGATCCGGTAACTGGCGGTCATATTATTCTCGGGCTACCACTTGACTTTCTGTCTCGATTCGGGGTAAGTTAGATTTGCAATGATGAACCGAGTCAATCACGGATTTACACCAGCGACGGCACAACCGCGGCATGGTGTTCCTATGTGATAGCTCAGGGGATTCTGAATCTGGATTCCATCTACCCTCTGAGCCAATTGGCCAGAGGGTTTTTTAGTTTTGTGGCGCTGATCCGAGATAGCTCAGCGGTAGAGCGGCTGCCTGTTAAGCAGCGAGACGTCTGTTCGAATCAGACTCTCGGAGCCAAAGTTTTGAATTGTTCCCGGTTCGTTCAACTGTGAGGACCGCACGCTCTGAACGTGCAAATGGGGGTTAGAATCCCTCGCCGGGAGCCAACATCGATCGGTCGTCGGCCAATGGTAGGCCCAGTGTCTTTGAAGCACTTGATCTCCGTTCGAATCGGAGCGACCGAGCCAAGTAACGCGGGCATAGCTCAGCGGTAGAGTGCTGGCTTGCCGAGCCGGAGACTCGGGTTCAAATCCCGATGCCCGCTCCACATTGAAAGGAAGACGACGATGACTGAATACAAAAATGATTCTTGTCTCCGCCGACTTCAAAGTAATTCATGCGGCGGTAGTTGCAAAACGTAAGGCCCCATTAGCTCAACAGGAAGAGCCTGTGAATCGTAATCACAAGACTGGCGTTCAAGGCGTCGATGGGGTTCCACAAGAAAGTGAAGCGGCATAAGGAGAACTGCAATGAGCGTGATGCGCAGGCCGGTACTGCAACTCAATGCATCGTATGAGGCCCTACGCATCATTCCGGCCATGCGGGCGCTCAAGCTTGTTACGACAGGAAAGGCCATGGTGGAGTTAGCCACCAATAGGATGATTTACCCCGGCATCCATCTGCCGAGTGTTATTAGGTTGCTGGTGTACAGGCATGTCCCCGTTCGGCTGCAAGTCACCACGCGCCGCAACATTCTTATGAGGGATTCGTACCGCTGTCAATACTGCGGTCTGAAGTTTCACGGTAGCGATTTGACGCTAGATCATGTAATACCCAGAGCGCAGGGCGGAAAGAATTCCTGGGAGAATTTGGTGGCTTGCTGCCGAAAGGATAATCACCGCAAGGCGGATAGATCGCCGGAAGAGGCTGGAATGCCGCTGTTGCGACGGCCGCTGCCGGCAAGCGTTCACACCAGCAGATTCATTCTGCGGTCGATGGGATTGGAAGTGAACGAGTGGAGCCGGTATCTGTACGCCGACTCCGAGGGCGACCAGCGATTTGCCGTTCGTGGATGAGGATGGGCCGGTATAGCTCAAGCGGCAGAGCGGCGGGTTTGTAATCCGCAGGTTGGGGTTTCGATTACCTCTACCGGCTCCAACATGGGGAATGAAGCCAAACGGTGCGGCGCGTGATTGTGGATCACGTTCTAGAGGATTCGACTTCCTCCATTCCCTCCAACTTTTAAGTGGGCCTGTAGCTCAGTTGGCAGAGCGCCGCACTTGCAATGCGGAGGTCGAGATTTCGACACT
The DNA here is from genome assembly GCA_963806565.1 of uncultured Acidobacteriaceae bacterium. Lineage (GTDB taxonomy): Bacteria > Acidobacteriota > Terriglobia > Terriglobales > Acidobacteriaceae > Telmatobacter. Next base: position 52,043 of record CAWDYE010000001.1, read on the forward strand.
CTCCAGGTCCACCAAGTTTGGCTTCGTAGCTCAGAGGGTAGAGCGTCACGTTGAAGGCGTGAGCGTCGCGGTCTCGAAATCCGCCGAAGCCACCAAGTTGTCTGCGCGTAGCCTAGCCTGGCTTGAGGCACTCGCCCTGGGAGCGAGATGACGGGAGTTCAAATCTCTCCGCGCAGACCAAGTTTGTGCACCTGTGGTGTGAACTGGATTAGCCGCCGCGCTACGAACGCGGGTTGAGGTTGATAGCCTCTATGCAGGTTCGAGTCCTGCCAGGTGCCCCATAAGAAATGAGGAACGGAAATGCAGTTGATCGATGGAACCATACCGGTGTTTGGCGAGGCTGACGAGAAGACTCTGAATCAGATGCGTACCTGCGCAAAGACTGCCGACAAAGTTGCCCTGATGCCGGACAACCATCTCGGCTACGGAGTGCCTATCGGCGGCGTAGTTGCCTACAAAAATGCCATCAGCCCCACCGGTGTTGGATACGACATTGGCTGTGGTAACAAGGCAGTCCGGCTTGATATGACAGGTGGAGACCTGCGTCCGAATATCGGTCGAATCATGGACGAAGTTTTCAACACGATCAGCTTCGGCATCGGTCGCAAGAACAATGAGCGCGTGGATAGCGAAGTGCTGGATAAGGCGCTGGATGGCTGGAATCTGGAAGCGACAAAGCCTCTATATCAGAAGGCTGAAGCGCAGCTCGGAACCGTCGGGTCGGGCAACCACTATGTCGACATCTTTACTGACGAGGATGATCGCGTATGGGTGGGAGTTCACTTTGGATCCCGCGGCTTTGGCCACGGAGTTGCTACGTGGTTCCTCAAGGTTGCCGGAGCGAAAGATGGCATGGAAGTTGAGCCTTGCGTGCTGGACGTGAACAGCGATCTTGGGTCGCAGTATCTGCTGGCCATGAATCTTGCTGGTGCATATGCATACGCAGGCCGTGACTGGGTCTGTGACCGAGTGGCGAAGATTCTTGGAGCAGATGTTGTGGAGGTGGTCCATAACCACCACAATTTTGCATGGCACGAGAAGCATGATGACGAAATGCTTTGGGTTGTCCGCAAGGGCGCCACGCCGGCATTTCCCGGAGAGAAGGGATTCGTCGGCGGCTCGATGGGCGAGCAGTCCGTCATCCTTGAAGGCGTGGAGAACGAGAATGCCAAGTACAGTCTCTATTCCACGGTCCACGGCGCCGGGCGCGCTATGGGCCGCAATGAAGCGCGCGGTGTCTTCGACCGCAAGACCGGTGAGTGCAAACGCGCCGGAAAGGTAACCCAGGAGATGATGCGCGCATGGATTGACCGGTCCGGAATCGAACTACGCGGCGGTGGACTCGATGAGTCTCCAGACTGTTACAAACGGCTTGACGAGGTTCTGGCCTCCGTCTCGGAATCTGTGCGCATACTGCATCGGCTGACGCCTGTCGGTGTGGCGATGGCTTCGGCGAAAGAGTTTGATCCATACAAGGATTGAATTGCAAACTATCGCTAACTGAGTTAATATGTACTTGCGAGTCAAACTTATGCAACAGACCCTCAAACACGAGATAGCCAGAATGACCAAGCGGGTCATTTGGGGAGTTGTGTGTTGAGGGTCTGAGTGTATTTGTTTGTGCACCGGACCCGGCCTAGCGCCGGGTTTTTTGTTGCTCTTTGAAAATGCGGGCGTAAGCTCAATGTCAAACTGTCGGTCTCCAAAGCCGAACTTGGGGGTTCAAATCCCTCCGCCCGCGCCAACTTGTGCCAGCGAAGACGAAGTGGATAGTCGCAGGACTCATAACCCTGTTGTAGCTGATTCGAGTTCAGCCGCTGGCACCATGTACGTGTAGCTGCTAGCTGGCATGTAGCAGTCCCCTTATAAGGGACCGATTCCGGGTTCGACTCCCGGCACGTACACCATGAGCGCGTCGTATAGCGGCTGATTATACCTGCCTCTTAAGCAGGCTGACGCTGGTTCAAATCCAGCCGCGCTCACCATTTTGGGTTCGTCGCATAGCGGCTATCTGCACTCGCCTTTTAAGCGAAGAGACGTGAGTTCAAATCTCTCCGGACCCACCATGAGCCTATCGTCTAACGCACAAGACGCCGGCCTTCTAAACCGTGAATCTGAGTTGAACTCTCAGTAGGCTCTCCATCAACCCGTGGTGAAACTGGAAATCACGATGCTCTCCTAAAGCCTAGTTCCCGGTTCAAATCCGGGCGGGTTGACCACAAGTTTTCGCGCATGTAGTTCAACGGAGAGAGCACAAGCCTCCGAAGCTTGAGATGGCAGTTCAAGTCTGCCCATGCGCACCAGGTTTGCGGACGTAGATTAGCGGCTAAATCGACTGGCCTACACCCAGTTCATCGCAGGTTCGAGTCCTGCCGTCCGCACCAGAGTCAACGCCGAAATAGCTCAGTTGACAGAGCGCCTGCGCGGTACGCAGGAGGTCAGCGGTTCGATTCCGCTTTTCGGCTCCATTGCGGAGTAGCTTAGTTGGTTCAAAGCACTCGATCGATAATCGAGAGATCAGGAGTTCGACTCTCCTCTCCGCAACCAGTTTCGCTGGAGCGAGGCAAGTTCTCTTCCCCAGCGCATGACATATGATGGATGGTTATGTTGATGACGATCACCAACACGCGCACGCCAGCTACGGACTTGGGATACTTGCTGCACAAGAACCCGGATCGAGTACAGTCATTCGATCTTTCTTTCGGGAAGGCCCATGTTTTCTATCCCGAGGCCACGCCCGAGCGCTGTACAGCGGCGCTGCTGCTCGATGTGGACCCAGTCGCGCTTGTGCGCACGCGCCGCGGGCCATCAGGCGAGGGCGGTTCTCTCGACCAGTACGTCAACGACCGGCCTTATGTCGCTTCGTCTTTCCTGAGTGTCGCCATTGCTCGCGTACTCGCGAGCGCGTTCGGCGGCAGCAGCAAGGGGCGTCCAGAACTCGTGGACCAGCCTTTGCCGCTGGTTGCCAGGATTACCGTGTTGCCTTGCCGGGGCGGAGAAGACATCCTGAAGCGCCTGTTCGAGACACTCGGTTACACCGTTCGAGCAGAGCACCATACCCTCGACGAAAAGTTTCCTGAATGGGGCGAGAGCAACTACTACACCGTCGAATTGGAGCAGGAGATCTGCCTACAGAAATTGCTCACGCATCTGTACGTGCTGATCCCTGTGCTCGATGCCGAGAAGCATTATTGGGTCGGCCAGGATGAAGTGGATAAGCTGCTCCGGCATGGAGAAGGCTGGCTGCAAGCACATCCCGAGCGAGAGCTGATTGTGAAGCGCTACCTGCGTTACCAGAAACATTTGGCGACGGAGGCGCTGGCCCGACTGATCGGCGACGAGGAAGCTAATCCTGAAGCCGATCAGGAGAAGAAGGCGGAGCAGGAAGAGGCCATTGAGAAGCCGATCCTGCTGAACCAGTTGCGGCTTGAAGCGGTAACCCAAGCCGTCACCGCCTCTGGAGCCAGCCGCGTGATAGATCTTGGCTGTGGAGAGGGACGGCTGCTGCGAGAACTGCTCAAATATAAACAGTTTCAGGAGATTGTGGGCATGGACGTTTCCCATCGCAGTCTGGAAGTTGCCAGCGAGCGGTTGCATCTGGACACCATGCCGCCGAAGCAGAAGGAGCGCATTCGCCTATTTCAAGGATCGCTGATGTATAAGGATAAGCGTCTCGCAGGCTTTGAAGCCGCCACCGTCGTTGAGGTGATCGAGCACCTCGATCCACCGCGACTGGCAGCGTTTGAGCGGGTCGTCTTCGAGCACGCGAAGCCAAACACGATCATTATTACCACACCGAATGTGGAATACAACGTCCGCTTCGAGACGCTTCCTGCAGGACAGTTCCGGCACAAGGACCATCGCTTCGAGTGGACGCGAGAGCAGTTCCAGAGTTGGGCGGAAGGACTTGCGCAGCGTTATGGATACGCGGTTGCATTCTCTCCAATAGGCAACGAGGACGCGGAAGTTGGTGCGCCGACACAGATGGGGGTATTCACGAAATGAAGATTACTATCCCAGAACTCTCGCTCGTCGTGCTCATCGGACCTTCCGGTTGCGGGAAGTCTACGTTTGGCCGGACGCATTTCAAACCGACAGAGGTTCTATCGTCGGATTTCTGCCGTGGTCTGGTTGCCGACAGCGAGAACGACCAGACGGTCACGGGCGATGCCTTCGAGATTCTTCACTTCATTGCTCACAAGCGGCTGGCCTTGGGGCGGCTTACGGTCATCGACGCCACCAATGTGCAGTCGGATTCGCGCAAGTCACTGATTGAACTTGCGCGAGAGTTCCACGTCCTGCCAGTGGCGCTGGTCTTCAACTTCCCAGAGAAGCTTTGCCAGGAGCGGAATCGTACCCGGCCCAACCGAGACTTCGGCCCTCATGTGATCCGCAATCAGTCGCAGCAGTTGCGTCGCTCCCTGCGAGGGCTGGAACGCGAAGGCTTCCGGCACGTCCATATTTTCAACGACCCTGCGGAGCTTGAAGGGCTGGAGATTGAACGCCAGCCTCTATGGAACAACTTGAAACACGAGCATGGCCCGTTCGATATTGTTGGCGATGTGCATGGCTGCTTCGATGAAATGACGGCGCTCTTGCAGCAAATGGGTTACACGGTTGAGCCGGACGGAGCCGATTACCGCGTGACCCCGCCCGACGGACGCAAAGCTGTTTTTGTCGGCGATCTTGTAGATCGCGGGCCAAGAATCACGGATGTACTGCGGCTCGTGATGGGGATGGTGAAGGCAGGAACTGCGTTCTGTGTGCCCGGTAATCACGACGTAAAGCTCATGCGGAAACTGCGTGGCAAAGATGTCAAAATATCGCACGGACTCGCCGATTCGCTGGCACAATTGGAGCCGGAAACTCTCGAATTCAAGCGACAGATAACCGACTTTATCGACGATCTGGTCAGTCATTATGTTTTTGACGAGGGCCGCTTGGTTGTGGCCCATGCGGGCATGAAAGAGGAGATGCAAGGCCGGGGTTCAGGGGCCGTCCGCTCTTTTGCGCTCTTCGGTGAGACGACCGGCGAGACAGACGATTATGGCCTGCCGGTTCGCTACAACTGGGCCGCCGAATACCGTGGCAAGGCAATGGTCGTTTATGGTCACACGCCTGTTGCTGAGCCGGAATGGCTGAACCGGACCATCGACATCGATACCGGCTGTGTCTTTGGCGGCAAGCTCACCGCTCTTCGATACCCGGAGAAGGAACTGGTGTCTGTACCGGCCATTCGGGAGTACTACGCACCATCGAAACCATTCCTACAGGATGGGGCAGCGGACCCGTCAGTTGCACCTCTGACTCAGCAGCAACAGTTAGATGACCTTCTCGACATCGACGATGTAATTGGCAAGCGAATCGTTGCAACGCGCCTGCACGGCAACCTGACCATTCGTGAGGAAAATGCAATTGCCGCGCTCGAAGTAATGAGTCGCTTTGCGGTGAATCCGAAGTGGCTGATCTATCTTCCGCCGACAATGTCGCCCTCTGAGACGAGCAGTGAACCCGGCTTGCTTGAACATCCTGCCGAGGCCTTCGACTACTTCCGCAAAGCTGGCATCGACCAGGTCATCTGCGAGCAGAAGCACATGGGTTCGCGTGCCGTGGTCATCGTTTGCCGTGACCGCGATGCTGCGCTTCGGTGCTTCGGAGTTGCGGTGGATGAAGCGGGAACCTGCTATACACGGACAGGACGGCGCTTTTTTTCTGATCCCGCTATCGAACAGCAGTTCCTTGATCGCATCCGAGCCGCGGCGGACAAGGCTGGTCTCTGGGAGGAACTGAGCACCGACTGGCTGTGCCTCGACTGCGAGTTGATGCCGTGGTCGGCCAAGGCTCAAGACCTGTTGCGTTACCAGTATGCACCTGCTGGAGCTGCTGCAAAAGCGGGGTTGCTTCAGGCCGTCACCGCCCTGAAGCTCACTGCAAAACGCCTACCAGATGCGGCCCCTTTGGTTGATTGGTACGAGCAGAGAATGAGCATGGCAGAAGCATATGTCGATGCATATCGCCGCTATTGCTGGCCGGTGAATTCGCTGCTGGATCTGAAGCTCGCGCCCTTTCATTTGCTCGCTGGCGAGGGGGCCGTGTACACCGACAAGGACCACCAATGGCATATGCAAATCCTCGGCAAACTGGCCCAAGCGGACCCCGAACTATTGCTCGCCACGCCTCACAAAGTCGTCAATTTGCAAGAGCCGAATGCTGTTGCGGAAGCCGTCGCTTGGTGGCAGGAATTGACGGCGGCGGGCGGCGAAGGAATGGTCGTCAAGCCGATCCAGTTCATTGCGAGAAACAAACGCGGACTCATTCAGCCGGCAGTGAAATGCCGTGGAACGGAGTATCTCCGAATCATTTACGGACCGGAGTATACGGCACCGCAGAATCTGGAGCGGCTGCGCTCCCGTGGTTTGGGTACGAAACGCTCATTGGCCCTACGCGAGTTTGCCTTGGGAGTCGAAGCCTTGCAGCGGTTTGTGGAACGCGAACCTTTACGGCGGGTACATGAGTGCGCCTTTGCCGTTCTGGCTCTGGAGAGTGAACCAGTGGACCCGAGACTTTAGGTGCGCTGTTCAGTGCTGAACGCGGTGTAAACGCTGGAGGAGAGTATATTTCTCGATTCGCTGCCCATACTGTCGTGTAACCGTTCGATCTCCTATCAATATGTCACCGTTTGCTCTCTTTACAATATGTCACCGTTCGGTTACTATTTTGACATACGAGAGGGGGTGTGCAGGATGCATATCCGAACCGCTACCGATTTGGGGGCCTTCATTCGGGACCGCCGAACCAAGCTCGGCATGGACCAAATCGCCCTGGCTAAGAAGGCAGGAACGAGCCGGAAATGGCTCGTCGAGGCGGAACAAGGAAAGCCTCGTGCCGAAATCGGCCTCATCTTGCGCACACTGAAGAGCCTCGGCGTATCCCTCGACTTGAAGGTGGATTCTTCGCTGGAAACGCCCTCAATCGGCAAGGCACAATCGCCGGACATTAACAGCGTCTTGGACGCACTGAAGAAACGGCCATGACGAATCGACTCATTGCGCTTTTGGCTGACCGCGAAGTCGGCACGGTCCACTACAAGAATGCCAGGCTTTCGTTCGTCTATAGCGATGCATGGAGAGCTGATCCCATTGCTTACCCGCTATCGCTCTCCATGCCGTTGGCTTCGGCTGAGCACGGACATACGCGGATCGAGGCCTTCTTATGGGGACTGCTACCCGACAATGACCGGGTTCTTGAGAATTGGGGCAAGCGTTTCCAGGTTTCGCCAAGGAATGTCTTCCGGCTGATTGCTCACGTGGGTGAGGACTGCGCGGGCGCTGTCCAGTTTGTCCGCCCGGAGCGCCTGGAGGCATTGCAAGCAGACACGGCTTCCAATGAAGTCAAGTGGCTAACCGAGGACGACGTTGCCGAACGATTGTGCGCCTTGCGCGCCGATCACTCAGCATGGCGCAGTGCTCAAGACATGGGTCAGTTCAGCTTGGCTGGGGCACAACCCAAGACTGCTCTTCTTTTCGAGTGCAAACGGTGGGGTGTTCCCTCTGGCCGCGTTCCAACAACGCATATTCTCAAACCGCCCACGGGCGAATGGGATGGTCATGCGGAAAACGAGCACTTCTCGCTGCAATTGGCCAGGGCTGCTGGGCTGATCGTTCCAAACTCCACAGTACAGAACTTCGGCGATGAGATCGCCATCGTTATTGAGCGTTATGACCGGGTACGCGATGGAAGACAGTGGGCGCGCATCCATCAGGAGGATATGTGTCAGGCGCTCGGCATTCATCCCACGCGCAAGTACGAAAACGATGGCGGGCCGGGGGCGCGGACGATTGCGGAACTGTTGCGGGAGCAGTCGAGCAATTCAGAAGAAGATGTGCGGTCGTTCGTGGATGCAATCATCTTCAACTGGCTTATCGCCGGCACCGATGCTCATGCAAAGAACTACGCACTGCTGCTGGGCGGCGATGGCGCAGTACGACTTGCGCCCTTTTATGATCTGGCAAGCATTCTGCCGTACCAAACAATCAATCTTCAAAAAGCAAAGTTGGCCATGAAGATCGGCGGCGAATACAGGTTGAGATATATCGGCCTTCGAAATTGGCAAAAATTCGCGGTCGAAATGCACTTTGACGAGGGTTTGCTCATGGATCGTATCCGGGCAATGGCCGCGTTGCTTCCAGATCATGCCGCATTCATCCAGAAGGAACTTGAGACATCCGGTCTCTCGCACGGGACGATCACGCGGTTGACACAGAGGCTGCAAAGAAGAGCCGCATCGTGCCAACAGATTGTCCGATGACTGCCAGGAATCACCGGCTCATTCCCAGATCAAGCCGATGGCCATCCTTTTTCCGCAGCACCGACGGTTCAATGGTCTGCAATAGCGGCTGCTCACGGCTAAGCGTTGGCGTGGGACGAGGCGACGCCTGCACTCTCGCCAGTTCAGTCGCCGATGGCCGCGCCGTGGAGATGCCGAGCATGTTGCGCAGTTGTTCGCGGTCACTGGTTACCACGACGATGTCCTGGCGGCCACGCGAAGCGCCGACATAGAACAACTCCTGCTTCATTGCATCGGCGGAAAGAATCACCGCGTCCACCGTCTTTCCCTGGCTGCGATGCGCGGTGACCGCATAGCCGTGATCGAATTCGTGGTAGTTCGTCGGCAGCGTCCGGCCATCCTCAAGGTGAATGCGGCCGCCACCGACATCGCGCACTTTCACAAGTTCGCCATTGGTGGCTCGGAAGGCCGCATCGCCGCGATTGCCCGTCAGCAGCAAATTGTCGCCAGGGGCCACCTCAATCTGTTGGCGTTCATGCACCGAAAAGGAACGCGCCTGGGATGGACTCACCGTGCGCTCCATGCCATGCTGGTCCCTGGCGACGATGCCCGACTTTTCTGTCCGCTCGACGGTGAGCGCCTCATGCTTTTCGATCCCACGCGAAGAGCGATGGAAGAGCAGAACTTGTCCTGATTTATAGTTCACCAGATCCTTCCTTTGCGCCTCGGTCCATTGCAGCGGCACATAACGCTCGGCGACAAGGCCGCGATCCAGTTCGCCGCGCTGCTTCATGTCCTCACGGATGGCATCGGTTATCTTGCCGATCTCATCATGCGTACCGGCAACCACGAGAACCGTGCGGCTTGTGTCCGAAGTGAGCGCCCGGTAGGCGGACGCCACCGCCTGCGCACGCTCCAGATACGGAACCTCACGAACCGCGCCAAGCTGCTCCAGCTTTTCAAGCCCCTGCTCCGGGGAATGCCGCAACGTCTGTATGGCATCTCGATATTGAGCTTGCGTCTGCCGCTGCACGGCCATGAGTGAAACGCTCTTCATTCGCGATTCCTGCTCCAGAATGCGCAGGGCATCCGATGCCTCGACGCTCTGAAGTTGCCGCGTATCCCCGGAAAACAGAATCCGCGCGTCTTCGTGCTCCGCCAACTTGAGCAAGCCTTCCATCTGACGGCCTGAGACCATGCCCGCCTCATCCACGACCAGTACTCTGCCATGCAACGCGGCCTGCGCTTTTGGGTCATCCAGCAATCGCGAGATCGTCATCGCATCGCGAAAGCCGACCTTCTGCAATTCCTCAACCGCGCCGCGCGTTGGCGCAACTGCCAGAACTTCGCGGTCTGCCTCGCGTAAACCGCGTGCAATTTCCGTGAGTGTTGCGGTCTTGCCGGTCCCGGCGGCTCCGCGTAGATTGACTGCGAAATCCTGCGAGTCCAGTATCTGATGAACGGCCCGCAGTTGTTCCTTTCGCAGCCTTTCCGAGGCGCTGAGTTCACGCTTCCCGCCCAGACGTTCATAACGTTCGATGCCGCCATCCACCGCTGCAATCATGCGTTGTTCGCGTTCAAGGCTTTCGCGCGTGGCTAGATTGTTCCCGGCCCGGATAAGAGTGCCTTGCAACTCTTCCAATTCCAAGGCAACGCGCAGTTGACGGCGGTCAATCTTTCCACGCCCGTGACGCAAGGCCTCCGTCATCAACTCGTGGTCACGCACGACGGAACTGCGCTCAAAGAGATGCTCTTTCGCGTGTTGAAGCGACTCCGCTGCCTGAGTTGATTCATTCGGAATTTCTCCGGCACGGTCAAAAGACTCTTCGCGCAGGTGCCAGAGCGTTTGGCCCTCTTCCGGCAACAATCTTGCTTGCTGCTGTTGCCGCAATTTCTCCGTGGAGATTTCCGTCAGTTTGTCGGCGCGGGATTCCCGGACGAGGACGGCGACTTCATTATTGGTTGGCTTGCGGCCATGCTCCACGGTGAATCGTTCGATGGCGGCATCCCGCTGCGCGCTGCGCACACTGTACTTTTCGAGCAATTCATCGGAGACGCCGCGAATCTCAAGGCCGTGATCTCGGCCTTTGGAATCGCGACGCGACTCAATCTCATATCCCAAGCCACTTACTTCACGCGCCAGAGCGTTCCGGTAAACCTCCGTCAGATACGCACGGCGCTCATACAGTCCCGTTGCCTGCAATGCCTTCCAGCGGCCCTCCACACCGTCATAGGTCAGATTGGCCGTTACCGCGTGGGTGTGCAGTTGCGGATCGAGTTCACGGCTGGTGTCGTGTCGGTATGCGGCCACAATCCAGTTTGCCGTTGTCCTGTTATCGTTTGCACCATTCAACCGGACACGCGCGGCGGCATAGTTCTCTGCCTCAGCCAGTGTCTCCCGGACAGCTTTGTCATGGGCCTCGATCAACCGTTCATCACCGCCGACGAGCGCCTGAATCGAAACCGACTTCGGAGCGGAGAAGGTCAGATCGTACAGAGACCGCCCTTTGCTCTGTTCGCTTCCATTTGCATCCATTCGGTCAGCACTGTGGCGAGGCCGGAGGAACTCACTTGTCTCTGGATGCAACCCCTCTCGGACTGCTCCAAACTGCTCTCGCGTCACCTCTCCACGAAGACCCAACAACTCCGCGCCCTGGCCATGCCATTCACCTTGAACACGACGGCCTTCATCGTAGTAGTCGCTGTGTTCCAGATGCCGTTGAGCATATCCGGCACCACCCGTCATGGCTCGCAAAGTCAGCACAACCCAACGCTAACCCTGTTCGAAATCCAAATGCAACGGACGGTGCCACGATACCCTGCTGAGGAACACCTCAATGGAGGAACCCGGAAAGCGCATCATGCAATTCCTCATGGCATTCGGACTGAAACTGTGGATACAGTAAAGGCAATCTATCATCGTGATCTACTCGCATCGCAGTCAAAGCCGCCTGATACTGTGAGCGTCATTTGGAGGAAACACCCAGAAAACCATTCTCGCTTCGCTCGCTTTGAAGGAAGACACCATCCCTAAGCCTGACGGCTTAGCGATGGTGACGCAACCTGATAACATCGAACGGAACTCGAACAACGTCGAACAGTGTTCGAAGATGATCGAAGATTGTTCGCACTGCGTTCGAGGATCAAGAAACCTGCCGGAAGGGCTTCAGACGGCTCAATCTTCCAGCCCGGCGGCGATTTGCCGCACACATCCCGCACGTGTCCAAGTATCGGCTTCGGGGACGAATGCTGCTCGAAAGCACCAGCGCCATCTCGCTTGCAAGATGTGCTGAAGAGGCTATGCAGGAGTAGTCTGTGTTTGATTCTTCAGTTTATGGATGAAGGCAAAATAGGCCACCATCACGCGAAATGCCTTGGAGCGATTCACCCCGCCGAGAACCTCTCCACCAACTCTTTCTAGTTCATCGGCGATCTCGAAGGTCAAAGGAAATACGAAAGCGGTATCGATACTCTGAAATGGAATGTTCAGCCACTGGTTGTTATAGAACGCAACAAGCTGCGCCTGAGTGGTCTTGCTTTTGAAACTCATGATGATGTGTTCAGCGAGGGCGTTCTTTCGCCGGATTTTGAGCACGGCAAAGAGTTGGTTGAAATGGCTCTTGGTGAATTTGGAATCGACGGTCAGCCGGAGTTGAGTGCGCTTCTCTGCGGGAGAAACGACCCTGCGCTTCGGTCGGGTTGTGGCCTTCTTCGCGGTAGGCATTTGATTTTCCCACTATGCTGTATGCTACAGCATAAATATAGTATCACGGAAGACCGATTTCTAAACGATAGCAATCAAACGAGTTTACGCGAATGGAGCGCGAAAGAAGTAGTGGGTTCATAGCATGAAGAGGTGCGCGATTCAAACCGAATGAACCACAACAAATCGAACCGTGGGGGGGATGGAGAAAAGAGAACCGACCAGAGACCGCGTAGCGACTCTGACGTGCGCGCATCTGCCCGCGCGACCTGATGTTTCAATCCACGCCCCCCGCGTGGGGGGCGACAGTCGCCGTTGGCTCCTTCATCATGGAATAAAGTTTCAATCCACGCCCCCCGCGTGGGGGGCGACGACGGCATCGAACCTTCATAAGCAAATTCACGAGGTTTCAATCCACGCCCCCCGCGTGGGGGGCGACCCTTACTCATAAAACGCAATCCCCCGGCGGAGAGTTTCAATCCACGCCCCCCGCGTGGGGGGCGACGGCCGAGCGCGCAGAAAAGGAGCGGGAAGAGAGAGTTTCAATCCACGCCCCCCGCGTGGGGGGCGACCGCGGCGACAAGGGCTATCAGTACCGTGATAAGGTTTCAATCCACGCCCCCCGCGTGGGGGGCGACCGGCGTCGAACTTTGCATATGTCTTGATCATTTTGTTTCAATCCACGCCCCCCGCGTGGGGGGCGACGGCGCATGGCGCACCTTCCTCCATGCGCTGTAGATATATTGCCACAATTGCGGACCTGGATGTCTATTGATCTTAAAAAGAGGGCAGCGAGACCGGCTTAGAAGCATATTGTTGAAGTTATAGCCGGTTAGCGGCTGCGCGGATCTCCCGGTAAATCCCTGCTCGCTTGGGGTCCGCGCACGTGAAGAGTCTCTCCTCGGAAGGGCATCACAGAATGAGCGGCCCCTCTGGATCGTAAGCGACCTTGGTGCCCATGTGTTCGACTCGCCGCTTCCATTCATTTCCGAGAAAGTAGAAGCGCAAACTATCCTTTGCCGGATCGGCTTCCGCGACAAGACTGGCCCGAAGGACCACCCATTGGGCTGCATCCACAAGACATTCGAAGACCGAATTCTGCACCCGCTGGCCATGATTTTCGCACAGCCGTGCCACGCGGCGCAGCCTGCGGCGGCCGGCAGCGTCGAGGGTGCTCACATCGTAACTGACCAGAACCATCATGAGAATTATCTCCAGAAAAAGGCCGGATAGGCGTCCAAGCCGCCGCGAATAAAACGCGCCAGCAGCAGCGCCTGCGTATAGGGCACAAGGCCGAGCGGAATCTGCTCCTTCAGGAAGGGATGCTCGATTTCGTCCTGCTTGCGTTGCTGCCATGCGGCGACGACCTGTTTGCGGGAGGCATCGTCCATCAGAATGCCGCCGCCTTCCTGCTCGATGAAGCCGGAACCTTGCACCTGGCGACGGTTGATGAGGGTCAGCACCATGCGGTCAGCCAGAGCGGAACGCAGCTCCTCCATCAGGTCGAGCGCGAGACTGGGCCGTCCAGGCCGGTCGGTATGCAGAAAGCCGACGGCCGGGTCCAGGCCAACGGTTTCGAGCGCGGATTCAATGTCGTGCCGCAGCAGCGCGTAGACGAAGGAGAGCAGCGCATTGACGCGATCCAGCGGCGGGCGGCGAGAACGACCGGCGAAATGGAAGGCCTCGCGGTCGCCGGCGATCATCTGGTCGAAGACGGAAAAGTAAGCCTGTCCGGCGGAGCCCTCATGGCCGCGCGCCTCATCGATGGAGGGAGCCCGTGCGGCTTCTAGGCCCGCCCATGAGAGTTGGTTCGCCGCCTCGCGCAGCGCTTTCTCACGCGCCTCTTCGGCAATTTCGCGGGCCGCCCGCAGCAGAACCACGCGGCTGTTGGCGATTTTCGCCGCGACGATGGTTCGCACAGTGGGCAGCGCGCCCTCTGCGCCGTCGGCGATCCGGTACTGCTGACGCCGCAGCAGCACATTGCCGGAGACTGGCCCAGTGACACGCGCCAGGAACTTGCCCTGCTCGGTGAGGAAGGAGATGCCGATGCCGCGCTCGCAGCACAGCCCCAGTACCGGCGGACTACACGCTACCTGTCCCCAGCAGATCAGACCTTCCAGCGTATGAATCGGCACGCGCAGCTTCAACTCCTGCCCGACCTTGATGGCGATGGTCTCGCCGTCGCGGTGCAGATAGGAGCCTTGCGTCATCACGTGCAGAGTATTGAGCAGCTTTCGCATGGCGAACTAGACCTCTTGATTAAGCGAACGCATCTGGCGCTCCACCCAGCGAGCAGCGCTGTCCGGCTGCGCAGTGACCTTGGGAAGGCAGATGTGAACCAGCGAGCAACTGTCACAGTAAGGGCCGGGCTGCGCCGGGGGAGTCTCCCGATTGCGGTAGAGACGGTGCATCGTGGCAGCCAACTCTTCGGTTCGCGCACGAAGCGCCGGCGTAAAGACGATCTCCTGTCGGCGGCGTGGATTGCCGTAGAAGATCGCGCCACATGGTATGGCCGCCGCCAGCATCTCTTCCAGGCAAAGCGCCTGCGCGCAGAGCTGCACCGTATCGCAGTCGGTCGGCTTGCTCTTGCCGCGCTTGTACTCGACTGGAAAAGGCTCAGGACAAAATTCAACAATGTCAGCGCGCCCCGTCAGATGGAGTCTCTCTGACCGCAGAGTCATACCGCGCACCGCGCGCACTTCGCCGCGGCGGCTCTCACCGGGCAGGTCGGCGCGTTCATGCAACAGACGGCCCTCAGCGGTACGCAGGTTCTCCACCCAAACCTGTTCCAGGTGAATCAGCGCCCATTGCCGCGGACAGAAGGCCAGATGCTGCAAACCGCTGAGCGGCAGCGCGTCGTCGTCTTCAGGAATGTTGGCCATGCGAGCACTCCGATCAAGCGGCTGGGAAGGATGGTACCCATTCCTCCTTCGTGACGTCTGTGGGCAGATTGCCGGTGAACTCAATCTCGTAGTCCGAGCGGGAGCGGGCGGGACGGTTCTCGGCCTTCAATTCAGGGCGCAACTTCGCGGTGACTTGGGCGAAGAGTTCATCGGCGCGGGCGTTGCCCAGCTTGCCTTCGTGACGGAAGGCGATGCAGCGCACCGGAGCCATCAGGCCGCGCGCGGCGGAGCGGTCGGTCTCGAACATCAGATTCAGAGCTTGCTTCAGAAGAGCGAGGTCATCGTCCGTGAAGCCGGTCTTCTCAGCGAGAGTGGCGTTGAGGAAGCCGTGGCAGCGATAGAGGCCATAAGGGACATTAAACTTGCGCCCCATGGTGCGCTCCTTTTCAATGTCCTTCTCATTGGTGACGGCACAGCGGGTGATGGCGAACTCGGCCGAGACCACCGGATCAATGCTGCGCGCGAAGGTGAGTTGCAAGGGACCGCGCACCTGGCCGCAGTTCACGTCAGTAGACATCACCGCGCCAAAGGTACGAATGTCAAAGAAGTTTTTGCACATAAAGTCTGTGAGTGCTTTGGCTTTCTCTTCCTCTTTTGGAAGCTTCTTGGATTCTGGCTTGAGCTTCTGATCCAGGTAAGCCTCATTGTGCAACGCATTCAACACAGCTTTCTCACGCACATAGATGCGCTGGCCTGGAATCTCATTGTGAGTTTCAGAGACAAAGTTGCGAATCTTGCGCTTGAGGCAAACGTCAGTCACCAAGCCCTGATTGGTTTCCGGGTCAATGCGCGGGAGGTTACCGGCATCCGGATCGCCGTTCGGATTGCCGTCGGTAACGTCGAAGAAATACACAAAATCGTAGCGGTTCTGGATGGGCGTACTCATGCTTTGGCTCCTTCTTCCTTGTCTTTTTTGCTGGTGTAGAGGTCTTGGCGCTGATGGAAATAGCCGATGACAAATTTTCCCTGGTCGTCGAGAGAAAGAAGGCGAGGGAAGGTGTTGCGCAGCTTGTTGATGACCTCACCAAACTCTCTTTCGCGATGGATTCGCAGGCCTGTGTCCAGCCTGGCCAAATGATGCTGGCTCAATCGGCACAAGCGCGGAAAGACCAGCGATGGAGTGGTGCTGGCCGCGGTAAAGTAGCTGTCTTTGATGGTCCTGTTGAGTTCTCCATCAACGCTGTCTTTCTGGATCATCTCCAGCAGCGCAAAGGCGCGTCCGCAGCAGTATGCGGCATCATCGTTGTTCTTATCGAGCATTCTGGATACCTCCAATGGATTGCCGCGCAAGCGGGAGTTCCGATTCAGGCAGGCCTTGATAGCAGCCACGCGCGCATAGGCGACTTCGCCGTCACTGTGAATGCGACGAATCATCGTGGCCAGCAAAGACTGCGGATAGGCCGCGCCGGTCAGAACGGAGCGCGCCAGATCGCCAGCCAGCTGGGGCGAAATTGTCTTTGGATCGAACTTGAGTTTGCCTTTTTCCCAGTAAGCACGACCAGTTTCATAAGCGATGCGCCGCAAAGTAAGCAATCGCTCTTCGCGTGGATCGGTCATTTCAACATCACGCAAATGTTGACCAAGCCGTCGCCGAAGTTCGGTCGTATCCGCTTCTACCCAAAGACGAATAGAAATACGCGACGCTTCCTTCTCGGCGTTCGGTGAGAGTCCTAGTAAATAGAACTTGGTTTCTCCGCCGTCAGGACTTATCTCCGTTGCTCCGGTCCCATCGCGCAGTTGTTTGAGCAACAGCGCTGCCTCACGCAATCGCTCCTGATCTTCTTGGATGATGGGGCCTTCGTCCGGCAGCGGCTCAGAGAACATCGCGTACACTGCGTCTTCCAGCGCGCCGTTTGGATGATCGGCCCAGAATACGACTGTGCTGTCTCCGAGAAAAACAACTCGTTGATTTTCTCTCTTGAGCAGCCAATTCAAGGCATTGGCATATCGGAATGCGACTCCGGCGCTGACAGGAGCGTTCAAACCCTGTTCTTTTCCGTAGGAACATACAGACGGTAAGTTCATCGATACAAGCGGAACGCCACCAGCCCTGGTTCCTCTCACGCCCTTGATCTCCGGCTTGTGGAGTACGGCTATATTTTCTTCCTCACCGGTTACCAAACATATCCCAATGGTTCGTTTTTGTTTCTTTCCCTTTTTAACTTTGGTTATTCTCTTGGGTGCGGCCACCATTTCATGCACGTATCCCGATATACCTGCGATCTTGAATATCCCACGATGTGTGGCATATTTTGACAATTTTTCCTCGTATTTAAGAGCCTCAGATGGTGTCCATGACCTCAAAAATTTACAAACAGCATCGAAAGCGGGGTTTGCAATCTTGTCCTGAAGAGAAAGGTGATATTCACGAAAGGCTTCAAATTCCTTGTTTGTTCTCGCCGGATTCTGGTCGTTGATTTTGTATCCCAGCATATAGGAAGAGGTGTCCCACAAAAAGCATGGATTCAGGCCGCTTCCAGAAGACTTTGTCTGCCCAGGCACAATTTTTTCGAGAGCGATCAACTTCTTGCCAACTTGTTCCTGCAAGGAGTGAAAATCATTCAAGCTCCCATCTGGATTCAGCACCACGCAAAAGCTGATCTTCTGGCGTGAAAATCCCGGCGGCGCAAGCTGCGTCTCATCCTTATTCGAGGCGGCGATACGATCATAATGCTCGGCGAGCCGTTGCAGAATCATGCCAGCGCCTCCGCAAACTTCGGCACGTCAATCACGCCGTCATGCATGACCGCACGGAAAAAGCGCGCCTGCATCTCATTCGCAAAGTCAATGTCGTGCAGCATCCAGCCCAGATCGCGTTCCCCTATCAATTTCTCATCGACCACGGGCACTTCGCTTCCTTGTTCAAGCAGCGCGAAGTTGGCCGCAAACTCACGGCACCCAAGATATGGCCGCGTATAGCAACTGCCCTTGCGGGCGCGCCGGTTGAACTGATCCAGATGCTTGGCGATGTTATCCGGGCCGCTGAGGATTTCCATGTGCGCCTCGATGATGTAGCCCACTTTGCGCAGCATCAGCGTGGCGCGCTGCTGGCGGTTGTCGCCTTCGTCCACATAAAATGCAAGATTGCCTTTGCCATCCTTCATGGCCTTGGCTACTGTTCCTGAGCCGATCTTATCTTTCACCTCATTGCGGCGAATCGAGGTAAATTGGATCGGCTTGAGTACCGTAATGCGGTCGATCTGCCAGCGTATCTCCGGCTTCCAATAGATCGCCTCGACGATGCCGCGCGCCGCCGAGGGAGTCATCGCGTCATAACTGACGCGCTCGACCTTCATCTCCGGGCGAGTGAAGCAGGCCCACTCGCCCCAGCAATGCAGCTTGATGCCGTATGCCACTCGTGCCTCCTATACACCCCAAAACGCCGCGTCCAGCTTGGTCGACGCCGGGTCCAGCCCTTTGTTGCTGCTATATAAAGAGCGGTTCAGCAGCAGCCAGACTCCTGATTCATGCTCCTCGACAAACCCACGCTCGTTCATCTGCCGCATGGCTTCTTTCCTGACAGAGACGAGGTATGGCTGTAGCTCGCGCTGCGGTACAAATGGTACCTTGCCGCCCATCAGCCTGTCCCTCAAAATAACGGCCTTCGCATTGTAGGGAACCAGAATCGGCAACTGGTCGTCTCGTATCATTTGAAATGCATCGGCTACTTCACGAAACTGTAGAAGAGCGCGTCCGCGAGCAGAATCGAACGTCATCTTCTCCATTACCTTATGCTTGTCCCAGTTATCCTTCTGGCTCCAGTAGAAGAGCCGGAAGTAGGCTTCAATCGCCTCTGGCGCAAGGGGGTCGGGATAGCGAGAGAGCAGCTCCTTTCTGGTCTGCGCTGCTGCACGAAGCAAACCTGGAGGTGGCTGTTCTTCGCCTTCAAACACATACGTCAACCCTAACGCCTGCAATCCCTCCCTGTTGCAGCGGCCGGCAGCCTGAGCGATCGAATCGAATCCAGCTTCGGCCCGATAGACCACAGGAAAATCCAGATCGACGCCCGCCTCCACCAATTGCGTACTGACTACCCGGCAGGGCTGTTGCGCATTTAACCGCTCCCGAATCATCTTCAGCACCGTTCGCCGATGCGCTCCGCACATCCATGTGCTCAGATGAAAGCAATCACCAGTCTCCGACATCGCAACCACTTGGTCGTAGAGGCGAGAGGCGTGTTTTCGCGTGTTCATGATACAGAGTGCAGCTTTCTCCTTCGCGAGCCGCAACGCCAGTTCGCCGTCCGACAGGCTACCGAGCGTGCGCACCTCCACGCGCTTGAGTGCGTGAAACAGAGGCATCGTATCCGGAATGATGGGGCGGACTTTTTCGAGTCCAAGCTCGAAGTCATCGCGGCGCTCAAGGGCCGGCTGCGTCGCCGTGCAAAGCACGATGGAGCAGCCGTAGTTGAGCACCAGTTCGCGCAGCGCCGCCAACGCGGGCTTGAGCAGCTCAACCGGAATCGTCTGCGCTTCATCGAGTACGATCACGCTTCGAGCGAGGTTATGAAGCTTCCTGCAAGGCGTTGTCCGGTATGCAAACAGGCTTTCGAATAACTGCACATTCGTGGTGACGATCAGCGGCGCATCCCAATTCTCGGCGCCCAATTGATTTGAACGAGTGTCTTTCTCGGTCTGAATATTGGTGTGGTGCTCAACCAGCGCTGCTTCGGCGAGCGGCCCAAGTTCTTTGCGGTATACATCGGCAGTCTGCTCGATAATGCTGGTGAACGGAATTGCCACCACAACGCGCCTCAGTTCGTGCTTGATCGCATGATCAAGCGCAAAGGCCAACGACGATAAGGTCTTGCCGCCTCCAGTGGGAACATTGAGTGAAAAAAAGCCCGGCGGTAGGTTGGCTGCTTCGCGGCAACGCTCAAGCATGATCGACCGCTGACGATTTACTTCCGTTGGCTTTGCGTCTTTCTGCATCTTCTGCAAGCTGGCATCAAGTCGGTCCTTGAGCGCGGCAAGCGTAGGTCTGCCGGAGCCGGAGCCCAAGCCTCTTCGCACCAAGGCCTCTTCGGGATCGCAGAACTCCTCGGTCCGAGTGCGGTCCGCGTCGATAAGGCACGAAAATAACATTCGCGTGAAGAAGGCAAACTGGAAAGGATATTCGGCTTTACCCCCAGCTGATGGCTGGAGGGGTGAAGTGAGTGCCGGCAGAACGACGTTGGGCGTCGGAACCGCGGAAATACAATACTTAGCCGGATCGAGCTTGTAGCGAAGTGTGCTGCGCTGTGTCGCCTCGTCGGCGGACGCTTCGTCCGGCAGTCCGGTATGATGCCCGGCAATGCAGAACGCCAGAAGCTGACCTGGAACGTTTCCCAGAGCTTTTGCTACAAAGCGTGCTCCGAAAGTGGAGTGGTCAACCCGCTTCCCGGAGGTGTCCTCGTTCTCTGCTCCTGCGTCAACAGACGCTACCCCGGCGTTGCGGAGGTAAAGCTGAAAGTCGTCTGAGAGCTTACCTAAATCATGGCAGCGACCGAGAACCTCTCCCCAAAGTTGCGCTCCAAACGCCTCCGCGAAGGTGGAAGCAGAGCTCGCCACTTTGTCGAGATGAGCCGCAAGCGTCTCCCAATCGCCGGGAGCATGATCGGCGAGCGTATGAGCATATTGTTCTGCGAAAGATCCGTTCGGCACTGTCATGTGAACCTCGGATGAGTGCAAAGCGAATCCAGCTGCGCGTGTGCAAGGCCGATGAGTGCGCCAACACAAGGTATGCCGACCTTTGCGGTCAGCCACGAGGTGATCGCTGAGACCTTGAGGAGGTAGTCGCTGAGCAGCTGCTCTTCTCTAGGAGACCTCAAATGAGCGAGAAAGGCATTGGTAGCCGGTATGCTCATGAGCAATCCGTCTTGGCGTAAGCACTTAGTTGTAACAGTTTTCCGGGAGCTTCGCCCGAAAAACCGTCATAGCCAAAGCATACATCAGGTCTCACTATCCGGCTAAACACAGCGGTATTACTCTTGCCCCAATTTGAAAATGTGCGCGGCTGGTTTGAAGCATGAGTGGGGTGGGCGACTTGAATCTGCCGGTGCCCGACGCGATCTTGCGGAGAACATTACGCACACAAAGTTTCGTTGTTCTCGTTGCAACTGCAACAAAACACGCGGGTGCCAAGCACCAAGCGCTCATTGGCGAATCAGTGGTCACCACCTCACTATGCGTACCAAGTCCCATAGATTGTGGCACAAACGGACGACCGATTTCAGAACATAGGCATGCGTAGCCAACGCCGGAACTGTCCTTCAATCAACCGGCGAGCTTCTGCTGTATCCATTCGTCGAGGACGGAGGCGCGGAAGCGCCAGACCTTGCCGATCTGCAAGGCACGAATCTCCCCGCGCCGCGCGAGCTTCTGGAGAGTCTTGGGATGGATTTGCATGATTGCTGCCGCCTGATCTGAGTCGAGCAGAGGTTCTGCGGCGAATGCGCTGGTCGAAAACGCCTGCAAACGAGTCCTCGAATGTTCAGTATCAGCAGTGGCGGCCGGCTGAGTTTTCTCCGGAATGCCCTGCACGGTTAATCTGTCTTTGACCGGAAGAGCCGCGTACAGATCGTTCCGCGCCCCATTGCCGGCAACTGAAGAAAAAGCCTCCACCGCCCGGCAATCCTCTTTTCGTAACGCAATATTCATCATTACCCTCCACAAGGGTGTCACAAAAGGATTATAGCATAATGTAGATATTACAGCAATATGGTAATATATGTAATCGCGCAGGGCTCCGCTATATCGTTCACGGATAATGACATAGGAGAATATCTCTAAGGGGATACGACGGTGGAGAGGTCGCTCGCCGATCTCCAGCCTGCCATGAGCGATAGAGAACCCCTCTATCGCTCATGCTCAGCGGCGCTATTTCCTTTGGCTATGGCGTTGCAGCTTTGGACTGCCAACCGGCCCGCCGTTCTCTTGTTGCTCTGTAGTTGGAACAGCTTGCCCCACAGATGGTGTCGGCGTGGCAGCCGCTGCGGAATCCGAATCCATGCAGCCTCTAATCCCCATTCCAGCAACCAGTCCAATCACCAGGGCCGCAGTGGAAATCAGCGGAACCCAGAAACACAGCACATAAGTGTTCAGTTGATGCAAGAGCGCATCAAGAGCATTCTCCCGCTTCTCCAGAGACTGCGTAAGCCGGTTGTTCGCAGACTCAACCTGAGCGACGACTCCGTCCTTTGAATCACTCAGATTGCCGAGCGCGGCAGAGAGTTCCTTCTGGGCGCGCGTCATCATCTCGCTGGTTCCTTGCAGACATCTGGCTGCGGCGGGCAGGCCAGATTCGAAGAAATTCTGGCGTATACTTTCACTCAGCAATCTTGCAATCTTCTGTGCATCAAGCCCGGCTTCGATCTTCTCGGGCAGTCGAGCAATCCGCGACTCCAGCTTGTAGACATAGCCGAGCATTTTCTGTTGCGCTTCGTCTGAAAACTGTTGATGAAGATCGAGTATCTCCTGAAAGCGCTCGCGCTCCTCGGCAATTTCCATCGGCGTTTGGCGGGTGAGCAGGGCCAGGATGCCCATCGCTTCGAGAATGCGCAGCATCTCGTCATCGGGGCTGAGCTTTCGAGTGTGTGCAAGAACGCGATAATACGCGGCCTGCATTTCATCGGGGACAAGCCGGGCGAGAGAGTCGAACAGAGTCGGCTCTCCCGTCGCGACAACGGCATTGGTGGTTTCCGGTTCCGTGCTCATGGCATAAATACCTGCCTTGCCCGGTCGAATTCAGAGAAGAGCCGCCGCCGGTAGCTCTGCGCGCGCATCACGAGAGACGCTCTCTTCAGTTCATCGACATCGGCCTTGCGGTCTGCGACTTGCCCGAGTTGAATACCATGTTGGCGAACAGGATTTTCGAGTTCGGCCAACCGGAACTCCATCTGCAAGATCTCCGGCGCGAAGGCTTCGCGGAAGCGATTTGCCTGCTCCGTAGACTTCCAGTAGGTGAAGTCCGCCAGAGCGCTGGTTGCGTTCTCGACAATGACGTACTCGACCCGCTCTTGAAGGCGGCTTGCCCAGGCAAGGACGCTTTCAACGCTGGCCGGGTCTGGCGTGACTACGCCAATCGCAGTGAAGCGAACTCCGGTTGCAGAGACATCGTTGTACATCGACTCGAACCAGTCGGCCGCAACCTGCCCGGCGCCAGCGCCCATGTCGGCAAGAATGATGGGCGTGCCGCCGTCGAGATGATCGACAAAGGCGTCAAGTCCGGCGGGCGTGTGGATATTGACTTTAGTGACCCGTCCATTAAAGAAATGTTGCAGGGAGCCACGCGCCTTGTTCTCTGTGTCGAGATCGAGCAGTGTGACTGGAATCTGATTCGCCTCAAACCATTCGGCCAGGGCGACCATCACGCCTGTTTTGCCGACTCCGCCTTTGCCGCCCATCGTGAATACGACACGTTTCGTATTTGCCGTCATTGCTCACCTCCATTGGTTGTCAGGGTTAGTGGTTCGTTCTCACGGAAGACGAAGCGGGCGCGCTTCACCTCCCGCACTGTGGGCTTTGCCTTGAGAGCGGCAACGCGTTCGAGTACCGGCGATTCTGCCGCTGCCAGGCCCATGGGAGGCAGCTCAAATTGCGTCCGCTTGCGATGTTTCGCACGGACTTTCACGAAGGAGTGGAGTGTACTGAGTGCGACATGCAGACCCAGCCGCTCGTGGAAGAGGCGGGCAACTTCGCGATACGTCCGCCCTTTGCGGCGAAGTTCGCGGATCAGTTCACGGTGAGGTTCAAGTTTGGAGCGTGGAGGCTTTTCAAGGAGAGGTTCGAGGATAATCTTGTGCGTCGGTTCCATAAGGCATGGCTCCCGAGCACAGCACTGCGTTGTTCCAATAGGCGTCCAATAAGCGGCTCCGACTATGTCTGAAAGTGTCTTGCTGCGCTATCCATGCCACCTGATTTCAACAACTTACCAGGCTCTGAGCCACTTTCACGGCGATAACACGGGTTCAAATCCCGTCGGGGACGCCAAATAGAATCAATAGTTTATGAGAGGTACCTACCTTTCAATATTTTCGCTGGTAACGCTGTGGTAACGATAGAACGCGAACTTATCCTTTTTTGGACGTTTTCGGGGACTCCGCATAAGCCCCATCTAGGAGCTTCACTGCGTCCGAAAGAAATGCTGGACTGAGATGTTGATACCGTGCTGCCATTCGCAAATCTTTGTGACCAAGGATGAGAGCAACGGTGTGAATGTCCGCTCCCTTCATTCGCATCCAACTAGCAGCGGTGTGCCGCAAATCGTGGAAGCGAAAGTCTGAGACTTTCACGGAACGGCAAGCACGCAAGAATGCCAGAGACACGTTCTCTGATGTCATTGACTCACCATTGAAAACAAGGTCTGTTGACTTAGCTTCTCCCTGTGGCACGACAGCGAGAGCCTGTTGCGCCAGCGTATTCAGGTAGACAATCCGCCCGTCTCCGTTTTTCGTTTTGGGTAGCATAATTCGTCCGCCTTTGAAGTCAATGTCCAGCCAGCGCAGCCCCAGAACTTCGCCGCGCCGCATCCCGGTTGAAACGGCAAGGCCAGCAATCGGGCGAAGCCATTCCGGGCAAGCCTCCAGGACGGCGCGTAACTCTCCGGGCTGGAGATAGCGCACACGGCCAGCCGGAACGCGGGGCGGTTTAATGCCGTGGGCAGGGTTGGCGGGAATCAACTCCCATTCGACGGCAAGCCCTAATAGGTGTTTCAGGACGTTCAACTCTTTCACGACGGACCCCGACGAGACTTTGCCGCTGCGATGCGTGATGTATTTCTGTACATCGGCGCGACGGACCTCTGCGAGTTTCACCGTTCCGAAAAATGGCTTAAGATGCGCTTCCATGATGCCGTCTTCACGCTTGTAAGCCGCTGGAGTTAGTCTGGCCTTCTGGTGCTTCAGGAATCGCGTAGAGGCGGCTGCAAAGGTCTCCGCAGAGGGCGGGGCATAGCCGAGAGTCACCGTCTTATCAACGCGGGCCTTCTCCGCCGAGAGCAGTGTCCGAGCCTGTTGGAGCGTGTGAGCCTCCAGTTTGCGCTGTCTACGCTTCCCGCTGGCATCAACCCAGGAGGCCCACCAGCCCGGCCTATCCTTCCGCTGATAAATTCCATCCCGATCTCTAGTTTTTCCGCGTGGCATGATTCCTCCGCTCTACTTCCGTTTCAATCACTGACTTGTGTTTCATCCCCTCACTTGATGTTCTTGTGCTTGTGTAACCAATAATTCTTTCTGGCCCATTCCCGCCGTCTCTTCTTGTCGGCTTCGTTGGAGCGGTGGAAGTGTTCTTTACAGCTTTCCGAGCAAAATCGCTGGTGTGGGAAGCGTGCAAACAGCCATTTGTGGCATTGCTCGCACTGCTTCAGAGAATTGATCCGGCCTGCTTTGGCTATTTCTAGGATGTCCAGCACGTAAATCAACTCGCGAACCTGCCGGTGATGTCCAAAACGATCTTCAATCGATTCCATCCGAATCCATGAGACTTCCCATCCATACTTGGCCGGTTTCGTTTTATCGACGGGCTGCATGAAAGACATAGAAGGCATTGCTCGGTACCAGGCCAGAATGCGCAAGATGGGTTCGAGCTTCTCACTTGCCAATCGAGAGAAAACACGGGGTGGATTGCTGTCGTCAAAAAATGAACTTGGATTCCTACTCCACACTTCATGGAAAGCTTGAAGTCGCTTCACAAGGAGCAGCAAGCGGCGGGTGCTATAGCGTCCTTCATCCGGTTGGCCGAAGAATTCACCGTTCATCGCCTTTACCACCGTTGCGATCCGATATTCGACGGGGCGGGAACGACGCGTTTTCTGTACACGGCTTTTGCGTTTAGCCATAGCTATAAAAGTACTACATGGTTTCGGCTTAGTCAAGGGAATATGTATTTAGCGCAGAAAACGCAGAGGAGGAGTCCCTTGGAAGCACTGCTATCTGTTGAAGAGGTCGCCCGGAGGCTGGGCGGTCTAAGCAAGTACACGATTCACGCATGGCTGGCGAAAGGCAAATTGCGCCGGACAAAGGTTGGCAGCCGGACCATGATCCGTGAATCCGAGTTGCAGCGTGTGATCGAGGACGGTGGCAAATCGCCAGCGGTAGGGCAAAACAAGTGACCGTCGTAGCGCCCAAACTCCCGATACTTCGGGAATCGGAGAATGACGTGATACAGAGCAAGGTGAATCGAAATATAGAGCCGGAATTGTTGGGCATGGCGGACGCGGAGGCAATGACGGGCCGGTCCCGGTGGAGCTGGCGGCGTGACTGCTATTCAGGGGCCATTGCTTCCGTCAAAATTGGGCGGCGTCTGTTTGTGCCGATTTCTGAGGTGCGCCGCGTGATTGCGGAGTGTACGCGCCCACGGTTGGAGCAGCATTGAGTGAGAGCGGGGCGCAGACATGGCAAGCGAAGCAAAAGACAGCCCCGGCCTAACTTGGCAAGGCGTAGACCTTCCGCGTGTCTCTCCGGGCGACTATCAGGCCATGTGCATCGGTTGGCAAGGCCCGGAATGGTGCCGAGCCTTCCGGCGCTGGAGTCTCCGGCTGGAGTTTTCGCTAATGACGGGCGAAGGGACAGTCTCCGCATTCTTCAACATGGGCAGCGACGCAACAGGGCCACGTCTAGGCCGTCGGTCACGCTTGTATGCGGCTTGGTCTCTGGCGAATGGAGAAGCTCCCCGAAAGGGCCAGCAAATGACGTGGGATACGTTCACAGACCCCGCGCTCCTGTACCTGGTGCGCGTGGACGACAGCTTGAAGGATGGGAAGGACGCGACCAAGCCGGATGTGCTGATTTACAGCCGCGTGACCGAAATTCTGAAAATCGAGCGGCCATGAATACGAATATTGAACAGCCCCAATCCTTTAATCTTTTAATCTTTCAATCATTTAATCAGGAATCATCCAATCAGAGAATCACCCAATCAACTAATCAACCAATCAAGAAGGCATTCGCTCAGAACAGCGACAAAAACAGAGACACAGGTTTTCAAGTTTCGCCTGTTGCCGGGCGAAGGTCAGAGCAACCCAAAAACTCAAACCACAAGGGGCGGGGGTTTAATCGCCTCCGCCTCAGGCATCGACAGGTTTCCGGTCGTGCGCTCGCCAGCGAACCCGGAAGGCTCTCGCAGCTCAGGGAAACTTGGGCTGCGAGGGGATTTTTGCAACACGTATCGCGTACGTGCGCGTGAGCGTGGGTTTGGCTCCATTTGCTTTGCGGTGATCTGCGTGCCGATTTCTAGCGCCGTGAGCCGAATTTATACAGAGATACACGCACGCGTGAGAGTGATCTTGCGATAAAACATATCTGCGTTGATTACAAGAGGCTTACTAGATAATTCTGCGGCAGCCTATAAAAAGGCGTTGGGTGAACAATACGCGCACGCGAGGGCCAAGCAACTTTAGGATTCTTTAGAAACTGGCAACCTTGTGACCAATACGCGCACGTACGGGTCAAGTCACGATTCCGTTGAGAACAACGAGAAGAACAGCGAGCAGTCCTAGTGCGGGAGAGGCAAGTCGCACACCTGAGAACACGCAAGAGAACAGGGAGCAATTCGCGCCAGGAACGGGATTAGCGGCAGCTATAAAAAGGGGCTGCGCAGCCGCACCACAATGCCCAAGGACGCGCCGCCGGGCTTCCCGTGATAGTTTCCCTATCCCTTTACCTTGGACGCCTTAAAGTCGTACCAGCACGCCAATTCAACAATAATTATTTGCAGGGAATGCAGAGGTGACGGGCTTCTTGCGGAATAACCGGCGCAATAAGCGCACGGTTGCGGATAATTCGAGCGTAATTAAAAAGTAACGAGGAGCCATATTTAGTGAGCAGTACGCGCACGCGTGCGTGAGCGTCTATTTGCGGCACTTTGCCTGCATTCGGCAAAACGTCAAGGCTATGAGATATTCCCTGTATGAGGCTCTACCAGCTACAATGTGTGCCTAGCTGAAATGCCGTCCAGTAATGCAGCCAAGGAACCGAGAAAGCGATCATGGCAGTCATTCTGGAGCCGCTTCCTGAAAATCTGGCCAGTGTTCAGCGCGAGGCCGCCGTATGAGCCAAGTCGTAATCGAAAACCCGATTATCAACTCGCCTTTTGAGGAGCCAACCCGCCACTTCAAATTCGATGATGAGGGAATCACGAATGAGAAGGTGGAAGAACGCCGCACCAGTTCCTATTTTGTGCCTATCGCCAAACCGAAGAAAAAGGGGGCGAAGCAGCTTCAGTTCGATACGGAGTGAACGCAGGACAGAATCGAAGAAAACAAGCTGGTCAATGACGTTCGCCGCCGGGTGGCGCAATGGCGCAAAGGGGGATATTTAGGTGTTACCCCAACCACCGCCCGGCTGATTGAGCATTGGACTGACCCCAACCGCGAGAAAAAGCTGTTTTTCTGTCAGATTGAAGCCGTTGAAACGGCAATCTACATCACAGAGGTAGCAAAGAAATACGGGGATGCATGGATTGAGAACACGCTGCGGGAAGCCAACGACACCTCAAATCCTGGCCTTCCCCGCACAGCCTTCAAAATGGCTACAGGTTCCGGCAAGACGGTAGTCATGGCCATGCTCATCGCATGGCACACGCTCAACAAACAAGCTAACCCGCAAGACATTCGTTTCTCAGACACGTTTTTGATCGTCACGCCCGGCATCACCATCCGCGACAGATTACGTGTGCTCATGCCAAACGACCCTGAGAACTACTATCGCCAGTGGGATATTGTTCCCGCGCACATGCTGGAGCAGCTAGGCCAAACCAAAATACTCATTACCAACTTCCACGCATTCCTGTTGCGCGAGAGTTCAGACGGCTCAAGGCTGACGAAGGTGCTTTCCGGCCAGACTGAGACTGGCGTGAACAAGGAAACACCAGACCGAATGGTGCGCCGCGTCTGCCGTGAACTGGGCGGGAAGAAAAATATCATCGTTCTAAATGACGAAGCCCACCACTGCTATCGCCGCAAGCCGGACGGGGAAGATGAACCCCTCACGGGAGACGAACGAGTCGAAGCCAAAGCGCGTGAAGAGGAAGCCCGTGTATGGATTTCAGGACTTGAGGCAGTAAAAGCCAAGATCGGCGTAAAGGCAATCTACGATCTATCGGCCACGCCGTTTTTCCTCAAAGGCTCTGGCTGGCCGGAAGCTACGCTCTTCCCTTGGGTTGTCTCGGATTTTTCGCTGATTGATGCTATTGAGGCAGGAATCGTCAAGGTTCCGCGTGTGCCTGTTTCGGATGATTCCATGACCGGCGAACAGCCAACCTATCGTGATCTGTGGCTACGCATACGCGAAGACCTGCCCAAGAAAGGGCGAAAGACCGAAGACCTTGGCGGTGAACCTAAGCTGCCTGTCGAATTGGAAGGGGCGTTGCACAGTCTCTACGGGAACTATGAGAAGTATTACCGCCTTTGGGAGCAAAACGCAGATGCTCAGGCGCGTGGCATTACGCCGCCGGTTTTCATTGTTGTCTGCAACAACACTAATGTCTCCAAGATGGTATTCGACTATATTAGCGGCTGGGAAAAACAAATCGCAGATCGAGCCATCGTCCAGGCCGGTCAATTGCCGATCTTCCGCAACGATGACGGGGAAGGCGGCTGGCTCCATCGTCCCAATACGATTCTGGTAGATAGCCGCCAGCTTGAATCCGGCGAAGCGATGAGCGATGACTTCAAGAAAATCGCATCCCGCGAAATCGAGAATTTCAAAGCGGAGTATCGTGACCGCTTCCCTTCACGCGACGTAGAAAACCTAACCGACTCGGACATGCTACGCGAAGTGATGAACACCGTGGGCAAGACTGGAAAACTGGGCGAAAATGTCCGCTGTGTTGTCAGCGTTTCCATGCTCACGGAAGGCTGGGATGCAAACACCGTCACGCACGTTCTTGGAGTACGCGCCTTTGGGACTCAACTGCTCTGCGAGCAAGTTGTCGGACGTGCTCTCAGACGGATGAGCTACGCAGTCAACGAAGACGGCCCGGACAAAGGCCGATTCAATCCAGAGTATGCAGAGGTCTATGGAGTTCCGTTTTCGTTCATCCCTTGCAGCGGGTCAACCAAAGACCCCAAACCCGGCCCGCTGCCCACACGGGTTCGCGCTCTCGAAAGCCGCATAGAGTGTGAGATTCACTTCCCGCGTCTGCTCGGCTATCGCTATGACATTAAGGGTGACCGGCTGACACACAAGTTTACGGATGAATCTGTCTTGTCGCTATCGACCGTCGATCTTCCTTCCACGACAGAGAGTGCCCCCATCGTTGGCGAGACCGTCATTCACACGCTCGATGACCTCAAACGCTTCCGGGAGAATTATGTCGCATTCTCGCTGGCCAAATTGACCCTGGAAACATACTTCCGGGATGACGATGGAAACGACAAGCCCTGGCTCTTTCCGCAACTGCTGGGCATTGCGAAGCGTTGGCTGGCGGAGTGCGTCATCCTCAAAGACAATGCCTTCCTGCAAAGACTCCTGCTTTCGGATTTCAAATACGACGCGGCGGGCAAAATCTATAGGTCAATTGTCGCGTCAACCGATGGAACACTTGCCCTCAAGCCTATTCCCCGCCCATACGACACCATCGGCTCCACGCGCTACGTCGATTTCGACACCACTCGCCCAGTCTACGCGACGCGCCCAGACAAGTGTCACATTTCGCATGTAGTCGCAGACACGGACTCATGGGAGCAAAAACTGGCACAGGCAATCGAAGACATGCCCGAAGTGATTCGCTACGTCAAGAATCACAATCTTAACTTCACCATCCCGTACACGTTCAACGGCGAAGAACACCAGTACATTCCCGATTTCATCGTTTGCATAGACGATGGACATGGCCGGGATGACTTGCTGAATCTCATTGTTGAAGTTACCGGCGAGAAGAAGAAAGACAAGGCTGCGAAAGTGGCAACGGCGCGGACGCTATGGGTTCCGGCGGTCAACAATCATGGAGGCTACGGGCGCTGGGCCTTTCTTGAGGTTACAGACCCCTGGGACGCGCAATCATTGTTGAGAGCGTCGCTGCGAATAGGTCAGTTGTCTACTGAACGGTCATAGGAGTTGATTGTCGTGAAATCCATCTCACTAGTTCCTGTTATTCCAACACCGCGTGGCACAGTTCCGACACAACTCCGCCGGGTCAGCGCGTCATGCACGGCACACACACTCAGGGCTGCCTTTGCATTTGCAACGATGGGTGGCGTTCGCTCAATTCTGTCTGCACTCGAAGATATGCCGACGTGGGAACAGGTTGACAAGTACTTTTCGGTCGGCATAGCACAGGGCATCACAGAACCAAACGCAGTTCGTAAATTGGCTGATCTGCCAAATAGCCATGTACGGCTTTTTATCCCGACTACCCGTCTTGAACTATCCAGCCTCGTTGCCCGTCCACTCTTTCACCCAAAGGTAATTTCCATCACTTGTCCCGACGCCTTCTTGTTATTCGTCTCGTCTGCGAATCTCACGATGTCCGCATATGGCGATCCAGTTCGGAATTACGAACTTGGACTACTCTCATCATTTACTGGTGCGGATATTGCACCTGTGATTGCACCATTTGATAATTGGTGGAGGCACTCGTGGAATCGCTCTCGTGAGGCAACTCCTCGTCTTTTGAACCGCTACGCATCTTTACGCACTGTGACTTTTGCTCGTAATCCTGACACCCTGCAATTAGTGGACCCTCCGCCTGACATTCGAACTGCCACACATTTGTGGATTGAAGCTGGCCAGGCTTCTGGAATGGATCGCCATCAAATAGAGTTTCCAGAGCATATCGCTGAGTTTTTCGGACCAGTGGTTCATGGCCGAGTTGATCTGACCATACGAGAGGATGAGCACGATTGGTCTCATCGCCCTCTAACCCACAAGACCACGACATTCGGTGTCGATATTTGGCGGCTTGGAACACCCACTATTCGTTCCGGGGGTGAGCCTATACAGAATCGGATTTTGAGGTTCTCACGTTTGAACACACCACGGACTTTCGAGCTAACCGTTACTGAACCTGGCTCCGCTCTGGCACAAAGCTGGGAGCGGGAATCCAATCTCTTTGGCCATTTAGGCCAGACTCATGGTACTCATCCACGGCGATTTGGATCGAATTGAGGAAAAATGGCATCACCTAAACGCACACCCCGCACATCAGTCACAGCACACGTACACAAAGATAAACGTGTCAATATTCCGACGGAGGAACTCCGCGATTTTGTTGCCGATGAAGAACTGGCCCCCAAGACTATGCTGTACCCGCGTGACCCGTCTCTTGACCCGCAGTTAGTATGGAAGGGGAAAGACGAGCAGGACCAGAAAGACCTTGCCGTGCCTGTTGTGCCCATCTACATTCAGGAGAAGATTCACCCGCAAGCTATTATCGAAGCATTGCCGCGCATAGAGAAGCAGACGAACGGCCAGCCTAGCCTCTGGGCAGACTTCAACGGCGGGCCAAAAGAATTTGACCAGAGGGTAGACTTCTACCATTACCAGCAAAACTGGGCGAACCGGATGATCCTTGGCGACTCGCTGCTGGTGATGACCTCGCTGGCGGACAAGGAAGGACTGAAGGGTAAGGTACAGGCCGTCTACATTGACCCTCCCTACGGAATAAAATTCGGGTCAAACTGGCAGGTGAGTACACGCAAGCGCGACTTGAAGGACGGTAAGGCCGAAGATGCAACCCGCCAGCCCGAACAAGTGCGCGCTTTCCGGGATACCTGGAGGCTGGGTATCCACTCCTACCTCGCCTACCTTCGCGATAGACTCGTCGTGGCCCGCGATTTACTCTCCGAGACCGGCAGTGTCTTTGTTCAGATTGGCGATGAGAATGTTCACTTGGTTCGATGCGTGCTTGACGAAATATTTGGGCCTGATAACGTAGCCGGGTTCATTACCTATCGGGTTAAGAGCCCTCTCAATGTTAGCGGTCTCGGGCGGCTTGCAGACTATATTCTCTGGTACGCGAAGGACATCCACTGCATGAAGTATCGGCCACTATATACTCCAAAACTCTCCGCTGAACAGCAGGAGTTCAATATGGTCGAGTTAGAGAACGGTGATCGGATAAGTATCTCAGAAGCCCGACAAAAGTATGGCGGAGTACCGAGCACTGCCCGCCCGTTCACAGCCCAAAACCTAGCATCATCCGGTTACACGGAATCATGTACGTTTGAATTTCATTTGGATGGGCAATCTTTTCCGCCTCCCGGTGGAAAGAGTTGGAAGACTACAAAGGATGGTATGCGTCGCCTCGCTTGGGCTCACAGGCTTGTGCCACTTCGGACGAGTCTTCGTTACGCGTATTTCATAGATGATTTCCCCATGCAAGAAATCTCAAATGTGTGGACAGATACGTTCGCAGAGTCGGATAAATCATACGTCGTTCAGACTTCTGAAAAAGTGATTGAGCGTTGCCTACTTATGACCACTGACCCCGGCGATCTGGTGCTTGATCCTACCTGTGGCAGCGGTACGACTGCATTTGTAGCCGAACAATGGGGCAGACGTTGGATTACCTGTGATACCAGCCGCGTTGCCCTGGCCTTAGCGCGCACGCGCCTGATGGAAGCTGTGTATCCCTATTACCTGCTTAACGATTCACCCGAGGGGATCAAGAAGGAATCGGAGTTGACCGGCAAGGTGCCTCCTGAGCACAAGACAGAAGATGACATTCGCAAGGGCTTTGTCTATAAGCGTGTCCCACACATCATGCTGAAGTCCATTGCCAATAACCCCGACATCAGGGAAGGCATGAGCCGTGAAGAGATAGAAGCCGCCATTGCAAAACATGCGGAGCCTGAAAATCTCTTAGATCAACCATACCCAGACAACAAACGATTGCGAGTATGCGGCCCGTTTTCTGTCGAAAGTCTCTCGCCGCATCGTGTTCTACCCACTGCCGACGATGACCAGATCGGCACAGTCACCGAGCAGGAAGCCCGTAAGCAACAGGACTTTGCCACTATGATTTTGGACAACCTGAAAAAAGCGGGCGTGCAGAATACTCGCAAGAATGAGCGGCTGACCTTTGACCGCCTGGACACATATGCGGGCCTGTGGCTGAATGCCGCTGGCGAGTACACAGACGCAGAGGGCAAGTCCAGACGGGTTGCCGTGACCATTGGCCCGGAGCACGGCACGGTTGGCCCGCAACAGGTAAAGGAAGCAGCCAAGGAAGCTGTGCAGGGCGTGGGCTTTGACCTGCTGGTGGTGTGCGGCTTCGCCTTTGACCCGCACGTCGCCGAAGAGGTGAAACGCTACGGCAAGCTAACAGTGCTACCCACAAAGATGAATCCGGACCTGGCAATGGGCGATG
This sequence comes from uncultured Acidobacteriaceae bacterium, assembly GCA_963806565.1. Lineage (GTDB taxonomy): Bacteria > Acidobacteriota > Terriglobia > Terriglobales > Acidobacteriaceae > Telmatobacter. Next base: position 86,222 of record CAWDYE010000001.1, read on the forward strand.
AACTGCTCAAGAAGACCGGCGCGGGCAATCTCTTTATGGTTTTCGGTGAGCCGGACGTGGACATTCGCCGGGAGAAGAGCGGGCAGATCGTAGTCGAAATCAAGGGCGTGGATGTATACGACCCCACCACTGGCCAGATTCGCACTTCCTCCACGGATGACATTGCCTGCTGGTTCATTGATACGGACTACAACGGGGAGAGCTTCTTTGTCCGCCATGCCTATTTCACCGGAGCAGAGGAACCCTACGAAAAGCTGAAAAGGGCATTGCGGGCGGACATTGACGAAGCCGCCTGGAGCAGCCTGTACAGCACCACCAGCCGCCCCTTTAACAAGCCGGAGACAGGAAAGATCGCGGTCAAGGTAATCAACCATTACGGGGATGAGGTGTTGAAGGTTTTTCAGGTGTGAGGCGGGCAGAGGCGCAAGTGATTGAATTCACGACGTACAAGAAAAGGAAGGTCCGCCCGCATTCCTGATTTTGTGCCGAAACAGGATTTTTTGCTGGTGTATACACGCATTTTGGGCGATAATTGTTATGAGGAAGCTGTGTGGATCAGGCACAGACCTCTCCCGCCCACGCAGCTTGGAGTCCAATGTCTGAAATCCGTTTTTCTTTCAATTTGCAGAAGTTGATACACTCTATCGCGTTTTTTTCGGCGAAGGGTGTCTCTGACCTCACAAAGATGAAAGTGGCAAAACTGCTCTACTTTGCCGATAAAGAACACCTCCTGCGATACGGCAGACCGATTCTCGGTGATTTTTACTACTGCATGGACTACGGCCCCGTGCCCTCCGTTGCATTGAATGAAATCAACGATGCTCTGCAACCCCCTGAGGTTGCCAGTGACCATGCAGATGAGAGGCAATTTGAAGCGGTTCTATCCGTCAAGCGTCCCCTCTGGGCGCGTTATCCTCGTTTCGTAGCCAAGAGTGGGTTTGACGAAGATGTATTTTCCAAATCCGAGATTGAAGTGCTTGATAACGTATCCTCAAAATATGGTTCTATGAGCGCGAGGCAGCTAGTTGATCTCACGCATTTGGAACCCACATGGAAAATCCCGAACGCCACAAGGGCACCGGGCAGCCGTGCTCCAATCCCCTATTCACTCTTTTTTCAGGGCGCACCTGCTGAAAGCCAAGAGATGCTTGCATTGATTGAGGAAGAGCAAAAAGAGCGGGAGGAGTTCAACGCGGTACTAGCCTGTGACGGCGGACTGGCCTTAAATGGCGCTCGATAGATCGTTTGTCGAACTGTACTTCAAAGGCAATTACAAGCGTGGAGCCATCATTCGTTTCCAGATGAAGTGTGATGATCCCGCAAGGGATGTACGGAACAAATTCGCTGTGGTTCTGAATAAGGACTTGAGCGAAGGTGAGGCCCTCATGTTGCTCACCACCAGCCAAATTCAGAAGTACAAATCACCTTTTTCTGATGCGGATGTACTTCGGATTAGTCCAGGGCAATATCCATGCTTCCCGGTTGCAACTATTGTGTCCCTGCGTAACGTTCGTATCGAGCCAATTGATCTGCTCAAAGACAAGGCTGGGAAAGGGCTGGCCACCTTTGAAGGCGTGATGACAGACGCGGATATGACCGAAATAGATCAAAAGCTGGCCGCATCGAAGTTGATCGAAGGCAATATCCTGAAACGAATTATCTAACTGGTGCATCGGCGAATTTATACTGTGCAATCACCTACCTCCAATAGCGCCTGCACGTTGATCGACGTGCTCTGCCCTCTGATAGTTTGGGCTGAGTCTTTTTGTCTTTTTACCTAGGCAAAGAATCCCACTTTCCGCGGCTGCGCCACCTTGTATAAACCCGCGTTTTATGCTTGAAAATTACGCAGTTCTGCCTCTGAGCGACCACTAAGTAACTCGACAAGATATAGCAGCCGCCAAATGCAAGCGTTTTTTGTGAAAAATTCGAGGAGCGGGATAATATACGTCAGTACTCCCCCATCCTCTACGGGGGCATGGGGTGGCCCAGGTAAGAATGCTTCGCGTAGCTTGCTATTACGTCTTTACCGGCTGGTGCAAGTGAGGCTTGGCTTGCCGGGGATGGTCCCATACAAAGATCAGCGTCCATTTATGCGGCTAAAATCCGGTAACGCTGTGGTAACGATAGAACTGTAACTTGGGGCAAATGGATGCAAACAGAGGCAAGCACGAAATCACCAATATCCATGCGACATTCGCGGAGAGTGGCGAGTTTTACACAACCCATGCAAGTCCTTGCAAAATGCCCTAAATAGCCCTTTCACGGCGATAACACGGGTTCAAATCCCGTCGGGGACGCCAATTTGAATCAATACATCCCAGAGATATACGCTTCTCAGCCTATACTCTTCACGCCGGACCAGCTTATTGAGCTGGGCGCGCAGCCTTCTCGACGTAACGGGTAATCAGACCGACCGGCAGGAAGCGAACGAGACTGGCGTTGAACCTGCCCCAGAAATAGGGGATAAGCGTGCGCTGGCCGCGCTTGAGGGCCGCGACCGCAAGCCGCGCCACTTCTTCTGCAGATTGAGTTCTGGGACTTTTAAAGGCAGTGGCGCGAGCCACGTTGATGAACTCGCTCTCGGTAGGTCCCGGGCAGAGCGCCGTCACTTTAACGCCGAAGCGCGCCACCTCGGCGGCCAGCCCCAGCGCAAAGAAGCGGTCGAAGGCCTTGGTGGCCGCGTAGGTGGAGATGTATGGCACGGGCTGAAAGCTGGCGGTCGAGGCCACTATCAGCACCCATCCGCTACGCCGCTCTACCATGCGCGGAACAAACAACCGGGTCAGCCGCACCACAGCTTCACAGTTGACGCGCACCTGGCTTAGCTCCTGGGCAATCTCGTTCTTGGCGAAGGCTCCGTACTGGCCGAGGCCCGCATTGTTGATGAGAATGTCAACGGTGAGGCCTGTTCCTTCCGTGGAGTCGTAAATCTTCTGCGGCGCGGCGGGGTCGTTCAGGTCCGCCGTGACGATACGGACCTCTGTTCCTTTGGCCGTGAGTTCAGCGCCCAGCGTCTCCAGCCGGTCACGCCTGCGCGCCGTCAGAATGAGTTTGGCTCCGTGCTTTGCCAGTTCCCGCGCCAATGCCGCGCCAATTCCCGAGCTGGCTCCGGTCACCAGCGCCCATTTTCCGTTGAAATCCTGTGTGCTTGCCATTGTGGTTCATCATAGCGGATGGGCGCGTGTATGGATGGGAAAGGCGCGATTAACGATAGACCTGGCGACGGTGACCGATGCGCACAACCAGGATGCGAATCAGTTTGTCTTCAATGCTAGCGATGATCCTATAGTCGCCAACGCGGTACTTCCAGAGATCGCCGAGCTCAGTACCTTTCAGCGCGTCTCCAATGCTGCGCGGATTTTCAAGGGGAGCGATGCGCTCAAAGAGAAAGCGGTTGATGCGATGAGCTACTTGCGGATCGAGATGGCTCAATTCACGCTTGGCTCTGGGGTCAAACTCAATCGACCATGCCATATTCCTTTATCACTTCCTCAAGAGGAATCGTCTTCACGCGGCCTGCGTGAATATCCGCCAATCGCTGTTCGGCAAGATAAATATCCTCAAGATCATCCAGATGCTCCAAAATCGCCTCGCGAGCATAAAAGGTCTTGGTTCGTCCAGTGGCCTTTGCCAGCGCATCGAGACGTTTTTCAACCTCTTCGGGGAGACGAATTGCGAGCATGACGGAACCTCCTTGTTTGACGCTATACAAGTATAGCACGGAGTCTTCCTGTATTTCCGTCAACCGCCTGAAGCCAACAGCTCCCCATCAAACTCCTCATTCAGCCACTTGGAAAACGCAGCAAACTCCTCATCGCGGCCCAGAAACTCGCGCACCATCTGGCGGCCGGGCTTCGACCCGCCCTGTTCGAGCACCAGTTTGCGGTAGCGGCTGCCGGCCCCGCAGCCCAGCAGGTCGGCGGGATCGAACTGGGCAAAGAAATCCAGCGCGATGACTTTATCAAAAGCATAGGTATAGTAGTTCGACGAGTAGCCGGTCAGGTGGCCGAAGCTCGCGTACATGCGGTTGCCTTCCAGCCACGTCCAGGGTTGCAGGCTCTGGTAGAGCTGCCTGGTGATGAGGTCCAGGTCAAGGCCGGCGGGGTTGCGGTCGTGCAGATCGAGCGAGAGCGTGGTGTAGTAGAGCTGCGAACGAACCCAATCTGCGCGTCCGAAAGCTCCGGCCAGCTTCATTTTTTTAATGGTCTCGGAAGGGAGCGTTTCGCCGGTTTGGTAGTGCTTGGCGAAGGCCTGGAGCAGCTTTTCGTCGCGGAAGAACTCTTCCAGCATCTGCGAGGGCACCTCAATGAAATCGCCCTCCGTAGAAAATCCGGAAATGCCCGCCCACTCCGTCTGCCCGCCGAGGATGGCGTGCATCAGGTGGCCGAACTCGTGGAAGAACGTGACCACATCGGAGTATTGCAGCAGGCCAGGATCACCGGACTCGCTGCCGTCTCCACCTGGGAAGTTGCAGATGAGCGCGGCCTCGGGCAGAGCGCGCCCACGCACGCCGGTGACCACAGGCGCGGCTGAAAACCACTTATCCTTGCCCTCGCGGGGGTGCATGTCGAGATAGAAGCGGCCCACATTCCGGCTGTTGTCTAAGACTTCGAAAACCGAGACATCCGGGTGCCATGCGTGAGCCTCGACGCGGCGAAATTCAATTTTGAATAGTTTCGCCGCCGTCTCCAGCACGCCCGCCTCCACCTGCGCATAAGGAAAGTAAGGACGCACGGATTGCGAATCGAAGTTAAATGCGGAGCGGCGGAACTGCTCGTACCAGAAGCCGCGGCTGGCGATGTCGATGGCCGTCAACTCCGGCTGGCGCCGACGGGCGAATTCGAGAATCAGTTCGAGCTCGCGGCGCGCGCCCTCCACGCTGGCCTCGTTGAGTTTGGCCAGAAACGCGCGCGCGTTGGCCGCCGAAGTCATCATCTGGTCGGCGGTGGCCAGATCGGCCCAACTGCGGAAACCGAGCACATCGGCAATCTCCTGGCGTGTGGCCAACAGTTGCTCCAGAATTGTTTTGTTGGCCGGGTAAGCGCGGGTGTTGTAAGCGAAAAACATCCGCTCGCGCAGCGCGGCATTCGCGGCAAAGGTCATTACCGGCTGCATATCGGGTGGGTCGGTCGAGAGCGTGACGCGGCCGTCGGCGTTCACGGGGTGCCGCGCCAGGTAGTCGGCGGGCAGGCCGTCCAGCTCGGCCTCGGTGGCTTCGATGGTCTTCGCGCCCTCCTGAATGTTGCGGCTGAATGTGAGCGAGAGCTGCGTAGCTTTATCGTGCAGGCTTTGCAGGTGGTCGCGCGTGGCCTGGTTCTTGTCCACGCCGGCCAGCCGGTAGCTGAGCAACGTCCGCTCGACATAGTGCTTTGTCGCCGCGCTGATGGGAGTATTGGCCCCGCCCAGATCAACCGCCGCAAGCGCCTCATAGACAGCTCGATTCAGGCTCAGGGCGCTGGCGGCCTGCGCCACCCGTTGCGCTTCCAACTGCGCCTGATCGCGCACCGCCTTGTCGGCAGCTACGGAGTTCAGAATGCCCGCCTGCGCGCCGGCCAGGCTGAGCTGCTCAATGGCCTCGTCGTAGAGGCGCAGCGAGTTCTCCAGCGTGCGCTCGCCCTCGACCGCCAGCAACATAGCCAACGCCGCATCATGCGCCTTCAAGCGCGCGCTGACCCAGGCGGAAAGCGCCTCGGCGGAATCGGCTCCGCCCGCCTCCCAGGCGTGTAAGTTTTTGGTTGATGCAACAACGGCATGGCTGTCAGGCAACATGGCGTGCAAACTCCTCCTGACTTCTAGGTTGTCACAGTTGGCGGGGTTAACTCCTGCTTCCTCAAGGGATGAACGGATCGCGGAACCTCTGTCGAGGCTCAAGCCGTCAAGGATGGCAGCGGAATGAAAAACGGATACAGAAATCGCTAACCAAGTGAGATAAAATCGGGCCTTCCAGCTATGTTGTTGATAAATATGGTAGGCACGACTGGACTCGAACCAGCGACCTCTTCCGTGTCAAGCCATCTATTCCTTCTATTATCAATAACTTACAGTCCGCTGAAGACTGCCTAACAGCACCCAAGAAAGCCTAAGACGCGATTCACGCAGGTGATTTTACAGGTGAGGTTTGAACTAAACCTTTCGGACCACCGAGCGTCTTGACGACGGCTTCCCGCGCCTGAATCCGAATTGCGGATCAGATGGAAACACTACCAATGAGAGAAGAGTCCGCCGAAGCATTCGCTCCGGCGTGCAGATCAGCATACAACCGTTGCGATATCTTCGATATGAATGAGTGTCTGCATAAGCCTGAACATGGGCCTGGACTGAAGTTGTTTGCGATCATCGAGAGTGACCGCGAGATAAACGTTTCTTTCATGCGATTGCTCTGCTGGGGTCATAAAATTGATATTTACATGTTCGGTGCCGCGTGGTAGCCTTTCTCGATAATCCAATCCAGTAACTTCTCGGGGCTCTGCGCAGTTTGCAGATATCTGGATTGTGTCATGGGCCGATGTTTGTTTGTCAAAGACTGGTGATCCAGCACACATTTCCTCAGGAGTGATTCAGCCATGATCTCGATGCTTGCTTCGGTTTTCCCGGCAATTTCCGCTACAGTCTCTCATCGTGTTTCCAGCCATCCGCGGAAGCGGAGTACGCTGGTAGCCTTGTGCGCTGTTCTGTTTTTTGCAGGCAGTTGCTGCCCAAGCAAGGCCCAAACCGCTGAATGGGAATGGTCCGGCGGCAATAATACTCTCCTGTACAACAGTGCGTCCTATGACTATGTGCCCCGCCCTGGCAATTACGGTACGCTAGGTGTTCCCAGCGCCGGGAATTCTCCTGGAGGACGCACTGCCGCGAGTAGCTGGATAGATCAAAGCGGGAATTTGTGGCTGTTTGGCGGAAATGGCGTCGATTCGACTGGAACCGGAGGTTCCCTTAACGATCTTTGGGAATTCAGTCCTTCCACAAATGAATGGACCTGGATAGCCGGGAGTAGTACAGTGGCGGGGTACCTTAAGCCGCGGCCTGGTGTTTACGGTACCTTGGGTGTTCCTGCCCCTGGAAACACCCCGGGGGGGCGTGAAGGCGCCGTCAGTTGGACGGATCACAACGGCAATTTCTGGCTATTTGGAGGCTACGGTACAGATTCGGCTGGAGTAGTGTCGAGCGAACTCAATGACCTTTGGCAGTTTAGCCCGGTCACGAATGAATGGACGTGGATGGGCGGTGTCAGCACTTTTGCGGGTACCGAACTCTATCCGGGTGTATACGGTACCTTGGGCGTTCCAGCGACAGGTAACCTCCCTGGATCCCGCGATGCTGGGGCAAGCTGGACTGATTCAAGCGGAAACCTCTGGCTTTTCGGGGGCTATGGCATCGGAGCGTCCAGCGTTCCGGGAGAGTTGAGCGACCTTTGGGAGTTCAACCCATCTACGCTTCTGTGGACATGGATGGGCGGCAGCACTGTAAGGGATACTCTCGGTGTTTATGGCAGTTTGGGTGTGCCCTCCGCCGGCAACAACCCAGGAGGCCGACATAGCACTGTCAACTGGACCGATAGCAGTGGCAACTTATGGCTGTTCGGCGGTGTAGGCTTCGATTCGGTAACCCCGAGCGTCGATGGAGCGCTTAACGACCTTTGGGAATTCAATATATCCTCAAATGAATGGACTTGGATGGGCGGGAACAGCGTAGTGAGTAGCACAGGGGGCTACCCCGGAGTTTACGGCTCTGTTGACGTTCCTGCGGCAACGAATATTCCAGGAAGTCGCTATTATTCTGTTGCTTGGACCGACAGTGTCGGGAATTTCTGGCTCTTTGGGGGAGAAGGTTTCGATTCGACGGACTTTAACGCTGCCCTCAATGATCTTTGGGAGTACACTCCTTCCGCAAATGTATGGATTTGGCAAGGAGGGAGCACAACCAGTCGTAACGGAAACTATAATTGCACTCCAATTTGCGGTCGAGCGGGAGTTTACGGAACCATCGATACTTCAGCCTCCGCAAACATACCAGGCTCTCGTCTAGCAGCTACAGGATGGGTCGATAACAGTGGCAACTTCTGGCTTTTTGGGGGAGCAGGCTTCGATTCTGGGGGCTTTTATTCCGATCTCAACGACTTATGGGAATATCTAACGCCGCCTTCTATTCAGCCGGCTGCCACGCCGGCCTTCAGCATCGCTGGAGGAACCTACACCACGGCTCAAAGCGTGATGATCAGTGATGCAACAGCGAATGCGACCATCTACTACACCATAGACGGAACGATACCAACCACTGCCTCGACCTTGTATACAGGACCGATTACTGTGTCGACGAACGAGACGTTGAAGGCCATAGCCACAGCCAGCGGTTTTTCTCGTAGCTCTGTTGCTACTGTTTCTTATACGATTCTCCAGACCCCAGTCATCACATGGGCTACCCCGTCTCCCATCATTTATGGCACGGCGTTGAGTACAACTCAACTGAATGCCAGCTCGACGGTTGCCGGAACCTTTACCTATTCACCAGCAGCAGGTACTGTGCTGACCGCCGGAGCGCAGGCGCTGACGGTGACATTCACGCCAACGGATACGACCGACTACGCAACCGCCACGGCGACTGTGACGCTCGCGGTGAGCCAGGCTACACCTACGATTACCTGGCCCACTCCAGCGGCAATCACTTATGGTACGGCGCTAAGTGCTACCCAGCTGGATGCCAGCTCGACGGTAGCCGGGACCTTCACCTATTCGCCTGCAGCAGGGACGGTACTGACCGCCGGAGCGCAGGCGCTGACGGTAACCTTCACGCCAACCGATACGACCGACTACACGACGGCTACGGCGACGGTGACTCTCACTGTGAACAAGGCGACGCCGGCAATCACCTGGGCCACGCCCGCTGCGATCACTTATGGTACGGCGCTGAGCGCAACCCAACTCAACGCGAGTTCCACGGTAGCCGGGACCTTCACTTATTCGCCGGCAGCTGGGGCGGTACTGACCGCCGGAGCGCAGGCGTTGACGGTAACCTTTACGCCAACGGATACGACCGACTACACGACGGCTACGGCGACGGTGACTCTCACTGTGAACAAGGCGACGCCGACCATCACATGGGCGACTCCAGCGGCAATCACCTACGGCACGGCGTTGAGTGCAACGCAGTTGAACGCCAGTTCGACGGTAGCCGGAAGCTTCAGCTATTCGCCGGCAGCCGGGACGATGCTGACCGCTGGAGCGCAGGCGCTGACGGTAACCTTTACACCAACGGATACGACCAACTACACGGCTGCCACGGCGACGGTGACTCTCACTGTGAATAAGGCGACGCCGCCCATCACATGGGCGACTCCGGCGGCAATCACCTACGGCACGGCGTTGAGTGCAACGCAGTTGAACGCCAGTTCGACTGTTGCAGGAAGCTTCACCTATTCGCCGGCAGCAGGGACGGTGCCGGCTGTCGGAACGCAGACACTGACCGTGACCTTTACTCCAACAAATACCACCGACTACACGACGGCTACGGATCGTGTGACACTAACTGTCAATCCCGCGCCGACCTTCACTCTGAGCGCCACGCCCACATCTATGACCGTGGCTAAAGGCTCGTCTGGTACGTCCACCATTAAGGTCTCCGGCCAGAACGGATTCACCGGCAGCGTGACGTTGACCGCCTCTGGCCTGCCCTCAGGCGTAACCGCGGCCTTCGCCACCAACCCCACTATTGGAAGCAGCGTACTCACACTGAAAGCCAGCACTTCGGCCGCAGTTGGAACTGCCACAGTGACCATCAAGGGGACATCCGGCAGCCTTACCGCCAGCACGACCGTTGCGCTGACGATCAGTTGCACACCCACCACGATTGTTCCGTACATTTCTGTGAATGGAGGCTCAACCTGGACGGAGGAATCCAGCGCAACTGTGAACTCCCCGTCCACGGCAGTGGACCTCGGTCCGCAGCCGATCAGCGGCGGATCATGGAGCTGGACCGGTCCCAACGGGTATAAATCCACTTCGCGCCAGATTAACAGTATTCCTCTGACTGTAGGTACCGACTCGTATGTAGCCACTTACACCAACGCCAGTAGTTGCAAGAGTACGGAGACGTTTACGATCACCGTGAAGTGAGCAAATTGTCTGGGCAACGATCCTAACCATCCACATCGAGCCGGCTCCTTCCGGGGCCGGTTCGATTTTTTAAGCACAGATATGGCGTGTAGCCCACATCCTGGAATTACCACATATGAACGGGCGCTGATTGCCCCGGTTTTTGCTGTTGAGACTGACTTGCCGATCCACTATTTCCTCTCAATATCAACGTAAGTCATTGAAAATAATGGTAGGCACGACTGGACTCGAACCAGCGACCTCTTCCGTGTCAAGGAAGCGCTCTAACCAACTGAGCTACGCGCCTGCAATGCAACTTCAACTAGTTTATCAGGAACTGGGCGGTGGAAAAAGTTGGGCAGACAACGCTGGCGATACTGTACCATCGTTGTTTACACCCCAGGACCCGACATGAAAGATATTGTAAGTAATCGGCTCAACCGATTTCGTACCGCGCCCAACCTGCTCACGCTGTTGCGCATCTGTCTGGCGCCGTTTCTGGTGGCCGCCATCCTGGACAAACACTACGCGCTCAGTTTTGGCCTCTTTGTGGTTGCCGGCCTCACCGACGCGCTGGATGGCATGCTGGCTCGCTTGCTGAAGCAGTACACCATGCTTGGCCAGTACCTTGACCCGGTGGCCGACAAGCTGTTACTCAGTACGCTCTTTCTGGTGCTCACGCACATGGGACTGATTCCGATGCCGGTGACGGTGCTGGTCTTCGGCAGGGATGTGGGGATTCTGGTGGTGTCGGCCATTCTCTATGCGGCGACGGGACGGCGTGACTTCGGTCCCAGTCTCCTGGGCAAGGCCAATACCCTGGTTCAGGTGGCCGCGGTGGCAGCCGTGCTGCTGCAAGCCATGTTGCTGGATCAACACGTCGTAATCCTCTGGGTGGCTATCTTCGAGCAGTGGGCGCTTTGGGCAACCATGGTGCTCACCGTCGCCTCAGGACTGCATTACTCCTGGACTTCGGCCCGGCGCGTGGGTGCTCAGGCCGCCAACGGCCACGGAGGAAAAATATGAAATTTCGCAACTCATTCAGGCCCCTCCTAGCAATCGCTCTCACGGCGGCTGTGTTTCTGGCGGCGCTTTATGCAACCATGATCGTCCATCTTCCGCCCGGCAGCTTTTTCCCGACGCCTTTCGTGACGCATTCGTTGATGCTGCTTCTGTCCGTCGCGGCGATGCTGATCCTCTCCAGGGGCCGGCTTGCAACCTATGGATTCACCCGCGGAACATACAGGTTCAGCCCCCGCATCCTGCTGTGGGTTCTTCCCACGGCGGTGCTTTCCCTTGGGACGGCGCTTGCCTCGCGGGGCGGGCAGGCAGCGAGCGGGCCATTTGATTTCACGAAGATGCAGACGATTGTTTTCATCTGGATAGATGCCAGCATCTGCGAGGAGACGCTGGTGCGGGGCCTTCTGCAAACGTTGTTGAGCGGAACCGCCAAGGCGGGCGCAGCAGCCGGCCGCTGGCTGAGTATGCCGGTTGTGGTGAGCGCGCTCTTTTTCGGCGCCATGCACCTTTTACTCGTCAAGCAAATGGGCCTCAAGGCGATTCCCATGATTCTGCTGGCAACCGGCCTCGGTTTCATCGCGGCGCACTACCGCCAGAAAACCGGAAGCCTTCTTCCCGCAATCATCATTCACGCGCTCTTCAATATCGGCGGCACGTTGCCTGTGTGGGTGGTGCAGTGGCTGCGAGGAGGCCTGTAGGGTTTTTCACCCATGAAATGCACAAGCTTGCGTGCCGCGCAAGATGCGCCGGGAGGCGGTAAATTTTCTTCGCCCTCTCCATGAGCCAAGGGCTGGCGCCCGGCTTCAGGAGTCTTCCAGGCTGGGTTCTGTTTCGGCGGTCTCTTCAATCTCCATATCGCGAAACTCTTCGGAGTCAAAGACCTCGCCACAATCCTGGCACTCGACGTATTCGGTGTCATCGAGCCGGGAAACGACGCGTACCCTGGGGTGCTTACAAACGGTTGCCATCGGTCGTAGGTTCGGTGGAAAAAAGTCCTCTTCCGCCAGATTGTATCGGCATTTTCTCCATTTGGAAACCATATCTTTTGAATTTTTATATTCATCGGGGATTTTTCAGACGGCAGAAAGAATAATTTCAGGCCGGGGCTTGTAATTCCGACATAAATGGTCGTATACTGAATACGGACCGAAGAGGTCGGATATTCGATGCTCAAATTGACCAAAAAAGCGGATTACGGCCTGATGGCGCTCAAGTACCTGGCCGAACACCCGGAAACCGCTGCGCTCAGCGCCAAGGACGTGGCCGACGCCTACGGGATTCCCGCGCAACTGCTGGCTAAGATATTGCAGCAGTTGACCAAATCCGGGCTGCTGCGCTCCCACGCCGGCATGAATGGCGGCTATGCGCTGGCCCGGGCTGCGCGCTCGATTTCGGCCTACGAGGTCATTTTGTCCATCGACGGACCGTTTTTCATCACCTCCTGCACCAAGGGCAAGACCGGCTGCGAGCTGGAGTCGAGCTGCACCATCAAGGAGCCGCTGGCGCGGGTGAACGAGACCATTGCCGGAGTCCTGAAGAGCATCAGCATTCAGGATCTGACGGAACACGAACAACAGGCGGGCCGGGAGCAAGAGGACGCCGCCGTGTTGGTTTCATTGACGCGGTAAGAAGTAACTTTTCCCCTCCGGACTACGCCTTGCGGGTCCCGGAAGAGCAAACGATGAGGATGGAGACAATATGAGTACATTTGTGAGTCAGGTAGAAGTTCCGAAGGGCGTTCACCTGCCGATTTATATGGACAACCACGCCACCACCCCGCTGGACCCGCGGGTTCTGGAGGCGATGATGCCCTACTTCACTGCCAAGTTCGGCAACGCGGCCAGCCGCAACCACTCCTTCGGATGGGAGGCCGAAGCTGCTGTCGAAGCTGCGCGCGAGCAGATTGCGCGACTCATCGGCGCGACAGCCAAGGAGATTATCTTCACCAGCGGCGCCACCGAGAGCGACAACCTGGCCATCAAAGGCATCGCCGAGATGTACCGCGAGCGCGGCAACCACATCATCACTCAGGTCACCGAGCACAAAGCCATTCTGGACACCTGCAAGCGGATGGAGAAACACGGCTACCGCGTCACTTATCTTCCGGTGAAAGCCGACGGACTGATTGACATGGACGATCTGCGGCGGGCCATGGACGACAAAACCATCCTGGTCACGATCATGGCCGCCAACAACGAAATCGGCGTCCTGCAACCCATTGCCGAAATCGGCAAGCTCTGTCACGAGCGGGGCGTGCTCTTCCACACCGACGCGGTGCAGGCGGTGGGTAAGGTTCCCATTGACGTGATCGCCGACAACATCGACGTGCTCTCGATTTCCGCGCACAAGATTTACGGGCCCAAGGGCGTGGGCGCGCTCTACGTCCGGCGGCGCAACCCGCGCGTGCAGATCGCGGCGCTGATTGACGGCGGCGGCCACGAGCGCGGCATGAGATCCGGCACGCTGAACGTCCCTGGCATCGTCGGCATGGGCAAGGCCTGCGAGTTAGCCCAGGCAGAAATGCAGGAAGAGGGCCGCCGTCTGCAAGACCTTCGCGACCACCTCAAGGACAAGCTCGAAGAAAATCTCGACTACGTTCACGTCAACGGCTCCATGGATCATCGGCTGCCGGGAAATTTGAACATGAGCTTTGTCTATGTCGAGGGCGAATCATTGTTGATGGGCATCAACGATGTCGCGGTTTCCAGCGGCTCGGCCTGCACCTCGGCGACGCTGGAGCCATCGTATGTTTTGAAGGCGCTGGGATTGGGCGACGATGTAGCGCACAGTTCCATTCGTTTCGGTCTTGGTCGCTTCAACACTCAGGCCGAGGTGGATTACGTGGCCGACAAGGTCATCGAAGTTGTCAGGCACCTACGCAAACTTTCACCGCTCTATGAAATGGTACAGGACGGCATCGACCTTACCAAGATTCAGTGGGCGGCGCACTAAGGTATCGAGTCGGCGAGATCGCCGGCTGAATCCAAAGATGTAAAGCGGCTTCCCACCGCAAAAGGAGCAATGACATGGCATACAGTGACAAGGTGATTGACCACTACAATAACCCGCGTAACGTGGGCCAACTGGACAAGAGCTCGACGGAGGTCGGCACGGGCCTGGTGGGCGCGCCGGAGTGCGGCGACGTGATGCGCCTGCAAATTCGCGTCAACCCCGAGACGCAGGTCATCGAAGAGGCCAAGTTCAAAACCTTCGGCTGCGGCTCGGCGATTGCCAGTTCTTCGCTGGCCACCGAATGGATCAAAGGCCGCACCGTGGATGACGCTCTCGGCATCAAGAACACCGACATCGTGAAAGAGCTTTCGCTGCCTCCGGTCAAGATTCATTGTTCGGTGCTGGCAGAGGATGCCATTCGCGCGGCCATCGGCGACTGGAAGAAGAAGAACGGCAATTCGCAGACGGCCGAAACCGAAGCTGTTGCCGTGGCGCAGTAAGACGAGGCAATTATGTCGAACGTCGTGACAATTGGCACTTCGCCATCGCAGGAGCCACAAGCGGCGCTGCCGCAGGCACCTGCGGTGCGGCAGACGACGCCTTCGGCGGATACAGAAGCTCCGCAACAAGGATTGCAAATAACGGAGAAAGCCATCAAGCGCATCCGAGCGGCCATGGCCAAGGAAGGCATCTCACCCACGGAGGGTGGACTGCGCCTGGGCGTGATGGGCGGCGGCTGCTCGGGACTTTCTTACACCATCAGGTTCGATACGCAACCCCGCGAGCGCGATCGCATCTTTGAATTTGAGGGTGTGCGTGTCTTCGTCGATCCCAAGTCGTTCCTTTACCTGCACGGCATGACGCTGGACTACGAAGAGACGCTGATGCGCCAGGGATTCAACTTCATCAATCCCAATTCCACGCGCTCCTGCGGCTGCGGTTCGTCGTTTTCTGCATAGAGTTTGATTTCGCAAGGTACGATCATGCTTAAAGTTGTCGATTCCGCGGTTCCCATAGCCTGTTGGTCGTGTTCCATTGGCCACAACGACTCCACATTGTTTTGCCCGCATTGCAGCAAGATTCAGCCTCCGCCCGGCGGCGATTATTTTTCTGTCTTCGGCCTGGAGCCAAAACTCAATCTGGATTTGCCAGCGCTGGAGCACGAGTTTCATCGCCTTAGCCGCAAGCTGCATCCTGACCGTTTTGCCCGCGCCCAGGAAAATGAAAAGCAGTGGAGCCTGGCCGACACCGCGCTGCTCAACGACGCATATCGCACTCTCAAAGACCCTATCCGCCGCACAGAGTACCTGCTCAAGCTGTTGGGCGCGGAGATCGGTGAAGAGCATAGCGGCAAAGACAGAATCGACCTTTCACGCGTCCCGGCTGATCTGCTGGAAGAAGTATTCGAGCTGAACATGCAGCTCGAAGAGATGCGCGCGGCGCGTGCTGCGGGTGAAGAAGACCCGGCGCTTCAGGTCAACCTGGAGAAGGCCAAAAGGAAATTCGACGGCCTGCTGGAAGCGGTGGATGAAGAGCTGCGCGATGAGTGGAGCGCATGGGATGACGGCGATGTTGCCACGCGGCCAGCGTCGCAAAAAAAGCTGGTTGCCCTGCTCGACCGCCGTCGTTACCTCAGCAATCTGGTCCGCGACGTGAACGAAGTTTTGGGAGCCTGATAAGAATGGCCGAATCGCGCGTAGTCGGAATCGATCTGGGAACTACCAACTCCCTCGTCGCCTACATGGAGGGCGACAAGCCGGTGGTGATTCCCGGCGTCGACGGCTCAAATTTGGTGCCGTCGGTGGTGGCGCTCGATCCGATTCCGATCCCAATCCCCGCCGATGGCGGCTACCGTCCCACTGTCACCGTGGGCAACAGCGCGCGCAAGGCGCTTATCCAGACTCCGGAGCGGGTGATCTATTCCGTCAAGCGGCTGATGGGCCGCGGTCTCGAAGAAATTCAAGAAGAGCTGAAGCTGTTTCCCTTTCATCTTGCTGACGATGTGGAAGCCGGCGAAGTTCCCCGCATTCAACTAGGCGAACTGCGCTTTACTCCGCCGGAGATTTCCGCTTACATCCTGCGCCAACTCAAGCGCAACGCCGAGCGATTCTTTGGCGCGCCGGTCACGCAAGCGGTTATCACTGTGCCGGCCTACTTCAACGACGCGCAGCGCCAGGCCACCAAAGACGCGGGGCGCATGGCCGGCCTCGAAGTACTGCGGCTGGTCAACGAGCCCACCGCGGCTGCTCTTGCTTATGGCCTCGACCGCGCCAAGGCCGGAACGATTGCGGTTTACGATTTGGGCGGCGGAACTTTTGACATTTCGATTCTCAAGCTGCGCGACGGCATCTTCGAGGTGCAATCCACCAACGGCGACACGCATCTGGGCGGCGACGACATCGACAACCTGCTGCTGGCCATCGCTCTCAACGAGATTCACGCCGAGCATGGCATCGATCTGCGCCTGCATCCGGGCGCGGTCCAGGCCGTGCGCAAGGCCGCCATCGAAGCCAAAGTCAAACTCTCCGCTGAGCCGTTGGCGCGCTTCGACATCGAATTGCCCAACGGCGACCGCTACCAGCGGGAGATTTCGCGCGAAGGCTTCGAGATGCTCATCGAGCCGGTGCTCAAGCGCACGGTGGGCCCTTGCAAACAGGCGCTCGCCGATGCCGGCATCACTCCCGAGCAGATTGACGAGGTGGTGCTCGTCGGCGGGTCAACGCGAATTCCTGCGGTACGCCAACTGGCCGATGAACTTTTTCACCTTACCGCTCGTGGCAAGCGCCCGCACACGGAGCTCAATCCCGACGAGGTCGTGGCATTGGGCGCGGCGGTGCAGGCCGGCATCCTGTCAGGCGCCTCAAAATCAACTGAAGAAATACTTCTGCTCGACGTGACGCCGCTCTCGCTGGGCATCGAGGCGCTGGGCGGAACCGTGGCGCGCATCATCCAGCGCAACTCGACGATTCCAGCATCGGCCACCGAACACTTCACCACCGGCGTCGACGGGCAGACCAACGTCGCCATTCATGTTGTGCAGGGCGAGCGTGAACTGGCTGCCGATTGCCGGTCATTGGCACGGTTCGACCTCAAAGGCATTCCGCCGATGAGCGCCGGATTGCCGCGCATTGAAGTGAAATTCCTCATCGACGCCGACGGCATTCTGCACGTGACGGCGCGCGAGCAGCGTAGCAACCTCGCCGCGCAAATCGAAGTGAAGCCGACTTATGGCTTAACCGACGAACAGGTCGAGAGCATGATTCTGGATTCTTTCGACAACGCCGAGGCCGACTTTGCCAAGCGGTTGCTGATCGAGGCGCGCAACGAGGCCGAGACGATTTTGGCGGCGGTTGAGCGCGCGCCGCAGAATCCGGCATGGACTCAGTTGACCGGAGACGAGAAGACAGCCATCAAGCTGGCCGGCGACTACCTGAACAAAGTGAAACAGAGCGAGAATGCGGCCGCCATTCGCGAAGCGACGCTGATACTCGACCACGCCACGCGCCGCTTTGCGGAGTTGATGATGGAGGCTGCCGTCTCCAGCGCACTGCGCGGCAAGAGCATGAAAACCGCCGGCGAGGAGCTGGCCGAAACCGTGACCGCGCCGCACGCCATGGCTCCAGCGGAGTTCAAGTAGTCCCTCGCTTCGGCAGAAGTGATCGTTCGGCTCAGCTCCCGGTTGTGTGTGTGCAATAATGCGAGCAGGAGTTAACTGAGATGAAATATCTTCTCTGTATTGTTTTTCTTCTTTCCGCTTTTGTTGTGAGCATCGCGCAGAAGGAACCTGCGAAGGAGTATCCGATCAAGGTGCACGTGAGTTCTTCGGAGCAGCAGGGCTGTGGCATGCAGCAACTGCAGATACTGCGGGTTGTCATCGATGGGAAGAAGTATCAGTTGATCTCACTTGGCTCAAGGCCTTGGGCGTTGCCGGTAGGCGACTACCGGGCGCGTATTATCAAGGATAAGCCGATTGAGGGAGGGCAGTACGATCGGCGTTATGAGCTCATCTTCTCCGACGGAAAGACGGCGCAATATGAGGTAGGAGGCGAATCGGAATAGGGGCCGGGAACATCTATAAGATGTATTGCAAGAACCACGGATCAGCGCGCAGATCGGTGCAGAAGATACCAACCGCCGCGACTTGAATGTAGTTTGGAGACATCCTTGTGAGCCAGAATCCAACCAGCACGACCTCAGCAATTCCTGCCGACAAGCTGGTGCGTGTCACCTTTCTTCCCGAGGGCAGGACGGTGGAGTTCGAGTTCGGAACCATGCCTTACGAGCATCATGGCAAGCCGATGTCGTTTCTCGACGTGGCGGAGAATCACGGCGTCTTTCTCGATCACGCCTGCGGCGGCGTCTGCGCCTGCACCACCTGCCACCTGTGGATCAAGGATCAGGCGGGCATCAGCGAGGCGGACGACGATGAGCTGGACCGGCTCGACATGGCCGCCGACCAGCAGTTGAATTCGCGCCTCGGCTGCCAGGCTGTCATCACCCGCCCCGGCGATTATGTGGTTGAGATTCCGAGCTGGAACCGCAACTATGTCTCCGAAGGCAAGCCGCTGACCCTGGCCGAAGAAAAGTGAGGAACTCCCGATGCCGCACGAGATTCACTGGACCGACGCCGAGGAGATCGGCATTCAACTGCATGAAAAGTTTCCCGCCACGGACCCGTTGACGGTGCGCTTCACCGATCTGCACCGCTTTGTGACTGAGTTGGAGGGCTTTACCGACGATCCGGCAAAGTCCAACGAGGCGCGGCTGGAGGCCATTCAAATGGCCTGGCACGAGGAGTTTGAGGACGCAAAGAAATAGATGCTGCGGATTGGCAGCCGTGCGTTTCTTAATACCAATAGCCTAATACCGCTCGTAATTCTCCCGCTCACTCCAGCCAAACGCGCTTTCAAAGTGTTGGAATTCCTTCCTTTCGCCGCGCACCAGATAGACGCTGAGTACATCAAAGCGGACCGGCGGGGCAGTCTCCTGAGGCAACTGGTGAACGTACTGGCGGGCCAGGCGGCGAAGAATGTCGCGCTTGTGGGAATCGACGGCGATCTCGGCCGGGTTGGCGTCGCGCGCGGAGCGGGTCTTCACCTCGACAAAACACAGCATCGGCCCTTGCCAGGCGATCAGGTCCACATCGCCGGGCAGCTCGCCCGACGACCAGCGCCGCGCCACGATGGTGTAGCCCTTGCGGCGCAGGTGGAAAAAGGCCGCGTTCTCGCCTTCGATGCCGGTGACCAGGTGTGCGGGCAGACCTTCATCCCCTGTTCGCTTGCGCGCCACCCATCCCAGGCCGGCCAGCGCGCGCTCCTCGCAGCCGATCCGCATCTGCTCAAACCATCTCATGACATTCCATTCTCTCGCCGGATGTGTGATAGGCGCAAATCAGGCTTGCATGGGAAGTGTGTGCTGATAGTCGGCCCCTGTCTGTCAATCCCGATTTTTCCGCCTGCAAAGCCGCGCTTGCGCTGACTTAGGCGTGCTGGTGCTCCTTCTCCGCCAGCGTGATCGCTTCTTCGAGAATATCGAGGGCGACAGTGGCTTCCTGCTCGCTGACGATGAGCGGCGGGCAAAGCCGCAGCGTAGTTTCGCCGCAGCCCAGCACCATCAGGCCGCGCTCGAAGGCCAGCGTCTCCACGCGGTTGCGCAGGGCGGTTGCGGGCTCGCGGGTTGCCTTGTCTTTCACCAGCTCGATGCCGATCATCAGGCCGCGTCCGCGCACATCGCCCACCAGCGGGTGAGTCTTCTTCCAGCTGTTGATCCGCTCCAGCATCATCCCGCCCACACGGGCGGCGTTGGCCATCCCCTCGCGCTCGATGATGTCCAGCGTAACCATGGCGGCGGCGATGGAGACCGGATTGCCCCCGAAGGTGGAGGCGTGCGAGCCGGGCGCCCAGTTCATAACCTCGGCGCGGCTCATGCAGATGCCCAGCGGCATTCCCGAAGCAATGCCCTTGGCGATACAGACGATGTCCGGCTTTACGCCGGAGTGCTCGATGGCCCACCATTTGCCGGTGCGGCCCATGCCGCATTGCACCTCGTCCACCACCAGCAGAATACCGTGCCGGTCGCAGATTGCACGCAGCTCGCGCATGAAGTTGTCAGGAGCCACCACATAGCCGCCCTCGCCCTGAATCGGCTCGAGAACAATGGCGGCCACCTCCTCGGGCGGCAGAATGGTCTTGAAGAGCTTTTCCTCGATGTAGCGCGCGCAGCCCAAACTGAAGGCTTCTTCTTCCTGCGCGCCGCCGCTGCAGCCGCGATACGCGTATGGAAAGCGAACGTGCGTCACGCCGGGAACCAGCGGCGCAAAGCGGCGCTTTTGCTGCGGCTTGGAGGCGGTCAGCGACAACGCGCCCATGGTGCGGCCGTGGAAGGCGCCCAGAAAGGCGATGATGTTCTGGCGTCCGGTATGATAGCGGGCCAGCTTGAGGGCACATTCAATAGCCTCAGCGCCGGAGTTGCCGTAGAAAAATTTGTGCGGTCCAGGCATGGGCGCGATAGCCGAGAGCCGGTCAGCCAGATCGGTCATCAACTCGCAGTAGAAGTCGGTTCCGGAGATGTGCAGCAGCTCGGAGGCCTGCTTTTGGATGGCGGCGACCACTTCGGGATGGCAATGGCCGGTGGAGACCGACGCGATGCCCGCCGCAAAGTCGAGAAACTCATTGCCGTCCACGTCTTCCACGCGGATGCCGCGGCCGCGCCTCGCAACCAGTGGATAGGAGCGGGTGTAGCTGGGCGAAATGAGCCGGTCATCGGCGGCGACGGCGGCCTTGGCTTTGGGTCCAGGCAGAGGACAAACGATCTTTGGCCCGTATTTTGCGTGCATTTCTTGCTTGGTCATTTTCATATCTCCTCGACGCATTCGGTTGTGCGGCTCAGCGGCATCATTTCGATACCCGGCCGCGGATCCCAAAGGGGGCGGGATCGTCCACTTCTCTTCGTCCTGAGGACGAATTAGGGAATAGGGAGTATCTTCGGCGGAGCTGACCTAATCGCCGCCGAAGAGGCTAGGTCGAGTGAGAGGCGGGAGTATGCGCAGGTAGCGCCGTGGGCAGAGGCTGCGCGCGCGCGACCGCGACCAGCGCTTGGTGGCCGGTGCAAGCAGTCGTTGTGTAGCGCGCATGTGCATGAAATCTCCGCTGATTTGAGGATAAAACATTTTAGCGGGTGTTGTACAGCGAATCTGTTTCGCTCTGCACGCGACAGAAATGATGGAACAGGTCACAAATGGAGAAAATAGACGGGGGCTATGGCTGCGAGTGCAACTCCGGCTTGCAATGCGAGGATATATAGTGTCTGTTTTGGCGCCCGCGGAAGCCACTTGATAGCAAAGAACGCCACTACTGGGATTTGTCCAGCCATGAGGATCTGCCATAGGTGGGCAGCGGTCCCCTCATCGGCCTCACGGGCAGCACCGTATAGGACAACGTGACCAAGCACGATCCCCAGTGCGATAAGCGACATGGCCAGGGGAAGAAAGGCGCATGGCTGCTTCATCGATGGGATGTTCATTGGAAAACCTCCAGCACGGCTTTCGCGCCGCACCAATGTAGTTCAGTCTATCAAAAAGCTGAGGATGAATAGATGACGGTAAACCAGAACCAGCTCACTGCCCACGCCGCCGAATAAGGCCCGTATCTACGAGAATGCCACTGGTCTCGGGAAGTGTCTGAACGCCTCTCCATGTAGCATGGAATCAGCCCCATGGTGAACTCTCCACTCCATCCGCTAAAGAAAGCGGCCTCCACGGCCTCCATTGTGCTGTCCTTTGCCTGCGTTTACTTCTTCTGGGGTTCTACCTATACGGCCATCAGCATTGGAGCGGCCCAGATGCCGGCGCTGCTGCTATCCGGCACGCGGTTTCTGATTGCCGGCGCGATTCTGCTTGCCTGGTGCCGCTGGCGCGGGCTGCGCCTGATGTGGCCGCCAAAGACCATGCTGATCCTCGGTGTGGTCGGGTTCTTCTTGTTGAGCGTCAGCAATGTATCCCTGGTCTACGCGGAGAAGAGCGTCCCCAGCGGCCTGGCTTCGCTGGTGCTGGCGGTGACTCCGCTCTTCATTGCGCTGGCTGAGATGCTGCTTCCCGGCGGCGAGCCGCTTTCGGCGCGCGGCTGGCTGGGCATGGCGCTGGGTTTTGCCGGCCTGGCGGCGCTGGTGTGGCCCTCGGTGCGCTCCGGCTTCGCCGGGGACTTCACGCGCCTCGTGGCCATTGGGGCACTACTGGCCGGAGCCTTTGCATGGACCGTAGGCAGCATCCTCTCGCGGCACGCGCGGCTGCCTGTCAACAGCTTTGTGGCCGCGGCCTGGCAAATGCTGATTGCCGGCGCCTTCTGCACCTTGCTGGGCACCGCGCTGGGTCAATGGCCTGACTTCCACGTGAATGTGGCTTCGATTAGCTCGCAGGCCTGGCTCATCACCGGCGGCTCGCTCGTGGGCTACTCCGCTTTCATTTACCTGCTGGAGCACGTGCCGGTGGCCAAGGTCGCCTCCTATTGTTATGTGAACCCGGTGGTCGCGGTGCTGCTGGGCATCGTGCTGCTCGGCGAACGCCCCGAGCGCGCTGAGTTTGCCGGCATGGCGGCTATCGTAGTAGCCGTTTTTCTGCTGACAACATCGCAGATTAAGGTCAAAGGCGCGCCGCGGACCGGCGAGCCTCGGCCCGCCGAGGAACTGGAGCCGCCCCTGGCCGAGTGATTGTCTTGAAAGGGCACGGCTGGTAGGTTTTGACCCCGACGCCGCAAATGTAACAATATAAACGTCGGCTGGTAGGGATGGGTTTCAACCCATCCATTTATCCCCTGCGGGATGTCTTTCGAGCATTTCATTTCCGATGTAGCCTGATTGTCGCAGATAGGAAAGGAGAAATACACCATGGTCAAACTTCTGGTTCAATGGCTCTTGTACACCTTTGCCCTTCTGGTTGTTTCCAACCTCGTGCCCGGCTTCTACGTGAACGGACTAGGCTCGGCGCTGGCGGCTGCCCTGATCATCGGCCTGCTCAATGCCACGGTCGGTTTCTTCCTGAAGGTTATTACCTTCCCCATCAGCGTCCTTACCCTCGGCCTCTTTCTGCTGGTCATCAACGGCGCAATGATCCTGCTGGCGTCCAACTTCGTCCGCGGTTTCCACGTACACGGCTTCATTCCCGCCTTCTGGGGAGCGGTAGCGCTGGCTTTGCTGGGTATGCTCATCCGCGCGGTCACAAATGGGCGCAGGCGGAGGCGAGCTTAAGGAACAAAACCGTGCCCGCCCTTCTCGGCACTGGCGCGGCGTGCCTGCTTTACCTCAAGGTAAAACTGTGCGAAGCCAATGTGACTCGAAGAATTGCGCCACGGCCACAGCACAAGCGCAAAACGAGCCAATGCCTCCACCAGTCGCCAACATGCCACCACATGCACACGGACCTTTTCGATACCTCCGGAAGGCGCGCTCATGTTTGCACCGCAGCTCTTGCCAAATCGAAGAATCTTCTTTGGACTGTCCATACAGTACCTTCCAATGGGGAAATAGCTTCAAAACGTCTATCTCCCGTCCCATACAATTCAAAGTGGGGTGCTTGCACCCCACCAGTGGGCCTATCCGAGGGGCATCTGTGGAAAACACGCTTTTGTGTGCAGAAGATTGGCAAATTATGCGCATTGCGCGAATGCAAGAGGCGGTAGCCGCCTTTGAGGTCGCACCGATAGAGCAGCCAATCTCGGACATGCAAGTTGTAATTGTCTACACAGCCAGGATTGAGCGAGTGGAACCCTACACGCGCGGCGGAGAGCACGTGTTTCAATTCACCGATCGAAAAAAAGGCGATCACACAACGATTGAATGGGATGAACTGCCACGGAACGTCCATGCGATTCGGGATGAGTTTCTGAGGATCAAGCCGGGAGATGTAATAGGCGCACTCGATTTTTTGAGCAACACCGGGCTTTTCTCGCCCTTGCACAGAGAGATCACCTTGTGCGAATTTCAGCGGTGGCAACAGTTTGCCCGTTTAGTCCAGGAACATAACCAACTCGCAGCCGCTACGAATGAGGCACAGCGAAGCGGGGAGTGTACGGAAGTCCTGAGGGCTTTGACTGGTGAAAGCATTTTTCCCAGTTCATTCTTTGACGGCTGCGAGATTCCGCAAACCCCTGCGATGATCGAAACAAATGCACGAATGATGCTTGATCCAGAGGTACGTTCCGCTGTTGAGGAAGGAAGGCGGTTCCAAGAGCGCAAGCGCCGTGAGCTTTGGAGATGGTTTCACCAGCCACCATGCTCAATCGAGTGGATACCCAACAACAAAGAGGCCGAACAAAAAGCAATGCGGCATCTTCAAGACAGGGGATTCGGGCCTTGGATGACCGACTTCCTGTTCCCCAAGCAAGAGTTGCGGCCTGTGATACTCATCAAGCCCGCGTACACACTCCAGGCCATCGCAGCGGCCATCTATGCGGATCGCATTCGCGGGGTAGAGTGGCGGAAGTGCGCCTGGGAGAAATGCCCTGAAACCTTCCGGGTTGGCTCAAGGAAAAACCAGAGATTCTGCATTGGGAAGCCATGCAGGGAGAATGCGCGTTCGGAACGCAAACGGGAAGAGGTAAGGAAGCAAGCAGAGCGGGAGGCCCGCAAGCCTTCCGAAGATGAGGCCAAATAGCCATGGCTGGCTACCGGGTGCCCCATGTCTCGATTTTGAGAGCTGGGAATTGATCGCCTCAGCTCGCTATCCGCATCTCTTCCCGCAAAACCCGTCGCAACGTCTCTTCCAATTTCGGCGCTTTGCCTTCCACGTGCTGCCGCAAGGCCTCGTTGATCAGCGTCTGATGGCCAGTTGCTCCGCCAGAGGCACCGGACTCTTTCAGGAAGTGATCCACCAAATCTTCATCCAGGCGAATCGTGATGCGCGTCTTGCCGCGCGGCTCCGTCTCAGCGGCGGCAATCCGTCCTCGCTTGCCTTTACTGAAATAGTATCTCTGTTTCATGTGTACATATTGTACATACTATGGGTGCCCCCGGTCCCTCGCATTTGGGGACCGCGGATTCAGCTATTTCAACGCTGGCGCAGGTTGCGCCACACCCTTCTTAGCTGCTGCAGGCTTACCATGCCGAGCTGGCGTCTTGACGACAGGCTTTGTCGTCTCCGGAGCAACCACTGCCGGTTGCGCTACCACCGGCCCATTGAGCGTCTGTGGAGTGCGCATCGCTCCGGCGCTGGAAAACCCTCCCTGGTTGGCGCTGTGTAGAGGAACCGCGATGGCGCTGGAAGGTTGAGTCGGCTGAAAACGCGAGGAGATTCCCCACCCGCCTCCGACCACCACAGCTACAATCGCCGCCGCCGCCGCCGCTCGCGCCAGATTCTGTACCCACAGTGCTTGGGGCCAGAGCAAAATCCGCGCCCTGCCTGAAGCCTTACTAGCCGCCGTGCGCAATCCTGCCTGCACACGCTCCTCCAGCCCCTCGGACGCGGAGAGCCGGGCGATCAGACGCAGCGTCTCCTCAAACTCGCCGGAGCCGGAGCCGCTGACGAATATGTTTCGATCTAAAGTCTTCATCGCATCCTCCTTGCCTGATCGAGCAACACGGCAACTGATTCCTATTCCCTAGTCCCTGTTCTCATCGCAAACTCCTTGCATGGCCCAGCAATCCGGCCATCAGGTTGCGCGCGCGAAACAGTCTCGACCGCACGCTGGACTCGCTCACTCCCAGCACGACGGCGATCTCCACGCTGCTCAGCTCCTCGAAGGCCGATAGCAACAGCACCTGGCGCTCCTTGGCGGGCAGTTTTTCCACGCAGGCCAGCACGTGGGCGTGGTGTTGGGCTGCCGCTACGCGCTCCTCGGCGCTCAGCCCCGTCGCGGGCAGTACGCGGGCCAGCTCGGCCACGTCGTCAGTCTCCGGACGCGTCTTCATGCGGCGCTTGCGGTCCAGCACCACGTTCCACACAATGCGAATCAGCCAAACCCGCTGGTCGCGCACCTCCACCAGCGTCTCGCGGTGGCGCAGCACGCGCACAAACGCCTCCTGCACCGCGTCTTCGGCGTCGGCCGCATTGCGCAGAACCGAGTAAGCTACCCGGTAGAGCGTACCGGCGTACTGGCTCACCAGGGCCGCAACCGCAGCCTCTTCCGCGCGCCGGCGTGCCTCGTCGTTCATAGCGGCAATTTCCATCCAACCTGAGAATACTGCCTGTCCGGCGCTCATAGCTCACCAGACGCGCCGGGCAGGCAAAATGCTCGGAATCCGCGCCGCTTTATCCCCGCGCACGGCCAAAATAAAAACGGCCCGCGTAGCCATTCGCTCCGCGAGCCTTTTTCGTCAATCCGCTTGCACTACTGCTTGCCGCCCAGCTTTTGTGCCGCAATCGCGCCGGCCATGCTGTCCTTGTCGGCGTCCTCGATAGCGGCCCACAGCTTGCGAGCCTGCTCCACTTTGCCCTCCTCCGCATACATATCAGCCAGATCAAGCTGCGCCACGGCGGCAGGCACCGTATCCGACGGCTTCGCCGCCAGCGCGTTATAAATGTTAACCGCCTCGGCGTCGCGGTCCATCTGGTGATAAAGGCCGGCCAACGCCAGATTGGCCAGATTCGCCAGATTTCGGTCCCCCCAACTCCATGCTCCCGCCGCGGCTTTCAACTGTGTCTCGGCCGACGTGTCGTTTCCCAGTTCCTCATAGGTGACGCCGGCAAAGTAGTGAGCCTTGGCGCCCTCCGGCAGCCATCCATACTGCCGGGCAACCGCAACAAACTGCTGGTTGGCGGCCTTCGCGCGATCGCCTGATGTCGCGTACATTCCGCTTGTGGCCGGAGTGCCGGGCGGCAACAGCGGAGCGTTATAGGTGTCCAGAGCCGCGCCCAGGGCGGCGTCCGCCTTGGACGAGTTCCAACCCCAGTAAATTAGCGCGGCCGCGACCGCCACCACAACCACAGCCGTGACGATAGTCCAGCGTATTACGCGGGAACGATGGCCGCTCACCCAGCTCATGCTGCTTTGAGTGGCCTTGACAAATCGATCTTGTTTCAGGGAATGACGTGTTCTTGTATCCACAGGTTTTTTCTTCCTTTAGCTGCAACCACCTCAGTCTATCAGCGCATGAAGCCGAGCGTCCACCGGCACTTGCGGTGGGGTGCGCAAGGCGGTAGGCTATGTCCATATGTATGAAGACTTTCGAGTAATCGACCGCTGGAGCGGCGAAGAGCTTGTCTGCCAATGGAAGGGCACACTGGTAGCCATCGCCACGCGCCACGCTGACGCCGTCGATGTGCGCTTCGAGGTCAACGGACGGGCCATGTGGATTGCCCTGCCGCTGGAGGCATGGGGGCGTCATAAGTCGTTGACAGGAAAGGTGATTACCGACCAGCTCGCCGCCCAGATCGCGGGCCGCTATCTGAAACAATTAATAGAAGAAGGCTTCGACTCGCAGCGCGAAATCTACACCATGACCGTGGACGAAGTCCTTGCCCATCTAAAACTTGTGGTCGCCGAGGCCAAGGCGCAGGGCGCCATGCCGGAGCTGGTGTGAAGACAGTGGACAGTGAACAGATAACAGTGAACAGTGGTTAGGGAACAGGGAACAGAGAGCAAAGATCAGGCGCGAAAACAAGAAAAATGACCTCCACTTATAGATAGAGGTTTTTTGCACGAAATTGGGTTATTTGGGGTGCGTTTCGGGCGGTTTTGGGGTGGTTTGGGACCACCTGCGGTGGGGCCAGCGGCCTTCGGCAGGACTTAGATCAGCATTCAGCGATCAGAATCAGAGACTACAATGCGCGGAAATGTTCCACGTGGAACATATTCATTCTGTTGAGTTTAGCGCGATGTTTCACCCATAATTATCAGCAAGGTTTTGGAAATAAAAAAAGTGAAACAGTGAAACAGGGAACAGGGGTCAGGGGGCAGGGAATAAGAAATAGAAAGAGCTTGGCCGGGATTTTCAAATCGGCATCCATCCATCTAGCGGGTTCGAAACTCTCTAATCCTTGTGTATTCGACAAGTGAGCCAATGGTCTGGAGTGTGAAAACCTTTCCACGTGTTGCTAGGATGAGTTTCCTCATGTCCTCACGACGGACCTTGAAACCACGTCCGGCTATGCAGGCAATCACCTCGAAGTGAGGTGGATCGTCAGGCTGAAGGCCTTGCATACTAAGTTCGCCAAGATGTTGTACACGCGTTACCTTGTCTCGAGCCGTACCGTCATCTTCGGTGATCTTGGCTTCGATAACGACCTGCGGATTGAACTCGCTCGGGATGATGAAACCGGGCGCTTGGTCGAATCCTGTGACGCGTTCCGCCCGCTTAGTCTTGCGATTGCTGACGCCAGCACGGGCCAACACACCCTCAATAGCGGTTTCCAATACATCCCCAACCAACTCACTCACTGAATCACGATGTCCGGCAAAAGGTCGACCAAGGAATCTCTCATAGAGCAACATCGCGTAAGGCACCCCAAGGTCGGCCAAAGGCTGAATACTCGCAAGTCCGTCCCGGGTATCAGCCTTATCGAGACGATGGATTATTTCGGGTATACGATCCTTTGTTGGTACGCCCTCAATCAGCAGATCACAAGCTGCAGTGACAAGCGCATGTATGCGTTCTCCACCAACTCCGTTTTTGGGTCTAAGGGGAGTGGTCGGGTTCATACGAATAGTGCGGTCTAGACTGCGAACCGCACCCTGAGGAATGTCCAGACCACTGTGTTGCGATGCCACATAAGCCCATTCAGGTGGAGTAAATCCCAGCATCGTGCGCAATACGATGAAGGCAACGGGGATTTGATAGACCGTTTCAATAACTAGCTGTGGTGAAAGGTTGCGAAAATTTCCCGTGCTATGCTTCAACGCCTCATAACCTTGCTCAAACAGAGGATAATCCACAAACCCGACTCCTTTGGGCAAGGTCAAGAACTCGGATTGCAATGCGCTGAAGATGGCATCGACGTATGTATCCAAGTCCGCGCGAACCTCTGCAAAAGGCACCTCAAAAGGAAACGGCATTGGGAAAGTCCTCAAATAGGGTTGTGCCAGATGTTGTGTTGGATAAAGCAACGTCCGTTTGTCCGGCAAGCTCCTCAATAATGTGTTGAATATCGCCGATCGCATCTATATGCGCGCGAAAGCGGCGAAGGCGTTCAGATGTTGACAGTTTTGAATTCCAATTCTGGCGAAGGTTCCACACGGCCATTCGAGTCAGATGGCCATAAACAATACAGCGAATATCCCCTGCTGACGGCTGCACCCCAGCAGTTCGAAGCTGGCTTAGTTCATGACGAATAATTTCCATAAGTTCACGTGATGTCTGGAAAAGGTGTTGCGCCATGGTGACCTCAGCGCGACAAACAAACACGGTGTCGATGATTGAAGAACCAGTACCATGGATATGGATGGATCCCCCCATTTCGGCCGGGCACGGCAATGTAACGGAACAGACGAGACCAGCGTCGAGAATAGCAACTCCAACAGTCTCGTAGGCTGCGAGTTGATTGTGATGGAAGGTGAACGCCAGCGGCGCGCCCGGCTTAAGAGCACGTGCCATTGCACCGTAAACCGCGGCAAGCCCTTCTGCAAACTGTTCCAAGCCACGTGATTCGGTCTGATTGCCCGTTAGTTCATCGACAGACCGGGTAGAAATGCGTTCGAACCCCTCCACCTCAGTGTTGACAAGCTGACGAAGCCAGACATAACAGAAATCCATTAGTTCACCGTACTGGACATTTCCAAAGTATGGAGGATCGGTAAAAACGGCATCAAGGCTGCCCGGCCGCAGTTTCACAGTGGTCGAACTGGTGCAACGAATGGAAACCTTACGCTGCCGCGCACCATTCGACCGTTCACCTATCCACTCGCCCGGAACAGGCACGTTGATCTTGCGACCCGCTCTTTGCAAAACCTCAAACGGCGCGTCACAGTATTGCTTAGCCGTGGTGTACTTCTCAACGATGTTTCCCCAACCGCCTGAACCGACGTTCCCACCGTTCCCGTTTAAGATACCAATCAAATTGGATTCACACGCCACTAAACCCACAGGGAAACCATGAACTGAAAAGATATCCAGCGACTTCAAAGCCATAGTATCGTAGCGGCACAACATATTCTGGTAGCGGAGGAGGTCAGAAAGATTCGTAGCCAACGCATGCCTTATGCGCTCATCTCGCTGAGCCACAATCAGTCGGCAACTCGTTTCAAGGCCGAGGAGCTGCCTGGAGTTAAACAGCTCGCGATAGTACCGATATCCCCAACGATGCAATCGGTCGGTTTCATCTCCAGGCAATATCTGTTGATGCGGCACGAAGCGGGGCTCAAGATTCCGCCAACGTATTGACGCGGCTTCTGCCCTTCTGAGATCCTTAGCATCCGGTTTCTTGAAAAACCTCCCGGCATGCCCATACTTTCGCTTTGGGTTGAAATACTCAATCGCGAACATTCGATGCCTGGGCGGGCCAGATTCGCTGTGCTGATAAATGTTCAGGTGACCACAGGCCGGACAGGCACATTGGTTGCGTCGCGCAGGTCCGGTCACCATCAAGACGCCTTTGCATGAACCGCATTTGCCGGGGTGTCTCAGATTCGCAACCTCGTTCAGGTCGCCACACTCGGGACAGACAAGCACATTCTTGGGGTGACGTGTGTCATCTGCGACTAGGTAGCCTGGGAACAAATCGAACTCCCGGCCACACTCGTCACAGTCCAGAACTTTAACCCAAAGAAAGTACTTCACTGGCACATTACGGTCACCGTAGAGCGGACAATCTGTTCGGTAGCCAGCTCCAATATCGTGTTCGAGCGCTTCGATCAGAGCCTTAGCTGCCCGGCTGTAATCGCCCAAATCAATATGTTCTATCTCTTCCCTAACGATCCAAGCTGCCATAGGATTGATATCGAAGCCTTTGACATCACATCCAACACGATTGGCCTCCAGTAACGGTGTACCCCCTCCCATGAAAGGGTCCGCGACTACTAGTCCAGGAAAGTCATTGGATTCAAAGAAAATTTCAGAGAGTGGCCGGTCACCAAACTCAGATAAAACCAAACCGCGAAAAAGCGTGCCTGGACGCCGGGCAAACCACTTGTGTACAGCGATGATTGGACGGTAGTTCTGCTGAATCTGCTTTTCCTTGAGCGCCATAGCTGCGATCAAAGGAATATCAAAACGCGTCTCAATCGACATGTGCCCCACCAGTAATCATGCATTTGAAACGGATAAGGAAGTGCCGACGCCAGCGATGAACAAACCCTTACGATCAGGTTCGGAACTCAGGCCAGCACGCCTCATCGTCTACCAGCTTGCAATTCAGCCTCAGTGTGTTACTCAATCATCATATCCCGCCCGGCTTCACCTCGTTCAGCCGTCTTTCTTAGTGGACCGATGGAAAGGGCAAGGTTGAATCGCGGCATCGCGGCGCTGAAATACCTGAAGGAGAGCTGATCGGGCCGAACCGTGCCTTACGATTCCCTGACCCCTATTCCTTGACCCCTAACCTCTGATCCTGCACAGGCCCTTTCCCACAATGCGGTCCAGATGGCACAATGGATTATCGGTTATATTTCAGCCTTTTTGGAGTGGAGGGAGTTCTGCGATGGCAAGTCTATCAGTAGTGGAGTCAGTGTCTGGGGTAGAAGCGGTGAAGGCGCTGGCGGCGGGGGAGCGGGTTCATGCCAACCTGCCTGTGGCGCAACTGGTTGAAACGGCGCTGGTTAGGGGCGAGGGCCATCTGGCGGCCAATGGCGCGCTGGTGGCTGTGACCGGGGCGCGGACGGGGCGCAGTCCCAAGGACAAGTTCACCGTGGACGACGCGACGACGCACGGCTGCGTGGACTGGGGCAAGGTGAATCAGCCGTTTGCGCCGGAGAAGTTTGATGCGCTGCTGGAGCGGGTGGTGGAGTACTTGAAGGGCCGCGAGCTGTTTTTGCAGGATATGTATTGCGGCGCGGATGCGACTTACCGGTTGCCGATCCGGGTGATCAGCGAGTATGCGTGGCAGGCGTTGTTTGTGCGGCAGCTTTTTGTGCGGCCGGAGGCGTCGGCGCTGGCGAAGCACGTGCCGGAGTTTACGGTGGTGGTGGCGCCGACCTTCGAGGCGGTTCCGGAGCGGGATGGGACGAATTCGACCGCGTTCATTCTGGCGGATTTCACGCGCCGGATTGTGCTGATTGGCGGGACGAAGTATGCCGGGGAGATCAAGAAGTCGATCTTCGGGGTGATGAACTTTATTGTGCCGAATAAGGATGTTCTGCCCATGCACTGCTCGGCGAATGTGGGCGCGGATGGGGTGACGGCGCTGTTCTTCGGGCTCTCGGGGACGGGCAAGACGACGCTTTCGGCGGACCCGGCGCGGCGGCTGATCGGCGACGACGAGCACGGATGGGGGCCGACCGGGATTTTCAATTTTGAGGGCGGCTGCTACGCCAAGTGCGTGAACCTGACGGAGGAGTTCGAGCCGCAGATTTTCAGGGCGATTCGCTTTGGGTCGGTGCTGGAAAATGTGATTCTGGACGCGGAGCGGAAGCCGGATTACTTCGACATTCATCTGACGGAGAATACGCGCGCGGCTTACCCGGTGGACTTCATTGAGAATGCGGTGATTCCGGGAGTGGGCGGACATCCGAAGAACGTGATGTTTTTGGCGGCGGATGCGTTTGGGGTGCTGCCGCCGATTTCGCGGCTGACGCCGGAGCAGGCGATGTACCACTTTTTGTCGGGGTACACGGCCAAGCTGGCGGGGACCGAGACGGGCGTCAAGGATCCGGCGCCGGAGTTTTCGGCATGCTTCGGCGCGCCGTTTTTGCCGCTGGCGCCGCGGGTTTATGCGGAGATGCTGGGCAAGCGGCTGACGCAGCATAAGGCTTCGTGCTGGCTGGTCAACACCGGCTGGAGCGGCGGCAAGTTCGGCGTGGGCAAGCGCATGAGCCTGAAGATTACGCGCGCGCTGGTGAATGCGGCGCTGGACGGACGGCTGAGCAAGGTGGAGTTCAAAACCGAGGCGGCCTTTGGGCTGAGCATTCCGGTGAGCTGCCCGGATGTTCCGGCGGAGATTTTGAATCCGCGCAACGCGTGGGCCGACAAAGCAGCTTACGACAAGACGGCGGCGGATTTGGCGGCGCGGTTTGAGGCCAACTTCAAGCAGTTCGATGCTTCGGAGGCAATTCGCGCGGCCGGACCGAAGGCGAAGTAAGATTTTTTCCCCACCCTAGATCACCCCAACGACGAAGACCTGTCGTTGGGGACCCCGAAGCCGCAACAACAAGAACGCGGCGAGGGCGGGGCACCCATTCATCTAACGAGAAGGGCTTCGAGCAGGCTTTGGCCTGGCCGGGGCCCTTTTTGTTTGTGCGGGAGTTGGCGACGTTCACAGCGATTAGAGTGAATCGCGTTCCATTGCGGCGCCGGCAAACCGTCGCGCTTTGATGTCGCGCATGGGCGGCTGGCCGAAGAAGCGGCTATACTCCCGGCTGAACTGGCTGGGGCTTTCGTAGCCGACCTCGAAGGCGGCGCTGGCGGCATCGAGGCCGCTGGTGAGCATGGAAACACGCGCTGCGTGCAGGCGCAACCTCTTCTGATATTGAAGAGGGCTCATCGCGGTCAGGGAGCGGAAGTGATGATGCAGCGTGGAGACGCCCATCCACGCGACCGAGGCGAGTTCCTCGACGCGAAGGGGCTTGGCGTAGTTTTCTCTCAACCAGGCGACGGCTTTGGCCGTGCGGTTACTCTGTTCGCCCAGCGTGGCGATGGCGCGCAGATGCTTGCCCTGCGGCGAGCGCAGCAGCCGGTAGAGAATCTCGCGCTGCATCAGATGGCCGAGAAATGGAATATCGCTGGGCGTGTCCAGCAGATCGAGCAGCCGGGAGCAAGCCCCAAGCAACTCGACTGTGGACTTGCCCACCGCCATTCCGCGCACTCCGGAAGAAATCTCCGGCGTAAGGAACTCATCCTGGCTGAGAATCTCGCGCACCACAGGCATCTCCAGCTTGAGGACCAGGGCCAGGTACGGTTCGTTTTTGGAGGCCTTGATGATCTGGCTCTCCACCGGCAGATCAACCGAGGTGAGCAGAAAGGAGGAGCCGTCACAGAGGTGGGTCATGCCGCCGACGCGGATGCGCTTTTCTCCCTGCGCAAAGACCACCAGCTCGGGCTCGTAGGTGGTGCATAAACACTCTGAAGGCGCGGTTCTGCGGGAGAGGCGCAGGCCGGGCAGATCGGTGTCGCTTGGGCCCTCGACCCGGATGTGGGCGGCGATTTTGCGCGCCACTTCGGCCCGCAACTTCTCGAATTCCTCCGCCGCGCCTACGATGGCGCTATTCTTTTCCGGCCTTTTCATTCTCCATCTCTCCTTCCTATTCAGCGTACCGCCGAACCGGCCTTCGATGCACAAAAATATCACGATGCGACAGAAATAGGCAATCAAAAGGAAGGATCGGGATACCGTTGAAAGAACGTCCTGGCCTATTCTTTGGACTGAGAGAAAGAGTGAATCAAGGCAATTTGCCTTGCATCTCAAAGGTTGGTCAAAATACCCAGGAGGTATTCCCATGTACAACGCCAAAGCGTATTCCGCCGCCAGCGCAACATCGCGGCTTGCTTCCACAAAGATTGCGCGCCGTTATCCGACCGACACCGACGTGCAGATTGAAATTTTGTATTGCGGCATGTGCCACTCCGATCTTCACACGGTACGCAACGAGTGGAGCGCCACGATGGCCACCACCTACCCCTGCGTTCCGGGCCATGAGATTGTGGGTCGCGTGACCAAGGTTGGCTCCGCGGTCACGAAGTTCAAGCCGGGCGACCTGGGCGCGGTGGGCTGCCTGGTGGACTCCGATGGAGACTGCCCGGCGTGCAAAGCCAACCTGGAACAGTTTTGCCCGAAAGGAATTTTTACCTACAACTCGCCGGACAAGCATCTGGGAGGGGTTACCTACGGCGGCTACTCCGACAGCATTGTCGTCAAAGATCACTTCGTGCTGAAAGTTCCGCCGAAGCTCGATCTTGCCGGGACCGCGCCGCTGCTTTGCGCCGGCATCACGACGTATTCGCCGCTGCGCCACTGGGGCGTGACCAAGGGCAAGAAGGTGGGCGTGGTTGGCCTGGGCGGATTGGGCCACATGGGCGTGAAGCTCGCTCATGCGTTTGGCGCGCACGTGGTTGTCTTTACCACTTCGCCCAGCAAGAAAGAGGACGCCCTCCGCCTGGGCGCGGATGAGGTCGTCCTCTCGCGCAATGCCGATGAGATGAGCAAACACGCCGGCAGCTTCGACTTCATTCTCGACGCCGTGGCCGCCGAGCACGATATCAACGCGTACATCAATCTGCTGCGCATAGATGGCAACCTCACCGTTATCGGAGCGCCGCAGAAGCCGCACGCCGTGAATGCATTCAGCCTGATTTTCGGTCGCCGCAGCCTCTCCGGCTCGCTCATCGGCGGCATCGCGGAGACTCAGGAGATGCTCGACTTCTGCGGCAAGCACAATATCACCTCCGACGTCGAGGTCATTCCCATCCAAAAGGTCAACGAAGCTTATGAGCGGATGCTGAAGTCCGATGTGAAGTATCGCTTCTCCATCGACATGGCTTCTCTCAAATCCGAGTAACCGCAGAATCATGTGCTGCGATTCGACACGAAATGTTTGGTTCATCACTGACCGTAGGAGAAACAATGCAGAAACGCAAATTGGGGAAAAGCAATCTGGAAGTATCGGCCATCGGCCTGGGCTGCATGGGCATGAGTTCGGCCTATGGCCCGGCTGCCGAAAAGGGCGAGATGATCAAGCTGATCCGTAACGCCTTTGACCTTGGCGTGACCCATTTCGATACGGCCGAAGCCTATGGGCCGTTCGTGAATGAAGAGCTGGTGGGCGAAGCGCTCCAGCCGATCCGCGACAAGGTGACGATTGCCACCAAGTTCGGCTTCGACATCGATCTTGAGACGGGCAAGCGCACCGGTGGAACCAACAGCAAGCCCGCGCATATCAGGCGTGTGGCAGAAGACGCTCTGAAGCGGTTGCGGACCGACACCATCGATCTCTTCTATCAACACCGCGTCGATCCCAACGTGCCGATCGAGGACGTGGCAGGAGCGGTCAAGAAGTTGATCGCCGAGGGCAAGGTCAAGCACTTCGGCTTGTCGGAGGCCGGAGTTCAGACGATTCGCCGGGCGCACACGGTTCAACCAGTCACCGCGGTGCAGAGCGAGTACTCGCTGTTCTGGCGTGGTCCGGAGGCCGAGCTTCTGCCGACGCTGGAGGAGCTCGGCATCGGTTTTGTGCCGTTCAGCCCGCTTGGCGCTGGGTTCCTCACGGGCAAGATCAATGAGAATACAAAGTTCGATTCCACCGACTTCCGGAACATTGTGCCTCGCTTTTCGCCCGAGGCGCGCAAGGCCAATATGGTTCTGGTCGATTTGGTCAAGAATGTCGCGGAAGGCAAAGGGGCGACGCCGGCGCAAGTCGCACTCGCTTGGCTGCTCGCCCAGAAGCCATGGATCGCGCCGATTCCAGGAACCACCAAACTGCATCGGCTGGAGGAAAACCTTGGCGCGATAAATGTGGAACTGTCCGAGGGCGACCTCAAGCAGATCGACGAAACTACTTCCAAACTGAAACTCGAAGGAGCCCGCCTGCCGGAAGCTGTATTGAAGATGACCGGACTGTAAGTGCTTATTTGACCGAACGCCGTAAATGCCATCTACGCTGGTAAGCCAGCTTTCAACAAGAAATGGGCTGCATAGAACGACTCGAAGGAGAAACAATGCAAAAGCGCAAATTGGGGAAAAGCAATTTGGAAGTATCGGCCATCGGACTGGGCTGCATGGGAATGACATTTTCCTATGCTCCGTTTCCGGAGAAGAAGGATTCGATCGCGCTGATTCGCGCGGCCGTCGAGCGCGGCGTTACGTTCTTTGACACAGCCGAAATCTACGGCCCCTTCAACAACGAAGAACTGGTGGGCGAAGCTCTCGAGCCCTTCCGCGGAAAGGTCGCCATCGCCACCAAATTCGGCTTCGATATCAATCCCGATGGAAGCCGCGGCCCGAAGGGCACGGACAGCAGCCCGCAGCGCATCCGTATGGTCGCCGAGGCCTCGCTGAAGCGGCTGCGCGTCGACGCCATTGACCTGTTCTATCAGCACCGCGTCGATCCCAACGTACCCATCGAAGATGTAGCCGGAGCGGTGAAGGATCTGATCCAGCAGGGCAAGGTGAAGCACTTCGGCCTATCGGAAGCCGGCGTCAAAACCATACGCCGCGCGCACGCCGTGCAACCGGTCACAGCGCTACAAAGCGAGTATTCACTGTGGTGGCGGCGGCCCGAGGCGGAGGTGTTACCAACGCTGGAGGAACTTGGAATTGGCTTTGTGCCTTACAGTCCGCTCGGCAAGGGCTTCCTGACGGGCAAGATGGACGAGAGCAGGACCTTCGAAAAGGGCGACATTCGCAGCTCCATCCCCCGCTTCACGCCGGAGGCTATGAAGGTCAATCAGGCCCTTGTTGATCTGCTGGGCCGGATCGCAGCGCAGAAGAAAGCGACGCCCGCCCAGATCGCGCTGGCCTGGCTGCTGGCCCAGAAGCCGTGGATTGTGCCGATTCCGGGGACAACGAAGCTACATCGCCTGGAAGAGAACATCGGCGCCGCCGCCATCGAACTCACAGCCGACGACCTGCGGGAGATCGAAGGCGCCGCGGCGAAGATCGAGGTGCAAGGCGCCCGCTACCCGGAGGCATTGGAGAAGATGACCGGTCTCTGAGCTGGAGGCAGCGTAACAAGCAAGAAGTTGTAGGCGGCCCAAGACGGACATGCCGGTTAAGAGCCTTCGTGAAAGGGACGGGAAGACGTATACTGAAGATGTACTTATCAGGTAGCATCCGCGCGGCTTGCGGAGCTGCACTGGAGAATTGTCATGAGTCTTATCCAGCTTCCCGCCCGGGAAGAATCTGCACTTGCGCCGAAGGTCACCGCGCAAACCCTTCTCGACAGAAAACAAGCCCACCAGCCGATCACGGCGCTCACCGCTTACGACTATCCCACAGCGCGGCTCGTCGACCAGGCGGGGATCGACGTGGTGCTGGTGGGCGACTCGCTGGGCATGGCGGTGCTGGGCTATGAGAGCACACTGCCCGTCACCATGGAGGAGATGCTGCAACCCACGCGCGCCGTTCGCCGCGGTGTGCGCCGCGCATTGCTGGTGGCGGATATGCCCTTTGGCTCCTACCACGCCTCCACGGAGCAGGCCATCGGCAACGCGACGCGCTTCATCAAGGAGGCCGGCGCGGAAGCGGTGAAGATTGAAGGCGGGCGCAACCGCGCTGCTCTGGTCTCCGCGCTCATCCAGGCGGAGATTGCCGTGGTCGGCCACATCGGCCTCACGCCGCAATCGGTGCATCGCATAGGCTATCGCGTACAGGGTAAAACCGCCGCCGAGATCGACGGCCTGATAGCCGATGCGCAGGCCTTGGAGCAGGCTGGCGCTATCGCCATCGTGCTGGAGTGCGTTCCCCGCGAAGTGAGCGGCCAGATCACTGCCGCGCTCGCCATTCCCACCATCGGAATCGGCGCGGGACCGGAGTGCGACGGGCAGATTCTTGTTTTCCACGATCTTGTCAACCTCACCGGCGCAACTCCGGCCAAGTTTGTGCGCCGCTATGCCGATGCGTCCGCGCTCTTTGCCGAAGCCATACAACATTATGCGAGCGACGTTCAAGGCAGAGCTTTCCCGGCTGATGCCGAGAGCTACCACCTTCCCCGCGAAGCCGGCGCGGAACTCGACGCGAGCCAGTCGCGGCAACGCAGCCGGCGATAAAATTACCGCCGACCAATCGAAGAGAAAGCAGTAATTAGCCGATGCGCATCATCACCGCAATTGCCGAGATGCAAACCGCCGCCCGCGAACTCCGGCGCGACGGCACACTCGCCCTTGTGCCCACCATGGGCGCATTGCACGCCGGCCATCTCTCGCTCATCAACGCGGCGAGACGCGATTGCGCGCGCGTAGTTGCCTCCATCTTCGTCAATCCTCTGCAGTTCGGTCCCAGCGAAGACTTCAACCGCTACCCGCGGACGTTTGAAGCCGACTGCGCCGCGCTCACTGGCGCCGGGGTAGACATTCTCTTCGCACCCTCCGCGGAGACGCTGACGCCGAACGGCGCAACTACCTATATAGAAGTCGGCGGTATCAGCGAGCGGCTGGACGGAGCATTTCGCCCCGGCCACTTTCGCGGAGTCGCCACCATCGTTGCCAAGCTCTTCCACATCGTCGCACCAGACCGCGCCTACTTCGGACAAAAGGATGCCGCGCAGTTGGCGGTTTTGCGCGCCATGGTGCGCGATCTGAATTTTTCCGTGGAAATTGTCGCCTGTCCCATCGTGCGCGAGCCTGACGGACTGGCCCTCAGCTCGCGCAATCGATACTTGACGGCGGAGCAGCGCATCCGCGCCACCATTCTGCACCGCTCGCTCGATGCCGCCGCCGATCTCCATGCGCGAGGCGAGCGCAACGCGCAAGCGTTGATTACAACCATGCTGCGGATACTGGCATCCGAACCCGTAGTCGATGTGGAATACGCCGCCGTGGTTGATGCCGACACGCTGCTGCCGCTGGCGGAGGCCACAGATGGCGCGCTTATCGCCGTGGCCGTGCATTTCGGCGAAACGCGCCTGATTGACAACCACCTCATAGGAGCAGTCCATGCCTAATCCGCTTCCCTTCAAAGTCACGCTCGGAGTCACCGGCGGAATCGCGGCCTACAAAGCCGCCGAACTGGTTCGCGCCTTGCAGCAGCACTCGCTCGACGTGCATGTGGTGATTACCCGCGCCGCCGATGAGTTTGTCCGCCCGCTTACCTTCGCCGCGCTCACCGGCCACAAGGTCATCACGTCGATGTGGCAGACGGATGCGTATGAAGGCGGCTCCATCGAGCACATCTCCGAAGCCGAATCCACCAACCTGCTGCTAGTGGCTCCGGCCACAGCGCACACGCTGGCCAAATTCGCGCACGGCCTGGCCGACGATTTTCTCTCGACCCTCTACCTGGCCACCACCGCGCCGGTCATCGTTGCTCCGGCGATGAACGTGAACATGTGGAATCACGCCGCCACGCAAGCCAACCTCGCCACGCTGCGCCAGAGAGGCGTAGAAATCATCGCGCCCGGCAGCGGCTACCTGGCCTGCGGCATGACCGGCAGCGGACGGCTCGCCGAGATCGACGAGATCGTAGACGCCGTTCTCGCGCGGATTCAGCGCGTTGATGAGAACGATCTCGCCGGCGAAACTGTGTTGATCACCGCCGGCGGCACGCGCGAGCCCATCGATCCGGTGCGCTTTATCGGCAACCGCTCCAGCGGCCGCATGGGCTACGCACTGGCCGAAGCCGCCAGGTCGCGCGGCGCAAAGGTCATCCTCATCAGCGCGCCCACCGCGCTGGCTACACCCGCCGGCTGCGAACGCATCGACGTCACCACCGCGAGTCAGATGCACGCCACCGTACTGGCCCATCTGCCGCAAGCCACTTTGGTAATTAAAGCCGCCGCCGTCTCCGACTTCCGCCCCGCGGCAGCCGCCGCGCAGAAGCTGAAGCGCAGCGGGCCGCTCACGCTCACGCTCGAGCCCACGGAAGATATTGTGCAGAGCGTCGCGGCCCGCCGCAATCCCGGCACCTTGCTGATTGCCTTTGCCGCCGAGACCGCCATCGACACACCAGAACTTATCCGCAATGCACGCGAGAAGCTGGGACGCAAAGGCGCGGACGCCATCGTCGCCAACGATGTCTCCCAACCCGGCCTGGGCTTCGACTCGGAACGCAACGCCGCTACCTTCATCACCGCGACACGTGAAGCCGTCTTCCCGGCACAATCAAAGTCCAGCCTCGCGCATCACATTCTGGATGAGGTCGTGCAGATACGCAAGGACACGGCTCTTAAATCTTCCTGAGCTTGAAGACCGCAGACGGTCAAGGCAGCGGGAAACGGTTGCGGAGGAGGCCGAGAGCTTCGGCGGGCGTGGCGATGGCGCCTTCGAGTTGCGCGTCTTCGACGGCGTGGAGCATCTCCTTGAAGGCGGCGCCGGGAGTGTAACCGGCGGCGATCAACTCGCGGCCGGTGAGCAGCGGCTGCGGGCGCACGGCTTGTTCGGGCATGGATTCATAGCGCTCGCGGACGAAGTTCCAGTGGTCAAGGTTGCCGCTGCCGGCCAGGCAATCCATGCGATGCAGCTTGAGGTGCTGGGGAAAGTTTTCCAGGCGAAAGAAGCGCTTGAGGGTGGAGACCTTCATGTGCCGGGCGTCGGCAAAGCGCATGTGGTTCTCGACGAGGGAAAGAACTTGATGGGTTTCGTCGTTGGAGAAGCGGAAGCGGCGGCAGATCTCCGCGGCGATGGCTACGCCGATCTCCACGTGGCCGTTGAAACGGATACGGTCGGCGCGCACGAAGGTGGGAGGCTTGCCGACATCGTGCAGCAGCGCGCCCCAGGCGAGAGGGAGCGGGCAGGCGGGCGGAAGTTGCGCGAGCAGCAGCAGAGTGTGCGTCCAGACGTCGCCCTCGGGATGAAATTGCGGCGGTTGCTCGACGCCCTTCATGCGCGCGATTTCAGGAAGGAGTTCGGCGAGGAGGCCGGTTTCGTCGAGCAGTTCGAAAGCCCGGTGGGCTCGTCCCTCGGTGAGCATTTTGGTCAGCTCGTCGCGGACGCGCTCTCGGCTGACGGCGTGGATTTTGGAGGCGAGGCGGCGGATGGCGGCGGCTGTGACGGGTTCGATCTGGAAGCCGAAGCGGGCGGCGAAGCGGACGGCGCGCAACATACGCAGATGGTCCTCTTCAAAGCGCTGCTCGGGCTGGCCAATGGCGCGGATGATGCCGGCGTCGAGGTCGGCGAGGCCGTTGACGTGGTCGATGACGGCGGAGCGGAGTCCTGCGCGGACGGCGAAGGTTTTTTGGGTCGGGCTAGTAAAAGAATCTGGCAGCAGCGAGGGATCGAGGAGCAGGCCGTTGATGGTGAAATCGCGGCGGCGGACATCGTCTTCGGCGCTGGTGGTGTAGCGGACAGCGTCGGGATGACGGCCATCGGAGTAGGCTCCATCGGAACGGAAGGTGGCGACCTCCGTCACCACCTGCGGTGGGGCCAGCCGCTCGCTACTCGCTCGCACAAAATTTCCTGCCAGATTTCCGTCCTCGCGCGGTGCGGGGACTGGCCGTCCAGGCGGGCGGCCTTCGTCCACTAGCGAAGGGGCCAACTCTGCTACTGTGATGTCTGACTCATCGCATGATGCGACCAGCACGACGCCGAAGTGGGCGCCGACGGCGAAGGTGCGCGGGAAGAGGTTGAGGACGATGCCGGGCGTGGCAGAGGTGGCTACGTCGTAGTCCGCGGGATCGCGGCCGAGAAGCAGGTCGCGGACGCAGCCGCCGGCGAGATAGGCTTGGTGGCCGGCGGCGCGCAGGGCGGCGATGATCCGGAGAGCCGCATCGAATTGGGGGGTGGCGGCGAGCATGGCTGCTGCATCCATTGTCGCTCGTTTACCCGATAGACTAAAGAGATGAGCGGACGCGGCCTCATCCTGGGCATTGAAACCTCGTGCGACGAGACGGCTGCGGCTGTCGTGGAGCGGGGGGCGCGAACGCTGTCGTCGGTGGTGGCGTCGCAGATTAAGACGCACGCGCGCTACGGCGGGGTGGTGCCGGAACTGGCCAGCCGGGAGCATCTGCGGGCGATTGTGCCGGTGGTGAGGGCGGCGTTGACGGAGGCGGGGGTTGCGCTGGCGGATTTGGATGCCATCGCGGTGACAGCCGGGCCGGGATTGGCGGGGGCGCTGCTGGTGGGGATTGTGTATGCCAAGGCGCTGGCCGCGGCGCAGGGGCTGCCGCTGATTGCCGTCAACCATCTGGAAGGGCATATTCACGCGGTGCTGATGCAGTCCTTGCCGGACGGGCGGAGTTTATTTGATGATGAGGAGGCGCTAGCGCTGGTGGTTTCTGGTGGGCACACGCACCTTTATCGAGCGCGGCAGGAGAAGGGGGCGTGGAGTTACCGGCTGATGGGGCGTACGGTGGATGACGCGGCCGGCGAAGCCTTCGACAAAGTGGCCAAGCTGCTGGGCTTCGGCTATCCGGGAGGGCCATGGATCGATGCGCTGGCGCGATTCGGGAATCCGAAGGCAGTGCCGTTTGCGTTTGCGCAGATCAAGACGAAAGCGCATTTGGCGGGGAAGGTTGCGCGCACCAAGGCGGCCAAGACCGCTCCGATTGCCGGGCTGGACCCGCGATTTATGTTTTCGTTTTCGGGGATCAAGACGGCGGTGCTGCGGTACGTGGAACTGTATGTGCTGCGGGAGGAGGCGC
Source organism: uncultured Acidobacteriaceae bacterium (assembly GCA_963806565.1). Taxonomy (GTDB): domain Bacteria; phylum Acidobacteriota; class Terriglobia; order Terriglobales; family Acidobacteriaceae; genus Telmatobacter. Next base: position 129,582 of record CAWDYE010000001.1, read on the forward strand.
GGGCGCGGGCGGCGCGGCTCTTTGCGCCGGGAGCCGAGGCACGCCCGCCGCAAAGCAAGGAAGAGGCGCTGGCGCTGTGTCCGCAGAAGGTGCTGGATTTGGTGGCCAGCTTTCAGTGTGCGGTGGTGGGCGACCTGATGAAGAAGAGCTTTGCGGCGGCGGAATCGCTGGGGGCGCGGCGGATTTTGGTCACCGGAGGAGTGGCAGCCAACCGCGAATTGCGCGAGCGCTTCAGCGCCGAGGGCGCGCGGCGAGGAGTGCGGGTGGATTTTCCGACGCTGGCGATGTCGACGGACAACGCGGCGATGATTGCCGCAGCGGCATGGGGACGGTTTCAGGCTGGGGAGTTTGCGAATGGGTCGCTGTCTGCTGATCCGTCGCTGGCGCTGGGGCGGTGAACTTTATTTAATTTTCCCGAACATTTTCAAGGAATTCATTCGATAATTAATAGCAAAGACTTGCAACCATTTTCATGCGCGAATCAGGGAGATTAGATGACCATTTTCGACTTATATTCCAAGCGCCAAAAGAAACTTCGGGGTGAAGTCCCTGACGTATATGTTTATGACGACTTGCCCAGAAAATTGCGAAATCAAATCGTGCACATGTGGCTCGAAACACTTGGCAAACCTGAAAGGCACAACGATCAGATCGCAAAGATGTACGAAGCAATCGTTGAGGTTCTTTGTCGAGAATACGGGGAATTCAAACTGCCTGGGACGCAAGCCAGCGCTTATCGAAACTATGATGAAGAACTCATCAATTTCTTTCTTATAACACTGGATGTAGAACAGGCCCTCGATGCAATCGAAATTACTTTTCGTGCAATCAACCATTATACGAGAAAATATGAATATATGGGGCGTTTTAATCCATCAGAGGCGGCTGATGATGCAATCGAAGAGTTAAACGCAAGATTCCAAGAACACGGTATAGGCTATCAATTTGCAAATGACGAAATCATTCGGATAGATTCAGAGCTGATTCATGCAGAAGTTGTTAAGCCCGCACTGAGACTCCTCAATCAAAAGCACTACGCCGGAGCCCAGCAAGAATTCCTCAAGGCACACGAGCATTACCGCTCAGGGAATTCAAAAGAAGCCCTCAACGAATGTCTCAAAGCCTTCGAAAGCTTGATGAAATCAATTTGTGACAGACAGGGTTGGATCTACAAGGCAAACGCAACAGCAAAAGAGCTAATCCAGATTTGCATGGACAATAATTTGGTGCCTCTATATTGGCAGAGCGAATTCACCTCCCTTAGAAGCCTCTTAGAGTCAAGCATTCCAACTGGACGAAATAAGATAAGCGCCCACGGTCAAGGGGTAGCACCAACAACAGTTCCGAACTATTTAGTCGCGTATATGATCCATATGACGGCCTCAGCGATTGTCTTTCTTGCAGAAGCAGAGGCCAATTTACATTGACGCTGGCGCTTCACAATTTCCCAATCTCTGATTTTCGCTGACTTCTTACTCGACACATCCCATGGCTAGGCGGACGAGGGTGGCGAGGCGGCAAATCTGAGTGTTGGTGAGGGGGCGATGGCCCTGGACCGGCTCTTTCAGTTGATCCTTCTTGATTGCGCCGATGTTCTCCGCCCAGGCTACGCTGTCTTCGCTGAGGCCGGTTTCTCCGGCTCTCAAGAGCAGGTGCCAGGGGCCGAGCTTGGTCACGGAGGTCGAAAGCGGAATGGCCAGCACGGTCTCCGCGCGGGGATGCGAGTTGCGCGCGTTTGTGGAGACGATGACGGCGGGACGGTTCTTGCCCGGCTCGTCGGTGGCGAAGTGCGTCCACCAAATCTCACCGCGAAGCGGGGAAGGCACGGGCGGCGGGGTCACGGCTGGGCCTCGGCTGAGTCCATATCAACCAGCATATTTGGCCCGGACCTTTCCGCCCATTCGCGCTGCTCGGCCAGCTCTTCGTCGGAGGCCGTGTCGTAGTAGGCCTTGGTGGCCGCGTCGAACTGGCGGCGTTTGGCTTCGAGCATGGACTCGCGCAGGAGCAGGTCGAGGGCTTCGGAGTCGGAACCGGCACGGCGCCTCTTGCGGGTTTCGCTGACAAAGGATACCGATTCCGGAGAGAGTGTGAAGCTGCGTTTCATTTTGCGAGCTGTCGCCTGGATGGTCATACCATTTATCTTACCATATATCGCCATTATGTTGGGTTAATCCCAGAGCAATTGAAGGGCAATCATATGAACGTTGATGCGGGCATGATCGTGTTTCGTTCCGCCCCTACGGGGCAAGAAATTCTGGTTGGATCGCTTTCCCAGGACTGCGCTGCGCTTGTCCTGGGCTATTTTCATCTGCTCCCTACGGGAGCGGAAGCAAGAATTCCTCAGCAGAGAGCGAGTATTCTTCCTAAGAGACTCATGCAATTGCCCTATATCTAGGCACAAGAGCCACGAATCGCGCGCTGGTACAATCAAAAAGACCGAAAACCAGCAAATTTCAACTGATTTTTCAGTGCGAATGGGCAAGAAGTTCGAGCGATGACGCTGCGGCTCTTCAATACGCTGACGGGAGAGATGGACGCGGTAACGCCCGCGGATGGCGAGACGCTGCGGATGTACGCCTGCGGGCCGACGGTCTACGACTACGGGCACATCGGCAACTTCAGAACATTTTTGCAGTTGGACGTGCTGCGGCGGTTTTTGAAGTTGACGGGGATGAAGCTTCGCCACGTGATGAACATAACCGACGTGGACGACCGGATTCTGAACAGCGCGGCGGCGGCGGGGATCTCCATCGGCGAATATTCGGAGCGGTATGAACGGGCGTTTTTTGAGGATATGGAAGCGCTGCGCGTCGAGAAGCCGGAGATCATCGCGCGGGCCACGGAGCACATTCCGCGGATGGTGGAGCTGGTGCAGAAGCTGGCGGCGGCGGGCGCAGCTTATCAGGCGGAGGATGGGAGCTGGTACTTCAGGCTGGCGGCCTTTCCGGAGTATGGAAAATTAAGCAAGAAGGACCTGTCCGGGATGGAAGACGGGGCGCGGGTGGACGTGGACGAGTATGAGAAGGACTCGGCGCGGGACTTTGCTCTGTGGAAGGCGGCGAAACCGGGCGAGGCTTCGTGGGAGACGGCGATTGGGCGGGGGCGGCCGGGATGGCACCTGGAGTGCTCGGCAATGGCCATGGAGTACCTGGGCGAGAGCTTCGATTTGCACGCGGGCGGCGAGGATTTGATTTTTCCGCACCACGAGAACGAGATTGCGCAGTGCGAGAGCGTGACGCACAAGCAGTTCGCGCGAATCTGGATGCACGTGCGGTTTCTGCTGGTGGACGGCAGGAAAATGTCCAAGAGCGAAGGGAATTTTTATACGCTGCGCGATCTGCTTCTGAAGGGATACAAGGCGTCGGCGATACGGCTGGCGCTGATCTCGGTGCCTTACCGGCATCAGTTCAACTTTACATTTGAAGGGCTGGCGGAGGCGACCAGCGCGGTAGAGCGGCTGCGGACGTTTCGGCAGAGGCTCATGGAGGGCGGCCTCGCAGAAGGTGAAAGTGCGACATTGCAAGCGGCTGCCAAGGATGCGCGAGCGAAGTATTTGGCTGTGCTGGCCAACGATTTGAATACCGCGGAGGCGCGGGCGCCAATCTTCGAGTTGCTAAGGGCGGCGAATACGGCGATCGACCAGGGGGAGCTGAAGGCCGGCGATCGGGATGCGATTCTGGCGGTGCTGAAGGATTTTGACGCAGTCTTCGATGTGCTGGAGGACGGCGACACGGAGGCCACGCGACGGGCTCTCAAGTGGGCGGAGCAGGAAGGCCGGATGAGCGAGGCCGCTCCGGAGCTTGTGGCGCGGCAAGGGCTGACGGATGCGGCGATTGAGGCGCTGGTGGCGGAACGCGAGCTGGCCAGGAAGCAGAGGAACTTTGCGCGGGCTGACGCGATTCGCAAGGAACTGGCGGAAAAGGGCGTGGTGATTGAGGATTCGAAGGATGGGGTAAGGTGGAAACGGAAATAATTCCCAACAATATTCAGAAAGAGGAGATCACGGATGGAAGCGAATGAAGTGCAGGAGTTGCAGGAGCACGCGGAACACGCCGAACACGATCGGATGATGCTGCCGGTGGCGCTGACTATGACGATTTTGGCGGTGCTGGTGGCGGTGGTCACGGTGCTGGGGCATCGCACGCACACCGAGGCGATCATTACGCAGGACAAGGCCACGGATCAGTGGAACTATTACCAGGCACACAAGATCCGCGCGAACGACACGGCCCTGACCTCCGATCTGCTGAGTGTGTTGACTATCGCCGACAAAGAGGCCGCAAAAAAGATTGCCAAAGGCTATGCGGACCACCAGGCTAAGTGGGCCGATAACCTGAAAGAAGAGCAGGAGCAGGCCGAGGCGCTGGAGGCCAGGGTGGAGATGGCCGAGGCTCGCGCCGACCACTACGATCTGGGCGAGGCGCTGCTGGAGATCGGTCTGGTGATTACCTCGATCACGCTGCTGACCCACAAACGGATGTACTGGTTTGTGGGGATGGTATTTTCGGTTGTGGGGATTGTGGCTGCGGTGATGGGGGTGCTGCTGAAGTAGGATTGCCGAACCGGGCAGTGTAGCTACATTTATGATTGTGATGTATGATGGCAGCCAAATGAAACCCCGTCTGTTTGCCGCGCTTCTTGTACTTTGCGCCGTGCCGCTAGCGGCGCAAGCGCCCACCACTCCCGCCATGGCTCCCATTCCACCGCCGCCTCCTCCGGACGCTGCTTCCACTCCAATTCCGCCGCCGTCTTCTCCAGCCGCGCAGGCGCACGCGGGCGATCTCGGCTTCAGTTACAGCCTCCCGCCGGATTGGGAGGTTATGGACACCACGCCGATGCTGCCGGCGGCGCTGCAGCAGGCAGCCAGGGAGTACGGCAACGAGGCCGCAAAGATGGCTGCTTGTCTGCAACTTCCGCTGATGGCCCACCACGGTAATCCGATTTCCGCCATTGCGGTCGCGGGGCTATCGTTTGACTGCGTTGGGCACCCGTACACCTCCGCGGATATCCCGTCAGTCGCCTCCAACGTCACCGAGAGCCTGACGAAGAACATTCAGATCGATAATCCAGTCACCAACACTTACACGCTGGGCACGCACAGTATGTGGATTGAACGCGCCTCCGGCTCGCTGGTCGGCCACCCGGAGACCAAGAGGACCATGGAGACGGTTTGCAGCGTTCTCAAGAAGGGCGTTGTTTGCTGGATGACCATAGCCGCCGACGATGACTCGCTGCAAACATTTGAAAATGGCGTAGTGACGCTGGACGGCGAGGATGCGACGGCGCTGGTTCCGGCTGACGCGTTGCAAAAGAAACCATAATCAGAAATCAGGAATTTGTTGAGGGCCTGTTGCCGGCAAGCCAGGAAATCACTGCGCAGACGGCCAGGATCGCTCCGATGACCGCTAATGAAAGCGTGATGGGCACTTCAATCCAGCGGGAGGCGAGCATCTTGAGAGCCACAAAGGTGAGCAAGGCAGCCAGGCCGTAGTGGAGATAGCGGAGGCGGTGGAGCAGCGCGGCCAGGGCAAAGTAAAGTGAGCGCAGGCCGAGAATGGCGGCGATGTTCGAGGTGTAAACCACGAAGGGATTGTGGCTGACTGCGAGCACCGCGGGAATGGAATCGAAGGCAAAAAGCAGGTCGGTGAGCTCGACGGCGAGAATGACGGGGAGCAGGGAGCTGATTCCTGGCCGCAGGCGCTTGGCAGGTTGCAATTTACGAAATAATCCTCGAAGGGCCGCGGGCGCTGCGGGGATGGCCGCGTTAGCCGCGCCGCCGCGCAGCAGTCTCCATGCCGCATAAAGCAGAATCAGGCCGAAGATCCAGGTAATCCACTCGAAGCGCTTGAGCAGGGTGATGCCGGCGGCGATGAAGAGCGCGCGCAGAACGACGGCTCCGGCGACGCCCCAGAGAAGGGCGGTGTGCTGGCGGCGCGGCGAGATGCGAAAGCCCTGAAAGAGGATCAGGAAGACAAAGAGATTGTCGACGCTGAGCGAGGCTTCAATGGCGTAGCCGGCGACGAATTCGAGGGCCGGCTGATGGCCCTTGGCGATGGCGATCCAGGCAGCGAAGGCGGTTGCGGCGGCGACCAGAAGAGCTGTCCAGAGCCAGGCGAGGGATTGGGTGCGGCGCGATTCAGTTTGGCGGCCGGTCAGCAGCGCATCAGCGACGAGCAGCGCCACCACTACTGCATGAAATCCTAGCCACCATGTCCATGATGCTCCCGCAATCATCGATGAATGCTCCGAAAAGCAGCTTATCGTAAATTGATCAGGCGGATAGTTTCCATAATAACGTCGCCGTCGATGGTGAGGCTGTGGGCGCTGATTTTGTCCATGGTGTCCTGGGCGGTGTGGTGGTAGCTGTTATTGGGGCCGTAGTCGAGGTCGATGATGTCGATGGAGGGGACGCCGCGCTGGACAAAGGGCAAGTGGTCGTCGCTGATCGGCTCATCTTGCTTGAAAAAGTATTTCTCATAACCGAACTTCTTCACCGCCTGCCGCACCAGGGCAACCAACCAGTCAGTGGAGTTGGTGTCGTGTTGAATGTCGAGATCCTTGTCGCCGATCATGTCGGCCAGGATGAAGGCTTTGATTTTGGGCAGAGTTCCGTCGCGCGCCCACTTGGCGGCCAGGTGCTTGGTGCCGTATGTCGAATCGGAGTCTGTCCAACTCTGGATGGCCTCTTCGCCATCGTCGAAGAGCAGCCAGACCGAGTAGCCCTCGAGCTTTTTGCCGTGAGCGGTATCGGCGCGCAACTGGTCGGCGATGGCCAGCAGCAGGCCGGTGGTGGAACCTCCGTCGTTGGCGCCGACGTAGTTGATGCTGCGGAGCCAGTAGTTGGTTTCGTAGTGGGTGGCGAGGACGATGATGCCATCCTTTTTGCCGGGGAAGCGCACGATGAAGTTGCGCATGGGGACCGGGCCGATGGGCGTGTTGGCGGTGAAGACGTCTTCTTCGAGCTGATCGTGCTTGAAGTGGGCGCGCAGGTAGGCTTCGGCCTTGAGGTGGCCGGGGCTGGTGGGCCAGCGCGGACCGATGGCCACAAACTGGCGGGCGTATTCGAGGGCTTTGTCGCCGTTGAAGTGAGGCTGTGCGGGAGCGGCGAGGGGAACGAGAAGGAGCATAGCCGTCGTCCAACATTTCCAAACGGTCGAATTCAGGAAAATGCGCATGAAAAGCAAACCTCAGGGGCTAAAGCCCGGTGAATTTATATTGCATTTACGGCACGACTAAAGTCGTGCCCTGACGCTTCTCGCAACTCCAAATAAATATTTCCGCAAGCTGTGAAGTCGTGCCCTGACAATTCTTGCAGCTCGCAATGAGTTATTCCGCAGCTATCAATCCATGCCATTTGAAAACGATGACTCACTTTGCGGCCTCCTTGGCTTCTTTGGCTTTGCGGCGCGCGGGATGGACCCACCATGCAACACCGATACCTAACAGATAGAGGGCCAACATGGGGATGGCGTAGATGCACATGGTCCAGGGGTCGGGACTGGGACAGATGATGGCGGCCACCAGGAAGACGGCGAGAATGGCGTAGCGAATGTTGCGCCACAAAAAGCGTGGGGTGACGATGCCGAAGAGCGCGAGAAAAAAGATCAGCACCGGCAGCTCAAAGCTGATGCCCAGGCCGAGGATGATGGAAAGAAAGAAGCCCGTATAATCATCGATCGTGATCATGGGCGTAAAATCGTGGCCGAAATCTATAATCAAGATTTTCAACGCGCCGGGCAGGACCCAGTAGTAGCCGAAGGCTGCGCCGGCCAGAAACAATCCGACGGTGGCGGCCATGAAGGGAACCACGAGCCGCTTCTCTTTCTGATAAAGCCCCGGCGCAATGAAGAGCCACACCTGATAGAGGATGAAGGGCGAGGCCAGAATCGCTCCGGCCACCAGCGAGACTTGCAAATTAAAGTTCAACGGGTCCATGGGATGCGGGAAGACTAAAGCCTTGCCTATGCTGCTCAACGGTGCCTTAATATAGCCGACAAATATATGACGAAAGCCCCAGGCTACGCCTGAGCCCAGAATCAGAAAGATGAACGAACGAATGATGCGCTTGCGCAGCTCGTCCAAATGCTCCATCAGGCTCATGCCGGGCAGTTCGGCGCGCTCGGTGACAGCCTCTCGCGCTTTGCCGATGGCGTCGGCGGGATCAATCATGAGCGCCTCCCCGGCGTCTTGCGAGCCTTTTTCGCCCGGGCTGGCGCCTTAGTTGCGGCCGGTTTGCTATTGGCTGCGTGTGCGGATTTCTTTGCCACCGGAGACTTGGTTCGCGCTGCCCGCTTGCCAGGCTTGGCCGCCGGAACCGGCTCTCCGGTGGAGGGCGGATGAATGCGCGGATAAGGCTCTTCTGAAGCGGCCGCGGCGGGATAAACAGCTCCATTGGGGTAGGGACTTTCCGTGGGCGTCGCAGAGGCTGCTTGCGGAATGAGGGAAGCCGCGGCAGACTGTTCGGAGGAGGGCAGCGCGCTCAGTTGCTCGGCTTCCTTCTTGCGGCGTTCGGCCTCCTCGGCGTTGCGCAACTCCTCTTCCATCTGGAACTTGAAGTCATTGGAGGCCTTGCGGATCTCATACATGATTTTGCCGATTCTGCGGCCGATCTCCGGCAGCCGGCGGGGCCCGAAGACCACTAGCGCCAGCACCATGAGGATGAGCGAGTTTTCGAATCCCAGGCTGGCAACCTGAATTGTTGGCGGTATCCCCATGAAGGTTCATAATACCTGCCCGCGCATAGGGCTAACAAATGGAGGCAGCGGCTTCAACCGCGAATCCGGAGCAGGCGCTTGCAGGGTGCTTAAAAAATTGCGAAACTAAAGATTAAGTTGCGCCGTACCTATCAACGGAGCGAGAGCGGAAATCTGCTCCGCTTGGGATGGAGAACCAATGAAGCGGATTGCGATTGCGACACTCTTTGGCCTGGTTGCGGGCGTGCTTTGCGCAACCGGGGGATTTTATGGCGGCATTATGAAGTTCTCGGTTGTCGCTTTAGTTTGGGTTTTACTGAACAGGGCAGTGATGGGCTTTGCGATTGGCGCGTCAGTGCTGAAGCTGCACTGGGCCTGGAACGGCATTGTCATGGGGCTGGCGGTTGGATCAATCTTCTCCTATTTTCTTTTTATGAATTCGGGGATGGGGATACTGCCGCTGGTCAATTTCTTTGTCAATGGACTCTTCGGATTGATGATCGAGTTCTTCACGACTATAGTCTTCAAGCAGCCATCGCCTGTACGGGCAGTTAAAGTGGCGTAAGTTTGTCCTGAAATGCGGAAGAAAAACCGGGAAGCGCGTTCAGGTCATGCCGATCAGGGGCCGAGTGGCGGACGGCATGTGGTGAGCTTACTCTTTGCATTTCAACGATTTAGATTTTCTATTCACGTTTTTGTTACACTAATAATAGGTAAGTGGAGGCGGCCTTTGCCGGGATGGATGTCACTTCGGAATCCTTCGGCTGGGTGCCGCGTCTAATTATTAAAGGCTTGCAACAACCCCGTGGATGGGGGCACTTGAAGAAGCGGCCGGCACAAACGCCGGCAGGTTCCGCAAAGCCAGTGCATCCACTGCAAGCCGTGAATTGCTTTCAACATCCCCGTCCGCTGCTCCGTAAGGGGCGAGTGGACTGAAGGCGGAATACGGTGAACCTGGTTCTTGACGATTTGACGGCGGCCTCGCCGGAGGCCGGCAATGCCTGTAGCCTGGAAAACTACCTGGCGCTCCCTGACCACACCATGGACGGCCGCATTGCGGAGGCGCGCGCGCGGCTGGGCACGACGACTCTGATTCTTGGCCACCACTACCAGCGCGACGAGGTGATCCGCTTTGCAGACGCCACGGGCGACAGCTACAAACTCTCCCGCATCGCTGCCGACGCGCAAGCGAAATACATTGTTTTTTGCGGCGTGCATTTTATGGCGGAGAGCGCCGACGTACTGAGCCGCGAGGGGCAACAGGTGATTTTGCCCGACTTGAACGCGGGCTGCTCAATGGCCGATATGGCAGAAATCTCGCAGGTCGAGGCCTGCTGGGAGGCGTTGGAGCGGCTTGGCCTGGCCGGCGAGATTATGCCGCTGACGTATATCAACTCGACTGCCGCGATCAAGGCATTCTGCGGCGAGAGAGGCGGGCTGGTCTGCACCTCGTCCAGCACCCGCGCCGCATTTGAGTGGGCCTTCAAGCGCGGCAAGCGGATTCTGTTTTTGCCCGACCAGCACCTGGGACGCAATACGGGATTTGCGATGGGCATTCCGCTGGAGGAGATGGCGGTTTGGGATCCGTGGGTGATTCAGGGCGGACAGACAAAAGAAAAGCTGGCGGCCAGCCGCGTGCTGCTGTGGAAGGGCCATTGTGCCGTGCATCAGCGTTTTTTGCCCAGCCACGTGGATGATGTGCGCGCAAAATATCCCGGCATCAAGGTGATTGTGCATCCCGAGTGCCGCTTCGAGGTTTGCCAGAAGGCTGACGCCATGGGTTCGACCGAGCGGCTGATTGCGCTGGTGGAGCAGGCGCCCGCGGGGCAGATGTTTGCCGTGGGGACGGAGATTCATTTAGTCAACCGCATGGCGCGCAGATTCGCGGAGCAGGGCAAGAAGGTTATCACCCTGGACGATACCGGCTGCCTGTGCACCACGATGTATCGCATCAGCCCGCAGCACCTGGCCTGGGTTCTGGAAAATCTGGCCGAGGGCCGCGTGGTCAATCGCATCCAGGTGAAGCCGAGCGTCAAGAAATGGGCAAAAGTTGCGCTGGACCGGATGCTGGAAGTGGGATAATAATTTACTTGCCATGGCCGTCAAAATCGGGTTAGTCTGCCCTTATAGGCAATCGGACCGCGAAGTCATCCCCCAAAGTTTTTCTGCTGCCCGCGGAGTGCGTTTGTATGAGGAACGGTAGAATCTGCGGAATATGATCCGGGAGGAGGACAATCGCTTGTCGCGATTGCTCTAGCAAGGAGACTCCCCCAATGATTGCTCTATCGATTCGCAATGCCCATATGGCTGTCATTCTGACAGCATGCTTTGGCCTCTTCACAGCGGGTTGTGGCCACCCCACGGTCAACATCAGCGCTTCAACCGCGCCGCCAACCCTTACTTCCACACCTGCGAGCCTTCCCGGAATCCCCTTCTATGTAAAACGCGGAATGTGCAAGCGTGAAACCGTATGGGCCGAGCCGAGGCATACTCTTCAGCTGGATATTCTGAAGGGCGGCAAGCTCGCCTCAACGCGCAGCATCACTTACTCACGCTCATTTCCACAGAATTCCGAAGTGGAGACATTGATTGAGAATCTGAATCTGCTTGCTGCCGCGCCCAAGGCCAGCGATTCTGCCAAGCTCTGCCAGACAGTTAATAATGTCGCCAACCAATGGAAAGCCGTGGCCGAGGCTGCTGAGCGAGCCAAACACCCGTGCGATGTGATGCCAAAGCAGTCCATCGAGTGCGAATCCCTAGTGGCGGCGGAAGGGACGGGCGACATTCTGCGTGTCAGCAATTCGGCAAACATTGTCGCGGAGGTGGACTATGAACACGTCTACTACATGAACACCCGAACGCCTTGGATCGGTAACGCGTCGGTTGATACAAAGCTGAACACGGATGGAACCCTGAGCGAAGGGAATGTACAGGTCAACGATCAGACCTGGAGTAATATCCTGGGAACCGTCAACGCGCTGGCGGGCGACTTTACTACCTTCGCCAGCGCGAAGTTCGCGACAGCGGCAGCACCGGGGAATCAACCTATTGAGAGCTGCCCACCGTCCTCCGGCTGGCCCGTCCCGAGCGACGATGTGGTTTACCGGATCACGTCCTCGACGGAGGTTTACCTCCATGATCATCAGCTGGAAGATACCGGCCTTGGAACCTCGTGCGTGCCGCTCGAAGGCGGCGTGACGGAGGGCAGTATCATGATTACCAAGAAGGACGCAAGCCCCGTCAAGGACGACGCGAGCGCCATCAAAGTCTCTGGCACGGTGACGCTGCCCAAAGCCGATCCCACCGCCAAAAAATAAAATCCATCCCGACGTGTGGCCCATTGAAACCATTACATGAGCCCTGCTTCTGGAGTATCCTAGAGGCAGGGCACAATTATGAAGACCTTCACTCTCGAAGAAGCGCAATCTCTGCTGCCGGTGCTGGAGTCGCTGTTGAAGCGCGCCATCGAGGGCAAGCGGCTGGCTCAGCAGGCGGAGTCCGGCCTTGCAGAGCTGGCGCGGAGCATTTACCTTTCCGGCGGAATGAGAGTGGACACGGAAAAGGTGGCCAAGCTGCGCGCGGAGTTGGAGGGGCAAGTGCAGCAGGTGCGCGAGAGCATCGCCGAGATCGACGCCATTGGCGTGCAGGTGAAGGACCTGGATGCCGGGCTGCTGGATTTTCCCTGCCGCATTGAAGATCAGGTCGTGCTGCTCTGCTGGCGGATGGGCGAGCCGGCCATCGAGCACTGGCACCCGGTCGACTCCGGCTTTAAGGGTCGCCAGCCAGTGGATGAACGCTTTCACCGCCGCTCCACATCGGGCAATCGGCCCAACTGAACTCCAGCAACAGACCCGATTGAAAAGCATTGCAACTTGCGGAAGAGATTTCTCTTCCGCAGTTTTTTGTCTCGATGTCCTGATTTCATGACCAAGTTTCGAAGACGACGGATTCCTGACCGGTGAAGAGCGAGTGCTTGAGGAAGTTGCGGTCGTCTCGATGGGGGAAGTCATTGCGGAAGTGCGCGCCGCGGCTCTCGGTGCGTGCCAGGGCGGAGAGCAGGATGGCATGGGCCACGCGGCTCATGGCCAGGGCTTCGGTGAGGCGGCGGCTTCCCTTGTTTTGCGCAGTCAACTCGGCGAGAGATTCGGCGCAGGCTTTTTGAGCGGCAAGGCCCTGGCGCAGTGTGGAGTCCTCGCGTAGCAGCCCGGCGTAAGCCCACATGGAGGCTTGCAGGCCGGTGATGATCTTTTCCAGATGCTCCTGCTCGGCAGGGGTCAAGGGCGCGGATTCTTTTTCCAGCGCGGGAGCTTTATGCAGGACCATACCGTCGTCGAGCATGGATTGTGCGGCGCGGGCTCCAAAGACGAGGCCTTCGAGCAGCGAGTTGGAAGCCAGGCGATTGGCGCCGTGGACGCCGTTGCAGGCGGCCTCTCCAGCGGCGTAGAGGCCGGCGAGAGTGGTTCGGCCGTGGAGATCGGTGCGGATGCCGCCCATGAGGTAGTGGGCGGCGGGGCGAACGGGAATGAGGTCGCGGCCAAGATCGAGCGAATAGCGCTCGAGGACGGCGCTGATGCCGGGAAAGCGGTGGCGCAGGTCGATGTTTTTGACGGCGCGCATATCAAGATGGACGACACGAGATTCAGCGGCGGTTGCGCCCATGCCCTCGCGCGCGATGGCGCGGGCCACCACGTCGCGGGGAGCGAGCTCGAGCAGCGGATGATAACGCTGCATGAAGCGTTCGCCGCGATCGTTGAGCAGGATTGCTCCCTCGCCGCGCAGAGCCTCTGACAGCAGGAAGCGCGGCGCGCCGGGAAGCGAGAGAGCGGTGGGATGAAACTGATAGAACTCCATGTCGGCCAGCGCGGCGCCTGCTTGCCACCCCACGGACGAAGACCTGTCTGTGGGGGCCCCGGCCCACGCGGCCAAAGCAATGCCGTCGCCGGTAGCCACGGCGGGGTTGGTGGTATCGGAGTAAACCTGGCCCGCACCGCCGGCGGCGATGAGCACGGCGCGAGCGCTGATGCGCTGCTGGAGCCGCGGACGGCGGTCGCAACTGAGCAGGTCGGCTCCGATGACGCGGCCATCGGCGACGATGAGGTTGGTGACCGTGGTCCACTCGGCAAAGCGGATGCGCTTGTGGACGCGGGCAAAGGCGGCCAGGGAGCGGCTGATTTCGGCGCCGGTGGCGTCACCGTTGGCGTGTAGGATACGGGCCAGGGAGTGGGCGCCCTCGCGGGTGCGCAGCAGCACGCCGGCTTCGGAATCAAAATTTGCGCCCCATTCAATCAGCTCGGCCACGCGGACCGGCCCCTCGGTCACCAGCGCCTGGGCCGCGGGGCGATAGACCAGCCCATCGCCGGCGTTGACGGTGTCTTCGAGGTGCAGAGCAACGTCCGCATCGCCCTCCATGGCCACGGCGATTCCGCCCTGGGCATAGTGGGTGTTGGACTCGGCGACAGACTCCTTGGTGACCACCAGGATCTCGCCGTGGCGGGCCAACTCGACGGCCGCGCGCAACCCGGCCACGCCCGCTCCCATCACCAGAAAATCAACCTGCGACGATGCTTTCATCAGGGTTAAGGCTATCACTGAGAGGTAAGGGTAAGGAATTTCAACGGCTTCCCGCAACTCTTGCGATCATCCCGTGTATTATCATTCAGAAGCGGGGACCGGGCAGCTCGTGCACAAAGTGTCTCATATTGCACAGAATCGGTCCCAGCTGCTAGAGTCAAATCCGTTGATGGGGGCGGCTGAAAATCCCTACGTTGTGAGGTTGATTCAGGAACGAATTCATCATCCTAACGGTGGCTGTTGTTGCCGGGCAGTTGTTGATGGCAGCAAGTTACCGCACGTTAACAGACAACCGCAGACACCTCAGGAGGGGTCACATATGCGCGGATTCAAAGTTCTACTCAGTTCAACAGCACTGCTTGCGGGCCTGGCCCTGGTGCCAGTGGCTCGCGCGCAAATTGCCGTCGAAATCGGCGGACCACCCGTATGCCCATGGGGCTACTATGAAACTCCGCCATACGGCTGCGCGCCCGAGGGCTTTTACGGGCCGGCGTACTTCTACAACGGCATCTTCCTGGGCGTGGGTCCCTGGGCCGGCTGGGGATACGCCCACGGCTGGGGCGGGCATCGTTTCCATGACGATGGCAGAGGCCGCTACCACGGCCGCGGCGGCTATGAGGCCGATCATGGCCATTATGCTCACGGCTACGATGATCGTGGCCACGGCGGGCACCCTGGTGGACATCCTGGAGGACATCCCGCAGGCCATCCTGGTGGGCACCCCGGCGGCCATCCTGGCGGACACCCCTCTGGTGGCGGACATCCCTCTGGCGGCGGACATCCCTCTGGTGGCGGACATCCCTCTGGTGGCGGACATCCCTCTGGCGGCGGACATCCCTCTGGCGGCGGACACCCCTCTGGTGGCGGACACCCCTCTGGTGGCGGACACCCCTCTGGCGGCGGACACATCAGGTAACCTGTAGCCGCGGAATCAGGCGGCGAATTGCAGAAAAGCGGCGGAGCTTGACGGCTCCGCCGCTTTGCATTTGCGGGAGTCTTTTACGTGCCGGTCGAGCCGGCAGGCGTGGACTTCTGGGGTGGACGCAACGGGGACAGGCAAAGCGGCTTCCTTGTTTGGGAAGCAAAACGCAGCACATTCAGCTGTGACAAAGTGTAAGCTGACAAGCAGATCATTCTCAGGCTGGCGGATGGACGGCTGTCAGCTTGCCGGTCGCACCAAGTCCAGCTACCCGCCGGAATCCTGCGGGAAAGAGAGTATTTGGAGACTCGACGCGCATGGAAATTTACAAGTGGCTACCGCCAGAAGCCGTGCAAATTGTTCTGGTCCTGTTCTTGTCGTTCCTGATTGGCCTGGAGCGGGAAGAGCGCAAGTCGACGGGAGGGACTTACTCTTTCGGAGGGGTGCGCACCTTCCCGCTAATCGGCCTCATCGGCTACTCCGCCGCTCTTATTTCAGGCCCGCAGATACTGCCTCTGGCTATCGGCTTTCTGGTAGTCGCAGGGTTTCTGCTGGTTTCTTACTGGCACAAGATTTCCACCGCCGAGGCAGCCGGGGTGACCACGGAGATGTCCGGTCTGGCGACGTTTCTGGTGGGGGCGCTGGTCTGTTATGGGCATCTGTGGATTGCCACTACACTGGGTGTTGCCAGCCTGCTGCTGCTCGATCTGAAGGCTGTGCTTGAAAAACTTGCCACGCGCATCGCTCCCAATGAGATTTTCACCTTCGCCAAGTTTCTGTTTTTGAGCGGAGTGATTCTTCCCATCCTGCCCAATCAGGAGTACAGCCAGTTCCACATCAACCCATTCAAGACATGGCTCGTGGTGGTGGCGATCAGCACCATCTCCTACGTCAGTTATGTCTTGCAAAAACTGACCAAAGGACAGGGCGGAGTAGTGCTGGCGGCGCTGCTGGGCGGCGGATATTCCTCCACGGCCACGACCGTCGTATTAGCGCGCAGGGCAAAGCGCGAACAGAGGCCGCATCTGTTTGCCGGCGGCATCCTGATCGCAAGCGGCGTGATGTACCTGCGCCTGGTCATTCTTCTGGCGTTCTTCAACCGGCAAATGATGCTCATGCTCTACGTGCCCTTTCTTGTACTGGCGGGATTGGCGGTGGGGATTGGCTGGCTCTGGACGCGCCGGGCGGATAAGAACATGCAGGAGGTGCAGCGGGAGTTCGAAGCCAAGAATCCGCTGGAGTTGCTGACGGCGTTTCTCTTTGCCGCGCTCTTTCTGGGAATGTTGGTGGCCACCCAGTTAGCCGTCACGTATCTGGGCAAGACAGGCGTGAACACTTTGGCTGTTCTGATGGGAGTCAGCGACGTGGACCCGTTCATCATGGGCCTGACGCAGGCGGCAGGCACGCTCACGCCGGTGAAGGTTGCGGCGGCCGCGGTGGCCATCGCCGCCTCCAGCAACAACTTCGTGAAAGGGATTTACTCGTACAGCCTGGCTGACCGCAAGACCGGCGTACCAAGCCTGGCCATGCTGGCGGGGCTGGCAGCGATGGGACTCATTCCTTTGTTTTGGCTGGGATGAGATACGGACGGTCCCTTTCCTCGCTCTCGAGGCTATAGGATTAAAGTACTGTGCAGACGATACGAGTCAAGACAGCAACAGCGAAGTACGACGTGGTGGCGGGCAGCGGGCTGATCAGGTCGCTGGCGCCGCGCATCGAGAGGGTCTGCGGCAAGCTGCCGCGACGGGTTTTTGTGCTGACTTCAGCGCCGGTCTGGGGGCTGTGGGGGCAGGCCATACAGAAGTCCTTCAAGGACGCGCCGATTGTGATGTTCCTGCCTCCCGGCGAGAAGCACAAAACTATAGCCAGCGTAGAAGGCCTGCTGCGGCAGATGGCGCGGGCGGGCGGAGATCGTGGCAGCCTGCTGATTGCCTTTGGCGGCGGGATTGTGGGAGACGTCGGCGGCTTTGTGGCCTCGATCTTCATGCGCGGGATTCCCTATGTGCAGGTCCCGACGACATTTTTGGCGCAGGTGGATTCGTCCGTGGGCGGCAAGACGGGCGTGAATCTGCCGGAGGGCAAGAACCTAGTGGGCAGCTTTCATCAGCCGCTGGCGGTCTTTGCGGACATCGGCGTGCTGGTGACGCTGCCCGACCGCGAGCTGCGTGCCGGGCTGATGGAGAGCGTGAAGGCGGGGATCATCCGCGACCGGACGCTGGCGCGCTTCATGGAAGAGCACTCTCAGGAGGTGCTGGGGCGCGATCCCAAGGCGCTGGAAAAGGTGATTGCCGCGTCGATTCGCATGAAGACCGGGGTGGTGAACCAGGACGAGCGCGAGAGCGGGCTGCGCATGATTCTGAATTTTGGCCACACGGTGGGACACGCGCTGGAACTGGCCACCGGCTATAAGACGCTGTTGCACGGCGAGGCAGTGGGCTGGGGGATGGTGGCCGCGCTCTACGTTGCGCGGGAGCGGGGAACGATTACAGGCCGGCAATTTGAGCGGCTGGAAAATTTGATTTATTTGTATGGACCACTGCCGGCGTTGAAGCTGCGGGCGAGCAAGGTGGTGGCGGCTACTGGCGGCGATAAGAAAAATGTAGGAGGTGTGAGGCGGTTTGTGCTGCCGTTGGGGATTGGCGATGCGGGGGTGGTGGAGGATGTGACGGCGGCGGAGTTGGAGGCGGCGGTGAGGTATGTGCTTGGACGGGCCGGGGGAAAGCGGAGCTAGCGGATTTGGGTAACCCGTCCAATAACGGCTGAAACAAATCTGGGTGCCACACCCTCGCCGCTGTCATCCTGAGCGACCGTAGCGAAGCGAAGGGAGTTGAAGGATCTGCGTTTCGTTCTTTTGCGGCTAGGGTGGGAGGCGGATACTGCTACCATGTTGTGTGGTGTAACCACATACATCTGTTCAATCGAATCGTACGATGAGCGAACCAATTTTCAAACTATCTCGCGTTTCCGGTGCTCCTGTTTCGGATGAGGAGTTGATAGCAGACCTGCGCCGTGTTGCCGAATTGCTTGGGTCAGAGACGGTGTCAGAAAGTCAATACGATCAGCACGGGGAATACAGTAAACTCACCCAAGCGGTGAGGTTTCGCAGTTGGAATAATGCAATCTTGAGAGCAGGACTCAAAGTTTATGCTCCATATGGGATTGGAAAGACTCACCTTTCGGATGAGGAGTTGATAGCGGACCTGCGTCGTGTTGCCGAATTACTTGCGACCGAGAATGTAACAATTAATCAATACGACCAGTACGGGAAATACAACCACACTACTCATCATAGACGATTTGGAACATGGAATGACGCGATCCTTCGAGCTGGCCTCACTATCTCAAATAAGGCTATTTTTTCTGATGTTAAACTCTTTGAGAATATCCTTACGCTATGGCAGCATTATGGTCGCCAACCTAGCACAAGAGAACTGGCTTCTGCCCCGTCGTTTATTTCTACGGAGAGGCCTTATCGTCGTCGCTTTGGCTCATGGATGAACGCACTGAAAGCATTCGTCGATTACGCCAACGGAACTGGTGCAGAAGTTATTGAAAGTACTACTGAAGAAGTTACTGAAACACCGATTACCACAATTGCGGAAAATCCAATTGATGAAACTTCAGAAAGCCTGATTACTGAATCTACGGAATCCCAGATTGACGCAGTCATTGTCAGACGGCATGCAACAGGGCGCAATCCATCTCTCCGTCTTAGGTGGCAAGTGCTCCAACGGGACAATTTCAAATGCTGTGGGTGTGGTGCCAGCCCGGCGATTACTCTGGGCGTGGAGCTTCACGTAGATCATATTCATCCGTGGAGCGATTGGGGCGAAACTGTTCTTGAGAATCTGCAAACGCTTTGTTCCAAATGCAATCTTGGCAAGTCGAATCTGCTTCCTTGAGAGTTCTTGGTTTCCCACCCTAGCCTCAAAAACAAGAACGCGGCGAGGGTGGGGTACCCAACTTTTGTGCAAGGGACAGGATGAAAACGAAAGGCTGCGACGCTGAATGACGACGACCGGAGCCAAACCGCAGGGAGCAACTGACGAAGCCAGCGCGGCGCGGGCTGTGAAGGAGATGTTCGATGCGATTGCGCCGCGGTATGACCTGCTAAATCATGTGCTCTCGGCGAATGTAGACCGGCTGTGGTGGCGGAGGACGGCGCGGCGGTTTCAGGATGTTCTGGCTGATCCCGATGCGGCGGTTCTGGACATCTGTTGCGGCACGGGCGATATGACCATGGCGCTGCTGAAGCGGCGGCCACGAGGCGCTCGGCCTGTGCTGGCGGCGGATTTTGCGCGAGAAATGTTAAGCCGCGGAGAGCGGAAGTTTGGTATGGGTTCGCGGAAGGCGGGAGAACCGTACGCAGTGCCGCTGGAAGCCGACGCGCTGCACCTGCCGTTGCGCTCGGAGTCGCTGGATTTGATTGTGTCGGCGTTTGGGTTTAGAAATCTGGCTAACTATGAGGCTGGATTGCGGGAGTTTCATCGCGTGCTGAAGCCGGGCGGGCAATTGGGGGTTCTGGAGTTCAGCGAGCCGGGCGGCCTTATTGGCAAGGCCTACGCGGTCTACTTCCGGCGTGTGCTGCCGGCCATCGGGCGGGCAGTATGCGGCAAGGACGGGGCGTACAACTATCTGCCAACTTCGGTAGGCAATTTTCCCGCGCCGGAGGAGATGCTCGCGCTGATGAGCGCGTCCGGCTATGAGCAGTGCGCGTGGCAGCCGTATACCTTTGGGATTGCCGGGTTGTACACGGCGCGGCGGTGATGGATGGGATTCATTCTTCTTTGAAATTATCCGGTCGAGATTTGTGGTTTCCCACCCATTTCGCACAGAACGCGAAATGGATAGGACACGAGACATTTGTGAGAGTCAGCCGAATTACTGAAAATGCTGTAGCCTAAGGACGCGATGGTTTACGAAGCCTCTAAAGTCGCCGTGTATTCCGCGGAGAAGCGGCGGGTGGCGCTGCACTCCATGCTGGCGGCAGCGGCGATGACGCTGCTGAAGCTGGGGGCGGGACTGCTGTCGGGCTCGTTGGGCGTGCTGTCGGATGCGGCCCACTCCGGGCTGGACATGGTGGGCTCGGCGCTGACCTTCTTTTCCGTGCGAGTAAGCGACAAGCCGGCCGACGAGGACCACACCTACGGCCACGGCAAGTTTGAGAACTTTTCGTCCTTCGGCGAAGTGATCCTGATGGCCGTCTCCAGCGGATGGATCATTTGGGAGGCGATAGAGCGGATTCTGCATCATGGGAAGGAATTGCAAAACTTGGGCTGGCCGGTCGCGGTGGTGGCAATCTCGATTGGGGTGGACTATTGGCGGTCGCGGCGGCTGCGCGCGGTGGCGGAGCGGACCGGCTCGTCGGCGCTGGCGACTGACGCATTTCACTTTGCGAGCGACATTTGGTCGTCACTGGCAGTACTCGCTGGGCTGGGCGCAAGCTGGCTGGGAATGCACTTCAGCGTAAGCGCGCTGCGCTATGCGGACCCGCTGGCGGCGGCGGTGGTTTCGATGCTAATTCTGCGGCTGACGCTGCGGCTGGGGCGCGAGGCGGTGAGCGTGCTGCTGGATGAGATTCCCGCCGAGACGCGCGGGCGGCTGATTGAAGAAGTGACGCGCGTGCCGGGTGTACTCAGCGTGGAGCAGGCGCGGGTGCGGCGCGCGGGAGCGGGTTACTTCGCGGATCTGACGGTGGCTTTGCCGCGGCGCTTCACCTTCGAGCATACCGGCGAGCTGGTGCAGGCAGCCACGGATGCCGTGCATCGCACGCTGCCGGAGGCCGATGTGGTGATCCACACGGTGCCGCGGCAGGCGCGGGCGGAGAGCATCTTCGACCGGGTGCGGGCAGTGGCGGCGCGCAACAACGTGAGCGTGCACGAGTTGAGCGTGCAATCGCACCAGGGGCGGCTGCGCGTGGAGCAGCATCTGGAGCTGGATGAAGCGTTGCCGCTGCTCAAGGCGCACGACTTTGTCTGCGCGCTGGAAGCGGAGATTTTGCGCGAGGTTCCGGAGATTGACGGGGTGCTGACGCACATCGAAAGCGAGCCGGCGACGATTGAGCCGCCGGGAGAGCGGGTGGAGGCGGATCGCCGCATCGAGCAAGCGATGCAGGCGGCAGCGGCGCAGATTGCGGAGATTGTGGACGTGCATGAGATTCTGGTGAGCCGCTCGGCCGATCACATCCAGGTTTCATGCCACTGCACGCTGCCCGACGATCTGACGATGGAACGGGTTCACGAGGCGATCACCGAGTTGGAGGATCGCTTCAAGCTGGAGTGCCCGGAGGTCTATCGGGTGACGATTCATCCCGAGCCGGTGACGGATAATTTGCGGTGAAGCGGGAAGGATTTGCTAAATGGCTTTTCGCTAACGCGAGGCAACCTTCTTTTGCAGGGCGCTTTGCACGATGTACGAGGAGCGGGTGAGGCCCTTGGAGCGGGCGCGGCGGTCGATTTCGGCGATCTGGCTTTGGCGGGCGGTGATGTTGATGCGGACGGTTCTCTCCGGCTCGCGGAGTTCGGTCAGGAAGGCGACCGCTCCCTTCATTGCCGGGTCAGTGCGCAGGACATCGAGGGTGGAGGGCTTGGGAATTGCCTCGCCGTCCTCGCGCATTCCGGCCACATGAAAAGCCAGAGCCTGGGCAGCCAAGGCACGCGCTTCCTCTAAACTGGAACCGGCGGTGATGCAGCCGGGAAAGTCGGGGAAGCTGACGCCGTAGTCCGAGTTCTTTTCTTTGTGAAGGTAGGCGATGTATTCCATGGTTGCTCCTTTACCTGAGCTTGAGACCAGATTGTTTTTCGATGCTCCTGAGCGTTCCTATTGGAACATCTCTTTGGGGGTAGACAACCGTAACCCGTCCCGGCTTGAAGGTATGCTTGAATTGCTTATGGCTGCCGGATTGCGCGACCTCGAACCAGCCGTTGTCTTTGAGCCTGCGAATGACTTCCCGGCTGTTTATCGGCGCATCCTTACCCCTCAAGAATACACATTTAGTATACACTCAACAAGTACTGGAAGCACCCAAGAGGATGCCTCAATGATTGCGTACAGGAATATTCCAACGGAGAGCTCAAGCCATGAGTAGACAGCACTTCATCAATTTTTTTCAGGTGGCATCGCTGGTGATGCTGCTGGTGGCCGTGGCGCTGCTATCAGCTGTCATCACTATGCGCTTCGCCATTCACGGGGTCGAAGTGAAGGTGCCGGCGCTCAAGGGAATGACCGAGGCGGAGGCGCGCAGCGAGACCTCGGGGCTGGATCTGAACCTGGACGTGGACAACCGCTACTACTCGGGAGACGTGGCCGCGGGACACATTCTTTCGCAGTCGCCCGTGCCGGGAACGGTGGTGAGGCGGGAGTGGCGGGTGCGGGTGGCGGAGAGCCTGGGGCCGCAAAACGTGGATGTGCCGGAGACAGTGGGGCTGGATGAGCGGGTGGCGTCACTGCGGCTCAGGAGCCTGGGGCTGGAGGTGGGCGTGACGGCGCGGCTGCCCTGGGGCAAGGCGGATGAGGGAACGGTGCTGGCCGAGGATCCGCCGGCGCATGCGCGGGGGATTGCGCAACCCAGTATCAATCTGCTGGTGGCAGCGCCGGAAGACAACGCGCCCGATGGCTTTGTGATGCCCGACCTGACCGGATTGCCGGTGGTGACAGCGCAGGCGGAACTCAAGCGCGTGGGCATCCAGTCGGAGCGGCCCACGTTTGTGGATGTGCCTGTGGCGCCGGTGGGCACGGGCAGCGCGGCGCCCGAGATGCCGGTGAAACCGGGCTCGGTGATTGCGCAGCAGCCCGCAGCCGGCGCGCGCGTGTTGCAGGGCGATGTGGTTCAACTGACGGTGGCGAAGTAGCAAGTCCGCGCAGGTTTTCAGGCGGTTCTCTCGATCAAAGCAATGAAAAAGCCGTCGGTGCGGAATGTGCCGGGGAGCAGGCGGAGCGCGCCATCGGGCGTGAGGCAGGCGCGCAGGTGGTCAGCGCCATTGGGCGTGAGAATTCCTTCATGAAGTAGCTGGTCGATTCGCGGCGCAAGCGAAACCGGGCGGGTGTTTGGAGTTGCGGCCAAGACCGCGGCGACGACCTGCTCGTTTTCTTCCGACTCCAGCGAGCAGGTGGAGTAGACGACACGACCGCCGGGGCGGACGGCACGCAGTGCGGCAGCGAGAATGGCGCGCTGGCGCTCGGCGTGGCGAGCGATGTCCTCCGGGCGAAGGCGGTGGCGAATCTCCGGGTTGCGGCCCAGCGTTCCGGTGCCGCTGCATGGCACGTCGGCCAGCGCAAGGTCGAAGGCAGAGTTTTCGGTGAGCGCGGTGGCGTCGGCCAGGCGACATTCGATGTGGGCGGCGTGAG
>CAWDYE010000002.1:0-2380539 GCA_963806565.1 uncultured Acidobacteriaceae bacterium
AATTGGATGAGAATTGGATGGGAATAGGATAACTCCCAACCGCATGACTCTGTTTTTCTACAATCTGGCCTTGCTCGCGGTCCTGGTCGTGGGCGCGCCCTGGTGGCTCTTCCGCATGGCCACCACGCAAAAGTACCGCCAGGGGCTGCTGGAACGCCTGGGAGTGATTCCACCCCGGCTCCGCAAGCAGCTTGACGGATTGGGCCGTGAGCGCTCCCTCATCTGGATCCATGCCGTCTCCGTCGGCGAGGTTCTGGCCGTCAGCCGCCTGGTCAAAACGCTGGACGCCGCGCTGCCTGAATCTTTTGTCGTCCTTTCCACCACCACTCGCACCGGCCAGACGCTGGCTCGCGAGCGCTTTGGCGCCAACCGCGTCTTCTATTGTCCGCTCGATCTGCCCTGGGCGGTTCGTGCCTGGCTTAACGCACATGAGCCGCGCCTCTTCATTTTGGCCGAAACCGAGTTCTGGCCTAATCTGCTCAACGGCTGTTATCGGCGCAAAATCCCCGTGATGGTCGTCAATGCCCGCATCTCTGACCGCTCCTGGCCGCGCTACCGGCGATTGCGCTGGCTGTGGCGTCCTTTTTTGGAGCCGCTAAGCCGTGTGCTGGCCCAGAGTCAAACCGACGCCGAGCGCCTTAAAGCCATCGGCTGCCTGCCGGAGCACGTCACGGTCGCAGGCAATCTAAAATTCGACGTGCGCGCCGCCGGCGAAACCGGCGCGGCCCGCCTGCTCAAGGTTTTAGCCCGCAATCTGCGCCTTATCGTGGCCGGCAGTACGCTCGAAGGCGAGGAATCCGCGCTCCTCGAAGCCTGGCCGCGCCTGCTTCAGGCCGACCCGCAACTGGCGA
This sequence comes from uncultured Acidobacteriaceae bacterium, assembly GCA_963806565.1. Classification (GTDB taxonomy): domain Bacteria; phylum Acidobacteriota; class Terriglobia; order Terriglobales; family Acidobacteriaceae; genus Telmatobacter. The sequence goes on from CAWDYE010000002.1 coordinate 852, forward strand.
TGGTCCTTGCGCCCCGCCATCCGGAGCGTTTCGCCGCAGTGGCCGCGCTGCTGGAGAAATCCGGCTTCGCCTGGGTCAAGCGCTCGGACCTGCGCTCCATCCCTGAAGGCTCACTTAAGCCGCTAAAGCCCGGCACAATCGTCCTGCTCGACACCATCGGCGAACTAGCCTCGGTCTACTCGCTGGCCCTCTTGGCTTTCGTGGGCGGCAGCCTGGTTCCCGCCGGCGGACACAACCCGCTGGAGCCGGCTCAGTTCGGCGTTCCCATCGTGATAGGCCCCCACTTTGCCAACTTCCGCGCCATTACCGAGGATTTGCTGGCTCATCAAGCCATTCGCATCGCCGCCAAAGATGAGTTGGCCGCAACTCTGATCGGTTTGCTTCGAGACCCCAAAGCCGCCAAAGCCATGGGCAACTGTGCCAGGCAGGTTTTTGAGCAACAGGCGGGCGCAACAGACCGCTGCGTTGAAGCAATCAAGGAGCTGCTTTCGGCAAAGGAAGGTTCGGGAATGTTCTTATGAATCAATCCTTTTCAGTTCGCCGCCTTCTGATTCTGCTGGTTCCGTTCTACCGGCTGGCGCTCGCCTTTCGCGAACTCCGTCTCCGCTCCGGCCTTGAGCCGGTCCGCCGTCTCTGCTTCCCGGTTGTCAGCATCGGCAACCTCTCCACCGGCGGCTCGGGTAAAACGCCTCTCACCATCGCGCTTGCCAGGGCGCTCCAACAACGCGGCCTGCGTGTGGATGTGCTCAGCCGAGGCTACGGCCGACAGAACAAACTTGCCGCTCGCGTTAACCCAAACGGTACCGTCGCAATCTTCGGTGATGAGCCGCTTCTGATTGCCAGCGAAACTGGCCTTCCCGTCTATGTGGCTCCCCAGCGCTATGATGCCGGACTGCTGGCCGAGTCCGAAGCGCAACAAATCTCCGAACAGAACCAGCCTCCTATCGTTCACCTGCTGGACGACGGCTTCCAGCACCGCCAATTGGCCCGCGCCGTGGACATTCTCATCCTCGACAGCCGCGACTGGCAGGACTGGCTTCTCCCCGCCGGTAATCTGCGCGAGCCGCTCCGTGCCATTCGTCGCGCCAGTGTCATCGCCATTCCAGCCAACGAGCCGGAGCTGGCAAACAAATTACAGGCCTGGGGCTGGCAAGGCCCAATCTGGCGTCTGTGCCGCACCATGGAAATCCCCGCCATCAGCGGCCCGGTAGACGCTTTCTGCGGCATTGCACGCCCGGAGCAGTTCTTCGCCGGCCTCGAAGCCGCCGGCCTACATCTTGCTGCACGTGTCGCTTTTCCCGACCATCACCGTTACACCCCCCGCGACCTCGAACGCCTCATTGCCGCTGCCCGCGCCGCAGGAGCCACCGCAATCATCACCACTGAAAAAGACCTGGTGCGCCTGGGAATGCTTGCCACCACCTTTTCCCAATCCCTGCCGCTCAAGACTGCTCGCCTTCGCATCGAAATCGAGGACCAAGCAGCTGCCATCGATTGGCTGGTGAACCGCATGGCCTCCTGGCCCATCACAACCGCCCCGTGAGAAAATCTAAGTTTGCGGACACACTCCCACTTTCGCTTGCTGGTAGTCCGGCTCAGCGCCATGGGCGACATTCTGCACGCCCTGCCGGCAGTGACGGCACTGCGTGAGGCCCATCCCGATTGGGTGATCGATTGGGTCGCCGAGCCGCGCTGGCGGCCGCTGCTCGCCGCTGAAGGCCACGCTGGCCACAGCAAAGCTCGCAGCCCCGCTCGGCCTCTGGTTGACCACCTGCATCTTGCCCCCACAAAAGAGTGGCGCAAAGCCCCCTTCAGCCGCCAAACCTTCAATGAATTCATGGCTTTACGATCTGCTCTCCGAGCCGGCAAGTACGACGCCGTGATTGACCTACAGGGGTCCATCCGCTCGGCAGTGGTAGCTCGCCTCGCCGGTTGCAGCCGCCTGATTGGCGAGGCCGAACCGCGTGAGCGTGCCGCGCGCAGGCTCTTTTCCGAGCGCGTCTCCACGCACGGCATTCACGTCATCGAGCAGGACGTGGAGTTGGCCTCGGCCATCGCTGGCGACGACCTCGCGCCTGTCGAGCCCTGGCTCCCCGTTGACCCCGTCGCCGAGACTTGGGCCGATGAAATCATCCCCCCAGTCACCAACAAGACTGCCGTACTCATTAATCCCGGCGCCGGCTGGGGCGCCAAACGCTGGCCCGTCGAGCGTTATGCCGCCGTGGCGCAAAGTCTCATCGTACTGGGCTGCCGCGTCCTGGTCAATATTGGCCCTGGCGAGAATCCGCTGGCGGAGGTCATCGTCCGTGCAACCAGTGGCTTGGCCACTCCGCTGCCCTGCACGCTCGCCCAACTCATCGCCCTCACTCGCCGCATCGCTTTGGTCATCGCCGGAGACACCGGCCCGCTCCACCTCGCCTGCGCGCTCTGCCGCCCAGTGGTAGGCATCTACGGCCCCACAGACCCCATCCGCAATGGCCCCTACGGCTCGCGCTTCATCGTCCTGCGCAGCCCGGAAAGCCGACGCGACCACACCCGCCACACAGCGCCAGAGTCCGGTTTGCTCACCATTCAGCCCAGCGATGTCATGCGCGCCGCCGACGCCTTGCTTTATCCTGAATCCGCCTGATGACCTCGCCCGCCACTACGCAACCCGACTGGATCGCCCGCTGGCAGCGCATTGCCAGGCGCATCCGCGTCCCACTGGGCTTTCTCGCGGCGGCGCTTTATCTATTTGAGCTTCTTCGCCACGCGCCTCATCCGGCTGCCGTGGCCTGGAGCATGGCGCTGGTTATGCCCGGCCTCTGGTTGCGCGCCTACGCCTCCGGTATCGTCAAAAAAAATCAGGAACTAACCATCACCGGTCCTTATGCCCACACCCGCAACCCGCTCTACCTGGGTTCCATGCTGATCGCCGCCGGCTTTGCCCTGGCGCTGCTTAGTTGGCCGGTGGCGCTTCTTCTCGCCCTGGGCTTTGCGGCCATCTACATCCCAGTCATTGCCTCCGAGGAGCGCTTTCTGCGCACAACTTTCCCCGAATTCGACGGCTATTGTCAACAGGTGCCGCGCCTGATTCCCCGGCTCACCCCGGCCCGTCACCTCGGCAGTGAAAGCGTCCCCGGCGCTGGAACAGGCCGCTTCTCCCTATCGCTCTATCTCCAGCATCGCGAGTACAATGCAGGTATAGGGGTTCTGCTGCTTTACCTCAGCCTGCTCCTTCTGCGGCCGCTCGTGGCCTCAGTTGTGAATCTGCCGAAATAGGCAGTTTCGGCGCTCGAGCAGTCCATTCAGCAAGGAGCCATCTAGCCGGTGAAGACGCACACAACCCTGACCGCTATTCTTTGCGCGTTCGCCCTGGCCGCCGTGGCGGCACTTCCGATTAAGGCCCAGCAGCCCCAGCTCGCGCCGCCGCGACCCGGCTACAGCTTTCCGCTCAAGCAGACCCTCACCTATTCGGTGGATTGGCGCGTCTTTCCCGCCGGAATTGCCATCCTTCACTTCGAGTCCGCCGGCGACCGCGAGAATCTCACCGCCAGTGCCGACACCATCGGCGCCATCAACCTGCTCTTCCACGTCAGCGACCGCTTCCAGTCCAGCTTTGACCGCGCCAAAGGCTGCACTTACGACTTCAACAAGCAAACCATCGAGGGCCGCCGCAAAGTCAACTCCACCCTCCACCTCGATTACGCTCAGAACCGCGCCATCCTGGACGAGAAAAACCTAGTCACCAGGCAAACCAAGCACGTCGAATCCACCGCGCCCGCCTGCCTCACTGACCTGCTAACCGGTGTTTATTACGCCTCGTCGCAGCCCATCGCCCTGGGACACAACTTCGTCATCCCGGTCTTTGACAACATGCGCGTCGTGCCCGTAACTATGAAGATCGAAGGACGCGAAGAGATCAGAACCCCGCTCGGCGTTTTCAAAACCCTGCGCGTGCAGCCCACCGCCGACGCTGGCGTAGTCAAGAATCGCGGCAACATCTGGATCTGGTACACCGACGACGAGCAACACCTGCCCGTCCAGATGCGCGCTCGCCTCTTCTGGGGCACCATCACCTTCCGCCTCATCGGCAACGACAGCAAGTAGGCACGGGTCAGTGGAACTGGACTGCGGGAAGAGAGGAAACATGCTTCGTTTAAGCGTGGCGGTACTCTGGGCGTTCGCTAGTGTGTGTGGCGCGCAACATTTCGACTACAACCGGACAGCACCACTCGATGTGCAGGAATCGGCGACGCGTGAGGGCGCGGGATTCATGGTCCGCGAGATTAGCTATGCGAGCCCGCGTGGGGGCCGGGTGCCAGCCACACTGATAATCCCGACTGGTACCGGCAGGTTTCCGGTGGTTATGTTCGGACATTGGATGAAGCCCGGATCACCGCTGATGAATCGTCGTGAGTTTCTGGCGGAGGCTGAGCTTCTGGCGCGGGCGGGCGCGATCTCCATGCTCATCGATGCACCGCTGGTACGGCCTGGCGCTGTGGAGGATAAAGACCCTCTCAGCGGACAGGATAGCGCCGTTACTGAGCAGCAGGTGGTGGACTTCCGGCGCGCGCTCGACCTGCTGCTGGCGCGCAACGACGTGGATGCGAGACGTATCGCATATGTGGGCCACAGCTTCGATGCCAAAGTGGGAGCCATCCTCAGCGGCGTGGAGAAGAGGATCTCGACGTTCGTGCTGATGGCGGGAAGTTGCGGGGACACGTATTACGTGTTTAACTCTGGCGCTCCAGGCATGGCGGAGATGCGCAAGCAGGTGGGTGACGCGGAGCTGCGCGGATACTTCGCCAAGTACGCGTGGGCTGATCCGGAGCAATACGTGAGGCACTCATCGCCAGCGGCGGTGTTCCTGCAATTCGCGTCAGAGGACGGCCCAGCATCTTACGCGCAGCACTGCGAGGCGATCTTCGGCGAGCCGAAGCGCATGAAGATCTATCATGCGTCGCATGCGTTGAACGCGGATGCGCGGCGAGACCGTGTCTTGTGGCTGGTAAAGTGTTTGCGCCTCAAATCAGTGGACCAGGCCGACCTGGCGAAAATCCCTGAATTAAAGTAGACATCGATCTTGCGCGAAGAGTCGACGGACTTCTTACGGGGCTCACGTTGCGCCGCTTCCGGACCGGAGTTTGAACCGTGCCCGCATTACGCGTGGCGTAAATAATTTTGCTCCTTAAGTAAGTAACTCCCCGACAATCCCTGCCACAGCCTTCAGCGCCACATCAATCTGCGTCTGATCTTTCCCGCCGGCCTCGGCAATCTCGGGTTTCCCACCCCCGGATCCACCAACGAGTTTGGCGACGGCTCCAACAAGCTTGCCCGCCTGAATCCGCTTGGTCAGCCCCGCCGTCACCCCGGCGATCAACGCGACTTTTTCATCGGGTTGCGCGGAAGCCACAACCACCACTCCTTCGCCCAGCTTCTGCTTCAAATTATCGACGAGCGTCCGCAACTGCCCGCGCTCCAGCGCATCGGCTCTGAGAGTCACGAGCTTCACGCCCTTGACCTCGAGAGCTTTGCCCATCGCCTCGTCCAACGCCCCGGCAGCCCCCTTCATCCGCGCCTCATACAGTTCCCGCCGTAGCCGCTTCAGCTCGTCCTCCTGCGCGGCCAGCTTTCCGCGGAAAGCTTCCGGAAGATTCTCCACCGAGGGAACCATCTGCGCCGCAATCTGCGCCACGGCGAAGTCCTGCCGGAAGGCGTCGAGCGCGCCGAAGCCCGAGATCGCCTCCAGCCTTCTCACCCCCGACGAAACCGACTCCTCTCTCAATATCTTCACCAGGCCAATCTCGCCCGTAGCCCGCGTGTGCGTCCCGCCGCACAGCTCCGTCGAAAAATCGCCGACCTTGATCACCCTCACCTTGTCGCCGTATTTCTCGCCGAAGAGAGCCATGGCGTGGTACTCGTTCACCGCCACGTCGATGGGCACGTCCTCGATGGCCTCGACCTTGGTGTCGGCCAGAACTTGAGAGTTCACAATCGTCTCAATCTCGGCCAACTCCTCATCGGCCACCGGCGCAAAATGAGAAAAGTCGAAACGAAACCGCTCCGGATGCACCGCCGACCCCGCCTGCTTCACATGTGTTCCTAGAACCTGCCTGAGCGCCGCATGCAGCAGATGCGTCCCCGTGTGGTTGCGCCGAATCGCGTCGCGCCGTTCTTGATCAACAACAGTCCGCACATGATCGCCAACCGCAAGATTCTCCTTGAGCAGAGCCTTGTGCGCCCTCACCCCCTGCACCGGCAGCACACAGCCCTGAATCTCGGCGACCGTCGTATTCCCGTCCGTCGATGTAAACCAGCCCGTATCGCCCGCCTGTCCGCCCGCATCGCCGTAAAAGCTGGTCTGATCCAGCACAACTTCCACCAACTCGCCGGCCTTTGCCGCTGGAACCCCCAGACCGTCTTTCACAATCGCCAAAACTTCAGCGTCATTCGCGGTGAGCGCCTTGTAGCCCAAAAACTCCGTCTTTGCTAGGTCGCGATAAGCCGGACTGGCAGACTTCTGGCTTCCGCCCTTCCAACTGGCGCGCGCACGAGCTTGCTCCTCAGCGCGAGCAGCTTCGAACCCGGCCTCGTCGAAGATCACATCGGCATCGCGCGCGGCATCCTGAATGAAATCCTTGGGCAAGCCATAGGTTTCGTAAAGACGAAAGGCCTCCGCCCCACTGAGCATCGATTGCTTCTGAAAGCTTGCGATCTCCTCCTCCAGCTGTGCGATTTCGACCCCAGTCTCCCGAATTCGATCAAGCTCTCTCAAAATGCGATCCGTATCTTTTTTTTCAATCAAATCGCGAATTACTTCAGGAATATCATCGCCAAGCTTTTCGAATGCGCGTACAAGGAGGCGATGCAAAGCCTCGATGAATGGCGTCGTTGCACGCTCAAGAGCCAGCTCCAGCTGGGTTGAACCGCTGCTGATAACTCTAGCGAACTGACGTTCCTCAGCGGCGACGGCATCCGCCACACGCGCCGCCGAGTCAACCAGCTCCGGATAAGCCCCCTGCATCAAATCCCGCACGGCATAAACCATCTCGAACAAAAACGGCTTCTCCTGCCCCAGCAGCCGCCCATGCCGAATCCCGCGGCGAAGAATCTTGCGCAGCACATAACCGCGCCCCTCATTCGACGGCAGCACTCCATCATTAATCAGAAACGTAGCCGCGCGAGCATGGTCGGCGATGATACGAAGGCTCGCATTCCCCACCAAACCCGCCAACTCGCCAACTTGCCAACCCGCCAACTCGCTAACTCGCAAACCCGTCAACTCCGCCGCCTTCTCAATCAACGGCACAAACAGGTCCGTCTCGAAATTAGAAACCTTCCCCTGCAGCACCGCCGCCAACCGCTCCAGCCCTGCTCCCGTATCAATCGACGGCTTGGGCAGGTTATCCCGTCGATAATCTGCTTTGAAGCCGCTCTTGTTCGTTTCTCTAGTTCCCTCTTGTATCTCTTTCACACATTTTGGGCAATTCGTTGCTGTAAGAGGAAGTTCTCCGTGATATTCGCAAGATTTTCTGACTAATATGCAATCAAACTGCATGAAGACCAGGTTCCAGATCTCCACGTATCGCGCCTCGTCCTGTCCAAAGGGCTTATCGACTCCCGGCGTCTCTGCCGCCTCCAGCCCCATATCGTAAAAAATCTCCGAGCAGGGGCCGCACGGGCCGGTTTCGCCCATCTGCCAGAAGTTGTCCTTCATCCCGCATGCGTGGATGCGATTCTTCGGCACGCCAGCTTCAATCCAGTATTTTTCCGCCTCGTCATCGCGCGGAACCCCGTCCGCTCCCTCGAAGATCGTCACGTACAGCCGACCAACCGGAATCTCGAAGCAGCCCTTCTCTCGCTTGCCCGTAATCAGCTCCCAGGCAAATCCAATCGCCTCCCGCTTGAAGTAATCTCCAAAGCTGAAGTTCCCCAGCATCTCAAAAAACGTATGATGCCGCCGCGTGAAGCCCACGTTCTCCAGGTCGTTGTGCTTGCCGCCAGCGCGCACACACTTCTGCGAGGTCGTCGCCCGCGTGTACTCCCGCCGCTCGGCCCCCAGAAAAAGGTCCTTGAACTGGTTCATCCCCGCGTTTGTAAACAGCAGCGTGGGATCGTTGGCTGGCACCAGCGAGGAAGAGTGCACACGCCGGTGCCCCTTCGACTCAAAAAAGCGCAGGAACGCCTCGCGAATCTCATTCCCTGTCATTTCGTTCTTTGGGCTCTTTTCCATGGCATCTTAAGTGTATCGAATTACAGGCCGCGCACACATCCCGCCCAATCATGGGAAAATGAATCAGTAGACCATCATGACCAGCGAAAATCCCGAAGAATCCCTGCCTACTTCCGAAGTTCCGCCTGAGTCTGCCGCCGAACCCTCCGAGTTTCAGGAGTCATTTGCCGACCTGCTCAACGACTTCGAGCGCAGCCACTCGCATAAATCCGAGCCCGGCCAGCGCCAGCTTCAAGGCGTAGTCGTCTCCCTCTCCGCCGATCAGGTCTTCCTCGACATCGGCTACAAAACCGAGGGCGTTCTGCCCCGTTCGGCCTTCACCAACAACGCCGAAGGCGTCAAGCCCGGCGACACCTTCCCCGTCTCCGTCACTGGCCGCAACGTCGAGCATTACTACGAGCTTTCGCGCTTCAAAGTGGCCCAGCCCCGCGACTGGTCTGCCCTCGAAGCCGCCTTCCAGCAGAGGCTGGCCATCGTCGGCACCGTCACCGAGGTCCGCAAGGGCGGCGTCACGGTCGATGTCGGCGTACGCGCCTTCATGCCCGCCAGCCGCAGCGGAACCAGGGACGCAGCCGAGCTGGAAAAACTGGTCGGCACGGAGATTACCTGCCGCATCACTAAGCTCGACGTGATGGATGAGGACGTGGTCGTCGACCGCCGCGTCGTTCTCGAAGAGCAGGCGCGAGGCCTCTCCGAAGCTCGCCGCGAGGAGCTGAAGGAGGGTGCCACCGTCACCGGCACCGTCCGCACCCTCATGCCTTACGGTGCCTTCATCGACATCGGCGGACTCGACGGCCTGTTGCACGTCTCCGACATCTCCCACTCCCGCGTCGCCCGCCCCGAAGACGTGCTCGCCGTTGGCCAGGAACTTCAGCTCAAAATCCTCAAAATCGACACCGCAACCCAGAAAATCTCCCTCGGCCTCAAGCAGCTTCTGCCCGAACCATGGCTGACCGCTCCCGCCCGCCTCGCCGTCAACCAGCGCGTCACCGGCACGGTCACGCGGCTGGCCGACTTCGGCGCCTTTGTCGAGATCGAGCCCGGCGTCGAAGGCCTCATTCATATTTCAGAAATGTCCTACGGCAAAAAGCTCCGCCACCCCTCCGACCTGCTCAAGCAAGGCGACCGCGTCGATGCCGTCATCCTCGGCATAAAACCGGAAGAGCGTCGCATCTCCCTCGGACTCAAGCAGACCCTCGCCGATCCCTGGACCGATGTCGCTCGCGCCTTCCCCGTCGGCTCCTCGATCACCGGCCCCGTCACCAAGCTGATGAACTTCGGAGCCTTCGTGCAACTCGCCGACGGCGTCGATGGCCTGGTCCACATCAGCGAGATCACCTCCGAGCGCCGCCTCAACCACCCCTCCGAAATGTTGCGCCAGGGTCAAATCGTTAAAGCGCAAATCCTGGCCATTGATCCGGAAAAGCGCCAGATCAAGCTCAGCATGAAGCAGCTCGTCCCCGGCGACATCGACGAATACATCGCCGAGCACAAGGTCGGCGACACCGTCTCCGGTCGTATCGTCGAAGTCTCTGATTCCCTTGTCCAGGTCGAGCTGGGCGACGGCATTAACGCGGCCTGCCACATTAAGTCAGGTACTTCCGCCGCCGAAGGCGCACTGGCCCCACCGCAGGTGGCCGCAGGCGCGGCTGCCGCACCGCAGGTGCCCGCAGCCAAGATTGACCTCTCCTCGCTCTCTTCGCAGTTGAAGAGCCGCTGGAAGGGCACTGCCCCCGCGCCCTCCGCCAAACCCGAAGTCCTGACCGAAGGCCAAATCCGCACCTTCAAAATCACCAAGCTCGACGCGGAAAACAAGAAGATCGATGTGGAGTTGGCGTAGAAATTCGCTTTTGCAGATTTAATTTGGGACTCATCGTCAGAATATGTTGTGATTTGCTACCATGCAGGAACAAATGAAGAAAGTCGATCAACTGTTCTCGAAAGGCTAGGTGAATTTATCTTTGCCGCGTTAATATCCCAACGCTCTCTAACAAATGCACAGAGACAACCGTTGTAGTCTGGGCCTTGTTTCGCTGTGCTGCCTCTTGCGGGCACTATACTCTCACGAATTCGTCTTGCCCGAGATATTCTAGCGAGTTGTACTAGTGTAGCTTTTGGATCTGGGAGCGAGTCCGTGTCTGCGGGGATCAAGGAAGGCCTTATACCTAAAAACTCTGAGAAATTTGCCGCGTCTGCCAAAAGCCAGGATTCGACTTCACGAACTGCAACGCGAAACAACAGATTTTGATGTTTAGGTACTCGAAGCCAATCATTTATCAATTCCGCAGGGCATTCGTAGTTATCAAGATCTGTAAGAACAATAAATGGTATGCTTCTTGCGGCCCGATTCCATCCTGGAATAGTTCTTCGTAGATAGCCGAAGCCACCCCTCCGATACGGGGTACCGACGGCATAGCCATCGACTACTTCAAGTATTCGGAATAATGTTACTTCGCTCAACTCGTCCTCAGTTGCGAAGTTCACAGGAATGGGAGTCATTCAAATTGATCCAGTTGACTAAGATTAGTTGGCGCAGTTTGGGGGAGTACGACATCCGCGATACTCAATCCTGCGCCTAGTAATTCGCGAACTTGGCCAATTGATGTGGCGACTTCAGCTACAGTACCCTCCTTGTCAGGTCTGAGGACGATGACTTCTGCACCGCTTATGCTCTTGTCTGATAGGAGATCGCCGCTGTGTGTACTGACAAAAATTTGGCGCCGTCTCTTCCTCTGAAGTCGGTAGAAGAGAGCTGGCAACTTGGCAACAATTCCAGAATGCAAAGAGAGTTCAGGTTCTTCGAGAAGGAGTGGAGCATCTCCGTCCAAAAGAGACCAAAAAAGACCTATTAGCCGCAATGTTCCGTCCGAGAATTGATCTTCACGCTGCCGCCCTGCGTTTGGTCGCCAATGGGCATAAGTGGCTTCTAGGTGAGGAATTCCAGCCTCATCCTTCGTGACCTTCAGATCCTTCAACTGTGGAACCGCCACCTTGAGAGCTGCTTCAATCTTCTCTAGGCGCGACCTCCGCGTCTTATCCGTCGTTTTCACCACCATCTCCAGAAAGTTTCGCCCGTATGGATCATCCGGGATATTTGGCCCCTGAAAAGCTTCTGGGTGCCTGAGGAGCTGAGGGACCAGATGAAGGTAGCGGATTGACTCAAAGAACCTCGGAATCTCTCGAAATTCGGCATTTGAGTTTATCTGTTCTAGATGTGTTTGGGTTAAACGTTCATCGTCAGATTTATCGGCGGCATCCGGGCGTTCCAGAATCAGTTTATTTCCACTCCATATCTTCTCGAAATGAAGGGTCGGCCGGCGGTAACCGCGAACCTGTTGCCTAATCCCTAGGCCATAGCGCCAAGTCGGCGACGAGCCATCCTCGGACAGAAAAACCTCAATCTCGACATCTGGTTCCTTTCGAGCTGCTAGGCAACGCACCTTGGAAAGACCGCCCCGTTGAAACATGGCGCGCTGAAGCCCACCGCCGGGTTTGGCGATATCCCTAAGAAACTGAAATATATCTAGGAGGTTTGATTTTCCTGAGGCGTTCGGTCCAATCACGAAAACGCGATCCGTAAAATTTATATCTACGGAGCGAAAATTCCGCCAGTTTTTCAAGATTAATCGAGAGATTATCATTGAGGCCTCTTTCTCGTCGGTAGCGTTCCTCTTGACAAGTATGCCAAGAATCCCACATCTCGCTATTGAGATGGGGAATCTCATATCTCACGATAGAAGCCATCAACCCGAGCCTAACGCAATGATAAACCTCAGGTTGTCCTGTAAGAAATTAATCATTCGCCCCGTACCGCCGCCCTTTCTACAGTTTGCTCTCAGATCGCACACTGCAGGTCATCGCTTGGAAGGCCATCCTTTGCAGATTATTTCCCTTTTTCGTCGCACAATGATCCCAGAAGTCTTCTTTCAATCATCGTCCGGCACGTCCTCTCCGCGCCACCTTGCACCCGGAAGCGGCCCGAAGAGGCCGAAACGTCCCGTAACTCCTTTACCAGGAATATTTTGCAGGGAACTTCTTTGTTTTCTATATTTTGCAGCGCAACCCTGTCTGTAAGGGTAATAACATACTTGACTAATGACCACCTCTTACGCCAAACTCGACAACGACAGGGCAGCGCAAGGGGCGGTCATTAGCAGTGTGGCGTTCCGGCCTCTAGGGTTTTCGGGACGCGAGGAAAATCTTCTCGATACTATTGATAGTGCCACTGACGAAATGCGAGAGATCGCGGAGCGTTGGCAGAATCGCCTTACCGTAGAACGGCATACCATTGCCGAAAACTATGCCGATGGACGCCTTTCCCTTATCTGTGACTTGAACATCCTTGTGCCCGATACACGGATATTTGGTAGATGTGGGGTAGATGATCGCCCACTCAACGACTGTGAAGTCTTCGCCTCTGCCGTCTTTGCAGTGAATAGTCCGAATGTGCGTAATGTCTTTCTTCGCAATCAAGAGCCTATGCTTGTCTTCAATGTCGAGTGCATTAAGACTCCAGAGGGGTTCTCCACGCCCTCCCTTGTACGGTTGTACGGCATCCACGATGAAGTCGAGGATGGATTTGGGAACCCACTGCCCCTTCTTTTTCAATCCACCATTGATGGCGTTTACAAGTTCATCCCGGCACTGGCGGATAGGGAAACTGGTGTGGGGGTCGCGGGTTGTAGTGGTCTCGAACTCAATATCGCTCATAACGAAATCAAGAGAACTTCTGAGATTGTGGATAGCGTCGCCAACAGTAAGCAGGACTTTTTCGGGCGTGGGTTGATCCATGCTGATCTTAAGAACGCTATCTCCAGTCTCAGGATCGTCCTCGACCAAGACACTGTACGGGCGAGTGTTGGAGAACTCTCTCGATTGTCGGTAAAGATCGTTGATGTGCTCGTTGGCCCGTTCGATCTTTAGCCGTGCGCCGTGAAATGGTTGGGTTATGGAGGGTGTCATGAGTCAAAATGTCGCAGAGCAAGAAGAGTCTTCTTTGCATGTGCTTCCCACATCCGATTTGCGTCCTGCTGCTCTTTTTTGGATTGCTGCGGGTTTGCCAGAGCAGCTAAGACCTCAGTTTCGTATTTCGGAACAAGACGTTTTAGAGTTTCGTGCATCGCAATCAGCAAACTCTGATTAGCGATTACAGTTTCCAGTTGTTTTTCGAGAACGGAACTGAGGTCAAAGAACGCCGTTTTTTCTTGATCGGTCATTTGGGAGCCTCCTTTTTCAGATTGCGCTATGATATACCCATGAAGTCGAAGCCTCAATCCGCCGAATACAAGGCTTTTGAGAACCTGCTAGGCTCCGTTCTCAGCGTCTCCAAAGTGGAATTAAACAGGCGCATCGAAGAGGACAAGCGGGAGAAGCGAACGCCTAAATCCGCTTCCCGCGTCTCTGCCGTCCCAACCAAGCCTTCTTAGAACGCCGTTTCTCCCACCTTGCCAGTCAGTTCTGCATAGGTCAATCTCTTGCCTGAAATCTGCGATACTGCCAGCGCGAATCTATCCGCGTCATTCATCGGATTGTCTTTAGTGGCACGATGGGTGTAACGAAATGCCTGTTCATCGGCATACGCTTCAAGGTGGAAAGGCTCCACGGCTACATAGGTTCCGTTAAGGGCGCGTTTGAGTAGGCACCAGAAGTTCTCGATTCCCTGAGTGTGAACGTCCTTGCGAACGTACTCCTCAAGGTGATTCACGGTCTTGTGAACGAAATGCGCGGCCTTCAAACCGTCATACCCTGAGTGCTGATCGGTGTAGACGGTGCCCACGGGAACAACCTGCTTGAGAATCTCGGCCTGTAGAGTAGCGCGGCTAACGTCTGGAATGACCTTGACGCGCACTTCACGCGCATAGCGGTCAAGCAATCCCATGACGGCAGTTTTGTTATTGCCGTACTGCCCCAGGTCCAGCTTCGCCCGTCTCTTGGAGTGCATATTCTTCAACTTCCCGCCGACAAAGGTTTCGTCCACTTCTACGGGTTTGCCCGAAGGTCCGAGCTTCTTAATGGACCGATTCTTCATGGCCTCACGAATCCGATGCAGCATGAACCATGCTGACTTCTGAGTGACCCCAACCGAGCGTGCAATCTCGTAAGAGCTAATGCCGTTCTTGCAGTTTGCCAGTAGCCACATGGCGGGAAGCCACTTGGTAAGTGAGATAGCCGAATCCTCAAAGATGGTATTCAGCTTCACGGAATACTGGCGTCCGCACTCCCGGCACTGCCAGCGGCGCTGAGTCTTGAGCCAGTGCTGGCGCTCCCTCGGCATGAGGCAGGCAGGGCACTCAGGGCCGTTGGGCCAGCGCAGACCGGCTACGGTATCAATGCAGGTCTGCTCATCAGAGAAGTATCTGATTGCATCGGCAAGGGTTAAGACTTCGTTTTTCATAGCAACTCCAGCGTAGCAAAGATTCTATCATTAGTCAAGTATATTATTGCCTCTGTAAGCTAAAGAAAACAAGGATTTTGCGCCCAAAGTATGGGTGGGGGTACCCGATGTACCAGCTTTGCAGTCACGTCAAGACCAAAGGCCGAGTATCCACATCTCAGTTTTAGATGGGTGAGTCACCATCAGGCTATCCACCCTTTCGCCCGCTCCACAGCCCGTGACCACTGCCCGCGCCGTTCGGCTCGCTCATTCGCTGCCATCTTCGGCTCAAAGTGCGTGTCATTCTGACGCATGGCCCGCAAATCCTCCGGCCCCGCCCAGAATCCCGTGGCCAGCCCGGCCAGATAAGCCGCTCCCAGCGCAGTGGTCTCTGTCACCTGCGGACGCACCACCCGGACATTCAGCACGTCTGCCTGGAACTGCATCAGCAGGTTGTTCACCGCCGCGCCGCCATCCACGCGCAGCGCCGCCAGCGGCGTGCCCGTCTCGCTCTCGACGGCCTCGAGCACGTCGGCCACCTGGAAAGCGATGCTTTCTAACGCCGCTCGTGCAATGTGTCCCGGCGTAGTGCCGCGTCCCAGGCCAATCAACAATCCACTGGCATGCGGATCCCAATGCGGCGCGCCCAGCCCCACAAACGCCGGCACCATCACCACCCCGCCCGAGTCCGGCACGCTCGCGGCCAACTCCTCCACTCCGGCCGAAGAGCCGATCAGCTTCAGATTGTCACGCAGCCACTGCACTACCGCCCCGCCGATAAAGATGCTTCCTCCCAGCGCATACTCCAGCCGCTTCTCGGCGCTCGCCGCCAGCGTGGTAATCAGCCGGTGCTTGGAGCGCACGAAGCCCGTTCCGTTGCCGTCGCGTCCGGTGCCGATGTTCTGCAGTAGGAAGCAACCTGTCCCGTAGGTGTTCTTGGCCTCGCCCGCTTTCCAGCACAATTGCCCGAAGAGCGCCGCCTGCTGGTCGCCTGCAATCCCCGCAATAGCCACGCCCCCCAACCCCAGCGAGGTCGTCACCTCGCCAACCTTCTCGCTCGACCACACCACCTCCGGCAACATACTCCGAGGAACGCCAAAGATGCGCAGCAACTCCTCGTCCCACTCGCCCTTCACAATGTTGAAGAGCAGCGTCCGCGAAGCGTTGGTCACATCCGTCACGTGCCGTCCACCACTGGTCAGATGCCAGATCAGCCAACTATCCACCGTGCCAAAGGCCAGCTCGCCGCGCTCGACCCGCGCCCGCGCTCCCGGCACGTTGTCCAGAATCCAGCCCACCTTGGTCGCGGAAAAATACGGGTCCAGCACCAGCCCGGTCTTCGAGGAGACTGTCTCCCCAACCCCGCTCGCCTCCAGCTCCGAGCAGCGCGCCGCCGTCCGCCGGTCCTGCCAGACAATGGCCTTGTGAATCGGCTTGCCCGTCGCCCGCTCCCAAACAATCACCGTCTCGCGCTGGTTGGTGATGCCGATGGCGGCCACGTCCCTCCACCCCACGGACGAAGACCTGCCCGTGGGGGCCCCGGGGTCGCGGGGCCGCACGCCAACCTTGCCCAGCGCCTCGACGGCGCAGCTCATCTGGCTGGTCAGAATCTCCATCGGGTCATGTTCCACCCAACCCGCCTGCGGAAAAAACTGCTCGAACTCATGCTGCGCCACGGCGGCAATCGCGCCCGTTTGGTCAAAAAGAATCGCGCGGGAACTGGTCGTTCCCTGGTCCAGTGCAAGAATGTAAGCCATCGTGCCGGTCCGCCTTCCGGCCTCCAGTCAAACACGCGGAGCCGTGCGCGGGCAAGAAGGCCAGTAACCCGTCCGCAATCCGTAATTTGATGCGCGGAATACTGGATGCAAGAATCTGCTTCGCAGCTACCCTTGGTTCGCATGTGTTAAGTGAATAGGTACGCTAGATCGGATTGGGATAGCATTCAAGAAAGAATTTTTATATTCTGAAGGGGATGCCCAATATGTTGGCGGCGATTCCAACGGAGGGAATTCGAATGGCAGATGCAACGAAGAAGGCGAAGACAACCGCTAAGCCACGCAAGGCCGCAACAAAGAAAGAGAAAGTTGCCCGCGCGGCAAGGCCGGCGAAGCCCTCTCGCGAGGAGATCGAGCGGCTTGCGAAAAGTTATTGGGAGGCGCGTGGTTGCCAGGATGGATACGCCGAGCAGGACTGGGCGCGAGCGGAAAAGGAACTGCTCAAAGCTGCATCCCGCAAAACGTCATCCTAATATAGATCTTTCCTCTCTGGTCAACTCTCCCGCGGACTCCGCGGTCGATGGCGGAGCCCACACACCCTGTGCAAAGACAGATCAACTGTCTCAATAGCTCATATCCGCACCGAAATGACATCCGCGCCTGGTGGCGCCCGAACTCAGATGGTTGAGCCCGCCGAGGGCTGTTTGCTGCCGCCGGCTCCAACATATTATTACTCCGCACAACCCCTTCAAATCCATGCTTCACAACAATTTAACCGGAGCTACCCTTTTTTGAAGGCTCTCCCTCGAACGAGGGACGCGATACCATTATGGAGTAAATGCGTCTAAATGGGCAAGGAGGAAAATAATATGCGTCGAATTCTCAAAGCAAGCGCTCTGCTATCCACCGTGATTTTTGCAGCGGCTGCAGTTGCAAGCCCGCCCGCAACCGGCGCAATAGTCTCAACACAAAGCCATCCTGCCATATCAAGCTTATTGCCGGTCAGGATTATTAACGCTCCCAATTTTGACCTGAACGGAAATGGGATCGTTGTGACCCCGCAAGCATCAAAGATTGTTCTCAAGCTGAACGTCAGCGAGAGGGGAAAGGCTCAGAACATACTGGTCGTCAAATCAGACAACCCAGCCTTGAATGGCACTTTAGTCGATGCGGTGAGTAGATTCCAATTCCGCCCGGCCATACTGGACAATCGACCCATCCCTGTCAAAATGAATCTCATTGTCAACGTTTTGAATTAGTGCCAGCACGAAGCCTGATTCCGAGGACGAACGTAGGTTATGCACCGCAAAACCTGTACGATCACGCTCCTGTCCTGGCGGCTAACTCACCGCCAGGATGGAGATGAACAAAACAACGGAATCCGGATGAACTTAACTCCGTGCCCGCTCCGCCACCAGCATGGACTCCATAATCTGCTCGGCGACCTCCTTCACCGCGCCCGGCGTGTGCGCCAAAAACAGCGTGTTGGTCTTGTCGCTCTCGCCAATCGACTTCAGCGTGTCGAAGTACTGCGTCACCAGCACCAGTTGCATCACCTCTCGCGACGACGTGCCTTCCACGACCTGCTGGAACTGCTCGATGGAGGAGCGCAAGCCCTCGATAATCGCCTTCCTCTGATTGGCGATGCCCTGGCCTTGCAGAGCCTTGCTCTCCGCCTCGGCCTCGGCTTTCTTCACCACCAGAATCTTCTCCGCCTCGCCTCGCGCGTTGGCTGCCACCTGTTCGCGCTGCGCCGCGTTGATGTCGTTCATTGCCGACTTTACCTTCTGATCGGGAATAATATCGGTCACCTGCACATTCACAATCTCGAATCCGAAGGTGGCCATGTCCGCGTCCAGCTCCTTTTTGACCGCCGCGGCGATGCTCGATTGCGAGGCAAAGACCTCATCCAGCGTCATCCCCGGCACGTGACCCAGAATCACCTGCTCCACGTAGCTCTTGATCTGTGCCGTCGGATCGGACAACTTGTAGTAGGCGTCAAAGACCTTTTCCGGGCGCACGCGATTCTGCACCGAAATCGGAATGGTGACAAAGACGTTGTCCTTGGTCTTGGTCTCCATGGTCAGTGAAATCTGGTTGACGCGCAGGCTCACGACCCCCGCTACGCTATCAAAGTACGGCATCTTCCAGTTCAATCCCGGATCGGCAACCCGGAGAAACTTGCCAAAGCGCGTGATCACGGCCACCTGCGCCGTGTTCACGGTGAAAAAGCTTCCCAGAATCATGGTAAGAAGAATGAGAGCCAGCGCTCCCAGCAGAATGATGAACAATATGTCCATTTCAATCCTCCGTCGATTAATTTTGAAGCAACCGAGAATTAATCGACCGCCGGTAAAGCCATGTTATAAGGTTACGTGACTTATCCCTATCGCTTCTCGCCCGGCATCAGCGCCCGAAATCGATGCCGAACTTCGGCGCCTCGCGCGTTCCTTCGATGTGAATGGGAAACTCGGTCCCCGCTCCGTTCTTCTTGAAGTAGCGGTCGGCCGGCTTGAGCAGCATTCCCTTCCAGCCGCCCACCATCTTCGACACCGAGGCCTCCATCTTCGCCGTGCCCGCAAATTTCAGCGCGCCGTTTGCCAGTCCATACGTCCCCGCAAGCTGAATCTTCGCTCCCGGCACGGTGTACTCCAGCGCCGGCAGCGTCATCACCCCTGCTGCCATCCGGAAGCTGCCTTGCATCTGCGACAAAATATTCTCAGGATCGGTGGTCTTCACCTCATCCGGCCGCCCTTGCCCGCGCAGGCTCAGCTCTGCAATTTTCCCTTGTATCTTCGCGCTTGTGAATCTCGCCCGGTCCAGCGCAAAGCTGCCGTCCAGCTTCAGCCGTTCATGCACCGGCGCCGCCCCCGGCGGAATATGCAGAGACGTCTTCACCGTCACATCCCCGGTCAGCAGCACATTGCCCGTGCGACTGGTTAGGCGCAGAAAATCCTCTATCCGCGCCTTGTCCACGTTGACCGTGAGCGCAATGTCGTGGCCTGTATATTGTTGCGCGCCCTCCACCACAGCTCCCGGCACGCGCACAATCGAACCCTGCACGGTAAAGTGCGAGTGGCCCAGCGTCGCATCCACCGGCTCCAGCCAGGTGTCTCCGTTGGTCCCGTCCACCCGCGCATGGAAGCGCGTGGTCAGCGGCAACGCCGCGCCAAAGTGCGTCAGCCGGAAATCCGGCGTCTCCGTCTCCCCGTCCACCACCAGATCGCGCAGCGTCCCCTCGTAGTGGCCGGTCGACGAGAGAATCCCCGCAATCCCCTTGAACACCGCCAGGTCCGCATGTTCAAAGCGATAGTCTCCTTTTAGCGGGCTCTCGCCCAAATCTGCTCCACGCCACGGTCCGAAGCTTCCTGTCGTCTTCACCGTCCCCGCGGGCTTCGGGGTGGTCACTTCCGCACCGAAACCCATCTTTCCATCCGCCGCAATATCCGTCACCGTGAAGCGCGCAATCTGAAACTCCAGCGGCAGCTTGCCCGGCTTGTCGGTTTCCATCACCAACTTAGCTCCGGCGCACTCCATCCTATCCACATCAAAACTCACCAGCCCCGCCATCGTTCCTCTGGACTTGGCCTCGGCGGCATCTCCATGCTCAAAGTGCGACTTCGGCGGCAGGTGCATGTTCAACCCCTTCAGCTTCACCAGTGATATGTGAATTGGCTTGCCCGGCTTCAATTCCAGCGGCACATGAAAGCGAAACTCATCGAGCCGGACCAGCGGCTCACCCTGGCCCGCCGGAACCGTCACGCCCTCAACTCTTGCCGGCGGCCAGATGCGCAGCCCCTTGCCCTCGGCCCACAGCCCCTTGACCAGCGAAATGTGAAAGCTGTCCAGCTCCACCCGCGCATGAAAGCGATCCTCCAGCTCCTCCACAATGCGCGCGCGCAAAAATGGTTCCGCCCTGTGCAGCGCCACTCCCATTGCCGCCGCCAGCGCCAGCGCAGCAAGTAATCCGCCGGCGACCCACTTTACCCGTCTGTGCCTGCGCCAGAACGATTGTTGATCTTCCGCCACAACCGCCTCCCGGTTGGCTCTTATTGTCGCAGAATGCCCGCGTTGAAAACAGGGATAAACTGATTCCTTGCAACAACGCGTTGTGGGCGGAAACTGCTAGAATACAACGCAAATATCGTTGCAGGCATTTGCGGTTTTGTTTGATGTGTTCTTGGCATGAAGGGTAGTTATTCCTTGCAAACAAACCCGCTTTGCTTTCTTTTCGCGGGAGCGGCGCGAAGTTCGAAAGGAGTCAAAGAATGAGATTCAGCGTTCCA
This sequence comes from uncultured Acidobacteriaceae bacterium, assembly GCA_963806565.1. GTDB lineage: Bacteria > Acidobacteriota > Terriglobia > Terriglobales > Acidobacteriaceae > Telmatobacter. Next base: position 21,441 of record CAWDYE010000002.1, read on the forward strand.
TTGCTTTTAGGTTCCTTGCTTGTATCAGCCTGTTTTGCGCAGGTCAAGAAGGACGATACGCTCAAGCCCGCGCAGTCCATCGTGGAGTTGCGCCAGCAGTTGGAGAAAATCCTCGCGGACACGCATACGCCCGGACTCTCGGTCGCCATTGTGCATCGCGATGGTCCTGAATGGGTTGCGGGGCTAGGCAAGTCCAACGTGGCCGCGAATCAGGCCGCCACCGACGAGACGCTCTTCCGCATCGGTTCCACCTCCAAGGGCTTTGTTTCGCTTTCCATCCTCAAGTTGGTGAATGAAGGCAAGCTGTCGCTCCAGGACCCGGTGCGCAAGCTCGCGCCCGAAATCTGGTTTGAGAACCGCTGGGAAGCCACCGACCCGGTGCGCGTAGTGGATCTGCTGGAGCACACCACCGGCTGGGACGACATTCACATGCGCGAGTATGCCAAGGACGCCAAAGGCATGACGCAGCGCGAAGCCCTGGACTATGACCACCACTCGCGCACCTCCCGCTGGCGGCCGGGAACGCGCATGTCGTATTGCAACGCTGGGCCTACGGTGGCCGCCTACATTGTGGAGAAGATCACCGGCCAGCGCTACGAGGATTACGTCACGCAGAATCTCTTTTTGCCTATCGGCATGAAGACCGCCACGTATTTCGAACAGCCCTCGCCGCAGTTGACCACCCTATATCATCCCGACGGCAAGACGCCCTATCCCTACTGGAATATCATTGGGCGTCCATCCGGCGCCATCAACGCCAGTGCCAAAGACATGGCGGCCTACGTCCAGTTCTATCTGAATCGCGGCTCAGTGGGCGGCATGCAGGTCATGCCCGCGGCCTCGATCGATCGCATGGAGACTCCGACCCGCACATGGGAGGCGCAGCAGGGTCTCAAAGCCGGTTACGGCCTGAGCAATTACACCAGCTTTCACGATGGCTTTGAATACCACGGCCACAATGGCGGCGTGGAAGGCGGAATCACCGATCTGTCGTATATGCCGGAGTATGGTGTGGGATACTTCTACAGCATCAACTCCGCCAATGGCGAGGCCTTCGGCAAAATCGGTGACGCGATCCGCGCCTACGTTACCCGTTCCCTCCAGAGGCCGCCGGTGCCCGCCGCAGCTCCACTGCCCGCCGATGCCGCGGATTACGCAGGATGGTATGAGCCCGCCTCGCCGCGCATTCAGATGTTTCAATTTCTGGGGCGATTGATCGGGCTGTATCGGGTCCGGTTCGCAGGCGGCAACCTGTTGTTTTCCAACATAAGCGAGATCGACCAGCCATTTGTGCCCGTCAGCGGAGAGCAGTTCCGGTATTTGCCGAAAAAAGATCACCCCGAGCCGGTTGCGACGGCCATGCTGCTTGCTCCCAACGCCGAGGGGCGATTTGCCTACATCGGCGGGACCATGAAGCGCATCCCTACCTGGCTTGCCATCGCTGAAATCGCCTTGGTTACCTGGTTCCTGCTGGCCTTCGTTTCCATCCTGCTCTATGCGCCCTTCTGGATCATCGGCGGCTTCTTCAAAAAGCGTCGCCGGCCTGCGGAGCGCTCCATGCGACTGTGGCCGTTGATCGCCGTGCTGAGCCTGCTGGCGTTTGTGGGGCTCTCTATCGCTTCCAACAGCGACATATTCGCGCGCCTGGGGAACCTGACGATCTGGTCTTTCGGCCTTTTTCTCGCTACGCTGCTCTTTGCCGTGGCATCGCTGGCCAGCGCCGTTGCTCTATGGCGGGCGCGGAAGAAAGAGATTCGCAGGAGCGTCCGCTGGTTCTCGATTTCCGTAACCTCGGCGCTGCTGATTGCCGCTGTTTACCTGGCCTATTGGGGAGTGATCGGCATCCGCACCTGGGCTTAGCTTCCTGTTGGGCGCTTGCATCCATTTTATGAATCCACGCCCCATGCCGTAGACTTCATAACATGGATGCAAGCGCAAATTGAAAATCTCGTAAAGCTGCAAGCGGTGGAGCTGGAACGCTCCAGCCTTGCGCAGGCCGCGCGCGCCTTGCCGGCTGAAATCGTCCAGGCCGAGGCCGCCCTCGCCGCCGCCCAGCGCCAGGCCGCCGAGGCCACAGCCGCCCTCAGCCGCGAAGACTCACTTCGCGCCCGTCTCGACCGCGAGATCGCCACCCACCGCCAGAAGGCCGTTCGCTACCGCGACCAGCAGAACACTCTCTCCACCACCGATCAGGCCAAGGCCATCGAGCACGAGCTTCACTTTGCCGAGGCCGAGGCCGAGCGTCTGGAAAATGAGGCCTTTGCCAGCCTGGAGCGCTCCGAAGCCCAGGAAGCCGCTCTCGCCGACGCCCGCGCCCAGGTCGAGTCGCTGGCCGCCGCCCTCGAGCAGGCCCGCGACCGCGTCCGCCTGCGCAAGGCCGAGATCGACCGCCAGCAGGCCGCCCTCGCCGCCCAGAGCGAAGCCCTTCGCCCGCTCATCGAACCGGAGTTGCTTACGCGCTTCGACCGCCTCTGCGCCTCCCGTGGCGCCGGCATTGCCCGCGCTGAAAATCAGCAGTGCACCGGTTGCCGCATGGGCGTCCGTCCCCAAACCTGGAATCAGCTCCGCGATGGCGAACTGCTCGCCTGCGACAGTTGCGCCCGCCTGCTCTACTGGGACCCCGCCTTTGCCCCCGTCGCCGATCCCCCGCAAGACTCCAGGCCTAAACGAAAGATCTCCAGGCCCACCGTGGAGGAGTAGCCGTGATGCGCATCTGTGTGGACATGGATGAGGTCATGGCGGACACCCTCGCCGAGCATATCCGCCGCTACAACCAGACCTTCGATGAAGATGTCACACCCCAGGACCTGGCCGGCAAGCGCCTGTGGGAGATCACCCCTCTCAGCCGCCAGCAGCAATTACGCGCCTTCCTTGACGCCGAGGATTTCTTCGAGGACCTGGCTGTCATGCCCGGTTCTCAGCAGGTGCTCCGCCAGCTTTCCGCCAGCTTTGAAATCTTCATCGCCACCCAGGCCATGGCCGTCCCCAACTCCCTCGGCTCCAAGTACCGCTGGCTGCAGCGCCACTTCCCCTTTATTCCGCCCACAAACTACGTCTTCTGCGGAGACAAGTCCATCCTCCTCGCCGACTATCTTATCGACGACCTGCCCAAGAATCTCCTCCGTTTTGAGGGCCAGGGCCTGCTCTACTCCGCGCCCCACAACCTGGCCGCCACCGGCTTTGTGCGCGTCAATAACTGGGAGGAAGTCGCTAAATACTTCGCTATGCTGCCCGGCTGACTCTCCGCCACGCCTTATATCTGTCTCCCTGAGCCTGTATTTGTTCCGCTGCGCTGCAACGGCGTCCTCGGCTTATTTCATTTACGCGAACCGCATAACAATAACAAAGGGCGCCCCGAAGGACGCCCCTTGTGCTGGTTGCTGCTTGGGTTTAGAAGTTGATCTTCAAGCCATACTCGATCACGCGGGCTACGCCCTGGCCGAAGACGCCGGAGCCGTTGCCGTTGCGCAATCCAGCGCGACCGTTCAAGGAGGTGTCCGTGCCGTTAGGCGTACCAGGTATCTGGCTGCTGTAGAGATTTCCTCCGGTGCCTTCAACAACGCCAAAAGCTCCGAAATTGCTGAAATTAAAGAGGTTAAAGGCGCTGATTGTCGGTTCAACCGAGATGCCTCCGCCCAGCCAGGGCAGCTTAGTAGGCCGTCCAACGGTTAGGTCGAAGGTGCGAAGGTTGCCGTTGCCGGCGTTGCTCGCGGGAGGCGCGGCGATGGAGCGTGTGACCGCGCCCAGATTGGTGAGCTGGTTGGGGGTAAACAGTCCTGCGGACACCAGGGCCTGGCCCGCCGGAGTCAGCTTACCTGCACCAGTAAGGTTGTAGTTGGCAATCACACCGGGCAGGTCTTGGGGCTTGATCGACCGCATGAAGGCGCCGGCCTTGTAACCGGGCAGGATGTCCCTGATGGTTCCGTCACCGGTGATGTCGGACATGAATATCTCGCCCGAGGTATTGCCTTCGTTATCCAGGAAGAGAGTGGTTGGCAGCGCCGAGAAGTAGTGGCCGATAAAGTCGGTTGTGATTTTTCCTGCCCACTCGAAGGTACCGCCGTAGGAGAGCATGTGAGTGCGGTCGGTGCCCGCCGGACCTATGTAGCCGAGCGGGTTTTTCCAATCCACTGGTGTGGGGGTGAAGTTCTGGTCCGAGCCGCCGGAACTGATGAAGCGTGATAGTGCATACGATACCTCAAAGTTGGAGGCCTTCAGGCCGGGCAGTGGTACACGCGCGCTCTGGCGCAGGTTGAGCTGCAACCCGTTGTAAAGTGACTTGCCTCCAGGATAGTTGAAGTACATGGCGCCAAATGCCGGATTGATGCCGGGAAATGCCGCGCCGGTATCCGGGGTAAGCCCCTTGATGGCAGCGGGTAGGCTGGAAAGCATGGGGCCGTTACCCGAATCCAGGCCATAGGCGGCAAAGTCGGCGATGGTGGCCCCAAAGGGGGCTGAAGAGTGCAGCCCAGGGCAAGAGATGATCGCTATATCGATTGACGCACGATGGCAAGCCACGAGTGTTGCGCCGATTGCATTGGCTGCCGCCGTCGTGTTCAGAGTGGTTGCGTCGCCGACATGGTTCTTGTCGATCAATACCATGAAGTGCTCGCCGACATTGCGGACATAATCCGCAGTGAAGATGCCGCCCTTCCAAACTTCGCGCTGCATGCCGATGTTCATCTGAATCGAGCGCGGTGTCTGGTATTGCGGCGCATAAAGGATATTGCCGGAATTGTTTGGGGAGTTCGCGCCTACGGCCAGATTAGCGGGTAGATAGCCGGGGTTGGCTCCGGCGCCTACTGCCGCGCTGATGGTCTGATAATTATGCTGGAGTTCGACGATATAAGGCGCCGCTTGGCAGATTGGCATGGCGTTCCCTGATGAATATGCGGCAAAAACCTGACTGAACTCCATTGTGCCGCCGGATCCTGCCGGTGTAACAAGGTTGTCTGTGCATCCAGCAGGGGGGGTTAGGTAGGGGAACGTCGTGACAACAGTAGAGTCCGGCATGGTATAGGACGTTCCATTAGTTTGAAGGGAAGGAGTGCTCAGGAAGAGTCCTTTGGCAAGTTTGACTGGACGATCCCAGAGCATGTTGTTAAAGATGTTGTTTTCATAGTAGAGGCCCATGCCGCCGCGGATGACGGTCTTGCCGTTCCCCCTCAGATCGTAGGCAAAGCCGGCCTTCGGCCCGAAGTCTAGGTACGGTTGACGAATCCTGTCACCCAGGCCCGGCTCCAGAGCGTCCAGCAGGTTGCCGGTGGTGCAGGGCGAGGCAGCGCCGACTAAAGTAACCGCGGCGGAGCAGGGAATCGGAGCCAGATCGGCGTCGCTGCGGCCCGTGTCGAGCGAATAGCGCAGGCCGTAGTTGACGGTCAGTTTGCTAGTGATCTTCCAGGTGTCGCCGATGTACAAGCCCATGCGCCGCGCCAACTGGCCGCCGCCGCCGAAGCCAAATTCCGGAATTTCGGTGCTGGAGCCAAAGCCGTTACCCATTACTACACCAGAAATGGAGTAATTCAAAGGGTTGCTGGTATCTGCCGCTGTGAGCGGACCGTCTCCGAAATCGGCACCGATTTCCGGGCCAAATCCAAAGAAGCTGGCGAAGCCGCCGTTCAAAATGCGGTTGAAGCTGGCGCCGAAGTTGAAGGTGTGCGTTTTGTAGGTGGCGCTTCCGTCATAGCGGAGTTGCTTGTCGGATTGATAGGTCTGTTGCGGCGCCAACAAGTTGGGACCCGTGATTAGGTTTTCGATGAACAGCTCTGCGCCCGGAGTCAGGTTCTCCAGGCCCGCGGACTCGTCCGCAATCTGGTTGTGGAACTTCAGATAGCTGCCGCGTATGCTGTGGGTGAACTTGCCGGTGATGAAGTCCGCGCCGCCCGCAATGGCCGGGGTATTGTCCTTGTTGCCGTAGCGTGAAAATCCGTAGCCGAAGGTGGCGTCGTTCAGGTTGTCTTCGTAGGCGATGCGGGCAAACATATGGACGCCTTTGGGCGCGTTGTAGTCCACCCTGGAGACATAGTAATTGTCGCGGAACGGAGTAGTATAGCTACCACTATAGGCACTAAAGGGGTCTTCCACCACGTAGAAGTTGTCTGAGTCCTGCTTGGTACGCTCCGCGCTGCCGAAGAAGAAGAGCTTGTCCTTTAGTAACGGCCCACCCAGGCGGCCACCCATCTGGTTGCGCTGAAAGGGAAGAGTTGAACCTCCGGGCATGGCGGCAGCGCCGAAGCGCTCATCGCGGAAGAGCCCAAAGCCCTGTCCGTGAAATTTGTTGGTGCCCGAGCGCGTGCTGACGGCAACTGCGCCGGAGCTGGTCAACTCGTTGGAGATGTCCAGCGAAGAACGGCTGATATTGAACTCTTCAATCGATCCCTGGCTCACGTTCAGCGTGGAGGTGCCGACCGTCTCATCGGAGATGTCCTGGCCATCGAGCAGAATGCGTGCCGTGCGCCCGTTCACGCCGTTGAAGGAGATGGAGGAGTAGCCGGCCTTAGTGGGGTCGAAGGTCTCGCCGCTCTGCAACTGCACGCCCGGCTCCAACTGGGAGAGATCGAGGAAGTTGCGTCCGCTGATCGGCAGCGTGTCGATCTGTTGCGAGGTCAGCACGCCCTCAACCGTGGACTGGACCGTATTGACCTGAAGCATGTCAGTGCTGACCATGATTGTCTCGGTCGCAGTGCCCACCTTCATCTTTATGTTGCCGTTGGAGGTGATTCCGATCTGTACTGTCAACGTGGTCGTGGTCTTGGCAAAGCCCGGATCCGTAACAGTAACCTGATACTGGCCGGGGGCCAGGGACGCGACGCTGTAAAAGCCGGACGAGTCCGCGGTCAGCGTTTTCTTTGCTCCCGTCGCCAGACTCGTAACCGTGATTTGCGTTCGTGGCAGAACGGCGCCCTGCGGGTCGGTGATCGTGCCTTGAATGGCGCCGGAGGCTGTTGTTGCCTGGCCGTAGCAAATTTGTTGCAGAAGAGGGGTTACGAGCAGAAACGCAAGAATGACCCCAAGGGTTAGCGTTGCAGCATACATTCGGGTAAATCGCATTGATTTCCTCCAAAAAATTCTTGTGAACCGGAAGCCCTGCTCAGAGAACTTCTCGATCGGTTGTGATGCTTCAGTGCCTCGGTTGGGGAAGAATCCAATCCGAGGATGGCTAACAGTAAACGATTGATAGGCAGAAAGAAATGTTGCCATAGTCGTTAAAAGTCTGCCTGCCTTACCCGCAAAAAAGCATGGAAAAAAAGCTCGATACAGAAAAGAAGACATGATGTGTGCTGGATAATCTGCACGATGGTTGCCATTCCTATGGCAGAGAATAAATATTTGTTTGCTATTGAAAATAAATGGGTTGCTAACGAAGCCCCGCTGGTATGGAATACTGCAAAAAAATGAATATATGATAATACGTAGCTTTTCCCATGGTAATTCCATAAATCATTAAGGCTGCTCGAGTGATTGCTACACTCTGGTTCGGCTGCCGCTTGCCCCTGAGCCCACCCAGGTCTGGTAGAAACTCTGCCTGGCTAGAAATCCAGTGAGGTCCAGATTTGGAAAGCCGGGATTTCACCAGGCTGCTTTTCGGTTGCGTTGCCCTTGCCTGCTTTGACCAAACACCCTGCCTACTTCTTTCCCGCAACCTTTGTGCTCACGGCTTGCATCGCCACAGGCGCCTGATGCAACGTTACGATGATCGCCCCTGCTGGTTTCCGGCCCGCGCACAAGTATGCGTGCGGCGTGCTCGAGTCAAAGTACGCCGCGTCTCCCGCCCCCAGCATGTACCCCTGCTCCCCGTGGCGAACTTCCAGCTCCCCCTCCAGCACATACAGAAACTCGCTCCCCGGATGCATATGCGCCTTGGGCTCCATCTCCTTGGTCAGCGGAACAAACTCGGCATAATAAGGATCCATCTGCCGGTCAGGAACCATGTAGCCCAGGCTCTCAAAAGAATAGGTCGGAACATCCACCCCAGTCTGCGGCATTCGCACCCGCTCTTTGCGCCGGTGAATCCGGAAGACCGCCGCAGGATCGTTCTCGAAGAAATACGACAGGTCCTTGGAAAACACCATCGCGATCCGCGCCAGGTTGCGCAGCGTCGGAACTACCCGCCCCGTCTCCAGTTGCGACAGAAAGCTCGCCGAAAGCCCGGTGCGCTTGCCCAACTCCACCAGGCCCATGGATTTTTTCAGACGCAGCCGCTTGATCCGCTCGCCGATCCGCTTTTCCGCAATCACCCGCGACGTGGTCTCCGTATCCACCTGAGACTTCTGCGTCTCGTCGCTGCGAACTACCGCCTTCTCCGCCATCAGTCCTCCAGCCCGCACGCAATCGGAAACCTTAGGAAAATGTTGCGCGCATCAAAAACTCTTCTCATCCTACTAAAATCTCAAGGCCCCCGCAATCCCTGACACATCGGCCAACCGGGATTCCTTGTCCCTGAGAAGTGGCGCAGTTTCCGAATCGCCGACAATTCGACCGGAATACAGCAAAGGAGCCTGTCGTCTCCCAAGTGACGTGTAGTACGTCACGTTTCTGCGACAAAGTAATAACATTGCGTCCATGGTTCCTACTGTGATCCGTTGACAGAGAGGTGTAGCTTGCGAATCCGTCATGATGTGACATTCGTATCATGTGTGCTCTTCACTATCGCCTTGGTTTGCTTCATTCCACCATCATTTGATTGGGCCCTGGGTGGCTATGGCGACATGAGGGGGCTCGACACGGCTTGGAGGGCACTTGCGCGCTCAGATAGCAATATTGGCAAGCTTGAGCTAACGCTCATTATCATCGGTCTCATCGTTACATGGACGGGATACCTCAACAAGGTTCGTTGGACCTGGTTTGTCATGTTCATCTTAGTGTCTGGCTTAGTATTCCCACTCGGCATATTGCCCATCGTTATGCACCCAAAATGGTTACTGGATGCGCCCGAGTTGCTCGTAGAAGCTTGGAAGGGTTCCCAGTCAGCTGCTGCACGGGGCATCCTAGAGGCACTTTTGATCTTCTCGCTTATGGTGATAGCACTCTTCCTACCAGTGAAGTCGTTCTTTTCCCGGCGGACCGGCTCCGCCATGGGATCACATCTCTGAGCAGGGTGGCCACAGAGATCTGGCGGGTTTCTTATACCTGCACGGCCTTTGCCGGGTGCCGGGTGCCGGGTGCCCCATCCTTGCGACGTACTTGTTTTTGTCGCAAGGGTGGGATTCGCTGCCGTTGATAAGATCATCTCCACCCCCGCCACGCGCTATCCTTATCTGTCCGGCCATCAAAGCCCGAAGAGGAATCCCTATGCTCGAAGAGACCGTCCCCATCGTAACCATCGCCACCATCGGCCAGCATGAAGGTCAATCCGTCACCCTGCGCGGCTGGCTCTACAACCTCCGCGAGAGCGGCAAGCTCCTCTTTCCCATCTTTCGCGACGGCACCGGAACCATCCAGGGCGTGGCCCACGTAAAAAGCGTCTCCCCTGAGGTCTTCGAGGCCCTTAAAAATCTAACTCAAGAGTCCAGCGTCATCGTCACCGGCAAAGTCCGCGCCGACAAGCGCGCGCCCGGCGGCTACGAACTCGACGTGGAAGGCCTCCAGGTCGTCCAGCGTGTCCCCGAATCCGATCCCTACCCCATCACCCCCAAGGAGCACGGCGTCGACTTTCTCATGGAGCATCGCCATCTCTGGGTCCGCTCCCCGCGCCAAGCCTCCATCCTCCGCATCCGCGCCGAGATCATGCGCGCCGCCGCTGAGTATTTCGACTCCAACGGCTTCATTCGCACTGACCCGCCCATCCTGACCCCCGCGGCCTGCGAGGGCACCTCCACTCTCTTTCCTGTCGATTACTTCGGCGACCCCGCCTACCTCACCCAATCCGGCCAGCTTTACATCGAGGCAACCGCCCTCGCCCTGGGCAAGGTCTACAGCTTCGGCCCCACCTTCCGCGCGGAGAAATCCAAAACCCGCCGTCACCTCACCGAGTTCTGGATGATCGAGCCCGAAGTCGCCTTCATGGACCTCGACGGCCTCCTCGTACTCGCTGAAAACTTCATCTCTCACATCGTCCAGTCCGTCCTCAAGAACCGCGCACCCGAGCTGGCCGTCATTGGCCGCGATCCCGCCAAGCTCGCATCCATCTGCCCGCCCTTCCCGCGCCTGCGCTACGACGAAGCCTGCAAGTTGCTCAACCAGGCCCACCGGGACGGCCAACTCGAAGCGGCTTTTGAATATGGCAACGACTTCGGCTCCCCCGACGAAACCTGGCTCTCCAGTCAATACGACAAGCCCGTCATGGTTCATCGCTATCCCGCCGACGTCAAAGCCTTCTACATGGAGCCCGATCCGCTCGACTCGCGCTACGCCCTCTGCGTCGATGTCCTCGCCCCCGAAGGCTACGGCGAAATAATCGGTGGCTCGCAGCGCGTCTCCAGTTTTGAGCTACTCAACGCCCGCATCGATCAACACAAGCTGCCCAAGGAAGCCTTCCAGTGGTACCTCGACCTGCGCCGCTACGGCTCAGTCCCCCACAGCGGCTTCGGCATGGGTATCGAGCGCGTTGTCACCTGGATCTGCGGCCTCGACCACGTCCGCGAAACCATCCCCTTTGCCCGCACCCTCCACCGCATCTACCCGTGAGTAATCTGAAGCGCGCCACGCAGGCAGGTCATCCAACCCAAAGGAGTTCCCCATGACCCTCTCTGCCTCTGAAGTCAACCGACTGAAGCAAGCCCCCGCCATCGATGGCGTCTTGCCTGTGGTGCTCTCCCGCTGGAGCCCGCGCTCCTTTGCCGATCGCGACGTGAGCTACGCTAACCTCAGGAAAGTCTTTGAAGCTGCCCGCTGGGCCGCCTCTTCCAATAACGAGCAGCCATGGCGCTTTCTCGTCGGCCTCCGCAATTCATCGACGCATCAGAAAATATTCTCCTCGCTGGTCGGCTTCAACCAGAGTTGGGCCGGAGCGGCCCCCGTCTTGATTCTTGGCGTGACCAGCAGTAAATTCAGCCACAACGCCTCCCCGAATGCCTACGCGCTCTACGATCTGGGAGCCGCAGCCGCCATTCTCTGCCTGCAAGCTGCTTCGCTCGGCCTCGCCACCCACTCCATGGCCGGCTTTGACCACGACGCCGCACGTCAGGCCTTTGGAATCCCCGAGGATTACCTCCTCGGAGCCGTAATTGCCCTCGGCTATCAGGGCGAACCCTCCGCCCTCAGCCACGAGAAACTGCTTGCTCTGGAAACCACACCTCGCTCACGTAAGCCATTGAGTGATTTTGTCTTATCGTCCTGGGGCGAGCCGGCAAACCTGGGATAATCCCTGCCATTCGCGTTACAGTGGTGTCTGGGAATTACCCATGCCCAAACCGCGCCCAAACCGCAGAAAGCCCGCTCGCCGGGCCATTCCTCAGCGCGCCCCACGGCAGCGTCGGCATCTGGGCTGGCGCGTCCGTCTGATTCTGGCCACAATCCTGTTGATTCTGATCTTCTTAGGCTGGGGAGTGCTCGCCCGCCTGCTGGCTCCTACCTCTAACACCTCGCTCACCCGCTTTGACACCATCATCGTGCTGGGCTACCCCGCCGACAGCGACGGCAACCCCTCGCCGGAGATGCTGGCCCGCGTCACCGAGGGGGTGCATGAGTATGAGCGAGGCGTCGCACCCCGGCTGATTCTTACCGGAGGAGCGGTGCGCAACGGCTTTATCGAGGCGCGAGTGATGGCCGCCACCGCTCACGCGCAGGGGATTCCGGAGTCGGCCCTCTATGAGGAGCCGCAGGCCAGGGACACGATTCAGAACGCCTGCTACGCCACCCGCATCATGAAGGAACACGACTGGCAGTCAGCGGAGGTGGTTTCCGGCGCCAGTCACCTGCCCCGCGCCGGCATCATCTTCAGCGAAATGCCCCTGGAGTGGCGCACCCACGTCGCGCCGCCACTGGAGCCGGTGTCCACTCCGGAGCCTGCGGCCTACCCATGGGTCGAGGCATCGGTGGAAACCGTGAAGACTGTGCGCTACCTGGTCTGGTCTCGCTGGAGAGAGCGCTGCCAGCCATAACCCGAAAATTCTCGCCCGGTTGGCGTTGTCCCCTGCCGGTATCGTCCTGTAAGCTGAGAGCAATGCGTACTTCAGTGAGTTTTTCCGCCGTTCTTGCCGTTGTAGCCTGTCTGGCTTTGTCTTTTGGAACTTGCGCCCAGGCGCAAAGCACCGCCTCTCCGACTGCTGGCAATGGCACATACGTTGCCAGCAACCCGCTGGCCGGTGTGCGCTACGACAACCGCTTCGATGCTTCACTGGGCATGGCTTACGGCCACATCAAGGCCGGGCCGGTGGTTCTACAAGGGGCCAACCTGGGCGGGCTTGACCTCTCCGCCTCCTATTGGTTCAGCAAGCACTTAGCCGTCGAAGGCACGGGCCGCTACTATCTGGGCACCAGCGGAGTGGCTAACGTGCAAGCGAATACGATCAAAGGTCCTTTCGTCAGCGAGCAGATCTTCGTCGCCGGTCCTGAATGGCTGGGGCCGCACAACAAGCACGGCGATGTCATGCTGCATGCGCTGGCGGGCGGAGCACACTTTCTTTCCCATGACTTCCCGGAGAATGCCCCCTCGGTTGGTTTTTATGACACTCAACTGGCTCCGGCAGCGGTATTCGGCGGGCATATTGACCTGAACCGCTCGGCGCATTGGGTCTTCCGCGTCACGCCCGACGCGCTGTTTACCCACTATGGCTATAGCTTCACCGCCACGCCGCCAACGACAAACCCGCACAACAACTGGAATTTCGCCATCTCGGTGGGCGTCGAATACAAGTTCAGTAAGAAGCGGTAAAAGACCGCTGCTCCCAATCGGCATTTTTACTGCGGGGTCCCCGGCGACTCGGGGTCCCCAACGAGCGATTTTTGCTCGTTGGGGTGAGGGTAGTGATTTTTACTCGCTGGGGTGGAAAACAGGTGTCTCCGGCGCCCGGAATGCGGCGTCGGCGGTGTCTGTTTTGCCTTTAGGGAAGCTATCTTCGATAAAGTGAGAAGTGCAGCCGTTTTAATGGGGGATTCTACACCCCCTGGCATTGCCTTTTGTAGAAGCATTCATGGAGAATATGCTGTACTCAATGGCGGCGTTTTCTCTCCCGGGCGAGTAATCTCCGGACGAAAGCAGGGTTGAACAGCTATGAGAGACACTCTTGGAGTATTGCTTGCCGGTGGAGCGGGAGAGCGGCTCTTTCCCCTCACCCGCGATCGCGCCAAGCCGGCCGTGCCCTTTGGCGGACACTACCGCATCATCGATATCACACTGTCCAACTGCATCAATTCAGGCCTGCGCAAGGTTTACATCCTCACGCAATACAAGGCGCTCTCGCTCAACCGGCACATCCGCGAAGGCTGGACCGGCATTGTGGCCCAGGAGCTGGGAGAGTTCTTCGAGCTGATGCCACCCATGCAGCGCACCGGCGCCAACTGGTACATGGGCACCGCTGATGCGGTTTACCAGAATATTTATTCGATCGGCAGCGAGCAGCCCAAGTACGTGATCATCCTCCAGGGTGACGCCATCTACAAAATGAATTACAACCGTATGTTGCAATATCACAAGGACACCAGCGCTGAGGTTACGCTTGCTACATTGCCGATCTCGCCCGATCAATCGAAGCGCTTCGGTGTGGTTGAAGTCGGACAGACCGGCGAGGTCATGGGATTCCAGGAGAAGCCGGCCTCCACCAGCATCCGCTCACCCTTCAACCCTAACGCCGTGGATGCCTCCATGGGCATTTACATCTTTAACACTGAGGTGCTGTTGAATGCGCTGATCGCCGACGCCGAGTTTCCGGACTCCAAGCACGACTTCGGCCACGACATCCTGCCCCAAATGCTGGGCAAGATGAAGATGATGGCCTACAACTTTGTGGACGAAAACAAGCAGCAGGCGCTCTACTGGCGCGACGTGGGCACCCTCGACGCTTATTACGACGCCAACATGGACCTCTGCGCGGTTTCGCCGGTCTTCAACCTCTACGACAAGAATTGGCCCATCCGCACCCGTGTGCGCCAGTATCCGCCGGCCAAGTTCGTCTTTGCCGAGCCGGGCCGCTCCGGCATGGCGGTCGATTCGGTCATCACCGCCGGCGTCATCATCTCCGGCGCCACGGTGTCGAATTGCGTGGTCTCGCAGGATGTGCGCGTCAACTCCTACTCCACCGTGGACGCCAGCATCATCTTTTCTCACGTGAATATCGGCCGCCACTGCCGCATCCGGAGAGCCATCATCGACCGCCATGTCCACATTCCCGAGGGCACGGTCATCGGCTACGACCCGGTGGAGGACAAGAAGCGCTACTTCGTCACCCCTTCGGGGCTGACCATCGTCACCCGCGACGCCTCGCTCTTCGAAAACCCCGTCGATCCCGACTTCCAGTTGCGGTATTAGCGTTTTTGATGGCTGCGTGCCGTCGTCTGAAATGAGTGAAGGACAGATTTTCAGGCCTCAAAATAGTGATAATAAGCCTCTTTTCAATGGTCAAAGACTGTACTTTGGACCTCCCGCCCGGAGAAAAAATATTTTGCTATTTTTATAAATGGATAGAAATTATCCATATAGTCTGATAATATCCCATTAAATGTTTTTTGGGATTGCCTGGCGAAGATTCCCCTCCTCGGCAGGTTCGCTACCCAATTGAAAATCAACCATCAGGAGGTCGAAGAGGAAATGGCTAAGGCTCTATTCACAATGGTTGCTCAGTTGCCGAAGCGCGGATTGATTCTGCTGGCCGCTTGCTTCTGCTTTGCCTTGGTTTGCTCAATCTTATTTCACCCCCGCCCCGTTCTCGCCGCGTCATATGGCCCATGGGATACGGTCCCCTATCATCCCGGCGTGGATTACAGGGTGAGATGCGACTGCGGCCATGGCTCCGTCCGCGGTCTCCATATGTGGTGGGTACAGTTCCGTAACCGGTACGATGATCGAGTCACGTTCAGTTTTCGCATCATCAGCCCTGGAGTGCGTTCCGCCGGATTTGGCGATCGGGTCACGATCAACCCAAAGTGCATACAGGAAAGCGGGAGCTTGGTTGAGGTCCCTCATGGCGGAACGGTGGAGGTCGTGATCGATAACTGGAAGACTGGCGCAGACGCGGACTATTTAGCCTCGGCAAAGCCATAACCGGTGCTTTCCACTGACGGTGACACAGGTTCTGGGAACCGTCATAAAAGGTGTATCCCAGGTCTTGATTTTGAGACCTGGGATCGCTGTGCTACACCTGAAAGATGCCCGCGCCCAGCCTACCACCGCAACTGCTCTCCCTGCTCTCCCGCTTCTGCGAGCTGGCCGCTGCCGCGCCCTCCCTCGACGCCTTAGAGAAAGCCATCATCGAGGCCATCGCCAGCGAACTTCCTCATTACAACTGGACCGGCTTCTACATGCTCGACCCCGGCGACTCTCAGATGCTGGTCCTGGGCGCCTTCCACGGCGAGCCAAGCCCGCACATCCGCATCCCCGTCTCGCAGGGAATCTGCGGCGCCGCGGTAGCCTCCGGAGAAACCGTCGTCGTGGACGACGTGAACGCCGATCCCCGCTATCTTTCCTGTTCTATCCGCACAAAATCCGAGATCGTCGTCCCCATCCGCGCTCATGGCCGCATCGTCGGCGAAATCGACATCGACAGCCACACTCCGGCCGCCTTCTCCGAGTCCGACCGTAAATTCCTCGAAGAAGCTGCCCGCATCGTCGGCGCCTGGATGGAAAGTCACTTGTCCCGCGCGACTACGGACAATTGATCAACATACTGCAACACTGTGAAAGGTACTTGTTATTATCATCGGTATTTGCGTAGCATCGGTGGCTCTTGCTGGGGTCACAGCTGTTGCTCAGGCAATCATATACAGCCGTTGCAGGACAGCAGTGCTTATTGTCCGAGCAGAGATGCCACCCTGAAGCACAACCGTTGCCGGCGAATACATGGGATGTGTTCCCGCTCAAAATCCCCGTTTGCGTCAGCGCCAATGAGACGAACACGCCCAGGATCAACGCCGTGGCGCCGCCCAGAATCCGGATAAGCCATCCACTTTCCATTTCAACCTCCCTTGTTGTTTTTACGGTTAGTGGTTTGCGATCAGCTGCATGAGTTCGCTGTAAGACACAGACCCCTCATGCCGCTTGTTGTTGATGAAGATGGTGGGGGTTGCCGCGATTTGCAGCTTATCACCTTCGATTGCTTCGTCTTGAACAACCGCTCTGAAGCGCGCGGAATTTACGCATTGCATCAACGCATCCGGATCGGCGTGTATCTTTTGCGACAGCGAGTTGAGTTCCTGGTCGATGGCCTGCGATGAGGCAATTTCGGGCTGGTTTGCATAAAGCGCATCTGCGAATTCCCAGTACTTCCCCTGCGCCCCCGCGCATTGCGCGGCTTCCGCTTCCCTGAATGCAAATTCATGCATGGACAGCGGATAATCCCGATACACCCAGCGAATCTTGCCTTCGCTCGCCGCCGTCTGTAGTGTGAAGTGCAACTGCCGGCAATAAGGGCACTGGTAATCCGCGTATTCAATAATCGTGACCGGAGCATTCGCGCTGCCGCGCACATGATCACTGGAGCTGATCGCCGGGGGGTGATGCAGGCTTAACCGGAATTCCCGCCACATGGACGGATGGTTGATGTGGAGCACCAGAATCACATTCAGGCAGATGCTCAACAGCGAAAACACAACCAGAAAGCCGAGGAGAAAATCCCGCCGAAAAGGCCTATTCTTATCCATTCTGGACTCCCTCATGCTGAACTTGCCCAGTCCTTGCATTATCGTTTGCTCCATCCCTTGATTGTCAAATTTAACGATGAATTGGAGACGCCAGACTGCTTGTGGTGTTAAATCCATATTTCCCCGGCATAACCTGAATCCTTCCGACCATCGGACTCATCTGGATATACCTGCGCACGAACGCAATACGCCAGGCGTGGGTACATTAAGCTGGAGCGAGAAACGCGGGCTTTGCCCCTTGAGGGATGGTTTTTCAAACTGAACTACGACCAAATTTTTCAGACAAGGATTTCCCTTATGATCAATAGCGATCAACAGCAATCACACCCCGAAGAAGCCGCTGCAAATGCCCGCGTTCAGCGCCTGGGCAGGCGCGCTTTCATCGTTTCTGCGGCAGCTGCAATCAGCGGAGCGGCCTTCTGGGTCTTGCGCATGACCACTCTCACTGAGCCGCAGTTGGTAGACGCAGCGAGTGCTCCGGCGAACGTGACTATCGTGGAATTTGCGGCCAATGGCATGAGGATCGGCAAGGCGACCGTTCCTCGCATCGTCAAGTCTGACGCCGAGTGGAAGCGGCAACTCTCGGCGATCTCATACCAGGTGACCCGTCACGCCGGGACCGAGCCTGCCTACACCGGCGAAACCTGGAACTTGCACGATAACGGCATCTACCGCTGCATCTGCTGCGATACGGCCCTGTTCAGCTCGGAGACCAAGTTCGAGTCCGGCACAGGCTGGCCCAGCTTCTGGCAGCCAATTGCGCCCGAGAACGTGCTGGAAAGCAGCGACTCCAGCCTGGGGATGCACCGCACCACTGTGTCCTGCCGCCGGTGCGACGCGCACCTGGGCCACGTCTTCAATGACGGTCCGCCCCCCACCGGCTCGCGCTACTGCATGAACTCGGCAGCCATGCGCTTTGTGAAGCTGGTTTGAGCGGGAGGGAGTTGCCCAATTTCCGGATAGGCGACTACACGCTCGAAGATCAGGTGCTTTATATTTTCAAACAAATGAGGAGCGGAGCGATGAAGTTGTGGAGTGTCACCCCCGTGTTGGCCTTTGGCTTGCTCTTATGCGCCCTTGCGAGTACAACGGCGCAGGTATCCCCGTCGCTCACTGGACTGAAGAATCGCTCCTCGCAGCAGACAAATATTCCCCAATTACAGTCCCCTATCGGGCAATTCGGAATAGGGCGTGTTGGCTACGAATGGACCGATATATCGCGCTCCGACGGCCATTCGGTTGACCCTCTGGCTCATCGTGATTTGATGGTCTATCTCTGGTATCCAGCGCGGAAGGGAAAGGTGGGAGAGAGGGGAGAGTACCTGCCCGGCGCGAAGCGGATGGACGCGGACGCGGCTATCCGCCCTGTGATGCAGGAAGAGTTTGAAGGCAGTTGGCCGTTCATCGTTTCAGGAGCGATCTCTTCCCTTGCGGTCGAGAATGCGCCTGTCGCGCGATCTCCCAAGAAGTTTCCCGTGGTGATTCTGGCTCCCGGCGCCGGAGGAACGTCCTTCGAGTACACGTCGCTGATCGGAAGCCTTGTGAGCCGTGGCTATGTTGTCACTACCATCGAAAACACCTACTCCGCGCCTGCAGTGGTGTTTCCCGACGGACGAATTGTCCCGGCATACTACGAGCCTGACCCGCCCAACCTTTCGCCCGATCAACGATTCCAGCGCATGATAAAGAGTGCGGGGCAGGAGATTGACAAAGGTGCACGGGATATCGTGTTTGTGCTGAACCAGCTCACTAGGCTCGACGATGGGAATGAGAAAACATTTGTTCTAAGGAAGAAGCTCGACCTGAATCGTATCGCAGCGATGGGGCATTCGGCGGGCGGAGCGAATGCCACGCTCGCCTGCCAAATGGATTCCCGATTCAAGGCTTGTCTTAGCCTTGACGGTGCCATGCCGCCAGTTGCGGCGTTTCCAGAGAATCCGGATGGGAAGTGGTTCACTCAGCCCGTTCTTCTTCTCGAAGTGGATCACAACGGACGTTGGATGGGATTCAACGCCGCGCAGAACGATATCTACCTCAAGAAGAAGGAAGATCAGCTAAGCCGCTGCCCTGAAGGCAGCTATGACGTTGTTTTGAAATCGACTGGGTTGGTTCACGGAAGTTTCAGCGACTACCCGCTTTTGGCAGCGATGGGCCGTTCAACAGAAACTAAAGATGCTCTTCATAATTTAAGTCTGACGGAGTCGTACATTATCGGTTTCCTCGATCAGAATCTGAATCACACGAGTTCGCCACTGTTCAACGTTAAATCGAACCATTCCGAAGCGATCGTAAAACAGTATGGTCATTGATCCTGGGTGATCGAGAGCCGAACTCTTTTTCGATCTTTGTCGAATAACCGCCTAACCGGAAGTTATCGACAACTGATCAATTTCCCAACCTGGAATATGATTCACTTCCCCTGGTAATCCTGAAATAGCTCCGGAAACTGCGCCTTGAGCGCTTCGATCTTGGGCCGGTCGTAGATCTGTATGTATGGATTATCGGGGTTGTGCAACGCGTAGTCCTGATGGTGTTGCTCGGCGTCGTAAAAGCCCTTCAACGGCACAACCTGGGTCACAATCGGCCTGGGAAATACGTGCGCCGCGTCGAGCTGCGCAATGTAAGCCTGGCTGATCTTCCGTTGTTCGTCGTTGGTGTAGAAAATTGCGGATCGATAGGAGATGCCTGCATCAGGCCACTGGCGGTTGAGTTGAGTGGGATCGTGAGCGACGGAAAAGAAAACCCGCAGTAGTTGTCCATAGGTGATCTTCGACGGGTCGTAGACCACGCGCACCGATTCGGCGTGCCCGGTAGTCTCCGTGGCCACCTGGGCGTAGGTCGCGGTCTCCGCCGAGCCGCCAGCGTAACCGGCCGTTGTATTCAGCACGCCTTTGACGTGCTCGAAGACCGATTGCATGCCCCAGAAGCAGCCGCCGGCAAAGACCGCCGTCTGTTTTCCCGGCGTTTGCGCCAGCTGGGCGTCGCTGGCTGCGGCGGGGATGGGGGATTTCGCCGCCGCTCTGCATCCGGCGGAGAAGAGCGTAGCGATCAGCAGAGAAATATAGACGCTGCGCAATGCAATTGTTCTGAGCATGAGAGTCTCTTGGGCCGTTTCGCTTCGGACCGGCAGTTATTTGATGCATCTCGGAGGCATAGGTTACATTCGAGACGCGCAATCCTGTTTCGTTGCACCGCAGTGCGCGAAGAGGAACGAAAATGGGTCTCCTGGGAACTAACTCGGCAAATCTTTCGTACTAGCGAAATATGCCAGGTGTGGGTACATTAAGCTGGAGCGAGATAGGGCTGGAGACCCCGGCTCTCCACCCTGTGGACCAGAACCTGTCCGCGGGGGCCCCGGCTTTTGCGTCAGCCGCTCGTCGGTCGCGCGGGGAGGCAGCCTCACTGGAGATCGATTGGTCCCAAATCGTCCGCCGCTGCATGGACGGTGATTCCAGCGCCTGGACCGAGCTGGTCCGCGCACAGCATCGGCGTGTCTACGGGCTTTGCTATCGCTTTACCGGCAACCCCACCGACGCCGAGGACCTGACCCAGGACGTTTTCCTGAAGATTTACTCCAACCTGGCCAGCTTCGACACCGGGCGCGGCTCCCTCCAGGTTTGGATTACCACCATGACCCGCAACCTGCTGGTGGACAACTTCCGCCGTACCCGTAACCAGCGTGCAACTTCTTCATTAGATGATGGTTGGGAGTCGGTCGAGGAACTGAAGCCGATTGACCGGCTTACCACTCGCGGGCTTTCGCCACATGAGGCGGCGGCCAAAAACGAATTAGCGAAAATGGTGCAGGAGGCCTTGGCCCGCGTCTCGGTCGATCTACGCGAGGCCGTCATTCTGCGCGACTTACAGGATATGGACTACAAAGAAATCGCCTGCGTGCTGGGAATTCCCGAAGGAACGGTTAAATCCCGCATCAGCCGGGGCCGCGCGGAACTTGCGAGGCTCATGGAACGTAATAGACGGGAGGTAATGTAATGGCAGAGCGCAATCACAATCCGAACTCCCTCGCCTGCGGGCAGTGGGAGATGCTTTTGGCGGACGCGCTGGACGGGCTGCTGAAGCCCGAGGATGAAGCTCTCTTTAACGCCCACAGGGCCGTCTGCCCGGCCTGCTCCGCGCTCTTTGAAGAGGCGCGCCGTGGCCGCGAGTGGCTGGAGTTTCTCTCCCCGGAACCGGAGGTTCCAGCCGGGCTGCTGGCCAGGATTCTGGAGAATACCGGTCCCGGCCAGACGGCAGGGCGTAGGCTGGCCACCGTCGGCGGCAATGTAATCCCCTTCCGCCCGGTCTCTGTTCCCGCATGGCAGCGCCCTGGCTTCATGGCCCGCGTCCATCGCTATGCCGAGCCGCGCCTGCTGATGACGGCGGCCATGGCATTCTTTTCCATCGCCATGACCCTCAACATCACCGGCGTCCGGCTGAGCAGCCTGCGAATCAGCGACCTGCGGCCCAGCATGATGCGCTCCTACATGGAACGGCAGTTCACCATGGCATCGACTCCCATCATCCGCTACTACGACAACTCGCGGCTGGTCTATGAGGTGCAGTCCACGGTGCGTGAGCTGCGCCAGACCACCGGCGTTGGCGAGCAGGGCGAAGGTGAAGACAACCTGCAAAAGCCGCAAAACCTGGCGCCCGGCGAATCAAAACGGGGGCCTGGAAATGGGGACCGGCAGACAGTTCCTTCGCAACATCCTGACTGCCTGGCTGCCGGACCGGCTCTGCAACCAACACTTAACAACTCTAACTTTTTGGAAACTTCCCTGATCTCTCAGTACCGGTCCGCGCACTCCGGCGGCTCCCGAAGCGAAACATGGGAAAGGAGCACAAAATGGATTGCGTAAATCACAGTGGTATCACCGCAACGGCTTATTGCCAAAGCTGCGGCAAGGCGCTTTGCGCGGAATGTGTGCGCAACGCGGCCGGAGGTCAACTTCTCTGTGAGCCTTGCCTGACAGCGTGGCAGAGCTATCAACAGCCTTTCATTCCGCCTCAGGTCAGCGGGCCCAGTCCCGCCGCGGCAGCCTGGCTGGGACTGATTCCCGGCGTGGGCGCGATGTATAACGGCCAGTTCCTCAAGGGTTTCATCCATGTGGTTGTCTTCGCCATCCTGGTCAGCCTCGCTGGCTACTACGGCATCTTTGGCATCTTCATCGCCGCCTGGATCTTCTATCAGTCCTTTGAGGCCTACCACACCGCCAAGGCGCTGCGCGATGGCCTGCCGCCACCCGATCCCCTTGGACTGAACGAGGTGGGCAACTGGCTGAATCTGGGCACGCGGCCCCGGAATCCCAGCCAGCCCGCCGCCGGTCAAGCCGCTCCAGTGCCGCCAGCGGAAGGTTATCAGCCTCCTCCGCTTTATCAGGCTCCGTTTCCGCCGCCGCCCATTTGCTATCCAAGCAGAACGCCGGTGGGGGCCATCGTGCTGATTGCTCTGGGCGTCTTGTTCCTTCTGGGTCAGTTGGATGTCTTCCGCGACCGCTTCTTTGGGTTAACCTGGCCGCTGCTGCTGATTGCTCTGGGCGTCTGGCTGATCGTGCGCCGTATCGAAGATACAAAAGGAGGTTCAAAATGAGCCATTACATCATGATTCGCCGCCTGCGCGGCCCTGCCATTCTGTTGCTCATCGGAGGAGTTTGGCTGCTCCATGCAACCGGCGTGATTAACCACCCCTGGAGTTGGTTCTGGCCCTTGCTGCTGATTATGATCGGCGTTTTCATGCTCGCCGAGCGCGCGGCGATAGCCGCGGAAGGTGGCTATCCACTGTGGCCCTATCCGGGCCAGCCTTATCCGGGCGCAAGTCTTGGCTCCGCTCCGCCGTATCCAACCGCCGAGAGCACGAACAACGTTTCTGCCAGCGCACAGGAGTTTGCAAAGAACTCCCAGGGAGGAAAATCATGAGCACCACACCTCCGAATATGCCCCCGAACACGCCTCCCAATTCGAATCCAGGAGGAGGTACGCCAATCCCTCCCTATCCGCCTTACGATCCCAAGACCCAGTGGCGGGCCTATCGCGAGCAGCAGAAGGCCGCATGGCGCGCGCAACGCGATGCCTGGAAGGCCCAGCGTCAGGCTCAGCACTACGCCTGGAAGGCCAGCCGCGTGGCTGCATACGGTCCGCGAGTTCCCTCCATCGTCGGCCCCATCATCCTGATTGCCGTCGGTGTGATTGCTCTGCTGTTGGTTACCGGCCACATCAATGCCGGCCAGTTCTGGAGTTGGTATGGCCAATGGTGGCCACTGCTGCTGATCGGCGCTGGCCTGGCCCTGCTGGCCGAGTGGGCTCTGGACCTGCACCGCGAGACCCCGGTCCGCCGCGGAGGCAGCTTTGTTGGCATCATCATTCTCCTGGCTCTGTTGGGCTTAGGCGCTGCCGGATGGAATCATGCGCAGCCCTGGTTCCACCAGTGGAACAACGATGGCGATGATTTCTTCAACACCTTCGGCTTGCCCGAGCACGACTTTGACCCGCCCTCGCTCACCCAGCAAATTCCCGCCAATGCCGCCATCCAGATCGAGAATCCGCGCGGCGACGTAAGCATCACCGCGGGCGATGGCTCCGATATCACGGTGCAGGCGCACGAAGTGGCTTACGCCAATTCGGACGCTGATGCAAAAAAAATCTTTGATTCCGTGTCGGCCCGGCTGACCGCCAGCGGCAGTTCCGTTTTGCTGAAATCGGATAGCAACTCCAGTGGGCTGGTCAACCTCACTGTCACCGTGCCCAGGACCGCCAAAGTGACGGTAAACAACGGCAAAGGCGATGTCTCCGCCTCCGGACTGGGCGCGGGAATCACCGTTACCACCCGCGGAGACGTGCAGCTCAACACCATTGCCGGCCCGGTCGAGGCGCACTTTCCACATGGCCATTACGGCATCTCCGCCCATGATATTCAGGGCGACCTCTCTCTCGATGGAGACTCAAGCGACATTACCTTCTCCGAGATCAAGGGCAAGGTTACGCAGAGCGGCGAAATCTTCGGCGAGACGCACTTGGAGAACATCCATGGGCCGGTTCATCTGCACACCTCAAGGACTGATGTCGAACTGGCAGAGTTGCCCGGCGACCTGACCCTGGACTCCGGCGACCTGCGCGTTAACCAGGCCAAGGGACAGGTGCGCGTGGTCACCCGCTCCAAGGACATCGATCTCAACCAGATCTATGGCGACATCTATGTGGAAACCAGCAACGGCCGCATCGCGGTCGAGCCGGCCGGCGCCTACTCGGTGGAAGCAAAAAACAACCAGGGTGACATCGAGGTGACGCTGCCGCCCAACGCCTCCGCCATCGTCAACGTTCACACCCACAACGGCGACATCCTTTCGGATTATGCCATCCCATCAACCGAAGGCGCGAACAAGACGGCCACATTTACCATCGGCTCCGGCGCAGCGAAAATCGTGTTGAACGCTAACGACGGCGATGTGCGCATCAAAAAAGGCCCGGGCTTTTCGTCCGCGCCTTCCTCGCCCTCACCGGTTGCTCCCAAACCGCCCAAGAATCTGCCCATGCTGAATGTTCCGCCTTATCACCGAATTCCGCCGGGCTTCGAAGGAAAACAGTTGAAGGAGCCCAAGGTGCCGCTCCCGCCGCCGGTCAAACAATAACGCCTCTACCTTCCAGAATGAACAAAGCAGGCGCGGGAGAACCCAATCTCCCGCGCCTGCTTTCATGGCCTCTTTGAATTCCCGTCCAGAATAGCCCTCCAGACAGACTCTTACACCGCAATCCGCGGGGCACTCGCGCCGATGCGCGTGAAGACCTCCCAGGGAATTGTCCCCGTGGCTTCGGCGTGATCGAATGCAGTGATGATTTCGCCGCCCTGCTCGCCCAGGATCACCACCTCGTCGCCCGGCTCGACCCCGGCGATTTCGGTCACGTCCATCACCGCCGAGTCCATGCTGACGCGGCCCACCAGCGGCGCGCGAGTCCCATGAACCAGCAGGCAGAAGCGGTTGCCCAGCCGCCGGTCGAGTCCGTCGGCGTAGCCCGCGGCCACCAGCGCCAGCCGCATCGGCTCGGTGGCCACAAAGGTGCCGTTGTAGCCCACCACCGCGCCGGCGGGAACCTCTCGCACTCCCACCACGCGCGTCTTCCACGCGAGCACCGGTTGCAACTGGGCGCGCGCGGCGGCCAGGGACTCTGGCTCCGGAAACTTGGACGGCTCAAATTGCGGGTCGAAGCGCGGCGTCAGGCCATAGAGAGCCATGCCGGGCCGCACCATCGCCTTCATCCCGTAGCGGGCGGCGAGGGCAGCAATCTGCCCGCCTTCACCGGCCAAAAGCGCGGCGGAGTTGCCCACGTGGAGCCACTCCGGATGAACTCCGGCGGCCGTGATCCTGCCCAGCAGCTCTTCCAACAAAGCCATTTGCTTGGCGGTCACCCTGCCGTCCGCCTCGTCGGCGGCAAACAGGTGGGTCATCACGCCCTCCAGCCGCAGCGGTGACCCGGAATGGAAGCGTGCCAGAAGCGCGCCCGCCTGCCCGCCCTCAGGATTAAAGTCCTCGGGCGCAATCCCCTGGCGGCTCATCCCGGTGTCGATCTCCAGATGCACCGAAACCGAGCCTCCCGCCGTGCGCGCGGCCGCTTCCAGCTCGTCCAACTGCCACGGCTGCCAAGCCACGACGCTCAACCGGTGCTCCACCGCCGCCACTCCCTCGCCGGGAAGCGCGCCGCACATCACCAGCACCCCGGGCTCCGGGCAAAGCGCGCGCGCGCGTACCCCCTCATCGACGCGGGCCACGCCCAGCCACCGTGCCCCGGCGCGCGCCACGGCTGGCGCGCAGATCTTCAGGGAATGTCCGTAGGCATAGTCCTTGACCACCGCCAAAAGCTCTACATGGGGCGCGGCCAATTTCATTAAAAACCGGAAGTTGTCTTCTAGGGCGCGGGTGCGAATCTCCACCCAGCAGGAGTGTGTTGTCATCAGGCTGTCCAAGCCTTAGTGTAACGCGTGTTGCCGCCGCTTTTACTCCAGCAGCGCAAACGCCATCACGGTCGTTTCCTTCAGCGGAATCTCGTCCAGCAGTTCAGCCTCTAAATCGGACGGGATGGTCATTTCGCAGGCCGTCACCTTCGCCTTGTCGGCGCCAACAAAGCACAACTCGCAGTGGCCAAGCTCCCCGCCGTCTCCCATGCGGACTGGCGGGCCGAAGACGCGGCAGGTCATGGGTCGCCACGCGTATATATCGCACTTGCCGGTATCGGGATCCAGCGCTGGGCAGGCTGCCTCGTTGTCGAAATCCTCAAAGCGCTCTTCCTCAATTTTGGAATCGCCCAGTACTCCCGTCTTTGGATCGCCGGGGAAATTTGCCCCATGCTCGGCTATCCACGCCTTCGCGCGACCCTCGATCTTGGCCGCAAGAGCCGGATCCGTGGCGCGCACCATGTCCATGCCGGCGCGTACCCTCAATGTGTCCAAAGGATTAAGGACAAAAGCTCCATGGCAGCATTGTGAGCAACCTGGCTTGCAGACCAGCAACTTGCCCGCGCTCTTCGCTGCCTTAGCGAACGCGGTGTCCATGATTTGCACCAGTAAAGAATCACCCGTGGGCAAACGCATATCGGACAGAATAGCTCATGATTCACATAAAATGTAAGCATTACTATAGGCAGATGTATGAGTTACTATTGGCTCGGAGGGTTCCCCCATGCCTGATTTCCACAGCCCCATCTTCCCCGGCCTCCGCTACCGCAACGCATCCGCCGCAATCGACTGGCTTTGCCGGGTCTTCGGCTTTGAGCGCCACGCCGTCCATGGAGGCCCAAACGGCATCATCCTGCATGCCGAGCTGGCCCTGGGCAACGGCATGATCCTGCTCGGCTCGGGAAAGGACGACGAGCCTGGCCAAGGCTTCAAAACTCCAGCCGAACTAGGCGGCATCGAGACCCGCAGCGTCTACATTGTGGTCCCCGACGCCGACGCTGCCCACACCCGCGCCGTAGCCGCCGGAGCCAACGTCACCATTCCGCTCCACGACACCCCTTATGGCAGCCGCGACTTCACCGTCAAAGACCCCGAAGGCCACTCCTGGTACGTCGGCACATACGACCCCTGGGCCAAGCAGAAGTAAGGTTGCGCACACATTGAAGGAGTGTTTAGCCGTTTTTTAGCTGACCGGCCTATCCCACCCCTCCAGTGTCCATTTGAACGCGCTCATGAACCTGCCCGCGTCGGCCCCATCGATGGTGCGATGATCGAAGCCTAAACAAAAATACTGCACCGAGCGAATCGCAATTGTGTCGTGGCCCTCGGCGTCGGTCACGACCGCGGGCTCCTTGCGCAATCCCCCGATGGCCAGAATCGCCGACTCCGGCTGATTGATGATCGGCGTGCCGAACTCCTCGCCAAAAATCCCTGAGTTGGTCAGCGTAAATGTGGACCCCGTAGCCTCGTCGGGCAGCAGCTTCTTCGCGCGCGCCCGCGCAGCCAGGTCCGCGATGGCCTTTGCCAGGCCCGCGAATTCGCGCCTCTCGGCCTCCTTCACCACCGGCACAATCAGACCCCACTCCAATGCCACGGCAATGCCCAGATGAATGTTCGCGTGATACTGAATCGCCCCGTCCACCATCGACGCATTCACGATGGGAAATTTCGTCAGCGCCTCAATCGCCGCGGTAGCGATAAACGGCATATAAGTCAGCTTCACGCCGTGCCGCTGCTCGAAGCTGTCTTTCTCCCGCTCCCTCAGTCGCGCGATGCGCGTCATGTCCACCTTGTAAACGATGTGCACATGCGGGCTGATCTGCATGCTCTCCACCATGCGCTGCGCGATGATGGCGCGCATCTTGCTGAGTGGTTGCGGCTCCAGTGGCGCCACCTGCGGTGGGGCTAATTGCTCCTTCGGAGCGCCTCCGCCCGGTCCGTGCTCTTTCAAATGCCGCATCACATCTTCCTTGGTGATGCGCCCCTCTGAGCCAGTTCCGGTGATCCGGTTGAGGTCGAGATTGTTCTCTTTGGCAATGCGCCGCACCAGCGGCGAGGAGCGCTGCTTCGTCTGTGGCGCCTGTGCTGCGGGAGGCGGTGCCTTCGGTGCAACAATCGCAGAGCGATTTGCTGCCGATGCCTCGGGCGTTGGAACGGAAGTCGGCAAGGTTGCTGATGCGGGAACAGTCGCCTTCGCGCCTGACTCAGAAATTACCGCCACCACTGTATTGACTTCGATAGTCGCGCCCTCTGCAATCTTGATCTCGGCCAGCACGCCGGCCACCGGCGAGGGAATCTCAGCGTCCACCTTGTCGGTCGAAATCTCAAACAGCGGCTCGTCCTTTTCGACCTTGTCGCCGGCCTTCTTGAGCCATTTGGTAATGGTGCCCTCAAAGATCGACTCGCCCATCTGGGGCATGATCACGTCGGTTGGCATGGGGATCTCTCCGCGATGCGGTGCGCTTAAACAGGTTTAGTACAGTCTTTCGGCGTGCCAGGGAATGTCTCTGCGGCGCGCCCGCTTCAAATCGGATTATAAATTGCGCCGCATCCGCTCAACGAATATCAGGGTGCCCCACCCTCGCCGCGTCTTTGTATTTGCGGCTAGGGTGGGAATGCACAATGCTCCGTGCCCCATACTTTTCGTGTCCTTTGCGAAAAGGGTGGGAAACCACGAATCTTAATCAGCCCCTTTCCTCAGGCGCTAATCTTTCGCTCGCCTCCGCCCCGCAGCCGTTCAACCTCCGCTGGAACTCGCAGCGGCGTGTCTTCCGCCGGAAATTGCGGTGTCGCTGCCGCTTGTTCTCTCAACGCCGCCAGGCTCTCGACCTCCACCACCTGCTCGCCAAAGACAGCCCCAAACTCCCGCGCCGCCAGACGCGCAATCTCTTCCAGACCTGGCAGCTCCTTCGGATTCCGCACCTCCCGCGCCAAGCTGGTGACCGCGTGATCGGCAATCCCGCAGGGAACGATCAACTCGAACTCCCGCAGGTCCGTCGTCACGTTGAAGGCAAATCCATGCGACGTAATCCCCCGCGCCACATGAATCCCAATCGCGCCGATCTTACGGGCCTTTCCACCACTCTCCTCCAAAGGTCCGCCCTCCGCAGGAGCGCACCACACCCCAGTCAGCCCGCAAATCCTTCCCGCCATCACCCCAAACTCGCCGCACAGCCGGATCAGCGCCTCTTCCATCCCGCGCACAAAATCCACCGGCCCCATCCGTCCGCCTTTCGCCGTCCGCAGCGTGCGCAGGTCGAAGATGGGATAGCCCACCAGTTGCCCCGGCCCGTGATAGGTCACGTCGCCCCCGCGATTGATCTCGTGCACCGTCACTCCGTGCCGCTTCAAAAACTCATCCGACGCCAGAATGTTCGCCCGCTTCGCATTGCGTCCCAGCGTCAGCACCGGTGGATGCTCCAGCAGCAGCAGCACATTCCCGGCGCGCCTCTCCGCCACCAGCCCGGCCATCTCCGTCTGCAAGCGCAGCCCCTCGTCGTAGCCCACCCGCCCCAGATAGAGATACTGAATCACGTCTTTGATTGTAGCGGGGAGGTTGGGTTGTAAGTCGTTTTTTGGGAGTACCATAAACGTAGTCTGAAAGTTTCGCCTTCAGTCCATCCATTTCAAGGATTTTATGTCTCGATTGAATCCATACGTCGTTTTGCTGACCCTCATCGCCACGTTGGGCGGATTGCTTTTTGGATATGACACAGCCGTCATCAACGGCGCGGTGAACAGCCTGAAGGCTTATTTCATTAATCCGCGATTTACGGATCTGACCAGCCACGCCCAAGCCAACGCCGCGAGTTCGTTGCTTGGCTTTGTGATTTCGAGCGCGCTGATCGGTTGCATCATCGGTGGCCTGATGGGCGGCTGGGTGAGCACCCATCTCGGTCGCAAGCGCGGATTGATCATTGCCGCTTTGCTTTTCCTGATTTCAGCCCTGGGCGCTGCCGCGCCGGAGTTTCCTTTTGCCCCCATCGGCCACGGCGGACCGGGGTACATGGCAAACTTCGTGCTTTATCGCATTCTTGGCGGCATTGGCGTGGGATTGGCTTCCATGTTGTCGCCGATGTATATCGCGGAAATCGCGCCGCCCAAGGTCCGGGGAAATCTGGTGGCGTGGAATCAATTCGCCATCATCTTCGGCATGTTGGTCATTTACTTCGTCAACTTCGGAATTTCCAAAGCGGGGAGCGGAGATACCTGGCTCAACTCCATCGGCTGGCGCTACATGTTCCTTTCCGGCGCCATTCCCGCAATCCTTTTTCTGATCCTCCTGTTTTTTGTGCCTGAAACTCCGCGTTACCTGATGCTAAAGGGAAATGAGAGTGGCGCGCGCGCGGTGCTGGCCAAACTGGTGACGCCGGAGGAGGGCGAAAAGGAAATCTCTGAAATCCGCGCCTCGCTGGGCGGGCATCACTCCGGCAATTTGTTTTCCTTCGGCGTGCTCCTCGTTTTCATCGGCGTCATGCTGTCGGTCTTCCAGCAATTCGTCGGCATCAACGTCGTGCTCTATTACGCCACCGACATCTTCGAGGGCATGGGCATGACCACCAATGCCTCCCTGCTCCAGACCATCATTGTTGGCGCGGTCAACCTTACCTTCACCGTAGTTGCCATCCTGACCGTGGATCGCTTCGGCCGCAAGCCGCTCCAGATCATCGGAGCGCTGGTCATGGCCGTCAGCATGATTTCTTTGGGCACAAACCTCTGCCTCGGCGGCAAGGGCATGTTCGCGCTGATTAGTATGTTGGTTTATACAGCCGGTTTTGCCGTTTCCTGGGGTCCGGTAACCTGGGTGCTCTTGAGCGAGATTTTCCCCAACCAGATTCGCGGCAAGGCCATGGCGGTGGCGGTGGCGGCGCAGTGGATCGCCAATTATCTCATCAGTTGGACCTTCCCCATTCTGGATGAAAATCCCTATCTGGTGGACCATTTCAAGCATGGCTTCGCATATTGGATTTATGGCGTGATGGGCATTCTCGCCGCCTTGTTTATGTGGAGAATTGTGCCGGAGACCAAAGGCCGCTCGCTGGAGAAGATGGAAGCACTGTGGCAAACGGCTGGTAATAAATCATCGTAGGCAAATTGAAACCCGCTCATCGCGCACTTTCAATCCAAATCTGCGCTAAACTAAGGATTGGCAGGAGGACCGGGCGGTCGCTGCCGGAAGGGTTCGCGCAAGCGAAGCCAACCGGGGGAGGAAAGTCCGAACTCCGCAGGGCAGTGTGCCGGATAACTTCCGGGACGTGGGCCTCAAAACCCATGGACGGCCAGTGCCACAGAAAACATACCGCCGGATGCTCGTGCCTCGGCATGGGCAGAGCTGGTCTGAAGGGCAATGCCTGGACGGCCAGTCCTCCGGTAAGGGTGAAATGGTGCGGTAAGAGCGCACCGCTCCGCCGGTAACGACGGAGGCAGGGTAAACCCCACACGGAGCAAGACCAAATAGGGAGGGAAGCGCGAGCCAGGAGCCAGGCTCCGCTGCGCATCGGCCCGACGCGCCCAGGCGGCTCTGAACGATCTGCGGATACCCAGCCCTGCAAGGGGCTGCCGTCAGCAGGACGCCGAAACCTCCGGGTAGGTCGCTGATGAGCGTCCGCGTCAACGCGGCGCCTAGAGGAATGACCGCACACGACAGAATTCGGCTTATAGGTCCTTTTGCCGAATTCGCAATCCCCGTCGACAAGTCATCGTCGTTGGGGTGACAAACGACAGCCCCGGCCGGGATAGCCTTCCTGCCGGGGCTGACCATATTTTGAGATTGATTCCATCCGTTTATTCCGTACAATTCAAGCGAGGGCACAGCTGTGACGAACATCCGACTTCCTGAAGGCACTCACGCCGTGATTTACGGTGCAGGCGGCTCGCTGGGCGGCGCTGTGGCGCGGGCCCTGGCGTGCGCCGGAGCTAATCTGCTGCTGGCGGGCCGCAGCTTGCCGCCGGTCCAGCGCGTCGCCAACGATATTGTGGATAGCGGTGGGCGCGCTGAAGCCGCACAGGTGGACGCGACCAACGGACGCGAGGTGGAGGAGCTGTTGGAGCGGGTGACGCGCGCGGGCCACCGCGTGGACATTTCTTTCTGCCTGATCAATTACCAGGTGGTGCAGGGCATGCCGCTGGTGGAAATGAAGGTGGAGGATTTCGTCCGGCCGGTCACGCTCGCCATGCAGAGCCACTTTCTGACGGCCACGGCTGCCGGCCGCATCATGATGCGGCAGCGCTCGGGGGTCATTCTCTCGCTGACGGCCACGCCCGGAGGCATCGGCTACCCGTTGACCGCGGGCTTTGCGCCGGCGTGCGCGGCTATTGAAAATTTCTCGCGCAACCTGGCCGCGGAGCTGGGACCATATGGGGTACGCGTGGTCAACATCCGCTCGGGCGGCTCGCCGGACTCGCGCGTCTTTCGCGACGCCATCGAGCGCAATCCCGGCGAGATGGAACAGGTGATGCGCGGCATGGAAAACGACACCATGCTCAAACGGCTGCCAGCCATGCAGGATATTGCGAATACCGCTGTTTTTCTCGCCTCGGAGCTGGCGCGCAGCATAACGGGGGTGACTGTGGACATCACGGCGGGCACGACCGTTGCGCTGAATTATCGGGCTCCGCGCCTTGATCCCCAATGATCGGCTGGTTGCACCATCGGCGTCAAAGGGCGGCCGCGGCCGGGATAGCGTTTCGTGCCGGGGCTGACCATTTTTGGAGCGCGTGCGAATGATCAAACTAACGGTCAGGCAGATTTCGGCTCAGTCGTCTAAACAACACCTCACGCCCAAAGGTCAGAAGGGCAAACGCGGGAACGATGGTGTACGGATATACCATTCCGTAACCTTCTGTTATGAGGCAAGAAACATCTGCGACTGTACCTTCGAATCGAAATACTCCATAGCCTTCATATAACATATCTTGCGCAAAATAGAGAGCCACTCCGACAGTAAGCGTCGCCAGAACAGGACCTTCCCATTTCAATCCCACGAAATCTTTGTTCTTACGACTCACCAGGTCTCCCAAAAGGCTGGCGAGAAAGTCGAGAACGGTAACTAAAACAGTAAACCGCAACGTAGCGAGAAGTACGCTCGGACGATGGGCGTCTCCGCAGAAAGTGTCGCCCGCATAGAACCAGTTAAGAAATATGAACGCAACGAGCGCATATGCGAGCGTAAGTGAGAGACGAAGTGTGTGGCGACGATTGACCATAGCTGTTTTTCTGATCAACTACTTCGGATGATAACTGATTTAGGCCAGCCCTTGGTTCTATGATGAAGAGATGCTGCGAGTAAAGCTGTTGGAAGTCTTCGCACACGCACCCGTCGTCGCCCATCCCGGCGAAGACCTCGGCTATGACCTCTTTGCCCTCGAAGCTGTCTCGCTCGCTCCACACACAACCGTCAAAGTCCGCACCGGCATCAGCGTCGAGGCCCGTCACCCCGCCACCGGCGCTTCGCTGGGCCTTCTGGTGCGCGACCGCTCTTCCATGGCGGCGCGCGGTGTCGCCACCACCGCTGGGGTCATCGATGCCGGCTACCGCGGCGAGATTCTGGTGCTGATGACCAACCTGACCGATGTCCCCGTCGAACTCAAGGCTGGTGAAAAAATTGCACAGATGATTCCCGTTCCCGTTCTTACTGGTCCCGTCCAGGAAGTCGAAACACTGGAAGACTCCGCCCGCGCGAAAAAAGGCTTCGGCAGCTCCGGACGGTAACCACCTGCAGCGGTGCAGCCGCTTTTGGCTCTCAGAACTTGCCGTGTCGGCAGCCCACTCTTTCGCCAGTAAAAGTGAAAGAATGGGCCGTCCCGCTAACTTGCTGCCCTCTACGGATTCCCCAGCCCGTCATTCTTGTGATAATTCGGATACGGCGGAATAGGAATCTCCGGCACCGGA
Organism: uncultured Acidobacteriaceae bacterium; assembly: GCA_963806565.1. GTDB lineage: Bacteria > Acidobacteriota > Terriglobia > Terriglobales > Acidobacteriaceae > Telmatobacter. Next base: position 55,010 of record CAWDYE010000002.1, read on the forward strand.
TGGGCCTTCAACTCCTCCAGCACCATCTGCACGCCGGTTTCGAGCTGCCGGTCGTGTCCCGCAGCTACATCCTTGGGCAGTTCTTCAACCATCACATCGGGCGCGACACCGTGGTTCTCCACCTCCCACTCGCCATTCAGTCCGTAGATGGCGTAGCGCGGCGCTGTCACCGAGCCGCCATCAATCAATTGTGGATAGCCGCCAATGCCCACCAATCCGCCCCACGTCCGCGTGCCCACCAGCTTGCCGATGCCTGCCTTCCTGAAATACCACGGCATGGCGTCGCCGCCTGAGCCGGAGTTCTGGTTGATCAGCATCACCTTGGGCCCGAAGATCGCTCCCGCCGGATCGTGCATCGGTTTTCCGTCGCGCTCCTTCGCCCCGGAAAGCGGCTTGCGCTTCAGCACATCCACCATATAGTCGGCAATGAAGCCGCCCTCGTTGTAGCGCTCGTCCAGCACCAGCGCCTGCTTGTCCAACTGCGCATAGAAATAGCGGTTGAAGCTGTCGTACCCCGCGCCGCCGGTGTTGGGCATATAAACATACGCCACCTTGCCGCCCGAGAGTTCATTCACCTTGCGCCGGTTGCCTTCAATCCAATCCAGGTTGCGCAGTCCGTCCTCGTCGCTGATGGGAATCACCGTCACGTCGCGGGCCTCCTTGCCATCGGCGTTCGCGCCCACGCGCAAAACGGTTTGCTTGCCCGCCGTCCCGTCGAAAAACTGGTAAAGGTCGTCGTTCGCCTTCAGCTCGCGGCCGTTCACCGCCAGCAGGAACTCGCCCTCCTTCACCGAGACGCCCGGCAGCGTCAGCGGCGATGCCAGCCCCGGCGTCCAGTTCTCGCCGCCCAGAATCTTCGCAATCCGGTAGCGCCCGTTCTCCGTCTTGTAATCGGCGCCCAGCAGGCCGGTCTTCGCCTCATGTTCCGGCAGGTGCGGGCCGCGGATGAACATATGCCCGATGGTGATCTCGCCCAGCATCTCCGTCGATAGGTAGCTAAACTCCGAACGCGAGGCTAGCCCGTCCAGGTAAGGCTTGTACTTGGCCTCGATCTTAGGAATGTTCAACCCGTGGGTGTGCGGATCGTAGAGAAAATCGCGCTCGATGCGCCAGGTCTCGTGATACATCTGCCGCCACTCCGCGCGCGGATCGATAACAGTTACAAGCTCTCCCAGGTTCAGCGGTTTGCCGGGCGTGTTGTCGCCAGGTTTCAGGTCCTCCGCCGAGGCGATGGTCCAACCGCCCTTGCGCGCATAAAGAATCTTCGACCCGTCGAATGACACAGTGAAGTTGTCCAGGTCGCTGAGCACTGCCTCGGGCTGGCGCTTTTCCAGCGTGAACCGCCAGATAGCGCGAAGCCCCGGACCGTTCTCCCTGCTGGGGCGTCCAAAGGGCCCAGTCTCGCTAAGATAAATGACGCCAGTCTTGCCTACGTTGATGCCGTCGTAGTTGCGCGCCGGAATCGGCAACGACAGAATGCGGTCGCCGATCTTCTCCAGGTCCACTTTGACCACGACCGGCTTCTCGGCATCTTTCTTATCGCCGTCGGCGGTCTTCTTATCTGCGTCCTTCTTCTCCTTGCCTTCCTTCTTGACTGCTTCACCTTTCTTTTCGGCATCTTTCTTATCGACATCTTTCTTTGTGTCGTCTTTCTTCGCTTCGTCCTTGATCTTCTCGTCGTCGCTTTGCGGAGGCAACGGAGAAGCCCCGTCTGCCGCCAGCACCACCACATAAGCCGCGTTGGTTTGCGCGCGATCCAGCGATGACAGGTCGATCCCCGCCCTCGACGGCCCGTCATCGGTGGAGGCCAGGAAGTAGAGATACTTGCCACTGGGATCGAAGACCGGGCTGCTGGCGTCGCTCATCCCGTCCGTCACCTGCGTCGATTTGTGCGTCTCCGTCGAGTACAGGAAGATGGCGTTCAACTGGTTCTCCAGGTCGCGTTGATAGGCAATCCACTTCGAGTCCGGCGACCAGGCCGCGCTGAAGTTGGGGCCGAAGCTGCCATAAATACCTGTATCCACCAGCACCGGTTTGCCCGCCGGCACATCCACAACCCACAGCCGCAAGTGCTTGTCGGTATAAACAATGTGCTTGGAGTCGGGCGACCAGGTGGGGCTGTAGAAGAAGCTCGGCTCCGGGCCCAGGTCGATTACCGTGGGCGGCTTGAATCCCGTCTGGTCGTGCAGATAAAGCTGGTACTCGCCGCTGGCGTCGGAGAAGTAGGCGATGGTCTTGCCGTCCGGACTCCACGACGGGTCGCGCTCCGCCACGCCGGGGGTCTGCGTCAGGTTGCGCGTGTCGCCTTTTTCTGCCGGCACGGTGAAAATCTCTCCGTGCGCCTCAAAGACAGCGCGCGCGCCGCTGGGCGAGAGGTTGGCGTTCTGAATCTCCTCCGGGTTTACGTTCGCCCGGTGCGGCGCCAGGCCCTCCAGCTCGCCGTGAATCGTAATCGGAATCGGCATGTTCATGCCCGTCGTAGGATCCACGAGAAGAATCCGTCCAAACTGCTCCACGATCAACGCCGTCCGATCCGCCCCGCTTATGTCTTTTGCCGGCCCCGCCTGGAAGGACTTCATATCCAGCCCTTTGTTGGCCATCACCTGCGAGACCTGTTTGCTCTTGGTGTCATACCGATAGAGAGTAACCGGGCCGTTGTTAGTTCCCGTGCTGTCGCGGTCGCTGAGGAAGTAAACCTGGTCGCCCACCCACACCGGATTCGAGTCGTTGGAGTTCTCCCGCGGCACCTTCACCAGGTCGAGGGTTTTGAGGTTGACAATCCAGATCGGCGACGTCTGCCCGCCCACGTAGCGCTTCCACGCCGGCTGCCATTTGGAGAAGGGCTGATAGGCAATCGACTGCCCGTCCGGAGAGAACGACCCCTCGGCGCCGGAGGGCAGCGGCAGCGGCTCGGGGACTCCAGTCCCGTCGGCATGAACGCGAAAGAGTTTCTCGAAGTGCCGGTAGCTGGCCATGCCGCTCACAATCAGCACATCCTTGCCGTCCGGCGTCCAGCCCGCTACATAGCAGCTATCCGGGTGCCAGGTGATGCGCCGCGGCACCCCGCCAGCCGCCGGGATGATGTAGGCGTCGGTGTTGCCGTTCAGGTGCGCCGAGTAGGCAATCCATGCTCCGTCGGGCGAGAAGAACGGCCCTGCCGTCACGTGGCCGTTGGCTGTGAGCCGCTCCGCCTCGCCGCCGTTGCGGCTGACCGTCCAGATGTCGTCGGCGTAGCGGAAGGCGATCTTGTCCCGCGAAAGCGAGGGAACGCGCAGCAGCAGCGGCGTCTGGGAGGGTGCGGCCGTGGCCGCCGAAGTGGCTTGGGCAGAAGCACTTACAGACAAGAGTGCGAACAGCGCCAGCAGTACGGGCGCAAAACGGGAGTAGATGCGAATCATCGGGCCTCCGGATAGGTGCGATTGTGAATTCCGATCAAAAACAGGCGCAAAACTGCGCATCCCCTCATGCTACGTCATAAGGTCGCCAAGAAGTTCCTCAAATTTTACATGTTTTCGGCTTTTCTTTTGCTTATCTCAGGTAAAGGAACTTGCAGGCAACCTCATACGTATAAAGAATGAGCGCCCTCCACGGGCTGTGGCTGTTTTTCTGCTGCGCTAAGCGGCCAGACGGCGGCATGTGTTCATAAGAGCGTTGGGAATTGCGTACACTGGAGTGGTTGCGCAAATCTTTCCGGTTAATGAGGCGGAGCTAGCAGGGGGCTTTAGTCCCCTGAAAATATGTGAATAGGAGTGGGCCTTCAGGCCTGGGTTTTTTACCGCTTTTTTCGGGCTTGAAGATCATACAGCCGCTGTTCAACAGAAAGCAGGATCATGCTCTTCGGTGAGGCAGTCAAACTCGCGCTGCAATCCTTGTGGGCCAACAAGATGCGCTCCATCCTCACGCTGCTGGGCGTGGTGATGGCTGTCTCCTCGCTCATCATGGTCGTCACCCTGGTCGATGGCGCCAACAACTACGTAGCCACCAAGCTCGTCAGCCACGGCGCCGATGTCTTCAGCGTGGGGCGCTTTCCACCTGTGATCTTCTCCGCCGAGGAATATCTAAAGTATCAGAAGCGCAAGATCCTGCAATATGAGGACTACGAGGCGGTGCGCGACGAGTGCGCCGACTGCACCGAGGTGGGCGCTCAAATTACCCGCACCACCAATGTCTCCTTCAACGGCCACTCCAGCACCGATACCGAGCTTCGCGGCATTACCTGGACCATGGTTGATCTCACCAATCTGGACGTTGTGATCGGGCGTGGTTTTACGCCCACTGACGACGACATCGGCACCCACAACGTCATTGTGGGTTATGACATTGTGGACAACCTGCTGGGCGAGGGCAACCCTCTCGGCAAGGAGATTCGCGTTGATGGCATCCCTTACACCGTCATCGGAGTGGGCGACCGTCAGGGCAAGACCTTAGGACAGTCGCAGGACAACTGGGTGGCTGTGCCTATCACTACCTACCTGCAGACCTACGGCCACAACGACTCGCTTGGCATCTATGCTCGCGCCAGCGGCGGCGCGGAGTCCATGGAGCGGGCCGAGGACGAGACGCGCGTGATCATGCGCGTCCGCCGTCACAATCGTCCTGGTCAGCCGGACGATTTTGAGATCAATACCAACGACACCTTCATGGACATCTGGAAGCAGTTCTCCGCGCTTTTCTTCGACGTGATCATCGGTATTTCCTCCATCGCGCTGGTGGTGGGCGGCGTCGTCATCATGAACATCATGCTGGTCAGCGTCACCGAGCGCACCCGCGAGATCGGCGTGCGCAAGGCCCTGGGCGCGCGTCAGCACGATGTTTTGCTGCAATTTCTCATCGAGAGCTCGACCATGGCGCTGGTGGGAGGGATCATCGGCGTGATGTTTGGCGTGGGCGCGGCTAAACTTGTGACCATCATCGTCGGCTTTCCCGCCAACGTGCAGTTGTGGAGCGTGCTGATGGGCCTCTTCATGGCCGGAGCCGTGGGCGTCTTCTTCGGCGTCTATCCGGCCAGCAAAGCCGCCCGGCTCGACCCCGTCGTGGCGCTCAGAGCGGAGTTATAAAGGCAGCAAGCAGCTATCAGCTGACAGCTCACAGTTACCGGATGCGGCGATTTGTGACGAAGAGTCGAACGAAGGATTGGCTGTTTTGTTTTGGCTGCAAATGTTGATTGCTGTTGGCTGTCAGTTGTTAACTGTTAGCTGAAAACGGAGTTTTTCATGTCTCAATCATTTCGAGATTTGCAGGTATGGCAAAGGGCAATGCAGTTGACAGTGGCGATCTATCGACTGACGAAGGGCTTTCCACGCGATGAAATTTACGGCCTTACTAGCCAAATACGTCGCGCTGCGGTTTCCGTTCCAAGTAATATCGCAGAGGGACAGGGAAGGTTGAGTCCCGGTGAGTTTAGGCAATTCCTCGGCATTGCGCGTGCTTCAATCTGCGAGTTGCAGACTCAACTTGAAATCGCTCGTTCACTTCAGTTTGGAAAACCTGAATTGATTAATGAGGCAGAAGGTCTTTCGCACGAAGTCGGAAAAATGATTTACTCGTTTCTCGAATCCTTGAAAGATCAGGCTTCAAAGAACTGAGAACTGTTAGCTGTCAACTGTTAGCTGTTAGCTAGGTGGTTATGGCACAGGGACAAACCCGAGAATCCGTCAAAATGGCCCTCGATACCCTCAGGGCTAATAAGCTGCGCTCGGGATTGACCATCCTGGGCATCATCATCGGCGTGACCACGGTCATCGTCATCTCCTCGTTCATCAACGGGCTCAACAACCGTGTCGCCGATATTGCCGACTCGCTGGGTACAAATGTCTTGTTAGTCACCCGCCTGCCCTTCGCCATTGGTCGCCCTACTACCGAGCAGCTTACTCGCAAATACCTCACTCTGGACGATGCGCTGGCTCTGCGCGCGCTGCCGCACGTAGTAGCCACGAATGCCAGTGTGCGCTATACCAAGCAGTACGGCGTAGGCGATGTGAGCGTAAAGTACCAGGGCCACAAGGTGGCCGGCGCCATCATGGAGGGCGATACCGCGCAGGTTGCGGATGTATCGAATCTGGTCCTGCTCTCCGGCCGCGTCTTTACCGAAGCGGAGGACCAGCGTCACGCCCATGTGTGTCTGCTGGGATACGACACCGCGAATAAGCTTTTTGTGAATGGCGAAAACCCCATCGGCAAGGAGGTCAACGTCGAGACTGGCCTCTACACCGTCATCGGCGTCCTCGATAAGCGCAAACAGCTCTTCGGAAGCGGCCAGAACCCGCAGGACAACGCCATTTACTTCCCCATGGGCACCTTCCACAACCTGCATCCAGAAGCCTTGGAGATGTTCCTCACCGTGAAATACGACGATCCCGCCAACAGGTCATTGGTCGAAGAGGAGGTTCGCGAGACGATGCGCATCCGCCGCAATCTCAAGATCTCCGCCGACGATAACTTCGATATCTTCGGGACGGACTCGATCAACAAGCTCTGGGGGCAGATCACCCAAGGACTGTTTGGACTGATGATCGCCGTCTCCAGCGTCGGCCTCATGGTGGGCGGTGTCGGCGTGATGAACATCATGCTCGTCTCCGTCACCGAGCGCACCCGCGAAATCGGCATCCGCAAGGCCATTGGTGCCACCAAACATACGATCCTGACTCAGTTCACCACCGAGGCCGTAACCCTCTGCGCCGTGGGCGGGGTTGTCGGCGTGATCATGGGCGCTGCGCTTACTGGGCTCATCTACGTGTTGCCCATCGGCCTGTCGCCCACATTGTCCACCTTGTGGGTGCTCATCGGCTTCGGCGTCTCCTGCGCCATCGGCCTGCTCTTCGGCATCTATCCTGCGTGGAAGGCCGCCAACCTCGACCCCATCGAGGCGCTCCGCTACGAGTAATCCCTCTTCACCGGCGAGCCTCCGGTTCAGGCCGCCTTACTTAAATTGCGAGGCGGTGAAGGTGCCGGTAATGCCTATCGGCTGCACGGTGACGCTTCCCTCGATCCTGCCGGAGTCGGTCAGTGTACCCGTGTATTCCAGTGTGAGCTGCATGCCGCTGTAGTCGGAGTTGTACTGCCAGGTCACCTTTTTGTCTTCCACCGTCCCCTTGATATCGACGGAACTTTGATCGGACTTGCAGGTGCCGGTGATCTCATTGTCTTTCTGGTTCAGGACGCAATCCTGGTCACTCTCATTGTTCACGATACTGTTATGCACCTTCCAATGCCCGCTGATCGCGGGTGAATCTGCGCCCAGGCCAAAGGCTGTTGTGGAGACGATAAGGGTAAGAAAAAGGATCGATTTCATCGCAATCATGCTGCATACCTCCTTCATCCAGACAGTCGAAGTTTATGTGACACATAGTGCCATTGTCAACACGTAATGCCATATGTGCGCACGCCGAGGGGTACACTGCAATCTGGAAGGGGTGCAAAGAGTGAGTGCGCCGCAGGGAACGCTGCAAACACGAAAGCAGCAGCTCGTAAAAGATGCGATCTGGGATGCTGCCATCGATCTGTTTGAAGAAAAGGGATTTGACGAGGCAACCGTCGAGGAGATCTCGCGCCGGGCGGGTGTGTCCAGGCGTTCCTTCTTCCGATACTATGCTTCGAAAAAAGACCTGATGGCGCAAGGAGTGCTTGCCTACGGAACGATGCTTCGTGCGGCCATCGAAGCCTGTCCGCAGTCGTGTACGCTGCCGGAGATCCTCAGGCAAGCTACGCTCAACGTCGCAAGACGGAGCGCGGAGCAGCCGCGCACGCGCCAGATCTTCAGGATTGCAAAGGTCAGCGCCGCGGCCTATGAGGCACTACTCTCCGCTCTTCCCGCCGCGGAAAAGGATGTGGCCGAAGCCTTCGAGTCCCGGCTGGGAAGAGAACCCGGAAACCCATTAAAACCGAGACTGCTGGCATCCCTGACACTCGCCCTGCTGAACACCGCCGTTGCTCAGTGGGGCCAGGAGGAGCCCAAAGATATCGCGGTCGTTATCAATCAGGCCTTAGCCACACTCGGCCAGCTCGTATCCCAATGAACTTCAAATTATCGCTGTCCGCAGTCGTGTATCCCGAAGCCACGGCTCAGCAGAATCGGCCTCTCGGCTAAACTAACCCCATCCATGCCGTATGCCGTCTCCCACTCGATTGAGCTCCTCTCCACCCTGCTCACTGTAGCCGGCATGGGCTACTTTCTCGCCGCTATCGTCGCCGCCTGCGTCTTCCTCGCTGAGCGCCGCGCCCCTTTGCCGGCATTCGCCCCCGCCGTCAGCATCCTCAAATCCCTCAAGGGCCTCGACCCCGGCATGATCGACGCCTTCCGCAGCCACTGCCGCCAGTCCTACTCGGGCCAATTCGAGCTGCTCTTCGGCGTTGCCTCGCTGGCCGACCCCGCCGCATCAGCCGTCAGGCAGTTGCAAGCCGAGTTTCCCGCGCTCTCCATCAAGCTCGTCGAGTGTCCCCAGCAACTTGGAACCAACGGCAAGGTCAGCACACTGATTCAGCTCCTCCCCCACGCCCGCCACAACTTCCTGCTCATCAACGACTCCGACATCACCGTCTCGCCACGCTACCTCGAGCGGGTGATGGCTTGCTTTGCCCCGGAGGCGAAACCCATCGCCAGCTCCACGCAAGAAGTCGGCCTCGTCACCGCCCTCTATCGCGGACGCGCCCACCACACCCTGGCCTCCACGCTCGAGGCTCTGGGCATCGCTACCGACTTCCAGGCCGGCGTGCTGCTCTCCAAGTGGATTGAGGGCGGCCTGCGCTACGGCCTCGGCTCCACTCTGGCTGTCCGCCGCACTGCTCTCGACAAAATCGGCGGCCTCGCTCCCTTCGTCGATCACCTCGCCGACGATTACGAGCTGGGCGCGCGCATCTCCGCCGCCGGTTACCGCGTTGCCCTCAGCGCCGAAGTCGTCGAGACCAACATCGCCGCCTACGGCATTCGCGGATTCTTCGATCACCAGTTGCGCTGGGCACGCACCGTTCGCGACGCGCGCCCCTGGGGCTACGCCGGCCTCATCTTCACCCACGGCCTCTGCTGGGCGCTGCTCAATGTCATCGCCAGCGGAGCGAGCCTGCTTAGCCTCTGGCTATTGGGGCTGAGCTTCTGCCTGCGTCTCGCGCTGGCCATGACGGTTGGCGCCGAGGTGCTATCCGACCGCCAGGTGCTGCCGAATCTATGGCTGCTGCCGCTGCGCGACCTCGTCGCCATGGCTGTCTGGGTAGCGGGCTTTGCCGGCAACACCATCGTCTGGCGAGGCGAGCGTTTTATGCTCAAGAACGGAAAACTGCAAAGATCGGCAATCGAATAGATTGAAGAACATTGGCCTGTTTGGAACCTTTTAACAAAGCGAGCGTATTATGCATTGTGGTCCTCCATGCGCTTTGAAGGCGGCGCGGGTATTCACGGAAAGAGCAGTGTATGTTAGCGCACGCTGAAAAGAGCCGGTTGCGGGAAACGCCGGACTGCCGGGCCGTAGATGAGGTTGTGCCGGAACCGATGCCGGAGAGTCTCGGTGTCGCCGGGCCAAGCTTGATTTCAGACTTGATTTATGACCTGCGGATTCAGGCCAGCGGCTCCGGCGGCTATTACGCGCGTGTAGCCGCGTTCTCTGATCGGCTTCTAGCCGAGATCGAGCTGCGTGCCGGAGCGGCGCTCGATGGCTACATTCTCCATGTGATAGCGTTTCTGAGCGAGGCTCCTCGCAGCCACGGCGAGTACGCCATCGAATTGCTCACTCTGGGCCAGGCGCTCAGGCGATACGGCGGCGCGGCTGAAAGCACGCCGGCCTGGGTGGTGAAGGTGGCGCGCTTCCTCTTCTGGTTGCGGCGTCGGCCGGCTCTGCTCAAACCACTCGCCGACCTGTTGCGGGCAGCGATTACCCGGCTTTTCCTGGCGCCCAAAATCGGTCGCATGGCAAATGGTCAGCTCTACTCGCCGGACAGGTTGCCCCGCCTGATCCAGTGGCTTGAGGCCACGGGAGAATTCGAGCAGGAAACGATTCGCCTCAATAATTGGCGGAGTTTTCTGGATACCCTTCCACGAGAGGAAGCCGCTCGCTGCATCGAATCATCCGTTGTCCTGTTTGACTGGTTCCAACGCGAGGCAGACAAGGCACTGGGAGTCTATACGCAAGGGATCCCGAGATTTCTGACCGCGGAATACGCCCGTCGCGGATGCCGCGAAGATCAGATCTTCTGCGGCAAAGAGCCGGTGGAATACCACTTGTGCATGGTCGCCGCCGAAATCATGAATCGCGGACTGCGCGACGATTTCTCGCGCACTGCGCGCAAGGTCGTCCTGATGCCCGCATGCATGCGCGGCGCTTACGCTTCGCTCTGCCAGGCCCGCGTCTCCGGCGTCGACATTCAGTGCGCGGCTTGCAGCCCCGATTGCGCCGTCAACCGCATGACGCGCCGCATGCGCGCTCTGGGAGCCAGGGTCTACCTGGTCCCCCATTCCACAGGATTCAGCCGCTGGCTTGATCGCTGGCAGCGTGAGCCCGATACTGGCGTTGTCGCCGTGGCCTGCCTCTTGAACATCCTGCCGGGCGGCTATGAGATGCGCGCTCGCCGAATCCCCTCGCAATGCGTGCCGCTCGATTTTCCCGGCTGCCGGAAGCATTGGCGCCGCAAGGCAACCGCCACCAGCCTCAATGAAGAACAGCTCGTTCAGATTGTGGCGTCTCCCTAATCCCCTGTGGTCGTCGCTGTAATATCCTGCGCGCTGATAGCCGCGCAATCTATCGACAGGCAAGCGCCCAGTTCGCTGAAGTTCTTCTCCCAGTGTTGGCGGTCGTCAGGTGCCTGCGCGGTGAGCGCATAACCGGAGTTGCGCATGATCTCGTACCAGATGTTCTGCGCCTGCCACAGGTTCGGCTTGAAGGGCAGCTCCACCAGCGTGCGGGCCAGCCCCAGAGCCTTGTCCAGCGACTCCAGCGAACCGGAAGACATCTGCAGCTCGACCATGGCGCGCATCATGCGCTGTTCGGCGATGTAGGAGAGCGTGGCCGTCTCCAGCGGAATCTGGTCGGCCTTGGCCAGCGATAAAAAGGAGCGCAGTTGGGCCTGGTCGATGGGTGTGGCCTCCAGGGCGCGGCGCAGCCCCGCGTTGATGGCAAATCCCGCCGCCAGTGTAAGCGCCGGCGGTTTGGGCAATCCTGCCGAAAAGAGATAGTGCAGCAGGCTGGCGTGGTCCTCGTAGATGGTGGTCAGCGATTTCTCGATCTCCGCAAGCGTGGAGCCCAGAATGATCTGCACAATGCGCCTCTGCTCGTCCATAAACAGCGAGGTCAGCGAGTAGTCCACGTGGCCGTAGTAGCTGTCGATCAGGCGAATTACCTCGGGGAAGTCAGCGCTCTGCACGTGTTCGGCAGCCTGTTTGGAAAAGGCCTCAAAGGCGGCCGCGTCCTCTGCCTCATAGGCCTTAACAGCCGCGGTAATGTTCTGATCGCCAAAATGCAGCACGGCAAAGGAGAAGCTCTGCTGCTTGCCGGTAATGGCGCTGACAACCTTGACCTTGCCTAAAGCAAGCCGTCCCTGCCCGGAGGAGTACGCCTCGTAGGAATCGCGCCAGACACGGAAGCAGAAGAGATCGATCTCCTCGGCAAAAGATGAAAAAACGGAGCTGATGGCGTAGTGCGCCGCCACCTGTTCCAGGCCCAGTTGCTTGGTGCTGACCTGCTCTTTATAAATTTTGGCGCCGTCCCCGGCTGCGGCCACGTTGGAGCGGGCCTCGGCCATGCGCGCCAGAAACGCCGGCTCCAGCCCCGCGGCCTGCTCGCCAAAAACCTCCCGCGCCAGTTGCAGCACCCGCGCCGCATAGGCAATCACCTGCACCGTTTCGATGCCAGAAATGTCGTCGAAGAACCAGCCGCAACTGGTGTACATCAACTGCGTGTGGCGCTGCATCTCCATCAACTCCAGGGCGCGCACGCGCTCCTCTACGCTGAACGCGCGTGTCTGGTGCTTGCGGAAAAATTGCTCCACCGACTGCGGGCTGCGGTCGAGTACGACGTCAATGTATCCGTCGCGAGCCACCCACACATCCTTGAACAACTTGTTGCCTTCCTGCTCGGTCAACGGAACCAGCGCGTCGCGCAGCTCATCGAGGGCCTTGCGCAGCGGCGCGCGCCATGCCTGGTTCCACCCCGCCTTGCCGCCGTTGCAGCCGCAATCCGAGCGCCAGCGCTCCACTCCATGCGTGCAGCTCCACGAGGTGTTTTCCACGATCTCCGCTTCGTACTCCGGCGGAAACTGCTCCAGAAAACAGCCGTAGTTGGTCAGGTTGACGCTCTTGTCATCTTCCAGCATGCGCAACGCGTAGGCCAGAGCCATCTCGCCGAACTTGTGGTGATGGCCGTACGATTCCCCGTCTGTCGCCACGTGCGCCAGTTGCGGCTGCGCATTGTCCTTGAAGCCGCCTTTGAGCCGCGCGGCAAGTTGCTCGCCGGAATCAAGCAACCCCTCAAAGGCAATCGCCCGCGAGGCCGGCCCATCGTAGAACAAGACGGCCAGCGAAACCCCGGATTCGAAGCGGACCAGGTAAGGGCGAGTGGTGTCCACGCTCGCCTTAGGCGTCTCCGTCCAGTTCGTATCGCCTTTAAGCGGGCGTATCCGCTTGCACTGGTGCGGCGCAAGTATCGTGAACTTGATGCCGTGCTGGGCCAGCAGCTCCAGAGATTCGTTGTCCGCCGCCGTCTCCGCCAGCCACATCCCCTCCGGCGCGCTGCCGTAGTGGCGCTGGTAGTCAGCGATGCCCCAGCGAATCTGCGTGATGCGGTCGCGGCGGCTGGCCAGCGGCAAAATGATGTGGTTGTACACCTGCGCCATTGCCGAGCTGTGACCCTTGAAACTCTTGCGGCTGCGCCGCTCGCCGTCCAGAATCATGCGATAGGTGCGCGGAGCGTTCTCCTCCAGCCAGCTCAGCAGCGTGGGGCCGTAATTGAAGCTCATGCGCGCATAGTTATTCACAATGCGGATGATCTGGTTCTTGTTGTTCACGATGCGCGCTGCGCCGTTGGTCGCGTAACACTCCGCGCAGATGCGCTCATTCCAGTCGTGGTAGGGCGCGGCCGTGTCTTGCGTCTCTACCGTCTCCAGCCACGGATTTTCCCGCGGCGGCTGATAAAAATGACCATGAATGCAGACAAACCGTTTACTGGCCGCCATGAAAAACAGCTCCTAGCTGCGTTTGATTATTGCAGGCTCGCCCGCCCCGTGGGCGCTGTGTTCTTGGCCAAATCACACGCCCTCCACAAGTACCAGCTCGCCACCGAACGGAACGGAGCCCACCGTTTTCCCCTTTTGAGCAGCAACTCCGGCTGAGGCAGATCCTTCGCCTCCAGAGGCCGGCTTTTCGGCACGCGCAGGAAGGTCAGTGCGAAGCCCTTGCGCACCCCGTAATCTGTCACAGGCAAAACGTCGGGCCTGCCCAGCCGGAAAATCAGCAGCATCTCCACCGTCCACGGGCCTATGCCGCGCACCTCGGTCAGCCGCTCGACAATCTCCGTGTCGCTCATCTTTTTGATCGCCGCATGGCTGGGCACGGTCCCGTCCAGCGTCCGCGCCGCCAGGTCTTTCAGTGCTTTGATTTTGTTGAATGAAACCCCCGCCGCCCGCAGCACTTCATCGGGCGTGTCCAGCAGCAATCGCGGCTCGGGATCGCCGCCATAGTACTCCCGCACCCTCCGGTGAATCGTTGCCGCCGCCTTGCCATGCAACTGCTGGTAAAGAATCGACTCCAGCAGCGACTCGAAGGGCGAGGGCCTCGGATCAAGCCGCAACGTGAACGCCCCTGCACGGTCAATCAGCGCGCCCAGCTTCACGTCGTTCGCGCGCAGATGCGCCAACGCCTCGTCAACATCGAAGGGAAGTTTGCGGCTGCGCCCGTCATGAATCATAAGGGAATAGTGTACCGTGCTGGGACTTTGTTCTGAGGATAGTTGCGCAAACTCCTCTTCAGGCTGCGCCTTCTTGCCCGTTCGCTGTAGAATCCATGGCATACGGAATAGGAGCGCTGAAGCCATGAAGATGCGGCCGGGTACACAAACTGGTTTTCTGCTTTGCGGCAAGGAATGGTTGGAAGGTGATGCGCTGGAGGTCCGTTCGCCGTGGGACCAGGGTTTGGTGGGTCGCGTCACCATCGCCACCCGCGCCGACGCGCGCCAGGCGGTGCATCACGCCGTGGCCAGCCTGCGCCGCCTCCGCGCCCTGCCCCGCTGGAAGCGCCGCGAGATTCTCGAGGACGTGGCCGCCGCGCTCATCGAGCAAAAAGAGCGATTTGCGCAGTTGATTGTTGCCGAGGCCGGTAAGCCCGTTCGCCTGGCGCGCATTGAGGTGGATCGCGCGGTTCTTACCTTCAAAACCGCCGCCGAGGTTCTCTCGCAGTTGGGCGGCGAAACCATTCCCCTGGACCTGATGGAGGGCAACGAGGGCCGATGGGGACTGGTGCAGCGTTTTCCCATGGGACCGGTGCTGGCTATTACTCCCTTCAACTTCCCCCTGAATCTGGTCGCCCACAAGGTGGCGCCCGCGATGGCTTCCGGCTGCCCGGTAATTCTCAAGCCGGCCTCACAAACTCCCTTTACAGCCTTGGCGCTGGGCGAGGTAATTCTCAAGGCAGGCTGGCCGGTGGAGGCGCTGGCCGTGCTTCCGCTCAGCTACGCCGACGCCGCATGGCTGGCAGAAAAGGAAGACAGCATCAAGCTGATCAGCTTTACCGGCTCGGCTAAAGTTGGTTGGGAACTGAAGGCTCACTCCGGCCGCAAGCGCGTGCTGCTGGAGTTGGGTGGCAACGCCGCGCTCATCGTCTGCGCCGATTGGACCGATCTCGATGAAGCAGCCGTCCGCACCGCCCATGCGGCCTTCGCTTACGCCGGTCAGTCCTGCATCAGCGTGCAAAGAGTCTTTGTCGAGCGCGCCGTCTATCAGACTTTCTTGTGGAAGGTCGTCGAGGCCGCTGCCAAGATGGCGGTCGGCGATCCCACCGCCGAAGCCACCGAGGTGGGTCCGCTCATCCACCCCAGCGATGCCGAGCGCGTGATCTCCTGGATAAAAGAAGCCGTCAAGGGCGGAGCCAAGCTGGTGGCTGGCGGCGAACGCCACGGCTCCGTGGTGACGCCGGCCATCCTAACCGGAACCACTTTGGGCATGAAGGTGCGCGACGAAGAGATATTCGGCCCGGTGGTGGCCATTGAGCCCTTCGACGACTTTGAAGAGGCGCTGGCCGAGGCCAACCACTCCAAGTACGGCCTGCAAGCCGGCTTGCTCTCCCGCGATGCCGGACGCATCCTCACCGCTTATCGCGAGCTCGAAGTGGGCACGTTGATCGTGGGAGACACGCCAAGCTGGAGACTCGACCCCATGCCCTTCGGCGGCGTCAAAGATTCAGGATTGGGACGCGAGGGCATACGCTCAGCCATCGAGGAGATGACTGAGCCGCGCATGCTGGTTATGGCCGCGCTGAACTAGCAATTGCCGCAGTCAGCCTCATCCTACTTGGTGAGCATATCCAGCATGGCTTTCGTGTCGGCGGCGTGAGGGCCGTCAGGGGCGAGAGCAAGATACTTCTCCAGCGCCTCTCGCGTCTCGGGCGAGGCTTGGACCTTGCCTTGTGCGGTTACAGGCAAATCTGCAAATAGATCTGACCCCAGGACGAACCAGGCATTCGCTCTGCTCGGGTCCGCTTGCACGCACTTACGGCAGGCCGCTGCCGAATCCTGCGTTTTGCCGATGTTGTAGAGCACGGCGCAGATATTGAAGTAAGCCAGCCCTTTATTACTCGCCAACTCTGCGGATTGGTTATACGCATCTATCGCCTCCGCAGTGCGCTTGAGCCTGAGCAGCGCGTTGCCCTTGCCAATGTAAATCTGCGACAAGCCGTTTTTCCACTCGGTCATTGGCTGGCCTTCCGCGGGCTTTTCCTGTTGCGC
The DNA here is from genome assembly GCA_963806565.1 of uncultured Acidobacteriaceae bacterium. Lineage (GTDB taxonomy): Bacteria > Acidobacteriota > Terriglobia > Terriglobales > Acidobacteriaceae > Telmatobacter. The sequence goes on from CAWDYE010000002.1 coordinate 70,924, forward strand.
CGCGGCTAGGGCCTGGTCAAAGGTCGCCAGGGCAGTGTCCGCCGAGCCGGAGTAAAGCTGCGCGTTCCCCAGCAATTTCAGGTTCACGGACGTTGCCTTTTGCGCTACCAGTTGCTGCGCGAGTGTGACGGCGCTGGGCCAATCCTTGGCCTTCATGGCTTGGTTATAATCAGCCGTCAATGTTCCAGGATTTTGTTCCCCTGCGCTGTTCGGCATTTGCGCGGTGATCTGAGAAACGAAAAGCAACGGCAACAGAGCCGCTGCAAGAATTGGAATGAACCTGCGCATTGCATACCTCCGTTTATTAGAAACGCATATCGCGAATTTGATGGGTGTGCCTTGATCGTGGAAGACACGCCACGCTGGCGCATCGACCCTATGTCCATCGGCGGCGTCAAAGATTCAGGATTGGGACGCGAGGGCATACGCTCGGCCATCGAGGAGATAACCGAGCCGCGCCTGTTGGTGATCGCAGGATTATAGCCTGGCGCGGCTTGTGGGGTTGGTCCGCCGCGCCGGGCCGGAGAGGTAAATCTCGACCTCCACTGCGCTTCTTACTTGGCCTTGGCCTTCTGTGCGGCCCAGCGCTTGCGCTGCGCGTCGGCAATCCGCTTGCGCGCCTCGGCACTCAACTTGCGGCGTTTCTTTCCTTTCTTGGGAGCCTTCGCGGCCTTCTTGGTTTTGCGCCCTGTTACTTTGACTGCGACTTTGCCGGTGCTGGCCAGCAGGGAGCGAACCTGCGTGAGGCTGGCGATTTCGGCGTCGATTAATGCAAGAATTGAGTCAATAGCCATAACTTAAGCATAACTCAAAATTCCGCGTTCGCACAACCTAATAAATCACTTATTCCACTAAGCCTGGCGCGATCCCGAACATTCATTCCGGCTTACCTACGCTTTTCTCCTTGTAAGCCTTCTGCAAAATGTAGAATGCCAGCTTTTTCTCGCCCTTCTCGGAGATAAGTCCTTTGCGATTGAACTCATCCTGTATGCCCGCCAGCGGCCGGTTGGGTGAGCGAAAATCCATCAGAATCCACGGGCTCATGCCTCTTAGTTGCGGTATCCGGTTGAGCATTCCCAGTTGATGGCGGTAGATATTCGCTTGATACTCCTCCGTCCAGCGATCGTTTTCCCCGCCATGCAGGCCGGCCTTGGCGCCGCCGCCAAACTCGCTCACTATCAGAGGCTTCTGGTAGTCAACGCGCCATTCGGTTGTATCGGCGCTCTCCGGTCGCCCTTCATACCAGCCGATATACTCATTGAAGCCGATCACGTCCAGCGTTTTTCCCAGTGGATCATCGATGATCTTCGTGTTACCCTCCGCGCGCACCAGCAGCGCCGCGGTAATCAGCCGCGTCGGGTCCAGCTCGCGCGCGTGTGCCGCCTCAGTTTCAATGAATTTCGTGCGCGCCTCGGTGTTGGGCGTCTCGTTGGCCATCGACCACAAAATGATCGCCGCGTGATTGCGCGAGCTCCCTATCTCTTCCTCCAACTGCTGCTCGGCCTTGGCCAGCACCTGGGGATTGTCAAACTGGATCGCCCAATAAACCGGATTCTCCGACCACACCAGCAACCCCATCCTGTCCGCAGCGCGCAGCATGGTTTCTTGGTAGGGATAGTGCGCCAGCCGCACATAGTTGCAGCCCAGCTCCTTGGCCCAGCCCAGCAGCGTCTCCGCGTCCTGCTCGGTGTATGCGCGGCCGGTGCGATAGGGAGCTTCGTCTTGAATGGACACGCCGCGCAAAAAGATCGGCTTGCCGTTCAACAAAATCTGTGTCCCGCGCGCCTCCACCGTGCGGAAACCAATCAGCTCCTCAATCGAATCCTGCCCTACGCTTATCTTCACTTTGTAGAGCTTCGGCGTCTCCGGCGACCAGCGTTCCAGCTTCGATGCAACCAAGAGGAACTTCGCGCGCCCATCCGCGTCGAGAACGCCGGAACCTTTGGAATTGAGTTCGGGAATCTGGACTTCAACATTGTCCCCAATATGCCCGCCTACGACGTGGACCCAGCCCTCTATATGTGCCAGATGCAAGGAGCCGAGGATCCCGAAGTCATTGCTGTGAGGCGTGATTATCGTCTCCGGAGCTTTGCTCAAATGCACATCGTACTGATCGATGAATGTTTCCGGCACCTCAATCAGCGAAACCGGACGCGTCAACCCGCCATAATTCCACCAATCGGTTTCCAGCGTGGGAACCCCGTCTTCATGCCGCGTGTTATCCACCACCGCCACCACAAAGTTATTGCCGGCATGTACCGCCGCCGTCACCTCGCAGTTGAAGCTGGTAAACCCGCCCTCGTGCTCGCAGACCTTTACGCCGTTCACCCAGAACCACGACTTATAGTTGGCCGCTCCCACGTGCAGAAAGACGCGTGTATGCTCCTTCGGCTGGTAAGTGAAATCGCGCTCGTACCAAATAGGCCCCTCGTAGAAAAACAGTGTTGCGCGCTGCGTGTTCCAGTCGCCGGGAACCTTCAATTTCGACGCCGTGGAAAAATCGTATTCGGTGGGGAAGGGATCGCCGGGTTGGGCTTTCCGGTTCAGAAACCATCCATTCTTCTTTTCCTCGTGATGAAAGCTGAAAAGCCCGGAGAAGTAAGGATCGACGATGGCCACCCACTCACCATCCAGCGAAATCGCCGGCCGCCTGTCAGCGCCGGTGAGGATAATTGGAGTTTGGGCTGGTGCCGTCGCGGCCCATGCAACAGTACCGCTAAGCATCATGGCGGCTATCGCGGCGATCATCATGCCGCTCGCGATCCCTAAGTCCTTTCGTGCAGCTAGGCAATCAAACAGAAGCTTCATTTCATCTCCTCGGCACTTTGACATTAGCCGGAACCATGGCCGCATTGAATGTGCTCGCGCCGCGGTAGCCCCGCTCAGACAACCTATTTTATCGCCTGACCCGGGGTTGTTGTTTCCTTCATCAAAACAAAAAGGACAAGCCTCGCGGCCTGCCCCTTTTGTGGTGTGATCAATTGTTCGTCCTGCTGCCCGCCTATGTTCCCAGGTACATCACATGCACATAAGTGCCGAGGCGCACGTTATAGGCCAGGTACCAGCCGATGTGATCCGGATCTTCGTAGATCACGATATCGTCGGAGTCCCACAGCCATCCGTCGCAAAAGGCAACGTCAAAGGCCGCAACGCTCCAGTACCAGCCGTTGAACCAGAAGCGGCTGGGCCCTCCGTCGCCCAGATGCCATACGTGATCGCGGCCAAATCCGCCGGGAAAGTGGCCATGCTCAAAGGGGTGGTCAAGATGATAGTTCACATCGCCGCGGCCGGTGTCGTGGCCCACCCAGGTGCTGTGGCTGCCGAACAAGGACCTGGTGGTATCCACATGCGGCACATTGGGGCGGCCGGCTTGGTCGTTGTAGTTTCTGTTAGGCTCGGGCGCATGGGGAGTGCCGGTAAATGCGCTGGGCCCGTGGGCCGGGATCGCAGGATGCCCTCCACCACCCGAGGGATGGGATTGTGCTCCGCCGGAGGGATGGGATTGCCCTCCCTGATGCTGAGCGAACGCTGGAACGGAAAGAACCAGCAACGTGGCCAATGTTAGCTGAATGGTCTTCATCGTTTCCTCCAGATGCCCTCGGGTAGAACTGCGTACCTCTGCTGCCCTTATCCCCTGTTGGGTCATCTCCAAACAACATTAGATACAACCCAGCCCATACTGGCAAGTTGCGGCACGAGATTTTTCACAAATGTTGTTTGGACTTATATTGGTTGACCCATCTTCGCGGCGTCTTTGCTTTTGCCACGAATGTGGGAATCTATAGCTACAGTTATTTATTCTCTTTTTCGGGTGCCCCATCCATTTCGTGTTCTTCGCGAAATGGATGGGAATCCACGAATCTCCTGGCGCGCAAGCGCCGTCTGCCGCACCGCAGGTGCCGCAAGCGCCGTACGCCTGGACGGCTAGTCCCGTCTCCACGCATACAGCGGGAAGCGGTTGGCCAGCTCGGCCACCTCTTTGCGAATTCCCTCCAGCGCCGCATCGTCGTTGCGCCGCTCCAGCGCCTTGGCGATCCATGCGGCAATCACCACCATCTCCGCCTCCTTCATCCCGCGCGTGGTCAGCGCCGGCGTCCCAATGCGAATCCCCGAAGCCTTCAGCGGCGGATTGGTGTCGTAGGGAATCGTGTTCTTGTTCACTGTAATGCCCGCCTTGCCCAGCGCCAGCTCCGCCTCCGAGCCCAGAATGCCTTTCTCGAAGACATCCACCAGCATCAAATGGTTATCCGTCCCGCCGGAGACGATGCGGAAACCGGCCTCTTTCAGCGCGCGTGCCAGCGCCTGTGCGTTGGCCACAATCTGCGCCGCGTAGCTTTTGAACTCCGGCCGCAGCGCCTCGCCCAGCGCCACCGCTTTGGCAGCCACAATATGCACCAGCGGACCTCCCTGCTGGCCGGGGAAGACCGCCTTGTCCACCGCCGCGGCCAGCGCCTGCCCGCACAGAATCAATCCCGCGCGCGGTCCGCGCAGCGTCTTGTGCGTGGTCGTCGTCGTAATCTGCGCATGCGGCACCGGCGAGGGATGCACGCCCCCCGCCACCAGCCCTGCGATGTGCGCCATGTCGAATATGTACGTCGCGCCCACCTTGTCGGCAATCTGCCTCATCCGTGCGAAATCCCACAGCCGCGGATAGGCGCTGCCTCCGCCGATGATGACCTTGGGCTTCTCCCGCTCTGCAATGACCTCAAGTTCATCGTAGTCAATCACTTCCGTGTCTTTGCGCACGCCGTAAAACGTGGGCCTGTAGAGCTTGCCGCTGAAGCTCAGCTTGTGTCCGTGCGTCAGGTGGCCTCCGTGCGAGAGGTCTAGCCCCAGTATCGTGTCGCCCGGCTGCAAAACCGCCGCGTACGCCGCTGCGTTAGCCTGCGAGCCGGAGTGCGGCTGCACGTTGACGTGCTCCGCCCCGAAGATCTGTTTGGCACGCTCCCGCGCCAGGTTCTCCACCACGTCGGTGAACTCGCACCCGCCGTAGTAGCGCCGCCCGGGGTACCCCTCGGCGTATTTGTTGGTGAATATCGAGCCCGCTGCCTCCAGAACCGCCTCGGAGACAAAGTTTTCGCTGGCAATCATCTCCAGCCCTTCATGCTGGCGGAGAGTTTCCTGGGCAAGGGCTGCGGCTACTTCGGGGTCGGCTTGGGCGAGTGTCAAAGAGATGCGATCTGTCATATTGAAATTCTAGCCCCTCGACCTGCGGCTTTGACAGGCGCGAATCGGAAGCCGCCGCGTATTTTTTCACTTTGGTCAGCAAAATCTGTTATCGTTTTCGTTAATTGACCGAGGTGGCTATGAGAATGTACCGGATGCAAATGGCCCTGACAATAATCTTTGCTTCGGCTTTGCTCACAGCCTCCGCCCAGACCCCAGCCATCGACTCGGCCCTGCTGGACAAAGCCAACTCGAGCGATGCCGCCGCCCAGGTGCAAATGGGAGACTACTACCGTGCCGCGGGCGACGCGGTTCCACATCATCCCCTGCAGTCAGCCGAGTACTACAAGCAAGCCATTGCCTGGTATCGCAAAGCCGCTGAGCATGGTTTTATACCTGCCGAAATGCATCTGGCCGCCCTCTATCGCGACGGCGGCAAGGGTTTTCCACGCGACATGGAGCAGGCCGTGGCCTGGTATCGCAAAGCCGCCGAGCAGGGGGATGTCACCGCGCAAGCCACTCTCGGCGTGCTCTACTCCATCGGACAGGGCGTTCCGCGCGACTATGTCGAGGCCTACTTCTGGCTAGATCTGGCCGCATCCGTCAAGGGGCCTAATCAGGACAAGTACGCCGCCAACCGCCAGATGGTCGGAACCTACATCACCACCCAAGAGCTGGACGAAGTCCAGGACCGCGTAGACGCGTGGATTGCCGCCCATCCGCGACCCGCCACGACCGAATAACCCATCCCTCCCCGGCAATCGAGCCGCTATGCTGAAGATGATGCGACTTTCCATCTTTCTCCGGACAATTCGAGGCCTGCTCTCATTCACAGGCCTGCTGGCTTTCGCGTTGGCCGCGGCTCGCGCCCAAGCTCCCGTCATTACCCTCACGCCCGCCGTGGTTGTGGCCGGCTCTCCGGAGCTGATTCGCGTCTCCGCTTCCGATGCTGCCGCCATCGACGGCGATTGGCTCGACCGCAAGCTGGAGTTCTTTCGCGGTCTCCATGGGCGCGGCTGGTTTGCTCTGGCCGGCGTCGATGTAGACGCGCCCGTCGGGCCGTCTTTGTTGAAGCTGACCCTCCGCAATGCGCGCGGCGGCACGCGCCCCCTCAGCCGCACCATCCGCATTCATCCCGCCCACTACCCCACAACCTCGCTCACCGTCGCACCGGAGTTCGTCCAGCCCGGCCCCGAGGCGCTCAAGCAGATCAATGCCGACCAGCTCCTTATCGAAAAGGCCTTTTCCTCGAGCGCTCTGAAACCTCTCTGGCAGGGCAACTTCCGCCCTCCGGTCTCCTCTCCGCAATCCGAGCGCTTCGGCACGCGCCGCATCTTCAACGGCACGCTGGCCAGCAATCACAAAGGTTTGGACTTTCGCGCTCCGCCCGGTACGCCGGTGCGCGCCGGCAATGGCGGCGTCGTGGTGCTCGCCCAGCCGCTCTACTACGCGGGCAACACCGTAATCATCGATCACGGGCTGGGGCTCTTCACGCTCTACATGCACCTCAGCCGGATTTCGGTGCGCGAGGGCCAGCATGTCGCGCGCGGCCAGCGTCTGGGACTGAGTGGGGCCACCGGACGCGTCACCGGCCCGCATCTGCACTGGGCCGTCCGCTGGCAGGACGCCTTCCTCGACCCCGCCAAGCTCCTCCACCTCGACCTCAGCGCCGCGCGATAGGTATTTTCTGAATCAGCACCGGAAAGCAAAATCAAAGGACCAACTCACCCGCATCACTGTCAGGAACGGCGCACACACAGCGCACGTATGTCGGCGCTGTAGCCGAGGCGGTAGGGGAGCCGGTGCCCATAGGCAAACCAGAAGGTCCACATCTCCCCGGAAGCATTTCCTGCCGTGCTGCTCCAAGCCCATGAATCAGTCATTTGAATGTTCCCCTTGATATGCCCATTCAGCGACACATTGTAAATACTTTCCAGTTCGTTGATGGTCGGCAACCGCCAGCCGGAGTAACCGCCCAGCGAAAGGTTTTGACAGTAGCTGGAGGCCTGCTGCCAGGTCACATCGGAACCGTTGTCTCTCGTGGCCCACATCAGGCCGGTCGCCGGGTCGGTCCAGGTGGGCTGTTGGCCGATGGCCATGGATGCAACCAGTGTGAATGTAAATGCAAGAATCCGGATTTTCATATCTGTTCCTTTCTTGAATGGGACTGCATGGTTTACGGCAGAATCACGTGGCTAGGATACCACCGATTTCCCTATTCCCTATTCACTGTTCACTGTTCCCTATTCCCTGTTTTTTCGCAGCTCCTTGTACGCCCTATAAATAAACCACCCCATGTACCATCCGTCGATGTATTTGTATGGCGTCTCTCCGGTGGTGTAGTGTCCACAGGGCAGCACACGCCGCTCAAAGTCCAGCCCGATGCGCTCAAACGCCTCCACAACCTGCAGCGAGTAATCCAGCGGAAAGGTCAAATCGTAATTCGCGTAAACCAGCAGAACTTTTTTCCGCGCTCCATCCACTTCCGCGCGCATGATCTTGTCGTAGTAGCTGCACGGGCTCACAGCCGCCCACAGCGCCCGCACCCGTTCCTGGTTCAGTCCCGCCTCCTCCAACGCCTGCTTCACGTGGCGCGTACTCTGCCCCGCCCAGGTCACGTCTCCGAAGGCCGTCGACGCATGGTTGAAGGCATTCACCCTGAGCCGAGCGTCGTGCGCGCTGGCCAGGAAGGCATAGCACGATCCCAGGCTGGTTCCCAGCACGCCGAATTGCTCATATCCCTGCTCCTCCAGCCAATCCAGGCAGCAGCGAATATCCACCACCGCCTGGCGGCATGCCGAAATTGTCCGCCCGATGTTGGCGCTCACCGCGTAATCCGAGCGCTCCAGCTCCACCGGCCGCCGTATGTCGTGATAAGGCTTGGAGAGCCGCAGCGCCGAAATCCCCATCTTGTTGAAGATCGCGCACAGCGAGTTGTGGCTGAAGGCGTCGGCATTCCACTGCGGCATCACCACGATGGCCTGCTTCGGCCGCTTGGGGTCTTTGTGCTCCGGCGCAGGGTACCAGCGCGCATTCGCCAGATCGTTCTCCGGATAAGGCGTCTGCTCCTGCGAGGTGAAGCGCAGAAACTGCGCCTTCGGAATCTTTCCCTCCGCCGCCTGCTGCTTGATCGCCGCGGCCTCGGCCAGCGTCTCCGGGCGCACGTTGGTGGGAAACAACTCCGGGTGCCGTTCTTCCAGACGGAAATCAGTGGGCCGCTTGTAGCCGAAAAAGGCGTCGCTGTGGCGGATCAAAAACTGATTAATCAGCACCATCGCGGCTTCGGCCAGCGCCGGGTCTGCCACGATCTCCGGCCCCGGCAGCGCTTCCTCAAAGCCATGCTTGCGCAAAAATGGCTCAATCCACTCGAAGCCCCACTCCAGCGGCCGCACCACGCGATTCTCGTCGCGCGTGGTCAGCCGCGTCTCCCACTCGTACATCCAGCGCGCATATTGCTTTCTGAACATGGATTTCGTTCAATTTTAGCAGCGTGGGGTACGTCGTGAATTTAGCATGAAGCTGGGTGCCCCATCTCTGGATTTTCAGACATGGGATACCACAAATTTCTATCGTGGGTGCTCCAGGTTCGGCGTAGCATATTCGCGCCTAATCTGGGATATCGATAGCTTTTTATAGTCTGTATAACGGATAGGAATCCACAAACCTAAACCACCCCACGCTCAGCACGTCTCTATTCATATCGCGACCGTATCCCCCAATACACCAGCCACCCCAGGCTGAGCGACGTGATCGCTGCAATGATACCGAGCAAGATCACATCATACAGGCACCAAACCATCAAAACGTCTTTTTCAATGTGGGCGATATAGAGCGCGATTCCCAGCCCGATAAGCGAAAACAAAAATACCAGAACCCGTTGTCCCGTCAACGCCAGGACCGCCAGCGCCAGGTAGCCCGCAATCTCTATCGCCGCCACCGGAATCCCCTCGACCTCGGAGGAAGGGCCGTGGCTCACGATGTCGCAGTCCCACTTCTCGTTGATGTAGCAGGGATGAGTCTCGGTGGAGTAGTGTATGCGCAGAGACGGCACGGAATACCACACGCCCGCCAATGCCAGGATTGCAATGATATAGCGCACAATTCATTGGACGCGCGGCAAGCGCATCTGTTGCAGATTACCATAGATACATGGACCAACAATCCCGCGGCGGCCCGCGTATCGCCTTCTTTGGAGGAAGTTTCGACCCGCCCCACCTGGGCCATCTCGGTGTAGCGCGCGCCGCACGGGCGGCGCTCGGCCTGGACACCGTCCTCTTTGCCCCCGTAGGAACGCAGCCCCTCAAGCCGCAGGGCACCGTCGCCAATTTTGAAGACCGCCTGGCCATGACTCGCCTGGCCATCGCCTCCGAGCCGGGCTTTGCTCTCTCCCTGGCCGATGCCCCCAAATCATCCGGTGCCCCCAATTACACGCTGGACTCTCTTTTAGCCCTGCGCGCCCAGTTGCCGCCCGAGAGCGCCCTCTTTTGCCTCATGGGCGCTGACTCCTTTACCGGTTTCAGTCGCTGGCATCGCGCCGCTGAGATTCCGTTTGTGGCGCCCTTGATCGTCGCTTCCCGCCCCGGCCAGCTCTTGGACGACCTCGACTCCGCTTTGCCGCAGGGCCTGACACTGGTAGGTCCGGGCTTTAGCCCGGACACAAACAGCATGAATGAAGCTGGGGCTTTAGCCCCTGAGGTACATCCTTCTGCGGACGAGGTCGCTCTCCGCCGCTACATCCTGCGCAACCCCGCTGGCCAACAAGCCCCCTTCTATCTCCTCCCCGGCCTGCATATCGAGATCAGCGCCTCCCAAATTCGCGACCAGATTCGCAGCCAGGCACAACCCTCCGCCGTTTCTCAAGAATCGGCCCGCGTCCTGCTTCCCCCTCCCGTTTTGGAGTACATTCGCGCTCATCGCCTCTATCGCTGATTCGCTCCGCCCCCATTCAATGCTACGATGAAGCTCAGAGAGCAATCACAAAGAATGACGACTGAAACCAGGCAGCAAACCCGCAACCTCGTGCAGGCCGCCGTCGCGGTCTGTGAAGAAAAAAAAGGCCTCGACACCCGCATCCTCGAGCTCGACCCCATCGACTCCGGCCTCTCCGACTTCTTCCTCGTCACCTCGGCCTCGAACGACCGCCAGGCCATCGCCATCGCCGACGAGATCGAAGACCGCCTCAAGAAGACATTTGGCGTCTTTCCCAACTCCGTTGAGGGCCGCCGCCACGGTCAGTGGATTCTCCTCGACTATGTGGACTTTGTGGTCCACGTCTTCCTCGCCGAACGCCGCGCCTTTTACGACATCGAGCGCCTGCGCAAATCCGCTCGTCCGCTCACCCCGGCCGAATTCGACGCCGAGCTCAAGGCCGAGTTGGCCGCCAAAACCCTCGCCGCCCGCGGCAAGGCCGCCGCAAAAGCCAAGCCGGCAGTCTCCAAGCCCAAGGCAGCGGTTAAGAAAGCTCATGCAAAAGCTAAGCCGGCAGTGGCCAAGGCGGCTCCTGCTCCCAAGGCAAAGATAAAAGCGAAGAAGAGCGTTGCTGTGGCCAGAAAATCTGCTGTTAAGGCCGCGGCTGGCAAGCATGGCGCAAAGAAAGCTCCGGCAAAGAAACCTGCCCCGAAGAAGCGGGCCGGCAAATAAGCCGATCTCTCCGCGACCTCCGCGTCACTGAACAAACCATCCGGCACAAGCTGCCCGAGGGCTTTTCCCTTCGTCCCAACATGCAAAGGCCCCGGCAACGCCGTGGCCTTTTTACGTTCTATTGTTGTTCCCGTCGATCCTATGTCGCTGATGCGCGACTCTTCAGGTCCTCGGTGAGCGCTTCTTCCACGGCAATCTCCGCTTCTGTCAGTAAGAAGCCGCCGGACGGCTGTACAGCCACCTGGGTACCGGTATGGCCCAGAGCGGTAGCTATCTCGTTCCAGCGAAGGATGGCGGAATTGGCCGGCACGATGATGGGCAGGCGCGCGGGCTCGGGCAGGGCACAGTAGGCCACCCACATCCCCAGCGTAGCGAGAATTGCAGACTCATAGACGAACTGCCAGGGAGCGGTCAATGAAGTGTAGTTCGAAATCACCATCGATTGAACGAAGTCGTTGGCGGACATCAGGCCCATGCCCAGGGCAATGCCGAAGCCTAGGTCGCGGACCGAGAGGCGCAGCGCATTCATTCCCAGGCAGAGGAAGCCCAGCAGGCACAGCTCAACGATGCTCACCGAACGCATCAGGCTGAAAGCGACGCTGGGGATGAGCAGGACGCCGCGATGCGAAAATGTAATCGTCGAAAAACTCACGAGAACCGAGGCCAGAACTGCCCAGCGAAAGGACACAATACCTAGCTTCATCAGCCCTGGGAAGGCCGAGAGCGCGGAGCGAAAGACCTCTATGCAGACGAAGAAGAGGAGCACCGCGCTGGCGATGAATACCGCGTAGTAAAGATAGAAGTAGATGGGGTAGCAGAGGTTGTTGAACCAATGCTGTGATTGGCCATACAAAAAGAAAATCAGTGGGGGCATCGATGCTATGCGCAGCGCCAGATAGGCTCCCATGGCACGAAACCGGCGATGGAGTTTCTTCGTCCAAAACAGGAAGCCGAGTCCGGCCCAAAGAGCAAACTCGGCTACGCCCATTATGGACATCACGCTCTGTGCAGACATAGAGACCCCCACCACTCTAAGATCCTTCTTAGAATAGCGCCGAATGCCCTATAACTCAACAAAAAACGAACTGATTCAGTACATTCTCAAGCCAACGGGTTCTTATTGGCCATCAGGGTTAGGGGCAAATGTAAGGTCCACATGCAGGAGTCGGCAGGCTTGCAGTGGCCGATTGGTGGCTTGCGACGGGGGGAGCGTTCTTGGTCGTGGAGGCGGCGGCGCCGGCCAGGAAAATGGCCAGTGCGAGGATGCGGATGAAGAGTTCCATGGAGGTAACCTCTGGCGGATTTAGTTTGGCAGAAAACACATCTCCTGCACACCGAAATCGTAGGCGATTTTGCAGATTAAGTCCAGCAAATTCAGAAATATAATACGATGGTAATGGCGACGGTTACCAACGTACCTTTATAGGCCGGCAATTTCCTCGTTTCGCTCGATTTTTCATCGCCGTTTTCTCCCTGATCCCGCCCCTCTCCGCATGGTAAAATTGACTCAGGTAAGTTCGCGTGAAAGCCCCTGTCTATCAATCGGTTAGACCCCTGTATCCCGGCCCGGAAGCTCCTCCGGACACGGCAACCCCAATGGAATTCGAAGCGAAAGTTTTACGAATGGACCCCCATGGCGACTGAACCCCTGAACACCACTCCGTTCCCCGACGATAACGGCAACTATACAGGCGAGAACATCAAGGTGCTTGGAGGCCTGGAGGCGGTGCGCCTCAGGCCGGCCATCATCAGAAAGCCCAGCGTTAACACTGCACTTTGCAACCGGATAAACTTCTTAGACTCCCTCCAAATTGTTCCGTGGGGGCAGGAAGTCCGTTCTCTAGGAGCTTCTCAGCCCGCTTGTGTGCTCATGCGTCTCGTTTGGGAGTATGTAGGCTTGAACCCAATTAAGCAAGGCACGACTTAACGTATGAAATAGCAGTTTGTGGGCCATTTTGAAATTGTCAAATAATATATTCTGTTGTTGAAAATACATAACTTAACTCTCCAATCCTCTTGAATCCGTTTGCGCACAATCTCATGATATATGAAAAATGGAATAGTTTCCGTAATGAGCTACAAAAATAAACACTTAGACCGATTTTGCCGCAATGAAATTGTGTAACCTCGCGTGCCTTGGAGTATTCTGCTGCCCATGAACCTTACTCTGGCGCATATTGGCGCGCGCCCCGCCGCAAAGGACGAGTTCGAGGTCCTCACCGCGCTTTATCTCAAGCGTTGCTCGACCTTGGCGCACTGCAAAGCGGAGGCCTTTCGCACCGAAAATGCGCTCCTCGACTGGCTCGAGCGCCAGCAGCGCCGCACGCCTGTGGTGGCCGTGCTGCTGGACAGCCGCGGACGCCAGATGACCTCCGAAGTCTTTGCAGCTTGGCTGGGCGCGCGCCGCGACGAGGGAACGCAGCACATCGTCTTCGCCGTGGGGCCTCCCAGCGGATGGTCGGACGACGCTCGCCAGCGTGCGCAATTATTGCTCTCATTGGGGCCGATGACCATGGCCCACGCCCTGGCGCGGCTGGCCATTGCCGAGCAGCTCTACCGCGCATTCACCATTCTCTCCGGCCATCCCTATCACGCCGGACACTGAAGGTCATCTGTTCGCTGTAAGCTGTTAGCTATGACTACCGACTCCCGTCGAGGACTGATTCTCATCAACACCGGCCCCGGCAAGGGCAAGACCACCGCCGCTCTCGGCACCGCACTGCGCGCCGTCGGTAACGGAATGCGCGTGCTCATGATTCAGTTCCTCAAGGGCTCCTGGCACTATGGCGAACTCGATGCCGTCGAAGCCTTCGGCTCAAACTTCGTCCTCAAACAGATGGGCCGCGGCTTTGTGAAGGTGGGCGGCGCGGAAACCAACCCCGAAGACATTCGCCTGGTCCAGGCCGCCTGGGCCGAGGCGCGCGAGGCAATTTACTCCGGCCAGTGGGACATGGTCATTCTCGACGAGATCAACTACGCCATCAGCTACAAAATGCTGGACGCTGACGTGGTTGCTGATACTCTCCGCGATCGTCCGGAGATGGTGCACGTCATTCTCACCGGCCGCAACGCCCATCCCCTGCTCGTCGAGCTGGCCGACACAGTCACCGAAATGCGCGAAGTCAAGCACGCCTACCAGAAAGGCATCCTCGCCCAGCGAGGAATAGAATACTAATAGAGCAGCTGACAGCTGTCAGCAAACAGCTTACAGCCATCAATTCCCCGTAGTCCGAATCATGCCGTTAGCTGTCTGCTGTTAGCTGTATGCTGCATTTCCGAGGTCGTATGCCCTGGTTCAAGCGTGATGACGGAGAGTACGGCCCCGGCCTCAGGGGCTCTGCGGCATTGGCGGAGTCGCGTGTGCGCACCGAGGGACTGTGGATCAAGTGCGCTGGTTGCCGGATACCTCTCTGGAAGGCGGATCTGCTGGCCAACCTCAACGTCTGTCCCCGCTGCCAGTACCACTTCCGCATCGGCGCCCGTCAGCGCATCGACCTGCTCCTCGAGCCCGGCTATGAACTGGTCAACGGTGGCCTGCGCTCTACCGACCCGCTCAACTTCACTGACGTCAAGCCCTACAAGCAGCGGCTGAAAAATGCTCAATCCCAGACCGGCCTGGACGACGCCATCCTCAACGCCATCGGCCGCCTCGGCCCTCATCAGGTTGTCCTCAGCGCCATGGAGTACGACTTCATCGGCGGTTCCATGGGCGCGGTAGTCGGCGAAACCATAGCTCGCGCCGTCGATCGCGCCCGCATCAGCCGTCACCCGCTCATCGTCGTTGCCGCTTCCGGCGGTGCGCGCATGATGGAAGGCGTCGTCAGCCTCATGCAGATGGCTAAAATCTCCTCCGCCCTCGCCCAGCTCGACTCGGCCCGCGTCCCCTACATCTGCGTCCTCACCGACCCCACTACCGGAGGCGTCACCGCCAGCTTCGCCATGCTCGGCGACCTCAACATCGCCGAACCCGGCGCTCTGATCGGCTTTGCCGGCCCCCGCGTCATCGAGCAGACCATCCGCCAAAAGCTCCCCGAAGGATTTCAACGCGCCGAGTTCCTGCTGCAAAAAGGTTTCCTTGACGCGGTAGTCCATCGCCGCCAACTAAAGTCCTATCTCATCCGCGCCCTCGAATTTCTCCGTGCCCCTGCCGTGCCGTAAGAACGTGTGACTTGAAGAATCAGCTTATGCGAAATCCGCTGGTCTCCAAAAACTGACGAACCGTAAAAATAATAATTCCTTCATGAGTACCCAGTCTCAGCAGGTGCCGGTCGCCACTGACGATATACTCTGCCTTGCCTGCGATAGCGCATTCCAGAACGCGATTGTCGTCGGGATCGTCGGACACTGCATCCACAACCAATGATGGGTTCACAACGGCTGCTTTACTCTTTAGTTGAGAGAGAAACGCGAGCGCTTTGTTCTTCGGGACTGCAAATTTTCCACTTAGCTTCTCGTCGAGCTCTTCCAATAACGCGCCGGATGTTACCAATGAGAATGCTCCAGCGAGGCCTCGGTCAAGAAAGACTCTCGGCAAGCCGCCAAACAGGAAGGCGGAGATAAGGACGTTAGTATCGGCAACGACGCGCATCAGCGCGCGGTGGACTGGCGCCGCTCCTGACGGAATTCATCCGACATCCGTTCGACATCCTCTTCCGATTCGATGCTCAATGCCTTTCCATGAGCACGGCCCCAACTCATTAAAGCCGCCCACTCCGGATCGATCGGCCGATAGCGGCGCAACGCCTCGCGGAACAGTTCACTAATAGTTCGGTGTTCGCGTGCGGCAATCTCCTGCGCCATCACGAACATATCGGGGGGAGCGTGATCGAAATTGTCTTCGCAGTACGCATACTTGTCAATATATAACATTGCTAAATAATGTCAAGCATTTTGTCATTCTGTGTGTCTGTGCATCCAATCACCCACAAACACCACGGCCCAGCATCGCTGCCAGGCCGTCGTTGTCTTGTTAAATCGTGCGATGCGCGGCTAGCCCCCCGCCACACCGCAGGCGCTCAGATCCGCATTGGCATCAGCACATACCGGTACTTATACTCCGCGTCCGGGTCTTCAGGCCGCATCTGTCCCGCCGACTGCGAGTCCTTGAACTCCAGCCGCACCTCGCCTTCATTCCCCAGCGCTCTCAGAAAGTCGAGAATGTACACCGAGTTGAATCCCACGGCGATGGGCTCGCTCGTGTAGGGAGTGTCGATGGTGTCTTCGCTCTCGCCGCTCTCGCTGGAGCTGGCGCTGAGCTTTAGTTCGTTGCTCTCCAGGCGCAGCCTGATCGCCCCCGACCGCTCCTCCGCAAACTGCGCCACGCGCTCGATGGCCGAGGCCAGTTCGCTCGACCGCACCACCGCGAACTTGGTATTGTCGCGCGGCATCACCGCCTCGAAGTTGGGGAATTGGCCGCTGAGCTTCCGCGTGCTCAGCGTGCGATGCCCCACGCGGAAGTAGAGTGTGTGCTCGTCGTCGGCAAACTCCACCTTTGCGGCATCGGACGCCGAGAGTAACTGCACCAGTTCGTGCAGCGCCTTGCGCGGAATCAGCACGCGCTTCTCGCCGCTGATGCCTTCCAGAGTCTCGTTGGTCTTCTCCACGTATGACAAACGATGTCCGTCCGTCGCCACCATGGCCAGCGACTCGGCCTTGATCACCAGCAACGCTCCGTTGAGCGTGTAGCGCGACTCCTCATTCGAAATCGCAAAGATTGTTCGATTGATCAGCGTCTTCAGCGCCACGGATGAAATTCCCGTCGCCTTACCGGAAGGAAACTCCGGCACCTGCGGAAAGTTGGCGCGAGCCATGCCCACCATCTTGGTGTTCGAGCGTCCGCTGCGGATCTGCACCCAGTGGTTTTCCAGTTGCTTGATGGAGATGTCTCCGTCGGGCAGCAGCTTAACGTAGTCGTAGAGTTTGCGCGCCGGAATCGTGCAGGCGCCTGCCTTCTTCACCTTGGCCGCGGCGCTGGTGCGGATCGCCTGGTCGAGGTCGGTGGCCGTGATGTTGAGCCGGTCGCCCTCCGCCTCAATGAGGAAGTTGGATAAAATCGGAATGGTAGTCTTGCGCTCCACGACGCTCTGCGTCGCGGTTAGCTCTTTGACCAGTTCCTGACGGCTTACGCTAATCTCCATTGCTGCCTCCGTCGCGGAAGGCTTCTCGACTTCTGTCTCCCCTTTAGCCATGATCCCACCCTCACTTTGCGGCGAACGAAGAAAACCTCATTGAAGCAGAATTCGCGCTTGCCACACTGTACAACAACCAGCCGCCCGCTGGAATCCGCTTTCTTTTCTTCTTCTTGATTGTATGCACCTTTGCGCTCCTTGGCGCGTGGAAAACTAGGCCGCTTCTCTGGATTCTTAGGTCGCTTTGTGCCTCCCAGAGGGAGGCTGTGAGAATAGCCCAGGGTGAAACCCTGGGTATCCGTGTCACAAGAACTACCCCGCCCAGTATGGGCGGAGTGAATTCGAAAATGAATCTGTTCTTCTGAGAACATATTTTGTCCCGATAACAAATCCATTTACGGATAGGAAAACTATAGGAGTAATAAAGAATAAAGACAGTAGTACCCGTAGTTCAGCAAGGAAAAGTGGAAAGTCAGCTGAAATGGTTAAGAGAGAGAGGGTTGGCTAGGGGAAGAGTTTTCTAAAACAAAGCTGTGCAATTGAGGGGATTTGGAAAACCAGGTGGTGAGCCGGTCCAGCGGCCTCTTTTTTCCACTACTCCCACAAGCAACTGAAAAAGGGCTGTGGGAAGAGAGTGGATTATGTGAAAAGCGCGTCTGGAGCCACATGGGTCAAGGGGTTGCAGGAGACGCGCGATGCACAAAGGCAGTTTTCCACTCGCGGGAGCAGCCAACAAAGCTTCCCATTCCAGCACCCTGCTGAGTAGAAGAATCACGTTTTATCCATCTTCGATGGGCGATAGTTTTAAACTCACCGGATAAGGACGTTCGGGATGGGCATCGACATTGGCCGCCTGGAAGATCAGCTCCTGCATATGTCTGCCGAAGAGACGCCGGGTCGGGAGTTTTGCGAGGCCATCTCTGAGCTGGCGCGGACCGGCCGCTTCTCTCAATTGCGCGAGGTGCTTCCCGGCATCGTTTACGACGAATTGTGGGCGCGCTACCAGCAGGACTCAGCAGCTTTTGTAACAGGATGGAAGCTGCTCGCTCAGGAAATGCGCCAGGGCTTCGTCCAGCACGCCCGTCAGCGGCTCACTTCGCTCACTACGCTTCAATATGCGGGCATCGACAGCCTCACTCCTGCATGGCAGGAGATTCAGCGTGCCTTCGACAGCCAGCAGAACGATCTGCTGCGTACCGCCTTTGCGTTGGAGCTGCTGGAGCTGGTCGAACCCGCCGTGCAGCGCGCCACGCATCTGCGCGAGTGTGTGGTAGCCGCGCCAAGTTCTGAGGAGGCCGATCGCTATCTCGACGAAGCCACTCGATGCTATTTCTTCGGCCTGTTTACCGCCTGCGCTGTCATGTGCCGCTCGGTCCTCGAGGAGGCCATCAAGCAGAAGCTGCCTGCCGGCCTCACCAGCCAGATTCGCACCCGCTACCGCAACACAGCCACCCTTGGCAACCTGCTCCATGAGGTCAACAACAATCTGCAGATGACAGGCTTCGACGCAGACTTTCCCCGCGTTGCCAACCTGGTCAACGACATCGGCCGCAAAGCCGTCCACCAGGGCCTTCTCTCCGAGGATGAAGCCCGCGGCTGCCTGCAAAATGCCCGCCACGCCCTGCAACTGCTCCTTCGCAACTGACTATTTTCACGCGGCGTGAGACGCGCCTCTTATACTTATCTTTCCATGTCCTACGCCGCCGCCATCGATCAACTCAATGCCATGGCGCCAGAGCTGTATGCGCGCCCCGGTCAGCCGCGGCGAAAATTCTCCCTCGACGAGTTCCGCACACTGCTCGCCGCCCTCGGCAATCCACATCAACGCTTTCGCTCCGTACTCATCGCCGGAACCAACGGCAAAGGCTCCACGGCAGCCACGCTGGCCTCCATCCTCACCGCCTCAGGCTCGCGCGCCGGCCTCTACACCTCGCCGCATCTCCAGCGCGTCAACGAACGCATCCGCATCGGCAACACCGAAATCTCCGACGACGCCTTCGCCCGCCTCTACTTTCGCGTTCACAACGTCGCCCAACAGTTGGTCCAACAGGGCCGTCTCCCTCAGCCTCCCAGCTTTTTTGAAATCCTCACCGCGCTAGCCTTCCTCTATTTTGCCGAGGCAAAAGTCGAACTGGCGGTCCTCGAAGTCGGCATGGGTGGCCGCCTCGACGCCACCAATGTCGTCTCGCCGCTCCTCTCCATCATCACCGACATCTCGCTCGACCACACTGAATGGCTGGGCACGACCCTGGCCGCCATCGCCCGCGAGAAAGCGGGAATCCTGCGGCCCGGCGGGAGAATGATTCGGCTCCCGCAATTCAACGAGGCCGACGATGTTCTAAGCGAAATCGCGCGAGAACTCGGCGTGCGCTGGGTCGACGTAATCGACTATCTGCCCTCCGTTGGAGCCGGGGGCATCCGCGACGAACACACCGTTAAAGTGAGCGGTGCGACCATCGAAGTCCGCTCGCCCCTGGCGGGTGGCCACCAGATGCGCAACATCGCGCTGGCCATCACCGCGGCCGTCGAGCTTGCCTGCGATTTCGGCTTTCGCATTACGCCGTATCAGATTGGAGAAGGCATTCGCATGACCCAGTGGCCCGGCCGTCTCGAATGTATCGAGAGCGGCGGAATCAGTTGGATTCTCGACGTGGCCCACAACCCGGCTGGCGCCTGGGCGGTGCGCACCGGACTCTCCTACGTCCCGCATGGCAGCACGGCGAAGACCCTCATCTTCAGTTGTCTGCGCGACAAGCCAATCGCGGAGATGGCGCAGATTCTCTTTCCCCTCTTCGAGCGCGTGATTTTGACGCCGCTCCATGCTGCGCGTGCCGCCGCTATGGAAGATCTGGTGGCCGCCGCGCAACAAACTCAGACACCGTTCCTCGTTGCGGAATCGGTCGCTGACGCGTTGCGGCTGGCGGGCGAGAATGCCGGCGGAAACCCGATCGTTGTCTGCGGTTCAGTGTATCTGGTGGGCGAGGCGCGTTCCCTGCTGCTGGACAAATCTGGAGTGGCCGAATGACGAGACAGCGTCCCAATCCGCTCCCCTGGTTCTATCGCTGGCGCTCCAACCTCATCCAGGCGCCGCTCTTCACGCTGACCACGGCCGTCTGCGGAAGTATTTCGTTCCTGGTTTCATTCGTGGACAAGAAAGGCAACGCGCAGCACCGCATCGCCCGCATCTGGGCGCGAGCCTGCGTTTGGAACTCCGGCTCAAAACTGAAGATCGTAGGCGCCGAGAATCTGCTCGGGCGCGCCGCGGCCGTCTACGCCTCCAACCACACCTCCTACATGGATGTGCCGGTAATCTTTGCCGCCCTGCCCTTCCAGTTCCGCATCATGGCCTGGAAGGCGCTCTGGCCCATTCCTTTTATCGGCTGGTACCTCAATCGCTCCGGCCAGTTGCCCATCGATACACGCAACCCCCACGCCTCGCTCTCCAGCCTCGGGGCCGCCGCCAAAGTCCTCCGCTCCGGCATGCCGCTCTTTATCTTTCCCGAGGGCAGGCGAACGCTGGACGGCAAACTACAGCCATTCCTTCCCGGCGCTGCCTACCTCGCCATTCGCGCTCAGCTTCCGCTTGTCCCCATCGCCCTCAGCGGCGTCTACGATCTGATGCCCATGCACACCCATCACTTGTATCCCGGCACGCTCACGGTCAGCATCGGCCAGCCCATCGAAACCGCGGGAATGACCATGCGCCAGGTCGATGAGTTGACCGCACGCCTGCGCGCCGCCATCGACACCTTGCGCCATCCGCATGCCTAAAAGCCTCGTGCCCCATCCATTTCGCGCCCTTTGCGAAATGGGTGGGAATCCACGATACTCATGGCGCGCAAGCGCCGGCTGTCCCACCGCAGGTGGTTGCTGCTCTGGGTACGAAAGTTTGACTCCGCCTTTCGTCCCCTATCGCTTTTAACGCTTCTGTGGTTACACTGTTTCCTGCCATGTGCGTCCATATTGCCATTCCCGAGCCCAACGGCATCGATCCTGCTTATAACCAGCGCTCCTTGCCCGCCTATCTTTCCGCCCTCCGTGCCGCCGGAGCCACGCCCATCATCGTTCCCCTGCACGAGCATCAGGACCGTGTAGCCCGCTTGCTCGTCGGGGTCCAGGGAGTGCTTCTGCCCGGCAGCAAATTCGATGTAGACCCGCAACGATACGGTGAGGTCGCGGCCCCCGAGTGCAGCCCGCCTGACCCCGCACGCGCCGCCGTCGACGAGCTCCTGCTGCAAGACGCCTTCAGCCTCCACAAGCCCATCCTCGCCATCTGCGGCGGCATGCAATCCCTGAACGTGTGGCTCAATGGCTTGCTCATACAGCAGCTCACAACCACCGTCAATCACAGCCCAGGCCGCGATGTGGCGGAGGCCCACCCAGTTCGCATTGCGCCCGGCTCGCGTCTCGCCAACCTTGTCCCTCGAAATAATTCCGCCGAACCCCTGGTCAACTCCTCGCACCACCAGGCAATCAAGCTTCCCGGCGACGGACTGCTCGTCAGCGCCGTCTCCCCGCACGATAAAGTTATCGAGGCCCTCGAGCTCGACTCGCCCCATCACTTTGTTCTCGGAGTGCAGTGGCATCCCGAGCGGACATACACCCAGAGCGCCTTTTCTCGCGCCATCTTCGCGGCCTTCGTGCAAGCAGCCGTGATCTGGAAGCCCCGCCAGATTGAAGAACCAACTGTGTCAGCGTGAATGTCGTGCTCAATCTTCCACAAATCTCCGTGCCCCATCCATTCGCGTTTTTTGCGAATGGGTGGGAAACCATGAATCTCAATTGTGGGTGCCCCACCTTTGGCGATTTACGTTCTTTGTAAATCGGTTAAGGTGGGATATTTATAACTAAAGCTTCTTATGGTTTTACCGTTCCTTTCATCAGGATCGTATCCATGACTGAAGCCATAAATCCCGCCGGTGCTCGCCTCAACGCACTTCTCGTCGAGTCTGCTCAGCCCCCGCTCGACGCCGCACAGACCCAACTCTTTGAGTCGCTACTTTCGCTCTTTCTTCGCTGGAGCACTCGCGTCAACCTCTCCTCCGTCCGCGATGAGGACGGGATTCTGAAACGCCATTTTGTCGAATCCATCGCCTGCGCCCGCGCACTCCCCGCAGGCATCTCCACCCTTCTCGACTTCGGCTCCGGCGCCGGCTTCCCCGGAATTCCCATCGCCCTCTGCCGCCCTGAAATCTCCGTCATCCTGGCCGAGTCGCAGGGCAAGAAATCCGCCTATCTCCGCGAGGCCGTCCGCGTCTTGGGTATCTCCGCCAAGGTCCACTCCGGCCGCGCCGAGTCGCTCACCACTCACTTCGATTGCGTAACCTTGCGCGCCGTCGACAAGATGCAACGCGCCGTCCAGTCGGCGGCTCAGTTGGTTCATCCCGGCGGCTGGCTCGCGCTCATGACCACCACTACCGCACTTCCCGCCCTGAAGGCGTTCGCCGGAGCCAATTTCGTCTGGACCGCCACGCCACTATTTCCCGGCAGCACTGACCGCCTGCTCGCCCTAGGCAAACGCGCCTTCAGTTCGCCATCTTGATCAGCGCCAGCTTCTTGATCGCGGCCAGCTCCTTCGCCGCCTTCACCATCAATCGCACGCCCGTTCCCTCCGCGTACCGCGGCGCTTCATCGATGACTTTGAGCGTGCTCTTCGGCAGATCACTTCCGCGCGCCGTCGCAACTGCTTTGTCGCCAAGGGCAAACGCCACCCGAAAGCAGCCCGCGCATGGAATCAAATAAACGATGTTTCTCTTTTTCTGCTTGAGCCGCAGCGACCATCCGTACTTGGCTCCAGACGAATTCCACTCACTCTCGCCAACCCCCTGCTCGGCCATCCAATCCACCAACTGCTTCCATAACGCAGCCGTCGAGCCCAGCGCCGTTGCGACCTCCGCCTCCGTGGGTTTCGTAGTTTTTCCGATAAATGCATTCGGTGTTTCCATCTTGCTCCTTCGCGTGCCAGGAATCAGTCTAGAGGAAAAGCAGTCCTACCGCCGGAATTGCCTCCGAATCGCCAGCAGAAACAGCGCAAACAACGATGAAGTCAGCAACGTCTCAACGATCGCCACAACCCGCCCCAGTGGATAGACGGGAGCGTACTCTGGAGTTCTTTGAAATGTGGCCGTATCGATTGCCGTGATTCCGCTCTTGCCGATCAGTTTTGCCTCTCTCCAAAAATTATTCGACCAACTGTCCTGTTGGTTCCATACGCCGATGTAGGTTACGCGTGCTGTGCTCGCGGCATCTCCGGAAATTGGCGGCTTCAATCCAACGCCGGGGATGGGAAACAGAAGCGCCGCCGCCAGCAGGACTCCCAACAGCCACACCGCCGGCTTCCCATAGCTGTTCCCATAGTCGCTCGCATATTTGTACAAGGCCACAAAACTGAGATTGCGATGCCACCACCGGCGCAGTCCCAGAAGCCGTCCATCCGTCGGCCCAGCCAGCCGCTTCATCTCCATCTCTCCATAATGAAACTCATTAGCCGTCCAGTAATCCAGCCGCGAGTCGTAGTTCTTCTTTAATTGCTGATAGATCTGCGCCACAGCCCGGTAGTCGAGTTGCACAGGAACAAATATGTCTAATTCGTCTGACCATTCTTTGGATCGATACTTCTCATCGAAGACCGCGAGTCCGCGAGTCTTTGACCGTTTTGCCCACGTCACGAATGAGGTAAACCAGACCTGGCTCACATCGCAATTGTGGAAGAGAATGCGGCTCAGATCAACGCCGTCAAAAACCACTTCGCTAGGTTTGGAGAACTTTGCCAGTGCAAATACCGCGCTTGGCCTTCTTTTAGCCGTAGAAATAAACTTCGTACGTCGATATTCTGCCTGATCGAGAAACTGAGACTGAAGCCAATTTGCCATCCCGCCAAACGTCGTTTCCACAAAACGTGCAGCCCTTATGAAGGTTGTATTGCTAAAGTCTGCGTTCTTCGTGAAGATCGCTTTGCTGAAGTCTGCATCCTGAATGAAGGTCGCTAGGTGAAATTTTGCTTCTTGCCCAAAAGTCGCTTCGCCGAAGTCTGCATCCAGCGTAAATATTGCTTCGATGAAGCCTGCGTTTTGCGTGAATGCCACTCCGCCGAAGTCTGCGTGTTGCTTGAAGGTTGATTCGTCGAAGAATGCTTTCTGTTTGAAGGTCACACCGAGAAATTCTGCATCCTTCGAGAATGTCGTTTTCCAAAAGATTACATTTTGATTGAAGGTCGCACCAAAGAAGATTGCGTCATGTGCGAAAATCGCTTTCTCAAACCGGCATATCGCGTGGAATGTTCTCCCGCTAAAGTTGTGTGGAGGAATAACAAAGTGATCGAAGTGAGCATCGCCTTCTCCTGCTACTTCCAGAATCCGCTCAAATTCCAACCAGAATGCATCGAAGAGTGGCCCTGACTTCTTGTGAGGATCCTTCGAGTGCATCAGGCATACGGGTTCCTCATCCACCCCATCCGGCGTAACATGAAGTTTTCGCCTGCATCTCGGACCGCCAACACCCATCTCTATCGGGCAGCCCGCTTCGCCGCTGTCGCCTTCTACCGCGGCGCTCTCGTCAGGGTCACTCTCGTATTCCTCTGCCGAGCCTTCGTTGGCCTCAATCTCCGGCTCCGCGACCGCGCTCTCATCGGACGCAATCCCGCCCTCCGCCGCCAGGCGCTTAACCGACGCTACTTCTTGCTCCTTCGCCATAATCCGCGAGTGTATCATCTCTCTCAGTGCCTGTTCCTTCATTCGCTGTCTCGTCTTGCAAACGAAAGATAAGCGAAGATAGTCCTCTATTAATCTGCAATTAATCTGAACTAATCTGCAACGCCTAGTGTTCCACGTGGAACATTTTGGGAACCCAGCCCAAAGCGGAAAATGTTCCACGTGGAACATTTCTATCACTTCCCAGAACGGGCGTGGTTCCAAAATGGGGCACACTAGACCAACGCGCCTTTTCTACCCGCAATTTACCCAAAATCACAGAAGTTTTCCACCGAATAGGTTTTTTCGCGCACACACTGCCGTCGCTCTGCACTTTGCCGCGAAAGCCTTCCCCCTTATAGGTTTGCTCACCTCGTGCTCCGCCGCGCGGCAAGCGCTTTCCACAAGTTGGCGGGGTTCTCCACAGCTCCGGCGGCTCTGAGCTAACGGCGCTTGCTTTACTCTGGATTGCCATGGGTAAGATTCTCGGCCTCGTCAACCAAAAAGGCGGAGTGGGCAAGACCACCACGGCCATCAACTTGGCTGCCTGCCTCGCTCTTCAGGGCCTCAAGGTCCTTCTGGTGGACTGCGATCCCCAGGCAAACTGCTCCTCGGGCATCGGATTCCAGCGCGACGACAACCGCCGATCCATGTACGACGTGCTGATGGGTGATGCTCCGGCAGATCAGGTGATACTGCCCACAGAGATCGATCAGCTCTACCTGCTGCCCGGCTCGAAGAACCTGACCGGCGCCAATATCGAGCTGGCTACTGCCGATGATCGCGCACTACGTTTGCGCCGCGCGCTGGTGCCGATTCAGGCAGAGTATGACTTGGTGATTCTGGATTGCCCGCCGGCGCTGGATCTGCTCACCGTCAACGTCCTGGCCGCGTCCGACACACTGATTGTTCCCATGCAGGCCGAGTACTTTGCCCTGGAAGGAATCTCGGAGCTGATCTCCACGCTGGAACGGGTGCGCGCCGCGTACAATCCCACGCTGACTATCGAGGGCGTTTTGATGACTATGTACGACGACCGCACCAACCTGGCGCAGCAGGTGACGGATACGCTGCGCGAGTACTTCAAAGACCGCCTCTACCACACCGTGATTCCGCGCAACGTGCGGCTGGCCGAAGCGCCCAGTCACGGCAAGCCGGTGGCTCTTTACGATCCCCGCTCGCGCGGCACCGAAGCCTACTTCGAGATGGCCGGAGAGTTCATGGCGCGCAACGGCATCGAGACTCCAAAGAAGGTGAACCTCTTCTCCGCCGTGCCGCAGGCCGAGGTGAGTGTCTTGCCATCCTCCTGACGGCTGCTTGCAGGCAGGCCAGAAGCTTTCCTATTCCCATGCAGATTCAACCCAACGGCCACTCTTCCGGAAAAGAGGTTATTGAACCATGACCGCAACCGCAATCGACCAGAAACGCCGCGCCCTGGGCAAGGGCCTGGACTCCCTGTTGCCGCGCACTCCTGCCGCTCCCGCCGCCGCGGAGAGCGAGGGGGGCAAGCCGCTGGAAATTCCCATCGGGCAGATTGATCGTAACCCGTTTCAGACGCGCTCGCATTTGAGCGAGGAGCAACTGGGCGAGCTGGCCGCTTCGATCACCGCCAACGGAGTTGTGCAGCCGGTGCTGGTGCGCCCGCTGGCCAACGGCCGCTTCCAACTGATTGCGGGCGAGCGGCGCTGGAAAGCCTCGGAGCTGGCCGGCAAGAAGACCATCCCGGCGATTCTGCGGCGAGTCTCCGACGAGCAGGCGATGGAGATCACCATCGTCGAAAACCTGCAACGGACGGACCTGAATCCGATGGAGCAGGCGCGAGCTTTTGAGCGGCTTTCGCGCGAGTTTCACATGACGCAGGAGCAGATGGCGGTGCGCACCGGCAAGGACCGGGCAACTGTGGCTAACTTCTTGCGTTTGTTGAGGTTACCATCATCGGTGCAGGCGCGGGTGGAGTCCGGCGATTTGAGCTTTGGGCATGCGCGATCGCTGCTGGCCTTTGAGCACGCGGAGGAGATGGAAAAGGCGGCGCAGCGTGTGGTGAGTCATTCGCTTTCTGTTCGCCAGACGGAGGCCTACATTCAGGGGCTTCTGCACCCCGATCGCGCGGCTAAGAAAGAAGCGAAAGAAGAGACTCCTATCGACCCCAATGTTCGCGCGGTGCAGGAAAAATTGCAGCGCGCGCTGGGGCTGAAAGTCCACATCGAAGACCACGACGGCCACGGCAAAGTCATCATCGAGTACGCGCATCTGGAGGATTTCGATGGGCTGCTGGAGACGCTGGCGGGAGAGTGAAAGAACAGGGACTAGGGACTAGGGAATAGGGAATAGAGAACATATGTAGAACGTCAACAGGAGATTCCGCTAGAGAACAGAGCGCGTGGCGGGCGAGTGACGGCAGGGGTCAGATAACAGGGAACAGAAAGCAAAATTCACGCAAAAAACGCAAAAATGAACCTCTACTTCGAAGGAGAGGTTTTTTGCAAATAATTGGGTTATTTGGGGAGCGGGGAACAGAGAATAGGGAATAGGAAGACCTTAGCCTAGTGAGTACCTAGACGGATTCGTCGGCTACTGCGGATTGTTCGTGGTTGTGGTCGTGGGTTTAGAGTGGTGGTGACACCATGAGCAACTTCAAACAGAAGGCTACTACCGAGAGATTCATCTATCGCTGGCTACAATCGTCCGCATCAGAGCGAGCGAATTATGCCCTCTTTCTCTCGGAGCTTTGTGATTATCTGGAGTTGCCAAGGCCCGAGCCAAGTCAGGCAGATGAAGAAGCCAATACTTATGTAATCGACAAGGCGGTCGTCTTTCAGGAGTTGGATGGCTCGACCACCACAAACTTCATCGACCTCTACAAACAGAACTGCTTTGTGCTGGAAGCCAAACAGGGGAGTAATCCGCAACCGGAGCAGAACGACTTGCCATTCGCTCTTGCCCCGCCTGAAACTCCTCGCCGTAGGAAACGCGGAACCGCCGTGCGTGGTACGCACGGATGGGATACGGCGATGCTGGCTGCACGCGGGCAGGCGGAGCGTTACGCCAAGGCGCTACCGGCCTCAGATGGCTGGCCACCCTTTCTGATCGTGGTAGATGTGGGTCATTCGATTGAGCTTTTTGCGGATTTCTCCCTCACCGGAAAGGCTTATTTACCATTTCCGGGACCGCGTAACTTCCGCATTCTGTTGAATGAGCTTGAGCAGGCAGAAATTTGCGAGCGTCTTCGTGCTGTTTGGCTCGATCCTCATTCGCTAGACCCCGCACGTGAGACAGCGAAGGTGACACGAGAGGTGGCAGCAAAGCTGGCCACTCTGGCACGCAATCTTGAGAACAAATACTCTCCAAAGGAAGTGGCCGAATTTCTTACCCGCTGCATCTTTACATCATTTGCCGAGGATGTTCATCTGCTGCCAGAACGGGGTTGGCGTGGTCTGCTTGAAAGCCTGAGGGAAGACATTACGAACTTTCCCGCCATGGTTGGGTCGCTATGGCAGACGATGAACGATGGTGGCTTCTCACCCATTCTGCGCAGCCATATTCTCAAGTTCAACGGCGGTCTGTTTGAATCCACCAAGGCTCTGCCGCTAACCAAACCTCAGCTCCATCTGCTGATTGAAGCGGCGGACTCGCGCTGGCGGGATGTGGAGCCGGCGATCTTCGGCACGTTGCTGGAGCGGGCTCTGACTAAGTCAGAACGGCATGAATTGGGCGCGCATTACACTCCACGGGCGTATGTCGAACGGCTGGTTATACCCACGATTGTTGAGCCACTGCGCGAGGATTGGCGTAACGCGCAGGCGGCAATTACCGAAGAGGTTGGAGCAGGCGATACGAAGGCTGCGATTGAAACGGCGACTGCCTTTCATCGCCAACTTTGTTCGACGAAGGTTCTGGACCCGGCTTGCGGTTCAGGAAACTTCCTTTATGTCGCACTGGAACACATGAAGCGGCTGGAGGGCGAGGTTTTGGAGACGCTGCACTCGCTAGGCCAGGCGCAAGAGGCTCTTGAGCATACAGGGCTGACGGTGGACCCGCATCAGCTATTGGGTCTGGAACTGAATCCGCGCGCCGCGGTGATAGCCGATCTGGTGCTTTGGATTGGCTATCTGCAATGGCACTTCAAGACACGCGGGGATGTGCAGCCACCAATCCCGGTGATTAGCAACTTCCACAACATCAAGGAAGCCGATGCGCTGATTACCTGGAAGAAGAGAGCCCCCGCGCTGGATGAGGATGGAGAACCGATCACGGTTTGGGATCGGGAGACCATGAAGGAGCATCCGACTACAGGTGCGAAGGTCCCGGACGAGAATGTGCAAGTACCGGTTTACGAGTACAGCGATGTGAAAGTGGCCAAATGGCCGGACGCGGACTTTGTAGTGGGTAATCCACCATTTATCGGTGGAAAAGATATACGTTCCTGGCTTGGGGACGGATATATTGCGGCACTTCGCAAGGCCTATGGACAGGTTCCCGAGAGCGCGGACTTTGTCATGTACTGGTGGCAACGGGCGGCGGAGTTGGCGCGGGCAGGAAAGATCAGACGATTCGGCTTTGTCACCACCAACAGCATCACACAGGTCTTCAATCGCGCTGTTGTGGCGCACAACCTGAATGCGACCAAGGACCCTCTATCGTTGATTTTTGCGATTCCCGATCATCCCTGGCTGAAGGCTTTGTCTCCGGACGAGACGGCGGCGACACGCGTTGCCGCTGTTCGCATCGCGATGACGGTGGGTGAGCGTGGAGAACACCAAGGGCACCTCTACCGTGTGGTCAGCGAGGGAGACACTGGAACGGAAGGTACGGCGGTGGAACTTGCCGAGATGACGGGGCGCATCTTTGCGGATTTACGGATTGGGGTTAATGTCGCTGGTGCGTCGGCGCTGAGGGCGAATGAGGAGTTATGCTGCCCTGGAGTCAAGCTCCACGGGGCTGGTTTCATCGTCACACATGAAGTCGCAGCATCGCTGGGGTTGGGGCGCATTAAAGGGCTGGAAAAGCATATTCGTACATATATGAACGGGCGCGACCTGACGGGAACTTCGCGGGACAAGCTGGTGATCGACCTCTTCGGTCTCGAAGCAGCGGACGTTCGCAAGAGATTTCCCGAGGTCTATCAGTGGGTGCATGACCGCGTAAAGCCGGAGCGCGATCAGAATCGCCGCGCAACGTATAGCGAAAAGTGGTGGGTATTCGGCGAACCGCGCGCCAACTTCCGGCCAGCACTAAAGGGGCTTTCCCGTTATATCTCGACCGTGGAGACGGCCAAACATCGCATCTTTGTATTCCTCGACGCGAGCATTCTTCCGGATAATCGCCTTGTGAACTTTGCGTTGGAGGATGCGCTCTTCTTCGGTGTGCTATCAAGCTGCGTTCATGTAACTTGGACTCTTGCTGCCGGTGGCACTTTGGAGGATAGGCCGATTTACACCAAGACGCGCTGCTTCGACACGTTTCCCTTTCCGAATTGCACAGAGGCTCAGAAGGGGACGATTCGCGGAGTCTCAGAGCGGTTGGATGCGCACCGGAAGCGGCAACAATCGCTTGCTCCGTGGCTGACTCTGACGGAGATGTACAACGTACTGGAAAAGGTTAAGAGCGGCGAAGCGCTGACTGCTGAGGAGCGCACTGCATACGATGCGGGGCTAGTGGGGGTTCTCGGCGAGTTGCACCACGAGCTGGATACGGCGGTCTTTGCGGCATATGGTTGGCCGATGGGGCTGACCAACGAGGAGATTCTGGGAAACGTGGTGGCGTTGAATGAGCAGCGGCGTGCCGAAGAGGTTTCAGGGGTAATCCGGTGGCTGCGGCCGGAGTTCCAGGCTCCGAACGAATTGGCTGTACAGGCTGCTTTAACGGGTTTCATTCCTGTGGAGGCGGCTGTGGCTGCCAAGCGCAAGCAGCCATGGCCAGTCACGCTCACCGAACAGGTGCGGGCAATCAAGAATGCACTACGGGCCATGCCCTTACAGACGCCCCAGCAGATTGCGTCTGGCTTCAAGCCAGCTAGCCGGACACGGGTGACAGAGATTTTGGAGACGCTGACGGCACTGGGACAGACGCGGCAGGTGGAAGACAGGTATCTGCTGTAGGAAGCTTTATCGCGACTTCGTCGCGTGGATTGATTTCTAAAAACGGGTGGATATCTTTCCCAGGGTTTTACCCTGGGCTATTATCCTTACCTCCCTACGGGAGGAGCGACGTGATCTCACGTCACGTGGGTCGATTTCTAAAAACAAAAGAACGATTTTATGCGGGGGTTGAAATTCCACCCCAGCGACGAAGACCAGTCGCCGGTGACCCCGTTAAACCCCCGCCTCCCTCCGTCATTTGAAAACGAAAACAGATGGCATTTCGCTCCGGCCCTACAGGACGGGGCGATTTGTTGGCGATCCTGACCCAGGGTTTTACCCTAGGCTATTATCACATCGCCCCTACGGGGCTAATGCATCTTTTGGACTGCTCACCCAGGACTGCGCTTTGCTTGTCCTGGGCTATTATCCAGCTCTCCCTACGGGAGGCGTTTGCACCGGCACATCCGGCTGAGGGATCGTACATATCTTCCCGGCACAGGACGCCGGGCAGATATGGAGTACTACGGCTTGATTTGATTGCTAGAAGCAGGAGCTTAGATGAGACTGACTAGGCCCAGGCGTCGAGGGTGACGAATTGGTGAGTGGGCTGGTAGTGGGCGATGAGTTGGGCGGCGGCGGCGATGGAGGGGGCGCGGTCGGCGGCAGAATCGGAGTGGCTGCCGTCGTGGAGGACGATGTTGGCGGCCTGGCCGCGGCGGTAGAGGCCGTCGATTTTGTCTTGCAGGCGGAGAGCGATGGCTTCGGCAGAGGGATTTTTCCAGTCGGAGGTCATGGCGTTCCAGAGGACGGGTACCATGCCGAGACGGCGGGCGATGCGCAGGGTTTCAGGGCGGCGGGCGCCGTAGGGCGGGCGAAAGTAGAGGATGGGCAAGCCGGAGATTTCCTCCAAAGTCTGGGTGGTGCGGTATAGCTGCTCGTCGATGCGGCGGGAGGAGGCCAGGGCCAGGTTGAGATGGGACCAGGAATGGTTGCCGATGAGGTGACCGGCGGCGACGATCTGGCGGACGAGAGAGGGTTCGGCCTGGGCGCGCCTGCCGACGAGAAAAAAGGTAGCGCGGACATCGCGGCGGGCGAGAAGGTCGAGGAGGCGGGGCGTCCAGACGGGGTTGGGACCGTCGTCAAAGGTGAGGGCGAGCTCGCCGGGGCGCGGCGGAGCGATGAGCGCGGACCCGAAGAGCTGCGAAGCGGGCCACAGGGAGGCATAGGCGAAGCCTCCCGCCGCCAGACCGAGTCCGGCGGTTGCGCCAAGACCGGCGGAGATTTCTATCGCCAGGGGGGAGAACATGTTCTCCTCCAGTGTGGCGCGTTGGGGGTAGGGAGGGCAAGGGGAAAGACGAGAGACGGCTACAATCGAGGTATGAACAAACACGTGATTGCAACCAACAAAGCTCCCGCTGCGATTGGGCCGTACTCGCAGGCGGTGCGCGCGGGGAATCTCATCTTCACGGCCGGGCAGGCCGGCGTGGACCCGGCGACCCAGCAGGTGGTGGCGGGCGGAATTACCGAGCAGACCACGCGCACGATGGAAAACCTGAAAGCCATTTTGGAAGAGGCGGGGACGAGCATGGCCAAGGCCGTGAAGGCGACTGTATTCCTGAAGGACATGAAGGATTTTGCGGCCATGAACGCGGTTTATGGAGCGTATCTGAGCGCGCATGGCGTGGCGCCGCCGGCGCGGAGCACGGTGGAGGCAGCGCGGCTGCCCAAGGATGTTCTGGTGGAGATTGAGCTGATAGCAGAGGTGTGAGAAGTACAGCGAACAGGGAACAGGGAATAGGGAATAGTCACACCGCCAATTAAAGATCGCTTGCTGGGGACCGCAGTAAAGCCGTGTCCTGATATTTCGTACAACTCCGGACAAATTTTCCGCATTTGTAGAATCGTGCCCTTTCAAAACATTGACTAATTCAGAGATTTTCCTGCATCCAATTTCCGTGAAGTTCGGGAGGTTGGCATGAGCGAGACGCCGAAGAAGGTGGAGCGGACGGAGGCGGAGTGGCGCGCGCGGCTCGAGCCGGAGCAGTATCGTGTGCTGCGCGAGAAAGGCACGGAGAGGCCGTTTACCGGGGCGCTGACGGAGAATCAAGAGAGCGGGAACTACCACTGCGCGGGGTGCGGGGCGCTGCTGTTTCTGAGCGGGGCGAAGTTCGACTCGGGGTGCGGATGGCCGAGCTTTCTGCTGCCGGCCGATGCGAAGGCAGTGGTGGAGCATGAGGACCTGAGCCTGGGGATGCGGCGCGTGGAGGTGACGTGCGCGCGGTGCGGCGGACACCTGGGGCATGTGTTTCCGGATGGGCCGCGGCCGACGGGGCTGCGGTACTGCATCAATTCGGCGTCGTTGAGCTTTGAGAGAGCGAGTTAGCGAGTCAGCAAGTTAGCTTCCGCTGTGCGGAAGTTAGCAGGATAGCAAGTTAGCGGAAAAACGGGGCTTGATTAGTGTTGTGGTTCCGATCCTTGCGAAAGAAACAAGAACGTCGCAAGGATGGGGCACCTAAATTTTGAAATGAAATAAATCAAAAAGCAAAAGCAGGTCCTTCGACTCGCAATGCTGCGCTTTGGTCGCTCAGGATGACAACTTCAAATTATTAGAGCGGGAAAAGGGTGTCGGATTTGGGGGGCATGGTGGTGAGGCGCGAGCGGCGGCGGGGCGGCTGGGGCGGCGATT
This sequence comes from uncultured Acidobacteriaceae bacterium, assembly GCA_963806565.1. Taxonomy (GTDB): domain Bacteria; phylum Acidobacteriota; class Terriglobia; order Terriglobales; family Acidobacteriaceae; genus Telmatobacter. The sequence continues at coordinate 104,312 of CAWDYE010000002.1, forward strand.
GGGGCTCAGGCGAGGCGAGCAGGCCGGCAATCTCGCGGAGTTCAGCGCGAGCCTTGGCGACGGTTGCGGATAGGTCATCCTGAAGCTGGGTGGAGATAGCGGCAAGCTGCGGCAATTTGGAGTTTTGCTCTGGCGGGGAATTTTTGCGGGTGTGAGCCTGCTCCAGCGCCTGACGCGCGCCGGAGAGAGTGTAGCCCTCGGCGTGAACCAGGTGCTTGATCTTCAAGACCAGTTCAACATCTTTGCGGCGATAGAGGCGCTGGCCGGTTCCGCTCTTGTTGGGCTTGAGCTGGGGAAACTGCGTCTCCCAAAAGCGCAGGACATAGGCTTCGACGCCGCAGATGCGGGCTACATCGCCGATTTTGAAGTAGAGGCGGTCGGGGATCTGGGGCGAGTCGAGGGCGCGATTTTTGGGAAGTTGCATGGCCATGGCGGAGACGAGCAACCGTGGTGAAAAGCCTGCTCTAGAGGAAGTATAGGCCAGGGCTTGCGCGATGGGCGCAGGAAAAATGCGGAGGGTGTGCAGAATCAGGTACGTGTCTGGTTGGCGGCGAGGATGGTGGGGATGATGCGGCGGCGGGCGATGTCGCCGATGCCGATGACCAGCCAGCGAATCATGACGTGATTAGCGTACATGATTTGGGTTGAGATCGGGGAATATGGACCACGAACAGAAATTTCCTCCGGGGCTAAAGCCCGCGATGATTTTGCTGGCAATTTGCGGGGGTTGAAACCCCCGCCTCCCTCCGACCGGCTACTGTTTTTTGAGGACGGCGGAGTCTTTTTCGTCGGCGAGGATCGTGGATTCCAGGTGGCGGAAGTCAGCGTATTTGGCGGGAGGGATCTCGACCTTGCGGACGACATATTCGCGCTCGTAGTGGAGGAGATTTCCTTTCGCCGTGACCGAGGAGTGGTAGCTGGCGAAGTCGAGGTCGAGCGAAACGGGATCGGGCATATCATCGACGACGTAACCGGGCGGGAGGGTGATGTCGAAACTGTCGCGCCAACGGCCAGTGGCGTCGAGGTCGATGGGATAGATGCGGGACTTGTCGTCGAAGGACATAGCGAAGGAGCCGACAACACGAGGACGGACGAGCAGGAGCGGACCGGCCTGATGAGAGTATTGGCGGGCGGTCACTTTGTAATGCAGTTCGATGGGTTTATCGAGGGCGGAGGGTTCGATGAATTGATAAGCGTCGAGGGTAACGCCGGGCAGGCTCTCGGCAACAGACATTTCCACGGCTTCACGGCGCTCCTTCTCGTCGGTTTTCTTGAGTAAGTAACGGAGATCAGCTCCGGTTGACCCAGTCTGAATATTGTCAACGGAGCCGGTCAGGGTGCCGTCGGCGGAGAGCGTGAATGCGCCTTTGCGTTCTTTGGTGCTGGCGTCGGGGTCGAGAACAGGGAGAGCCATGATCTGGCTGGATGCACCGGCGGCAAGGATGCCGTAACTGCCTTGCTCGTAGGAGGGCAGATTGCCGACCGGAACGCGCTGGTTGGTGGGATCGAAGATGAGATAGCGCTTGCCGTCGTTGGCTTTGGCGACGGCCTTGAGGCGTGGGTCCTGCACATCCGGAGGAATCTCGATGGCGGTAATCATGTGATTGCCGATCAGGGATGGAGCATCGGGATCGACGACATCGCGGCGGTCGTCCACGGGCATATAAACGGCATGGATGCCAGCCACCTGGAGCATGGAGATGAGCAGGGTGGTCTTGTCCTTGCAGTCACCGTAGCGATTGCGGAAGATGTCGGCGGCAGGATGCGCCTGCAAGCCGCCGATGCCGCGCATGACGATGAAGTAACGGATGTTTTTCTGGATGTACTCGGTGATGCGGCTGAGCTTGGCGTAGAAATCGGGCGCGCCGGCGATGAGGCTTTGCGTCTGGGCGGTGATTTCGGGCGACGGGTCGGGGCGGTTTGCCTCCAGCGTGGTGAACCACTGGCCGATGGCACGCCATTGGTTGTCTTTGCCTTCGACGGCGGCATCACCCCACTGGACGGACATGCGCGCGGCGAGAGCCGCCCAGGCGGGATGAGATTTAACCTCGCGCAGGTCGAGGGCGGGCATATCCTTGATCTCCCAGCGCCAGTGGTTGGGAGCGACCTCGACGGGCTTGACGGGCGGAAATTTGTGCCATGCCTCGGAGTGACCGCGGCCGGGGGGAAGATCCACTTCGAGGGCCTGGAAGACGACGGGAATGGTGCTCTGGAAGTGCCAGACTGTTTCCTGGAGATATGGGGGGAGCAGTTCTTCAGACTCGCAGATGATGGTGGCGCCGACATCGGCGGCAGGCGGATGGACGACGCGAGCTTTTTCCGCGATGAGCATGATGGAAACACTGGTGTCGCCTACATCGGCGAAGTCGGAGTCCTGGGCCTGGTACTGCTTTTGGTCGGTGGCGATGGTCCACTCACGGAAGTAATTAATTTTTTCGTCCACATCGTAGTCGACGCTGCACATGGCATCATGGCGGCCCTGGGGCTTGAGGATGCGCATGGCTTCGCGCTCGCGCTCGACGGCGCGGCCCTGGGCATCGACGGTTTCCAGGTACTCGTCGTAGAGGACAACTGCGGCGGCATCCTTGACATAGGCGGGGATGGGCGTTTTAGCGGCGTCGAGTCCCCACTGCGGGAGATCCTGCTTGCCGCCGAACCGGTTTGCGGGGCAAGGCTGGCAGAGAAGAACCAACAGGGCGGCGGCGAAGAAACGAGCAGGACGGGAAGAGAGCGAGATTTTCATTACTGGTTGCCTCTTGGCGCGGGCGGGGCGGGCGCGGGAGCAGTTGCGGGAGCCGATGCGGCGGGTGTACGTGTGAGCACGAGCTGGGCCTGGTCGGCGGCGGCGACTTTCTGGTAGAAGCCGCGCAGGTCCTGGTACTCCTCGGGCTTGGCGAAGGTGAAGGCGCGGGCCAGCGAGCGGGCGATGGTGATCTGGCCGGGGGCAGAGATGGATTTGACGGCCAGGATAGCGTGGCCAGCCCATGTAATCTTGTTGTCCTGGGGCGCGCCTTCGACGGTAAAGCCGCCGGGCAAGTGATAGACGACCTGGTCGGCAACGATATCGCCATAGTGCATATCGACGGGCTGCGTGCGCTTTTCCTGAGCGACGAAGGGATGCGCGCCTCGGGTTTCGAAGAAGAAGGCGGGGAGGATGAGGCGCCTGGAGGTGGCGGCGCCAAGGGAGCCTTTGGCATTGACGAAGGCGATCAGATTTACGTCGGGATTGTCGAGGCCGAGGAAGTGGTCGATGTGCGCCTCGACGCCGTCGGGGACGAGGGACTCGAGGGACTTGTCGAACTGCTTTTTGACCTCGGCTTCGTCGTTGGTGATGGCTTTTTGCCGCCAGTAGAGGGCTGCCTGGCCGATCATGATGACACGGAAGCTGCCGGTGAAAGCTCCCTGGGCATCAAGGGTGACGTCACCGATGCGCACGGTCTGGTTATCGTGATATTGCTGGGGCGGGGAAATCTCAGTGCCAAGTTTATCCCCGAGTTGGCGAAGCCCACTGGTGTCGGAGTGCCTCCAATTCAGCGTTTGGAAGGGACACATTTTCTCTCCGGGGTCGAGGTAGATTTCTTGGCCGCCGGTGGAGAGAATCACGAGGGTATTGTTGAACTGGGACAAAGATAGATATGTGGGGTCGAAGACGCCCTGCTCACGATCAACGTTCTTGGTGGCGTAGGCAGTAAGGCCGGCAGCGCGCAACATGGCCAGATAGAGCATGGCGATGTCCTCGCTGTCGCCGCTCTTCTGCGCCCAGGTGTCATTGGCGTGCTTGGCGGTTTTCAAATGGAGCTGCTTCATCTCGGATTCGGTTTTCTTGCGGGAATAGTCGGTGTTATCGAGGGCCTGGACAGCTTTGTAAAGCTTTTTAGCCTTGTCGAGGTCGCTGTCGGTGGGGGAGATGATACCGGCGACGGCCTCGCGGATACGGCTGGAGGTTTCGGCGAAGTGATCCACGTCCTTGGACCAGAGCTTGGCGTCGTTGATCCAGAACTCGGTGGAGTTGCTGGCGTATTTGTAATAGAAGAAAACCCTAAAAAGAACGCTCTGGATGGGCGGCATCCACTCTTCGTCGGGAGCGGGAGGAACGTCGGATACATCGACGCTGTAACTGCCGCCGGCGTCTTTTATCACCGTCACGCCCTCAGGAAGTTTCGGCCAGTAGAGAAGGCTATTGATCGGGCGTCCATACTCATCGATCAGATATGAACTGGTCATATTCTGGATGCCGGGCAGGAAGGCCTTGAAGGGCGTGAAGAAGTAATGCGCCTTGTGGACAAAGTAGGGGCGCTGAATCTCCCAGTGCGGAGAGGAGTCGAGATTGTCGTTATTCTGGATCTGAAAATAGTATTCGAGGATGCTGCCGACCTCGACGCTGGGCAGGGTGAAGACCTTGCGGTTAACCTGCACCTGCTCGCCTTCTCTGGTTTTACCTTTGACGACTAGCAGATCTTCGGGCTTTCCGGTAAGAGGAATAATGGTGCCGTCGGAGTGGATGGTGCGGCCCTTGATGTTGACAACCTTGGAGGTGCTGCGCAGGTAAGGGGGTAGTTCGACTGTGGCCAGCTCCTTGCCCTTCTCGGAGAGCACCTTGATGCGGGCGTAAAAGCTTTGGTAGTGGAGATTGTCGTTGGTGATTTCCTCAACGTTGAGGTAGACGGCGGCGGCGCCCGGAGCCTTGGGATCGGAGGTCATCTTGAGTTCTTCGCTGGTGGGCTGCTGGAACTGGGCGAGCAGGAGAGCCGGCGAGGTGAGGGCGAGAAGCAGGGGCAGGCAGCGCATGAAAACAGAAATCCGCATGAGAGGTTCCTTTGCTGGCAGAAAATTAGAGACCCGTTGTTAGGTGGTGAAAATGATTGCGAGAATTTTACACCGGCGGGGACTTGCCGTCCAGGCAGACGGCGCTAACGCGCCAGGACTGGCCCCTTCGACAAGCTCAGGGCAGGCTGTCCAGGCGTACGGCGCTTACGCGCCAGGACTTGCCGTCCAGGCGTCGGGCGCTTGCGCGCCACCTGCGGTGGGGCAGCCTTTAATTCGTTGTTGCGACGGAAGTCCAAGCAGAACCGAGTAGAGAAGAGACCAAGGCAAGAGGGAGGCCGACGACGTTAAAGTAGTCGCCTTCAATGCGGGGAATCCAGCAAGCGGCGCGGCTCTGGATGGCGTAGGCTCCGGCCTTGTCCATGGGTTCGCCGGTGGCAATGTAGGCGGCGATTTCGTCTTCGGTGAGCGCGCGAAAGGTGACGGCGGTGGTTTCGGCGGCAACCTGGGTGGAGGTTGCGGTGATAAGGGCGACGCCGGTGATGACCTGATGGGTTCGGCCGGAGAGGAGACGGAGCATACGGGCGGCGTCGGCGGGGTTGGAGGGCTTGCCGAGAATTTGGTTGTCGAGGGTCACGATGGTGTCGGCTGCGACCACTTGCAGTGGGGCAGACGCTCGCTGGTCGCTCGCAGGAGCTTTTGTGAATTCGCGATAGACGGCTTCAGCTTTTTCGCGGGCGAGGCGGGTGACGCATGCGATGGGGTCTTCGTTGGGGAGCGGGTCTTCGGGAATGTGGGCGGGATGGACGGTGAAGGTGTAGCCGGCCTGGGCGAGGAGTTCGCGGCGGCGGGGCGAGGCTGAGGCGAGGACGAGCATAGGGAGATTATTACAAAGGCAGCAAGTTAGCGCCCGCTTCGCGGGGTTAGCAAGTTAGCGAGTTAGCGATTCCCACCCTAGCCGCAAAAACAAGTGCGCTGCGAGGGTGGGGCACCCGGCGACTTGTCGGCTAGCGATAGCGTACAGGGATTCGTTTTTTGATCTTGTCCCACTGGTCCTCGAATTGCTCTATTTCTGAAATTGTAAGAGCGGTGTGAAAGGACTCAGGTGAATTTGGGCGTGCGAAATCATGTTTCGCGAGGAATCTCTTATAACCCTTTATGAGAGTGTTGCGGAGTTCTTTCCAGTCAAGGATGAAAAAGCGATCCCGGTCTTGACTTTGAGTTCCACCTTTGAGAACGACGAGCACATTGACGAGATCTGAAAATGGTTCCGCCAGAGATCTGCCAATACGTTGATGTCGGCCATCTTCATCTAAACGAACATCCAGATACCTGCGAATATCGAATTGCCACGTACCTGCGTTAATAGTCTTAACTTGAATCGGAACGTGCCCACCTCGCTGACCGGACGCGATGATGTCGTAATGAGGAACATTTCCTGCAAACGGCGTTGCAAGAAGACCTTTACGGCACAGTTCCGCTGCAACAAGAAATTCGCCGACTGCACCTGTGAGCTTTATAGATCGACCTGACGCCATGCCTGAGATTATACGTAAGTGAGTAAGAGTAGCCTTTCAATCATCACACCGTGAGGCCGGTTTGGAGGCCTTGGGGGGTGGCGAGGCCCCAGGCCATGGCGAGGGTGTTGTGGGCAAGGCCGAAGCGGCCGTCGGGACCGAGGAGGATGATTCCGCCGTGGCCGCCGAGACGGTTGAAGAGGTAGGCGATGGCTTCGCGGGCGGCGTTATCAGGTGCGATGCCCGAGGCGACGCGGTCGGTGGCCCACTTGCCGAGGACCAGCTTCATGATGGGTTCTCCCCAGCCGGTGAGAGAGACGGCGGCGGAGAGATTGTCGGCGTAGCAGCCGCAACCGATGAGAGAGGAGTCGCCGACGCGGCCGGGAGTTTTGTTGAGGGTTCCACCGGTGGAGGTGGCGGCGGCGAGGTTGCCGTGGGAGTCGAGGGCGACGGCGCCGACGGTGTCATGGTCCTTGCCGGACGGGCGGAGGCCTTCGGCGCGGTCCTTCGCGGAGTCCTTGCCGGACGGGCAATCCGGCTTCGCCGAGTTTTGGCCTCGATCCTTGCTAGTTGGGAAAGCGGTTTCAGGACTTTTGTCATCGTGGTGGACGGGATGCGTGGAGGATTCAGGGCCGGAGAAGGACTCGTCGGCGAGGCCGGCGGCTTCGCGGAGCTTGGCTTGAGCGAGGCGCTCACGCTCGCGGTCGAGGACGAGTTCAGAGTTGTCGATGAGGGCCATGCCATGGGAGCGGGCGAAGGCTTCGGCTCCGGGGCCGACGAAGTAGACGTGGGGACTTTTTTCGAGAACCAGGCGGGCGGCTTGAATAGGATTGCGGAGGCGCTCGACGCAGGCCACGCCGCCGGCCTTCATGCGGCCGCCGTCCATGAGGAGAGCGTCGAGCTGGACACGGCCGTCGGAGGTGAGAAAGCTGCCGCGGCCGGCGTCGAAGGTGGGGTCGTCCTCGAGGACGGTGACGGCGGCTTCAACGGCGTCGAGGGCGGATGCGCCGCGGGAGAGAAGAGCGTAGCCGGTTTCAAGAGCATGGCGGACACCGGCCTGATGAGCGGCAGCGGCTTCGACGGGGATGGCCCATGCGCCACCGTGTACGAGAAGAGTGGGGGAATGGAGAGCGGAAGAAGTCACCGGGCTATCGTAGAACATTCGGCGGGGGAGGACTCAATTTTGAGAGCGATTAGCTTCTTATTTGTGTCTAATTCGAGTTGGTGTCAAAGATCGGGAGGTGGAAATGTTGGGTTAAGTGGTTGAAAGGATTGGAGAAGGGAGTTGTTTTGAATTTTGCAGTTAATTCCCAGCTTATTGGTTAAGCTAAGAACATTCAACGGGAACAATGAGAAGAGAGCGACAGGAATGCGGGAAGTGGCACTCCTGGTTTGTTCGAACCACTTCCGCGGATTCGCGAGCGAAGAGAGGCTGAGTCCATCTTCAGAGAACAAGTGGATGTTTTACCTTGGCGAAGGGCCGCGCATGGAAGCGTTGCAAGCGGCCGAAGGCAGAATGGCATGGGCGGGGCAAACTCTGGAAGAGATCAGAATGTTCTCCGAGTTGAAGCGGAGCAGCGAAGGGCATAGCAAGGCGGTTTGGAGTAAAGGAAGAAGCCGCTGAGCGATCGCGGCGACGGATGAGACCAATTCGGCGAATACAGGGGGGTGGTTCCCGTGGGGAACTACCCCCTTTCCCTTTCTGCGGAGAAAAGTACAACGCCGTGGAATGTCGGGACGGGATTGGCGGAGAAATGGTGTTTGCAAGAAAGAAGCAGGCGACTGCAGGCAAGCCGCGCGGAACAGGGGCGCAGACGGTCAACCCAGGCAAGTCTAAGTTGAACGCGGAAGCGGACAAGAAGGTCGGGGATAACAGCAAGAAGATTGTGAACGCGCTGTACGGCAGCTTGATCAAAGGGAACGCGACGAGCGCCAAGCTGTTGTTTGACTTGGCGGACGGGCTCATCAATTGCGAAGACCCGGTGGTGATGAGCCAACTTTGCAGTTATGCGGAAAGCCTGAAGTCGGAGCAGCAGTTGACGGATGAGGAAGCCGAAGCAGCAGCGAAGACAGAGTAGGACGGGGTGAGTTAGCACCCACAGAAGGTCAACCAGCAATTCATTGTTCATGATGGCAGGACTTTGCGGGGAGCGGGGCAGAGAGGAAGGAGTCTTTGCCTTGTTCCCCGGAAGAAAGAAGAGAGACGGATGAAGCTCACAAATCACGAAGGATTGCACGCCAGCGGATGGCTGGGTCTGTTGTTGATTGAATTGTGCCTAATGGGTTTGGGAATGCTGGTCCACGCGCAGGCGTTCAGCACGACGACGGTTCAGGGAACGGTGTACCTGGCAAATGGACAGCCGGGGACCGGGACACTGGTGGTGAGCTGGCCATCGTTTACGACGGCCAGCGGCCAGGTGGTGGCGGCTGACAGCACGACGGTGGCGATTGCGCCGGATGGATTTGTGAGCGTGAATCTTGCGGCGAACCAGGGAGCGACACCGGCGGGGCTGTATTACACGGCGATTTTCTACATGAGCGACGGGTCGGTGAACACGCAGTATTGGGTGGTGCCGGCTGCGGCATCGGCGACGCTGGGACAGGTGCAGGCGCAGTTGATGCCAGCGGCGCAGGCCGTGCAGGCGGCGAGCAAGGCGTATGTGGACCAAGCGGTCGCGGCGCTGACGGGAAGTTTGCTGACGGCCTCGGGGGCGACGATGACCGGGCCGCTAACGTTATGCTGCGATCCGACGACGCCGTTGCAGGCGGCGGACAAGCACTACGTCGACGAGCAAACTGCGCAGGCGGTGCCGCTGACGGGCGGGACGCTGAGCGGGCCGTTGACAGCGACCAGGCTGGGGGCGCTTTATCAGGTGGACCAGTTTGCGGGAGCGGATTTCGGCGCCCAGCTGGGAGCGTGCCTGAGCGGGCTGAGCTCGACGCAGGGCGGAACGTGCGATGCGCGGAATTTCAGCGGGACGCTCGGGATGGGGTCGAACCTGACGATTTCGACGGCGAATGCGACGGTGCTGCTGCCCTGCGCGACTATTTCGACGGCGAACCAGATAGTGGTGACGGCGGGAACGAGGAATGTGTCGTTGCGCGGGTGCGCCTTGCGCGGGGCGAGCACGACGAGCGGGAGCCAGGGCGGGACGGTTTTTTATTACTCGGGCACGGGAGCGATGGTGCAGGTGGGCGATTCGACGTATGCGGCGGATACGCTGGGTTTTCATCTGGACAACGCGGTGATCAATATTACGGCCGCGATGAGCGCCAGCGCGCAGGGATTTGCGGCTTATCGCACGCAGGAGTTGGATCTGGAGAGCTTGTATTTTCTCGGCAACGCGTACCAGACGGGGATGACGCTAGACGGGACGGGGAATTACACGGGCGGGACTTTTTATGACAACGAGTTCACTGGATTCCAGACGGCGGTAAACGCGATCGGGCACCAGATCGCGAATCCAGCGACGACGGACTGGGTGAACGCGAGCACCTTTGTGCGGCTGCACATCGACTGCCCGACAAGCGGGGGAAATCCGATCAGCGGGACGTACGGGATCAATTTGCAGCAGGGCGATGGAAACACGTTTACAGGCGGAGACGTGGAGGGTTGCGCGACGGCACTGCACCTGGGAGCGAATGCGCAGAACAACACGATTGTAGGGCTGCGCAACGAGAACTCGACGAATCAAGTGGTGGCGGATGCGGGCAGCTCGTACAACAGTTGGATGACCGGCGGCACGATGTTTTCCGGGCAGTTGACGGACAACGGCACGCGCAACAGTTTTCTGGATACCTTTCACCGCAGCTTTAACGGGTTGAATGGCGATTGGTACGGAAGCCAGAAGGACGCGACAGTAACCAACCACTGGCGGCTGGGGACGGGCGCGGGAAACGAGCGCGGGTTGCTGAACGAGATTCAGACGGATTACGGCTACCGCTGGCTGGAGGGTTACTCGGACGCGACGGCGGGCGAGCAGTTCTATCAGATTCAGGATTTGCTCAACAACGTAAACCGGGTTTCGATTGGGCAATACAACAATGGGCAGTCGAGCACCAACAACCAAACGGTGATCAATGCGGCGGGAACCGGCGCGGTGGTGCTGAACGGATCGAACAACTCCGGGACTGGCGGGGTGGTGATCGGGTCGGGCGGGGCGAGCGAGACAACCGTGGCAACCATCAGCAATGCGGGAAATGCGCAGTTCAACGGGACGTTGCAGGTGGGCGGGACTTCGACACTGGCGGGGACGCCGACGGTGAAGAACCAGGCGGACGCGGAGATTGACGCGACGCTGTGGGCGGGATTGACGTCGAGCCAAAAAGAATCGTTCATCTACAAGGATTGGAGCGGGAACAGCCAGTGGTACATGGTGAAGGACGCGAACAATAACTGGGCGCTGAATTCGGCAACGGGCGGACTGGACAGCTTCAAGGCCTACCAGAGCACGAACAGCGGCGACACCTATATTGATGCGTCGAATTCGACCGGAGTAGTGCGGATCAATTACGAAACCGGGTCGGGGACGCAATTCAAGGTGTACGGGGGAAACAGCGGCAGTTTGTATGCCGCCTTCACGGGAACAACAACGATTCAGTTTCCGGGGCTGGCGGCGAGCAGCGGGCAGAACTGCCTGCAGATCGATAACTCGGGGTATGTGACGAATACGGGATCTGCGTGCGGCACGGGCTCGGGCTCGGGCAGCGGCACGGTGAACTCGGGGACCAGCGGACAGATCGCATATTACAACGGCACGGGCACGGCGCTGTCCGGCACAGGCACGGTTTCGGTAACGGCAGGCGGGACGGGGTCGTCTACTGCTAACGGGGCGCTGGCAAACCTGGGCGGGGTGGCGACAAGCACGACAGTCAACGGTCATGCATTGAGCGGGAATGTGACAGTATCGGCGACGGATCTGACAACAGGCACGCTTCCTCACGCGCAGTTGCCGACACTATTGAGCGGGGATATTCCGAGCAATGCGGCGAACACGACGGGGACAGCGGCCAGCTTTACCGGCTCCCTGGCGGGCGATGTGACAGGGACTCAATCGGCGACGAGCGTGGGCAAGATTAACGGCGGGAGCGTGCCGGCATCGGCGAGTGTGTTAAGCAGCAATTCGAGCAGCCAGCTTGCGGCTTCTACCTCGCATAATCTGAGCGTGCCGGCAAATTGCGTTGCGGCATCGGGTTCAGGGACGGCTTACACATGCACGACCTCGCCCACGTTTACGCCTGCCACCGGCGACCATATTCAGTTCAAGGCCGATGTGGCCAACACGGGGAGCGCCACGCTGGCGGTGAACGGAGCCACGGCCGCGACCTTCAAGAAGTGGGGCGGAGCCGGCAGCCTGATTGCCAACGATCTGCTGTCTGGGCACTGGATTTCAGCGACCTTTGACGGGACCTATTGGCAGCTTGAAGGACAACTGGGAAATGCCAACGCGACGGAGCTGAATGGCACGGCGATTAGCGGATTGTCGGGCAGCGGATCAACGCTGGCGCTGACAACTTCGCCGACGATTGCATCGCCGACCTTCACCGGCACGGTTTCAGGCGTTACCGCAACGATGGTTGGCTTGGGCAACGTGACAAACAATGCTCAGACGCAAGCGGCTATTGTTCCGAATACGGCTCCGTCATCGGGCCAGGATTTAGTGGGCAACGCGGGCGGCACGGCCTATGCTCCGGTGACCATGAGCGGCGATTGTACGCGAACTTCGACCGGCGCGATCACCTGCACCAAGAGCAGCGGCACGGCGTTCGCTACAGGAGCTTTTGCGGCCATCGCGAATTACGCTCCTACTGCTTCGCCGACTTTCACCGGGACGGTTTCAGGCGTTACCGCAACAATGGTTGGCTTGGGCAACGTGACAAACAACGCTCAAACGCAAGCGGCTATTGTTCCGAATACGGCTCCGTCATCGGGTCAGGACTTAGTGGGCAACGCGGGCGGCACGGCCTATGCCCCGGTGACCATGAGCGGCGATTGTACGCGAACTTCGACCGGCGCGATTACCTGCACCAAAAGCAGCGGCACGGCGTTCGGTACAGGAGCGTTTGCGACCATCGCGAATTATGCTCCGACCGCATCGCCGACCTTTACCGGGACGGTTACAGCACCCACTTTTACGCCAACGGCAAATGGGATCACCGACTGGTATGACACAACCGCATCCTGCAAAGCCAATCGAGGAATTATCAACATCCTTGACTGCGGCGCGGACGCGACCGGAACGAATGATTCGACTGCCGCTATCAATGCGGCCATTTCCGCATCACAGCCTGACGATGAAATATTCTTTCCCACTGGAACCTATAAATACAGCGGGCTTACCATTCCACAATCAAAACTCCTGCTGAAAATGCACGGAAACGGCAACACAAATTCTGTTCTCAACTACACCGGCACCGGCACATCGATCATTTCATCGAATCCGAGCGGCGTATCAAACTCCACAATGTTGCGGCTTCAGATCTTCGATTTGGGATTTTTCAACGCAGGTGGAGGAAGCAGCGCCATCGCCATCAATATGAGCGGGACTTACGAGTCCATCATCGAACGGTGCCGCTTCACGCAGTTTTACAAAGATGTGGTGGGTACAACGACAGTCGGCTATGCCACCTATGGGCTGCGGCTGCTTTTCGATGAGTTCAGCGACAACGGCTCTGCTACGCAGCCACTCGACACGGCCATCGAGCTTGGTCCGGGAAACGATGGCACAAGCGGCCTGAATACCGGACATATCACGATCATCGCCCCGGTATTTTGGGGAGCAAGGCGCCCTGTTCACCTGAACTATGCATCAGAAGTCACTGTCGAGGCAGCAGATGCAGAGAACAGTTGCGCGGGCTTTCAGGTGGATTACGCAAACGACAGCGCCTTCCTGAATAATTACATCGATTCCACAACGACGAAGCAGCCTGCCGCCGGCTGCGGCAGTTATACGGATGGATTGCGCTACACGATTTCTTCAGGCAGCGGAAATCTGATTTCCTCGCTGACGTGCAACGGTTGCGGGGGAAACAGCAATCCGAACATCATCACTCCGGGCACGACGACCATTCTTGACCCGCAGGCTGGAAACAATGTGCTGACGGGAAACCTGAGCCTGAATCCTTACGGCAATTTCTACCTTGCAAATAATCAGTCGATCTACGTGAATACTGCATCGACGGTTAGCTTCAGCAGCACAAGCTACTCAACAACGGCGGGAGTCTCCACCACATTTACGATTTCCAACAGTTTCAGCGCGGGGCAGTGGGTCTACTTCAGCAGCCTGACCGGCCCGACATATCTGAACACCGGAACACCGTGGTATATCAGCGCAGCATCGGGGACTTCGTTCACGGTGGCTGCTCTTGCCAGCAGTGGAACAGGAACGACGGGAGGAAGCGCTACCGTCAACCCCTATTCAAACTACAAAGCGTTGACGATTACCTCATCCGGGGCACTGGTATTTGGGGATAGCACGGCGTTGCCTTATGTCTATTTTTACGGGACAGCCCACACATTCAGCGGCGTCCTGAATGCAATGAATGGGATCGACATCAATGGATACCTGGTGTTGCCCAGTACTCTAACCGGCTACCACGGCGGCGCAAGCGATGTGAAGGTGCAAATGAGCGATGGCACCGGCACAAGCGCACATCTAGCAGCCTTTGACACGAATGGCGGCTTGACGGACGCCGGCGTCTTGGGAGCATCGCTTTCCAGCGCCACGAGCATAGCGGCAACCAGCTTTACCTCGACCGGACTGGCGCTTGCGGCGATTCCGGTGAGCACCACCAAGCGCGGCATGTGCGTGTTGATCTGGGAGCAGAACACTGCGGTGGGCACGGTGCAGTTCGGAATGGGGATGAACAATGCGCCTACCGACCTTTGGGTGATTAATCTTGACACGCCGGGAGCGTATAAGGCGCCAACTTACACAACGATCACTTCGACGACAACGACCGCGGTTTCCGCGGCGGATGCGCCCAGCGCCACGGCGACAGGATACAGGGACGAGATTCTATTTACCCTCGTGACGGGAAGTTCCAACGCGGTGACCGTGACGGTTTATGGACTCTCCAGCAGCACATCGGATGCGCTGGTGATCGAGCCGGGCAGTTACTGCACCTGGCTGCCGTAAGAGGACCTGGAATGAGGCAATGTCAGAGGCCTGGAGGCTTTTGAGAGGAAGCGCGGGCGTCAATGCGCACGAGGGTACTGTGGCTGAGATCAGTGCGGAGCACAACAGCGGGGGCAGGAGCCTGATTGCCGAGGAGCTGGACCGGGAGGAGTTGGAGCGCTTCGGGAAGATACTGGATACCCGTCCGGCGAGCCTGCGGGGGCGGACGGTGGCGATGGAACTGGCCGAGCAACTGCTGAAGGTGCGTACGCGGGAGGGCAGCACGGCTCCGTTGCGGGCGAATGCGGTGCAGCGGGCCTTTGAGCGGCGGCGGGCGGCGCGGAATATCGTATTGAAGGCGCGGCAGATGGGGATGACGACCTGGGTGGCGGCGCGATTTTTTCTGAAGACGATTACCCAGCCGGGGACGCTGACGCTCGAGGTGGCGCATTCGCAGGAGGCGGCCGAGGAGATCTTCGGAATCGTTCACCGCTTTGTGGACTGTTTGCCGGAGGCGCTGCGCGAGGGGCCGTTGCAGGTTTCGCGGGCCAACGTGCGGCAGATTGTCTTTCCGGAGATGGACTCGCAGTACCGGGTGGTGACGGCGGGCGACCGGAACGCGGGGCGAGGATTGACGGTGCAGAATTTGCACTGCTCGGAGCTGGCGCGGTGGCCGGGCGATGCGGCGGAGACGCTGGCCGGATTGCGGGCGGCGATGGCGCCGGGCGCGGAACTGATTCTGGAGTCGACGCCGGAGGGAGTGGGCGGCTGTTTTTACGAGGAATGGCAGAAGGCCGGCGAACAGGGGATGGTGCGGCACTTCTTTCCCTGGTGGATGGAACGGCAGTACCGGGCGAAGGCGGTGGACGAGGAGAGCCTGACGGACGAGGAGCGGGATTTGATGACCTTCAAGCTGCTGGATCTGGAGCAGATTGGATTCCGGCGGCAGATACGGGCGGATTTTCGCTCTCTGGCGCGGCAGGAGTACGCGGAGGATTGCGAGAGCTGCTTTTTGGCCAGCGGGGATTCGGTCTTTGAACTGGGGGCGGTGGATGCGCGGCTCAAGACGGTGACGGAGCCGATTGAAGCGCGGCTGAACGGGGAGCTGGAGATCTGGCTGCCGCCGCTGAAGGGCAAACAGTACCTGGTGGCGGTTGACCCGGCCGGGGGCGGGAGCGAAGGGGATTATTCGGCGGCAGAGGTGCTGGAGCTGGAGACGGGGTTGCAGTGCGCGGAGTTTGCCGGGCACAGGGGCGGGCTGGAACTGGCGCAGTTTGTGACAGGGCTGGCCACGGAGTACAACCAGGCGTGGGTGGTGGTGGAGCGAAACAACCACGGGAGCGGGATTCTGGCGCTGCTGGAGAGCGTCTGCGGGTATAAAAAGGTTTACAGGCAGAATGATCAGGCGGGCTGGCTGACGACCTCCATGAGCAGGCCGGCGGCGCTGGGGCGATTGGATGCGGCGTTGGTCGAGGAGCCGGAACGCTTTCAGAGCCGGAAGCTGCTGGCCGAGTGCCGAAGCTTTGTGCGCCGGCCGGATGGCGGGAGCGGGGCGCGTCCGGGAACGCATGACGACCGGGTAATGGCCATGGCGATTGGGCTGGGGGCAAGGGAAGAGATGAGACAGTGATCAGTGGTCAGTGGTCAGTGGTCAGTGGTCAGTGGTCAGTGGTCAGTGGTCAGTGGTCAGTGGTCAACGAGGACGCTCTTGCGATTAACGGCCTTGTCAAGCAGATTCTGGAATCCGGCTGCATCGTTCTGAGTGACGATGCGCGTTACTGATCACTGACCACTGTTCACTGTTCACTGTCAGCGCATAGAATTCGAGTGAGGTTGGATGCGAGCGGGGGAAGGGCTTGGCGGTTCTGGCGGTGCAGCATATCCGGCGGATGCGGGGCGGGGCGCAGGGCCAGTTGATGCTGGGCGCCGACGGCCAGGTATACGTGGTGAAGTTCCAGAACAACCCGCAGCATATGCGGGTGCTGGCCAACGAGTTTCTGGCCTCAAGGATTGCGGCGGCGGCGGGGTTGACGGCGCCGGAGAGCGAGCTGGTGGAGGTATCGAGCTGGCTGGTCGAAAATACGCCGGAGCTGGAAATGGACCTGGGCAGGACGCGAGTGCGCTGCCAGGCGGGCCTGCACTTCGGGTCAAGATTCGTGGGCGGGCTGATGCCGGGACAGGTGGTGGATTACCTGCCCGAGGAGCAGATGGCCGAGGTGCGGAACCTGAATGAATTTGCCGGGATACTGGCGCTGGATAAGTGGACCGGCAACGCCAATGGCAGGCAGGCGGTCTTCGCGCGCAAGCAGCGGGAAAGGCGCTACCGGGCGGTCTTCATCGATTACGGGTACTGCTTTCACGCCGGGGAGTGGAGGTTTGAGGATCTGCCGCTGCGCGGAGTGTACTACCGCAACGATGTCTACCGGGAGATCGCCGGGTGGGAGTCCTTTGAGCCGTGGCTGACGCGGCTGGAGTCGATGGCGGCGGAGACGGTGTGGGCAGCGGCCAACGAAGTTCCGCCGGAATGGTACGGAGGCGACGTCTCTGAAATGGAGGCTCTGGTGGAGAAGCTGCTCCAGCGGCGGAGCCGGATTCGGGAGCTGATTGAAGGCTTCGGGAAGTCAGACAGGATGCCATTTCCGAAATGGGTGGGGATGGGAAAAAATGGGGGAGAGGATTGGAAAGAGATGAGGTGGGGAGCTAACATCGTGGGGAGAGTGAATTAGGGAATAGGGAATAGGGAGTAGAGAATAGTTAAGAGCGCAAAGGATGGATGAGGTCTGGAAGGACGAAGGCCGGGAATGAGTCGCGGCAGCGAGCGGCGGGCATGAAGGGCGAGAGTGAGCGGTGAGCGTGCACAACGAGGGCGAGTGACAAACTGACGATGAGTAGCGAAAGCCAGCGGCGGGCCTGCACCTTTCAACTGCTCCGGTATGTGCCGGATGCGGTGAGGAACGAGTATGTGCACATCGGGGTGATTCTGCGCGAGCAGGGCGGCGGCGGAAAGGCGGCGGCTGGGCCTGAGCCCCCGCTGGTGCAGTTTACCCGCGACTGGCGCCGCGTGCGCTGCCTCGATCCGGAGGCCGACACCGCGCTGCTGGAGGGGATGGAGAGCGAGCTGCGGAGGCGCTTGGAGAGCGAGCCGGATGGGAATTTGATGCGGCTGTTGAGCGAATCGCTTTCGCTGAACGTGCAGATGACCGAGCCCAAGGCGTATTTGGCGGAGAGCCTTCCGGCGGGGATGGAAGAGCTGATGCGGCTGTATGTGGAGCCTCCGCCGAGAGAGAAGATGCAGAGATTGAGCGGCAGGGCGGCGATTCAGGCCAAGATGCGGGGCGAATTTGAACGGGCCGGGGTATGGGATTTGCTGAGGAAGCGGATTGCGGCCTCGGAGTACACCCGGCCGGGGGATCCGCTGCGCATCGACGCAGGGTATAAGCCGAATGGCGTGGTGCGCATGTTTCATGCGGTGAGCCTGGAGCCGGGCGTGGAGATGGCCAAGGTGCTGGCCTTTTCCGCGGCGGGGCTTAGAATTGGCGTGGAGCGGGTGGAGAAGGCGCAACTGGAGTTGACCGCCGTGATTGAGCCGGCGGCGCGGCTGGGGGCGAGCGACGAGGAGCCGGAGCGGCTGGAGATGTACAGGTTTGGCGTGGAGACGATGGAAGAGAACCAGATCCGGGTGCTGACGACGTCGGATTTAGGGCGGGTGGCGGAGACGGCGCGGCGGGAGCTGCGGGTGTGAAGACGAGCCGAAGGCTTGCCAATGGACAGCTTTCAGCTAACAGCTAACAGTTTCCCGTGCATCATTATTAGTGGGAGAGATATTTCGCGAAAATTTGCAGATAGTTTCTGGAGTTTGTTGTAGAGTGGGTTTTGTGAGTGCGATGCCAGGCTTCGCGGGCTGAGAAATTGCGACCCTCGTGGAATGGCACAAACGGATAACTGTTAGCTGATAGCTGTCAGCTGGGAAAGGCATGGCCCTTTTGGGGTTGTGCCTTTTTTGTTTTTTGGGCGGCAAAAGGAAGGTGCGCGTGAAGGTTGGAGAGCAGTTGCGGGAGATCTGGCGGCAGGCGACGGGGAGTGGGCGGAACGCGGAGTTAGCGGCGGGCGCGGCAGACGCCGAGGCGGAGCGCAAAACGCTGGCGCTGCCCGCGATTTTAAGTCCGGTGCAATTTCCGGGGCAGCACCTGCCCAAGCCGACACCGGTGAATCTGCGTAGGTTTGCGGAGACCCCGGTTGTCCGGCGGGCGATCAACGTGATCAAGGATCGCATCGCGGCCATGGACTGGCAGGTGCGGGTGCGGCGCGGAGTGAAGGCGGGAGAGCTGGCCAACGCAGCGGGCAAACTGCGCGCGCTGCGCAGAGTGCTGGAGGAGCCCAACGCCGCGGACAGCTTCCGGACGCTGATGGAAGAGGTGATGGAGGACGTGCTGACGGGCGGCTACGGGGCCATCGAGATGGAGCCGACCGGCGACGGGGAGCGTCCGGCGATGCTGTGGGCGGTGGACGGGGCTTCGATTCGCATCAATCCAAGATGGGATGGGCAGCCGGAGACGCCCAGGTATGCGCAGGCTCTGCCCGGACAACTGGAGTCGAGCGCGATTGAGTTGCGCGACGACCAACTGATGTATGTGCGCATGAATCCGCGCAGCTTTACCCCCTTTGGGCTGGGGCCTCTGGAAGTGGCCTTCGAGACGGTGAACCAGTTTTTGAGCGCGCACCGCTTTGCGGGCAAGCTGGCGGCCAACTCGGTGGCGCAGTATGCGCTGTGGCTGAACGAGACGACGCCGGCGCAGCATGACAGATTAATTTGTTGGTGGCAGGACGAGATCGAGGGCACCGGGCGGGTGCCGCTGATTTCGACCGAGCAGAAGCCGGAGGTGTTGCGCTTCGCCCAGGGCACGGACGCGGATATGCGGCTGGAGTGGCAGGAGTTTCTGATCCGCATGGTGGCCAATGCCTTCGGATTGCCGCCGCTGATGCTGGGGCTGGAGGCGGATGTCAACCAGTCAACGGCGTCGGAGATGGCCGACGAGGCCTTCCGCGGCGCGATCTCGCCCTTGGCGCTGCTGCTGGCCGGACACATTACCCGGGATCTCTTCGGCAAGTGCATCGGCTGGCGGGAGTATGAATTTGTCTTCAACGAACTAGGCGCGCGAGACGAGACGACGGAGCTGGCGGTGCAGGTGCAGTTGCTGCATGCCGGGGTGTTGACGGTGAACGAGGTGCGGGCGATGCGGGGGCTGGGGCCGCTGGGTCAGGATGGCGCGGCGGTGCAGTTGACGGGCGAAGGGGCGGAGAGCGCATGAGACTGGAAGCGATGGCGGTAAAGATTCCCCAAGTGGACGGACACCCCAACCGGGTGCCGTTCGAGGGGGTATTGACGATGGTGAATGCAGCCAGCGACAAGGCTCCGGCGGGAGCGCGCGGACACCGGGTGATGCTGACGCAGGCGGCGGCGGAGAAGGCGCTGCCCTCGCTGCTGGGCATGGCGGTGGACTACCGTCCGGGCTGGGACGGGCACGACGCGCGGCGCAAGATCGGTCTGCTGACCGAGGCGGACCTGGTGGGACAGCGGCTGGTGGTGCGCGGCTACCTGTATGCGCGGGACTTTCCCGAGGTGGCGGGGGCGATTCAGGCGCAGAATCCCCAGGCACTGGGCATGAGTTATGAGCTGGCCGACGCGCGGGTGGAAGATATGCGGGCCGAGGTGTGGAAGCTGACCCGCGTGACCTTTACCGGAGCGGCAATTCTGCTGCGGGACAAGGCGGCCTACCGGGCCACCAGCTTCCGCATGGCGAGTTAGTGAGAAGCAGCTAACAGCACACAGCTAACAGCGGGCAGTTAAGAACAGCCCGCCGACAACCAGCAACCGACAACAAGGCTGATAACTGACAGCGGGTAACAGTCTGCTGTCAGCTGTGAGCTGTTAACTGAAGAAAGGAATGGCATGGAAAACAAAGAGCAAGAGATTGCGGAAAGGCTGGAAGCCGCGACGGCGCAACTGGAGCGGACGCTGAGCTGGCTGGAGGAGCGTCAAGGCGCGCTGAGCGGCGAAGTGGAGAAGATTTCGGCGACCATCGAGCAGAGCCGGCGGGAAGCGGAGCTGGCGGAGAAGCTGGCCGCAGCCGAGCAGGAGCTGGCCGGGTTGAAGGCCAATGCGGCGCAGAACGTATTGAACCCTCTGCGCCGGACACTGCCCTCGACGACCAGCGAGATGCTGGCCAAGCACGGCATCGGCGAGGGCCCGATCGACGTGCGGTCCCTGGACGCGGCGCTGGCCGGACTGAGCCTGGAACAGCGCATCGCGGTGAAGACCCAGCTGATGCGGGCGGGGGCGATCGCGTAAAGGCAGCTAACAGCTAACAGCAGACAGCTAGCAGCAGCACTTAGCGGCTGGCAGCAACAACCGACAACTGACAACAGAAAACTGGCGACTGAGAACTGACAACTGTCAGCTGTTAGCTGTCAGCTGAAACAGCCCCATGGAGGGGGCGGAAAGAGCCTATGAACGCAACCTTTGCAGATATTCACGCGGCAGCGGACTTTATCGGGCCGGGCTGTATCGAAGTTCCGTTGTATCAGACCGAGATTTTCGACATATGCCGGCGTTCGAGCCCCTTCGGGCAGCGCATCAAGCAAGTACCGGCGACCGGGCATCCGTCGCGGTTCTTCGAGGAGACGGCGATTCCGAATCCGGGGACGGCCGGCTTCATGAATCCGCGCGCCATTGTGCCGGCAACGGTAACGCCGCAACGCACGGAGTTGAGCGTGCCGTTGAAGGCGATTGTAGCGCAGATCAACTACAACCTGTTCGACATCGAGTTGGGCGACCAGCAAAAGCAGTTTGCCTATCTTCAGGCCAAAGACCTGGTGGATACGGTGAGCGGCGTGATGGTGACGCACGACATCGCGGTGTGGAACGGCAACGACACCAGCCTGAGCTCTCCAGTCACCACGCAGTACATGGGCGTGATCGCGCAGATTCAGGCAGCTATCACGGCGGGCAGCACCAACACGGTTTCAATCGCCGCGGGGGGCTCGATTGTCAACGGCCTGAGAACGGCTGTGGCGACGATGTGCGCCAACAGCGGATTCTTTGTGCGGCCGACGGCGATTTATGCCAATCCCATGCTGCTGGACCTGATCGACCAGGAGATGAAGACGGAGTTCAACGTGGTGCTGAACACCGGTCCGATCACCGGCGGCATCACGGTGAAGATGCTATCGACGCAGGCGGGCGATCTGCCGCTGATTCCGGACTGGAGCCTTGGCTATACGGGCACAATCGGCTCCGGCTCGGCGTCGCTGCCGGCCTACATCGTGACCGAGGATCTGATCGAATACCACTGGCTCGGCGATCCGACGCCGCGCGTCTTCCAACTGGGGCTGCCGAATACTTTGACCTATCAATATGTGGCGGTCAAGTTTGGAGCGCCGGTGGTGAAGGGCGCGGACTTTGCGCACTACCAGGTAACGGTGAACGGCAGGTAACGAACGAGCAAGTCAGCAGGCCAGCTCATCAGCGAGTTCGCAGGCTGATGGGCTGAGGGCGCGTGAGCGGGAGCAAGAAGCGTTGTTCCCGCTCACGGCAGCTTAACGGACGGGGCAAGAAGAGGGAAGGGTGGAGTATGGCATATCTGCAGCCAGCGGATTACCAGAATTACGGCTTGCCGGCAGGGACGACGGCGGATTGGATTACGGCCGCGACGGCATTGATCAACAGCTATTGCAGGCGGCCGGACCTGAACGTGATCCAGTACACGGAGCGGTTGCGCGTGGTGAGAGAAGCGCAGACGGTGCTGTTGAGCTATCTGCCGCTGGCGCCGCTGGGAACGGCCACGACGCCGCTGGTGAGCCTGGAAGGCCGCTACACAAGACCGCGGCGGGGAGAACTTCCGAATGAGCCGCTGGTGGAGATTGCGCTGGCGTTTTCTTTGCCGGGACAGTGGACGGCTATTGATCCCAGCACGGTGGACTACGACGCGAATACCGGAGAGCTGACGCTGCCGTGGAATTTATTGGGGCTGCCTTACAACGAAGTAGCGGTGACCTACACGGCGGGGCTGGCGGTGATTGGCGACGACGTGAAGACGGCGTGCGCGCAGATTGTGCGCAATGCGCAGTCCACGCCGGCATTGAACGCGAGCCGAACCAAGATCGACACGATGTGGATGCAGTATTTCTCGAGTTCGCTGGTGGACGAAACAGTGCAGGCTTGGCTGCGTCCTTACGTGGCGAACAGGCTGGGGTGAGGGATGAGCGATACGGCGGCGCGCAATCCAGTGGGAGCGCCGCGGATGCTGGCCGATGCCCTGCTGCGAAGCGTGACAGGCACGACGGCCCTTCTGCGGGTGACGGGCGCGAATACAACGAGCAGCCAGTCGGAGGTGGGGCTGGCGGCGACGACTTTTGCCGAAGTGGCGGTGAGTCCGGTGGTGATGCGCAAGCTGCGCCCTACCTGGAAAGAAGGCGGCGAGTCCAAGTGGGAGCTGCTGGTTTCGGCAACGGGCGTGGAGCAGCAAGTGAACGCGCTGGACATCGAATCCGCCCAGGCGCTGTTTGCGATGACGCTGTTGGTTACCGTAACGGGACAGGATTACCTGATTGAGTCGATCGGCGCCAATGAGGCCTTCGGCCAGGTGTATATGTACCGGTTGCTGTTGCGGGAAGCAAGGCAGCAAGCGGTGTGAAAACAGCCGGTAGCTGTCAGCTAACAGCTAACAGTTCCAAGTTGTCTCCTAACATCGACGAGTTATCCGGGAAAGACTGTCAGCTGTCAGCTATTTGCTGTTAGCTGGAGGGAGTTTTACTCCATGCAGAATGCGAAAGATTCGTTTTATATGGCGCTGCGCACGCGGCTGGCGACGATCAATCCGGAGCGGACGATCCTGCTGCGCGGAGCGGAGCGGCCGGGGATTCTGGCGGAGGAAGCCGAGGCTCCTTTCAGCCAGATACCCAACGACGTGTTTGTATTGCGCTGGCTGGGCCTGGGCGTGGATTTCGATCTGGGGTCCACGATGGCGGCGGAGCAGTGCGAGGTGATCTACCAGAGCTGCGGAACGCAAAGCTTTGGCGGGTTGGACCGCGGCCGGTCGTTGAGCGAGATGGACGAAGAGCTGACGGCGATGTCGCAGCCATTCTGGACACCCAAGCTCAACTACACGGCGACACCACCGGCGGCGATGCTGACGAATGTGTTTTGGGATGAGCCGGGGTTTGGGCCGATTGTGGCGCAGCGGGATCAGTTGAGCCGTTCGGCAAAAATGATGGTTTACAGCTACCAGGAGCAGGGGGAGTAAATGGTGACGAATTGGTTTTCGGCTCCCGCACCGGTGGCGCGGCGGGTACGAGGATATTTTGCGGCGGTGAACCGGACGGCGCAGACGCCGGTGATTTTCGATCCGGCGGAGCAGGGCGGATTCACTTTGGACGCGCCGCCGGCTCCGTGGATCAGCCTGGGTTGGATTCAGGAGTTCACGCGCAAGGCGGGAAGCAAGACAACCGCGTTGTTGACGGGGATACCGGCCAGTCCGCTGGAGCAGGTGCGGGAAACGCTTGAAGCGCAGGTGAGTTTGGAGTTCCTGAGCTGGACCAAGCTGACCATGGCATTAGCGACGGGCTCGCAGCACATGAACGTGCTCGCCTCCGCGAGCGGAGCGACGCTGGCCGCGGATGGCGCTACGGCGGCGACGGCGGTGACGGTGCAGAGCGGATCGACGGCTACGTTTGTTGCGCTGGCTTCGGCCGATGCCGCAAAGTTTATGGCCGGCTCGATCATCGCGCTGGACGCGGATTACACGGGACAGACGGGGTTTGTGGGATCGCCGGTATCGGGAGCGTATGTGCGCACGGCGCTGACGGATGTGGATTACATCCGGAGAGTGACTTTCAATGTGGCGCTGGTGTCGGCGGTTGCGACGGCCGGCAGTACTGGCTTGACGCTGGCCGAGGCGTTGCCGGGCGGCGCGCCAGCGGCAGGAGCCAAGTTGCAGGCGGTGACAGGATTTGTGGATCGCGAAGGCGGCAGCTTCTATCAGGAGTGGTCGGCGCTGTTTGTGATGGAAGGCAGCCAGGGGGAACGGATCTTCTTTCACTATCCGCGCTTGCAGACGGCGGCCAGCGCGCAGGAAACCGCAGCGACGCTGGACGGCAAGAATAAGAACGGGCTGGCGCGCGTGCTGCTCAAGGGAAATTTTCTGGCGTTGCCGGTGACCGATCCGCTGGATGGAGAACGAGTGGTTTGCTACCGGAGTTTTCTGCCGGCGGCGAAGGCGCTGGTGTGAGAGAGATAGTGAATAAGTGAAACAGTGAACTAGTGAATTAGTGATTTCCACCTTAACCAATCCGCGAAGAGTGTGAATTGGCGAGTGTGGGGCACCCGGAAATGCAGGTCCTTCGACTACGTAGGCCGCACAATACGCGACCTACTCCGCTCAGGATGACAAGTTTAGAGCAGGGCAGAGAGAGCCAATGAAGATCACGATCAACGGGCAAGACTACACGGCCACGCTGGATGCGGCGCGGCCGTTGACGATTGAGCGCAAGCTGAACGAGCCCTCTGTCTGCCAACTGTGGCTGAGCCTGGCGACTAACGGCAGCTTATCAATGCCGCTGCGCAATCAATCGTTGGCGGTAACGGGCGACGATGGGACGTACTACTTTACGGGTTACATCGCGGTTAGTCCGCTGCCAGAGTATGCCGGGATGGCGCTGGAGGGTCCGCGCTACCGGATTGCGATTCAGGCTTTGAGCGACGAGCTGCTGCTTGACCAGAACCTGATGCCTCCCAGCACAGGCGCAACGGGCGAAACCGCCGGTGTGTTGATGACTACATTGGTGACGCATACGGGAGTTACGCGGCTTTCGACGGCAGGGCTTACGCTGAGCACGGCGGTGAGCAATTTTGTTCCGGATGCAGGCGCGCCGTGGAGCAAGAGCGCTGGACAGGTGGCCAGCATGGCGCGGGCGGCGTATCGCGCGGTAAATGGCGCGCTGACGGTCGCTCCCGCGCAGAACACCGTGCATCCGCTGAACGAGACGGACGGCAGCCTGAACATGGCAAACCTGGCGTTCACGGCCAGCGTGAAGCGCGGGCTGGCGAACGATGTGACGGTTTGCGGCGAGCATGAGCCGGCAGCTTACGTGACCGAATACTTTCTTGGCGACGGGATTACAACACAGTTCTATCTGACACAAGACCCATTCTTTCCCGCAGCGTCCAAGGCCACGATTGTCAGCGAGCTTTTCAATGAGGCCGAGATCAACGAGCAAGTGTGGGGCGTAACGGGCGGGGCCGGCTATTTGACACTGGGCGCGGGCGGTCTGGCGATGAACGGCGGCAACGGAATCGACGGAGAAACGCTTCTGGCCTGGCTTGACTCGGTGGAGATGGGCGGAACATTGCTGCTGGAGGTCGTGGGCGTCACTCTTGCCGCGGGCAGCGCCGGGATACTGGCCGGATTTTTCGTTGGCCGGGACACACAGGCCGCGTGCATTGCCGGATTTCAGGCGACAGCGCAGGGAGGCACAGGGACCGTCACGCTGCAGCCGCTCGTTAATGGGGGCGCGGTGGGCGCGGAGTATGCCATCAATCCTGCCTATCAATATACGTTGCGCGTGAGAGTGCATTGCGCGGAGAACGAGCGGGAACTGGCGATCTATCGCTCCTTTGGAGACAGCGGGGCGATTACGGCCGGCGGGCAGTGGAATACGGCTCCGGGCTACATACAGATGGAGATTCAGCAGTTTGTCAACGGCGTGGGCGGAATGCCGGTGACGCTGTATGACGGAGCGGTCAACAGCCTTCCCGGAGCCTGCAATGTGGTGGCGGCGAGCAGCATCAATTTGAATGGAACGATGCGCGCGCTGTATGTGACCAATCTGGGCTCGGGGTGGGTAGTGAGCACGCCGCCGGGCGGAGGTCCGTATACCCGGACGCTTGGCACGACGGGCGAGGCGGCCGAGTGCCACATGGAGCGCACGGGCAAGCTGGTGTTTTATACCGGGTATGCGCCGGTCGCGGGCGAGCAGGTTGCGGTGAGTTACCGGACGATAGGCAGGGCGGTGGGCCGAGCTGTGAACACCGCCAGCCAGGCGGCGCTGGCCGCGGCGGGAATGCCCGTTGAGGCCGTGTGGATCGGGTCGGTAACAAATCCGCCGGCGCGCAGCTCGGCGGATTGCCGCAACGCGGCGCTGGTGATGGAGCAGGCGGCGGCCAGCGTGAGTGCGTTGTGGAGCGGCACGTACAAGGGAACAAGATTCAGTTTTGCCAGCGATGTATGGCCGGGCGATGCGCTGCTGCTGAATGCGCCTTCAACGAGCTTGAACGCGCAGGTGGTGGTGCGGACGGTGACGGTGAGTTACCGGGCGAGCTATCCGGATTTGGTGGAGTATGCAGTCACTTTTGCCAACGACTGGGCCGACGACCTGGCTATCAAGAGCAGCGTGACGGTGCCAGCGGATGCGTGGCTGCCGGCGCCGGTTGCGCCGACTATGCTGGCGAATCTTACGGGTCTCACGGTGACGGCGTTGACAGGGACGACGGTGACGGCCAATGCAGGAGTGACGCCGCCCACGGGCGGAGGGTTCGAGGTCAGGACGAGGGACTTTGATTTCATGGCGGGTACGGACCCGGCTCTGGTGATGCGGTCGTCAGCGCCGGCGATGACGATTACGCGCATCAGCGCCAACGACAGATTTTATATACGGATGTACGACGGAGCAACGCCGCCGAATTACTCGGAGTTTTCAACGGCATTGTTCATCAACCTGCCGCTGTGATCTTGAATGATGGGGAACGCGGGCGGATGGAGTTCAGCGAATGCGGATGATGAATGAATTCGAAGCGCAGGTGCTGAGCGACTTGAGCGTGCTGAAGACGCAGATGACGGGGCTGATGGGCGACGGCAACGGCGGACGCATCTCCGACCTGGAGCGGCGCATGGAGCGGCACGAGCAGAATTGGCAGCGGGCCAAGGGATTTCTGGCGGCGGTCAGCGTGCTGTTCGCGGTGATTGAAGTGGCGGTGACGGCGTGGTTCCGGCATTAGTTATATATAGGGATGCACTGAACTGAGCCAAGAACCGGGTTTTCGGTGCCTTGAACGCATCCTGCAAAACGGGTAATAATCTCATTTATTAGAGTTTCTAATGTTTTTAACTAACGATTGGCGACGTAATTGCCGATAGGCGATAGGGTGATTAAGACCGCACTCACCATCGCAATCAACACGCTAAACCCGCTTTAGCA
Organism: uncultured Acidobacteriaceae bacterium; assembly: GCA_963806565.1. Lineage (GTDB taxonomy): Bacteria > Acidobacteriota > Terriglobia > Terriglobales > Acidobacteriaceae > Telmatobacter. The sequence continues at coordinate 131,961 of CAWDYE010000002.1, forward strand.
TTGTGATCTCTGGTAGTCAGGAGTATGATTATGCTACGACCTAAGCCGCAGAAGAGCCAATCTGCATCAAAAAGAGGAGGGCACACTATGGACGTAGATCGAACAATCCGAAACGTGCTGGCCAAGAACCCCGAAATGCTTCTTGTTCTTGAAATTGCCACGCGCGCCCGCGAGGTGGAATCTAGAGAGCCTCCCCGTGAACTGGGCCTTTCCACGGATATCGCCGTAGTTCAACCTAACTCACAAGGTCTTGTACCACTAGCGACGCTTGGCTAGATTCAAACAGCTTGGTCTTGATCTGACCAGCTTGGACCTGCACGTTCATCTGTACTTCAGCCCGGATGTAATACTCCCATAATTTCAGCCACAACTCTTCGTTTCTGTCGAGCATTTCGACTTCCAAGCCCAGCTTCTGTGCTGTTAAACCATCAATAAATTGGCCGTGCACTGGGAACAGCGCTTTCGAGAGGAGTTTCCCGGCGATATTATTAGCCGTTCGTTTCCTGGTTCGCATATTCTTGAACTTCGAGGCAAGCATATATTTATAAAGCAGAGTCTCAGCCGTCTTTCCAGCGAAATACACCCAGTTCTCCATTTCCTTCGTGAAAGGGATGTTTAACCCTGCAATCTGCTGAAGGATGCCCGCCAGCGGCTGCTTCTTTTTAGTTGCTTCGGCTAATTCCTTCATGAGGCTGTCCCGGGCATCAACAAACGACCAGGCTGAAACCCACTGCGTAAGACCGGAGACCGCGATTGAAACCTGGGGGTCAATAGGGCCAAGTTCCGAACAATATCCCATCAGAACCTTGTCTGATCCGAGCGCCAGCACCGTAGCTGCACTTTTGGCAACATTCGGCACAATAACGCGGAATAGTTTATTGCTTCCGGACAAATGAGACCTACACATATCCACCATTTTTTCTATGATCATGGGGTCTCCACCTGGGCTATGCAAGAGTAGATTGATCTGTTCAGCGCCGGAAACCGAACTGAGGATGGTCTCCAAAGGCGGTATATCAGCAGACCCCATGCTTGTTCGCGCATGCCCAAATCGAAGGATATAAGCGATCAAGCGGTTGGCTACCCCATAACGCGCAGTGAGCAACCCCTCAATTTCAACGATCAGCCGCTGCCGTTTTTGAAGTTGATCCTGATTAACGTTAAATTCGTTTATTACCGACGCAAAGATCGGTGTTGTTTGTACTTTCAAGGTTGGATCAGGCTGCGCGGCTTGAGATGGTGCTTTCGGGAAAGAAACGGCCATTCTGTTTCTCCTGTATTGAACTACTGCGGTTGTGTTTCTGTATTAGCCCAGCGAGCTTTGGCCGCTTTACGAGCAACCTCGCTACGCTGTTCGCTTGTCATGGTTATTAACCGTCGTTTACCGCCAACTTTTCCGCCCTTACGGCCAATCTGGGCCAAATACTCAGAAACCGCCTTAGAGCGGGAATCCGGATAACCGCCCGGCTCGTCTGAGTTCTCCATATCACTAACCAAGTGATGGGCAATCACATTTATCCCCTCGTCGGTTGACGACGATAGCCTGCTCTATCACTGCATTATAATGCCATATCTGACGCACAGATGCGATGGAAATTCTAAAGTGATATTTTAGACAGCCCAATTCGTCTTCAGCAACTCTTACTCGACGTTTTTCTCCCAGCGCTTGGGGCGGCGATTCTGTTGCAGGACTTTTTTGCGCAGGCGGAGGGATTTGGGCGTGACCTCGACCATTTCATCGTCGGCGATAAATTCGATGGCCTGCTCCAGATTGAGATTGCGGTAGGGCACCAGGCGGATGGCCTCATCGGCGTTAGAGGCGCGCATGTTGGTCATGTGCTTTTCGCGGACGACGTTGACATCGAGGTCCTTGTCGCGCGAGTGCTCGCCGATGATCATGCCCTCGTAGACCTCGACGCCGGGACCGACAAAGAGGATGCCGCGCTCCTGCAGGCCGTTGAGCGAGTAGGTGGTGCTGAGTCCCTGGCGGTCAGAGACCAGCGCGCCGGTGGGGCGCTGCGGAATTTCGCCTTGGTAGGGGATGTAGCCGTCAAAGAGCGCATTCATGACGATGGTGCCGCGGGTTTCGGTGAGCATCTCGCTGCGCAGGCCGATGAGGCCGCGGCTGGGCACGCGAAACTCCATGCGCACGCGGCCCGAGCCGTGATTGTGCATCTTGGTCATCTCGCCCTTGCGCGGGCCGAGCTTCTCGATCACCGTGCCGGTGTAGGCCTCGGGCACGTCGATGGTAAGATGCTCCACCGGCTCCATGCGCGTGCCGTCGACGATTTTGGTGACGATCTCGGGGCGGCCGGCGGAAAGCTCGAAGCCCTCGCGGCGCATCATCTCGATGAGAATCGCGAGTTGCAGCTCGCCGCGGCCCAGAACTTTGAAGCTGTCGGGCGAGCCGGTGTCTTCGACGCGAATCGAAACGTTGGTGAGCAGCTCTTTTTCCAGGCGCTCTCTCAGGTTGCGGCTGGTGACGTAGTTGTCCTCGCGGCCGGCGAAGGGCGAATTGTTGACGCTGAATTGGATGGCGATGGTGGGCTCGTCGATGACGATGAGCGGCAGCGGCGAGGGGTTTTCGACGCTGGTGATGGTCTCACCGATGGTGATGCCCTCGACGCCGGCCACGGCCACGATGTCGCCCATGGTGGTTTCGGTGATCTCGATGCGCTTGAGGCCGCTAAAAGTAAATAATTTTGTGATGCGCGTCTTCATCAGGCTGCCGTCGCGCTTGGAGATGGTCACGTCGTCGCCGAAGTGGAGGGTGCCCTGGAAGACGCGGCAGATGGCGATGCGGCCGAAGTAATCGGAGTAGTCGAGATTGGTGACGAGAATCTGCAAGGTTCCGCCGGCGTCGCCAGTGGCGGGAGGAATGGTGGAGACGATGGTTTCAAAGAGCGGCTGGAGGTTGACGCCGGGCGTGGCGGGATCGAGGGTCGCCGTGCCCGCCTTGGCCACCGCGTAGAGCACCGGAAAATCGAGCTGCGATTCGTCGGCGTCGAGATCGATGAAGAGGTCGTAGATTTCGTTGAGGACTTCCTGGGGGCGGGCGTCGGGGCGGTCGATTTTGTTGATGACCACGATGGGCTTGAGCTTGGCTTCGAGAGCCTTGGCCAGGACGTAGCGGGTTTGGGGAAGCGGACCCTCGGCAGCGTCGACGAGGAGCATCACGCCGTCGACCATCTTCAGAGCGCGCTCGACCTCGCCGCCAAAATCGGCGTGACCGGGGGTGTCAACGATGTTGATTTTGCCGCCCTCAAAAACGATGGCGGTGTTTTTGGCCAGGATGGTGATGCCCCGCTCCCGCTCCAGCTCGTTGGAGTCCATGACGCGCTCGGCCACCTGCTCGTTGGCGCGGAAGGTGCCGGACTGGCGCAGCATGGCGTCGATCAGGGTGGTTTTGCCGTGGTCGACATGGGCGATGATGGCGATATTGCGTATCGTCTGGGTCACAGGGGAGCTTTTTCCTTCTTATGGTTTGGCCGATGGGCTGTGGATTGGGGGACGGAAAGATAGCAATGCGCCGCACAGTGCGGCAATTTCTATTTTACCAGCAATGAGGGAAGAGGATTTTGGGGCGAATGATTCCGTGTTGAAGTGAGAAACGTTGACGCGGAATACCTCACGTTTCGCGATAAACTGGTTTCGATTGCTGATGAGCCGCAGAAACCAGAACCGCAAAGCAAAGCCGCGCACAGCCGTAGCGCGCTCCGGCCGGTTGGTGCTGGCGTGCGCGGTGGTGTTTGCGGTATTGCTTCTGCTATTGCGGATGCTGAGGTTTGTGCATGGACATGGCCGGCGGTAAGGACTGGTCGTCCAGGCGGGCGACGCTCGCGGCACCTGCAGTGCGGCAGCCGGCGCTTGCGCGCCATTAGGTTCTTAAGCCCCAGGTCTTAAAAGCGAGATGCTTCGGCGGCCTTGCGAATAGCCTCCGCATCAGCGATGTCCTGCGGCCTGCCAGCGGCCAACTTCGACGCGATGAGGTCGGGCGCGGAGATGAAAAATGCCTTGAGTCCGCTCTTCGGATCGATTAAATCTTCAACGCGCCGCTCCCAGGCCGACTCAAAATCGACTCCGGGGATATCGGGAAGAATATCGATGCAGCGCGGATCGTTTCCAAAACGAAAGAAACAACCGCGCTCGGCGAAGTCTTCCGGCCGGATGCCCTGGAGCGGCGCGCCAAACGCGCCAAACGCGGCAAGCGCGGCATACGTCGCTTGCGCGTTCGCAGGGTCTGCTTTGATGAAAAGGTCGATGTCCTTGGTAAAGCGGGGCTGTGCGTGATAGATGACCGCGTATGCCCCCACAACGAGGTATCTAACGCCATGGGCATGAAAGGCGGACAAAAGGTCTTTGTAATCTTGGTACATCCGGCTTGATCTCCCAACCTTTAATCGCGTAGGCTGCTTGAATCATTTCCTCAACCGCATCCATGCGCTCATGCACGGGCCGGCTCTGCCAGTAGCGATACTCGTCAGCCTTCATCTCATCGAAGCTCGTGTATTTGCGCAGGGTCGTTTCCATATCTCTATTTTAGCGCCTGGCGAGATGGTTTGCGTGATTCCATATGACGATCTATCACGCCGGCCCTACGGGACGGCGGGATAGATGGGGGACGCTGACCCAGGGTTTGCTGCGCTGCCCCTTGCCACCCCATGGACGACGACCTGTTCCTTCACCCCAGCGCACAAAGATCATGCGCCGGGGACCCCGAGTCCATGGGGACCCCGGCCTGGGCTATTATCATCTTCTCCCTGACGGGAGAAGGAAAAGACCCGGCGTGCGGTATGGGGTTCGTGGTATCCCAGGTCCGATAATCCGTACCTGGAGCACACTGCGGCTATGCTTACGTTACCACGCTGTAATAAGCGCAACACACGCCGACGCCTTCTCGGGCGTGAAGGGAACCATACGGGGCGGAAGTGTTACATCAGGAATCATCCCTGCTAGATTTAAGAGATAATCCGATTTGATTGCCCAATTGACATTTTGAGGGATCGCGCTTGTCAATTGAAACGCTGTCGCTGCGTCAAGACTCGCGACAACAATGCCGATAATATTCCCTTCGTCATCAAACAAAGGGCTGCCGCTCGATCCCGGCTGTATTGCAGTCGAAATCTGGAACCAGCGTGGATCGTCCTGTATTCCACTTTTTGCCGCGATTACACCTTCAGAGAATTTCGGATTTGACCCAAGTATTGAACTCAGTGGATAACCGATCGTTGACACTCGCTCTCCAAGTGTCGTGCCTTTGGCCGGTACCAATTGAAACGGTAGTTCAGGGCATGTATTTGTTACTTTGCCAGCATCGCTTATTCGAAGTATCGCGAGATCATTCGCAGTATCCCTGACAACGAGATCAGCGTTTACGCTATCCTTCCAACCGGGGAATGCGATAACAATTCGATTGGCACCTGAAACAACATGCCAGTTTGTCGCAATTAGGCCATTTGTAGTTAGAAGGAATCCAGTACCAGACTTGCCACCATGATCTCCGGCCGATTTTATAGTTTCTTCCCCTATCTTAGGCCAGATGCGAAGGAGCATGAGTTCAAAAGGACCTTTTGTCGTGGAGATGGAGCCCTGCAGCACCGAATCATGGTGAAGGGTAAGTATTGTTTCTGCCGGCTGTTTATTTTCCATGAAATATGTGCACGTGAAGATATCAGGAGATGCCATAGCACGAATTTCGGCTTTGATCTCGGTCGGCTGCCAAACCGGAATACTCGATTGCAGAATGATCGCAAGATAATCGGCGGTGCTCCCATTCTTTGCCTTCACGATGCCAAGCCTGTATTTGTTCTCAGGATCGCTCCAAATCCCCTCTATTTGATTCTGAGGCTGAGTTTCTCTGATCTGCGCTTCAGTGATCGTCAACTTCGGTCTTGGTGGATACAACCGCTGCATACGGGCCTGAAAAGCGGTTTCGCTGTACCCGGTATACCCCAACTGCAAATAGATCTTGGTAACCGCCTTGCGAACAGTTCTGCCTATACCCCACCAATTCGTGGCATCAGTCGCTGCCTCTCCTACAAGTTCGCCATCGACCGCACCTAAGACACGAGCGGCACCTTGCCCTGCATACGCACCAGCCGACCAACTGCCATGTAGCACACACGTCTTAAACAGATTGTCCGATGACACTTCACTCTCATTTGAGACAACGATAAATCCCTGCGAACGCGCTTGTGCTCGCAGTTCCTTGGCGATTCCATATGGGTCAGTTGTGAAATCCTCTACAACAAGGTATTTGCAAGCGTTGATTTCTTGCGATTTTGCTGGCCAGGCAATTTCTGTTTGCCGACTCTCACTCACTTGAGCAATGGCAGACCAACAAAACGCAACGAAAAGTATGACTGCAATGGCTAATTTCATTTCGTCCCCTCCAATTAGGCCTGGGAGTTTAGCTCGACGCGGGAGTTGCTGCTCCTTTGCGCGGCTTGACGGCTTCTTTGGCTTCGGCGGGGCCGGCGGCGGGGACTTCGGGGATCTCGGCTTTGACGGCGCCGATGTTCAGCTTCTTGCGCAGTTCGGCGTCGAGCTTGGCGAAGATGTCTTTATTGTCCTTGAGGTAGGAGCGGGTGTTCTCGCGGCCCTGGCCGATGCGCTCGCCGGAGTAGGCGTACCATGCGCCGGATTTCTCGACGATGTTGTGGACCACAGCCAGGTCGAGGACGTCTCCCTCGCGGCTGATGCCCTCGCCATAGAGGATGTCGAACTCCGCCTCGCGGAAGGGCGCGGCGACCTTGTTTTTGACGATCTTGACCTTGGTGCGGTTGCCGGTGACGGCGTCGCCGTCCTTGATGGCGGCGATGCGGCGGATGTCCACGCGGACCGAGGAGTAGAACTTGAGGGCGCGGCCGCCGGTGGTGGTTTCGGGGTTGCCGAACATGACGCCGATTTTCTCGCGGATTTGATTGATGAAGATGAGAGCGGTGCGGGATTTGGAGACCGTGCCGGTGAGCTTGCGCAGTGCCTGGGACATGAGGCGGGCCTGGAGGCCCATGTGGGAGTCGCCCATCTCGCCGTCGAGCTCGGCCTTGGGGACCAGAGCGGCGACGGAATCGACGACCAGTACGTCGATGGCTCCGGAGCGGACGAGGGCTTCGGTAATTTCCAGAGCCTGCTCGCCGGAATCGGGCTGCGAGACGAGGAGGTTGTCGATGTCAACGCCCAGCTTGCGCGCGTAGGCGGGGTCGAGGGCATGCTCGGCATCGACAAAGGCCGCCAGACCGCCGGCCTTTTGCGCCTCGGCGATGATCTGCAAGCAGATGGTGGTCTTGCCGGAGGATTCGGGGCCGAAAACCTCGCTGACGCGGCCGCGGGGAATGCCGCCGACACCCAGAGCCGCGTCGAAGCTGATGGAGCCGGTGGAGATGACGGCGATGGGGACGAGAGCTTCTTTGGAGCCGAGGCGGACAATCGACCCTTTTCCAAACTGTTTTTCGATCTGCGCGAGGGCAAGTTCTACGGCTTTGGCGCGGTCATCGGTATTTGCCATGGGGGCTCCTCTGAAGGTACTCACCGGAGCCGGTTCTTGCTTACCTCAGCGGGGAAGCGGCGCGGCGGCATGGAATTCATTTCGAAGGGATTGTAGCAGGGCTGGACAGAGATTGACAGAAAAAAATAGCGAAGAAATGGTGAAGGCGGATAGATTGCAAGGCCGTTCAACTTGCAGAGCGCGCGTTACGGCGGCTCAGACGGTGTAGGCTCCGATGCGGATTTCGCGGCTGGTAAGCGCGTCGCAGGCGCGGTCGAGTTTCTCGTATTCGGAGTCGTGGTTTTTGCGGAAGGCGCGGAAGGCCTCTTCGCTGGCCCAGCGGTCGATGGTGAGGTAGTTGCCGGGGATGTAGGCATCGCGCAGCAACTCCGTGCCGCGGTACTCGGGCGAGGCGCCAAAGAGTTGGGCCCACGCGCCCTGGGGCGAATAGGCGGCCTCGAAGGCGGCAATCTTATCCTCGGCAATCTCAAACTGCCATACAACGACGAACATAGGCGTATCCGGTCTTGACATTATGGTAGCGCAGGGGGAGCGGGTTGGCGAAGGCGGGGGTGAAATTGACGGCCCCGCAGCGAGGCGAGGGGGAGATTGTCGCGCTCAAAGATCAGGGCGCGAGGGCTGTGCGAAAAGGCTGTTTAGCAAGGAAAAAAATTGTTACGGGGGAAGTCTTTGCGGGAGAAAAAAGAAAATTTTCTCAGCAATCAGGATGCGCAGTTTTGCATATATTTGGGGTATATTCCCTTAAATATATGATTCTAAAGAGTTATAGATGAAAAGTAATGTACGGGAATACACCTTCGGACACAATTTGGAGTACGCCGGATAGCATTTTTTTTAGCATCCCTCGAGATATTTGCTAGTCTCGTGTCGCTTCTCTGGTGTAGTATGTTTTGCATAGGGAGCGTGTCGCTTTTTATAACGCCGTATCAATATAGGGCTTTGCGGGACCAGAGGCCAGGATAAGGCAAGCCAGGATAAGCCAAGCAAGACGGGTACCGCGAAGGTGGAATAGGAGGGAATATGAAGAAGATCTGGTTGGTTGGACTCGCCGTGGCGACTATTCTTGCGACTGCGCCGGCAGCAGTGGCTGATGACGTTACGTATCTCATCAACTTAAACGGCGCTGCCGTCACCGGCGTCGGTCCCGCCATCACAGGCAGCGGTACGGCCACATTCAGCTCGCTCGGCGGCGGAGCGTATGATCTCTCCAGCACAAGCCAACTTACGATTAACGGAGTGGCTGCAAACGTTGTTGGAAATCCATCCCCCGGAAACCTGTCTAATTTCTATATCAATCGTCAATATGCCATAGGAGGTGGCTGTGAAGGCCTTCCTGATGATTACTGCATCCCGTTCGACAACGTCCTCACGAACGTCGCGCCGGGAACATCGCCGACTATCGATACTAATGGTCTTCTCTTTCAGTTCACAGAGGACGGCCAAAATGTGGAGTTAGTAATCTGGCTGGATAATGTCATTGGCGACCCCTACTATGGCGACGACATTTGGAATGAGTATGTAGGCGTGTATCAAGATGGCGGGTATTGGGTTATTCCCCTCTCTACCGACGACGGTGAAGGCGGCATCCCCCTCGGCATCACCATTGGCCCGGAACCTTCCTCATTGCTGCTTCTGGGCACCGGTCTGATGTGCATGGCAGGCTTCATTTTCTGGAAGTCCCGGCTGAGCATGGTCAAGGCAAGGTAGTTGTTTAAGGATTCAGATCACCACAGAGGGTGCGTTTCCGCACCCTCTCTTTTTTTGTTTGAGCATACTTGTTTGAGCGGCCTGGAGCGGCCATACAATCCAGAAAATAGCATTTTACATATAAAAACTAATCCTTGACGGATTCCTTCTGTATGATTCACTATCTGTATGCCCCTCAATAGGAGCATTCAGAAAGGAACAAACCATGCACAAAGGTACGTTACTTCCCCCTCGGAATGGACCTGCAATGGTTTCAATCCGAATGTCCTCGCTGGCCGTGATCTTGATGGCAATCACGGTGTCGGCGATCGCGCAACAACCCTCCCCAAAGCCTCAGATCACATTGCCAGTCGCCGTGCAGCATGGCGGAACGATCAACTTCCCCTCCACGCTGGTTCCCAAGATTCCCAGCTCGCTTCCCATCCTCAAATTGACCGCGCAGGCTCCGCCAACAGCATTCCTGACCGACACGCTGAGCAAGGTTGGCATCCAGAAAACGGCCATCCAACCGCTCACGAAGACGCCAGCCCTGGTGGCGCGGGGCGTCTCCGCGCAGCTAACCGGAGTGGTCCAGAAGGACACGGTTCTGGCCTACTGGCATGCGCAGACCGGGGAGGCCGAGATCCATCCCCAACTGGAACAACTGAAGACGGAAAAGTTTGTCGCTGCCAATAACCCGCATTTGGCAGCGGCCAGTACGCTGGCGCGCACGGTCTTTGCGCGCACCGACATTCTGCCCAAGGACGCCACGCAGTACACGCTCGGCGCGGCCAGCGCGCTATTGGGCTCAACGGCCCAGAAGGGCGCCAATGGCGAGGTTACGCAGTCGGCTCCGGCGATTTATCTGTCCTATGTGCCGGTGCATCGCACGGTGCAGGGCTATCCGGTCTATGGACCGGGGTCGAACGCCCTGCTTGGCGTCGATAATGCAGGTGCGATTCAGGCCTTCTCACTGCACTGGAAAGCCGCAACCGCGAACGGCCTGGCGCAGGAGAAGCGCACATCGGCGCAGGTGTACGCCGCACTGCAGGCCGTGGTTCGACCGCTGGCAAAGGGAGGCAATGTGCAGGTGCTGTCGGCCGGCATCGTATACTACGACGACAATGAAAGCGCCCAGTTGGGGCCGGCCTACCGGCTGACCGCGCGGGTGCATACCAATCCCTCCTCGGGCGCTACCGCCGGGAAGCTGGCGGACGATGATTTCATTGTTCTTTATGCGCCCTACGGTAACGCCGCGCTCTCACCGACCTTGACCCAGAGTGGCGGCGCTCAGCCGCAGACCGCAGTCGAGAGTCTTAAGAGCGTTCCGGTGAAGAAGGTTGCTCCCGGAGACCCGACCGTGGGCCGCTACGTGGTGCGCAACGACGATCCTGGATGGGTGAATGACGCCAACAGCTTCTGGTCCGGCCTTACCTTCCTTTTCGGGGGGTCCTTGTTCACCAACTCCCAGTACTATTGGGCGTACCCATTTGAATTCACCACCAATGCCTCCTCTTATGTCAACAGCGTGCAGGTGGGCGAGGTCGAGGCGCACGGCGACTGGTGGTACTTCACCACCTATCAGGACTGGGGCGATGGGGTAAATCTCGACACCAACCCCGCTCCTGGCGCAGGGTATGGACCGGTAAACCATGGCAGCCTCAACTACTTGATCCTGCACGGTTGCGAGATTGTGCCTTCAGCAGCTGAAGCGCCCTGCCCCGCAGGTATGCCTACAACGGATAACCGCCCCTGGTCCGATCCCTGGTTCCGAATCTTCCAAGGGCTGCACACGGCTGTTGGCTACCGGACCATCATGTATATCAACGACAACGTCGGCCTTCTCTTTGGATCGGACCTTCGACTGGGCGTGCCGGTGATTTCGGCGTGGTCCAATGCTTTGCTCACCGCCGGCGACTATCAGTCCAAACCGAGGTTAATCGCGCATTGCGGCGCAAATCCCGCCGCCGGCCTGAAACCAGGCGATAACTGCCCTTCAAACAACACTCCCGGCTGCCTGGTCATGGGCGAGCCGTCGGAGGTAACCGTCTGCGGTCATTCCAACGACACCATCTTCAATCAGTCGTCCATCCCCGCTGCGAGTTGCCTGACCAACTACTGGCAGTGGAATAATTAACAAGCGGGCAGTTTTCAGCGGTTAGTTCATCGATTCTGTGCGCTCCAGGCCTTGTCATCAAGATCTGGAGCGCATTGATTATATGGTGGACAAAGGCTCTAAATCTTTTTCAGGTTGGCGAACTTTTCCATCAACTTTTTGACACCGTGGTTATTGAAGAGGATGGTGAGCTTGGCGGACTCACCGTCGCCTTCGCGCTGGAGGATGGCGCCTTCGCCATACTTCGCGTGGCGGACGCGCTGACCTTTTTTCAGATTGAGTGCGCCACTGGATGCGGGAATGTCCATGGCAGGACTCCCAGGTCCCAAAGTCGGGACCTGGTGCACTCGCTGAGCGAGTGCACCGGGTTTGCCGTTGCCGGCCTTGCCGCCGAAGAAACGGGCAATGTTGTCGATGGAACGCGGGGCTTCCTGATTTTCGTCTTCGTAGTTGTAGTGCCGATCGGCGAAGTCGCTCGATGCGTTGGGGCGGCGGCTATTGCTTTTGGGATAGCCGGGTGTGGACCAAGCTAAGGATGGGGCAGGAGACCGGCTGCCGAGATTCTCAATCAACCGGAGGGGAACTTCTTCCAGGAAACGGGAGGGAATGCTCATCTCCGGCGCGTCATTGCCATAGCGGCGGCGGTAGTGGGCGCGGGTGAGGATCAGCGAGTTCATGGCGCGGGTCATGCCGACGTAACAGAGGCGGCGCTCTTCTTCGAGTTCGTCGGGGCTGCTGAGGGTGCGGGAGTGGGGAAAGAGGCCCTCTTCTAGGCCGGCGAGGAAGACCAGCGGGAACTCCAGACCCTTGGCGGCGTGCAGGGTCATGAGGGTGACGCGAGCGTCGGGGTCGAACTGGTCAGTGTCAGAGGCCAGAGCCGCGTGGTCGAGGAAGTCGGCCAGAGTTTCGCCGCGGGCTTCAGCGTCGTGGGCGGCATTGGCCAGTTCCTTCAGGTTTTCAATGCGGCTGAAGGCCTCCGGCGAGCCTTCGGTTTCCAGAGCTTTGATGTAGCCGGTGCGATCGAGGAGGAAGCGGATCAGCTCAGGGAGAGTGGCGGCATCGCCGGGGGCGCGAAAGGCGCGGGCCTTGTTGCCTTCCGTTCTGGCCGAGTCTGCCGTGGATGCGCCGTACTCGAAGCCGGTATCGGCGTCGTCTGTTTCTGATGCGGCAACATCGGCGGAGAGCTTGCCGGCGAAGTCGGGGTCCATCATGGCCTGGGCGTCGAGGATGAGCTGGCGGAAGGAGTCGATGGCCATCAGTGCGCGGGTGGGGATAAGGCGATTGGCGATGGCGGCGGAGAGTGCGTCCCAGGTGGACTGGCCGGTTTCCAGAGCCAGCCGCTCCAGGGTTTCGAGAGTCGTCTTGCCGATGCCGCGGGCCGGTGTGTTGATGACCCGCTGCAAGGCCATGGAATCGTGGGGGTTGCGGATGAGGCGCAGATAGCCGAGCAGGTCCTTGATCTCGGCGCGCTCGTAGAAACTGAAGCCGCCGACCATGGTGTAGGAGATGTTGTAGCGGCGCAGAGCCTCCTCAAAGAGGCGGGATTGGGCGTTGGTGCGGTAGAGGACGGCGGCCCTTCCGGGCTCTTGCGTTTCGGACAAGCTTGTCTGGCGGAGAAAGGCCTGAATGCGGTCGGCGACAAAGAGGGCTTCGTTTTCGCCGTCAGGGGCCTCATAGTAGCCGATCAGCGAGCCGCCCTGACGATCGGTCCAGAGCTTCTTGCCTTTGCGCTTGAGATTGTTGGAGACCACGGCGCCGGCGGCTTCCAGAATCATCTGCGTGGAGCGGTAGTTCTGCTCCAGGCGAATGATGCGGGCGTTAGGGAAATCCTTTTCAAACTCGAGAATGTTGCGGATGTCGGCGCCGCGCCAGGAGTAAATGCTCTGGTCCTCGTCGCCGACGGCGCAGACGTTCTTATGCTCGCCGGCCAGCAGCTTCATCAGCTCATACTGGGGGCGGTTGGTGTCCTGATACTCGTCGACCAACAGATAGCGATAGCGGCGCTGGTAGTGTGCGCGGGCTTCACTTGAGACTTTGAGCAGGCGGACGGCTTCCAGCAGCAGGTCGTCGAAGTCGAGGGCGTTGCACTTGCGCAGTTCGGCCTGGTAGCCCTGGTAGATGTGGGCGATGCGCTCGCCGTTGGGATCTTTGGAGGAGAGGTAAACCTCCTGGGGATCGAGCATGTGGTTCTTGGCCCAACTGATGCGGCCCAGCACCGCGCGCGGAGTGAGCTGCTTGGTGTCCAGGCCCATGCGCTTCATAATCTGCTTGACGACGGCCTGCTGGTCGTTTTCGTCGTAGATGGCAAAGGAGCGGGTGAGGCCGTCTTTGCCAACTTTGAGGGCCTCGATGTCGCGGCGTAGGATGCGGACGCAGAAGGAGTGGAAGGTACAGAGCAACGGCTTGGCTAGCGAGGAGTGGCCCAGTAGCCGGTCGACACGTTCGCCCATCTCGCTGGCGGCCTTGTTGGTGAAGGTGACGGCCAGGATGGAGTCTGGGGCAACGCCCTTCTCGCGGATGAGCCAGGCGATGCGGCTGGTGATGACGCGCGTTTTGCCCGAGCCGGCTCCGGCGAGGATCAGCAGCGGGCCATCGGCAGCTTCGACGGCGGCGCGCTGTTCTGGATTCAGGTTGTCGGCAAGAGGCTGCAAGAGGCAAGTCCGGGAGGGAAGAATCCTGAGTCTAGTGTACCGGCCAGGGGGTCGAGAGAGCAGTATGCTCGCCCATCAGTGCCCGGGAGTCTGTTCCTGGCTCTCAAAACCTTGCGGATGGTGACGAGCCAATTTCCAATCTCTGCACGGCAGCATATCCAAAGCAGAATAGGAGGACAGCAAATCCCAGCGGGTCCAGGATCTCGGGCGGACTCGGGAGCCTCAGTGGAAGCGACAAGTTACCATAAACCGCCTCCAAAGCGAAAAGAAGGATGCCTAGAGAAAGGACAGTGCGGTTGGGCAAAACGAGGAATCTCCGACAGAGTTTTGGCACAGCGACGACGACTGCCAGGACCGTGAGCGAAATGGCCGCGAGGAGATGATTGTATGGCATGATTTTGAACGAAGAGCCGGTAAATAAGAAAAGGGCAATGCCTGCCACAGCAATCACGAGCCCCGCTACAATCGCTCCTTGAAGAAAGAGCCGCAGTTTGTCCTGGCTCAGGTCGAGAAAGACCAGCAAAGCAATCACCACGACCAAGAACGACAAAACATTGCCCACGTATGGTAGACTGGCCAAAAGCCAATTCGGCAAAAGTCCGAGGTCAGCCAACGAACCAAACAGGTATTCGGTTCCCTCAATCGCACTCCAGATTCCGAGCCAGATGAAGAATTTTCCCACGCTCCGGCGCCGCATCACGGCTATGCCGCAGACACACAATCCGATAAACAGGAAAACTGTACCAAACAGAATGTATGGGATTCGATCGCGAAGTACCTCAACAACGTGATCTGTCATGACAACACCACCGGAAACATACTAAACTGTGCCCGCATTCGCTGTTGGTGCGCAGCATCACGGTGAATAAGATGCACCTTGTAAACATGCAACTTGAGGCAAAGAAGGATGAGGCAATCGAGTAGGAGAACAAGGGCGGGAAGATCGCCCAGATTGGAGAACACAGTCCCATGCCGTTTTGTCGAGCGCATTTCCCCGCATGCCATTGAAGAGCAGTTCTGGACTGATAGTCGCCAAACTGGAGATTACCAATCGGTAAACAACATTGAGACAGCCAGTCGGACTACAGGGGATCCCAATCCTTCTTACGATCTGTATTTTGGCGGCAGGTAGTTGTTTAAATTGACCATTTTAGACATAATGTACGTTTTCTGCTATTCTTAGCCTATGCAGACCGTCTCGGCAACACACGCCAAACAGAACTTCGCCGCCATCCTCGACCTATCTCAAAGGGAGCCGGTAATGATTCAGCGTCATGAGCGGGACATCGCTGTACTGATGTCGGCTGTGGAGTACGACAAAATCCAAAAGATATGGATACAGATGCAACGGCGGGAAGAACTGACGCCGTCAGATTATCTGGGGCGCTAATAGTATTGGCTGCCGAGTTATCCTGAATAGGCCATGACACATTCCCATCAACCACTTCGCCGCGTGGCGGTTTACTGCGGATCGGCAAATGGAAGCAATCCCGCATTTGTAGCGGAGGCTCGCGCGCTGGGCGCGGCCATTGCCATCGCGAAGCTGGGGATGGTGTATGGCGGAGCCTGCGTGGGTCTGATGGGCGCGGTGGCCGATGCGGCGCTGGCCGGCGGAGCAGAGGTGATTGGCGTGCTGCCCGCCGTGCTGACGCGAAAGGAAATTGCGCACTCCAGGTTGACCCGGCTGGAGTTGGTGGAAACCATGCATCAGCGCAAGGCACGCCAAGTGGAGCTGGCCGATGCGTTTCTGGTATTGCCGGGCGGCTACGGCACGATGGACGAGATGATGGAGGTGGTGACCTGGGCGCAACTCGGCCTGCACACGAAACCCTGCATCCTCATCAATACCGCCGGGTACTGGGATGGGCTGCTGGCTTTTCTCGATACGGCAGTAGCGGCAGGGTTCGTGAAGGCGAAGAACCGTGGGCTGGCGCAAGTGGCGGCGAATGCGAAAGAGGCGGTGGAAATGGCGGTGAGGAGTTAGCCGCCTGCCGCGCATGGAATTACTTTCTGATATGCGAGGCCCGACGACGCTGTTTCCGCAGTCCTACCCGTATACTCGACTCAGAGTATGAGTACAACCCTCGACAAGATTTTGGCGAAGACGCGGGCCACGGTGGCCGCGGCCAGGGCGCGTGTTTCCGTGGCGGAGCTGGAACGGCTGGCCGCTCCGCATCAGCCGCGTGGATGGGCTAAGACTCTACGCGAGAAGGCTGCCACGAGTCCGGCAGTGATTGCCGAGATCAAGAAAGCCTCGCCATCGAAGGGGTTAATTCGCGCGGAGTTTGACGTGGCATGGCTTGCCCAGAGCTATTTTGCGGGGGGAGCGGCGGCGCTTTCCGTGCTGACTGACGAGCCGTTTTTTCAAGGCAGCTTGCGGAATCTGGAGCTGGCCTCGGCTGCGGTTCCGCTGCCTTGCCTGCGCAAGGACTTTACGGTAGACGAGTACCAGATTGTGGAAACGCGCGCGCATCACGGGGACGCGATTCTGTTGATTGCCGCCGCGCTCAGCGATAGCGAGCTTGCCCGCTTTGCCCAGGCAGCACACAGCCTTTCGCTCGATGTGCTGGTTGAAGTGCATACAGCGGTGGAGCTGGATCGCGTACTCGATGCGCTGGGGGAGAAAGGCGCTGACGCCATCGGCGTGAACAATCGCGATCTGAGAACATTTGAGGTGCGCATCGGAACTTCGCTTGAACTGGTGGAGACAATTCCGACCACAGTAGTACGCGTGGCGGAGAGCGGGATTGCGACGGCCGGCGACCTGGCGCGGCTACGCGGCGCGGGCTTTGATGCATTTCTGATAGGCCAAAGCCTGATGCGCCAACCCGATCCCGGCGTGGCGCTCAAGGCGCTGCTGTCTGGAGCAGCCGGATGAGTATCTGGATCAAAATCTGCGGCAACACTTCGCTGGAAAACGCGCTCGTGGCCGCTGAAGCCGGGGCAGACGCGGTAGGGTTCGTTTTTGCGCCCAGCCCACGGCGAGTGACGGTGGAGCAGGTGGCGGCCATTGTTCCGCGCCTGCCAGCCACTGTCGAAAAGATTGGCGTCTTTGTGGATGCGGCGCTGGAGGAGATTGTCTCCACGGTTCAAGCCTGCGGGCTGACGGGCGTGCAACTGCACTATGATGCGGAGCCAGAGCTTCCGTCCAAACTACGCGAGCGCCTCGGGCCGGAAGCGCGCATTCTGCGCGTGATTCACTTTGATGCAGAAAATGCCGCGCAGTGCACAACCGAGATTGCTACATTTAGTCAGAACCCGCACGTAGACGCGGTGCTGGTGGACGTGAAAACGACCACGGCCGCTGGCGGCACCGGAATAACCTTTGACTGGGTTGAGGCGCGCAAATCAATTTTTGAAGACACGGGAACGCAGAAGCATTTGGTAGCCGCGGGCGGGCTGAACCCAGCCAATGTGGCCGAAGCCATCGCCACGCTGCGCCCCTGGGGCGTGGACGTAGTCTCCGGCGTGGAAGCCGCGCCGGGCCGCAAGGATGCGGCGAAGGTGCGAGAGTTTGTACGCCGCGCGAGGACGGCGACTCGCGTGATGGGGTGAGTGTAATGCACAGAATGAGAGGACCAAGTGTCGTATGCACTCTCAGCTCCAATGCCGACCTTTTTCACGTTGCGAAGACTGTAACGGGACTCTGCTGGTTGGAGACTCAGGGGCACATCGACCTCACACTGCGTCATTCATCGGCTATCGGGCAACATGCGATCGTTCTTGAATGGGAAGGAACGACGGCCGGAATCGATCTTTCTGACCACAGCGACCGTATGATGCCGGAGATTTCCGATTGCGATCTGTATTTCAAAAGATGCGTCAAACCGGAAGACCTGGAGCTGGGCGGCCGCATCCGGCCGTTTGGCTTGAACTATGCCTGCCGTTCAACGAGAGCGACACTGCGGCTCCTTAGTTTGTTTGGTCCGATGGATGTGATTCGCCGTCGCGGCGCATGGAAAAAGTTTCTCTGCATTCCGTTGTTCACTGAATACGAGCGCAAACCAGACCAGGCAGCATCGCCCACGATTATCTTCCAAGCCCGGCTCTGGGAGCCGACAGAGTGTCCCGGCGACGAGAAGGTTAACGAAGAGCGAATAAGGCTGCTTCGGGCTCTTCGCGGCGAATTCAAGGAGCGGCTTGCCGGAGGTCTGGCGCCAACTCCGCACGCCATGCGGCATTATCGCGAATTGTTGACCGATCACCCCTCCCGGCAGTCTCGCTATGTTCGTTGGGCGCGGGAACACCTGATTTCCATCGGTTTCAGAGGACTTTTTGGGTCGCTGGGATTCAAGATCGCGGAGGCCTTTGCCGCATCACAATGCCTGGTATTCGAACCCACGAAGGCGTATCTGTCCGCGGATGCGCCTCTCGCCACGTATCGCAGCACGGAAGAATGTGTAAAGATCTGCGACCACTTACTTTCTCATCCCGGCGAGGCGAACGAGCTGCGAAATCAGGCATGGGAATACTATCGAAGCGACGTGGAACCGGGCGCGCACATGGCAAAACTGCTGGGGTTGATCCCATAGCCTTCACATTGCCCGCAACCGGCTCAACGACTCGCGGCATCCACGGCGGCATTAATGGCATCGAAGACTTCGGCGCCCTTTTCCAAATCGAACTTTCTGGCGAAATGCGCGCCCGATGCAAGGATGCGGGGGATGTCTTCTACCCCCAGGGTCTTTGGATGATGCCCGCCCTGGCTCCAGTCAACATATCGCAAATTGTCATTGGAGATTTTCAAATCCGGCTGATTGCATAAAATCGTGTGCGGGAGGCTTTCATCTGAAGCAAATCTCTTTGAGAAATGAGCAAGGAGCGCTCGATTTTCTGGGCTCTGCGCGAGCAGCTGTTCAGCGGCCTTGCGATTGCACGTAAACCATGCCGATCCACCATAGCATTTCAGAGTTTCCGTAAATGGATTGAACGGGGCGACAAGCGACTTCGAGCGAAGGATTCCTACGGGAATCTTTATCGGCTTTCGACGCGTCCAGGAATACCACGGCAGCCAGAGGTGGACCGCGACCCAGCGGTCATACGCGAGAGGCACCCAGCCAGCGCTTTTGAATGCGTGCGGCGCATATTGCACGCGAGGATCGGGAGTCCAAGGATACTCCACCAGGCGGTGGTCGAGGTAGGCGTCGAAACCGCCCTGTGCCAGCTGGTCGAGCACAGCATGGGCAGGCCGCACCGGGTAGTCGGTACCGCTCAAAAAAACAAACCATTCGGGGCTGTCCGCGCACTGATACATGATGCGCAGGGCGGCGAGAAAGGCAAGAGGCAATGAAATCCCGGCCCATTTGGTCTCAATATGCGGCCGAACGAAGCTAACTTCCCTGGGAAAGTCGAATCCCTCGAGGGAGCACTTGCTGAAGTCGTGATGGCAGGCGATGGGCGGGTTGTTGTAGAGCTTCATCAGCCGGCGAATCAGCCGGTGAAGCTGCGCGGGCTTATCGTGCGAAACAATTAAAAAGCCGATCGTAGTGCTCATCCGCTGACTCCTCCATCTATCATGCTCATATAAGAGTTTCGCACACGTGCGAACAGGCTGCATAGCCGTAATATTTGCGACTATGATAATGCAAAGCTCAAATCACGATACTCTTTTGTGTTGTCGATGAAGCCTTTATAGGACAAGATCTTTATGGCATTTTCGTGTTTACACTTTCAGCGGTTGGCCGTAGAATTCCAGCAGATGCCCGAACCGCCTGATTGAACGCGAGAACGGACTCAAGTAGGCGTGCTCCGCCAAACGGTGCAGCAGCAGCGATAATGGCAGCCATGTCTTTAGGCAAACAACGGCCACCAAATCCGCGCTCCGCGGTAACCTTTGTATGAGATTCTCCGATGCGCGGATCTGCCAACCATAGACCACGCAGATCTTCCCAGTCGACATCGAAATAATTGGCCAAGTCAAAGAACTGATTTACAAAAGCGACTTTTGTAGCCAGGAAGCAATTTTCCATGTACTTACACAATTCTGCCGCTCTGGCAGTAGTTAGATAAAAGCGAATTTGTTTGACAGACAAGCTATCGTATAGCTGTTTAATTTTGTCATAAATGCATTCCGGGCCGCCGACAATACAGAATCTAATATTTCCCTCATCAGGCCACGGATGGTCAAAACTCTCGCCGATGTACTCGGGACTAAAAGCAATCGCCTGGGTACGTGTCTTCGATAAGCGATCAGTAGTCCCCGGAGGCACAGTCGACTTGATGCAAAGAGGAGCCTTAATCCACGCGACGCACTCTTCGACAGCAGACGTATCGCAACTAAGCCCGTCCGGTCCAATTGGAGTTGGTACACACAAAAAGACGAGATCACATTCATTGATTTTTAGGCGTGTTGATTCCGAATTGTTTTCCGGCTGAAACTTGTCGTAAATAACTACCTGATGTTCAGCGGTCTGTATAATCCAACGCCTGAGCGCTGAACCTACAACGCCATGGCCAACGATTCCGACATTCATGGTGTATCCCCTCCTATCAATACGCTCGCATTGACGAATTACCTGGTCAAGAGATTGCGGCAGGTTTGCAGAGTCATTCGGATTGCGACCTTGTATCTGTTGGGCATGGCGAAACATGGAAATGGCCAAAGGACGAAGCTCATGAGCATAAAAGGAAGATACGAAAGCGAACCTTCTTCGCGCAGCGATTCCGCTGTATCGAAATAATTGTATGCGAGAATCTTCCGGTGCAAAAGAAAACGGGAGATGCCGGAAGTTCCGAAGAGACAACTTCCCTTTTTGATAATGATGGCGCGCTGATGGAAATACGGCATGGCGCTTATGCTGAGACTTCCGGCAATCCTCCGATACACGGCGAGCGGCTCCGGAACCGCGGCGAACGATTCCACGGAATAACGAGCAGCAAGTCTCAGCCACAGCTCCCAATCTTGACAACGCCGAAGAGAAGGGTTGAATCCTCCAACCGAGTCAAATGCATCACGGCGCAGCATGGTAGTCCCTAGAGGAAGGTTGCAGCGATAACGCAGCATCGGTAAAAGAGCCGCAGGCGGCGTGAACCGGCCTAGAGATTTCACCCCGTCAACGGAGATGACCCACCAGCCCGCGTAGATCAGCACAGCGTGCGGATTTTCCAGGGCGCAGCGCCGCTGCAACTCCAGTTTTTCCGGAAGAAACCAGTCGTCGGCGTCGAGGAAGGCAATCCAATCGCCGGTGGAAGCCTGGATGCCCCGATTGCGCGCAACCGCGACTCCCATATTCTCTACCAGGCGAATAACACGGACTGGTGGAGGAAAAGATCCCGCTATCGCAGCAGTGCTGTCGGTTGAGGCATCGTCGATAACGATAATCTCGTGAGGAGCGTAGGTCTGGCTCAGGCAACTCTCGATGGCCTTGGAGATATACTTCTCGGCATTATAAGCGGGAATGATGACGCTAATCTTCAACCCGTTCCTCCTAACGCGGCATGCACACACGCGCGCAGAAAATCATTCTATAGGATAACCGCGCGAGCATCGATTCATTACAGACGAATCAGTGCGTTCAGGAACCTGCCTGCCGGTCCGGCAATCGGCTTAGGCAACATCCCGGCCAAGATATTCAGGCGGTTGTGGTCTTCCGGCTCCAGCACGCGCATGAAATAGAAAAGTCCAGAGAGAACGATCAGGGCCGCGCATCCGCCAAACAGGATGGCCCATAAATGCGCGAGCGGACCAGTTATGTAATGCCCGGTAAGCGTTGCAATGTAATGCGCGGCCAACGCTGCAAGAACGCTGCAGAAAACGATTTTTGCCACCTGCCGCCAGGGAAGTTTCACTTTATAGAGATGGATTGCCACGGCCCACATGATAAGGACAGCCGTGGCTTGCGCCGCTCCGTTGCCAATGCACGCGCCAACCGCGCCGTGCGCGGGAATAAGCCACCATGCTACTCCCCAATCGACGACGCCCGCGAAGACCGTCGCCGCGATGACGAAGCTCTGGCGCTCGGAGCACTGGAGGAGGCTCTGCGCGGGCGAGATGAAGGCTTTGAAGATGCACAGCAGCGGAGCCAGCATCACAACCATGGCAGCGTCCTGAAATTGGCCGCCGTAGAGAAGCAGCAAAGCCGGGACCGCGAGCGATGCCGCGATAAAGTGCAACGGAATCGCGATCAAAGCCAGATAGCGGAAGGCGGAGGCCGCAATGGCTGGAAGCCTGGACTTGTCGCGCCCGTACTGAACGAAGATTGTGGCGCCAGCCGCCGTTCCGAAGACTGTCGCTGCCAGCAGCAACATATCGGCCATGGAAAATGCCAGCGAATAAAAAGACTCCTGGCGAATATCCGCGCAGAGGCTCTTGAGCAGAATGATCTCCGAGCGGCCCCATACGATCATTGAAACCGCCATGCTTACCACGCTGGGCCAGGCGAAGGCCATCATGCGGTTGCGCAATCCCGGCGGATGAACATGAGTGATCTCCCAGGCAAGCACGCGCCTCAACGTGGGAAAGAAACGCACAAGAAAATCGACGGTTCGCATGGCGAGCAGCGAAGCGCCGACGCCAACCACACCCCAACGGAACACTACCGTAGCCGCGATAGCGATAAGGTAGATGAGCATTGAAACAACAGAGGCGGGAAGATTTGTCGACAGATCTTCCGTGGCGGTATTGGCCTGCGCTGAAATGGAGTTGACCATCGAAGGCCAGATGCTGAGTACGAGCAGGGCCGCGGCCAATTTGTAATCAGGATTGGCGTCTCCCAGCACCCAATAGAGAAAGCCGGCAGTGGCCAGCGTGGCCAGGCCGGTCTGCAAGAGCAGCGTGCGCAGAAAGATGTAGCGCGCGGTGCCCCGGTCACCCATGCCGATAAACTCGGCCATGTACTTTCGCGTGGTGGCGGGAATGCCGAACCCGCCCAGGCCGCTGACCAGTTGGGCGATATACGCAACGTAGACTATGTAGCCGTTCTTTTCCGGTCCCAGATAGCGGTTAATGGCAATCGAGGACACCAGGGCAACGACGGCACTGACGATGGTTTCAGTGCCGAACCAGCCGGAGTTTTTAGCTATAGTCTTTGTGTTGGACATAGATTATCAGCTGTGGTTCTGATGAAAACTCGTACCTCTTCGTTGTCAATCGGCTAACGGCCCTGAGACGCAACCGGCAGCGCTGCGCGCGCTGCCGGCAGGCTTGAGAACATCATTGTTGTCTAGCCCAATCCTTGCAACGCTGTCTGCGCGTCCTTAGCTGCCTGCGAGTCCGGCGCCAGCGAAATGGCTTTCTTTAGATGAGTCCTTGCGTTAGTTTTGTCTCCTTGTTTGGCGTACACCATCCCCAGATGATACTGGGTTGTCGCGTTGTTAGGAGCGGCCTTGATGGCTTCTTCCAGAAGATCGTGGGCGAAGCCGTAGATTCCCTTGGAGTAGTAGGCCCACGCCAGGGTGTCAGCGGTGCTGGGCGAATTTGGCATGCCCCGGCGCGCCGTTTGCGCCAGCGACAAGGCTACATCGACGTTGCCTCCGTTCATAAGCATTCTGTAGGCAAGGTTGTTGGCGGCGATAGGCTGCGCGGGCTGAATGGCAAGCGCCTTCTTGTAGTAGTCCTCGGCTTTGCTGCCATTTCCGCGCGACTCCTCCAGAGTTCCAAGTATTGCCAGGGCGCCGGCGTTGTTGGGATGAGCCTGCGACCATTTCTCCCATGCGCCGATGGCATTTTCCGCCTGTCCGCGCTGCACCTGGAGCTGTGCGTAGATGGCAACCGCCTCGCCGTCATCGGGATTTATACCCATGGCTTTCTGAGCCGTGGCGGCGGCCTGGTCCAGGTTCTTGTTCTGCATCTGAAACTGAGCCAGCAGGTCATAGAAGCCGCTGTTCCTGGGACTCTTGGCGATTTGCGCATTGATACGTTCCAGGGCATGAGCCGGCTGTTTTCTGTAGAGGTCATAACCGACCAGCCCGCGCAAAGCGCCCAGCGAATTGGGGTCGTACTGTAAAGCCATCTCCATATGCTCCGCTCCTTCCGGATAGCGTTTTTGCGAGAAGCGAAGCTCACCCAGCATGAGATAAGCCTGCGCGCTATGCGGGGCGACTTTGATGGCGTTATTCAGGTCAGCCTCGGCCTTATCCGTGTCCGTCTTCGTATTGCGAGAGAGTTCGACGATGGCTCGCCACAGATAACCGCCGGGGAATTGAGGAGCGACGACAATTGTCTTTTCCGCCACATCGGAGAGCGAACTCATGTCGCCACGCAGAATTGCAATGCGCGCAAGTTCCTCCTGCGCCTCCAGGTAACGCGGATTCAGTTGCGTCGCTGTACGGAAGCTCTTTTCCGCAAGATCGCTATCGCCTTTGGCCAGCGCGGCCCTGCCGAGCCAGTACTGAATGTAGGCGTCCTTGGGGGCATTATTGGCCGCATCCTGAAGGGCATTGACCGCGTCATTCAGCTTGCCGTTGTTGAGCAGCACAATACCGTTCAGCACGACGACCTGAGGATCCTTGCCGTTTCTCTTCATCAACCTGGTAATCACGGTCTGGGCAGTCGCATAGTCCTTGACCTGAAGAAGAATACGGACGTATCCCTCCTGCACAGAGAGGTTCTTGGGGTACTTATTCGCAAGACTGGCAAACTCCGCACGTGCCTTGTCAATCTGTCCAGATCCGGCGTAGTAATCCGCCAGCATGCGCACACCCCTCGGGTTATCCGCAAGGTCGTTCGAAGCCTGGCGCAGCGTTTGCTCCGCCATAGGCTGATTTCCCTCTTTGAGGTAGATCTGAGCCAGACTTTCCCGGGCAGTCAAGTTTTTAGAGTCCGTGGCGATGGCATTCTTGCATGTCTGCTCAGCCTCCGGCCAGCGGCTGTATTTCGCATAGAAAGCAGCAAGAAGCAGCTTGGCATTTACCGACTTTGGATCGAGCTCGACGGCCTTCTTCAACTCGTCCTCGACAGACGCGCCCTGTGCCACATTGCCCACTTCGAGCAAGGCAAGAGTTTCATGAAGCGCCGCTTCGTTGGGAGCGAGTTCCAGCGCGCGACGTATCTCGGAAAGAGCCAGCTCCTTCTGTCCCCGCCGGGCCGCAATGCGGGAAAGCAGGGCGTGTGCATCCGCATTGTCCGGCTGCGCGGCTATAACTGCGTCAGCCTGTGCCTGGGCGTCGTCGGGCTTGCCTCCGACGAGGAGCATATTTCCCAGATCGATTCTCGCTTTGTAGTTGTTCGGCTGCAGGTTGACGGTCCGCTGAAGTTCGCCGTAAGCGGCGTTTAAGGCGCCCATATGGAGATACGTCTTCGCCAGAGCGTAATGCGCCGCGGCGAAATTTTTGTCGATCTTCAATGCGTTGGCAAACTGGATGGCGGCTTCCCTGTCCTTGCCCTGGGCGCTATACTTCTGTCCGCTCTCCAGATATTTTTGTTTTCGCACGTTTGGATCGCGGAAGCACCCGGACAATAGAGTGAGCGAAAGAAAGAGCGTTATTATCCCAAGAGCCGCGTAACGAATCCGCGGACTCCGCCTGCCGTCGCAGCCGAATTGAAATGTAATGACTCTGCTTTCCACTGTCTTCCATCCTTTCATGCTGACTCTCGAATGGCTACAACGTGCAGCCATTCGCGAACAGCGTTGCTTTTCCCTGCTTCTTGCAATGCGCTTAGTCAGGGATAAAACGCGGCAGCAAGGGCGCAAGCTGCATGGTAAATTTCTCGGCGCGAATTCTGGCGGCCGAAGTATCTTCGCTGGAAGAGATCGGCGTGATGACCCGGACCAGCGCTCCATCCGTGCGATTCGTCCGCATTGCATCAATCACCATATAAATCTTCGCCATGTATTCATTTGCCACGCTACGCCCGTGCGCCTGATACCAGTAGATGACGAACTGTTTTTCGTCGCCCTGGGCAATAATGTACTCGCCCACCCGATGCGGTTTGCCATTCACATCGGTCAAAATGACGGAGGTTGACGACTCGAAGACCCAGCCGGCTCCAGGCAGGCAATGTTTTGGAGAATGAATGGTCTGGCCGGTTCTCTGCGTGGGGAAATAGGCTATAAACAGGCCGATTGGATATGGCTGATCGCCCTTGGTATAGACACGCGAAAGGACATCTCCGGCCCCGAGGACATCGAGCGTTTCCTGGTCAATTTGCTGGTCGCTTCCCACCCATCCTGCAATGTTAAACGGCATCTGCGACAAAGGCTCGCGGGGGGGATTTCGATCAACAGCGGGTCGCAAATACAGCAAAAGCCCGGTTGCAGCCAGCAGCAGAACCACTGTCAAGAAACGAAAGTTCTTCATGTCTGCCGCCTTTTTGCCGGGAATAGACACATAATGCGATGAAAAGTATACAGGCAAGCAAGCGAGACCAAAAAGATGACCCAGCCGGAAAACTCGTGAAAAAAGCCCAAAGCCTTGTCCGGGTCCCAATATTGGACGCACAACCCGGTGCCGAGGATACGCACCGCGTTGGCCGCTATGGCGATGGGAATGCTGGCCAGAGCGAGTACGACTCGTCGCAAGTTGGACTTCTCCATGAAATAGCCATAAAAAACTGCTAGCGTGAACAAGCTCATCAGAGAGCGGATGCCACTGCAAGCCTCAGCCACCTCCAGCCTCATCAGGGGAAGCACAATAATGTTTCCCTCGCGCAGAACCGGCACGCCGAATAAAGGCAGCAGGGCGCTGGCCAGCTTTGAAGCCAGGATCTGCAGAGGGAAGGTTATCTGGTTGAAAACAATGGCCGGAATGGGGATGGCCAGAAATAAGACCAGCAGGGCGAAGCTCAACTCATTCAAGAATTTCCATCCGCCAAAGCAAAGCACCAATCCAGCCAGCAAAATGATCAGCGAAACCCTGGAGAGGAAGAGCTCGGATCCGTAGACACCAAGAAGTAGAACGACCAGACCCAGGGCAACCACGGCAATTCCAACCCAGCTGGGAGCGATCTTAATGCCGCGAAGGGTCTTTCTCTTTTCCCAAATCAAATAAGCCGAGAACAAGGGGACGAGGAAGCCGTGAGAGAAATCGGGTATTTGCCACCAGTCGGTAACCAGTTTTACCAGTACCTGGTAATAAACAACCGCGATCAGCAGGCAGATCACCGTTGCACCCACCGCAAATTCAGCGTAACGTGTGTGCCAGCTCTCTGATGGAGCAGTTCGCGTCTGTGTGCCTTGAGCCATGATCCCTTTCATCGAGCTAATTGATTCGTATTACTCTACTTTAGCAATCGGTGAGCCAGAAGAGAAATGGATTGATTCAGATAAAAGCCTCTTGAAAGTACCATTCTAAGGAATCCTTATTCCGGCGTTGATGGAAAATGGTTTCCACTTTCCAGTACAATTAATGGTACACTGTTTCCGTGAGAGATGGAGCGATTTTCCTTCTCTTTGACTTGGCATAAGGAAGCGCATCCGATAGTTGATAGTCCACAAGGGAAGCTCATTCTCTGTTCTGCCTCACCCACAGGTCTGGAAGCAGCACTGCTCAGTATGAAGTGAACCCCGGTCCCTATATGGCAACAATTGCAATGATTCAAAATAGGAAGCGGCATGCGAATCCCCCCCTCCCTACGGAAGCGCGGATTCAGCACGCGATTGCCCGGATTGCCGAAAGCGACTGCCCTGTCCTGATATTGGGCGAACACGGCGCCGGGAAACGCTCTGTTGCCGCACAAATCCACGCACAATCGAATCTGCCCCGCAACGCGTTCCAGGAGATTCACTGCCTGGACGCCGATGCAATAGCCCTGCGCTCTGCTCTATCAGTCAGGGGGACGCTTTATCTGTCTGAAATAGCAGAGCTTAGTCTTGCACTGCAAGAGTTGCTCGTCAACGCCTATTATCGCTCAGAAAAGGCGCAAACCTGCCGTCTGCTATTTGGCTCGAGCCGTGACCTTGCAGAAGAAGTCAAGTCGTGGCGGATGAGAGAGGATTTTTACTACCACATTTCGGCAATTACTCTTCTGATTCCCCCTCTGCGCTGCAGGAAACATGAGATTCTCTCCATCGCCGATGTGCTTATGACGCAGTACTCCAAACAGTTTGACCGCCCCAAGCCGGTCCCCTGCAAGGAGCTAATCGGACATCTGTTGGAACACACCTGGCCCGGCAATTTGACGGAACTTCAGACCGCAATCAAGGCGGTTGTCGCCATCGAAGACCAGGCAATATCACTGGCGGCCATCAAGGCGGCGGCATTGGGTAAGTCGAATATGAATCACAAGCATCTATTACTCAAGGAAGCCACGCGGGCCTCATCCATACAGATCGAACGCCATTTGATCTCCGAGGTTTTGGTTACAACCGGCGGCAACCGGAAACGCGCCGCGGCCGACCTGGGAATCAGCTATAAGGCCCTGCTCTACAAACTCAAGCAAATGGAGAAAGAAAATCAATGCGTGATCTGCCAGACTGGAGTCGCACAATGAAAACGGGAAGTCTTCTGATAGTGGCATTTTTTGCTCCGGCGCTTTTAAGCTACGCTCAAGACAAAACGCCTGCCGCGCCAGACACTGCCGCGCCGGCCACACAGGACACGTCCCGGCCGGCCGTGCCGTCAGCGCCCGCGCTGGTTGTGCCCGACAGTTATGTCATTGGCACATCCGATGTTGTAACGGTGACGGTGTATAAAGAACCAACTCTTTCAAGCAGCGTACTTGTTCGTCCAGACGGCATGATCTCGTTACCTCTTCTCGGTGATGTCAAGGCCGACGGTAAGACGCCACTACAGTTAGCGGACGACGTAACGGCTAAGCTGAAGAAGTACGTACAAGATCCCAATGTCACCGTCACTCTGACTGCGATGAACAGCAAGAAAGTGTACCTGATTGGTGAAATTGGCAAGACAGGCCCGATCGACATGACCTCCGGAATGACTTTGCTTCAGGCGATTGCCACCGCCGGCGGACTCACGCCGTACGCGAACACGAAGAAGATTTACATCCTTCGCACCGTAGGCGGAAAGCAGCAGAAGATTTTCGTGCATTACAAGCAAGCATTGAAGGGCGACGAGTCTTTCAATCTCCCTCTGAATCCGGACGATACGATTGTAGTACCGTAAGGCAACCTGAATGAAACCAAGTTTCACATTTATGGCGATACTTCTTGCCTTCAGCGCAGTGACAAGAGCGCAAACTGCTCCCGCGGCGACGGGCCCTACTGGGCTGCCTGGGCTGCCGGTCAGCGGGACGCTGCACTACGATCTGCGCTATACGCAAACCGCGCAGTTCTACGGTGGGCTTCAGGGCGACAATCAGATGATCGGTGCAACCGGGGAGGTGACGTACGCAAATGCCAAAGCCACAAGTCCATTCGCACTGACGTATTCCGGCGGCGATATGTGGACAATTTCCGGCACGGGCAGTGGAAGCGAGGTAATTCAGCATCTATTGGCATCGCAAGGCATTGTCAGACGTTCCTGGGCATTCAATGTTAACGATGATGTAAGCTATCTGCCGCAGGCGCCGACAACTGGATTTTCTGGAATCCCCGGCGTGGGCAGCCTTCCGGGCACACCGGGCACGCCGACCCAACCGATTCTGACGCTCAATACGCGCAGCGTCTACAACCAGACTGGCGCAAATTATACGCACCGTCTGGACCACTCAACCAGCTTTGGCATCAGCGGCAGCTACGGAATTCTGCGCTTCCCTGACGGCAACGGCCTGGAGACAAATTCGATGCAGGTAGGCCCACAGATCACCAGGCGGCTGAACGCACGGAGTTCGCTTTCGGGCCAGTACGCATTTTCCCGCTACAGTTATCCCGGATATACGGTCTCCATGGGGACGCAATCCGCGACGGCTGGATACCAGCGCACGTGGAGCCGACGGCTCCAAACGAGCATCTCCGCCGGGCCGCAGTGGATCCAAAGTTCAGACAGCACAATTGTTCCTTCATCGTTGAACTGGACAGCGAATGCGAATGCCAGCTACAGCGTCACATCAATGTCGGCCACTCTGGGCTACTCCCATGGAACCATGGGAGGCGCGGGGGTGGCGACGCAGATCGGGTCACGCAACGATAACGTCAATGCAGGACTGATGCGGCAGCAGGGAAAAAACCTGACTATCAGCTTTACGGGCGCGTATATGCGCACCCAGGGATTGCAACAGCAACAGATCGGCGTGACCAACGGAAAGTATGGAGGAGTGTCAGCGACGCGGCGATGGGGACGATATATCATTGTATTTGCGAACTACACAGCGACCCAGCAGTCGTCAAGCTCCACGCTGCCATCGAATGCCATCAGCGGACTGTCGCAGGTGATCGGTTTCGGCATCGGCTACTCTCCGCGGGAAATACGCCTCAGAAAGTAACTTATGAAGGAGGATTATGCTCGGGCATCGTGAACTGACTATGCAGGAATACGCGGATATATTGAAGCGGCGATACCGGCTGATATTGATTTGCACGGTCCTCTTTTTGGTAGCCGGTATAGTTCTCGGTAATACTTTGCCCCCAGTGTATATGTCGCAAACGCTGGTGCTTATCGAGCAGCAGAAAGTTCCAGAGGACTATGTGAAGCCGGTAGTCAATGAAGATCTGAACGCACGGCTGGCGTCGATGAAGGAACAGATACTGAGCCGATCGCGCATTGAGCCGATCATCGAGCGATTTAACTTGTATGGGGGCAACAATGCGACCATGGACGACCGCGTTGATATGACGCGCAAGGCAATCGGTATCAATCCGATCCCCTCCGGGCTATCACCGCACGGCATGCCGGGCTTCTATATAACGTTCAAGGCGCGGGACGCGCGCACCGCACAACAGGTGTGCAGCGAGATCACGTCGCTATTTATCAGCGCTAATCTAAGCGCGCGCGAAGAATCCGCCGAAGGCACGACCGATTTTCTGAAACAGCAACTCGCCGATTCAAAGAGAAAACTTGACGAACAGGACGCCAAGCTTGCGGACTTCGAGCGCAAGTACTTTGGCAAGCTCCCCCAGCAGGAGCCGTCGAATGCGAACACTCTTCAGGCCCTCACGACCCAGCTTGATGCCACGACGCAGCAAATCAGCAACTTGCAGCAGGGAGGGATCGTACTCGAAGCCATGATCGCCCAGCAAGCGCAGGAAGCGTCCATCGACTCAACCACAGGGGCCTCGGGAGACACACTTGAAGCGCAGCTCAAAACCGCCCTTAACCAGGAAAAGGATCTGGAGGCGCTCTACACGCCCGATTATCCAGATGTACTTGCGATCAAGCGCAGGATTGCCAACCTCCGGGCAGAGATAGCGCACAGCGCGTCCGAGCCGGCGAAGGGAAATACCGGCGCCAATTCTAAGGGAGAGACTGCCGCTAAAAGTACAGACACGCCGCAGCTTCGGCAGCTCAGAAATCAGCTTCGCGTTCAGCAGGCGTCCCTGGCTTCTGCCAAGCAGGAACAGGCCCGGATCGAGCAGAAGATTCGCGTTTACGAATCCAGGATTGAGTCCAGCCCCACGATCGAAGAAGAGTATAAACAGATCACGCGCGATCATGATACGGCTGTGCAGTTCTACAACACGCTGCTGACCAAGATGAATCAATCGTCCATGGCCACCGAACTTGAGCATCGCCAGGAGGGCGAACAGTTTAGTGTGATGGATGCCGCCAATCTCCCAGAATCACCTACCTTCCCGAATCATCAAATGTTTGCCGGAGGCGGCCTTGCATCGGGGCTGGCCCTGGGTCTGCTTCTTACCGCACTGCTCGAGTACCACGATAAATCCCTGCGCAACGAAAGCGACATTTTTGCTTTTACTAAACTTCCGACACTGGCGATTGTCTCCTACATCGCTGTACTGGATGTTCCCCGCGCGGACAGCAAGCGCAGAAAATTATTTTCACAGATATTCAAACCCTCTGAAAGCGCATCTGGATAGCCATGTACAAATCTTACTTCGGTCTTCGCGTTCATCCTTTCGGAGCCAGTCCAGATCCGCGGTTTCTCTTCCTGAGGCCGCAGATCAGGGAGACGCTTGCCTGTCTGGAATATGGTATTTCAGCGCGCAAGGGCTTTGTGGTTTTATCAGGAGAAGTGGGAACGGGCAAGACGACGCTGCTTAAAACCGCTCTTGACACCTTTGCCACGGGGCGTATAGCGACGACTTACGTATTTAATCCGCGTCTGGATGTGCTCGATTTTTTTGAATTTATTCTTACCGACTTCGGCGTTCCGCCCACGACACGGACCAAGTCAGCGATGCTTTTACAACTCAATGGCTGGCTCATTGAGCGCTATCGCGCTCATCAGTTGTGCGTCATCGTGATTGATGAAGCCCAGAATCTCTCCTGGGAACTTCTCGAAGAGATACGCTTGCTGACCAACCTGGAAACCTCGTCCGAGAAGCTGGTGCAGATTATTCTTTCCGGCCAACCGGAGCTGGAGGAAAAGTTGTACCATCCAAGTCTCCGCCAGCTACGGCAGCGTATTTCGTTGTGGTGCAGGACCTATCCGCTTACCGGCGAGGAGACTCAGGCCTACATCGAAGAGAGACTGCGCATCGCCGGAGCCGCAAAGCAGGTGTTTTTACCTGAAGCGGCAGAGCTTGTATATCACTACTCGAAAGGGATACCGCGCATAATCAATCTTCTTTGCGAGCATACGTTGATCTTTGCTTACGCGGAGCAGGTCAACCCAATTCCAGCGCACATCGTTGAGTCGGTAGGCCTGGAACTTGATCTTGTTCAGCATCCTTTTACGATTTCTTTCTCGGCGATGCGAGCGTTAATGGGGCGTTCTCTGCAGCCGAATATGATCGATACCATCACGTCCATCGCCGACAGCGAGGACACACCGAGAGAAAGCGGAATATGAGCCGTATCTACGATGCCCTTCAAAGGGCGGATATTGAACGGAAGGCCGCTCAGGAGGAGGACGCCACAAGACCTCCCGAGCCGTCGCCAGTTCCCAGCGCCGATGGCCTGCCATCGATTAAAGCTGAGGTCAACACTGAGAAAATTGCCCTGTATCCATGGAAACCATCCAGGGCTTATTTTCCAACATTAAACGACCGTGGCGAGAGTGTAGAGCAATTCCGCGTCTTACGGTCACAACTCTACCAATTACGCGATCAGGCTCGGCTCAAGACGATTCTTGTAAGCAGCGGTGCTCCCGCGGAAGGCAAAACCTTTGTTGTGGCAAATCTAGCAATCAGTCTGACGCGCAACAGGAACAACAAGGTTTTGCTCATCGACGGCGACCTACGCCGTCCCTCGCTCTACGCCGTTCTTGGCGCTCCTAATATTCCAGGTCTCACTGAGTACCTTGCGGCGACCGCGGAGCCAAGCGACATCATGCAACGCAATCAGAATTCCAGCCTCGTTGATGCCGGGATAGCGCGCAGAATTTCGAATTTAACCTTCATCCCCGCCGGCGCGGGCGGCGATAACTCCTCTGAGCTGGTCGCCAATCGCCGCATTGAAGAGCTGATAGCCATCCTTTCACCGCACTTCGACTGGATTCTGATTGATTCCCCTCCGGTCCTCGCGTTTGCGGACGCAATCGACCTGGCCCGCGCAGCCGATGCGGTATTGCTTGTTGCCCGCGGAGCCAGTACGCCTTACGATGTCGCGCAGCGCGCGCAGGCGGCTTTCAGCAGCTCGCGCATTCTAGGTTTCGTGCTAAACGCTGTCAAGGACGTTCCTCCCAATACCTCTTACTATTACTACTATGGCAATCAGGCAGCCGGCAGCGAAAAACCCGGACGAAAGGAAAAGGAAGGCAGGGATGACTAGACTTTTCAATGTCTACTATCAAACACGAACCCTGGTGTGTCTTCTTTGCGAAGTAATTCTTGTGAGTGGATCGTTTTTGCTGGCCACGATATTGTTCACAGGGCCGGATCTGCGCATTATTTTGATTTATGAGAACGGCTTGCTGAAGATTGCCGGAATCACTATATTTACTCTGCTCCTCACTTATTATTTTGATCTGTACGGACCGAGGCGTTTTTCAGCGAGCTGGGAGATTTATTTTCGCCTGTTGCTGGTTCTCAGCGTGCTATCTTTTGTATTAGCCGGTCTTATTTATTTTTTCCCGGATATGGACATTGGCCCGTATGTTTTTCTTGTAGGCACAGCTTTTCTTGCGGTACTTCTTGTCCTCTGGCGCGGGGCCTACGAGTGGATTATTTGCCTTCCTATGTTTAGCGAGCGCGTTTATGTGCTGGGTTGCGGCCCGCGAGCGCATTCTGTAGTCGAGCTCCTGCGTTCCAGCCGAGATGCCGGCATGAAAGTCGTCGGCTGGAAAGGCGAAAACATAGTCCATGGACGGCTGGAGAATTTCTCCGCGGACCTACGAGCCTTTTGCGGCCCGAAGCCCGGCATTGATCGCGTCATCGTTGCCATGCAGGACCGCCGCGAAGCGATGCCCGTACGAGAACTGCTCGACCTCCGCCTCCGCGGCGTCATCATTGAGAATTTCAGCGCGCTGCTGGAGCGGCTTTCAGGCAAATTACAGCTGGACGGACTCAATCCGAGCACTATCATCTTTACAGAAGGGTTTCGGATGAACGCGACGCAGCAGCTTTTCCGGCGCCTGCTTTCCTTCGCCGTTTCCTTCATTGCGTTGCTGATTTGCCTTCCGTTTCTGCCTCTGATTATCCTTGCTGTGCGCCTCTCTTCACCGGGTCCTATTCTATTCAGCCAGACACGAGTTGGGCAGCGTGGGCGCTTATTTACCGCATACAAGTTTCGGACGATGCAAGAGAACGCTGAAGCGCAGGGAGCCGTATGGGCGACCAAGGACGATCCGCGGGTTACCGCGATTGGCAAGTTTATGCGAAATACGAGGATAGACGAGATTCCGCAGCTTTGGAACGTACTTCGCGGAGATATGGCCTTCGTCGGTCCCCGTCCAGAGCGCCCGGAGTTCGTGCAGTGGCTTAGCAAGGAGATTCCCTTCTATGATCTGCGGCACATGATTCGTCCAGGGATTACGGGTTGGGCGCAGGTGCGCTACCGGTATGGCGCCAGCCTGGAAGAAACCAAGCGTAAGCTCGAATACGATCTCTACTACATCAAGCACCAGTCGATTGGTCTTGATTTGCTTATCATGTTTGAGACCATTAAAACCATCATTCTGCGCAGGGGCGCCCAGTGAGAATCATCTTCTGGTTGTCGCTGGCAGGCATTCTCTATACCTACGCGGGATACCCGGTGGTGATGTGGTTGCTTTCGCGGCTGTGGCCTCGGCCCTGGACAGCCAGCCCGGTCTCTCCCAGCGTGAGTATCGTGCTCGCGGTACATAACGGCAAAGCGCTGCTCCCGCGCAAGATAAAGCACCTGCTTGGTCTCGATTACCACAACATCAAAGAAATCATCATAGTTTCTGACGGCTCGACCGATGGCACGGCGGAATTGCTGGCTCACGAGCGTCATCCGCGTCTCATATCAGTCATTTTAGAAGAGCACTGCGGCAAGGCGGTTGCCATCAACGCCGGCATGGCGAAGGCAACCGGGGAGGTGATCCTCTTCGTCGACATCCGGCCGGAGATTGCTCCGGGCGCTATTCAACAACTGGTCAGCAATTTCGCCGATCCGAAGATTGGCTGCGTGGCCGGTGAACTGATTCTGCGCAAGCAATGTCATGACAGCGCCTCCGCGGCTGTCAGCGGAATCTATTGGCGCTATGAAAAGTGGATCAGGACGTGCGAGTCTATCTGCGCTTCCCCGGTCGGCGTTTATGGCGGCTTTTATGCGATTCGCCGCGAACTCGCCGTGCCGCAACCGGCCGGAATGATTCTGGATGACATGTTCCAACCTCTTTCCATTATCCGCCAGGGCTACCGGTCAGTCCTGGATGCGCGCGCGCGCGTCTACGACACTTGGCCAACAAAAATAGAAGAGGAGTTTCAGCGCAAGGTGCGCACGCTGGCGGGAAACTTCCAGCTTTTTCAGCTTGCGCCGTGGACGCTGACCCCGCGGAATCCAGTTCTCTTTCAGCTTGTATCGCATAAGGTTATGCGGCTTGTAGTGCCTTATCTGCTGATTCTGTTGTTGGTTTCTACATTAGCGCTTTCGGGCAGATCTCCGTTCTACACGGCATTCGCCGTATTTCAGATTTTCGGCTGGCTTGTCGCAATTGCCGGCCTGCGCTACAGGATTCCCGTGCTGCATCGCATCGCGGCACCGGCCAGCGCGTTCTTGATGCTTAAAGCAGCGGCTGTTGCCGGGCTGTACCGTTTTCTCTTTACACGCGGCCCGCTTTGGAAAATATGGACACCTCAAAAGCAGGAAGCGAAGGTTGCGACTGCAGAATCAGCGAACATCGAGCCGCAGTAACCCTTTACGCCCGCCACAGGAAGGATGGGTGTAGAATTCTTTTGAAGGATAACCTTGCGAGAGAGGAGCATAAGGCCAATATGAAAATCATGAAATCGCTGGTCATTTTTACGTTGGGAGCCATGCTGGGATTCGGGGTTGCTGTGACAGCATACAAACTCCACATCAACCGTTCCAACTTCACCCAGAGATTCGCCCAGAAAGCCCATCACCTCAAAGACCACATGGCCTTTGTGCTGGACAGAGCGTTCAGCAGCAGCCAGGTTAGGGCGGCGAGGGCGGAGAACGTTGTCGCGCCCGCACCCTACTTTCCTCCTGGATCCGTTTGGACACAGGATATAAGTCACGCGCCTCTCGATCCCCAGTCTTCCGCCATAATCACATGGCTGGCGAATGCGGGCGGTTGGGGGAACAACAATAAATTTCAAATCGATTTCGGCATGCGGGTATTGCAGGCGGATGCTAACACCCCGCATGTTCCCTTTCGCAAAGGTCCGCACTGGTTGGCTGCCGATTCCGATTACGTCTCTACCATACCCCTTCCTGCCGGAAGCGGCATGGAGTCATGCGAGGGTGACTGCCAGCTCATTGTAGTCGACCGCAGCCACGGCAAACTCTACGAAAGCTATGAGACCCGTGTTACAGACAATGCCGTTACAGCAAACTTTCTCGCGGTATGGGACCTCAACCGCGTCTATCCGCCGTCTGGACGCGGAGATCAGTGCACCAGCGCCGACGCCGCCGGCTTCCCGATTGCTCCACTGCTTTTTAATGCCGACGAGATCGCCACTGGAAGCATCAACCACGCCATCCGCTTCACCCTCCCTAATCAGCGGATTCGCGCACACTTCTTTGTGCACCCCGCCACGCACGCCGGCGCTCCTCGCGGGCCGGTACTTGCTCCTCCGATGGGCGCCCGCTTCCGCCTGAAAGCCTCGTACGACGTGACACAACTGATGCCGGAGGCACAGGTTGTAGCGCGCGCCATGCAGAAATACGGTATGTTCTTGGCAGACGGTGGAAATATTGCCCTAACCGCGCAGAGCGACAAGGACACAAAAGCAAAGTACGCAGACCTGGACTTCGATTCCCATTCTTTATTCGGCCTGAAGGTAACAGACTTTGAAATCGTCGATATGGGAACTCCGATCCATCTCACCTATGAGTGTAAGCGGAATCCATAGCGACCTGCTCCATGCTAAGTGATACTAAGCACAAAGGGAAACCTGCGCATTGAGCGACTCCTTCCATCAGTCAATACCGAGGTACGAAAAGATGACTTTGGAACTAAGCATTGTCATGCCCTGCCTCAACGAGGCGGAGACCCTGGCAAGTTGCATCTGGAAGGCGCAGAGTTATCTTCTCCGCTCGGGGATAAGCGGCGAAATTGTCATCGGAGATAACGGCTCGACGGACGGTTCACAACAGATTGCATCCAATCTCGGCGTCCGCGTGATTTCTGTTCCTATTCGCGGCTACGGCGCGGCGCTGTATGGGGCGATCACCGCGGCGCACGGTCGCTATTGCATCATGGGCGACTCCGATGACAGCTATGACTTCGAGAACCTCGATGCCTTTGTCGAGAAGCTGCGCGCGGGGTATGACCTGGTGATGGGAAACCGCTTTCAGGGCGGCATCCGGCCGGGGGCGATGCCATGGAAGAACCGATATATCGGGAACCCGATTCTCTCTACCATCGGAAAAATTCTCTTTCGCGCGGGGGTGGGAGATTTTCATTGCGGCCTGCGCGGCTTTTCAAAAAGCGCCTTTCAACAGATGGATTTAAGAACCACGGGAATGGAATTCGCGTCGGAGATGGTGATCAAGGCCAGGCTTATGGGACTGAAGATGACCGAGGTGCCCACGATTCTCAGCCCCGACGGCCGTTCGCGCCCACCGCACCTGCTGCCCTACCGCGATGGCTGGCGGCATCTGCGCTTCATGCTGCTGCATAGCCCGCGCTGGCTCTTCCTTTATCCCGGAGCATTGTTGCTTTTACTGGGGCTGGCCGGATGCGCCTGGCTGCTGCCGGGGCCGCGGTCCGTTGGTGGCATCGGGTTTGACGTGCATACGCTTTTGTATGCGTTTGTCTCGGTGCTCCTGGGCTTTCAACTGGTTGCCTTCGCGGTGTTTACTAAGGTCTTTGCTATCTCCGAAGGACTGCTGCCCGAAGATCCGCGCCTGAATCGCGCCTTTCGATTTATCACGCTGGAAACCGGCCTGGCTGCCGGCGGGTTGCTGGTTGCGCTGGGGATTTGCGGATCGATCTTTGCCGTTTCCGGATGGGCGAAAGAGAGCTTCGGAACCTTGGACGCGGGACATATGCTGCGCATCGTCATGCCTGCGGTATTCTCTTTAACCCTGGGTGTTCAGATTATTTGCAGCAGCTTCTTCCTGAGCATCCTCGGGCTGCGGCGGCGTTCAAGCGTACTGTATTAAGGAGGAGTGGTACAATCACTGTCTCATCTGACTATGAACGATAGTACTGTAATCCGTTCCAACAACAACCACAGAGATCGCAATATACAGAGGTTATGTACGCGAATCCTGCTTGTGTTGATGGTATTGGGGCTGGCATTTCGCATGACAGTAACAATTCACGAAGGGTGGGCCACGCCGCCCGTACCTGGCTCGGATTCATATGAATACGACTCGTATGCGTGGAATCTTGCCCAAGGACGTGGATACAGCGGAATCAGCCCCGACGTGAAAACCCCCGACGGGCAATTGCTGGAGCATCCGACAGCTTATCGCTCTCCCGGAACATCAGTTTTATGGGCGGGTCTGTATTGGACCTTTGGTCATCGATACGACGTTGTGAGGTTTTTCCATTGTGTTCTGGACACGCTGACTATCCTGCTTATCTTCCAAATTGGCCGTAAATGCTTTAGCGATACCGTCGCGCTGCTGGCTGCCGCAATCTATACTGTGTGGCCGACAGCACTGCTGTACTCGAGTCAATTGTTATCTGAAACACTGTTCACTTTTCTATTCTGCTGCTTTATCCTGATATCGCTGCAATTTGCGGAACGTGCGAGCTGGCCACGTTCTATTGCAGCAGGCGTCCTTCTCGGTCTCGCCATGCTGACGCGAGGAAGCGTGGTGTTAATGGTTGGGCTGATGATCCCGTGGTCTATTTGGCAATTTCGGAGGACACCGCGGCTGGTCGTACGCGGCTTAGCCATTTCATTTGTGGCCTTGGTAATGCTTGTGCCTTGGACGGTTCGCAATTATGAGATATTTCACTCATTTATTCCGTTCCAAACCGGGGGTGGAGATGTTTTACTCGGCAGTTACAACAGAGTAGTAGCATCCGACCCGCTCTACTA
Organism: uncultured Acidobacteriaceae bacterium; assembly: GCA_963806565.1. GTDB lineage: Bacteria > Acidobacteriota > Terriglobia > Terriglobales > Acidobacteriaceae > Telmatobacter. The sequence goes on from CAWDYE010000002.1 coordinate 171,462, forward strand.
TGGATACTATATATGGCCGGAGTCCGACCTTCTGGATTACCGAAGACAGATTATCGCCCCAAACAATGAAGTGATCCGCGATCATGTCGAAACCCAGCTGGCTATAGAATGGATACGCAATCATCCTGAGAAATGGTGGTACCTCGTTGGAACGCGGTTTCGTCGCTCGTTAACTCCATTTTTGGAGCCGCGAAGCCCCCTGCTTTACCGGGTTGGCACGCTGGCATCGTGGGGACCAATTCTGGTTCTCTTTGCTCTTGGTTTCTTTCCCAGCGCAATTTATTTCCTAAGGACAAACAATCCGGGCTGGCTCCTCCATTTGGGAGTGTTTCACTTTGTAATAATTTCGCTATTATTCTTCGGATACGCGCGATACCGTTTCCCGGTTGAAGGTTTGTGCATTATTCTGGCAAGCGCGACTATTGTCTGGCTTTGCGAGCACATCAGCAGACGTAAATGGTTGCGAGCATAAATATAGTCGTAAACCAGATACCAAGTCTATGTATATCACAAAGACAGCATAGTTGTACTCAACCCTTCGCGGCGCGGCGGCCGCGCGGAGTGTTCCGATAAAGGTCCAAGTAGGTATCGGCCATTGCATGCAAAGTAAACCGCGTGTTGAACGCATCCTTCGCATTCGTCGAGAATTGCGCCCGTTCCGCGTCGCCGGCTGCCAGCCGCAGAATTGCTGTGGCCATCTCCGCGGGGTCTGTTGCGGATACTGTAATTCCCGCCTGTGCCAGCCGTACAACTTCCGCCATCCCGCCCACATTGGTCACGATTGCGGGCAACCCAACTGAGAACGCCTGTAACAGCGAAATGGGCAACCCTTCCGACTTCGATGACATGATGAAGGCATCGGCCGCTGAAAAAAACGGCGCAACATCAAGTTGCTGCCCCCAGAATGTCACTTGAGAAGCCATGCCCAACTCCGTGGCCAGGCTTTCCAGCATCTTGCGTTCACCTCCATCACCCACCATCCAAAGCCTTAAACCCGGCATGGATGAAAGCGCAAAACGAAAAGCATTCAACAATAGTAAGTGGTTTTTTACGGGCTCAAGCCTGCCAACGTAAAGCAGAGTGAATCCGGTCTTCGGCGGCCATTGTTGTTGTGCCACGTGTTGCAGCGGGGCTGTGCCGTTGTAAACGCGAACAATCTTTCGCGCCGGAATGCTGTGAATGCTCTTCAGGTTGTTGGTGGTTGCATCGCAGATGCCGGCAATCCAGTCGCAACATGTAGACGCTACAGCGTACTTTATCTCCACGACCAGCCTGCGCGGCGGGGCCACTAGGCTGTGCCGAGTTGATACAACGCCTGGCACACCGGCCATCCTTGCAGGTATGGCGGCATACACTGTCGGCGTCGGGTTATGAAGGTGAACCACATCAGGCCGCAACTCTTTGAAGATGCGGAAGAAATTCCGCGCGGCATCTGGCAGGTGCCGGCCCACGTTCGCTTGCACGGCGAAGCCCTCTGCTCTCATCTGCTCACCCAGCGGGCCAAGAGTCGCAATAGCGTAGACGCAGGGATCGTGGCCCTGTTCCCGCTGTAGACAGCACATCTGCGACACCAGTGTCTCGGCCCCTCCAACCTCCATGCTGTCAACCACGTGAGCAATTTTCATACAGATTGCCTGAACCTCCGACAGCACGGAACCGGCGTGTCCTGTGTTTCACACTTAACAGTTGTAAGCTGCGCGACGGCCTGAATCAGTGCATCAAATTCACAGTTCGAAGCATGATGTACATCAGCAATACCATCAATACTGACAATCCGCCAGTATAAGGAAGAATGCGCGCCATGCGCATGCGTGGAGCGATCATTCCTCGGCGCAGAGCCATTTCGAAAACCACCTCAACCATGCCACCCAGCAGGAATAACGTCATGACATAGGCGCGAGATAAAAACCATCCTGCAACCAGGAAGCCAGTAAACGATAAAACCAGCAGACGTCCAAAACGATTAATCTCTGTTTTGTCGACCGCCTCAATCTTGCTGAATCGCTGAGGTAGGTGTACTTCCTCCGGCATGACCGGGTCTGGTTCATTCACCTTCTCTGGCGAAGCAATCACCAGCGCATCTCTCACTGAGGTAAACAGGAACATACACCAGAAGAACAATCCGAACATTCCAAGCTCTGCCGCGCAAATTACCAGCGAGTTGTGCGCGGTATGACCGCACATGCAATAATCGATAAAATTACCGAGGCCCACGCCAAATATTGGATGAGACTTCAGCATCTGCAACCCCTCGCCCCACAGGATTGTGCGGTCCGCTCCAGCACTGGCTGAAATGTCGCGCCCGCCTGTAAAGTTCAGGGCCATTGCCGCAACGAACACTACGGCCGCAATCAGCAGCGCAGGCAGCGTCCCAGTGCGCCGCCGCGCCGCCACGATCATTATCGCCATCAAAGCCAGCAAGGAGCCGCGCGAGTGCGTCAAAAAAACTCCATACAGCAGAGCACCTGCCGGCAAAATCACAAATACAATATTTCTGAACGTCTTCTTCGGACGCCAGAAGATAAACAGCAGAGGAATCACACAGACGATCAACTGGGCAAAGTCATTCGGGTCGTTGATTTCTCCCAGTCCCCGCAGCCGATATAAAAACTCTCCCTCACTATTCTGTGATGAAAAAAGATAAGGGTGATGCATATCCCATAATATCGGATTGAAGCTATCCGGAGTTGCTGAGAGGGGAACGCCACGCATTAGATCGATAGACCCGTGTGCAATCACAAACAGGCAAACAAAAAGAAGCGTCAAGACGAGCACACGCAACTTCTTCTTTGAATCGCAGTGCAGGCACATAAGGAAATAAGCGTATGCGAATGGGAGGAACGCGGGAAACGCGCGCACGGCCCCCGTGATCCAGCGCATTCCGAAAAGTACGGACAAAGACCCGGCAAACGCCAACCCAAACACGGCCACGGACTGTGGCGTTTTCAGAATGAATGATTTTGCCAGCCGAGGAAGCGATATCAGGAAAATCAGTGCCGCAAGAATCAGTTCAACGCGATATACCGCCAGCGGCCCGAATAGAACTCGTGGCGTGAGGTAAGACGTAACGAAATAGAGAATACTTAAAACAAATCCCATGGCGTAATTGGCTGAGTGAAAATGACAGTCCGTAGTAGAATATCCTAATCTGGCCGCTCCAACCATCAATATACACGGTTCATGAAAACGTAGAAGGCTTTCCGAAGTGTTTTTCGACAATTTAATATCGCCAGTGCCGGACACCCCTCCTAAACCTGCCTATACGTTCCCATAGCACTTGCAATTGCGCAGCAAGCAGCCACGATAATGAACCAGTCTGAGCCGGTTGTTCAGGCGCGCTACGCAGATATAGGGCTCCCAAAAAAGTTCTCATGGCGCTGAACGGCAGCAGCATGCAGACATGTTTTCCACGGCCATGATACAGCAGTATGGCAGAACCAATAGCTGAGATAATTACTCGGAAGATTTCTTAATGCCGTGCATAATAAGGAGCAAACAAGGACTTTAGACGAGGGTAGAAGTCTTTGACAGGCATATGAAGCATATTCAATACTTAAGCTTGGCGATTTTAAGCGCCTTCAGTAAATTACGACAATCTGCAAAGGACAGATTCATATCATGAAGCTCCCTCGTCACGCGGAAATCTGGCTTGCGCCGTATTTGAGGGAACGCTTGCGGAAGGGTATGCGGTCCAGGAAGAAGAAGCGCGCCTGGGTTGCCATCACCGATCACTACGAGCCGCTGGGTATGGGCGCATCGCTTGAGACCGCCCTCGGCCGCGTCGCTCGCTGGCGCGATAAGTGGCCGCGCGTTGCTGACGATGCTCCCCGCGATGCCGCGGGCCAGCGTCCCCAGTACAGCTTTTTTTACCCGCAGGAGGAGTATCAACGCGATCTGCTGGACGGCATAGCGGAAATTGTTCGTCTAGGCATTGGCGACGTGGAAGTGCATCTGCATCACGACAACGAGTTGCGCGATTCGTTTATTCAGAAAATCACTGATTACTGCCGCCGCCTGACTTGCGACCATGGACTGCTGCGCCAGCAGGACGGGCGCACCGTTTTCGGCTTCATTCATGGCAACTGGGCGCTTGACAACTCACGCCCCGACGGCAAATGGTGCGGCCTGAATGGTGAGATTGCTTTGCTGCGCGATCTGGGCTGCTACGCCGATTTCACCATGCCCTCGATTCCCTCGACGACACAAGGGCGCGTAATCAACCAAATATACTGGTGCACGAACAACCCAGACAATCGCCCGAAGTCATTTGATCACGGAATAGAAGCCACAGTTGGCGGCGGCAGATGTGGAGACCTGCTGATGATAACGGGGCCAACTGGCCTGCGCTTTGGCGATCGGTTGATACCGCGCGTGGAGACCGGAGAGATCGCTGGTTACGATCTGCCCACGCCTTCGCGTGTACGCCGGTGGTTCGACCTGGCTCCCACTATCGGCGAAGATATATTTCTGAAGCTCTACACCCACGGCGCGCAGGAAAGAAATCTAGAGCCGCTGCTCAACGGCGGCCTTGGTCGGTTATTCGGCTGGCTGGCCGAAGAAGCAGCCCGAAGAAACATAGAGATTCACTGGGCAACAGCCTGGCAGATGTACCAGGCTGCCGACGCGCTGATTCATGGACGCCAGCCGGTTTCTTGTTTGGCGGTCGTTGACGAGTTAAGGTAGTCACGAAGGGAATTTAAGATGAGAGTTCTACACGTCGTTGGCGCGCGTCCGAACTTTATGAAGGCAGCTCCCGTTTATCGCGCGCTGGCGCGCAGCGGACACGAACAGACGCTGGTGCATACGGGCCAGCACTATGACGCGCTTATGTCGGATGTATTTTTTCAGGCATTGGAGATTCCAAATCCAGACGAAAGCCTTAACGTCGGCTCGGGATCGCATGCGCAGCAAACAGCCGCGATCATGAGCCGATTCGAGCCGGTTGCGCTCAAGCGCCAGCCGCAAATTGTGCTGGTGTATGGCGACGTGAATTCCACCGTAGCCGCGGCGCTGGTTTGTTCCAAGCTGGGCATTTGCTTTGGGCATGTCGAGGCAGGCTTGCGCTCCTTTGACCGTTCTATGCCGGAAGAGATTAACCGCCTGGTTACCGATCAACTTGCGGACTTTCTCTTTACTCCGTCAATTGATGGAGATGAAAACCTCGAGCGCGAGGGAATTGCGAAGGAAAAGATCTTTTTTGTCGGCAACGTAATGATTGATACGCTCATACAATTTCTGCCGGAAGCAGACAAAATCTTTCCCAAGCTCAAGGCGGAATTATCCTTGGGCTCTTTCGGGTTAGTAACGCTTCATCGTCCATCAAATGTCGATGATGAGTCGACCTTCTTGCCGATGCTGCAGACAATTGACAGTTTGAGCGCGGAGCTTCCACTGATCTTTCCCGTTCATCCCAGGACACGGCAAAAGTGGGAGGCACGGCTGGAGAAATGCAACCCGAATCTTCGCGTCATCGCTCCGCTGGGGTATCTTGAATTTCTTGCGCTTCAGAAGAATGCCAAAGTTGTCATCACGGACTCAGGCGGGATTCAAGAGGAAACCACATTTTTGGGAACACCGTGCCTCACGTTGCGCGAGAACACCGAGCGCCCAATTACGGTGACGATGGGCACGAATCTCCTGATCGGTCGCGATTGGGAGTTGCTTCGGAAGGGGTTTCACGAGGCGCTGAGCGGCCCCCGCAAGCAGGCTCAATCTCCGCCGCTTTGGGATGGCAAGGCATCGGAACGGATCGCCGAGATTCTTACCCGGCACGCTCTAGCGCTCCCGGTGGCGGGATAACTCCGCCTCCAGTTTCACCAGCACCTTCGCCACGGTTGCGTCCCATGTGTTTGTTTCAACGGCCTTCTGGCGTAGCGCAACCAGCTCGGGCGAGTTCGTGGCGAGCGCCTCCTCAATGGCGCGAACAAACCCCGGCCCGTCCTCCGCTATCAGTATCGCTTTGCCCAGCAGCGTGCTCTCCGGGAGCGGAACCGCGACCGTCGGCTTTCCCGCGGCTAGATACTCGCGCAACTTCAGCGGGCTCGACTGCACCATCAACGAGGTTCGCGTGAAGGGCAGAATGCAGACGTCAATCGCCTTGGCCCAATTGGGCAGTTGCGCATAGGGCTTGGTTCCAGCGAAGACGATGTTGGGAAGCCTCTTCAGCGCGGAAGCATCCACAGCCACGCGGCCAATCAGCAAGATCGTCCAATCCGGTCGCGCGCGAGCTATCTCTTCCAGAATGGCGAGATCCACCCAGCGATCAACAAGCCCCCAAAATCCGATGATCGGCCGCGACAAGGCTTTCGTCTCCTCGGGGATTTCTGTCTCCGGCGCCGCGGCCAGGGCAAACAGCTCCGTATCCACGCCGTGCGGCGAGAGATGAATGTTGGGGTTGATCGACCGCCGGGCATCAATCAGCTTCTGATTGCAGGCAAAGACGATGTCGGCTGCCGCCGTAAGCTCGTCGTCCATCTTCTGCACGGCAACTCCGTCAACATCGGGCAGCTTGGAGTATTCGTCGATGCAATAGAAGACAGTAAGCTTTTCTCCCATGCGCCTGGCTAGAAACCCCGGATGCGGCACATGAAACCAGGCGACTGCATTGTGGAAACCAAGCCGGCGAATCGCCCTTCGAATCAGCATTCGCGAGATGCTCCGGTTCACCGCGCGAACAAACGCAAAGCGGCGAAATGGAATCTGCGGCAGCGTCATGCGCCAGAAGTGGTCCGCGACCTGTTGCGGCGGCTGGAAGGTCATACGAAGTTTTTTCAGCAGTTTACGCAAATCGCGCGTGTTCACCTTGGGTGCTCGCAGCCCAGGCACTTCAACGTACAGCATAGAGAACTGCGCGCCCAGCCGCTTGGCGATGTGGTGGCTGCTGGTGCGATTCTCGGCGAACCAATCGTTGCCAAAAAAGATGAATTCCATCAACGTCCTCACGGACAGCGGCGCCGTTGTCCCGTCCCCATCTATCTTAGAAGAACTCCCCAATGGGCCGAAGGCCACGCCAATCCGGAGTATGATTTCAGTATGTCGCGCCACACATCCTATGTAACTTCCCGAATTGGTTCGAGCTTCCGCCATTATGACAAAATTTAGAGTGGGAATCATCGGCGCCGGCTATGTCAGCGCGCACCATATACGCGCCCTGAAGTCGCTTTCGTCGATTCAAATCGCCGGCATAGCCGACCTTGACCTGGCCCGCGCACAGGCTGTTGCTCAGACATTTGATCTGCCCAACGCTTACGGAAGCGTCAAAGAACTGCTGGCCTCCGGAGTGGATGTGGTTCACGTGCTGACGCCGCCCGCTTTTCATGCCGCGCTCAGCATACAGGCCCTGCAGGCGGGCGCTCACGTGCTTGTGGAAAAACCGATGGCGGAGACGCCGGAGCAGTGCAAGCGGATGATGGAGGCTGTCCGCGCCAGCGGGCGCACTCTGGGCGTGGTGCACTCCGCCAGGCTGGACCCCATTGTGCTGCGCGGCGTGGAGATCGTTCGCCGCGGCGGCATCGGAGAGGTTATCTCCATCGATTTTCATCGCGGCTCAGACTATCCGGCCTGGCCGGGAGGCGGTAAGCTGCCGCCTCAGTACCGCAAAGGTTCCTACCCCTTTCAGGATCTAGGCGTCCATGGCCTGGCCATCGCGGAAGCGTTTTTGGGCCCGGTCAAATCGGCGGAGATCGATTTCAGCTCGACCGGGCGCGACTCCAATCTCCTCTTTGACGAGTGGACGGCAAAGGTCAAATGTGAGCGGGGCGAGGCGCGCTTGTATCTTTCGTGGAACGTGCGCCCGGTCCGGAGCCAGGTGTTCGTACATGGCACACGCGGCGTAATGCAGATCGACTGCTTACTGCAAACCTGCTATGTGACCCGGTTGCTTCCGGGACCGAAGTTCGCTTCCCCGGTGATTTGCGCCATGCGCAACTCCGCCGCGAGCCTCTACGAAATTCCGCGCAATGTCTTGCGATTCATCACCAAACGCTTGCCTGGAGCGCCGGGAATTTACCGAAACATTCACGAGTTTTACGCCGCTTTGGAGCAAGGCTCGGCTACTCCGGTGACCCCGGAAGAGGGCCTGCGGCTGGTGAACGCGATGGCGCAGGCATGCAATAAAGCCGACCGTCAGCGCGATGCTCTGCGCAAGGCGCAATTAACGCCACGCTCCCGCGCGGATGTTCTCGTCACCGGTGCGGGTGGCTTCCTGGGCAGCGCACTCTTGCGCCGCCTGGTTGAAGAAGGGGCGAAGGTGCGCGCCGGCGTTCGCCGCATTCCCAGGGAGCAGCTTCCGGGAGTCGATTATGTTGCCGGCGATTTGGGCGACCCCGAATACGTAGATGTTTTAGTTGCCGGCGTGGTCAAGGTCTTCCATGTAGGTGCGGCGATGAAGGGCAGTGCCGCTGACTTCCAGCGCGGCACCGTGGTTGGAACCCGGAACGTAATCGATGCTTGCCTCAAGCATCGCGTGCGGCGCGTGGTGTACGTTAGTTCGTTGAGCGTGCTGGAACATGCCGTGCGTCACGCCGACTGTGTAACCGAGACATGGCCGCTCGAACCGCACCCCGAACGCCGCGGCATATATACGCAAACCAAGCTCGAAGCCGAGCGAATGGTAATGGCCGCGGCCAACGAGAAGGGCTTGCCCGTATGCGCCATTCGTCCCGGCGTAATCTTCGGCCCCGGGGTTGAGCCGAGCTGCCCGTCAGGCAGTTTTGCCATGTTTGGCCGCTGGATTGTTGTGGGAAGCGGCTCAAGGCCATTGCCGCTCGTTTATGTGGACGACGTTGTGGACGCGCTTTTGCTTGGTTCCTCGCGCTCCGGCATGGAGGGTGTCCTGGTCAATCTGGTTGATCCGGCCAGGATTACGCAGAGCAAGTTTATCCGCAGGGTGCAGGCATCCAGGCCGAGGATTAAAACAATTTATGTCCCAAAATTTATCATGATGATGGCAGCGGCCGGCATCGAGGCGCTCGGATGGGTGCTGAAGCGCAATGTTCCGCTGTCGAGGTATCGCATCCGCTCCATATCCCCGCTCTCCAACTTCGATCAGACTGCCGCGCGGCAGCATTTGGGATGGACACCTCGGGTGGGTGTCGAAGAGGGCCTGCGGCGGACTTTCGCGGCGTCGCCGGCGATGCCATCCTCATCCATGCTGCAATAATCGGATTTGACGGATCGTCATGCTCAAAATTGCGGTCATCACGCGGTATTTTCCCAGCTCGGCCGAACCATGGCAGGGAAGATCGGCTTATCAGATACTGCGGCTTCTCTCCCGCGAAGCTGATGTCCATGTCTTCTTTCCCAACGCCAATTATCCGTCGCGGCTCAAGCCCCCGAGCCGGCTTTATGACCGTCTCGACCCCTCATACAGCGTGCCGGACGTGAAGGTAAGCTACCACGATTATCCCGCGCTGCCCCTGCTTTCCCGGCCCATCAATGGCTGGATGGCCGCTCGGGTCCTTCTGCCTCACGTCCGCAAATTTTCCCCGGATATCATCCACAGCTTCTTTCTTTATCCTGAGGGGCATGCCGCTCTCAAGATCGGCAAAGCTCTTGAAATTCCTGTGGTTGCCAAGGGAATTGGGACCGACATCAACCGCATATGCGGAGGCGATGCGGCAGCGCCTCGCGGCAGATTTTTGAGCGGCTTTTTTTCGGCTATGCATACGCGCGACCTTGTGCGCAATGTCGATTATCTGTTCACGGTCAGCGATGATCTGCGCAGAAAAGCGATAACCCTGGGCGCCCATCCTGAGAGGACCCTCGCCATCCACAACGGCTGCGATCTCTCTGTCTTCCACCCCAGAAACCGTGCTGAGGCAAGACTGAAGCTGGGCATCGATCCGGCTTCGCAGGATGTTCTCTACATTGGGCGCATGGACGTAAAGAAAGGCCTTCGCGAACTCGTCGAAGCGGCGGTTTCGCTGCGTCCGCAGAGAGCAAACCTGCACATGTATCTGATCGGCGATGGACCCGACAGGCCTCACATCTTGAGCGCCATTCAGGCCAACAACGCTGCCGGCTACATCCACGCGCTGCCCGCATGCGCCTTTGACGATGTTGCAGTCTGGATGGCGGCGGCCGATCTGGTTACCTTGCCGAGTTACATGGAAGGCTGCCCCAACGTGGTGGTTGAAGCGCTCGCCTGCGGCAGGCCTGTCGTTGCCACCAATGTCGGCGGCATCCCCGAGATTCTGAGCGATGAATGCGGCAGTCTCGTGCCTCCTCGCGACGCAGGCGCGCTGGCTCACGCTCTTGCAGCAGTCCTCGACAGAACCTGGGATGCCGAGGCTATCTCTGCGCACGGAAGCCGAGGTTGGGAAACGGTGGCGTCAGAGCTGCTCAAGGTCTTCGAATCGCTTGTAAATGCCCGTGCGAAAGGCGGCGAATGATTCATTTACGTAAAGTTGGCCGAGTTCTCAACCGCCTGCTTGCGGTTATCGGGCTCATCACCGTGCTGGTGATCTGCACTCCCATCGTTTCGTGGTGGACACAGGCCTACGCTGGTTCCATCGAGCAGCCCAAAGGGGACGTTCTGATTCTCCTCAGCGCTGCAAACGACGAGAATGGAGGCATCTCCTACTCTTCTTACTGGCGCGCGCGCCAGGCGCTTTTTGCATGGCAAACCGGAGGCTTCAGGAAGATCGTTGTCTGCGGCAACGGCGATCCCGGCATCATCAATTTTCTGATCGCCTACGGCATCCCCCGTGAAGCATTCGTCATTGAGAGAAGATCTACCAGCACCCGCGAAAACGCCATCGAGACGGCGCGCCTGGTCCAAGGCTTGCCCGGCAAAAAGGTTTTACTCACCAGCGATTTTCATATGTACAGGGCGCTTCGCGTCTTTCGCAAGGTGGGCATTGAAGCTACACCCATGGCGGTCCCCGATGTGCTTCACTCCACGGAGCATTGGAATGGGCGCTTCTCCGCGTTTGAGACGATGCTGGCCGAATCCGTCAAGATCGTCTACTATGCCGTTCGCGGCTGGATATAAATAATACGCTTCAGGCGGCGATCTCGTTCTTCTGCAGGCGAACCACATAAGGCAGCGTGCGCCGCTGGCCAGCGCGGTATCTAATCGATTCGTTCGACCAGCAGAACCTGCTCGTCGTTGTCGACCTCCTGAAGCTTGACTTCGATGATCTCGCGGCGGCTGGTGGGTACGTGTCTGCCGACATAGGTGGCCTCAATGGGCAGCTCGCGATGGCCGCGGTCGATAAGCACGGCTAGTTGCACGCGGCGAGGCCGTCCGTGGTCGAACAGAGCATCGAGAGCGGCCCTGGCCGTCCGGCCGGTGTAAAGCACGTCGTCGCACAACACCACGTCGCGGCCCTCTACGTCGATGCCGATGGCGCCTGGGTTGACCACCGGGCGCACATCCGCCGTTGACAGATCATCGCGGTAGAACTGGATATCAAGTATCCCGGTATCAAGCTTGTGTTTCTCAATGCCGGAGATCAGCTTTCCCAGCCGCTCGGCCAGTGGAACGCCGCGGCGCTTGATGCCGACCAGGGCCAGGTCCTTGCTGCCATTACTCTTTTCTACAATCTCGTGGGCCAGGCGCACCAACGTGCGCTCGATCTCCGAGGCGGACATCAGCCTGCCCTTAATGCGCAGAGAAGTTTTGCTTTTGGCTTCGCTCATGTGTATTCTCGCTGCCTGGCTGTCATAGCCAATCTCTCGCAGCCAGCTTCTCAAAGGATGATACGAGTGTGCCGTGCCCGCGAGCAAGTTGTGGACAAATAAAACGAAATCCAAAGGTCTTGAACGGGCCGGATATCGGACAATTGTGGGGTCCGGACAACCATGCCGCGCAAGACTATGCCTCCGCTCTGGGCGCACGGGCCAGCAAGCGCGCTCCCAGAGCGCCGCCAGCGGCGGCAAAGAACAACAGAAAAAGCGAATTGAAGGCAAGGCCGAAGGCCCAAAAGCCAGCATGGCCCTCCGGCGACCGCATCCAGGACTGGATTTGGGCCAGTTGAGTTTGCACCTGGGCGGCATCCGTAGGTCCCATGCCCGCAAGCGTTTGCTGGGCCTTCTCCTGGAACGTGTCAAGGACTAAAGTCTTATACGCTCCATCAATCTGGCTGGATTGGTGAAGAAAGAACCGCTGAACAAAAAGAGCGCTACCACTGACGCCAAATGCCAGCCAGCCAGCCAGCAGGCCGGTGACCAGGCCAATGCGGGCGCCGGCTCCAAGGGTGATCCACGCCGGCCGCTGGCTGCGCATGTAGAGCGCAACGGCCCAGGTTGCCGCGATAGCCATCCACAAAATCCCGAGAGCGCCAAGAGGCGTAACGCTACTCGACAAGAGTCCGGCGGGGGCCGCCATCAACAAAGCTGCTTGCAGTGCCGGCTTCCAATCGACGCAGCCAGCATCCCGCCCCGCGCCGTCCCAGTGCTCCGGCGAGGCCTGCCCGGGGGGAACGTCTGCCGGGTACACAAGTTGAGGCAAACCGCAGGCGGGGCAGTAACAGGAATCGGCTTGGACGGCCTGGTGACAGCGGGTGCAGGTGACTTCCATACACCTATGAGCCTATCGCATTCAGCCGCTGTACGTGTAAAGCAGTACAGCCAGCCATTGCAGTAATAGCTCCAGCACATCACCTGCCTCGGATAATGAACGCAACGGCTATCAGGCGGACTCCGTCCTGCTGGAAGCGGCGGGGGCGAGCTTTGCCGCTACGATAGCCTCGGCGGCATCCAGAACCTCTCGCAGCGACATATGGGTGGAATCCAGCAGAACGGCATCCGGGGCTGCTTTAAGAGGGGAATTGGCGCGATTACGGTCCCTCAGGTCGCGTTCCTGAAGGTCGCGGATCACCTCCGCGGGCTGTTGAGCCGGCATGGAGCCGAGTTGATCGTAACGGCGCATACCCCGCACCTCTGGGGCGGCATCCAGAAAGATTTTGACCTCAGCGTTGGGAAAGACCACGGTGCCAATGTCGCGGCCCTCCATGACCACTCCGCCCCCGGCACCCATCTGCTGCTGCAGACGGACCATCCAGGCGCGAATGGCGGGCCATATACTGACCCGGGAGGCGGCTTCGGTGACATCATGATTGCGAATCAGGCCGGTCACGTCCTCGCCATCGAGAAGGACACGATTTTCCTCCTCGCCGGGCTCAAGGCGGATTGAGGTTTCTGCGGCAAGGCCTTCCAGGTTCTTACTCTCATCCAGAGGGATGCCCGCCCGAAGGGCCTTAAGGGCAAAGGCGCGGTACATGGCCCCGGTCTCCATGTTCAGCAGCCCAAAACGCCGTGCCAGATAGCGGGCGATGGTGCTCTTTCCCGCTCCGGCAGGGCCGTCGATGGCGATGATGATCTTGTGAGCCGGATGAAGAGAGCTGACGGATGGGGCATTCATCCGCGCTTCTTCGCCCCTTGCTTGGGCCGTGCCCTCAGTACATACCGCTTGCCGCCTGTCTTAGCGCTGGCGGCATGAGTGGTCTTCCGGCTGCTGACTAAGCGAGAAGGCCGCGCGGCGGATCGGGAGTCCTTATGGGAAGTTACACTCCTTTTGGCGCCGTTGGAATGGGCCTGGCGCGAGTTGCCGTTTCGCGGCGTCCAAGCGGTCGTAGAAGACTTGGCGGAGCTTGTGGCGGAAGAGGATGGGCGAACTGCCTGCCTGCTTTTTCCGTTGGAGCCGTTCCCGCCTGCATGGCTGACCGGGCGGCTGCTGGTGGATGATTGCGCCGGCTTGCGATCCTGGGAGTAAGTAGCTGGACGGCTGTAGTGGGGGCGCGCAGAATCGGATTTTCCGCTTACGGACTGCTTGTAGGCGGTCTGGGTGTAGGGCGCATGAAGTTCAGCAGGCTTGTACGGGGTTGCCTGTGCTGGCGTAGCTGGCGATCTCTGCATCACAGCCGCCGAATCCGGCGTTTCCTCATCATAGGAGCGGAGAAAGTATGCCGAAGCCGGTATCGACGCGCTGGCGTAGATCGTGGGAGGGGCAGCGAATTCCGGCAGTGTGCCAGCGACATAGAAATGGGGCGCGTGCCCCAAAGAGATGGTATGCACCTGACGCGTGGCAACCAGGCCACGCAAAACCTCGCGCACCTTGCTGCGGGCGGTAAGCGGGGCCAGGAACAGCTCCACATCTTCCATGCTGGCGGCAATTACGGCCTGCAGGTAGATGGAGGCCAGCACAGAGATGGCCGTTACCTGGGAGGTGGAGGCCCCTTCGGCAATGGCTTTCTGGAAACGCAGGCGAAGCAGTTGCCATTGCGCAGCCTGTCCAGGGGCAGAAACGACGGGGATAATGCGAAGCTGTTGCCAAAGCTCTGTAATGGCGCGCAGAACCGCGGCCTCGGTCACCTCCCTGCCCAGCGCACGGGTAAGTTTGCTCAGGGTTGTGTCACCGCCTGACTCCAGCAGCTTGTAAGCCTGAATGGCCAGTTGCGAAACCTGGCGCGAACCTGTCAGTTGTGGAATGCGGCGCCAGTCACGGTCACCGCGCAAGGCATAGACGTAAGGCAGAACCCAGCTGGCAACCACGAAATCAGGCGCTTCGCCTGGCAAGCCCAGCAGATTCAGCCGCACAACCACGCTGTCGGTCTCCAGACGCACCAGCAACTCTTCGGCTACGGCAATATCTTTACGGTCAGGGGAGGGTTCACGCCTGCCGATTACAGCCTCAACAAACGATGGGGCAATGGAGGAGGAAAACTGCCGCTTGGGCAGGAAGAGACACAACCCCGTCTCCTCAATCCACGTCCGGGCATCCTCCAGTGAGAGGGTCCCATGTCCGTTCAGGCGCATCCTTTCGGCGCGCGATGCTTCCAATTGTTCCGATGTCAAAGAAAAACCTCGTTTCCAGGCTGGCGTAGGCGCCGGACAACCCCGTCCCCTAAGGGGAGGGCTGCCACCTGCCATCTATTTCAAATCCGATGGAAGGCCCGCTGGATCTCCTTCCAAGAATACAACAAAGCGATTGGACGTCCATGCGGGCAACTGGTTGGGTGGCTCGTTTTCGCTAACTCTAACAATAACCACTCTATACGAGCCGGGTCAAGTGGCGTGTTGACCTTGATGGCGGAATGACAGGCGATGGAGGCGGCAATGCGCGCGCGAAGGGATGTAAGATCATGATTCTGCTTGGGTTCATCAGAATCTGCGCTGGATTGCTCGATCACTTCGGCTAACATCCGCTCCAGAGCCGCTCCCTCCAGGCCAATAGGGGATGCCTTTACCGCAAGTGTTTGAGGGCCAAATGGTTCAACCTCGAAGCCATTGCGTTCCAATTCCTCGGCAATCCCCGCAAAAACCACCATTTGGGATGCTTTTAGCTCCACCAGAAGGGGCATTAACAATCTTTGACGCATAACCTTTTCAACCTGGCGGTCTCGTAAAATTTTTTCGAAAAGAATTCTTTCATGTGCCACATGCTGGTCAATGATCCACAAACCATCTTCGCCAGTGGCCAGGATGAACGATTCGCGCAACTGGCCAAGGGGGCGTAGCGAAGCCAAGTGGTTCAGGTTGGCGGCGGCCTGCTCGGCCTCAACCTGGGCCGTTTCCGTTGCGGGATTCGTGCCGTAGGCGTCGCTTGGGCTTGGGGAACAATCTCCGGCGGTTGGCAGGCTGGCTGGAAGGACGAGGGCGGCCGCAGCCTCTCCCCAAGCCTGCTGGCTGTCCCATCCGCTGGGATGGAAGCTCTGGGAGGCAAAGGGCAGCTTGCCGGGAACGGGTGTGGGAAGGCGCGGCGTAAGCTCGAAGGCTTCGGCGTCAGCCCTGGCAGCCTGGAGAGCGGCTGGATCGGAGTCTGGCGGCAGGGGCCCAGATTCACTGTCCGGCGCTCCGGGCAAATGCGAGGCAGCCGGAGGCATCAGCGAAGGGCTGGCTGTGGGGGCGGAGTCCAGCGCGGCCAGAAAACCGGCGGCGGGACGCGCGCTTATAAGCGCAGTGCGCAGGCTGTCGCGGACAAAGTCGTGGATCAGGCTTTGCTGGCGAAAGCGGACCTCGGTCTTGGCCGGATGGACATTCACGTCCACCTCTTCGGGCGGCATCTCCAGGAAGAGCAGTACTACAGGAAAGCTGTTGGGGGGAATTACGTTGCGATATGCCTCGGAGATGGCGTGCATCAGCAGCCGGTCGCGAATAAGCCTTTTGTTGACAAAGATATAGATCGAGTTGCGGTTCAGCTTTTGCAGCTCGGGCCGGGAGTAGAAGCCTGTCAGCCGCAATGCGCCGGGGTCACGCGCGGGTTCGTCGGGATTCTTCTTCCATGGCGGCGGCGCGGGCAGACCGGCTCGCTCCAGCGGGAGCTCAGCGGCCACCGGGAGCAGTTGAGCCAGCAGATCCTTGCCGAAAATCTGATAAATGCGCTCGGCTGTGCGAGTCACAGGCGGAGCGGAGACGACGGTGTGCGTGGCCGAGAGCAGCTCGAAGTGCTTTTCCGGGTGGGCGAGGGCATAGTGGGTGACGAGCGCCGTCACGTGCGCCAGCTCGGTCGATTCGGCGCGGAGAAATTTGCGCCGGGCCGGAGTGTTGAAGAAGAGGTCGGCGACGGCCAGCGTGGTTCCGCGCGGCAGGGCTGCGTCGTCCACGCGGAGAATCTTTCCCCCTGCAATCTCCAGCCGGGTTCCGGCGGTTTCGCCGTTCGCGGAGGACCCGGTGGCCGTTTCCAATGTGACGCGGGCTACCGAGGCGATGGAAGGCAGTGCCTCGCCGCGAAATCCCAGTGTGGAGATTGAGAGCAGGTCGTCGGCGGTGCGAAGCTTGGAGGTAGCATGACGCTCGAAGGCCAGCAAAGCGTCGTCGCGGCTCATACCGGAGCCGTCGTCGCTGATGCGGATCAGCCTGCGGCCGCCGGCCTCGACCTCGACGCGAATGCGGGTGGCGCCAGCGTCCAGGGCATTCTCCAGGAGTTCCTTTACGACCGAGGCAGGCCGGTCCACCACCTCGCCGGCGGCGATCTGGTTGGCAACCTGGTCGGGAAGTACGCGGATACGGCCCATAGCTCCTTAGGGTAACGCAAAGGCTGGAAACCGGGGTCAGGCGTACCGCCCCAGAGCCCACCCAAAAGAAAAATGCGCGTTGGGAGGCCTGCTGGGTTTATTGTTGAGCCGTTGGCCATAAAAAGGGGATTTCCGGGTAACGTTGATGCAAATCTCCTGAAAGCCATATGCCGAAACCATGATCAAACTGCCGGATCTTAGCGCCCTGAAGGCTTTTATGAACCAGATCCTGCGCCCCAGGACGAAGTGGGGTCGCGTCACGCTTTGGTCTGGCGTATTATGCGTTCTTCTCGACGCTCAACGCTGGATGGCAGGCTCTGCGCCAGGATCCAAGCTGGCAATCTGGGCGAACTCGGTCACCCTGGTTTTCACAGTCTGCGCCTTGCGGCTTACCTTCCGATGGGTCCGGCGGCGTGTGCTGTGGCGGCTGCGCTATCGATTGATCGTCACCTATATTTTCATAGGGGTTTTCCCCGTCGTGCTACTGATGCTGATGGCAGGCGTGAGCTATTATCTGTTTGCCGGGCAGTTTGCCGATTATGTGACGATTTCCAATCTGCAGTCGGCCTTGCGGCATCTGGAAGCGGAGAATGATGCCATGGCCGTGCTGTGGGACTCTCTAAGCCGTTCCGGTCATTCGGAGAAGCAGCTTGCGGCCAGCCTCTCAACGGTTTCCGCAACCATGGTTTCCGCGGATAGATTTCCCGGACGCACCATCACCGTCTGGCAGGGAAACAAGGCTTTAACGCTCACCGCCGGAGGCGCGCTCGTCAAGGCTCGCCCCGCCATGGCTCCGGATGCGATCAAGGAAGACTTTAGCGGTTTCGTTTTTGATGGGGAGATTCTGCATCTGAGAGCGGGCAAGCGCTACACCGTGGATGGACAGCCGCATACCGTAATCTCAGACCTTCCCATCACGCCGGAGCTGTTGCAGGCGGCCACCGCGCATCTGGGCTCGGCGACGTTGGTCCTGCCAGATCGACGGGGTAATCTTTACATCGGGCCTCCGCCAAGAGGCAAGCCAGACGCGCGCCGGCTGGTGCAAACCGCGTCTATTGCGCCCACTTCCAGCCGCTTCGATCCGGCCTTCAGTTTTCCATCCCTCTTCCAGGCTCTCGACTGGGAAAGCGGAAAGTGGAACTCCTGCGCTATCATTGTCGCCACCCGGCCATCGCTGTTGTACAGCGCCTTGTTTGCCACAACGGGCGACCAGGCAAACGTGCTGCGCTACGTGCTCATGAGCATCGCGATTCTGCTGGGACTGGTCGAATTGGCGGCGCTTTATATCGGCATACGGCTGACACGCAGCATGACGCGATCCGTGGCGGAACTCTATAACGCCACGGAGCATGTAAATCGGGGAGATCTTACGCATCGCATCCGGGTGCGCGGCAGCGACCAACTAGCGGAGTTGCAAGAATCGTTCAACTCCATGAGCGAATCGCTGGTCAAGCTGCTGGCCGAGCAAAAGCGGATGCAACAAATGGAGAGCGAACTGGCCATCGCCCACGAAGTGCAGAACGCGCTGTTTCCACGCGAGTTGCCGGAACTTTCATCCCTGGAGGTCTACGGCGTCTGCCATCCGGCGAGGTCCGTAAGCGGAGACTACTACGACTTCATCCCCTTAAGCAGTGACAGGCTGGTGATGGCGGTGGGCGATATCAGCGGAAAGGGAATTTCCTCGGCTTTGCTGATGGCCACTGCGCATGCCTTTGTTCGCGCCTACTCACCGGTGTTGGGCATGGACTCGATACCGGCGTTGGGAACAGGCCTGCAATCCAATGGCGACCGCGGCTTGAGCTTTCCGGGAAAGGGCGCCGCCCAACCTCGGCCTTCAATCAGTATGTTGATGAGCAGCTTGAACAATCAGCTGTTTCGCTGTACCTCGCCGGAAAAGTACGCGACCATGTTTCTCGGCTGCTATGACGCAGGCCTGCGCGATTTGACATATTGCAATGCAGGCCACTTGCCGCCTTTCATGGTCGGCGAAAATGGCAGCTTCACCCGCCTCGATACCTCAGGCACAGTGGTGGGGCTTTTTGATGGCGCAGCCTATGGCGAATCCACGATCAGGATGCAGCCGGGCGATTTGCTGGTCGCATTCAGCGACGGCGTAACCGAACCGGAAAACGATTCAGGCGAGTTCGGAGAAGAACGGCTGATCGCGTTGCTCCATGAGCATAGCCACCTGCCACTCTCCCGCATCGGCGACATCATTACCGGCGCCGTGGCGGATTGGATCGGCGAAGCAGAGCAGCCCGATGATGTGACCGTGGTTCTGGCCCGCGCCCGTTGAGGCGGCGTTGCGCAGGGATTATTTCTCCGGCGGGAAATTCCCCGCCACAATTTCAAAAGAGCCACAAAAGCAAAATGCCGCCCCAAGGCGGCATTTGTTGGTGTAAAGAAAGTAGCGGATTTAGACGCCCAGGCCGAATTCGCCGGTCTGCTGCTCGCCGGCATGGGTGTAGAAATCGTAGGGGTTGCTATGGTTGAGCTTGTAGCGGTTGCGGATTTCGCGGCCCACGAAGATCCCCACTGCCGTCACGGCCAACCCCAACGAGAGCCAGCCAATAACCCGCAAGGCACGGGATTTCTTCGTCTCTTCGTCAGTTTCCTTCGCAGACACTTCCGCGGCGGTTTGGGCTTCAGGCTCAGTGGACATGGAAGATTTCCTCTGCAAACATGATACAGCAACTCCGCTCCTTCCGGCGCAACCAACTCAGCCAGTCTACGGCAGGTTACCTTGTCCGGCGGTCAGCAGCTTGCCTACGCTTCGGACAGAACTGCTTCCGCAGTCTTCCCCCTGGAGGCTCCCAGGAAGGCGTAGGCGGCAACAGAGACGTATCCCGCGAGGGGAACCAGATAGGCCAGCGCGATGCTGTGGGTGCGGTCGTTGATTAAACCCATCAGCGGCGTGAGCGCCGCGCCGCCTACAATGGCCATCACGATGAGCGATCCGCCAATCTTGGTATTGGGGCCAAGCCCCTTGAGTCCCAAGGCAAAGATGGTGGGAAACATGAGCGACATGAAGAAGCTGGTCAGCACCATCGCCCAGACGCCGATCCATCCCGGATGGAGAACGCCCACCGCAACCAGTAGCACATTGATGACCGCATATATGCCCATCAGCCTGTCAGGCCGCACCACGCGCATGAGCGCAGTGGAGACGAAGCGCCCGATGCCAAAAGCTACCAGAGATGCAATCAAATAGTCAGCGGCAGGTTTCTCGGGCAGATGAGTGGAGTCCTGTACGTATTGGATTAAATAGCTCCAGGTGCCCACCTGCGCGCCGACGTACATGAACTGCGCCAATATCGCCAGCAGGAAATGGCGATGCTGGAGCAGATCGCGGAAGTGTCCGTGATCGCCGCTGTCTTCGTGCTCGCTGCGAATCGGAGGAAACTTCTTGAGCGCAATCAACAAGGCCCACAAGAGCACCACCGCGCCGAGAACCAGGTATGGCATTTTTACGCGCAGAATCTCGTCGTGGAGGTAGGCCGCATACGTGCCGGCCTTCTTCATCGCGTTGATCTGGTCTGTCTGCAATTCAATGCCGGAGAAGATGAAGACTTTGCCTATCACTACGGCCACGATCGAACCCAGCGGGTTAAAGGATTGCGAAAAATTCAGCCGCCGCTCGGAGGTTTCAGGCGAACCGAGCTGCGCGATGAAGGGATTGGAGGCCGTCTCAAGAAACGATAGCCCGCTGGCAATGACGAACAGCGCCATCAGAAAAAACCAGTATTGCCCCACCAGCGCCGCCGGCCAGAAAAGAAACGTGCCGATTCCGTAGAGCAGCAGCCCGGTTATAAAACCGAATTTATAGCCATACTTGCGCATCAGTATCGCTGCAGGCATGGCCAGCAGAAAATACCCCATGTAAAACGCCGACTGCAGCAATCCCGCCTGAAAGCGCGAAATCTCGAAGGATTTCATGAATTGCTTGATCAGCACATCGTTGAGGTTGTTGGGGATTGCCCACAAAAAAAAGAGCGCCGTAATCAGGATGAAAAGGGCAATCTGTCCAGCGGGGAAGATTCCACTCTTTACCGGCGTTTGAACCGGTTGACTCGCACTCTTAACGGGCATTCTTGCGCTCCTTGGCGTATGAATGAAAAGCAATGTTCCAGAAAACTGCCGGATGATTGTGACGCTCGTCTTTTCCGGCGTTAAATCCTGGAGCGCAACCGCGCCTCCGCGTCAGCGTTCCAGTAGCCGCAGCCTAACTCGATGAAAACCGAGGTATAGGGAATCGTCATGGTCGACTTGACGATCAGAACGGAAAACATGCGCGCGGCGTGGTCCAGCTTGGAGATAATTTCATCATGCGGTGTCATGGTGACGCTGAGTCCTTTGAGCGCGCCTTTGAGCCAATTGCGATAGCTGTCGATTCCCGGCGCATCCTTCTCGTCAACAAGCGCCAACTCCTGATCCACATGAATGACCGGACGTACGTGCTTGCAGGCGCGCAGGCGAGCAAGCACCTTCTTGATGGCGACCTGCTGGCTCACCCCGGAGCCGATGGTTTCAATTCCCGGGCTGGATTGAGTAGGATAAGCCGCGTCGGCCACCACAATCCAATTGCGGTGACCAAACAAGGGCAACCGCGCATCGAGGATTTTTTCCCATGATTCAGACTTCATAGCGTCCTCTCCAGTTCCGTATACCGGACGGATCTGCCTCCGGGTTCGTGTTCCAGCTTACTGTTTCAGCGCGCCGGAGTGGTCAATTCCTCATCCGCGCAGACTGCGACTTTTCCGCACTTGCCGGAGGCCATCAAAGCATAGGCCTCCGCGGCCCGATCGAGCGGAAAGCGGTGGGTGATAATGTCTGCCGGATGCAGATTCCAGCGCACCAGGCGCTCGACCAGCTCCTCCATCAACCAGGTGGATGTGACCCAGGAGCCGTAGACGGTCTTCTGGTCATGAATCATATCGGGAGAAGGATTGATTTCGACGGTTCCGCCCTCGCCGATGAAAACAATCTTGCCCCACTTGCGGGTGGCACGAACGGCAACGGCCCGCGTCGCGGCATTGGCGGAGCACTCGATGGCGCGCTCCACGCCATAGCCGCCGGTCAGCCGCTTGATTTGGGCGACATTCTCCGGCCCGGAGACCAGTGTTTCGTCGCAAAGGCCCAGCTCCCGTGCCAGCTTCAACCGCTCATCGACGACATCGACCCCGATGATCTTCTGCGCGCCGAGCTTGCGGGAGATCGCTGCTGCGGCAAGCCCTACAGGTCCCAGGCCCGTAATGAGCACCGCATGATTGCCATTGATTCCGATTTTCTCGATGCCCTCATATACTGTTCCAAATCCGCAGGCCACCTGCGCGCCGTCGGCATAAGAAAGTTCGTCGGGCAGCGCGATTAAATCCTTCTCCTCGGCGATCATGTAATCGGCCATGCCGCCATCCCGCTGCCAGCCGTAGGCTCGGCGGTACTTCTCGCTGGTGCAGGAGATCATATAGCCGCGCCGGCAGTCGTTGCACACGCCGCAGCCGGAGATGTGGTAGACGATCACGCGATCACCAGCCTTGAAGCGCCGGCAACCCGGACCGGCTTCTACAATCAGGCCGCAAGGCTCGTGACCGGCGATGACGCCCTGATAGCCTTCCGGCCCCTTGCCCAGATGCTCATGGTAAATGCAGCGGATGTCCGACCCGCAGATGGTAGACGCCTTCACGCGAATCAAAACCTCTCCATGACCCGGACTCGGCACGGGAACGGTGCGCATCTCGACGGTGCTGTTACCCGGTAGAAATGCCGCCTGCATGGTCTTTTGCATTTTCCCAATCTCCCTTGTTTCAAGACTGCAATAAAATCCTGCCACGCTGATATTTTAGGCTGGAGTGATCTCGCCAGTCGTGTCCCATAGGTCTTTCCAGCTTTGTCCCTCTTTCCAGAGAAAGACCTGGCCCTTGATGAGACGGCAATTTCTGTCGAGTGCGCCGATCTCCCGCATCTCCTCATCCGATAATGGATCGCCGGTAACGCCAAGAAGGTTGTTGAAGATATTCCTGGGGTTGGCGGAAAACGGGATGGGTGTCTGCCCGCGTTGAACAGCCCACTTGATGCAGACCACGGCAGGATGCACGCCATGCCGCTCAGCAATGCGCAGAATTGTCGGGTCCTCGGTGGGCAAGGTGTCCTCCGGCGTGCGATCGCGCTCCGGGCGATGGGGCGAGCCGAGTGGCGAATAGCCTATCGGCTGCATACCGTTGGCGCGCACATACTCGAATAACTCTGGCTGCTGAAAATGCGGATGGAGTTCCATCTCATTGGCCGCCGGCTTGATTTTTGCATCGCGGAGCAGCAGCTTGAGCTTGGGAATGGTCATGTTGGACGTGCCAATGTGACGGACCAGCCCCCGCTTATGCAGTTCTTCCATGGCGGCCCAGGTCTTCATGTAGTTGGCGTGGATGTAAGGCTTGGCGTCCTTGCTGCGCGCGGTCACATCGCAGCCCGGCGGATGAAAGTTGGGAAAGGGCCAATGGACGAGATACAGGTCGAGATAACTGAGCCGCAGGTCGGCCAGCGACTTCTCGCAGGAGGCGATCACATTGTGCGGGGCGTGCTTGTCGTTCCAGAGCTTGGAGGTAATCCATAGCTCCTCCCGCTTCACGCCCGCGGCCATCACCTCAGCCAGCGCGCCGCCGATCTCGGCTTCGTTGCCGTAAACCGATGCGCAGTCGAAGTGCCGGTAACCGCAGCGCGCCGCAACCTTGACGGCCTCGGCAATGCGGTCCGCTGAAACATGGTCGGAACCGAAGGTGCCCAGTCCGATAGCCGGCATCCGCGCCCCGGTGTATAGCGTCCTTTGCGGGACCGAGGCCGGATCGATTCGTCCGGCAGCCGTACCGTCACTCGTGCTCATAGTCTGCATCCCTCTTTCCTGGAGACTTTGGCGCCGCATTGCCGCGAGCCGTCCGATGTTTTAGGCGCGAAAAAATGGCAATGGATAGTCAACCTGATACCGTAAATCTTTGCTCACATGGAACGCAAGCCGGTGAATTGCGCACGCGCAGGTTGTCGATTACTCCGTCGAGTTAATGCGCGCCAGCCAAGCGAGTTTTGTCTTTTCAGGCAGAAAGCTCGCGCGGATGGAGTTGGCCGCCAATTGACGTAATTCCTCGCGGGTAAAGCCCTGCTCGGTGTGGGCCAGCAGGTATTCGTTGGCCAAATCGGAGCCGAAGAAGGCGGGGTCGTCGGAGTTGAGCGTGACGGTGAGGCCCAGATCGAAAAGACGGCGCAGCGGGTGGGCGGCAAAGGAGGGGCAGACGCCAGTGCGGAAGTTCGACGTAGGGCACAACTCGAGAGGGATGCTCCGCGTTTTTAGCTCCTGGACGAGTTTTTCATCCTGGATGGCGGAGAGGGCGTGGCCGATGCGCTCCGAACCGATGGCGAGGGCCTCCCAAATTGCCTCGGGACCTGTGGTTTCGCCGGCGTGGTTGGTGAGGCGCAGACCAGCCTTTTTTGCTTCGGCGTAAAGTCTCTGAAATGGCTCGGAGCCGGCGCGGCGCTCGTCGCCGCCCAGGCCAATTCCGATGATGGAGGGGTGAGCGGACTTAAGCTCGGCGGCCTTGCGGAAGACGCGCGCGGCCTCCTCGACGGAGAAGTGGCGCACAGCATCAAAAATCCAAAGGACCGAGAGGCCCAGCTCGCGTTCAGCGCGCTGGCGGGCCCGCTCCAGGGCGGCGAAGATGGGCTCGAAGGCGGCGGGATCGTGGTCGTGCCAATGGTAGATGACGCCGACCGCGATATACACCTCAGCGTGGACCACGCCTTGGGCGGCCAGATGCTCCATCATGCGCCTGGCGGCCAGCTCGTAGTCTTCCGGGCCGATTAATCGCGCGGTGACGGCCTTGAAGGCGTTCAGAAAGCCGGTAAAGTCGGTGAACTGATAGAGCGCCTCGGCCTCGGGCAGCGTGAGCGGACGGGCGTCGTGGCGGGTACTCAGCTCGACAAGCGTCGAGGGTAGAATCGCGCCTTCGAGGTGCAAGTGCAACTCGGCCTTGGGCAGGCGGCGGACGAAGTCTTCAATCTCCGGCATCATCAGAATCTACTTTAGCCTCGCGAACTCCGAGCGGTGGCGGCTGTAGAGGAAGTAGATGACCAAGCCGATCACCAGCCAGGAGAAGAAACGAATCCATGTAATGACTTCAAGGCCCATCATGAGCACGATGCAAAAGATGATGCTCAAGAGCGGGAAGACAGGGCCCAGCGGAGTTTTGAAGCCGCGATAGCGCTCCGGCTCGCGATAGCGCAGGATGAGCACGCCAACGGAGACCAGAACGAAGGCGAAGAGGGTGCCGATATTCGACAGGTTTGAGACGGTGCCGATGTCCAGCAATCCGGCGGGGATGCCTACGACGAAGCCAGCGACCCAGGTAGACACGTCGGGGGTTCGGAAGCGGGGATGAATGCGGCTGAAGACGGTGGGCAGCAGGCCGTCGCGGGACATGGCGAACCAGACGCGCGCCTGGCCGAGCTGAAAGACCAGGATGGAGGAGATCATGCCCAGCAGGGCTCCGATGAGGACAAAGAGCCGAACCCATTGCAGATTTCCTGCGCCGGGCAGCAGGGAGAGCTTCTTGAGGGCGTTGACCACCGGGGCGGCGTCGCCCATGACTGACTGCCAGGGCACGATGCCGCTGAGCACGATGGCCACCGCTCCATAGAGCACTGTGCATGCCAGCAGCGTGGCCAGGATGCCGATGGGAAGATCGCGCTGCGGGTTCTTGCACTCCTCGGCCGCCGTGGAGACCGAGTCGAATCCGATGTAGGTGAAGAAGATGATGGAGCCGCCGGTGAGCACGCCGGTCCAGCCGTTGGGCATGAAGGGATGCCAATAATGCGGCTTGATGAAGCTGGCGCCGGCAAAGACGAAGGCCAGAATGGCGGCCATCTTGATGAGCACCATGACGTTGTTGGCGCGGGCCGACTCGCGGATGCCGCGCACCAGGAGCACCGTCAGGAACATGACCACCAGGAAGGCGGGAATGTTGAAGCCGAAGTGCCAGCCGGACTTGTAGAGATCGTTGCCCGCCAGGTCTTGCAGGCCGGTAGGCAGATAAGCGGGCGAAATCCATCGCAACGGAGGATGCAGACCGAACCAGTCCAGCAGATCGACAATGTGAGCGGCAAAACCCACGCTGACGCTCATGTTGCTGAAGGCGTATTCCAGAATCAGATCCCAGCCGATAATCCAGGCAATCAGCTCGCCCAGCGTGGCGTAGGTGTAGGTGTAGGCCGAGCCGGCGATGGGAATCATGGAGGCCAATTCGGCGTAGCAGAGGCCGGTAAAGACGCAGACGATAGCGACCAATACAAGCGAAAGCGCCAGCGCCGGCCCGGCGCCGGGACGGCCTGCCATGGCTGTGTGATGGATGAGGTAGTGGAGCAGCGGCGTATCGCGGATGCTCGGCGCATCGAACTTTTGCCCGGCCATGGCGGTGCCGATGACCGTAAAGATGCCTGACCCGATGACCGCCCCGATGCCCAGAGCGGTCAGCGACCACGGGCCGAGGGACTTTTTCAGGGAGTGCCCAGGCTCCAGCGAGTCCGAGATCAACTTATCGATGGACTTGCAGGCAACAAATTGCTTAAACAGGACGGTTCTCCTCATTCCGCCGGCGGCGGGGGTCTGAGAATAGCAAAATCCTGCCGGCAAGAGGGACTTCCCGGATCAGGCTGC
Organism: uncultured Acidobacteriaceae bacterium; assembly: GCA_963806565.1. Lineage (GTDB taxonomy): Bacteria > Acidobacteriota > Terriglobia > Terriglobales > Acidobacteriaceae > Telmatobacter. Next base: position 198,114 of record CAWDYE010000002.1, read on the forward strand.
CTTCGACGCAGTGTACTAGGTGAGGGTTTCTTCATGGAACTGCTCAGCGTCTGCTCGGGCGCAGAAAGAAACGGCAAGGCATAAAGGCCATTGGAAGGGGAAATAGGGAAAGCGGGGCTCCGAACCGGCGCATCTACGCGTGCCTGTCCGGAACCCCGCCTTGGTGGAGGAGCGGGCGATTAGCGCTTGGTCTGGCCGCGCGCCATCTTCTTCACTTTTCTCTTCTTCGAGCCGCGCGGTTCGGTCCGCTTGGCCTTGGGAGCGGCCTTCTTGCGGGCGGCGCGCTTCAGTTTCTTCCGTTCCAGCTTGTCTTTGATCTTGGTGGTGTCTGCCACTTGGTCCTCTTTCGCTCGAATATCTTTGGGGTTACCCGCAGATTAGACGATTGTAAACTTTAGAATAACAGGCTTTGTGAGCCGGCGAAAGCGGCGCGAGCGCGTAGAAGCCCGCACTGGCTCGGTTTCCGGCGTACAATAGAAGTAGATCAGCACTATCAGGCCCGCCTTTTGAGTTTGGAAAGCCTGCTCGGCTCTTGCCTTCCTACCGCTCCTGACGAGCTCCGCACCGCACGCAACAATCACCTGTTGACCGGAGTCAAGTCATGCGTTCCGACAAAATACACCGCGCCCTGGCGCAGGGAATGAATCGCTTTGAAGTTTGCCAATTGGTCTCCAAAGGCGTCAAGGCTACGCACAAAACCGGCGCGCGCTTCGAGGATTCCATCAACGATGTGCTGCAATACTTAGGCACTCACGTCACCATCATGGAAAATCTTCATCCGGCCATTCCCCAGGTGAGCATGAAGAGCCTCAAGCCGGCGGCGTAGGACGGCAAGTATCAGGAATCAGTTGGAGTCTTGAGCCCGGTCAGCGCGATGGCCGCCAAATGCGTGGATCGTTCTGGTTCCGGCAAGAACTTCGCCGCTGTGCTCGACACCGCGTGGAATGAAATATTCTTCTCCGGCCTTCACCGGAATTCGCTCCTCATCGATGATCAAGGTATAGCAGCCCTGCACAACGAGCATGTATTCGTCGTAATCGTGGACATGCGCTGCCGATGCCGCAGTTTCACGGCAGATCCAAAACGCCATCTGGCTTCCGTCTCTGCCGTCGAAGACATACCCCTCAATGCCTGGAGTCGCTTGATTGGAGACTGCGATCCTGTTTGCCGGATGTTTCATGAATTCCGGATAATCGTCCATAGCTGCACAGTATAATTGCACTCCTCCAGACGCACGAAAGGGACGGCATCGCTGCCGCCCCTTTCTGTCTGATTCCGAATTGGTTGGAAGGGTGGTTACCCTTAGACAACCTGGACGTTCTCAGCCTGCCAGCCCTTGGGACCCTTGGTCACATTGAACTGGACCTTCTGGCCTTCTTGCAGGGAACGGAAACCGTTCGACTGGATGGCGGTGTGATGGACGAAGACATCCTCGCCGTTTTCACGGCTCAAAAATCCAAATCCCTTGGCGTCGTTAAACCACTTGACTGTGCCTGTTTCCATTGTGTGTTGCTCCTTCATACTGATTTACCGCGAACGCAATGTGGAAGTTTGCGAGTAGGCGGTAACCGGAACAGGCAAGAACTTCAGATCGAATTCTACGATTACATGGATTATAGCACGAAATCGTCAAGCGGCCGGGATATTTGGTAGTGGGCCAAGTAATTTCCACAGGGTATAAATCTGCACTATAATCGCTGGCAGAAAGGATGTGCTCCAATGGCAAAAGTTCCTGCGTTCTACTCGGTCAATGAAGAGAAGAAACCTGCCAGCCAGCGCGTTCACCATAACGACAATACCTGTCCTCCAGGACGTGACATTCCCGCAAATGAGCGGCGTTCTGGAACGGGCGGCTATAGGCTCTGCGACGACTGCCAAAGGCGTTAGAGGCGGAAAATCATCTCCCACCATGGCCCGTGGATCAATCCGTCTACAATGCCCTATGATCTCCGTATTCTGAAGACAGGGAGACCGTGATCCAACGCGACCGATAAAGCCCTTAAACCCTCGCCCGACGATCCTTCAAAACGGACTGTTGGCTCAGGAAAGCAATGTCCTGGACCGCCTTGACACGACTCGAAGGTTTCTACTCCGTTCGCTGCCAGCGTAAGAACAATCTCGCGGATACCTTCGTCTAATGGTGGCTCAAAAATCAATTCCTTGGCACGTTGTACACGTTCAGAGTCGGGCCGGAGGGGCGTTCTTCCGGGGCAATGATCGCATCGCGGTTTGGTTTGAGTATCACTGTGAAGGGAATTTTTTGACATTGACACACCTATCCTCTACCATTTGATTGCAGACCAAATGGGAAAGGTGTCCCGACTGGCATCGGGGCGTCAATCAATCATTGGAGTCAGTGTACCGCATCCTTACGCTATTTTCTGCAAACCATAGAGAATCGACCGCCCATCCAGTAACTTCACCATTTCCTCAATAGTCCAGACATGATTAGAGATTCCCGCTTCCATTGCCGGGGTAACTCTCAGCGTTTGATGGACCCGGCAAAAGTTGTAATACATGAAATAGATCGCCAGCATGTGTTCGTGATTCTTCTGCGTTTTGCTGAATCCGTTTGTGAGCCGAGTAAACCGGCGCATCGACATACGCATGGTGAGATTCTGCCGCTCCACATAAGAGGTTGAGATGTGGCGCGGGTCCGGGTCACCTGCCACAATGACCGTTTCCGCCCCGATACACTCTCCGGGGCTGTAGCGCGTTTCCGGGGTTGTAGGTGAGCCGTAGAGCTTTATCAGCATCGCGTAGTCCACATCCATACCAAAGGCACCTTCGATGGCTTCCACATAGACTCTGTGGCCGTCTGTGGTGATCTGTACGCGAGTGGTCAAACGCGATGCCACATCTTCCATAAATGATCTCGCCCAGGCTGCATCCCGTCCGCCGCACAAGTAGGAGACGATCAGCTTAGAATCGGCGTCTAGAGCCGTCCAAGTCCACAGGCTCCCCGCACCTTCCGCTTTCTTTTCCTCAGAGACGTTCTTATCCTTGCCGTAGCAGAATGACCAGATTTCATCGCATTGGATACGCTTTGCGGCCACGTTGCGGACGTGCTCCTCATGGTATTCCGCACAGACCTTCCCCATATCGGCCAATAGGGAAAGGACCGTACCTTTAGCAATGCCGGTCATGCGGCAGGTGGAGCGGACACTGTTTCCCTCGATTAGGGCCGATACGATTTGGACGCGTTGTACTGTGCTCAGGCGACTCATAATGATTAAATACTATGCTTGAGCGGTCACGTTGTCAAGGAAATAATGCAGAATTCCTAAAATAACTGTTGACCGGTTGGGCAATTAGCATTACTATCAGTCTTGTGGAGGTGGATATGGCAGAAGCAGCAGTAAGCGGGAAGAAGCCCGCTGAGAGTAATCCCCCGGATAGTCCGGGGCGTGAGCGTTCTACGATTGAATTTCCATATACCAGTCTCGATGACGGTATTGCAGTGGCAAAGGCTGTTCACAAGCTCGGCGGCAATCAGTGTCGGCTAGATTCACTGGCAGCGGAGCTTGGCCACGACTCAGTGAAGAGTGGGGGCTTTCGGCAAAGGCTTGCGAGTGCACATACGTTCGGTTTCACGTCGCTTTCGCAGGGTATTGTTTCGCTCAGTACGCTAGGTGGCCGAATCGTCGATCCTGAGCAGGAAAAGGTAGCACGCGTCGAAGCCTTTCTTAAGGTGCCTCTCTACAACGCGATTTACGAACAGTTTAAGAACGGTACTCTGCCGCCAGATCGGGGCCTTGAGGCTGCAATCGTTTCGTTGGGTGTTGTGCCAAAGCAAAAAGAAAAGGCGCGGCAGGCATTTCAGAAATCAGCAAAGGAAGCTGGATTCTTCGCTTATGGAGCGTCCAAGCTAGTTTATCCCGCGCTCGGCGGTGCCGCCATACCGCCCAAAGTCAAAGAAAAGGAAGAACATCCCCCCGAACCTAAAGGCCAGAGCGGCAATGGTGGCGGCGGAGACGGCAAGAACCGCCATCCTTTCATCGAAGGACTGCTTGAGACCTTGCCTGATGCTGCCCTGGGAAAAGAAAAAATTGAATGGAGCTTACAGGGGCGGCAAGAATGGCTTCAAACCGCTGCCGGGATTTTCAACCTAATTTATGCGGCCAGTGCAGAAGATAAAGGCGGAGCAGTGAGTGTCTCCGTAGCACGGCCTTCAAATAGTTCTGCAAATTAAGAGCCGCCCGTGCAGACCAGGCGGCTCGGAAAGGAGTAACGATGTGCGGACCGTAAACGTTTCAGTCCAGACTACAAGGGTCGTAATCACTATTTGCCGTGGCGATGAAACCCTCGTGGTCGTTATCCCAATATAGGGTACACCAACCCTACTTACAGGTCTAGGGCGTCATGACCCCTGTGCCTCTATTCTAACCCCTTTGCCTTCGCCCAACGAGCCCTTGCGGCTTGTTGGGCGATTTCACTCAGGCGCTCACTCGACACAAGCTCTTTACGCCTTGGGCCTCCCTTGAGTCCTCCAAGTCGCCCCAAGGCAACGGCGGCAGGATTCTTAGCTTTCGGCTTGAGTGGTTCGCCAGTAGAAATCTCTACGACCCTCAAGGCGTTCTGAGCAAAATCTGGTTTGCTTAACTGCTTAGGCATACTCCTATGATGCACGGATACGATCATCAATTCAAGGGACTGTGCAAAACACTTGACCCACTACCGGATATTTTGGCGGGTCGGCTGAAGGCCGGCAGGAGGGTTCCGTTTTGGCGCCAGGGGGTTCTCGGCGCCCTCCGGCAAGCGTGTGGAAAGTGCGGTGGACAGGGTAAACTCATTCTGGCCTGGAGGGACCGCTTTTGACCAACCAGAAGAGCAGGGTGCTGGTCCTCGACCCTGGAGCGACATCCACAAAGATTGGGGTCTACACCAAGGATGGCGCCGAGTGGGAGCACACCATCCGGCATGGTGATGAAGAGATTGCGCGCTTCCGCGGGAAGCCGATGCTGGCGCGGTTGGACTATCGCGCGGGGCTGATTGAGCGGGCGCTCGCGGAGGCCGGCTACAAGGAGCTGAAATTTGCCGCCACGGTCGGCCGGGGTGGATTGCTGGCGCCGCTGGCTTGCGGCACCTATCTGGTGGATGAGGCGATGGTGGAGGAGCTGCGCCTGGCCCGCCGCGGTCAGCACGCATCGAATTTGGGCGCCTTGCTGGCGCAACGCTTCGCGCAGGCGGCCGGGATAAACGCCTACATTGTTGACCCAGTGACGGTGGACGAGTGGCAGGAGTGCGCGCGGCCCTCCGGCTCGCCGCTGGTCGAGCGCACGTCGATCAGTCACGTCCTGAACACCAAGGCCGTGGCGCGGCGGTATGCGCGCGAACAGGGGCGCGCCTACCCGGAGTTGCGTCTGATTGTGGCGCATCTGGGCAGCGGAATCACCGTCTCAGCCCACCAGGACGGCCGGATGATCGACAGCAATTCCATCGAGGAAGGCCCTTTCGGAGTTGACCGCACAGGAGGGCTGCCGGTGAGGGCGCTGGTCCGGCTCTGCTTCAGCGGCAACTACACCAAGGAGCAGATGGACCGCCATCTCTTTGGAGACGGCGGCCTCTTCGCCTACCTGGGCACGCGCGACATGATCGAGGTGGAACGGCGCATCGACGCGGGAGATCCTAAGGCTGCCCTGATCTTTGAGTCCATGGTTTATCAGATCGGAAAAGAGGCCGGAGCTATGGCAGCGGTGCTCAAGGGCAAAGTGGACGTCGTGCTGCTGACCGGCGGAATCGCTCATTCTGAAAGAGTAGTGAGACAGTTGCGCGGTTATCTGGAATGGATTGCGCCCGTCCGGGTTTATCCCGGCGAGGATGAATTGCAGGCATTGGCCGAGGGAGTTTTCCGCGTCTTGAATGGCGAGGAGCAGGCAAAAAGGCTAGAATCCATCTTGTAGATGTCTGAACAGCATAAGCAGACATACAAGTTGGATGAATCCGAGGAAATTTTCGATAATGCGAGTCAACTGCAACCGTCAGCAATCCCATTATCGCGTCTTATGAACCGCAATTGCTCTGGCGTAAACATCCATAAGAAGGGGGTAATTAATGTATGCGGTATATTTGTTTAGATATAGTTTGCGGCAATTCGCGCGCATCCGCTCGTATTCCTCGCCGGCAGAGAAGCGAAGCGCGCCGGCCACGAGCATATCGACATCTCCCGGTGGAAAGCGATAGCCTGTTACGCCTTCCTCTACTAACTCTCGCAAACAACCAATATCAGCAGTGAGAACGGGCGTGCCTTGCGAAAATGCCTCAACCACCGTGCGGCCAAAGGTCTCATAACACTCGGATGGACAAACCAGAAACCTCGCCTTAGCCATCTCGCGGTAAACCTTGTCCTGTGGCAGTAATCCGATATATTCAATATTACTGTTGCTGGCAGCGCATGAGCGAACTTCGTCTGCAAGAGGGCCATCTCCTATGATTCGTAGGCGAAGTTGGATCTTGCCTGAATTCCACGCTGAAAGCAGCGTTCCGATTCCTTTTTCTGGCGACAACCGTCCGGCATAAAGCGCAACCTCTTCTCGATTCTCCTCTGCTGTCCAATTCTCCGAATTGATAAAGTTCGGCTTGACAACTACCTTTTCTGCAGGCAAACCGCCACGAATCAAAATCTCACGCTCGAAGCCTGATACTGCAATAAAAAGATCAACCCGGTCCCATGTGCGTATAAGCCGATGAAAGGCATACGCAGCCGTGACGATGGCGCTTCCAGCTCGGCTGTTGCGATAGCAGCCATGGATAAAGCCATCGATAGGAAGTGATTTGCCGAGGCAATCTGTGCATACTGCTCCATTGCGATAAAACAGCGCATTCGCGCAGAGCATCCTATAGTTATGCAAGGTTTGAACAACGGGGATCCCCGATGGGCCAGCCTCCAGAATAATCGACGGAGACAGCAGTGGAAACCAGTTATGGACATGTAAAATATCCGGCTGAAAGTTATGGATTGCATTGTTTATCCATTTTCGTGAACTGGCCGAATAGAAAACTGACGTAGAAGCAATTAAATTGCCGGGGATGCCATGAATTGTGTCATTATTCTGTTCCAGTAGTTCCACGCTATGGCCGTGTTGCCGGAGCATAGCGATCTCGTCGCGTACGACCGCATCTTCACCTCCTCCATAACGATATCTGTTGTGCGCTACGATAACTCTCATCAAATCACCTTAAAGCCGGTATCCCTTGTTTCCCATGAATATCATATCTTCGATAATCTGGACTTAGCGCGGGAGACAATAAGTGCTCTTGCATAAGCGCCTAATATAATTGCTATTATAAGGTTCTGAAAATAGTAGCTTGACCTCATAGGTACAACATAATCTGCTGTGGTAATCCCTCCCACTAAACAAAAGATCAGCAAAGCCAGCGCGCAAGCCATCGCATGACCTGGAGCACAGCCGTATTCCTGGATCTTTGAAGAGGGTATTTTTGCAGCGCGCCATCCAACAGCGACAATCCTGGCTATCATAATCAGATAAATTATCAAAGCCAACCAGCCCGCATCTGCCAAAACTTGTATAAAAGCGTTATGGGCATTACCGATGCGGGAAACAACTATCGGTAGTCCAAGAGAGTAATAATTTCGAAAACTTGTTCGAAAACCCGCTACATAGCCCATTCCCCAAGGGTGGGAGATACAGTAATGAAGGACAAATGACCAGATATATGTTCTTCCACTGGCGCTTTCTATGCCACTTACACCCTCCCCACGGTTGATAATATCCCATATTCTTTCTATCCCGATAAATTCTACAATCACACCGGAGAGCAAGATAAATAATATGAATCCAGAGATGAACACATACATTGTACGCCGACTTAACCTTGCCCAGTACATTACGACAAACGCGAGAGCAAAAAGTAAAGCCACTTCGCTTCCTCTTGACCTCGCAATCGCCGTGCCTGCAAGGCCGACAAATAAGAAGAAAGCTGATCGAATTCTGGATTCCAGATTATGCAATAAGGTATGGGCGGAAATAATTGCAATGATGGGGCAAATAATCGGCATAGGAGCTACGCCGCCTCCTAACAGGCGAAATCCCGCATCAATTACGGAGGTGAGAATGAGGCCTGGGTCGAAAAACAATGTAAATAACAAAATAACCAATAAAATAAATGCTATAAGTCGAAGCTGATACAAACATTGCATCCAGCTCGGAGGATCCCAATAAACATGCACAATAAATTCCACCATGCAGATCAAGGTGAGAAAATAGCAAATGGAATACGCAACGGTCGTTAAGCGGTCAGTCGTATATATTGTAGATAATACGAATAGTAAACCGAGGAAGAAAGCCAATCTCAGAATAGATCGAATTTGAACTGGAATCGTAATAGAATCCGCGGAAATCAGGCGCAGGATCGCCGGTATAGAAACCAAAACGATCAGGCCTACCTGGAAAAAACTCCAGATATCCACCTGCCCGTGGGTTATATCAATGCCCTTCGCTGGCCTGAATATTGGCGGACCTAACGCGAGCAGAAAGATAGGATACTTTTTATAAAACTCAAGGGCAGATATACGCCTTGGATTCCACTCTCTGGTAACGTCCGGTAAATCACTATTTCTCTTTCGCGCAGATAACTTCATAAAGCGCCTTTGTCACCTTTCAGTAAACGCGGTCGTACAATACTGCCATTCATACCTGGCGCTCCGCGCCGTATTGATTTGAGGCATTTAACGTGTCCTCAATAAATGCATATGTGCTGGAAACTACATCCTTCCAGGTGCATGTTCTTGCAGCTTCCAGAGCTCGATGCCCCATTTGGTTGCGCAACTCTGGATTATCGGCAAGATTTCGCATTGCTGCTGTTAAATCTCTAACCACTTCCGCCTTGCTCCGGTTCTTCACTGGAATCTTTATGCCGCAGGATGGCGGAAGTATTTCACCCGGCCCGCCTGTATCCAAACAGATTACCGGGAGAGCCTGCGATAACGCCTCAAGGATTACATTTCCGCTGGAGTCATGCAGGCTTGGAAATACCAAGGCCGTGTAATGGCAATACTGCATCCACAATTCCTCGTATGGAATCCAACCCAGCCATCGCACGGAGTCCCGAAGTCCCAGTGACGCAGAGAGGCGTTTTAGTTGAGCTTCATATGATCCCATACCAATGATTGTAAAGGTCGCATTGGGACGATCTTGTATTAGTTCTGCAAACGCCTTCAGCGCAAGGTGTATTCCCTTCATATATATAAGGCGTCCCGCATAGAGAAAGTCGGCGTTAGCGGCCGGTGCCATAACCTCATATCTTATTCTGTAAGGTTCAAGTCCAATCTCGTGCTGCACTCGACTCTTCTCCCGGTAGCCGGCGGTAAGAACCGCAAGCGTATCATGAGTTTTGCAAAAAACTATCGTTGCCTGCCGATACATGGCGCGAACAGCGGGATCCAAGAACGCCAGCTTAATAGATATCTCTCGCAGCATCTCCTTGAATGCTTGTATTGACGGGTAGCTGCCGCGCAGCAAGACGGGAGTAAATTCCCCACCGCCTGTCGGACCGATAACGAAAGGCAGTCCTAAACGGCCCATGAACGAAGGCTGGCGAAAACCTCCAAAAGTCAAATAATGAACTAAATCGTATTGCATCTTATGTGTAAGGCGCTTCGCAAGATGGTATGCGCCGTGCTGCCATAGCCGATAATAGAGTTGGATGCCCCGGTTTCCTCGCTTCCACCACTTCCCCCACGAGGGAAGATCATAATAGTGAAAATGGAGGCCCGCGATCGGAACATCCGCCAATGCCTTCTCGATGGAAGCTCGATTATTAGATCGCGTAATAACATCGACTTCATTGCCGAGGCGAGCCAGTTCTGTTGTCCAATGCCAGCCAACACCAGGCTCCGAGCCTTTTCCTGGTTCGCACGCGTAGGCCGATAGTAGAACCCTCATGTTTTCTCCAGATAACGGCGGTATCCCCATCCGTAGCAGCCATTCATTAATTTCCAGAGAACGCGGATGATGATGGCTATCTTACGCCGCAGGTAATAGGTGGACGGCATCGCCTGATCTTTCCAGTAGCGGGAGCGGATCAGCATATCTTCATGATCGCTTTGCGCGCGAAGGCGTCTGTTCTTCTGTTCCGGATAAAAACGCATCCGCGACCACTGCCGCGCCACGTGCTTGATGGTTCCATGATCGCTGATCCGGATCCAGAGATCAGCATCAAAGGCTAACTGAAACTCCATATTGAATCCGCCCGCTCTATCATAGATCGTACGCCGCCAAAACATCGACATGCCGGGAATGTAGTTGTAAGTGTAGAGCCAGATAAAGCGATTGAAGGGTATTTCCTTCTGCAGGCGCAGCGCTTTCCCATCGGCATCGATCCACAAGCCATCTCCGAATACCGCATCGACCTCGGGATGCTGGATGAAATATTGGCCAACCTCATGTAATGCGCCAGACTCAAAGAGATCGTCGCTGTTGAGGAAACATAGAATTTCTCCCGTGGCATGAGAAAAACCTTTGATGATTCCCTGCGTTTGTCCTCCATCCGGCTCGCTGCACCAGAATTTCATCTGCTGCTGGTACTTGCGGATAATATCCGGGCTTTCATCCCTCGAGCCGCCATCAATCACGATTAGCTCAAGGTTGGGATAGCCTTGATCGAGAATGGAGCGCAGGGTTAATTCCAGATACTTCGCTTGATTGAAAGATGGAACCACAACGCTGATCTTAGGGAGTGAGATCATTGCGTAACTACACCTCTTCGATAAATTAACCTTCAAAAAACTCCCAATGGAGGGTTTGAAGCTGCGGATGGCCGCAGTTACAATGGAATTAAGAATACTAGGAGCCGTTTCATCACCCATCCATGTTTCTGCGCGGGACGCCCCCATCTTGTTGACGGCGCTCCCCCGGTCTGATTTGACTTCACAGGTTTTATGAGACTGGTTCTAGCCCTCTCTGTACCAGCATTCAGGCAAAAACATGGATGGCTTATCTAGCACGTTGTCGCTATCTAGCCTATGCGGAAATACGGTTGCTGGCCTGGTCTGATCTACTCGCTTCTTGCTAAGAAACGTGAACTCCAGCGTTCTTGGAACCTCGATGTCGCCTCTCCCCACGATGCCTCCGCCGTTATTCGGATGAATGTGGACAACGTGAAAGTATTGCAGCAGCTTGTCGAAGGCGGATTGTATGAGTCGAAACGCAAAGCGGTCGAAGATCCGGTCGAGATAATGAAACTCTATCACAAGGATGCGAAATTGGTTTAATAGGTCATCGGGCGTGCTCAAAATCACCTCATACTCGAAGCCTTCGATATCCATCTGTAGTATCAGATCGCCCTGGTAGTTTTTGAGGTACTTATCCTTCCAGATTGCTAAAGTAAAAAAATGGTCGCGATCTGACGCACCCAGATATTTCTTGTCAAAAATAAACTCAGGCCGGGCGACTGGCGGCGAGTCGACGGAATAGTCTGCCAGAAACGACCGGATGCGAAGATTTGCCAGGTGCTCTTCGAAATGCGACTTTGTGCTTACGCCCGGGGAGAAGCAATACTCGATTCCATCGAGATCATCTGGAACCAGATACCCTCCGTCCCCATCGGCTCCAATGCGAATCAACTCCCTGCCACAATACTGAGGCCGTAATTTCCTTATCAGCCCCTGCACGTCGCCAAGGTCAGTACTCCTGGTCACATTGAGACCGAGCGCGAGAAACCACTTTCTAATCAGTTCATTCATTCATCTCACCCTGCCCATCGGCTCGAATCACTCAAACGAAGGCAAAGGTTGAATTGTGCGGGGCAGCACGGGAATCAATCCTGCGCCTCTGGCATAGCGTTCGCCTTAAAGCTCCCTGACCACTCCGGCCGCACCGCGCTCCCGCAACTGATACTGTTCGAGAATCCAGGCGTAGGTCTTCTCCAGACCCGTACGCAACGGGATGCCCGGCTCCCACCCAAGATACTTTAGGATCAGCGTATTGTCGCTATTCCTGCCATTTACGCCCTTGGGAGCATCTAAGTTATACTTGCGCTTCAACTTGATTCCCGCGATATCTTCGACTATATCCACCAGCTGATTAACGCTGACCGCCTCACTTGATCCGAGATTGATGGGCTCGATTATGTTAGATTTAATGATTAGCTCGATACCCTTTATGCAGTCGTCGATGTACATAAAGGAGCGCGTCTGGTGGCCATTTCCCCATATCTCGATTTCGTGCGTTCCGGTCATTTTAGCTTGTATCACTTTGCGGCAGATGGCTGCGGGAACTTTCTCACGGCCACCGAACCAGGTTCCCCAGGGACCATACACATTGTGTAAGCGCGCCACGCGCACATTCAGTCCGAAATCCTCCATAAAATGCCGGCACATTCGCTCGGAGAATAGTTTCTCCCAGCCATAACCATCTTCTGCGAGCGCGGGATACGCATCTGCTTCCTTTAACGCCGGCGGCGCAAAGCTGTTGCCGTCATCGGTAGTGTCCTGTAAATCGCCGTTATATACACAGGCCGACGAAGGAAATAAATAGCGCTCGACGCCGAATTTCCGCGCCGCCATTAACATGTGCGTATTAATCAGCACAGAGAGCATGCAGAGAGCTTTGTTATTTTCGATGAAGCCCATACCGCCCATGTTACATGCCAGATTGTAAATATCTGCGGCGCCTCTTGCCGCGATCTCGCAGTTCTCTTTCTCGTTAAGGTCGAGAGATAGATTTTCCACATCGTCGAATATCTGATACCAATTCTCCAGTGGCTTCACATCGACTGCGCGGATGTGGCTGCAACCCTTTTGCCGGAGCGATGCTACTAAACTTCCTCCGATAAAACCTCCGGCGCCTGCAACCACAATCAGTTTGTCATTCATCCTGCCATCTCCTTTGACGAAGCAATAATAATCTGCAATTATGATATTAATTCAATCTGCTCCAATTCTCCCGGTTTTGGGCAGGTTTGCAAACCCGCTCTTCGCTTCCGGCAAAAGAGCGAAGCGATTCCGGAATATCCTGACCCCCATGCCGCGAAGTACACGTTTAGAGGTGACATAAATAATCAATGATCTGTGCATAGCTTTCCAGTACAGGGTTTGAATCAACATTTCCGCGTGCTGCAAAAAGATAAAGAGTGCAAAGATTCATCAGGTAAGCCAAAGCCTGCGTATGCTCCTTGTAACAAGCCTCCGGGCCAAGCTGCTGGCGGCACAGTTGCAGCATATTGCGCATCTGACGGACCATTTTTCCCTTTGGCATACTCTTCAATGCCATAGGCATCAGGGCAAAGTGGAGTGGGTCAAACAAGGGAAGCTGCTCATAGTCTGCATTTTCCCAGTCGAAAACACGCAATAAACCACGTTCAACTCGAATATTCCATAAAGTGAAATCGTTGTGCGAAGCCACTAATAAAATCGGAGCTCCGAAAAGCGACTGCTCGATTCGTTCCATGCCCTTATCGAGCCGGATGGACCACGCTTCGGTGAGGAGTCCGCCAAGGTCATTCAACCGCGAGCGCAGATTTTTGTAAATCCTGGACGCTTCGAATCGCATTGTCTGGTGCGAGAACTCTTGAAGCTTGCGCAGAAATGTAATGTGCGGTTCTCCGAAACTATAGTCGAGATTGCCCAAAAGTGGGGTTTGTGCTACGAAGGAGAGATATGTTCCGGAGCGATGAGCAACAAAATCGGGAACATGGTCAACTAGCGTTCGCTGATCTCGCAGAGTGAGTAACCAGCTTGCTTCATTCCGGAGAAGAATGTCAACCGCTTCTCCAGCGCCTGCCTTGACGACATACTCTGGCTCAGAGGTTATCCTATTCAAAAGAAGGATGGTGTCTTTCGACCAAGGTCCGGGCGCTCCGGCACGACAACAGGATAGTCCGGCCGCGTTACCGATTACTTCTCTAATTATTCCCAGTTGTTTGTTTTCCACACAGCTTACGACGCCGAATAGACGCGGCAAGCGAGTCATTGTGCGCAAGGGTAGCTGTAGACGGCCAGGGAGAAAAACCTTCCAACATGTCCGCTGCGCGGCGGCCTCGCGTGGAATGTTATAGCGCACCCGTCCAGTCCAGCGCAGCACAAGATGCGTTCCAATGGACAGATCCTGTACTCTGTAGAAGCGGCCTGCTTCATCCATGATTGCAATTGCCCTCGTTTATCGCTTCAATGATAGCGTGTTCTGTATCCGCTATCACCTTGTCCAGCGACTGTGAAGCATCAATAATTATATGGTTTCTTTGGTTACGGACGAATGCCAGATAATCTTGACGTTGCCGTGCGGTCTCTTCCCAAGGGACCTCCTGCTTGCGTGCTTGCAACACATGCGCCGGAGCATCCAAAAGCACCCATAGTCTCGGCCGCGGAAACAAACCGCCAATCATCCTTGCAACCCATTGCGGGCCTCCGTAGCGATAGCGCTTTGGGTCAATCAGGAGGTCATGATAGTAGCGGTCATAAATAAGCAGCGTCTCGCTTCTATCCTGAAAACAAGTTACGTACCACTCTTCCAAAAGCCAGACGAAAATCTTTGCAAGAGAGAGCAGCGCAGAGCGAGGCGGCTTGCCATGAGGATCGACAACTATCGCGCCCGGCTTGCTACGTTGCGGTATAACGAGAAACGGCTTCAGGTGGCGCATCCTCGCGACGCAGCCTTTCTGGGCCAATTTGTCGTATAATCCGTGAATGACAGAGCTCTTGCCTGCTCCATCGGATCCAAGAACAACTATTTTCAAATTGCCTTCTCCCTCGGCCAGTAATTCTCCGATAACGTTACATATCGAGGATGCTGAACTATCCGAAGCGGTTCCTAAGCTGCCTTTCTGCGCGCAACGCGAGAGTGTCGATAATTGCGGTATACGCCTCTTCTGCAACTAAGGCAGGTGGCTTCCCTGCGTCAAGGATAATGTATTTCTTTTTTGTTTTCACGAAAGAGCGATAGGCCTCGCGTTGCATAAGTGTTTCCGAAAGAAAGAATTCCTGGTTGCTGGACTGCGATACATTTGTGGGAACGTCCAGAAGTATCCATAAATCATGAGACGGAAATAGTTTTCCGATAACACGCGCAAACCACTTTGGGCCTCCATAACGATACTTCTTTGGGTTGAGTAATAGTTCGTGGTGACAGCCGTCGTTAATACGAAGCGTGATGTTTCTCTTTTCTGCAAGTTGTGTTACCCACTCTTTTATTAGTAACGAGGTGGCGATCGCCATAGAGGCTAACCAACCCCTGGGAGCGTCATCATAAATATCTGTACCTAGTGGAATGTCCCATGACTGGCGTCTGAAAGACAATACTGGCCTGATATGGCACCTTTTCACTACTACTGCCGTGGATTGGAGCAGCGGCATTATGTTATCGATGATCGACGTATTGTCGGAAAGGTCTAAACCAAAGATGCATACGGTATGCAGGGTCTTCGGAGAATAGCGAATGGCTAATTCACCCCCATAGTGCCTTGCGATGGCTAAGACGCTATGAACCGGCCTGCTCAGCAGATGATGCAGGGCCAGGGAAACGCGGAGCGATGGTACACAGCCCAGTATCCTTGCGCGATCGCCTCTCGTTACAGAATTTACCAATCGTGTTGCAGTCTTCAATCCGAATTGCGGAAACAGGACGGCAATCACCTCTGACCTGTTGTCTGCAAATATATGCCGTATACGGGGCAAATACTTTTCCTTTAGCCACCCGCCGACGAGTAAGCTTGCAAGCAAAGATATGATTGCCTCGTGAACCGGCGATGCAACAAAGAAAGTCGAGTCGCCGGCAGGGCGCGGGATCACGGCTTTGAGTACGACGTCTGCCGGCAAGTAAGGCAATCCTTTCCATGTCAAGCTCAAATCAAAATCGATCTGTAGCGCGCGCGCTTGCTGGGCAGCGGAAACACCCGCCAAAAAGAAGCTTGCCACATAATGACGCTCTGTATAGCCAACGACGCGTATGCCCTTAATAGAGTGGAGAGCGCGGTAGACGCCCGGCAAATCGAACGGATAAGTCAGGAAATCTATATCGCGACCAATGTTGTTGGTCGGAAAATCTTCATAATTTCGTAAAACACAGTAGCGTACACCTTCCTTGTCAAGCGCCCGGAATAGCACTGGAAGGAATTCGCCAAACTGCATGTCTGAAGACTTCAACGACCGTGACGAGCTTTCCTGCACTTTTCTCCTAACTACACTCTTGCTGGACTAATATATGCCGCTTGCTCGGGCGTAGAGTATGGGCCTAGCCGCGTACTCAGGCACTTATGAGTGAACGATGTATCGCCTTATGCGCCGTGCCAGGTCTGCTGGATTAAGAATGACGCCGGTAAGTAGATGGCCAACGGCTGCCAAATAATGGCCATCCAAATATCGATTGCCGGCGGTTCGCATATGCAATTTGGATGAATCTTTGCGGAATCGGTTCAGGCGCGACCAAATATCCTTTGGTTGAGAAAGCATGAACTGGTCAAAGGTCAACTCCGGAATCGATTGTAAGCGCCGCCTATAAGAGTCTTTGGTCCATCGCGTCTTATTGCGCATCTCCGCATACACCCGGTACGTATTTGAGTTTGCCTGGAAACGGTAGGCAATCAGAGGCTCACACATGACCAACACCTTGCCCGCTTGCGCCAGACGGCATTCCATGTCCCAATCATCCACCGGATAATAGACCTGCCTGAAGCCGCCTATGGACCTTAATGCGGCTGTTCGTATAAACATTGTAGAGCAGAGCATGCTGCCGTCTTCGATTGGCTGATACTCTTTCAATTTACCGGGCGCCATAACATATTTGTCCGTATTCGACCATGTGCGTTTGCTTCCTAACTTAGTAACGTAAGAAAAAACGCCAAGTGCATCGGGGTTATCCTCCATTACCCGCAGTTGGCGTTCCAGCCGGTTAGGAAAGCTGACATCGTCCTGATCGCTGCGAGCAATGTAGGGCGCCTTAGCTTCCGCGATCCCCAGATTCATAGTGTGGCAAAGCCCTGTATTATTCTTCTGTATTAGACGAATTCGCTCGTCCTTTAGCGTCCGAACAATATCGGCCGAGTTGTCGGTGCTCCCATCGTCAATCACCAGTAGCTCATATTCCGTAAATGTCTGGGACAAAATAGATTGAAGAGTCTCGGTGAGATATGCCGCGCCGTTATAGATTGGCACAATGACGGTGATTTCAGGGCTCTTCATGAATGTTGAATGCGCTCCTATGACCGGACTAATACCGCCTGACTGGAAGTTATAAGATTGGATTCGGGGAGGACGCAGGTGATAACCCAGTACTTCGGTATTCGGAATGTATATTTCGTTAGTGTCACCTCAACATTCCCTCTGTTGCTGTAAAGATTGTCCTTGAAGTCACGCGCCTTGGTTGTACCAAGGATGCGGCAAAAAGCCTTGATAAAGACCTGCACCGGCCAAAATACTAACCACCAGGGGACGAAGGCCTGGCCATAACGAGCTATGATATGAAACCGCCGCGACAACAAATTGAGCAGCTCGCGTTGATTGTATTCCCTGACATGATATTTGTTTGCAGGATGACCAAAGAAGAAATACAAGACAGATGAAATTCGCCTGTCAGGGGTGGAAACCAGGAATGTGCCTCCCGGACGCAGGATGCGCGCCATCTCGTCCAGATAAGCCTCCACATCGGACAAATGCTCGATTGTTTCAAATGAAACAACAATATCAAATGCGCTGTCTTGGATTGCAGTGAGCTTCTGCGCATTTGCAACACTGTAGATCGCATTGGGAGCGTGATTGTGTTCCTTGCAAAACGCGACAGCATCCTCCGAGAGGTCCATGCCATGAACGCTGTGAGCGCCGCTCAGGGCAAGCATCTTGGTGCCGTAACCGGTGCCGCATGCAATATCCGCGACCTGCTTTCCTTTAGCGAGTTGTGCCGCAAAACGATAACGAGCCAAGTGTTCATTCTCTATCAAGGGCCGAAACTCGCCCAGCATGAGTCGCTCACATGTTTTATCCACAATCTCACTCCTACCCATGCTGTCGGGGTAAAATCAAGAAGAATCACATCGACTTAGGATAGTAAACGCATGGCGCCGCGGTACCTACATCTACGCAACACGATGTGATCTTGCGATCAAGGCCGTGGCGACGATGCCTTGAAACAGGATTTGTGTTGCAAAGAGTCCAAGCATGACGCCGGTCAATCCGAGCCACTTCGCCATGGGAAACGCGAAAGTAATCGCAAATGCCGTCATGGCCAGGTAGGACCAGAAAACCGGCGCGGTAAACTCCAGCGCCTGCAAACCGGCGCGCAGCGGGCCGCCAACAAAGATCAAGACGTAAAGCAATGCAAAAAGCCGCAGAATGTAACCGTACTGAGCCATATCGGACCCATAGATCAAGCGCAGCCAGAAGCCCGGCGCCGCCGCCACGACAATTGCGAAAACCAAGGTCAGCCCGCCCCACTTGATCAAAATGGATCGGGTGTAGGCAAGCATGGAATGTACTCCGCCATCACGAAGCCGGCGCGCTGTCTCCACGGGAACGACGTTGTCCAATCCCTGAAACCAGATATGGGTCACGCCCAACAGGTTCTGCGAGGCCTTCAGAACGCCAGCGGCGGCGGCGCCGTAATATACCGGGGCGGCAACCACAAAGAGATTGCCGGAAGTCCACTGCAGCAGGGCAGATGCGCCGAGCCAGCGGGAAATCTTCCAGTGACGCCGCATAATGGCCTTGATTTGCTTTCCATCGAACGCGATTGGTTCCATCCAGAACCATCCAGCCACCAGCCCCAGCATCGATGTTCCCGCCATGACCCAGAGCGCGTTCGCGCTGTTGAGATGTCCCGCTCTATGCAGGAAAAACAGAATGGGCAGTTGGGTGAGGTAGCTGAGTGCGTCATCGGCGAGCGCGCGGCGGCTCTTGAGGATGACAAAAAAGTAGCGTCGCAGAAAGTCCTGTGCCTGATATGCAAATGCGGAGACCGCGAGGGGCAGCGCGAGCTGCCGCAAACCTACATGTGGGAAAAAGTTATTTGAAACCTTCAGGGCGATGAAGACCAGAACAAAACAGCTAGAAACAAGAACTAACTCCTGAAAAACAACGGCGCCGAAGTAGGAGGGCCTGTCCTTCTCTTCCTGCTTAGGGCCAATGCTCGTCATCGGAGCGATAATCAGCGCGCCCTGGATACTGTTGACGAATAGCACAGCCATCCAGGCGAGCGCGAAAACACCATACTCGCGCAGGCCCATGAAGCGGGCGAGCATCACATTGGTCAGGAAGTTTGTTGCGCTGACAATAGACTGGTCGGTAAGCGCCCAGATTTCCCGTCCCATCAATTGCCGCAGGAAGCTTTGCCTTACTCGTTCCCAGAGGTGGGCTTCTGCGCTCATCCTGTCTCCATTGCGCATGAATCTATCACTGCTTCATTCAGATCAGGGATGAGTAATGATGGCGGCTGCGGCGGCTTGCCCAAAAATCGCCTGCGTAGTAGAAAATATTGCTTTGATTTTGCTCGTGGGCACGTAAACGATATCCTGCGCTTGCAGCAGGAGCGGCGTTTGCTTTCCTTTTGAAATAGCGTCATAGGAAAGGGGGAAATCCAGGACGGTTCCGTCGGGGTTGCGGCGAATCACCCGAAGGCCGCCGGTGCTGGCCTGTAAAGTCGTTCCTCCACTAAGAGCCAGAGCCTCGGCCACATTTAGCTTTCCATCTTCCTGCATCACGTAGCCGCCCGGCTTGTATACCGCGCCCAGAACATAGACGATGCCCGCGCGCGGAACGATAACCGAGTCGCCGGGGCGCACCAGAATGGATGCACTCTCCCGATTGTTCTGACTGCGGGAATAAGGCACTACCTCCTCCGGCGCAGCGTCATCGGCGCCGTGGCGGATCTTGATGTGCGCTCCCGCCAAAGGAGTCACGCCACCGGCCTGGGCAATGATTTCACCGAGCATCGTGGGAGCGATCAGCGCTACCCGCCCCGGGACAGCCACTTCGCCAAGCACCGTTACGTATTGGCCGGCATATTGCAGTACATCGAGATTCACTTGCGGCTGGTTTAGGATCTGGCCTTCCTTGAGAGCCGCCTCAAGACGCTTTGCCGCCTCTGTCAAAGTCAGCCCTCGAACATTCACCTTGCCGCACAGAGGAAGCGTCAGGTCTCCCGCAAGGTCCACGCGGTATGCACTGGACAACTCGGGATTGTCATAGACATTGACGCTCAGCAAATCTCCGGGTTCGATGCGCAGTTCGGAGATGTCTTTGGGCACGATGACTGGCGCACCGCCTGGAGATGTGGTTCCAGCCCTGCTGGAAGAAGAAGCCGCCGAGCTTGCTCCGGGGGATTGCAACTGAGAGCTTAAACTGCTGCTCCCCGCAGCCTGGGCATTTCCTCGCACAGCCATCAGTCCCAACTGCATAAAAACACCGGGCAGGAGCAGCAGGCCGAGGCTGAAAGCAATCCTACGCGTTGCCATAATAACTCTGCACGTTGTAGCCATACACGCTCCGATATTCAGTTGCGGACATATCCACCGCTTCAATCACCAGACCGAGAAGATGAATGCGGTTCCGGCCAAGAGTCTGGACAAAACGCTGCAACGCCTTTCGAGAAGTTCGACCTGCGCGCAGCACGCCGATGGTTCCATCGCAGTAAGTCCCTACGATAATAGCGTCGGCGACCGCCAGGGAGGGCGGGTTGTCCACCAGCACAAGATCAAATCGTTTTCTGGCGGCTTCAAAAACCTTTCCGATCTCACCCGATCCCAGCAGTTCCGCCGCCAGCGGGGATTGACGGCCGGCGGGCATCAGGGTCAGATTCGGTACCACGGGATGGGTTATCAGAGCATCGTCAAAAGGCTTCAGGCCAACAAGTACATCCGACAACCCATCTTCCCGCGCCGCGCGAAAAAGGGCATGCTGGTAGGGACGGCGAAGATCGGCGTCGAGGATGAGAACCTTCATGCCGGTAGCGGCAAAAGCGAGTCCCAGGTTGTAGACGGTATAAGACTTGCCTTCTCCGGGCAGAGCGCTGGTGATGGAAAGAACCCTCAGTTTATGCCCCACGCCAGAGAGGGTCAGTCCCGATCGTAAACTGCGGAACGCTTCGGCCGTGGCGCTTTCCGGAGCTACCAGGAAAGAACTCGATTCCGCGGCCAGGGCGCCTTCGCGCGGTTTTGTCTCCATGCGGTGAAAGGGAATCATGCCCAGAACCGGCAGGTTCGTCAGCGTTTCCACCTGGAAGCTGTCCGCGAGAGTATCATCCTGGCTTTCCAGCAGATAGGCCATGCCGACGCCCAGAATTAGACCGCCCAAAAAACCGATAGTAATAAATAAAAAAGGCTGCGGCATCCAGGGCCGGCCCGGAGGGCGCGCGGGATCGGCGACGGTCACATTCGTCGCGCTGTTGCCCGCGTCGATGTTAGCTTCCTGCAGCTTGGCGTAGAGGACGTCGTATAGATCGCGGCTGGAGCGGGCCTGCGCCATAAGTACTCCCAACTGCACGACGTCGTCGTTCATCTTGCTGGTTACCTGTTTTTGTGCATCAAAGGCGGAACGCAGCGCCTTCTCATTCTCCTGTGCGAGGATAAGATCGTTCTTTGCCCGCTGTTTGATCTTGCCTATCTCGGTTTGCATCTGGTCGTGTATCGACTTCAACTGATTGGCGATCTCAGCCAGATGAGGATTCTTGCGTCCATACTTGGTTTCTGCGTCGGCATACGATAACCGTAGCGTTGCCTCCTGCGCCCGCAGCATGTTGAGAGTCTCCAGGCCGCTGCCCTGGGAGAGTACTGTCGAGTCGGAAATGCCAGGAAGAGAACTGGAACCGAGCGAGGAGACCAAATCTGGATTCTCCGTTGCCGTAAGGCGGTAGATCGCCTCGCGTCCAAGGCGCACGGCTTCTGCCTGTGTTACTTCATTGTTCAATACCGAGAGGCGCTCCAGCTCCGGTATGTTCACCGAGCCGCCGCCTCCGCTGCCGCCAGGTGGAGATCCTGACCCGCCTCCGAGTGTAGACAGGCCCAGCATCGCGGCGGATAGATTATGAGACCGCTCGAATTCCGCGACAGCCTGTTGGGTTTTGGCAACCTGGTCGGATAGATCACCCAACTGGGCGGAAAGCCATTGCGACACCTCTTTCGATGAACTGAAGTTCGAGCTAAGGAGATAAGACTTGTACTCTGCTACGACCTGGTTCGCAATCTTCGCGGCCTGAACAGGATCCCTGTCTGTATAAGTAATGGTAACAAGACGTGAATCTCCTACTTCTTTAACCTGTAAATGAGCCTTGAAATTGCCAACCATGCCTTCCCGTCGCTCGGCCTCCTCCTTGCTGTAACGGTCAGAATTCGCAAGCCGAAGCATTCCCACCTTATCCATCACGGCCAGAGCGATCGAATCGCTTTGGATGACTGCTGTTTCGGTCTCGATCCTTGTCTTCAGTTCATCCGTGTCGTCCCAACTCAGCGAGGCAAAGCTGGATAACATATCGGCCCCACTGCTTTTTTCCTCATTGAGCTCGATGGTGGCGGTGGCTCTGTATTTCGGATGCATAAATATGCAAATTAAAATCGCCACCCCCACGCAAAAAGCAGTGCAAGCTCCCACAACCGCTTTCCGCTTCCATGGAATCAGCGCGAGTTCTCTGAGAGACACCTGGTCCTCAGGATCGAAGAAACCGTCGCTTCCGGCGAGCCTGTCACCCGGGCGGCCGGTTTGAGTTTCATTCTCTTCAGTCAAGTGGATTCCTCTTCTCCGATCCTCAGCTGGCTTATCATGAAATATGGTTAAATACTACTTGCATGCGACAACGGGCGCAGCATAGCCGCGCAAAACTAATGATGAAGTTGCATCCTACGCCGCTCTTGAGCAAAGCTTCGCTATGCTCACTTAGATGGGGTCGTTGTCCACGGACCATCCCCGCCAAAAAGTGACGGTTGCTTAGCGGCTGGATTGCTTACGGAATGAATAAACCGCATTCGAGTTGCGCGTCATGACCCGCCTTATCAGCAGGCCTAAGTAACTAAAGTGTAGACTAGCAACGGTCGATACGTCCGTCAACTTACGAACGGGAAGTAAAGGCATTGCCAAGTCTGCCGGGAAACCTGCCGGATCATCTTCGCTTAAAGTCTTCCCTGTTTTCGTATCAGTTGTATTATGTGTAATTTACAGTCACAAATCATGCTCTGAGAGCGAATCGTCTGGTTGCGCAGAACCAAATTGGGAGAGGAAACTCTTTCAAGTTGCAAAGACGCAACTCCTGCCGGCGTTTTTACTCTCCGCGCTCGAAGAATAATCGGGTTTTTCTGAGAACTAACTCGGCTTTTTTGCGCCATGCCGTGACGGGTCGATGCGCCACTGGAATAAACTGTTACCAGGAGCTCCCGCCAGTCATCTAAACAACCATGAAACAAGAAAAAGCATCCTTCGGCGCCGGATGTTTCTGGGGAGTTGAGGCGGCTTTTGCGGCCATTCCCGGCGTTACGGCCACGGCCGCCGGTTATGAAGGCGGCTCTCTGGCCCGGCCCAGCTACAAGGATGTCTGCACCGACAAAACCGGTCACGCCGAAGTGGTCGAATTGGACTTCGACCCCGCGCGAATCAGCTACGAGCAGCTACTCGACGCCTTTTTTGCCCTCCACGATCCCACCACCCTCAACCGCCAGGGGCCGGACTGGGGCACGCAGTACCGCTCGGTGATCTTCTTCCACTCGCCAGAGCAGGAGGCACAGGCCCGCGCCAAGATCGAGCAGCTCACCGCCGAAGGCCGCTTCATGCCCAAGCGCATCGTCACCCAGGTCGAACCCGCGCAAACCTTCTGGCGCGCCGAGGAGTACCACCAGCGCTACCTGGAAAAGCGCGGTCAGGCAAGTTGCCACATTTAGCGATCAGGGATCAGGCCTCCGCGCCTTACTGCAGTTGCTCTGTGAAGTTCCGGTTGGGCTTGCGGTTCTCCAGGAATGCCTGACTCATCTCAAGGCTCTCTTGCAACATTAGGTCTCCATCCAACAGGTGCATGCGCATCTGGCCGAATCTCTCCGCCAGGGCGCCAGCCTGCTCCGCGGTGAGCCTGCTGTTAGGGCCGGAATGAAAGTTGTATCGGGCGACCAGGCCGATGATTCCGGCGACATCTTCCGCAGGCTTGCTCTGCAAGGCCAGCAGCGCCGCCTGTGTCTGGTAGATGCTGGAGTATTGTTCAGCTTCTTCATAGGGCATATATGCCAGTGCGCCGGTCGATTGAGCGGTCCTCCATGCTGTATCCGGCAAGCTTATGTAACTGAAGTGGACAGCCAGTTTAGTGTGTTGCGCCTTGAGGTCATTGGGGTGCTCCTGGATGCGTTGCATCACCTCGAAATCGGCGTCGATCTGCTCCCGCCATGCCTTCAGTCCCGGCTGCGCGGCCTTCAATCCCGTCAGGTTGTGCTCAATTTCCGCCCTGAGCGCCTCCCGCGCTTCCTCGGCTAAATGCAGGTGATGGCGCCACTCCACGCAGCTCTCAATCTGCACCGCGATCAGCAGGCCCACGGTGATTGTGAACAGATGAATCAGGAACTCTGAAAATCCTTTGATTCCTTTATGCGGCAGATGAACGTCGAGCATTGCGAGCAAACCTCTATGCGGTGTTCCGCGCGCATGGTTCAACCCCTATTCGCGCGGACAAGCACTTTATATCACAAACAGAGCCTTGGTATTACTCGGCGCTCGGCTCCGGCTGGGCTGCTCCCGGCTCATCCAGCCACAGCCACGCAATCCACCACACCGACGCGGCCAGGTACATCAACTCACGGGCAAAGGCAAAACTTAACCGCAGGCGCATCACGCTTGCCGATTCGGCCTGGGTGTAATGAAACGTCCGGAGAACCACTACCTCCAACGCCAGCAGAGAGACTGCCACGGCAAAAAGCCCGATCACGATGCTCTGCGTGTGGCTCCGCCAGCCGGCCTTGAAGCGGCGGCCAAACAGAAACACCAGCAGCCCCAGCCCCACAGTCAGCAAGGCAACCAGCAGCTCGCCCTTCTGCGCTGCAAGCTGCATCAGGACGAGCTTTACCATCATCGGATCCCAGGTCGCCATTTGCTTCCGCTCCGGCCACGGCCCCATAAAGAGGAGCAACCCTCCGGCCATCGCCAGTACTCCCATAGTGTTCACTATGAAAACGGAGTGTTGAATTCCGGCAAAGGCCCGCCGCGCCATCTCTACCACCACCAGCAGGCCCACAATCACCGACAGGTCGGCCAGCGTAAGAGTGATCACGCTGTAAGGCAGCTTCGCCATCCGGCCGGACAGTAAAACTTCTGCCATCAGCCGCAGGGCAAGCAGCACGATTCCGGTGGTAAACCATGGATAGCGCCGCGCCCGGTCGCGGCCCATCAGGACCACCAGCAAAACCAGTTGCGCGGCAAAGGTCAGCGTCCAGATAATCCGTTCAATAAATGCAATCTGATGGGCATAAAAATCGAAGCTGAGCTGCATTTGTGCCTTATCCGGGCCGCGCGAGTAGCTTTTCGCCAGCCCCTTTTCAGTTTAATTGTTTACGGGCGACTTCCGCGCGCTGTCAATCCTCCCGGCCAGGTAAATCGCTTTTCGGGGTTGTTTGTAAGCGGTATTCCATTCTGACATAGTCCCTCATCTCGCCTAAAAAGAGAAGATGAATGTGAATCAAAAACAAGGGCAAAGCGTTAAGTATGGTGCGCCCGGAGAGATTCGAACTCCCGACCTAACGCTCCGGAGGCGTTCGCTCTATCCAGCTGAGCTACGGGCGCGCATTACCAGAATACCGCACTTGGGATTCCAGCGGGCAGCTTCCGCCCGTCCACCGCAAAGGCGTCGCATTTGAAGCTCTTGAAGGGTAAGGTATTAGCCGTGAAGTTTCAACAGGTCGTTGTCTGCGCTTCATCCAAAGTCGGGGACTTTGCCGGAGACGTTATCAAAATCCTGCTCCCCGCTCTCGACCTGGCTGTGCCGCGAGTCCATCCATTGGCCGATTAGGAGAGTTTCTTCAGGGCTTGCCGCGCCCTCAATCTCCGATGCGCTCCTGATCAGCTTTTTGCGGACATTGGCGGCCCGTTGCGCCGCCGCCGCCCGCTCTTCCTGTGTGGCGGAGTAAAAGTTGGCCGCGTTGACGGCCATGGAGTTTCCGTGGATATGCATCGCTCCCTCCTGTGAGTCGGGAGGGCAATCGCGGAGCCGGAGTTATGGCATAAATATAAGAAAACACACATTTCATATTCGCCGCTAACGGCTCCTCTAGTTGACTTTGTCAGGTGGACTACACTTTGAGGAGTGTAAGATGCCGTTTGGTCCATGCAAGGGTTGCACGGCGATCGGAGACAAGTCTTGTCGAAGTATCACAAATCGGTCATGCCGGCCAAGTCGCGCGCGGGCGCGCTTCCGCTGGTGGCCATTGTAGGCCGCCCCAACGTGGGCAAATCCACGCTCTTCAACCGGCTCACAGGCAGCCGCCGCTCGATTGTGGGCGACGAGCCGGGGATCACACGCGACCGGATTTACGGGGAATTTGAGTGGATGGGACGGCAATTTCGGTTGGTGGACACCGGTGGCATGGTGCCGGACGACGCGGAAGTGATTCCCACGGAGATTTATGCCCAGGCACAGGTGGCCCTGGAAGAGGCCGACGCGTTAGTGATGGTGGTGGATGCGCGCACCGAGCTGGCCAGCCCGGATTACGACCTGGCGCGGATGCTGATTCGCGGCGGCAAGCCCTTGTTTCTGGCGGTGAACAAGGTTGAGGGCGAGGCTATCTCCCAGATTGCGGAGAACTTCCGCCAGTTGGGCATCCGCAACGTGTTTTCTATCAGCTCTGAGCATGGTTTGGGCATTGGCGACCTGCTGGAAGCCATTGCTGAGGCGATTCCCGCGCCGCCGCAGGCTGTGTTGGCTAAGGAAGATATCCTGGCCGACGCAGAGACCAAAGCTAGCGACAAGGCTGAAGAAGTTTCGCAGGACGCGAAGTCCTCGCCGGACGCGCAGTCCCTCCATCGTACCCACGGGGAGTTTGAGCAGCACGAAACCTCGGTGGCTATCATCGGGCGGCCGAATGTGGGCAAGTCTACTCTGCTCAATGCTTTAACCGGGACGAGCAGGGCGATTGTTTCGCCCATCGCCGGCACGACCCGCGACGCGGTGGACGAGGTGATTGACTTTGAGGGCAGCCAGTTGCGTTTTGTCGATACGGCGGGCATACGGCGCAAGGGGAAAACGCACCTGATGGCGGAGAAGATGAGCGTGGTAATGGCGCGACGGCATTTGGAAGCCGCGGATGTGGCGCTGCTGGTGCTGGACGCGACTGACGGCGTTACGGGGGCCGACGCCACCATCGGCGGCTATGCCCACGAGAGCGGGCGCAGCGTGATTATCGTGGTGAATAAATGGGACTTAGTGACCACGGGAAGGACGGACGGGAAGCCTCCGTCGGATCGGGAGGTTTTTGAAACTCAGTTGCGCAGGGTGCTGAAATATTTGAATTACGCGCCGGTAATTTTCCTCTCCGCGCTGGAAGGCACAGGTCCTGAAGCTCCCAGAATGCTGCGCGTACTGCACGAGGTTGTGGCCGTGGCCGCGGAGCGGCGCAAGCGGGTTTCGACCGGGCAGATGAACCGGTTCCTGGAGAAGATCGACTTCCAGAGAGCGCCGGTTCCGATGGCTAAACGCGTTCGTATCTTCTACATGACGCAGGCCGCCGTGGCTCCGCCGACCTTTGTGCTCTTCACCGACCGGGAGATCAAGCTGCACTTCAGCTTCGAGCGGTTTCTGGAGAATCAGATCCGCGAGGCATTCGGATTCAAGGGGACGCCGATCTGGTTCAAGGTGAAGGCGCGGAACGAGAAGAAGGGCGAGTAAGGCTAGGGAATTGGGAATATAATCCGCGGAAATGTTCCACGTGGAACATATTCATTCTGTTGAGTTTAATTACGAGTTTACTACTTAATTAACTGCAAGGTTTTGAAAATATACTAGTGAAATAGTGAAACAGTGAAAAAGTGAAAATAGTAAAGCAGTGGAACAAGATTTAGTGTCTGGCCACCTGCGGTGGGGGACTGACCCATCACACGAACACATGGGGCAGTCGATTGTGTGCGTGCGGTTGATGGGGATGCAGGCGCCGTGGCCCGATCCTTTGAAGAACCTCGACCGGATTGTGGCAGGGAACTAGCCGTTCAGGCAGACGGCGCTTGCGCGCCATGGAGTTTATCGATTCCCACCCTTTCCGCATATAACGTGAAAAGATGGGGCACCCGGCGGAAAAATGGGCCACCCGCGCACGCTTGAATATGCGCAGCCAGCAACGAATCATTCCTATTCACGCACGACCGGCTCTATGATAGTCGGGGGACAATATAGAAAGCGGGGATCTGAAATGTCCAAACAGGAGAAAAGCAGGCTCACAAAATTGCAGAAGAGATTACTAGCTGAAGTCACAGCAATTGCGGAACTCTCACACGTCGATTACGAAAACATTCTCGATTACGATAAAGAAGAGCGAACAGCGCGACTGCAATTAATGAAGAATCAAATCGTTCGCAGCCAGGTCATTACAGATTACACATTTATCGACGAAATACTTGGGGTGGCGATTTGCCATTACTTCTTTGGGAAAAAACGGGGATTCATCAAACTATGGAAAACGAAAAAATTCAAGAATTTCAACTACTACATTCTGGAAATACTGAGCATCACGGAAAAGCTGAGACTGGTGAAAGCAACTTACCGAGTCCCTAAAACCATTGCCGCCGACATCGAAGCGATCAACGCCTTGCGCAATGGCTTGGCCCATGCATTTTTTCCTGAAAATCTTCGCTCATCTAAACCGGTCTACAAGGGGAAAGACATCTTTACCATCGAAGGACTAGAGCGGTTTATCGAGGACGTGAGCAAGATATCAAACTTCTTCTTCAAGCGAAATTTTGGGATTAAACAGTTGCAACACATAAACCAGCAATCTGATGCCATAACGCCAGAAACAGAGATTTGATAGATCAATTCGGAGGCAAAAGCAATATTCCGATAAGCCGACTTGCAGGGACTGATCTCGAAATACTGCCGTCGATAACAACAAAGTAAGATCATTTACAGGTGACTGCAATGCTCAATTTCAATCCTCAGTGGCGCTTGAATCCTCCAACCGACGATGAGTTCCATCATGGGGCCATTCCTGGTGAGGCCGTAGAAGAGTTTGCTCGATTGATTCGTGCCATTGCAATCGATCCCTCTCGCAAGAGTGTTTGGGAACACTTTAAGAGGCGATTCAGCGCACCAGCTGGCCGAGAGTTTTGGCCGAGCAGTAACGCTGGATTTGCTGAGCAAGATGGCTTGGATTATATGCAGAATGCAGCGCGTAACGCGCCTCTGTTCATTGAAGCGTTTCACGATAGTTGGGCGGAGCTGATGGTTCGGAACCCGGCACTGATCCCACCTGTCATAGAATCCGTAAACCGCATTTTGAGAGCTCACGGAGTTGGCTATCGCCTAAACCCACCCGTGCTTGAAATGCTTGGTGAACTGCCACCGCTAGTTGAAATAATTATTCCGACTGCGACGATGGAAGAGAGAGCCCACGACGTAATACGAACTTCTCTGGACAGGGCGACTGAGCATCTTGAGCGGGGAGATGATCGCGCTGCCGTCATGGAATCGCTATGGCTACTAGATAGCGTAACCACCGTCTTCAGCGGACTAGCTTTACCTACTGGACAAATAAACGGTGTTTACTTCAACACAATCGCTGGCGACTTGCGCCGCCTTCAAACCGGGGGTGTTCTCCCACATGCAATCCGATGGATGGATACAATGTATGGATATTTATCCGCTCCTGGAGGCGGTCAGATTCGCCACGGGATGAACTTGAGCGATGAGATTCAGCTCAATCGAAACGAGGCACGCCTCTACTGCAATCTCATACGAAGCTATATCGAATACTTGCTTGGCGAGCACGACCGCCTTACTCGAAGACAGTGACCAGAACAGGCTTTAATTGGTTATGAATTCTCTGTCGATTTGTAATGGATGACATCTCGCTTCTAACCATAAGTCCCCTGAAACACCTTTCTATCTAGGAATACAGTCATTTCCGAATCGACGACTATCCCTCCGAGGCTAAAGCCCGCGATGATTTTATTGGCATTTATGCGGGGGTTGAAATCCCCGCCTCCCTCCGAAATAAACTTCCCTCAGGGGATAAATGGATGGGTTGAAACCCATCCCTGCCAGCCCACATACATTTTGTGGTATTTGCGGCAGTCAGGGTTAAAACCCTGACCTACCAGCCGTGCCCTGACGCTTCTCGCTTCAGAATGAGTTTTTCCGCAAGCGGTTAAGCCGTGCCCTGACACAAAACCAATATCCCACCCATCTCATCACCCCAACGACGAAGACCTATCGTTGGGGACCCCGAATCGCAAAGTGCGCGATGGATGGGGCACACATTCATTTTTGGGATGGTCAAACGTGGAATACCCGCTTACCGCTGCGGCGGGTTGGATTGACTGGAGCCGGGCGGGGCTTGAGCGGGGTCTTCGAATTTGGAGATGTGGACGCTGGCCTGGGTTTCGGGGACGGCGCCGTCGTTGACCTGGACTTCGGCGGGCTTGCCCTGAACGAGAATGCGCACGGTGATTTTGTCGTGGGCGGGGACATGGACGCGCCGGGTGACGGAGCGTGCATTGTCGCCGAAGCCGGAGTGGACGGTGACTGGGACTACGGCGGCGGCATAGCCGGCATTGGCAATATTGACGGCGACCAGCCAGTTGCCAGCATCGGCGGAGGTGGAGAAAACACCTTCAATGGCGAGGTCTGGCAGGCCCTTATCGGCATCGACCCAGTCGGCAAAGAACCAGAAGAGGTCGGGGTGGGAGCCGGAGGCTTCAAGGAGTTTTTCGAAGGGACTGCGGGCGGATGCAGAGGAAAGGGCAGACGAATTTCCGAATGAACTACCCTCAGGGGCTAATGCCCTGGTTTTATTTGCGGCATTATCGGCACGACTGAAGTCGTGCCCTGATACAAGACTTTGTTTTTCCGCAGCTTGTGAATTCGCAGTAGGGCCGTCCGCAGCCGGATAGTAGGCGCGGAGGGCGGCGGAGAGCGCGGGGTCGCCGACGAGGTCGCGAAGCATCCAGAGAACATAAGCCGCTTTAGTGCGGTAGTAGACGGGCGAGATGGCTTGAGCCAGGGGCTGGCCGGGGCTGATGCCGGGGCTGGCGGGCTCGGCCAGGGCGAGTGCGGCGCGGTCGGCCTCCAACATGCGCAGGGCAGAGTCGCGCCCATGCTGCTTTTCTTCCCATAGTGTGCCCATGAAGTGGGCTACGCCCTCGTTGAGCCAGGCGGGGGGCGGCTGGGGCGAGTTGGGCGAAGCGGGCGATGTAGGCGAATTTGGAAAGCTAATCCAGGCATGGGTGAGGGCGTGGACCATGACGCTGTCCAACGCGCCGGGTTTGGCCCCTGGGCCGGGCTCGCGGAGGGGCGCGGCTAAGAGAGCGCCAGTTTCGAAGGGGGCGTCGTCGGGGTCGGGCAAGTCGAGGAGGGTGAGTTGGGAGCGTGGCTGCGGACCGAGCCATCTTTTGAGAAAGGGCGAGACGGCCGTGGCGGCGGTGGTCCAGAATTCGACGGAGACGTTGTCCTCGGGGAGGGTCCATGCGGTGAGGTTGGGGCCGGGATGGGAAATGCGGTTGGCGACAAAGAGGCTGGGGGTTTCGAAGCCGAGGGTGGTGAGGCCGGAGTCGGCGGTGGCAACGCTGGCGACCTCCTGGGTCTGGTCAAGAGAGTTGGAAGGTTCGGTGATGGCGAGCGGGACGGAGTGGCCGTTGATGAGGGCTACGGTGGGGGCCTGGCCATGGGGGAATTCGACGGTGAGGCGCAGACGGAAGCGCGCGCCACTGAGGCGGAGCTTGTGGGCGCCGATCTCGTCGAAGAGGCGAGCGCCGTCGCCGAGCAGGACGGGGACGCTGGAGACGGGGTACCAAACGACGTTGCCAAAGCCGCGCAGGCCGGTGAAGGGGAGACTGATCTGGTCCCAATCGGAGTGGAGGGCGAGATTGTCAGGCGCGCCGATGGATTGCAGGCGGCGGGCGGAGAGTGCGATCTGGCCGGAGTAGGTGACGTCGAGCGAGAGAGTTTGGCCGGGCGGGAGCGGGGCGGCGAGGGGGATGACGGCTTCATGCAACTGGCCGGTGTGGTCGGCGTCGGAATTGATGGTGGCGACGTGGAGGGGGATGTCGTGAGCCTGGCCGCCGGGGGTGTTGACGCGAATGATCTCCCAGTTGAGCGAGGAGGAGATTTGGAGAGGAATGCGGGTAAGTGGCGTCTGGCCGTCGTTGCGGATGGTGAGCAGGGCACGGACGGCGATATGCTGGGCGGCAGGGAGAAGATGGACGTCGAGGTCGAGGGAAGTAAAGGTAACGGCTTGGCGGTCGGGGTTATCCGCCGATGATTCTTCGACCGTTTGGGATGGCGGCTGCTCAACGGGAGAGCTGAACTTGGTAGTGGTCTGGCCGGTCTCGTTGGTGGAGCGGGAGAAGATAACCTGGCTCTTGTGGAGCTGGGCGGGTTGGGAGGCGACTGGTTTTTTGGCGGGCGGGGTGGTTTGGGCGGGACAGGTGAGGGTAGCGAGGCAGAATGCGGCGATTGCTGCGATGCGGGGAAGAAAGAATTTCATGAACCCAGGCCTTTCTGTTTCTTTGATTGACGACCCGCGGTGGGAGCGACAACTTCTTGGACGCGGCGAGCAGCGTTGCGGCGCTGACGAGAGACTTCAAAGAGGACGACCGCGGCGGCGGTGGAGACGTTGAGGGAGCTGACGCCGCCGCTCATGGGAATGCGGAGCAGGTGGTCGCAGGTGCGGCGGACGAGGTCGTGGAGGCCGGCGCCCTCGCGGCCGAGGACGAGGACGCAGTTGCCGGTGAGGTCGAATTGGTCATAGTCGGATATGCCGCGTTCGTCGAGTCCGATGACCCAAATATTCTGTTTTTTGAGGTCTTCGAGGGCGCGGACGAGATTGACGATGCGGGCGATGCGCAGGTGCTCGGCGGCGCCGGCGCTGGCTTTGACGGCGGCGGGACTTAGAGGGGCGGCACGGCGCTCGGTGAGCACGACGCCGTCCACTCCGGCTCCGTCGGCCACGCGCAGAAGGGCGCCCAGGTTTTGCGGGTCTTCAACGCCATCGAGAGCCAGAAGAAGGCGGGCAGCTCCGCTGTGCGCCGGCTCAAAAAGATCCTCAATAGATAGGAAATCCTGGGGGCGAACGAGAGCCACAACGCCCTGGTGAGCGGAAGTCTGGGCGAGTTGGGTCAATTGCTCGCGGGATTCCTGGCGGACGCGCACGCCGGCCTGGCGACAGAGGGCAACAAGACTCTCCAGGCGCTGGTCGTGGCGCTCGCGGGCCACCAGAACGTGGTCAAAACGCCGGCGTCCGGCCTTGAGGGCTTCCTCGACCGGATGCAAGCCGTAAAGAACATCCATAGTCGTTAGTGTAGAAGATGGACGGCGCGGGGCCGTTATACTGTTGCCCATGCAGGCAGACCCAATCGCGGAGTGGCAGAGGCTCACCCAACTCTACAGAGAGATGGGCGACGGTGAATTGGAGGAGCTGGCTGCCGACAAGGCCGACCTGACCGAGGTGGCGCAACAGGTTCTCCGCGACGAACTGAGGAAGCGCGGGCTAGATGACGCTCGCAAGCCGAGTACGGAGCCAAATCAAGCGGGGAGTTTTGGCGTGTCGAAGTGGGGTACTAGCGACGATGCGGCGTCGGGCGAGGCGGCAGCCGAGGAAGGCGAACAGCCGGTTGAGTACACCTGGAAGCTGCCGCTATGCGAGTGCGAGGACCCGGAAAAGGTGCGGCAGATTCAAGAAGTGTTGCGGCAGTCGGGAATTGAGAGCTGGATTGATCGCCCGGGCTACTACGATGTGCCCGACATCGGCAATCAACGGATTTTGGTTGCCGCCGATCAGCTTGAGAAAGCACGCGAGATTTTTTCCAAGCCGATTCCGGCGGAGATTGTGGAGCAATCCAAGTTGCCCGTCGAGGATTACGTGCCGCCGATGTGCCCGAGCTGCGGCGCCGAGGACCCAGTGCTGGAAAGCGCCGATCCAGTCAATGCGTGGCGATGCGAATCGTGCGGAAGGCAGTGGAGCGAGCAGGTGGAAGAGAAGGAGAGTCCGGCGCAATAGCAGAGCACGCCCGGCGGCGGGCAGGGAGTTAATTCGCTTGAGTTTGACTGCGAACTGAAGCTTATGAGTTCATCTATCGCAAAAACCTTTACCGCCTTGCTGGAGCCGGATGGGACGCGGCTCAAGTGGGTGATTGCGCGCGTTCCGTTTGATCCCATCAAGGCGTGGCCGAAGCGCAAGGGGTTGCGGGTGCGCGGAGAGATTTTATCTTTGAAGAGTAAAACCGATAAATTTGCCTTTCGCACCTCGCTGTTTCCTGATTCGCGCAGGAAAGGGCACATTCTGCTGGTGAACAAAAAGATGCAGGCGGGGGCAGGGGTGGCCATCGGCGAGCGAGCGTGGATTCGGCTGGAGCCGGATTTTGAGGAGCGTGTGGCGGAGACGCCACTGGAGTTGACGAGGGCGCTGAAGGGCGACCGGCGGCTACCGAAGTGGTTTGCGGGGCTGAGCTACTCGATGCGCAAGGAGATAGGCGAGTGGATTACGGAGCCAAGGAGCAGGGAAGAGCGTGAAAAACGCGCGGGACGGCTGGCGGAGCGGCTGCTGCTGACTTTAGAGGGCGAGACGGAGACGCCGCCGATTTTGCTGGCGGCCTTTCAACGGCAGCCGCTGGCGCGCAAGGGATGGGAGGCGATGACGCCGGGTCAGCGGCGCAGCCATCTGATGGGCATTTTCAACTATCAGACCGTTGAAGCGAGGGAACGGCGCGCGGCAAAGGCGGTGGAGGATGCGTTGTGCGTGGCGAAACGAGGCTCCGGCCCCATCGGCTAGCCGGTTCCACCCACATAGCTTCCTGCAACTGCTCGTATCCTAAATCAGCGTTACCAGCAATATGAAACCCAACTGACGCTGGAATGCTATCAGTTTAATATTCGGACGCTTTGACAACACAGCCTCCAATACAACTTCCCCTTAGGGGGAAATACTCCCACCGGCCTTTGTGTCATTTTCTGCTTGGCTGACAATTTGTGACGCCACATTCAGACAACTCGCATTCTGTTGGAACTTTGGCACATTTCTTTACGTAAGCAGAACATGATGGAGTTGTCGCGCCCGTTCCATAGGTCCAAACAGCGAAGGTGCTCCGTCAAGAAGCGAGCCACGAAGAGTCCGCCGAGGCTTCGAGCGAGGCAGTTTCGCGAGGAGATTTCATGCGCCGATTTTTTACTAAGGTTTTGGTAACAATAATAGGGGCCATTGCCGCCATGCTCATAGTGCTCTTTGTGTGCGCCGCGTGGCCTGTCGCAGACAAGTACCCAAGGAAAGTCGCACAGACCAAGGCAGGTCCGATTGA
The DNA here is from genome assembly GCA_963806565.1 of uncultured Acidobacteriaceae bacterium. Lineage (GTDB taxonomy): Bacteria > Acidobacteriota > Terriglobia > Terriglobales > Acidobacteriaceae > Telmatobacter. The sequence continues at coordinate 233,509 of CAWDYE010000002.1, forward strand.
ATATACACAGCTGGGGCAAGGTCCAGTAGTCCTAAGACTTACTGGCTCGATGGATGACTGCGAATCCTCCGGCGGAAATGAAGCCTTGTTGGCGGCAGGTTTTTCGATCCTCACACCCTCCCGGCCAGGCTATGGGAAAACTCCGTTATCGGCAGGAAGGACCGCGCCAGAAGCTGCGGATGCGATGGCCGCTCTCATGGACAGATTGGGCGTTTCGAACGCAGACGTGATTGCGGAATCCGCCGGAGGGCCGACAGCGATCTATCTGGCAGCACGGCATCCTGAGCGGGTCCGCAAATTGGTCCTGGAAGAGGCCATCTCGAAGTACATGAAGGATGCAGATCCAAAGGGCTTTGAAACCCGGAAAAAGTTCTACGAGTCGCAATATGGCTACCTGAGATACATGTTGAAAATCCTTGCGAGGACGGCGCCAAAATCCCTAGCGCGTACCACGATGAGTATCTTCGGATCGCATGATCCGGATGAGGCGGTGAAACGGATGAGCAAGGCAGATATTGACGGGATATGCAACTTCTATCTTCGGTGGGGAGCTTCCTGGGGTCATGCGGCTTCCAACGATATGGATCATACCACGGAGGATGCGGCACTGAACGCGATTAAAGCGCCAACTCTGATTGTACACAGCCGGGCTGATGCGGCGGTCCCATTTGCGGTAGCGGAGTATTCCCATGCGAATATTGCTGGATCCGAGCTATGGGAGTCGCCAGCCTGGAGTCACATGACGTTGGGATCCGAAGCTGCTGCCGTTGACACGAAGGTCGTTGAGTTTCTTAAGAAGTAAGAGCAGACGACAACCATGGACGCGGAACTAGCGTCACGAGGTATCGCGGCAGCTCTGTAAAGGGCATATTCGATCTCTGAATCGACTCCCTATAATCTTGTATGGGCCGCGTAGCCAGCTCAAGTTACCACAGTGGGGCTGATATTCTGGCTAAAAGCAGCATTTAAGCGACTTCCGAATGAATTTTGTCGTCTAATTGAATGAGATGAGTACAGCCGCGTCTATTCGCCCATTTTTCGCTTCGAGTTCCTCCAGCATTGCAAACGAGCAGGTGCGGCAGGAGAGCCTTGCCGTATCGGCGGGGCTGAAGCGCCAGGATGCCGGGCTGCTGGATGAGCTGATTGTTCGCTATCAGCATCGGCTGATGCGCTATCTGCTCTATTTGACCGGGAATCGCGAGCAGGCCGAGGACCACTTCCAGGAGGTGTGGATGCGGGTTCTGGTGCGGGGGGCGCAGTACAACGGCAAGGCGAGGTTCGACACCTGGCTGTTTACCATTGCGCGCAACCTGGTGATCGACCAGAAGCGCAAGAAGACGATGGCCAGCCTGGATGAGCTGTTTAATGGTGACAGCGAGGATGACCGGCCCATGACCTTCGAGGTAGCCGATGATAAGCAGACGCCATTTGACCGCTTTGTCAACCTGGAAGACCGTGAGCGGCTGGCGGCGGCGCTGCTGGGATTGGACGCGATCTACCGCGAGGTGCTGGTGCTCAGGTTCTACGAGGAGCTGTCACTGGAGGAGATTGCCAAGGTGACGAGGGCGCCGCTATCTACAGTGAAATCAAGACTATATCGCGGATTGGTTGCAATCAAGCCCAAGCTGGCCACCTGCTGTGGGGCCAGAGGCGCCTTCGCCGCAGCACCTTCGCTGCGGCCACCTGTGATGGGCGAGGCTTTGAGGGCGGTATGAAGCCAGTTGAGGGCGCCAGTACGGAGCGCGAGTTGGTTTCGGCTCTGGCCGGCAAGCAGGCGGAGCGGGAGCGCGCCGTGGCCTGGCGCACCCGTCGCGTAGTCAGCGCTTCGCAGGGCGTAATGCAGGAACAAGAGGCCGGGCGGCAACGGTGCCGCGCTGTGGCGCTGGCGGCTACGCTGGTGATTTTTTTTGTGCTGGGGCCGCTGGCCTGGTGGATCGCCGACATCCTGATCGAAGAAGAGCACCTGACCGGCGTTGTGGGCCAGATGAGTTTGTTGATCTTCTTCCTGAGCGCGGCGATGCTGGCCTCGGTGGTTCTGGCCGGCTGGCTGCGGCGGAGGGACTAGCCGTCCAGGCGTACGGCGCTTGCGCGCCATGGAGTTCGAGGCCACCTGCAATGGGGGGGACTTGCCGTCCAGGCGTGCGGCGCTTGCGCGCCATGGGATTCGTGGATTCCCACCCTTTCGCATAGAAATTTCAAAAAGCAGGTTCTTCGACTCCACTGCGCTCCGCTCAGAAGGATGGGGTACCCAGTGACCCGGAGTTATATATTCCACAAACAACGGCTTGCCGCCAGGCGGACGCAACTTACGGATTCCCTGCTCCGTCCATAAAAACGAGGTCAAGCCAGGCTTGATCTACTGAAAGGCCCTCGGAGAGAGAGGGTTAGCTCATGCGAGAACCAGAATCCATTTCGGTGAACGAAGATGCGCGCCTGATTCCGGTGTGGTCGATTGTGGTGGCCATTGCGGCCTTTGTGCTGATGGAGTACTACTTATGGGGGGTTTTGCCGGAACACCAGCATCATGAGCCGCCGCTGGGGCTTCGCATCTACTTCAATCTGTCCTGCGGGCTGCTGGCCTCGCTGTATTTTTTGATGGTGGGCTACGTGAGCCGGGACGCGCCGCGGCGGGCGATGAGCGCGCGGTTCTGGATTGCGATTTGCCTGGTGATGCCGGGCGGCATCGGCGCGGTGCTGTACTTTCTGTTGCGCCAGGCGGAAGTTTCGCGCTGCCCGTCCTGCTCGACGCACGTGCAGAATGACTTCCACTTCTGCCCGCAGTGCAACTACCGGCTCACCGCCAGTTGCGGACACTGCTTCAGAACGGTGCGCGGGAGCGATCAGTATTGCACGCAGTGCGGCCATGAACTGGCCAGTGACAATATGCCGGCGCGGTTGCGGGCGCTGAGCGAGTAGGGATTCACGCCGGCCCTACGGGACGGCTGTGGATTGATTTGTACGCTAACCCCGGTTTCACCCTGCCACCCCACGAACGAAGACCTGTCCGCGGGGACCCCGGCCCGGGGCTATTTTCATATCCTCCCTACGGGAGGAACGCCGAAGATTAATTCGTTTATATTTTTACGATTGAAGGGTGTATTTTGATCCTGGCCTGCATGCATCGTAGTGCCCCACCCTAGCCGCAAAAAACAATGACGCGGCGAGGGTGGGGCACTTAAAACTTACACGATCCAAGAAAATACCCCCTGCCCGGTGGATAGGTGTGCAGTGTAAACTTCTGTTTCGTGCGGAAGATGTTGTTATTACCGCGCGAACAGGATAAACACTATGCGCAAAATCACGTTTTTTGTCTCTCTGGCGCTGGTCTTCGTTCTGGCGCCGGTTGCCTTTGCTCAAATCGCGCAGAGTGCGGCCCAGCCTGCTGCCAACGCTCAGGCCAAGCGGCCCATGACCTTTGAGGACATGATGAAGATGAAGCGGCTGGGGGAGACTGCCGTTTCGCCGGATGGGAAGTGGCTGGCTTACAGCGTAACCACCGTGGACCTGGAGCAGAACACCAAGACGCCGGAGCTATGGTTGCAGGAGATTGCGGGCGGTGAGCCAATGAAGCTGGCTGTGGCGCAGCCGCACGACAGCGGAGTGCAGTTTGCGCCGGATGGCAAACGGATTTTGTTTTTGAGCGGGCGGGGTGGATCCGAACAGGTTTGGATTGCGGATTTTGATGCGGCGACCGGAGCGACAAGTAACCCGAAAAAGCTGACGACGATCTCGACCGAGGCGGGAGACGCGATCTGGTCGCCGGATGGGAACTCGATTTTGTTTACATCGGCGGTCTATCCGGATTGTCCGGCGATCACGGCTGCGGAATTTTCGACGGGCGACAAGTGCAATGCGGAGCGGGACAAAGCTCTGGCCGACAGCAAGGTGAAGGCGCAGATTTTTACGCACCTGCTCTACAGGCATTGGGACCACTTCACGGGAGACAAGCGCACGCATCTGTTTTTGGCGGCGGTGGGGACGGGCGCGGTGAGGGATTTGACGCCCAACGATCCGCACGACGTTCCGCCGTTTTCGCTGGAGGGCGGAGGGTGCGGCTGCGCCTTTGCGCCGGATGGGAAGGAGCTGGCGTTTACCGAGAACCTGGATGAGGAGCCGGCGATCAGCGTGAGCGCAAAGATTTTTACGCTCGATCTGACCAATCCGGCGGCGAAGCCGGTTGCGGTGAGCACTTCGAAAGGCGGGAATTTCAATCCTGCTTACTCGTCGGATGGGAAGTGGCTGGCGTGGCGGTCGCAGGAGCGGGCGGGGTATGAGAGCGATAAGTTCCGGCTGGTGATTTATGACCGGGCGGCTAAGACGAGCAAGGATTTGCTGCCTAATCTCGACCGTTGGGTTGATGAATTCACGTGGGCGCCGGATTCCGGAGCCATTTACTTTTCTTCCGGCTTGGCTGGGGAAGAGCCAATTTACCGAGTGGGCGTAGGGCTCACCGGATTGAAGTTCGGCGCTTTTCCAACTCAACTCACAACAACTGGAGGGCTCGGTGACATACATGTTCTTCCCGATCTTAAGAGCCTGATTGCGGTGGAACAATTTGTTGATCGTCCGGGTGAGGCCGTTCAATTCGACGAATTTGACCGAATCGTTGGCACAATCACGACATGTGATCCCATTATCGGCCACGAGAAAACAGCGAAATGCGGGCCTGGGGCGGAATGGCACCACGAAGCATCCGGTCCGTATGCGGTTACACATCTTAATTATTCTCTCCTCGCACAACTTGACCTGCCGAAGATGGAAGACTTCTGGTTCACCGCAACTGACGGGACAAAGCTGCAAGGCTTTCTGATCCGGCCGCCGGGATTTGATGCGAAGAAGAAGTATCCGGTGAAGTTTCTGATTGATGGTGGGCCGGAGGCGGCGTGGGGAGACGACTGGAGTTATCGCTGGAATGCGGAGCTGTTTGCGGCGAACGGGTACGTGGTGGTGATGATCAATCCGCGCGGCTCGACGGGATACGGGCAGGCGATTGTGGATGGCGTGAATGGCGACTGGGGCGGCAAGCCGTTTACTGATTTGATGGAGGGGCTGGACTACGCCGAGCAGCATTATCCGTTTATCGACAAGACGCGGGAGTGCGCGCTGGGGGCGAGCTACGGCGGATACATGGCCAACTGGGTGGAGGGGCACACGGACCGCTTCAAGTGCATCGTGAGCCACGACGGAATGTTCTCGCCCGAATCGGCCTACGGGACGACGGAGGAGTTGTGGTTCAACGAGTGGGAGTTCAAGGGCAGGCCGTGGGATTACTACGGCAAGCCGGACGCGGAGAATCCCTATCGCAAGTGGTCGCCGGCGCTGGCGGCGAAGAACTTCAAGACGCCGATGCTGGTGGTTCATGGGCAGCTTGATTACCGGCTGGATGTGAGCGAGGGGTATCAGATGTTCACCACGCTGCAGCGTCTGAAGGTGCCGAGCAAGATGCTGTACTTTCCGGATGAGGGCCACTGGGTGCTGAAGCCGCAGAATTCGCGGCTGTGGTGGAAGACGGTGAACGATTGGGTGGATGAGTGGACGAAATAGGGAACAGGGAATAGCCACCCCAGCGAGCAAAGATCGCTCGCCGGGGACCCCGGCAGGGAATAGGGAACAGGGGACAGGACGACATGCCGTTTGGCCGCAAATCGTCGAAGCCGCGCGCGTATTTGAATGAAGGCGGGCTGTACGAGTACGGCGTGAGAGCGCTGGGGCGGCAGATGCGCTCGGAGGCCGAGCTGCGGCGGCTGATGCAGAGGCGCGCGGAGCCGGGCGAGCGGGGAGAGGCGGCGGTGGCGGCGGCGATAAAGCGGCTGAAGGAGCATGGCTACCTGGACGATGCGGCCTTTGCCGAGACCTACGCGCGGCTGAGACAGCAGAATGAGAAGCTGGGCGAGCGGCGGGTGCGGAACGATTTACAGCAGAAGGGCGTTCATGGCGATCTGATTGCGGAGACTCTGGAAGCGCGCTACGGGAAGACCAACGAGGAAGCTCTGGCGCGCGAGCATCTGGCACGCAGGCGGCTGCGCAAGCCGGTGAACGAAAAGGAGACGGCGCGAATTATGCGGCGGCTGGTGGCGGCGGGGTTTTCGACGGGCGTGATCTACAAGATTTTGCGGCAGTGGGATGTGCCGGACGAGGCGCTGGCCGCGCTGGAGAACCTGGAAGAGGAACCGGGGGAGGAGTAGGAACTGGGCGTTCGGGCGGGCGGCGCTTGCGCGGCACCTACGGTGCGGCAGACGGCGCATACGCGCCATAAGGATCTTGGTCTCTCGGGTTTCAAAACGTGACTTAGTGCAGCCGGTCTACAATGCGGAGTAAGATAATGGCGCAGGAGGGCAAGTCACCCCATGGACTTCGAAGAGGGCAAATCCGAGTTGATGAAGCTCGTAACCTGGGCTAAGGAACACAATGCGGACCTTAAGCGCAATGAAGCCGACACTAGGCTCCAGCTCATCGATCAATTACTTTTCGAATGCCTTGACTGGCGACGGGAGGATTGCCATGCTGAGGAGCAATTCAACGGTACATACTCAGACTACTCCTTCTTAACTCCTCGAAAATTCCTCATCGAAGCCAAGCGTGAGGGTATATATTTCGAACTTCCTGTAGCATTCAGTAAAACTATATGCAAAATTGCAACTATTGCCGATGATGATCCCGCTATTGACGCTGCAATCAGGCAGGCAATGAGGTATTGCCAAGAGAGAAGTATACCCATCGGATCAATTTGCAATGGGCATCAAATGGTTGCATTTCTAGCAAGCAGGCCAGATGGCGTACCGCCAATGAGTGGAAAGTGTCTAGTATTCAACTCACTCCAAGGGATGTTGGACAGTTTCAGGCTCCTATGGGATAATTTGTCGCGCCCGGCAGTACTATCCTATGCTTTACACTCAATCCTCAGCGAGGAAGGATTCCAGGCGCCCCCTGAGAAGCTTTCTGCTCGAATCTCTGGATTTCCTGGATTCAAGAACCGAAACCCATTTCAGACCGAGTTAAAAATACTAGGGGAACTTTTTATCGAAGATGTGGCGCGAGCGCCCCAAAACGAACAGGCGTTTCTTGAACGCTGCTACTCTCCTAGCGGTGCTCTTTCTCAATACGCATCGATTAGTAAGCAAATACTCCAGGCTAGATATTCGACTCTTTTCGAAAAGGAGCTCGAAGGACCAGCACTTGAATCTATCACTACAAAGGGTGGTTTGTCCGAGAGCTTTACTGAAGACATCTTAGCTGCCAGCTTGAAGCGTCGTGCGATTGTATTATTAGGTGATGTTGGAGTTGGGAAGAGCATATTTATTCGCCACCTAGTTCGAATCTCAGCTAAAGACATCTTCGACAACGCTCTAGCGCTGTATATTGACTTTGGTAAGGAACCAGCCTTAGCCGAGAATCTCGAAGGTTTCGTACTCAATATCTGTTCGGCACAGCTATACAAGATACATGATATTGACATCGAAAATGATCGATTTGTTCGAGGTGTTTACCATGGCGATCTTCTCCGCTTTCAGAAAGGTATTTATGGAAGTCTCGCTCAAAGTAATCCGACAGCCTACAAAGAAAGAGAGCTAGAATTTCTTGGCGAAAAGATCGCAGACCGAGCCGCACACCTCCGTGCATGTCTGACCCATATCTCTAAAGGTCAGAAGCGACAAATTGTAATCTTCTTGGATAATATCGACCAACGTCCAATCGATTTTCAGGATCGCGTGTTCCTTATTGGTCAGAGTTTTGCGGAAACTTGGCCAGCAACTGTCTTTATTTCACTTCGCCCGGACACTTTCAACAGCTCGCGTGTCAAAGGATCACTTGCTGCCTATCAGCCGAGAGTATTTACTATATCACCACCGCGTGTTGATCTTGTTATTAAATTAAGATTGAAATATGTATCCGATTATTTGCGTGACACGGGCACCCTATCAAGCCTTGGGCCAAATTTATCGGTACGATCAGGATCGCTCCTCAGTTACGTGGATGTCTTAATTGAGTCATTTGAGAGAAGTCACCAACTTGTCGAATTTATAGATAACCTGAGCGGGGGAAACACAAGACGATCTCTCGACTTTTTGATGACATTCATTGGCAGCGGTCATGTCGATGCAGAAAAGATTTTGAGCATCGCCGAAAATCAGGGTTTTTACACTATCCCGATTCATGAATTTATGCGATCTGTAATATATGGAGACTTTGAACGATATGATTCTAGCGCAAGTCCAATCACAAATATATTCGACATATCATCGCCTGACGGTAGAGAGCACTTCCTTATGCCAAATATATTGGCATTTGTAGAAAGGTCCGGGAGTTCGGGCCAACAAGGATTTGTAGAAGCAGGTCGCGTTCAGGAATTCTGTCAAGCCCTCGGATTTTTCCCGACCCAAATAGATTTTTCATTGAAGAGAGCCGTTGAGAGAAAACTTTTAGAACAAAGTCCACAATTCTCACAAGAGCCTGCTACTGCATTTCGCATCACAACGGCAGGTTCATATTCATACAAAGAGCTGCCTCGATACTTTTCCTACATTGATGCGATGACAGTTGATACACCGATCGTGGATCGAGAAATTCGTACTGGAATCCGAGATATCATCTCGCTTAATGATCGTTTGGCTAGGGGAGACACGTTTAGGAAATACTTAGACATTCAGCATGCGGCACTCAATGCAAAGCCTATCGTATTTGACTGGCCAAGTATAAGTGCAGATATAGCAGCGGAAATGAGGAAAATTGTGGAGAGAGCACAGATTTAGATCCCGTGTCTAAGGCGCGTTTTCATCGTTGTTTATCCTTGTAACATTCTAGAAGAAGTCTTAGGCCTTACCCTTTGCGGCGGTAGAGGACCTGGAAGTCGTAGCCGGGGTTGGCGGGGAAGATAGTGGCGACGTGGCGGAGGCGCTCGGCTAAAGCGGGGGCGGCGAGGAGGGGGTAGTCGCGTTCGCGGAGATCGTGATAGTCGAAGTCGACGGCCAGAGAGAGCATGTAGATGGCCAGGGCGTCGGAGAATGCGGACTCGAAGAAGGCACTGCGGGCGCGCTCGTCAATTTGCATTTGGGGGGGCGTTTGGGCTGGCGCTGGGGCGGCGCGGCCATTGAGGGAGCGGCTGTCGGGATTGCGAAGATCAGGAGTGCGCACGGCCGGATTGGGAACGTTTTGGGCGCGGCGGCGGGCCTCCCAGGCGTCCTGACTGGTTTCACCGCGGACCTGGGCCTCGGCCTGTTGCCAGGCGAGCGAGGAAAAACTTTCGGGGACGCCGGTGGCATCGACAAAGTTGTGGGCCACGTTGATGAAGAATTCAAAGGCCAGTCCGAAGCGGTCCTCGACCAGGCGTGTGGAGAGAAAGACGGCCTCAGTGGAGCCGAAGACGGCGTTGCGATGGCAGATAGCGCGGTCGCCGAGATCGACGGTGTAGCCGGGGGCGACCATGGTGTCGTCGGTGTCGGCGATGGCCAGAGGGACGAAGTAATAGGCGCGATGCTGTAGCGCGGGCGCGAGCGTGGCCGGGACGGCGCTGACCAGGCGCTCGAGATCGGCGTCGGAGATGCGCGTCTCGCCCCACATGGCGTAGTGAATTCCGTTGGGAGCCTCGGCGATGGCCACCTGCGTGGCGACCTTTTCCGCCGGCCAAAGATCGACTTGTGCGCTGCTCGCCATGAACTTGTATTCTAGCCTACGAAGGGGAACGAGGATGGCGCGAACGGGTCATAGAGAAGGCGGAAGGGTTCTTGGATTTCCGCTGAAGGGATTTGGGCTGTTTACCAGCCTGCAATGGCGTTGCCGGTTTTTGCGGTGCTGTGGGTGAGAAGCAAGGGAGTAGGGAATAGGGAATAGGGAATAGCTAACAGCTAACAGCGATAGAGAGGACTCTTAAGTCGCAAGGGCAAGAGCAAATACTGCGGCATCCAGCCTCTTGGTATCCCACTCATTCGCAAAGAACACGAATGGATGGGGCACGGGGAGTTCGTGGTATCCCACCCTTGCCACAAAAACGTCTCAAGGATGGGGCACCCATATTTATCGCGACCAAGAGTTTCAATTTTCTACTGGATTGGGATTCGCGGGGGCGAATTTGGCTACGTGGATTTTGCGGGCCAGTCCGACCTTGGAGAGCAGCCAGATACCCCAGTAGTTGGGATCGATCTCATACCAGGCGAGGCCATGGCGCGCCGAGACCGGGTAGGCGTGGTGGTTGTTGTGCCAGCCTTCGCCGCCTGTGAAAAGGGCCACCCACCAGTTGTTACGCGAATCGTCGCGTGTGTTAAAGCGGCGGCTGCCCCAGAGATGAGTGGCGGAGTTTATCAGCCAGGTGGAGTGCAGACCGATGGTGACGCGCAAAAAGCCGCCCCAGAGCAACATTCCGACGGCGCTTCTCCATCCGCCGAAGAGACCTCCGAGGCCGAAGAGCAGCACGCCGCTGACGGTGATCGGCATCCAGTGGTACTTACTGAGCCAGACGTAAAAGCGGTTGCGTTCGAGGTCGGGAACATAGCGGGCGAGGAGCCGGGTCTGCGCGTGCAGCGCATTGCCCCAGACGATCCATCCGACGTGTGCCCACCAGCCGCCTTCGCGTGGAGTGTGCGGGTCGCCCTCGCGGTCGCTGTGCTGATGATGGACGCGGTGTGTGGCCACCCAAAAGATTGGACCGCCTTCGAGCGAGAGCGTGGCGCAGACGGTCATCAAGTATTCCAGCCACTTGGGCGTCTGGTAACCGCGGTGGGTCAGCAGGCGATGGTAGCACATGCCGATGCCGACATTGATGGCCAGAACAGAGAGTATCAGCATTACCGTGAGCCGTTGCCAGGTGAAGAAGAAGAGCGCAGCCAAGGCGCCGAGATGAAAGATGACGATCACACTCAGCGTAATCCAGTTCATGCCTGCGGCGACACTTGGTACGCGGCCCATGCATACCTGAGGGCGAGCGGGCGGGACTGCGAAAATTTGCGTGACTGACCCAGTGAATTCTTCAGGGGCCAGTGCGGGAGAAGGTGCTGTTGCGACGGATGCCATAGGGGGGAAGTCCCTGGAGAGTGGCGACGCGCCCACCCATCTAGCACCATTGTATATGGAGGTCAATTGCACTAACCGTATCGGACAGTGCATGTCCAAAATAAAGTTTCGCAATTCCCTAAATTTGTGAGCAATTTTGCTCACAATCGGCGAGATGCCTCAACGCGCAGCCGGTTCGCCGTTCACCGTGGCAATTGAATCGTCTGTCCTTCTCCGTTGTACGAAATCACCTTGTCGGGATTGCCGGTAACTTCAACACCAACGCCATGACTCTTTCTAACCATCACGATCTGGAAGGCGCGAGTCTTCAACATGCCGGGAAAATCGCCCTTTCTAGCGCCGATTGTGAGCTGGTGCTTTGCGTCGTCCCAATGAAACGCAATCGTCGCATAGACGCCCTTTTCGTAGTTATAGTTGTCGCTCTCGTCCTCATAGAGAGTGAAGCTGCCGTCTGCTCCGGGATAGATGCGCAACTCGATAGGGTCGGCGGGGGTCTCGGTAGAGTACTGAAGAAATGGCCCCATGGGCACAATCGATCCGGCTTTGATCATCAGCGGAATCTTCTCGATGGGCGCATCCGCGATGATGGTTTTGCCGCCTTCGAGCTTCTCTCCCGTCCAGAAATCGAACCAGGTAGCGCCGGCCGGCAGATAAACGCTTCTTGTCTTCTCTCTGTGCTCGACCACCGCTTCCCTGGCGAAAATCGACGGAGTCTTCCAGTAGAGCTTGGCTCGGAAGGCTCCCAGCGCGCTATTCGAAGTTTCGAACTTGAAGTCATATTCCTTGCCAGCCACTAACTCGACGGGAACCGTCCAGGACTCCATTGATTCGTAGTTATGCGGCACTTCCTTGCCGTCGAGATACACGCGCCGTGAACCGAAGCTCTTGAGGTTGAAGCGATATTTCCCGGTCTCCGAGGGAGTCAGCTTTCCTTCCCAGCGAACAGAGAATTTGGGTCCGGTAATAAAACTCTCCCAGCCCGTATACCAGTCCAGATTGATATCCGGTTCCACGTCTTCATGACATACGTTCTTGAACTCGTCATCGCAATAGTAGGTTGCATTCAGGCCGGGTTTGCCGTCCTGCGTCTTAAAGTGCTCGGGCGTGACGAGCGTGCCATCCTCCGGCGGGCGATGATACATATACTGAGTAACTGGCGAGACCATAATCGCCGGGCCGAACATATACTGATCGTTGATCGAATAGGTCTTATGGTCGCTGGTGAAATCCATCGGCAGGCCGCGCATGATGGTGTACCCGTTGTGCGTAACTTGCCAGCCCAGCGAATAGATATAGGGAAGCAGACGGTAGCGCAAATTGTCGTACTTCACCAGCACCGGAGTGTATTCGCCAAACTCCCATATCTCGCGCGGAGTTTCCGATCCGTGCGCGCGGAAGATGGGAGAAAATGCGCCTAATTGAAACATGCGCGTGTAAAGCTCTTGATAAGCAGGATCTTTGCCGCCGTTCATGAAAACCCCGCCCTGGCACCCAAGCGAATATGCGCCGATATCGAAGGTCCAATAGGGGATGCCGGACATGCTGTGGTTGACCCCGGCGGAGATTTGATTCTTGTAGACATCCCAACTTGCGCCGATGTCTCCCGACCAGGTGGTTGCCGCGGCGCGCTGCTGGCCGGCGAAGGTGGAGCGGGTGAGAATGTAAACGCGCTTCTGGCCGGTTTCTTTCCGCTGATTTTTGTAAATGGCCTCAGTGTCGAGCAGCGAATAAGTATTGAGATATCTGGCGAAGGTGCCGAGATGATTGTCGCGCACCCGTTTCATTTCATACTCCTGTGCCTCCTGCGTGAGCGCATTCACCATGTCCGGCTCGGTGGAATCCATCCACCATGCATCGACTCCCTTGGAGAAAAGTCCCTCGTTGGCGTACTTCCAGTACAAATCCGTGGCGGCGGGATTGTACACATCGAAGTACTTGAATCCGGCCCAGCCAACGGTGGGAAACAAATACCCGTGCTTATCCATGTCCTGGTAAATCGCCGACTTCGGCCCCAGCCCGGCCCAGATCGAAATCATCAGATGAAAGTGCTGCTGGTACAGCTCGCCGATCATTTCCTTGGGGCGGGGATACTTGGTTTCATCGAAGATCATACCTCCCCAGTTATCGTTATTGCCCCAGTAATTCCAGTCCTGTACGATGTTATCGATGGGAATCCGGCACTCGCGATACTCCCGCGCAATGCCCAGCAGTTCGTCGCGCGTGGCGTAATGCTCCTTGCTTTGCCAGTAGCCGTAGGCCCACTTGCCGTACATGGGCGCTTCTCCGGTGAGCTGCCTGTATCCCGCGATTTCCTGGTCGATTGAGGGGCCGTAAAAAAAGTAGTAATCGATGTTATCGGCAACTTCAGACCAGAAGGAGGTCGTGCCTCTGCTGTCGTCGAAGATCGTTTTGGAATAGTTATCCCAGAAGATTCCATATCCGGCAGTAGATACCAGCACCGGAGTTACTGCCCATTTATTAGCCTGCACAATCTTCACCGTCCGGCCACGGTAGTTCATCACTCCCAACTGCTGTTGTCCAAGACCGTAGACGCCCTCATCGGCGCTCAGCCTGAAGTTCTGCTGAATACTGAAGGCCGACGTCTCACGCGCAATTTGCGAAGGCGTGAAGATGGGCCGTCCCTGCTCCTTGAGAAGCGCGCGGTTGCCGCTGTCGAGAAATTGAATCGATCCGTCGCTCTTGCTGAGCTGTAACTTAATATGCCCGGAACTCAGAGTCACTTCCGCCGCGTTCTCTTCGACATGAACGTCCAGATCAGGCAGAGCTTTTTGGAGAACAGAGAGGCTGAGTTTCTCGCTTGTGCCGCCAGCCGGCCATTTCACGACGCGGACGATGCCCTCCGCATAGAATTGAACTTTTACGTTCATGTCGCCTGTCTTCAGTTGAACGCCGTTCTGGATGCGCTCGATTGCCGGAGGCGGCGGAACTGCCGGAGAGTTGCTCTGGCAAATCGCCGGTAAAACGCTCAGGAAAAGCGCGGTGCACAGCGCCGCAAACCGCGATGCAGGGGCGAGAAATCTCATTCTTCTATTCCTTTCTTGTTCCAGCCAGTGTTGACCGGACTCAAGCAGCCCAAAAATAGCACCAAGAACTTATATTACATGGGCCGATAAGCCTGGGAGCAACAAGCGCCCAATTTGAAAGGCTCGCTGAGCGATTGATTTGGGAGAACCATCGGCTTTACCAGAGGATATTTAATGACACGCGCCGCTCCCGTCGGAAATAATCGAATCGGATGGCCGCTTTAGGCTGTCTATACACCATACGAGGTGCTTCCCCATGGAACTCAACAAGAAAGTCGCCAATTTTACCCTGCAAACGGATGAGGAGAAGACCGTGAGCCTGACCGACTATGCCGGACGGCCGGTCATCCTCTTCTTTTATCCCAAAGCGGATACTCCCGGCTGCACCATCGAGGCTTGCGGCTTCCGCGATACGTTCAAGAAACTACAGGCGGCGGGGGCGGTGGTGCTGGGCATCAGCCGCGATACGCCCAAGGAACAGGCCAAATTTCGCGCCAAGTACGAGCTGCCTTACACGCTGCTGGCCGATGTAGACGAGAAAGTGTGCAAACAGTTTGGCGTGCTGAAGGAAAAGAACATGTACGGCAAGAAGGTTTGGGGCATCGAGCGGACGACCTTCGTGATTGGCCCGGACCAGACGCTGCTGCATGTCATTCCCAAGGTAACGCCCGCGGGCCACGCGGAAGAGGTGCTGGCGCTGCTGAAGGAATGGAAGAAAGCGCACAAGTAGGGGTTAAGGACGATACGGCTGTGCGGTTGCCTGGGCGGATGCTTCCGCGCGCCTTCTTTGAGGCTTCGCCGGAGGAGGTGGCCCCGCGCCTGCTGGGCAAAGTGCTGGCGCACAGAACAGCGGCTGGAGTGCTGGCGGGCAGGATTGTGGAGGTCGAGGCCTACCTGGGCCCGCATCACCAGCCGCCCGACCCGGCCGCACACTCCTATCGTGGAGCCACGCTGCGTAATCAGGTATTGTTTGGCCCCGCCGGACACGCATACGTTTACTCGATCTACGGGCGATACTATTGCATGAACATCAGTTGCGAGGCTGAGGGGCAAGCGGGATGCGTGCTGCTGCGCGCGCTGGAGCCGCTGGCGGGATTGGAGCAGATGGCGCGGAATCGCGGGCTTGCGGAGGGAGTCAAACCGTGGCTGCTGACTTCCGGACCCAGCCGTCTTTGCCAGGCGCTGGGACTCACACGAGCAGAACACAACGGAGTTGATCTTCTCGATGCGGCATCAGCGCTGCAGGCGCGCGACGACGGCTACAAAGTTGGCGAGGCGCTGGTGACACCGCGCATAGGCATCCACGAGGCCGTGGACTGGCCGCTGCGATTTGCACTGCCGTGGAACGAGTGCGTATCAGGGGGGAAGAGCATAAGGGGAAGTGCGCGCAGGGTGGAATAAAATAAGTCCCCAGGAAAACGAAGGGCGCTCCCGGCAAGCGGGAGCGCCCTTCGCACTACAGCAGTGAGCGCGCTTACTACTTGGGCGCTTTGACGCCGGCGGCCTGGGCGAGAATGCCCTTTACTTCCGAGGCAAACGGGCCTGAGGGGGCCAGCTGCAAGTACATCTGGAAGGACTCGGCGCAGCCGGGAGGCAGATTATACAGTCCCGTCTTGGTGTCGACTGTGGCCTTCTGGAGAAGACCCTGGCCCTTGAGATAGTAAAGAACCGGCTGGTTTTTGGGATCAATTTTGATGGCTGCATCGGCAGCCGCTACCTGAGCGTCGGCATTACCGATCTGGTAGAAGATCACAGTTTCGTTCTTGTAGTATTTGCCAGCCTCTGCCGGATTGATTTTGGCGGCAGCATCATAGGCTGCCTGCGCCTCGGGAATCTTGCCGGTGCGCGCATAGATCTCACCCAGGCCTTGATCGGCAGCGCCCTGAGCCTGAGGATTCGGCTTTTTCGACGCGGCCTCCACTTCAAGAACCTTCTTGTAGGTGGCTTCAGCCTGCGCATATTTAGCCGGCTGGTCATCAACCGGAGCGAACTGCGCGAGGCCGAGTTGCGCCTGGCCCAATTGAGCCCAGAGAACAGAGGCGTCGGGCTTGGCTACGGTGTCGCGGAGCATGAGGGTCTCGACTTCGGTATATTTGGCGGTCCTGATCGCGATTTCCTTGGCTTCAATATCCGCCTTGGCTGCGGAAGCGCCGAGGTCCTGAATTGCGGTTGCATGCGCATCGTCGGCATCCTTGAAGTCCTGGATGACGAGTTTCAGGTCGTCGTTGAGGTGCTTAATGATATCGTTGGCCTTCAGGATTACCGCGTTCTTCTTCTTGAGCTCCTCCAACTGTCTTCTATCTTCTACTGACATAGAGTCGATGTATGCCTTGCGGGACATATCGAAGTCCTGAAGCGTATCCTGTCCGGCCTCGATCTTAACATTTTCGAATTTGTCTGCAACCTGTTCCTGCTTCATACCCTGATTGCGGTATACGACAGTGTATGTGCCGGGGGCAGCCTCTCCTTTATAGTCGCCGTTGTCATCGACCTGTAAGACACCCTTCTGTTCCATCTGCGCGGACAGTCCGGGGCCAGAGGCGACTCGCCCAACCCCCACAAGGGTCACCGTGCCGCCTTTCTGTGGTGCTCCGGTCGGATTGGTGACGTGGCCGTGAATCTTGCCCGTGGCCTCCTTGGGCGCCGCGGACGCCTGCGTCGTCAGCACGGGCACAAGTGCGAATGCCAATAGGCCCAGCCAAAGCGAAATCGTGCGTTTCATCTGCATTCTCCTTGGGAGCGGCGCGAATCAGAGAGTTCGCGGGCTCAAAAAATCAAATTTTACAGGTCAATGACAGCGTCCAACCCTGAATCTGATCACAGGTAGCGTTAGTCTGCCGTGAAATATCCTACGCCGACACACGCCAGCGCTCATAACCATTCATGATAGCGTGTTTGGCTAGACTCCGCGTGTGGCCTGTATCACACTCTAAAATAACACTATGGCAACCACAATTCGTCCCGCAACCCGCGCGGACATTCCGCAAATTCTGACCTTCATTCGGGCGCTGGCGGCTTACGAACGCGCGCCGGAGGCAGTGACCGCAACCGAAGAAGGCCTGGAGCGGGACGGATTTGGGCCTAACCCATTTTATTTCTGCCTGATGGCTGAATGTGACGGCAGGGCAGCGGGCTTTGCGCTGTATTTTTTCAACTATTCGACCTGGCTGGGGCGGCCGGGTATCTACGTGGAGGATTTGTTCGTAGAACCGGAGCTGCGCGGGCGAGGAATCGGCAAGGCGCTGCTGGAGCGCCTGGCGGCCATCGCGGTGGAAAAAGGCTGTCAACGCCTTGAGTGGGCGGTTCTGGATTGGAACACGCTGGCTATCGAGTTCTACCGGGTGTTGGGGGCAGAGTTTATGGATGAGTGGCGAATCGTGCGGATGACGGGCGAAGCGTTGAATAGGCTGGCGGGGGCGGAAGGACAGCAACTATGAACTTGCGCCGCGATCATCGCGAGGGCGAGCCACTTATTGCGTTCTCTGAGCCGAAGGCGGCTGCCCCACCGCAGGTGGTTCGCGTGATCGGGGGCGGACTAGCGGGGCCGGAAGCGGCGTTGACCGCGGCGCGGCTAGGCTGCGAGGTGGAGCTCTACGAGATGCGGAGAGTTGTGGAGGGCAAGCCGCGGCTGACGCCGGCTCACCAGACAACCGAGTTCGGCGAATTGGTCTGCTCCAACTCGCTGAAGAGCGAAACACCCAACACAGCGCCATGGCTGCTGAAGCAGGAGATGCGGCGTGGAGCTTCCGCTCTTTTGCGTCTTGCGGATGAATCTGCGGTACCAGCAGGCCACGCGCTGGCCGTGGATCGCGTGGAGTTTTCGCGGCGGGTTGGCGAAGCGATTGCAGCGGAGCCACGAATTCGCGTCTTCCGCGAAGAAATCACAACTCTGGACCAAAACGAGGACGGCACGAAGTGCACGATTGTGGCGACGGGGCCGCTGACCTCGGATGCGCTGAGCGCGGAGATCGAGCGCATCACCGGCTCCGGGCATTTGGCGTTTTATGACTCGATCTCGCCGATAGTCGAGAGTGACTCAATTGATATGGAGAGGGTGTACATGGCCGCGCGTTGGGAGAAGGGGACGGCGGATTACATCAATTGCCCGATGGACCGCGCGGAGTACGACCGTTTTCTGGATGCGCTGCTGGGGGCCGAGGCCGCGGAAACCCGGGAATGGGAAAAGGCCGACTATTTCGAAGGCTGCCTGCCGATTGAGGTGCTCGCCGCGCGGGGGCGCGACACGCTGAGATTTGGCCCGATGAAGCCGGTGGGCCTGCGCGACCCGCGCACCGGCAAAACGCCTTGGGCGGTGGTGCAGTTGCGCAAGGAAAATCTGCGCGCAGACAGCTACAACTTAGTGGGCTTTCAGAATCATCTGAAATTCAGCGAGCAGGCGCGGGTGCTGCGGCTGATTCCGGGCCTCGAAAATGCGCGCTTCCTGCGCTACGGACAGATTCATCGCAATACGTATATCTGCGCGCCGGCTTTATTGGATGAGACGTTGCGGCTGAAGTGCGCGCCGGGAATTCTTGTTGCGGGGCAGTTGTCGGGGGTTGAGGGGTACACGGAATCGATTGCGACTGGGCTGCTGGCGGGGATTTATGCGGCAGCCCTAACGCGGGGCGAAGAACCCGTGCCTGCACCGCGCGCAAGCGCACTAGGGTCACTGGTTCACTACATTACGCACGCCGACGCCAAGAACTTTCAGCCGGCGAATATGACCTTCGATTTGCTGGAGCCTCTGGAAGAGGAAGTGCGCAAGAAGGTGCGGGACAAGAAGGAGCGGCACCGGTTGCAGTGCGAGCGGGCGCTCAAGGCATTTGATGAGTGGCGGGCGTCAAGCTAACAAAATGCGAGTTTAATACCTCGCAATCTTGCCCCGAGTATGCTAAAGTTCTAACCGATCCTGTTCACGCCCTTCCCTACCCATCAGAAGTACATGTTCAGGAGACCAAGTAGGTGCCTTATGCGCTCATTCTTGCTCGTGACGGCAACCATCTTCTTAGCTACTCCAATAGTATTTGGGCAAGCTGAGGATATTGCAAAACATGTTTATGATTCATCCCAAGACTCCGTTTTTCTCGTTTACCTCAATGACAGCAGCGGCACACCAAACGCATTAGGGAGCGCTTTTTTGGTTGCCCCACGGCTTCTAATTACAAATGCCCACGTCGTTGATGCTGGAAACCCAGTTCTTGCAGTCGGTCCCGTCCGTATTCCACTTAAAATCATTCGTACGGATGAGAAAAATGATTTAGCTCTACTATCAGTGGACGTTGACCTGACTTCAAAGCCACTGATACTTGCATCAGGATCGATAACACCCGGCGAACAGGTATTCGCAATCGGAAACCCGGAGGGGCTGGAGAAGACAATTAGCCAAGGCATTGTTTCCGGTTTACGGAAGAAAGGGGATCGTGATCTCTTACAAATCACAAGCCCTATCTCCCACGGATCGTCCGGTGGTCCCATCCTGAATGTAACGGGAGAGGTGGTTGGCGTAGCGGTTGGAACGCTGGAGGATGGTCAAAACCTAAACTTCGCTGTCCCTGTTGCATACGTCAAATTATTCCTCGAACAAAAGACCAATGCCATCCCCGCATTGAATATAGATGAAAGCTTGAGCGAGGCGAAGGACATATTAAGTAAAAAGGAGCAGGCCGAATACTCGGATGAGCCTTCATCGGAATACCAACAGCAAACGCGAAAACTCCTTGAGTTGATGAAAACGATTGTGACCTCCACAAGCAGGGAAGATGCCCTAACCGAAATGGCTTGCTTAGGCACAAAGGCTACCGAATTAAGCGATGTTGGAATTAATGCCGCGCGAAAGCTGGTAAGCGAAAAGCCAACATCTGAACATCGTGCTTTGCTATCTTACGTTCTCTATGACCGCGCCAGTGATGAAGACTTAAAATCCATATTTGCGAAGAAAAACAGCGATGAACAGGCACAATCAACTGCGGCCCATGAGTTGTTTCTATCTGAGGTAGCCCATGAGGCAACCGAGGCTACTAAAACTGCGAAGGGACAGGGACTACTAATTGCCAATTATGTATTGGGCAACACAAAGAGAGACAACAAAGAATATGCTCAGGCCATTTCATTGCACTCTCTTGTAGCAAACGGAAATTCACAAATCTGCGGGAATGATCTGACCGTGCAAGCACTTAGCAATCTAATTTACGAAAACGACAATGCCAAGAGACCCGAAGATGCTGAGAGGTGGTTCAGACGTTACGCGAGCATCCATGAGCCATCAGCATATGAATGGGATTCTGAAGGTGACAGAAGAGCTGACGCAAAAGATTATGCAAATGCAGTTGACGCTTACGAGAAAGCCGCAGAAAGTAATAGTTATTATGGTTACGATTATTGCTATGCGGCAAGAGCAAATTATCTCTTACCGGTTACAAATGAAGACGGTGTTCTTGCCGACGGACGAAAATGCGTGGAAGCTTCAGTCCAAACAACAAAGGAAAACGAACACTACTTCAAGTCCACATTGCCTTTTGTATATAGAATAATGGCAGATATTCTCGACAACCGAGGGGTTTACCAGTCAGCATTGGAATATATTAAAGAGTCGATCGCCGCCGATCCTCAAAACCCATTTGCATTAGAAACTGAAGCGAATATCTTTGCCGATCTTGAACGTTATACCGAATGCATCGCAGCAGCAGAATCCGCTGTTAGAGAATCTGACGGAAAATATCCATCGATGGACTTTCGTCTGGGATATTGTTATTTTAAAACAGAGGATTGGAGCCGAGCTGCATCCGCATTTCGCTTAGCCGCCGAGGGCGACAAAGACGACGCAATCTCCGCGTTCAACCTCGGATTGAGTTTATCGCGGCAGGGCTTTGATGACGATGCAAACCACTGGTTCCGCGAGGCACTGAATCGAAAACCTAACGATGAACTCCGCGCCAAAATTTTGAATGCCTTGAAATGATTGAGAAAGTTTATACGGATAGGGTGCTTGGTGTTTGCAGGAACCTTTTCGGCGTGGTCAGTGTCCAAGTAAAGAGAGGGGATGCTCAGCGGCGAACATGCGGCCCGGGGATGCGGCAGGAACAAAGCCGCGGGCGTTGAGCTTGAGCCTTCGGTGACGGAGATGATCGGACTTGCGCACATACTGTCCAATCCCATCGTAGCCCTGGTGATGCGCGCCATTCTGGGATTGTGTTTGATCTATATGGGGCGCGCATTTTATGCGGATCCATTAGCCTCCTTCCGCAATTCCGCGCGGCCGCTGCCCTTCGATCCCTGGGTAAGGCAGACGCTTCGCGCCATGTCGGGAATCTGCCTGTGGGGCGGATGCTTCATATTCGCGACCGCGCTTGCGGTGCAGGTTTTTGGCCTTCATGGCCAGGGCCTGGCGGTTGTGCTGTTGGCCATCGCTACCGTTGCCGCCTGGATTCTGCTTCCCAAACCTTCGTCCACGTAGGTTCGATTGAGGATTTGGGGGCTGTGAAGGAAGCCCAGGGTGAGCCTGCAGAGGCTCAGAAGCGTGTACCCTGAAGATGGGAGCATTGGGATGCGTTGGATAGCAATTCTGGTTTGTTGGGCGGCGCTGGCGGGAGGCGCAACCGCGGGTCAGGCGCAAGTTGTGCCGGCTAAATCTCGTGCAAAGCAGGTCGTGACACATCTGGTGCTGCCGCCGGTTCCCAAGGCGCTTTTGCCGGATTCGTTTGCCGGATGGGTGGCAACGGGCGCGCCGAAGAAGATAACCGCCACGGCCCAGGCCGACCCGGTGAACGCAGCGGCCCTCAAGGAGTACGAGTTTACGGATGGCGAGCTGTCCGTGTACAAGCGGAGCGGAGAAACGCTGAGCCTGCGCGCACTGCGCTTTCACGATGCCGGCGGCGCCTACGGCGCATACTCGTTCTACCGGCAGAATGGATGGCCAACGGAAGAGATTGGAGCGGGCGCGACATCCGACAATAACCGGGTGATCTTCTGGGTGGGAGACATTGTTGTTGATGCGACTTTTTCGCAGATCGGGCCGATGAGCGGCGCGGAGTTACGCGAACTGGCCGGGCAGTTGCCGGCGCCCGAGAGCGGCAAGGCGCTGGCGCCTCCGATTTTGGCCAATCTGCCGAAGGCCCAACTGGACGCACAGACTACGCACTATGCACTGGGACCCGCAGGTTATGCCGGAGCGGGGGGCGTGCTGCCGCCGGAACTGGTGGGCTTTGATCACGACGCGGAGGCTGTAACCGCCAACTATACGCTGCGCACGGGGCCAGCCACGCTGACCATCATCGACTATCCGACGCCGCAGTTAGCCACGGCGCAGGAGAAGACGATTCGAGATTTTGTTGAATCGTGTAAACGGGCGGACAAACAGACGCAGGCGGGGTGGCCCAAGCCTTTACAGGATTCGGGCCTGGCGGCGCTGGAGGTGCGGCGCAGCGGGCCGCTGGTGGCGCTGGTGAGCGGGAACGCTTTTACCGACGATAGCCACAAGCTGCTGGCCGAAGTGAACTACGAACCGGAGCTGACGCCGCTCCAGCAGGAGGGCGAGTCGGAGGTATTGAAGACCGGAAAGCTGCTGTGGGGGCTCACCATCCTGGTGCTTATGGGCTGCAGCGCGGCGCTTTTGCTGGCTTTTTTCCTGGGCGGCTTCCGGGTACTGTACCGCCTGGCGCGCGGCAAACCGATTTCCTCGGTCTACGACATCGAGTTCATCAGCCTGCATCTGCGGGAGTGAGCGGGGATAAAAATCCGGCAAAAATCGGGAGGCGGCATCCGAAGGGTAAATGCGGAGGAAAACCGGAGGCTAACCCTAAAGAAACCCGAAGAAACGCCATGAAAAGGCAGGAAAAGGCGGAATTCAAAAGGCGAATACACGTCGAAGAGGTCTCCTGTGCATTTCCCGAAAAATATTTATTAAGTTATTGATTTATATGCATTTATTTCTGTCTAGATTTGCCCTTGACACTCCCTTCCCCCGCCCCTAGTATGCAGCCAGAAAGTTCTGATGGTTTTGCCTCCGTTGGAACTATTCTCCCTGAGGAGAGAGCTGCCCTGTTGCCGGGCGGCTCTTTCCGTTTTGGCCACCTGCGGTGGGGCCAACTGCTCGCTATTCGCTCGCATAAGCTTTCTTGCTGGAATGACTGATCATCTGCGGTGGGGAGACTGGCCCCTTCGACTACGCTCAGGGCAGGCTGTCCAGCGGACGGCGCTTGCGCGGCACCTGCGGTGGGACAACCGGTGCTAGCGCGCATAGGATTTGTGGATTCCCGGACACAAACAGGTCCACAGCGGCTGCCACAAAACGCACAAAGACCCACGGCGAACCGTGGGTCCTTGTGGAGGGAAAGCCAGACTCCGTGTTTGCGGGTTTACTTCGGCTTGCCTTCGGGCGCGGAATGCTGCTGCTGCCGCGGAGCAGGGCGCGACTGCTGTTGCGGAGCAGGGCGCGACTGCTGTTGCGGGGCAGGACGCGATTGCCGCTGCGGGGCAGGGCGAGCTTGCTGTTGCGGGACGGGACGCGATTGCCGCTGCGGGGCAGGTCGTGCTTGTTGCCGCGGAGCGGGACGCGACTCGGTCTTCGGTTCTGCATTTGGTCTTGCTTCAGTCTTTGGTTGGGACTTGGGCCTGGCTTCAGACTTCGTTTCTGCCTTTGGTCTTGCTTCAGACTTCACCCCAGCGGGCGCGGCATGCTTTTCCGGCACCAGCTGTCTGGCGACTGCCACGTTCTGGGGGTGTCCGCCATTGGCCTTGGCAAAGGAGGACTTGTCAGTCCTGGCTGCTGCCACGTGTTGCGTCTGGACGCTGGTTGGAGCTGTGTGCTTGTCGCGCGCGGCTACCAGCTCAGAGGGCTGGGCTTTGTGCTGAATGCCGTGGGGACCGCCGCTAAAGGCGACGCGATTGTTGTTGGCGATGGTGTTTCTCTCCACAATCGACCGGTCGTTGTAGGTGGAGTGGATTCTGTTCTCATCGACTCGTGTGACCGCGGTGTTATATCGGAAGTTGTTGCCTTGCCACTCACCGCCGGAGTAGCCGATACCTCCGTAGCCGTAGCCATAGTCCACGCCGCCATAATAGCCCACGTGACGGCCCCAGTAGCCGCGATGGAACCTGTAGTGGCCGCCGTACCATTCCCAGTAGGGAGGCGTCCAGAGCGCGCCGTCATAGGGTGCCGGAACCCATGCGCCGGGCACCCAGTAGTAGTCGCTCTGGCTGGGATCGTAGGCCCAATAACCGGGCATCCATATCAGGTTGGGCTCGGGGCAGTACGGCTGCTCGTAGCTGGGCAGTTCCGGTGGAGCGAATCCTACAGAGATGATGGCTTGCGCGTGGATTGAAGCGGGAATCAGAGAGAGAAGCAGCGTCAGCATGAGCCAACGCGCGTAGCGGAACATTCGCATGAGAAGAACCTCCTGGTTCTTTTGCGCCTGCTCCGCGGAGGAAATCGATTTTCACTGCGCGGGGCGAGGGCGTGGGTACTTCGCAATAAACGTACCCGTAGCCCTCTTCCCGGTTCTGGTCAATACCGTACAGGAAGTTTTTCTCTGCTTCGGTCCTCTTGATTTACAACACCATCAGTAGTGGTAGCTGTGCCCGTGTTCAGGGGGATGGGAGGCGGAAGCGGAATGAGAAGGATGCATCTGCGAGTGTAACTGATTGCGTGCGAATGTGCCCCATTTGCTATGGCCGGTTTTCCCTTTTCTCGCGGAAGTGTTCTGGCCCGGTGCGGCGTCCGCCCGGGCGGCGGAATCCAGCCTATTTGGTGGATTGATGGACTTGGCCGCGCCCGTGGACTTGCCTCCTCCTGAGCCGCCGTTGGGGTTGTGCACCATTCCATCCACGGCTTGGCTCTTGGCAGCTCCGGTGCTGATGGGTAGACCGGAAGAATGATCAGTCTTACTGGCGCCTGAACCGCCGTTGGGGTTGGGAGCGATACCTTCGCTGGCCTGGCCCTTTGCCGCGCCGTCGCTGATGTTCTTGCCGGGCGAAGTTGAGTCGGTACGTTTGAAGACGCTATCTGTGGCCTGGCCCTTTGCCGCGCCGTCGCTGATGTTCTTGCCGGGCGAAGTTGAGTCGGTACGCTTGAAGACGCTATCCGTGGCCTGGCCTTTTGCCGCGCCGTCGCTGATGTTCTTGCCGGGCGAAATTGAGTCGGTACGCTTGAAGACGCTATCCGTGGCCTGGCCCT
Source organism: uncultured Acidobacteriaceae bacterium (assembly GCA_963806565.1). Taxonomy (GTDB): domain Bacteria; phylum Acidobacteriota; class Terriglobia; order Terriglobales; family Acidobacteriaceae; genus Telmatobacter. Next base: position 258,727 of record CAWDYE010000002.1, read on the forward strand.
TGGCCGCGCCGTCGGCGATGTTTTTGCTGGGAGGGGTGGAATCGGCGGTTGTTTTGCCGCCATTGGCGGCCTGACAGGCGGCGCGCGGGGATGGAGTGAGAAGCGTGAAGGCTAACGCAGGCAATAATCAGCGTGCGGAGTGGGGAACTCGCATGAGATGACCTCCTGATTGTTTGCGGACGGAGCCTGGATTGCGCCCCCGCGCCTCAGGCTCCGTTCATTGGAACCCCTTCCACCGGGGAAAGTTGCATCAATGGAAGGTTTTTGTGCCCATAATCTTTTGCGCTCAGTAGCGGTAGCTGAGACCCATGCCGACGACGTGACGCGCCTCGAGATTGACCGGCACAGGGGTTGGACCAGGGACCATGGTGGTGCCGATATTTCCCGCCACCTGTCCGATGCCAATGTCGAAGGCGAAGTGCTGATGCTCGCGCTGGGTTACGCGCACGGCATAGTCCAGAGTCGTGGGAAGATGCGCACTGCCTGGGGTAGTGTATAGCGGTGGATTATACAAAATTGCTCCCAGGTTCACCACCTGTGGCGGCTCCTGAGTGAATCCCGCCGAGGGCACAGCTACGATGCTCTTGCCGATGGGCAGTGGAATGCCCAACCCGCCATAGAACCGTCCTATAAAGCGCGTGCTCTGGCCGCCGATGCCAAAGATCTCGGCATTGGTCATCTTCCAGCCGAAGTTGGCCAGGAAGGGTACAGGCTTCTTAGCCCAGGTCTTAGTCACCGATATATATGCGTCGCCGTTGGTATAGGACTTGGGAGGTAAAGAGCCCAAACTGAGCGCGTACACAAGATACCCAGACACAAATTTGTCGCCAGTGCGCACCAGGCCGCCAACGGCAACTCCCGGCGTCCAGGGACCAAACTGGCCGTCGTTGATGGCCACTACTTTGCCGTGAAAGACGTTCATGCCGTTGTACGCCCAGAGATTGCTGAGTCCCATGCCTGTGGACATTTGGTTGCCGTTTTGATGGACGCTACGGGTGTAGCCGGCCTCAGCGCGGTTGGCGAAGCCTTCGGTGACGCTGAAGGTTTCAATATAGCCGATGACTGCGGCGGCGTCGATGAAGTGGAAGCCGACGGCGGGGTGGGAGAATACCTGACCCTTGGCCGATTCAACAACGTAGGCGGTGGGGGTGAGAAAGCCGCCGGTTTGGCCCTCCAGCGTCAGTTGCTGAGCGCTGAGTTGCGATGTGGTGAGCAGAACGAGCGCGAGAAAGCCGCAAACGGAGAGTTTGTGAATGATATGAAGATTCACTTGTGTTAACTCCTGTGGAGCGCAGTCGCCTGCCTCCGGGGACGTTTGGAATTATTCTCTTTTAACACAACGGAAGCAGACTCGTCTGCAATTAAATTCAGGTGGTAGACTCAGCCCATGCGGCGTGGATTGTTTATCACCTTCGAAGGGCTGGATGGTTCCGGTAAAACCACGCAAATCAATCATCTGGCGGCATGGCTGAAGAAACGCGGCGATGCGATCGTCATCACCCGCCAGCCGGGCGGAACGGCGACCGGGGACCGCATCCGCGCGCTGGTGCTGGATTCGCGCTCCAATAGCCTGACGCCCCTGTGCGAGATGGCGCTCATGTTTGCCGACCGCGCCCAGGCCATTGCGGAGGTGATCGAGCCCGCCCTGGCGAAGGGCAGGATCGTGCTCTGCGACCGTTTTACGGATTCAACGGAGGCCTACCAGGGCGGCGGCCGCGAGCTGGGTTCGGAGATTGTACTCGAACTTCACCGCCTGATCTGCTCCGATCTCCAACCCGACCTGACATTGCTGCTGCTGCCCTCGCTGGGGCCCTCACTGGCCCGGGCGCGACGCCGCAACCAGCGTTCCGCAAAAAGCACCGCCAAAAAGAGCAGCGGGGACGAAAATCGCTTTGAGCAGGAACAGGAGGCCTTTTACCGCCGCGTCTGGCAGCAATATCTGAAGATAGCTACTCGCGAACCGGCCCGGGTGGTGTTGATCAAAGGTGACCTGAGCATCAAAGAGGTTCATGAGCGAATTGTCGAAGCTGTAGCCGAGCGGCTGGCCGGACTAGACGCCGTAACGCCGAAATAAACCGGCTTTCGACCTTGCACCATAGGCATATAATTCCGTCGAAGCCGGAAAGCCCTCAATTTAACCCTCCAGGGAGACCCTATGAAGTCAATTCGCCGCACTCTGCTTACCGCCGCTACCATACTGCTTGCTGCGCCTCTGCTGTATGCGCAGGCCTCCGAATCCGCCATCATTAAGCATCTCGATAAACTTCGCTCCCTTTCTCCCGAACAGCGTTCGATTGCCACCGCCAAGCTGGCCCTCGATATTCGCTCGCTGCCCGCCGGCCCGAACAAGGTCAAGCTGGCCTACAATCTCGCCGGCCTATCTACGGAAGGCGATGCCGGCCATGAAACACTCCAGGCTGTGGCCGACACCTTGGCCAAGGCGCTGGCCGAGTCCCCCGTCCCGGCTAAAGGCGGCCAGCCCCCTGCCCAGTACAGCGAGCTAGCGCAGCTCGTCCGCTACGAGCACGTTACCGCAACTCTCGACGACCCGCTCTTCGCCAAGGCTGCCCAGACACTGGCCGACGAAGAAGCGGATGTTCAGAAGGCCGACTTCACCCTCAAGGACTTGAAAGGCAAGAATGTAACCCTCTCCGAACTGCGAGGCAAGATTGTGCTGGTCAACTTCTGGGCCACCTGGTGTCCGCCCTGCATGCAGGAGATGCCCGACCTGGACCGGCTTTACAAGTACTTTGAGCCGCAGGGGCTGGTCGTTCTCTCCATCACCGACGATCAACCCTTCAAGGTCGCCTCCTACGTCAACTCATCCAACTACCATCCGGTCGTCCTGCTCGATCCCGAAGGCAAGGTGAGCAAGCAGTTCCATGTTGAAGGCATTCCCAGAACCTTTATCTTCAATCGCGATGGCAAACTGATCGCGGAAGCCATCGACCGGCGTGTCATGCACCAGTGGCTGGAGAAGCTCTCCCAGACCGATCTTCATCCCTGATCACCTCCCGCACGGCCGGGGCGCTTTGTCGGCGCGGGCACCCCTTTGCTTCCAGCGAATCCAGAAGAGGCGCGCGCAATTACACTTTTACAAGTGAGCAGAGAAAATCCATTCGCGCCGGAGGCATATAATTCCATCGAAGCTGGAATGGCTCCAATCCACACATTCAGCGAGGCCGCATGATTCCTCTCCGTCACACTCTTCTTATCGCGGCACTTCTTTTCGCAACGCCTCTTCTTCATGCGCAGGCGAGCGAAACATCCGTCATGAATGAGCTGAGAAGTCTTGCGACGGCCACCACGCCCGAGTCCCCAGCGATGGTCATCCAGATCGCCTCGGAGATTCGTACCCTGCCAGCCAGCCGGCACAAGCTGCAACTCGCATACATTCTCGCCCACCTGGCCTCCCGAGTTGACCCAGGCCAGTCAGCCTTTCAAGCCGTAGCCGACACACTGGCCCAGTCGCTGACCGAGTTTCCCTTGCCCGGCACGGGCGACCAGCTCCCCATGCCCTATATCGACCTGGCCAAGCTCGTTCACTACGAGCACGTAACGACAACCCTCAATGATCCTCTTCTCGCCAAAGCTATGAATAAGCTGGCTGCCGACGACGCCGATGTCGAAAGGGCAGATTTTACCCTCAAGGATCTCCAGGGCAGGAATGTTACCCTCTCGCAACTTCGCGGCAAGGTCGTATTGGTTAACTTCTGGGCGACCTGGTGCGGCCCCTGCCGCCTGGAAATGCCCGATCTGAACGACTTCTACGCCCGCTTCAAATCCCAGGGTTTGGTCGTCCTCTCCATCACCGATGAGGAAAGCTCGAAGGTCAGCGCTTTTGTGAATGAGATCGGCTATCACGCGCCCGTTCTGCTCGACCCCGACTCCCAGGCGGCCAGGGTGTTCCATGTCGAGAACCTTCCCAGAAGCTTCGTCTTCAACCGCAAGGGCAAGCTGGTGGCCATAGCCGTCGATCAGCGGTCACGCCGCCAGTTCTATCAAATGCTGGCCGCGGCCGGCCTGCACCCCTGACACTCTTCTAATAAGAGTGAGGCGCCAAAATCAAGAGGACGCTCGTTTCTTCGGCAAGCCCCGGAGAGGCGCGCGCAATTACACTTCTATCAGTGAGCAGAGAAGACCCCTACGCGCCGCAGCTTGGCCTCAGTTTTGAGGGACCGCGGGACACGCGCCGCATCTGGCCGGTACGCGAGCTGGTGGGCCAGGTGCGCGAACTGGTCGAGCAGGAGTGGGGCGACGTGTGGGTGGAGGGGGAGATCTCCAACTACCGCCCAGCGCCGAGCGGCCACGTTTATTTCACGTTGAAGGATGCCGAGGCGCAATTGCCGGTGGTGCTGTTCCGGCGGCAGGCGATACTGCTGCGCTTCCGGCCGGAGGACGGCTTGCACGTGCTGGCGCGGGGACGGGTGAGCGTCTACGAGCAGCGCGGCCAGATGCAATTGGTGGCCGAGACCATGGAGCCGGTGGGCGCGGGCTCACTGCAACTGGCCTTTGAGCAGTTGAAGGCGCGGCTCAAGGCGGAGGGGCTTTTTGACGCGGAGAGGAAAAGGCCGCTGCCCGCGTTTCCGCGCACGGTGGGCATCGTCACTTCGCCGACCGGCGCGGTGATTCGCGACTTTCTGAATATTGTGGCGCGCCGGCACTCGGGATTGAACGTGCTGGTTTGCCCGGTCAGCGTGCAGGGCGATTCAGCGCCTGCCGAGATTGTAGCGGCGCTGGAGGAACTGAACGGTTCGGGGCTGGTGGACGTGATCGTCGTGGCCCGCGGCGGAGGGTCGCTGGAAGACCTGGCAGCCTTCAACAGCGAGCGGGTTGCGCGGGCCATTGCATGGAGCAGCCTTCCTGTCGTTTCTGCGGTTGGACATGAAACGGACTTCACGATTGCGGATTTTGTCGCCGACCTGCGTGCTCCCACGCCATCGGCCGCAGCCGAGCTGATTACTCAGGCGCAGCACAAGATCGCCGAGCACCTGGCCACGCATGAGCAAAGGCTGACCCGCGCCGCGCGCTTCCAACTGCTGCAAGCGCGGCAGCGGTTGACGCGGCTGCCGGTGAGCCGCGCCGAGGGGCGCGTGAATACGCTGCTGCACAGGCTGGCCCAGCGGCTGGATGATTTTTCTCTCCGCCTGGAGGCAGCTGTAAGCGGCCCATTGCGACAGCATCAGCGCGAAGTGGCGGAGCTGACAGCCGCCGTTTTGCGCCACGATCCGCGGCAGCAGCTTGGAGTGGCGCGGGAACGGCTCGCCGTTTGCCGCACACACCTGGACCGCACGCTGGAGCGCAAGGTGCATGAATCGACCGCGCACCTCAGCTCTCTTGACGCGCGGCTGCATTCCTTGTCGCCGCTTGCAGTATTGGAGCGCGGATATGCTTTGGTACTTGACGCGGCAGGCGTGGTGGTCCGGTCAACAGAACAAATTTCTGCGGGCGACAAGGTCACGACGCGTTTGAGCGACGGAGATTTCATCAGCCGCGTGGAATCCAAGACTAAGAAATGAGACTATGACAGCAGCCAACGCACGCAAACTCTTTGGCACCGACGGCATTCGCGCCGTGGCGGGCGAATATCCGCTGGACGCCAACACGATCTATGCCTGCGGGCTGGCGCTGGGCCACTCGCTGCGGAAGACAGCGGCTGAAGCTCATGTACTGTCTGTCGAGCCCAAAGTGATTCTGGGCCGCGACACGCGCGAGTCGAGCCCGTGGATTGCGGCTATGCTGGCCGAGGGGTTGCGCGAGACGGGAGCGCGCGTGGAAAGCGCGGGCGTTGTGCCTACGCCGGCGGTGGCGTTTTTAGCGCGGACGCACGGATTTCAGGCGGGCGTAGTGATCTCCGCCTCGCACAATCCCTGGCAGGACAACGGCATCAAGCTCTTCGGCGCGGACGGCTACAAGCTGGCCGATGCGGTGGAACTGGCCATGGAGGAGGAAATACTCCATCATGCCTCGCGTTCGGCTGCTCCCGATCCTGCAACGCTGCCGCCGCTGGATGACAACGCCACGTTCCAGGCCGACTATATCCAGTTTCTTCTCGGCTGCGTGCCCGGCTTGCGACTAAAAAGCCTGCGCGTTGTGGCCGACTGCGCCAATGGCGCCGCTGCGACGATTGCGCCGGAGCTCTTCCGGAGGCTTGGCGGCGATGTGATTCTTCAGAACATCGCGCCGGATGGCCGCAACATCAATTTGAACTGCGGAGCGTTGCACCCGGCCTACGTGGCTGCTGAAGTGAGAGTGCGCGGAGCGGACCTGGGCCTCACCTTCGACGGCGACGCCGACCGCTGCATGCTGGCCGGCAGCCATAACAACGTGATCAATGGCGACGCAATTCTGCTGATGGCGGCGCGCGATTTGAAGGACCGCAACATGCTGACGGGAGATTTGGTCATCGCGACGACGATGTCGAACATGGGACTGGAAGCGGCGCTGCGCCATTCAGGGATCAGGATGCTGCGCGCGCCAGTGGGCGACCGCTATGTGCTGGAAGAGATGCAGAAGTACAATGCGGCGCTGGGCGGCGAGCAGTCCGGGCATATTTTGCTGCCGCATCTGGCGACGACGGGCGACGGGCTGCTGACGGCGCTGGTGGTGCTGGACCTGGTGGCGCGGACGGGCAAGGGCATCGACGAACTGACTGAGGATTTGAAGGTCTTTCCGCAGGTGATTGTGAATGTGAAGGTGCGGGAAAAGAGGCCGCTGGATGGGATTGCGGCGGTGGTGGAGGCGATTCGCGCGGCGGAAGAGGAATTGAAGGATTCGGGGCGTGTGGTGATTCGCTACTCGGGGACTGAGGCGCTGGCACGGGTGATGATCGAAGCGGAGAGCGAAGAGGCGATGAAGAGGCACGCGGAGGCGATTGCGGGGGCGATTCGGGCAGAGCTGGGGGTATAACATTCGCACGTGACAGGCTTATTCCTAGCGCGTGAAAGAATCCGCTTTAGCGCTGTATGAATTATCCGATGCTGCAACCTTCGGCAAGAACGACAAGGAGATATTTGCCGCATCGGAGAATGTGTATTTTTGGGCCACTCGCACGATGTCGGCTTCGTGCCAGGATCGCGCTCGCAGCGCACACAGGCCATCGGCCAGAGCCTGCGGATTATCAGGTTCAATTAGAATGCCGCACTCCGGCGTGACCACATTACGCAAACAGCCACGGTCGATGGACAGCACCGGACGTCCATAACCGATAGCCAGCATCGCCGTGCCAGATGTGAGGATTTCGCAGTAAGGCAAGCATACGGCGTCGCATGCCACGAAATAATCGGAGACCTGGTCTTCAGGAATGTGACGACTGTCGATTCGAATGCGGTCATCTCCCGCCGCCAAATCCATTATCTTGGCGAGATACGGATTCTTGTGGAATCGGCCGGCAATCAAGAGGATGTCGTTGGGTCTAGCAACCTTGCGAAATGCCTCAATCACGCCCTCAAGATTTTTATACGGTCTGCAATTTCCGAAGTTCAAATAGACAAAGGCATCACCGGGAAGTTGCAAATTCTGACGCGCACGTAGCGATGATTCGCAGGGCGGATAAAATCCAATCCAATTTCCATGCGGAATCACCACGGTCTTTCTAGCGGTAAACGGGAACTTGGCTAGCAGAATTTTCTTCGCTTCGTCGCCATGCACGAACACGCGGCTGGCAAAGCGAATCACAACAACTCTGGCGATAATATCCAGGCACGCGATTCGGCAAGGCTCGTGAGGCATCAGATTATGCGCCGTCCACCACAGGTTGCGGGTTCGCAGCCGGACAATGCAAAGCAGAATCAGAAATCTCAGATAGGATTTCAGTATCTCCTGAAACGAGCCCTCAGATTCATATAAATAGGATGGCCAGTGAAAATGGACAATATCGCCGCAATGCAGGTTCGACATCAACCAACGCCCAGCCCACACACCCTTCACAACTTCGACACCTTGCGTTTTGAACTTGGCATATAGGGCATCATTGTAGGCTATGTCCCAGCCTGGAAACGCAATGAGTTTCGTCTTCAATGGTCATCCTTTATTGGCGGATTGTATACATCAACGGCTCAAGTATACAATTGCTAAACTAACAACATCCTCCCACTACAAATCCCGCCAGTTGGGGCCGAAGGCCAGGTCGGCGACCAGGGGAACTTTGAGCTTGATCACGCCTTCCATCTCCGTGCGGACCAGGGCTTCGACTTCGGCGGTTTCGTCTGCGGGAACCTCAAAGAGCAGCTCGTCGTGAACTTGCAGGACCATGCGCGTTTTGAGTTTGCGCTCGGCGAGCTTGCGGTCAATGGAGATCATGGCCAGCTTGATGAGGTCGGCGGCGGTGCCTTGCAGCGGCGTATTGATGGCGGTGCGCTCGGCGAAGCCGCGCTGATTGGGATTGCGGCTCTCAATGTCGGGTATGGGGCGGAGACGGCCGAATAGGGTGCGCACCGAGCCGGACTTGCGCGTGGCTTCCAGAGTTTGTTCGATGAAGGCCTTGACGCCAGTGTAACGCGCGAAGTAACGGTCGATGTAGTCGCGGGCTTCGGACTGCGGAATACCCAACTGCGCGGCCAGGCCGAAGGGCGAGATGCCGTAGACAATTCCGAAGTTGACGGCCTTGGCACGATTGCGGGTTTGCTTGTCCATTCCGGCGGCGGGCACGCCGAAGACTTCGCTGGCGGTGAGGGTGTGAATGTCCTCGTTATTCTTATAGGCGCGTATCAGGAGCGGATCACTGCTGAAGTGAGCGAGCAGGCGCAGTTCGATTTGCGAGTAGTCAGCAGAGAGAAGTTGCGTTCCGGGAGCGGCGGTAAAGGCGGCGCGAATTTCGCGGCCCAGCTCGGTGCGGATGGGAATGTTTTGCAAGTTGGGATTGATGGAGGAGAGGCGGCCAGTGGCGGTCGCGGCCTCCTGAAAGGTGGTGTGGACGCGCGAGTTGGCGTCGGCCAGCAGGGGCAGCGCGTCGATGTAAGTCGATTTCAGCTTGGATAAGTGGCGAAATTCGAGAACCAGGCGGGGAACTTCGTGCTTTTCCGCGAGATACTCGAGCACATCCTGCGCGGTGGAAACGGATTTGCTTTTGCCGCGGGCAGCGGGGGCGGGGAGCTTGAGATCGGTGAAGAGGACTTCGCCGAGCTGCTTGGGAGAGTTGATGTTGAAGCGGCGGCCAGAGAGGGAGAAGATCTGTTCGCCGACGCGAGTCAGCTCATCGGCAAAGCGTTTGGAGAGGCCATCGAGGACGCCGAGATCGATGCGCACGCCGGCCTGCTCCATGCGAAAGAGGACGGGGGCGAGGGCGAGATCCATTTCATAGATGCGCTGAAGACCAGCTTTTTCGACTTCGGATTTCAACGTTGGAACAAGAGCGTGAATAGCGGCGGCGCCGGCGGCGAGAGTGGAGGGCGCGGGCTGCGAGTGGCGCGCGGCCACGTCGGTGAGCGATTGCGTGGAGTGAGTGGGGTTGAGCGCGTAGGAGAGCAGTATGGTGTCGTCCACTGCGCCGTGAAGAGAAACGCCCTGAGCGGTGAGCAGGTGAAGCGCCGACTTCCAATCGTGGGTTTGCTTGGGGACGGCGGCATCTTCGAGGAGGGAACGGGTTTCGGCGGTGAGCGGGAGGAGCAAGGCTGTGCCTGACTCGGCGCAGAGGCCGAGTGTGAAGCTGGATTGCTTGTCTCTTTCTTGTTTTTCAAGTGCTTCGGCGACGTCGAGGAGCGACATGGACTGTTGCGGCTTGTCGTCTTCGTCCGCTTCCGGCGTTGGCGGGGCGGCATCAAGAACAAAGGCAAAGCCGTACTCACACGCCGCAACGCAGAACTCGTCGATCTGGTCGGAGGTAGGCTGCTCGATCAACTTGATGGCGGGCGCGGATTCAGAGGGCGCGAGGTCGCGCAGCATGGAGGTGAACTCCAGCTCGGTGAAGAGCTCGCGGCAGGCCTCGAGGTCGGGCGGCTGCGTCTGCATGGCGGCTAGGTCGAGCGGGAGCGGGACGTGAGAGTCGATGGTGACCAGCTCTTTGGAGAGCAAGACGGCGTCCCGGTTCTGCTCGAGCGATTCGCGATAGCTTTTGCGCTTGACCTCACTGGCGCGGTCGAGGACGGCGTCCAGAGAGCCGAATTCCTGAATCAACTCCACGCTGCCCTTGTCGCCAATGCCCGGCGCGCCGGGAATGTTATCGACGGCATCACCGCGCAGGGCCATCACATCGACAACCTTTTCCGGCGGGACGCCGAGGACTTCGACGACCTTGGCGGGGTCGAGAATGAGATTGTCTTTTTGTGGATTGAGGATTTTGACGGCGGGCGTGACCAACTGCATCATGTCCTTGTCGCCGGAGACGATGAAGACCTCGTGGTGCTGCTCGGCGGCCTCGCGGGCCAGGGTGCCGATGACGTCGTCGGCCTCAAAGCCCTCGGCCTGGAGGATGGGAATGCGCAGGGCTTCGAGGGCGCGGCGGATGTAGGGAATCTGTCGGCGCAGGTCCTCGGGCATGGCGGCGCGATTGGCTTTGTAGCCCTCGTAGCTGACCTCGTCGAAGCTCTGCGTTTTGGCGTTCCACTTGCGCAGGGGTTTCATGGAGCGGGCGCGCTCGTCGCGGAAGACCTCGCCGCTCACGTCGAAGACGGCGGCAAAGTAGAGCGGATGAAAGTCCTGGCGCAGCTTTTTGATCATGTTGACGAAAACATAGATGGCCGCCGTGGGCAGGCCCGCGCGGGTGCTCATGGGCCGCGAGCGCTGCATGGCGTGGTAGGCACGGAAGATGAACGACATGGCGTCGAGCAGGAAGACGGGCGGCTTGGCTTGGTCTGTCACGCTACCGAGTTTATCAGTAGTCAGTTCTCAGTGGTCGATTTTTGGGGTTCCCAGGTCTCAGAATCGAAAGAGACGTAGGGCACGCAGCTGATCAATATGCTCGCCGCCGCCGGTCTGCGCGTGACGTAACAGGTCCATTGTGCAATACCCGCTTGATCTGACCGCGTTCATCGCGCTGTACGAGAGCTAGAAACCGGTTTACGCAGATTTCGGCCATTTTCGCCACAGACAGGAAGGACTGTGTGATCTTGCCGTTCTCTCGCCAGCCAAATTCCTCGCCCGACCTGTCCAGCACATAACGGGAATTGCTAAGCGCGTCCTGCGTGAACCTGAACGGTGGTATCGGTTCGCCTGGAATAAGGGCGCGATAGGGCAACTCGTTTATCGAAAGCGCTGCGTCAGGGACGCTCATCTCCAGAATCAAACTGACCTGGCCGTTGGTGATCGTGCAGTTCAGGCTTTGCGCAGAGGGGCTCCCGTCGTCAAACCCGGCCTCGATTGTCTTCGCAGCACAGATATTCCTAATTTCGGCGTAAAGTTTCGAGGCCAATTGTCCGGTTACATCGAACATCATATTTCCTCCCTAAGTTCCAACCGACTCAAAAACGCTGACAGAAAGAGTAACACGGAATCGTATTTCCCCGCATCAGCTGTTTACTTCTCAGGTTCCCCATTTCTATCCCTCGCGCCGCTTGTCGGTGGGATAATCGTGTTATGAACGCAAAAAGATGCGATTCCTACGTTATATTGCTGTTTATCGCGTGTCTACCATGCATTGCTGCGCAAACCACAACTCCGCCTCAGCAACAAGCCTCTGATATCCGAACTCAGTTGCGGGCGGTGGACTACAGGCACTATCGAGACCTAGATGACTACTTGTCTCGTTGTGAGCGGGTAAGTGATTTGCTACCATCCTTGGAATCGTTTTACAAGTGGAGCGACACCGAATTGGAGCGTTTACGAGAGAAGCATCGGGACAATCCTGAACTTGTCAAGTTAGGAGACGTTATCGCCTCTCTCAATTCGTTAGATGAGGCAGGATTGCGGCTTCTTCGCAAGGAGATGGTCCTTGCCTCGAAAATGTCGAGCCTTCCATCGGATAGGCGACAGGCATTTTTTGACCAGAATATACGTCCGATCCAAAAGGCAGAAGATGAGTTATCTGAGCAGGAAGTCCAAATGGCGCAGAAGGCTAGAAGGGACGGAATACATTTACCGGATTTCATGACGGGAGTTCCGGAGGAGGCGAAATGACCCCGGTGCGCGAAGGCGGGTGACTCGCCCATAAATTCCCACAAAGGAGGCTGCCCCGTTCTTTGCACAAGGGTGCGCGTGTTCGAACCTCATCCACCCGTCACTCCAGAAACATGCAATCGCCGTAGCTGAAGAAACGGTATTTTTGCTGGACGGCGTGGCGATAGGCGGCGAGGACCGGCTCGCGTCCGGCGAAGGCCGAGACCAGCATGAGCAGACTGCATTGGGGCAAGTGGAAGTTGGTGAGCAGGGCGTTGACGAGGCGGAAGTTGAAGCCGGGGGAGATGAAGATCTCCGTTTCGCCGGAGTGCTCTTGCAGAGGGCAGCCCTTTGCCTGCTGTGCACAATGTTCTAAAGTGCGGACGACTGTGGTGCCGACGGCGACGATGCGGCGTCCTTCAGAGGCGGCGCGATTGACGGCGCTGGCGGCTGCGACGGAGATAGAGTAGCGCTCGCGATGGAGGCGGACTTCGTCAAGCCGCTCGACACGCAAAGTGGCGAAGGTGCCGAGGCCGACGTGGAGGGTGATGCGGGCGATTTCGACGCCGCGAGCGGTGAGAGCGTCGAGGATTTGCGGAGTAAAGTGCAGGCCGGCGGTGGGTGCTGCGACGGAGCCTCGTTCGCGGGAGTAAACGGTCTGGTAGCGCTCGCGATCAGAGGCCTCATCGTCGCGGCGGATATAGGGCGGCAGGGGCATGTGGCCGATGCGGTCGAGGACGGCGAAGAAATCGTCGACCGGCTTGAAGCGGAGCAGACGCTGGCCGAAGTAGTTACGCTCCAGGACCTCGGCCTCAAGTTCGATTGCACCGGAGGGTGAGGGAAAGACTAGCCGTTCACCGACGCGGACTTTACTGCCGGGATGGACGAGGGCGCGCCAGAGGTTTTCCCCGGCCGGCTCGGTGAGCAGGACTTCGACGCGGCCGGTGGTGGTCTCCCAGGTCTCAGAATCGAGACCTGGGGCACCCAATTTTTTCATTCGGCGAGCGTAGAGGCGCGCAGGGATGACGCGGGTGTCGTTCAGGACCAACAGATCGCCGGGATGGAGGAGCGAGGGGAATTCGGCGAAGCTGGAGTCGCGCAGAACGCCGGTGGAGCGGTTCATCACCAACATGCGGCTCTGACCGCGCTCGGCAGGCGGTTGCTGGGCAATTAACTCCGGTGGGAGATCATAGTCGAAGTCGGCGACGCGAAGAGCGGTTCCTGCATTGTCCCCTGCAGACGAGCCAGTCATTTGTGCGCCTTCTTGAAGTAGTCGTAGGAGCGGAGACGGGCGAATTCGATGGCGGCGTTGAGCTCCTGGCGCTTGGACTCGAAGTCTTCAGGAGCAAGATCAGCAGGGACGCGCGTCCAAGGCCCCCAACTGACGCAAATGCGGGTGAAGGGCATGGGCACGAGGAAGTGGTCCCACGCGGAGGAGATAACCCAGGCGTGCTCGGGTTGGAGGTGAAAAGCGCCGATGGGAGCGCCGGTCATGTGCGCGAGCTTGATGGGGCCCATTTTGGTTTGGTAGATAGGTCCGCGCGGGCCGTCGGCGGTGAAGATGGCAGTGCGGCCAGTTTGGATGACGTTGGCCAGGCCGAGCAGTCCCTCGCGCGCGCCGCGCGAGCTGGAGCCTCGCACGGCGTCGAAGCCGAAGAGCTTGAGAATGCGGGTAACCAGCTCTCCATCGAAGCTCTGGCTAATGAGGATCACGGCTCGGGAGTAGCGGAAGTAAACCGTGCAGGGCAGCACGCACTGATGCCAGAAGCAGTAGATATTCGCCGGGGAGCGCTCGCCGAAGACGGTGGGCGTGACACCTTCCGGGGCAATGACCCGGAAGCGCCAGGTGAGGCCGCAGAGCCATACCAGCGCCGAGACCAGGCGCGGAACGATGGCCAGGACAAGGCGCTGGAGGAGAGTGAAACGGGGATGAGTTTCTGCGGTCACTGTATTGATTTTAGCTATAACGCAGCCAGCGCAGGAGTTCGGGCAGCGTGGCGCGCTTGCCATACATGAGGATGCCCACGCGGTAGAGGCGCGCGGAGAGCCAGAGCACGGCCCAGATGGTGAGGATCAGCAGGAGGATGGAAGTGCCGAGCTGCCAGTACGGCACCGTCGTCATTCCCATGCGCGGAAGCACTATATAAGGCGCGGTAAACGGGCAAAGGGTTGCGGCAACGGACCAGACAGAGTTGGGGTCACTGAGAAGCACCATAATCAAGCCCATGCTGAGATAGAGGGGGATGATGGCCACGGGCATGAACTTCTGCAGGTCTTGGGAGGTTTCGCAGGTGGCGGCCAGGCCGGAGAACATGGCGCTGAAGAGAGCAAAACCCAGCACGAAGTAGACCGGGAAGAGGACGCCTTCTAACCAGGAAAAATGAAGGGCAAAATCGCCAGAGAGCGCGATTGCCGCCAAGGCAGAACCCAAAAACAGAGTGGCTGCAATTGTCCAGATGGCGATTTGAGTCAGACCCACCGCGCCCACACCGAGCATTTTTCCGGCCAGCAAATCATCGGCGCGGGTTACAGAGAGCATGACCTCGAAGATGCGCGAGGTCTTCTCTTCGATGATGGCGCGGGCCATATCCAGGCCGTAAAGCATGATGGGTATGGAGAGTAAAAGAATCATTATCATAGCCTTGTAAAAAGGCGATGCCCCTTTGCTTTCCCCAATCCTGCCATTCTTGTTCAATTGATAGGTTTCGATAGAGACCGGATGCAGCGCGGCATCGACATCAGCCTGCTTCACTCCGCTGGCAATCAGGCGCTCGTTTGCCACGGCGTGGTTCAAGGCGCTCCTCATCCCGCTGAGATTGACAAAGCCGCCGGAAGCCAACGAGGTGTAGGAAGCGGTGGTCTCTCCAGTCGAAGATGTGTCGATGGCAAGAATTCCGTCGATGGCCTTGGACTGGATCTGTTTCCGCAGGGCATCCCGCTCTTGCTGGCTTGCCGGAGCGACCACATCGACAGTGAATTTTGCATCTATGTCGTCCAGCATTTGGCGGCGTACTTCGTCAGCAAGCGCCTTGTTTTGCGCAACAATCGCCACATGTCTTCCACTGGCAGCTTTGTTATTGGTCATTGAACCCCAGGCCAGCAGCGCAACCACGAGCAGAGGAACCAGCACCGTGGAAAAGATGAAGGCGCGGCCGCGAATCTGCTCCATGTATTCACGCCGGGCAATCAAGAAAATGTTACGCATTGTTCTGCCCTCCCACGGTCTGGATAAATATCTCCTCGAGCGACGGTTCAACCAGCTCAAAGCGGTAGATGGTCGCCTTGGCCGCGGCTTCATGCAGCAGCTTTTGCGCGTTACCGTGAGGTTTGAGCCTGATCTCGGCGTGGCCGGAGAAGTTTTTCGCTTCCGCGATCTCTTCACTCTTCAGAAAAAGCGGAGTCACCCTCGAACTCGACGATTACGTGGTTGCGCTCGTAGCCGGCCTTGATCTGGCGCAAATTGCCGGAGAGCACGGCCTGGCCATTATTGATGAGGCAAATCGAGTCACAGAGTTTCTCCACCTGGTCCATGCGATGAGTGGAAAACAGGATGGCATTGCCCCTGGACTTGAGTTCGAGCAGCGTCCGCTCCATCAATTGAGCATTTACCGGGTCGAGGCCGGCGAAGGGCTCGTCCATGACGATGAGCCGGGGCGAATGCAGCAGCGTGGCAATGAACTGGATCTTTTGCTGCATTCCCTTAGAGAGATCCTGGGTTACTTTCTGGAGGGCATCGGCGATTTCCATGCGCTCGGCCCAATTGCTGGCGCGTTTTTGCGCTTCCGCGGCGCTGAGCCCATGCAGGCCACCGAAGAAAACCAACTGGTCGAGGACCTTCATTTTTTTATAGAGGCCGCGCTCCTCGGGCAGGTAGCCGACAAGCTCCAAACTGTTGCGCTGAAAGGGTTTGTCAAAGAGGCTGATGCGGCCCGAGTCGGGCAGAGTGATGCCCATCATCATGCGGATGGAGCTGGTTTTGCCCGCTCCGTTCGGCCCCAGAAGGCCAAACATTTGGCCTGCATCGATGGCCAGGCTCAGGTTGTTGACGGCAATCTTGTTCTCGTAGGCCTTGGTAACTCCCGCGAGTTCGACAACTGGCATGGATTCTCCCGCTGTTCTGTGTGTTCTTTGGATTCAGTAAAGTACGATCTGGTTTCAGGTAAACCGAAGGTGCCGGTCTGCATGAAGTGTAACAAAGCCCCTATAAAACCGGGAAAAACAGGGAAACCGAAGTGTCTCACTATCGACACAGTAAGAGAGTGATGAGGGAGGGTGAAGAATGATAGTATATTTTGGCAATGTCCGATTACGATTTTTTTATTTCTGAAGCTGTTGACGGGCCAGCGCAAAAGCCGCAGACTGTCGCGGAGCTTGACGTGCGCCCGGGAGTGCTTGAAGATCTGGCATTAAAAATCCTATTCTTATCCGGTTCGTTGTCCATCACCGAACTTTCTGAAAAGACCCGGCTCAGCTTTGAAGTGACCAGGGAACTGGTTTACCAGTTACGCGCGGAATTGTTCTGCCAGGTTACAGGAATGAACGCCAACATTCCTCAGATTTCCATCACCTCCCAGGGTCGAACGCGCGCCATAGAACTGCTCTCGGAAAACCATTACACGGGCCCCGCGCCGGTCTCTTTGGAGAGCTACGTCGCGCAGACACGGAGCCAGAGCATAAGCAAGGTGGAGGTACATGCGGAGGATGTGCAGCGGGCTTTTGCGCACCTTGTGATCAGCAAAGATAAGTTGCGGCAGTTTGGCACGGCGCTCAACTCTGGCAGCTCCATCTTTCTTTATGGCTCTCCGGGAACGGGAAAGACCACCATAGCGGAGACGTTGTCGAAGGTGGTTGCCGAGGATGAGGTCTGGATTCCGTATGCATTGGAGGTGGATGGCCAGATCATCACTATCTTCGATGCGGCGATTCACAAGCAGACAAAGGAGTCGAAGAATAAGAGCCGGGACGGCCGCTGGGTGTTGTGCCAGCGCCCCGCGGTTCTCGTGGGCGGCGAGCTGACGGCCGAGATGCTGGACCTGCAATTGAACCCGGTGACTAAGTTCTATGTCGCTCCCGCGCAGTTGAAAGCCAATAACGGGGTTCTGATCATCGACGATTTCGGGCGGCAACGGATTCGACCCGAAGATTTGCTCAACCGCTGGGTTGTCCCCCTAGATCGCCGCATCGATTTTCTGGCTCTGGCGGGAGGGAAGAAGATTGAGGTTCCATTCGAGATGCTGATTGTCTTTGCATCCAACATGGATCCGTCGGAGCTGGTGGACGCCTGTTTTTTGCGGAGGATTCAAACCAAGATCCATGTCGAGACGGTGACAGACGACCAGTTCTGCGAGATATTCCGCCGCGTAGCCGAAGAGCATGAGGTAAAGTATGATGCCAGCATCTGCAAAGATCTGATCGCTTTCATTCGCGGCACACTGAAGCTGGAGCTGCTGCAATGTTACCCCCGGGATATTATGAACCAGATTCTTTGGGCCGCCCGCTACGAAGGCAAGAAGCCGCAATTTAATCACGAGTCCGTAGCGCAGGCGGTTGAGGCGTATTTTCTGGTAAAGGGCTGAGGGGACAGCGCGGGACTTTGAAATCGTCGATTACCACCGCGAACGGAAAGGGAAATAAGGCGCCTCTGGTCCGTCCCGCACAGGGATGGAACTACCAGTACGTGACGACCTCGCCTGGAGAGATGCTGGCGGAGGAATTTCTCAAGCCGCTGGGCTTGAGCCAGAACCGGCTGGCGATGCAGATTCGCGTACCGTCCACGCGGATCGGCGAAATTGTTCGCGGCAAACGCGCGATTACACCCGACACGGCTCTGCGCCTGGCCCGCTTCTTCAATAACAGCCCGGAGTTCTGGCTCAATCTTCAACAGATGCACGACCTCACCAAAGCCAGACTCGCTCTGGCCAAAACCATTGAAGCAGAGGTGCGAGTCTACCAAGCGAATGCAGCTTAGCTAACAGAATTTGTACGTTTTTCTGCGCAGAATTTGCGTCCCCAGCTTCCCACTATTTAGCTCATCTACCAACTTACCGTTATTGCTCCGCTAGAAAATCCCCGACGGCTCGTTTGTTTTTTTGGGAGTTGCAATCGAGGCAAGCGGTTACGAGATTCTCAAGGCTGTTGTCCCCACGTTCTACAACAGGCGTCACGTGATCCAGTGTGGCGGTAAATCGAGTCAACTGCTTCTGACAATAGCGGCATTTGTAGCCATCTCGCTCGAACACCTTGATACGATTCTCTCGAACGTTGTAGTAGTCAATATCGGAGGCGGCGATTTCCACTTCTGGCTCCGACGCCATCCGTTCGGAGCGGAATTTGCGACATGCTTCTATTTCGTCCGGTATCAGAACCCGGTACAATGTGCCATCCCGGTTTGGCTCGCCTTCTTTCCGTATTGCCCCAATGTTTTCCAGCGCCCGAAGCGTCTCTTGTACCTTCCCAAGCGAGATCATGTTCTCAGCAGCATACGAGTATGACGACTTCACGACTGCTCGGCGGAGGTTGCGGGTGCTAACTCGAAGATGAGGATTCCCGTCCTTTGAGATTGAGTGCCGGAATAGAAACCAATAGAATGCGGCGTCGTAAGGCGTGAGAAGCGGCTGTAGATCGTCGACGATCTCCTGAATGATGAGCGGCAACTCCAGAGTGGAGAAATCACGATCTACCACAGATGCCGCCCCAACATCCATTTCAACTTCCAACTCGCTCAGAAGTTGACGTATTGTCTCAAATCGGTCGTTCATCTTAAAACATATTCTACCTCTCATACTGGCATGGTGGGCAAGAAACGTGGCGAGGCTGGCTCCACGCAGTGTGCGAGCACTCTACGCATGGAATGCGACGAATAGTCTATAAAGGCTGCTCAAGGACATTTTTGGTAAGGCCTATCTTCCTCTCGCCTGATTCATTTCATTCGCTTTCGGTTACCACCGGGTTGTAGCATTCGAGTGTGGCAGAGCTTAACACTGCGGTGATGTATGTAAAGGGCGTGGGTCCCAAGGTGGCGGAGATGCTGGCCGCCAAGGGGATTCAGAGCGCCGAGGACCTGCTCTACCATCTTCCCTTTCGCTATGAGGACCGGCAGAATCCGCGCAGCCTGGACGAGCTCGTGCCGGGCGAGACGGCCAGCGTGATTGCCGAAGTGCGCGGCGCAATGCTGCTGCGGACGCGCAAGATGCCCATCTTCGAGTTGACCGTAGGACAGGGGCGGCTGGCGCTGAAGTGCATCTGGTTTCACGGCAGCTATCTGGAGGGCAAGTTTCACGCCGGGCAGACGGTGGCGTTGTATGGGCGGGTTGAGCCGTCGCGCTCCAGTCAGAATTTGAAAATGATTCAGCCGCAGTTTGAGCTGCTGCCCGATGACAGCGACGATGCGGAAACGCGTCTCTTGGAAGTGGGGCGGATTACGCCGGTGTACGAGTCCCTGGGCGGGTCGCGGCTGGCCTCGCGATGGCAGCGCAAGACAATTTTTCACCTGCTGGAGGGGATGCGGGGCGCGGTGCCGGAGTGCTTGCCACGGGCGATGCTGGAGCGGCTCGGCTTGCCGGAGCGCGAGACTGCACTGCGCGAGGTGCATTTTCCGGTGGAGGGCACGCAGCTAACCCAGTTGCAAGCCGCGGCAACCCCGGCCCATCGGCGGCTGATCTTCGAGGAGCTGTTTTTTCTTGAGCTGGGCCTGGAACTGAAGCGCCGGAAAATGCGGGAGCGAGCCGGAATCGGCTTTGCGACCGGCGACAAGGTGCGCGAGGCGATCCGGGAGGTGCTGCCCTTTCATCCTACGGCGGCGCAGAAGCGGACGCTGGGCGAGATTGTGGCCGACATGCGAGCGCCCAACCCCATGCGCCGGCTGCTGCAAGGGGATGTGGGCTCGGGCAAGACGATTGTGGCGTTGCAGGCCATGTTGGTGGCCATGGAGAACGGCTACCAGGCGGCGTTGATGGCTCCCACCGAGATACTGGCCACGCAGCACTATCTGGCCATGCGCAAGCTGCTGGAGCGGTCGAGCCGCCGCTACCGGATTGCGCTGTTGACTGGTTCGCTCTCAGAAGACCGCAAGCGGCAGACGCGCGGCGAGATCAACCGGGGCGAGGCGCAACTGGTGATCGGGACACATGCGCTTATCGAGGAAAAGGTGGAGTTCGACCGGCTGGGGCTGGTGGTGGTGGACGAGCAGCACCGCTTCGGCGTGATGCAGCGGTTCAAGCTGATGAAGAAGCCCAGGCCGGATGGGACGGAGGGGGCCGAGCCGGATGTGCTGGTAATGACGGCGACGCCGATTCCGCGGACATTGGCGCTGAGTTTGTACGGCGACCTGGACGTGAGCGTGCTGGACGAGATGCCGCCCGGACGCACGCCGATTGTGACGCGGCGCGTGGCTGGCGAAATGGCAGGGGAAGTGTGGGATTTTGTGAGCAAGCAGGTGGCGCAGGGGCGGCAGGCGTATATTGTCTACCCGGTGATCGAGGGTACAAAGGAGGATCAGCCGGAGCTGGATTTCTCCCACGATGATCAGGAGGCAGGGATTGAGAAGACGACGATCATAGCTTCCCAGGTCTCAAAAGCGGGACATATGGTGCCCATGCGTAAATTCGTCCGAAAAGGAAAGACCGGGGAGCTGTTCGCGAAGAGTGCGCAAGAGGCGAATCCCGGCGCGAAATCTGGGCTGAAGTCGGCTGTGGAAATGCACGAAAAGTTGCGCTTGGGGCCGCTGGCCGGGTTGCGCGTGGGTCTGTTGCATGGGCGGCTGGACGCCGACGAGAAGGAGATCATCATGCGCCGCTTTCAGCGCGGCGAGATCGACGTGCTGGTGGCGACGACGGTAATCGAGGTGGGCGTGGATGTGCCCAACGCGACAGTGATGGTGGTGGAGCACGCGGAACGCTTTGGGCTGGCTCAGTTGCACCAGTTGCGAGGCAGAGTGGGCCGCGGCGCGGCAAAGAGTTATTGCATTTTGATGACGGGTGAGCGTGTTTCTCCGCTGGGCGAGGAGCGGCTGAATGCCATGGTCCGCACGCAGGACGGATTTGAGCTGGCGGAATTGGATCTGACGCAGCGCGGGCCGGGAGAGTTTTTCGGCACAAGGCAGGCCGGGCTGCCGGATTTTCGCGTGGCTAACCTGCTGCGCGACCGGCAGTTGCTGGAGCTGGCCAAGATGGAAGCCGCGCGCTTTGCCGCGGCCGGAAAAAGCGATACGACTGAAGCCACCGAGGCTGAACGAAAAACAGTGCGGGAGCGGCTCAAAGAGTCCTGGCAGCGCCGCTATGGATTGGTGGAAGCTGGATGACCGCGCAACCAATGTTTTACGCCGTAACCCAGAGGGACGGGGCCATTTCCCCTATTTCTTCGTTGCTCCAGCAACTGGCTACAGTTCGCTCCTCGCGCCTCGAACTCGGGATAGATTGGCACCCGTCGCCACCGCCTGAGAAAGTTTTACATACCTAACTAAAGATTAACCATTTTGCATTGCCGGATTAATGATTTCGCATTCTCCGCCGAAGAAAATATAAATGCGACCGAATTCATTGGTGCGCAGAAGGGATGTGACACGATCATGAAAATCAAGCTCCCCCTGTTATTGGCTATCGCGTTTTCTATTATTCTCATCACCGGATGGAGGCCGAATGTCCCACTCTTCGGATCGAAACCGGATGTGGAAACCTTGCGAACCTCAGTGATGAGCGCCGTCAAAGCTGACAACACTGAAGAAGCCGTAAAACTAATCAAGGCGGGCGCCGACGCCAACAGCCGCACCTCGCCGAAGGGCTGGAGCGCGCTGCATTTCGCGGTGCGAAACGGAAATACGGAGATAGTCGTGGCGCTTTTACAGGCGGGTGCCGATCCTAACTACATGGGAACCATGGAAGGGCAGACGGGAAAGATCGTCTCCGAGAAGCCGCTGCAGATTGCACAAGCAGCTCTGGATCTGGTCAATCAGGTTCCGCCCTCCAGCATCGAAGAGACGCTCCGCCGAGGCGGGCTGGACGACCCGGCGCTCATCAAAAGCATGAAGGATCCAAAGGCCGTCGACCGCTATCAGAAGGTGGTCGAATCCCTGGCCAAAGTTACCAAAGAAACGTAGCTGAAAAACCTCCCGATCTGCGCCAGGCCTTCCACCCTTACCGCGAAACTACCTCTCGCTTCCAGAGTGGAAGGCTGAAATTTGCTTGACCAACGCCGCGCCCGCTGACGGCGAGAGCCGCGCGCCGGGGAGTGCCCGCTGCGCCGACCTTGATGGGTAGAAGCTGGTTGACCCGCTAACAGCCTCTTGATAGCATTAGAAATGCGATTCTGTATCCAATGCGGGTAAATCCAAAGGATTGTTCCACAGCATTGTCCTCAGAAAGTGATATTAGCTCGACAGGATCGGCAAACACTTGAAAGGATAAAACGCTGCAATGAGATGTAGGCCGCTGTTGCTTTTTGTTCTCACGTTTTCTCTTTTTTCCGCTACCGGCTGCAAGCCTAGCCCAGAATCGCTCATGACGGCAGTCAAGGCCGACAACACCGCAGAAGCCCTAAATCTTCTCGGGAAGGGCGCCGATCCGAATAGCCGCACCTCGCCGAAGGGCTGGAGCGCGCTGCATTACGCGGCCATGAACGGCAACGTGGAGATTGTCCAGGCGCTTCTTAAGGCCGGCGCGGACCCGAACTACGCGGGAACCAAGGATGGACAGGCGGACTCAGCCGCCAGGATGCCGTTGGATCTCGCGCAGGGTATGCAGAATGTAATCAGTGGGATACAGCCCTCCGAAATTGAGACTGAATTGCGCAAGAATGGATTGGACGACCCGGCGTTGTTGAAGAGCGCGAAGGATCCAAATGCCGAGCAGAGATACGAGAAGATTATCGTGCTATTAATTAAGTCGATGAAAGAAAAATAGCGGCAGCGCGCCGGCTCATGGATGCGCAATACCGCACGGTTCAGCCGCAAGGCAGGCGAAGCCCATGTTGCGCGCCATTCTTTTTTTCGCCGCATCCGCCGCGATGCTGCCGCTGTCGTGGCGGTCGCTGAAAGATGTACGCACTCACGGCTTTTACCGCTTCTTCGCGTTCGAGCTGCTACTGGGGCTGATTTCGTGGAACGCTCCGTTGTGGTGGCGCGACCCATTCTCGTGGAGGCAACTGGCTTCCTATTTTCTTGGAGCAGTGTCCATCGTGTTGGCGATAGATGGCTTCCGGCTGCTCAAGATGATTGGCCGGCCGGCGGCAGCCAGAGTTGAAGGCGCCAATCTGGCCTTCGAGAACACCACGACGCTGGTTACGGTGGGCGCGTATCGCTGGATTCGGCATCCCTTGTATGCATCGTTGCTGGCGCTGTCGTGGTGTGCGTATTTTAAGAATCCGTCAGGACTCGCTTCCATTGTCCTGACTCTGGGCGCGAGCGGATTTCTGCTGGCCACGGCGATTGCCGAGGAGAGGGAGAACCTTAAGCGCTTTGGAGCGGCCTACGCCGATTACAAAATGCGCACGCGGCGCTTCATTCCATTTGTTTTCTAGAGTATGCCTTCAACCACATGCATTGATAAGAGAGACTGATTTGGCAGGGCTGTCAAGCGATTCCCGAGGCGCTTTTGCCGTGCATCAACTCGACGGGAAAGGTCTGGATCTCCAGGTCGATGCTGGCAATATCGGCGCCGCAGTCCTGCTGGTGGCTGCGGGTGCATTGGCAGAGCTCGGTAAAGCGAATGTGTCCGCTCTGGCTTAGTTCCAGGCCGGCGGCAATCATCACGCTGTAAATATCGACACAGGCCTGCCGCTCGAACTCAAACAGCATATTCACAGTGCCGGCATCATTTGCTCCGCGGCTGAGAATCCAGCCGCCACAACCGAGGATAGCGCCGGTGAGAGTCTGGACCAGGCGCGAAGGTTCTTCGATGGAGATGGCCTTCATCTGCATGGCCCAGGGAATATCCATCATCTGTCCTGCGTCGCGGGCTGGCAGCATCTGTTTCACACACGCCTTATCGGAGTCGGGGATGCGCAGCATAACCTTTGTTGCGGAGTCGAACGGAGCCTGGCCTGCTTCGAGACACCTATGCCTGCGGCGAGGCTCGAATGACCTGCGCTGGTAATTGGAGGCGCGCTTATTCACGAAGAGCAATATCGCCACAAGCCAGAATGAATGCAACGCAAACACAGCAGCAGGGAAATGATGTAGCTTCATAGACAGCATGATTGTTGGTTCCGGCATCGATCTGGTGGAGATAGGGCGCATTCAGAAGTCCATGGACCGCTACGGGCAGCGGTTTCTAGACCGCGTGTACACCGCGGCGGAGCAGGCATATTGCCTGCGCAAGCGCAAGTCCGCGGAGAGCTTTGCAGCCCGCTTTGCCGCCAAGGAGGCCGGAGCCAAGGCATTGGGGACGGGCATCAGAAATGGCGTAAACTGGCTGGAGATTGAGGTGGCACGCGAACCCGGCGGAAGGCCTACCCTCCAGTTTCACGGGCGCGCGGCGGAGTTTGCCGCCCGCCTGGAGGCAACCCACGCTGCGCTTTCCATAACCCACACCGACGAACTGGCCATGGCCAGCGTGGTGCTTGAGGACGGGCTTTGATTCCGTCTTTTCTGTTATTCTCTAGGCGTTAACCACCTCATTCCTGACCCGAGGGGGAATACCGTGCCAAGCCGCAAAGAGATTCAGTGGTCGCAACTGAGAGTAGGGGTATTGGTCCTGTTGGCCTCGACCATACTAATCGGGCTGATTCTTCTCATGTCCGGCACGAGCGGCGGGCTGTTTGCGCGCAAACTGGTGCTGCGCTGCTACTTTGAAAATGCGGCCGGGCTGAAGGATGGCGCGCCGGTGACGCTGGAGGGCGTAACCATCGGCAACGTGATCCATGTACGCGTGATTCCGAGCCGCAACCCCACGCCGGTTGAGGTGTCCATGCGGGTGGGCCACGAATACCTTCGCGATCTGCACACCGACTCAACGGCCTCGATCGACCAGGCGGGCGTGCTGGGCGACAGCTACATAGATATTGACTCAACCCACGCCAGCGGCCCGCAACCGGCCAATAATGCCGAACTGAAGGCTGCCGGCTCGCCCAGCATTCAGGATGTGATCCGCACCAGCAACGAATCCATCATCGAACTTAACAAGCTGCTGCACAAGATTGAAATCACGGTTGATTCGGTCAACTCCCGAAAAGGCGCGGTGGGCGAGTTGGTAAGCGATCCTGAAATGGCAAAAAAGATTTCAACTATTGCGACCGATCTGGAGACAATAACCGGCGCAATCGCCGAAGGCAAAGGCTCGCTGGGCAAGCTGGTCAATGACGATGAGCTGTATAACCGCGCCAACTCGGCCGTGGACCGCCTGAACAAGATCACAATTGCCCTGGAGGAGGGCAAGGGCAGCGCCGGAAAGCTGCTAAAAGACGACTCGCTCTACAACAACATGAACGCCGCCGTCTCCAATGTCAATGAGATGGTGGCCGAGGTCAACGCCGGCAAGGGATCGCTGGGCATGCTGGCCAAAGATCCGGCCTTCGCGGCGAAACTGGACGACACCGTCAACAAGCTGGACTTAATTCTTAAAGGCATGAACGAAGGCAAGGGCACGCTGGGGCAACTGGCGCAGAACCGCTCTCTCTATGACCATGCCGACCAGACGATGGATCAGGCTCAGCAACTGGTTAAAAGCATCCGCGAAAACCCGAAGAAGTATTTAGTGATTAGGATGAAGGTGTTCTGAGAGCGGGCTTCTCACGTAACTATACCTGACATACAGTCCTGGATTGCTGGTGCTTTCTCTTCGGCGATAGAATTTCTGGATGCCGACTAAGGGCTTATTTTTCATGATTCGACACTGCGAAGAACGCGATTTCGAGCTGATTTGGACCGTTATCAATGACGGCGCGCGGGCCTACAAGGGGATCATTCCCGCGGATCGCTGGACAGAACCGTATATGTCGCAGGAGAAACTGCGGCATGAAATCGACGATGGAGTTGTCTTTTGGGGTTATGAAGAGGATGGAACGCTGGCAGGCGTCATGGGGCTGCAAGAGGTCCAGGATGTGACCTTGATTCGCCACGCGTATGTTCTTACCAGCAAACAGAGGCGCGGAATTGGAGGGAGCCTGCTGCATCATTTGCTCGCGCTTGCAAATGGCCCAGTGCTGATCGGCACGTGGGCGGATGCGGTTTGGGCGATTCACTTTTACGAAAAAAACAGCTTTCGATTAGTCGGCACACAAGAGAAAAACCGGCTGCTTAAAAAATATTGGAGCGTGCCTGAACGCCAGATTGAAACTTCCGTAGTTTTGGCTGATTCAAAGTGGCATGAAATCCAGCGATAAATGGTAACGCTGTAGAGCAGCGGCGCAGCCGATAGCTACTTCACCACGAGGTTTACCAGCTTGCTAGGGACGACGATGACCTTGGCTACGGTCTTGCCCGCGGTGCGTGACTTGACCTTTTCGTCAGCGAGAGCCGCAGCCTCGATGGCTTTGGCATCGGCATCGGCGGCTACACGGACCACGGTGACCAGCTTACCGTTGAACTGGACGGGAATCTCAAGTTCGTCTTCTTTGGCTAGTTCGGGGTCGCTGACGGGCCAGGGGGCGCGCAGGATCGGGGTCCCCGGAGACGGGTCATTGTTGCCGGGGTGAAGGACAGAGTCTTTCTCGCCGAGTTCTTCCCAGAGTTCTGCCGCAAGATACGGAGCAAACGGCGCCAGCAGCAAGACCAGCGTGCACAGCAGCTCGCGCACCACCGGGGCCGGAACCTCGCCGGCTGACAGTTGATCATCAGCGGCTTGAATTTCGTTGACCAGTTCCATGATGGCGGCCACGCAGGTGTTGAAGTGCCAGCGGCCCTCGAAGTCCAGCGTAATTTTGGCGATGGTCTGATGCAGCTTGCGCAGCAGTTTTAGCGCGGCTCCACCGTTTGGCGTTTTGGACTTGCTCTCGTGGGCAGAACGGGCTATGGGAGCATATTTTGTAACCAGCCGCCAGACGCGGGCCAAAAAGCGGCTGACTCCGGCGACGCCGTCCTCCTGCCAATCCAGATCGCGGTCGGGCGGCGCGGCAAACAAAGCGTACATGCGGGTGGCGTCGGCGCCGTAGCGGGCGACCATGTCGTCGGGCGAGACCACGTTGCCTTTGGACTTGGACATTTTGGCGCCGTCTTTGATGACCATGCCCTGCGTGAAGAGCCGCGCTGCAGGCTCATCGTTTTCAATCAGCCCCAGATCGCGCATTACCTTGGTCCAGAAGCGCGAGTAGATGAGGTGCAAAATGGCGTGCTCCACGCCACCGATGTACTGGTCGATTGGGAACCAGTACTGCGCCTTTTTGGAATCGAATGGAGCCTTCGCGTTCTTCGCGTCGGTGTAGCGATAGAAGTACCAACTGGAATCGACGAAGGTGTCCATGGTGTCGGTTTCGCGTTTGGCCGCGCCGCCACACTTGGGGCAAGGGATGTTGACAAACTCCAGCACGCGGCTCAGCGGCGAGCCTCCCTGCAGAGTAATTTCAATTTGCGCGGGCAGCACAACGGGAAGTTGATCATCGGGAACCGGCACAAGGCCGCACTTCTCGCAGTGAATGATGGGGATGGGCGTGCCCCAGAAGCGCTGCCTGCTCACGCCCCAGTCTTTGAGGCGGAAGATAACCTTGGGCTCGCCGAAGGCGCCGCGCACGGCAGCGTCTTGCAGTTGCCGCTGGGCTTCAGCGCAAGTGAGGCCATCATACTTGCCTGAGTTGACGAGGATGCCCTCTTCGGAGCAGAAGGGGCGCTCCGCGCTTTCTCCTTTTTGAATCGGTTGAATCACATTAACGATGGGCAGGCCGTATTTGGTGGCGAACTCAAAGTCACGCTCATCGTGGCCAGGAACGCTCATGATGGCGCCGGTGCCGTAGTCGGCCAGAATGTAGTTGGCCACCCAGATGGGAACGCGCTGGTTGTTGTAGGGGTTGATGGCAAAGCGGCCGGTGGGCACGCCGTGCTTTTCGATTGCGCCCAGGTCGCCGGCCTCGCGCGCCCGCTTCTGCTGATCAAGCAACTCATCGACCTGCGCCTTCAGTTTGGGGTTGGCGGCAGTGAAGGTCGCCACCAATTCGTGCTGCGGGGCTAGTTGCACGCTAGTCGCGCCGAAGATGGTGTCCACGCGGGTGGTGAAGACGCGGATGCGGGTTTTTTCTGATTTCTTTTCATCGAGGAAGAAATCGACGTCGGTTCCTTCGCTGCGGCCGATCCAATTGCGCTGCATGGTGCGGACTTTTTCTGGCCAGCCGTCGAGCTTATTGAGGCCGTCAAGCAGCTCCTGCGCGTAGGCGGTGATGCGCAGAAACCATTGCTCCAGGTCGCGCTGGTCAACCAGGGTTTCCTCATGCCGCCAGCAGCAGCCATCAACCACCTGCTCGTTGGCCAGCACGGTAGCGCACTCCGGGCACCAGTTGACTTTACTTTTTTTGCGATAGACCAGGCCTTTCTCGTACATGCGGAGAAAAAACCACTGATTCCAGCGGTAGTACTCCGGCAGGCAGGTGGCGATTTCACAGGCCCAGTCGTAGCCCAGGCCGAGCCGGTCCATTTGGATTTTCATCGCGGCGATGTTGGAGAGGGTCCACTCGCGCGGAGGGGTGTTGTTCTTGAGCGCGGCATTCTCGGCCGGCAGCCCAAAGGCGTCCCAGCCCATGGGATGAAGCACGTTGAAGCCGCGCATCCACATATGACGGGCGAGGGCGTCGCCGATGGAGTAGTTGCGCACATGGCCCATGTGCAACTGACCGCTTGGATAGGGCAGCATCTCCAGCACATAGTATTTGGGCTTGCCGCAGGAGATCGGGGTCCCTGCGGACAGGTCTTCGTCCGTGGGGTGAGAAGCGGGCTCGGCCGCATAGAGCCTGGGGTCCGCGGCCCAGCGCTGCTGCCATTTGGGTTCGATCGTTGCCGGATCGTAACGCAGTTCGTTCTCTTCCGCCATAACTACATAGTGTAAATGGAAGGCGGTTATAGGTTCGCGGCTATTTCACCAAACTCAGCAGCACCTTTACATTGCGCTCCTCGTCGCCGGGCTCTTCGACCGGGGTTTCGGCGATGAAGGCGGCGTGGGCGAAGC
The DNA here is from genome assembly GCA_963806565.1 of uncultured Acidobacteriaceae bacterium. Taxonomy (GTDB): domain Bacteria; phylum Acidobacteriota; class Terriglobia; order Terriglobales; family Acidobacteriaceae; genus Telmatobacter. Next base: position 287,835 of record CAWDYE010000002.1, read on the forward strand.
GCTTGTCATTGAGCAGGCGGCGGAAGGGCTCGAGGCCCATGGTGCCTTGGCCGATGTTTTCATGGCGGTCGAGCTTGGAGCCGCGGGCGGCCTTGGCGTCGTTCATGTGCCAGACGCGGACTTGGTCGAGGCCGACGGTTGAGGCGGCTTGCTTGATGGTTTGCTCATAGCCTTCTGGGGTTACCAGGTCGTAGCCGGCGACATGGGTGTGGCAGGTGTCGAGGCAGACGGCGACTGGGGCCGTCGGCTTGAGCCGGGCGACCAGTTCGGCCACCTGCTCGAAGCTGCCGCCGAGGGAGAACTCCGCTCCGGCGGTGTTTTCGATGAGGATGTGGAAGCCCGTTCCTTGCCAGGCGAGGCCGTCGATGGCTTTGGTGATGGAGCCGGCTGCCAGCTTGAGGCCTTCGTCGCGGGTAAGGCCCTTCCACGAGCCAGGATGCAGCACCAGGTACTCGGCGCCGAAGGCGAGGGCACGCTCGATCTCGCCGCGAAAGGCGGTGATACTTTTTTGGCGAATCTCGTCGGACTGGCTGCAGATATTGATCAGGTAGCCGGTGTGAATCACCAGCGGGGTCACATCGAGCTTGGCGCGCAGCTCCTTCATGCGAGCGCATTGCTGGGGGTCGACTTTAGGGGCGCGCCACATGCGCGGGCTGGCGGAGAAGATTTGCAAGGTGTTGGCGCCGATTTCGCGAGCGCGCTCGATGGCGTTGGATGCGCCGCCTGTTGTGCCGAGATGGATGCCGATGCGCTTGGTCATGTACATAGTTTATTGGATGAGCGGGAAGAATGTTGGTTGCGCTATTTACAATCAGGAGGAATGGATGAAGGTTTCCACTCGCCGATAATATGAGCCGCTGGAGCCTTCCAAGAATTTCGTTCATTGATTGAATGCTTAATCTCTGGAAATATCCTCTGTTTATCGTTTGTCTCGATAAATATGCTTGTATCTATTTGACGAATAAACGCTGAACCAGACGCTTCCCTCAGGCCAGCAACACTCCATTTCGGAAATGTCATCAATAACGCTGGATTCTGAGACTGGGATGTTTGTAAGTTAAACAAAAAGGCTTCATCGCTATCATGAACTAAAGATGAACCATTTGAATGCGACTGTGAATAAAGTATACAGCTATTGCCTACCCATGATACAGGAGAAGCATTGGCCCCCTGATCCGTTCCCAACTTCAAATCCCGAAGAGTTGTTCCGCGAACATCAGTGATGAACCCGCCGTCTTCGCAACTGAACAAAATCCACTTTCCATCTGGCGACCACATTGGAGTGTTTGCAAAACAGAATCCTTGTCCATTGATGTTTTCTGTGGACTTCAGCACTCGAACCTTGCGTGTTTGCAGATCCATCACGGCAAGAGGTCCGCTGTCATTGATGGCATCGTTTCCGTCGCCAGGATTGTCGGTGTGAATTGCAAATGCAAGACTGTGACCGTCTGGCGAGAATGCAGGATCGTCAAAAACCTCCGTTTCTCCCTTATCCAAATCCTTAACTTTGAAGTACAGATTTCCATTTGTAAGCCTTGTCTGCGTATGAGTTTGCAGATTGAACAGACTCATATGCCCCCCGGTTTGGGTGTCCGGATAAACGATGACAAGCAGCTTCCGATCCTTCGATAGAGCGAAGTTGTAGACAGGATGCTTGAGATCAATTGTCTGTGTGATTTGTCCGGAAGATGCAGCGAGAATCAAGTTCGTTCCGTTTACGAAAGCAACGACTGGCTCATTGGAAGTCTGAGCGATTACTGGAATCGCGAGAAATGTCAGAAAAAGGACAGCTTGAAAGTACCTATTCCGCATATCAACTCCTTTTGGATCACGGAGCCATTATACTGATTAGCGACCGATTCCTCCTTAATCGTCATCGTCCGTCGTGGATTTCTTGTGGTGGAGTTTGAGCATGACGGGGACGGGCTTGTCACCCATGGCGTCTTTCCACAGAATTACGTTCAGCTTATCGGCGTGGGCGCGGTCGGCGTGGGGGAAGTCCATCTTCATGCTTTCGCGCGCGCTGGCCAGGGAACCGGTTGCACATTACCAATGGCGGGGCAGCCGTAATCAGGCGGATTTTCCGGTTTGTCCTTAGAATCTCCTCATGAGCGAGCCCTTCGATTCTCTTACACAGATTCTTACCAACGTCATCCTGCCCAATCTGAAGACCATTCATGAGAGTCAGGCAGAGCAGATTGCGGCCAACGACCGGCTGGAGAATGCCATTGAGGAACTGCGACTGCATATGGAGTCTCAGTTTGCTCACCTGTCGGCGCAATTGAAGGCCTGCCGGGCGGAGTCGGTGGCCGCGCAGGCGTCGTTCAAGGCAGCGCATACGCAGAACGGAATGTTGAAGCCGGACTGCAACACACTGATTCATTGAGCCGGTGTTCAGCTTACCGGCACGCATACGCGGGGGGGGGGGGGGCGGTTATCGGAAGGTCGTGACGCCTGCAATAATCTTGTGATATGCGAACCGTGCTCACAGCGGAGCGGCTTTGGGATGGGAGCAGGCTGCTTGACTCGCCCATGGTGGAGATCGAAGACGGCCGGATCGCTTCTGTTTCCGCGCGCGCGGCCAAGGATGCACCCGGCGGGTCGCGGGTTATCGACTTTCCCGGCGCGACGCTCGGGCCCGCGTTTTTTGACGTGCACATTCACGGGGCCAAGGGCCGCGACGTGATGGAAGCAACTTCGACGGCGCTCTACGCCATGGGCAGTTTTCTTGCCCAGCACGGCACGGGCAGCTTTCTGGCCACTACGGTGACCGCGCCGCTGGATGCGACGTTGCGCTCGCTCTCCGGGCTGGCAAAGCTGCTGGCGCGGCCGCGCGTTGAGCGCCAGGCGCAAGCCATTGGCATTCATCTGGAAGGCCCGTTTCTTTCGCACACGCGACGTGGCGCTCAGCCTGCGGAATACCTGCTGACTCCCGACATCACCACCTTTGATCGATTGTTTGAGGCCGCCGAGGGCCACATTCGGCTGATGACATTGGCGCCCGAGTTGCCCGGCGCCGTCGAGTTGACTGCGCACGCAATCAGCCGCGGCGTTCGCGTTTCCATGGGCCATTCAGACGCTAGCGCAGTCGAGACCCGCGCTGCGATCGCCGCCGGAGCCACGAGCGCGACCCATACGTTTAATGCCATGCGGCCGCTCGACCATCGCGAGCCGGGAATTCTTGGCACGGTGCTGACCAGCGACGAGATTTATACCGAGATGATTTGCGACGGCATCCACGTTGCGCCGGAGATGGTGAAGCTGTGGTGGAGGGCGACGGGGCCGGGGCGGGCGATTCTGGTGACCGACGCGATGAGCGCCACGGGAATGCCCGACGGCGAGTACCAGCTGGGAGGCTTTGCCGTGCAAGTAGCCAACGGGAGAGCCATGGCTCGCGGGGTGCTGGCCGGAAGCGTGTTGACGCTGGATCGTGCCCTCAAGAATTTCATGGCGTTCACCAGCGCGCCGCTGGAGCAGGCACTGCGGTTGCTAACCGTCAACCCGGCTGCGATGACAGGGTTAGGCGATCAGGCGGGTTCCGTCGCCGTAGGAATGCCGGCCAGCCTGGTGGCCGTGGATGGGACGGGGAAGCTGGTTGGCTCGGTTGTGAATGGGCAGCTCGCTGGCGGCGCGCTTAAGTAAAAAATGCTCTGATTGCAGTTACGGCGATTCACATTCCAGATTGGGCAACGTTCGAGGATGGGAAATTCTGGTGCTCCAACCCTGAAGCCGCACTGAATCTGCCCTCGCAGAGCCAATCCGCATTGATAACATCCTCATTGAGCCGGATATTTCTGGCCGCTCATGCATGCCGGTGTTGTCCGGCTGAGTATCCGGAAGTGAGGACCTGTCCTATCGGATCAAGTCGGTTCAAGCCGGATCAAGGATTCGCCTATGCCTGTTCGACCTGTTATTCAACATGCCGCCTCCAAACTCCTACCGCGAAGGCTGAAGAAGGCCGCCAAATCAACTGCATACCAATTCTCCGAGGCTTTGTCCGAGATGGGTGGAATGGGCCGTGCTTCCACGCTGAGAATCCGCAATTTCGACGGCTTCGAGATGGCTTATCGGCTGGGAACGGTGGATGAAACCGTTTTGAAGGAAAGTTTCAGCCATGACATCTTCTTCTCCGGCGTCCCCGAGTATCAGCCGGCAGAGACTGACGTTATCCTCGACATGGGCGCTCATATAGGAACTTTTGCGGTGTTGGCGGCATCGAAGGTTCCGCGCGGCGCGGTCCACGCCATCGAGGCCTGCCAGGATAACTTCGACTTTTTGCGCATGAATGCGGCGCTCAACCGGATGGAAAATCTTCATGCACATCACCTCGCGCTCTCCGGCAAGCGCGGCCTCTGCACCCTTTACCACGATGCGGAGAACTGGGGCCACTCGGTAGTGCATCAGCAATCGGCGAGCAGCGAGACGGTGGAAAGCAGGACCTTGCAGGATTTTTTCGAGGAGAACGGAATCGCCCGATGCAACTTCATTAAATTCAATTGCGAGGGGGCGGAGTTTCCCATTCTTCTTGGCTCCTCCCCGGAGCTGTTGCGGCGGATCGATAAGATGCTGGTGCTCTACCACAACGATTTATGGACGGTGAACACGAAGGAAGAGCTGATTGCTCACCTGGAAGCAAGTGGCTTTATGTGCATGATCCGCAATCAAACCGAGAACCGAGGCTGGATTGTGGCGATTCAGCGGAGTTCAAAAGGCCGCTGAAGCGCATCGGGAACAAGGAATAATCTAACCGGCGGCATCGGCCAGCCGCTTTGCCCGCCAGAGCGCGCCTTCGAGAGGGACTGCCGGCTCGCGGCTGACCGGCATCTGCGGCGCGGTTGCATGAAGGCCGGCAAAGAATGCCGCGCGCACCAGAGTCATGTGTTCGATTACGCCGCCGGTCCAGGCCACAGGAACTTCGCCAGCGATATTGTGTTTGCGGCGCAGTTTGGCGCGGACCAGTAGCACAAAATCGACTAGATCGGATGCGGCTTGGGCGAGGGTTTCTTTGGCGACGGGGTCACCGGCGTTGGCTAGTTCATCGATGGCCGGGGCGAGGGCGGCAAAGTCAGGTCCGGGTGTGCTGTCGCCCAGGTTGACCAGGTCGTCCAGTTTCGGCGTGCCCCAGATTTCGCCAATTTTCTCAAGAATTTTCGTCGGCTGCTCGCGATCCAGAGCTTTGAGCGCGCGACGCAGGCTGTGCAGGCCGATCCAATAGCCGGAACCTTCATCGCCCAGATGCGAGCTCCAGCCGCCGGCGCTCTCGCGGCTGCCGTCGGGGGCGCGGCCAATGGTGTTGGAGCCGGTTCCGGCAATCTGCAGTATTCCCGGTCCGCCGCGAAAGGCCGCGTCGAGGGCAATCACCTCGTCGCCGACAACCTCGGAACGCTCGACGCCAAAGTCGTTGAAAACCGCCGTGATCCACTCCGTCGTGCCGGGCATGGAAACGCTGGCCACGCCCACCGAGGCGGCGCGCACGCCCTTTACGCCGGCCTTGGCGAAGGCCTCTTTGAGAAGCGCGCGCAGGTTGGCTTCGGCGGCCTCGGCGCCCACCCGCAGGCGCTTGATGGAGCCGCTCTCCGCATGAGCCAGAACCCGGTCTCCCTCCACGATGAAAGCGCGGGTGTGCGTTCCTCCGCCATCGATTCCCAGAATTATGTTCATCTTGCGCTTGCTCCTTCGCACCAGCTTATCGCAAAGTACCAAGGGCCGGTATTGGTGACCAAAATGGCATTGCATTCTTCAAATGAACCCATCACAAGGTCACGTCCTGCCTTTGACCGATTATTCATCACAGCCGGACGCGCCCGGCCTTATCTTAGAAGAACGGCTCTCCGCTTGAGGGAACTGTCCCCTTGTTTGGGAGACGAGGAATACGATGAGCGAGATTCAGACTATAACGCCGACACAATCCGGATTGCACCAGGCTGGATCGAACCAAACTGGATCAAACAGGGGCCAGAGAACCGAGATGAGCGTGGAAGCGCTAGCCCAGTCGTTTCTGGATAACCTGATCTTTGTGCAGGGCCGCTCGACAGAGCGGGCGACGGTGAACGACCTTTACATGGCGCTGGCGCACACGGTGCGGGACCGGCTGGTGGAGCGGTGGATTCAGACAGTGAAGAACTACCAGGCGCAGGATGTGCGGGTGGTTTGCTATCTGTCGGCGGAGTTTTTGACCGGGCCGCACCTGGCCAACAACCTGATCAACCTGGGCATCTACGACGAGACCGAGCAGGCGATGAAGCAGTTGGGCATCAGCCTGAACACGCTGATCGAGCAGGAGGAGGAACCGGGGCTGGGCAACGGCGGCCTGGGCCGTTTGGCTTCTTGCTTCATGGATTCGCTGGCCACGCTGGATATACCGGCGATTGGTTACGGCATCCGCTATGAATATGGAATTTTCGACCAGCAGATACGCGACGGCTGGCAGGTAGAGTCGACCGACAAATGGCTGCGGCTGGGCAATCCCTGGGCGTTGGAGCGGCCCGAAGACGCCTTTGAAGTGAAGATGGGCGGGCGCACGGAGAAGCACACCGACGCCAAGGGGCGCGAGCGGGTCACATGGATTCCGCAAAAGCTGGTGCGCGGGGTACCGCACGACACGCCGATCCTGGGCTACCGCACCAATACGGCCAACACCATGAGGCTATGGGCGGCGCAGGCGGTGGAGAGTTTCGACTTCGGAACCTTCAACCAAGGAGATTTCTTCGGCGCGGTGGCCGACAAGGTGTCGAGCGAGAACATCTCGAAGATTCTCTATCCCAACGATGAGGCTTTCCAGGGCAAGCAGTTGCGGCTGGAGCAGCAGTTTTTCTTCGTCTCGTGCAGCTTACAGCACATTGTGAAGATTCAGGTGACGCAACACCGTCCGCTGGCCGAGCTGCACCGCAACTTTGCCATCCAGATGAACGATACGCACCCGGCGATTGCGGTGGCGGAGCTGATGCGCCTGCTGATCGACGAGCATGATATGGAGTGGGACGCGGCCTGGCACGTGACCGAGAACACGCTCTCCTACACCAACCACACGCTGATGCCGGAGGCGCTGGAGCAGTGGCCGTTGAACCTTTTCGGAGCGCTGCTGCCCCGCCACCTGGAGATCATCGACGAGATCAACCGGCGGCATCTGGAGAATGTGCGACAGAAATTTCCCGGCGACGAAGCGCGGGTACGGCGGCTCTCGCTGATCAATGAAGACGGCGGGAAGTTCGTGCGCATGGCGCACCTGGCCTCGCTGGGAAGCCATGCCATCAACGGTGTGGCCGTGTTGCATACGGAACTGCTGAAAACACATGTGCTGAGCGACTTCTACGCGCTGACGCCGGAGAAGTACAGCAACAAGACCAACGGAGTGACGCCGCGGCGCTGGATGGTGCTGAGCAATCCGCGGCTGGCAAGCCTGCTGACGGATCGTATTGGCCCGGGCTGGATTCACGATCTGGAAAAGCTGCGCCGGCTGGAGCCGCTGGTTGACGACCAGGAGTTCCGCGCGGAATGGCGCGCCATCAAGCGGCAAAACAAGGTGAACCTGTCAATCTACATCCAGGAGCGGCTGGGGATAACCATTGATCCGGAATCGATCTTCGACGTGCTGGTGAAGCGGTTGCATGAGTACAAGCGGCAGCACCTGCTGGTTCTGTACATCCTTACGCTCTACAAGCGCATCCAGCGCGACCCGGATATGGAGGTAACGCCGCGGACCTTCATCTTCGGCGGCAAAGCCGCGCCCGGCTATCGCATGGCCAAGCTGATCATCAAGCTGATTCATTCAGTGGGCGAGGCCATCAACTCCGATCCGTTGGTGCGAGGCCGGCTGAAGGTGGTTTTTCTGCCTGATTACAACGTGAAGCTGGGACAAAGAGTGTATCCGGCAGCGGACCTGAGCGAGCAGATTTCATTGGCCGGCAAGGAGGCCTCGGGAACCGGGAACATGAAGTTCGCCATGAACGGCGCGGTGACTATCGGCACGCTGGACGGAGCCAATGTGGAGATTCGCGAGGAGGTGGGCGCGGAGAACTTCTTCCTCTTTGGGCTGACCACGCCTGAGGTGGAGAATCGCAAGCGGGAGGGCTACAAGCCGCGCGCGATCTTTGAGGCCAACCACACGCTCCACGAGGTTCTCGATTCGCTTTCCAACGGCGATTTTTCGCGCGGCGATAAGGCGCTCTTCGAGCCGCTGGTGAACTCCCTGCTGACCACGGACGAGTATATGCTGCTGGCTGATTACCAGTCTTATGTCGATTGCCAGGACCGGGTGAGCGCGGCCTACAAAGACCAGGAAGCGTGGACGCGTATGTCGATTCTGAACGTGGCGAGGATTGGCAAGTTCTCTTCAGACCGGGCGATCCGCGACTACTGCGCCGACATCTGGAAGACCTGGCCGGTGAAGATACAGTTGTAGGCGCTGAGTTTTATCGTGGCAGGTTCATCTTTCAGGAACAATTCTCGCGCAGCCGGTGTCTACATCTATATGACCATTCGATGGCGTTGGGGCAGAATGCTTCGAATTGCTGGCGTTGTGGCTCTGGCGCTGGTAGCCGGTTTGTTAGTCTTTGTGCAAATTCAGCAGCGCATTCTGCGCTGGCGGGCTGAGCGGTTGCTGGCCGATATGCGTGAGTTGCAGAGCCATAAAGGTACTTGGTCCGACGCGCAGAAGATTATGGCGAAATGGGGCGAGTGGGGCAGTTACGAAGGCTCCTGTACGGCGGATCAATGCACTAACTACATCATTATCTCGGACGCACTCAACGCATTCGTTTGGGGACACTTTGGCCGCTATCCCTTCCTGCGCTCACTCTCAAGGCCATGCGCATTTCTGGGCGAAAAAGACGTTTTTGTTATGGCCACTCTTAAAATCAAGAGTGGGATCATTACAAAGAGCAGCTATGCAATGTATGTCAGCGACCGATCAGGCAACATACTAATTGGAAGAGCCAATGCGGTCAATGATTTTGAACCTTACGAGCATGGAGTCGAGCGTATGCTTCATCCGGAATATTGGATTGGAAAGAACGGCGCATGCACGGTCTGTATCAAGTTTGAGACGGGCTACTCACCATTAGCAGGCCGGAATAAAATTCGAGAGCTGACTGATTTCAATTTCTCATGTATAACTCGCCTCTTGCCATGCACAACTGAGGCGGACATTATGCCCTCGTTATGGAAGCAATATCAGGACGAACAACCGGGCAATGTGGCTCGGATGAATGCACTCATGGAATGCAAGGTTCCACTGGAGTTTTACGGCCATGAAGAGGAGAACATTGCGATCGCCGATGTCATATCCCGGCGAGGGCCAATGCCATCGAGCGGAAGCACCGATTGGTCCGCACGTCTGCGTATTTTTCGGAGCTTGAAAGGGGAAATGCCATGGCCACAAAACAAGACATTGACTGCCTCTGAATCTGGCGGAGACGAGGAGATTCATGGGTGGGGTTCAATGGACATGCTTGCCGGGAAGCGATACATGATCTTTGGAGAAATTCAAGAAGATGAATCAGGCAAGAAAGCTCTCGTGCTCGACAACTGCGGCGTGGTTCCTTACAACGAGCAAAACCTGAGCGCAATTCAGCGTGGTATCGACGCATCCCTGGCACGACACATTCCTGAGAGGTAGCCTTGCCCGGCTGCTGCGGGAGCACCGGCGAATGTGGTATTGTTCCCGCATGGAACTCCGACGCTGTTTTTTCGCCGCTTTTCTTTTCGTCATCGCCGCCACCCTCAGCCCAACACACAATCTCGCCCAGAGCCCCGCGCCTACGCCGCCGATGGGATGGAACAGTTGGGATGCCTATGGGCTCACTATTAACGAGGCCGACTTCAAGGCCAATGCCAAGGTGCTGGCCGGGTTCAAGCTGTTCGGCTGGCAATATGCGGTGATCGACGAAGGGTGGTACATGGAAAACCCCAACGGCCGCAACCTGGCAGAGAGAAAGTACCTGCTGGACGGGAACGGGATTCTGATTCCTGTGCCCAGCCGCTTTCCGTCTTCTGCGGACGGCGCGGGCTTCAAGCCGCTGGCCACGTGGGTTCATAAACAGGGGCTGAAGTTCGGCATCCATATTGTTCGCGGGATTCCGCGCGATGCGGTGAAGGCGAATTTGCCCATCGCGAACTCGAAGTTTCATGCCGCCGATGTCGCGGACCTCAACTCTCCCTGTGGGTGGGATGACGGCAACTGGGGCGTCACCGATAACGCCGCCGGACAGGCTTACTACGACTCGTTGCTGAAGCTCTATGCGAGCTGGGGTCTGGACTTCCTCAAGGTGGACTGCATCAGCGACCACCCCTACCGGCCCACCGAGATTCGCCAGATTGCAGAGGCGATCCGCAAGACGGGGCGGCCGATTGTGTTGAGCCTGTCGCCGGGGCCGACGCAACTGGAACACGCCGCTGAGGTAGCCGAACTGGCGCAGATATGGCGCATCACCAACGATCACTGGGACGGATGGATATTTCCACGCCATCCCGGCGACGACGAGTATCCCTTCGGCCTGCGTGACGAATTCGACCGGCTGGCCAAGTGGTTTACCTATGCGCGGGAGGGCAATTGGCCGGACGCGGATATGCTGCCCTGGGGCTGGCTGGGACCGCATCCGGGCATGGGCGAGGCGCGCCAGTCGCGGCTGACGCATGAGGAGGAGAAGACCGAGCTCAACCTGTGGGCAATCACACGCTCACCGCTGATTCTGGGCGCGAATCTGACCAAGCTGGACGACTTTACGCGCTCGCTGATCTCCAACCAATCGATCCTGTTTATGAACCAGAACGCGACGTACAGCCATCCGGTTGATCTGACGAGTCTGGGGGCTGGATTCGAAAACGCGCGGGTGTGGCGGGCAATGATCAACGCTCCGGGCGCCAGAAATTATGCGGAGTACTTCGGCTTTTTCAATCTTGACGACAGGCCGGTGACACTGCGCATGAGCTGGACGCAGCTTGGGCTTGATGGCAAAAAGCACCTGGCCCAGGATATGTGGAAGGAAGACGGCTTCAAGGAATCGAAGGAAGTCACAGTGACCTTGCCGGCGCACGGCAGCACGGTCTACGAAATCCGATAAATTTCAAATGGATGAGGTCGTGCGGTTTCCCAAGTCTCAGAATCGTGAACTGGAACACCCGGCATACGGCTCCTGATTCAGTCATAATCGACAAGGGTGAAAGCGAATGAATCGCGCTTATATTTCATTCGGAGCATTGTGGGGCGAGCCGATCTCGCCGCTCCGACTTAAAGTAGCGACCCTTCTCTTCGACGAAGTTGTTTTCCAGAGGGAGCAAACGGAAGGTTTCGCCGATAAGATCCTCTATGTCTACGACAACGGTGCACCAGTCTCTAAGGACTCCCGGCGCGCACTTGAGGAATGCTGGTCGGGCGTGACTGACGCAACGCCGCGTTTCAGCATTTATGGTGTGAACGATGAATGGCCATGGGATAACGCGTCGAAGAGCCTATGTGATGCCACAAAGTCCGTAATGCAAGAACTTTGGGGGGCTAAAAACGTCTCCGAAGACGAGAACTACGAGCTCTACAAGGCCGGAGGGTATCTGATGAGCGATATTCTTCACTGGAGGGCGTATTTTGGCGACGCGACGTTGGTGTCTGACCGAGCTGCCGAGAGCGTCGTAGAGCGACTAAACCTCTTTCCCTATGAAGGGAAAAGTGGTTACACATCCATCGCGGCGGACCTCCCCAATATTCTAGAAGTGCCTTGGGAGGGCGTGGTTGAGTTGCGGAGAAGTTCGTTTCTTCAAAACTTTCGCAGGAAATACTCGGAACTGACACGCGAGGACAAGATCGAGCAGCTCTTTGATGAGTATCTTGAGACACTTGAGAGGCTCGCTGATGCAGTGAGGCCAAACACAGCGGCTGAGGTTACAAAGGCTGTACTCGGAAACCTGCCCACTCCGATTATCAATCCGATTTCGATCGGATCGAGCGTGAGAGACATTTGGAGGTCCGAGAGACTGAAGAGAGAATACGGTTGGGTGTTCTTTCTGCGCGAACTGCGAGGACACGGGGAGCAGTCGCCGCTCGGTACATAACATCCGTGGTGCATCCCGAATTTTCCGCTTTGTGCATGTCGACCATTCCCACATTGTTCCTTGCACAAACACGTTCCCTATCGGCTGTGCGAGACTGGTTCGTTGGGGAATCGGCCGCGAAATTGATAGTTCGCTCCGAGAGGATTGCCCATGCCACTTCTTCGCTCCTTCTTTATCGCTCTCTCTCACAATCGCCCTCTTCGCCGCTTCAGCGAACGCTCCCGCCTGGGGGTCCGGGTCAGCTCCCGGTTTATTGCCGGCATGGAGATTGAAGACGCACTGCGCGTGGCCGAAGAGGTCAACAAACAAGGCATGAGCGTGACGCTGGACTCGCTGGGGGAGAGCGTGACCACGGAGGCTGAAGCTCGGGCGGCCGCCGAGGTCTATCACAAGCTTCTGGATGCGATTGCAGTGCGCAAGCTGAAGGCCAACATCAGCATGAAGCTGACGCAGATGGGGCTGAACCTTTCGCCCGCGCTGGCCGAGAGCATTGCCGAGAGCGTAGCTCAACATGCCAAGGCTACGGGCGGCTTTGTGCGCATCGACATGGAGGATTCGTCGCTGACGCAGGTGACGATAGACATCGTCAAGAATCTCCATGCAAAGCCTCAGTTGCGCGGGGCGATTGGCATCGTGATTCAGGCTTATCTTTTCCGCTCGCAGAAGGACATTGAAGACCTGATTGCCAACGGCATCCGCGTGCGGCTGTGCAAGGGCGCCTACCAGGAGCCGGCGGAGATCGCCTTTCCTCGCAAGGCGGATGTGGACGCAAACTTTATCAAGCTCGCGAATCTGCTGCTGGAGAGCCCGGTTTATCACGCCCTGGCGACCCACGACGACGCCATGGTCGCCGCCGTTAAAAGCTACGCCAAAGAGCACAGCATTGATCGCAAACATTTTGAGTTTCAGATGCTCTATGGGATTCGCCGCGACCTGCAACGCAAGCTCGTCGAGGAGGGATACAACGTGCGCGTGTATGTCCCCTTCGGCAACGACTGGTATCCCTACTTCATGCGCAGGCTGGCCGAGCGGCCGGCGAATGTGATTTTTTTGGCGAAGAACTTTTTCCGGTTTTAGGTGTGCCGACAAAGTTCGTGATATCCCACCCTGGCTGTGAAATTGCAAGAAGCAGGTCCTTCGACTCGCTATGCTCGCTCAGGATGACAGCGGCAAGGAAGGGGCGTCCATCAACAAGTTTCATAAGGACAAACCGACTCGACGGAATCGATCTTTCTGGCGATTTCAGCAGTGAGAGTTTCAACCGTGGCATGGAAGAGCCTGCGCTCCCGCTCCGGCAGTTCGTCCATCAGATCGGAATATGGCGTGACTTCGCAGCCGGAAAACGCGGCGCAGCCGACGGTGTCGGCCATGCGGCAACTGACATTGATCACATCGGCCATGCCCCAGGGGTCATCCTTCTGCCGTGGCGCGTGATGCTCGGCGACAATAGATTCAAACTCCGGGGGCATCTTCCAATCCGTAACCAATTGCCGGCCGGCTTCGCAATGATCCCATCCGAACAGTTTCTGCTCGGCATTGAGAATGCTGGCGGCAGAGCCGCTGTGAGCCCCCAGCAGGAGGCTATAATCCCTGGGCCGGACCACGGCCAGCGCCAAGCGCCCGATGTCGTGCATCACGCCCGAGGTGTACGCAACGTCCCGGTCCAGAAAACCCACGGAAGCCAGTTGATCGGCGATCAGGGCACAGGCCAGGTTGTGGCGCCAGATGGCTCGCATGGCAGGCTGGTTCAGCGCGTTGCCCATGTACGCGCGCACGCCGACTGTCAGACAGAGTCCTTGCAGGTTATTGGCGCCCAGCACCGCGATGGCTTGCATAACGCTGCTGGCGGGAAACCGTGGTGCATACAAGAGCGAATTCGCGATGGTGAGAACTTCGCTGGCAAAGGCCGGATCCGCGGAGATCAGATCGCTCAACTCGTGCAGTTGCACATTCTCATTGTGGGCCAGTTGCAGAACCCGGAGGGCGACTTGCGGGAAAGGCGGAAGGCGAAGGTGTGCCCAGGACGGAGCGATTGACTCGTTTCTTTGCCCATCAATCTGCAACATCAGAATCTCCCTTCGTCGGACACTCAGCGCAGGCAGGCAGACCTTTTGCCGATGCCGCGCGTATATGCGAGCAATGCCTTGCACTCCGCGCAAGAAATGCCGGTACTAGTCTCTTCGGCGCGCGGAGAGATTCCTTGAGAGGGCCTGTGTTGAATGAGAGAGATCTAATAAACACGCCGTTGCGGGCGCGAATGCATTGCCGAAAACGAAGCCGCACATTCAGGCCAGTGCTATTCCTTGTTCTTCAGAACCGGCGAGAGCAGTCTTCCGGCACGCGAAGAAGTTTCATTGTGCCGTCCAGGTTTTTCCGTCCGCACTTGCCCAGGTAGAGCCGGCGTCGTTTTTCAATTCAAATCCACCGGCCGGAGCGGCGTTGCCACTCAAACCTGTTATTGCCCGCACTTCGACGGCGCGCCCCGTCCATTGTTGTGCGACCTGTTTCCAGTGCTCGCCGGAGTCGTCGCTCAAAAACAGCGCGCCCGCCTGGTCAATTTCCAGCGTGAGATGCAGAGCGGCTGCCCTGGAAACAACCGCAAGACCGCTGGGCAGCGGCGGATACACCTTGCGGGAGGCAGCCGATCCGGCGAATTGCTGTTGTGTAACGATATCGAAGCTGCTGGCAGGCACGGCCTGGGACTGCTGTACCATGCGCGGCCCCGCCTTGGCAGTCTGGCGGCTGGTGTGGGCGGAGTATGCCTCCGCTCTCATGTTCTTTTGTGAAATCTGCCGCGAGACATCGGCGCTGGCCGAGAGCGTGCCGGAGCTCCGCTGCTGTTCCTGCTGCCAGGCTGCTACAGCCGGTTCGAGTTGGTATTTCGCTGTGGTCTCCGGCTGCGGCGCGGATTCCATCGAAGACGGCAAGAATGCACTGCTCGCCCCAGTCGAGGGCGCGCTTGCGCTTGATTCAGCAGGAGGTGCGGCTGAAGGAGCAGACGGTTGCGCCAACTCCTCCGGCGTCCTGAGGCGCGCGGCATATTCGGCGTTTCCGGCGAGGGATTTCGCAGCGAGCGCCGGCTTGTGCGCTGTTCCAGCGATTGCCTGCTCCTGCGGGGCGGGCGTGGGCGCGGACGCTTCACTGAGTGGCGCAAGCTTCGCCATCTCTACAGCAGGCTCCGTGTGCCTGGTATGCAAGGTGATCACCAGCGCCAGCGCAGCAGCCAGCGCCGCGGCTGGAACCCAGGCAAAGCGCCAGTTCCAGAACCAAGTTTCCGGTTGCTTCGCTGGCCGGGTTGCCGGAAGCCGGGCGGGAGTCTCTGTATCGGCTGCTGCCTGCTGCGCCAGGAAAATCACCTGGCGGCAACGACTGCACCCAGCCAGATGGGCAAGAACCTGCTCGCGCTCCGGCGCGGCAAGCGCCTGCTCGGCAAAAGCGTTAAGGCTTTCGGCGTCGGGATGAAGATCGAGTTGGGAAGTTGTGTTCACGTTGCAGCCTTCTCTTGGAACGCGTCCAGCGAGGAATTTTGCAATATTTTCTTCAGATTGAGATTCAGATCGCGCGGATCGGCGCCCAGCGCCTCCTGCGCTGCCTGCTTGCTCATTCCCAGCGCCTGCAGTTTGCGGAGGATCTGCTTTCTGAGATCGCCGGTTACGCGGTGCAGTTTGCGGCTAATCGTTGCTTCATGAACGCGGAGCAATGGAGCGATCTCCAGCAGGGTTCGCCCATCCAGAAAGTAGGCGGCCAGCAGAAACCGCTCCTCGGCGGCCAGTTGGCTGAGAGCCTCTTTAATTGCTCTGCCCAAAAGCAGCAGGTCGGCAGGTGGAGTTTCCGGCTCAGCGACTGCTGCCTGAGGTTCATAGCCGCCGGCTGGATCGTCGAGCGGAAGCTCGCGGCGAGTGCGGCGGAGATGATCCACGTGGCGCTGGGCAAGCGTGGTCCGGAGCCAGCCCATCAGCGAACCTTTGCCGCGATAGGAGTCCAACGGGCTGCGCCGCACGCCGTCGCGTGCCGTCAGTCCGTAAAGCTCCGCGTAGAGTTGATCGGCCAGCTCGCGGCCCAGCGTTTCGCTGCCGGTAATAGCAATCGCCGCGCGCGTCAGCGGCTGGCGGTAGACAGCCAGAAAATGCTCCCATGCGCCCTGATGGCCGCTGGCGCAGGCTCGGGCCAGCACCAGGTCGGCGAGCCGGAGACCGCGAAAAAAACTTACCTGCTGCTGCCGTGAAGCTTTTACCCCAGCCGCTAGGCCGAAGTTCTGCGTTGCCGCAACGCGCTCCAGGATTTCGCGGAACTGCTCACGCTCCAGCCCATAGGCGGATGCACCGGATTCGCGCCAGAGCTCGTCCAGCATATGAATCGGCTCAGGCGGGGCGGAGATGCCGGCTGCTGCGCTCATTTCAACGGGTTGGGAGGGCGTAATCCCCACGCTCTCAAGATACGCCAGCAAGCCCCACAAAAAAACCCTGCAAGAAATTGGCTTGCCGGCGTTCAAGGGTCATAAGCCGGCGATCATTCCCGGCGGAGGAGAGAGTTATGAAGAATCTGGGCAGGTTTGGGTTGGCGGGTGCGCTGGTGTTGGCGCTTACCGCGTTTATCGAACAGAGTGGAGTGCAGGCGGCAGGCGGGCCGCAGGAAACGGCAAATGGTTACTACAAGGTGCTGGCCCCCATTGAGAGCGGGAATCTGCTTCTTTTCCCGGTGGTGCGAGCCAGCGGCAAATCCGGGGTCCCCGGCGACAGGTCTTCGTCGCTGGGGTGGAAATCTCCCGGCGCAACGCCTTTCATTACACTCGACGAGGGCATCAAGAGCGGCCAGGTGGAGGTGACCGAGGCCGGCCGCGCGCGGGGACTGGTGCGGGATAGGGGAGTGATCGGCGTTCCGCCTTATCGCGGCGACGGCTATCCCCAATATCCTAATCACAACGAAGGCTATCGCAGCGACGAGGTCAACACGCTGGTTCTGGTGAACAACTCTGACAAGCCCCTGCTGCTGCTGGCCGGCGAAATTGTGACCGGCGGCAAGCAGGACAGGGTCATCGCCAAGGACCGCATTGTTCCGGCCGGCAGCGAGCCCATCGACTTGGGGGTCTTCTGCATCGAGCCGGGACGCTGGACGGCAAGCTCGGACACCTTTGGCGCATCGGGCAAAACCTCCGCGCACAGCTTTATGGTGCAGCCCAGTGTGCGGGAAAAAGCCATGGTTGCCAAGGATCAGCAGGAAGTTTGGAACTCGGTGCGAGGGAGCATCAATCAGATGGAAGTCGCGGCTGCTCCATCCTCCAGCAGTTCGATGGATGTTGGATCGGGATCGGGATACTATCGCTCGATGGGAACTACCAGCTACGCCAGGGTCATGGAAAACAGCTCGGTGAGCGCCAAGGTGGATGAGGAAGCGGCTTCGGTAATGAAGGCGCGGGAGCAGGTAATTGCCCAGCTTCGCAAGGAAGGCGCCATCGGCGTAGTGGTGGCAGTGCGCGGCGAGATCGTGTGGGCCGACCTGTTTGCCGACACAGACCTGCTCAGCCGCTATTGGACCAAGCTGGTGCGCTCTTATGCCGCCGAGAGCCTGACCGAGAGCGGAAACCACGCCGCGCCCACCGTGGCCGATGCGCAGCATTTTCTTGACGCTCCTACCGGAGGCACGGAAACCAGCGAAGGCGACGTGGGCGTCTACCGCTATCGCGAACTCCGCTCCGGCGGTACGGAAACCTTTGTGCTGGAATCGCTGCTGCCCGGAACCGGTTACGACGTGCACATCAGCAAGCTGAAGCTGAGAGAAGTGGCATGGCGCGCGCCAAAGCCTCGCCCCGTGCCCGAGCCGTTTATCCGGCCGGAGATTCCTCCGCCGCATTATGAGCCGCAGATTTATCGCTGAAGTCCGGCTTCCATTTTGAATGGATTTGAGTAACCCCAGGTCTTTCCATTGAGATCTGGGGTTACTCATTCGAGGCCAGCACTCGATTCTGGCTAGTCCGCCGCGGCGTGCGCGTTCTTTTCAGGCCATGGCGGCAGCAGCTTTATCAGCACCCACAGAAAGGCCAGCGGCAAGAGCGTCAGGAAGATCGCCACCAGCAGGCCCTCCTTTGTCACCAGGCCCATCTTGTAGGTGGTGTAGCCGAGAAAACTCTTGGAGAACAACTGTCCGCCGATCACCACGTTCCAGCGCATGGCAAGAACGCCGATCAGGGCCAGGCTGCCGGAAATGGAGTAGATGTACTTGCGCGCGATTTCAGGCAGCTTCACCACCTGGGTAAGGAACAACAGCGCCAGCGGCGTCACGGTGCCGAGGCAGATCTGGATGACGATCTGCGAAAAGTAAAGCTGCGTATGGACCATGAAATCCAGGCTGCGGAAGGATTCGTCGGCTTCGTAGATGCGGTGCACCAAGTCCAGCATCTCCAGGCTGAAATCGATGATGAAGATATAGAAGAGGTACATGGCGATGGAGTCCACGCAGCGCATGTCGATGACTTGCTTGCGCAGTTTGGTAATGGCCATATAGAGCAGCATGACCCCGGCAATTCCCGACACCATGGCCGAAAAGATGAAGACCACAGGCATCAACGGCGAAGACCACCAGGGGTTGGCCTTGATGGAGCCGAAGATAAAGCCAACGTAGCCGTGCAGCAGGAAGGCGGAGGGAATGCCGACCAGCGTCACGATCCAGCCCACGCGCTCGTCGATGGCCAGCGAGCGCGGGCTGATGTTGCTGGAGCCGAGCGTCATCACCTTGTAAATCAAGCGCAGAAGGCCCTTGCTGGACTGCGAGAGGAGCACGATCTCGCTCCGGTAGTCGAGCCAGATCTCCAACACCAGCACAGCCATCAGATACCACAAGTACACGTAACCGAACATGGCCATAGCCGAGGTGCTGTGCGGGGTAAAGTACATCTCCGGCGAGCGAAATGGATGGCCCAGGTGTAAAATCAGCGGCAGCGGCGCAACCAGCAGGAAGGCCAGGGCGGTCAGCAGCGCCAGGCGGTAGGTGGGCTTCACCGCCTCCACGCGGAAGACACGCTCCAGCGACGCCAGAATGAATGCGCCCGCCACCAGCCCAGTGATGTAGGGGTACAAAACGATCAGCACACTCCAATAGAGAGTGATTTCGTTGGGATACATGTAGCCTTCAACGCCGTTCATAAGTACCTCATTCAGCTAACAGCTAACAGTTCGTGCATGCCTTGATTACTCAACCCAACAACGAAGAAACTGAAAACTGTCAGCTGTTAGCTGTCAACTGTTCTTACCGCACCGAGCCGTCCAGGTCGTTGTAGAAGACCTTGGCGCCGGTGGCCATCTGCGGCTTCAACACCTGCACGCTGTGCGTCTTCAGAAATTCGTGAATCGGGTCGTTTGGATTCTTCAGATCGGCCAGTTGGCGCGCCCCGGTGGGGCAGGCCTCGCAGCAGGCCGTCGTCAGCCCCTTGGTGATCCGGTGATAGCAGAGCGTGCACTTGTCGGCTACTTTCTTCTCCGGATGAATGTAGCGGCAGCCATAGGGGCAGGCCTGCACGCAATAGGCGCAGCCCATGCAGTATGTTTGGTCCACCAATACCACGCCATCCGGGCTGATGAAGGTTGCTCCCACTGGGCACACCTGCGTGCAGGGGGAATCCGCGCAGTGATTGCACAGCTTGGGAACAAAAAAGTACTTTCCGCTCTCATCCGTGGCAACCGGAAATCCTTCCTTGCCGCCGTCGGGCGAGATGACTTCGGGCGCGATCAAGGGGTTGCTCGTAATGGGTCCGGTTTCGGTCATGGGCCAGTCCGTCCGGTGGTAGCGCTCCACCCAGGTGCGGAAGAATCCATCCGGCACGTCGTTCTCCGTCTGGCAGGCGCGCACGCAGTTGCCGCAGCCGATGCACTTGTCGATGTCGATCAACATGCTCCACCAGTGGTCGGTCATCTTGTAGTTGGGCGCGTTTTCCGGAGTTCCGGCCAGCACCGACTCCCAGGCAACCGCCGCGGCCGGCAACAGAATCATCAATTGACGCCGTGAAAGATTCATTTCGCGCCTCCCGCATCAATGCCGGGGCTGTGTGGGTTGTGGCAGGTTTTGCACAGCGTGCCCGGGTAATGATTTGCCGGATCAACCTGCGGAAAGTCTTTAGGCTTGGCGGCGCTGGCCGTGTGGCAGCGGGCGCAGAGTACAGCCGTATCAGGCAAAACTGGCATGACCGCCGTAGGATCGTCGGCACTGGCGTGGCTGGCCAGCGCGCCGTGGCAGGCTTCGCAGTTCACATGCGCGTGCTTGCCGGCCTTCTTCATGTCTGCCACATCCGAGTGGCACGTTTCGCAGGCTTCATGGCCGGCAAACTTCACCGGCAGCTGCGCAATTTCACCCATGGCCGCCCCGCGATAGTGTCCATACTGCCCAAAGCTTTTAGGCACAACGTAATGGCGTACTACCAGAAAGACCAGGAAGGCGAGGATAAAGAGCCCCGCAAACCGGAATAGATGCCCTGCATCCTTAAAAACACTCATCAAACTCTCTCCACAACGCCGCTGCCAGGAGCTTCCGTAACTCTGACCAGGAACATTCCTCGTACATCTGACAGTACAGTCGTTCATCTCACGGCTGTATGTGAGGAAGATCACACTTCGGCGGGGAGCAGGCCGCTGACAGGGCCGGTGTTGCTTCGTTTTCAGAGGAGAAATGCGCCTGCCCCGTATGGAGGCACAAAGCGATACGATGAACTTTGGAGGGCAAAATGCCTAGAATTCTCGACGGGGCGGCAATTGCTGCGGCTATCAAGCAGGAAGTTGCGAAAGAAATAAAACTGCTGGCCGAGCGCGGCATCCGTCCGGGACTGGCGGTGGTGCTGGTGGGCAACGTGGCCGCCTCGGAGATCTATGTCCGCAGCAAGGTGCAGAGCTGCGACGAACTGGGTATCTATAGCGATCGAATTACGCCGCCCGCCTCCGTAACCACAGAAGAGATGCTTGCGCTGGTGGCCCAGCTCAACAACCGCGAGGAGATCGACGGCATCCTCATCCAGTTACCGCTGCCCGCGCAAGTGGAGACCAAGGCCATGCTCGATGCCATTGTCCCTGCCAAGGATGTGGACGGCTTTCACCCGGTGAACGTAGGCCGATTGCTGGCGGGGCGGCCGACGCTGGCTCCTTGCACTCCGGCGGGGATTATCGAAATTCTCAAGCGCAGCGGGATTCCCATCAGCGGCCAGCACGCCGTGGTTGTTGGCCGCAGCGACATTGTAGGCAAGCCCGTGGCGATGCTGCTGCTGCGCGAGAATGCCACGGTGACCATTTGCCACTCAAAGACCCGCGATCTGGGTGAGATCACTCGCCAGGCCGACATCCTGGTGGCCGCCATCGGCCGTGCGGGCTTTATCACCGCGGAAATGATCAAGCCGGGCGCAACGGTTATCGATGTAGGCATGAACCGCATCACCGGCCACGCGGAATTTGCCCGCTTTTTTGCCGGCAACGCCAAACGCGAAGCTGCCTTTGCCAAAAACGGTTCGACGCTGGTGGGCGACGTGCATCCCAGGGCCTTCGAGCTGGCTGGAGCCTATACGCCCGTTCCCGGCGGCGTGGGCCCGCTGACCATCGCCATGTTGATGGCCAACACCGTGCGCGCTGCGAAATTGCGGCGGGGGCTGTGACCGATGCTTCGAGTTGGTCTCACCGGAGGGTTAGCAAGCGGCAAGAGCACTGTCGCGGCCAGGCTGCGCTCGCTGGGCGCCGAGGTCATCGAGGCCGATGAGCTGGGCCGGGAGCTGATGGAGCCGGGGCAGCCGGTCTACGCGGAGATTGTCAGCGTCTTTGGCCCTGAAGTAGTCAATTCCGATGGCTGCCTGGACCGCGCGCGGCTGGCCGAAATGGCCTTCAAGGGCGAACGGCTGCAAGAGCTGAACGACCTCATTCATCCTGCGGTGATTGCCGCCCAGCAGCGCTGGATGGATCAAATTTTTGCCCGCAACCCGGCCGCAGTGGCCGTCGTCGAGTCGGCGCTGATCTTCGAGGTCGAGCGCGATGCCCGCGCCCGAGGTGAAAGCGAGAGCGTGCTGGCAGATTGGCGGCGTCGCCTGGATCGCATCATCGTTGTCACAGCGCCCGACGAGCTGAAAATCGCCCGCTATGCAGCCCGCGTCTGCCCGGCGGGGGCTGGCCGCGCGGCCGCCGAAGCCGATGCACGACTTCGTCTGGCGCGCCAGATTCCCGACGCCGTTAAAGCCGCCCGTGCTGATTATGTCCTTGATAATTCAGGAGATAAGGAAGCGCTCCTGGCCCAGGTGAAGGAATTGTGGCCGCGCCTCAGGACAGAGAGCAACATGTATCCCGCAAAGGAGTCTTTAGAATAGAGATAAGTGACCACTCTAGAGGATCATAAGTTTATGAAAAAACTGCGTCCGGTTCTTTTTATTGTTCTGCTGGTGGGTGGGTTCTGGTTTCTCACCACGCATCTTCCCGCCAATCTTGGCCGCCTGTCTTTCAGTCATCTGTCGCTGTTTCACGGCGGCGATTCAGGTTCCGGCTCTGCGCTCCAGCTCACCGAGGCGGAGGCGGCGCCCACCTACGATGCCGAGGAGCAGAACAACATCGCCATCTACAAACGCGTGTTGCCCTCGGTGGTCAACATTACCTCCACGACGCTGGTCTTCGACTTCTTTTACGGAACGGTGCCGCAGCAGGGCCAGGGCTCGGGATTCATCCTGGATAAGGCCGGCCATGTGCTCACCAACTTCCACGTCATCGCGGGCGCCAATCGCGGCATCAAAGTGCAACTGAGCAACAAGCGCAGCTACGACGCCAATGTGGTTGGAACCGACCGCACGCACGACCTGGCCCTGTTGCAAATCAACGCTCCCGACCTGCAACCGGTGACGTTGGCTGACTCCTCGAATTTGCAGGTAGGCCAGAAGGTCTACGCCATCGGCAACCCCTTCGGCCTCAACGGCACCATGACGCGGGGCATCATCAGTTCCATCCGGTCGATTCGCAATGGAAATGGCGCGCCCATCGAGGACGCCATCCAGACCGATGCGGCCATCAACCCCGGCAACTCCGGCGGCCCTCTGCTCAACTCCCGCGGCGAGGTCATCGGCATCAACACCATGATCGCCAGTAACGGCGCCGAACAAAGCGCCGGCATCGGCTTTGCCATTCCCATCAACACGGCCAAGGCGGTGCTGGCAGACCTGACTCGCTACGGGCGTGTCAGACGTCCTTCGCTGGGCATCGTGTCTTTTGAGATTGGTCCTGATCTGGCCGAGCAGATGGGCCTGGCCGTTGACTCGGGAATTTTGATCGAGCAGGTCATCCCCGGTGGAGCGGCCGAGAAGGCTGGCCTGCATGGCGGAACGGAGCAGGCCTATGTGGGCAATACTCCCATCCTGCTGGGCGGCGACCTCATAGTGGCCATCGACGGACAGCGTGTCGCGAATCCCCAGGAGATCAACGCAATCATGGAAAAACATCAGGCGGGTGACACCATCAGCGTCACCTTCTATCGCGGTCAAAAGAAGATGACCTACAAATTGATCGCCGGAGAAGCACGGGAGACGAATAACTAGAGAATGAAGAAATTAATGGTCGGGACGGGCAGATTTGAACTGCCGCATTGCCGGTCCCTTGGACCGGCCCCCTCGCAAACCTGATTGGTGCGCCTTCGCTGGTGCTGCGGCGCAGGTTGGGGTGCTTCGTGGGTCGGCTACGAATAACTCGGGGGAAAGACGGACTTAAGATGGGAATTTAATGGTCGGGACGGGCAGATTTGAACTGCCGCATTGCCGGTCCCTTGGACCGGCCCCCTCGCAAACCTGATTGGTGCGCCTTCGCTGGTGCTGCGGCGCAGGTTGGGGTGCTTCGTGGGTCGGCTACGAATAACTCGGGGGAAAGACGGACTTAAGATGGGAATTTAATGGTCGGGACGGGCAGATTTGAACTGCCGCATTGCCGGTCCCTTGGACCGGCCCCCTCGCAAACCTGATTGGTGCGCCTTCGCTGGTGCTGCGGCGCAGGTTGGGGTGCTTCGTGGGTCGGCTACGAATAACTCGGGGGAAAGACGGACTTAAGATGGGAATTTAATGGTCGGGACGGGCAGATTTGAACTGCCGACCCCTCGCACCCCAAGCGAGTGCTCTACCAGGCTGAGCCACGTCCCGACACAATCGAGCCGGCTCACGGGGAGCCGGCTTTTGGGGTCGTACTTAGTTTACACGAGTGCGGACCTACGCGCTTGCGCCCGGACGGAGAATTATGTTCCGGACGCCGCTTCCCTCACTGCGACGGCGGAACAAACTCCTGGGGCAAACCGAGTCCCTCGCCAAAGAAGAATTGCTCCATCTGCTCGACCAGAAACTGCTGCGCCTGCGGGGTCCAGGGTTGCAGGCGATACTCGTTCAGCAGCATCTTCTGCCTGTCAACCCACTCGCCCCACGCCGCTTTGGAGACGTTTTTGTAAATCTTCTGGCCGAACTCGGAGTCAAACGGAGGCTCATCAAGGCCTTCCATCTCCTTCTTATAGCGAACGCAAAACACCATGTGTGCCATCAGTCTGCTCCTTGCCCCATTGTATTGGATGGGCGCGTCGACTTCTGGCTGGCTATTGTGCCCGCATCGGATTATCCTTTGCGGGTATGTGCTGCCGATTTATGCGCCAATCCACAGTCGAGGTTCTCGCCGGCTGGTTCGATGTGGGGCTGGAGGGGATTCCCTTCTTTGCGTCCAGCTACAACATCGCTCCACAGAGCGTTCAACCCGTGGTGCGGCTCAATCCCGGCTCCGACAGCCGGGAGTTTGCCATGCAACGCTGGGGGCTGGTGCCCTACTGCGCCAAGGACGCCAAGCTGGGCTACTCCACCTTCAACGCCCGCGCTGAGGAGGCAGCCCGCAAGCCTGCCTTCCGCGAGGCCTTAAAGAAGCGCCGCTGCCTGGTGCCTGCCGACGCCTTTTACGAGTGGCAGCAGGTTGACGCCCAAACGAAGCAGCCCTACGCCATTGCTCTCAAAAGCGGCGAAATATGCGCCTTTGCCGGGCTTTGGGAGAGCTGTCAACCTGCTGAAGGCCCGCCGCTGGAAACCTTCGCCATAATCACCACCAGCCCCAATGAACTAATGAAGCCCATCCACAACCGCATGCCGGTCATTCTGGAGCCGGGCGACTACGCGCGCTGGCTTGCGCCCGGCGACCCGGCAAAACCTCCCGTGGACCTGCTTCGTCCCTTCCCGGCAGAAAAAATGCGTGCCTGGCTGGTCAGCAGCCGCGTGGGAAACGTCCGCAACAACGACCCTGAGCTGCTGAACAGAATTTAACCTCCTCGTAACATACCCGTGTGCCGGTTCTGATGATTCGGCGGAGATTCCGCTTGACAACCGACCGTGTGGGCATTTTTCCTAATCTCGTCTCAAGCCCGCGCCCTTTGCACGAGAACCTTCCGGATATCCCTTGGGATTATTCGGTCCGGATGGGGCGTAAAACATCTACTCTTACAAATGGGTTCAATCCCATAGGAGATACCGTGCCTGAACAAACTCCGCAAACTGGCCTCACCGACGATGCCGCATCCGGCCTTGCTTACGTCACCTTCATTCCGGCGATCATCTTTTTGGTTGTGGCGCCCTACAACCAGAAGGCATCGATTCGCTTCCACTGCTGGCAGTCAATCTTCCTCGCAGCAGCCTGGTTTGTTATCTGGGTAGCCCTGGTCATTGTCGGAATGATTCCATTCGTCAATTTCCTGGACATCATCCTGTTCCCTGTGGTGGGCCTCGGGTTCTTCATTCTCTGGCTCATTGTCATGATCCAAGCGTTCCAGGGCAAGCGCTTCACGATTCCGGTGCTTGGCGCCTACGCATCGAAGCAAGCAGGCTCCTAAGCCACTGCACCCCAATGCATTTGGCGCTGATCCCTGGCGGGCTTCAGCGCCGCTTGCCTTTTTTGGTGTAGCGCTTCTTGCCCTTTGCGGCCAGAGGGGAGGAGCCGTTGCGCTTATTCTTTTTCGGCCTAGGCGGAGCGGCCTTCTTATTGGCCCGCTTTCCGGTCAGGGGCAAACCCTCTTCCACAATCGCGAACTGCAACTTACGCTCCTGCGCTAGGATGCGGTCCAGAATCACCTGCACGCGGTCGCCGGCGCGGAAGCGGCGTCCTGTGCGCTCGCCGATAATCTCGTGGGTGTTCTCGCGCCAGGTGTAGCGGTCGTCGAGGAGCGAATCGATGGGCACCAGCCCCTCGACAAACAAGTCGGTCAGCTCGACAAAGAGCCCATATTTCGCCGGGTTCAGCACCAGCGCGGCAAACTCCTCGCCGACGCGATCCTGCATGAAGCGCACCTTCTTCCACTCCATCAGCTCGCGCTCAGCTTCGGCAGCGCGCCGCTCGGTCTGGCTGGTCTCCTCGGCAATCTGCGCCAACTCGGCTTCAGGGATGGGCGGGTCGGCACCTGCGGTGCGGCCAGCGGCCTTCGGCTGGTCCGCGCCAGAAAAATGGTGTGGAGATCGCGGATGCCCCTCATTGGGATTCGTCCACGGCGAACTGTGCCGCCCCTCCGCCACCACTCCCTCGCCGCGCACGCCTTCACGCAGCAGCGCCTTCACGATGCGATGCACAATCAAATCGGGATAGCGGCGGATAGGCGAGGTAAAGTGCGTGTAAGTGGGCGCGGCGAGCGCAAAGTGGCCTACGTTGATCTCCGAATAACGTGCTTGCTTGAGTGAGCGCAGCATTAAGTAGCTGAGAATCCGCTCCTCCGGCTTGCCCTCGATGCGTGCGGCGAGCTTCTGATACATCTGTGGCGTCACCGGAATCTCTTCGGGCACCTCATGCATGCGGGGATTGCGCCCCTGCCCGCGCATTTCGCGGCGCTCGGCCCGTATTTGAATGCGCCGGACCGGCAACGCGCCCAATCCCAGAGAGTAGCCAAAGCTCGCGGCCAGCTCTTCGAACTGAACCACGCGGCGCGGCTCCGGCTTTTCATGTATTCGGTAAATCGAGGGCACGCCCAGGTCTTCGATCCAGGTGGCAACGCATTCGTTGGCCGCAAGCATAAACTCCTCGATCAGCCGGTTGGCCCATGTGCGCTCCGACTTGGTAACGCCGCGCATCTGACCCTGCTCGTCGAATTCGATCACCGGCTCAGGCAGGTCGAAGTCGATGCTGCCCCGCTGCTCGCGTCGCTTGTTCATCAATCCGGCGAGCTTGCGCATCCTCTCAAAATCAGGGACGAGGCTGGCGTAACGGGCGCGTGTCTCCGCGTCATGTTCGAGAATCGTGTGGACTTCGGTGTAGGTCATCCGCGCAGCCGAGCGAATCACCCCCTCGACAATCTCGTAGCTCTCAATGCAGCCTCCGGAGTCCAGTTGCATCAGGCAACTCAGGACGAGACGATCTTCGCCGGGGCGCAGGCTGCAAATGTTCGTCGATAGCTCCTGCGGCAGCATGGGAATGGCGCGATCAGGAAAGTAAACGCTGGTGCCACGGAGACGCGCTTCGAGGTCGAGGTCCGTCCCTGCGCGCACGTACTCGGCCACATCGGCAATGTGGACATGCAGCTCGTAACCGCCGCCGGGGCGTTCTGTTACCAGAACCGCGTCGTCGAAGTCCCGAGCCGTTTCGCCGTCGATGGTGACGATGGGCAGATCGCGAAAATCGCGCCTGCTGGCTGCTTCTTCCGGGTCAAGATGGGCCACGGCGCGCGCTTCGGCCAGCACATTGTCGGTAAAAACGCGCGGTAACTGGTGCTTGCGGATCATCATCTCCACATCCACGCCAAAATCATCCGGCGAGCCCAGCACTTCGATTACCCGGCCCACCGGCGGCCGCGTCGGCGTGGGCCAACTGGTGATCTCCACATCCACCACCAGGCCTTCGAGGCTTTGGTGAGCGCGAGATGCTGCCTCATCACCGATCACACGGTGGGGCGTGGCGGACTCGCAGGCGGCAGGCAGTTCTTGTCCTTCAGGAATCAGTATGGGTTGCGTCATGCGCTCATCGAAGGGAACGACGCTATGGCCCTTCCACCCCAGCGACGAAGACCTGTCGCTGGGGACCCCGGTTCGCGCCCTGTCTGATCGCGAGTAATGAAAGACGCCGACCACGGTGGGGTTGTGCCGCTCCAGCACGCGCACAATGCGGCCCATTCGGCGGCCATCGGCCTTGGGTGGCTCCACTTCCACCAGCACCTGGTCGCCCTGCATGGCGCCGCTGATCTCGTTGGGAGGAATGAAGATATCTTCCGTACCGGTTGCCTGGCGCGCATTGGGCCGCACAAAGCCGTAGCCGTCGCGGTGCAGGTCGAGCCGGCCAGCAGCCAGATTGTCCCGCCCGCCGAGTGGTTTTGGAATGCTCCAGTGCTCTTTATCCAGCTTGGCCAGTTGGCCGCGGACGGTCAGCCGCGCCAGTTGCTCCAGCAGAATGCGTCTTTCCCGGCCGCCGCCCATGCTCAGTTCGCGCACCAGTTGCTTGTATCCGGCCTTCTGTCCGGCAGAGCGGGCAATCCGCGCCACCAGTTCCTGATCGGTCATAGCTCAAGAGTACAGCGCATTGTCATAAAATAATCTCGACGCAATACTCCAAGCGGCCGGGAAGAGTAACATCCTAGTTGTGGCCGCGCGTGGGTTGCCTCCAGGCGTAAAATATGGCAGTCCACCAAGATTATGGGCCCAAGGCAATGGCCCTGGTTTTAGAAATCCCCGTCCTTGCCAGGACAGAAAAGGATTCATTGTGAGCGCTATGTGGAAACCCAGCCAATCCGGATCAATAACCCCCAGCTTTAATCCTGAACTCTCCCGCCCCTCGGCGCCCGCTCTGTCCTCTGAACTTGCTAACCGGGCCCCGGTTACAGCCGGCGACCAGGCCTCCATCGGCAAGGGCCTGTTCATCAAGGGAGAGATCACCGGCACTGAGTCGCTGTTTATTGACGGCAAAGTCGAGGGCACCATCGCCCTTCCCGGCAATCGCGTCACCATTGGCCGCAACGGTCAGGTAGCCTCCAGCATCACAGCGCGCGAAATCGTCATTCTGGGCAAGGTGCGCGGCAATATCTCCGCCACCGACCGGGTGGACATCCGCGCCGAGGGAGCCCTGACCGGCGACGTGATCGCGGCGCGCATCAGCATCGAAGATGGCGCTTTCTTTAAGGGCGGCATCGACATCAAGAAGGCCGACGCCAAGCCGTCCACCGAAACCAAGCCGTTTACCGATGCCAAGCCATCAACTCTGGTTTCTGCTGCGTCCGAGTCGCCCAAGCCGACACTGTTGTAGCCCTCGGCGCAGGTTTAGCATAAACGCACTCGCCCAGCCAACGCGGGGCGCAGGCGTCTAAATAGAAGTGTGCTTGACCTGTTCATCCAAGCGCCAAACCGTCGGCATTGAGTGTAGAAATCGGGAAACAAAGTGGAATGAACCAGGATGTTTGTTTTGTAAGTCATATAAAGTGAGATAGATAGAAAATTTTGAACCGGCTACGGCAGTGGATTGCCATATCCCAGCCCCAGCCGTTTCATTGCCACTCTGGGCAACGCCGATCCGGTCCTTTCCAGAACCCATTTAGCAATAGCGGACCACATCACCATTCCAACTGCCAGCACCGCCAGGTCGACCCAGTAAACCTGCCCCGGCATTGCCTTGTGCGCCAGGCCGCCCAGCCACCAGAACAGAACACCAACTCCCGCGCCACTTACCACTGAGGCCAGCAGGCACCGGCCCATCTCCGTGTAATCCAGACTGGCCAGCGAGACCATGCGCCGTTGATGCAGCAGCACGGCGAGAACGATGGTCTGCAAGGCGATGCCCAGGTCTGAGGCGACGGCCAATCCGATAACTCCATATCCGTGGTAAAGCGAGTAATAGATGGGCAGAGAAACCAGCGTCACCACGGTTCCAGCCGCCATGGGAAGAAAGGTGTTGCCCGCGGCATAAAAAGCGCGCGCATAAATCGCCTGCGCCGACCACAGAAACAAGCTGATGGAGAAGATGGCGAAGTAGACGGCGCATTCGCGTGCATCGGCCGGGGAAAAACGTCCGCCCATGAAAAGCAATTCCACCAGCGGTACGGCCAGCGATCCCATGGCCGCAGCCGCCAGAAACCCCAGCGAGGCCACGCGCGAGACGGAGTCAGCAACGCCGGTGGCAAATTCGTAGCGGCTCTCTTTACTCCACAGGCTGGCGAAAAAGGGCATGGAAGCCGCTCCGGCTGCCTGCGCCAGTATGGCCATGGGCGCTGTGAAGAGCTGCTTGGCATAGGTCATCAGCGAGACCGCGCCGTCAGTTTTGGAGGCAAAGTGGGCGATGATCCAGCTATCGGCGCTGACCAGCGAAACGCCGACCATTAGCGGAAGCGAGAGCCGCACCCACTCGCGCAATCCCGGGTCGCGCCAGTCCAGAATGGGCCTAAAGCGCGTGCCCGCCCGCCGGGCAAAGTATGCGTTCAGCAGAAACGGCCCCAGAAACGCGCCGGCTAATGTTCCGATGGCCAGCGAATCGACGCCCAGAAGGTGCACCAGAAACAGGCCGCCCACAATGGTGCCTAGGTTGTAAATCAACGGCGAGAAGGCCTGTACGCTGAACTGCTTGCGGACCAGCAGCACCGCGCCAAAGATTCCGCCGGCAAAGAAGAACAACTGCGCGGGCAGCAGGATGCGCGTCAGCCGCACGCACAGCGCCGCTTTTTGCGCGTCGAAGCCGTCGAACCACCAATGGATGTACCACGGTGCGAAGATTTCGGCCAGCACCAGGGCGCTGCCCAGCACCAGGAACATGGTGGTCAGAATCACCGAGAGCGACCTTTGCCCCTCCTCTTCGCGCCCGGTTTCTCGATAGCGCGTGAGGATGGTGACAAAGGTGATGGAGGCTGCGCCGCCCACCAGAAAGTACGAAATCATGTCCGGCAGCACGAAAGCGGCGTTGAAGGCGTCGGCTTCCATGCCCCGGCCGAAGAGCCAGGCGATGTACTTGATCCGCACCAGGCCAATGATGCGCGAAAGAAAAGTGGAGGCCATCAGCACCAGGGTCGCCGTGAACGCGGTATGCGCGTGCGAGGGGCGCAGCAACCGCATAGCGCGCGCCCATTTGGACGGCGCCGGCGCCGAGGGTTGGGTTGAGGGCCGTTCTTCCACTGGTGTTGATTTTACCGGGGGTGTCCCCATTCGAGGTGCGAAACCTACGTTGTGGCCGGTTTCAATGAGCAGTTAGCCTCACCTTATCAACTTGAGCTTTGCTAATGGGCATTCCGCCGGAGTACTCTCCTTCCTGTGGATGGAAACGGAACATTCGACTGCCCTCAAATAGTACGTGATCGCGGGTCCGGTACTCACCTAAACCTCTCCGCCGTAACCTCATGCCCTTTGTAATCCCATCCGATAAGGAAGAGACGGCGCTTATGCGGCAGGCATGCACACCGAGGATTGTTGTTCGCATCTGGAGTCGGGTTGTCGTGGGATCACGGGGTCAGGAGTCAGGATGCCACAGGTAGCGATTGAGTTGGGGGTTATGGACCAGCAGCAGGAGGAAGCGCGGCTGGCTACTCTGTATGCAACCGGAATTCTCGACACTCCGCCAGAGCCCGGCTACGATGCCATTACCCGCCTGGCCGCCGAGTACTTCCAGGCCGATTCAGCCGCACTTGCGTTTGCCGACGAAAGCCGCGTCTGGATGAAGTCCTGCTGGCGCCAGGTGATTCGCGAGCTGCCGCGCAAGAACTCCATCTTTGACCTGATGCTCGTCGAAGACGGCCCGGTGGTCGTCTCCGACATCCTCAATCATTCTCAATGCGATGCGCTATTACCGCAACTCAAACAACTCGGCATGGCTTCTTTTGCCGGGGTCCCGGTGCGCTCCAACGATGGAAATATCCTCGGAGTCCTGATCATCTTCCACCGTAAGCCGCGCCAGAAGATGCAGCAGGACGAGATCGGCGCACTGGAAAGCCTGGCCGACATGGTCTCCAGCCAGTTGGAGTTGCGCCGGCTGCGCAAAATACTCAGCGAGAACAGGAAAGGGCCGCGACGTGCATTCCACGCTGCCGAGGCAGCCAGCAATAGCTGGCCGAGTAGCGCCGATCTGCACCAGGCATTGGAGAAAAAACAGTTCGTACTTTATTACCAGCCGGAGATCGAACTCGTCACGCACAGGATTGTCGGCCTCGAAGCACTCATCCGCTGGATCCATCCCGAGCGGGGATTGATCCCGCCTATGGACTTCATTCCGCAGGCCGAAGAGTGCGGGCTGATTATGCCCATCGGCGACTGGGGGCTCGCCGAGGCGTGCGGCCAGATTCAGAAGTGGTGCCTTGAGGATCCACGCCACGTCTCTCTGCGGGTCGGCGTCAATCTCTCCGCCCGCCAGTTCTCACGCGAGGGCCTGGCCGACCACGTCGAGGCCCTCCTGGTGCAAGCGGGCATCTCCAGCCGCCAACTCGGCTTGGAGATGACCGAGTCCAGCCTGATTCCCAATGTAAGTGTCGCCATGGGAGTCCTCGGCAGTCTGCGCAGGCTAGGCGTCTCCCTGCTGATGGACGACTTTGGCACCGGTTATAGCTCCCTGAACAACCTGCATTGGTTTCCATTCGATGTGCTCAAGATCGACCGTTCCTTCGTCAGCCGCATGACCGAGGGTGATCAACCGCTGCAGATTGTGCGCACCATCATCGAGCTGGCTCGCGTGATGGGCATGGATGTGGTGGCTGAGGGGATTGAAACCCAAGAGCAATACCGCCTGTTGCGCGAGATGGGTTGCCGCTATGGCCAGGGCTTTCTCTTTGCCCGCCCCATGACTGCCGAAACTGTTACCCAACTGTTGAGGCTTCCTGGCCGCATACTCCCCGCCCCCGAGACGATCGAAGCGGTTTGCGCGTGATCGATACCGGCTCTCCGCGCTTCTTCAGGGGTGCATGGAGATCCACCGCGTGTTTCAATTCAGGACAGGCAATCCGCTCGTTCTCTTCTGGGATGGGTTCCGTCTTTGCATGGGTAATTCCTCACGCTTGCCGTCTTACATCGCGTTATGCTTCACCCATGCAACAACCAAGTGAATCCGCACCCTCTCCCGCCTCCACCAGCTTTGCCGGTCTGCTGGCCGCGCTTACTGAGCCCGCGCAACCCACCGGGCTCTCCGGTGACGGGTCTTTGGCGGCGAAACGGAGCCCTGCGCCCTCCTGGAACGATGACGATTTGGCCGACGACGTGGCAATCCTCAGCTACGAGAGCGCACTGAAGGCTCACGCGCGCTACCGTCCCACGGATCAGTCGCTTACACAGCCTGCCAATGCAGAGCCATATAGTTATGAGGAGGCCACGTCGGATCTCTCGGTGGCAGCACGGCAACCGATGGCCCAGTACACAGCAAGCCTGGGGGCCATCCCACCCCAGGAGCCCTCGTCAACACCGGTGCAGGAGCCCAGCCTCTACCGGGCCGCAGCTTTCGAGCGGAATCTGAAGGACTCGAGCATTACCATCCGCATGAGCAAGGCGGAGTGCGCGCAACTGCACCGGCGGGCAGCCGAGGCCGGCCTGACCGTCTCGGCCTATTTGCGCTCCTGCACCTTCGAGGCTGAGTCCCTGCGGGCGATGGTCAAGGACATGCTGGCCCGTTTGCGCTCCGTCACCACCCAGGCAAAGCCCGCCCACGCTGCGCCACACCGTTTTGGCAGACTGATCCGCTGGCTGGCTCGCATCATCACTTCCTGGCACAACAGTCAGCGCGTCGCCCGCGCCTGACATCTCGCCAGGCATATCTGCCCCTCGCAGTTACAATAGCAACTGTGCAGCCCCAACAATCTTCGCCCATTATCTTTGCCGAAAACCTGACCAAGGTTTACCAGGCGGGTCGAATCAAGGTCACCGCTGTGCGCCGGGTATCGCTCTCCGTTGAGCCGGGAGAGTTTGTCGCCATTGTCGGGCCTTCGGGCTCGGGCAAGTCTACGCTGTTTTACCTGCTGGGCGGGCTGACACAGGCTACCGAAGGCCGTGTAGTGATTGACGGGGTGGACTTTGCCTTGCTCTCGGACGCCGAGCGGACGCGGCTGCGCAAGCATCGCATCGGTTTTGTCTTTCAGAAGTTCAACCTGCTGCCCACGCTCTCGGCCATGGGCAATATCGAGATTGCCCATTCGGTGAGCGGCCGCATCGCCGGCGGGAAGAAGACTCCTCTGGACCGCGATTATCTGGACCATTTGAGCGATATGCTGGCAATTCAGGGACGGCTGCATCACCGGCCGAGTGAGTTGAGCGGTGGTGAGCAGCAACGGGTTGCCATCGCACGGGCGCTGATTACCCGCCCTGCTATTGTGCTGGCCGACGAGCCCACCGGCAACCTGGACACCAAAAGCTCGGACGCGGTGCTGCACATGCTGCTGCGGTCGAATCGGGAACTGAGCCAGACTACGCTGATGATTACCCACAATCCCGAGGCGGCGGCGATTGCCAGCCGCATTCTCTATATGCGCGATGGGGAGCTGGTGCGCGAGGAGAAAGGTACGCGATTCGGCATAGGCTTGCCGGTTTCAGGCGCGGCGCCAGCCGCTGTTTGACCCGATTTCGCAGCCCCGGTATACTCAAATTTGCAACCTGCGGGAGTAGCTCAGTGGTAGAGCATCGCCTTGCCAAGGCGAGGGTCGCGAGTTCAAGTCTCGTCTCCCGCTCCATTCCGCCCTCCGGCTCTGGCCGGGTTGGCTACGGCGGCATGGTGCGTTTTTATTTTGAAGGCAGCCCTGCCAAGGCGCGGTACCCAAGTGGTAAGGGAGAGGTCTGCAAAACCTTTATGCGCCGGTTCGATCCCGGCCCGCGCCTCCAATCCTTTCAATCTCTTACAAACAATCCGCACCTTAGGCCAGAAGACCTCCTCCATCCGAATCCTTTCAGGTTCCGTAGCCGCACCGCTGCGCCTAGAAGGCAACGATTCCCCAAAGTTCGGGTTTAGTAGGGGTTTCACACGGAAGGGTGGCCGGAAAGGGTGCATTTCCCTTCCGTTTTCCACAAGGTGAGTTACTTTCGGCAAATGCAAACCTAATCAGGCAACCTTTTCCACGCATTTTTTTGATGCAGTGGGGATTCGCGTCTGCTTATCCACGTTAAGTCTTGGCATAATTCAAGCGAGAGCGGTTTCTCAGGACCTGTTCCAAGCGCCGAGTCCAGGAAGGGCGAGGTTGAGAACCCAGGTTTTAAGCCGGAGTTCCAGACCCGATGCTATGCCGGACCACACACGGGAGCACTGAAGAGTGACCAGTTATAGCCGCCAGGACGTGTTGCGCATCCTGCAGATCAGCTCCCGCCAGTTGCAGGGATGGGAGCGGGCGGGAATCGTTCCCCAACAACAGAGCTACAGCTTTCAGGATCTTGGGCAGTTGCGCATCCTGCGCGCCCTGCGCGAGGAGGACGTGACGGTGGCGTCGATCCGGCACTCGATAGTCGCCATGAGGGCGGTGGCGGGCATGGCGAATCCGTTGCGGGAGGCGAGCCTGGTGAGAACCGGGACGCGGCTAGCCTTTCGGCATCGCGGGGCGATGGTGGACCCCATTCGCCGGCAGTTGCTCTTTGACTTCGAGCGCGCAGAACAGCAGATGGACAAGCCGTCGGCCAGTTCGGAGCCGGCGCCGTTGTGCAGGCTGGCTGTAGGCGCTCCGCGGAGCGTGCAGGAGATATTTCTCAAGGCGGTGCAGGCCGAGGAGACTGGCGAGAAGATCCGCGCCATCAAGCTCTACCAGGAAATTATGGAGCTCGACCCCAACTTTGCGCCGGCTTGGATCAATCTGGGGACGATCCACTTCCATCTGCGCGAGTTTGGCTGGGCCGAGCAGCTTTACCGCCGCGCGACGGAGATTGACCCAACCTACGTGCTGGCGTTTTTTGACCTGGGCAATGTGCTGGACGAGTTGCAGCGGCCGGATGAGTCGATTACCGCGTACCGGCGGGCGGTGGCGCTGGCTCCCGGTTATGCCGACGCCCACTACAATCTGGCGCTGGCCTATGAGCGCAAGGGCGAGGCGCGGGCGGCGTTGCGCCACTGGCATGCTTACGCGCGGATGGATAAAAGCGGTCCCTGGGCCGACCACGCGCGCGGGCAGATTCGTAAGTTGCTCGACCGGGAGAAGATAACCATCGCCTGGCGCTCCGAGAGCTTTCTTCCGCCGCGCAAAGGGACGGCGGCTTTGGAACTGGTGAGTGCCGAGGCAGGATAGCCCGCATAACACGTTGGCCCCTCCCGAAGGAAGGGCCAACGTGTCGAATAAACAGAACAAATTGAACAAGCTAATTCACGATCACCGTGAAGGTAGTTGTCGGCGTCGGCGAGACCGTGGGATTGCCGGTTCCGGTCACCGTGAAGGTGTAGGTGCCGGCCGACGTCCCCGAAGTGCCGCCGCCGCCACCACCTCCTCCTCCACAAGCGGCCAGGCTGCCCAGCGCCGCCATCATCACCAGGATGAGTAGCATCGACCGCCAACTGCGCCGCCGCGCCGGAATCCCCAGGAAGAGCAGCAGGGCCAGCACCGCGCCGCTGCCCGCTCCGAATAATCCCCGGCCCTTGCCGGGCAGCTTGGGATAAACCAGATCACTGGTAGCCGCCGTGGTGTACACCGTGATGGTCGCCTGTCCGCTGGTCGTGCCGGAACTCAGCGTCACCGTATTGCTGCCGCCCGAGCAACTGGGCAGATACTTCGCTCCGGAGGGATAGTTAGTCAGCGCGCAGGTGAGCGTGACGGTTCCAGCATAGCCGTTGGTCGAACTCACGGTCACAGTTGAAGCCGCATGCCCTCCGGGCGCGATGGAAGACGGCGAGGTGGCTGTCAGCGTAATAGTCTTAGATCCGGTTGACGAACTCCAATAGTTCACCAGTTGCGTGGCATCCACGCTACCCATCCCGCTCGCCAGGTCGTAACCGGCGACGGCGTTGTAGCCGCTCTCGAAGTAATACCCTGCTGTGTCATCGACACAGTTCGAAGTTCCGCTATTGCATGGTACCGAGTTATTGCCCGTCGTCACATCGTGAAAGATCGCGCTTGCATGGCTGCCGTTGTAGAGGGCATACAGCTCCTGGGCCGCCTGCCCCAGCCGGCTGCCGGTTTTCTGCTGCACCAGCGCCAGGATGCCGGCAAAGGCCGGTGCGGCAGTGGAGGTGCCGCCATAACCGTCAAAATTTCCTCCCGATATAGAAGAGCAATTATAAGTACTGTCGCAGATCAGCCAGGTTGCGCCATCGACTCCGTTGCCTGACATCACGGACACATCCGGCAAATCGCGCACTCCATCTGCAGGCACACCCGTGCCCGTCTGCCACAAGGGCTTGCTATAACCAGCGCACGTTGCGCCGGAGCCGGTCGCACAACTGCTCACGCCGCCGCTGCCGGCCACGATATAGAAGGTGTTGATCGTCTCTGGCACGTTTCCGCTGATGGCGAGGGTATCGCTTTGCGTCGAATCGTTCCAGACAGACTCCGGGATGTAACCATTCCCTGGGCCCGATGCCAGCACTGTCTGGTAATAGGTGCCATTCGTGGTGCTCACATAGGAGGAAAACGAAGATTCCAAGGCATATAAATCCGTTCCGCCCACCGCGATGTTGTAGGGCGTGGAAGCATACCCGCTCACAGACAATCCATCAATTGCAGTTCTAATCGTGCCGCTTCTGTCGCCGTCGCAACTGGCCGACCCTGTATCGCCGGTCGAAACTGTCACCGCGATGCCATAGGCTGCCGCCTGCTCCCAATAGCCGTTGAGCAGCTCGTTGCCACTGGTGCCCATGTCCGCCTCGCACGCACCCCAGCTCAGGCTGAAGATGTCCACCACATTGGCAGTAATTGCCGTATCGACGCCTGAGAGGAGGTCCGCGGAGGGGTAGTAGTAAATCGTCGCGCCAGGAGCCAGCCCTCCTGAGAGTTCGACGTCAATATACGCTTCATCGACGTCGGGGATATCCGTCTTGAGCCCGGTGCCTGTGGGGATAATTGTTGGAGCGGTTGCGTAAGAACTGCCGAGAAACGTACTGCGGTAAGTCCGCGCGATGCTTCCGGTGCCGATCGTCGCGACGCCGCCAACGCCGATCTTGACGCCCGCGCCGGTACAACCAGAACTGGATCCACAGGCTGTCCCGGAAAAATTGGCATTGAAAGTATTCGGCGTGTCATAGATGGTCGCCGCATCCGCAGGGACAATCCAGAGGGTGTCGCCGCCACTGGTTGTTGTAAGGTTCGGCACAGCCTCCGTTTCCTGTCCTGCGCTCAAAGGCTCGAGCCGCCCAATCTGCGGGTTGATTCTGCCTCCGTTTCCGCGCACAGAATGTGGCCTGGGCCGGATGGTGTTCAGGTGCGCAACGCCCTTGACCACCGGGGCAAGCGCCGAGGGAATCTGCGGGTCCGTAGTGTTTGAGTAGAATTGCTGTTCGCCAGCCTGGCCCCCGTTGACCAGAAAGGAATGGATGGAGGTGTGAAAGGCCTCCTCCACCTGGCTGACCGAGCCGCTGAAGGCGATATTCGTGCGCCCAGTCGAAACGGGTTCCACCTGGAAGCCGTACGACTCCAGCCAGGCCACCAGGGCGGCGATGTCTGAATCCGCCGGGCCGTAGAGCTGGCCGAACTGCTCTGGAGTGAGCCACTTGTGGTAGTTGGGCGAGGACTTGTCCTGCAACTGGGCAAGATAGGAGTCCAGGGCAGCCTGCTGCTCGGCGGAGCGCGACAGCACCAGGCGGATGTGGGTCAGTTGCGTCGAGGGGTCCGCCTCGCCCTGGTCAAACTCCGCCCGCGCCAGGCGCGGCACATTGCCTCGCAGCGTCGTCAGCGACGCCTCATCCACATCCGCGGTAATGCGCGGGACAACAGCGGAATTCTGGGCTTGCAAAACCGGGCCGTAAAGTAAGGCCATAGAGCAGAGCGCTGCGCCGGCCAATACACTGAGGGGAATCGCCTTCAGAGAACGCATAGTGGTATTCCTGAACCCTTCCTTCGGAAGCAAAACCCCCGAACATGCAAAAGTTGCGGCTTCAATCGAATCATACCGTGAATAAAATACTTTTGCTGCATCCCATCTCGGATTTAAATGCAAAAGCGGGGATAATTGATGGTGCGGCATGAAGAGCAAACAGTGTGCTAATTTGCTCAAAAAACTCAGAAAACATTCTCAAAAATGGGAAGACTCCAACCCCTTTCCCGGTCTTTTCACTTGCCTTACTCCACCAAAAACAGAAGCCGAATAAAGAAATGGTTGGGAAAAACCACGAGTTCTCAAGCAGCGTTGACGCGCGCCAACAAACTGCCGGAGACATCCTGCTTAGACGCGGTTTGACGAGTTAAGTTGACCCCCGGCGGAGAAGTATTACCGCGACGCCGAGGCGGATGCCATTGACTTGGCGATTCGAATATCCAACTGTCGACGATTGCCAGGCAGGTGCTGGGGCGGTGGCGCTCTGACGCTTACATCTTTTGCGTTCGCTGCACGGCGCGCACGCCGGGGACGCGGCGCAGGCCGAGGACCATGCGATTGAGGTGGCCCACGTCTTCGGCTTCGGCAATCAGCTCGACGACGGCCTCGCCGTTCTCGTCCTTGCGGATATCGACGCCGCTGATGTTGGAGTTGTCGTCGGAGAGGACGGCGATCAACTCTTTCAACATGCCGGGGCGGTCGTCGCAGGAGACGGTGATTTTGACCGGGTAGCGCTGCGGCCGGCCTGTGGCCTCGCCGCCCACGCGCGACCATTCGACATTGATGCGGCGGTCGCTCTCATAGAGAAGGTTTTGTACGTTGGGACAACTGCGCGCATGGACGGCGACGCCCTTGCCGCGGGTGACGTAGCCTACGATCTCTTCGCCGCGAATGGGGTTGCAACATCGCGCGCGATAAACCAGCAGATCGTTCTGGCCCTCAACCTGAAGCGAATCGGAGCCGGTCAGGTGCAGCTTGCGCACCGCGTCGGACATGGCCGCCGCGCCGCCGGGCTTGATCTCAGGCGCCGCCTCAGTCTCTGGCGATGTGGTTGAGCCGGGAGCCAGCTTATTAAGCAAATGGCGGGCGGAGTGCTTGCCCAGTCCCAGGGCGGCCAGCAGATCGGTGGCCGTAGCCACGCCATATTCGTTGGCGATGCGGCCCAGGTCCTGGTCGCTGATCTGGCTCTGCGGAACCTTGAATTTGCGCGCCTCGCGCTCCAGCAGCTTGCGCCCGATCTCGACCGCGCGGCGCCGGTGATCTTCGTTGAGCCAGTGCTTGATTTTGTTGCGGGCGCGGGGACTTTTCACAAAGGTCAGCCAGTCGCGGCTCGGCTTGTGATCCTTCTGCGTGACAATCTCGACAATGTCGCCGGTGACCAGCTTAGTGCGCAGAGGGGCCATGCGCCCGTTAATCTTGGCGCCCACGCAGGTGTGGCCCACCTCGGTGTGAATGGTGTAGGCAAAGTCGACGGGCGTGCCGCCGGCCGGGACCACCACGACCTTCCCTTTGGGAGTGAAGGTGTACACCTCGTCGGGATACAGGTCCATCTTCAGGCTGGAGAGAAACTCGTTGGGGTCGGTCATCTCCTTTTGCCATTCGACCAACTGCCTGATCCAGTTCAACCGCTCCTCGTCGCGCGCCGTAACCACATTTCCGCCGTCCTTGTACTTCCAGTGGGCGGCAATGCCCTCCTCGGCGATGCGGTGCATCTCCTCGGTGCGAATCTGCACCTCGAACTGGTGGCCGGTGGGGCTCATCACCGTGGTGTGCAGCGACTGATAGCGATTGGCGCGGGGCATGGCGATGAAGTCCTTGATGCGGCCGGGCACGGGACGCCACAGGGTGTGGATAAGGCCGAAGACGGCGTAGCAGGCGGCCACATCCTGGGTGATGACGCGGATCGCAAGCAAATCATAGACTTGGTCAAAGGAAACTTTGGAGCGTTGCTGCTTCTGGAAGATGGAGTAGATGCGCTTGATGCGCCACTCGACGCGAGCCGGAATGTTGTTTTCCCGCAATTGCTCGGCGAGCGTGTCTTCCACGCCGCGCAGAAACTGTTCGCCCTCTGTACGGCGGGATTCGACGGCCGCCGCGACCTGCTCGTAGCTGACCGGATCGGTGTAACGGAAGGCCAGGTCCTCCAGTTCACCGCGCACTTTGCCCATGCCCAAACGATGCGCGAGAGGCGCGTAAATATCCAGGGTCTCGCGGGCGATGGACTGTTGGCGCTCAGGCCGCAAATGCTCCAGGGTGCGCATGTTGTGCAGCCGGTCGGCCAGCTTGATAAGCACCACGCGCACATCCGAAACCATGGCCAGCAGCATCTTGCGCACATTTTCCGCCTGGCGATCCTCGCGATTGGCA
The DNA here is from genome assembly GCA_963806565.1 of uncultured Acidobacteriaceae bacterium. GTDB lineage: Bacteria > Acidobacteriota > Terriglobia > Terriglobales > Acidobacteriaceae > Telmatobacter. The sequence continues at coordinate 329,110 of CAWDYE010000002.1, forward strand.
AACTCGATCTTGTCGATATTGGTGACGCCCTCGACGATATGCGCCACCTGCTCGCCGAAAGCGGCCTCAATCTCTTCATTGGTGGCGGGCGTATCCTCAACCGAGTCGTGCAGCAGTCCCGCTGCGATAGAGGTCGAGTCCATCTTCATCTCCGCCAGCACCTCGGCTACCTCGAGTGGATGAATAATGTAGGGTTCGCCCGAAGCCCGCGTCTGCCCCTCATGGTGACGGACGCAGAACTCCCAGGCCCTGCGGATAAGAGTAATGTCTTCGCTGGGACGATTGGCGTGGACCTGCTTGAGCAGCGCCTCAAAGCGCTGGTCGATGGTTTGCCGGTCTATGGCACGTTGGTTGGGATCGCGCGCGACGGATTGCGCCTTCCCCTCAGGAGCCGGGGGCGCGCCGGGGACCTCCGCCGGTATGGGCTGCCGGACTGTCGCCATGCTTTATTATAGGCCGCTTGCGATTAGAGCGCATGAGGAGCATGCAGATGGCGGAGTATGAACCAGCAACGGCGGGAATTACAGGTTTCAAATACAAGTCCTGGGATTCCTGCCAATCGAGTGTTACCGGAACAGCGGATACAGACCCATAGCCAGAATGCCTCCAAACCAAATGGCGAACCAGATCCAGTACGGGCGACTCATCCATGGCGCGCGGCGATAGGGCGTCGCCCAACTGCCGCTAGGACCCAGTTCGCGGCGCATGGCTTCCAATTTACGCTGACCACGCAGAATTAAAAATAGGCAATATCCCGTAGGCACTATAGAAACCCCTATAGTAAGCGAAAGCCATAGAATCAATGCCGCCTTGGAGGGAGAAAAGACGCGCGCCAGTGCAAATCCAAAGAGAAAGACCACTATGCCCCAGGCTCCGGCAGTGCTGACTTTGATCGCATTCCGCTTCTGTGCATCCTGATATTGATAGCGCTCCTCTGCGCGCTCTGCCGGAATCGGATAACTGTGGCGAACAAGAAGGATCTTACCGGGAAGAAAACCAAGCGACACCCATGTAAGCATCAGCGGCATAATCCAAGCTACGTGCTTTCCGCCGGGGAGCAGTAGCAACCACCAACTGCAGGCGAGGACTATAGCCATGAGCGCTTCCTGCGGCCACGAGATGTAGTCGCCGAGGCGGCGTGTTTCGAGCGCCACGGCTACTGCGCGGACCGGCGGATTAGCCCCGAGCTTACGACGCGTCCAGGCGTAGAAGGCGTACATAGCTGCCGTGAACGGGAGTGCCCATAATCCGCACAGGGGAATCAAATTCCACCGCCCAAACGCGAAGCAGGCCCCAAAGAACCCTGCCAGAAGCAGATACAAAGCAATTACCATGGCGCGATAACTTATCAACCACACTCTTCCCGGCCCCTCATAGAATCCAGCCGGAACTTCGAAATTGATGAAGAAGCCCGTGCCGTTCTGGAGCGGCCACTTCCAGAGCCCCACCAGGCAATAAGCCTGGAACAGCAACATCATCGTAGCGAATAAAACCATTCCCATTGGCGCATTCATTCAGCGCCTCCTTTCTCTCCGTCGCAAGTACGGCTCTGTTGCACGAGCGCAAGTTCCTCGCGAACGATCTCTTCAATTTCGCGGTTGGTCAGTCCATTTAAAATCAGTTGCGTCAGTGCTGTGCGCAATGGCTGGTAGAGTTCGGCTCCATCGATTAGCCGGGGAGTTCGCGACGCAATCATCGCGCCGGCACCGTGACGAACGGTGACAAAACCCTCATCCTGGAGCTGGCGGTAGGCGACCGCGACGGTATTCAGATTGACGCCCAAGTCGCCGGCCACCTGCCGGACCGAAGGCAGCGTCATGCCTTCGTGGAGGTTTCCGCCCGCAATCAGGGATTTGATTCCATCCGTGATCTGCTGGTAGATCGGGCGCTTGTCGTTGGTTTGCAGCGTGAGAAACATGCTCTCCTCCAACTGTCATCTGTATGTATACTGCATACAGTTGCAGATGTCAAGGTTTGATCTTGAATTATCTGTTTTATGTATGCAAATCAATCAGAATCTTATATTTAGCGCGGATTTATCGGATCGCAAGAGCCGGTATTCCACAATCTAAATGTTGCGAGAATCCATGATTTCTGGCCGCGAATGCCGCTTCGATCTGTATTACGACACCTTTCCGTAGGCAAAATTCCTTCGGATGAGATGATGGAAGGATGATCCGGAGCGGACAAGACCACCCCTCCCCCAAAGCCCAAGAGATTGGCGCCAGAATCAGCCGCCGTGCCGCCGACCGGTTGCGTGCGGGTCATCTGTGGGTCTATGCCTCCGACATCGAATCTGTTGAACTGCCCGAGGGCGACCCTCCCTCGCTATTGCCCGTAGCCGATAGCCGTGGGTTGCTTTTAGGCATGGCGCTCTACAGTCCCACTTCGCAAATTGCCCTGCGGCTGGTCTCGCGAGAGGCAATCGACGAGGCTGCGTGGCTCGCGTTACTGGAGACCCGGCTGCGCGCGGCGATTCGGCGACGCAAGCCGCTGCTCGACGAGCAGAACAATGCGTGCCGATTGTGTTTCAGCGAGGCCGACGAGTTGCCGGGACTGGTGGCGGACAAATATGGCCCACTGGTCATTCTCCAACTCCTAACCAAAGGGCTGGACACTGCCGCCGTGCGCGAAAGTTGCATGCGCGTATTGCGCGACGAGTTGGCTCCGGCGGTCATTCTGGAGCGGCCTGATCCGAGAGTGCGCGAATTGGAGGGGTTGGCGACGCCGAGTTCAGAGCCGTTGTTTGTCCGGGATGCAAGCGCGCCCGTCATTACGCAATTCCGACTCAACGGCCTCACGTTTCACTACGACGCCAACGCCGGGCAGAAGACAGGAGCATTTCTCGATCAGCGGGCCAACTACGCCGCCGCCGCCGAGTGGGCGCGACGGCTGGGCTTGGCGGATCGCGACGGGGGAGGACGAGCGCTGGACGTCTGCTGTTATCAAGGAGGTTTTGCCCTGCATCTGGCCGAGGTCTGCGCTCATGTGACGGGGATTGACGCTTCACGCTCCTCGCTCGAAGTAGCTGAACGAAACTTAGCGGCAAACCGCTCGCGGCTCACCGCTCAGGTGGATTGGGTGGAGGGCGACGCCTTCGAGATTCTGCGCGACTGGTCGGAGGCGGGCGAAAAATTCGACGCTATCGTGCTCGATCCGCCGGCCTTCGCCAAGAGCCTGCGCGCTGTTGAAGGCGCGCTACGCGGCTACAAGGAGCTGAATCTGCGGGCGCTCAAAATGCTGAGTCCCGGCGGATTGCTGGTGACCTGCTCCTGCTCGCATCACGTGGGATGGGCCGAGTTGGAAGCCAGCGTGGCCTCTGCCGCTGCCGATGCACATCGGCGCTTGCGGCTGCTGGAGCGGCGAGGAGCCGCGCTCGATCATCCCGTAGTGCTGAATTTGCCGGAGACCGAGTACCTGAAGTGCCTGCTGCTGGAAGTGGAATAACAGGTGGCAACAGCTTCTCTGTCTCCGAGTTGTTCTGATGAAAATGAGCGCAACTCAAGCCGCGCGCCTTCAAAACCCTGCGAACCTGCTCTCAGAGCGCTGCCCCGCACCCGGAGCAGAATCGCGAGCCTTGCGGGTTGGTCTGCCGGCAGCGCCCGCAGGCCATCAACGTACCCGGCTGCGGCGCCGGCGGAACATTCACGGTCACGTTCATCGGATAGCCCCATCCCGGCATCGCGATGCCCAGCGCCGCCGCTATCCCCGCCGCCTGGATGGCGTTAAACTCCCGCACCCGGCCGGGCATGAAGAAGCACTCGATAAAGCTGACGAATCCGGTGATGAAGGCGCCGACGATCGTCAAGGTCAGGCAGATGTAAAGAATTCCCAGCCCGGTCCGGCGCAGGTAGAAGTGGTGAAGGCCGAAGCAGCCCAGAAACAAGGCCAGCAGCACACCCACCACTTCGTCGCGGCGCACCGCCGCATACTGCTGATAAAAAATCGCTTGCGCGTTAGGATACGGTTGGCTGCTCATGGCTGGTCTCCTTGTGCTAGTTTCAGGATACGCAACCGGGGACGGCGCGGTTCCCCTGTCCGCAAATGATTCTCACACTGAGATGTTCAGCTCCCTGCGCCTTTATCGCGTGTGTAGATAGCGGCTGGCGAAATCCAGGAAGGTGGGCCAGTTCGGTCCCGGCGTGTGGCCGCCGGAGTGCTGGCGGAAAGCAATGTCGTCCGCAATCAGGGGAGTTCCAATGGGCGGCATCGTCGTTGTGCCTAAATCCCGCTTGCCCAGCAGCCGATAGACCGGGCCAGCGGCTACGGCGGCCAAAAACATTCCCGTGGAGTCGGCCCAGCCATCCCCGTTCAACGCGCCACCGCTGATGAAGACCGGGCGCGGCGCGCACAGAGCGATCAGTTCGTGGGCGTCCACAGGCAAATCACCGGTGGTCAGCGGCCCCGCGTACTTGAGGAAGTTGCCGGCCATCCAGTGGTACTCGCCGGTTGCCGCCAAGTTCTCTGTCAGCTCGCCAAAAACGTGCCGGTAGAGCTTGGCGCCGCCGGTGCCCGAGGAGCTGATGTAAGCGATGGCGAAGCGCGGATCATAGGCCATGGCAATGAGAGCCGTCTTGCCAAACCTGGAATGGCCCTCAAGGCCGACCTGTTTGGCATCGACGGCTTTGTCGGTTTCGAAGTAGTCCAGCGCGCGGCTGGCGCCCCAGGCCCAGGCGCGCAACGCGCCCCAGTCGTCAAGCTTGCGCGGCTGGCCTTTGTTCGCAAGGCCGATAATGCCCTCGGTCAATCCCGCGCCGTTGTCGTCCTGTACGCTGTAGGGAATGTACGTCGCATAGCCCCAGCCGCGGGCCAGAACCTGCTGCTGCCACGTAGGTCCATCAGCTTTGGGCATTCCTCCGGGAAAGTTCTTGAAGAAAGCCGCCATAAATTCCTTGCTTAAGCCGATTTCCATGATGACCGGAACGGGACCGGTGGCATTAGCCGGCGTGGTCAGCTCCAGATCAATCGTCACCGCAATCTTCGGATAAGCGGAGTTGTCCACATGGCCCGCCAGCTTTTTGGTGATCACCGGCACATCGCCGACCTTCTCCTGCGTGGTGCTGACCACCTCCCAGGTCACTTTGGGCACATTGGCCGGAACGCGGCCCAGAATCTCGCGGTCGAAATCCTCGACGATCTCCGGGCGGCGCTTTGTCCACCAGACTTTTGCCGAGGTCACGCGCTTGCCATTTTTGAGCAGCAGCGGATCGGGCAGGTTGGGATAGACGTTGGCCTTGGACTCGTCGTAGTTGGCCATGTAGGGGGATTTGGGGTCATTGTCGGCCCCGTGCCGCAACTCCTTGATGCCCAACAGGTCCATCAGGCGCTGATGGTCCTTCTCCGCGGCGGCTTGCTGGGCCAGTTGTTCGGGCGTAGGTGCGGGACGCGCCGCAGGTTGCGCCGCGGGCATGGGACGCTGCGCCGGTTGCGCCGCAGGGGCCGCTTGAGCAGACATGCGCATCGCTCCAAACAGGATTAACAACAGAACCGCCAGCTTGCAACTAGTCATTCTCATCATCGGCAACCTCATTTCCTGGGCGTCTCCTCAAGGAAGACGAAATCGACCCAAGGATACCGGCCTGACGGCGCTTTGGGCAAGAGGGGCGGAAGTTGCGCCGAGGAAGGGATGGAGTGGCGCTGGAGATGCGGAGGTATCTGCGGCGCGGGTTACGGGAGGCGGGATTTAGGGTGCGGTAGGGCAGGGAACAGGGAACAGGGAATAGGGAACAGCTTGAAAACGCGCGGCGGGACGGTGGAGGGTCGTGGGTTTCCGGGGACTAAAAGCGGGAACTGGGGCACCCAATCATAGAGAAATAGCAAGAAAGCCGCAACTCCTTCCAAGGTTGCGGCTCTTTACGGTTGAATTGCAGCCGACCTACATTTCCTTGACGCCTTCGACGAAGGCCTTCAGCTTGCGGCTGCGCGAGGGGTGGCGGAGCTTGCGCAGGGCCTTGGCTTCGATCTGGCGGATGCGCTCGCGGGTTACCTGGAAGCTCTGGCCGACTTCTTCCAGCGTGTGCTCGGAGCCGTCTTCGAGGCCGAAGCGCATTTTGATGACGCGCTCCTCGCGCGGGGTGAGGGTGCGCAGAACCTGCGAGGTGTACTCCTTGAGGTTGACGCCGATGACCGCCTCGGAGGGGGAGACGGCGCCGCGATCCTCGATGAAGTCGCCGAGGTGAGAGTCTTCCTCCTCGCCGATGGGGGTTTCGAGGGAGATAGGCTCCTGCGCGATCTTGAGAACCTTGCGGACTTTGGCGACGGGGATGTCCATGCGCTTGGCGATCTCTTCACTGCTGGGTTCGCGGCCCAGTTCCTGAACTAATTGACGCGAAGTGCGGATGAGCTTGTTGATGGTCTCGATCATGTGCACCGGGATGCGGATGGTGCGGGCCTGATCGGCGATGGCTCTCGTGATGGCCTGGCGAATCCACCACGTGGCGTAGGTGGAAAATTTGTAGCCGCGGCGGTATTCGAATTTGTCGACGGCCTTCATGAGGCCGATGTTGCCCTCCTGAATGAGGTCGAGGAACTGGAGGCCGCGGTTGGTGTACTTTTTGGCGATGGAAACGACGAGGCGCAGATTGGCTTCGATCAGTTCGCGCTTGGCCTGATCGGCGTCCATGTCGCCCTGAATCATCTCGCGCTGAGTGCGCTTGAGTTCGACGATGAGGACGCCGGCGTCGGACTCGATTTTTTCCAGGTCGGCCTTGCAGTTTTTCTGCTGACGGCGGTACTCCTTTTTGAGCTCGTCGCTGCGGCTGGATTCGTGCTTCTGTTCGAGGGAGCGAATCTGGCGCTCCAGGGTGCGCATGGTGTCGACGGTCTTGTTGACCTTGTCCAGCAGGCGCTTGCGCTCCAGCGGGGTGTACTTAAGTTCGCGGACGATGCGCGAAACCAGCACCTTCTCGCGGGCGATGGTCCAGCGGGCCTTGCGCACGGCAGAGGCGCGGGCCTTGGTGGAGGCGGCCTGCTTCTCCTCCAGGGTGGCAATCTTCTTTTGGTGCTTGGCGAGGGTGTCGATGCGGGCGACGGTGGACTTGACGCGCGCCAGCACCACCTCTTCGGTGAGCTCCTCGTCGTCGAAGATGACCACTTCCTTGATGTTGCGCACGCCGCGCTTGAGGTCCTCGCCGAGGGCGATTACTTCGCGAATCACGATGGGCGAACGGGAGATGGCCTTGAGCACGCGCATCTGGCCGCGCTCGATGCGCTTGGCGATTTCAACTTCGCCTTCGCGCGTGAGCAGGGGCACGGTGCCCATCTCGCGCAGGTACATGCGCACCGGGTCGTTGGTCTTTTCCAGCGTCCCCGGCGTCAGATCCAGCTCGACGTCTTCGCCCTCTTCATGCTCGAATTCCTTGTCGCCGTGGAACTTAGGGCCGTCCAGCAGGTCAATGCCCTGGGTGCCGATGGTGGTGATCAGGTCATCAAGATCATCGGGCGAAGTAGCCATCTCCTCCGGCAACATCTCGTTTACGTCGCCGTAGGTCAGGTAACCCTTTTCCTTGCCGACCTCGATGATGGTATCGACATCGTGCTCGTGCTCGTGTTCGGGTTCGATTTTTACTTCTGTCGCCAAAATATCCAACTCTCTAGCTCTCTAGCACAAAGCAGATTCAGCACCGTTTTGCGCGCCGGCGCGATTCTCGTTCGAGAGCGCACAAAAAACGACTTCCCGATGGGAACCAGGGCAATACGGCGCGTATGGGCACAAACTTGCGGTTACCCGCATAAAGGATGCGGATTCAAGGGTTTGCTCGGAACAGGATGACAAGCGCTTCAGGATTCACCTGGGTCGCCCGCGAGCCGCAGCTCATGGTTGGGGCAAAGGGGCGCGCATCTGCACAGAGATCAATAGATTACCACCTTTTGCCCGCTGTTTCCAAGGCAAAAATGGGGCAAGGTCGAGGAGCCTTTTGGGCCAACCTGGCAGCCGAAATGAGCAATTCTGCTCATTTTCCGCTCCTGCTTCTCTATGATTTGACGTGGAAAAGCTTAATATGGTGCAGAATTTGCGGCTGTGCGCGGCTCCGGGATGCTATTACTTCTCCGGCGGCCTCTGGTTGTGTAATTGCCGCAGCGCGCGGTCCAGGTCGAGCTTCTGCTGGGTCAGCAGGGCCAGCTCGGCATGGTCGCCGCTGCGCTCGGCCTCGGCAATCAGCGTACGCAGTTCGCGTTGGCGGCTCTCGATGGCCCGCTCGTGAATCTCCTGGATGGCGCTTTGGACTTCGTTTTCCTCGGGAGGGCGGGTTTCGGCCAGCAGCGTTTCGGCGAGCAAAGCACGTTGCGCCTCGTCCTCGACTACATCCATGGGGTCGCGAGCCTGTCGTGCGCTGAGCGCCTGCAGGGCCGCAAAGGCGGCGAGATGCTCAAACCAGGCAGGCTGAGCGGCCAAGGCATCGGAGGCCAGACGCCGCGACCGCTCGAACTCCGGATCGTCGATGGCCAGCGTGCGCAACAGCACACGCTCGACTTCAGTGAGTGTGATGGGCTTTGTGTCGATGTGATCGCGGCGGCGTAGCGCGGCCTGGCGCAGTTCCTCGCGCAGCACGGCCGAGTCGATGCCCAGCTTTTGCGCGGCGTCTGCGGCGAACTGGTCGCGGGCAAGCTTCTCCGGCATGCGGCGAATGTGGGGCAGCAGGAAGTTCATAGCCTTGATCTTCTGCTCCGCGCTGGCTCCGGGAAACAACAGCCGCGCCCGCTCGATCAGGTAATCAGCCTGCCGCCGCGCGCCGCGTAACGCCGCCGTGTAAGCCTCGACGCCGCGTTCGCGAATATAGCGGTCGGGGTCGAGGCCGCCGTCGAGGGTGACGATCTTGATGTTGAAGCCCTCCTCGGTGAGCAGGGCGATGGACTTTTCCGCGGCGTTGGAGCCGGCTGCGTCGGGATCGAAGTTGACCACCACCTGCGAGGTGTGGCGCTTGAGAATCGCCACCTGCTGCTCGGTAAAGGCGGTGCCGCTGGTCGCGATCACGTTCTGAATTCCGCGCAGAAAAACCGAGATGCAGTCCATCTGCCCCTCGACGAGCAACGCAAACTCCATCTGGCGGATTGCGGCGCGCGCCTTGTCGAGATTAAAGAGGACGAGGCTCTTGGAATAGAGCGGCGTCTCCGGCGAGTTGATGTATTTCGGCCCGGCCTTATCGCCGGTTTCCAGAGAGCGCGCGGTGAAGGCGATCACGCGGCCGCTTTCGTTCGAGATGGGAAAGATCACGCGCTTGCGGAAGCGGTCGTAGATGGGACCTTGCGAACCGTCGCCCTGCTCTTTGGAGGCGAAAAGACCGGAGGCTCTCAGGACATCGTTGTCGGCCATGCCGCTGAGCCGGTCGCGCAGCGCGTTGAAGCTATCGGGCGCGTAGCCGATGCGGAAGGTCTTGATGCCCTCGGGAGAGAGCCCGCGGCCGGCGAGATATTCGCGAGCCACAGCGCCTTCAGGCCCGCGCAACTGCTCCTCAAACCAAAGTGTTGCTGTCTCGTGCAGGTCAAAAAGTTTGGCGCGCAGGCGCGCTCCGGCAGCCTCTTCCGGCGAGGAAAATTCGCGCTTGGGCAGCGGAATGCCGCACTTGCCCGCGACAATGCGGACGGCTTCGGGAAAGGGGACATTCTCGATTTTTGCGACGAAGCTGAATACGTCGCCCGAAGCCTGGCAGCCAAAGCAGTGGTAGAACTGGCGCACCGCATGGACGGAAAACGACGGCGTTTTTTCCTTGTGGAAGGGGCAGAGGCCAGTGTAGTTCTGCGCGCCGGATTTGCGCAGGCGGATGTAGCCCTCGATCACCTTGACGATGTCGGCCTGCTGCTTCACGGTTTGGGCGAAGTCGGACATGGGACTCTGTATAAAGGATAAGGCCGGAGCTTCGGTCTGCACATTCATCAGGACGCGAGAATGTGGCTGCCGTGACAGTAAAGGGGAGAACTGAGTAGAATTTCAAGCTGATAATGGTTTCCAGCGCCGGTTGTAGTAAAGCGGTTTCCCGGATCGGGTGAAAGAGGTTCCCCGCCCATCCCAGCCGGCCACAGCCACATTCGCCGAAATCGGGAGGGGAAAAATATGAGAATTATTAGCGCGTTTTTTACCATAGCCCTGACAGCCACAACCGTGCTGGCACAACAGGCGGTGCCGCCTCCGCCTCAACCGGCCCCAGACAAGCCCGTGACGGTAAACCCACCCGCCGTCACTCCGCCTGTCGTGAACCCGTCTGCCGCCAGCGGGCCGTCGCTGGATGTCACGCTTAAGTTCATCGAGGACAAGGTGAATGAACAGGGCAAGATCGTCTATGTGGAATCTGAGAGCAACTCGCTGACCGGTGAGAGAGTCGATGATATTTCTCAGGCAATATCGGCGAAGTTGGGTGGCGGGGGCTATGCCCGCAGTCCCGTCAAGAAGGGCTATCCAGGAGGCGGCGCTTCTCCGGAGCAGTATGCGGAGACGGAAGTCGTTTCATACGATCCCGCCGGCGCGATTTCCCTGCGTGAAGAGGGAACGAAGACGGAAGTGGAGAGATCGGGATGGGCAGCGTTGCCGGTTACGGAGAATTGGACAAAGACTTGGACGGTGAATTTCAAGAACGTCGAGAAGCTGGAGGTATTAAGCTCGGCGGACCATAAGCACCTCATGAATCCGGTGCTGACATATCAGGATGATCCGCCGTACTTCGAACTCGTGATTCACATGGCTACCGGAAAATCCGTGACACGTCACATTCAGTCGATTTCCACCAACAGACATATCAAGCCTACGGAGTCGGACGAAAACATTCAGGAATTTGCGCTCCACTTCCGCGACGAAGACACGGCCAACCGCGTGGCCAAGGCGATGATTCACGCAATTGAGTTATGCGGCGGCAGCCAGCCGGAGCCGTTCTGAGCAGTATACTTGCAACTGCAGGACGATAATGTGGCTTCACGCCACAAACAAGAAGGAGAATGTTATGCGCATTGTTACTGCAATTTTGATGGTGGCTATCTCTGGCGCTATGGCGCTGGCGCAACAGAGCGTTCCGCCTCCGCCGCAACCCGCTCCCGACAAGCCCGCCGGACCGTCGCTGGAAGTCACCATGAAGTTCATTCAGGATAAGCTCAACGAGATCGGCACGGTGAACTTTGCGGGCTATGTTCATGACTCGGCCAACAACACCGATGGGGTGCAGAAGTTTTCTGCCACCTTCAGCAACGTAGTCGCCAATCCGGGCGCCTGCACACTGAGCTACCATCGTCTCGTCATCAATAACGGCAGCAGGGAACACGACGAGGATGTAGCCTTCAATCTGCGCGATGTCCAGAGCATCGCCGTTTTGCCGGATGAGCAGGACTGGCAGATGTACCTGGCGCGCAACGGGGACACCACCAAGACGGTCAAGGATATTCCTGACATCTCTGCCCTGGTGTTCAAGCTGAACAATGGTAAAGACCCCACCATTCGTTTCTACGATCAGGAGATGGCCGACCGCGTGGCCAAAGCCCTGGTTCATGCCGTGGAGTTGTGCGGAGGTGGTCCCAAGCCGGAGCCGTTCTAACAGAGTGGCTTCCGTCATTGGACGCAAAGTTTTCCGGCCGCCGGAAAAGGAGCGAATCCATGAAAAACCTTTTACGCGTATTGTGTTTCATCTGTTTCGTGCTTCTGCTGATTGATCCTGCGGTTGCGCAACAGGGTGTGCCGCCTCCGCCTGTGTTCGCAGGTAGCGGGCCTTCACTGGCCGTGACCATGCAGTTCATCCAGGACAAGCTGAACGACATCGGGCCGGTTTCCTTCGTCGTGAACCTCCAGAATACAATCCGCGACAACACCTGGACCAGCACCGTTTCAAGCGAGATCAGCAATGTTGTTGCCGACCAGAACCAGTGCCGCATTTCTTATCACTGGAAGGGAACAGATCTTGAGGCGCTCTCGGCAAACGAGGCGGTTCCTCGCCGCAGATATGAAGTCTCGCCTAACATCGAAGATTTCGACGGAGTCTTCCCCCTGATAAAGGCGGCGGTGCGAAAGGGAAACAGTAAAGTCTACAAGGATTTGGATTATGAGTTCTCGCTGCGCACTGTTCAGGAGATTGTGGTTAAACCCTGGGAACAGTACGAAACCGAATGGCTGGCGAAGAACAGCCACCCGGAGATCAGCGTCACATCCACCAGCCCGGCAATGACAGCGCTGGTGGTGAATCAGCCGCATGGCGCGCAGAACGTCTTCATCTTCACCGATGCCGATCTTGCCGACCGCACCGCCAAGGCCATGCTTCATGCCGTCGAACTGTGCGGCGGCGGCAAGACTGAGGAACCGTTCTAAAGGCAGCCGAATATGACAAAAATCACTTCCGCAGCCGCGCTCGCTTTGCTGCTCATTGCGACGGCAATCGCCGCACAAACCACTGTCCCGCCACCGCCTAAGCCTGCAAATGACGCGTCCGCAAACGCCGAAGTCCTGAAGCTGCTGCGGGCAGGAGTGTCGGAGAGAGCGATTCTGCATGTCATTTCCGCTGCAACCGGCACGTTCGATACCTCCGCCGATGCGCTGGCCGCACTCAAGCAGGCCGGCGCCAGCGAAGCCGAACTCAGCGCGATAGTGTCTCAGGGCGCGGCACCCGCCGATTCGCAGTCCGCCCCCGCGCCAACCACAAGCGGCCCATCCCTCGTCGAGACCATGCAGTTCATTCAGGACAAGGTGAACGAGCAGGGCAAGATCGTCTTCGTCGCACTCTCCCACGACACAAACGACGGCAGCACATGGCCCACCACCTTCACAAGCGAGATCAGCAACGTTGTTGCCAACCAGAACCAGTGCCGTATCTCCTACCATCGGAAGCTGACAAGTGTCGCTTACCTGTCCAATAAAGACGAGAATGTCGTGTTCTCGCTGCTTGATGTTCAGGAGATTGTGGTCAAGCCCTTCGAACAGGTCCAAACCGAATGGCTTGCGCAGAACGGCCAACCCGAGACCGTCGTCACATCCACCACACCGCACATGACAGCGCTCGTGGTGACCAGCATTCGCGGAGAGGAGAACTCCGTCCTATTCGCCGGTTCCACTTTTGCAGACCGCGTGGCCAAGGCCATGCTTCATGCCGTTGAACTCTGTGGCGGCGGTAGCAAGCCGGAGCCGTTCTGAACCGGATGCCTCTCGTTATTGGGACGTAAAGCTCTCCGGAGGCGTAGACTGCAAGCGCGAAGGTTTTCGGGCTTCGCGCTGATTTGCAAAGGGGGTATGTTATGCGCATTGTTACTGTGTTTTTGACGGTGGCACTGGCTGCCGCAACCGTGCAGGCGCAGCAGAGCGTTCCGCTACCGCCCAAGCCAGCAAATGATGCGTCCGCCAACGTTGAGGTGCTGAAGCTGCTGCGGGCGGGAATGCCGGAAAGCGTGGTTCTGGACAAGATTCATGCCACTACCGCTAAGTTCGACACCTCCGCCGACGCACTCATCGTATTCAAGCAGGCCGGAGCGACCGAAGCCGAACTGAAAGCCATATTGACCCAGGGCGCGGCGCCCGCCGAGCAAACGCCCGCTGCCGGCGCGCCCACCACCAGCGGTCCATCTCTCGCCGAGACCATGCAGTTCATCCAGGCCAAGGTGAATGAGCAGGGCAAGATTGTCTATATCGAATCTGCCAGCTTCTTCACAGGGGAGAACACTTCACCTCAGCAGATTTCCGTAGAGTCTCGAGTAATAGCCATCGATCCGGCTGGAGGGTTGTCCCTTCAGGACGATTATGATCTGCCGCTTAATAAGGACCCCTTATTGAGAGTTGACGGAGTCTTTAAGAGAACAACCTGGCGGCTGAATTTCAAGGACGTCGAGAAGCTTGAGGTCCTAAGCTATGTGGACCTTAAAAACCGTTATCATCCAGGTGCGTCCTATCAGTGTGATCCGCTGTACTACGAACTAGTCATTCACCTAGCCGCAGGTAAAACAGTGCAACGGCATACACTGTCGCCTTGGCGCGACAAGCACAATCTGATCCATAATAACGAGACCGACGAAAACATTAGGGAATTTTCTCTTCATTTCCGCGACGAAGAGACGGCGGGCCGCGTGGCCAAGGCGATCATTCATGCCGTCGAGCTCTGCGGCGGCGGCAGCAAGCCAGAATTGTTCTGATTGCGACGAAGACGAGATTCGCGCATCCAATCCTCTGTCAGGCAGAGGAGGCCCCCCATGTCGCTTCGCCCCGTGAAGCAGATTCTCGAAACCAAACCCACTGTCGAGGGCGCCGGCGTGCGCTTGCAGCGCGCCTTCGGATTTGGAAAAACCGCGGAGTTCGATCCATTTTTGTTGCTGGATGACTTCCGCAGCGACAATCCGGCTGATTACGTGGCCGGTTTTCCTTGGCATCCCCACCGGGGAATTGAAACCATCACCTATGTGCTGGTCGGCGAGGTGGCTCACGGCGATAGCCTGGGCAACAAGGGCCGCATGACCGCCGGCGACGTGCAATGGATGACCGCGGGCAGCGGCATTCTGCACCAGGAGATGCCCAAAGGAGACGATCGGGGCCGCATGCACGGCTTTCAGCTTTGGGCCAACCTGCCCGCATCGCTCAAAATGACTGCCCCGCGCTACCAGGACATTCCAGCTGCCGCCATACCGGAGGTGACTGAGGATGACGGGACCAAGGCGCGGGTGATCGTCGGCGAGTTCTGGGGCAGGAGGGGACCGGTCGAGGGAGTTGCTGCTGATCCTCGCTATGTGGATATCTCTGTTCCGCCGGGCAAGCGTAAGCGCATCCAGGTAGAAACCACGCGCAACGCCTTCGCTTATATCTTTGCCGGTTCGGGGAGCTTCCGCGGCGCCTCTGAACCGCACGCGGTGCTGACGGAGTCGGCCGTGGACCCTATTGCGGTGCCTGTCTACGACGCCCAAAATCATTCGCTCGTCCTCTTCGATCGCGGCGACGAGATCGTGGTTCAGGCTGGTCCCGAGGGCATACGCTTCCTGCTGGTATCGGGCAAGCCATTGGAAGAACCGGTAGCCTGGTACGGGCCGATTGTGATGAATACCGAAGCTGAATTGCGGCAGGCCATGAGCGAATTGCAGGACGGAACATTTATCCAGCGCGGTTAAGTGCGTCCCCGATTTTTTCGCGGTTGCAAGGCTCACGAATGTAGACAGAATGTTCTCTGGAGGTGTGATCGGTTCCGCTCACAGCACCACGGGCAATTTACCCGAAAGAATCTGCTCCGGCGTAACTCCACGCTGGCGCAGAGTACGCAGGCTGAGCGCGTCGTGGCGTTTGGCCAGGCGGCGGCCAAGACTGTCCGTAACCAGGCGGCAGTGGAACCAGGCGGGAGGATCGAGCGAGAGGGCGCGGTAGATCAGGATTTGCCGCGCGGTGGACTTGAGCAGGTCTTCGCCACGCACGACTTCGGTGATGCGCATGGCCGCGTCGTCGGCCACGCAGGCTAACTGATAACTGGGGATGCCGTTGCGCCGCCAGACGACAAAGTCGCCAAAGTCTCGGCCGGCGATAAAATGCTGCGGACCGAGATTTTCGTCGACAAACTCGATGACTTCGCCATCGGGGACGCGGAAGCGCCAGTTGAAGCTGCCCGGCTCGGCGATCACGCGCGCGGCGGAATTGGGCGGCTGCGCAATGTTGCTCGCGTCCGGCCTGCATGTGCCGGGATAGATAGGTTCGTCGTCCAGCGGCTCTAACTCGCCATTATTTTGCGGGCTGTTCGCGACCGGCGCACCTTCATGCGGCGCGCTGAGCGCGGCCTCCAGATCCCGGCGCGAACAGCGGCAGGGGAAGAGAAAACCGCCGCGGAGCAGCTTGCGCCACGCCGCAAGATAAAAGGCCATGCGGTGACTTTGCTCGTATGGCGCATACGGACCGCTGATGGGCGGGCCTTCGTGCCAGCGAATGCTCAGCCAGCGCAGGTCATCGAGAGCGGCTTCAGCGTACTCAGTGCGGCTGCGGTCGGGGTCCAGGTCTTCCATGCGCATGACCAGCACACCGTGCGCGTCGCGCGCGCGCTCAAAGGCCGTCCAGAAGGTGCGCGCATGACCGACGTGCAAGTAGCCGGTGGGCGAGGGCGCAAGACGGCCGCGATAACTCGACGACGGCGATGAAGATGGACTGGCCATAGAGCCTCTTGTAAATTACCAGAAAATCGGCACTACAGCTTCAGGCACCTACCACCTATACGGACGGCAAGGCTGTACCCCCACCCATACTTTGGGCGCAAGTGCATTGTTATCTATATTTTACAGGCAGGGCTGCGCTGCAAAATATAGAAAACAAAGAAGTTGCCTGCAAAATATTCCTGGATAAGGAGTTACGAGCCGTTTCTGCCTGTTACGGGCGAATGTGGGGCGAATACGGCTCCAAAGAAAAGCGTCTGACAGCGGATGCTTGTTTGGAGTGTGCGAAGCCAGTGTAGCCGAAGATGGCGTAATGATCTGCAAATGGGGTTCGTGGAATCCCACCCATTTCACACAGAACCTGAAATGGATGAGGCCCCCGCAAATTCGTAGAATCCCTGGTCCCCAAAAGCGAGGGACCAGGGGCACCCGCCCTAAGACTTCTTCAATAAGACTTTGAGGTTCTTGACGATGTCGGCGATCGAGTCTCTTTTGGTAATCATAGCGATGCGGTCCGCGAATGCGGGGCTGTACTTAACGAGTTCACGGTCCGTGATTCCGTGCCAGATCGGCAAGATGACCTTACGCCCGTTCCTTTCCTTCGCGAACAAGCCATCCAACTCGTGTTCGGTCCAATGTTTTCTTTTCAGGAAGGCCTTGGAAAACACAACGATCCCATACCGCGAGTTCACGAGTCCACGGTCGATGGAACCCCGCAGACCGTCTCCCCACAACAAAGCGTCCTTGTCATACCAAACCCGAACGCCGGCCTCCTTGAGCGCCCTCACCAGGGGATTAACGAAACCTTTGTCTTCCGAAGCATGACACACAAACACATCGTGAGTCGGCCCCCGCCACACAACTATCGGGGAGGATCCCCAAGCGCTCCGGATCCCACGCGCCCTCGCTGGACGCCGAGGTGCCGTCTTACTTTTTCCCCCTTGTCCGGGCCCCCTGTGCAATCGCTTGCCGTTCTTTGATGATCTGAGGATGGTCAGCTTGACTGCATTAATGTGAGGGTATTTCTTGAAGGCCACTCGGCCCTCGTGCTTAACCTGCTCGAAGTACTGTTTGTTGGCCATTGGTGTAGCCAATTGGAGTACCGCCATTTCGCTCAATCGGGTTCTCTCAGATAGGTCGGCTGCGTTCTTAGGTTTGTTTCCGCCGCTATATACGGCTTCGAAAACCCTACGTCGACGATCGGAGCCTCGGATGTCTTGGATAATCGCACGCATGACGTCGGGCGACGTGGCGGCAAATTCCGTGGTTGGCTGAATAGGCACCTGCTCTAGACTCCTACGATTTTTCTTGCCGTTTCGCTTTCAATAGTTTCCCGATTCTTGTTACGCGTTTGAGGTCGACCCTCACAATTTTTCTGACAGTCTGCTGAGGCACGGAAGCGTCCAACAGAAGGAATATGAAGATGTCTTGCAGTATTTCCTGCTCTTTCGTCGCGATTCCGGGTTCGGTCGTGTTGCTCATTCGAATGGCTTTCTGTAGGTCTTGCCGTACTTCACCAATAGACCCGCACGTTCCCATTCTGCCCATAGGCCGGATATCTTGCCGGCTGAGAATCCAGTCTTCCTCTCCAATTCCGTGCGCTTGAGCTTCCCGGTGCCTTCGTAGAGGTCCCTTAGCCTCTCGTCCGTCAGGAGCCGAGATGCAGGTTCGGTTAGCGAAATTCTCACGAGCGATCGGAGCAGCGCTTCAATCCGTCCCAACGCTTCTGTCTCCTCGGACATCAGCCTCGTACCTCCTTCTTTTCTGCTTTCTTGGGGTTCCTTCGCATCTCGCTGAGGCGAACATTAACTGAGCCTGCCGTCGTGTCCAGGAGCTCGGCGATTTCGGTCGGCTGGAACCCCGCTTTCGACATGAGCCAGACCTGCCGCTTAAACGGGAGGCTCTCCATCGCGGCGAGTGCCACCAACTTAAGGGCTTTAGTCAGGTCGCTGGCGTCGCCTTTAGTGCTAGTCAACTGCGTTTCTCCTTCCTAGAGAGCTTCTTCAGGACCGAGAGTTCAACGCTGACCGTCCCAGGGGTAGTCCCCAGTATCTTAGCTATGTCGTGCCTATCGAAACCAGCTCTGGACAGGATCGCGATTTGATCGCGTTGCTTTTTGTCTCCAGTCACCGATATCGCTAGGAGCCGGATCGCTTGATCGAGCTTTATTGAGATCTCCCTGAGTGTGGGATCCGTTTCCTCGCTCATTGTTTCCCTTTGCCCCCGCGCTTCTTACCTTGCGATAGCGTAGCCGTTATATAGTTGGCCGGTTTTCCGACGATTCGCCCGATTTCCCCTGAATTCAGACCAGCTTCTGCCAGCTTCTGGACCTTGTCGGTCATCGAGGGGTATTTCTGGTCAAGCTGAAGAAAGATTAGCACGTCTATTCTCCGGGCGAGGTCAGTGTTCGGCTTGCTGGCTAACTTGTCCATGTCAACTCCTAAACGATTGCACCTTCGTTTATGTACAGTTTGTCCACATCCATTAATGACCGTAGAGTATAGATTAGTATAAATGAGACAGGCAAATCAAGAACAAAATGGTGTGCGGCCCAGGCTTTTGATCTCGCTGGGCGGGTGGCCTCGGTCTCGACGCCCCAAAAACCACCCCGAGGGTGCACCCGGTCTCTCGCTCTTGGGGACCGGGGAGACTCCTGCGGGATCGGTACCGTAAAACGCCCTTATCACCAGGAATTACCCTAAACTGTTACGGAATCGCATATTCACTCAGCGAGTGAACCTGTCCATCTGCCAGGGCCGGATTTTCCCGCCGATCAGAACATCTCTGGAATGGTGTGGAAGGCGATGCGCGTGGGGGCAGCCCTGAAGGCGGTGAGCATGGTGGCCGGGGCCAGGGTGCTGAGGCCGTACTTGGAGTTCAGCGCGTCCATGGCGGCTACGAGGCGCGTGCGGTTCTGCTCTTGCTCCGAGCCGTCGAAGAGGCTGAGCGTATGCAGATGGCCGGGAACCAGGCCGTTCAAATGCACGCCGATGAAGTAGGGCTTCTCGTAGGCGGCTCCCGCGGGCCGCGAGGCCCACAAACGGCTGAGGGCGGCAATCAGCGTCAGATTGTCCTGGCACTCGGTCAGACGGATCTCGCCCTTCCATCCACGCGTGGGCATGCCGAAGCGGCTCATGGGCTTCTTTTCACTGCGCGGCACGGCAAAGCCGATGACCAGCCCGATGCTGCTGGCCCACAAACCGTTGGCGCGCAGACGCATGGCCGCCTTGTGCAGCAGCTTGTGCGCCACAGCCCAGGCCTTCTCCGGCGTGCGCATCTCGGGCGCGAGCACGTGCTGATGGCTCATCGACTTCAGGTGCTCGGCCTCGTCCATGTCGAAGTCCTCGCCGCGGAGCCAGTGGCCCAGCCGCGAGCCCAGCACCGAACCCCAAACCTCGCCGGCTTGGTCGCAGTCGAGCGCCAGCAGTTGCTCCATGGTTTGAATGCCCTGCTCGTTGAGCCGCTTCTCCATACGCGAGCCGATGCCGGGCAGGTCGCGCAGCTTGAGCTGGCGCAAGGCTTCGGGCAAAATGTCCAGCGGAAGCGCCACCAGGCCGTCGGGCTTCTCCATGTCGCTGGCCACCTTGGCCAGGTAGCGATTGGTGGCCAGGCCGACCGAGCAGCGCATCATGGGGCCGACGCGCTCCAGAATGCTCCGCTTCACCTGCCGGCCCAGCTCCATGGCCGCCAGCAGTGGCCGCTCCCGGCCCATCAGGCGACAGGCCATCTCGTCCACCGAGAGCACCGCCGTCACCGGCAGGCAGCTCTCCACGGCCTCGACGATGCGGTGATGATACTCGACATAAATTTCGTGGCGGGCCTCGATCAGCACCAGACAGGGGCAAAGTTGCTTGGCGTCGGCGACGCTGGTTCCGGTTTTGACGCCAAAGGCCTTGGCCTCGTAACTGGCTGCAAGGCAACAGGTTGTATCGGCCATCATGGGCACAATGGCCACCGGCAGGCCGCGCAGTTCGGGCCGCGTGTCCTGCTCCACCGAGGCAAAATAGGAGTTCATATCGACGAATAGCCAATTGAGGTGCTGGCCGTCTTCCGGATGGTCTTCCGGCTCTTCGGGAGCGCACGCAGCCTCCGGCTTCAGGGATTGAAGCTCCTCCGGCCACTCCTCAGAATTGGAGGGATTGGTGGGATCGGGGGCTGGCGCGGGTTTGAGAGGTGTTACCATTGAGTTTCCATATTCGCCTTATCTTCCCCTAAAAGCAAGTGGAAATTGAAAAATCTGCCGATAAAGCATGGGATGCGCCGAAACTCCGACCCCAAAAATGCGTCAAAGCAGGTGAGCCGTTGGGTCCATACAGCGGCATAGCTTCTGAAGTATGTTGTAGTTGGTGACTGACTATGGATAGTCTGATTCACTGGTTTACGACCGATGAAAATGCCGTTGCCGTTCTGGTGACGCTGGGCGTGGCTTTGTTCCTCGTCTGTTGCCTGGAGTGCATGACTGCACCCCCTCGCGATAAGGACGACATCTTCAACCGCCACGCGATGTAGAGCCGCAGGGCTATGGCACTCATCTGCCAGGCGCGCTCATTGAACGGCCGGCTTCAGATACTTCTCAAAGTGCGCCAGAATGCGGTTATATAAATGCTGCCGCACATCCGGCCCGGCGATGGAGTGCGTCTTGCGCGGATAAATCTGCAAATCGTAGGGAATCCCCGCCTCAATCAGCTTCTGCACAAACTGCACCGTGTTCTCTATGTGCACGTTGTCGTCGCCGGTTCCATGCGCCAAAAGCAAATGCCCCTTCAGATTGGCCGCCGAGTTGAGCACGGAGAACTCCTTGTATACATCGGCAGACTCCATTGGCAGTCCCATGGTTCGCTCGGTATAGATTGAGTCGTAGTTGCGCCAATCGGTCACCGGCGCCACGGCAACCCCGGCGCGGAAGCGGTCGGAGTGGGTCATGGCGTAGAGCGTAAACGTCCCGCCCCAGCTCCATCCCCACCAGCCCAGCCTCTTGGGATCCAGTTGCGGATAGCGGGCCAGCGCAGCATCCAGCACGGTCAGTTGATCTTCTAACTGCACCGCGCCGGAGTTGTGCCAGGCAGCCTGGGCAAAGGCGCGTCCCCGTCCGCCCATGCCGCGATTGTCGGCGTGCAGCACCGCAAAACCGTGCGCGGCGAGCAGTTCATCGAAGAGCAGGTCGCTGCTCCAGCAGTTGACCACTGTCTGCACGCCGAAACCTCCGTAGGGATTGACAATCAGCGGGACGCTGGCCGCGCTTGTTGCCCCTTCGGGTAGCAGCAGCGTGGCGTAGAGCGTCGTTCCGTCGTGGGCCTTCACCTCTAACGACTCCGGCGCGCGCAGGTGGTACGGCTCCAAAGCATGCGTTGCCCAGAGAAGATTGCACTTGCCCGCTTCCGCGCACAGCCTGATCGTAGGCGGCTCCATGCGCGACGATTGCTTCTCCACAAAGGCGTTGCCCGCCGGCGCAAAGTTGCCGATGTGGGTACCCGCGTCCACGCTCAACTGCTTTCGCTCGCCCGCGAAGCTGACCTGCCACAATTGCTGGTCTAGAGAGCTGCCCTCGTTCGAAGCATAGTCAATCAGCTTGCCCGTTGTGTCCACGCGGTAAACCTCACTCACTTCGAAGTCGCCCTGCGTCAGTTGCCGCTCGAGTTTGGCCGTGGCGTGAGCCGGATCGGCCTGGGCATAGCTGTAGAGATACAAATGGTTGTGTCCGTCGGACCAGCTTGTCAGCACAATGTTTCCGCCGCCCAACCAAACGTCGTAGCTTTCGTCAAGAAACTTATCGTCCGCGAGTTGCAGTACTGCGTGGGCCTGCCCTGTTTCGACGTCGGCGAAGTAGAAGTCACGATGCTTCTGGTCGCGAGCCAGCGTCTCGATCCACACGGTTTTCGCGTCCACCCAGCCAATGCGCGGAATGTAATCCTGGCCAGCGTGAATCGGCAGGCTGACCCACACCGTCTTGCCGCCGCCAGCGCACACTACCCCCACGCGCACCGCAGGATTGGGATCACCCGGCTGCGGATAACGCTGCTCCTCGACCGTCGCGTGCGTGGGAATCCAATCGGTGATGGGATACTCGGGCACATCGGCCTCGTTCATCTCCAGATAGGCCAGCCGCTTCGAGTCCGGCGACCAGAAATAGTTGCTGCGCGCGTCCAGCTCTTCTTCGTAGACCCAATCCACCTCGCCGTTGAGGGTGGTTTTGTTGGGAGCGGGAGCCAGCACCGTCATCGGCGTGTCTGGCTCCTTCAACCGCACCACCGCCAGCCCGTGATCGCGGATAAACGAAATCGATTCGCCGTCAGGCGAAAATTTCGGATCGTCGCCCGAGGCCGCGTCCGTCGAACCCACCTCGACGCTCGCATGAGTTTGCAGATCATAAAGCCACAGCCGTCCGCTCATGTCGAAGAGCAGATGCTCCGAGTCCGGCGCCCAAATATAGCTGGCCATTTTGTAGCGCTCGCGATGATCCCGGTCCTGCTCCGATTCCTTGACCCCGCTGAACGAAGCCAGCGTTGCGCGATTCACCATCACATGTGCATTCTCCGAACCGGGCTCCATCTCCGATAGCTCGCCGGCCACGATGTAGGTGAGGTGCTTGCCGTCCGGCGACCAGGCCAGCCCCTCCGGTTGCGTCCCAATCAGCGGCCCATGCCCGTAGATCGCCTCAACAGTAAGAGGCTTCGCCGGGGTGAGAGGCTTGGCCGGCGCTTGGCTGGCTGACGGCTGAGCAGCGAGTGAAGATGTCGCAAGCGAAAAGGTGGCAACGGCTGCAATCAGAAGAGCGGATGTATTAGTCAAGTGAAATTCCTCCAAAGCAAAGTCTGATATCGCCAGGCAGGTTACGCACTCAGGGATGCGGGGCTTCCAAAGGGAAGTGTAAATCAACAGGTTCCGTGGGTTGCGCGGCACAGCCCGCGCGGTGTATCTTCCGGGTCATGCATTGGGCAACTCCACAGGAACGGCGCTCTCTGGGCCAGGCGCGGCGCAAGCAGGTGGGCCGCCAGCAACACAGCGAACTGAAACCCAAGGCGCGGCAGTCCACCGCCCTCGAACTCGTAGCCCGCTCGATGCGCGGCCGCGTCCCCGCGCTCATCCAGCTCAAATACCAACTGATGGCCAAGTCGCCGTTGGGCTACTTCCGCGGCGCTGCGCCGGTAATGGCCGCCGACCTCTCCGTGCTGCCTTCGACCGGCATTATCTGCCAACTCTGCGGCGACGCCCATGTGCGCAACCTGGGCGCCTTTGCCGCTCCCGACGGGCGGTTGGTCTTCGACATCAACGACTTCGACGAAACCATTCGCGGCCCCTTCGAATGGGATCTGAAGCGCATGGCTGCCTCGCTGGTGCTGGCGGGGCGCGAATCCGGCCACAAAGAAGCCTCCGCGCGCGCGGCCGTGGAAAAGTTTGTTGTCCGCTACGCCGCCCAGATGCGCGCCTTTTCCCGGATGCCGAGCATCGAAGTGGGCCGCTTCCAGGTCCACCGACTGGGAGAGGTCGAGCCCGTCCACGACGCGCTGATGAAAGCCGAGCGGTCCACGCCGCAACACACGCTGGAGCAGTTGACGGAACTCGTGTCTGAGAAAGCAGGCGCGACCCGGCGCTTCATCGAGTCGGAGCCCACTCTGACGCGCGTCACTGGCCGTCAGGCTGCGGCGGTTCTCGCAGCGCTCGGCCCATATCGCGAAATGCTGGAGCCGCAGCGGCAACATCTGCTATCGCTCTATCGCCCAGTGGACGTGGCCTTCAAGGTGGTCGGCACCGGCTCGGTGGGCCTGCGCGACTATTGCATTTACTTCGAGGGAAACGGCTCCAAGGACCCGCTGTTTTTGCAGATCAAGGAGGAGCCGGCCTCCGCTTACGCGCCCTATCTGCCCGACGCGCAATCGCCTCACCACAACGGCCAGCGCGTGGCTGAAGGGCAGAAGGCGATGCAGGTGCAGTCCGACCCGTTTCTCGGCTGGACGCACATCTCCGGGCGCGACTACCTGGTCCGCCAACTCAACGACCACAAGGGTTCCATCGACTTAGAGGACATGGAGGGCGACGGCCTGGAGGCATACGCCGAGGTTTGCGGTGAGCTGCTGGCCCGCGGCCACGCCCGCTCCGGCGACCCGCTGATTCTGTCCGGCTACATCGGCTCCGGCGACGGCTTTGCCGAGGCACTGGCAAAGTTCGGCGCGGCCTACGCCAACCAGACGGAAAAGGATTGGGAGGAGTTGAAGCGGTCGGGCAAGACTGGGGCGAAGTCGTAGAGCCTACCCGAATTAGCAGCACAGGAACCCGTCAATTTTAATCATCGTCTGCGTGAGGGAGGTTTCAAACTATGCGCATACTCAGAATCGTCCTGGGGAATTATTTCATTTTCATCTTATTGACTTATCTCATAGGGACAGGTGTTGGCGTTGGTTTAAGCCAGGACAACTCGACGCATCTTGCCAATATGCAGCCTACGGGAGATCAAAGCGCGACGATTCGCGGCATCGTTCTCAGCACGGTAAACAAGAAGCCAATTCCAGGTGTCCAGGTCACCATTTACGGAAGCGACCGCGCGGCGATGACAGATGACAAAGGCCAATTTACGTTTACCGCCATACCTCTCGGCTACGTGACTGTCAAAGCCGAGAAACCTAGATTCCTCTGTTATTCGACGCAGTCCAATACGCGGCCAAACTGCTCTCAGGGTGTTGATTTGCGGTCGAACGATGACAATTTGACCCTCACCATGATGCCGCAAGGAGTTGTGACTGGGCGGATCGCCGACCAGACTGGAAAACCGGTAGAAAACCTCTTTCTCTGCATAATGGAGCGCAAAGTTCAGAATGGCATATATGCGTGGGTGAGCGTGTTCAAGTCTTTCAAACAAACCAATGCCGATGGGGCTTTTCGCATCGCCGATCTCCAGCCCGGCACCTACCTTCTTCACACCTCGATCAAGCCTGATCCAGAGCATTCAGGTCATGGGTACGCGGGCACCTACTACCCGGGCACGCCTAGCCAAAGTGAAGCAATGCGGATTGTAATTCACGCCGGAGACGAACTCAAACTCAACCTCACAGTGACCGATCAGCAGTTTCAGCCGGTCTCGGTAAACTACTGGCACCATGAATGGAAAACAGGTAGTGAGGACTGGAACCTGTTCCATGAAACAGATTCGACTGATTGGAACCACTATGCGACCTCTAGGGACACCTTCGAGCAGGACATGACCAGTAGGCACCATCTGTACCACCTCTTCCTCCCTGCTGGAGAGTACACGGTGCAATTCCAAATCTACCCTCCGAACGATCCGGTGAGCGGCAAACTGCTGCCCTGGCCCGACGGGAGCAAGGAGCCTTACTTGGGCTCGGTTACTTTCACTGTAAAGGACCAACCGGTGACTTTGACCGAGGTTCCGTCGCAGCATCCCGTCGCCATTCGTTTGCATGTTCGCGCGGAACTTGCCCAGCAGGGGAAGCGGAAGGCAGCGCAACGGCAATGTGAGTATAACTTTGGCACCGCGGCCAATTTCACACTCAAAGACCAATTGACTCATGGGGCTATCGATAGGGGTTGGCAAGCGGACTGCGGACCTTCGAATTTTGAGTTCATAGGCAACTATCCAGGCCAGTACACTCTTCAGGCCTCTGCTTTTCCGGGTGCGTATATCGCTTCGCTCACGTGCGGCGGCACCAACTTGCTGCGTGAGCCTCTTGTTGTGGGACCTGGCATCCCGGCCTGTTCGATTGAGGCAGTGATTCGCGACGATGCGGCATCTCTATCGGTGGGACTCACGCCGGAAGCCAAAGCCAATTTGACAGCAGCGAAGATGACCGAAACCCAAGTTGCCCTGATCCCAATTGACAATATTTTGGATTTGCCCTCTTCAGCTTCGATCATCCTGGCTTCCGAGCCTAAGAAAGTGATGATCGCACCGGGAACGTATCTCGCATTTCTTTTCGATGGAAGAGTCATTGCATGGCGCGACCCAGACGAGCGGAAGCGACTGATGAGTCTGGGTACGGTGGTTACATTGGTCCCAGGGCAGAGCAAAACAGTTCTGCTCGACTGGCTATCAGAACTCAATAATCCACATACCCAACCTACAGGCGTGGCCCTCGGCCGCGTTTTGCCGTGAACGCCTGCTTTATCCTAAAGTCCGCTCACGCTCGTCCCGCGAACTCCCGCGTCTCGGTGTAGACCTTCACCTTTTCGCCCACCTGAATGTAGAGCGGAGCCTTGATTTCCAGGCCGGTCTGGAGGCGGGCGAGCTTGGTGACGTTGCCGCTGGTGTCGCCGCGCGCGCCGGGCTCGGTGTAGGTTACCTCCAGCTCGACCTTCTCCGGCAACTGCAAGCCGATGGGGTTGCCGTTGAACTTGTGCAGTTGGATGATGGCGCCCTCGACGAGAAAGTCGAGCGCGTTGCCGACCATTTCGGCGGAGAGAGTATGGGTTTCAAAATTCTCCTGATCCATGAAATGCGAGCCTTCGCCGTCGCTATATAAATAAGAGGCCTCGACCAACTCCAGGTCCGGCTCCTTAAAGCGGTCGCCGGCCTTGAAGGTTTTGTCGAAGACCGCCTGGGTGAGCAGGTTGCGCATCTTGAGGCGAACGAGCGTCTGGCCGCCGCGCGCCGTGGGCGTCGAAACCTCGGCTTCCATGCAGTAGTACGGGGTGTTCTCAAACTCGATGTACATCTTGCGCTTGACGGTAATCGCTTCAATCAGTGCGGCCATAAAATCCTCTAACGTCGGGCATTCGCAGCCTAAAAGGCCCTCCGGGCTTTCGTGTTGCTCCCCGTCCATTATAGGGGGATGCGCAGTGCGGCTGCCATGTGATGCCGCGCGACCACACTTCGTGGTACGCTGATGTAAATGCTTTCCCGATGGAGGCGAGTATGGCCGAAGCGACGATCACGATCCAGGTGGATGCCAAATTGAAGACGGCTTTCGCACGGGCGGCCCAGGAACGGAATCGCACCGACGCGGACCTGCTCCGTGAGTTCATGCAGGATTATATTGAAGTTCAGCGCACGGATGCCGAATACGAGCAATGGTTTCGCCGCCAGGTTCAAATCGGCATCGATGCGGCGGATGCCGGAGAACTGATTCCCTCAGAAGAAGTGGAGGCGGAGTTTGCGGCTCTCCGCGCAGGATCACCAAATAATCTGCGCCGGTCTGCGTGATGAGGCTGGTTTGGACACGGCCAGCAAGAGCGGACAGGCACGAAATCTTCGAGTTTATCGCGGCGGACAACCTCCGCGCGGCCCGCAAGATGGACATGATTTTCGCGGAAAAGGCAACGATTCTGATACAGTATCCTGAGATTGGCCATCCCGGACGTGTTCCCGACACGCGAGAACTGCTGGCGCATCGCCACTACTTTCTCATCTACAGAATTCGCGGAGACGAGGTGCAGATTCTTCGTCTACTGCACACCTCAAGGCAGTGGCCTCCAGATCAACCCTTACGGCCTTGATCTTCGCCTGCCGGGCTTGCTCCTTTTTCCCGCCCGCCGCATCTATATAGATGAGCCCAAATGTGCGGGCATCTCTTCCAAGAGCGAGAACGTCATGGCGCGAGAACTGTTTACCGCACGGCTGGCACGCAAAGAGTGCATCTCCGAAGTTGCCCAGTGCTACCACTTCGACTTTGTCATCGACGAGCTGTCGAGCTTTCCCTTCACCCCAGGGCAGTTCGTCTCCGGCGTGGCCTTCGACGCCAAAGGCAAGCAGCAGACCCGCGCCTATTCGATCTGCTCGGCGCCCAGCGGCAACAAATTTGAGTTGTGCGTGAATCGCGTGGAGGAGGGATTCTTCTCCAATCATTTGGCCGACCTGCCCGACTTGCCCATCGGCGGCGCCATCCAGCTACATGGGCCGCACGGGCATTTCATCCTCCAATCGCCCATTACCGACTCGATTCTGATCGCCACCGGCACCGGCGTCGCTCCCATGCGCAGCTATCTGCAATGGCTCTTTCCGGCAGACGGACCCGACCGCAGCAACGGCAAGCAAATCTGGCTGGTTTACGGCACGCGCCACGAGAGCGACATTTATTATCGGGCCGAGTTTGAGGCGTTGACTGCCAAGCAGCCCAATTTCCACTATCTGCCCACGCTGAGCCGCGCTGATGAGAGCTGGACCGGGTTGCGCGGGCATGTCCAGGAACCCCTGTCCCGCATCGTCGAGGAACGCGCCGCGCGGTTGGGTCAGCCGCTGCCCGTGCCTCCGGTCGATCCCGCTCTTCCGGCCTCGGATCTGAACTTCGACATCTATGCCTACATCTGCGGACTCAACGAGATGGTCTCCGGCGTGCGCGAATGCCTCACGGCCTTCGGCTGGCACAAGAAGCAGATTGTCTTTGAGCGGTACGACTGAGAACCAAATCTGAAACCAGCTTTCCTGCTCTGATTACTGATTACCAGTGGTGCGTTCTTTAAAGGACCTCCAAAGAAATGTGCGGGTCATGCTGTTACGCTGGTTGTAATCTCTCTCTTTTCAGGTGGCTTATTTGAAGAGATTTCTATCTATCTCATTCGTACTCTCGTCGCTTTTGTCTGCATCGCTCGTGTTTGCTCAGCAGAGTGCGGACGACACGCCCGCAGCCAATCCCGCGAGGCCCACCGTGGCCACGCCGGCGACGCTGACCCCGGTCGGCTATCTTCAATTTGAAAATGGCGGCCTGTACGCCTCTGATTCAGGGGAGTTCGTAACCCAGGCGAGCATCAACCAGGTCACCAAACTCGCCGTGAACTCGCGATTGCAGTTTCTTCTTCTCTCCGAGCCGTTCGCACACAGCAAGATCACAGATGGGAATAGCAGCTCCGATCCCGGCGGTGTCTCCGCCGGCATTCAGGGCGTTCTCTTTCCGGGCGAAGGGAAGCGTCCCACCGTCTCCGCCAGCTATATTCACCTGCTCTACGGCGGTACCGCGCCGGACATCGACATCGGCACCGCCCAAAAAAGCGCCATCCTGCTGGTCAGCACCGATCTGGCCGGCTTCCACTTCGATATCAACGGCTTCGTCTCTGAACAGACAGAGGCAACCCTCCGCCGCGCCCAGTTCGGGCAGACAGTTTCCATCTCGCATCCTTTGGGAAAGAAGGTGACCATCGCCAGTGAATTGTGGCATTTCTCTCAGCCGCTCAGCCGGGGAAATGCTGTCGGCAGCCTATGGGCCATTTCATATTCGCTACGGAAGAATCTCGTCGTGGATACAGGCTTCAACCGCGGCCTCACCGGCACCTCCACGCAATGGGAGGGATTCGCGGGCTTTACCTACCTGCTGCCACATCGGCTGTGGCGAGCGCGCTGAAGTTCGATATTTTCGCGTATATCTGCGGCCTGAACGAGATGGTCTCCGGCGTGTGTGAACGGCTTACGGCCTTCGGATGGCATAAAAAGCAGATTGTCTTTGAGCGGTACGATTGAGATTGCAGATAAAGTTAAATTGTAGATACTATGATTAAGTCAAGCCCGGAGGGCGGCGATTCCCCATTTGGCAGTGGAGGGAATCTTTATGAGAAATGTAATCCGAATATTCTGGTTAGTCGCTATCTGTCTTGTGGCAACGCAAGGTTTTGCTCAAGCTCGAATGCCAGCTCTATCGCTCTGCGATTTGCAGTTGCAAGTAGTACAGGGAGAGCATAGGCCCGTACAGGTAGAAGGAGTATTCTTAGCTGGACTGGAGGGCCAGGATCTCGTGAATGCGGGATGCTCGGGTCGTAGCACCTATGTAGAATTCGAACTCAAGACTAAGCAGCACGAAAAGAGACTTTGGCGATTGGTTGATAAGACAAACAGGAAGAAACATTGGAGAGGCGATGGCGATCCAGTTTTAGTCGTTTTCGAGGGTGAATTTTATGGCCCGCCAGTACCAGACCCGAAACTGCCTGAACGGATCCGCAAAATCTACCACCCATCCTGGGGGAATGCTGACGAAATGACGAAGTTGGTTGTGTACTCGATTCTTAGCGTCAAAGCATTGCCCGCAAATCATCCCTGCGCGCCGCCAAAATCTGATCCGAGAGAATGGCCTTGTTACCAACATGATCCTTTAGCTCATCAAGAAGGCCCGCCAAATCCGTATGGCGCATCTTAACCATGTGGCAGGGCATGTGTAACAGGAAGTTTCCCTACAGGTTAAACAGCTCCCTGAGTCGCCGCGTCTGTGCGCGGCTGACGGGAATCTCCGTCTTCTGTTTGTCGTTCATGCGCAACTGGTAGCTGGACTTGAACCACGGCACAACCTCGCGGATGTGGTTGATGTTGACCACGAAGCCGCGATGGGCGCGCCAGAAGAGGGCCGGATCGAGTTGATCGAGCAATTCTTCCAGCGTGCGGCACTTGGAGAAGCCTTCGATGCTCTGCGTCACCACGCGAATCACGCCGTCGTCGATGGCGGCGAAGCAAATCTCCGCCTGGTCGATGAGCAGCAGACGGCTCTGCGCCTGGACGATCAGCTTGGCGGGCTGCGGCGTGCGGCTGGCGCCCTGCGGGCGGTTGAGCAGACGAAGCAGCGACTCGATTTGCGACCCCGGCAGCGAGCCGGGCGCATTGCCGGCCAATCGTCCCCTCACCCGCTCCACGGCCTGCTCGACGCGCGCGCGGTCAAAGGGCTTCAGCAGGTAATCAACCGCGTTCACATCGAAGGCGCGCACCGCGTACTGGTCGTAAGCAGTGGCAAAGACAATCTGTGGCAGCGGTGCCCGCGGCGCGGCCAACTGCGCCTGCGGCGTGATAGCTCCGTTCGTCTTTGACCGGCGGGCGATCAGCCGCTCGATTACCGCAAAGCCGTCCAGCCCCGGCATCTGCACGTCGAGAAAAACCATGTCGGGATGGTGCTCCTCGATCAGATCCACGGCCTCGATGCCGTTGGCTCCCTGGGCCACTACCTCCACTCCGCCCACCTGGGCGAGCAGGTAGGCAAGCTCCTCGCGGGCCAGTTGTTCGTCGTCGATGATGAGCGCGGAAAGGTTCATGCGGGGCGAAAGAAGTTTGCAGCTTGATTGTAGGGAGGCAGCTCCGGCCCGGTCAATTCCGTTGCCTGTTAAGCTGGGCGCATGGGCAAGCAGGACAAGGACGCGGATCAGAACGCGGAAAAGATTGTCCGGGTGCGGCGGCGGTTGCTGGAGTGGTACGAGCGCTCGCGGCGTGACCTTCCCTGGCGGCGCAACCGCGACCCTTACTCCATCTGGATTGCGGAGATCATGTTGCAACAGACCCGCGTGGCGGTGGTGGTGGAGCGCTACCAGGCCTTCATGGCGCGATTTCCCACGCTGCATTCGCTGGCGCTTGCGCCGGAGCAGGAGGTGCTGGCGGCGTGGAGCGGGCTGGGCTACTACCGGCGGGCGCGCATGATGCACAAGGCTGCGCGGTTTGTCGCCGACCACTTCCAGGGCAACCTGCCGCGGACGGCGGCGGAGCTGCGCCTTCTGCCGGGCATCGGCGTTTACACGGCAGCGGCCGTGGCCAGCATCGCTCATGGCGAGCGGGTGGCCGTGGTGGACGGCAACGTAGAGCGGGTGTTGTGCCGAATGGAAGGCTGGAAGGCCGGCAGCCGCGCGGGCGGAGGCGCTCAACTCCGGCGCAAGATCGAGGCTTTGGCTGCCGAGCTGGTTAGCCCTCAGCGGCCGGGAGACTCGAACCAGGCACTGATGGAGCTGGGCGCAACCCTCTGCTCACCGCGCAATCCGCAGTGCCGGTTGTGCCCGATTGCCGATGACTGCAAAACCCAGGGCGAGCACCAAACCGCGCCTCGGACTCCGATGTTGCGCCGCGAAGTGGCTTACGCGCTCTCGGTGCGCAGCGGGAGGCTGGCCGGCCAGGCGCATCGCGAGGTGCTGCTGGAGCAGCGGCCGGCGGATCAGTCCGTTATGCCGGGGATGTGGGAGCTGCCGACGCTTAGGTCTGCCGCCGTTCCCGAAAAAGAGCTGCGCCTGACCGTGCGCCACGCAATCATGCAGGTAAATTACTACGTGCGCATCCGCACAGTCTTTGAAGATGATATCGACGCGTTGACCGTGAAAGGCGGTGAGCGGCGCTGGGTTCCGCTGAATGATGCGACCGGAATGGCGCTGACCGGACTGGCGCGCAAGGTGCTCACCCGCTTGCATTTGCTGGCTGCCGCGCCGCCGGATGCCATTGCCCCGCAGGCAGGCGGCAACGTCCTCTGAAGGTTAGAATGAGCCGGACTGCTCTTCGCCCACTCGTGCCTTATCTCGCATCCCGGCAGGCGCTTGCCGCATCAACTATATGCAGGCATTTTGCCGCGGTGTCAGGGACTACCCCTGGCAGCGGCGCATCGGGCAACGCAATCCCCTAAATCCAATTCACCCCCAAGGAGGGACAATGGCAAGCAAGGCAAGCGCGGTTTGGACAGGTTCACTGAAGGAAGGCAAGGGCACGATCTCCACGGCGACGGGCGTGCTGAACAACGCGAACTACTCATTTGCTACGCGCTTTGAGGGTGCTGCTACGGGCACCACGCCCGAAGAGTTGATTGCGGCGGCTCACGCAAGCTGCTTCTCCATGGCCCTGGGCGCGCAGTTGGGCGAGGCGGGACTGAAGCCCGCAAAGATCGAGACCCATGCGGCGGTTACCCTGGCCAAGACGGACGCGGGCTTTGCCATCACCCGCATCGCGCTGACCACCACGGCCAGCGTTCCCGGTGCGCTTCCTGAAGTCTTCGATAAGGCCGCGGCCAACGCCAAGGCCGGCTGCCCGATTTCGAAGCTCTTCGCCAACAACACCGAAGTCACCCTCGACGCCAGGCTGGTGTAAGCAGTTCTTGAAGGCCGTGGCCGTGACCAATTGCTCCGGTCAGTTTTCACGCGCCAATATTTGACACCAAGTTCCGCATTTGCGAGACTCAAGATTGCTGCCGGTTCAGCAATCGCTGAACCTGTGTCTCGTGCCGAAGTGGCGGAATTGGCAGACGCGCGTGGTTCAGGTCCACGTACTCGCAAGGGTGTGGGGGTTCGAGTCCCTTCTTCGGCACCATTCATAGAAAAGTAAATAGCCGCCCCTTCCGCTCTACAATGAACCGGTATGCCCACCGCCGTTCGTTCGCACGCGAAGATCAATCTCGGCCTCTACATTGGCGCGCCGCGCCCCGACGGCTTCCATGCGCTGGCCACCGTCTACCAGACTCTGGAACTGCACGACCTCGTCTCAGTCACGGTTCGGCCCGGTACGGATACGACCGCCATTCAATTGACTTCGAATGATGCCCGCGTTCCCACCGACGAGCGCAACACCGCATGGAAGATGGTTGCGTCGGCTCTGGAGGCGCTGGACGTTACCGCCGAGGTCGAGATTCATATCGAAAAGCGTCTGCCAGTTCAAGGCGGGCTGGGAGCGGGGTCGGCCAATGCCGTGGCCGCGCTGGTGGGTTTGGAGGCGGAACTGGGAATTCGTAGTTTCCCACCCTTCGATCAAAATGCGCTCGAAGGATGTGACACTCAATCCATTGCGAAATCGACTGGCTCCCAGCCGGTTTTACCAGAGAAGCTGGGTGCCCCATCCTTTTCTCGTTCTTTGAGAAAAGGGTGGGAAGCAACGCGCCTTGAACTTGCCGCTCAGGTCGGCTCCGATGTGCCGCTATTCCTAGTCGGCGGAGCGGTTCTGGGCCGGGATCGCGGCCAGCTAGTCAGTCCCCTGCCAGATTTTGAGCCGGTCTGGTGCGTGGTGGCCATGCCGGAGGAGGGCGTCTCGACCCCGCAGGCCTTTCGCGACTGGGATTCCCTTTGTCTTGCCGAGGGTTTGACCGCCGAGGCCAGCACAGATAAACTAAAAGAGTTGAGCCGCGCCTATGCCAGAGCCTTTGCGGAAGCGATTCCGGAAGGCGGGCAGGGAGCAGGCTCCTCCGGTGTTCCTTTCGATGAAGGGGACCTGGCCGGACCCCGAGAGTCCGCGCTTGTCCGCACCGGGATTACG
Organism: uncultured Acidobacteriaceae bacterium; assembly: GCA_963806565.1. Classification (GTDB taxonomy): domain Bacteria; phylum Acidobacteriota; class Terriglobia; order Terriglobales; family Acidobacteriaceae; genus Telmatobacter. The sequence continues at coordinate 363,086 of CAWDYE010000002.1, forward strand.
AGCTGGATCGAAAACGACTTTGAACGTGTCGTCTTTCCCCAGCATCCTTCCCTTGCAGAGATCAAGCGCATTCTTTCTGGATCAGGCACGCCGGAGGCAGCCCTTCATGCCTCGCTGTCTGGCTCCGGTTCGGCGCTCTTCGGGTTGTATCAGACCCGCGGAGATGCGGAAGCAGCTCAGGTAAGGTTGAAGGAGCAGTTCCCAGGCCTGGAAGCGCGGATTACGCGCACCCTGACGCGCTCAGAATACTGGCGCGATATGCTTCTGCCGTAAACAGGTTGACAGCCGCCCGCTGCGCAAGAGAAACTCGGCAACGGCTGCATAGTTGGGCGATCGTCTAATGGTAGGACAGTGCCCTTTGGAGGCACTTGTCCAGGTTCGAATCCTGGTCGCCCAGCCAAATTTCGTTGTACTTAGACCCGGAAACAGCCAGAGCCAACCAGCTTGGAGGGAATTCGGAGATGAAAGCGGAAGCCGTGACGTTGGAAGACAAACAGCAAGAGAGCGGCCCGAAGCCGTCGGATGACAGTACAGGCAAAGAGCCGGCTTCTATGGGATTCGCTCTATCGCCCCCAGATGTGGCCGCCGCCGCAAAAGCCAAAGACGGCAAACCGGCTGCCGAGCGCAAGCGGAGCCGCAACCTGAGCGAGGACAAACGCTTCAAGCTCTTCAGCGGTTCGGCCAACCGGCCGCTGGCCGAAGAGATCGCCACTCACATTGGGGTTAAGGTGGGCGAGGCCAAGATGCAGCGCTTTGCCGACGGCGAAGTCTACTTCCAGTTGCTGGAGAACGTGCGCGGCGTAGATGTTTTTGTCGTTCAGCCCACATGCTACCCGGTTGATCAGCACCTGGTGGAGTTGCTGGTGATGATTGATGCGCTGAAGCGGGCCTCGGCGGCCAGGATCACGGTGGTGGTGCCCTATTACGGCTACGCCCGCCAGGATCGCAAAGACCGTCCCCGCGTGGCCATCAGCGCCAAGCTCATCGCCGACCTGCTGACCACCGCCGGTGCCAACCGCGCACTGTTCGTTGACCTGCACGCCGCGCAGATTCAGGGCTTTTTCAACATTCCCGTCGATCATCTCTTCGCCAGCCCGGTGCTGGTGAGCTACTTCCGCGAACTCAACCTTCCCAACCTTACGGTCGTTTCGCCCGACGCCGGCGGCGTGGAACGCGCGCGCTTCTTCGCGCAGAAGATGGGAGCGCCTCTGGCCATCGTGGACAAGCGCCGCACGGACATCAATGTCGCCGAGGTGATGAACGTGGTCGGCGACGTGGATGGCAAGCACTGCCTCCTCCTTGACGACATCATCGACACCGCCGGCACTCTGGTAAAGACCGCCGACGCGCTTTACGAGGCCGGCGCGACTGCTGTCTATGCCGCCGCCAGTCACGCCGTGCTTTCCGGTCCGGCCATCGATCGCATCGCCAACTCGCGCCTGCAAGAGGTGGTGGTCACCAACACCATTCCCTTGCGCGAGGCGGCCCAGAAGTTGCCCAAGATTAAAGTGCTCTCCATCGCCGGCCTGCTGGGAGCGGCCATTGAGAGCATTCACATGGAGACCAGCGTAAGTTCGCTGTTTAACTAAGCTGTTAAAGAATAACTGTTAGCTGATAGCTGTCAGCTGGCCTCAACAAAGGGAGCGGACCTCATAAGCCGTGCCCGAAACCAGGAAACGAGAGAGCGAATGTCCGAAGTAGTCGTAGCCAAGCCCCGTGAGGGCAAGTTCAATAAGAATGCCGCGCGCCGGGTGCGCGCCGCGGGCAAGATTCCCGCCGTGCTCTATGGTCCGGGGCACGATCCGGTAGCCATTGAGGTGGACCCCAAGCAGATTAACCGGATACTTTTTTCCGAGACCGGCCACAACACCATCTTCGATGTCGAAGTAACCGGCCAAAATGCGGCCAAGACTATGATTGTCGATTGGCAGCGCGAGCCGATGAAAGATGAGTTGATTCACATCGACCTCAAGCGCATCGCCATGGATAAGGCTCTGCGTGTCGGCGTGCGCGTCAAGCTGCTGGGGATTCCTGAGGGTGTCAAGAGCGGCGGAATCCTCGACCAGGTTATGCGCGAGGTGGAAATCGAGTGCCTGCCAGCCGACATTCCCAGCCACATCGATGTGGATGTCAGTCATTTGGAGTTGCACCAGGTATTACGCGTCAGCGGTTTGCCACACTCGGAGAAGATTAAGTACATCAACCCCGAGGATGCTACCGTGGCTCACGTTGTCACCATTCGCGAAGAAGCGCCGACGCCTACAGAGCTCGAAGCAGCGGAGGCGGCAGCGGCAGCGGCGGCAGCGGCAGAGGGGGCAGCACCAGTCGAACCAGAGGTTGCCAGGAAGGGCGGCAAGCCTGCGGAAGATGCGGCCAAGAAGCCCGATGCGGCAGCTGCGGGAAAGAAGCCCGATGCGCCAGCAACGGCCAAGAAGCCCGAGGGAAAGAAGTAACCCTTGGCCGAGGAAAGCCAGATCGTTCACCCCAACGAGCCAAAATCGCTCGCCGGGGGCCCCGAATCCGGCGTGCGCAATGGCCCCTTTCTTGTAGTGGGGCTGGGCAATCCGGGCCTCGAGTATCTGTGGACCCCGCACAACGCGGGTTTCATGGCCATCGACCGCATCGCCCAGCAAGAGGGAGTTGTGGTTGGCAACCGGCGATCGAAGGCCGTTACCGCAACCTGCCGCATGGCGGGGCGCGTGGTGGTCCTGGCCAAGCCGGAGACGTTTATGAACCTGAGCGGGCTGGCTGTGGCCGCGCTGGTTCGAGAGTTTGAGGCTGACCCGTCTCAGGATCTGCTCGTGATTCAAGACGAGTTGGACCTGCCGCTGGGCAGCTTCAAGATCAGGGAGCGCGGATCGCCTGCCGGGCACAACGGAGCCCTCAGCGTGACCGGTGCCCTGGGCACTCAGGAGTGGTTGCGCATTCGCATTGGCGTGGGGCTTGATTTACCGCCGGAAGCCATTGCGGCAAGCGGCGGCAGAAGGCCGGGCAGGGATTATCTGCTCTCGCCCATGCGCAAGGCGGATTTGTCGGTGCTCGACGAGGTGCTGGACCGTGTGGCAACCGCTACGCGGCGCATCCTCGAAGCAGGACCGGCAGCCGCGATGAACGAATTTAACCGCCGCGAGAGAAACAGCGCGACGGAGGAGTAACGAAGGCTCGAAACCGCCGGGATTTGTCGGCGGGAAAGGCTGAAGAGCAAGTCTGCAATGCAAGGCTGGAAATCAGGGATGAACCCTGACGTGTTCAGCGGAAAAGGAAACTGGATGTCTCGTGTGTATGAGGTAATGTTCATTGTTCGGCCTGACGCGGCCGAAGAAGATGTTGACAAGCTGATTGCCGGCTTCTCCGACAACGTCACCAAAGGTGGCGGGGTGGTCAAGTCGGTGGAGAAGATGGGCAAGCGCAAGCTGGCCTACATGGTGCGCAAGTTCAACGACGGCAACTACATTTTGCTGACCATCGAGGCCAACGGCGCAGTGGTGTTGGAGTTGGAGCGCCGTTTGCGCGTTACCGAGCCGGTGATCAAGTTCATCACCGTGCGCATCGACGAGGAAGACAAGCGCCTGGCCAAGGTCAAGGCCGCGCGCGGCGTTCGCCGAAGCGCAACACCGGCCGCTGCGCCTGCCCCTGTGACGGAATCTGCCGCGGCGCCGGACCTGGAAACAGCAGAAGCTGCCGAGGCGGTTTAAGTTTAACCAGAGGCCAGCAATCAGTTGATGGCAATCGGCAGGAACGTATTTTCTGTCCACTGTTCACTGACCACTGTTCACAAGAGAGTAAAGAGGAAACAGTATGTCTGAAGAGATTGAAGCAAATGCGCCCGAGACGAGCGCGCCTGAAGCTCCCTTGGCAGCACCCGGTCATGGTTCGGGTTCTGCCCATGCCCGCCCCGGCGGACGGCCCGGCGGACGGTCCTCCGGCGGCGGACCCGGCGGACGCGGCAAATTCTTCCGCCGCAAGAAGGTTTGCAAATTCTGCACCGAGAAGATCGACGCGATTCCTTACCGCGATGTGAGACTGCTGCAAGGCTTTGTGGCCGAGCGCGGCAAGATCGTGCCCCGGCGGCTTACCGGCGTCTGCACCACGCACCAGCGCCGCCTCACTCGCGCCATCAAACAAGCCCGGAACATCGCCCTGCTGCCGTTTGCCACGCGCCACTGATGCGATTCCAGTCGTAGGTTTCCTGGAATCGTCGTAACCATCGGCTGCCTTCTGCCGGCTCATGTGCGCTCCTGAATCCGGGAGTGCATGAAGCGAAGTTATTTTGGCGGCGGGCAATATTGTGGATGCCGAATAGAACTGAGTGCGGCGCGTCTTAGCCGGGGCTGAAGAGCGCTCCCGGCGCCGGCGGCAGCCAGCACACTGGAGATTGAATCATGGAAGTCATTCTGAAAGAAGATGTATTGCATCTGGGCAACCGCGGCGATCTGGTCAAAGTGGCCGACGGCTATGCCCGCAACTACCTGCTGCCGCGCAAGCTGGCGCTACAGGCAACCCAGGCCAACAAAGCCGTCATCGAGCAGATGAAGGCCGCCGCCGCCCGCCGCCACGCCACGGAGAAGGCGCTGGCAGAGGAGCTGGCCGCCAAGCTCGAGCCCGTCGAGCTTGAATTCACCCGCAAATCGAGCGAAGCTGGTCACCTCTTCGGCTCCGTCACTTCGAGTGATATTGCCGTCGCGCTCGAAGCTCAGGGCTTCGAGGTCGATCGCCGCAAGATTCACCTCGACGAGCCGCTCAAGAGCATTGGCGAATTCAGCGTGGCCATCAAGCTCTACCGCGAAGTCACCGCGCACGTGAAGGTCAAGGTCCTGGCCGAAGCCACGGAAGAAGAAGCCAAACCCGCCGAGCCCGCCGCCGAAGCGGCTAAGGTCGAGTAGTTTCTATTTTCACGCGTATCCCGTCTCTCGGTTCGCCGAAGGGCGGCGCGTGATTCAGACTGCGCTTTCTTCACGGTCTTCCAGAATCAGTCGAATGGCTGCACCGAGGCTGGCGCGGCACTCTTCGACCGCACGGCCTTGCCCGTTGGCGCCGGGGATTTCGCGCGTCCAACTGACAAACCACTCGCCGTCCCGCTCGATGATAGCCGTGAACTCGTTCCTCATGGGGAAAGTATATCCCTTCCCGAAATAAATCCGATTCCGAAATTCTCGCAGGTACTCCTACACCATCGCCCGTTCCTTCACCGTCAAATACTGATTCAGCACCGATGAGGTGAGCGCCTCGGGATTCAGGTCGAGGGTGAGCGCGCCTTGCTCGTGCAGGCGGGCGAGGAGCAGTTCGCGGCGGCCGGCCATCTCCTGGGCGGCGGAGGAGCGGAACATCTGCTCCAAATCTTCAGGCCTTGCCTGGGCGATTTTCTCAACCTCAGGCTGGGCCATGGCGACAAAAAGAAGCACGTGGCGGCGCAGCAGTTGCAACGCGCCGTCGATGACCTCGGGGCGCATGGCGGTCTCAGCCAAATCCGTCACCCACAAAATCAAAGACCGGCGAGGTTGCAGGCGATTCAGCGTGGCCGTAGCTCTCAGGTGGTCGGCCTCGCCGGATTCTGTGTGCGCCTGGGCCAGCAACTCGATAAGCTGCCGCATGTGAGCCGCACCGCGGCCGGGCAAAAGCCGCTGCTGAATATTCTGCCCATAGGCCAGCAAGCCCACGCGGTCGCCGGAGTAAAGCGCCAGTTGAGCCAGCGCAACTGCCGTGGTGCAAGCGTGGTCGAGCTTGTTGCTTGGCGCACAGCCGGGGTCTTTGGGCGACTGTGCGAGGGCCACCCGCGCCCTCATCAGCCGTCCGCAATCCAGCACAATCCACACCGGCTGGCTGCGCTCGGTCTGGTATTGGCGCGTGATGAGGCTGCCGCGCCGCGCCGTCGCCGTCCAGCAGATGTCGCGCAGATCGTCGCCCTCGCGGTACTCGCGCAGGCTCTCAAAGTCGCGCCCCAGCCCTCTCTGTTGCGTGCGGCGCAGTTGCAATTCAATCTGGCGGCTGCGGGCCAGGAAAATTTGCTGCTCTTCGCCGGTGCGCAACGCCGGGTAAACGCGAACAGTTTGCGCGAGCGGCGCTCTTGCCCAACGCTCGGCGAGTCCCAAAGGCGACCGGTAACGCACATAGAGCCAGCCCGTCTCCCAGTCGCCGCGCTCTTTAGGCTCGATGCGGTAGCGCAGCTTAACCGACACGCGCGGAAATGCGGTCAGCCGAAGCGTATCCGGTTCTTCGACAAGCGCCGGCGGCAGATCGTCCACCAGCCGGCAATCGAGTATCATCCGGCTGCGATTTTCAATCGTCAGCTCTATCTCGGTCTCGCTGCCGAGCGCCGGAGCATTCAACCAACTCCGGCTAACGGTAAGTTGCGCCGCGGCGGGCAGTCGCAGGCCATCGAACAGCGCAAAGAGCAGCACCAGCCCGTCCCATGCCGGCATCGCGTAGGCCAGCCTTCCGTCCCAGAATCCCGGAATCAGCCAGACGAAGCCTGCGATCAGCAGGCCAATGCTTCGCGGCGTCAGCCCGAAGCTCCAGCGCCGCCGCCGTTCACACGCGGCGCTCACCGGGTCGGGATGGAGAGACGGCGAGATCATTGTCTCGGCACCGGCACGGCGGCAATCACGTCAGCCAGCACGCGGTCGGCGTCAAATCCCTCCAGTTCGGCCTCGGGTTTGAGCATCACACGATGGCGCAGCACCGGCTTGACGGCGCGCTTTACGTCGTCGGGCAACAGGTAGTCGCGGCCATCAAAGGCAGCCGCCGCCTGTGCCACGCGCATCAGGCTCACGGCAGCGCGAGGACTTGCGCCCAGCAGCAGCGTGGGCCACTCACGAGTGCGCCGCGCCAGAGCCAGTATGTAAGTGGTCAGCTCAGGCTCAATGCGAAGGTCGCGCACCTCGGCGCAAGCTGCGGCCAGCAAGCCCTCAGGTATAGGCGCAATCTTTGTGTCTTCCAGCAGTCCCGCGCCCGAGACGCCATGGTGCCGCTCCAGAATCTGCAACTCCTCCTGCTCGCTTGGGTAGGCCACGCGAATCTTGAGCAGAAATCTGTCCAGTTGCGCCTCGGGCAACGGGTACGTGCCCTCGAAGTCAATTGGATTTTGGGTAGCGAAGACGGTGAACCAGCCAGGCAGCGGGCGGCGTGTGCCGTCTGAGGTAACCTGCCGCTCTTCCATGCACTCCAGCAACGCGGCCTGGGTGCGCGGAGGCATGCGATTGATCTCGTCCACCAGCAGCAAGTCGGTGAAGACCGGCCCTGCGTGGAAGACGAAGTTGTCCTTATCAGACCTGGCGCCGGGGCGCAGAATCGTCGTGCCGAGAATGTCTGCCGGCATCAGGTCGGGCGTAGCCTGCACGCGTTGAAAGCCCAGGCCAAGCAGCCGCCCCAGAGCCTTCACAATCAGCGTCTTGGCAATCCCCGGCACGCCTTCCAGCAGCGCATGGCCCTGGCAGAGAACGGCGATCAGCACCTCCTCGATCACCTCGCCTTGGCCGGAAATTACCCGGCCCAGCTCCGTGCGCGAGTGGTCGATAAGCTGGCTGGTAGCTCGCAATCCGCCTGCGGATTTGGCGTCTTGGTCGAGTTCTTGTTGGTTTTCCTGGCTCATAAAACCCTTTCCTGCGGTTTGAATTAAATCTTCTCAGAATGCGCGGCTTGGTTGCCGGATTGTTTACTCGGTCTGGCCGCTTCTTTCAGTTTTTCGTAGTGCTCATGCAGCGATTGAATCAGCTTCAGCGCCTGGCGAGAATCGACAGTTTCACCCCACGCGGCCTCTTCGCAGGCGGCTAGATCAGCTTCCAGATTTGCGTCAGCGCGAGGAAAGCGCCGGCGAATCACCGCTGACAGCTCCTCTGCGCCCATCTTGCTCGCCCCGTGCCCGCAGAGCCGTAAGCTGTGCCGCCGAAATCGCTCCCAGGCAACAGCAACGGCCGTCGATGCGGCTCCTGCCTTGCGATAGAGCGAGCCCAACGCCTCCAAAAATTCAATCGGAGTAGCGCGCGCCGCCGGAGGCAAATCGCGCACCGGCCCGCTGCGCCGGCTGAAGCTGAGCACCACCAACAGCGCCAGCACCGGCAGGCCAATCCACAGCATCGTCCACGACGGCCCGGAGGCGTAGCTGAAGGTCGAGCGAATCTCCCCATGTAGCGACTCGTCCCAGTAGAAGTGATGTCCCGCGCGCGGTCCCAGCGAAGCCAGCAGCAGGTCGAGATTGTGTGCGCGGCTGAGCGAGCCGTTTTCCAGCGGTGTCGAGCTGGCCCACCAAACAATATGTCCCTTGCCCCAGTCGTACTCCACTACTGCCGGGTGATTTGCGCAACTGTATTCGACGCGCTGCGCCGGATTGCCTTCATCCCAAGAGGCCTGCGGAACCATCCACACCTCGCCTGAATCGGCCAAAGAATCCAGCCCCTCAGGCACCAGCTTGCATGCGGCAAAGTGAAACTCCGCTGGCGTGTCGCTGGCATCGCCGGGCAGAATGTATCCGCCCCAGTAGCCGGTGGAGAGCACACGGCCACCGCGCTCCACAATTTTGCGCACTGCCTTGATGTCCTCCGGCTCGCCGTAAAACGGCTGGGCAAAGATGACCACCGTCTCCGGGCCAGCCGTGGCAGCCAACTCGCTCAACGGCCGCTCCCAGCGTTCAATTTGATAATTGGAGCGAAGCAGCGTCTCATAAGCGGCGCGCGCTCCGTGCTGACCAGCCAGGTAAGTTGAGGGCAGCGGATTGTTGTTGTCGTTTCCGTGTGGCATCAGGAAGCCGGTGGCCACAGCCAGCGCGAGAGCAATTCCTACTGACCACATCAGCAGTTTGCGGTCCTGGGCGTCGAGCGAGGAAAGAAACTTCATCGCGCGCCGCCTTCCCCAGCCCCAGTGGTCCCGCTGCCGGCAATCAGCCCGTCGGCCAGTTTCTCTGCTCGTGCGTAATCGCTCTCGCCCGCCTTACGCCCGCCATACCAGGTTCGCTCAAAGCTGCCGGTAAGCGTAGCCAGTCCCGCGCGGCGCGGGTCGTCCGCGGCCACCAGCGCCAGGTACTCGCGCGGAGTGCGCGCCCGGTCCGCGGGCCACAACCGTCTCGATTCCAGCCGTGAAATTGCCGCCCAATAGACAAAATGAATCGCCTCCCGCCACTCACCGGCGGCGGCGGCGCGGCGCGCATCAGCCAGCCACAGTTGCCAGTCTCGGGCCGAGGCGGCTCCGGCGGCAGGTCCGTCACTCTCCGGCACCAAACGGATGCGCCAGTTGCGCTCCAGTTGCAGCAGCCCCCAGACCAGCCCCACGCATGTGGCCAGAATGAAGCCCCACACAATCACACTCCCCACCCAGGCCGAATTTGCATGAAGCTTGGCCAAATTGTCAAAGAACTGGTTCAACCATTCGCTCAGCTTTTCCAGGATTGTATCCCGCCGTGTCGGCGGCTCCAGTCCGCGAAAGTCGCGCCCGGCCAGCACCTGCTTCATCGTTGCGCGTTCTTGGGAATTATCAGATGTTGCGGCAAGCGGGCCTGTCTCAACTTCATCCGCTTGGGCAATGTCATGGGTCAGGCGAAGCTGCGCGGCCTGCAACAACTCGCTGGTCGTCGGCTTGGGCGGCCGTGTGGGTTCTTCCGCTGGAGCCTGTCCGGGAGCCGGCTCGCCCCGCGCCGGTATCATTTTGACGGGAGGACGATCCAGCGTTTCTTTAGGTCTTTCATCAGCCTCGCTCTTGGCCCTGTCTACCGGGCTGTCATCCGGTTTGTTTGGAGATTTGTTTTGTGCCTTGCCTTGCGTCTCCTCCGGGGTCTTGTCTTTGATTTGCGCTTTAGTAAGCAGTGTACGCAGCCAGTTGTAACGCACCAGCCGCCGTTCCGCATTGGGGGCATTGCCGAGCGGAATGCGATCGTCCTGGCCCGCGAGCGCAGGATCGCAACTCTTGGTATCCCGCGCTTTGGCGCAAGCCTCCACCACTGCGCCCAACTCGACCAGGTGCTGGCGGTACTCAGCCAGTGAAGCCTCGCGTACATTTTTCGTGAGTGGCGCGGCGGTGTCATCGGCGCGAGCCGGCAACGAGACGAGGACTGCGGCAAGAACCAGCGCCGCTCCCGCGAGTTGTGCGCGAGCAGTCAAACTCGCATATCTCCAGCCTGCGCAGGCGCAGGCGAGATACCGTCCTTGCGCAGCCGCTGGTCGTAGTAGAGGATGGCGAGAGCGATAGAAAATGCGGACCACAGCAGCGCCGTCCACAAAAAGAGGAAGGCCAGACAGCACAACGCAAACAGAACGATTCCTGCGATGCCCGCTACGGAAGCCAGTTGAACGTGTAGCGCCAACATGGCAAGTGCTCCGATTCCGAAAATCGCCATCAGCGCCATGATGCCCACCATCTCCGCCGCGTAGCCGAGTGCGTATATCACAAGAAAGACCAGAAAGATGCGTCCCTTTGCGCCCCGGGTCAACTGGCCACTGCGGTGGAGGGCGGTGCACGCCGTCAAATCCTCGGCCAGCGAGGCAGGAAAGGCCAGCGAGAGTCGCATCGACATGATGATGCCGTAGACAAGGGCGGCAATGAACAACAGCATCTCCACCGGCAGCAGGATGAAAAGCGCGGTAGGGGGTGTCGTCTGGTGCGCGGCGAGCAGCCCCATCGGGACGAACATCACCAACTCGATCACCAGCATCGGCAAAAAGGCAATGATGTAAGAGAGAAACAAAAGCCAAAGGTAGCGCCAGCCTCGCTTCCATGCTGTTCCATAAGCCTCGCGGAAGGTGATCTTAATGCCCTGATTGGCCTGCATCGCAGCGTGGAGGGAAGCAGCCAGATAGAGGGCAAAGACCACAAGATTCATCAACGTCATAATGAGTATCGCCGGCAGAAAAAGGCGAAACATCTGCTCGGGATCGGGCTGCTTGGGCAGTTGCGAATAGATGGGGATGAAGGCAATTGCAAAAAATAGAGCCATCATCAGAACCATGGCAATCGCGGGCACGGTGGAGATGGCGAGAAAGAGTTTGAGTTGCGAGCGCATCAGCCGGAAGATGCGGTCGAGAATCTGGCCGAAGGTCATAGGTATCTGGTGAGCCGGTCCAAAGGATGGGCGAGCAGCGGATTCGTTCATTGGGATTCTCCGGATGTTGGCGAAGCTGGTTTTCTGTCCTGCGGAAATTCTACGTCTTGCGGCGGCTCGGGGGCTGGCACAAATGGGTTTCCCGGCGAGGCCATCAGCCTGGGCGTGGCCTGCGGTGTTGACTGCGGCGCGGCCGGCGGAGCAACGACCAGCCCCGCCTGCTGCATCATCCACTCAATGTCGAATCCTTCCTGGCGGACGCGCTGATCGTAGTAGAAGATCACGAATGCGATGCCGTAAACCGGCCTGACGAGCGCCTGAACGGTAAAAGACACGCCGTAGATGATAAAGAGCATCACCATGCTGGCGGTTTGCGCGTGTTGAGGATCGCCCGAGCTGAAAATCAGACTGAAGATAATCGTCAGCGGCAGCATGATCCCCATCGAAAGCAGCCAACTGAGCACGGCTCCCAGCAGGTAAAGCACAAAGATGCGGCCCTTCGTTCCATTGCTCAAATTCCAGGAACGCTTGATCGCTGTCCATGCCCCAATCTGCTCGACCACGCAGGCGGGAAAGGCCAGTGAGAGCCGGATCAGCATCCAGAACACGTAAACAATCAGAGCGATGACGACCAGAACCAGGAATATGACGAAGAGCGCGCCGCCGGCAGCATCTCCCGCGCCCGCGCTCCCCGCTAAGGCAGCACCCCCGGCAATAAGGAGCACAAGTACGATATATACGGCAAAGGGAACGGCTCCAATGAAAAAACCCTCAAGAATTGTAAGCCAGATGTAGCGCCAGCCCCGAGGCCATACGCTCTTGTAGGCGTCGCGGATGGTGGTCGTCTGGCCCAGGTGAACGAGAGATACGGCATGGCTCATGGCCGCCATGGCCAGCGCCGTCGCCGCCAGAAGGATGGGCAGCGCCACCAGCGTAACGCCGATAACGAAGATCGCCACAAGAACGTATCCCGTCTCTTCGGGAACGGAGCTTGCGCCGGCAATGCTCCACCACGCGACAACCAAGCCGACCAGACAAGCCAGCACCACGATTACGCCTGTGGGGATGACCGAGATTCCCAGAAAGAGGAGGAAGCGCGAACGATAGAGCTGGGCGGTGCGATCCAGTATCTCGCCGAGAGTTAAGGGACGTAGCGGCTCATTCATGCACGGCTCCTGGATTTATTAGTGGGTCTTGTGGCGCAGTCAGTCCGGCGGCCTGCATCATCCACTCGATATCGTAGCCCTCCTTGCGCACTCTCTGGTCGAAATAGAAGAGGGCAATGCCGGTGGCCCAGATCGGTCCCACGAAGGTATTGGTGAAGAATCCAATGATCTGCTGCAGCGCCTGCATCCATGCTGGCAGCACGTGGCCAGGCTGCTTGAACATCGCCACGATAAAAAAGACCTGAGTCAGCATCACCAACGCGAATTGTATGACAAAAATCAGCAACCCGAGGAGAAAGATGCGCCCCCACGAACCCCTGCTGAGTTCGATGCTGCGGCGGATAGCCCTGCTGGCTTTAAGATTTTCCACCACGCAGGCCGGAACCGCCAGCGAATAGCGCAGCCCCATGATTATGGCGTAGACAAACCAGGCAATAAAGAAAAGGACTAATACAAAAACGACAAGAGCCCCCAACGCTTCCGAGCCGGAGCCTCCTGGGGACAATCCGGGGACCATGAAGATAGCCAGCGGGATCAAAATAATTAACAACAGCAGCGGCGCGCAGATGTAAAAAGTGGTAAGGATCATGAGCCATATGTAGCGGCCCAGTTGGGGCAGAGTGCTCAAATAAGCACCACGGATAGTGGCTGGTTCGCCCAGGTGGACCCAGGCTACGGCGCGATTGATGGCTGCAATGACTGCGCCTGCAAAAATGATGAGGAATAGAGCTTCGATTACAGCAATGGCGCCGAGTAGCACCGGAACCCACAGTGTAAATACCGACCCCTTGATCAATGAGGTCAGTCCGATCTGGGCGAGGCCCAGCACCAGCACCACGCCGGAATACGCGGCATAGATGCCTGCAAATAGCAGAAAATTCGAGCGATAAAGCTGGGCGGTGCGGTCCAGAATCTCGCCCAGAGTCATCGGGCGGAGGTTGATTTCCATGTTGGGCTCCTCGGAAATGCAATGTTTGCGTTTGCCGGGATACTAACACAAATCCTCGCTATTCCAGATGCTGAATCCGGGTTCCCTCGGTGGGCTTCAACTCGAACTGCCGGAGCCATTCGTCGTTGCTCAGCGTTTGGTTTTCTAATACTTTGTCAATGATGAGAACGATCTGGACATCCTCAAGCGGGCGCTTGATGACCACCATAGTTGGATATTTGCTGGCGCCGAAATCCCGGTATTCGGTATAGGTGACATGGGTCTCCAGGTTGCCCTCGCTGTCGAATATATCTTGTTGGTAGGGCAGCAGATCGTCGCGGCGGAAGGTGATCACGCGCACCGGCGTCAACTGCTTGCTGCCCGGCTTGCCGCGATTGATGCTGAGCACGTATTCCGGGACGAAGAACAAGTGCTTTCGGGCCGCATCCTCCACTGTTTCCGAGTCCGTCACCACCGAGTACAGGTCGTTCGGATCCAGCCCGCGTACAACCAGCGCGTCCAGAAAGAATCCCGGCCGCAGGTTTTCCAGCGGATTGGCTGACCTCTTCTCCAGCGTGTTGGCGCCTTCGTATGCCGTGTTCTTCGAGGGAATCCAGAGCGTGAATTCCTTGCCGTCGCTTACCATGTCGAAGGCGCGCGTGCCCACCACCGGAACCCGCCCAAAAACCCGCAGCATCTCCGGCTTGCGCATTATGATGTTTCCTCGGATGGTGGTGTAATCCTTGGCCATGCCCTCCCTGGTCCTGATTACGCTGGCCTGAATCTCGACCCAGGCTGTCAGGTTGTCAAGCTTTTTCCAGCGCTCGTTGAGTTGCGTCACTAGTTCATCTGGCGTGACCGTCAGCTCCACCAACGGCGCCTTGGGAATCGGCAGCTTGCGCGTGGTGGGCAGCAGGTAACACCCCGATAAGAGCAGTGGCAGAGCCAGTGCGGCGGCGGGGGCGAGACGACACTTTGTTTTCATCGTGCCCCTGCCTTCTTCACCGCATTCCGGTAGTCGGCTACGTTGTGCGCGTGTTCTTTGGAGGTGCTGGCAAACCGCGACCCTCCCTGGGGATCGGCTCCCGCGGCTACAAAGTAGAGATAGTCCGTTTTAGCCGGCTCCATGGCCGCCTTGAGCGACCGCAATCCGGGATTGGCCACCGGACCCGGCGGCAAGCCGGCATGCAGATAGGTGTTATAAGGTGTGTCCAGCTTCAAGTCGCTCTCGTGGATCACGCCCCGCCAGCGCCCTTCCAATTCCAATCCATAGATCACCGACGGATCGGTCATCAGCGGCATCTTTTTTGCCAGCCGGTTTTCAAAGACACTGGCCACCAGTGGACGCTCCGCGTCCAGCGCCGTCTCCCGTTCCACCAATGACGCCAAAGTCACCACTCGATGCACATTCCCTTTCAATCCTATTTGTCCGGCCACCGCGCGAAAGCGCCTGACCATCGCCGCGCAAATCTGCGCCGCGGTCGCCTTGCGCTGAAAATGATAGGTGTCCGGAAACAGGTAGCCCTCTAGGCTTTTTGCTCCGGGATCCAGGTCGGTTACCAGGCTCACTTGCCTGGGCGCTGCGTCCAGAAACGCTTGCCGCGAGCCAAACCCCGCCTGCTCCAGCCGGGCGGCGATCTCAAAGAGATTCGCGCCCTCCGGAATGGTTACTGCTTTTGTAAATACATCGCCGCGCGCAATGCGCGCATACACATCGACAGCTGAGGCCGGGTGATCGAAACGGTACTCGCCTGCCTTCAGCGTGCCCCGCTTCCTCCAGCGCGCAATATCGAAACCGTAGCGGCTGCGCACAATGTCGGCTGCTTCCAGTTGCCGCCCGATCCGCGCAGTGGTCGAGCCCGGAGCAATCTCGACAAAGGTCTCCGTCTCCGGCCCATAGGGCTCAAAAACCAGCCACGCTGCTCCCGCCCCCGCCGCCAGCAACAAAACCAGAAAAACCGTGAGCAGAAAATCCGCGCCGGAACCCTTTTGTCTTCTGTTCTTCCCTCTCCGGCTCGCCATTCTCCTGCTGTCAACCCTTCTCAACTGAAAACGCGGAAAATCCCCCTCGGGACCCACTCTCTTTGATTGTACCGGGTTGAGGCTTCTCAGCAGGGCATTTCTGCACTTTGGTACCAGGGTCGTAAGCTGCGGGTTGCTGCTCCGGCAGGTGGCCCGCTCATCAGCCCCGAAGAATAGCGATGAGTCATGAGAAGCTGTGCCCCGTTCATCGCGGCTTTATCGCGATGAGCGGGTCTTCGGACAAGGTCGCAGGGTGTACATTATCCGCAAAGCCCCCTTTGAAAGGCGGATGCCCCATGCTGATACCCCGCCAATTCGCTCAGAATGCCGCATAATCACTATGTGACAAACAAGAGGAAGAGCTGCAAAGAGACGACCGCACAACGTTCGGCGAACATGGCTCGCATCCGCTCGAAAGATACGAAGCCCGAGCTGCTTGTGCGGTACGCACTTCACCGGCTCGGATTCCGGTTCCGTCTCCATGCGCGCGATCTTCCAGGCCACCCCGACATCGTCCTGCCTAAATACCAGATAATTATCCAAGTCAAAGGCTGCTTCTGGCATGGCCATACTTGCGTAGACGGACGCTTGCCGAAATCAAACCGCGCATATTGGCTCCCAAAGCTGGCACGCAACAAGGCACCAACTTACGACTGCAGCTCCAACCGACTGACAAGCAGATGAATCAACCGTCCAGAACATTTTCGGAGCGATCCCTAAATAAGCATGATCGAGACCGTGACTCTACGACGCTCTCTTTCATCGAGCGATGGATTCTCCAACGTGTCGGGGGGAGGGTCTGCCTTGAGAGAGATTTGCCGATGATTGCTCGTCAAGCTATCGAAGAAGTAATTGATTGGCCCAGAACGGGTCGAGAGAGAATCGATGAGCTCAACCGAGATGAGAGGGCCTACCTCGGTACAAGATTTGAGATCATGTTTAAATACTGGCTCGGCGTAGCAGGCGGAAAGATTTTGGACATCGAGGTAGACGGCATTGAAGTGGGAGTCAAAAACGTATTTGGTACCGAGTGCTGGATTTCGAACTTGAGAATGGGGCATCCCTTATTGGTAATACAAACGGATCTAGCCAGTTCCCGGGTCTCCCTTGCGGCTCTCGTGGCCCGGTCAAGTCGAACGAGCCTTGCAGCTCGACGTGCAGGATCAAATAATATTGAGGTGCGTAGCAGGTGTTTGATTCACTGGCTGTGTTTAGATTGCGAGATCAAGAAATCGGCAATCTTCACACAAATGATGCTCATGTATCGAAGACGGGCAGAGCTAGAGAGACTGCAATTACGCGCTTACATGGATTTCACCAGCAACGAAATGCCGAAAGGAAAAAACTAAAACTGGGTCGCAGTCCAGGGAATGGGGTTCCCATTACTAGCGAGAAGTCTCGGCTGGTCGGAATCTTTCGAGCAGCAATTTAATTTCGGTCTCCGCAAAGGCTTGGCACTCCGTATACAGTATCACCAAGGCTTTAGGCAATTCCGCCACAGCAGCTGAGATTGCTGCATCAGTAACGGCAAAGCGATCACGAAACATTCTGATCCTTTCGCGATTTTTGGCCAAGATCAAAGATCGTTCTTGCTGATCGGGCCACATGTTGGCCCAATACGCACATGTGCGGCAGGATGCGCCGCACACATGACCGTCGTGAGACAGAAAGGACTCCCAGCCTGACTTTGCAAGACTAAGTTCCCTCAACGAATCGTCGCGGCGCTTCTCAGAGTTGCACTTTGCACAAGCCACCAGGACATTGCCAGGCACGTGCAGTCCCCCGCGAAGGCGGTTCATCCCATCCAGATGCTCGATCACCGCTTCTGAAAAGGTGAGCTCCTTTCCGCAATACGGACACTTGTTGGCAAAATGCTCGCGGACAAGAGATTCATACCCTTCGCCGTCTACACGAATCTCCCAAGCTGAGGAGATTGAGCGACTCAACTCGTGCAAAAACATGCTGACGAGCTTGTTTGCGACGTCAGATTTGGCACGTCGCGTGGCAGTTCGCAATCTGGAAGAGGCGTCTTTCAACGACTGCCTCCCAAAAGCCACTCGACTGGAACTTTTAATGTCTCTGCGATCGCCTTGAGCTCGAAATCAAGAACTCTTCTGTGATCACTTTCAATTTTGGCGATGGCCGCTCGATCCAACTGGACCCCGAGAAGAGCGAGCCTGCCTGAAAGCTCTTCCTGAGTAAGCGGAGGCCGCGCGTGGCCGCGCGCTTCGGCAATACGACTGCCCGATATGTTCTTTCGCCTCGTGGCCTTTGGCACAGACCAAGCGTAAAGCGTGCCGTCCGGAAAAATGTTCTATAATAGAACATTGTGTGCAGTGTCGGGCTCACTGACGCTGGTGCCCGTCCCTCGCATCTTTCTCTATTCAGCTATTGACACCTTTACACATTGCCCCGGAAAACGGCGGACAAGGAAGCTCAGCCGCTACAACATCAACCTGCCCTCGAAATGGCCTGGCATCGAAATAGTTTAGGTTTTCCTCTAGGACATTCCATTCAGGACGGTTAAAACGCAGCGCCTTGCAGGCATGCCCGTCAAGTTCTACCAGGCCAACATGGGTGAAACCAGCCTGTTCGAAACCTAGGGCTTGGCCTCCAGCTCCTGCACACAATTCGAGAACGGATATCTCTCTCATCAATTTCTATTCTGCATCGGAGTAATAGTTTGCGTATGTGGAGAATTGGGTCGAATTATCGACCTGTTCCTAAATGCTAACCGAGGGAGTTTAGGTTCTTTTCAGGAATAGTAGACGAAACAAGCCGGGTGCTCCCATCCTACCGCACACTTGGCGAAAGGGTTGGATACCACAAACCCCATGCGAGCGATAAGCGAGCGTTTGGCCGCGCCGCAGGTGCCTGCAGATTAATTCCCGCATCCTGCTACTGTGAACTCAGGCCGGGTTTCAGCCGGAAGATACCAACATAGGCCGAAAAGTCACGTAACTCCTTATCCAGGAGGACTTTGCAGGGAACTTCTTTGTTTTCTATATTTTGCAGCGCAACCCTCTCCGTAACCTCAAGAAAACAAGAAATTTCCCTACAAAATACGGGGGGGGGGTACCCCATCCTTTACACGCTCTTCGATTCAAGGGTCGGGCACCGCCATTAAGCTGGAAGCAGGAGCTAAAAGCTGCAACCCGCCTCTCATCCTCGCTATCTCGGCCTCGATATCGGCAACCGCCGCATCGGCGTAGCTGTCTCGGACGAGTTGGGCCTGACGGTGCAGCCGGTGCTGACGCTGGAGCGCAAGCACAACCGCCGCGACAACCTGCGTTCACTGGCCCGCCTCTGCCGCCGCTTTGCCGTAGTGGGAATCGTGGTCGGCAACCCCTTGCATCTAAACGGCGAAACCAGCCCCCAGGCCGCCAAGACCCAAGCCTTCGCCGCCGAACTGGGCGCGTTAACGGGCCTGCCTATTCACCTCTGGGACGAGAGGTTGACCACCCGCGAGGCCCACCAGATTCTCTACCAAGCCGGCCACGCCCGCCAGCAGCATCGCCGCGTAGTCGACCAAGTGGCCGCAACGCTGATCCTGCAATCATTCATGGACGCCAAGCTGGAAGCCGCATCGAATCACCGCGTATAATTAGAGGTTGAGTTCTTCTATCTCTTGCGGAATGAGCAAACTCCGCTCGCCGCCACGGACCCCGGATGCCCGAACACATCAAAAAGCAGATTCTCGCCGAGATCAAGCTCCTGGAGCACGAGCTCGCGCACGAGCTTCCCGCCGAGATCAAGAAGGCCGTGGCCATGGGAGACCTGTCGGAGAACGCCGAGTATCACATGGCCAGGCAGCGCCAGGACTTTGTGAACGCGCGCCTGGGCCAACTGAACCGGCGCATGGCAGAGTTGTCGCTCGTCAATTTGTCCAACATTCCCAAAGACAAGGTAGGCTTCGGCTCCACGGTGGTGGTCTACGACTCGACCAAGGATGAGGAGATCGTCTACCGCCTGGTAACCAGCGAGGAGTCGGATGTCTCCAAGGGGCTGATCTCGACCACTTCGCCCATCGGCCGCGGCCTGGTGGGCAAGCGGATGGGCGACGTGGCCACCATCATTACTCCCAACGGCAAGCGCGAACTGGAAATTTTGAAACTTACCACCATTCACGATGAATCCGGCGAGGACGAGAGCCCGGACAACGCTGGCAAGAAACAGCAGCAAGGAAAATCGAAATGACCTGGACCAGCGCTTTTGGCCGCGTCTGCGGATGGCTGCTTAACAAAATTGTGCATGGCCTCTCGCTGACCCGCATCTCGCCCAACGCGCTTACTATCATCGGCGTGGCCATCAATATCGTGGCCGCGTTCCTGTTTGGGCACGCCAACGCCGCCAATGCCGACTGGATGTTCTTCTACGCGGGCGTGGTGATCTTCTGCGCCGGCGCATTCGATATGTTGGACGGCCGGGTGGCGCGGCGCATCAATAAGGTCACCGTCTTCGGTTCATTCTTCGACTCGGTGATGGACCGCTACTCCGACGTGATTCTCTTCTTCGGGCTGCTGGTTTACTACGGCCGCATCAATCGCTTCCGTTACGTGGTGCTGGTGGCTTTTGTCATGGTCACTTCGCTGATGGTCAGCTATACGCGCGCCCGCGCCGAGGCGCTTATCGGCCAGTGCAAGGTGGGCTTCATGGAGCGGCCGGAGCGCATTGTGCTCATCATCATCGGCGCCGTGTTCAACCATTGGGGCGCCATGGCTCCGGTGCTGTGGGTTCTGGCCGTCCTCTCCACCATCACCGTCGCCCACCGCATCGTTTACACCTACCAGAACACCAAGTACATGAAAATGCCGAACTGAGGGTCAGGACTCGACGGCTGACGCGGAACAACCGGAGTTAGCAATTCACCATCACTGCCGAGCAGGGCTTCTAGGGCTTCCATTGCACCAGAAATTTGGTCACCTCAGAGGATTCCATGCGGCGCATGGCCTCAAACTCGCCATTTTTTTGGCTGTAGAGCAGCTTGCCGTGCTCGTCGAGGACGGCGAGAGCAGGCACGCCCTTATGCAAGGGAACCTCGTATTGCTGGGCGAGATCCAGGTTGGCGTCCATATGCCCGATGTTGACGTGGACGAGGATGAAGTTAGCCTCTAAGATCGGCCGGTTGGCGGCATCATGGAAGTAGATGTCGAGCGCCTGGCAGTCGGGGCACCAGTTGCCGCCAAAGTCCAGCAGGATGCGCTTGTGAGTTGTGGCGGCAGTATTGAGGGCGGCGGCCAGGTCGGTTCTGGCTTGCACCGGAGCGGGATAAATTGTGCGGCTGAAGGAACTGGCGGTACCGGCGGTCAGGGCTAATACGGCGGCCAAGGCAATCAACGGAATGGTCTTCATCGGGAACCCTCCACAACTGCTTTCAAGTCTGCCACAAACCTGCTACGCGCTGCCACAAACCCGGAAAGAGCGCCATTTTTCTGCCCCGGCTTGGCTGTGCCTGCTCCCTCTTTGGCGCGAGGGCTTATACTCTTCTGACTGGATGAGAAACTCGACTGATCTGCGCAAACGGCTGGAGTCGGCGGTCTTCCCCGACCTGGGGACGATGATGGAGGGCTATGCGCGGGCGGCGGCGGAGTTGGGACAGAGCGAGTTCCACCAGAAGCTGGACTTTACCTCGGAATCCATCGACGCACTGGACGAGATTTTGGTGCTGGTGGGCGAGAGCCCGGAGCTGGACCTGGACTTCGAAGTGCGGCTGTGGGGCAGTTATCTGGGCGAGGTGCTGCGCCGCCGCTACGCCGGCGCCTGGGAGATGACCAAGTATCCCGGCAGCGTCACGGCGGTTCCGGCCGTTGAGGCGCGCGCCTCAAGACTCTTTCCCTTGATGAAGGTCTACCGCCGGCTGACCGTGGGCGATGAGGAAGACCTGGGCGCCTTCTACGCCATGGTGACCGAACGGCTGGGCAAGCCGGCGCAGGTGAACTAGGGCGCTGCGCGGCATCCGGCTTTGTGCGACAATAACAACTGAGAATGCGCGACGACGAATGCGCGGCGCGCGGAGGATAAAATCATGGGCGATCTATTGCAGCCGACGCATCTGCTGGTCATTGCGATTGTTTTACTTGTACTGTTTGGCGGCAAGAAGCTGCCGGAACTGGGCAAGGGATTGGGCGAGGGATTGAAGGGCTTCAGGGAAGGCCTCAAGGGCACGACCGACCCTGCCCCTCCGGCGCAGACCACGCAGCAGAATGCGGCTCCCACAACGCCGCCCGTCTCCACGCCGAACCAGCCCAAGTAAAGATCCAGCGGGGATTCAGGGGCGGATTACTCCCGTAGTTGCTTCGGGCTCGTTGCGATCAGTTGATTGGTTTAAGTAGAAAGACCTGTACGTAATCACAAGACATTCAATGATGACCGAACGGAGTACACTTCGCCGTCTGCCTGCCCGCGGTTCGCGGGAGAGCGAGGTTATTCATGCGATTCTGGATGCCGCCTTCGTGGCGCACGTCGGCTTTGCAGTTGATGGCCAGCCTTTTGTAATTCCTACGCTTTTCGGACGCGCCGGAGAAAAGCTCTACCTGCATGGATCAGCGGCCAGCCGGATGATGCGCACGCTGGAGTCCGGCGTTCCAGTCTGCGTGACCGTCACGCTGGTCGACGGGCTGGTGCTGGCCCGCTCCGCCTTCCATCACTCCATGAATTATCGCTCAGTGGTGCTCTTTGGAACTGCCCGCGCCATCGACGATCCGGCTCTTAAGAGCGAGGCTCTGCGGGTGATCTCCGAGCATCTGATAGGTGGGCGGTGGGACGAGGTTCGCGCTCCCAACAGCGTGGAACTGAAGGCGACCACCGTGCTGGAGCTGACCATCGAGGAAGCTTCGGCAAAGACTCGCATCGGCCCGCCCATGGACGATGAGCAAGACTACGCGCTGCCGGTCTGGGCCGGGGTTTTGCCTCTGTCGCTGAAGGCCGGCGCGCCGCAGCCGGATGCGCGGCTGGCCGAAGGGATCGCGGCGCCCGATTACATCCAGCACTATCGTTGATAATGATTCCGTACCGGGATCCTAGCGAGCATCCTGCCCCGAGGTGTAGTAGCCGGTCTTGGCGATAATCTCCATGCCGGGCCGATCAACGCGCACATCGATCTTGCGGAACCTGGTGTCGAGGATCGGCTGGTGGCTGTAGTATCCGAGCGTGTACTGGTTACGCGCCTCCTCGGCGATCTTGGCGTAGCTCATTTCGATGCCGTCCACGCCGCGCTCGGAGTCCAGCACGCCGCCGGTGGCGTGGGCATACTTGATCAGGATGTTGTCGTTCATCATGAGGGGTAAGTGGAAGCGGCTCACGTAGCCCTCGCCCAAGCGGGCGGAGTCGCCCACCAGCGTGCCATAGACGGCGGTTTTGTTGGTCTCCAGGTACTTCAGCACCTCTTTGTAGGTGGCCTTGGAGCCGGATTCCTTGCCGTCACTGATGACGTAGATGATGCGGCGGCGGCCCTTGGGGCGGGTCGACAGCTCCTTGGCGGCGGCCAGGATGGCGTCGTTGAGGGTGTGATACTCCTTAGGGAGAGACATGAACGTGCTGCCGCCAGCCGAACGCCCGGGCTGGATATTGGGATCGACGCAGTTGCCGTTCTGGCGGATGCTGCAGCCGGCCAGCGGACCATCGGTGACCGGCACCAGCATCTCCGTACCGGCGACCTTGGTCATGGAAAGCACGAAGGGAACCCGCGCGCTCTGCGCTCCCGTGAAGCCCCCGGAGCGGTCCTGCGCGCCATTGTTATAGGTAAGGATGGCGATTTCGTCATAGGGCGTCAGCGCGCCCTGGATGGCGCCCAGAGAGTTGTTCACCTTGGCCATCACGTCGGAGGTCAGGCTCTGGTCGATGACGAATGCAATCGACAGTGGGAATGCATCCGTGGTGAAAAAGGCCAATGGCTCGCGGGTGTCGTTCTCGTAGACCTCGAAGTCGTGGTAGGTGAGGCCGGCCACCAGCTTTCCCTTGTCCTTGACGGTGACCGGGACCTCGACGAAGTTCGAATATAAATGGATGGTCGTAGAAATTTTGTCAAAGCCTTCGCCGGCAGCGGGCTGCACCGGCGGCGTGGTCTGGACCAGGTCCTTGCCCTGACTGGTGAGGGCTTGACCGGCCGGCGTGGGCTGCTGGGCCGGAGGGTTGGAGGATGAAGTAGGCCCAGTCGGCTCTTCTCCGGCGCCCTGGCCGGGAGTAATCGGGCCGTTTACATCCGACGCTAAAGGCTTTGGCGCCTGGGGTTGAGGGGCGTCGGGCACAGGGGGTTGCTGCTGTTGGGCCAGAGCCAAAGGGCTCAAATTCAGGCCCGAATGTGGG
The DNA here is from genome assembly GCA_963806565.1 of uncultured Acidobacteriaceae bacterium. Classification (GTDB taxonomy): domain Bacteria; phylum Acidobacteriota; class Terriglobia; order Terriglobales; family Acidobacteriaceae; genus Telmatobacter. The sequence continues at coordinate 386,529 of CAWDYE010000002.1, forward strand.
CTCAAACTCAGGAGCGCCGCCAGCGCGATTGCCGTTAAACCTAGCTTCACAGGTATTCTCCAGTGGTCAGTTGTCAGTATTCAGTTAAAAAACAAACCCTAATCGCTCATGGCCCCGCCGCTTCCAGTGGCCAGTGGTCAACGAAACCGGGGACTGACTACTGACGGCTGACAACTGACAAAATACAGCCAAGCTGTTATTTCGTCACAATGCTGTAATTGTCAGAGTATCAGACGCGCCAGAGTTATGAAGGTTGCGGCTGAAGGGAAACCCTTCCGGTATGCTCTCTTTGGGAGTCCCGATTTCGTCTAAAGTGCCAGAATGCGACCTCAATGGGGAATTGCCGTTTTGCTGCTAGGCCTGCCGGCGCTGGTTCCGGCCCAGGCCCAGCTTGCCCCCTCGCCGGACGCGCCTCCGGTCAGCACCGCTCCGGCCCCGGCGCCCGAGGACCAGCCGGTGACCACCCTCAAGCTGAACGTAAACCTTGTGGATGTTATCTTTACCGTCAAGGACAAGGCTGGAAGCCTGGTTCCTCACCTGACCAGGGATGATTGCACGGTCTCGGAAGACAATGCGCCGCAGACGCTCAAGAACTTTGTGGCTGAAACCCATCAACCGCTGACTCTGGGGATTTTGCTGGACACCTCGGGTAGCCAGCAGCGTGTTCTTCCGCTGGAACAGGATGTGGGCAGCCAGTTTCTGGAGCGCGTGCTCAAGCCCAATGACGAGGCATTTTTGCTCTCCTTCGACGTAGATGTGGATTTGCTGCAGGATTACACCAACAGTCCCCGCCAACTAGCGCGGGCCATGCGCAAGGCGGAGATCAACACCGCCGGAGGCAATGGCGCGGCGGGCATTCCCGGCGCGGGCAGAGGAACCATTCCGGCCATCGGAAAGCCCAAGGGAACCCTGCTCTACGACGCGGTCTACCTGGCCGCCTCGCAGAAGATGAGCCAGGAGACGGGCCGCAAAGCGATGATTCTGCTCACCGACGGCGAGGATGAGGGCAGCCGCGCCAAAATCGATGAGGCGATTGCCGCGGCCAACCGCAATAACGTCATGGTTTATACGATTTTGATCGCCGACCGCGGCTTTTATGGGGGGTCAGGCTACAGCGGCTACTCTGCCATGAAAAAGATGGCCGAGGAGACCGGCGGAAGGCTGATCGACGTGGGCAACAACGGTAAGAAGCTAGAGGCCGCCTTCCAGCAGATCGAAGACGAGCTGCGCACTCAGTACGTGGCCAGCTACACGTCCACGAATACCAAATTAGACGGCGCCTTCCGCAAGCTTTCCGTCGAGTGCCACGGGGACGGCCTGAAGGTGCAGGTCCGCAAAGGCTATTACGCCACTGCGCCGCAAGAGTAGCGAAGTTTCAGGATGGTTGCGGGGGCGGAAAAGTGATCGAGTTGTGCAAAAGTTGATTGAGAATAGCTAAAATGTACTGATTCTGGACAGTTTATTACCTTCGTTTGCCCTCGCCGTAATCTGGCGCGGCACAATATTCCTCATTAATATCGGCGCAGGTTAAAAAAACTTTAGCCTTCTCAGAAAATATCTTTGAGGGTGCGTGGATATTCTCTCCAGGAGCCTGCCATGAATGTTAATTGCGCAGCCAGCGATGGTTTTGAGATCAGCCCCCGGTTTCGCCGCACTGTAGAAGAGCGGATTGAGCGGCTGGAAAAGGATGCTGCGTTCGACGAGGCGCAGGTATCCCTGTTGGAGGATGGCGACCACATCCGCAGGCATATGCGTATGGTAGCCTTGCAGCGGTGCGAGGCACTGCGCATGAGGTTGTTCCTGGATCGCGCCAGGACCCGCTTGCCCCGTCCGCTGATCGCGCTGTAAAAAGAACAGGGAATCTGCGCGGCTCCTTGATAGGCGCGTCGAAGTCAGCACCGTTCCTGAGGCAAGTTGACGGCTTTTCCAATCGTAATGCACATGCTTTCAACAGGATTTAGTAATTGCAAGTGACGGCGTGTCATCAATCTAGCTTTTTTCCACCGGCCGCTTCCAGGTTTTGAGACAAATTTTCGCTTCGTTTTCCCTCTTCCCATCGCAATCCATCCCTCGTAGTCTTGGCCCTCATTGCAGGATTTTCACCGGCGCCTTTGCCGGTTTTGCATCAGGGTTTCATTTACAAACTGACCGTGAGCGAAGACAACCGCCTGTGCATCGAATGGCCGGTTACCGCGTTGCAGACGCGCATGCCCGCCAGGGCTTAGCGTGCGGCAAGCAGGGCAATCCAGACGCGAGATATACCAGGGAATGGCCGTCTCTCTCTCGATTTCCGGGTCCTAAGCGCATTGCGCCAGTCTGCCATGAGAGCAGGCATAGGCGTAGTGTTCCCAGGTGGAACCAAGAAAATTGCACTAAGGAGTTCATCCCTAACCATGCGACCCAAGAAGGTAATTCTCTGCGTAGACGACAACGAACAGGAGCTTTCCGTGCTCAAGTTCATGCTGGCAACCAACGGCTACCGGGTAGTGGCGGCGACCAGCGGCCAGGATGCCATCGGCATTTTTTCCGAGACCGCTGTGGATCTGGTGCTGGCCGACTATTCCATGCCGCAGATGAGCGGCTGCCAGTTGGTGGAGCGGCTGAAGCAGATTGCGGCTCATGTGCCCATGATTCTGCTGGGTGACCCGCAGAAGATGGCGGGCGAGATGCACGCCGCCGATGCCCTGCTGGCCAAGAAGAACTACTCGTCTCATGAACTGCTGGAGCGCATCAAAGTGATGAGCGCCCGCAAGCGCGGCCCGCGCAAGGGTTCGCAACGGCTTGTTCCAGTGGAGCTGGCGCGGGCGTCGTAAAAGCAGGGGTCAGGGACCAGCTACCCCGGAGAGCAGAGTAGTGCGATCCATTCTCCCCTCCCTCTGTCCTGTTACCTATTTCCCCGTCCCTCGCCTCTTCCCCCTTGACGGCTGCGTGGAGGGGTGGGATACTCCCCAACGGTACCCAGTCTGGCGTTTTTTCTTTCCCTGCCAGCGGGGATTGGCTTTTTTATGGACTTGATTGTGGTTCGTCTTCTTTTTGTGGCCCTTCTTGCCGGGGTCTGTTTTTTCCTTCATCCGTTCGGCATGACAGAATGGGTGAGCGCGGCCATGGGCGCAGGAGCGGCCGGGGCGGTTATTGTCTTCGAATTGCGCGTGCGGGCGCTGAGCCTGAAACGGCTGATTGGCGCCGTGGCCGGCAGCGTGCTGGGCATTCTGGGCGCGGCGCTGTTTTGCCTGGTGCTGCGCGGCGCGCTGACGCCCGGGCCTGCATCGTCAATCATCCAGATCTTCGTCCTGCTGCTGATGACTTATGTGGGGCTGCTGGTGGGCGCCAGCAAAGGCGACCTGTTGAACCCGGCGGCGCTGGGCACGGTCTTTATGGGCGACCGGCCCGCGCTGCGCAGCGCCAAGGTGCTCGACACCAGCGTGATTATCGACGGCCGCATAGCCGACATCGCCGAGGCGGGCTTCATCGACGGCATGATGGTGATACCGGAGTTCGTGCTGCGCGAGCTGCAGACCGTAGCCGATTCCACTGACGCGTCAAAGAGACAGCGTGGCCGACGCGGCCTGGATATGCTGCAGCGCATGCAGTCCAGCAGCACCATCCAGGTGCAGATCGTCTCCGACGACTTTCCCTCCATTCACGAGGTAGACCTGAAGCTGCTGGAGCTGGCCAAGAAGTGGGAGGCCAAGGTGGTGACCAACGACTTCAACCTGAACAAGGTGGCCCATCTGCACCACGTGGAGGTGCTGAACATCAACGACCTGGCCAACGCGCTCAGGCCGGTGGTGCTGCCCGGCGAAAAGATGTCGGTGCTCATCCTCAAGGAAGGCAAGGAGTTCAATCAGGGAGTGGGCTACCTGGACGACGGCACCATGGTGGTGGTGGACCACGCGCGCAAACTGATCGGCAAGTCCGTCGAGATTACCGTGACCAGCGTGCTGCAAACCGCCAGCGGCAAGATGATCTTCGGCAAGATGGAAGAGAATGGCAAGCCACCTGCGGTGGGGACAGCGGCCTTCGGCCTGTAAGATCACCAGCAGTAAGGCCACAACCATGCCGCAAGGAATACTGCATAGATGAACGAACAGCCCATTGTCTGTAGTTGCCCCAAGCGGGAATGTCCGCGGCATGGCGATTGCGTCGCCTGTCGGGAGTTTCATCTGAATTCCAAGCATCCCAAGCCGCCGCGCTGCGAAAGAAGGCCCAACTTGATGCGAAGGCTCTTTGGCGCTGGTTCATCAGCGGCACGGTGATCTTCGAATTCCATGCCGATAAACTCTGTTATTTAGCCGATAAATTGCCATTATTGCGCAAGATTTCACGACCGGGATCAAGTCGTTCCGGCGGCGATACTGGTCGAGCCGGAGCTATCTTCACCTCTTCCTGCAAACCAGCTCACCGCCGCCGAGTGGGACGATCAAAGCGTCGACGCTCGGGTCATCCAGCGCGCGATCGAGCATGGGCTGCAAGGCCGCGCGGTGATTGATGGCGTTGTCTGCGACGAGAATGCCGCCCGTAACCATGATCGGCAGCAGCTTCTCATAACAGCGGGCGTAGATTTCCTTCTCGGCGTCCAGGAAGCAGAAGGCAATCTCTTTTAATCCTGTCAGAAAATCCAAAGCATCCCCTTGAACGAAATCGACAACATCCCAGATGCCAGCCGCCTCGAAGGTCTGGCGCGCAAGATCGGCCTTCACGGGCAATATCTCGTAAGTCGTGATCTTCCTGCCTGTAGCCCGGCAAGCCAGAGCCAGCCAGAGAGTGGAATATCCCGCGCTGGTTCCAATCTCTACGCAACGGCCGGCTGGAGCCGCAGCGGCCAGGATAGCGATGAATCTGCCCACTTCGGGCGGAATCTGGCGAAGCCGCTTCATGCGCGGCGTGCCATCGATGCGGTCACCTGCGTCGATCCGCTCCAACTCTCGCATTCGAGCGTGCATTGCCTCGGGTATCTCGTGGAACATGGTCTTCCTCAGTACTTCTGCATTTTGGGGTCGATCTCGTCGGCCCAGGCTAAAATGCCGCCGGCCAGGTTGACGACGCGGGGATAGCCTTGCTGCTTGAGGAACTCGGCGATGCGCTGGCTGCGGATGCCGACCTTGCACTGCACGATGACCTCGCGATTGCGGTCGATTTCTGAGAGGCGATTGGGGACATCGTTCTGCGGAATCAGCTTGCCGCCGATCTGGGCAATCTTGTACTCGTAAGGCTCGCGCACATCGAGGATGTAGACGTCTTCGCCGGCATCGATGCGGCGCTTGAGTTCCTTGACGGTGAGCTGGGGGATTCCATTCTTCACACTTTTCTCTTCCGGGGTTTCAGGCACAATGCCGCAGAAGTGCTGGTAGTCGATGAGCTGGGTCACGGTGGGGTTGGAGCCGCAGACCGGGCACTGAGGATTCTTGCGCAGCTTGAGCTCGCGGAAGCGCATGGTGAGGGCGTCAACCAGCAGCAGCCGCCCGATGAGCGAATCGCCTTTGCCCAGAATGAGCTTGATGGTCTCGGCAGCCTGGATGACGCCGACCAGGCCGGGAAGAATGCCCAGCACTCCGCCCTCGGCGCAACTGGGAACCAGGCCGGGCGGCGGCGGCTCGGGATAGAGGCAGCGGTAGCAGGGGCCCTGCTCGGTGGCGAAGACGCTGGCCTGGCCCTCAAAACGAAAAATGGAGCCGTAGACGTTAGGCTTGCCCAGCAGCACGCAGGCGTCGTTGACCAGGTAGCGCGTGGGGAAGTTGTCCGTGCCGTCGGCCACGATGTCGTAGTCCTTGAGGATCTCCATGGCGTTGGCGCTGGTGAGCATGGTCTCGTGCTTGACGATGCGGACGGAGGGATTGAGGGCGTTGAGCTTCTCCGTGGCTGAATCGAGCTTCTTGCGCCCGATGTCTTTGGTGGAGTGGATGATCTGGCGCTGCAGGTTGCTGGCATCAACGACGTCGAAGTCAACAAGGCCCAGTGTCCCGATGCCGGCTGCGGTCAGATAAAAGGACAGGGGCGAGCCCAGTCCGCCGGTGCCCACGCAGAGTACGCGCGCGGCTTTGAGTTTCTGCTGGCCCTCCATGCCCACCTCGGGCAGGATCAGGTGGCGGGCATAGCGGGAAAGGTCTTCGGTGGTTAGCTCGGGCAGTGCGGCCGGTTTATTTGTCGTCATAGTCCAATTCTACGGTGCCAGTTGAGCTGTCCGGTAATGAACGGGGTATCGCGGGTGGATTGTCGATATTCATGGAAATTGCAGCCAGTACTCCGGGTATGCGAGAGTGGGTATGCGAGATTGCAGATTCGAGCAGATTCTGCCGATAACAGCTTTATATCCTCGCAGACTGAGAGGTTGCCTTGAGCCAAAAGCCCCGCAATCCGAACTTTGATCAGATTCTGAAGATATTGCGCGTACTTGCCTTCGATGTGGCGCCCTCAAACGAAGTAGCAGGCGGCGTGCTGGTGACGAAGTACGGGGCCGGAGCGGTTCTGATAGCTGCCGCAGACAAAGCGGCGCCGATTGCCTTTGCGGTCAGGCCCGGTGCGCTGGTTGGGGGCCGCGTGGCCCGGCTGCTGGATCGCGGCCATCAGAAATTCATTCAAACCCCCCATTTTGAGCTTCCTGCCAAGGCCAGCCAGTTGCACGCGATTCACCGGTTCAGCGAGGAGCTGAAGCAGTTAACCGGCGATATTGATCTCTACAACGAGTCGCTGGGGACTACGAGCGACGTGTATTTGTATGACCGCTTGAAGGGCCGTGAGGCTGAGCAGCCTGCTCCGCAAAGCCCCTGGGAACAGGCTGAAGGGCACTAATTCATAGGCGGTGACGGCAATGGAATCGGTAGAAAAGGCGCAGGTCGGCACTCCGTTGCACGCAAAGCCAGCCGGCCGCGACCGGCGCGAGGCTTCGCGGGAAGAGGTCGATACCTCGGCCGTAATTTTTCTCATCAAGATCGCATCACGGCTGCGAGGGCGCATTCTCGACCTGAGCCTGGGCGGCTGCCGCATCCGCGCCGACGAACGTTTTCCAGTGGGCATCTATACGCGGGTGGAGACCGAATTTCAACTGGAAGGGCTGCCCTTCCGCCTGGGCGGCGTCGTGCAGGCCATTCACGACAAGCACACGGTGGGCATTCGCTTCCTGGACATGAGCAGCCGCAAGCGGGAGCAGGTGGAGCAGCTGATGGAAGATATCCGTGAGATGAGGGATAAGGGCAAAAAGAAGAAGGAAGAGGAATAGGGACTAGGAATAACCTATCGCCGACGCGCCCGCTCCCGTTGCAACTCGCGATAAAGCTCACTTTTAGATTGACCCAGTTCACGCGCAAGTCGTTTGAGAGCTTCTTTTTCGTCCACACCAGCCTCGGCCATGAGACGGACGATGCGGTCAGCAATTCTTTCATGAGTGGCTGACAAGGACTTTGCGCCGGGCTGCGCCGGTTGCGCGTGGACCAGCAGGGTGATCTCGCCGCGCATACGATCGCGGCCAGCCAGCTCACAGCGAACCTCAGCCACCGTTCCGCGCAGAAACTCCTCATGAATCTTGGTCAGTTCGCGGGCCAGTACTACGCGCAGGGCGGGACCAAAGACGGTTTCGAGGTCGGACAGCGTCTCCAGAATACGGTGCGGCGCTTCGTAGAAGACCAGGGTGCGCGGGGCATTGGATTGATGAATTTCCGCGGCTAGTTCTTCGAGCCGAGTTCGCCGCGCCCCGGCTTTTTCCGGCAGGAATCCGATGAAGTTAAACTCCTCTGTGGGCAATCCCGAGGCCACCAGCGCGCTGAGCGCCGCATTGGCTCCGGGGATGGGAATGACCGCGACGCCGGCGGCAATGGCCTGGGCCGTGAGCCAGCCCCCGGGATCGCTGATGCCCGGTATTCCGGCATCGGAGACCACGGCGATGCGCTGGCCGGCTTTCAGCGCGGCCAGAAGTTCATGAGCGCGCTGATGCTCGTTGTGCTGGTGGCAGCTAACGGTGGGGGTGGTGATCTCAAAATGGTTGAGCAGCTTCTGCGTCTGGCGGGTGTCCTCGCAGGCGATGCGGTCCACGTGGCGGAGCACATTAATAGCACGGATGGTGATGTCGCCCAGGTTGCCGATGGGAGTGGCGACGAGGTAGAGGCCGGGGGCGAGTGGTGGGTCAGGTTCGGCGAGCATTGGCACAATCAGCCTTCAGCTTCCTAGAGGGTTTGCTCCTGGGCATCTTCGCGTTCCAGGCGGCGCTGCTCGGCGAGGAGCGACATGGCGCTCATCAGGTTCTGGACGCTGACAATGCCCACGACGCGCCCAGCATCGGTGATGGGAATCAGGGAGAGTCCGCGGCCTGTCTGGATGCGGCGAATGGTGGTTCCCAGCGTGTCCTCGGGGCGGGCCACCTGGAAGGCCTTGGACATGGCTGCTTGCACGTAGCCGTTGCCGTCGTTGCGCAGGGCATCCACGATGCGCTGGCGGCTGATGATGCCCACCAGCTGGGAGCCGCGCACCACGGGGAAATCCTCTTGAAGCGAGTGGACGCAACGCACCAAGGCGCCGGCCAGGGTGTCGGAGGCGGAGAGGGTGGCGAAGTCGGTGAGCATGACCTCGCGCATATGCACGGTGTCGACTACCGACTGGAAGAAAACGCCCTGATCTTCGATTTGCGCGCCAATCATGATGAAGAAGCCGGCGATAACCAGCCATGGACTGTGGAGCAACATGCCGGCAACCATGGCGATGAGCGCCAGAATCTGGCCCAGTCCGGCAGCCATGCGCCCGGCGGGCGTGAAACCGTGCTTGCGCGCAAAGCTGCCGCGGAGCAGCCGTCCGCCGTCGAGGGGATAGGCCGGAAGCAGGTGCAGAACGCCCAGTCCGGCTTGCATCCAAACCATGGTGCGCACCAGCCAGGCCGCGGAGATCCAAGGCTGGGACATAAGATCGATATTACCGCTGGCGCCCAGAAAGGCAGCGGCCAGTACCAGCGCTGTAGCAATGTTGGCCAGCGGACCGGCCAGCGCCAGGGCAAACTGCCCGCCGCCGTTGCTGGAGCCCTCCTGACTTTCGGGATCGGCGTAAGCAAACAGAGCTCCGATAGGCAACAGGAGGATGGCGCGCAGGCGCAACCCCAGCCATGCAACCACCAGCAGCCGCGCCGTCTCCCGCACCACAACAGCCGCTACCAACACAAAAAACAGCCCCAAGCCGCCGGCAATGTGGTCCGAGCCGCTCAGGGCCATGCAAACAGCAGCCAGAAGCGGGAAAAATACATGGACGCGCATCTCGACGCCCATCCAGCGGCCCAGCGGAATTGACCAGCCACGCATACAGAATGATTGTAGAGGGTCAGGCCCCGATTCCCGTATGCTGGTTGGCGTGCGCATCATTGCCGGATCGCTGGGTTCCCGCAGGCTTGAGGCTCCGCTGGGGCTTGCCACACGGCCCTCGAGCGACCGGCTGCGCGAAACCCTCTTCAACGTGATCGCGCCTCGCATTAAGGGAGCGGTCTTTCTGGATTTGTATGCCGGCTCGGGCGCGGTGGGGCTGGAGGCGCTGAGCCGCGGAGCCGCGAGGGTGGAGTTTGTCGAACGGGCGGCGGTGGCGCTGAAAATTCTGCGCGGCAACCTGGAGAGGCTGGGGCTGAGGGAGGGATTCCGTGTTCATGCCGCTGCCGTGGGAGCAACGCTGCGAAGAATGGTTGCAGCAGCCGAGACAGGCCAACAAGCATCGAAGTTTGACCTGGTTTTTCTCGACCCACCCTGGGATGCGGCGAAGGAGTATGCGGCTACGCTGGAATTGCTGGGAGGAATGGCGGCAGGCCTGCTGGGCAGGGATGCCGTAGTGATCGCCGAACATCGGCGCAAGGAACGCCTCGAAGACCGCTATGGTTTGCTCCAGCGCACGCGGCTGCTCGAACAGGGCGACGCGGCGTTGAGCTTTTATGCCGTCGTTGGCTGACCGACCTGATGGGAGAAACGCCCCGCCCCGAAGGCGGTGGGTGTCTCCGGGGCGGAATAGAAAGCGAGCGCGAGGTTTATCTACGTACCAGAGATTTCCGTTGCAAACTTACACCTGCGATGATCGTCAGCCCTGTAGCCAGAAGCAGGAACGGATTCGGCTCGGGAGTGGGCGAACCAACGTCGAGCGTGAAATCCGCCGTCGCGATGTCGTCGAAGGTGTCTGAGTCGGTCCCGCCCTGGATCGTATACGTGCCGCTGTAACTTCCGGAAGGTGTAGTCGCGTCAGCCGTTACATCAATGAAGGCTCCGGTAAAAGAATCACCCGCCGCTAAGAACATAGGTCCAAATAACATGAATGGCGAATCATCAGCGGTCAGGCCGGGGGATAGAGGACTAACCGTATCGCCATTCAGATACAAATCATACGTCCCAGTATTCGTGAGCGTGCCATCAATCTCAACCGTTCCTCCGGCAGCCGTGCTGAGTGTTGATGACGTATAAGTCAGGACCGCATCCGCGCGCGCCACCCCAACGGATGCCATTGCGATTGCCAGTACAAAAATGCCAGTACGTATTCTTGATTGCATCACTCCTCCAAGTCACTTGTTACTAATCACGTTTTGCCGATCATGGACTTTTACCAGAGGTTACCTGCCGGGCCCGCCATCTCCCTTTCTGCTAGGGCAAAGGTGAAGGATCAGGTCTTAGTTGTACCTCTATATCTGCTTCTTCAGAAGATTTCAGGTGCAATGTTTTCTTTGGTGACGCGATGTATCCCGGAGCTGATATGACATAGGAAACATCAACACCTGGCGGGACATCGAGCCCCAGATAAGTAGACGATAGAGGTTCGAGATCCGCCGATTCGGTAATGAACATATTCTCCAAAGGCAACCTCTTTATCGGAGAAGACAGCCTATATAGTGTGATCGACGCATTTGTTATTAGTTTTCCCGTCTCTTCATCGGTAACAGAAATGTGACGAATGTGAGCTACCTTCGGACCGAGTCTTACGATAATGCCCGAGCGGAACGCACCGCAGTCCAAGGCGACTAGCTGGCCTTCGTGTTCATCATAAAACGCTATCATAGTATCCGGGTATCCTGCCTCCTCCTTCTTCGCCAAAACCCAATAGGATTGAGCGCCTTTCAAGTTCATCTCAGCATGAAAAGCGCCATTACTGTCCGTTTCATAATAACGGATGGCTTTGTGGAAAAACACCTGTCCATGCTCCAGAAAACTAACCCGCGCTCCCGCTACAGGCGCTCCTGACTCATCCACGACATTGCCTTCAACAGTTGCGTGGCATTGCCCAAGCAGCGGGTGCGCTGCGAGTATGCACCCGAAGATAATGACCGGTATTTGTTTCATATAGTTCACCTCATCACGGTTGGAAAACCGTACCTGTCGGAATTTGGGTTGGAGGATTTACAAATCCATTGATGTTACTGGTCAACGTGTGAACCCATCCGCTCAACATCATGAAAGTAATTCCTGTCGTTGGTCCGGATGGTGAACACCATTGCCAGTGATCGGTTACGTTTTCTCCGCAATCGGCCGGGGTATAATAAGTGCCTAAGTCGCTCCAAAGATCCTGAAATATCCCATTATTGTCCGTTTGAGTATTCCCGTCGCAAATGGTAGTATTAGTTGTCGGTTGGCTAGCATTCGTGCAACTCCAACCGGAGGTTATATAATCCTCAGCAATTGGGATGCTACCAACTATGGATTTATCCAGATTGTAAACCTGATACGTTGTTCCTCTAACTCTAGCACCGTCGAGATTTTGTCCTATTATTAGGTCGGTCATAACCGTCGCCGACGCCGGGCCATTCAGAGTGATATTAGATGGATTGCTTGTCAGGCCGTTGTCATTGTTTGTGACGGTAACATTTGCTGAAGAGGTTGGCGCATACCCGCCGATATTCGTCCCGCCCACGGTCCAGGTTGGAGAAAGTGTTGGCCCATCATACGTGGTTGTTGCCGGTGTTGTCGTGGTCAAAGCGATCTGCTGGCCCAGCCTGCTATTGTGGCGCACTTGCCTCTGGCTCCGGCACGATGATGGTGATGGTGTTGGACCGAACCGTTACGCTCTTTTCAGGATGTCCCGGAAAAGTCTCCTTGGAAACGGTAATATCGTACGTGCCCGGCTTAGACATATCAAAGTATTGTGAAATCATTAAGTGATCCTCAAAAGCTCCTTCGGGTCCTCCGCCTGGTTGGGCTTCGTGCCCTGATATGCTCCCACTACACGGCACAGGGTGCGCCTGATGTTTTCTAAGATGCTGAACCGACGGTGTTGTCTCATCCATCTTAAGCGGTATGCCATTATACACAACATCAATGTTGAACCCTGACATATAAATAAGCGGCAGACACCCTCCTTCACGAATTACTTGGCTTGAAATGTTAGTTTCGATCACAGACACATAATACATTCCTTTGTAATAGGAATCTTCGCCTCCAGAAATGGTCAGCGTGAATCCCGGTTTCGGTTTTTCGGATGTCTGTGCATATAGTGCTGTTGCCTGCATTGCGAAGATCAGTACAACGAAATACGACGCTGCCTTTTTCATTTTCACTTCTCCTCTTTCCCGTTCATCTTGACGGTTTCCGATTCGCCATTCATTGGGTGTTACCTGACGTGGCTGTGGATGGATAAGCAACGGTCGTCCATGCCGGAAGGCCATGTGTGACGGTGCCGTCATCTGTGCTAGGCGTGAAGTCCGTAGTAGTCGGTCCCTGAGTGGGGTCGAGTGACCAGGGTGGTGTTGCTGTCGTGTTATTATCTGCAGTTCCACTGATACTCCAAGTTACATATCCAATTGGAACATCAATGTAGTTTGAGTCCCTGCCTTGGACATCACTGGCATTTCCCGTCCAAAGCAGATACATTGTGGCTGAGAATGCTCTGGTTTCTGTGGTAAGGGTCGGTGTATTCACGCTTATAGTCGGAGTATCAGCTACCGAAGTCCATGAAGTGTCGATCGTGGGGTATGGATAGAATTGATCCAGACCGGTATTCCGAATTGTTGGCGTCACTTCTTGGCCCGTTGCGGTGCCAGTAAGAATATCCGAGGTAATCAATTGGACCCACTCAAATCTCCCGCTGTCTGGGGGTGGACTTGCAAGGAAACCAATCCCATATTTTGCGGGGTTCAATAGACCACATCCTGCCGAAGGGAGTGTAAGTGTTCCAAAGACCAAGTATTGGTAGCCATTGCACCCGGAATCTGTTCCGCTCACCCACCAGACCCCCGTTGCAGGAGGAGTAGTCGAAAGAGACAGAGAAGGGGTGATAGTGGCTGTCGGCCCGGTCACATTGAAGGTCGCATTTGCCGGAAGGCTGCATTGAAGTACGGGGTTTGCGCCTTGAATGTTGATGCAGTATTTGTATGTTACCGGGATGCTGGAGTTGGGATAGAGCCAATAGGTTGTTAAGCCAGGGTTTGTCAGCACTGTTGCAGTGGCCGAAGCAGAGGTTGGATTACCCAAGTTGTCGGAAGTTCCAAACACGCGCGCGCCAATATTCGCAGGCGTATTGGGTACCGTCCAGGTCCAGGAGACAGGATTGCCATCGTATGAAGTTGATGTTGGTGTTGTCGTAGTCAGGACAATCTGTTGGCCGACAACCGCTGATTGCGTTGTAGCGTTGGATCCGCTGATGGTTTCTCCATAGCACTGCATCGTGGTTCCATTGCATTGAATTAATGGAGTGCCCAGAATCTGTGTTCTAACCGAAACCGTGCCGGTAGAGCTGCTACCCACGGTGATCTCTGCCACGCCTGTGGGATCGCTAGCCGCTGGCGTTACAGTGGCGGTGATCTGCGTTGGGCTGACCACAGTCACGTTGGATAGTGCCACGCTGCTTCCGCTAGCCGCCCGTGCGACGACCGGTGTCACGGGGCAAGACGGAATCGCCGTAGGATTGAAGCCGGTTCCGGTGATCGTGATTGGATAGCTCTCTCCCGCAAACCATGTCTTGGGGAGCAGCGAGGTGATTTTTGGCGTCGGGCAGCCGTTAATCTGAATCGGCGCATACGCTTGATAGTCGCAGCCATCGCAAGTTACGATCACGTCGTCCGTCTCCGTAGGTGCATTGGGCGCAACTGTAACGGAGATCATGATTTGCGTGGGGCTGATGTACGCGCCCGAATCGAAATAATTGTTCACGGTTACGTATGAGTCAGTAGATCCTCCAACTAGGCCTGGACCGTTAGAGTAAAACGAAGAAGACGTAACAAACCAGAACTCGATATAGTCACAGCCCGCAATCGCTGAGTTGCCCGTGAAGACTCCTGTGACGAGGACATTGTAGGTTTTCCCCGCATACAACGTGCTGGGAGAGACGGAAGTGATGGTTGGTATTTGCCCTGTATTTGCGGCGTTGCAAGCCATCATCGGCTTTATCGCAGCGTGGCAGAAGGTGGGAAAAAGCAGGAAAAAAGCTGCGCAAAGCAGCAGAAACAGCGTGGCAGCGCGGGGGAATGGCCTTCCAATTGCCCCCCCAATTTACCCAAGAGCTTGCGCATGGGTGCGGTCCTTTCGTGGGTTGGCTACGAGTTTTGGCTGAAAAACGGCTCGAGGCAAGTGTACCCAAAGAAGCGGCAGAATCGATTACAAAAGAATATATCTTTAGTAACCGTGGCGGAGAAGCGATGTTCAAACGAACTAAGCAATCCTCATCTGAAAGAAGATAAACGCTTTTTGGGGCATTAAACCGCCGACTGTGAGCGAGGTCACAGTCAACCCCATTGACAGCGGAGGAAAGGAAGAGAAAAATGACGAAGCGGGGTAATATGCGCCGTTTTGCGGCCTATGGAGGGAAAGTGAAAAACGCAGGGAAGATGCTTGTATTGGGTATGTTGGGATTTCTGAGCGCAGGAATGTTGCTGAACGGCTGCAAGTCGGCGCCGGAGTTGACCAAGGCCGACGCGCTGGCCTTGATCCAAGCCAAGTATGACCAGACTCCAGCGGCGGGCGTGGCCATCGCTGTAGATGTGCAGGGGCTGAAGGACGGCGTGCAAGCCAATTACTGGAAAAAGGCCACGGTTTATGCCAACAGGATCTGGGGCGACTTCTCGCTGACTCCTGAAGGCAAAAATGTACTTACGCTTTCCAATGGGGGAGATATACTCCAGTGGCGCCCGGATCACGACCCCGATCCGAACTATGCAGTGGTGGTAACCTCGGTGGCCAAAAATCATCTCAAGGCGCAGGATATACAGGATCTGCAGGAGGAAGTGCTTCCTGGCGTGGCAACGGCCAAAGGGGCTGATTTTAACGAGGTTGTGAACCTGGACGGTTTGCCGGCTCCACTAGCAAAGATTGCCAGCAATGCCATCAACAAGCTGGTCAACAAGCGTCATGCCGACTTTGCCTACGAAAACGGGGCTTGGGTTCTGCATTCGATTGAATAGGCGGAATAATACTGCGGGGTGGGGCAGAATGCATTGACCCCACCCCGATATTTTGCTATGGTTAAAAGGTTGCGCAAGAACGCAGCTATCAGTGTGTCTTAACGGTAGATGCGTAGGGGCAGCCCGGTCCGGTTGAAGCCGGCGGCGCTAATCCCCAGGGCCAGGAGCAGTTGGCCGGCCAGACATGTTCCCGGAATCGCTCTTTTCTTGCAGGGGCAGCCGGGGTCCCCGGCGACAGGTCTTCGTCGCTGGGGTGGAGAGACAAATCGCTACGGCGCCCGCGCGTTCTCCGCCTCGGAGGGCTATGCGGGCCGGAAGCGGCGAAACGGAGTCGGCTTTTCCCTGGTAAGAGGAATACGCTCGGCCACCGTCCCGTTTCTCGTCTGAGATTGCAACGAAGACAGACGCGAAGCAGCACATCAGGGCTTCCGTGCGCGTGTGCGACGAGGAATCGTTGCGCTTTCGCAGCGGGCAAGCCCTATAGGTATGCGCGCGGCTATTGGCAGTTGGGTGGACCGGCATTTTGCTGGCTGTTTTTAACGATGTAAGGAGTTTCAGTTTGCCTACATTCAATCAGTTGGTTCGCAAGGGGCGCACGGCCCCGCGGTACAAGACGGCGTCGCCGGCCTTGCAGGCATCGCCGCAGAGGCGCGGCGTTTGCACTCGCGTCTACACACAGACGCCCAAGAAACCGAACTCGGCATTGCGCAAGGTAGCTCGCGTGCGGCTGACGAACGGGATCGAGGTCACCACCTATATTCCCGGCATCGGCCACAACCTGCAGGAACACTCGATTGTGCTGATTCGCGGCGGGAGAGTGAAGGATCTGCCGGGCGTGCGCTATCACGTGGTGCGGGGAACGCTGGATTCGGTGGGCGTAGGCGAACGCAAGCAGAGCCGGTCGAAGTACGGCGCCAAACGCGCCAAGGGCGCCGCGCCGGCCAAGTAGTAGAAATGCAGGGAACAGGGATTAGGGAACAGGGAACAGAATGGCTCTGCAACTGATCACTGAAAGCTGACAACGGCAATACGGTTCCGGGACAGTTGATTTGGACCCGGACTGGGGCAAAAGAAGCGGCTCGAGAGCCAAGAGGATTTTGAGGATTATGCCGAGAAAAGGGCACATAGCGAAGCGGGAAGTAGCGCCGGATCCGGTTTATGATTCGACGCTGGTCACTAAGTTTGTCAACTCGATGATGTGGGGCGGCAAGAAGTCGACGGCCCAGAACATCTTTTACGGGGCGATGAAGACTCTCGAGGAGAAGGGCGGCGGCGAAGAAGCGCTGGCGCTCTTCAAGAAGGCGGTGGAGAACTGCAAGCCGCTGCTGGAGGTGAAGACCCGCCGCGTGGGCGGCGCCAACTACCAGGTGCCGATCGAGGTGAATCCCGACCGGCGCACTTCGCTGGCCATTCGCTGGATTCTGACGTATGGCCGCGGCCCGCGGCGAGAAGGGCATGACCGACAAGTTGTCGAATGAACTGCTGGATGCGGCCAACGGGCGTGGCGGCGCAATGAAGAAGAAGGAAGACGTGCATCGCATGGCCGAGGCCAACCGGGCCTTTGCCCACTACCGCTGGTAGGACGTAGCGACTAGGGACGTAGTTGGACAAACAGTTTCAAACCGCGGGCTGAAGTGCTCGCAAGGAAGTAATTGCCGTGGCTCGCACCGTACCACTAAATCGCTGCCGGAACATCGGAATCATGGCGCACATCGACGCCGGGAAGACGACAGCGACAGAGCGCATCCTGTTTTACACGGGCATCACGCACCGCCTCGGCGAGGTGCATGAGGGCACGGCGACCATGGATTACATGGAGCAGGAGCAGGAGCGCGGCATTACGATTACCTCGGCGGCCACCACCTGCACCTGGAACGACGTTCTCATCAACATCATCGACACCCCGGGGCACGTGGATTTTACCGCCGAGGTGGAGCGCAGCCTGCGCGTGCTGGACGGCGCGGTGGCGCTGTTTGATTCCGTTGCCGGCGTACAGCCGCAATCGGAGACCGTGTGGCGCCAGGGCGATAAGTATAAGGTGCCGCGCATCTGCTTTGTGAACAAGATGGATAAGAACGGCGCCGATTTCGAGCACGTTCTGGACAGCATTCGCAAGCGGTTGGGCGCGCGGCCTGTTGCATTGCAGATTCCCATCGGAGCAGAGGCCAACTTTAAGGGCGTCATCGATCTGATCGAGATGCGGGCCATTCTTTGGCATGACGAGACGCTGGGCTCCGAGTTTTCCGTCGAGCCGATTCCCGCCGCGCTGCAAAAGAAGGCCGAGGCCTTCCGCCTGCAATTGATCGAAGTCATCGCCGAGAGCGACGATGTGCTGCTGGAAAAGTTTCTCCAGGGCGAGACGCCCACCATCGCCGAACTGAAGGCCGGCATCCGCCAGGCCACCATTGATTTGAAGGTCTTCCCGGTGCTGTGCGGAAGCGCATTCAAGAACAAGGGAATTCAGACGCTGCTGGACGCGGTGGTCGATTACCTGCCCAGCCCGCTGGACAAGCCCCCGGTCGAGGGCATTGATCCCCGTAATTTAAGTCATATCGAGTCGCGCAAGCCGGACGACAATGAGCCGCTTGCCGCCCTGGCCTTTAAGATCATCAACGATCCATTTGGCAAGCTGGGTTTTGTCCGGGTCTATTCGGGAGCGCTCAAAACCGGCGACATGGTGCTCAATCCACGCACCAACAAGACGGAGCGCATCGGCCGTCTGGTGAAGATGCACGCCGACAAGCGCGAGGATGTGAGCGAGATTCTCGCCGGGGACATCTGCGCCTGCGTGGGCATGAAGGAGTTGAAGACCGGCGATACGCTGTGCGCGCCGCATTTCCCCATCGCGCTGGGCGCAATCACTTTTCCGGAGACGGTGATCTCCGTGGCCATAGAGCCCAAGACCAAGGCCGACCAGGAAAAGATGGGCGTTGCTTTGGCGCGCCTGGCCGACGAGGACCCCACATTCAAGGTGCGGACCGATGAAGATTCCGGGCAGACGATCATCAGCGGCATGGGCGAGCTGCATCTGGAGATTCTGGTCGACCGCATGAAGCGCGAGCACAAGGTCGAGGCCAATGTGGGCGAGCCCAAGGTGGCCTTCCGCGAGACCATCCGCAAGAAGGCCGAGGCCGAGGGCAGTTACATCCGCCAGACCGGCGGCTCGGGCAACTACGGCGTTTGCAAGCTGCGCGTGGAGCCCAACACGCCGGGCGCGGGCTACGAGTTTATCAACGAAATCAAGTCGGGCGCGGTGCCCAAGGAGTACCTCAAGCCCATCGATCAGGGCGTGCAGGGCGCGCTGGAGCTGGGCATTTTGGCCGGATACCCCATGGTGGACGTGAAGGTAACGTTATTCGACGGCAAGTATCACGAGGTGGATTCGAATGAAATGGCCTTCAAGATCGCCGGCTCCATCGCTTTCAAGGAAGCTGCGCGCAAGGCCAACCCTGTGCTGCTGGAGCCGGTGATGGCCGTCGAGGTTACCGTTCCCGAGGAGCACATGGGAGTGATCATCGGCGACATCAACTCGCGCCGCGGACGCATCGAGGGCATGGAGCATCACGCCGGCTCGCAGATCATCAAGGCAATTGTGCCGCTGAAAGAAATGTTCGGCTATGTGAACGACATTCGCTCGTCGACACAAGGGCGGGCATCTTACTCAATGCAATTTGCAAGGTATGAAGAGGCTCCGCGCATGATTGCCGACGAGATTATAGGCAGGTCGCTGGGCAAGTAGGACTGGCCGTCGAGGCGGAGTTTTTCCGGACGGTGGTGAGGGAAAGATTTTGGGGCTGGAGCCGGATAGCCGGCGCCCCAGGTTGAAACAGGCAGTACAAACATGAAAGGGATACAGGGACTTTTATGGGCAAGGAAAAGTTTGATCGCAGCAAGCCGCACGTGAATGTAGGGACGATTGGTCACATCGATCACGGCAAGACGACGTTGACGGCGGCCATCACCAAGGTGTTGGGCAAGCATAACCCCAAGATTCTCTTCCGGTCGTTTGATTCCATTGACAACGCGCCGGAAGAGCGGGAGCGGGGCATCACCATCGCCACGGCGCACGTGGAGTACGAGACCAAGAACCGGCACTACGCGCACGTGGATTGCCCGGGCCACGCCGACTACATCAAGAACATGATTACCGGCGCGGCGCAGATGGACGGCGCGATTCTGGTTGTCGCGGCCACCGACGGGCCCATGCCGCAGACCAAGGAGCACGTGCTGCTGGCGCGCCAGGTGGGCGTTCCCTGCATGGTGGTTTTTTTGAACAAGTGCGACGCGGTGGAAGACCCGGAGCTGATCGACCTGGTGGAGATGGAAGTGCGCGAGCTTCTCAACAAGTACCAGTTCCCCGGCGACGATGTTCCGGTAATTCGCGGCTCGGCATTGGGCGCGCTGAACGGCGAGGAGAAGTGGGAGGCCAAGGTCGAGGAGTTGATGGAGGCGGTGGACAAGTACGTTCCGCGGCCGGATCGCGCCGTGGACAAGCCCTTCCTGATGCCGATTGAAGATATTTTTTCCATCTCCGGGCGCGGCACCGTGGTCACCGGGCGCATCGAGCGCGGCAAGATCAAGGTGGGCGAGGACGTGGAGATTGTGGGTTTCCGCGAGACGCGCAAGACGGTTTGCACGGGCGTGGAGATGTTCAAGAAGCAGCTCGACGAGGGCATGGCGGGCGACAACGCGGGCATTCTGCTGCGCGGCACGCCGAAAGAGGATGTGGAGCGTGGGATGGTGCTGGCCAAGCCGGGCTCGATTACGCCGCACACGCACTTCAAGGGCGAAGTGTACGTGCTCTCGAAGGAAGAGGGCGGCCGTCATACGCCGTTCTTCAAGGGCTACCGTCCGCAGTTCTACTTCAGAACGACGGACGTGACGGGAGTGGCGCAGTTGCCGGAGGGCGTGGAGATGGTGATGCCCGGGGACAACGTGCAGCTTGAGGTGGAGCTGATTACGCCGGTGGCGCTGGAAAAGGGCTTGCGCTTTGCGATCCGCGAAGGCGGGCGCACGGTGGGCGCGGGCACGGTTTCGGAAATCATTAAGTAATCAACCCGAGGACCGGGGAACAGGGCCGGAGTGGTATGCGGCCTGAGCAAGCGGCACTGATTGCCGGTCCCGAAAAATTCAGGTGCGTGGGCGGCTGACAAAGTTGTCCGCGGGGAAGACGGAAGCCAATGGTAGGACAGAGGATTCGCATCCGGTTGAAGGCATACGATTATCGCGTGCTGGACACCTCGACCGGCGAGATTGTGGAGACGGCCAAGCGCACCGGAGCAACGGTGGCGGGGCCGATTCCCTTGCCGACGATCAAAAACAAGTATTGCGTGCTGCGTTCGCCGCACGTGGATAAGAAGTCGCGCGAGGCCTTTGAGATTCGCACGCATAAGCGGCTGATCGACATTCTCGAACCGACCCAGCAAACGGTGGATGCGCTGATGAAGCTCGATTTGCCGGCTGGCGTCGATGTCGAGATCAAGGCGTTTGAAAAGTGACCACCTGCGGTGGGGCCAATCGCGCCTTGCGGCGCATGAACTTGGTAGCAGCGACGCTAAGCGGTAGAAAGGTCCGGAAGGACCCCGGCAGTGCGATGAATTCAACATCGCATGATGAGGTGAGGAAGATATGGGCGTTACAGGAATTCTGGGAAAAAAGATCGGCATGACGCAGATCTTCGACGATAAGGGCGACGTGCACCCGATTACGGTGTTGCAGGCCGGCCCATGTGTGATTACGCAACTGAAGACGCTGGCCAGGGACGGTTACGAGGCCGCGCAGATCGGTCTGGTCGAGTTCGTCAAGGACAAGAATGTGACCAAGCCGCAGGCCGGGCACTTCGCCAAGACCGAAGCGCCGCCGGTGAAGGTGATCAAGGAAGTCGAGTTGGAGCTCGATGCCGATGGCGTTGTGGCCACCAAGGCTGGCGACCGGGTGCTGGTGGACATCTTCTCCGAGGCCAGGTTTGTGGATGTGAGCGGCACCTCCAAGGGTAAGGGCTTTGCCGGCGTGGTGCGCAGGCACAAGTTTGGCGGCGGACCCAAGTCGCATGGCCATATGTTTCAAGTTCAAGGCTCGATTGGCGCATCCAGCTACCCCTCACGCGTTTTTCCCGGCCAGCGCATGCCCGGCCATATGGGAGCCGAGCAGGTGACGGTGCGCAACCTGCGCATTCGCGGCATCGATTTGGATGAAAACCTTCTGATGGTGGAGGGCGCGGTGCCCGGAAGCCGCGAAGGCTATGTGCTGATCTCCAAGGCCAAGGCTCCGCCGCGCGAGCGCCGCGGATTTGCCGAAGCTGGCAAGGTTGATCCGCTGAAGGCGTCGAAGAGGGCGCAGGCCAAGAAGAAGTAGGACTGGCCGTCCAGGCAAAGGCCGCCTGACGGCGCATGAGAATTGAAGCTGGGGGAACAGCCTAGCGGAAGAAGAAGACGATGGCAAAAGTGGATGTATTGAACATGAGCGGCAAAAAAGTAGGCTCGCTGGCGCTGGCCGATGCACTTTTTGCACCCGACCAGGTGAACGAGGCTTTGCTGTGGGAGGCGGTGAAACACTACCGCGCCTCGCTGCGCCAGGGCACGCACAAGACCAAGAGCCGCACCGAGGTAGCCGGATCCGGCAAGAAGCTGTGGAAGCAGAAGGGCACGGGCCGGGCGCGCATCGGCTCGGTGCGCTCGCCCTTGTGGCGTCACGGCTACACGGTGCATGGGCCGCAGCCGCGCAGCTACGATTATGCCTTTCCGCGCAAGAAGCTGCTGGGTGCGCTACGCTCGGCGCTGGCTTCCAAGCTGGCCGACGGCAAGCTGACAGTGGTGGACACGCTGGAGTTGAAAGAGGCTAAGACCAAGCAGTACCGCGAGGCGCTCGACAAGCTGGAAGTAAAGCGCACGGCGTTGCTGGTGGAGAACAGCAAGACGCTCTCGCAGGCTTTGATGCTGGGCGCGCGCAACCTCAAGGGCGTGGAGCTGGTGCTTAACAACGAGGTGCATCCCTACGATCTGCTGCGCTATGAGCGGGCCATCTTTTCCAAGGCCGCCATTGAGCAAATCGCCGAGATGCTTGAGAAGAATACGTCAAAACGCGATGCGGGGCGCAAACGCGCCGCTGCGACGGAGGCCGCCTGATGCCGACACTTTATAGCGTGATACGCCGCCCGCTGATTACTGAAAAGGGGCTGGGAGTGAAGGAGACCGAGGGGACGCTGGTCTTCGATGTCGCCCCCGACGCTACCAAGACCGAAGTCAAACAGGCTGTCGAGGCTCTCTTCAAGGTGAAGGTCTCCACGGTACGCACCGCAAATGTATTGGGCAAGGAGCGCCGCCGCGGCCAGCACACGGGCTTCCGCGCGGATTGGAAGAAGGCCTATGTCCGGTTGAAGGCCGGCCAAAAGCTGCCCGAGTATGTGAGTAATTTGTAAGAACAGTGAACGAGTGAAGAAGTGAATGAGTGAAGCAGCTAAAAGCTGGAAGCTCAACAGGAAAGATTATCGGAGCCCAGTAGCAATGGAAGAGGCTCCGGAGAAACGGGAAAGAGGCGCTGGAGATTGGGCGCCGGCTTTCCAGGACAAAGACGATGGCAATCAAGACATACAGACCGATTACGTCAACGCTGCGCTTCAAGACCACGCTGGCCAACGACGATCTGACAACGAACAGGCCGCACAAGCCGCTGCTGGAGGTCAAGCAGCGCACCGGCGGACGCCGCAACGCGGGCGACCTGACCATCCGCCATCACGGCGGCGGCCACAAGCAGAAACTGCGGCTCATCGATTTCAAGCGCGAGAAGTATGGCGTGCCGGGCAAGGTGGCGACCATCGAGTACGACCCGAACCGCTCGGCGCGCATTGCGCTGATTCATTACCTGGACGGGGAGAAGCGCTACATTCTGCAGCCGGTTGGCCTGAAGGTGGGCGCGACGGTGAGTTCCGGCCCCGAGGCCGACATTCTGGTAGGCAATGCGTTGCCGCTGAAGAACATTCCCTCCGGGACCACGGTTCACGCGATTGAGCTGAGGCCGGGCAAGGGCGCGCAGATGGCGCGTTCAGCCGGAACGCAGGCGCAACTGGTGGCCAAGGAGGGCGAGTATGCCCTGCTCAAGCTGCCCTCGGGCGAGACGCGCAAGGTGCTGGCCGAGTGCATGGCGACCATTGGCCAGGTGGGCAACACGGATCATGAGAATGTCTCCATCGGCAAGGCCGGGCGCAACCGCTGGAAGGGCATTCGCCCTGCCAACCGCGGCGTGACCATGAATCCGGTGGACCACCCGCACGGCGGCGGCGAGGGTAAGACCTCGGGCGGCCGTCATCCGGTGACCCCGTGGGGCCAGCCAACGCGGGGCTACAAGACACGCAACAACAAGCGGACTGATGCGTTTATCGTCAGCCGCCGGGCGAAGTAGGGGAGATTTATGGCACGTTCGACAAAAAAGGGTCCGTTTGTGGATGCGCACCTGACGGTGAAGATCGAGGCGCTCAACCAGGCCAACGACAAGAAGGTCGTTAAGACCTGGTCGCGCCGCTCGACGATCTTTCCCGAGTTTGTGGGCCACACCATTGCGGTTCACAACGGCAAGAAGTTTGTTCCGGTGTACGTGACCGAGAACATGGTGGGTCACAAGCTGGGCGAGTTTGCGCCCACGCGCATCTTCAAGGGTCACACCGGGGGCAGCAAGGCGCCAACCGCCGAGGTCGCCGCCAAGCCACGATAATGCAGCTTTTAGCTGCTAGCTTCCAGCTTCTAGCTCAATCGAGGCGGAAATGGTGGTCAAGGCGAAAGAAAGTTTGCTAGACGCGGCAGGAAAAGAGCAGCTTCTAGCACGAAAAAGCTAGAAGCTAGTAGCTGATTTTGAGGAAGAAACCAATGGCAGTAGAGACAAAGGAATACCGGGCCGAGGCCAAGTTTCAGCGCGTGTCGCCGCAAAAGGCGCGGCTGGTGCTTGACCTGATCAAGGGCCGGGGAGTTGAGGAGGCGCTTACGACGGCGGCCTTCACAAAGAAGCGCATTGCCCCGGTGATTTATAAGTTGTTGACCTCGGCGGTGGACAACGCCAAGTACGTGGCCGGCGAGCAAGGCACTGACCTGGACGTGGACAACCTCTACGTCAAGACGGCGCTGGCCAACGATGGGCCGCGCATGAAGCGCATCCGTCCGGCGCCGATGGGCCGCGCCTACCGCTATCAGCGCAGGCTGACGCACATTGTTCTTTCCGTGGCCGAGCGCGAAGCGGCCCACGGCATGGTGACTAAGGTGGAAGAGTCACCCGCGGTAGGGCAGACAAGCCCTGCGGCGCAGAAGGCGGGCAAGGCGAAGAAGCTCAAGGAGCCAAAAGCGGCAACGAAGGCGGCTAAGGCCAAGGCTGAGGAGCCGCAGGCGGCGCATAAGGCAGCCAAGACGAAGGTCGAGGAGCCGAAGGCAGCTACTAAAGCGGCCAAGTCAACTAAGGGGAAGGCCGAGGCGCCAAAGGCGGCGGCCAAGTCAACCAAGTCAACCAAGAAAAAGGCCGGCAAATAGGCCTGAAGGGTTTTGAGGAAAATAGCATGGGACAGAAAGTCCATCCTTACGGATTCCGGCTGGGAGTGAACAAGCCGTGGCGTTCACGCTGGTTTACCGAGCGCGACTACGCCAAGCTGCTGGTTGAGGACGTGAAACTCAAGGCTGAGTTGCGCGAAAAGCTGAAGGCTGCGGGCGTCAGCTCGGTGGAGATCGAGCGGCCGGGCAACAAGCTGCGTTTTCTCATCCGCACCGCCCGGCCGGGCATCGTGATCGGCCGCAAGGGCGCGGAGATCGAGAAGCTCAAGACGGATCTGGGCAAGCGCACCAATCGCGAAGTGTTCATCGACATCATCGAGGTGAACAAGCCGGAGCTGGACGCGCAACTGGTCTCCGAGGCGATTGCGCTGCAACTGGAAAAGCGGGTCAGCTTCCGCCGCGCCATGCGCAAGAGCGTGGACTCGGCGCTGAGGTTTGGCTGCAAAGGAATCAAGGTGAGGGTCTCAGGCCGGCTGAACGGCAACGAGATTGCCCGCTCGGAGTGGTACTTGCAAGGCCGGCTGCCGCTGCATACCTTGAGAGCCGACATTGACTACGGCTTCACCGAGGCCAACACTACCTACGGCGTAATCGGTGTCAAGACCTGGGTCTATCGCGGCGACATCTACGAGCAGAAGCGCCGTCAGGCTGCGCCGGTGGGCACGTCGGTGTTTTAAAGGCAGCTATCAGCTGACAGCTAACAGCTGACAGTTGGATGGCGAGAGAAAAAACTGTTAGCTGTTGGCTGTGGGCTGTCAGCTGTTTTTCGAGGGTTTTCGTTATGTTGATGCCAAAGAAGGTGAAGTTTCGCAAGCAGCAGAAGGGCAAACGGCGCGGCAAGGCGTGGCGCGGGTCTACTCTTTCCTTCGGTGAATACGGCCTGCGCGTCATGGAGTGCGGCTATATCACCGACCGGCAAATAGAGGCCAGCCGTATCGCCATGACCCGCTTCATCAAGCGCGGCGGCAAGATCTGGCTGCGCCTGTTTCCGGATAAGCCGATCACCAAGAAGCCGGCCGAAGTTCGCATGGGCTCGGGCAAAGGAGCGCTGGACCACTGGGTTGCGGTGGTGCGGCCGGGCAAGATCCTCTTCGAGATGGAAGGCGTGGATCTGGCGACCGCGAAAGAGGCTATGCGGCTGGCGTCGAACAAGCTGCCGTTGCTGACCAAGTTCGTCATGCGGCCGGGCGAGGAAAAGGCTGAGATCGCGGCCAAGTAGAAATGCAGCTTTTAGCTGTTAGCCGGGAGTAGTCAACGAAGATGGTTCACGGAGAACAAGCTAGAGGCTAGAAGCTAGCGGCTGGTTGGAGAGAGAAACACCATGGAACTCGAGAAGATTCGCAATTTGAGCGACGAAGAACTGGCGCACCAGGAGAAAATCGCCTCCGAGCAACTGTTCCGGCTTCGCTTTCAGGTCTCGCTGGGGCAGAACGACGGAGTAAAGAAGATCCGCCAGATGCGCAAGGAGATCGCGCAGGTCAAGACCGTGGCTCGCGAGCGCGAAATGGGCATTCGTGGCGCGGTTAAGGATGTTGCCGCAGATGCCGACGCGGCCGCGGAGAGCAAGAAGGGAGCGCGCAAATGAAGGCGACTCAAGAGACAGTGCAGGCGCCGGCGGCAGCAGGCTCCAGGCGGAACGAGAAGGTTGGCCAGGTGGTTTCGACCAAGATGCAGAAGACTATTGTAGTCGCGGTCGAGATGCGCAAGGCCCATTCCAAGTACAAGCGGATCGTGCGCACGACGAAAAAGTTTTATGCCCACGACGAGCAGAGTTCGGCGCGGCTGGGCGATGTGGTGCGCATCCGCGAGACCCGTCCGTTAAGCAAGCTGAAGCGGTGGTCTCTGGAAGAAATCGTGCGGCGCTCAGCCTTGGGGCAACTTGAGGACGCGACGATTCCGGACGACATCAAGATTGCCAACTAGCGCGTAGAGCGAGTAAGGAGAAGAACCCATGGCTGTGCAAATGAGAACCATGCTCGCGGTGGCCGACAACTCCGGCGCGCGCAAGCTGCAAGTGATTCTGCCCTTGGGCGGCGGGCTGGGCAAGAAGGCCGGCCTGGGCGACGTGGTGACCGCCGCTGTCAAAGAGGCTTCGCCGGACGGAACCATCAAGAAGGGCAAGGTGGTGAAGGCGGTTATCGTCCGCACCCGCAAGGAACACCGCAGGCGCGACGGAACCTACATTCGCTTTGACGAAAACGCCGCCGTGGTGATCGACGATGCTCACGAGCCGGTGGGCACGCGCGTCTTCGGGCCGGTGGCCCGCGAGTTGCGCGAGAAGAAGTTTTTGAAGATTGTTTCGCTGGCGCCGGAAGTGGTGTAAGTGCAGCAGACAGCTTACAGCCGACAGTTGAAAAGCTGATAACTGATAGCTGTTAGCTGACAACCGTTAGCTGTTTACTGGAGAGAAGATGCCGAGTTTGAATATTCATCGCAATGATACGGTCAAGGTTCTTCGGGGCGCGGACCGCGGCAAGACAGGCCGCGTGCTGCGCGCCTTTCCCGACAAAGGCACAGTGCTGGTGGAGCATGTGCGCGTGGTCAAGAAGACGGTTTCAGGCAAGACGGGACGGAATACCCAGGGCGGCATCGCAGACCAGGAATCGCCCATCAACGTCTCCAATGTCCAGCTGGTTTGCCCTAACTGCGGCCCGGCGAAGGTGAGCACGAAGACCGAAGGCGACATCAGGGTCCGCATCTGCAAGAAGTGCGGTCAGGAACTACCGACTAAGAAGTAGGAACTGCAGTGAAGAAGTGAACGAGTGAAGAAGTGAATCGTTCACCGATGAACCAGAGCGGCACGGAACGAGAGAAACTCCGCCCGTGCGGCAAGCACCTTCCGCAACGGTACAAGGCTAGATAGCCAATCCGAGACCGGAAGAAAGAGAGCAAAGCATTATGGCGGCAAGACTGAAAGAGAAGTATCACAAGGAAATCAAGCAGGCTCTGCAAAAGGAGCTGGGGCTTGAGAATCCGATGGCGGTTCCGGAGTTGAAGAAGATCGTTGTCAACATGGGTCTGGGCGAGGCCACGCAGAACGCCAAGCTGCTGGATCCCCTGGTGGCCGACCTGACGGCGATTGTTGGGCAGAAGCCTGTGACCACCAAGGCGAAAAAGTCGATTGCGGCCTTCAAGGTGAGGGCGGGAATGTCGATTGGCGCCATGGTGACGCTGCGCAATGAGAAGGCCTATGAGTTTCTGGACCGGCTGATTTCGACGGCGCTGCCCAGAGTTCGCGACTTCCGCGGCGTGTCGACGAAGAGTTTTGACGGGCGCGGCAACTACACGCTGGGATTGAAGGACCAGTTGATCTTTCCTGAAATCGACTACTCCAAGGTGGAGAAGATGAAGGGCATGAACATCACCATCGTGACCACGGCGAAGGACGACAACCAGGCGAGGGCGCTGTTGCGGGCCTTTGGCATGCCGTTCCGCCAGGGCGCTTAAGGGGATAAGAGAGATATGACCACTGCAAAAAGGGTGAAAGACGCGCGGAAGCCGAAGTTCAGCAGCCGCAAGCACAATCGGTGCCAGCTTTGCGGAAGGCCGCGAGGGTTTCTGCGCAAGTTCGGCGTCTGCCGCCTGTGTTTCCGCGCGCTGGCGCTCAAGGGAGAGATTCCCGGCGTCGTCAAGTCGAGTTGGTAGCTTTTCAGCTGACAGCTAACAGTTGTTTACGCTGAGACTGATAGAAGATGGCGTAAGTTGAACCGCAGGGAACTGAATACTGATAGCTGTTAGCTGTCTGCTGTTCGCTGCAAAGAGGACATTCCCGCTGGTTTCCGCAGTCGCGGACGAACGGGGAATGAAGGAGAAGGAATGAGTTTGACCGACCCAGTAGCCGATTTTCTGGCGCGGATCCGCAATGCGATCCGGGCGCGTCACCAGAAGCTGGATGTGCCGGCTTCCAAGCTGAAGACCGAGATTGCCCGCATCCTCAAGGAGGAGGGCTACATCTCGAACTACAAAACCCAGGAAGAGGAAGGCAAGCTGGTGCTGCGCGTGTACCTGAAGTACGGCGGCACGGAAGCGGCCATCCGCGATCTGGCGCGCATCTCGCGTCCCGGATGCCGCGTGTACATTGGCCGCGACGAGATCAAGCGCGTTCAGGGCGGCCTGGGCATCTCGATTCTCACCACGCCCAAGGGCGTGATGACCGGCCGTCAGGCGCGCCGCGAGGGCGTAGGCGGGGAATTGTTGTGCGAAGTGTGGTAGGAGCAGCGGACAGCAGACAGCTAACAGTTAAAACCTGGAAGCTGTGAGCTGTTAGCTGTAAGCTGTTTTTCGGCTGCAGTGGAACGAGGGGCGAAAGCGCTCCGCCGGGACTCGCAAGCCAGATGAAGGATTGATTCGATGTCGCGTATTGGGAAGAAACTGATTCCGCTGCCCGCGGGCGTCAAGTACAAGGTCGAGGGCAACACGGTTATGGTCGAGGGTCCCAAGGGCAAGGTTTCGGCGCTGATTGCGCCCGGCATTACGCTGGAGACCAAGGATGGCCAACTGCATGTCAATCGCGAGAACGACAGCCAGGCGGCGATGCACGGACTGACGCGCTCCCTGATTGCCAATGCGGTTGACGGCGTCACCAAGGGCTGGAAGAAAGAATTGGACATCGTGGGCATCGGCTATCGCGCCGAGATGAAGGGCAAAGGCACGGTGGTCTTCACGCTTGGCTACTCGCATCCCATCGAGGTTCCGCTGCCGACGGGCATCGAAGTGGCCATCGATCCCAAGCAGACTCACCTGACCATCACCGGCATCGACCGGCAGAAGGTGGGCCAGGTGGCGGCAGACATGCGTTCGCTGCGCAAGCCTGATCCGTACAAGAACAAGGGCGTACGCTACTCCGACGAGAGGCTGAAGAAGAAGGCCGGCAAGACAGGGGCGAAGTAAGTTGACAGCTAACAGATGACAGCTAACAGTTGTCAGTTAGTCGTGGAATGGAAGGAACTGATAGCTGTTAGCTGTAAGCTGGCAGCTGCCGTTAACCGAACGGGACCGCAGGGCGGCTCCGCTGATAGGTGAGAGAGACCATGATTACGCAGACCAAAAGAAACGCAATTCGCCAGCGCATTCATCAGCGCATTCGCCGCAAGCTGGCCGGCACCGCGGAGCGGCCGCGGCTGAACGTCTATCGCTCGCTGAACCACATCTACGCGCAGGTGATCGACGACCAGAAGGGCGAGACTCTGGTTTCGGTCTCGTCCATCAAGATGAAGAACGGCGGCAATGTGGCCTCGGCAAAAGAGATCGGCAAGGAAGTAGCCGAGCTGGCCGTAAAGCAGGGCATTAAGAAGGTAGTTTTCGAT
Organism: uncultured Acidobacteriaceae bacterium; assembly: GCA_963806565.1. GTDB lineage: Bacteria > Acidobacteriota > Terriglobia > Terriglobales > Acidobacteriaceae > Telmatobacter. The sequence goes on from CAWDYE010000002.1 coordinate 416,690, forward strand.
CGCGGCGGCTACCTCTATCACGGGCGCATCAAGGCGCTGGCCGACGCGGCCCGCGAGGCAGGCCTGGAGTTCTGAGCTCCGCTCCTTAGTGTTTTGGTTGAGAGTATGGGCAGCTAGACAAGGTTTTCCGAGGGCGCGCTGAGTTGGGCCAGCCCGGAAGGACAGACGAGAGAGCAATGACGATGTTGAAGAAGAAACTCGATGCAAACCAGTACAACCTGAAAGATCAGGTGGTCTCCATCAATCGCGTGACCAAGGTGGTCAAGGGCGGCAAGAATATGTCGTTTGCCGCGCTGGTCGTGGTGGGCGACTCCCTGGCGGGCGTGGTAGGCCACGGATCCGGCAAGGCCAAGGAAGTTCCCCAGGCGATCCGCAAGGGGATTGAAGCGGCCAAGAAAAACCTGGTCAAGGTCCATCTGACCGAGACCACGATTCCACATCTGGTTCTGGGCCGTTACGGCGCAGGGCAGGTGCTGCTCAAGCCGGCTCCCGAAGGCACCGGCGTGATTGCCGGCGGCGCGGTGCGCGCGGTGATGACCTCGGTTGGCGTGCAGAATGTGCTCACCAAGAGCATCGGCTCGCCCAACCCTCACAACGTCGTCAAGGCCACCTTCGACGCTCTGGCGCAGTTGCGCGACCGGGCTGAGGTGGCCAATATGCGCGGTAAGTCGATGGAGGAGCTCTGAGCCATGGCGAAAACCAAGATGATACGCATTCAGTACTATCGCTCAAAGAACTCCACGCCCTTAAAACACAAGCTGGTGGTCAAGGGACTGGGATTTACGCGGCTCAACCAGATCGTCGAGCGCGTGGACACGGAATCCACTCGCGGCATGGTCAAGGCCATTCCGCATCTGGTCAGGATATTGGAAGATTAGTGAACAAGTGAACAAGTGAAGTGAGACCACCTGACATGTTTGCGTTTTTGTTTCACTTATTCACTTCTTCACACATTCACTGTTTCACCCACAACGCGAGTCGGGGAAGGCCTGGACGGCCAGTCCCCGGCGCTACAGCGAGGGAATGATGGCAACGAGAAATTTATCGAATCTGCGCGCGCCCAGGAAAGCCAACACCGGGCGCAAGCGCGTGGGCCGGGGCATGGGCTCCGGCATGGGCAAGACTGCGACCCGCGGCCACAAGGGGCAGGGTTCCCGCTCCGGCGTCAGCATGATGCGCGGCTTTGAGGGCGGCCAGATGCCGCTGCACCGCCGCCTGCCCAAGCGCGGTTTTACCAACATCTTCCGCGCCGAGTACACGGTGGTGAATCTGGACCGCCTGGCGGAGCATATCAAGGGTCATGGCCTGAAGGAGATCGGCCTGGACGACTATAAGAAGCTGGGCCTGGCCTCGAACAAGAAAGCGCTGATCAAGATTCTCGGCTCCGGAGAGCTGAAAACGGCGCTTACCATTCACGCGCACAAGTTTTCCAAGTCCGCCGTCGAGAAGATCGAAAAGGCCGGCGGCAAGGCTGTGGTATTGGGTGGAGAGACAGCTCCCGAGGCGGCGTAGGAAACAGTGAAGCGACACATGGGAGTGTTCGCGGGTAAGATGGTCAGTGGCAAAGATTTAAGCGGCGGAAACGCCCTGAAGCGGATAACCAATCATGCTTGAAAAGGCTTTTGAAAAGTTTCTCAACATCTTCCGGATTCCCGACCTGCGCAAACGGGTGCTCTTCATGCTCGGCATTTTGGCCGTCTACCGCCTGGGCGCGTGGATTCCCACGCCGGGCGTTGACACTAAGATGCTGGAGCGGCTGTTCGACCAGCAAGGCAACTCGGCGTTGGGTTTGATGAACCTGTTTGGCGGCGGCAACCTGCGCCGCATGACGATCTTCGCTTTGGGGATCATGCCCTACATCACGGCCTCGATTATCTTCCAGTTGCTTACTGTTGTCTACGAGCCGCTGGCGCGCATCCAGAAGGAGGGCGAACTGGGGCGGCGCAAGATCACGCAGTGGACCCGCTATATGACCATCGTTCTGGCCGCCCTGCAGTCGATCGGCATCGCGTTCATGCTCACCAGCGGTCACATGGTGCTCAATCCGGGCATTGGCTTCGATCTGATGACGGTGCTGACGCTCACCACGGGTTCGGCCTTCATCATGTGGCTGGGCGAGCAGATTACCGAGCGCGGCATCGGCAACGGCATGAGCTTGCTGATCTTTGCCGGCATCGTCGCCGGGCTGCCGCGTGGCGTGATGGACCTGGTCCAGAAGGTCCAGACCCATCAGTGGGGCTCGTTCACCGTCGTCGCGATGATTTTGCTGGTGGCGTTCATGTTCGCCGTAGTGGCATTCATCGTCTTTGTGGAGCGCAGCGAGCGGCGAATCCCCATCCAGAGCGCGCGACGCATCGTCGGCCGCCGCATGATGGGCGGTCAGGCGAGTCACTTGCCTCTCAGAGTCAACTCCGGAGGCGTGATGCCAGTCATCTTCGCGGCCTCCATACTGTCGGCCCCGATGATGCTCAGACAGGCCGATTTTGTAAATAACAGCCCCTTTTTGCGCCCCCTCTTCGATGCGCTCGCGCCCGGCGAACCGTGGTATGAGTTGCTCTACATGTTGTCCATCGTCTTCTTCGCCTACTTCTATATCTCCATCATCATGAAGCCGGATGACATCGCGGACAACTTCCGCAAGTCGGGCTCGTTCATTCCCGGCATCCGCCCCGGCAAGCGGACATCAGACTTCATCAACGATATTCTCACCCGCATCACGCTGGTCGGCGCAATCTACCTGATCATTATTTCGCTGGTGCCTACCTTCCTGATTTCGGGCATCCACCTGAACCACTTATGGCTTGTCGGAGGATTTTTCGAGAGATTGCCGGATTGGGCGATCAACGGCTTGCATATGAATTTTTACTTTGGCGGCACCTCGCTGCTCATTGTCGTGGGTGTGGCCATGGATACCATCAACCAGATCGAATCGCAGCTGATCATGCGGCACTATGACGGCTTTTCCCCGCGTTCCGGTCGCATTCGTGGAAGGAAAACCTGGTAATGTCATCCTCTGAAACCAGAGTTAAGCAAGGCCGTGAGACGGGACGGAAGACCTTTCCCGGTCCCATCCTTTTATTGGGCGCGCCGGGCGTGGGCAAGGGTACGCAGGCCAAGGAACTGGTCAAGATATGGGGGATTCCGCAGATCTCCACTGGTGACCTGCTGCGCGGCAATGTGGCTCAGGGTACGGAGTTGGGCAAGATGGCCAAGGAGATCATGAGCCGCGGTGAGCTGGTTCCCGACACGCTGGTCAACGAGATGGTGGCCGTGCGGCTCGCTCAGCCCGACACGGCTAACGGTTACATTCTGGACGGTTTCCCGCGCACGCTGCCACAGGCCGGCTGGCTGGACGGTCGCCTGGCGGCGCAGGCAGGGGTACTTCCAGTGGTTGCCGTTAGTATCCAGGTGGACTATAATCAGTTATTGCGCCGTATTACGGGGCGCAGGAATTGCCCTGTCTGCCAGGGCATTTATAACGTTTACGGCAAGCCTCCCAAGAAGGACGGCGTGTGCGACGTGGATGGCGCCGCGCTGATCCAGCGAGCCGACGACACGGAGAAAGTCTTCGCGGAGCGCATGAAGGCCTACGCGGCCTCTACCGCGCCTGTTGTCGAGCACTACCGGGCTTTGGGGCGCTTTGCAGAAGTGGATGGAGGCCGGCAGATAGCGGAAATCGCTGCCGGAATCGTTGCCGCCGTCGAGCGGTTGCGCCAATGGCGCGCGCCGGACGGCGGGTTTGTGCGTGAGGAAAACTAGCTGACAGCTAACAGTAGTCAGCTAACAGATGTCAGCCGGTTCTGGCGGCAACGGAAAACTGTTAGCTGTTAGCTGATCGCTGAAAGCTGGGCAAGTGGCGGTAGTACTGAAGTCGTCCAGGGAGATCGAGAAGATGCGCCGCGCGGGCCAGGTGGTTCGCGAGGTGCTGGAGATGGTGCGGGGGCTGATTAAGCCGGGCGTCACCACGCTGGATCTGGAGAAGGCAGCCGAGGCGCGCACCAAAGAACTGGGCGCCAGGGCGGCTTTCAAGGGCTACCACGGCTTTCCCTGCTGTTTATGCACTTCGGTCAACAGCGAAGTGGTGCATGGCATTCCGTCGGCCAAACGGATCCTCAAGGAAGGGGAGATCGTTTCGGTCGATTATGGGGCATTTGTCGACGGTTACTGCGGAGACGCGGCGATCACCGTGCCGGTAGGCAGCAAGATCGACCCCAAGACGGCGCGGCTGGTCGAGGTAACCGAGGCGTCGCTCAATGCCGCAATTGCGGTGGTAAAACCGGGAGCAACACTGGGCGATGTAGGCTTCGCGGTACAGAAGGTGGTTGAAGCCGCGGGGTTCTCGGTAGTGCGGGATTTTGTGGGCCACGGCATCGGCTCCCAAATGCACGAAGATCCGCAGGTGCCGAACTTTGGCGAAGCCGGACGGGGCATGAAACTGCGCTCCGGCATGGTAATCGCCATTGAGCCCATGGTGAATGCGGGCAAGGCCGACGTTGTGGTTCTGGGCGACGGCTGGACGGCAGTCACCGCGGATGGAAGCATGAGCGCTCATTTTGAGCACACGGTGGCGGTCACCTCCACCGGAGCGAGAATCTTAACCGAGTAGTAACTCGGGATTACAGGCCGGTTGGGCTTGAAGCGCGCCGGCGGAAGTGGATGCGGTTTGTCAAAGGAAGATGCGATTGAGGTCATGGCGGTGGTAACGGAAACGCTGCCCAATGCCATGTTCAAGGTCAAGCTCGAGAACAATCACGAGGCTCTGACCCATGTCTCGGGACGGATGCGCAAGAACTTCATCCGCATATTGCCCGGCGATCGCGTGGCCGTGGAGTTGAGTCCCTACGACCTGAATCGCGGGCGGATTGTTTACCGCTACAAGTAAGTTATTTGATGGTTCGCGCCAGGATTTTGTGCGCGGAGAAGGGCAGTAAGAGATGAAGGTCCGTGCATCGGTAAAAAAGATTTGCGTCAAGTGCAAGGTCATCACCCGCCATGGGGTGGTCAGGGTGATCTGCGAGAACGCAAAACACAAACAGCGCCAGGGTTAACGGCCTCTGGCAAACCGCGGAAAGCTCCACGACAGAGAACAGTAAACAGCAGACAGCAAACAGCAAACAGTTAAGAACACGCAACCGGGGCACGATTAACTGATAGCTGTAAGCTGTGAGCTAAAAAGAGGCTAGTTAGCTTGAGTCAAGGCTTGCGATGAACCTCTGGGAGCCAACCGCTTAACCCGTGCGAACCGGCTGATGCAGGGGGCACACAACCGAAGTTACAAAGGAATCTTCAATGGCACGTATTGCTGGCGTCGATCTGCCCCGTACAAAGCAGGCACGCATCGCGCTCACATACATCTTCGGCATCGGGCAACCCCGCGCGCTCATGATTCTGGAGAAGGCGAATGTGGATGCCTTCAAGAAGGTCCAGGACCTGGGCGAGGAAGAGGTCAACCGCATCCGCCAGGTGATCGAGGACGAAGGAAACGTGGAAGGCGACCTGCGCAAGGATGTGCAGATGAACATTAAGCGCCTGATAGACATTCAGAGCTATCGCGGCACGCGTCACCGCAAGGGTTTGCCGGTGAACGGCCAGCGCACTCACACCAACGCTCGCACCCGCAAAGGCCCGCGCAAGGGCACAATTGCCGGCAAGAAGAAAGCGACGGGTAAAACCTAATGGCCAAAGCAGAGCAAAAGGCGGCAGCGGGCAAGCCTGCAACCGGAAAGACTGGCAAGACCAAGAAGTTCAAGAAACGCGAGCGCAAAAATGTTCCGTTTGGCATTGCGTACGTGCAGGCCACGTTCAACAACACCATCATCACCATCACCGACCAGGTGGGCAACACGCTGAGTTGGAAGAGTTCCGGTTCGCTGGGCTTCCGCGGCTCGCGCAAGGGCACGCCCTTTGCGGCGCAACAGGCGGCCTCAACCGCGGCCAGCATGGCCCGCGACCACGGTCTGCGCGCGGTTGATGTACGTGTCTCCGGTCCGGGTTCGGGCCGCGAGTCGGCTATACGCGCCCTGGCTGCCGCCGGCATCGAGGTGCGCACCATCCGCGACGTGACGCCGGTGCCGCACAACGGCTGCCGTCCGCCCAAGCGGCGCAGAGTGTAAGAAAGGCAGCTAACAGCTTACAGCCGACAGCTCACAGTTGCCGGTAATACGCTTAGGCGGGAACGAACTGTTAGCTGTTAGCTGTCAACTGTTAGCTAACCCGGGCCGGGAGGAAATCTCCTCCGGAGATGTAAACCGGCCGTCATCCGAAGTCAGGAGAAGAAATGGCACGTTATACCGGAGCAGTCTGCCGCCTCTGCCGCCGCGAGGCAACCAAACTCTTCTTAAAGGGCGCCAAATGCACCTCTGACCGTTGCCCGCTGGAGAAGCGCAACTTTCCACCGGGGCAGCACGGCAAGGACCGCAAGGCCAAGATCGTGGGCTACGGCCTGCAATTGCACGAAAAGCAGAAGGCCAAGCGCATGTACTTCACACTGGAAAGCCAGTTCCGCGAGTATTATGAGAAGGCCAACAAGGCCACCGGCGTCACCGGCGAACTGCTGATTCAACAGTTAGAACGCCGCCTGGACAATGTGGCCTTCCGGCTGGGCTTTGCCATCTCGCGTCGCCAGGCCCGCCAGGTGGTGCGCCACGGCCACGTCGAGGTCAACGGCCGCAAGGTCAACATTCCTTCTTACCAGGTGAACGCGGGCGACGAAATCAAAATTCGCGAGCACGCCAAGAAGCTGATCATCGTCGAGCAGGGCGCGCAGTTTGCCGCGCAGAACCCCGTGCCCACATGGCTGGAAGCCAACTTTGAGAACCTTTCGGGCCGCGTACTCCATCTGCCCAAGCGCCAGGACGTGAACCTGCCCATCAACGAGCAGCTCATTGTCGAACTGTATTCCAAGTAAGCTGACAGCTAACAGAAGACAGCTCACAGTTATCAGAAATTTGTTTTACTGTTAGCTGTAAGCTGTCAACTGTTCACTGCATCTCAAACCGAAGGAGAGCTTGCGCGGCCGCCGCAAAATGCATCGCGACGCAACCAGCCGCGCGGGAAACGAGAGACGAATATGCTTTGGAGAGGATTTCAGAAGCCGAAGCGCCTGGCAGTCGATGCCGAGACGCTTACCAATCAATTCGGCAAGTTCAGCGCCCAGCCCTTTGAGCGCGGCTTTGGCACCACCATCGGCAACGCCCTGCGTCGCACACTGCTGAGTTCCATCGAGGGAGCCGCGGTCACCGCGGTTCGCATCGAGGGCGTGCTCCACGAGTTTCAGTCCATCAGCGGCGTGGTCGAAGACGCGACAGATATTATCCTGAACCTCAAGCAGGTTCCCTTCAAACTCGCCGGCGAGGGGCCCAAGGCGCTCTATCTGCGCGCTGACCAGCCTGGCATCGTCACTTCAGGAATGATTGAAGCCGACGGCGACGTCGAAATCCTTGACAAGGACATCTATATCGCCACTCTTTCGGAGGGCGGCAAGCTGGATATGGAAATGCGCCTCAAGCGCGGACGCGGCTATATCTCCGCCGATAAGAACTTCGATGCGGACCTGGGTATTGGCTTCATCCCCGTAGATTCGGTTCACTCGCCGGTGCGCCGCGTGAATTATGTAGTAGAGGCCGCCCGCCTCGGTCAGATTACCGACTACGACAAGCTCACTCTTGAAGTGTGGACCAACGGGGCCGTGCTGCCCGCCGACGCCGTCGGCCTGGCCGCCAAGCTGCTCAAGGACCACATGAACATCTTCATCAACTTTGAGGAAGAGATCGAAGCTGAAGGGCGTGGCGATGAAGGCCGCATCCTGTTGCGCAACGACAACCTCAACCGCTCGGTCGAAGAACTGGAACTATCGGTTCGTAGCTACAACTGCCTGAAGAACGCCAACATCCAATCCATCGGCGAACTGGTGCAGAAGACCGAAGCCGAGATGCTCAAAACCAAGAACTTCGGCCGCAAGAGCCTGAACGAGATCAAGGAAATCCTCGCCCAGATGGGCCTCTCGCTGGGTATGAAGATCGACGAGCAAGGCAACGCTGTTCCCGGACCCACCAGCATCTCGCCCGCCGCCGCTTTGGCAGCCAACTACAGCCATTTCGACGACGAGGACGAGCCGCTGGATTCCGTGGACCTGCAGTTGCCCACCGAGACGGAGAACTTTTAGACTGCCTCGCCTCGGCGAGTACACGAATTTGGGTGCCCCAGATCCGGATTTTCGGACCTGGGATTCCACCAAAGATTTTTTCGAAAGAGAGTTTTACCATGCGCCATCGCAATGCAGGTTTCAAGCTCGGACGCAACACCAGCCATCGTCGCGCTCTGTTGCGCAGCCTGGCAACGTCCGTCATCATGGAAGATCGCATAGAGACCACCGTGGCCAAGGCCAAGGCTGTCCGTCCGCTGATTGAAAAGATGATTACCCTTGGCAAAAACGGCGATCTCCACTCGCGCCGTCAGGCCCTCAGCTTTCTCATGACCGATGAGTCCGTCGAACGGCTCTTCGAGATAGTGGCGCCGCGCTACGGCGACCGCCAGGGCGGCTATCTGCGCATCGTCCACACCGGATTCCAAAAAGGCGACGGGGCCGAGAAGGCCTTTATCGAACTGCTGGACGCCGAAGAGCAGCTTGAAGTGAAGCGCCAGAAGCGCGCCGACATCAGGGCCAAAAGGCGCGCCGAACTGGAAAAGCAGATGGAAGAGGCCAAGCAGGAAGAAGCCAAAGAAGAGGTCAAGGAAGAGGCCGCGTAGGAGCGGCTGCTTCTCAGCGGTTTCATCCTTCGCTAAGACGGCAAGCACGGGCGTATCCTCTCGAGGGATGCGCCCGTGTTTGTTTGAAACCGATGGGCCAAATTTCTACACTTCTCTGATGAGCCGCGTTGGCCTCTTCAGCCGCATATAAATGTAGACCGCCAGGAACAACGCGATGGCCCCCGAGCAGTCCAGCAGCACATCCCAGGGCGTGCCGGTGCGGTTGGGCAGATAGCTCTGGTGCCACTCATCGCAACTGGATACCAGCACCGTTCCCAGCAATGCGAGGATCGCGTCGGTAAGAAAGCGGGAGCGCGGCAATGTCATCCACCAGGCGCGCAGCCACGCCAATCCGAGCGCGCCGTAGCCGAAGAAGTGACCGCACTTGCGGACCAGGTGATGAACCATCAGCCAGTGGGTGTCGCTTATGGGCCCGAAGATGGCTTCGAAGAGCCAGCGCAAGGGACGGCTGGTATGGTTGGAGCCAAACCACTCCGTGGATTCAAGCACAACGATGCCGATGCCGATGGCAACCGGGAGCCAGGCGCTCAACCAAAACAAGAGGCTTTGTCGGGCTGGAGCGCCTCGACATTTCCGGGCAGCGGGAACATTCACTAATCGCTCTTTTCTGAATCTGAATCTACAGCAGCGGGCAGATCAAGCGCCACCAGGGCAAAACGTGTTTGGTTGTACTTGGGACTCTCAAAGCCCACGATGTGCTGGTGACGTTTGGAGCCGGCCTTCAGCTCCAGGTTCCCATTGCCAAAGTGGTAATCCCCCTGGTCAATCTTCACATTGTCGTGCTTGCCGTCGTCGGAGCAAGTCAGCCCCTCGGTGGTCATTGCCGGCGTGCCGACGGGTGAGTTGCCCTGGCAGGTAATCACATTACCGAAGCGGCCCAGCGCCTTCTTGTAGAAGGCGGTTACCTTATCCTGGGAATCAGGCGTCTGATAAGAGACCGCCTTTACCCGTAACTGCCACTCGCCAAAGCCCAACTGCACGTCTGCTGATTTATGGTTGTCATCGCCCTTCACCGCCGTGGCGCCCGGATAAACCGGCAATCCCAGGTCCGCGGCCGTAGTTTGATCGGTATTGACGTGGATGCCGCCAAAGGGCGTATCGATCTGGACTTTCTTGTCCTCGCCGTTGGCGCCCTTTTCCGTATGAATCCTGCATCCGGCCAATCCGGCCGCCAATGCCAGGCTTACCGCTAAAGTTGCTGCTGTTCGCGTCGTGTTGAGAAACATGGCAATCGCCCTCCATCCTGTTATACGGCAAGATGAATCAAAATGTTCCTTGAAACTATCATTGGACGGGCCGAAGGCAGTTGGCCCCACCGCAGGTGGCCGGGTAATCAACGCGGATAGTCAAAATCTCATAAGGGTGAATCGGTGCCCTCACCACATCGCCAACCACGGGCAGGGGGCTGCCCTCTGGCGTCTCCATCAGGTTGGTCACGGTGGCGCCCGTCGCTCCCGGCGGCACATGGAACTCGGCTGTCGTCTCTTTGCCCGCCCACTCGTAGACGCGGAAAATTAGGCCGTTCGCGTCCTCCGCTTTCTTCACTGCGGTCAGCACCACATTATCCGGCTCGACCGAGGCGAAGGAATGCGAGGCGGGCAAAGTTCCGGGATGCGCCGTGGTGACGACGGCGGTGAGCGGGTAGTTGTACTCGTAGCCGTGGCGCACGGTAAGCGCATCCTTCCACGTTCCGGCGTGCGGATAGAGCGCGTAGTGGAAGTGGTGATGGCCCATGTCAGCCTCGGCGTCGGGCCATTTGGGCGAGCGCAGCAGCGTTAGCCGTAGCACATTGCCCACGGCATCGTAGCCGTACTTATTTTGATTGAGAATGCTCAGGCCGTGAATCTTGCCGTCCGCGCCGGGGCCGGAGAGGTCGGCCCAGCGCATCGCAGGAACCTCGAACTGCGCCTGCTCCCAACTGTTGTTGCGCGTAGTGGGCCGTTCGATGGTTCCGTAAGGAATCTCGTAAGTGGCAAACGGCCCCGAAGCCGCCAGCGGAAAGGCCGCTTTGAGTAGAACATGCGACTCGTGCCAGTCGATCTCGTTGTCGATGTCGACAATGTCGCCTTCCAGCCGAATCGTTTGAACAAACTTTGAATTTTGCCAATGGGACTTAATCAAAATTGTTTCCACATCATCATCAATAGTGGAAGTTACTATCGAATCTAAGGTCGGCGTTGATATTGGAGGCTGGTCCAAAGTTCCCGGATCGATATTCCATGCGTCGTAGTCTTTCGGTGTGTCATTGAAGAATTGAAGTTGATTTGCACAACTACCCGATGCAATCGAATTGAAACCGGTTTTAATTTCTATGATGCTACGAATACATCCAGTATCCTGATCAACCTTCACTATTAGGTGATTGTTCTCAATTGTTACTGCGTGATAGGTTGGTTTTGGTTCAAAATCATCGCTATAAGAGTGTGTAACATCATTAAATATGTGGCAGATAGCTTCATCACAGCCTGCGGTAATGCGGAGTGTCTTGTAACCAATTGCGGGAACATCTGAAACAGGGATCAAGTAAGTGTCATCATCATATTTGCCGGTTCTAGGGTCGAACTCGCCAACATGACGCAGGTGGTAGCTGATTGTGTGAAATCCATTGATTGGATCATCCAGAGTGAAGCCCTCCGGATATCCTGGGATAGGTACTACGACTGTTCCAGATCGTTCCCAGCCTAGAGGATTGAAAATGACCAATGCCTGACTCTGCGGCTTCGTCATTCCATCAAACTTGTTAAGGTTTTCTGTCTTCAAAGCACGTTTCACATTTTGCGGAATTTCGGTACGATTCGGCGAGTGTTTTGCTAATTTGATGCGCGTATCGATGTCTTGCATTACCGTTTCTAGCGCTTTAGCATCAATCTCATTCGTCGACCAGCGCACCACATCGTAGTCCTTCTGCGCGTCCTTATAGATGACACCAATTCCCGACCCTGCCGCCAGATCATGAAATTGATTGAAAAGCGCCTTCTTCCAATCCTCCGTCAACTCCTGGGAAGGGTACGCCCGTCCGGCCAGGACCCACGCAAGCGACGACCACTTTTCCGCATTGAGCGCCTCGACCTCAGCCTCGCGCATATTGCGCTTGTGATTGGCCTGGGTGGTCATCACGCCGCGATGGTACTCGAAGTACAGCTCGCTCTTCCACGTCGGAATGTTCACCTTGCCGGGAATTGCCGGCGGAGGCGTATAGCCTTTGGCAATCGATTGATAATTCCACTCCGGGCTGTCGGGCGCAATTTGCTTCTCAATCGAAGAGAAGTAGCTTTGCGCCGTGCCGAACTCGAACTTCGGCGTCACGTGTCCTGGTTGCTCCCAGTGAACGCCCTCGTCCAGAATCGCGCGTGTCGGTCCGCCGCCGTGGTCGCCGATGCCGTAGAGGTCCATCATCTCCGTCAGCCCCGTCGCCTGCTTCCGCGCAATAGTAAAGTCGTGCGCCAGCCGCACCGGGTTCAGGTTGTTGTTGCCATAGTCGTGCGGGAAGTAAGTCAGCACCTTCGACCCATCCGGCGACTCCCACCAGAACAGCTTGAAGGGCAACTGGTTGGTGTCGTTCCAGGCCATCTTCTGCGTCACAAAATAATCGATGCCGCTCTTTTTGTAGATTTGCGGCAACTGCCACGTGTAACCAAAGCTGTCCGGATTCCAGCCGATGCGCACGTCCACGCCGTACGCCTGCTTGTACCAGCGCTTGCCCACCAGCAACTGCCGCACCAGCGACTCGCCGTCGGGCATGTTCAGGTCTGGCTCGACCCACATTCCGCCCACAATCTCCCAGCGGCCCTCCTTGATGCGCCGCGCGATCTCCGCGTTCATGTCGGGATACTTGTCGGCCATCCACTCGTTGTAGGCCGCGGCCGACTGCGTAAAGGTGTAATCGGGATACTCGTACATCAACTGCAGTGCCGTCCCGAATGTGTGCTTCACCACGTCCACCGTCTCCGTCCACGGCCACAGCCAGGCGGCGTCGATGTGCGAGTTGCCGGTGAGGTGATAGGTCGCCTGTTGCAGAAGCGGCTTGAGTGCTTCGAGACGGACATGTGCTGCCTTGAGCGATGTGTCGAATTCGAACTGCGATTCTGATCGGGTGATCGAACTGTCCGACTGTGCGTGGTCAAGCGCCGCAATATCGACTGCGCGGATCGCCGCGTTCAGCGTGTCCATCTTCCCGGTATCGCCGGGCGCAAGGCTGGGCAGGAGCAGCGCCGCTGACAAAAACTCCTCGCGCAGGTCTTCAGGATTGGGGCGGTTCTCCGGGAAGTCGATCTTCAGAGTTGCGCCACGGAAATTCTTGTCGTCCACCGTGTGCAGCAGCTTGACGGCTACCGTCACCCTGTCGCCGGGTTTGGCATTGTCAAACAGCACTACCGGCTCAAGGTCGTCGCCCATGGCCACGCGCCGGCCGTTAAAGTAGAGAATCTCAGGCATGGGGCCATTGGCTTCGGCGTGGAACTGAAACCAGATGCGCGCCCCGCTCAGGTCATAGCCGTTCAGCGTGGCAGGAACCTGGTAGGTCTGGCGAAACCAGACCGCATCCTTCGGCGCCTTCGCGCCTGTGGCGATGGGCTGCCAATCGCTCTCATCGACGTTTACGGCTTCGCCATGTGCCAAATCGCCGGCATGGAGCTTCCAGGCTCCATCGGGCAGCTCGCGCAGACTGGAGAGCCGGTCGATCACCGCCCTCGACTCGGCGGGCAGCGCGGCGGCAATCTGGGCGGTCTGAGCGGCAGTCTGGGATTTGGCACGGCCCGCAAGCAGAGTGACGGCGGCAAGGAGGGCCAGACAGGCAAAACGAACGGTACGCAACTTCAAAACTGAGTTCATCGCAAAGAAGTCCTCTCCGTCATGGTAAAGCCTGCTATCTCCTCTATCCTCTATTGGTTCAAGAACGAGCGGAAGGAATCCATACGCTATAGAAAGACGCTATATCATAATGCGGTACATCGTCACCCCACTTAGAGTGCATACTAGAGATTAGGCTGCTTTCCCCAGCGGACTGCGGGTCCGCTGTGTAGCCTTTGGAGATCACCCTGCCCGGAGCCCGTCCCCTGAGCCGGCCTCCTACCGCGCACAGAAGAGATTGACGTCACAAGAACTGAAATTACAGAGAGGGATTCATGACCACTGCTGCTCGCTTTCCCGGCATTCGGGTTACTGCTAATGGAAATCAGCTTGTCTCGTACCACACCGAGACGCGCATCGCCGACGCCGGCGTCTTTTATCCGATTACGCCTTCCACGGAGGGCGGCGAGCTATTCCAGCAGGCATACGCTGAAGGCCATCTGAATGTCTTCGGGCAGAACACCATCGCCATCGAAACCGAGGGCGAGCATGCGGCCCAGGGCGGCGCCATCGCTCATTCCGTTTGCGGCAAGCGCGTGGTGAACTTCACCTCCGGCCAGGGCGTGGTTTATGGCGTGGAACAGTATTATCACGCTCCCGGCAAAGCCTCGACCATGGTGCTGGAAGTGGGCGCGCGCGCACTGACTAAGCAGGCGCTCAACGTGCATTGCGGCCACGATGACATTTATGGCGCGCTGGACACCGGCTGGATCATGCTCTTCGGAAAAGACGCACAGCAGGCCGCGGACCAGGCGCTCATCCTGCGCCGCGTGACCGAACTCTCGCTGACCCCCGGCATGAACATCATGGACGGCTTCCTGACCACGCATCTGGAACGCACCTTCTACAAGCACGAGTCCGGACTGATCCGTGAGTATCTCGGCGCTCCCGATGACATTATCGACTGCCCCACCGAGGCGCAGCGCACTCTGTTCGGACCCACCCGCCGCCGCGTGCCCAAGATGATTGACCTGACGAGCCCTGTTCTGCTTGGCCCGGTGCAGAATCAGGAACACTACATGAACGGCGTCGTGGCACGGAGAAATAACTTCGCCGAACCAATTCTCAAGTTCCTCGAAGACGCTTACGAGCAATTCGCCGAGCTGACAGGCCGGAACTACGGACTTATCAGCCAGTACAAAACGGAGGACGCCGAGACGGTCTTTGTCTCCCTCGGATCAGCGGCTGAAAACATCGAGGCCGCAGTCGATTACCTGCGCCAAACGCGCAAAGCGAGCGTTGGCTCCATTCACGTCAACGTGATTCGCCCCTTCCCGGAGGCCGCCATCATTGCCGTGCTCAAAGGCAAGAAGAACGTCATTATCCTGGAGCGGACCGATGAAGCTCTCTCCGGCGACAATCCACTGGGACGCGACATTCGCACCGCGCTGTCGAAGGCGGTGCAGAGCATTGCGGGGCTGCCCACGCTCAAGCTCGCTGAAGTTCCGAAGATTTACGGCGGCAGTTATGGCCTCGGCTCGCGCGACTTTCGCCCCGAACACATTATCGGAGCGTATGAGTTTGCCACCACCAACCGCGCGCGCAAGGATGGCAAGCGCGCCGCTGACGGCGTGAACTTCTTCGTTCTCGGTGTCGACCATCCTTACGCCGTCATCGCCGGCGAGACTCCGTCGCTGTTGCCCGAAGGAGCGGTCGCCGTGCGCTTCCACTCCATCGGCGGTTGGGGCGCCATCACCACAGGAAAAAACCTGGGCGCCATCCTGGGCGACCTCAACGATCTGATCTTTGAACGCGATGGGGAGCGCGACAACCTCGGCAATCCCAAGGAAGTCATCCACGTCAGCGCCAACCCTAAGTACGGCTCGGAAAAAAAAGGCGCGCCGACCGCGTACTTTATGGTCGCCGCCAAGGAGCGCATCCGCGTCAACTGCGACCTACGCCACGTGACGGTGGTTTTATGTTGCGACCCCAAGGCCTTCACGCATACCAATCCGCTGGACGGAATGGCCGAGGGCGGCTCGCTGGTTTGGGAGTCGGATCAGCAAGGCGAACAGGCATGGGAGCAGTTGCCGCTCTGGGCGCGCAAGCAGATCATCGAAAAAAAGATTCGCGTCTTCACCCTTCCCGGTTTCGAAATCGCCAAAAAGGCCACCGACCGCGGCGACCTGCAACTGCGCATGCAGGGCAACGCCTTTCTGGGCGCGTTCTTCCGCGTCAGCACACTGCTGAACGAGTTCGGCATCACGCAGGAACAGTATCGCGACGTGGTTCGCAAGCAATATGTCAGCAAGTTTGGCAAGCTGGGCGAGGCGGTCGTCGAGTCCAACATGGAAGTCATGATGCAGGGCTACGAGCAGGTGAAGGAGATCAAGATCGGCGCGCTCACGGCAGCCGACCACTCCAGCCTGCGCGGCCATGCACTGATGCCGATTCTCGAACTCGCTACCGCCGACGGCGCTTGTGGCTCTGGTTGCCGTTCTCATGCGTTGCCCGCCGGTCAGGCCAAGCGCGCGCCGCTGGCCAGCGTCGCCGCCTTCGACGCAGAGTTCCGCGCGCACTTTGGATACAACCAGCCCTCCACGCCGCTCGCGGCCATGGGCATGATCGCCGCAGCCACCGGCGACACCGCGTCAAAATATGTGGCCCGCCGCGAGACCCCGCTCTTCATCCCCGAAAACTGCACTCAGTGCATGGAGTGCATCTCGGTTTGCCCAGACACCGCTCTTCCCAACACCGCGCAGGACCTTAGCACGCTGCTGCGCACCGCCGTCTCCTACTACGTAGCCGATGCGAAAGAGCGCGCCCAGCTCCTGGCCGCATTGCCTGAAATCGAGAAACAAACCCGTCAGCGCATGACAGCCGAGACAAAGACTGGCACTCCGCTGCCCACCATCCTCCGCGAAGTCACCGAATCGGTGGATGGTTTCTCCGCCGCCACCAAGCAGCAATTCTTTGCCATTCTCGACAAAGTTCCTATGGCCTACCAGAAGGTGAACGCCATCTTCTCGTCACCGGAGCGCAAAACTCCCGGCACAGGCGGCATCTTTTCGATTTTTGTTTCCGATCTCTGCAAGGGATGCGCGGCCTGTGTAACGGCCTGCGGCGACCATCAGGCCCTCAAAATGGTCGCGGAGACCGAGGAGGTCAACGCCATGCACATGACCGGCACCGGCTTCCTTGACCTGCTGCCCGACACCTCGCAGAAGTTTCTCGGCCTCTTCAACGCCGCCAATCCTGCGGACTCCAAGACCGCGACCCTGCGAAATATGTTGATGGTTCGCTCCACCTACGATGCGCTGGTTTCAGGCGATGGCGCCTGCGCAGGCTGCGGAGAAAAGAGTGTTCTGCGCTCCATCGCAGCGGTCACAGAGGCCTATATGCGTCCCGTCTTCCACGCCAAGAGCGATCGCTTCCTGGCCAAGGCCGGCGAGCTGGAAACACGCGGTGTTGCTCGGCTGGCCGCACTCAAGGCGCGCAACCAGGCCGAATATAATCTGTTCCGCCAGGCCATCGCGCACCTGATTCTCGGCCTGGGCGGTGAAGATGAAACCGATACACGCGCGCGCATCGCTGCCTACGAAGCTGACAACGGCACCATCAGCGACGCCCAGCTGGTCGAGGCCATTGCAGCCGTCCTGCTCACCGAGGCCTTCAACCACAAAAATCTGCAAGCCGTCGATGGCCGCCTGGCCAACGGCATGAGCGTCATGGCCATGGCCGCTCACACCGGCTGCAACACCGTCTACGGCTCAACCGCGCCCAACAATCCTCACCCCTACCCGTGGATGAACTCGCTCTTCCAGGACGGCGTCACCGTGGGCTGGCTGATGGGCGAAAGCTTCATCGTCGATCATGCCCGTCGCTCCGTCATTCCCGAGCGCCTCGCCGACATCCTCCTCACACGCGACGAGAAGATCATCGACGCGCAGGAGTATTATCACCTCAGCCACTTCACCGACGCGCTCATGACCGATCAGGAAGTTGTCGAACTGCCCAAGGTCTGGGCCGTCGGCGGCGACGGCGGCATGGGCGACATCGGATACCAGAATGTCTCCAAGGTCATGCTGCAAAATCGCCCCAACGTCAAGGTGCTGATGCTCGACACGCAAGTCTACTCCAACACCGGCGGCCAGAACTCCGATTCCACGCCCATGCTTGGCGGCAACGACATGAACACCTTTGGCGCAGCCTCTCAGGGTAAGAACACCGAGAAGAAGACCGTCGCTGAGACCTTCCTCGCCGGTCACGGATCGCCTTTCGTCGCGCAGGTCTCCATGGCCAACGCTCCCAAGCTCTACCGCGCCATCCTCGACGGTTTGGAGTATCGCGGGACAATGTTTATACAGGCCTTCACCACCTGCCAGCCGGAGCACGGCGTAGCCGACGACATGGCGCTCATCCAGGCTCAACGCGTGCGCGACTCGCGCGGCGTGCCGGAGTTTGTCTTCAACCCCCGCCTCGGCGAAACTTATCAGGAGGCTCTTGACATCAAGGGCAATCCCTCCATCGATCTCGATTGGTACGAGACCAAAGACAAAGTCACCGGCAAAACCTCCCACTACACCGTCGCCCACTGGTGCGTCACCGAGGCCCGCTTCCGCAACCACCTGAAGAAGCTCAAGCCCGAAGCCGCGGCCAAGCTCATTCCGCTCGATAACATGCTGGTCCGCATCACTCAACAGGATGTCGTCTACCGCCGCTATCTCACGCCCGGCCACCGCGCATTCATCCCCGACTTCGGCACCTACATCACCGTCGAAGACGCCGGCAAGACAACCTACTACGCTATAAGTCGCCAGTTAGTCATGTTCTGCGTGGAGCGCCGCAAGGCCTGGCGTATGTTGCAATCCAAAGCTGGCATCCAGAACAAGGAGTACGCCGCCCAGCGCGATCTCCTCGCCGAAGTAGACGCGGGCAAGCTGCCGCTCGAAGAACTACTGACTCGCGGCCACGAACTCATCAAAGAGAGATTGGCTGCAGCCACTCCAGCCAAGGCGTAAACCAACTCAATCCAGTAACGGAGAATGCGGACTTCGGTCGCGCTTTTCGCGTTCGGGTAGGAGTGGATTATTTGCCTAGCGGAAAATTCTCCTCGGCGCTACCATCAGGTGTATGCCAATCCCCGAAGAAGAAACCAAGCGTTATTTCGCATTCTCCGGTGAGCTCACGGGTGACCTGAAGTCCATTGCTATCCCGCCAGAAACCATCCTCTGGCACTACACGAACGGACACGGCCTACTTGGGATCATCGAGACGGCAAGCATTTTTTCCACCCATATCTCTTGCCTCAACGACACGTCTGAATTTCGTTACAGCTCCGGACTCTTCAGAGCAGCCCTTGCGTCCCTACGGAGCAAATTCGAAAATGATTCGGCCGCGCAGGCGTTCATTGACGGTGCACTCAACTATTTTGCCGAGAACCCGGATTACCCGGCTCAAGCAGTGACTCACCAGTTTGTGGCGTGTTTTAGCGAGGAAGAAAATGACTTGAGTCAGTGGCGGGCATATGGGGGCGGGGAAAATGGCTACGCAATCGGCTTCAAAGCTGGAGACCTTTGGGGATGCGAATACAGTATGTTAGTCCGAATATGTTACGACGAAAACCTACATCGTTCGCTGGCTCAAAAGGCTGCCGAAGCAACCGTCCGATTCTTTCGCGAGGGACTCACGAAGTATACGCCGGTCGACGAAGCGAAATGGGGTGAAGAATTCCTAGAGGCCTGGGATAGGGCAATCACAATGGTTGCGCCGTTGATCAAAGATCCATCTTTTTCCAAAGAGCGTGAATGCCGGATTGTAAAAAGCATCGGTCCAGGCGAGCTCGCTAAACTCAAATTCATCCAGAAGGGTAGTCTGATCTCGCGCCACTTGCCGCTCAGTCCACCCATGCGGAATCCGTCAGGACCGTATCGGTTGCCTATCGCCAAAGTGATAGTCGGTCCTTGTCGTCACCGTGAAATCAGCCGTACGAGTGTTGATACCCTTCTGCGTCAGAAGGGTTACCCACCCGACTTGGTCTCTATCTCAAAAATTCCTTTCCAAATGACATAACCGGATCGCCGTGTATTCCGTGTGCTCTGGTCCGGTTTCTCAGACCAGTGTATGATCGCACTCTTCCAATCCACTTAGCCGAAGGCCGCCTGCCCCACCGCAGGTGGCTTGCAGAAAATTACCCTCCATCGGTGCACAATAGAAGCATGAACAAGTCACACGCTCTCGGGCTGATACTGACCACTGATCACTGACAACTGACATCTGACAACTGAGGGGCACCCCCCTCCCCCCTATACCCCCCTGGGGTATAAATTCCCCCTGAATCTTTGCAGATTATTTTTAACTCGTTTGAAATCAACACCGGCTGAAAAACGTCCAGTAAAAATTCTCCCGCATCTTGAGATTTGGCCTCTGGAAATCGCCTGGAAAGTCCGTTTTTCGCAGGGTTTGGGTGCTCCAAAGCCTGCACTGAGCGAAGTCGAAGAGTCCCGCTTTTGGATCTGAAATTCTGCCAACATGTCACCGTTCTCCCGCTCCGGTTTCCCCAATCAGGCCTTCCGGTGCGACAATCGTTCCGTTGGGGCAGTCCATCCAAATCCGCGCTGCCCGGAGGAGAAAACCACCATGAAGAGTCTTTTAGCCTGTGCGAGCCTTCTGTTCGTCACCGCCGCTCTAACCGCCCAGACAGCCATGATGCCCGGGCTACCGAAAGCCCCGCCGAAGAGTCCGCCGGCCACTGCATCCGTGACCATCGCAGGCAAGACCATCACCATCAACTACAACTCGCCCGGCGTCAAGGGCCGCGCCGGCCAGATCTTCGGCAAGGGCGGCCTCATCAGCCACGATCCCACCTATCCGGTTTGGCGAGCAGGCGCCAATGCCGCGACCAGGCTGGAGAACGACGGGGGCATCACTGCCGGGGGGCTCAAAATTCCCGCCGGAAAATACACCCTGTACGTCGATATCTCCGACCCCGACCACTGGGTGCTGATCGTGAACAAGCAAACCGGCCAGTGGGGCACCATGTACGACAAGGCGCAGGATTTGGGCCGGGTGAAAATGACTATGAGCAAGCCGCTTGTGACGGTCGAGAATCTGAAGTACACGCTTGAAGCTCTCGGCGGCACAACCGGCAAGCTCACTCTGGAATGGGAGAACCACTCGGCATCCGTTCTGATTGCAGTACATTGAAATCCGCGCGCTGATTGCTCTACCTTCGCCACTGTCATCTTGAGCGGAGCGCAGTGGAGTCGAAGAACCTGCGTTATGTTTCTTTGCGGCTTCGGTGTCCCCAACGACAGGTCTTGGTCGTTGGGGTGAACTAGGGTGAAGTCAACGAACCCCATGGCGCGCAAGCGCCGTCTGCCCCACCGAAGGTGGTTGCAGATAATTGCCGCCCTGCCGATACAATAGGAGTAGTGTGTGAATTCGTCCCCGAGAGGTAATAGCCTTGCCTTTATATGCCTATCGCTGTACCCAATGTGGCCACCATTTTGAAAAAATTCAGCGCTTCCGTTCCAAGCCAGAGCGTGACTGTCCCAAATGCGGGGGCGCTCTGGAGCGCCCGCTTACCGCGCCGGGCCTTAAGTTCAAAGGCGGAGGCTTTTATGTGAACGACTATGCGAACAAGAGCAGTGCGCCCGCCTCAGAGCCCACACCAGCCGAGATCAAGACGCCCTGTGGCGGAAGCTGCGGAGCGGCCTGCCCCGCCGTCGCGGCCACGCCCGCCGCCGCAGCCAGCGAATCGCATCAGAGTTAGATAGAAGTTGTTTGCCGTGCTCGTAATCCCGCTCGCGACAGCCAATTCGTTTCCAATCCCCGCCACCGATGTGCTGATGCTGCTCGGCGTAGATACGCTGATGAATATGGGACGCACGGCTCTGAACGTCATCGGTAACTGCATGGCCGCGGCCGTTGTTGCCCGCTGGGAGGGCGAACTGAAACCTGCGCCCACTCGAACTGAATTCAACAAGACAGACGCCCTTCGTCATCCCTTACGCCGTCGGAACTGCTCGCATCGCTGTTGCCATCTTCGCCGCCCTGGGCAGAAGAAGAAACACAGCCGTGATCCCGAGCGATACGTTTTGCGTCATGATCTCCACGATGTGAATGTAGCGCTGCTCTGCGACCATCATCCCGTTTGGCACCAGCAGGGCAGCGGCTCCCCCGGCGATCCACACCAGCACGCCCACGGCCAGCGCCGCCTTCCAGCGCGGCAGCCGCAGCGTGTAAATCATCGGTAGCACGGCCAATGTCATCAGCGTGCCCCGTCCCCACTGGTAGACCCAGAACCAATAACCCAGCGGCACTATGTGCGCTGCCACGGATTGTTGATAATACTGCTGAGTGAAGTAGTGGTAGGTAATAACACCGAAGATCTGGTAGTAGACCACGTAGGAAAGGCCTGCCAGCAAGACCATCGGAATCGCGATCCACACCGGGCGATGCGGAACAGCCTGCTCGGCGGGCTCCGCCAGCTTCAACACTTTCGCCAGCGCCACCAGCACGGCAGCCGCAATAAGATACGACACCGTGCCGCCGATCAGGTCGATCCGTATCTGCGCCTTCAGTTCCGGATAGAAGAGCACGCCCTCGGAAAGCGTGCATACCAGCCCCACCACTATCATCGCAAGGGCGATAGCCCCAAACTGCGCCAGTGGATGGCGAGGTCCGTAGCGCACCATAGGCACGAATGCCGCCACCGTCAATACGCCGCTTAGCCACCACAGCCAGAAGTGGCCCGCACCCAGGGCGGAGATCGTGAAGCACAGCCCGCCCAGAAGACAATAAAGCCCGATTCGTAAATTGAGATTCATACCTGTTTCCTCCGTTTAGGTTGGTAATGTGAAATGGCTCTTCTGGCCCAGCGGAGCCGTGATTCGTACTCCTGGATACCGCACTCCAGGGCCAGCTGGCTGGAGAGCGTCATCTCACTCGCGTGGGATTCAAGGTACTGCTGGAGACTGGGAATATAGGCGGCCATCTCCCCGGCAAACTCGCCCAGGAACTCCGCCGTTCGTTCTTCGCCCAACGCCTGGTCCATGAAAGAGAAGCGCACCATCAGGTCGTAGATGCGGCGAATCACGTCGTCCTGTGTGATGGGCTTTATCAGCCATGCCTTGAAGGCCGCCAGGCCTTTGGGTGTGATCCGGAAGACTCGCCGTCTTCGCAGGCTCGATGACTCCACCACCGTACCACGTACCAGCCCGCGCGCCTCCAGCCTGCGCAACGCGGGATAGATCGCGCCCGGACTGTCGCTAAAGGTGCCCCACGCCGTGGACGCGAACATCTTGCGCAGGTCGTAGCCGGACATGGGCTGCTGGTGAACCAGGCCCAGGAGCGTGAAGCCGAGAAGGGAGTCGTCTCTCATAGTATGATTCGTATTATTACGTAACGTACTATTGTTGTCAAGTGTTTTTTTTGACTGCGGACGAAGAGAGTTTGCGGCCCCCGGGCGGCCTCGTCCCGAGCCTGCTCTGAGCCTGTCGTAAGGCTCACGGCTCCGGGGCCTGAGTAGGCTCAGTCCCCAAGGGACCACCCCCGGACCGCTAAGATAGTTTCAGCGCCGAAAAACCATGCCTCTGCTCGATCCCATCCCGTCGCCGGTCATAGACGCCGACTTTGCCGCACTCGAGTGGGAGGCGCTGCTCGCGCTTTGTTCTTCTTTCGCCGCGTCTCCAGTTGGCCGCCAGGCTATTCTCGACCTGAAACCCTCCACCGATGAGGAATGGATTGCAAGCCAGCATCAGCTTACCGGTGAGCTTCGCTTGCTGCTCGAAGAGCAGACCTCCATCCCCGTTGGCGGCCTCTTCGATCCCACGCCGCACGTCGCGAAAGCGCAGATTTCCGGTGCGGCCCTCGAAGCTGTCGAACTGCAAGCCATTGCCCGCCTGGCCAACGACGTAGCCTCATGGCAAACGCTCCTGCAATCGCCCCCGGCGCGGCTGGCGGGTAAGCTGCTCGGTCTAGTCCAGCTTTCGTCAGCGCTTACGGGAAGCATGCGTCCGTTGGCAGAGTCCATCGAACGCACCATTCAACCCGACGGCTCGCTGGCCGACAATGCCTCGCCCGAGCTGGGCCGCATCCGCCGCGAGCAGGAGCGCCAGAAAAAACTGATCGAAGAATCACTGCGCGCGACCCTGCGCAAGCTCGCCTCGGAGGGCGCGACGCAGGAAGACCTCATCACCATCCGCGGCGAGCGCTTCGTCATTCCCGTACGTGCGGAGTTGAAGCGGCGTATCAGCGGCGTAGTCCATGGCGTCAGCTCCTCGGGTCAGACGATCTACCTGGAGCCTCTCGAAACCATCGAGCAGAATAACGAACTGGTTCGGCTTATCGAGGAAGAACAAGAAGAGATTCATCGCATTTTCATGGCGCTCACACGCCAGGTGGGCGGCTACGCTCAATCTCTGATTGAGGGCGCACGCGTCCTGGCTACGGTCGATAGCCTTCAGGCCCGCGCCCGCTTCGCCCGCGACTACAACTGCGTGGCCCCGGCCATCACGCCCGATCTATTGCGCCTCGATGCCGCCCGCCATCCTCTGCTCGAACGTCATCTTCGCCTGACCGGCGGTCATATTGTCCCGCTCACACTCGAACTCACCGCCTCTGAGCGTCAGATCATCATTAGCGGCCCCAACACCGGCGGCAAAACCGTCACCCTCAAGACCACGGCCTTGCTGGCCATGATGGCGCAGGCCGGCCAGCCCATCCCCGCCGCTGCAGCCAGCTTTCCCGTCTTCACCGCTTTTCTGGCCGACATCGGCGACGCGCAATCCATTGAAGCGGAACTCTCCACCTTTTCCGCGCACATCACCAATCTCGACCGTCTCTCTCGCCTCGCCGGCGGCAAGTCTCTCGTCTTGCTCGACGAACTCGGTTCCTCCACTGATCCCGAAGAAGGCTCCGCTCTGGCCGTCGCCATCGCCAGCCACTTCCTGACAGCGGGAGCCTGGACGCTCATCTCCACGCATCACACCTCGCTCAAGGTCTATGCCGCCAACACTCCCGGCGTGCTCAACGCCGCTGCCGGCGTGGACGAAGTGACGCTCGTGCCCAACTACCAGTTGCGGCTCGGCGTTCCCGGCGCGTCGGCCGGCATCCAAACCGCCGAGCGCCTTGGCCTCAACGCCGCCATCATCGCCGCTGCTCGCGAGCGCCTCGGATCGCAGCAGGTAGACATTGCACGCTTCCTCGACCGCCTGCACAGCGAGCTCACGCAACTCGAAGCGGACCGCAAGGCTGCCCGCGTCGAGCAGTACGCGCTCAACCAGGAGCGAGCCAGGTTCGCGCGTGAGGGCGATGTTGAGTTGCGCCAGCGTACCCGCGAGCTTGAAACCAAGCTGGCCTCGCTGCTCAAGGACTTCGAGTTTCAGATGCGCGAGACGGTTCGCGCCATCGAGGATCGCGCTGGGCAGCAAAAAATCTCCAAGGAAGCCGAGCGCCGCATCCTCCGCCTGCGCCGCGAGTTTCAGGAGAGCTTCAACCAGAGCGTCGTCGCCCACCGCACCGGTGCGGATGTTGGCGACGCCGACGCAGAACCGCACATCTTGCGCCACGTCGCCGCCGGCGACCAGGTTCGCATCAAGTCCATGAACAAGATTGCCGTCGTGCAGCGCGAGATTGAGAAAGACCTCTTCGAAGTCGCCCTCGGCCCCATCAAGATGCGCGTCAAACGCGACGACCTCTGCGAGGCGCAGCCCTTTGGTGGAGATCCTAAGCAGGATGGGAAGCGCGCCGACCCGCTCGCCGCCGCCCGCAAGCAGAAGAACGTCCGCGTCACCGTCACCAGCGCCTCGACTGACGAATTGCGCGCGGAGATCAACCTCATCGGCCGAACCGTGGACGAGGCCACCCAGGAGCTGGAACAGTACCTTGACCGCGCCTTCCTCGCCGGCCTGCCGGGAGTCCGCGTCATTCACGGCCACGGCGCAGGCATCCTCCGCCGAGGCGTCCGCGAATTCCTCAAATCCCACCCCCACGTCGCCGCCATCGCCGAAGCCCCCCAGAACGAAGGCGGCCAGGGCGCTACGCTGGTGGAGCTACGCCAGTAGTTGACAAATAGCTACAATGTAGCTACGATTTATTTGGAGCGTGTGTAGCTTCAAGCAATGCCCTGTTTCGCAAGCCGTTAATTCCCAGGGGATAGGCTTCTTGGGTCTCAGGAATGAACGCGTTCATTGCCTGGGTGGAAGCGCCGAGACGCGATAACTACAAATCGGCGCATCGCCAATGGAGAAACAGGAATGCCTGAGCCTAAGTTCGATTGGGATAACGAGAACATTGAGCATTTTGCAAAGCATCAAATTTCACCATCCGAGGCCGAGCAAGTCGTTCTGAACCGGCCTATCGATCTTGAAGGTGAACTTCGCAATGGTGAGGAGCGAGTGCCACATATCGGAGAGACCGACACCGGACGAATTCTAGTTGTGGTTACGACAATGCATGGCAAGAAGGTTCGCGTTGTCACAGCTTGGCCTGCAAACAAGAACTATCGGCGTTATTTCTTGTCGATGAAGAGGAATGGCAATGTTGGACGAACTGAAACAAATGACGTTCGCAAGTGAAGCTGAAGAAGCCGCGTGGTGGGAGTTGCACGAAGACGCCTTGCTCGAAGACTTTAAAAAGGCTACTGCTGAGGGTCGAGTTGGCATTGGCACACTAGCCAAGCGCGCCGCTTTGCCTTCCACCACGATCAGACTCGACCCCGACGATATTGCCAAGGCCCGCGTACAGGCAGAAAAACGCGGTCTGCGCTATCAGACTTACTTGAAAATGATCATTCACGAGGTGCTGCAAAAGACCGAAATGCAGAGCACTGCAACCGCTAAATGAGTGACATAATCTGTTCATGCCGAAGAGGCAATTTCGGAGGTTCGCAGTCTCTTTCAGTCTCGTTTGTTGATGGCGCGCCAAATGTAGTTAGCTGACAAATAGCTGATGCCCACAAGACAGATGCCGACGCAGACGGCAACGTTCTCTGATGCTTCTGGAAAGAAATGGAGCAGCGCAAACATACCGCCGACGGTAATTGGAATACCTATGATTACGCCGATAACGAGTATCGGCAAATCGGCCTTCCGAATGAAACCGATCATGCAAATCTCCCGCTCAAAATATAACCGATTTGGGCTTTGGGAACAACATAATCTCTGTATTCGCCGGGTGTACATTGTCTGAATTTTCTGACTTGGAATAAATGTCAGCCCTACCGTACAAGTTTGCAGATAATCATCTTCCTCTGGCGCACAATGGTGAAATGAAAGAAATGGGTACACAGTGCCGGTTCGATCTGTCAGGGCTGTGCCCCGTCCATACCCTGAGGGGGTACACCCTCCCCCTATACCCCCATGGGGTATAAATTCCCCCATGAAACCTTGCAGATTATTTTTAACTCATTTGAAATCAACACCGCGCGAAAAGCGCATAGCCCAAAATCTCCCACATCGTGAGATTTGGCCTCTGAAAATCACCGGAAAAATCCGGTTTTTGCCTGTAAAATTTCCCCGAATCATCACTCCGAGGTATTCCCGCTAACCCGCTAACAGAAAAGGCCCCAAATTCGGGGGCCTTTTTGCTAACTCGCTAATGTGCGCGAAGCGCACGCCAACTCGCTGCCACTACGCCATCGCTTCGCGCCTCATCGGCTCAAACTTCAACTGGTTTGTCTTGCGGTCCACGTCGATGCGCATGTGCGCGCCGTGCAGAACTTCGCCGTTGAGAATCTTGATGGCCAGCGGATCCTGAATCATGCGCTGCAAGGCGCGCTTCAGCGGACGCGCACCGTAAGCCGCATCGGAACCGGCAGCCAGAATCAGTTGCCGCGCCGGCTCTGTCAGCTCCAGCGAAATCTGACGCTCCTCGAGCAGCTTGCTAACCTCAGCAAGACGCAGGTCGAGAATCTTGCTCATCTGCGCCGCGCCCAACGGACGGAAGATTACGATATCGTCCACGCGATTCAAAAACTCCGGTCGGAAGTGCTCGCGCAAGACGCGCATCACCGATTCGCGAGCCATATCGAAGTCGTGCTCGCTCTTGAGCGCATCGGTAATCAGCATCGACGCGCCTAGGTTCGAAGTCATAATCAGCACGGTGTTCTTGAAATCCACCGTCCGGCCCTTGGCGTCGGTCAGCCGGCCGTCATCCATGATCTGCAGCAGAATGTTGAAGACATCCGGATGCGCCTTTTCGATCTCGTCAAAGAGAATCACCGCATACGGCCTGCGTCGCACGGCCTCAGTCAACTGTCCGCCTTCGTCGTAGCCGACATAGCCCGGTGGCGCGCCGATCAGCCGCGCTACCGCGTGCTTCTCCATGTACTCGCTCATGTCGATGCGCACCATCGAATGTTCGTCGTCAAAGAGAAACTCGGCCAGCGCGCGCGCGGTTTCCGTCTTGCCCACGCCTGTTGGCCCAAGAAAGATGAACGAACCAATCGGCCGCCGAGGATCGCTTAAGCCAGCGCGTGAACGCCGAATCGCGTTGGCCACAATGGTTAGCGCCGCATCTTGGCCGATCACACGTTCCTTGAGCCGCTGCTCCATTTCGACGAGCTTCTTCACTTCGCCTTCCAACATGCGCGAGACAGGAATCCCCGTCCACTTGCTCACGATGCGGGCGATGTCCTCCTCATCGACCTCTTCCTTCAACAGGCGCGCAACGGCTCCGTTTTTTTGCGCTCCATCCTGAGCGGCGTTCAGCTTCTTCAATTCGGCTTCAAGCTTGGGCAGCTCGCCATACTGAATCTGCGCGGCACGGTCCAGTTGCCCCTTGCGCGTCTGCTCCTCGGCCTCAAAGCGCAACGCCTCGATCTGTTTCTTGATTTCGCTTACGCGGCTGATGGCCTCGCGCTCCCGCGTCCATCGCGCGCGCAGCGCCGTGATCTTCTCCTTCAGCGCGGCAACTTCGCGATCGACTTCCTTGCGCCGCTCGATGCTATTGTAATCCGTCTCGCGCTTCAGCGCGGCGCGCTCGATCTCCAGCGAAGTGGCCTCGCGCTCCAGTTGGTCGATCTCCGTGGGCACGGAGCCAATCTGAATAGCCAGCGAAGCCGCGGCTTCATCCACCAAATCGATGGCCTTGTCGGGCAAAAAACGGTCGCTGATGTAGCGATGCGAAAGCATCGCCGCGGCCACAATCGCCGCATCCTTGATGCGCACATTGTGGTGCGCCTCGTAGCGATCTTTCAGACCGCGCAAAATCGCGATCGTGTCCTCCACGTTCGGCTCGCCGACATAGACAATCTGGAAGCGCCGCTCCAGCGCCGCATCCTTCTCGATATATTTGCGGTACTCATTTAGCGTGGTTGCGCCGATGGCCCGAAGTTCGCCACGCGCCAGAGCCGGCTTGAGCATATTGCTGGCGTCGATGGCGCCCTCGGCCGCTCCTGCGCCGACCAGCGTGTGCAGCTCGTCGATAAAGAGCACGACCTGGCCCTTTGATTCTTCAATCTCCTTGAGTACGGCCTTGAGCCGGTCCTCGAACTCGCCGCGATACTTGGCTCCGGCCAGCATTGCGCCCAGGTCGAGCGAGATTACCCGTTTGTCCTTGAGGCTCTCCGGCACGTCGCCGGAGACGATGCGCCGCGCAAGGCCCTCGACGATGGCCGTCTTGCCCACGCCCGGCTCGCCGATCAGCACGGGATTGTTTTTAGTGCGCCGGCTTAGCACTTGAATTACGCGGCGAATCTCCTCGTCGCGGCCGATAACCGGGTCCAGCTTGCCGCGCCGCGCAAGCTCCGTGAGATCCTTGGCGTACTTTTCCAGCGCCTGAAACTTTCCTTCGGGGTTTTGGTCGGTGACACGCTGCGAACCGCGCACGGCGGTCAGCGCCTTCAGAATCGCATCGTGCGTCGCGCCTACGCTGGCGAGCGCATCGCGCGCGGCATCGTTCTTCTGGTGCGCCACACCCAGCAGCAAGTGCTCGGTGGAAACATACTCGTCCTTGAAGTTGGTGGCCTCGCGGAATGCCTGGTCGAAAACCTTCTGCAACGCCTGGCTTAGTCCCGGCTGCGCGGCCGCTCCGGCCACGCGAGGCAGTTTCTCCTCAATTCGATGAAGGTCGTGCTCCAACCGTTCGGTGGGAACGCCGATCTTCTCGAGTACGGCGGGAATCACGCCCTCGCGGTCCTCGATGAGCGCCAGCAGGAGATGGACCGGCTGGACCTCAGGGTTGCCGAGTTCTGCAGCCCGCGCCTGTGCCTGCTCCATCGCCTGCTGCGATTTGACGGTCAGTTTTTCCCAGCGAATAGCCATTTCATCCTCAGCTTTCAGCTAACAGCAGACAGCTAACAGTTAAAAGCTGACGACTGTAAGCTGTCCGCTGTGAACTGTCTGCTGCTGTTACGCAACCTTGACTTCGATCTGCTTGGGCTGGGCCTCAGGCTTCTTTTTCAGCTCCAGCTTCAGCACACCAGCATTGTAATTGGCGGCCACGTGCTCCGTATCCACGGACGTGGGCAGCGTGAAGGCGCGATAGAAGCTGCCGTAGCGCCGCTCGATGCGATGGAAGTTCTGCTCCTTCTCCTCGGCCTCGAACTTGCGCTCGCCCTTGACGGTGAGCGTGTGGTTCTCCACGCGCACATCCAGGTCCTTCTGGTCGACGCCCGGAACCTCCAGCTTGAGCATCACCTTCTGCGCGTCCTCATAAATATCGACAGCCGGCACAAAGCTGGCTGCCGCCACTGGGTCATCTCCTTCGTTCAGATCGCGGAACAAAGAGTTGACGCGGTTCTGCAGTGCTACGACTTCCCGGAAAGGGTCCCAACGAGTGATTGCCATTAGAGTGTACCTCCTGATGAATTTTGAGATTGTGGGCTGGATCCCTGAGTTCCAGCCGCTCAATTAATCTGATGCAAGTATAGCATAACTGATTCAGATAATATGCGTGTATAGCACTCATATATAAAAATATTTCTTATTCTCTTTATTATCATTCATTTAAAGAAGTCTAGTGCCTGAATTGATGCAGATTCTTCCCAATTCCAGTCCGCTATTGCTGCTTCCCGCTCCACTCCAGGTAGCTGGTGAAATCCGTTTGTCCCGGCACTTTGAGCTCAAACTGGCCGCTCATCACTCCGTCCAGGAAGGTATAGCTCAAGCGGGATTGCGGTCCAGGTTGTGCGGGATCGGAGAGGAAAACCACCGTTCCGGGCCTGGGTGTGGTGACGCCATAGTGAATAACATGGCCTTCATTGTCGAAGTAGATGGCTTCTAGCGCAGCTCCGTTGCTGGCGGGATAGATGTAGAGAAGGTCGCTGTGCTGGCAATTGAAGTCATCCGGGGCAGAACAGGCGCTGCTTCTGGAGTGGCGCGCGATTATGTGGTCGCGCAGTTCCAGCCGGAAGGAGTAACCAGCGGATACCTGCGCCTGAGCCACACCGCCGGTGGTCTTCGCCTCCCACGACCCGAGCAGAAAGCGAATTCCTGCCCATGGATCAGCCTTGGCGGAGGTAGGTGCGGATGGTTGTGTGGAGGCCTGCAGGGAGGGTTGCACGGGAGATTGCGCTGGGGGCGGTGCGGAAGTTTGTGCGGATACGCCGCAGTCCATCAGCAGGGCCATTACGGCCAGCAGTACACAACGTATCTTCATGGGTATCCTCGACTTTCAAAGTCTACCCGAAATGCCTGACTGCAACGGCTCGTCATTCACTCAGAAATGAATGAGATTTTCACGCGGAACTTATATTCCCGTTTCGATACACTCAATTCCTCAGGTTGCCGGGCCGGACTCCCGGCAACCACTCGGAATTCCAATCTGCATTATGCTTACAGATCCTTCTCTTGCCAGTTCCTCTTTACAGTGCCAGGCCGACAACTGTGCCTAGTCCGGTGTTCGATCCGCTGATGGTGGCGGCGGGAGCCACGTTTGTGACGCCGGCCGGAATAGGAGCGAAGATGTCAACGGCAGTCTGGTTGCCGACGAAAATATCCCCATAGGGGTCAACTGCGATGCCGCTGGGGTTATTCAGTCCAGTACTCGAGCCGCTGATGGAGGCGACGGGCGCGGTATTGCCTGTAGTGCCGGGGCTATAGATGGTTATGCTGTTACCGCTGCCGTTGGTTACGAAGATATTGCAAGAGTTGTCCAGGACTAGGGCGTTGGGGCCATTAAGCAAGGTGTTCGCTCCGATGATGGTGTTGGTGGGAGCGACATTGCCGGGGCTGGCGCCGTCGAAGACTTCTATGCTGTTATTCCCTTTGTTGGCGACGTAGACTGTTTTACCGTAGCCGCCGATCGCGAGGCCGGTGGGGTAATCAAGTCCGGTGTTCGAGCCTCCGATGGTGCCTGTAGGCGTAGCGTTCCCCGAAGATCCGGCCGCGTAGATGGTGATGGTATTGTCCAGGGAGTTGGCTACATAGATATTGTTTTTGGAATCGAGCGCGATGCCGCTGGGCCCATCGAGCCCGGTATTTGTGCCGATGATGGTTGCCACCGGCGCAGCATTGCCATTCGATCCGGGGGAGTAGATGGTCACGCTATTGCCACTGAAGTTGGTGATGTAGGTGT
This sequence comes from uncultured Acidobacteriaceae bacterium, assembly GCA_963806565.1. GTDB lineage: Bacteria > Acidobacteriota > Terriglobia > Terriglobales > Acidobacteriaceae > Telmatobacter. The sequence goes on from CAWDYE010000002.1 coordinate 448,769, forward strand.
TGTTTTTGAAGTCAAACGTTATGCTATTGGGAGCATCGAGGCCTGTCGATGCGCCGGTGAGGTTGGCGACAGGGGTGATATTGAGATTGCCGCTATTGTTGGGGACTTCGAAGACGGTGGCACTTTGGCCACTGGTGACATAGACCCTCTGGTAAAACGTATATCTCGAACTGCATCCGGTCGCGAAAATCATTGTACCCATGAGCAATACACCCAGCCAAAGCCCAGGGTACATAGAACTACGCATTAATTTGCTCATCGAACTAGTACCTCCTTTTCTCAGGAAATTCGTTTCCCGGCTCGCTGACAGTCACGCTCGACATGAATTGTGCGTGCGAGCCAACAGCTTTCTTTATTAAACACCGTGCCGGGCATTTAGTTTCGACGTTTTTTTAGTTTGATCCGATTACCCGAAAGCCGCCTTTTACAATAAAAATCAGATGCTGCACTTCTCCGGCTCCCCCGCGTTCATCGACTGGCACTGGCTCTGGTTTACCGTTGCGTCATTTCTGGCCGGTGTGCTGAATGCGGTTGCCGGCGGCGGCTCGTTTCTGTCTTTTCCGGCGATGCTGAGCATGAGGATTCTGCCGGTACAGGCCAATGCCACCAACACTGTGGCTCTGTGGCCTGGTCAGCTCACCTCGGTGGCTGCTTATCGCGACGATATCCGCAAGAATCTGCGTCTTGCCTTGCCCATGGGCATGGCCGGTCTAATCGGCGGCACGACCGGCGCCCTGGTGCTGCTCCACACGCCGCAGATGACCTTTCTGCACCTGGTGCCCTGGCTGCTACTGATCTCCGCCTCCATCTTCGCCTTTACCGGTCCGGTCTCACGCTGGCTGGCTCGACTCAAAGGCGATCTCGCTGATGCCCACCACTCGCCCCGCCGTCTGCCAGTCTTTCTGGCGACCATGGTGGTCTGTTTCTATATTGGCTACTTCGGCGCCGGCGCCGGCTTTCTGCTTATCACGGTACTCTCGCTCTTCGGTTACCGGGACCTGCATGAGATCAACGCCCTCAAGGTGGTTTCGACCACTCTGGCCAACGGCATCGCTGTCGTCATCTTCGCGGTGAGCGGCAAGGTGGTATGGCCCTACTGTCTGCTGGCCATGGTCACCTGCGCCATCGGCGGATACTCGTCTGCCCGCTGGGCCCGCCGCATTCCGCAGCCCATACTCCGCGGACTGGTCATTTGCATAGGCCTCTTCATGTCTGCATGGTTTTTCTGGAAGCAGTAAACCAGCTAACAGCTCACAGCAGATAGCTAACAGTGAACCGCCGACAACGGTTAGCTGTCCACTGTAAACTGGACCCATGAGCCACGAAGGCATCCACATTTCCCCCAACAATCAGGAGAGCGAGGCCGAGCATCCTCTGCCCCGCATAAGCATCACACCGGAGAAGGTCAGGGTGCTTATTACTGAGGGAAAGGGCATGGAGATCGATTGGGCCGACGGCCACCACAGCGCCTGGAGCTTCGCGTGGCTGCGCGAGGCCTGCCCCTGCGCCACCTGCGTCGAAGAGCGCAAGGCGGATGGCCGCAAAGCCGGCCAGCCCAAGCCCAGGCCGACCACCGCTCTGCCCATGTACACTCCGCCTGCGAAGCCAGCCAGTGCGCATGCTGTAGGCCGCTACGCCATCCAGTTCAACTGGCAAGACGGTCACTCCGGCGGCATTTACTCCTGGGATTACTTGCGACGTTGTTGCCAGTGTCGCGAATGTACCTTTACCGCCGAGGAGACCACCGGCGCGCCCAACTAGGCGCTTAGTTCCAACATTTGCTGGCCCTCATCGTCTACAATTGCCGGTATCCAAACCATGGAGGCCTGTCCTGTTTGTCGCGCTCCAGACCGCTTCGAATGTCGCTGCCCAGCTGCTGCATGGGCTGCCCATGCGACTCTCCGCGCTGCTGCTCTTCGCTCCGCAATTCAGCGTGCGCCACCAGATACAGATGCTGTTTTACGATCCATTCTCCAAGGTGACCCACCACTGGAACTGGTTCGACCTGACAATGCTCATTCCCTACTTCACGGTGATGATCATCCTGTCGTTTTATGGCGTTCACCGTTACACCCTGTGCTATCTCTATTTCAAATACAAGAAGAACTACAATCCCAACCCGCCCCGGCACTTCAAGGAGCTGCCGAGAGTGACGGTGCAACTGCCCATCTTCAACGAGCAATTCGTCATCGACCGGCTAATTGAGGCGGTCTGCGCCATGGAATACCCGCGCGACAAGCTGGAGATCCAGGTGCTGGACGACTCGACCGACGAGACCCAGGAGGTGGCCGCCGGCATTGTGGCACGCTATGCGGCGCTGGGCCACCCCATCGCCTACATTCACCGCACCAATCGCCACGGCTACAAGGCTGGGGCGCTGGACGCAGGCTTGAAGGTGGCCAAGGGCGAGTTAGTGGCCATCTTCGACGCTGATTTTGTGCCACCGCCGGATTGGATTATGAAGGTCATCCACCACTTTGCCGAGCCGGAGATCGGCATGGTGCAGACCCGCTGGCAGCACATGAATCGCAACTACAGCATGCTGACACAGATCGAGGCCATCCTGCTCGACGGCCACTTCATCATCGAGCACGGCGCCCGCGTACGATCCGGCGACTACTTCAACTTCAACGGCACGGCCGGCATGTGGCGCATCAAGGCTATCAGTGACGGCGGCGGATGGCAGCATGACACCCTCACCGAAGACACCGACCTTAGCTACCGCTCGCAGTTGGCCGGATGGAAGTTCAAGTACCTGCCCGAGGTCGAGTGCCCTTCCGAGCTGCCCATCGAAATGACCGCCTTCAAAACGCAACAGGCCCGCTGGGCTAAGGGGCTGATTCAGACCAGCATCAAAGTGCTGCCCATGATGTTCAAGTCGAACGTTCCACGGCGCATCAAGGTCGAAGCCGTCTACCATCTGACTGCCAATCTGAGCTACCCGCTGATGGTCATTATGACGGCGTTCCTGATGCCGGCCATGATTGTGCGCTTCTACCAAGGCTGGTTTCAGATGCTGCTCTTCGACTTTCCGCTCTTTACCGCATCCACCTTTTCGATTGCCTTCTTTTACATGATGGCGGAGCGCGAACTCTTTCCTAAGACCTGGATGAAGACTTTCATCTATCTGCCCTTCCTGATGGCCCTGGGCATCGGCCTCACCGTCACTAACTCAGTTGCGGTGATGGAAGCGCTGTTCGGAATCAAGAGCGCTTTTGTGCGCACCCCCAAGTACCGCGTAGCCAAGAAGGGCGAAAAATCCCAGGCCGCCAAGTACCGCAAGCGGCTCAAGCTGGCTCCGTGGATCGAGCTGCTGGTTGGCGGCTACTTCTTCATGGCTATTCTCTACACCTTCACCAATGAGAATTACTTTACCGCGCCGTTTTTGATTCTGTTCGTTATCGGCTACTGGTACACCGGCCTGATGAGCCTGCTGCAAGGCCGCTTTGAGCGCTGGCGGACGGGCGCCGTCGCCAACACAGACGAATCCAGCCCCAAGCCGTTTCCGGTGGGGGTGTGAGGCTACTGGAAGGTAATGGTAGCCCACTCCGTTACAATAATATGAAGCGCGTGCCGCCGCGGAGATTGAATTCTCTGGGCCAGTTGGCGCATCGGAGTATTATGCTTGCCAATAATTTGACCGAAGCCCTCACCTTCGACGACGTGTTGCTGGTACCCGCATACAGTGACGTTGTGCCCATGCAGGTCAACACGCAGACCCAGTTGACCCGCGAGATTACGCTGAACACCCCGCTCCTCTCCTCGGCCATGGATACGGTGACCGAGTCGCGCATGGCCATCGCCATGGCGCAGCAGGGCGGCATCGGCATTGTGCACCGCAATCTGTCCATCCCTGACCAGGCCGGCGAGATCGACAAAGTGAAACGCTCGGAGAGCGGCATGATTGTGGATCCGGTGACCATCGGTCCGGAGCAGATGATCGGCGACGCCCTGGAAGTGATGAGGCGTTACAAAATCTCCGGCGTGCCGGTGACGCAGGGCAAGCGGCTGGTGGGAATTTTAACCAACCGCGACCTGCGTTTTGAGACGCGCACCGATGTGCCGGTGGGCGACGTGATGACAAAAAAAGATTTGATCACCGTCCCCGTGGGCACCACACTGGAAGAGGCCGAGAAGATTCTGCATGTGCATCGCGTGGAGAAGCTGCTGGTGGTTGATGACCAGTACAACCTAAAAGGATTAATCACGGTCAAGGACATCCAGAAGAAGCTGAAATATCCCAATGCCAGCAAGGACGAGAAGGGCCGGCTGAGGGTGGGCGGCGCCATTGGGGCGACGGGCGACTTTATGGAGCGGGCGGCGGAGCTGGTTCGGGCGCGCGTGGATGTGCTGGCCGTGGACTCGGCGCATGGCCACTCGTCGCGCGTGCTGGAGGCGGTGCGCGAGGTGAAGAAGGCGTTTCCGGGCGTGGGCCTGCTGGCCGGCAACGTGGCTACCTACGAGGGCGCGCTGGCACTGATCGACGCTGGCGCCGACGCGGTGAAGGTCGGCATCGGGCCGGGTTCGATTTGCACCACGCGCATGGTTACCGGCGCGGGAATGCCGCAGATTACGGCCATTGCCGAAGCAGCGCGCGCCGCGCGCGAGCGTGGAATTCCGGTGATTGCCGATGGCGGCATCAAGTATTCCGGCGAGATTACCAAGGCCATCGCAGCCGGAGCCAGTTCGGTGATGATTGGGTCGTTGTTTGCAGGTGTGGACGAGAGCCCCGGCGAGACCATCCTCTACCAGGGCCGCAGCTTCAAGAGCTATCGCGGCATGGGATCGCTGACCGCCATGAGCCAGGGCTCGGGCGAGCGCTACTTCCAGAGCACCGATGATATGGCCAGCGCTGAGTTGGGCAGCGAGGGAGTGGTGCAGCGGGAGCGCGCCAGCCAGAACCGCCTGGCCAAGTTTGTTCCCGAGGGAATCGAAGGGCGCGTGCCCTACCGCGGGCCGCTGGAAGCCATGGTTTTTCAACTGGTTGGAGGTCTGCGCTCCGGCATGGGCTACCTGGGCTGCGCAACTATTCGCGACCTTCAGGAAAAAACGCAGTTTGTGCGCATTAGCGGAGCCGGTTTGCGCGAAAGCCACGTGCACGACGTGATCATTACGCGAGAGGCGCCCAACTATCGCGTTGAATGATGCGTTTGGATAAGGGTGGGAAGCAAACACAACAAAACCCCGCCCTATGAGGACGGGGTTCACGCTGGATAAAGTGCTTGGATACAGCTATTTAGACAGCGTCAGGCTTTGGCTATCTTGCCGCTCTTGATGCAGCTGGCGCAGACACGGAGCTTCTTGGGCTGGCCGTTGACCAGAGCCTTGACAGCCTGCAGATTCACGCTCCAGCGCCGCCGTGTAATGTTGTGGGCATGAGAGATATTATTGCCGAATTGCGGGCCTTTCCCGCAGATATCGCATACTTGTGCCATGACTTAGCTCCAAACCTTGGTGTTTCGCGCAGCCGGGATACAGGAAGAAACTCGCCTCTGACGGCATACCGAGTCTTCATTATAACCGGAAGCGGCGGCTGGGCCAAACCGCAGTTAACGCGTTGAAAAGTGGTGAGCTGGAGATTATCGGTATTTGGTAAATGTGAAGCTCCAGTTTGCCGGTTTTGGGCAAAATGGTGAGCTGGAGCTTTCCGGATTTGCGGACACTGGAGAGGCGCAGCTCACTACAAATCGGTCAAACGGTCGCAAATCATTCAGTAGTTAAGTAAGATCCGCAACCTGGAGTTGGCGGCGGCGCCAGTTGCTATCTGGCCAGGCACTGGGGCATCCGGCCGGAGTATCGATGGGAGCGGCAACATGTCAATTCCGCCAGTGACATTGACGTCCACGCAAATGTATCGGATGTATCGGTATCGTTCTTCTATCAGTTCGGCGGAACAGGAACGAAAAAGAAGTAATTATCAACGGTTAAGAACACAGGTAATTGCGGCCAGGTCAGCCCATGGGTTAATCTGGCCGTTTTCATTTTTGGTTGAGTGGGAATTGATATGTTGCTATACTAACTGGTAGGTTGTTCGTGGCTGCACAATGGGCATTGTTGATTCCAAAGCTGGTGGCCGGGTGCAGCCCAAACAATAACAGGATGGCCTAATTGGACTTCCCCTAACCGAAAACGAAAGGACAAAAAATCGTGAAAACATTTGTCAAGAACGCAATTTCAGGCCTTTGGATCGCAGCGTTGTTTCTCCTCGTCTTGTCGGCGCCCGCCCGGGCGCAGGTTTTGGCTCACTCGGGTGACATCGCGGGCAACGTCGGTTTCATCCATGAGTCAAACGACTTAATAACCTTGCCCTCCGCCAATCACGCCGTCTACACCATTAACGGCGGCTACAACGTGACTCCCCATGTTACGGTTATAGGCGAGTGGGCCTATGGGCCGCTCTATTCAAGTGGGGGCGATACAATAAAAGCCCAGATTTACGGCGGCGGGGCGCGCTTCAACTTGACGCCCGACAAGAAACTTGTTCCCTACGGCCTCGTGACCTTTGGCGGCGACAGACTTACATTGACCGGGTCACCCACTTTCACCGGCTACTACTTCACCGTCGGCGGCGGCGCCAGCTACTACGTGGGCAAGCACTGGGGCGTCCGGCCCGAGTTTCGCTATGTGCGTACAGAGTTCGGTGTCGGTGGCACGAGCCAATACGCCAATACCGTGGCAGTAACGGGAGGGGTCTTCTATCAGTGGGGCGGAACAGGAAAGAAAAAGAAGTAGCCATCAACCGTTTAAGAACACGGACAATTACGGCCAGGTCAACCTTTGGGTTGATCTGGCCGCTTGTATTTTAGGCTTGTGCGGCTGTGTGAAGAGTGATACGTTTTTATGTTAAGTGGGAGTTTGTTCGACGCTGCGCCATGAAATATGTTGTTTCCAGAGCTTGTGGCAGGGCGCAATCCAAACAAAAACAGGATGGCCTAATGGGACTTCCGTTACCCAAAATGAAAGGACAAAAATCGTGAAAACATTTGTCAAGGACGCATTGGCAGGTCTTTTTCTCTCAGTTCTGTTTCTCCTCGTTATGTCGGCGCCCGTTTGGGCGCAGGTTCTGGCTCACTCGGGTGAAGTTGCCGGCACTGTCGGCTACGACCACACTAGCTTTACCCCGTCAGGCGGCGCCCCCACTAGCAATCACTTTTATGGCGGTTCGGGCGGCTACAACGTGACACCCGCCATCTCAGTTCTGGGCGAGTACAAATACGATCCGTTGAGTGATCCGATCACGGTAACATATCATGCTCAGCTTTTTGGCGGCGCGGTTCGCTACAACTTTACGCCCTCGAAAAAGATCGTTCCCTACGCGATAGTAGGCGTTGGCGATTACCGGTTTACCGAGAGTGCAGGTGGCGCATCGTTTTCTTACAACGGCTATTACGTGAATTTCGGCGGCGGCGCCAGTGTCTATTGCGGCAAGAACTGGGGCATTCGGCCTGAGGTTCGCTATGAGCGGCAACAGGTCACTATCACGGGTATAAGCGTCCACGCAAATGTATCGGATGTATCGGGCTCGATCTTCTACCAGTTTGGCGGAACAGGAAAGAAAAAGAAGTAGCCGTTAACGGTAAATATCTGAACAATTGCGGCCAGGTCAGCCCATGGGGCGATCTGGCCGCTTTTATTTGGGGCTTGCGCAGCTGAGTGGAGAGTGATATGTTGTTATGCTAATTGGAAGTTTGCTCACCGCTGCGTCATGAAATATGTTGCTTCCAGAGCTTGTGGCAGGGCGCAGACCGAACAAAATCAGGATGGCCTAATGGGACTTCCATTAACCCAAAACGAAAGGACAAAAATCGTGAAAACATTTGTCAAGAATGCAGTTGCAGGAATTGCTCTCTCGGCCCTATTTCTCGTAGTAATTTCGGCGCCCGTTCGGGCTCAGGTTCTGGCTCGCACGGGTGAAGTTGCCGGCACAATCGGTTATGACTACACCAGCATGACTGCTGTTCCCTCGGATAGCTACCTCCCCACCAGCCATTACTTTGTCAGCGGGTCGGGCGGCTACAACGTGACACCCTACATCACAGCTCTGGGCGAGTACAAATTCGATCCCCTGGTCGCTGTTCCTGGTAATACGGACAAGTGGCACTCTCAACTTTCTGGCGGCGCGGCTCGCTTCAACTTTTCGCCCTCAAAAAAGATCGTTCCTTACGCGATTGTAGGCGTCGGCTATTACCGGATGACCGTGAGTGTGGTCGGCCCCCCCAGCGCTGTCCAGGTTACCAACGGCTACTACGTGAACTTCGGCGGCGGCGCCAGTGTCTATTGCGGCAAGAACTGGGGTATTCGGCCTGAATTTCGCTATGAGCGGCAACATTCCACGTATGGCACCCAAATCATCACCGCAAATGTAGCGGATGTATCGGGCTCAATCTTCTATCAGTGGGGCGGAACAGGAAAGAAAAAGAAGTAGCCGTCAATCATCAAGACTCGGACAATTGCGGCCAGGTCAGCCTATGGGGGCGACTTGGCCGCTTGCCGTTAAGTCAGGTTATGCCTTGGCGGAGGTGCGTGCGCCGAGGTCGGCGGCTAGTTTCTCAGTGGAGAAGGCTTCGATGAGGTCTCCTGGTTTGAGGTCGTTGAAGCCGCTGAGGCCGATGCCGCACTCCATTCCGTTGGTGACTTCGCGGGCGTCATCCTTGAAGCGCTTGAGGGAGACCACTTTGCCCTTGAAGAGCTGCTCGGCGCCGCGCATGACCTTGATTTCGGCGTCGCGGCGGATGACGCCGTCCTGCACGCGGCAGCCGGCGATGGTGCCGATCTTGGGAATCCTGAAGATGTTGAGCACCTCGGCGCGGCCGATGTAGTTTTCCTTGAAGACGGGTTCCAACATGCCCAGCATGGCCAGTCGCATCTCGTCCGTCAACTCGTAGATGATGGAGTGGAGGCGAATCTGGACGGCTTCCTGCTGAGCCAGCTCGGCGGCCTTGCGCTCCGGGCGGACGTTGAAGCCGATGATGATGGCGTTGGAGGCGGTGGCCAGAAGTACGTCGCTTTCGGTGATGGAGCCGACGCCGGAGTGGATGACCTTGACGCGCACCTTCTCGGTGGACATGAGGACCAGCGAATCGGCAAGCACCTCGACGGAGCCGGTGACGTCGCCCTTGATGATGAGGGGCAGGTCTTTGACGCCGGCGGTGCGGATCTGCTCGGCCAAACCTTCAAGCGAGACGCGGGAACTTTTGGCTAACTGGGCGTCGCGCTCCTTCATCTTGCGGTACTGGGCAATGCCCTTGGCCTTGTCGCGGTCGGCAACGACGAGGAAGGTGTCGCCGGCGTCGGGCATGGCTTCGAGGCCGAGGACTTCGACGGGGGTGGAAGGGCCGGCAACTTCGATGGCGCGGCCGCGGTCGTCGAACATGGCGCGAACCTTGCCGAAGGTGTTGCCGACGATGTAGGAGTCGTTGAGGCGGAGGGTTCCGTCCTGTACGAGGACGGTGGCCACGGCGCCGCGTCCGCGGTCGAGCTTGGCTTCGAGCACCGAGCCGACGGCCTTGCGTCCGGGAGTAGCTTTGGGGGCCTTGAGGTCGGAGACCAGGCAGATCATCTCCAGCAGCAGGTCGAGTTTGAGTCGCTTTTTGGCGGAGACTTCGACGAAGACAGTGCCTTCGCCGGCGGTGGCCCACTCCTCGGGAACGAGGCCGCGGTCGGCGAGCTGCTTTTTGACTCGATCGACGTTAGCGTTGGGCTTATCGATCTTGTTGACGGCCACGATGATGGGAACAGCGGCGGCCTTGGCGTGGTCAATGGCCTCCAGGGTCTGGGGCATGACGCCGTCGTCGGCGGCGACCACGATAACCACAATGTCGGTGACCTTGGCGCCGCGGGCTCTCATGCGGGTAAAGGCTTCGTGGCCGGGGGTGTCGAGGAAGACAATCTCGCGTCCGGAGGCGGGCGAGCCTTCCTTGGCGAACTTCACCTTGTAAGCGCCGATGTGCTGGGTGATGCCGCCGGCTTCTCCCGCGGCTACGTCGGTTTCGCGGATGGCGTCGAGCAGGGAGGTCTTGCCGTGATCGACGTGGCCCATGACTGTGACGACGGGCGAGCGGGAGACTTCGAGTTCGCCGGTGTTTTCGGCTTCAAGAACTTCTTCGATGGCCTGGTTGGCGATTTCCTCCTCATAGCTGATGACGGTGGCGGCAGCGCCGAACTTGGCGGCCACGTCCTTGACCATCTCGGCGTCAAGAGATTGATTGACGGTGACGAAGATGCCGCTCATGAGCAGCGTGGCGATGAGGTCCTTGGCGCGCACGTCAAGCTTTACAGCCAGATCCTTTACGCTGATGCCCTCGGTAACGGTGATTTCGCGGGTGATAGGAAGGGGCTCGCCGCCATATTGGACACCGGCATAGCGCGGCGGGGGCACAAAGCCCTTCATCGGGCCTTCCTTGGTTTTTGGATATTGTTGTTGGCGACCGCCGCGGCCACGGGATGAGGCGCGCTGCGGACGTGGAGACTCACCGGCTGGCGGAGCGCTGCCGGGACGGGGCGGGCCTCCGGCGCGAGTGGGTCCAAAGCCGGGGCGTGCGCCGAATCCGGGACGTGCTCCTGGGGCGCCCGGCGCGCCTGTGCCGGCGTAACCGCTAGAGCCGGTGCGCGTGGGGTGCTTGGGACGTGGACCGCCAGGGTGCTGGCCTGCTCCGGGCGCGCCGCCGGGGGTGCGTTGAGGATAACCGCCAGGGCCGCTTATGGGCCTGCGGTCGAAGATCGGCTTGCCACGCTGAATGCCGCCGGCGGTTCCGGTGCCGGCTGCGGGCGGAAGGTCAGCCACAGGGGGTGCGGTATAGAACGGCCGAGGCCCTGTTTGAGGCATAACCATGCGCCGGGCAGGCGTCGCCGGGGTGGGCGCCGTTGCGTGCGCGTGCCCCTTTCCACGGTGGGCGGGCGGATGCGCCGGCGCAGCAGCCGCGAGAGCAGCGGCTTCTCCGGGGACAGCTTCCTGCTCATGAGCCAGGGCGGCCTCATCGGCAAACAGGGTGGGCGCAATCTCGGCAGACTTCGATGCTTTGGAAGCCTTGGCTGCGGCGGCGTGCGCAACAGGTTCAATAGCAGGTTTAGCTGTTTTTGCTGGAGGCTTAACCACCACGGCTACAGTAGGCGGCACGGCGACGGCCGGACGCTGCGCGGTTGCAGGAGCCTTGGCGACCACGGCTTTGGCGGGTGGGCGCGTGGCAATGGCAGGTTTTACCGCCGGCTGGGGAACGATGGGCGGCGCGGAGCGGGGCTGGGGAACAACCTTGCGCGGTTGCGGTTTGGCCGGTGTCGCGGGCGGCTGCTTCACGGCAACCGCAGCCGGCGGCGCTGGACGCTCGGGCGCCGCTGCCGCTCGCCGCTGAGGCAAACGGCTCTTGCGGGCTTCGGCTTCTTCTTCCTGCTTCTTGGCCAGAACAGCCTTCAACACGTCGCCGGGCTTGGAAATATGGGAGAGATCAATCTTGGGCGCAATGGCCTGCGGGGCGCGAGAAGATGGCGTGCCCGCCGTGCTCGCGGACTTCGATGCACGCTTAAATTGCGCGCGAACCTTGTCGGCCTCATCTTCCTCCAGCGAACTGGAGTGAGTTTTGACGCCAGCCACGCCGAGTTCTGGAAGAATGTCGATAATTGCCCGAGGCTTAACTTCCAACTCGCGCGCGAGATCGTTGATACGAACCTTACTCATCCGCCTCTTTTCAAAATCCGCTGCCCAAAGCCCTTAGTTACTCATAGCTACCCCATGGCATTGGTTGTAGTTCAAAGTGCCGTTATTGTCTGATAAGGCAAGAAAGAGGCGGCGCATCTTATGCGTCACTCTCTTTGTCTGCCTGCTCGTCCGTTGTTGCGCTTTCGGTTTCATTCTCATCCGTCTCCGGCGCCTGATGGGCATCGGGGAGGTTTTCCGCCGCCGCTTCGGCGGCGCTGGGAACATCAGTTTCGTTCTTTGCCGCTTGAATGCTTTCTGCTTCTTCCAGGATGACGGCGGCGTTTTCAGCCTCTGCCTCGTCTGTTTTCAAAACGGCTCCGCTTTCTTCTTCGGCAGCGGCCGCTACAGCGCCTTCAACTTCGCCGGTTGCCGGAGCAGCTTCGCGCGCTTCCAACTGGCCGAAATAGTGGCGCACGGCCAGGCTGATCTTTTCCAGGGTCTTTTCGCCGATGCCGGGAATCTCCTCGAGCTGCTCGGGGGTCATGTCGGCGAGTCCCTCGACGGTGGTGATGCCGGCGGCTACCAGTTTTTGCAGAACGCTCGCGGCCAGCTCCGTCACCTGTTCAATAGGCGTGGTGGGCGCGCCGGTCAGCTCCTGCATCTGCTGCTCAACCTCCTGGCGCTTCTCCTCTTCGCTCTTGATGTCGATCTTCCATCCGAGCAATTTGGCGGCCAGACGGACGTTCTGGCCCTTCTTGCCGATGGCCAGGGAGAGCTGCGTGTCGTCCACGATGACTTCGAGCTGCTTGTCGGTCAGATCGGCGATGGAGACGCGGCTGACCTTGGCGGGCTGCAGAGCCTTCTCGGCAAAGGTGGTGATCTCGTCAGAGAACTCGATGATGTCGATTTTTTCACCGCGCAACTCGCGGATGATGGACTGCACGCGCATGCCCTTCATGCCCACGCAGGCTCCGACCGGGTCCACGTCCTTGTCGCGGGACTGGACTGCAATCTTAGTGCGCTCGCCGGCTTCGCGGGCAATGGCGCGGATGACCACCGTGCCGTCATAGATCTCGGGAACTTCGGACTGAAAGAGGTTCTGCACCAGCTCCGGGGCGGCGCGGGATACGATGACCTGCGGCCCTTTAGCTGCGCGGTCGACTTTGAGCAGTACGACGCGGACGCGCTCGCCGATGGAGAACTGCTCAAGCCGCGACTGTTCGCGCTTGGGACAGCGAGCTTCAGCCTTGCCCAGGTCGTAGATAATGTCCTGGCCCTCGATGCGCTTGACGGTGGCGTTGAGGACTTCCTTTTCTCGGTGGGCATACTCGTTGAAGACAGTTTCGCGCTCAGCCTCGCGGACTTTTTGAAAGATGACCTGCTTGGCCAGTTGCGCGGCAATGCGGCCCAGCGGAGTGGTGTCGCGATAGAGCCGTATCTCGCTGCCCACCTCGACGTCCGGCGCCAGTTCCTTGGCCTCGGTGAGCGTGATCTGATTGAGCGGGTCCTCGAGGGGCTCATCGTCGGCCACTACCGTTTTGTAGATGTAGGCCAGAATCTCGCCGGTTTCCTTGTTCAGCTCTCCGCGCATATTCTCCTGGGTCTTGTAGAACTTGCGCGTGGCCAGGGCGATGGCCTCCTCGACGGCGCCGACAACGATGGCGGGGTCAATGCTCTTTTCCTGGCTCAGGAGCTCGATACTCTGGTACAAAACGCTAGCCATACTCTGCTTGCTCTCTCGATTGCGCTTGCGGCTTACGCCGGTTAAATTGGTTGCGTTAAAGGATGAGTGAGTTCATCACCCGCTGATCCTTAAATCTCCGGCACCAGTTGCGCTTTTTCGATGTTGTCTAGCGCAATCTCGATGGTGCTGACGCCGGCTTTTTTCCACCCCAACGACGAAGACCTGTCGTTGGGGGCCCCGGCCTTCCGGCTCTTGCTGTTCTGCTTGACCGCGTTCAGGTCAAGCGTAATGGTTTGGCCGGCACTTGTCGTCAGCCGGCCCTGCCAATGGCGGTTATTGCGTACTGGCTCGAAGGTCTGCACCTTGACCAGAGAGCCCATAAACCGTTTAAAATCCACGGGATTGGTCAACTTGCGATCCAGCCCCGGAGAACTTGCTTCCAGCGTGTATTCGGCGCCCGGAACCAAATCTTCCACGTCCAGCAGCACTCCAAAATCCCGGCTGAAAGCGGCGCAATCCTCGTGAGTGATGCCGGAGAACTGCTCGATGTGGAGCTTGCCCGCTGCCAAGCGCTCCGGCAAATCTACAATCGTCCCGGCGGCAATCGTCGCTTTCAGATTTGCCCGTCCCTCGGCGTTTTTCTCGAGGAAAACGCGCAGGATGCGTTCCCTGGCCGGGCCGACGAACTCGATCTCCACCACATCCAGCCCATGCGAGGCCGCCACGCGGGTTGCCGCCGATCGGATTGCTTCCAGCTTGACTGCCATCGTTCCTACACCCCAGCGAGCAAAAATCGCTTGCCGTGGACCCCGTTCCCTAGGTCGCCTGCTTGGCGGCACAACTTCCGCGAGAATCCCCTGCGGAGTTTGCCCCATTTCACGCCAAAAACGCTTAAAATGCCCCGAAAAGCCGGAAATTTTCCGCAAATAAAAAGTGGGCTGTAAGCCCACTCATCTCTCCGCCAGCCGGTGCGATCACGGCAACTCAGGCGGAGAAACTCGTCTGTATCTCTAGCATACGTCGAAATCGCCGGAAATTCAACCACCTGCGGTGGGGCGGTCGCCGCTTGCGCTGCCAAGGGGTAGGGAACGGCGGTAATTGTACCCCCCACCCCTTTCGTCGTGAATATGAGCGAAAATGGGCGACTGGCAAAGGGGGCGAGAAAAGCCTGGACTGACACAGCCCACGACAATCTGTAATACTCTCTGCCATGAACCGGAAAGTTGTTTTTTGCGTTGCAATTGCGGCCGTGGCGTGGGGATTGGTTGCATCCATGCCAACGCTGGCTGACGACTCGGCTGCCTCCATTGCCGCAGGAGGGCTGGTGCCCCGGCGGGAGACGCGGATTGTGATGGCCAAAGAGGTGCTTCGCATCAGCGAGAAGAAAATCGTGGTCGATTACGACTTTCGCAACGATACAGACCAGGATGTGACGACGGAGGTGGCATTTCCGATTCCGCCGTATACAAACGAGATTGACGGCCCCGAGGCCTCTGAACAATCGTTTTCCGACTTTCAGTTGGAAGTCGGAGGGAAACCTGTTCCGTTTATGACGGAGGCGAAGGCAACCCTGAACAGCATGGATGTTACAGCTTTGCTTCTCGCGGATTACATCGACATTCCGACCTTCGGCCATTTTGTAGACACAGTAAACTCGAAGCACGAAGAGGTGATGGATTCGCCCGACTTTTCCCGGCTTCCACAGACCACAAGAGGTCAACTGGTAAAGGCGGGTATCTTCGAACTCGACCCCGCTCCGGAAGGCCAGTGGACCGTCCATCTGCAATACCACTGGACACAGACCTTTCCGGCCCACTCCACGGTTCACATCCGGCATGAGTATTCGCCGGTTGCCGGATTCACACTGGTGACTCAGGCAACCGTAGAGGAGGCTTTGGCGCAATTCACACATATCCAAAGCGCGGACGGCAACCCGGAAGAGGGCAAGCTGCTCGCTGGATTTTGCGTGGACCAACCCATGTTGAGCACACTTGCGCGCCAACTTCAGGAAAACGCATCCCAGGACAAGGCGGCAAGCAAGAGACTCGTCACAGAACTCGTTTTTCCGCAATGGATAGACTTCATCCTCACCTCGGCGAACACGTGGCGGCAGCCCATTGAGGATTTCACCCTCATCATCGAGCGGCCGCAAGCGGAGCAGGACGGAAAAGTCCTCATCAGCTTCTGCTCGCCGGCCAATGGCAAAGTGGAGAAGCTCGATGCGGACCATCTCCAGGTTCACCTGACCAACTTCGTTCCTGTCTCAGAACTGCACATTGGATTCTTCGAGGTTCCCCTGGCCAAGGCCGCGCAGCCGGCGAAGAAGTAAGCGCGTAGAATCCAACACAGGGTGAGTGAGGAGAGAATGGACCCTCGGGACGAGATGGACCCCATTCAGCTAGAGATTATGTCGCAGGCCTTCTGCGGGCAACTCATGGTATGCCTGGACGAGTGCGCCCGCGGTAGGAGGGGTCTGTTTTCTGACGTTGAACTTATGAGCGGTGAAGGGGGCGGCGAGGGCGAGGATTATTCCTGGCCGGAGGCGGCGCGACTGCGTGAGCTGGCGGTTGCATTGCAGGGAGTTCTGAACCAACAGGAAAAACGGAATGCGCTGTGCGATGAGTTTCTTGACCTGTGCACGATACACGGCGAAAGCCATCCCGGCGAACGGAAGCTGGCGCGGGCGTTCTTGCAGAGGATCGAGCTGGGCGAGGTGGGCGCGCCACCGGGAAAAAAGGGCAGACCGTGGTGATTCTTCACGCATTTCTGGCGCTGGCGTCGGGCTTTGCCGTGATGGTCCTGCTGGTGATGGCGCAGACGGCGCTGCTGAAGCGCATGGTTCCGAGCTGGACGGACGCCGCGGGCAAGGTGCCGTTTGGTTATGCCTTCGTCAACCTTGGGTCCTCGTTTTTGGCGGCGGCGGCGGGCGGCTACGTGACCGCATGGGCAGCGGCGGCCAACCCGCTGATTCATGTGCTGGCGCTGGGGATGGTGGTGCTGGCGCTGGCCGCGTTGAGCGCGCTGCAATTGCGGGGCAAGCAGCCCATCTGGTATGCGCTGGCGCTGGTGGCGATTTCGCCCGTAGGCGTGCTGGCTGGCGGGCTTGTGCGGCTGAGAGTGGTGGGAATTCTGTAGGCTGTGCCACTTGAATGATTTGTGACACTTTGGTAGATTAATGTCACATATAGAGAAAGGTGGGAAGAATGAAAACGGTGGAATATGCAGAACCTGCAGAACTACGGACTCGAGTGCGCGTGAGTGCAAAAGGACGTTTTGTGATTCCCGTAGCGGTGCGGAAGTCGTTGGGAATCACCGATGGCGGCGTGCTGGATTTGCGCGTCAAGGACGACGAACTGCGCATTTCGACGATCAGGGGCAGGATCAGGCGCGCCCAGCGAAATGTGCGGCATCTCGCTCCAGCGGGGACACTGGTTTCCGATGAGTTGAGCGCGGAGCGCCGCGAGGCGGCAAAGAATGAATAGGGCCGTCCTCGATGCATCCGTAATTCTCGCAGTTCTTTTCCAGGAACCCGGCGCGGAGAAGATGACGGACGAGATCATGGAGTGGGCTGTTGTCAGCACGGTAAATCTGGCCGAAGTGCAAAGCAAACTTGTGAAAATGGGTCACCCGCCTGAGGATGCCTGGTCGGACGCCCTTTTGCTGGAGACGGACCCGGAACCCTTCACCGCGGGCCAGGCAAAGATTGCCGGAAACCTGCTTGCGAAGACGGAGAAATATGGGTTATCGCTGGGTGATCGATCCTGCCTGGCGCTGGCGATTGCGCTGAAGGCTCCGGTTTATACCACCGAGCAGCTTTGGAGAAACCTGAAGGTGGGCGTGCCGATTCATGTGATTCGGTGAGGCAATGTCGCAGATTGATCGACTACAATCTATTTTGTTTGTTAATTCAGGTTCATTTTGATTTGAGGGAAGATGAGCTTTATTCGTAAGACCGTTCCATTTATTAGAATCTTGATTGCCTCGGTTATTGTTTTCAGTGGCAATAGCGCACTGTCGCAAGAACCTGCGGCGGTAAGCACTAAACCTGCGGTTGTTCCAGAACAAGCTGATAAGACTGCTCATACCGATCCAATAGAAGTTCTTGCCGGCAAATGGGACTCAAAATGTGGCGACAAGGGTTGTGTAATGTTCACGGATGTATTGATCGGTGACCCGGATCACCCTGCGGACCTTCAGCACCCCGAGTACATTTCTATTGCCGTCGCGATCAATCGAAGTGATCGAAAGCCAGCATATTTTGCTTTTTACGTTCCTGCGAATGCAGACCACACGAAAGGCGTTATTATTGCGTTCGCAAAGACGAAAAGGGACGGAGATCATTGGAAATCGGATGTGGACAAGAATACCATGTCGCAACTCGACTTCAATTCATGCGACGAGGAGTCCTGTGTTGCTCGTGTTCATCCTGAGATACTTTCGTCAGACAGTAGTCCTAACATTAATCTGCTTGATAAGTTTCTAAACATGAACCATATCTATTTTATTTACACCAAAAATGGAAAACCATATCGCGCACTTGGGGCACTCTTCCCGTTTCAAAGAGACTACAAGCATCTGATGGAAACAGAGTTGAAGCCAACCACACCCTAAATTCCGACTCAATTTCACAACATCAACGCCGAAGGCCGGAGCGATGCTCCGGCCTTGGTTGTTGTAGCGGTTTGTGCGCTCAGCCCTGAATGTCGAACTGTTCGGGATGCAGAGTGGGGTCGCTCTTGATGAGGATGTTCTTGCTGGTCAGTTCCTCAAACTCGTTAATCCAACTGGCGTTGTTGGATTTGAGGACCTTGACGGTTTCGGGGTTGACGCGCAGAAGTATGTCGGAGTTCTCGAAGTGCTTCTTCATCTTGCGCAGTTCGGTGTAGATCTCATTGCAAACCGTGGTCGGACTCTTGACCATGCCGGTGGCGTGGCAGGTGGGGCAGGGGACCGAGAGGGTGCGTTCGAGCGATTGCTTGACGCGCTTGCGGGTGATGGCGACCAGGCCAAAGTCGTTGAACTGGAGAACCTTGGTGGGGGCGCGGTCGGATTTGAGGGCTTCTTCGAGGGCGGCCATGACCTTGAAGCGGTTCTTGCGCTCGTCCATGTCGATAAAATCAATCACGATGATGCCGCCGAGGTCGCGCAGGCGAATCTGGCGGACGATTTCGGGGACGGCGTCGAGGTTGGTCTTGAGGATGGTGTCCTCGAGGCGGGCCGACTTGCCGACGTACTTGCCGGTGTTAATGTCGATGGCCACCAGCGCCTCGGTCTGGTTGATGACGATGGAGCCGCCCGACTTGAGCCAGACTTTGGAGTTGAGAGCCTTGGAGATTTCATCCTGAATGCCGAAGTGCTCGAAGAGCGGAGTCTCCTTGGTGTAGAGCTTGACGCGGCGGACAAGCGTCGGCGAGAAGCGGTTGAGGAATTTGACGATGCGCTCGTAGTTGTCCTGGGAATCGACCCAGATGGAGGAGAAATTGCCGCTGACCTGATCGCGCAGGATGCGCTCGACCAGCCCCAGATCGTGATAGATAAGGGCGGGCGACTTGGAGGAGTCGGAGCGCTTCTTGATCTCTGCCCAGAGATTGAGCAGGAAGCGCAGGTCGGTGCGCAACTCCTCTTCAGAAGCACCCTCGGCGGCGGTGCGGACGATGAACCCGCCGGAGGCCTCGCCGCGCTCGTGGATCAGAATCCGCTTGAGGCGTTGTCTTTCTTCATCTGACGCGATTTTGCGGCTGACGCCGATGTGGCTGACGGTGGGCATGAAAACCAGGAAGCGGCCGGGAAGGGCGATGTGCGAGGTAATGCGCGCGCCCTTCTTGGCGATGGGCTCCTTGGCGATCTGGACGAGAATCTCCTGGCCGGATTTGAGCAGGTCGCTGATGATGGGCAGGTCGGAGGTCTGCATGGAGCGGCGCGACATTCCGCGGCCTCTGCCGGCCTGCGCGGGCGGAGCTGCCACGCCTCCGCGTCCGCGGCGTCCGCGAGCGGAGCGATCAGGGCGCTGTTGGGCTGGGGCTCCGGCGGCGGAAGGCTCTTCCTCGCCCTCTTCGTCGAAGCCTTCTTCGCCGCCATTCTTTTCGTCAAAGTTCAACTGAATGCGGTGATCGAGGTGGGCTTCCTGCAGCATCTCGCCCAGATCGCCGGAGCGCATGTGGGTGGGCAGCGTCTCCTCTTCATAATCATCCAGGTCGTGATCTTCAGCTTTGCCGTGGCGATGAGGATGACGGGGAGCTACGAACTCCTCTTCCTCGATGGTTTCTTCCTCAATGAGGCCTTTGCCGGGAGCGTATGTCGAGGACGAAATAGTTTTGGTCGGCTTTTTTTTGCCGCCAAAGCCAAAGAGGCGAAATTCGGCAGGAGGCAGAGGGTCTACGTCGTGAGAAGCAGAGGCGTCGCCATCCGGCTCAAGCGTATCCGGATCAAGCGCGGATTCCGTTGTCTCCTCGAAATCATCTTCCTCGAGGGGCTCATCTTCGATCAGGAAATCTTCCGCGTTTGCGGAGGCTAGCAGTTCGTTTGCGGAGGCAGTCTCGGGTAGCGTGGCAGGTTCCGTGTCAGGCTCGGAGATATCCTCGACGAAATCCTGCTCCTCGACGGGTTCGGGGGCGGAGCTGCCGGAATCGTGCTCATCGGCAGGATGCATCTGCGGCTTTTTGGCAGCTTCTGAAGCGGGTTCGTCCTTATGCTTTCGATGCTTGGAGAGTGATTCGCCGGGCAACAGGCCGCTTCCGTCCCACACGATGGGCGATTCGATCATGGTAGTGGGTTTGAAGCTGCTTTCCGACCGGACGGGCAAGGCAACATGCCTGGTCGCATTCTCTTGCGGAGCGCCGCCGTACTTGGAAAGAGATTCTCCAGGCAGCACAATGGGGGCTGAGGAGGATGTGGAAGCTCCGCGCCTTGGCGGGCTAGACCTGTCCGCGGTGACCCCGGCGCCGGCGTGAATCTGCGGGGCGACCTCGGGTTCGGTCTCCACGATCTCCTCAATGCCGGCTGCGGGAGTTTCAGCTCTGTCCGGCTGTTCCTGAGTCGAGTCTGTCGCGCCACGGCTACCACGGCGGCGTCGTCGTCCGCGCCAGCGCTTTGCTCCGGGAGCGCCGGAATCCTCTTCGCCTGCATCCGGTTGCTCTGAGAGAGACAAAGAGCCTGATGCGGGCAAAGGAGCGATCTCGGTTTCCGGCGGGGCCTCAACCGTCAAACGGCGATCCTTTGGTGGACGCTCCTGCCGCGGTTCCTGCTTTTGCTCAGGCTTCTGGCCGGGACGAGCGCCGCGCTCCTGCGGGGCGGGTTCTTTGTCGCCGGTGTGCCGGACCTCGCGGGGAGGCTTATTGCCACCGATGACGGCGGCCTTTTCCAGTTCATCGGTCTCTTCCTGGTCTTCAAGTTCCAGAAAGTCGGTTACATAGAGGAAGGCGTCGCGCTCCAGGCCAATGTCCACAAAAGCGGACTGCATGCCGGGCAGGACACGGGTGACGCGGCCGTTGTAAATGGAACCTGCAAGGGTGTATTCGTTTTCGCGTTCGTAATAAATTTCGGCGAGTTGATCGTCTTCAAGAATTGCAAGCCGCGTTTCATGCGGCGTGCTGGAGATGCATATTTCCTTTGCCATCGTACCTTTCCGCCCGGCGGCGTCAGCCTGCCGGGACTCGCGGCAAGGTGGGATGGAAAAGCGCGCGACCGGAAGGGGAAGGGATGTGCGGATGGGGAAATCCGTGAATCGCTGACGCGCCAACTGTCGGGCCATGGTCGCCCCTGAAGGGCGGCGAACCAAGGCACACTAGCCGGCGAACAATCAGAACAAACTGAACAAGCTTTACGATACGGTAACCCGATTGCAGAGAGTTTGTGGCCAACCTTACCGGGGTCCCCGGCGACAGGTCTTCGTCGCTGGGGTGGAACCTTGCCGGTGATACCGGCGGGGCCGTTCCATCGCTGGCATTTAAACAAGTACAACGCGCAACGGGGCGGGGTGAAAAGCTACCGGATGCCTCCGAATGCTTGGTGCAACTTGGACGCCGCCAACGGTACCGAGGCCCCCGGCGACAAGTCTGTGTCGCTGGGGTGGAGCGGTTTTCCCGTCTCTGCGTGCTCATGAACCCTTATCCTGCCGGGCACGCGGTCCATCTGGACCTGGCCGGCGAAATACCTGAAAAAACCTTCTCTTGCGGGCCGGAATGTACCGGGGGGACACAAGAGGTGAAGCTGCAGAATCGTTCAGTTTACGAATCGGCGCATGCGGACATTCATAACCGCGCCCAGCGCCAGGAACGTAAACAACACCGAAGATCCGCCGTAACTCATTAACGGCAAAGGGATTCCGGTGACAGGCATAAACCCAATGACCATGCCCACGTTGACCGCAATCTGAAAGGTCAACACAGCCACCACTCCCATGATAATCAGGGAGCCGGACAGGTCTGCGGCTGTTTGAGCGTTCTGAATCAAACGCATCAATATAAAAAAGTATAGCAGCAGGACGAAGAGCGCGCCGACGAATCCGTGCTCCTCGCCAAAAGCGGCAAAGATGAAGTCGGCATGGGGAATAGGCAGGAAGTCGCCCTGGGTCTGGGAGCCCTTGGCCATGCCTTTGCCCCAGACGCCGCCTGAGCCGACGGCAATGAGCGACTGGCGGAGCTGATAGCCGGTCCCCTTGGGGTCGCTGTTGGGGTTGATGAAGCTGGTGAGGCGAGCCTTCTGGTAGGGTTTGAGGATTTTGCCGCTATTCCAGGCGCCGACGGCCAATACTGCCCCGCAAACCACAAGAACCGCTGTCTGACGGATGTTCATGCCACCCAGGTAGAGGCCTGCGACGAGGATCGGCACATAGGTGAGCGCAGTTCCCAGGTCGGGCTGAATCAGCACCAAAACCATGGGAGCGCCTACTAGTAAGAAGGACTTGATGATGTCAAGCCCGGTCAGCCGCCTTCCGCCCAGGTTGGCAAAGTAGCGGGCTACAACCAAAATCAGGATCAGCTTGACCCATTCGGAGGGCTGAAAGTGGAAGGGGCCGATTCTGATCCAGCGTCGCGCGTGCAACACCACAACCCCCACCAGCCTCACCGCCACCAGCGCTGCCAGACCGAAACCATAAGCCCAGTAAGCCCAATCCAGCAGACGATGATAGTCAAATTTGGAAAGGAGGAACATAGCCGCCAAGCCGCCGGTGATCCAGAAAAGCTGCTTGATGTGGAAGGCGCCGTACCAGTGGCTTTGCAACGTGGCCGAGAATTTGGTGTGCAGCGTGGTCGAGTAAACCTCAAAGACGGAAATGGCACAGAGCACGAGCACCATGCCCAGCAGCGGCCAGTCGAAATCGCGAAAGCTGAGGAAGCGGCGCATCAGGGTTGGCCTTCCTTGAAGCGCAGGGGAGAGGAGAGCAGCCATGCCGGCCAGGGAAACAGGGTGCTGGCTACGTTTCTGGCCGGGGTCAGCGGAGCGGGAAAGAGAGGGAAATGTCCGCCGCGCAGCCGCGCACTCTGAGTGGCGCCGGCATGGCGCGACTTTTGGCCGGCAGGCACAGGCTCGGACCAAACCGCGCCCATCTCGACTGGCTTGCCTGTTCCGGCCTGTTGCAGGATGTTGTTCTCCTTCATCCGCTGCTTATTGACGTATACGGTGGCTACCTGAGAGGCGAGCTTGGCCGCGTTTGCGCCCCAGTCGCCGTGCTCCCAGAGGACGGCGACGACAAACTCCGGGTTTCTGCGGGGAATAACGCCGACAAACCAGCCGTTGGGCAGGAATTCCTTTGATTCCTTTCCTACTCCCAGTTGTTTGATGGCTGCGTGGCTGGCAACTTGAGCGGTGCCGGTCTTGCCGGCAAAGTCCACTCCCTCCAGATGGGAGGCTGCCGCCGTGCCGCCCATTGCCGAATCGGTGGCCCCGGCCATGCCTTCGGTAATAATCATCCAGTTGGCCGGATCGAGAGGAATCGTGGCCACGCCGGAGCCGGGAAATGTTTCCTTGAGCGTCTGCTGGAATTCGGGAGAAAGCTTGTTTGCGATTGGGTCCACTACGTGGGGGCGCACAAAATGCCCATCGGAGGCTATGCCGCCGATCATGCGCGCCAACTGGAGGGGCGTCACAGTAATCGGGCCCTGACCGATGCCCACCGAGATGGTTTCACCCACATACCACTTCTCGTGGTAGTTTTTCAGCTTCCACTCCGAGGAGGGCACGGTGCCCGCGGCCTCGTTGGGCAGATCGATGCCGGTGCGCTGGCCCAGGCCCACGCTCTTGGCATAGCGGGCGATGGTGTCAATGCCCAGCTTGTCGGCCAATGTGTAAAAAAAAGTGTCGCATGACCAGGGAATGGCGTGCTCAATGTCCACCATGCCGTGGCGACGGTCGCAGGCGTGAAACTGGCCGTAGAAGAAGGCTCCGCCCTGGCAATTCACGTGCATTTTCTGCGCTACGTCTTCCTGTAGCCCGGCGACAGACATGAGGATCTTGAAGGTGGATCCGGGAGCTAATTGCGCCTGAATGGCCTTGTTCATCAGCGGGTGTTCGGGATCGGTGATGAGCTTGTCCCAGTCGGCGCGATTGATACGCACGGCAAAGGCGTTGGGATCGTAGCTGGGGTGGGAGACCATGGCCAGAATCTCGCCGTTGCGCGGGTCCATGGCCACCACGGCGCCGCTGCGGTCACCCAGGGCGAGCTCCGCGGCGCGCTGGATGTCGATGTCGATGGTCAGCTTGAGATTCTGTCCGGGCTTGGCGTGCTGGGTTCTGAGGTAGCCCACTTCGCGGCCATGGCTGTCCACGATGACATCGCGGGAGCCGTCCTCGCCTCGTAGTACCTCGTCGTAGGCTTCCTCGACACCCGCCTTACCGACCACGTCGCCCGGCTCATAGGCGGCATAGCGAGACTGGCCTAGTTCCTCTGCGCTCACTTCGCCGACGTAGCCGATCAGGTGGGCGGCAAAACCGTCGCGGGGATAAAGCCGCCGCTCCTCATCAATGGTTTCCAGCTCGGGCAGTTCGTTGCGGTGAGCCTCGATAAAGGCCTGCTCGTCGGCGGTGATGTCCTGCTTGATGGGGATGGGCTGGTAAGAAGGCGCTGCCCGGTAGCGGCTCAAGGTGGCGCGCAGTTGCTCCAGATCCAGATTTAACCCTCGGGCAATCAGGGGCAAATCGGCGTCCACGCTGCGATTCTGTTCGCGAACCAGGAAGCAGGAGACTGAGGGGTAGTTGTCCACTATCAGCCGGTTCTCGCGGTCGAAGAGCTTGCCCCGGCCGGCCATCACGGGAACCTTGCGAATGCGGTTCTGCTCGGCAAGCTGGCGGAAGTTCTTTTCACCCAGCACTTGCAGGCGCCACAACCCGGCCACCAAGGCCAGCATGACCAACAAGACTGCGTACTGCACAATGGCCAGTTTGAGGGTGGGAAGTTTTTCTCCTCGGGTTGTGCTTCCGGCATACATTCTGTGCGCGCCTCAGTTTTCTTGTTCCCTGTTCCCTACTCCTTGTAATTTCAATCCCTGATCTGCGTCCAGTCGAGCAGCGGAAACACGACCATGGCAGCCAACGAGTTTCCCACCGCCTTCATCAACTCCTCCAGGCCTCTCCATTCCTGGTCCATCCCCATCAAAACGCGAAAGACGAGGACGTAAATGGCGCCGGAGAGGAGGGAAAGCAGAAAGGTCAGCATCAGGCGGATGATGAAATTGTCCACGTCGATGCGGACTCCGACCGAGCCGGCCAGAAAGCCCGCTACCGTTTTGGCGATGCCGTTGACGCCGATGGCGTTCCTGGATAGCGCGTCCTCGAAGATGCCCATCCCGGCGCCCATGATCGTTCCCTGGATGGGGTCGCGCCGCG
This sequence comes from uncultured Acidobacteriaceae bacterium, assembly GCA_963806565.1. Classification (GTDB taxonomy): domain Bacteria; phylum Acidobacteriota; class Terriglobia; order Terriglobales; family Acidobacteriaceae; genus Telmatobacter. The sequence goes on from CAWDYE010000002.1 coordinate 473,908, forward strand.
CCAGGGCAAAATAGATGGTAATCACCAGCGGCAGGTCGAACCAGGTATGGCCGTGAAGCAAGCGGGGCAGCCAGGCCTGGAGCACCAGAGCCGCCAGCGTCGCCAAAGCATAAACCAGCACGGGGTAGCTGCGAATACTCAGATCACGGCGGTAAGTGGCGCCATAGACACTCATAGCTAAGGAGTCCTCCCTGCATGGACCGGAGGAGAGGTTTCCTCTTCCTGCGGCGGTTGAGGCTTGGCCCCCGGCGTAAAGCGGTCAGGGTGCAGTGGGCGAAGTAATTTGGGCACAGAAGGCACAGGCGTCGCCGTGGGCGCAGCCTGATTCTGCCCGGTGAGGGCGTTGCCGAGCGCCGGCATATTTGTATCAGCGAGTCCGGGCAGCCGTTCAGCCATCACCTGCGAAGCTTTCTGCTGTTCTTTGATCGCCATGGCTTGCGCTCCTTTGAGCGCCACGCTGGTGGCCATATCCTGTTGCTGCTCAGCCGAGTAGCGCGGCGCTGTGGAGATAATCACCAGTACTTCGTCGAGTCGGTCGAGATGGGCCGCCGGCTTCACAATCACGTCGATGAACGAGTCGCGGTCGGGGTCCGGAATCACGCGCACCACCTCGCCCACGGGCAGCCCGCGGGGGAAGACCATGTCGCCGCCGGCTGTGAGCACCTTTTCCCCCGGCTGGATGCGCTGATCGGCGAGGATGCCTATAATCTGCGTGTGGCCGGCAGCGTCGCCGCGCAGGATGCCGCGAATTCGCGTGGTCTCCAGGATTACGCCCGCGCCGCTGGTCTGGTCATTGATGGCCAGCACCTGGGCGGAGTGGGGAAAGACCTCGCGCACCTTTCCCACGATGCCATCCGGGGTAATCACAGCCATGTCGCGGTCAATGCCATCCGAGGAACCTTTATCGAGATAGAAGATCTTCGAGGAATCGTTGCCGCTGGAACCGATGGCCTGCGCGGCTACCGTCTTGTAGATGTATTTCTGCTGGAAGTCGAGCAACGCCTGCAACCGCTCACCCTGGCGGGCATCTTCCAGCAGCGAAGCCTGCTCCAGGCGAAGGCGGTCAATGGTCTTTTGCAACTCCTGATTCTGTTCGCGGGCATGGCGCAGGTCAATGTAATTCTGCCAGAGGCCCACCAAGCCCAGCTTGGTGGCGTGGAAGATCTGTTCCGGGGGGGTGACTACGGCATCTGCCCACAGGCGGATGAGGCGCACGCCGGTTGGGTCGCGCGGGTCGAGGGTGTTGCGCCCGCTATCCGTGCGGCGTACCTGCACGGCCAGCCCAATGATCTGCGCCAGCACGACAGCCAGCAGCACCAGGAGATTCCGATAGCGGGTGAAAAACGATTCCATGACCAGCGCCCGGGCAGGAGGAGAGCTATACAGAGAGCAAGAACACTACCAGTATACTGACGGTTGACGAAGAGGATTGCTTTGCGGAGTTTTCGCGATCTGGATGCAGTCAGAATAGGAGTCCGGCACAATTCCAGATCGAAAATATGAGATACCGGCACGCAGCGAGGGGAAAAAGTGCTATATTTGAGCAAGAAGTAGTAATTATGCTCCATGGAAGGTGAAATATCCATTATGCCTGATGTACAAAAAGTCAGTATCGCGTTGACCGGTGAGCAGATAGGCGCTATCAAGGCCGCCGTTGAAACCGGCGAATACGCCACCACCAGCGAAATTGTGCGCGAGGCGATCCGCGACTGGCAGTTCAAGCGCGAGTTGCGCCAAGAAGACTTGAAGCGCTTGCGCCAGCTGTGGGACCAGGGCAAGGCCAGCGGAGCCGCCACGTCGGTCGACTTTGAAGCGGCGCGGCGTGATGCGCGGCAGCGACTGGCGATTGCCGCAAAGGATCAAGCCCTTGCCTGTTGATCTAGTCTGGACTCCACAAGCCCGGGAAGATTTGATCGAGATCTACACCTACATCGGTCTCGACAATCCATCCGCAGCCGAACGCATTTTCGATTCGGTGAGGGCGAGGGCGGAATTGCTCGTCGAATATCCGCGGCTTGGCGTGAGGCGGCCCGAGATTCGGACGTCCTCGCGCATGCTCGTCGAAGGTCCATACCTCATTCTCTACGAGACCCATCCCGATAGCGATGAAGGCCGCATCGACCAAGTAAACATTGTGAGAATCGTGGACGGGTGAAGGAATTTAAAGAATTTATTCTGAGTCTGCTTAATCCCAAGTCCCAAAATTTGGATATAGAAAATCAGTCAACAAGTCCTATGGCTGTCAAACCTATTGAAGCATATACTTAAAGTATGGCCTTTTAAAGGCTGAAATCACATAGGAGTACAACAAAATGATTAAGGAAATTGATTTTAATAAGGTGCCTGCCTTCGCTCTTGTCAAAGGGCGAATACATGCAATCAACCCTAACATTGAATTTGTAAAGGCAGGACTGGACGAGGGCCCCTATCACTACCTTTTACAGCTTCAACTCACCAGCCGAACCATGTTGCGCATGTCAAAAGAACTCTTAGACGATTTGACAGGTAGAAATACCGCAAACCGTGATGCCGAACTTGACGAAAAAATTCGCAGCGCAATCAACCGCATGAAGTATTCAACTCGTAAATAACAGCAGCGAACGGGGTGAGGATTGACGACCTCACTCCGTTCACAACTACAGAATGAAGTCAAATCACTTCTTATAGAACTTGTTCCCGGTCCAAAAGTATGTAACGCCGCCCGCTAAAAGAACGATGCCCAGAATCCCGCAAATCCAACCGTTGATGTAATAATAATTTTCATCTTTGAACAATAAGACAATCAGTATCACACCAGTAATGACTGTAGCGAAGGCCAGGAAACTCTTTATAAACTCTTTCACGAAAACACTCCATTCTTCGAATTGCCATATGGTGATGCCCCAGGTCCGGCTATTCAGACCTGGGAAACTAACTGGCAACTGCACTAATCGATTTTGATCTTGCGCAGCAGCCGGAAATCGGAGAGCATTTTGCCGGCTCCCTGCACGACCGAGGCGAGCGGATCGTCGGCCACGGAAACCGGCAGTCCGGTCTCCTCGCGGATGCGCTTGTCCAGATTCTTGAGCAGCGCGCCACCGCCGGTGAGCACGATGCCGCGGTCGCTGATGTCAGCCGAAAGCTCGGGCGGGGTGCGCTCCAAAGCCACGCGGATGGCGTTCATGATGACGGCAAGGCACTCGCCCAGGGCCTCACGAACCTCGCTGTCGTCGATGGTGATGGTTTTGGGAATGCCCTCGATGAGGTTGCGGCCCTTGATCTCCATGGAGAGCGGCTTGTCCATGGGAAAGGCGGAGCCGATTTCCATCTTCACGTGCTCGGCCGTCCGCTCGCCGATGAGCAGGTTGTACTTGCGCTTCAGATAATTGGTGATGGCCTCGTCCATCTGGTTGCCGGCCATGCGCACGGAGCGGGAATAAACAATTCCAGAGAGCGAGATGACGGCAATATCGGTTGTCCCGCCGCCAATGTCCACCACCATGTTGCCGCTGGGCTCGGTGATGGGCAGCCCGGCGCCGATGGCCGCCACCATGGCCTGTTCGACGAGGTACACCTCGCTGGCCTTGGCGCGGTAGGCGGAGTCTTCGACGGCGCGCTTTTCCACCTGCGTAATCTCCGAAGGCACGCCGATGACGATGCGCGGGTGCACCAGCATCTTGCGGTTGTGCGCCTTCTGGATGAAATGATTCAACATCTTCTCGGTGATTTTGAAGTCTGCAATCACGCCGTCTTTCATGGGTTTGATGGCTACGATGTTGCCGGGAGTGCGCCCCAGCATCTCCTTGGCCTCATTCCCCACAGCCTCCACCTCGCCGGTGTTCTTGTTGATGGCCACGATGGAAGGCTCGTTGACTACAATACCCTTGCCGGCCGCAAAGACCAGGGTGTTGGCGGTGCCGAGATCGATAGCCAGGTCGCTGGAAAACATGCTGAACAGCGAACGGAAACCGTGCGAACGCGAGGAGCGCGCTGGGTAATTATTGGACATGTAAAGACCGGTATTGCCTCAACGCTTATTGTACGGCAGCGGGCTGTATCCGTATGGGAGCACAGCGCCGGGGATCCAAGCCTGTGCCAGCGTGGGAACTGGTGCGGTAGACTCAATTGTCTGCGGAATCGGGCGGGATGCAGCGTTTTCTTTCGGACACTGACCCCTTGTCCCCAACCCCCGATCGCTGCCTTGCGAGGTTTTATGTCGTACCCCACGTTTCACAATCTGATTGGCGGCCAATGGCTGCCTGCCCTGAGCGGTAAAACCATCCTCAACCTGAACCCCGCCGACCACGCGGACGTGGTGGGGGCGTTTCCCTCCTCACACGCGGAGGACGTGACGCTGGCCGTGGCTGCCGCCAAGAAAGCTTTTGCCACGTGGAGGCTGGTTCCGGCGCCCAAGCGGGCGGAGATCCTGGTGCGCGCCGGCCTGCTGCTGAAAGAGCGCAAGGAGCAGTACGCCCGGGATATGACCCGCGAAATGGGCAAAGTGCTGGTCGAGACGCGCGGCGACGTGCAGGAGGCCATTGACGAGGCTTTTTATGTGGCCGGGGAGGGAAGAAGGCTCTTTGGGCAGACCATGCCGAGCGAATTACAGAATAAATTTGCCATGAGCGTGCGCATGCCGGTGGGCGTGGTAGGGCTGATTACGCCGTGGAACTTCCCCATGGCGATTCCCTCGTGGAAGCTCTTTCCGGCGCTGGTTTCGGGCAACACCTGCGTGATCAAGCCGGCCACCGACACGCCACTCTCGGTTTACAACCTGGTGCAAACGCTGGTGGATGCGGGCCTGCCGCCGGGGGTGGTCAACATCGTCAGCGGCTCGGGCGCGGCGGTGGGCGCGCCGCTGGTGGAGCACCCCGATGTGCGCGCCATCAGCTTTACCGGGTCGAGCGCAGTGGGTTCGCTGGTAGCCCAGCGTGCTGCCGCTACCTTCAAGCAAGTGTCATTGGAGATGGGCGGAAAAAATGCGCAGATTGTGCTGGACGACGCCAATCTGGAGCTGGCTCTGGACGGCGCGTTGTGGGGCGCTTTCGGAACAACTGGACAGCGCTGCACGGCCACCAGCCGCATTCTGCTGCAGAAGGGGATTGCCGCCAAGTTTACCGCGGAGTTTGTGGCGCGAACAAAGAAGCTCAAGGTCGGCAATGGACTGGATGAGTCGGTCGAAGTGGGTCCGCAGGTGAATCCAGCACAGATTGAGACCTCGAAGAAGTATGTGGAGATTGCTCTGGCCGAGGGAGCAAAGCTGCTGGCCGGCGGCCATGCGTTGACCGAGGGAGCTTATGCCAAAGGGACTTTCTTTGAGCCGACGGTGCTGGGCGGAGTAACTCCGGGGATGAGGATTGCACGGGAAGAGGTCTTCGGGCCGGTTGTCTCGCTTATCGAGTTTGCCACCTTTGAGGAAGCAATCGAGATTGCCAACTCCATCGACTACGGGCTCTCGACCGCTCTCTACACCAAGGACGTGAACCGCGCTTTCACCGCGATGCGCGACCTGGAGTCGGGGATCACGTACATCAACGCTCCGACGATTGGCGCGGAGGTTCATCTGCCCTTCGGCGGCGTGAAGCACACCGGAAACGGCCACAGAGAAGGGAACGGAGCCATCGACTTCTTTACCACGTGGAAAGCGGTGTATATCGATTACTCCGATAAATTGCAGAGGGCGCAGATCGATAACGCGGAGTAAGAGAGAGAAAAAGTGATGACGAGATCTATAGCACTTGATGAGCAATTCGATGTGGAGATGCTCGGTATCTACCAGCGCGCACGTTCAGAGGCACAGTACAACGCGGCACGATTTCTGACAATGTTGCACGAGCATCGTGGACTTGAAACGGCGCGGTTACTTATCCATGCGGCAACCGTATCGGACGGATATACGGCGCTTTATTTGCGAGGGCGGCTCGATTTAACGGTTGAGGCTATGATTTACGACAATCCAAAGTGGCATCCATTATTCACGCCAGATGAATTGGCTATCTGCAGGAAGCGGCTTAAGGTCTATCAATATATCCTGTAGTTGAGTTGTCGCGTGACCCATGGCTCAATTTCTGAGGCATGTGCGTGGTTTTTCACCCGATTTCGCGCTAGAATCTATCCATGCAGCACACCTACGAGGAAGTCCGACAAATCGCTAGCGAACTACCGGAGGAGCAGCGCATCCGACTGGCGAGTTCGCTATGGGAAAGCGTTGGCGCCGATGCGGATAGCATGGCCGTAATCAAGGCGGCCTGGGACGAGGAGATCAAGCGCCGCCTTGACGAGATCGATTCCGGAGCCGTGGATTTGATTCCGCTTGAAGACGTTCTTGCTCGTATGGATGCCCGGATTCTGGCCAGGCAGCGAAGATGAAATCTGTCAGCGTCCATCCTGAAGCCGAGGCGGAGGCGGATGGAGCGTTTGAATGGTATTGGGCGCGAAGCGAGTCTGCCGCACTTGGTTTCGATGCGGAACTCAGGAATGCTTTCAGCACGCTGCAAAAGAACCCTCGGATTTATGCTTCCTATCTGCGAGAAACACGCCGAATCATGCTCAATCGGTATCCGTTCTTCGTAGTTTTCCGCGAACTTCCACGCAAGATTCAGATCGTTGCCATAGCCCACGCCAAACGCCGGCCCGGATACTGGCGAGGGCGAGTCTGAGACGACCAGAAAATGTTCTGCATACCATCCACAACCATGAGAATGAGCTTTCTCGACGGCCGGACGCGCCGCTATAGAATAGATAGAGAGAAAATTCCAGGCATCAAAATCGAGGCCCGATCACTCATTCTTTCGGCATTTTAAGAGCTGGAATAATTGCCTTCTCCAAGGAAACAGGACATGAGTATACAAATGAAAGACATTGGAGCCGCTGTGCTGGCGGCCGAATACGCCGTGCGCGGACCCATCGTCACGCGGGCTGAGGAGTTGGAGAAGCAGGGCCGGGAGATCATCTACTGCAACATCGGCAATCCGCAGTCGCTGGGACAGAAGCCCCTCACCTGGCTGCGCCAGATTCTTGCCTTGTGCGAATATCCTGAGCTGATGGAGATGAACAGCGGCGTTTTTCCCGCCGATGTTGTGGAGACGGCAAAGGCGATTCTCAAAGGCAGCCAGCACGGATTGGGCGCGTACAGCGAGAGCAAGGGCGTGCGCTTCATCCGCGAGGCGGTGGCCGATTTCATCCGCCAGCGGGATGGCATCGACGCCGATCCGGAGGCCATCTTCCTGACCGACGGCGCCAGCAAGGGTGTGCAGATGATTCTGAATCTGCTGTTGGCCTCGCCCGCTGACGGCATCATGATTCCCATTCCCCAGTACCCGCTCTACAGCGCCACCATTACGCTCTACGAGGGGCGGATTGTTCCCTATTATTTGGATGAGGCCGATCAGTGGAAGCTCAACCGTTCCATGCTGGAGAACTCGCTGCGCGCGGCTCGCGCCCAGGGAACGAAAGTCAAAGCCATCTGCGTGATCAATCCGGGCAATCCCACCGGGGCTGTGCTGGACGAAAAGAACATCGTCATGATTCTGGAGTTCGCGCGCCAGAATGGGTTGGCGGTGCTGGCCGACGAGGTCTATCAGGAGGACATCTACCTGCCCGGCTTGAAGTTCGTTTCCTTTGCGCGGGTGCTTGAAAGCCGGAAGATCGACGACGTATCGCTGTTCAGTTTCCACTCCTGCTCGAAGGGCGTTCTGGGCGAGTGCGGCGTGCGCGGCGGCTACTTCGAGTGCCGCAACGTGCCCGCGGACGTAGCTGCGCAGATTCTCAAACTGCAATCAGTGAGCCTGTGCTCGAACCTTGCCGGACAGGTGGCCACGTATGCCATGATTCACCCTCCCCGGTCGGGAGATTTCTCTTACGAACAGTACAACCGCGAGAAGACAGCCATTCTGGAAGAGATGAAAACGCGGGCGTCCCTTTTGGTGGAGGGATTGAATCAGATCGATGGAATCACGTGTAATGCGATCGCCGGCGCGATGTATGCCTTTCCGCGCGTCACGTTGCCGGCGGGCAAGAGCGACGAAGACTACTGTATGGCGCTGCTGGAAGAGACCGGCATCTGCGTGGTGCCGGGAACGGGCTTCGGCCAGGCGGCGGGCACGGCTCACTTTCGCATCACGATTCTGCCACCCACGGAGGAGATCCGGCAGGTAGTAGAAAAACTCGGCGCGTTTCACCGGGCGTATGCGCGGGCGCTGAAATGATCATTGATTCCCAGCCAGGGACTCTTGACAACTGACCACGGCCCCTTTCCGGCACTATAATCGCCGCATGGTGTTCAGCGGCAAACCCCGGTGGCGGAAGGTTGCTTTGTATGCGGGCGGAGTGTTGCTGATCCTCTTGTTGTTTATCGTACTGCAGGCCTTCAACACCACTTTGCCGATCAGAATCTGGCATTACACCTTCAATTTAGATTTTTTCAATCCGGAGACCGCCAGCGAGATACTGATCTCCACCGGCCTGATTGTGTTGGCGTTTTTGGTGCTGCTGCTATTGCTGGTGCTTTTGCTGCGCAACCTCCTCAAGGTCTACATCGGGCAAGGCAGCAGCGGACTGGGCGCGCGGCTGCGCTCGCGCATGGTGCTGGGCGCGTTGTTGATTGCGCTGGCGCCCGCGGTCTTCATGTTTCTGTTCAGTTTTATGCTGATGAACCGGTCGCTGGACCGCTGGTTTTCACCGGACATCTCGGAGCTGCGCGACGACTCGACGCAGGTGGTGCTGGAGCTGGCGCAATATGTGACGGCCAACGCCCGCGAGGAGGCGGAATCGATTGCGGCATCGGGGGCGCCGGACCGCGATCTTTCGAAGCTTCGGGATGAGCTGGGCTCGCACCGCATTACGATGGCCGGCGGCTTTGCGGTGGTGTATGACAAGGATCAGCAGGAGCTGGCCAGTTTTCAGGCTCCAGCGGAGTCGAGTCCCGCCAGTCTGATTCCCTGGCTGAATGAAGGCGAGCAGGGACAAGCTATTCCGCTTCATGGGCCGCTCTCGACCAGTCTGCTCTTTGCGGCGCAGCGCAGCGACGAGCCGGTGATGAAGGTGGCAGACCGGGATTACGCGCTGGGCATGTCGACGACCGCTTCCGGCAAGGTGGTGGTGGTGGCGCTGCCCATGCCGCAGGGGCTCAGCCAGTCAGCCATGCGCATTCGCTCCGGTTCGGCATCTTATTGGAAGCTCTTTCACAAGCGCAACCAGATCCGCACCACATTTTTCCTGATTTTGCTGGTGATTACCGTGCTCGCGTTTTTCTTTAGCGTGTGGGGGGCGCAGTTTCTCTCCAGACAGATCACCGGTCCAGTGGAGGCTTTGGCCGTGGCCATGGCCGAGATCGCGACCGGCAAGTACGACCACCGCGTGGCACTGGCCGCCACCGGGGAGATGGGGGAACTGGTGCAGGCCTTCAACCACATGGCGGCCGATCTGGACGCCAGCCGGAAGTTGGCAGAAACCTCATCCGCGCAACTGAACGCGGCCAACCTGGCCATAGAAGAGCGCCGACGCGAGCTGGAGACGATTGTTGAAACGATTCCGTCGGGGGTGGTGACGCTGGACGGCGCAGGCACGGTTCTGCAATCCAATCGCGCCTTTGCCGCGCTGCTGGGCCGTAGAGTGGATTGCGGTCTGGGCGGGGAGAAGATCGAATCGCTGTTTCCCGCCGAGTGTGCCGAGGACCTGGCAGGCGTGATTCGCCGCGGCCACCGCATGGGCGCCGCCTTCACGGAGATTGAGTTCCATGGCCGGGGCCGCATTCTGCATCTGGCCATTACCAGCGCGCGCTTTGATCTGACCCAGGGGCGGCCGGGCACTGTGCTGGTGGTGGAGGACACGACGGAACTTTTGCGGGCGCAGCGGCAACTGGCGTGGAAGGAGGTGGCGCAGCGCGTGGCCCACGAGATCAAAAACCCGTTGACCCCCATCGCGCTCTCCGCCGAGCGGATCAGCAGACATCTGGACCGCGCCCAAGCGGACTCGCCGGCCGTCATCCGCAAGTGCAGCGAGGTGATTCTGGGCTGCGTGGCCACTCTGCGCACGCTGGTGGACCAGTTTTCCGCGCTGGCCGAGTTTCCCGCGCCGCAGCCGCGCGCCTGCGACATGAATCAGGTGGCGGAAGAGGCGTTGGCGCTGTTCTCAGGACGGCTGGACGGCATCACGGTGGAGTGCAAGCTGGAGCCGGGCCTGCCGCCGGTGCTGGCCGATCCGGAAGCCATTCGCCGCGCCCTGGCCAACCTGATCGATAACGCCGCGGAGGCCATGCAGGGCAGTTTACTGCGCGTGCTGGGCGTGAAAAGCTCACTGAGCGAGGATGGGGGTTCGGTGGAGCTTCAGATCTCCGATACCGGTCACGGGTTGACCGATGAAATCCGTGAGCGGCTGTTTCTGCCTTACCATTCGACCAAGCAGCGCGGCACGGGGCTGGGGCTCTCAATCGCGGCAAAAATCGTGCAGGAGCATGGCGGTTCGTTGCGCGCCGAGTCCAACAGCCCCAAGGGCGCGCGCTTTTTGCTCAGGCTGCCGCTGATGGAACCTGTGCCGGAATCGATAACGGAGCCCGCCGCAACGCAAACCGATTCGCCTGGAGGATCGCACGGATGAATCACATTCTGGTGGTAGACGACGAGGCGGAGATTCGTTCTTCTCTCGAAGAGATTTTGCGCGAGGAGGGTTACGGAGTGGCCACGGCGGCCACCGCGGCCGAGGCGATGGTGCTGCTGGAGGACGCGCCCTACGACGTGGTCCTGCTGGACATCTGGCTGCCCGACCGCGACGGACTCGACGTGCTGGGCGACATTCACGGCCAGGGCGCCGAGCGGCGGCCCGAAGTGGTGATCATCAGCGGCCACGGCACCATCGAGACCGCCGTCAAAGCCACCAAGCTGGGTGCGTATGACTTCCTTGAAAAGCCGCTCTCGCTGGAGCGCACGCTCATCGTGCTCAAAAACGCCGTCGAGGCGCGGCGGTTGCGTGCTGAAAACCTGGAATTCAAGCGTCAGTTCAGTGTGGGCTTGGTGCTGACAGGAGAAAGCGTGCCGGTGAAGGCGTTGCGCCAGCAGATTCGCCTGATGGCGCCTACCAACGGCCGTGTGCTTATCTACGGCGAGTCGGGTACCGGCAAAGAACTGATTGCGCGCGCCATTCATGCCGAGAGCTTGCGGCGCGATCAGATTTTTGTCGAGTTGAACTGCGCGGCCATTCCCGAAGCGCACATCGAGGCGGAACTGTTCGGCTACCGGCACGGTGCGCAACCCGGCGGCCTTCCCGAGCAGCGCGGCACGCTGGAGCGCGCCAACGGCGGAACGCTGTTTCTGGACGAGGTGGGCGACATGAGCCTCAAGACGCAATCCAAGGTGCTCAGCGCGCTCGACGACCAGCAGTTCACGCCGGTGGGCGGCACGCAGCCCATCCGCGTGGACGTGCGCCTGATCGCCTCTACCAACAAGGACCTGGAAGAGGAGATTGCCAAGGGCAACTTCCGCGAAGACCTTTTCTACCGGCTTAATGTGGTGCCGTTTTTTGTGCCGCCGCTGCGGGAGCGCAAGCAGGACATACCGCCGCTGGCGCGCGAGTTTCTCGCCGAGTTCGGCCGCCAGTACGGACGCCCGCGCATGGAGATCAGCGAGGATGCGCTGGAGACGCTGGCGCAATATCACTGGCCGGGCAACGTGCGCGAACTAAAGAACGTGATTGAGCGGGTGATGATTCTCAATCCCCGTACGCTGCGCATCGAGCGCAAGCACCTGCCGCCGCTCACCCACAAGGCCGGCACGCGCTCGACAGAGGAGTTTTCAACGCTGCAACAAGCGCGCGACGCCTACGAAAGTGAGTTCATTCTCAAGAAAATTGAGGAATCCCGCAACAACATGAGCCGCGCCGCCGAGCTGCTGGGGCTGGAGCGCAGCCACCTTTATCGCAAGATGAAGGCGCTGGGGATTGCGGTGCGGGAATAAGGAACAGACGAGTCGAAATTGCCATTCTCAATTACGATCCGCAATTCGACCAGTTCGGCGTGCGGAGCATCTGGTAGATTAAGCCGAGTTTCACTGCAACGAAAACCAGGCAGAAATTGGAACCTTGGCCGCTGCTGCCGCGTCCTATACTGTATCCTAGAAGCTGGGGATGATTTGTTGACAGGGTTACAGGCAGATTTCAGCGGGAGCCGCCGCCGGAAGCCACACGCTTTCGGGGCAGCCGCTTTTCTGTGTCTGGTCCTGCTGGCGCTGCTGGCCGTGATCCAGGTGGCGCACATACACCCGCTGGACCAGGATGCCGACCATTGCTCGCTGTGCATCGCCATGCACTCGGCGGCGCCGGTTGCGGTGATGACGGCAGCGATTGTCCTGGTCAGAATGGGAATCCCCATGCTGGTTGCCGAGGCGCGCGCGGCCGTTCGCCACTGGCATCCCAAGCTCTACACACGCCCTCCGCCCGCCGTCGTTTAGGGTCTCTTTCGATTTTTCAGCCTTATTCCGGTTGCGCCGAGTGATTTCTCGGGCGCAATGCCGGGGCTTTTTGGCAGTTTGATTCTGAAATCGAAATGATGGCCCCTCGCCCAGAGGATGCCGCGGTTAAAACCACGGCCTGTTTTTCATCGATACAGCCATCATTGAGGAGATTATTTATGTCGTTCAAACGCGGCAGAATTGTAAGCATATTTTCGGTTTTTATTTTGATTATTTCGGCGACTTGCGCTTACGCCGAAGGCAGCGAAGCGGGCGCTGTGCGCGGTACGGTCACCGATCCCTCCGGCGCCGTTATTCCGGGCGCAAAGGTTCATTTGTTCAACGAGGTTAGTGGGCTGGACCGAACTGTTACCACTGACGCCACCGGCCAGTTCGTCTTCGCGAATATCCCCTTTAACCCTTATCGGCTGATCGTTTCGGCCAACGGTTTTGCTCCTTTGAGCCAGAATATTGAGATTCGCTCGGTGGTGGGAACCAACCTCAACCTGGTTCTACAGGTGGCCGGCGCCTCCCAGACTGTAAGAGTCGAGGCCGGTGGCGACCTGGTCGAAACCGATCCCACCTTTCACACCGATGTGGACCGCGAACTGTTTAACAAGGTGCCGCTGGAAAGTGAGTCTTCTACCCTCAGCTCCCTGGTTACGCTTTCCACACCAGGAGTTGCGGCCGACTCCAACGGCCTCTTTCACGGCTTGGGCGACCACGCATCCAATTCGTTTTCCGTGGATGGCCAGTCGATCACCGACCAACAGAGTAAGATATTCTCCAACCAGATTCCGGCCAACTCAATTCAATCCATCGAGGTAATCAGCGGCGCGCCGCCTGCCGAGTACGGCGGCAAGACCAGCCTGGTGATCGTGGCCACCACCCGCTCCGGCCAGGGAGTTACCAAGCCTACCGGGAGCGTGAACAGCTCTTACGGAAGCTTCGGCTCCGCGACCGGCGACTTCGACTTGGCCTATGGCAAAAAGAATTGGGGGAATTTTATCGAGGCTGACGGGCTCAACACCGGCCGCTTTCTCGATCCGCCGGAGTTCACGGTCTTCCACGACAAGGGCAACGAGCAGAACGTCTTTGATCGCGTGGACTATAACCTCACCGCGGTGGATTCCATCCATCTGGACATGAATTACTCGCGTTCCTGGTTCCAGACGCCTAACTCCTATGACAGCCTGAATGTGCAGAACGTAGTGAGCGGCGGCACAAGCGCCAGCCCGGTCTTCGGCAACGTAGGCGACGCCGATCAGCGCTCGAAGATATTGACTTACAACATCTCACCCACTTACACGCGCATCATCGGCAATAGCACGGTTTTCAACCTGGGCGCTTTCGTCCGCAGGGACGACTATCACTACTATCCCAGCGCTAACCCACTGGCCGACCTGGGGCCGGCAAATCTGCAAACATCATCTATCTCGCAGTATCGCACGCTGACCAACGCCGCGGTCCATTCCGACGTCTCCTACGCCAAAGGCCACAACAATCTCAAGATTGGCGCGCAATATGGACAGACCTTTCTAAGTGAGAACGACAGCCTGGGCGTGGTGGATGCAACTTATAACTCGCCTTGCCTGGACTCAAGCGGCAACCCAGCGGCCGGTTATACCAACCAATCCTCATGCCCTTACGGCACGAACTCGAGTTATCTTCCAGCGCTGGCGTCCTACGATCTGACCCGCGGCGGATCTTACTATTACTACTTCGGCCACGGCGATGTGAAGGAGTTGGGCCTTTACATTGAAGATCAGATCAAGGCCGGCAACTGGCTCTTCAACCTGGGGCTGCGCGAGGATGTTTACAACGGTCTCACGGACGCCAACCAGACTCAGCCGCGCGTCGGCATTGCATATAACATCAAGCCGACCACGACCGTGCTGCGCGTTTCTTATGCGCGCACGCTGGAAACGCCCTTCAACGAGAATCTTGTTTTGTCCAGCTCGGGCTGCTCGAATGCGGTGCTGGCGCCGCTGCTGGCTTGCACTCCCGGCGTATCAGGAACGCTCCGGCCCGGCTTTCGCAACGAGTTTCATGCCGGCTTGCAGCAGGCCTTTGGCAAGTGGGCCGTGTTCAGCGGCGAATACATTTGGAAGTACACCCACAACGCCTTCGACTTCAGCGTGCTGGGCAATACCCCCATCTATTTCCCCATCGACTGGCATAACTCGAAGATTCCGGGCTATGCTTTGCGCGCGGATATTCCCAAGGTTCATAGCTTCAGCGCCTATCTGGTAGCCTCTTCGGTGGCCGCCCGGTTCTATCCGCCGCAGGTTGCCGGAGCGGGAGCTACCGTGGGCCAAACCGGCTTGCCCTTCCGCATCGACCACGATGAAAAGTTCAACCAGACCACCCACGTGCAGTACACGTATTCCCGAGGAAAGGTGTTGAACGGCCTGTGGGGCGGCTTTAACTGGCGCTATGACTCGGGCCTGGTGGCGGGTTCAGTGCCCTGTTACAACCCGCTCTCCAACGATCCCAATAGCGCCTGCGACCCCACTTCGACGACGCTCCTCGGCAAGCCGGCGGTGATTCTGAGCGGGCTGACGGCGGATGAGCAGTTTCAAGCGAGACTTATGTGCAACGGCGTGAAGGCGAGCCCCGGACATCCGTTGCCGGCGGTCTGCCTGGCGTCGGAGTATTCATCGAGTCTGGTAGCGATTCCTGCTCCCGGCACCGGCGACAATGACAAAAACCCTCCTCGTGTCGCGCCCCGAAACCTCTTTGACGCCTCCATCGGCAAGGACAACCTCTTCCACGCCAATCGCTATAAGATGAACTTTGACCTGACGGCCATCAATGTTACCAATAAGTACGCGCTGTATAACTTTCTTTCCACCTTCAGCGGCACGCATTATGTAACTCCGCGGGCGCTGACGGCGAAGATTACGCTGAATTTTTAGCTCAATATTTTGTCTTTTAGGACGGCAGAGAGCGAAGGATGTCTCCTGCCGTTCTTTTTCACTACTTGCAGCCGCTGCTTCGCGCCAGAACTTCAGCGAAGTGCATCCCCTCGCGCTCTGACAACTGGTTGATCTGCTCGCGGCAACTGAATCCGTCGGCGACGATGATGGTCGCGGGCGCGGCTGAGTTAACCGCCGGCAGCAGGTCCAGATTGGCGATGGCTTTAGAGACCTCGATCTTGTCCGCCTCAAAACCAAACGGCCCTGCCATGCCGCAGCAGGTGGAGTTGATAAGCTCAACCGTCGCGCCGGCCTTTTTCAGCAAGGCGACCTCGTTCGCAGGGCCGCCGAAGACGGCTTTGTGGTGGCAGTGGCCGTGAAGAAGAATGTGCGCACCTGTAAGACAGCCGGCGGCGAAGGCTGGAGCATTTGCGGCCAGCCAGTCGGCGAGAAGCCAGACCTGTTTGCTCATGCACTGCGCACGAGGATCGTCAGGAAATAACTCTAGCGCCTCATCGCGGAAGACGCTGGCGCAACTTGGTTCGAGGAAGATGAACGGAAGGCCAGCATCAATCTCCGCGGCCATGCGGTCGAAAACTCTGGCCAGGTAAGCGCGGGCGGCGCCCAGCAGTCCAAAGTCGTAGAGCGCGCGGCCGCAGCAGGCGGGTCTCTTAGGGATTTGAACCCGGAAGCCGGCCTGGGTAAGAACCATTTCGGCAGCGGCCAGAGTTTGCGGGTGATAGTAGTTGTTCCAGGTGTCAGGCCACAATACGACCACCTTCTGCCGCGGCATGTTGGTGGTCTCGTCAGTTGCGATTCTCAGCTTCCTGTAGCTCTGGGTTGCCAGTCGAGGCATCTTGCGCTCTTTCGCCACGCCTATGATGCGCTTGATGAACGGGCTGGTGATGGGGCCGGTGAGTACAGCATTGGTCAGCGCGGGGAAGATTGAGCCCATGCGGGCCAGCTTGTCGGCAAAGCCGAAGATGTAATGGTGCAGCGGATGCGGGCGGCGCTTGTAACGCTGGGCCAGGAATTCTGATTTGTATGCGGTCATATCGACAGCTACAGGGCACTCGGTCTTGCAGGCCTTGCAACTGAGACAGAGGTCGAGAGCCTGGTGGACGGCCTTGCTGCGGAAGCCTTCCTTGCGCAGCGCGCCGGCCAGCATCTCCCAGAGCAGGCGAGCGCGGCCGCGGGTGGAGTGCTGCTCCTCGCCGGTGGCGCGGTAGCTGGGGCACATGACGCCGCCTTTGGTGTTGAGGCAGGCGCCTACGCCGACACAGCGTTCGGTGGCTCGTTCCAGCGAGCCTCCGTCAGCGGCGAAGACGAAGTGGGTTTCGAGGCTGGACTCTTCGTTTTTTGGATCAGTGGAAAGCGGCTGTCCAACCGCAGGTGGTTGGCCCCAGCGCAGGTGGTGGCGGAGATTTTCCACCGGGTCGTAGACGCGCACGGCGTCGGAGAGCTTGCCGGGGTTCATGCGGTTCGCTGGATCCCAGATGGCCTTGAACTCACGGAAAGCCTGCATCAGCTCGGCTCCGAACATCTTGGGCAGCAGGGCGGCGCGGGCCTGGCCGTCACCATGCTCGCCGCTGAGCGAACCGCCGAAGCTGAGGACGAGATCGGCAGCGCGATCGATGAAGCTGCGGAAGTTGAGCACGCCTGCTTGAGAGTGGAAGTCGAAGTTGATGCGCATGTGGACACAGCCCTGGCCGTAGTGTCCATAGAGTGGGCTGTTGTAGCCGAACTCGGCCATGAGAGCCGTGAGCTTGCGCAGGTAAGCGCCGAGGTGCGCGGGAGGAATGCCGGCGTCGTCCCAGCCCTCGTGGCGTTCCGGCTCGCCGGGAACGAAGGCGGTTGCGCCGAGGGCGGAATCGCGCACGTGCCAGATGCGGGCGGCGTCGGTGTCGTTATAGGTGCGTGCCACGGGCGCTTCGGGCCAAGCTTTGGCGGCGCGCACCAGGGCTTCGGATTTGGCCTGCGCTTCGGCTTCATCCCATGCTCCCATCTCGACCAGCAGGAAGCCGCGGCCGGGAGGAAGCATAGAAACATCCTCCACGGCGAGTTTCTTGCGCCGCATGAAATCGACGATGAGGCCGTCGAAGCCTTCCAGTCCGATAGGGCCGAATTCAAGGATGCGGGGCACGACATCGGCGGCCTGAAAACCGTCGGTGAAGGCCAGCACGGTGAGCACGCGGAAGGGCGGGCTGGCGGTGAGGTTGAGCGTGGCGGAGACGATGGTGGCGCAGGTACCCTCCGAGCCGACCAGCGCGCGGGCCATGTGAGGGCCGTTTTCATCGAGCAGTTCGTCAAGGTTGTAGCCGGAGACGCGGCGGGGAATGCGAGGGAATTTTTCGCGGATCAGAGAGGCGTAACGGTCGCGCAGGCGGGCGAGATCCGCGTAGATCTGGCCGACTCGGCCGCCGGAACGGATCAGGGCATCGAGCTCGGCAGGCGCGGTGCGGCCTACGGACATGAGAGTGCCGTCGTAGAGAATGAGGTCGAGAGATTCGACATTGTCCACCACTTTGCCTGCCATCAGGCCGTGAACGCCGCAACTGTTGTTGCCGATCATGCCGCCGAGAGTGCAACGGGAGTGAGTCGCGGGATCGGGACCGTAAGTAAGGTGATGCGCCTCGGCGGCCTCGCGCAGGCGGTCGAGAACCATGCCTGGCTCGACGCGCGCTAGCTTTGCCGCGGAATCGATGGAGACGAGCTTGTTCATGCACCGCGAGAAGTCGAAAACCACGGCGACGTTGGCGCATTGGCCGGCGAGACTGGTTCCCGCGCCGCGCGGCAGAACCGCAGCTCCGGTTGCGCGGCAGGCAGCTAATGCGGCTTCGACATCGGCGGCGTCGCGGGGAAGAATCACGCCTACCGGAAGTTGGCGATAATTTGAAGAGTCGGCTGCGTAAAGCGCGCGAGAACCGAGATCGAAAAGGACATCGCCGCGGAGGGATTTTTTGAGCAGCACTTCCAGTTCACGATGGGCGGAAAAGCGTTCATGATCCAGCGTTGGCTGGTTTAAAAGAGCGGAAAAAGAAGAATGATCCACCTTGTAAGGATAACGCGCATTCCGATTGTGCATGTGGCCCGTCAAAAGAGAAAAACTCTAGCGCGTGGGCCACTCATTGACGACCAGGCCAAGGTCGTTGAGCTGCTGGATAATGGCTTCGATGTTGCGGCCAACCTGGGGACGGTCCTTGGGGCTGGCGTGGGGCGACTCGGCGACGGCGATGACGCGTCCATAGCGCCATGCTCCGGGAGGCAGGGCGACCAGGGCCTGCGCGAGGTCAGCGGTGCGCAACACAATTTCCTTGCGGCGGGCGGCCTTGGGGCGGAGCTTGGCTCCTTTTCCTATGGAGCTGGGGTTGGCGACGGACAGGGTGATGCGCAGATTGAGGGTGTCAGGACCGACGGTGAGAAAGGGATTGGCCCACGCGCCCGGCTCACGCACATCCACATACATGCTCTTGGTGGGCAGCGGAATCAGGGCCAGGGCGGCGCGTTGCTGGTCGAGGACGGCAGCAGCGGCCTGAGCCTGGCGCTCGGCATTGACCGCATCCTGGGCGACGTTGGCCACTGCTTGCTCTTCCTTGTGGCAGGCGGAGAGAGCCACGGCGAGGAGCAGGGCCATGGCAAAAAATCCTTTGTGTCTTGAGTGCGGAATCACGCTTTGAGAATAACAGCGCGGGCGGCGAGGCTGAAAGCGTGCGAGCATGGGCTAGAACTCGTAGCGCAGGCTGAAGATTGAGTAGCGGCCCATCTGGCTGGCTTAATAAATTGTCACTCGGATGCAAAGTTATTCCAGCCGCTCGAAGATAGCTGCCGCGCCCATGCCTCCGCCAATGCACACGGTGACCATGCCGTAGCGGAGTTGGCGGCGGCGCATTTCGTGGAGAAGCGTTGCGGTGAGCTTGGCGCCGGTGCAGCCGAGCGGGTGGCCGAGGGCGATGGCGCCTCCGTTGACATTGATGCGCTCAGGATCGAGGTTGAGCGCGCGGATGATGGCGAGGGTCTGCGCGGCAAA
Source organism: uncultured Acidobacteriaceae bacterium (assembly GCA_963806565.1). Taxonomy (GTDB): domain Bacteria; phylum Acidobacteriota; class Terriglobia; order Terriglobales; family Acidobacteriaceae; genus Telmatobacter. The sequence continues at coordinate 493,272 of CAWDYE010000002.1, forward strand.
AGCCTCGTTGAGTTCGATGAGACCGATGTCAGCCAGAGCGAGGCCTGCGCGGCTGAGGGCTTTGGGGATGGCAGTGATGGGACCGACGCCCATCTCCTCCGGCAGGCAGCCTGTGACGGCGTAGGCCACCAGACGGCCGAGGGGGCGAAGGCCCAGTTCGCGGGCGTGGTTGGCTGCCATCAAAACGGCGATGGCTGCGCCGTCGGAGATCTGCGAGGAGTTGCCGGCGGTGACGGTTCCCTGCGCGTGGAAGGAGGGCTTCAGCTTGGCCAGTGCATCGCGCGAGGTATCGGCGCGCGGTCCTTCATCGATCGAGAAAAATGTTTCGGTGACGGCTGGCTTCCCGGCGTTTTTGTTGGGAATGGCGGAGTTTACCTTTACCGGAATCAGTTCGTCGGCGAAGCGGCCGGCGGCTTGCGCGGCCAGGGCCTTTTGATGGCTGGCGAGAGCGAAGGTGTCCTGGTCGTCGCGAGAGATGTTGTATCGGCGGGCGACCCGCTCGGCGGTGAGGCCCATGGTGAGCAGCGCGGCCGGGTAGTGCTCGGCGAGCCAGGGATTGGGGCTGGGTTTGAGGCCGCCAAAGGGGAGCAGGCTCATGGACTCGACGCCGCCGGCGATGACGACATGGTTGCCGGCCGAACGGATGCGCAGATCTGCCTGCACAATGGCTTCCAGGCCGGAGGCGCAGAGGCGGTTGACGGTAACGCCCGGCACCTCGACTGGCAAACCGGCGCGGAGAACGGCCCAGCGGGCAATGTTCCAGCCCTGCTCGCCCTCCGGCTGGGCGCAGCCCAGGATCACGTCGTCGATTTCGGATCGATTCAGGGCTGGAATTTTGTCCAAAGCCCCGCTTAACGCAGTGGCGGCAAGATCGTCAGGGCGGGTGGTGGAGAGAGCTCCCCTGGGCGCGCGGCCAACCGGGGTGCGAACGGCGCTGACGATCACGGCTTCCGGCATGGGTGCTCCTTTATTGTTCTGTATGTGGCCACTCACCTTAGCCGCAACAACAAAAACGCGGCAAGGATGAGGCGCACATTTAATACTTATTCCGGCATTTCCAGGACAATCCAGGCGCCGTTCAAATAGTAGTGGTAGATGGTGTGCCGGTCGACGAGCGAATCGGCCAGGGCGTCGTGGTCGACGGGCGCCGGACGATACAGCAAGCCGGCCTGGGCCTCGCGAATCTGCTCGGGAGAGGCGGGGTCGATGCCCCAGTTGAAGCCGAGAACGCCGCTTGGGTCATGAGCTTGCAGGCGCTCGGTCTCCGGCGCGGCGGAGAGCACCATCATCTTGTCCGGAGGGCTGGAAAAGTAGACCAGTAGCGAGACGCTTCCCCGCTCCGAACACAGAACCGCCCAATCGGAGGAGCCGGGGCGCTCCAGGCTGGCGTGAATGACGTTTTCCGGTTGATGAGCTTCGTAGGTCTGCGGAATGAGGCAGCCGCGGCGGTTGAGCAGGGCGGCAAATTCGGCGGGAAGCTCAGGGAATGAGCTGACCGGCAGATGGCGGATGAGGTAAGGGATGGAGTGGCCGGCGACAACGATATGGCCGGAGACATCGAGTTGCGCGAGGGACGGCGCCGGCTTTTGAGCCGGAAGCAGGGAGCAGGCGCAAAGTAAAACGCCCAGCAAGCAAGCGACTTTTCTGAGACCGGCGCCGATCATGAAAAAAATACAACCCCTCAGGGCTAAAGCCCACGTTGATTCTGCCTTGAATGTATGTGCTGAAATCCGTGCCCTTCATCTGTGGCTATATCGGCGATCAACGCCTCCGACCATTCCTCTGCTTCCATTTCATGCTCAATGTCGGCTGCCATCTGGCGGTAGCCATCAGCCAAGTCAGGTTGGCAGGTCGGACTGGTTTCATGTGTAACGATCTCACGATCCATGGAAATTCTCCCACTCCTCATCATCGTCCCATTTCGCTTGGAGCGCAAAATCAATTTCGCAGCGGCTTGCCGGTTTTAAGGGTGAAGGCGATGCGCTCCTGGGTCTTCGGCTCGCCGCAGAGGGAAAGGAAGGCCTCGCGCTCCAGATCCAGGATGTACTGTTCGCTGACCAGGGTTCCCGGCGTGACGCGGCCGCCGGAGAGAATGTATGCGGCCCAACGGGCGATTTTTTGGTCGTACTCGGAGGCGTAGCCGGCCTCACCCATAAGAAAGACGCCTGTTTCGAGGGTCGCCAGGGCCGCCGTGCCAGGCGCGGAAATCTGTGTGCGCGGCTGCGGAGGCACATAGCCGGAACCGGCCAGCGTCGCGGCCTGGGTTTTGGCATCGAGGAGCAACCGCTCGCGGTTCATGGTGACGCGGTCAGTGGGCGCGAGCAGGCCGAGAGAGCGCGCCTCGGCAGCCGAAGTGGAGACCTTAGCCAGCGCGATGGTTTCAAAGGAGCGGCGGAGCGCCGTTGACAGTTCTGCCGATTGAGCAAAGCGCGAGGGCGGATCGCGCGGGTCGGAAGGCGACAGAGCAGTGGCGGCATCGATGGCCCGCAACAACATTTCCTTTGTTCCTCCGCCTGCGGGGATGAGGCCGACGCCAGCCTCAACCAGGCCGATGTAGGTTTCGGCGTGAGCCTGACGGCGTGCGGCGTGCAGGCAAATCTCCGCGCCGCCGCCTAAGGTCATGCCGAAGGGCGCAACGACCACCGGTCGCGGGCAGTATTTGATGGCTGCCGTCATCTGCTGGAAGCCGTGGATGACCGCGGCCAGCTCCTCCCATTCGCCCTTCTGGGCGGCCATGAGCAGTTGCATGAGGTTGGCGCCGACGGAGAAATCTTTGCGGTCGCTGGCAATGACAAAGCCCGCATAATCGCGCACCGCGTCAGAATCGGGATGGAGTACCGCGGAAACCAGTGCCAGCACATCGCCGCCGATGGCGTTTTTGAGCGAGTGCAGTTCGATGCAGCCGATGCCGTCGCCGAGATCGACGAGCGAGGCGCCGGGGTTGGAGCGGATGACGCCATTGGAGCGGCGGAAATCAGCAATGCGGGCGTGGCCGGGGAAGATTGCGACCGGCTCCAGTTTGCTTTTCTCCGGCTGAAAACAGGCGCGGCTGTCGCGGGAATACCAGGACGAGTGCCCCGCAGCCATCAGAGCCTCGACACGCGGGCTAACCGGCAAGCCGAGGGCTTTCATGCGGCTGACGGTGGAGGCAACACCGGCCGCATCCCACATTTCGAACGGTCCCAACTCCCAGTTGAAGCCGGCGCGCAGTGCGCGGTCGATGGAGACCGCGTCGCCAGCTACTTCGCCGATGCGGTCGGCGGCATAGTTCCACAACGCGGCAAGTAATGGCCAGAGGAAGGCAGCGGATTTGTCCTTTGCCGGATCGTTGGCCAGCAGCAGGCGCAACCGCTCCGGCAGCAAATCGGCGTTTTTGGCCATCTCCAAAGCCGGTAGAGTTGGTTTCGCCGCTGGGCGGTACACGTAGGTGGCGAGGTCGAGGACCATGCGAAGGTCTTTTCCGTCTTCACCCTTGACCTTTTTATAAAAGCCTTGGCCGGCTTTATCTCCCAGCCAGCCGCGCCGCATCATCTCCTCCAAAATGCGGGAAAAGCCACCTTGTGCCACGCCCTGAGGGAAGTTGGCGGCTATATGGGCGAGAATGTCGATGCCCACCATGTCAGCCAGACGGAAGGTGCCGGTGCGAGGCCAGCCGAGAGCCTTTCCGGTCAGCGCGTCCACTTCTTCAATGGTCAACCCCTGCTCCAGCATCAGCGCGGCCGCCGTAAACATCACCGAAATGCCGATGCGGTTGGCGATGAAGTTGGGTGTATCGTTGGCAAAGACCACCTGCTTGCCCAGGTTGCGGTCAGCGAAGGCGGCAAAGGAGGCTGCGATGGCCGGATCGGTTTTGGCGGCGGGGATGACCTCAAGCAACCGCATGTAGCGCGGCGGATTGAAAAAATGCGTTCCGAAGAAGCGGTCACCCCTCCAATTTTCTGTGGTGGCGAGACCGGCGGCGATCTGTTTGACGGGCAGGCCGGAGGTGTTGGTGGTGAGAAGGGCTTGAGGGGCCAGATGGGGCACGACGCGGTTGAGCAGCGTCGTCTTGATGGCCAGGTTCTCGGCCACTGCCTCGATGACCCAATCGCAGTTGGCGAGTTTGGGCAGATCGTCCTCGAAGTTGCCAAGAGTGATGAGCGCGGCTAGCGCTGGTTCGTAGAGGGCGGCGGGTTTAGCCTTGGCCAGAGTGGCGAGCGCGGTTTTCGCCAGGCAGTTGCGGTCACCTTCGCCATCGGGAACGAGATCAAGGAGGAGCGTGGGGATTCCGGCGTTGGCCAGGTGAGCGGCGATGCGGGAGCCCATGGTTCCCGCGCCCAGGACGGCCGCGCGGCGGATCAGAATAGGCAAAGCAGCAACGGACGGAGAAGTCGTACTCATGGGATGTTCTCCCGGCTGGATTCTATCAGGCCGCGAAGCTGTTTAGCTCTTTGTCTACAGAAACAGCAAGGATTTGTTGAATATCAGACGTACCGGCAGCAAAGTTATTTAGAGTGCCGATCGTCCTTATTTGAGCGCCGATCCGTCTTATTTACGCGCCGATCCTCCGCATGCACTGCATGCGCTGGATGCGCTGGATGCGAGGAATGTGCTGCTGCCGGAGGTACAATGATAGGCTTGTGGGGAGGAATGTAGGCGTCGTTCGCCGCCCTTGGATTTGTGCTGGAGGATTCCGTGCCGCTGGTCAGCAGTTTATTCAGCGTCGGAATATTTCCGCGTTGCGTTTCTACAAAGTCCACGCCTTCAGCCGTAAGTGTAAAACAGGCGTTGTCCGCTCGATAGGTATACTTTTTCTGTTGCAAATACCACATCGTGAAATCCAGATAATCACGGGGAAACCCCATGCGCGCCTCAATTTCCGCAAGCGAAACTTCCGGATGAACTGGGCTTGTGCGGCGTCGAATATAGAGCTGTGCCAGCACCGCCAACCGCCGGTTCAACTCGCCATCCATCTGATCCATAAAATCTATCGAACTGGATACAGGGTCCGGAGAGGGCAGTTCCTTTGTGCAAGCCGCATCGTATTGAGCGCGTCGCTCGGGATCGGACAATACGTCATAAGCTTGCCTTAACATGTGGAACTTGTCGACATCCCCTGTCACCGGGTTGTCGGGATGGAGGCGGGCCGCCAGAAATCGATAAACGCGGTGTATCGTGTCATGATCCGCATTAGGGCTGATTTGCAGGAATTCGTAGTAATTCGGCGTTTCCACAATGACTTCCTTTGGTGAAGTATCCATCTCTCGCAGTCAGAAAAATCTTCGTTTTGACACTAGGCCCGGGAACAGAATAACCCAGTTGTCTCCGCTTGCGCTCATTTTCTGCTCTCATTCCATGACAATGTACCTAAATAAGAACGACAGGGCCATTGTGGGGATTTGGAATCTGGAAGACAACACCTGTTTTCATATGCTGTCAAGATAGAGCGGTAATGCACCCGTAGGGCACGGAGCGGCGGGCGAAAAAGTTGTACGTATACAGGTTCTTCTGCTTCGAATAATCCACTTCCGAAGATAATGACTCAATTTTTCGGCGGACAAGTTCCCGGTTGCCAGATCAGCAGCAAGATAACGCTGCAAACAAACATAGCATTGACCAGTGCGGATGAACTACCCAGCGTGTGCAGAACAAGTCCAAACAAAGCGACGGATTCTGCTGTTGCAAATCGAAGGATATGTCCTGCATGCCATCTAGTGAAATGGATTGAATTCTGCTTCACAGATAGGGGCTGGCTCGGGACACGCAGCATCATGCGTTGTACCATGAATCCCATAAGAGCGGAGGCGATTGCGCATAGCACAATGGCCGACTGCGCTGAGCTATTCACGACTTGCGCCGTGGGATGAATCATGCTCATGACATAATAAAAAAGCCCCACTGACACGATGATCGTAATTTGCATGATGCGGAGTTGGAGAATAGCTGGATTCATGGATGTTCTCCTTGTGCAGATTGAAATTGAAAAACCTGTTCCTAGAAACCATCGCAGGATACGGAAGAGCGCGGCATGTGGTCAAGGAGAGATTGTTACCATTTGACCCTCCCCGGCCGAGGGCAATACTTTGGAAAGGAGCGGGCATAGCGGATTTATTAGCCCCGAACAAGGAGACAGGATGCGAAGCAGAACTTTCCCCTGGTTTTGGAAGGGCGCTTGGGTTCTGACGCTGATGGCGATGGCTGTCGCGATCGCCCAGGCGCAGGACCTGAAGAGTTTCGAGCAAAAGATCACCAGCAAAGTCCTGCCCAACGGGCTGATATTGATTATCTGCGAGCGGCCGGAGGCGCCGGTCTTCAGCTACTCCACCTTTGTTGATGCGGGCGCCGTGAATGACCCCTCAGGCGAGAGCGGCCTGGCGCATATGTTCGAGCATCTGGCCTTCAAGGGAACCAGCCAGATCGGCACCACGGATTACGCCGCCGAAAAGATAGCGCTGGAAAAGGTGGAGGCTGCCAACAACGCGTACGAGGCCGAGTACCTGAAGGTCGTGGGCCGTGATGAGAAGAAACTGGCCGCATTGAAACAAAATTTCAAAGACGCCGAAGCCGAGGCGCACAAGTATGTCATCCCCAACCAGTTCACCGACGTGGCCGAGCGCAACGGTGCCGAGGGCCTGAATGCCGAGACCGCGCTCGACGACACGATGTTTTTCTGGTCTATGCCGGAGAACCGGCTGGAGCTGTGGGCCTGGCTGGAGAGCAGCCGCCTGGCCGACGCGGTGCCGCGCGAGTTCTACAAGGAACGCGACGTGGTGATCGAAGAGCGGCGCATGCGCACCGACTCGAATCCTATCGGGCGGCTTGTCGAGCAGTTTCTGGCCACGGCTTATGTGGCACACAACTACCGGCGCGCCGACATCGGCTGGCCAAGCGAGGTGAGCCAGATCAACGCTACCGAGGCCATGGAGTTCCACAAGAAATATTACGTGGGAGCAAACATCGTCATTGCCGTGGTGGGCGACGTGAAAGCTTCAGAGGCTCTGCCGGTGCTGGAGAAGTACTTCAGCCGCATTCCCGCCGGTCCCAAGCCGGAGGAGATGACCACCGTCGAGCCCAAGCAGTTTGCCGAGAAGACGGTTGCGATTCGCGAGCAGACGCAGCCGTTTTACATCGAAGGCTACCACCGGCCCGATTACCGCCACCCGGACGATGCAGTCTTCGACGCTATCCAGGACATTATGTCCAATGGCCGCGTCTCGCGGCTCTATCGAAGCCTGGTGCGCGACCAGCAGATAGCCGCCGAGGCCGCTGGCTTCAGCCCCTTTCCCGGCGAAAAATATCCCAGCCTCTTCGCCTTCTATGCCGTTCCGCTGCCGGGGCACACGCCGGAGCAGATGCGCGACGCCATCCACAAAGAGATTGAAAAGCTGAAGACCACCGACGTCAGCGACGAGGAGCTGGCCATGTTCAAGACTCGCACGCGCGCCGACCTGCTGCGCGGATTGGCCAACAACCAGGGCCTGGCCAACGATCTGGCCGAGTACCAGACACGCTACGGCGACTGGCGCGAACTCTTTCTGCAACTCGACAAGGTGGACAAGGTGAGCAAGGCCGATATTCGCCGCGTGGCCAATGAAATTTTTATCCCCAGCAATCGTACCGAGGCATGGATTGAGACAGAAGCTGCGGCGAAGCCCGCGACGGCGCAGCAGAATGGAGGCGCGCAATGAAGATACTAATAAGAATTGCTCTTCTTGGATTGATCGGAACTGTTCTCGCCGGCTGCAATCATACGGCGCAACAAACTCTCGCGCCTGCTGCCACTCCTCCATCTATTGTCAATACCGCATCTGCAACTCAACTCTCCGCTCAACAATCCAAGCCATGGGAACAGATTCCCATTCCCAAGCTGCACGCGTTCAAGCCCCACCAGCCGCAACGCATCGAGCTCAACAACGGCATCGTTCTTTTTTTGCAGGAGGATCACGAGTTGCCGTTCGTGTTGGGTTCGGTGCTGATTCCCGGCGGCTCACGGGACGAAGACCCAGCTAAAACCGGCCTGGTGGGGCTTTATGAGCAGGCGTGGCGCACCAGCGGCACCGCCAAGCTCAACGGCGACGCCATGGACGACCTGCTCGAAGCCAAGGCCGCGCACATTGAAACCGGCGGAGACGTGGATTCCACGGCTGTGTCCTGGGACTCGCTCAAGGGCGACTCCGATCAGGTTCTTTCTCTAGCCCTGGATTTATTCTTCCACCCCAACTTCAGCGCGGAGAAGCTCGAACTGGCGCAGCAGCAGGCGGCCACGGGAATTGTCCGGCGCAACGACGACGAAGACGAGATTGCCAGCCGCGAGTCGGCCAAGCTGGTCTATGGGGCCAACAGTCCCTATACTCGGCAGCCGGAGCTGGCTACCATCGGCGCAGTCACCGTGGACGATCTGAAGGCCTGGCACGACCGCACTCTCCGCGGCAAGCTCATCGTCAGCGTCAGCGGCGACTTTGATCCGGCAGCAATGGAAGCCAAACTGCGCGCGGCCTTCGAGTCCCTGCCCTCCGCGCAACCCGCCTCCGCACGCCACGACGCCTTTCCCGGCCCCAGGCCCGGCCTCTATTTCATCAACAAGGAGGACGTGAACCAGTCGAACGTCGAGATAGTGGGCCTGGGCACGGATCGCCGCAATCCCGACGTACCCGCGCTGGCTGTGATGAACGAGATTCTGGGCGGCAGCTTTGCCAGCAGGCTTTTTCAGAAAGTCCGCACCGAGCTGGGATTGGCCTACGCCGTGGGCGGAAGCTACGGCTACGACTGGGATCATCCCGGCGAATTCCGCGCCGAAGTGTTGACTAAGAGCGCCACGACCGTGGAGGCGACCAAAGCCGCGCTGGCCGAGATCGACGGCCTCACCAACCGGCCCTTTACCGGGGAGGAATTGGCGCGGGCCAAGGATAACATCCTCAACTCCTTCCTCTTCCGCTACGACACGCGCGAAAAGGTGCTGGCTGAACGCGTGCGCCTGGAGTTCTACGGCTATCCAGCCGATTACCTGGAAACCTACAAGGCCGCGCTGGAAAAGGTGACGGTGCCCGATCTGGATCGTGTGGCAAAGGAGTACATTCATCCCGGCAAGCTGGCGATTCTGGTCGTGGGCAACGGCCCAGAGATCAAGCCGCCTTTGGAAGAACTGAAGCTGGGCCCGGCGCAGAAGGTGGACATCACCATTCCGATGCCCAAGCAGCCGGCGGCGTCTGAACAGAAGCAGTAAGTCAGAAAAGGAATGGGTGCCCCACCCTCGCCGCGTTCTTGTTTTTGCGGCTAGGGTGGGAATATAAATCGAGAAGCGTTAAAATGATCTTTAGTCGAAGTAAGTCGCCGGAGGGGAACCCATGACGGTCAAGGAATTCGATGATTTCGTGGAGCGCCAGCGGAGTGGTGCCTTGAGTGAGACCCAAGTCAATTGGGACCAAGTACGCGACGAATGGCTGGCCCATCTAGAGGCACTATACAGCATGATCGAATCCCTGCTTGGTAGGTACATCTCATCGGGTCAGATTTCTGTTCGGTATAAATCTATCGACTTGAACGAAAGGGACATAGGTTCCTACCAGGCGCGGCAAATGATTCTTCGCATTGGTCGCCAGGAGGTGGACCTTGTGCCAGCCGGTACTCTCTTTATCGGTTGCAAGGGGTTGGTGGACGTGATTGGGTCGGCGGGAAAATCAAGACTTGTGCTGGCAAATAAGGACCGGCGTTTTACTGTCCAAGGCCCCAAAATCACCGGGATTATAAAGACAGCAAATCAGTTCCGATCAGGCAGCGAACTCGGATCCGTCTCCGCCATAGCCGAATGGACATGGAAGATTCTCCCGCGCCCACCGGCGCTAAATCTGGATGAGCTCACCTCTGAGAATTTTTTTCAGCTCATTATGGAAGTAACGAATGGATGAGAGTCCGGACAACACATCTCGACTCACTTCACTCGAATGGGCCGCACAGTATCATTATGATGCTGTTGAATCGTTCAAACATTACCTCGGCTCAGTTTCGCCGAAACCTATGTCGAGCATTGACGCATTTTCTGGACCCAGGCTCGACGTTGGCCTTGCTGATTATATTCAGGAAACTGATCTGCGTTCCTCTCTCGATCTGTTGACAAAGATCGAGGCTGCATTTCAATTGGATTACCAGTTCCGCTGCCGCAAGCGGCTCAAAGACGACCTGTCGAGAGCATTTCGCGAACTGTACAAGCGAGATCAAAGGTATGTGAGCCTTGAGAAAGATATTCTTGACGCATGGAGTAGTCATGTGTCAGGGGCGCATCAACTCATTGGAGAATTGCGTAGCGCATACAAATTTCGCCATTGGCTTGCTCATGGCCGTTACTGGACGCCGAAGTTAGGACGCGAATACGATTTTCAACTCCTTTACATACTGGCTTTGACCGTCTTCAATAACCTGCCGTTGTGTGGGATGGATGAAGTTTGAAACCGCTGACTTATCAACATCAAACCACGAACCCCAATACCGCCGCTTTGGATTTCGGACGCTTGGACGGAGCCCACAACCCCATGCGAGCGAATAGCGAGCGTCTGCCTGGACAGCCTGCCCTGAGCTTGTCGAAGGGGCCAGTCCCCTTGCAGATAATTTCCCTCTCTTGGCGCACAATCAATCTGGAGTGAAAAGAAATGTTCGCCGCCATGATGACTAAAGCGTCAACAATGAAGCCGTCAAAACAATTACCAGAAAGGCACTCCACCCCCACCCCCTCCCCACCTATACCTCCGTTGGGTATAAATTTGGGAATTATATACTTGACTCCCGTTTGCGGAAGCGGTAGCATTCCCGTGAGGTTTAAGAACATGGCACAACCACCCAATCCTGATCGCCGTCCGGCAAATGACGAAATGCCTCTGCCCTTACGTCGTGATCGTGGAGGAATTGGCGATAGCAATCCGCAATCTCCGACTCCTCCTCCGCCGCCACAAGCACCAACTCCAGAAAGGTTCAAAAAAGGTGCGTAATCATCGTTGCGATATTCACAGCGAAAGATACGATCACACAAGCAAAAGAAGCAAACATCAGCTTCGATTTCATCCTATTAAGCGCAAGGTTCGTTTGTACGTTTGATACGGCAACTTTCACGCGCTCCTCGGTTAATTTCTGGATTGTGATTGCCTCTATCCCAGTATCGGGATAGTCTTCACGATATTTGTCAATGTCAGCAATCCAATCCAGATATTTCTTTGGCGGAGCCTCTCGCTCATAGTCTCGCGGCCACAACTCCGCCACAGCTAGAGCGCCTCCAAATATCAAAGCAAGTATTGAACAAGCCTGCAATGAAAATTGGAGAACAAATGTACTCGTTTTCAGTAAATCGCCGGTCTGTATGGCGAGAAAAGTGAGAGCAGCCAATATCAGACCTGTTTTAATATCGAGCGTATCTCCCAAAGCAAATTCTTGACGGTCACGCTCATACGCAATTGATTCAATCGCTGTCATGATACCCTGTGCGGCCATATTATCCTCCCCTGGATACTTTCTCGATTTTCCCTTTCAATCGTTTTCGTTTGCGTGCCGCCTTCGTCTTTGGTTTGGGACGATAGGCTAGGACCATATCAGTGATCGCGTTTAATACGTCCGGTACGCCTTTCATGCAATCAACCTCGCATAAGTCAAACGCTTGCCATCAACAGAAGCGATAAAGCTGTCCAGCCGCTCAAGCGTATGGCGTTTCACGTCTCCAGCGTTTAGCCGGAAGGCTACTTCATTCACATACCGGCTCAAGTGCTTCACGCTGACCTGATGATACACTCCGTAAATTCCGCGTTTCAGGAGCGCCCAAACGCTTTCAATGCTGTTGGTAGACGTGTTCCCTCGCCGGTATTCGCCGCTGAGATGGTTGATCGTTTCATGCTGGAAAAACACGCCATTCAATCCCGAATAGGAAACATGCTCGTCAGTCATCAGCGTTGAGCCAATTTCCACGTTGTCAAAAATCGCGTTCTGCAACGTCTCTTTATCGGTGCTCTCAACAGGCATAGCCAAGGTACGTCCGCCGCGTTCCCGCATCCCCATGACGGCAGTCTTGCCAACCGCCCCGCGTCCCATGCGGAGTTTCTTGGATTCGTGTTTGTTTGTCTCTTTGCCGCCGATAAAGGTTTCGTCAATCTCAACCATCCCGCTCAACTTATCCATCTTTCCGGAGCAAGCCTCACGAAGCCGCTGAAGCATGAACCAAGCTGACTTTTGGGTAATGCCTATCTCTTTGGCAAGCTGCATGGAACTGATACCCTTCCGGGCTGTGACCACGAGGTACATAGCATAAATCCATTTGTGAAGCTGTATATGGGACCGCTCGAAAATCGTGCCTGTACGGACGGTAAAGTCTAAATTGCACTTATTGCAGCGGTAAAAGCCGTCTTTACGGGCCGTAATGCGGTCTAAACCATTGCAAGTAGGGCAGATAGCCCCATTCGGCCATAGCCGGGATTCAAGGTACTGCCGGGCCGTAGCCTGATCTGGAATCAACTCGAAAAGTTCAAAAGTGCTAATCGTGCTTTGGCTCATAACGTCCTTTCCCTACATGAATATAGTAGCAAAAACCGGCTAGGGAGTCAAGTATATAATTCCCATAAATTTCCCTAAAAACCTTACAGATTATTACTAAACTCAATGGAATCAACGCCAGTGGAAAATTTTCAGCCCCAAAATCTCCCACATGGTGAGATTCGGCCTCCGAAAATCGCCGGAAAATGCCGGGAAAATCCCGTTTTTTGCCCCCAAAACTCCGCTTTTTCGCGTGTGGCGCATGGTTCGAACACTCAAATCCGGGTAACCCAAATCTCCCGTTTCGCGCGGCAAAAGCATCGTCGTTCCGTGGCTCGAATCGGGAAACTACAATGGAAGAGAAGAGATTCCAGACAGGAAGATTCACATGGAAGGCAAAGGCAAGTTAGCGGTTGTTATCATGGCTGCGGGCAAAGGGACGCGGCTGAAGTCGCGGCGCGCCAAGGTGCTGCACGAGATTGGCGGCAAGCCGCTGCTTACGCACGTGATCGCCGCGGCAAGCCGGATCGTCGCGCCGGGCGAGATTTTCGCCGTCATCGGTCACCAGGCTGAAAAGGTGCGCTCAGCTGTAGCAGCGACTGGCGTTCGCTTTGTGGAGCAGAGCGAGCAGCTTGGCACTGGCCACGCCATCCAGTGCGCGCGCGAGGCCATCAAGGGCTACGAAAACATTCTTGTGCTCTCCGGCGACGTGCCGCTGATCAAACCTGAGACCATCGCGGAGTTATGGCAATTTCATCAGACCCAGAAGGCTGCCATGACTATCCTGACAGCCGCGCCCGGCGATCCCGCTGGTTACGGACGGATTCTGCGTAAGTCGCCAGTTTCTCCAGAGGTCGAAGCCATCGTCGAACAGAAGGCGCTGACAGCCGAGCAGCAGAAGATTCGCGAGATCAACTCCGGAATTTACGCCTTCAAAACCGCGCCGCTGCTGGCTCATCTGGACAAGCTCAACACGAACAACGCCAACAAGGAGATAATCCTCACTGACATGGCCGGTCTGCTGCGCTCGGCCGGCGAGCGCGTTGTCGCTGTTCAGGCAACTGATGCTATAGAAGTCCTCGGCGCAAACACCATCGCCGAGCTGGTGGCGTTGGATGCGACACTGCGCTTGAGGACGGCCAACCGGCTGATGGCCGCTGGAGTCACCATTTATCGCCCTGAGACTTGCACGATCGACGCAGGGGTAGAGGTTGCCGCGGATACGGTCATCGAGCCGTTTGTGCAATTGCTGGGTTCGACACGCATTGGCGGCGATTGCCTGATTCGCTCTTACTCGGTAATCGAGAACTGCATCCTGGGCAACGGCGTGCTGATTCGCCAGAATTGCGTGCTGGCTGAGAGCACTGTTTCGGATGGAGCCAGGATTGGTCCCTTCGCGCACCTGCGTCCGGGAAGCGAGATCGGCGAAGAAGCGCACGTCGGCAACTTTGTCGAGACCAAGAAGGCCAAGCTGGGCAAGGGAGCAAAGGCCAACCACCTCACTTACCTGGGCGACGCCGAGGTAGGCGCGGGAAGCAACATCGGCGCAGGGACCATCACCTGCAATTACGACGGTGTTCGCAAGCACAAGACGACCATCGGTAAGGATGCCTTCATCGGCAGCGATTCCACGCTGGTAGCGCCGGTCGAGGTGGGCGACGGAGCCTACATCGGCGCCGGCTCCTGCATCACCAAGGATGTGCCCGCGGACTCGCTGGCGGTGAGCCGCGCTCGCCAGATCTTCAAGGAAGGCTGGGCCGCGGCCCGGCGCGCTCAGCGGCAAAAAGGGTAAAAGGCCGTGGTTTGGTTTGGAGGACGCAATGAATCGATTGACTGCCCAGGAAATTTCCACCCATCTCGGCGCTCTGCCAGAGTGGCGAATCGAAGAGGGAGTGTTGACGCGAACCTTCCGATTTGAGGATTTCCCTGCCGCGCTGGCCTTTGTCAACTGTGTGGGAGAGCGGGCTGAAGAGGCCGGCCACCACCCGGATATCGACATTCGCTATAATCGGGTGCGACTGGGGCTGATTACGCACGACGCCGGGGGGCTGACAGCCAAAGATTTTGATCTTGCGGCTGCTGTCGACAGGCTACTCTGAATAAGCCCATGGCATCTCGTCCGGCTTCTCGCCTGTGGAAAAGGCCTGTAAATCCTGAAATCTGGATTTTTGCCCGAACCCACTTGATTAACAGGTCTGGCCGTCTTCCGACGTCATTTTTGAGCTGCCAAAGATCTGAACAACGCCTAAGTGGCTGCAATTACGCTGTCTTGTACCCACTGAAGACTTGTGGGGAAAACGTCAATAAAGTTAAGGAAGTACTAGATATATAAGAACTTATTTCGTTATTAGCGGTTATCTCACTTGCCGGTAGCGCCATTAGCTCCAGAAATGTCTCGAATTGGGACACTAAGCTCACCTAAGGAGTTGCTGACCTGGTGACTGAAAAATAATTTCGAATTTTGTATTTGACATCTTCTGAATCTATGCTATGCTGTATATATTCCAGTCAAGGAGGAGGCATCCTCCCCTCTGGATGTAGTTTGCGTCACTGGCCTCCCGGCACGAACAGAAAAACGTTCGTGCCGTCTTTTTTGCGCCAAAATCGATGCTAATTCCCGCCTACCATCCCTGCGTGCCGCTCAATTTATGCGCCCTGTCGCCGATTCTCTTCGGCAAACAACTCACCGGCGAGCATTTCCGCTACCCGTGGCAGGTGCATTGCCATCAGCAGGCAATCAAGATCAGCAGTGTGATCAACGAGCTTCCCTGCTACTGCCGCTGCGACCGCGCCCTGGGCCACACCAGCCTGCACAGTTGCTATGAGACCACGTACTCGACTGAGCGTTCCCACTGCTCCAAGGAGTACTTCTTCACCTACCAGCTGACAAAGCTGGGCAAAACTCCCGCGCAGATTCGCGCCGCCATCATCCGCCACGAATACGAGAGTATTGATCTGGAGAAGCAGTAAGCCGGCGGCAAAACCGAATTCGGCGTAGAATAGAAATAGCACACGAGCCAGTAGGCCCGGTAATTCCCCGTATGGGGGCGTCACGGTTTCGACGGGATCGATTGTGGCAAAGGAGTCATGTCAGGGTGTGGGCACCTGTAATCGCCTGCAAAACAAAAGTTGCCGACTATAGTCTGCCACTTGCAGCTTAATTAAATAAGCTGCCGTCTTCCACGGCTTTGCCTATGGGCTGTGAGCGGACGTCATACAGTAGGCTGGCGGCTGCGGCTCGGTCCGTGTTGTAACCGCGAGATTATCGGGCTAGTTTCTGGCGCATCTTGCCCGTTCTGAGCGCCAGGGGCGAACCAAATGGAATTGGGCAAAGCATGAACACTCCTGGCTGACAGCGATTTCGGACGCGGGTTCGACTCCCGCCGCCTCCACCATTACATCATTCAATAAAATCCAACAACATCCGAAAGCCTGCGTAAATGCTGGCTTTTTCAATGGTTTATAGTCCATTGACGGACAATCTCATCTCATGACATCCGGGGGCAACATTAGGGGCAAGCGTGTTCCACTGAAAAGGAGTTGCCCCCACTATGCTCCTGACCAATACTGCGATCTGAAACGCCAAACCCAGCAACAAACCCATCAGGCTCTTCGATGAGCACGGACTATATCTGGAAGTATCACCGACCGGCGGCAAATGGTGGCGGTTGAAGTTTCGGTTTGAAGGCAAAGAGAAGCGACTATCCCTTGGCGTCTATCCCGATGTGCCCCTGAAAGATGCCCGTGACCGCCGGGACACAGCACGCAAGCTACTGGCTGATGGCATCGACCCAGCGAAAACCGCAAGGCGCAGAAGTTGGCCCGCGCAGACAGTGCGGCAAACAGTTTTGAGGTCGTGGCGCGAGGATGGCTTTCAAAGTATTTCGAGATCTGGGCCACAAACCACGGCGACCGCATTATACGGCGCTTCGAGCGCGACATTTTTCCGTGGATCGGCGGGCGTCCAATTGCTGAAATAACTGCACCAGAAGTACTGACGCTGGTTCGCCGAATCGAAAGCCGGGGTGCACTCGAAACCGCACATCGTACCTTGAGTAACTGCGGACAGGTATTCCGCTATGCAATCGCATCCGGACGCGCCAAACATGATCCTTCGGGCGATCTTCGAGGCGCACTTCCCCCGGTGACGAGTACGCACTTAGCGGCAACGACATACCCGAAACAGGTTGCTGAGATTCTGCGTGCAATGGATAGCTACGAGGGCACGCTGACGGTACGTTGCGCCCTGCGGCTTGCGCCATTGGTATTTGTACGCCCAGGTGAATTGCGTAAAGCTGAATGGGCTGACATAGACCTGGATGCGGCAGAGTGGCGCTACACAGTGACCAAGACCAACACCCCGCATATTGTCCCCCTCGCCAAACAAGCCTTGGACATTTTACGCGAACTGCATCCTCTCACGGGGCGTGGGCGTTATGTCTTTCCAAGCGCACGGAGCAACCAGCGACCGATGTGCGATAACGCAATTCTCGCTGCCATGCGACGCATGGAAATCGAAAAGGATGAAATGTGTGGGCACGGATGCCGGGCAGTGGCACGGACGATTCTTGATGAAGTGCTTGGTGTCCGGCCTGACTTCATCGAACACCAGCTCGCCCATGCCGTCCACCAGCACGGCGAGTTATACTACTGCCACGAACCAGGTTTCCAGCGTGAACGGCGGCGCGGGTCTCAACTATGACGCGGCGGGCGATGTGACGCAAGACCCACTCAACTCGTACCTCTATGACGCCGAGGGGCGCCTCTGCGCGGCCAAGACCGCCGGGCCGTCGTACACGGGGTATGTTTACGACGCCAGCGGCATCCGCGTCGCCAAAGGCACGCTCGCCAGCTTCAGTTGCAACTTCGCCACCAATGGCTTCACGCCCACGGCCAGCTACGTCCTCGGCCCCGGAGGCGAGCAGGTCACAGAGTACGCGGTCAGCGGCCCCGCGGGTAATTATGCCAGCACATGGGTGCACACCAACGCCTTCTCCGGCGGCAAGATTCAAGCCACCTATCACGACACCGGCACCTACTTCTATCTGGGCGACTGGCTGG
The DNA here is from genome assembly GCA_963806565.1 of uncultured Acidobacteriaceae bacterium. Taxonomy (GTDB): domain Bacteria; phylum Acidobacteriota; class Terriglobia; order Terriglobales; family Acidobacteriaceae; genus Telmatobacter. Next base: position 510,816 of record CAWDYE010000002.1, read on the forward strand.
GCACCAAGCGCGCCGAGGTGGGCCAGATGCTGAACGCGAACAACACCGCCCAGCTCTGCGCCGCCGCCTTCACCAGCCTGCCCTACGGCGACGGCCTGACCACCGTTGCCCTGCCCGGCTATTCCTCGTGCATTGACGCCACCGAGCACCACTTCACCGGCAAAGAACGAGACAACGAGAGTGGCAACGACTACTTCGAGGCAAGGTATTACGCGTCTTCGATGGGCCGCTTCATGTCGCCCGACTGGAGCGCGAAAGAAGAGCCAATCCCGTATGCGAAGATGGACGATCCACAGACTCTGAATCTTTACGCATATCTAATAAACAACCCACTTGCTGGGGTTGATGCGGATGGGCATGGACCACAGGACTTTCCTTGTGATGAGATCATTGTGGAGCAATTGGTGACGCAACCGACATATCAAAGAGGAGTACTCACAACAGACCATGGAATTAAGGTCACTGCTACTGGATTTGTTGGGTCGATCAAAGATACAGTAACACGGCACGGGGATGAACTAAATAATGTGAAGGTAGAAGAAACTAACAAGACGACCCAGTCTATAAATGGTGAGAAGCCGAAACCCATTCAACCGGTTGAAGGGAGCGGTAAAACAAATTATGGAGAAGTCCAAGATAACATAACTACACTTGCACCAACAAGTGGCCCACATGCTCATTCTGATGCTCAAATAGACGCCGGCTTTAAAAGTAATACAACGGATACGTCTGACACACAGGCATTAAAATTGACACAAATCGGCGGAAAAGTATGTTATGCAGTAATGCCAACAAGGACTTTATCGACTAATGGGTTAAATGGTACACTCACACCAAAGAAACCAGGGATTGTGCATGCAACAGACAAAAAGCCAGCTGACGCTCCATAGCTACCACAATTGGTCTGCAATGAATCGAATTCTGGATTTAAGGAGATGGGTCATGACAAAGTTGATCGCGGTTATTATTTCCGCAGCATTCTTAATGATGGCTGCGAATCCACAACAAGGTTTATTTGCTAAATATAAGCGAATCGAAGCGTATGAGGTTCGACCAGGCGTTTTAGCGATGCCACGATATACATCAAATGGTCAAGTGTGTGAGATAGGAATTGAAAGACGGCGTTATTCACCAGGGAAAATATTCTTAAATTCCGATTTATCTCGAGATACTATAGACAGTATCCTTGACGAGTTTGCGCCTATCCGCGAAAGAGGTAAACAATTAAATGATTTACACGAAATTGATTTGATATCACAGGTCGGAGACAGTGCAACAACTTTACTTGAATACCAAAATGTTGTTGTTGTAATCTTTCGTAACGTATCAAGTACCAGTGATGAGGGTGATTTTGCTGCAACAATCAATTGGAAGGGAAGAAAATGTCAATAGTGATAATTGGGCATCCAATCATTGAATTGCTCTTTGATTCAAGGGTGGAAGACCACGAACCCAATTCTAGTTTTTCCATCTAATGCAAGCCGCCTTCCGGGGCGGCTTGCTTGCTATTGTGGCGTCCATCGTGCGTCTTGCTGAACATGGGCGGCAATATGTTGCTTTCTACCGGGAGTAGGGCCAACACGACCACCCCCAGTTTCGCCGTAAACCCTGAGTCTGTCAACATGACGGGCGGCGGCGATAGCGTCACCAATCCGAATGGGCTCATCTACAGCTACGCCATCCCCGATCAGGGCGGCTACGCGCCCAACGGCAACCTGCTCAGCGTGGCGGATACGATTACCGGCACGTGGAACTACACCTACGACAACCTCAACCGGCTTCTGACCGGGACATCGTCGGCGGGCTACTATTCGGGCGCGCAGATGAGCTGGAGCTACGACCCCTTCGGCAACCGCACCAACGAGATTGTCGGCGGAACGGACGCGGCGCCCATGCCGTCCACCAGCACGGCGAGTTATACTGCTGCCAGCAACCAGGTCGCCAGCGTGAACGGCGGCGCGGGCCTCAGCTATGACGCGGCGGGCGATGTGACGCAAGACCCACTCAACTCGTACCTCTATGACGGGGTCCCCGTTGACTCGGGGTCCACGGCGAGTGATCTTTGCTCGCTGGGGTGTAGTGACAGGTCTTCGTCAACGGGGTGGGACGCCTCTGCGCGGCGAAGACGCCGCGTCCAGCCTGAATTGCGCCGCGCCCTCAAGCCAGTCCTGAGCCTGGTTAAGGGGTCAGTCCCACAGTCATGAATTTCCCCGAAAAACTCCCTGAACCAGGGTGAATCAGGGATATTCGCTCTTCCTTCTATCACTTCCCCACAATAACTACTGAATTGATTGCAGCCATTGTTCCGATTTCCGGTGAGCTGTACCTCCTCAGTGTCCGAAAAACCGGAGCATCCCAGCTCACCGCTTTGTCCAAAACCGGTGAGCTAAAGCTTCACGTTTAGCCCAAAACCAGTCAGCTATAGCTTCACATTTTCCAAAAACCGGTAACTTATACCTCATCACTTTCAATCTTCCAACTGGTGGGCAACCCGCCTCCCTCCCCCTTAGCGCGCCGCCCTGGCGGTCGCAGATGGCCAAGGTAGGCCCGGAGTAGGTCAGATCAGCTCGCAGGCGCTCACAGGCCGCTCTCTGCGCCTCTGGGCTGGATTCTCGCTTCATTGTCAACCCTGCCAGAGGGCCAAGGGAGAGCCATCGCAGAGCAGGGGCGCGGGATCGCTGGCCGAACAATCCGCGCAACGCTGTATTGCTGGGGGCAACAATGGGGGCAACTGTCGATAATATATTGCCATATTCCTTTTATTATCAGCTATTTGAGGATACTATTCGGTAGCCGCCCAACCTATCAACTACGCGGGTCGGACCCTTTCAAAACCGCCTCTGTCTGCGTACTGCGAAATTTATCCAGCCGCTGCGCGATTGCCTTGTCCTCCAGCGCGAGAATCGACGCGGCAAAAAGCCCTGCATTTTTCGCTCCCGCCTCGCCAATGGAAAATGTAGCCACCGGAATTCCAGCCGGCATCTGCACCATCGACAGCAGCGAGTCGAGGCCATTCAGCGCGCTGCTCTTCATGGGGACGCCCAGTACCGGCAAGCTCGTCTTGGCCGCCACGAATCCCGCCAAATGTGCCGCGCCGCCGGCTCCGGCGATAATCACGCGCAGCCCGCGCGCTTTTGCGCTCTCTGCATAGTGCAACGTCTTGTCAGGAGTGCGGTGCGCGGAGATAACCTGCGCTTCATACGCAATGCCAAGCTCGTCGAGCACCTTGGCCGCCGCTTCCATCGCCGGCCAATCGGATTTCGATCCCATAATGATTCCAACGTCGATTTTTTTCGTCGCTTCCGCCATCATCTCCTCCACCCGTGCAACACCTCAACAAAAGCGGCTTGCTCCAGCGCCTGTACGCGGCTCTGCAACATCTCCGCGGTATCATCTGGCAGCACCGGGCAGCGCTTCTGCAAAACAATCGGGCCGCCATCGACTTCTTCGGTCACCTGATGAATCGTACACCCGGTCTCGCAGACTCCCGCGGCCAGCACCGCCTCATGCACCTTCAAATTCATCAGCCCTGCAAATGCAGGCAGCAGCGAGGGATGAACATTCAGCAGCTTCCCGCGCCACGTATTTACAAACTGGTCAGACACGATGCGCATGTAACCGATCAGCAGCACCAGCTCCGCTCCAGCCTCGCGCAAGGCCTCACTCACCTGCTGATCATAAACCTCGCGCTTCAATCCCGCCGGATCGAGAAACAGCGTGCGAACGCCATGCCTCGCGGCCCGCTCAAGAATAGGCGCAGACTTTTTGTCCGAAGCCACCAGCGCGATCTCGACATCGAGCGTGCCTGCCGCGATGGCATCGAGAATCCCTTGCAGCGCCGTTCCGCGAGTTGAACCAAGAACGCCGACCTTCAAGCTCATGCTGATCGCACCGCCTTCATGTGTTCCACGCGCCGGGCAATGGATGGCGCGGTTCCAATATCCGCGCGATGGAAGAACGGCCCCGGAATCTTACGGACGACTCGCTCGCACACCGCCTCCGCTTCGGCAATCGTCGCGGCAGTTCCGACAACCGCGAGCGTGCGCGAGCCGGTCGCAATCAACTTTCCATCCTTCACATCGACGGCGCTCAGATACATCGTGACTCCCCGGGGCAACTCCGCCGGCAGCAGCAACTCATCGCCTTTGCGCGGGCTGTCCGGATAGCCCGCGGGCACGACGTACTTGCAGACGCTGGCCTTCGGCGAGAACTTCACCACACAGTCAGCCAGCGTGGTGTTCACAATAGCGCGGCAAATTTCCGCGAAATCTGTCTCCAGCAGCGGCAACAGATTAAGCGATTCAGGATCACCGAAGCGGGCGTTGTATTCGATCAGCTTTACGCCATCGCGCGTGGCCATAAATCCGCCATAGAGAATTCCCTGGTAAAGAGCGCCGCACTCTGTGGCCAGCGCCGCGGCGACTCGCTGATTGATTTGTTGCGCTATCGTGATGTCAGAATCCTTCAGAAATGGCAGTTTGTGATCCGCGTTCGTGTAGGTTCCCATGCCGCCCGTGTTCGGCCCTTTGTCGCCTTCGTAGGCGCGCTTGTGATCCTGCACCGCGGGCATATGCCGCAAGGTCGTGCCATCGCAGAAACTCATCAGCGAAAATTCTTCGCCCTCGAGTTTTTCTTCGACGACAAACGAATGCCCGCGAGAAACCAACTCGCGGCAGAACGCAAAGCTGTCCTCGAGCGAGAGCAGATGATCGCCGCAAACCTTGACGCCTTTTCCGCCGGCCAGTCCATCATCCTTGATGACATGCCGGTTTGCATAACGCGCGAAGACCTCTTCGAGCCCATCTAGAGATGCGAAGCGCTGAAAGAAAGGATTGCCCGGAATTTTGTGCTTGGCCAGCAACTCGCGCGCAAAGCCCTTGCTCGACTCGATGCGCGCCAGGCTCTGCGTTGGACCGATGACAGGAACTTTCGCCGCCCACAACGTATCCGCAACCCCCGCCGCCAGTGGAGCCTCCGGGCCGATCACGGCCATCGTCGCGCACTGCTCACGAGCAAACGCGACTACCTCCGCCGGATTCGTAATGCTCCCAATGCCATAGGCGGAAGACAGGCTCGCGATGCCGGGATTGCGCGCGCCGCTGAAGCACACCAGCTTCGGTGGCGGCGACGAACGCGCCAGCGCAGCCGCAATCGCATGTTCGCGCGCTCCCGAACCAACGATGAGAATCGTCTCGTTCATTTCGACAGACTCGCCAACACGGTTGCTTCCAGCGGCCGCAGATCAGGCTCAAATGCCGTTCCCGTAATTTTCTCAAACAATTGAATGTATCTCGCCGCAAGCTCGGCAATCAGATCGTCCGGCGGCGTCGGCAGCACGGCGTCCTTGTATGGATCGCAGCGCTCGCGGAACCACAGCCGGAAGAACTCCTTATCGATCATGTTGGGTTCCTTTCCCGCCGCCAGCCGTTCCGCATAGCTGTCAGCCAGCCAGTAGCGGCTCGAATCCGGCGTATGAATCTCGTCAACCAACAGAATCTCGCCGGTGTCCGCCACGCCAAACTCATATTTTGTATCCACCAGAATCAGGCCGCGGCTGGCGGCAACCTTCTGGCCGAATGCAAACAGCTCGAGAGTCTTCGACGAAGTAAATTCCCACTGCTCAGCCGTCAGCCAGCCCTCGTCGACGATTTCCTTTGGCGTAACCGGCCGGTCGTGGGTCTTCTCCTTGGTCGTTGGCGTAACGATGTTCTTTGGTAACGGCTCGTTCTTCTTCATGCCCTCGGGCAGCGTATGGCCACAATAACTCCGCACGCCTTTTTGGTACTGCGTCCAGATCGCAGTGTCGGTCGATCCCGTCATATAGCCGCGCACCACAAACTCGATAGGCAGCACTTTACACTTGCGCGCGATCAACGCATTGGCATGGGGGCTCGCAATCACATGGTTGCCGACAATGCCGCGCGTTTGCTCAAACCAATACAGAGACGTGCGGTTTAACACTTGGCCTTTAAATGGAATCGCGCCCAGCAGGCGATCGAAGCCGCTCTGCCGGTCGGTCGTCACCAGCAGCAGGCGTCCATCGCCCGTCTCATACGTGTCGCGCACTTTGCCCGCGTACTTTGCCTTTAGCGGAAGATCAGTCGCTGTCAGGCAGTGTGGAATCGCATCGATCAGCACTTGTCGATCCATCTCAGTTCCCCCTGCTAAAACGCACACCGGATGCACGCGCTTCCACGCGCCCCAGCTCCCAGACACGAAGCGCGGGAAAGGGCGCGATGGCAACCGCCAACTCACCCAGCAACCCCGGCGGCCCAATCAGCACCAATCCCACACCCATATTGAATGTGCGATGCATCTCGAGATCGTCGATATTTCCCAGCCGCTGCATCAGCGCAAAAATCGGCTGCGGAGTCCACGTCGCGCGATCGATCACAGCGCCCAGTCCCTCCGGCAAAATGCGCGGCACGTTCTCCACCAGCCCGCCGCCGGTAATATGCGCCATGCTCTTTATGGGAATTCTGGCGCTGAGAATGCTTTTCACCGGCGCAACATAGTTTGTATGGGGCACGAGCAGCGCATCTGCTATCGACTTTCCGGCGAGCTCCGCGGGCCGCGCATCGATGGCATAGCCGCCGATCTCGAAGATCAGCTTGCGTGCCAGCGAAAAGCCATTGGTATGCAACCCGCTGGAGTTGATGGCGTACAGCACATCACCCGCAACGATATTCGCGCCCGTCAGCAAACGCTCGCGATCGACCACGCCGGTTACAAAGCCAACCACATCTAGATCGCCCTCCGCATACACCGCTGGCATCTCCGCCGTCTCTCCGCCCACCAGCGCAATGCCGGCCTCGATGCACGCGGCGCTCATCCCGCGCACCAGCGCTTCCACAATCTCCGGCACTGTCTTGTGAAAGCCCAGGTAATCCAGAAACGTAAGCGGCGTCGCGCCCATCACCACGATGTCGCCCGCGACGGCGGCCACCAGGTCGCGGCCCAATTCTTCATAACGGCCGGCCATCACCGTCACCTTGCTCTTGGTGCCGACGCCGTCCGTACTCTGCACCATCACTGGATTCTTCATGCCCTTCAGCGCATCGCCCAGGGCGAAGAGCGATCCAAAGGAGCCCAGCCCGGTGAGCACCGCCGAGCCGTGTTGCAGATGAGTTTCGGCCACGTGCGGCTTGATGCGCCGCACCGCCTCGTTTCCGGCCTCGATGTCCACTCCCGCGGACTTGTAATTCACCTTTGAACTCACGCTCTCTCCTACCCAACCCACTTGCGTGCGTTGTCAAACATCCGCTGCCACGGGCTGTCCTTCGGCTCTCGCATCTTGTCTCGCACCCAGGTGTGTTGCACGCCCAGAAAAACGCGCTCCGGATGCGGCATCACAATCATCGCGCGCCCATCCGCGCTGCTCAATCCCGCAACGCCCTGCACGGAGCCGCTGGGATTCAGCGGATAATGCTCGGTGACTTTGCCATACGTATCAATGTAGCGCAGCGCGACCCGAGAGTCCGCAGCAATGCCACTCACGTGGCCCTCGCCATGCGCGGTCACAATGGGAACACGCGCGCCGGCCATACCCGCGAAGAACAGCGAGGGCGACTCCTGAATCTCCACCATGCACATCCGCGCCTCAAACCGCGCCGACACGTTGCGCCCGAAGCGCGGCCAACTCGCGGCTCCGGGAATGATCTCGCGCAGTTGCGCCATCATCTGGCAGCCATTGCAGACGCCCAGCGCAAAGCTGTCCGGGCGCGCAAAGAACTCGGTGAACATCTCCTTCAGACGGTCATTGAAGAGGATGGTCTTTGCCCAACCGCTGCCGCCGCCCAGCACGTCGCCATAGGAAAATCCGCCGCACGCGGCCAGCCCCTTGAACTCCGTAAGGTCCACGCGCCGGGTAAGCAAATCGCTCATGTGCACATCAACGGCAGCAAAACCTGCGCGATCAAAGGCCGCGGCCATCTCCACGTGCCCATTCACGCCCTGCTCGCGGAGAATGGCAACCCGTGGCCGCGCCGTATGCATAAACGGCGCGCTCACTCGCTCCGACCGATCGAATGGGACACTAATAAAGAGTCCTGGCCGCTCCGCATCTTCAAGCAGCGAGAACTCCTGCCGCGCGCTCTCCGGGTTATCGCGCAACGACTGGATATGAAAGCTCGTCTCCGCCCACATCTTGTGCAGCGCGGTGCGCGTGTTGCGATACGCAATCTTGCCGCCGCCGCGAATTACAATCTCGTTGCCCGGCGCACCGTGCCCAATCACCCGCGCCACTAGGCCGGCTGCACTAAACAACGCTAGCACCTCGGCGACATTCTTCGCATCAACCTGCGCCACCGCGCCCAGCTCTTCGCTGAATAACTCAGCCAAGCCAGCAGCCTGCAAATCAATCTGCAGCCCCATTCGTCCGGCAAAGGCCATCTCCACCAGCGTCACAAACAACCCGCCATCGCTGCGGTCGTGATAGGCCAGCAGTTTTCCCTCGCGATTGAGCTGCTGCATCGCGGCAAAAAACGCCTTCATCAACTCAGCTGACGGCGCATCAGGAGCCTCATCTCCAACCTGTCCATACACCTGCGCCAAACACGATCCGCCCAGCCGATTTTTTCCCTGGCCAAGATCAATCAGGATCAGCGACGCATCGCCTTCGTACAACTGCGGAGTCAGCGTGCGGCGCACATCGCTGACCGGCGCAAATCCCGAGACGACGAGTGACAAGGGCGAGACTACTGTTTTTGTCTCACCGCTTTCACCGGCCCACTTCGTCTTCATCGACATTGAGTCTTTGCCCACCGGGATCGTCATTCCCAGCGCCGGGCAAAACTCCATCCCCACCGCATGAACGGCGTCAAAGAGCTTTTGGTCCTCCTGCCCCTCGCCTGCCGCCGCCATCCAGTTTGCCGAGAGCTTGATGTCGCCGAGCCTCCCAACCTGCTTGAGCCCAATCGCCGCGCCCGCCATGTTGGTGATCACCTCACCCACGGCCATGCGCGCCGATGCTGCCGCATCGATCACCGCCAGCGGCGTTCTCTCGCCGATGGCCATGGCCTCGCCCCACAAAGAATCGTAGGCGCCCAGCGTGACCGCGCAGTCGGCAACCGGAACCTGCCACGGTCCCACCATCTGATCCTGCACCACAATTCCGGTAATGCTGCGGTCGCCAATCGTAATTAAAAATGATTTAGACGCAATCGTTGGCAGGCGCAGCAACCGCTCCACCGCATCCTCAATGTTTACGCCCGCAAGATCGAGCGGCGCGGCAGCAATCTTCGTCCGTGCAAACTCGCGCTCCATCTTGGGCGGTTTTCCAAAGAGCACATGCAACGGCAGGTCGATGGCTTTCTGCACATGATCGCTGAGGGTGAGATGCGGCTGCTGTTCCGCCTTCCCGATCACGGCGAAGGGACACCGCTCACGCTCGCAGAGATCCTCAAACAGATGCAGATTCTCAGGCGCAATCGCCAGCACGTAGCGCTCCTGCGCCTCATTGCACCATGCCTCCAGCGGGCTCATCCCCGCCTCGCCGCGCGGAATTGCATTCAAATCGAAACTCCCGCCGCAGCCGCCGTCCTTGATCAGTTCCGGAAATGCATTCGACAATCCGCCCGCGCCCACATCGTGAATAAACGCAATCGGATTTGCCTTGCCGCGCTGCCAGCAGCGATCGATGACCTCCTGCGCGCGGCGCTCCATCTCCGCGTTATCGCGCTGCACGGAAGCAAAATCCAGATCCGTATTTCCGCTGCCCGCGCTGCTCGAAGCCGCCCCTCCGCCAAGTCCAATCAGCATCGCTGGTCCGCCCAACGCAACCAGCGCGTAGCCGGCCTTGATAGCGCCCTTCTCGATATGCTCCGCGCGAATATTCCCCAGTCCGCCTGCCAGCATGATCGGCTTGTGATACCCGAAGATCGCGCCTTCAGAATTCGCGCTTGACTGCTCATAGGTGCGGAAGTATCCGAAGAGCGCCGGCCTGCCATATTCATTGTTGTAGGCAGCTGCGCCCAACGGCCCTTCGATCATGATGTCGAGCGGCGAAGCAATATGTGCGGGCCGACCATACACTTGCTCCCATGGTTGCGGCGACTGCGGAAGATTCAGATTCGACACCGTGAAGCCGCACAACCCGGCCTTGGGCTTCGCTCCGCGCCCGGTTGCTCCTTCATCGCGAATTTCGCCGCCCGATCCCGTCGCCGCACCCGGCCATGGCGAAATCGCCGTGGGATGATTGTGCGTCTCCACCTTCAGCAAAATATGAATATCTTCTTCGTGATATGCGTAGGCCGCGTCAGCCGGCTCAGGGAAAAACCTTCCGCCGCGCCCGCCGCGAATCACCGCCGCATTGTCGCGATAAGCCGAGAGCACATCCTGCCCCGACACCTCATTGGTATTGCGAATCATCTGGAAGAGCGATCGCGGCTGCTTCACACCGTCGATGGTCCAGCTTGCATTGAAGATTTTATGGCGGCAGTGTTCGCTGTTAGCTTGCGCGAACATATACAACTCGACGTCGGTCGGATTGCGCTTGAGCCGCTTGAACTCCGCGACCAGATACTCAATCTCATCGGAGGCGAGTGAAAGCCCCAGCTCGCGATCTACCGCGGCAATCGCCGCTGCTCCCCGGCCCAACACGTCGATATGCCCGAGCGCCTTCTGCTCGCGCGGCGCAAACAGAGCCTGTAACTCGTCTGAGCTTGAGAAAAAAACGCTCTCGGTCATGCGATCGTGCAACACCCCGGCCAGCGCATGAAGATCTATTGCGCTGGAAGAAGCGATGCTCACCACGCGCGCGCGCTCGATCCGCTCGATTGCTGCAAAGCCCGTATTGTGCAGAATATCGGTTGCCTTGCTCGACCACGGCGACTGCGTGCCCACGCGCGGCGCGATCCACACGCATTGGCCCGTCGCGCGCTCCACGCCAGCGCCCAGCAACTCATCCAGCCTCAGGTGATCGATCCCGCTCTCGAACTCTTTGCGCAGCAACAGTAAGTTCAGATACGACGCCTCGACCGCGGTCACGCCGGCATTGATAGCGCGCAGCCGCGCGGCCAGCCGCGCGGCCTCGAACTCCGTCAGCGCCAAAGGCCCGGGCAGTATGCGCACCGTCATGCCTTCAAATGTGCGCGGAGAGATTTCTCGTGATGTAACTCGCGACATCTTCTGTGTGTTTGGCTGCGTCGTTTCGTTTTTGTTCCAGCGTGTTGAGGTACTCTTCCGTGATGTCTCCGGTGACATAATTCCCATCGAAGATGGCCGTGTCGAAATGCGTGAGCCCGGGCGCGGCTTCTGTAATTGACTGTTTCAAATCCTCAAGATCCTGGAAGATCAGCTCGTCGGCACCAATATCCTTGGCGAGTTCCTGCACGCTCCTTCCGCTGGCAATCAACTCCGAGCGCGCCGGCATATCGATCCCATACACATTCGGGAAACGCACCGGAGGCGCGGCCGAGCAGACATAAACCTTCTTCGCTCCCTGCTCCCGCACCATGGCGATAATCTCTCGAATCGTTGTGCCGCGCACGATCGAATCATCAACCAGCAGAACATTCTTTCCCTGAAAAAACTTGGGGATCGGGTTCAGCTTGCGGCGAACCGACCGTTTGCGCTGCGCCTGCCCGGGCATGATAAATGTCCTGCCCACGTAGCGGTTTCTCACCAGCGCATCGCGATAGGGGAGGTTCAACTGCGCCGCAATCTCCTGTGCCGCCACACGGCTCGTCGAGGGAATCGGAATCACCACGTCGATCGGCAGATGCGCCCACTCCCGCTTGATCTTCTCCGCCAGCTTCGTCCCCATGTTGATGCGGCACTGATACACCGAGGCGCCATCCACCACCGAATCCGGCCGCGCCAGATAGACGAACTCGAAGATGCAAGGGGTCTTCTCATGCGCCTGCGGGCTCACATGCCGGTGGACTTTGCCCTCCATATCGATGAAGATCACCTCACCCGGCGCAAGGTCATGGTCCAGATCAAATCCGCCCCCTTGCAGCGCAACGCTCTCCGAAGCAAACATGTACTCCGCGTCTTTGCCCTGGCCGCGAATGCCGTACACCAATGGACGAATACCATGCAGATCGCGGAACGCTAACATGCCCACGCCGGCGACCATCGCAACAGCCGCGTACCCGCCCTTGCACCGCTGGTGTACCCCTTCCACCGCCGCGAACACGTCTGACTCAGTGGGCTTGACTACGCCTCGCTTAGCCAACGCATGAGCAAAGACGTTCAGCATCACCTCGGAATCGGAGCTGGTGTTCAAATGCCGTTTGTCCGTCTTGAACAAGCTGTCCACGATCTCCGAGACGTTCGTCAGGTTGCCATTGTGCGCGAAGATAATCCCATACGGCGAGTTGACGTAGAACGGCTGCGCCTCAGCCACCGACGAGCAGCCGGCAGTAGGGTAGCGCACATGCCCGACGCCCATATCGCCCAGCAGCCGCGCCATATTGTCTGCTTTGAAGACATCCGTGAGCAGGCCATTTCCCTTTTCGAGATAAAATCGGTCTTCAAAACACGTTGCAATGCCCGCGGCATCCTGGCCGCGATGCTGAAGCATGGAGAGGCCTTCATAAATGACTAAGCTAACTGCACGATGCCCGAAGACGCCGACAATACCGCACATGGTGCCTCACTGCTTGGCTAATGCCGGAGGAACTTCGTGTTCGTCACAAACTCCGCCAGCGGAAAAAAGATGAAGTTGCCGGTTTCATTCAGTACATGTCAGATACAGGCCCAACGCAAAAGGATGCAAGGGAACAATTTAACCGGGCCATTCAATCCATCGCCGGTCGAAAACAATTGCCCTCTTCCATCATCTCTCATCTGGATGAGGAAAAATCGTACAAATTCCATGCAGAAGAAGATTTGCAGATAAAAAATCCGCCCTGACACCACCAGACTACTTCCTCGGCGTAAAAAGTCAAGCCTGTGACAAATCGCGCAAAAGGCTTAATTCCGATGGCATTTTGCCGCCGTCGAGGCCAAAATCAACCTGGCATCATACAGAAATCAATACGATATACTCAATTGATAGGGAGTCTGGCGCATGTCCACGGAGTCCTTTTACGATCCGGCCCAGTCTTACCTGGGCTACTTTAAGCACGGCCCGCTCGGCCTCTTCGCCGGCATGACTCCTGCTTCCCGAAACAGCCGGCCACAACATACATTAAAGAACGAGGAGCAAGCGCATGAGCTATGAGGCCCGAAGCCGCGAGATAGCTGAAGCGCTGATTGCAATTGAGGGAATCAGCTTTCTGCCCGCGGCGCCAATCACCTTCAAGTCAGGGATTAAGTCCCCGGTTTACTGCGACAATCGCCGGTTTCCATTTTGGCCGGAGCAGTGGGCGAAGGTGATTCGCGGCTTTGAAGCTCTGATTGCCGAACGCGAGATTTCAGTAGATATCGTTGCCGGCGTTGAGGCTGCCGGAATCCCGCATAGCGCGGCGCTGGGTTTTTCGATGCGCTTGCCTTCGGTTTTTATTCGAAAAACTCTGAAGGAGCATGGCACCAGGAAGCGCGTCGAGGGCGGCGATGTGACGGGCAAGCAGGTTGTGTTGGTTGAGGATTTGGTGACGACCGGAGGCAGCAGCATTGCGGCCGTCGATGCTCTGCGCGCCGAGGGCGCTCGAGTCAGCGATTGTCTGGCCATCATCAGCTATAACTTCCCGGAGGCCGTGGCGCTATTTGAAAAAGCCGGCGTGCGGCTTCATGCGGCGACTACGTTTCAGGCGGTGCTGGAGTGCGCACTGAAGCACAAGAAAATCGACGAGGCTGGCGCGGCGGTGGTACGCGACTGGCTCCAGGAGCCACGTTCATGGGCTAAACGGCACGGTTTCGAGTAGAGGACTTGTGAATACTGCGATGCAAAAGTTCGAGCGGCGGGCGGAGGCGGCAGGATCGCTGCTGTGCGTTGGTTTGGATCCTGAACTCGACCGCATTCCCGCGCGCTTCAAGGGCGAAGCGTGGCCGCTCTTTGCCTTCAACCGGTGGATTATTGAGCAGACTCATCCGTATGTTGCTGCGTACAAGCCTAATATGGCGTTTTACGAGTTTCAAGGATCGCAGGGAATTGCGGAACTCGAGATGACGATGAAATATCTGCGCGGCGAGCATCCTGAGATACCGACAATCTGCGATGCCAAGCGCGGCGATATTGGAAATTCGAATCGCGGGTATGCGGCTTCCATCTTCGATGCGATGGGTTTTGATGCGGTCACGCTGCATCCCTATCTCGGCAAAGAGGCGCTTGCTCCGTTTTTGGAAAGGCGCGACAAGGCATGCATTATCTTGTGCCGGACATCAAATCCCGGGGCAGGCGAGTTTCAGGATCTCGTGTCTGGCGGCAAACCGTTGTGGGAGACGGTTGCCATGCGCGTAAGCGCGGAATGGAATGTTGCGAGCAACTGCATGTTGGTTGTCGGGGCCACCTACCCGGAGGAGATGAGAAGAATTCGAGCGATTGTGCCGGCGATTCCGTTTCTTGTGCCGGGGGTGGGCGTGCAGGGCGGCGATGTGGCGGCGGTTGTTTCCGCGGGCCTGGACGCGCGGGGCAAGGGACTTTTAATCAGCAACTCGCGGGCAATTCTTTTCAGTGAAGATCCCGCGGCCGCGGCGCGCGATCTGCGCGATGAGATCAACGCCGCGAGAAAGGCTGCCCATGCTGCGCGTTGAGGGAAGGATTGCCAATCATGATTGCGAGTTTGAGGGCGCGATAGAAATCAACACGGAGACGGGTCTGATTGAGCAGGTGGGGCCAAGAACGGGTAAAAGCGATCTCGATCTTGACGGCCAGATAATTTTCCCCGGCTTTGGCGATCTGCATATTCACGCGCGGGAGGATGCGAGCCAGTCGCAGGTCTATCAAGAGGATTTTGCAACCGTCTCCGCAGCGGCCCTCCATGGCGGGGTGACGCATGTTGCGGACATGCCCAACAATCCGCAAGCGCCGGTGGACGATGCGAGGTATGAGGAAAAGGAAAAATTGACGGCGAAGTCGGCCTTGCATGTGACGCTGTATGCCGGAATTGGGCCGGAGACCAGCCCGCTGACGCGGCACGTGCCTTACAAGATGTTCATGGGGCCGTCGGTGGGAGATTTATTTTTTACTTCGCGGGAGCAGCTTGAAGGCGCGCTCGAAAAGTATCGCGATCAGAATGTCAGCTTTCATTGCGAAGACCCAGAGATTCTGCGCGAGAGCAAGGGCGCGGCGACCCATGAGCAGAGGCGCCCGGCCAGTGCAGAGATCACGGCGACGGAGTTTGCGATCACCCTGATTGAGCGATACGGCCTGATCGGCAAGCTGTGTCATTATTCGACCAAGGGCGGCCTGGAAAAAATCGCCGCGGCCAAGGCGCGGGGCGTTCGCGTTACGGCCGAGGCTGCGCCGCACCACCTGTTCTTCGACGACACCATGCTGACGGACAAAAATCGCCTATGGCTGCGGATGAATCCTCCGCTGCGTGGCAGAGAAGATCGTCTGGCGCTGATAAAGGCGTTGCGCGAGGGCTTGGTGGACTATCTTGCTACTGACCACGCTCCTCACACTCTCGAAGAAAAGATGGAAGGCAGGAGCGGCGTGCCTCATCTCGACACCTATGGAGCGTTTGCAACCTGGTTGATGGCGGAGCACGGGTTTTCAGCCATGGATATTGCCCGCGTGTGCGCCTACAATCCGGGTTGCTTTGTGAAGGAATTTCTGCCGCCGGGTTTCGGTAAAGGATTTGGCATGATCGAGCCGGGATATGCCGGTTCGCTCACCATTCTCAATCCTGATGCGCCTGCCGTAATTCGGCGCGAAGAGTTGAAAACCAAGTGCGGCTGGTCTCCGTTTGAGGGATATACGTTGCCTGGCCGCGTGACTTACACCATACTGAAAGGCGTAGTGTACCCGGCAAGCTGAGGGAGGGATACCCCTTATGGAAAAGCTCAAGCACGTGATCAGCACGCGGCAGTTCGACGATTCGGAGTTCCTGTTAGGGCTTTTTGAGTCGGCCAATCGAATGGAGCGCGACGACGTTTTTCGCGCATTGACGGGCCCGTTGCGCGGCCGTATTCTCGCCACGCTGTTCTTCGAGCCGAGCACGCGCACGCGGTTTTCCTTCGAGGCGGCAATGCAGAAGCTGGGCGGCGGGGTGCTCTCCGCCGAAGACGCTCGCGACAATTCTTCGGCAACCAAGGGCGAGAGCATTGGCGATACCGTTCGCGTGGTCAGCGGGTATGCCGACGTCATTGCGATTCGCCACTACGAGGAGGGTACAGCCGCTGAGGCTGCGAGAAACTCTCCGGTTCCCATCATCAATGCGGGGGACGGCGCTGGAGAGCATCCCACCCAGGCGCTGGCCGATATGTACACCATCAAGAAAGAACTCGGATGGCTGAGTGGATTGCGGGTCGTGCTGGTGGGCGACCTGCTGTATGGGAGGACGATTCATTCTTTGCTGCCGTTGCTTTGTCTCTACACCGGGGTGACGATCGATCTGATATCGCCGTTGTCGTTGCGCCTGCCCCAGCAGTACCGCGATTATCTGGCCAAAAAAGAGATTCCAGTCCGCGAAGGCGAGAAGCTCGAAGGAGTCATTGAGCAGGCGGATGTTGCCTATATCACGCGCGTGCAAAGAGAACGATTTGCCTCGCAGGCGGACTATGACGCGGTCAAGGATATTTATGTGATCAATGCGGAGCTGGCAAACCGGATGAAGCCGCAGGCCATCATTATGCATGCCTTACCGCGAGTCAACGAGATCGCTCCGGATGTGGATGCAAATGCCCGGGCCGCATACTTCCGGCAGGCGAAAAACGGCTTGTATATTCGCATGGCATTGCTAAAGTATCTGCTGTCCTAGCACTCTGCGGGAATGTGCAGGCTATTCCTCGTCCTCAAAGCTATCTGCATTAAAATCAAGCAGATGGCAGGAACATTCGACTTGGCCTGTTGCTTGTAAAACAGGCGTTGTGCCTTGCTTCTCTCCATTCAGCATCATCCTGCGGCTTATATATGCAAAAAATATTCTTGCCCGCCGCCAATAGAGTGCGTATACTTGCCTGATTCCTCTGTAGTTGTTTGAAATCAACCGTTTTCAGCAGTTTCCACCTAACGAATGGAGAAGGGGGTTGTATGGGAAAAATCAACTTGGGCCGTGTAATTCTCGGGGGCATCATCGCTGGGATCGTTGCGGATGTCCTTGGTTACCTGGTGGATGGCATGTTGCTGGCGCCTACATGGAATGAACAGATGATGAAGCTCGGCCATCCCAGCTTCTCGTCCACGCAGTTGATTGAGTTCAATCTGCTCGGGCTGGTATGCGGGATTGTACTGATCTGGATATATGCCGCCATCCGGCCTCGCTTTGGCGCCGGAGTCAAGACCGCGATCTGTGCCGGGGTGGCCGTTTGGGTTGTGGGAGTGCTGATTCCCAACCTCAGTTTCATGTGGGTTATGGGATTTTTTGGGCGGCGTCTCACGGCCTATACAACCCTCGGCAGCCTTGTTGAGATTGTCGTCGGCGCGATTGCCGGCGCTGCTCTTTACAAGGAATAAGCCTGCTGGCTTAGGCCGAACAGCCGTAATCGAGGCAGATTCCATATAGCGTGAAGACCCAGGATCAAATGGGCCTGCACGTCTCATTCCTGACGGCAACCCCGCCGGATGAGCAATTTTGACCGCTTATCCGTCCATACAAGAAGTTACCTTTATTTTGCACTGTGCGTTTTCACTCCTTATACTAGGGGATGCGCGCCGATGTTCATGGAAGAACGGCATCCGGGTTGCAGTTTGCCCCATACCGGGGAATTTGATAGGCTCAGGCCATATTCAAACTGAGCGAAAGGAGAGTTTCCATCATGGCAGAGGAAAACAAGATTAACGGTCTGGCGTGGTTTTTGGCCGGATTAGGCGTAGGCGCGCTGGCGGGGATTCTATACGCCCCCAAGAGCGGCCGCGAAACCCGGGAAGAGCTGATCGCTGGCGCCCGGGAGGGAACTGAGTACCTGCGTGCCCGTACCCGTCAAGTTGCCGAGCAAATGGGCAACATGGTGGATCAGGGCAAGGAGCAGATAGGCGAATACGTGGAGCGCGGCCGCGAGGTTGTGGATCGCGGTCGGGCGCAATGGGAAGAGTTTGTGGAGCGCGGCAAGAACCTGGTGACCGAACAGACCGGCCGGGTGACAGCGGCAGTAGAAGCCGGACGGCAGGCCTACAAGACTCCCCCCATTGCCGGTGAACCCAAGGAACTTTGAGTCAGCGTTTCCCCCATGCCCTCTACCAGCCCGGCCTGATTGTGCCTTGGGACGCATCAGTCCATCCGTCCGGTGCCCTGCGCGCGTGGCACGATGCGGCGCAGGCTCCGGAGATAGCGTTCCGGCCTGGTTTGGGGAGTGTACAAGAGAACAGAACCAGAGCCTGAAGATTTACGAGCGAGACCACTTCAATGCACATTCCTAAGCTGGACAGTCAAACCATTCTGCTCGCATTAGCGGCTATAACCGGCTTGGCCATGTTTCTGCAGGTCTTCATCCTGCTGGGACTCTCTGTTGCCATGCGCAAAGCAGCCACTTCCATTCGGAAAGAGATCAGCAGCCTGCGTGCCTCGATTATGCCCGTCATCTTCGACACGCAGGAGATTCTTGCCAACTCGCGGGATACCCTTCTTAGCACGCAGGAATTCATAGTCAACGCGCAGAGTTTCCTGACCCGTGTTTCGCCCAAGGTTGAAGCGGCGGCCGGCGATCTGGTGGAGATTACCAAAGGGCTGCGGGCGCAAACCGCGCAGGTGCAATCCTCCGTGCAGGAAATTGTGGAACGGGTGCGGAAACAAAGCAGTCGCGTGGATAACATGGTCTCCGGCGTTCTGGATACAGCTGACCGCGCCGGGGGCTTTGTGAACGATGTCGTCGCCCGGCCGGTGCGGCATATCTCAGGCATCCTGGCGGTGGTCAGGGCCATCGTCGAATCGCTGCGCGGAACCGGAGCGAAGCCGAGCTAGAATCTGGAACCGGTCCGCGAATGAAAGTGACCGGCTCGGTGAACAGAGTGCCAGCCATGACGCAAGATTCCGACAGAATGGCTCGGATGGCGCGGTACTGCTCTACACAATCCATCCCCCGCCGACAACCTCATCGCCGTCATAAAAAACCGCTGACTGGCCCGGCGTGACGGCGCGTTGCGCTTCCTCGAAGGCGGCGATAACTTCATCAGTCCCAGATGGTTCCAACGTTGCCCAGGCAGGCTCGTGGCGATGGCGAATCTTCACGCGCACGCGCATCGGCGCGGTCAACTCCGCAATCGAAATCCAGTTCAGGCCGCGCGCTCGCAGCTTGCGAGTGGCTAGTTCCTCGTCCGCGCCCAAAGTGACGCGATGCGTGACCGGGTCGATATTCAGCACATAGAGCGGCGAAGGCGCGCTGACGCCCAGCCCTTTGCGCTGGCCCACGGTGAAGTTGAAGATGCCCTCGTGACGGCCCATAATTTCGCCGCTGGAATTCACCAGTTCGCCGGCTGTCTCCGGCATCTGCTGGCCTTGTTCCTCGAGATAGGCCGTCAAAAACTGCTTGTAGTCACCGCCGGGGATGAAGCATATCTCCTGCGAGTCGGGTTTTTCGGCAAGCGC
This sequence comes from uncultured Acidobacteriaceae bacterium, assembly GCA_963806565.1. Taxonomy (GTDB): domain Bacteria; phylum Acidobacteriota; class Terriglobia; order Terriglobales; family Acidobacteriaceae; genus Telmatobacter. Next base: position 530,390 of record CAWDYE010000002.1, read on the forward strand.
CAGCCCGCTCTGCCGCGCAATCTCGCGCACCTCCGGCTTGGTCATCCGTCCCAGCGGAAAGAGCGTATGAGCAAGCTGCTCCTGTGTTAGGCCGAAGAGAAAGTAGGTCTGGTCCTTGGCCAAATCAACGGCCCGCTTCAAAATCCATCGTCCGCGCTTCTGGTCGAACTCATTCACCGCATAGTGTCCTGTGGCGATGCGGCTGGCGCCGATGCTCTGCGCGGTCTTCAAAAGCTGATCGAACTTGAGGTGATTGTTGCAGAGCGAGCAGGGAATCGGCGTGCGCCCGGCGAGATACTCGGCGACAAACGGCCGGACAACATCGTCTTCGAAACGCTGCTGCTGGTTGACAACATAGTAGGGAATCTTCAGGTGCTCGGCCACGCGCCGCGCATCATAGACATCGTCAATAGAACAGCAACGCCCAGCCTTCGGCGCATCGGGAATGCCATGCCGTCCCGCCAGCCGTCTCTGATCCCAGAGCTGAAGCGTCAGCCCGACGACGTTATTGGCGGAGCCGTCGCCCGCGTGGGCGAGCATCGCCGCCACCGTCGAGGAGTCTACCCCTCCGGACATGGCAACGGCAATGGTGACGCGTTCATTCATGAAATCAGCAAGTCAGCTAGCCAGCCGGTTGATGCGCAGTTCTTATCCCGCCGTTCCCGCTGCCACCGGCGAAATCGCCCGCAAATGCTCAACGGCCTCGGGAACCACTTTCAGCACGTAGTCCACATCGGCCTCGGTCACGGTCTTGAGCAAACTGAAGCGCAGGCTGGCGCGCGCGCGGGTCTTGTCCAATCCCATGGCCATCAACACGTGGCTGGGCTCGGTGGCGCCGGAGTGGCAGGCCGAGCCGCCGCTGACGGCCACGCCCTTCAGGTCCATGGCGATCACCAGCGCCTCGCCTTCCACCTGATCGAACCAGATGTTGGTGGTGTTGGCCGCGCGGGGAACAGGTTTGTCGCCATCCCAACCTCCATTCACGCCGCTGCCGGAAATCTGCAAGACGCCAGCTTCCAGCCGGTCGCGCAGTTTTCCCATACGTTCAATGGTTCCATCTTCCAGCGAGTGCATGGCTAATTCCGCGGCCTTGGCCAGGCCCACGATGCCCGGCACATTTTCCGTTCCGGCGCGCAGGCGGCGCTCATGGCTGCCGCCCACTAAGAGCGGCTCAATCGGAGTTCCGCGGCGCACAAACATTGCGCCCACGCCCTTGGGGCCGTGCATCTTGTGCGCGCTGATGGAGCAGAGGTGGCAGCCGAAGCGGCGCACATCGAATTTGACTTTGCCCGCCCCCTGCACCGCGTCGATGTGAAAGAAGACGCCGGTATCGGCGGCGATCTTGCCGATCTCTTCCACGGGTTGCAGCACGCCGGTTTCGTTATTGGCCAGCATCACGCTGATCAGTCGCGTCTCAGGCCGCAGGGCGCGCAAGATGTCCGCCGGATTGATCAGCCCGCTCGCTTGGGGCGCCACAAAGGTCGTTTTCACGCCGTGCTGCGCCACGCGGTCCGCCGCCCGGAGAACCGCGGAGTGCTCAATCGAGGTCGTAATGAAGTGGTCGCCGGGGTGCAGCAATCCGAATATGGCGGTGTTGTCGCCCTCGGTGCCGCTGGAGTTGAAAATCACCTCGGCGTCGTGGCAGTTGAAAAACTCGGCCATCGTCGCGCGCGCTCTCTCCAGGGCGGTGTGCGCCTGTTGGCCATCAAGGTGAATCGAGGAGGCATTGCCGAAGCTCTCCATCCAATACGGGCGCATGGCCTCCATCACCTCCGGCAACAGAGGGGTGGTGGCATTGGCGTCCATATATACGCGCTTCATCGAAAAATCTCCTTATTATTGATTGTACTGGAAGATGTATTTCGCGCGTCTGCTGGCGCGCAATGGACGATAAACGAGGCTGTGCTGTTGCAAACGGACTCTGGCCGGGGAGAGACTTAATTTTAGCTCAGAGCCTCGAGGACCGCATCGAGCGCGGCCTCCCATGGAGCAAGCCGAATCCCAAATCGCTTCTCCAGTTTGTCGTTTGACAAAACCGAGTTGCGCGGGCGCACAGCCGGCGTGGGATACTCCCGTGAGGCAATCTGTATTACTTGCGGAACTTTGCCGTCAAGCAGCTTTTCCGCGCGCGCGAAGATAGCCTGCGCAAAACCATACCAGGAGGTTGAGCCGGAACAGGTCATGTGATAAAGGCCGGCCCAGTCTTGTGTCGCGCCGAACTGGCCGGCGATCACTCCGCTCACAATTGCGTGCGTGGCGCGGGCCAGCTCGATGGATGTCGTCGGAGAGCCAATCTGATCTCCGACAACGGAGATGGGATCTTGCTGGCGGGCGAGGCGCAGCATGGTCAGCAGGAAATTCGAGCCATGGGGGCCGTAGACCCAGCTGGTACGAAAAATCAAAACCCTGCCGCCCACCTGCCGAATAGCTTCTTCGCCGGCCAGCTTGCTCGCGCCATAAGCGTTCAGCGGAGCCGGCGTATCCTGCTCTGTCCACTCGCCCTGCTTCGAGCCATCGAAGACATAATCCGTGGAGTAATGCACCAGCAGCGCATTGCAGCCGAGCGCCTCTTCGGCCAGAATGCGCGGCGCCTCGGCGTTGATGGCCATGGCCAGCGCCGGCTCCGATTCCGCGCGGTCCACGGCAGTGTATGCGGCGGCGTTGAGAATAATTTCCGGCTCGACACGGCGCACCAGCTCGCGCACCTGATCCGCTTGCGCCAGATCGACGCTTTCGCGATCCACGCCAATGATTTTTCCGCAGCCCGCAAAGCTGCGCTGCAGCTCGACGCCAACCTGCCCGGCATTGCCAACAATGAGAACGCGCGGCAGGCCGCTCATGGGAAGAGCTCCGCATCCCGCAGCGCGACGCCCTGGCGATCCTTATCGGAAAGTATGACCGTGCTCGCGTTGATCGGCCATGGAATTGCGAGGCCGGGATCGTTCCACACGATGGTTCGTTCCCCGTCAGAGGAGTAGTAATCCGTCATCTTGTAGGCAAAACCGGCATCCTCGGTCAGGGCAAGAAATCCATGGCCGAAGCCCGCCGGAATCCATAGCATCTCGCCTTTTTCGCTGTCGAGTTGGATGGCGAAATGGCGGGCAAATGCAGGCGAGGAGCGGCGCAGATCCACGGCAACGTCGAATACCGCGCCGTGTGTGACCCAGACCAGCTTGCCTTGCGGTTGAACGATCTGATAGTGAATGCCGCGCAGCACGTTTTTGTGCGAACGAGAAAAGTTTTCCTGCGGCCACTCGGTCGGCAAGCCCGCCTCCGCCATTTGGCGCGCGTTGAAGGTCTCATGGAATGCGCCGCGGCTATCCCGATAGATCGTTGGAGTGATGAGCAAAACTCCGGGCAGAGATGTTTCTGTGATCTTCATGGCTGCATGGCTCCCGGCACAAAACGTGGCTCGCTAAGCAGGGCGAGCAGATATTGTCCATACCTGCTCTTGCTCACCTTCTCGGCGAGCAACTGCAACTCATTCGCGGTGATGAACCCCTGACGGAATGCAATCTCTTCCGGGCAGGCGATGCTCAGGCCTTGCCGCCGCTCGATGGTATAAACAAAAAGCGCGGCCTCCAGCAGCGAATCCTGCGTGCCGGTGTCGAGCCAGGCCATGCCGCGGCTCATCATCCGCACATTCAAGTTGCCCCCTTCGAGATAGCGCCGATTCACGTCGGTAATCTCCAACTCTCCGCGGGGCGATGGCTTCAGCGAGGAAGCGATTTCTACAACCCTGTTGTCGTAGAAGTACAGGCCGGTGACGGCGTAGCGCGACTTGGGAATCTTCGGCTTTTCCTCAATGCTGATGACGCGGCCCGCGCTATCAAACTCCACCACGCCATAACGCTCGGGATTTTCAACGGGATAGGCGAACACAGTGGCGCCGTGTTCCAGTCTGGCGGCCTGTTGCAACTGCTGTGAGAATCCCTGGCCATAGAAGATGTTATCGCCAAGAATCAGCGAACATGCGTCGCCGCCGATGAATGTGCGGCCGATGAGAAAGGCCTGTGCGAGGCCGTCCGGGCTGGGCTGCACGGCATAACTCAGATGAATGCCCCACTGGCTGCCGTCGCCCAGCAACTCGGTAAAACGGCCGCTATCCTGGGGCGTTGTGATGATGAGGATGTCGCGCAATCCGGCCAGCATCAGCGTGCTGAGCGGGTAGTAGATCATCGGCTTGTCATAAACGGGCAGCAACTGCTTGGATATGACGTGGGTGACGGGATACAGGCGCGTGCCCGAGCCTCCCGCTAGAATGATTCCCTTCATGGCGTCACACGCTCCGTATAGTTTTGCCTGATCCAGTCAAGGTAAGCGCCGCTGCGCACACTCTCCACCCACTCCGGATGGTCGAGATACCAGCGCACGGTCTTGCGCAACCCGCTTTCAAATTGTTCGGCGGGACGCCAGCCAAGCTCGCGCTTGATCTTCGAAGCGTCGATGGCATAGCGGCGGTCATGCCCAGGACGGTCCTCGACGAAGGTGACAAGTTTTTTGCGCGGGCCGAGGCCGGCATTGGGACTCATCTCGTCCACAAGATCGCAAATTGCATTCACCACATCGAGATTCTTGCGCTCGCTGTTGCCGCCGATGTTATAGGTTTCGCCCACGCGGCCTTTTTCCAGCACCGTGCGAATAGCCGCGCAATAGTCTTCCACATAGAGCCAGTCGCGCACCTGGCCGCCGTCGCCATAGACGGGCAACGGCTTGCCCTCCAGAGCATTCAGAATCATCAGCGGAATCAGCTTCTCCGGAAACTGAAAGGGTCCGTAGTTGTTGCAGCAGTTAGTGGTGAGAACGGGCAGTCCCCAGGTGCGATGATAGGCTCGCGCCAAGTGGTCTGATGCGGCCTTCGACGCGGCATAGGGGCTATTCGGCGCGTAAGCCGCGGTTTCAGCAAAGGGCGGCTCATCGGCCGCAAGCGAGCCGTAAACCTCATCGGTGGAAACGTGCAGAAACCGGAACGCCGCTTTGTCCGCCTCCTCGAGTTTCGACCAGTAGAGCAATGCCTGCTCAAGCAGAACGAAGCTTCCCAGCACGTTGGTGCGAATGAACGGCTCGGGTGAAGCGATGGAGCGGTCCACGTGGCTTTCCGCCGCAAAGTGAACAATGGCCCTGGGCTCATGTTCGCGCAGCAATGAAGTTACACGCTCCGCGTTGCAGATGTCGCCTGTAGCCAGCAGATAGCGTGTGTTGCCTTGGAGCGCAGATAAGTTGGCCGGATTTCCAGCATAAGTTAGCAGATCGAGATTGATTACGGACGAACGTGTCTCTTTCATCCAATCCAGAATGAAGTTCGAGCCGATAAAACCGGCTCCGCCCGTGACCAGTATCGTGTCATTCATGCCGCTCCCTTACTTCTCGCTGTCCAGCACCCGCATCTGGGCGGCGTCATAGCGGGTTCCCGCCACGGCATCGGCTGGAACCGCAGCCTCCAGAGCCGCAATCTCCTCGGCGGTGAGCGTCACTTTGAGCGCGCCCAGGCTCTCGGCCAGTTGCGTTCGCGTGCGCGCGCCCACCACCGGAACAATAAAGCTGCCTTTGTTCAGCACCCAGGCAATGGCCAACTGCACAGGCGTAATTCCCTTGCCCGCGGCGATCTCCTTGAGTTTGGCTACCAGGCGCAGGTTCTGCTCCAGATTGCTGCCTGTGAAGCGCGGCAGATAGGCGCGGAAGTCGCCTGCCGGAGCCGGCTGCGAGCCCGAAAGTAGCCCTCGCGACAGCGCGCCATAAGTCGTTGCCCCGATGCCCAGTTCAGCCAGTACGGGAAAAATCTTCGCCTCCGGCCCGCGGCTGATCAGCGCATACTCAATCTGCAAGTCCGAGATGGGATGCACCGCCGCCGCTCGCCGGATGGTCTCCGGGCCAACCTCGGAGAGGCCAATGTAGCGCACGTAGCCGGCCTTGACCATCTCCGCGATGGCCCCGATGGTCTCTTCGATGGGCACTGTGGTGTCCAGCCGCGACGGCCGGTAAATGTCGATGTACTCCACGCCCAGCCGCTTCAGCGAGTAGGCCAGCGCGGTCTTCACAGCCACGGGCCGCGCATCATAACCCAGCCAAGCGCCGTTGGGAGCTCGCTGCGCGCCAAACTTTACTGAGAGCATTACCTTCTCGCGCAGAAATCGCAAGGCCCGGCCGAGCAGCATCTCGTTCTGCCCCATGCCGTAGAAGTCGCCTGTATCCAGCAGGTTGACGCCCGCTTCGATGGCTGCGTGGATGGTCGCCAGGCTCTCCGTCTCGTCTGTCGCGCCGTACATCCCGCTCATCCCCATGCAACCCAGGGCGATGGGAAAGACCTCGGGACCGGTCAACCCGAGTTTGCGTCGCAGCGTAGCTGCTGTTGTCATTGTCCACTCCTTGACCGAGCATACTAGGACGAATGCTACATCTTGCGCAAGCATTAGAACGGAAGAACTCTGTAAATTCACATACTATGGATCAGGCTAGGTTACATGGCAAAAACAGTCAATTTGCTAGTTTGACACGGTACGGCATAGCAACCGATAATCCCGCCATGCAAAAGAAGATGTTTTTTCTCATAACCAGTTATATTTTCATGGCTGTGGCGGTTTGGTGCCAAAATCCCGCTGGAGTTCCCATTGGTTCGGTTGAAGAGAACAAATTTCCCGACGTTGTTGTGAAGATAATCAAAGTTCAGATGTTCTGGGACGACGGGCTCAACAACCCCTCCGGACCGAGGTTACGCTTCGAACGTCTTGCCGATATTTCAAACGATAAGAGACATTTCTTCCACTACCGGGTCTTTGCCGAGGGCGTACCGGAAGGCGGTCCGTACAGAATGGAGGTTTGGAAGATTGGGACTCCTGTCGACTCCATGGCAACACTCTCTGAAAACGTATATGCGAACCGAAAAGGGATGCTTTTTGCTCAGAAGCCTAAACCCGAGTATCGTGATGTTGTGTCGGTGGAAGATCACACGGACTTTGACGTAGCGGTTCGAGTTTCCCGCGGTGAGCCTGTAAGGTTTGTCCTTTCGACAAAGAAATCCGATTGGATGGTCCCAGGAACGCTGGTAGCGGTGCCCGTTGAGGCCTCTGACAAAGGCTGTACTGCCAGGGCGATGCTCAGTTCACCCGGCGGCGAGGTCATTCTTATCAGCGGGGAAGGATTTCCGCCCAACTCACAGGTTGCTTTGGACGGCGATTCCGCTGGAGAAATGCTGAAGGCCATGAGACCAGTAGACAGCAGTGGTCGTATCCATTGGACTGAGCTGCCGTACGTGACCGGAAAGGAAAATGGGATACTGAAGGACACGATCACGTCCCCAGGTTGCAAAGTGACCTTGGAAATCCCATGGGGACACGATAACTACCATCTTCAATAGTCCATTACTGGCCGCCAAATCGAACTAAGACAAGAGCCATCCTGGCTGCGACTTGATAGGTTTTCTTCATTCCCGCCTATCGCTTCCTAAATTCTTGAATTCAGACATGCTCCGGACCATTGCTCGTCGCGATCCACGGCCCCTCATTTTTCTCTTTCCTTCGCGCCCCGTCTCTGTCATACTTGATAGTGTCCACCCTGTACGGTCCATCCCAACAGTCAAAAAATGAGGTTGCACCCATGTCGGCAAAGTACGTCTTTGTGACGGGCGGAGTTGTGTCCAGTTTAGGTAAGGGTTTGGCGGCGGCCTCCATCGGCTGTTTGCTCGAAAGCCGCGGCCTGCGCGTCAACCTGATGAAGTTCGACCCCTACCTCAATGTCGATCCCGGCACCATGTCGCCCTTCCAGCACGGCGAGGTCTTTGTCACCGACGACGGCGCTGAAACCGACCTCGATTTGGGCCATTACGAGCGTTTTACCCATGCTCCGCTCTCCCGCGACAACAACCACACCACCGGGCGCATCTACGAGCAGATCATTATGAAGGAGCGGCGCGGCGATTACCTGGGCTCTACGGTTCAGGTCATTCCCCACGTGACCAACGAAATTAAAAACGCCATGCGCAAGGTCAGCTCCAATGGCGCGGACGTCACCATCATCGAGATCGGCGGCACAGTGGGCGACATTGAGTCGTTGCCGTTTCTGGAGTCCATCCGCCAGATGCGCCAGGAGTTGGGCCGCGAAAACACCGTCTTTGTTCACGTCACGCTGGTGCCGTGGATCGCCGCCGCCGGGGAGCTGAAAACCAAGCCGACACAGCACTCCGTAAAGGAGCTGCTCTCCATTGGCATTCAGGCGGATATACTGCTCTGTCGCTCGGACCACGTCCTGAGCGTTGAGATGAAGCAGAAGATTGCCGCCTTCTGCAACGTCGAGGAGCGCGCCGTCATTGGAGCTATCGATGTGCCCTCCATCTACGAGGTGCCGCTCTGCTTTGCCCAGGAAGGCGTGGACTCGCTCATCCTCAATTACCTGCATAAGGAAGCGCCCCAGGCCGACCTGACGAAGTGGAAGGAGCTGGTCGACCGCTGTTACCACCCCAGGGATGAAGTCCACATCGGCATCGTCGGTAAATATGTCAAGTATGAAGACAGTTATAAGTCGCTCAAGGAGGCTTTGACCCACGGAGCCGTCTCGCAGAACCTTAAACTCGAAGTAACATGGATTAACGGCGAGGACTTGGAGTCGAAAACTCCAGAGGACCGGAGTTATGAGTCGCTCTTAGCCGGATTCGACGGCATTCTCGTCCCCGGCGGCTTCGGCAAGCGTGGCATCGAGGGCATGTTGAACGCCATCCGCTATGCCCGCGAAAAGAAGGTGCCATATTTCGGAATTTGTCTCGGCATGCAGACGGCCTGCGTCGAATATGCCCGCAACGTCTGCGGCCTCAAGGGCGCTAACTCCACCGAGTTCGACCCCGCCACGCCGCACCGCATCATCTACAAGCTGCGCGAACTGCTGGGCGTCGAAGAGATGGGCGGGACTATGCGCCTCGGCGCATGGGACTGCGTCCTGCAAGAGGGTTCATTGGCCGCCCGAGCCTATGGCGGAGCTACTAAGATCAGCGAGCGCCACCGCCATCGCTACGAGTTCAACCGCGAATATGAAGCCCGGATGACTGGCGCCGGCCTGCGCATCAGCGGCGCCACTCCTGACTCCACTTATGTAGAGATTGTCGAGATTCCCGGCCATCCATTCTTTTTAGGCTGCCAGTTCCATCCCGAATTCAAATCCAAGCCACTGGAGCCGCACCCGCTCTTCCGCGAGTTTGTGACTGCCAGTTACAAGAACCGGCAGGCGCGGCTAGCGAAGACGGGAATGGCCACAACGGAATCTCTGGTTTCGCTTTAATCTATCCATTGATTCCGCAGGGGAACGCGGACTTACGGCATGATCGTGTTCTGACGTTCCCTAAGTCAGTCGGTGACTTCTCAGGAATGAATAAACGGAGGGCAGGCCGTTCTTGATCGTCTCTTTGACCCGGAAAACAGCCTTCTTCGCAGCCTCTGCATTCGGCGAAGCCATCAGCCTGAACAGCCTTCCCGCGAGGCGGCGGTTGATGATAATGCTTTCCACGGCAAAGGGATTCAGCCTCTTGTTATAGCCCCAATTCACTGTGCGTAACGAGCGGTAACCGCACGCGCTGGCGGCCTGAACCACAGCGGCATCGTAGAGTCCTCCTGGCGGCGCAAACAATCCCCATTGTCCCAGCCCGTTATCGCACAGTAGCTGTCGCGATTCGTCCATCTGACCCCGTAGTTGATCTTCCGGCAAGCCAACTAATGGTTTGTGTTGGTGCGCATGGCTCTCTGTCGCGTGTCCGCGATCCTGGAGTTCCTTGCACTGCGCTAAGGTGAGATAACCGTCCGCGCCCAAACGAGCCGTGTTCACAAAAAAGACGCCATGCAACCCGTGGCGCTCCAGAAGCGGCGCGGCGGTGAAATAGTGATCCGCCGTACCGTCGTCGAAGGTCACCAGGAACCCCGTGCGCGCGCTGCCACTCTCGCGCTGCTCATTTTGAAGATCAGCCGGTGTCGCGGCTCTGCCCCAGATTTGCAGTGCTGCCTGCACGTGAGCCTCAAGTTCGCCGGCGCACACGTCGAAGAATCCGTTGATCTCGCCCGGATACTTCACGATGCGATGGTAGGTCAAAACAAGCAGCATAGCTGTACTTTACCCTCTGGAGGACAAAACTGAGGAGGATGCAGTGGCCGCCAACCGGCAGAGTTATGTATGCGGGAGCTATATAATCGGCAGGACGAAAAGACGTAAGCAACTTCCGCGCAAATCATGCAAGTGCTTGTTTCTCTTTGAGATGCCGGAGAATTTTATGGAGCCGAAGATCGGACTTGAACCGATGACCTGCTGATTACGAATCAGCTGCTCTACCAACTGAGCTACTTCGGCCTTCCTGTTCAGATTGTACCGTCGCGCTCGCCCTCGGTAAAGTTACGCGCGGAATTGTTCTCTGTCAGCCCCTCAGAAATCTTCACTTAAGACTTATGCCGCTGGCGCTTGCAATTCGAACTGCATCGAAGGCGATTTGAGCAGGGTGGTGTGAATCAGGCAGTGGTGGACGGCTTGATCGATGCCCGCCCGGTCGGCTTCGCTCAGCGCCAACGGGATCTTAACCTCGATTCTGAAGTTGTCCAGCCGTGCCGGAGGCCCGGCCTTCTCCGCCGTTACGTGCACCTGGACTCCATCGCGCGGCAACCCCTTCTTCTTGAGGTAGGCAGAGGCGTAAAAGGCCGCGCACGTGCCCAGAGACGCCAGCAAAAGTTCTGGCGGAGTCATGCCCTCATCGCTGCCGCCGTTTTCGGCGGGTTGGTCGCAGACCAGAGAATGCTTCCGCGCTGCCACCTCAAACTTCACATCTCCCTCGAGCTTTACATTCACTTCCATCGTCATTTCCCTTCAACATCCATCGATATTTTACTTCCGGGTGCGGCCTCCCGGCATCAGGCTCATGCGCGCTTTACAATCATATCCGTGAGCCACTCCTTTGAAATCGGTCCGGTCCATGTGGGCGAGGGCCAGCTTTTCCTCATCGCCGGTCCCTGCGTTATCGAGTCTGAGGCCCATGCGCGCTCTCTGGCAGAGGCCATTCAGCGCATCTGTGCCGATCTCGGCATTCCCTACATCTTCAAGGCCAGCTACGACAAGGCCAACCGCACCAGCGTGAAGAGCTTTCGCGGTCCCGGCCTGGTGGAGGGAACGCGCATCCTCGCCCGCCTGGCCAAAGATACCGGGCTGCCGGTTCTGACCGACGTGCACGAGCCGGCCCACTGCGCGGTGGCTGCCGAGGCCGTGGATGTGCTGCAGATTCCCGCCTTCCTCTGCCGCCAGACCGACTTGCTGGTGGCCGCGGGACGGACGGGACGCGCCGTCAACATCAAGAAAGGCCAGTTCGTCGCTCCATGGGACATGACCCACCCGGTCGAGAAGGTCCGCTCCACCGGCAACGAGCGCGTCTTTCTCACCGAGCGCGGATCGAGCTTTGGCTACAACACACTGGTGGTGGACTATCGCTCCCTGGCGGTGATGCGCAATCTTGCTCCGGTGGTCTTTGACGCCACACATTCCGTGCAGCAGCCCTCGGCAGCTGGCGGGGTCAGTGGCGGCCAGCCGGAGTTTATTCCTCTCTTGTCGCGCGCCGCCGTTGCCGCCGGGATCGACGGATTGTTTCTGGAAGTCCACAACGACCCGACTAACGCCAAATCCGACGGCGCCAACGCGCTGGATTTGAAGCTGCTCAAGCCGCTGCTGGAAAGGCTGCTGGCGATTCATCGGGCGGCGAACGGGGAGTAAAGCAGGGAACAGTTACACTCTAACCAATCCGTTGCACTTGCTGTTGAATTCACCGTTCACCTGTTCTCCCCTGATAGCATTTCCCTATGTTAACCACGCCGATTCGAATCTCTCTCCGCGCCGCGCTGCTGGCCGTCGCAACCCTGCTTTTAGGCACGGCTTTCTCGCTTTCCGCCACGCAAGCGCAGACCGCCGCGCCGGCGCAGACGCAAGCCCCCGTATCCGCTGACCGCGCCCACATTGAAGAGGTGCTGAAGGGGCTAAGCCGCGGCCATTCTATTGGCCAGGTAGCGATCTCCCCGGATGGCAAGCGACTGGCGTGGATTGATGAAACGAGAGAAGGCGAGGAGATGCGCGTGTCGCCGCTCGGCGATCTGGCCGAGAGTGAACGGGTAACGGCGGCTACCAAGCCGGAGCAACATTGCCACGAGGGCCAGATTGCGTGGGCGCCAGACGCGCAATCGCTGGTTTTTTTCTCCGATTGCGCCAAACTGGGTCAATCCGATCTTTATCTGGCACGGCAGGGCAGCCCCGCGCGGCGTCTGACTGAGTTAAAGGGCTACGTGGAGGCTCCTGCCTTTTCGCCGGATGGAACTCGTGTGGCATTCCTCTACGTGGAAGGCGCAACCCGGCCGGCCGGGGCGCTGGCGGCCATGAAGCCGCCGTCTGGCGTGATCGGTGAAGGCCGCGCGGAGGTTGAGCGGGTAGCCATCGTTCGCGTCGTTGCGGCAAAACCTGAAACCACACAGTGGGCGACTCCTGCCGATCTGCATGTCTACGAGTTTGATTGGCGGCCTGATTCAAAGGGATTGGCCTACATCGCCGCCGATCCGCCCGGAGAAAACAACTGGTGGGTGGCAAAGCTCTATACGCAGGAGCTGAACGGTGAGTCCAAAGCGATCCTGGCGCCAGCCGAGATTCCCGGCCCGCTTCACGGCTTGCAGATTGCCGTGCCGCGCTGGTCGCCGGACAGCAAGGAGATCGCCTTCATCGGCGGGCTGATGAGCGACCAGGGAGTGACGGGCGGCGATGTATGGATTGTCTCCGCCTCTGGCGGCCAGCCAGTCGATTTGACGCCACAACGGCCCACATCGGCGGCGTGGATCGAGTGGGACGGCAACCGCGGCCTCTATGTCAGCGAGTTGGATCGCTCTTACAGCCGCCTCATCCGTCTCCTACTTCAAAGCGGCTCTTCCGGGTCGGATCTGTCCACGAATTCCTTCAATACCATCTTCAGTTATCCCGGCAGTATCGGCGATGGGCGCCTCGATCTCAGCCTTTCCTCCACCACCGGCCATTCTCTCTTCGTTTTCAGGGTCAACACCTTTGACACCGCGCCGGAGATATACATCGCCGAGACCATTCAACCCGCCTACATCCATTCGGCCGATCGCGCTCCCTATGTCCAGCTCTCCCACATCAACGGAGGCGTAAAGCCGGCGTGGGGCAAATCGGTTTCGCTGACCTGGAAGAGCGGCAAATTCGATGTGCAAGGCTGGCTGATGCTTCCCAAAGACTACGACCCGGCCAAAAAGTACCCGCTGATTGTCGAGGTTCATGGCGGGCCGGCCGCGGCGGCGGTGCCGCATTGGGGCTCGGGCGCCCTGAGCGCGGCGACCTTCTCCGCCTTGGGTTACTTTGTGCTGATGCCCAACCCACGAGGCAGCTTCGGGCAGGGCGAGGAGTTTGTCCAGGCAAATCGCAGGGACTTCGGCTACGGCGACCTGAACGACATACTGGCCGGGGTGGATGCAGTCGAGGCCGCCTATCCAGTAGACCCCGGCCGGGTCGGTATTACCGGCTGGAGCTATGGCGGATTCATGACAATGTTTGCCGTGACCCAGACGCAGAGATTCAAGGCGGCGGTGGCGGGAGCGGGGATTTCCAACTGGCAGAGCTATTACGGAGAGAACTCCATCGATCAGTGGATGACGCCGTACTTTGGCGCCTCGGTCTACGACGATCCCAAGGTCTACGCCAAAAGCTCGGCCATCAACTTCATCAAGAACGTGACAACGCCGACGCTGGTGGTGGTGGGAGAGCGTGACGGCGAGTGCCCGGCGCCCCAGTCCTACGAGTTCTGGCACGCCTTGCGCGCCCGGCATGTGCCCACGCAACTCGTGGTGTATCCGAATGAGGGGCATATGTTTGCCGACCCGGCCCACCGCTGGGACGTGATGGAGAGGGCCGCCGAGTGGTTTGCCCGCTATATGCCGCCCACACCCTAGGGTTAGGCTCTGACCCCGGGACTGCTCCCTATTCGTGGTCGGTGCAGTCTATGAAAAAGCGGGAGGGGAATCGCTTCGCGCGGTTGCCAGCCGGAGACCACCCCGCCCTGATACACTTTCTTTGGAGTTTTGTGGGTGCGTCTCGTCAACCAGCTACAGGATGAGTGGGTCGCCGGGAACCGGTCATTTGAACGGTTTTCACCAGCGGCAAACCAGCCATGGCGTGTTGAAGGGCCGCTCCAGAGAGAGTTTTCTCACTTTCTGTCGCCTTTTCGATGCCGCGCAAAGGGTTTTTGCTTCCGACCCAGCGATCAGGACCTGTCGCCGGGATCTCCGGAACAAAGAGCCACTTGCCAGCGGCAAGCACGGGCGGCGGCAAGTGAGGAGTTTGCTTTAACCTAATTTTTCCGATCATTTCGGGAGTGACCGTTCCGCGGCTCGACAGTGCGGTACGGGGAGGATTCATGCGGCGGTTCTTAACGCTTATTTGTTTGTTGTGCCTGGCCATTCCAGCCGGGATTACGATCTCCGGCTGCACCCGCAACCCGGGCGCGAACTATTGCAATGGACAGGGTTATGGGATGAAGATCACAGACGTGGCCACGATCACGCTGCCACCCTTGACCACGGGCATTTCCATGGCCTTCGGGCAGACGCAGCAGGTCAGTAGGCCATCGGCCTATACCTGCAAGGGCACAGCGGCCACCGTTCCCACGTATTCCTACGGCACAACCAACAACCAGTTGGTGGACATCTCGCCGACCGGTAACATCTGCGCCGGAACATGGAACCGGAACTCGGGCGGCGGCATTGCAGACTACACCATCTGCAACCCGCCCAATCCGTTGCCCTCAACCGGCGGTCTTCCTTACGGCATCGCCTACATCACGGCCTCCGTCCAGTCGGTGACCTCCAACCCGGTGCAGGTGTATGTGCACGCCATGGTAACCTCCGTCAGTCTGGTCACCACCCCCATTTCCTCAACCACCCAGCAGTGCTTCTCACAGGGGCAGCAGGCCATCCTCGACGCTCAGGCTTGCTTTGCCAGCAACAATACACAGTATGAGTTCTGCGCGCCCTCTTCGGTGACCAGCGGCAACTACGCTTGCCCAGGAGGACAGTTTCCAGGAAGCTCAGTTCCTAACTGTACGGCGGCCATCGGCACGCTCATCTACAACGTAGGCAACCCCCAGGTCGCCACCGTGACCACCAACACCTCCACAAACCAGGTGACCATCACAGCCCAACAGCCAGGCACCACTGCCATTACCGCTGCAGTGGCGAACTCGGGCTCTTCGGCCGGTTTCTTCTCCACTTGCCCGCCGGCATCAATTTCGCTAACTCTGGCTAACGGCAGCACTGCCGGCACCATCACCCAGGGAGTGACGCAAAATCTGACTACCACCGTTTACGATAACAACTTGACTCAATGCCCCGGAACCGGATGTCCCCTCAACGGCCTCTACTTGACCTATCAGTCCACCGACCCAATGGACATCTCGACGGGCAGCGGCGGAGCTATCGCCACAGAATTCCCCGGTGTGGCTTCGATCTATGCTGTCTGCGAGCCGCCCACTTGCAATTCCAGTCCCATTAATGAGACCGGCATCTACGGCACCGGCCTGCCCGTTTCATCCAACCCGGTAACCATCACTACCCCCGGAACAGCTAGCGATTACGTCTGGTACGCGGCTCCCGGCCAATCACAATATGTCGTTCCTGTCGAGCTGCTCACCGGCACGGTCGGCTCCACGATGCGCTTGCCATACGTGCCCAACTCCATGGTGATGGACCAGCTGGGAAATTACATCTACTTCGGCTCCTCCCACGAGTTGATGGTGTTTAGTATCGCTAACAACTTGGTCATCACGCAATCCACCGCTGTTCCCGGCGTGGTGCTGGCCGTTTCGCCAAACGGCGGTACAGTTCTCATCAATGACCAGGCGCGCCAGGTTTTCTATCTCTACAGCGCCTCCGCCGGAAGCACCCCGACCTTTGGCGGCATGGGCACGGCCGCGGCATGGACCCCCGACTCAAACACGCTCTACATCGTCGACAGCGCAAGCCAGGGCGCTCCTCACAGCGACAAGTTGTACGTCTATAACCAGAACACCGGCTGGGCCACCTATGATCTGAGTACGACCACTGGTGGCTCTCAGAGCCTGGCAATTACCATCCCCAGCGTGGGCGCGTTTCTCAGCGGCAGCTCCACGGTGGCACACACCTGGTGCCCTTCCGGCACGGTGGGCGACTATGCCAGCATGCTCTTCTATCCGCAGGGGCCATCTCCGGACAATGTGGTGCTGGATTCATCCAATAATCAGGTTCCGACCGATGTGCTGGCTGCCACCACCGATGGCGAACACATTCTTGGCGCATCGACCTCAGGCAGCAGCATTACCTTGTCCGACATCGGAGTCACCATCCCCGCATTGAATTGCCTGCCTGCCGATATGACCACGAATCCGCTGGCTGTAGGCGATACGCTCTCGCCGCTGGTGCTGCAAACCGCGTTGACCCAGCCGCCGCCCATCACCGCCACCGCTGCTGCTATTAACCAGGTTGTAGTTGGATCGATACCACAGGTCGGATCCCCGACAACACCGCCACCCAACTTAGCCTTCATCACTTATACCCCGCCCACAACCGGAGCCGCAACCGGCGTCTCTCTGCCGTTCTATGTGCCCGGTAGCGGTGCCTTGGGTTCTGTCCCGTTCAGTGGAAGCGCGGCAGCCAGCATCACGGCCCCCCTGGCCGGCGCCTTCACCCCGGACAACACGCTCTTCTTTGTTTCCACTGCGGGCGACAACATGATCCACTACATCAGCGTCCCCTTGGTTACCACTCATCCGGCCAATGCGGATATACAGCAGATCAGTCCCAACCTGCCGGCCTGCACACCCGTCTCCTCTGGTGGCACCGACCTCGGCTGCAATTATTCTGGTCCAAACCCTGGTACCGCTATCGTTCCGGCCACGGCCATCGCCATCAAGCCGCGCGCCACCACATAGCGCGGCGTATCCAGACACTAGCAAAAAAGGGCCGGCCTTGCGCTGGCCTTTTTGCTTTCCGGCCTGATTCCACTTCCACGCATTATTTTCAGATTCTTTGCGTAAAGGACAAGAGACCAAATCTCCCTTCCGTACACGATAGAATCAAGAAATGATCAAGGGGATTTCTTTTCTTTGTTCCGCGGGCAGCCGGGCAGCCTATGACCGGCTGGCGAGCTTCTTTTCCGCGCTGGGATTTGAGCCCGGCAAAGGGTGGAACGAAGAAATCAGCCGCGGAGCAGCTTTCCTGGCTCCGCTCGGCAATCTCGAATTTGTTGACGGCCAGTTTCCTTCCACCGCCGACGTGCTGGTTGAGGTGACTGCCCTCGATGCCGTGCATCAGGCAGCAGCCACGTGGCTGCGTGCGCAAGGAGGCGAACAGGCCGTCGCGCGCCTCTCCGCCATCACGGAGACCCACTGGAAGTCGCGCCTTTTCACTGTCGAACCCGAGCCAGGTTTTTCTTTTTCCTTCTGGGCTTGGACTGATCCGCAGCGCGGCAAGCCGGTGGCTGTCGAAGGCGATCTCTCCGCCGCCGGCATGAAGTTCGCCGTCGTCGTCGCCCGCTGGAATGCGGTCATCACCGAGCGGCTGCTGGAAGGCGCGCTCGACGCCTTCATGCGCAGCGGCGCAAAGCGGGACGACATTGAAATCATTCGCGTTCCCGGCACATGGGAGATTCCCGCCGCCGCCCGCGCCTTGGCCAACGCAGGCCGGGTTGACGCCATCATTCCTCTTGGTTGTTTATTGCGCGGCGAGACCGCCCATTACGAGGCCATCTACAACGAAGTGGCCCGCGGCCTCGGCCAATCGCAGCAGGAGACCGGCATTCCCCACAGCTTCGGCGTGCTCACCTGCGAGACGCTGGAGCAGGCCCTCAACCGTGCCGGCGTCAAGGCCGGCAACAAGGGCTTCGAGGCTGCCATCGCCGCCATCGAGATGGTCAGCCTGAATCGCAAACTCCAAAAAGCCGGGGTCCCCACGGACAGGTCTTCGTCCGTGGGGTGGAAGGGCGGTCCCGCTTGACCGCCGGACCGCATCATGGATCGGGACGCCGCAAATCGCGCGAGCTGGCCATGCAGATGCTCTATCAAGCGGAGATCGGCAAGCAGACCCCGGACCAGGTGCGAGCCAACTTCTGGAAGGCCGCCGATGAGGTCGAGCCGGAGGTCCGAGGCTTTGCCGAAGAGCTCTTTCGCGTCGCCGTCGCCCATCAGGACGAGATCGACCAGTTGCTCGTCGCCAACTCCAGGCACTGGCGGCTGGAGCGCATGCCCGCCGTGGACCGCAACCTGATGCGCATGGCGGTGGGCGAGATGCTGGGCTTCAAGGGCACGCCTTTTCCCATCGTCATCAACGAAGCTTTGGAGATCGGCCGCCGCTACTCTGCTCCTGAGTCCATCAACTTCCTCAACGGAATGTTGGACGCAATCGCGCGCGGGATGATCGGGAAGTAAAGCACTCCCGTGGATGGCCATCCATCTTTACCATCCCGATCACTCAGCGCTTTCCAGCAGCCAGTAATTGAAGCCGTCTACGATGGCCATCAGAGCTGCCTGGTTCAAATCGCTGCTCACTCCCGCTGTCTTCCACGATTCGTGGCCTTCGGCGTTGAAGCTGACTATGACGCGAACGTAGGACTCCGTGTCATGGGCGGATACGTCAAGGGCTTCGACGGTGAACGTGCCCAATCGCATCTGCGCGATGGCCGGATAAAACTTTTCCAACTCGCGCCGCATGGCTTTGGTCAGCGCGTCCACCGGGCCAGCGCCCTCCGCGCGCGTCACCGTCACCGTGGAGTCGCCGATGGACAATAACATCGAGGCCTGAACGTACCGGTTCCTGGTTTCGTCGGATTCATCCAGAACTCTCCAACTCTTGATGCTGAAGCGATTGCGCAGAGTATTGAGCACTCTCATGCAGGCCAGCCGGAAGGAAACTTCGCTTGCCGTGAAGCCGCCGCCCTCGATCATCGCCTGGTTGGCGTCCATCATGGCCTGCGCTTGTTGGGAGTTCAGAGGAACTCCGAGCGCCTTGGACATCAGCACGATGTTGGCTCTTCCCGATTGAGCATTTACTCCTATAAACGGTTTGGCGCCCACCATGGCTGGATCGCACCACAGGTAAGCTCCCGGGTTTTTCCCCTCGCTACTGCCATGCATGCCGGCCCACGTGCCAAAAGCGCCCGGGCCGACAATCGGAGCGCCATGCGGCGGCTCAAGTCCGAAGGCCGCATACGCCGAATCTGCCAGGCTGGTAAGTTTCTTGAGCGATTCGGGAGTGACGAATTCAGCTTCGCCTCTGAGTTGCATACCGCCGATAACGGTTGTCAGGCTCACGTTGCCGCAGCGCTCACCTGTTCCAAGAAGGGTGCCTTGGATTTGAACAGCGCCGGCAAGAATCGCGGCTCGGGTATTGGCAACTCCAAGGCCGCGATCTGTGTGGCCATGAAATCCGATTCTTGCATCGGGGTAACTCCGCGTGAGGCCGCCGATAACCTGAGCGACTTCTTCAGGGCTGGCGCCGCCGGTGGTGTCGCAAACAATCAATCGACTGACCTTTTGACGAACGCATTGATCCGTCAACTGATTAAAGTACTCCACAGTGCGCTTTTTCGAATTGGCGTCACATTCGTTGCCGTATTCGTCGCGGCCGCAAGCGGCGTCCATGGCGTGTTCAAGGTCTACGATTACTTCGAGGCCGTGCTGGTGAAGGAACTCGACGGTTTCATACGCCATCAACAGGCTTTCTTCCGGCGTAGCCTCCAGAGACCTTCTTACATCCAGCAGCCTGGATTTGACGACAATGACAGCTACAGGAACGCGATTTTTATGGGCCACCATGAATTGCGCGTCGGGCCATTCTTTTACCTTGGCGCCGCGCCCGCGCGATCTGCCGAACAAGGCCAGTTTCATGGCCTTTGTATCAACCGTATCGAGAGCGCTCGCCAAATCTCCTACAAACCGGTTTGCGCCGGCGAAGCCGATTTCAGCATAATGCACGCCGAAATCCGCCATGTGCTGAAGCAGGTTGACCGCATTCGTCACGGATATTTCGATATTTGGCTGTTGCATTCCGTCCCGAAGACTTGTGTCAAACAGCTCGATTCTTCTGGCTCCAGCTTCCTTCATTTGCCCCCGCTGTCGATTGGGAATGTGTTCTTGACGAGGATTGCCCTTCTTCTCATCATACCTCGTCATGATTTGAAAAAGCGCATATCAGTCGCGCCAGGCCCCGATACATGCCTTTGAGAGCTGGAAAGGCATAAGAGCGGCTCTTGCGTCGCAAACAGTCCTACCGGCAAGCCTCATTCGGCCGGTCGAGTACATCGTTGGTTCTCGCCCGATGGTCCTGCTGCACCACTGCTCCCGACTTCAGCACCAGCCTGCCTTCCTGGCTGAGCAGTTCATCGATTTCAAAGTCCGCTGCCACCGGCGCTCCATCCACCGTGCGCGCGCAATACCAATCTTTGCCGTAGGGAGTGCCGTCGCTATACCACCGTTGGCAGGCGATAACCGACTTATCGGGACTCAGGTCGCACTGCAACCACAGATACAGATCGCCCTCCTTGCCCGTGCCCGCCACCGCAAAGGCGTAGGTGGAAACCTTGCCCGGCCGCTTATGCGCGTAGGCGGCATCGATAATCGGCCTGCGCACCTCGCGGATGCAGCCTGCATCCTTAAAGTTCTCGTATGTCGATCCGCGCTCCAGCCTGATAGCCGGGCCGTCGGGCGGCATCACCCATACAAATCGCCGGTTGAATCGAATCTGAACCTGCTTTCCCGCAAGCTCCTCCAGGCCGGAGAATTTATTCTCGTGAAGGAAGCTTCTGCCATCTCCCACCAAAACCTGATCGCCTTGCCGAAAGCAGAAAGCGCTGGCCGGCTCGGCCTTCGCCGAGCATCCATTGCGGCAGGGCTGGTAATCCGCCGCCTCCACCAGCGTCGCCGCCGCAAATCCCTTTGCGCCTCTGGCCGAAGCGCAAGGGGTCAGGCTGAGAGCCGCGCAGACCGCAATGAAAATCATCAGCAAAGACCGTATGACTCTACCCGTGCTGGCCAGACGGAAGTGCCCGAATCGAATCGGAATTGATAATTGCATCATGCGCTTTAAGTTACTACTGCCCATTCCCGTTTCGCAAACGCCTGGCGCGGGAAATTGCCGCTGAAACTGGATCACCGGAAAACAAAAGCAGCCGAATTTCTCCGGCTGCTTCCGCAATGTATTGCGGCCTCGAAGGCTCTCGCCGCGTTACGCCTTGGCTGTAGACAGCGCCTTCAGCCGCGCGTTCAGGCGGCTCTTATAGCGGGAGACGGTATTGTCGTGCAAAACGCCCTTCCGCACGCTCTTGTCGAGGGTGGAGACGGTCTCGCGATACTGCGCCTGCGCGGCCTTCACATCGCCCTTCACGAGCGCATCGCGCAAGGCCCTCAGGCTGGTGCGCACGCGGCTTCTGCCGGCACGGTTCACTTCGGAGCGGGTTTCGGTTTGGCGGGCGCGCTTCAGCGACGATACATGGTTTGCCATTTGTTTTCCTTGATCTTTGGCCCAGATTTCAGTCCAGCCTTCAGGGGGCCTGAAATAAGACGGAATCTTGCGTTTATAGAATGCAACTCTATTTGCATCCCTCGCAATTTCTAAGTCTACTGGAAATGGGGAAGTGGGTCAATCTCTATGGGCTGCTATGCTGCAACAACTGCGCCTCAGGCCTTCTTCGGCACGCGGGCCAGGATGCAGTCCATCTCCACCATAAGCAGACCGCCTTCATCGCGCGAGACCGGCATAAAGTCAACCACGCTGAAGCCGCGCGCTTCAAACTCTCGAATGGACTCGGTGTGACTCGGCATCCCGTGGTAGATAGGGATAAAGGAGACCTCGGTCTGCGCGCCTTTAAGCTGTGGCAGGACTCCCTCCGCGCCCCTCAGAACCTCGATGTCGTATCCCTGCGTATCGATTTTGAGATAGATGTTGCGCGCAGCGATCCCCGCCATGCACTCATCGAAGATAGAATCCAGACGTCTGACTTCAACAGTCTCCTTGCCGACAACTCGATTCTGCGGAAGAGCTTTCGTGGGGCCTAGCGGGGTAAGGAATGAGGTCATAGTGTCGCTTTCGCTGAGGTTAATCTCAGCTTGGCAGTTTTCCGAGCCTAGCGCATATTGAAATACTCTCCACGGCGGCCGTGCGAGGGCATGGATTGAGAGATCTTTGAAGGGCCCATGAGCCGGCTCAAAGGATACGATCCAGCCCTTGTATCCGATGTCGCGAAGCAGATTGCCAAACTGCCCGTGATTCGCCCCAACATCGAGAACACAATCAATGGATAGCATATTCAGCACTCTGCGCAACGAGTCCCGTAAACGCACCCAATCGCTTGGCGGATAGGGAACGACCTCATAGCCCAGTGATCGCAGGCATTTCTGGACACGCTTTACAACTTTCACTTAGCCTCACGATTGCAACATGAAATGTACACTCATTTTATCGCAGGGAAATGAATGGCAGCGGGAAGTATTAACGATAGCAACGGCGATTCGCTTTTTCGCGGGCAGGCGCTTAAAGGCGTGCGGCTAGGTACCCGTCAAGGCACGTTTTGATGAATAATTCTAATCTTTCGCATTGACTCCCGGCCCCATCGGCGTTACTCTCAAGCCCAGATACCGAATACTGACACTGGATTTGGTAGCCTACTCCAACCCGCCGCTTTCACCCCCAGCCCAGAGCTTCGGCCCTCTCCTGCGTCGCGTTCCGCCGCATTCCTCTCATTTAGCCGCTTGCCCGCAGCCCATCTATTGCGCTGCCGGACTGCCCCACGCCCTGTCTAACTCTTTTGGAGGCCATCGAACCCATTGAAGATCGACCTGGAGATCACGCCCAACCTCGAGCCCCTCTTCGGGACTCGCGATGAAAACCTTCACCTCATCGAAGACTCGCTCGGCGTCCGCATCGATCTGCGCTCCGACGCCGTCCATGTCGAAGGGCCCCGAAGCCGCCGTCGAGCGCGTCCGGCAGATCTTCGCCGACTTCGAGGCCCTGCGCCGCCAGGGCGTCAATCCCCACAACGGCGAACTCAACGCACTCCTGCGCCTCCTCGTCGCCGACCCCGCCGTCACCCTGCGTTCGCTCTCCGACTCGGGCAAGCAGCGCTCCGCCGGCGTCAAGCGCACCGTCCAGCCCCGCTCTATCAACCAGCGCAAGTACGTCGAGGCCATCGAGCAGCACGATATGGTCTTCGGCGTCGGACCCGCCGGAACCGGCAAAACCTACCTCGCCGTGGCCATGGCCGTCTCCGCCCTCAACGCCAAAAAAGTCAGCCGCATCGTCCTCGTTCGCCCCGCGGTCGAGGCCGGCGAGCGCCTCGGCTTCCTTCCCGGAACCCTCCAGGAAAAGGTGGACCCTTACCTGCGCCCGCTCTACGACGCCCTCTACGACCTGCTCGATCCGGAAAAGGTCGACAAACTCTTCGAGCGCAACGTCATCGAGGTCGCCCCCCTGGCCTTCATGCGCGGACGCACCCTCAATGATGCCTTCATCATCATGGACGAGGCCCAGAACACCACCATCGAGCAGATGAAGATGTTCCTCACCCGCATGGGCAACAACTCCAAATCGGTCATCACCGGAGACATCACCCAGATCGACCTGCCCAACCCGCGCAAGTCCGGCCTGCTCGACGCCATCAACATTCTCGACGGCGTCGAGGGCATCCACTTCTGCCACTTCGAGGAGTGCGACGTCGTCCGCCACGCCCTCGTCCAGCGCATCGTGAGAGCCTACGAATCCTCCAAGCCGCAACAGCAGGAGCTGCCCCTGGCGTTGGGCGAAGCCATCGATGTCGGCGTCGAAAGCCGCGAAAATCGCACACAGCCGCAGCCGTTGCATCCGACAAAACCGCAATGAGGGGAAGTTATATTACCCGCAATGCCTCAAATCCAATCAGTGAAGAATCACCGGGAGTTCTGTATCAGGACTTGTTTGAAAAGACTTTAGAAGCACAACTCGCAGATTTGGAGAAAAAACTGCGTGAGCTACCCGAATACAAAACGATGGATCGGAAGCTGACGCAACAGCTGATTGAGAGATTAAAGGACAAGATTCGCATACAAGACGCGGCAGAGGTAGCACGAGAGGAGCTAGATTCAAGATTAGAGACGGTAAAAAAGGATTTCGCGGAGACCCCGGAATCACGCCCCGCGCTGAGAGAATTACGCCTGCTGATGGTTCAAAGATTAGAGAATGAAATTCGTGTTCAGGACGGCATTGAACCAGAGCCTATCCAACCAAGTGAGGGCATTGCAAGACGGGCATTACAGGAGGCGAAGGAAGCGAGGGCAGGTTTGCTGACGCCCATCGATCCTCCACAAAGAGAGAGTGTATCGACAAATCTTGAACTTCCGCCCATGCCAATCGTGAGTTCTGACGAGAAGGGTCAGCCCATTGGCGCGGTGCAAACGCGGACCTATCGATGGGGAAAATTTCAGGGATGGACGATGATCGTAGTCGGATTGCTCAATTGCATTCCGATCAATGGGCTAACCACAACCGAAGGACTAATCATTTGGTTGGGCCTATTGACAGCAGGAGTTACAACGGTCTTCTTGGGTATTGGTCTGCTTCGAAAGCGAAGATACGGGTTGATCCTGATGTACGTCAGCATCGTTATCATTGCACTCGGGATCGTGCGTTCCGTGGTTTCCCTCGTGTGGGGATTGTCGGTAATTCTCTGGTTTCTGATTCCCGCTCTTTTTTATTATCCCAAAAGACGAAGTGAGTTCTCGCGCAATGCGCCGGAAGACATCTTAACTGCGAAACCGAGTGCGGATATGCTGAAATCTTCCAACAGCACACTCCTCGACAAACTGAAATCAGCCGGTGGATTTCTTCTCGGCATTATAATCATTCTGGCCCTGCTTACGGTATGTGCAGTATTTATTGCGGGAGTAGAATGGCTGAGCGAGAACTTACTGCCATGGTCCTTACGGGTATCGGAGTGGGCGTTCTTTGTGCTGATTGCGTTATTGCTCCCACTGTCCTTGGTGCAGAAATGCCGATCCTATACGCCGACTGCAATGATCTTCGCTTCGCTTGTTTTCGGTGCCACAGTATGGATGGATGGACTTGTCCTAACTATGACGATATGGGGTGATGGAGCAGCGATTTTCGGGCTTTTACTCGGAGGAGTTGGCGTGGTGCCGTTTGCTATGCTTGCAACACTTTTTCATGGAATGTGGGCGCGTTTAGCGGAATTAGTTGTATTGATTGTACTAACCTTCGGCTCTCGTTTTCTCGCTTTTTGGATAGGCGGGATGGCTGAATCCGATGAATAGGTGTCGAATTCTATTGCGCGGTATAGCTATCAGTCCGAGGTTCTTTCTATCATGGAGAGACACATCTCCGAAGGCCGCTCTTACTTGGAGATCACGGCAGGCTTGCATATCGGGTGCAGATTGTTCGTTCTCTCTAACGACCCTGAGACATTGATCCAAGCTGGTTCAGAATCTGTTTCAGAACAGAGAGAATCTCTTTCAGTAGCTTGACTGTCGTTTCTTCTGACATCTCAGTTTCTCCGTTTGCTGGCAACTCCGCTAGCCGGTTAGTAGTGGACAATGTTCAGGGCGCTTGTGCCGAATATACAAGCGCCCTATCGGGCCAACCTGCTCCTGTTGGAGACAAAAATACCCTCTTGATGTTTTTCTGTTACGTTTTTAGCGGAGTTTGCGTAGGCTAGAGTTGTTCACGGCTCCAGCGCCCGCTAAACGCAACGTTTCAACTTCACTA
This sequence comes from uncultured Acidobacteriaceae bacterium, assembly GCA_963806565.1. Lineage (GTDB taxonomy): Bacteria > Acidobacteriota > Terriglobia > Terriglobales > Acidobacteriaceae > Telmatobacter. The sequence continues at coordinate 556,165 of CAWDYE010000002.1, forward strand.
AGCCCACCAGCCATGGTGGCTTATGGCTTCTATGCGAAGCCGATTTCTTAGTATTTCCCAAACCTTGATGAGATTTCTACAAGAAAGTACATTGCCGATGTATATTCCTATATGCTTGGGTGCCCCATCCTTCGCGTACTTTGCGAAATCGGGGTCCCCAACGACAGGTCTTCGTCGTTGGGGTGATTGAAGGGTGGGAGACAACGAATCCCAACCGTCCGTCTTCCGCTAGAAAACTTCGCTGTGAGAACCGATGCGCGCCAGCCGCAATGTAGAATCGTCAGTTTTTTTGTAGATTAAGAAGCAGGTCGGGCTTCAGAGGTCACTCGCTATGCTTCGTAGATTCGCCCGTCAACGCATGATCGTGGAATCTCTCCGGCAGGATTTGATCCGTTGCCAATGGTAGGTCGGTGTTTCAACCCCGGCATCAACCCCTCCACAATTTTTAAGGAATCAATCCACACGACGAAATCGCGCTCAAATCCTTCCATCCCTGTCATAGTCAGGAATTTCCCCAGAAAACTCCTTCTGGCCAATGTTGGTTTGATTTATTCGCTCTCTCTTCTATCACTTCAAAAAACAACTACTGAATTGTTTTCCACCATTGTTCCGATTTCCGGTGAGCTATACCTCACTAGTGTCCGATAAACCAGTAAGCGCCAGCTCACTACTTTGCCCAAAACCGGTGAGCTATAGTTTCACATTTTGGGGTAATCCGGTGAGCTGGAACTTCACGATTGACAAAAACCGGTAAGCTATAGCTCACGATTTTTAACCCCTGATCTCTGACCCCTGACCTCTGTTCCCCAGCCCCGTTGTCAGCTACAATCGATGGGCGATGGCTACCCAAAAATCCACCACCTCCATTCAGTCGTGTTCGCCCCAGGGAGAGTTTGCCAATCAACCCTTTACCGATTTCAAGACGCTGGAAAACGCGCGCAAGATGCACACAGCATTGGAGTTTGTCTCCAGCCAACTGGGCCGCGAATATGACCTGATCATCGGCGGCCAGCGCATCAAAACCGGGGACAAAATCTGCTCCCTGAACCCCGCGCGCCCCGCGCAGATCGTCGGCATTCATCAGAAGGCTGGCGCCGAGCACGCCCAGCAGGCCATGGCCGCGGCCCTCCGCGCCTTCGAATCCTGGAGCAGAACTCCCGTAGAATCAAGAGCTTCCCTGCTTATCAACGCCGCCCGTATCATCCGCGACCACAAATTCGTGTTCTGCGCCTGGCTCACCTATGAAGTGGGCAAGAACTGGGTCGAAGCCGACGCCGATGTGGGCGAAACCATTGATTTCCTTGAGTTTTATGCCCGCGAGGCCCTGCGGCTGGCTGATTCGAAAACACCTATCCAGTTCCCCGGCGAGCGCTGTGAGCTGCACTACATCCCGCTCGGCGTGGGCGCGGTCATTCCTCCCTGGAACTTCCCCTTTGCCATCATGGCGGGCATGACCGCAGCCGCCATCGTCACCGGCAACACAGTGATTCTAAAGCCCTCCAGCGACGCCCCCACTATCGCGGCTCTCTTCGTTCATGTCCTGGAGGAAGCTGGAATTCCACCCGGCGTGGTCAATTTCTGCCCCGGCTCCGGAGCGAGCTTCGGCAATGCCATCGTCGAAGATCCCAAGACGCGGTTTATCTCCTTCACCGGCTCCAAGAAGGTTGGATTGGAGATTCACGAGCGCGCCGCCAAGGCTAAACCCAATCAAATCTGGCTCAAGCGGACGATTTTAGAGATGGGCGGCAAGGACTCTATCCTGGTCTGCGCTGACGCCGATCTGGACGCAGCCGTCGAGGGAGTGGTGGCCTCGGCCTTCGGTTACAGCGGACAAAAGTGCTCGGCCTGCTCCCGGGCCATTATCGAAGAGCCTGCCTACAACTCCTTCATAGAAAAGCTACTTGAGCACATGGCCAAGCTGACGGTGGGCGACCCGGTGGCCAACCACAGCCTCGGTCCGGTCATCAACAAGGCTGCGCTCGATTCCATTCGGGCCTACATCGAGATTGGCAAGAAGGAAGGCCGGTTGATCGCCGGCGGCCAGGCGCCAGAGATCAATGGAGGCTATTTCCTTGAGCCTACAGTGTTTGCGGACGTGGCTCCCGATGCGGTGATTGCCCAGGAGGAAATCTTCGGCCCGGTGCTGGCGTTGATTAAGGTGGCCGACTTTGCGGAAGGGATGAAGGTGGCCAACAACACAGAGTATGGCCTGACCGGCTCGATTTACTCCACCGACCGCGAGAAGCTGGACATCGCCCGCCGCGAGTTTCACATTGGAAATCTGTACTTTAACCGCAAATGCACCGGCGCGATGGTGGGCGCGCATCCCTTCGGCGGCTTCAACATGAGCGGCACCGACTCCAAGGCCGGAGGGCCGGATTACCTACTGCTGTTTACACAGGCCAAGAGCGTGGCGGAAAAGCTGTAAGATGATGCACATTTAGCGCGAGAAAAGCTCCCCATCAAGATAGATCAAAATTGTCATGGAGCAAAATTGCCGAAAATTGGGTTGAAACAGCCCGCCTAGCCCCCGGTTATGGAGTATCAGCCTCTAGGCCATGACGCGGGTGGCGGCCTCTTCGGCTTCGAGCTTGCTGCCGATGTCAGCGGCGGCGGCGGCCAGGACGCGATGATGGATGGTAAACAGCGCCAGCTCGAGACGGTCGCTGACACCGGTCTTGTCGTAGACGGAGCGCAGATAGTTTTTGATGACCTGCTCGGTGGTATGGAGGCGAGTGGCGATCTCGCGGTTTTTGCATCCCTGGACGATGAGCGCGACGATGCGCATCTCCTTGGGGGTGAGGCGGTCGCGGACGCGCGTGCCCACCATATCTTCCTCGGGGGATTCGGCCACCATAATCTGAGGAGGCAGCCATGTGCCGCCGGCGGCCACCACGCGCACGCACTCCACCAGAGCCGGCCCGGTGACGCTGCGGAAGACCACTCCGCGAAAGCCTTGGTGTATGTAAGCGCCCCCGTTGTCGGAGTTCTCGGCAATCACGATGCCGCGGCTGCCCGTGGTTTCCAGCAACGCGTGCAGCCGCTCCAAATTCGGCCGTAACGAGGCGGCAAACAGAACGATGGAGCCGGGAAAGGTGGTGATGGCGTGGTGCATGCGGTCGAGGTCTGTGCATTGCGCGATGATGCGCACATCTTCGTCCATGGCCAGCACTTTGGCTGTACCGGCTCGAAAAATAGCCTGCGAATCGGCCAGAATGATCTTGTTCATGATATGCGCCTCATCCGCTGCATTCCCGGAAACCCGAGTTGAAGTCCGCCTGGCCCGCGGATTCCGCAACGCCGGAAAACAGGTTAGGGCCCATGCAGTGCTTCTTCTCTTTACAACACTATCGGCAGATTTCCGTAAAATCCTTGAACTGCTTCAATCTGCAACAAAAAAAGACGGAGTAAATTCCATCTGTGACCAGCCCCGAAAAAGGCTCGTCGCACCTCAGAATTTTCCCAAGAATAAGATTACAGCCTGTTGATGCCCAGAGTCACGAAAAATTTCGACATAATACTGTGGAATTCGTTAACTCATTAGGTTCGTGGACTGACAACGGGAGCTAGGCGGGTTCTGTTTTTCAACCATGGTCCGTGCCCGCGCCGGAGTTCTCTTCCCTAAGAAAATCTCAACCTTTTCTTCATATTGCAAGGCGATGAAGTTGGTGTGCGCCGCGCCGATGTAAGAGATGGAGTGGTATGAATGGCCGATCGCGCGGAACTTCTTGAAGCCGCACTGGACAGTATTCCGGAGGGCATTGCGCTGCTTGGCGGCGAGGGCCAGATCATGCTCTGGAATCGGGCGGCGGAGGCGATCACCGGGTACGCGAGCGCAGATCTGTTATCCCGGCGAGCGCCTGAGCCGCTGGAGCCGCTGCTCGCGGCCAGCGCGCGGCTTGAGGATATGGAGCCTGACGTTGGGGGGCAACTGGGCCACAGGACGCTGGTTCGGGCGTTGCACAAGCAGGGCCACGATGTGCCGGTAATGGCGCGATATTTTGTGTTGCGCGATGGGATGGGCGGACGCATGGGCATGATAGTCCTCTTTCATCCCGCCGACAGCCTGGATGCACTGCCTCATGGTGAGTGTGAGCAAGGCGGAGGCTTGAAGGCGAGCCAGGCAGTCCTGGAGGACCGGCTGGCGGCGATGTTTGGAGACTTGATGCGTGGCGGCCTGCCGTTCGGCGTATTGTGGATTTCCGTTGATCAGGCGGCGGAGCTACGCAAGACGCACGGCGCCAAGGCCTGCGAGGCAATGCTGGAGAAGGTAGGGCGGGCGATGGCTAACGGGCTGCGGCCAGCCGAGGAGATGGGGCGCTGGGGCGACGATGAGTTTCTGATCCTGTCGCACGAGCGCACGCCGGAGATGCTGGCGACCCATGCGCAAGCGCTGGCCGGGTTGGCGCGGACGGCAGACTTTCGCTGGTGGGGCGACCGCGCGTCGCTGACCGTAAGCATCGGCGCGGCTCAAGCTGAACCAGAGGGCAGTTTGGTTGATCTGCTGGAAAGCGCCAAAGCCGCAATGTTAACCAGTTTTCATGCGGGTGGAAACCAGATTACGTCCGCGCCTGGGAGGCAAGCATGTATGCCATCATAGGCATTCTTTTGGTTTTTGCATCGGTCATCGGCGGCTTCCTGATGGAGAAGGGCCATATTCTGGTGCTGCTTCAGCCGGCCGAATTGCTTCTTATTGCCGGCGCGGCGACGGGGACGCTGCTGACGGCCAATCCGGTGCATATCATCAAAGGAATCGCCAATGGATTGGCAGGGATACTGAAAGGCTCACCATTCGACAAAGCGCGTTACCTGAACACGCTCAAGATGATGTACCAGTTTCTGAACAAGGTTCGCAAAGAGGGATTGCTGAGCGTGGAGATGGACGTGGAGAAGCCCACGGAAAGCTCGATCTTCAAAAACTATCCTGAGTTTCTCGCTGACGATCACGCCCGGGACTTTGTGTGCGACACGTTGCGCATGGCCATCACCGGAGGAGTGGAGCCGTACGACATGGACCAGATGATGGAGCTGGATATGGAGGTGCATCACCATGAGGCGACGCAGCCGGTCAGCTCCCTGACCACCATTGCGGACTCGCTGCCTGGACTGGGAATTGTGGCGGCGGTACTGGGAGTGGTCATCACCATGGGCGCGCTGGGCGGCCCGCCAGAGGAGATCGGCAACAAGGTAGCGGCGGCGCTGGTGGGCACGTTTCTGGGCATCCTGCTGTGTTATGGAGCGGTTGGTCCGCTGGCCTCGAACATGGCCAAGACGGCCGACGCACAAGACCAATACCTGCATGTGCTTCGGGTGCTGATTCTGTCGTTTCTGAAGGGCTCGGCTCCCATGATCGCCATCGAGATGGGGCGGCGAGCAATTCCAGCGCATGTGCGGCCCGGCTTTGACGAGATGGAAAAGAACTGCAAGAGCCACGCAGTTATCGCTGAACCGGCTGTAGCGGCCGCAGCCTAGGGTCCGGAAACTCTTTAAGGAAGAAATGGGGTATCATGGCGGCCAAGACGCAACCCATCATCATCAAGAAAAAGGGCGGCCACGGCGGACATCACGGCGGCGCGTGGAAGGTGGCTTATGCGGACTTTGTCACCGCCCTGATGTCGTTGTTCGTTGTGCTGTGGCTGATGAACACCAGCGTGCAAATCAGGAAGGCCGTGGCCGGCTACTTCAACGACCCCAGGGGAACCGGCAAGCTGATGGGCACTACCTTGACCGGGACGGGGACCGGCGTAACCGTGGTACAGACCAACACCGATGAACTGCAAAAGCTGAAAGAAAAGCTCGAGCAAGAGATCAAGGCGCGCAAGGACCTGGAGAAGCTCTCCAAGCAGATTGAGATCACCATCACGCCCGAGGGGCTGCGCATTGAGCTGATCGAGGGCAAAAACGGCACCTTCTTCCAAAACGGCAGCGCAAAACTGAGCGAAAGCGGCCAGCAACTGCTGGCGCTGCTGGCAAAAGAGTTGAAAACGCTGCCCAACTCTCTGCTGATTGAAGGCCACACCGATGCGACGCCGTACTCCAGCGACTTAAGTTACAGCAACTGGGATTTGTCGGCTGATCGCGCCAACTCGGCGCGGCGGCTCTTGCAGCAGGATGGAGTACGCAGCGACCAGGTGACCCAGGTGCGCGGCTACGCCGACCAGATGCTGCGCGTAAAGAGCAATCCATTCGACCCCTCCAACCGGCGCATTTCGATTCTGGTCAAGAAAGACAATGAAAAAGTACAGACACTCTCGGCTGAAGGCGTGGTGAGTGGATCAACGCCGTTGCCGAAGATGACGCCGACGCCTGCTCCGGCCGGGAAGGGCGCCAAACCGTAGGGCGCAGCCCATTGCACAGCCTTCCCAGGTTGCGCTACTCCCGCGGGCAGTCCGCAACGCCTATAATCAGCCTGTTGTGCATACTTTTCCTTCATCTCGATCCGTCAGGGCCATGCGGCTAGTGGGGATGGGCCTGGCGCTGGCCCTCTTCTTAACGGTTTGCGCCCGCGCGCAGACGGACGTTGAGACCGGTTTCGCATCCGGTGGCCGCATCCTGCTGGTGCTGCCCTTTGACAACCGCACCGGGCAGCCCAGCCTGGAATGGATTCGCGAAGCCGCGGCGGAGATACTAAGCAACCGCCTGGCGTCGGCGGGTTTCGCCCCTTTGAGCCGCACAGATCGCATCTACGCGCTGGACCACCTGGGGTTGCCACAGGGCTTTCACCCCTCGCGTGCCAGTTCGATCAAGCTGGCCGAGACGCTGGACGCCGATTCGATCGTCGTAGGCAGCTATTTGACGGACGGCACCAGAATTGTGGCCGAGGCGCGGCTGGTGGACGTGCCCCACCTGCGCATGAGCCCGCCGGTCACCGTTCGCGGCGAAATGCGCGAGATGATCACGGTTTTCAATTCGCTGGCCTGGGAGCTGGCGCGGCAGATCGATCCCAGCTTCAAAGTCTCCGAAGAAACCTTTGTGGCCGCCGGTTCCGGCCTGCGCCTGGATGCTTTTGAGCAGTACATTCGCGGCATCACCGAGTCTGACCAGCAGGAGCGTCTGCGGCATCTCAATCAATCCGTTTTGCTCAACCCAAAGTTTTCGCCGGCCTGGATGGCGCTGGGGCGCGAGGAGTACGCCAGCCAGAAGTACGAGCAGGCGGCGGAGGCTTTTGCCAAGGCGGGGGACAACGGAGCCAACGCCGACGATGCCCTTGAGGCCGACTTCTACCGCGGCCTCTCGCTGCTGTTTTCCGGGGACTATGCCCACGCCGAGGAGGCCTTTGCCGGCGTGGCTCGCGTATTGCCGCTGGCCGAGGTTTTGAACAATCAGGGAGTAGCGCTTGCTCGCCAGGGCAAAAACGGCATTCCGCTCTTTCGCCAGGCTGTGGCCGCTGACCCCAATGTGGCCGACTACCACTTCAACCTGGCCGTCAGCCTGAAGCGCCATGGCGGCTATGATGCTGAAGCCTTGACCGAACTGGCCCAGTGTCTGCGGCTGCGACCCAACGACAGCGAGGCCCTGGCGGTTCAGAGGGCGTGGACAACAACGGTTGCACCCGGAGCTGCCGCTTCCGGGCCAGTGAAGACGTCTGCTGCACAGCCGGCCGCCGTTTCGGGCGCTTCGGATGAGGCGGAGGAGGAAGCCGAGGCCAAGGCTGATCCGCTGGAACGCATCCAGCGCTCCTTCAACGAAGATGCCTTCCGCCAGGCCGCTGCGATGCTGGATCAGATCAACAGCGCCCGGCTGAGCGCTCTTCCGCCACAGCAACGCGCGCAGGAACTCTCCAGTCAGGCACATGGGTACCTGGATCACGGCTTACTGCTGGAGGCTGAACGGCTTTATCAGGCTGCCGTGACCGCTGATCCTAAGCTCGCCGCAGCATACGCCGGCCTGGCCGAGATTCGCGAGCGCACCAGCGACGCCCATGCCGCCCGCAAAGAGGCGGTTACTTCGCTGGAACTGATGCCATCGGTCGATGCGTACCTGGTGCTGGTGCGGTTGGACCTGGAGGCCAACCATCTGGAAGAGGCAAAACAAAATGTTGAAGCAGCCTTGAAGATCGACCCCAACAGCAAACTTGCTCTGGAACTCAGGCGGCAGATTGCGGCGAGGGGTGGGTTGAAGAAGTAGGGCCTTTAAACCATGCACTGGAGGTAGCAAGCCATGATGCAACGCGTAGGCGGGTTTGCGGTTCTGATGGGTTTGATAGCGGCCTTCGGGCTGAGTGCGTCGGCTTTTGGCCAGCAGCCGTTGCCCCACAATCCTGTTGTGGACAAATTTGTTCTCGACGACACCATCCAACCGGTGACACAAGGTGAGCTGGAGCGGGCCCTTGCCCGCGCCAACTCGGACGGTGCCAGCGCTCTGCTGATCGAACTGGACACTCCAGGCGGACTGCTGGACTCGATGCGAAGCATGGTTGGCGCAATCCTCGCCTCAAAGGTTCCGGTGATCGTTTATGTGGCTCCGGCGGGCGCGCGGGCGGGGTCTGCCGGTTTTTATATTTTGGAATCAGCGGACGTGGCTGCCATGGCTCCCGGCACCAACGCGGGAGCGGCCCATGTGGTCTCCGAACTCGCGCTCTTCGGCAAGCCCGACGAGACCATGATGCAGAAGGTTGAGAACGACGCTGAAGCCTTTCTGCGCTCCTACGTGACAAAACGGAACAGAAACGCCGAAGCTGCCGAGGCCGCCGCCGCATCCTCGCACTCCTATACCGCCCAGGAGGCACTGGATCTGCACCTGATCGACGTAATCGCCTCGAACGACTCGGAGCTGCTCAAAGCCCTCGATGGCCGCGAGATTACCCGCATGGACGGCAGCAAACTCACGCTCCATCTGGCTGGGGCGCGGATTGAAACGCTGAAGTCCACGCTACGCGAGGATTTGCTCGGCTGGCTGGTCAATCCCAACATCGCCCTGCTGTTTCTGGTGGGCGGGGCGCTGCTGATCTATCTCGAATTCAATGTTCCCGGCACCATCGTACCCGGCGCGCTGGGCACGCTGATGGTGCTGCTGGCCATCTTTGCGCTCGACCTGCTGCCAATTCGATTTACCTCGGTTCTGTTGCTGGTGGCGGCGCTGGTCCTGCTGCTGTTGGAGGCCAAGTTTGGCGGCCATGGTGCTCTGGCTATCGCGGGGATCGTCTGCCTCACCTTCGGAACGCTGACATTGGTGGCCGCGCCGGTGCCGGAGATGGCCGTCAGCCCCTGGGTAGCGATTGCGGTCAGCGCCGCCTTCGGAGCCATTACCGTCTTTCTGGTTCGACTGGCGGTGCGCGCGCGGCGCATGAAATCACGGTTGGGACCGTCGTCCATGGTGGGCAGCAGCGCCCGAGCGATGGAGCCGCTGAATCCGGAAGGTCACATTCTGGTGGAGGGCGAAATCTGGCGCGCCGTTTCCACCGAACCCGTGCCGGCTGGAGCGCGCCTGCGCGTCATCGGCCTGGATAAGTATCTGCTGCATGTGGAGCCGGTTGTACCGCAAAGGACTCCGCAGCCCCCCGCATAAGGAGTACAATCCGTCGTAAGAGAGGGAATACCAATGCCTGATTTGTTAACTTCGCTTCTGATCATCCTGGCCATCGGCGTACTTTACGCGCTCAACTGCATCAAGATTCTGCGCGAGTATGAGCGCGGAGTGATCTTCACCCTGGGCCGCGTCTCGCCAGCGCCCTACGGGCCGGGCATCATCTTTGTATTCCGGCCAATTCAGCAGATGGTGCGCATCTCGCTGCGCCAGGACGTGCTGGAAGTTCCGCCCCAGGACGTAATTACCCGCGACAACGTCACCATCAAGGTGAACGCGGTGGTCACACTCTATGTGGTCAGCCCCAACGACGCCGCCATCAAGGTGGCTAACTACGTCTATCAGACCTCGCAACTGGCGCAGACCACTCTGCGCACGGTGCTGGGCGAGGTGGAACTGGATGAGTTGCTCAGCCATCGCGACAAGCTCAACCTGAAGATTCAGACCATCATGGACCAGCGCACTGAACCGTTTGGGGTCAAGGTAGTCTCGGTGGAAGTGAAGCAGGTGGACCTGCCCGACCAGATGCAGCGTGCCATGGCCAAGCAGGCCGAGGCGGAGCGCGAAAAGCGGTCGAAGATCATCCACGCCGAGGGCGAGTTCAACGCCGCGCAGAAGCTGGTGGACGCGGCTGCGCTGCTGGCCACCGAGCCTATGACCCTGCAATTGCGCTACCTGCAAACGCTGACTGAGATCGGCGTCGAGAAGAACACCACCATCGTCTTCCCGCTGCCCCTGGAGATGATGACGCTGTTCAACAAGCTGGGCGCGACGGCCATGGCAACGGCGGAAAAGAAGTAGGGACTAGCCCCTTCGACAAGCTCAGGGCGGGCTGTCCAGGCGTACCCGCTGTTCCGGCGGAAATGCGGAACAGCGAGCGCCTCAGAAAAATCTAAGTGCCCCATCCTTTCGCTTTACCGGGGTCCCCGGCGACAGGTCTTCGTCGCTGGGGTGGTCGGGCGATAGGATGGGGCACCCACGAATCTCATCCAGACCCCGTTCATCCCGATCCGGATGGGTAGTATATTCGTCTTCCAGAGGGCGGGAATGGACGAAGATTTTAACGTAGAAGAGTTTCGGCATGCCGTGTACCATCCCGACACCGTGCTGACGCTGGGGCCAATGATGATGCTAGGCCTTTTTTTAGGCTTGGTGCTGCTCTGCGGCCTGTGCTTCGGAGTGGGCTACTCGATGGGCAGCCGCGACTCCCACGAATCCCCGGCCAAAAACCAGCAGCGCGGAGCCGCTCCGCAGGCCGCCGGCTCCCTTCCCAAGCCCTCCGCCGACCAGCAGAATATTCCCCAGCAGCCGCAACCGGCACTGGCAACCAAGGTCGGGCCTGCACCCGCCATATCACCTGCCGGAGTGCTGATGGTCCAGATTGCCACCGTCTCCAGCCAGGAAGACGCGAATGTCTTGATCAGCGCGTTGCGCAAACACGGTTACACGGCCACCGCGCGCCGCGATCCTGCCGACAACAAGCTGCACGTGCAAATCGGCCCGTTCAGCAACCGCAACGACGCCAACGCCATGAGCCAGAAGCTGCTCCATGACGGCTACAATGCCATCGTGCAGCCGTAAGAGCTGGCCCCTTCGACTGCGCTCAGGGCAGGCTGTCCAGGCAGTCAGCCTTTCGGGGCATTTGTAGGTGGGTTCCCAGATCCTTATAACGATGAAAAACTCTCAGTTCCGCATCCACTCCGGGAGGCTTGAGGCGATTACAGCTCGCACCGCTTCTGACAGTTCCTGGCGCGTGGCGTAGTCGCGCGGATAGATGGGCGCATGGAAGACAAAGTGCGCTGTTCCCGGTTTGATGGCAAAGCTGCCCTTGGCCATCATCGTTTCAGTTCCGTAAATCGACACCGGAATGCATGGCGCTCCGGATTGCATGGCGAGATAGAACGGTCCTTTCTTGAAGGGCTTCAGGCGCCCGTCTTTGGAGCGCGTTCCCTCGACAAACGTAGTGATGTGGAGGCCCTTGGCCAGCAGCCGCGTGGCCGTGTTCACGCTTGCTTCCGCGCTGGCCTTGTTGCCGGTGCGTTCCACGGGAATATACTCGGCCAGCTTAAGGCAGTAGCCGAAGATGGGAAGCTTGAAGATAGAGCGCTTGGTGAAGGCGGAGGTGCGTCCCGGAATATGCGAGATTAGCGCCGGAGGATCGAGGTTCGACACGTGGTTAGCCATAAAGATGCACGCGCGACCGGCGGGGACCAGCTCTCTTCCCTCTACTCGCACGCGAATGCCGGCCACCCGGTAGCCGGCGCTGACAATCAGGCAGGTCACCTTGTAGAGCGGTCTCACGTCGCCGGTGACCACGGCCAGCGGAATGAAGATCACCGCCGAGGGAATGCTCAAAACGAGAATGGTAACGAAGACGAGGAGCGAGACAATCATGAGGGTTCCGTCAAAGAGTTGAGATTCGTTTTACTCAGGCGCACTCTACGTTCGCATCCACTCCGGCAGCCCGGAGGCGATGGCTGAGCGAACTGCTTGCATCAGTTCTTCGCGCGTGGCAAAACCGGCTGGGTTGATGGGGGGATGAAAGATGACGTGCGCCGTACCGGGATGGATGCGCAGGCTGCCCTTGCCCTGGATGCTCTCCGTGCCATGGATGGAGACCGGGATGCACGGCGCTCCGGAACCCATGGCCAGAAAGAACGGACCTTTTTTGAAGGGCAACATGTGGCCGTCCGGCGAGCGGGTGCCTTCCACAAAGGTTGTCATGTGCACACCCTTGGCCAGTACGAGCTTGGCAGCTTCTACACTCCTCTCCGCGTCTGTTGGGCTGCCGGAGCGATCCACGGCGATGAAGTCGCCCTGCCGGAAACCGGTTCCCAGCACGGGCAGCTTCATCAGCGAGCGTTTCATGAATGCCGAAGTGCGCCCCGGAATCAGCGAGATTAGCGCGGGAGGGTCCAGGTTAGAAACGTGGTTTGCCATGAAGATGCACGCACGGTCGCGGGGTATGTTTTCTATACCTTCAACGTGGAAGCGCACCCCGGCCATCCAGCAACTGCTGGAGAGCATGAAGCGCGTGCCCTTGTAAAGCGGCAACACGTTGCCCGTGAGCCAGCACCAGGGGATGAACAGGATCGCCGTGGGAATTCCGGTGACGACCATGGTGGCCATGAAGATGAGAAAAAAGATCATGCCAATCCTACCGCCAGTTAGAATTAAAGTCCTTTAAGTAGTGCGATCATGCCGGCCAGGCCTCGCCGCGAGCAATCAGTGACGCCGGCCCGCTGAGCCGCAGCTCTGTGTTGGGGCCTTCCCACTCGACGGTCTGCGCACCGCCGGGAGCAACGACCGTGAGCGGAGATTGGCAGCCGTTGAAGGCTATCGCTGCCGTGGCCGCAGCCGAGCTGCCAGTGCCAGAGGAAGACGTTGGCCCCACGCCGCGCTCGAAGATGCGAATCTCAATCTCCGTGGGAGTGACGATGCGAAAAAATTCCACATTCGTCTGGTGAGGAAAATCAGTGTGGCGGCAAATCTCCGCGCCAATCGCCTGCCAATTCTGGCCGGCAACAGCAAAATCGGCGTTGTTCATCACGATGACGAAGTGTGGATTGCCAGTGGAAACCTCGACGCCCGCGACCGCAATCTCATTGGTCAACGTGATCGTTCGAGGCGCAAACGATGGAACTCCCATTCCTGCGGTCACTTCGACGGTAAACTCGCCGTCCGTCTTCAGTGCATTCACGCGGCAGACGCGTAATCCAGCATCGGTCTCGATGCGCAGCTCGTCGCCGGGATGAAGGCCACGTTCGAGCGTCATCCATGCGGCCACGCAGCGCGTGCCGTTGCCGCTGATTTCGGCGATGGAGCCGTCGGCGTTGTGCAAGCGGATGCGTCCCGATTTTGGTCCTGTCCACGCAAAAAACTCGATGCCGTCGGCGCCGATGCCCGAGTGTCGATCGCAGAGACGACGCGTCAAATTCACCCGGTCGTGGTCCGCCGCCGCCTCTTCGGTCACAATTAAAAAGTCGTTGCCGCAGGCGTGAGCTTTGGTAAAGGGAATCAATTTTCCTCCGATGGCCTTCATGCCCGATGCTATCACCGCTCCGTCCGGCCAGGTGAAGCGATTTTCGCTTGACGCGCAACAGGCGTACCGGAGACGTAAATCGTTCCCGCGGGCTTGCCGAGTGTCGAAAATCGGCGAACCGCGGTCAGGCCTTGGGGATGCGCCTTGACCGCGCGGTCGATCTCGTCGCCGTCGAAGGCCAGTACAATGGCGGCGTGCGCGGCCGGCGCGGCCAGCGCGGCGCGATAAATCTCCAGATCGCTCTCGTTGATGGTCTGGCGGAGGGGAATGCCGGTAAAGGCGACGATCTCCGGATAAACCGAGGTGTCCATCAGCACCACGGCTCCAGGTCGCTCGGCCAGCAGCGCGCACAACGCCGGCGGGATCTGCTCATCGTAGGGTCTGCGCGCATCGATGATCTTGGTCCCCTCGACATACACTTGCGGATGCTCGCGCAGCATCTGAGCGGCGTTCAATGCGACTATTGCGAAGAGAATTCCCGCCGCATATCGTACCCAGCGCGGATTGACCGCGCGCGGCTTGAACTCATTCACGGCGGCCAGCACGATCTGCGCCGCAAAGCCTAACGCGAGCGCAAAAGCCGGCAGAAGCTCCATCCCGTAGCGCAGGTTGTACCAGGAGTGCGGCCACCAGATGGGCAGAAAGATGGGGACCGAGCCATACGATACCGCATACGCATAGAACGCGGCTGGAAGCCACAGCAGCAGCGTCCACGTGGATGCACGCTTGCGCGCCACGAGCCAGGCCCACGCTGTTCCCAGAAGGCTCAGGGTCAGCAGAACATTGCCCCAGGCCAAAGCAGCCGCGTCCAGCTCCGCGGCCTTGATGAAGAAAATCAGCGCAACCCACGGATTGTGCCAGCCGGGATGCGGCGGAAATCCCGGCACGGAGGTGCGAATCTCAATTGCTTTGGCCGAATAGGGCCCGCGCGCGAAGTAGAGCCAATCGCCGAAGCCTACGGAATTGTAAACAAACCACGCCACCGGCGCGGCGATGAGAAGGACGCTGGCAATCCAGAAGCTTAGTGAGCGCAGCCGGCTGCGACGGGCGAGGGTAAGGCCCATGCACGTCCAGGCTATAAAAGCCATTATCCAGCCGTCATAGCGCGTAAAGACCGCTGCCACCAGCGCAACAGCGATGTACCAGAGCAGGCGGCGGGCCTGCTTCGGTTCTGCGTCAAGACTCGTGCGCCACTCCACCAGCCAAACCACAACCCAAACCATTTCGCAGACAAAGAGCGGCTCGGTCATGGCCGTGGTTTGCAGGTAGAGCAGGTTGGGGTTGAGTGCGAAGAAGGCCAGGGCCAGCGCCGACGGAGCAGGGCGCAGCCAGTGACGCGCGAGGCGATAGATGCCCGCGCAGGCGGCAAGATAGGCGAGCGCCGAGGGAATGACGCCGGCAAAGCCGCTGGCCCACCAGCTATAAATCTGCACAAAGGGAATCAGCAACACGTGCGGCAGCGGCAGCCAGACGGAGCCAAGTTCGGTGAGCCGCGGCTGGTGCGCGTCGAAGACCCTCCGCGCAATATGCAGATGGGCAACCGCGTCGCCGTAGTTGAGCATGGCCCCGTGTTGCCAACTCCAGAGGATCGCGGTGATCGAAGCTGCCGCGCATGAGGCCAGTACGATGAGCCACTCCACGCGCGAAATGTGCGGAGCCGTATTGGTTCTCTCCGGATTGGATTTCTCAGTCAAGGTGCGTCAACTCGCGGAAGAGGTTGAAGCGAGCGTCGATCTCCGGACGCGTGAGTTCTTGCAGCCGCTCGGTGCCGAAGCGCTCGCAGGCAAAGGAGCCCATCACGCTCCCATAAAACATCGCGCGGCGGAAGGCAGCAGGGGATTGCTCCGTCTGCGAGGCCAGGTAGCCGAAGAAGCCGCCGGCAAAGCTGTCGCCCGCGCCGGTAGGGTCAACAACCTCTTCCAGAGGCATCGCCGGCGCTCGGAAGGCGCTTCCCGCGCTTTCACCTTTTGGAGTAGTGCCGTGGAATAATGTTGCCCCGTACTCACCGTGCTTGACCACCAGAGCCTTCGGCCCCAAAGCCATCACCGTGCGGGCGGCTTGGACAAGATTGTTGTTGTCAGCCAGCATGCGGGCTTCGGTGTCGTTGATAAGCAGTATGTCGAGGCCCTTGAGGACTTCCAACAGCGCCGGACGATGATCCTTGATCCAGTAGTTCATGGTGTCGCCGGCCACCAACTTCACCTCGGGCATCGCATCGCGGACACGCCGCTGCAAAACCGGATCGATGTTGGCTAAAAAGAGAAACTCCGAGTCGCGGTAAGCGTCGGGAATCTTCGGATTGAAGGAGGCAAAGACGTTCAAATCCGTGATGTGAGTTTTGGCTTCATTCAAATTTTCGAGATACGAGCCTTCCCAGAAGAAGCTCTTGCCTTCTGTGCGCTCGATTCCAACCGTACTGATCGAATGCGCATCGAAGACCGCTTGCTCATTGGCGCCAAAATCCTCGCCGACCACGGCGATGACGCGCACATCGGTAAAGTAACTGGCGGAAAGCGAAAAATACGTCGCCGCACCGCCCAGACAGCGTTCGCGGCGGCCTGCCGGGGTTTCAATCGTGTCGAAAGCCACGCTGCCGACAACGGTAATTGCCATCCATCTTCCTTTTCTAAAGTTTCTCCAAGTGTGTTTGAGTAAATTAGAGTTCTATTGACCTTGGTTGGCGGAAATTTTAGCATTGCTAAGGTGCTGCGATTTCCTCATCCATTCTGCTTTGCCAGCCTACAGGTCTCGGGCGCTTCTTCCATTTAACCTCTTCCTTGCCCTCGGCATTTCTTTCTACCGTCAGGTCGTCAACCAGCCGAGCATGAAGGAAGGGGTTGTGTCCACAAGTGATCCCCCCTTCCCATGTCGAGCCGTCCATCATCCGCCCAAATTTTGCCGGATATGGGTCGTAACCTTTGTTCTTTGCATATTCCGCCTGATCGCTCAAAGAATACTCGGCGAGTCGATACATAAAACCGACAAGCTCACAGACTCTCTTTCCTGAAAAGCGAGGGTTGAGGATAGCGGCGAATTTGTCGTTTCGCTTAGTGTGCTCGCCACACCATTCCCAGGTGACCAACCATGCTTTCATTTTTCGCGTTTTTTCTTTTCCCATTTGGCAACCTTCTGTATTCCCTCAGGGGCTAAAGCCCACGTTCATTTTGCTGCTTCTGCGGCACGACTGAAGTCGTGCCCTGACGCTTCGAGTCACACCGCAGGCATTAAGCGCGGAGATACTTTCCAAAGAGCAGCGCCAGTTTTTCTTTGGCCGCGACGGGAATCGCTTCCGGCTTAGTCAGCACGGCGTACTTTGCCGCCGAGGCGCACGGGCAGTTGCGTTCCTTGGGTATCGCCGCTACAGCAGCTTTGACGACCTTGGCCGCGTTCTCGGCGTTCTGATGGAGGACGCGCACAATCTCCTCGATGGTGACCGAATCGTGGCCCTCGCGCCAGCAGTCGTAGTCGGTGACCATAGCGATAGTGGCGTAGCAGATCTCCGCTTCGCGGGCCAGCTTGGCCTCCTGCAGGTTGGTCATGCCGATCACATCGGCGCCCCAACTGCGATAGAGATGCGACTCGGCCTTGGTGGAGAACTGCGGACCCTCCATGCAGACATAGGTTCCGCCCAGCTTGCCCACCACGCCCGCAGCTGCGCATCCCTGGACAGCCGCCTTGGCCACCGTTGCGCAGACCGGATCGCCGAAGGCTACATGGCCCACGATCCCTTCTCCAAAAAAAGTCGCGACGCGATGAAAGGTGCGGTCGATGAACTGGTCGGGAATTACAAAATCCGTGGGCTTGTGCTCTTCTTTCAGCGAGCCGACGGCCGAGACGGAAACGATGCGCTCCACACCCAGCTTTTTGAAAGCGTAAATGTTGGCCCTGAAGTTCAGTTCCGAGGGTAGAATGCTGTGGCTGCGCCCATGGCGGGCCAGAAAAGCCACCTTGCGCCCCTCCAGCTCGCCCAAAATGAAGCTGTCTGAAGGCGCGCCAAAGGGAGTCTCCACACGCTCTTCGCGCACGTTCGTAAATCCCGGCATGGAGTACAGCCCGCTGCCGCCGATGATGCCAATCTCCGCCTGAGCCATCGCACACTCCTTATGCCCCCATCGACGCGGCGCACCGTATCCTCGACCCGACGTCTGTCTGTGGCAAACACCTTAGTATAAAGGCAAACGACCGGCTCCTCCATCACGGCGCGCTCACGCACTGCCCCTCAGGCAGCGCTGCGCGGTAGAATGTATCGGCAGCATGAAGGAACGAGCGAGGAATGTGAAATGGCAGCGTATGCAATCCCTGAAGTTGCGAGCCCCAAACCGGTCGCGCCGAATGAAGTCTTGTTGGTCGCCAGCGGCGATCTGCGCCAATCAGCCAATGAGGTTTGCTGGCCCGCGCAGGCCTCCCTTGAAGAGATGTTGACGGAGGCTTTTCTCGAAGAGGGGGTCAAGCTGCGCCGCGCTCACCCGGTGGACCCTGTATTGAAGCACGGCTTCATTCATTCGCAGCGCATGGGAATGCAGGTCTTCGAGCAGATTCATCCCGACGCGCCCATCGTGGTGGCTGAGGCGGTGTGGCAATACAGCGCCCATGTACTCTCCGGGCTGCTCTCCCATCGTGGACCTATCCTTACCGTGGCCAACTGGAGCGGACAATGGCCCGGCCTGGTGGGCATGTTGAACCTGAACGGCTGCCTGCGCAAATACGGCGTTCCCTTTACGACTCTGTGGAGCAAAGATTTCAAGGACCCGCTCTTCAAGCGCGGCCTTCGGGAATGGATCAAAAATAAAACTTTTGTTCATGACATCTCGCATGTGCATCCCTTCGATCTGGCAAGAGTGGGTGAGGCAGAACGCACTCTTGGCGTGGCGCTGGCCAATGAATTGCACAGCAAGAAGGCGCTGCTGGGCGTCTTCGATGAGGGCTGCATGGGCATGGCGAACGCTATCGTCGAAGACTCGCTGATGAACCCCGCCGGCATCTACAAGGAGCGGCTCAGCCAGTCCGCGCTCTATGCCGCGATGCGCGAGGTCACCGCCGAAGAAGCGCAGAAGATTCGCCACTGGCTCGATTCGAGCGGCATACGTTTCAGGACGGGAACGAATGAAGCCACCGACCTGACCGACGCGCAGATTCTTGACCAGTGCCGCATGTACATCGCCGTGCTGCGCATCGCCGATGAGTTCGGCTGCGACGCGGTTGGAATTCAGTACCAGCAGGGGCTCAAGGATCTGGTTCCCGCCTCCGATCTCGCCGAGGGCCTGCTCAACAATGTCGATCGTCCGCCTGCTTATAGCCGCGATGGCCGCGAGATTTATGTCAGCCGTCCGCTGCCGCATTTTAATGAGGTGGACGAATGCGTCGGCGTCGATGCGGTGGTCACCAATCGCGTGTGGACGGCAATGGGGCTCGATCCGGCAACGACGTTGCACGATGTCCGCTGGGGCGAGCGCTACGCTGATGAGTTCGTCTGGCTCTTCCAAATCTCCGGCGCCGTGCCTGCCTCGCATCTCGTCAATGGCTACAAGGGAGCCGTCAGCGAGCGTCAGCCGTCCATGTACTTCCGCCTCGGCGGCGGCACATTGAAGGGCGTCTGCAAACCCGGCGAAGTGGTTTGGAGCCGCGTTTTTGTCGAGAAGGATCGACTTAAGGTTGACCTGGGACGCGCCACGGCGATCTCCTTGCCGGAAGCTGAGACCAAACGCCGCTGGGCCGAAGTTACGCCGCAGTGGCCGGTGATGCACGTGGTCCTGCACGGCGTCGACCAGAACCAGTTTATGGCGCGCCATCCCGCCAACCACATCAACGTGGCTTACGCGCCTTCAGCCGAAGAGGCCGACCGCGCATTGGCCGCCAAGGCAACCATGTTTCATAAAATGGGCCTTGAAGTTCATCTCTGCGGAGTTCAACTGTAGCGCGCAAGCCACACGTGAAGGCAACAACAGCGCCGAAGTCCTCAGGGACTTAGGCGCCGTTGGCTGGCGCATCGAGCGCGGTTCTTCCGGTCAGTGAGCGGGCCCGGCCCTGCTCACTTGATCTGCAGTTGATCAAGCTCGAACTGGAATTTTCCCAGCGACATCACCTTCACAAAGCCCAACCCGGTCAGGTCGCTGCCGTCGGTCTCGAAGGTCGAGAGCGGGAAGGTATACAGCTTCCACTCCGGGCCCGCGACAAACTGGGTCATGGCCGGCATCTGGCCGGAGGTCCCCGAGCGGCTTTCGGTCAGCACGAGAAGCGTGTAGACGTTGCCGTCACCCTTGGCCCAGAAGCTGATCTCCTTCTTGCCCGAAAGATTCACGGGCTGATTAGGCCCGGCGCCCGGCGAGTAAAAGGCTCCGGCAAAGGGGAACTGCTGCCCGGCAACCACCTCGCCGGTCACCTGCAACGCGCCCTTGGTGTTGTCGGTGCCGGGCGAAACCACGGCGAGGGCGGCCATTGATTTTCCTCCACGCATCGCGTCTCCGGCGCCCATCCATGAGCCGTAGCTGGCGGAAATCTTCAGGTCGTCGAAGTTGCTCACCATGCCCGACTCGGAGCCGGCTGGCGGCGGAGGGAGCACCGGCGCGCCGATGTCCGTGTGCAGGCCCATTACACTCAGCTGCACCGTGCTGGTTTTGTTGGAACCAGGGCCGACCATCAACTCGTAGACCCCAGGCTCGACTACCCGGTTCATGTCGAGATTCAGGATCGACAGCATCTCCGGGGTCACGGCGAACTCGACGGTCTTCTTCTCTCCCGGTTGGAGCGTGATGCGCTCAAAGCCCTTCAACTGCATCACCGGCTGGGTGACCGAAGAAACCCTGGGATGGACGTACAGCTCGGCCACCTCATCGCCCGCGCGCTTGCCGGTGTTGGTCACATCCACGCTCACCTTGGCCGTGCCGCCGGTGTATATCTGCTTGGGCTCGACGCGCAGATTGTCGAAACGGAAGGTCGTATAACTCAACCCGTAGCCAAAGGCGAAGAGCGGCTGGCGCGTGCTGAATTCATAGCTCCGGTTGTCGGAGGGCTTGTGGTTGTAGAAGTCGGGCAGCGCGCCCACTGTGTGAGGAAAGGTGATGGGCAGCTTGCCGCCGGGATTCACATCTCCGAAGATGACCTCGGCGGCGCCCGTCCCGCCCTCCTCGCCCAGATAAAAGCCCTCCAGAATCGCGGGAACCTTCTCGGCGATGTAGTTGATTGACAGCGGCCGTCCGTTGAGCAGCAGCACCACCGTCGGTGTTCCCGTTTCCACAACGGCCTTCACCAGGTCGTTCTGCGCGCCCAGCAGGTCGAGGGAATCGCGATCGCCGAGGTGGTAATCCGACCATGCTTCGCGGCTGGTGCTTTCGTTTCCGCCGACCACCAGGATGGCCACATCGGCCTTGCGCGCCGTCTCCACGGCCTCCTGGATGGAGGCGGTCTGCGTCTTGGGATCGACCAACTGGACATTTTCAGCCTCCGAGCCCATGTAGCCCTGCGGCGCGGTGGTGATCTTGCAGCCCTCGGCGTAGAGCACGCTGGCCTTGTTTCCCACGCGCGCGCGGATACCGTCGAGTACGCTCACTCCCTGGCCGGGATTGCGGCTGTATCCGCCGATGTGGACGTCGGCGGCGTTGGGTCCGATCACCGCAATGGTCTTCAGTTTCGACAGATCAAGGGGCAGCAGATCCTTGTCGTTTTTGAGTAGCACGATGGCCTTGCGCGCCGCCTCCAGGGCGAGCTTGCGATGCTCCTCGCTGTTGGTGATGCGCTCCGCATAGTCCGGGTCCACGTAGGGATTGTCGAAGAGCCCCAGCCGGAACTTGGCAGCCAGCACGCGGGCAACCGCCTGGTCCAACTCGCTGACCGGCACCAATCCCCGCTTGACCTGATCAACCAGCGAGCGATAGGCGGAGCCGTCGGAGAGGTCGTAGTCGACGCCGGCGGCAAGCGCCAGTCGCGCCGCTTCCTGGGTGTTGGCGGCCACATGATGGGTTTGCGCCAACATCTGGATTCCGAAGTCGTCGGAGATGATGTAGCCCTTGAATCCCCACTCCTGGCGCAGAACCTTATCCAGCAGCCAGCGGTTCATGTGCGATGGCACGCCGTCGATCTCGTTGTAGGAGGCCATCACGCTGCCTACGCGCGCCTCCTGGACCGCGGCCTTGAAGGGCACAAAGAAGTTCTCGCGGATTACGCGCTCGGAGATGTTGCCGGGCGCGGTGTTGGTTCCGCCCTCGGGCTCGGAATGCACGGCGAAGTGCTTGGCGGTGGCCATCACGTGATGGCGGTCGATCAGATACGAGTCGCCCTGCAGGCCTTCGATAGCCGCGACCCCCATCCTCGATACCAGATAGGGGTCCTCGCCATAGGTCTCCTCCGTGCGGCCCCAGCGGGGATCGCGCGCAATGCCGAGCACCGGCGAAAAGACCTGGCCAACGCCGCGCGAGCCAGCCTCGTCGCCGGTTGCGGTGAAGACCCGCTTGACCAGCGCCGGGTCCCAGGTGCTGGCCAGCGCCAGCGTCGACGGAAAGCTGGTGCTGCCGTACTCCATCAGGCCATGCAGAGCCTCGCCATAGAACAGCGCCGGAATGCCCAGGCGCGTTTTCTCGCGTTGATAGCGCTGCACTCCGTTGCGCAGAATCGCCGCCTGGCGCGCGGTGAACTTCACCTCCGGGCCCCAGGTGTTGAGGATCATCTGCCGTGCCGTCTCGCTGGTATAGGTTCCCGTGGGGTCGATCACGTTGATCCGGCTCTCCCAGCCGGAGGCAATCTGGTCCACCTTTTCCTCCAGCGTCATCCGCGGCAGCAGATCGGCCACCCGGTCCTCGATGGGCAGGCTCGCGTCTTTGTAGCGGGGCACATCGGCCGGCACGGCGGGCTTGACAGCAGCGGCCGGCGTTGCCGGGGGGGCTGGCTTGTTCTTGTGGGCCGGCTTCGCCTGGCCGCTGGCCACCAAAGACAACATCATCAGGCTGATCGCCAAGCCGGCAATCAACTGCAGCCGAAGGCTGCGCAGAGAGCTGTTCATCATGTGTGCGGGCATTTCAGATCCTTTCCATCGTCCGTCTCAGTCGGCAATTCTACTCAGAGTGCCCGCATAAAGCAAGGATGGTTCACCGGGAGCGCCGAGCCCGATGCGGGGATTCCCAAGCCGCAGTCTTTGCGTCTCCGGAGGGAACCCGTAATGCCAACCACCCGGTCGCGTTGAAGGTGCGAAGATAAGAAGAACGCTCCCGCCCCAAGGATAGCGCCAGGCACGAACTCCAAAGGAGAAACTCGCGATGCGCCGTGTTGCGCTCATCTACAATCCGGCTTCCGGCCAGCATTCCTGGAGGCGTCACGCAGCCATCGACAAGGCGCTCTTTGTCCTCCGTAAAGCAGGAGTTGAAGCCAAGGCGCATGAAACCCTCGCTCCCGGCAGCGCCGGCGTGCTGGCCGAAGAGGCAGTGCGCCGCGGCTGTGACACGATTATTGCCTGTGGCGGCGATGGCACCGTCCATGAAGTCCTGCAAAGCCTGGTTGGCACCAGCGTGGCTTTGGGCGTTGTGCCGCTGGGCACTGCCAATGCGCTGGCGGCAAATCTCGGCCTGCATACCTCTCCGGCTAGGGCGGTCCGCAAACTGCTCACCGCGCTTCCAGCGCGTGTCTCCGTCGGCCAAATCTCTTATCGGGATGTGGCCGGCTCAACGCGCTCGCGCTACTTCACCGTGGCGGCTGGGGTGGGCGCGGACGCCTTGTTTATTTCCCGGCTTGACCCCGGTCTCAAGCGGCGGCTCGGCTATCTCCATTACTTGATCGAGGGTTTCCGAGTCTGGGCCAGACACTCTTTTCCCTTGTTTGAAGCCACCTTTGTGGAATGCGATGGCGCCCAGCCAAGGGTCGAAGAGCTCTCCGAGTTGCTGGCCGTGCGCATCCGCAACTTCGGCGGTGTACTCAACAACTTCATCCCCGGCGCAACGTTGCATCACGACGGTCTGCGCCTGGTGGCCTTCAAAACTCGCAGCCGCATTCACTACTTCCTCTTTTTAATGGCGGTCATGTTCGGCCGCCAGACATTCTCCCGCGAAATTGAAGTACTCGACGCCGTTTCGGTCGAGTGCCGTGCCCGCAACGGCTCCTCGCCGCGCATCCTGGTTGAGGCCGATGGTGAGTATCTCGGCGATTTGCCGGTTCGCATCGAGATCGTTCCCGACGCCATCACGCTGTTGATTCCCCCCAACGCGAAGCCCTGAAGCTACATACTAATACAATAATCGTGCTACGCATGTAATAATCATTTTCATGGTGCTGGTACTGCATCCGTATAAGACACATTGGTTGGCCGTTTTGTTTCTTCTGCTGGCGCCATGCCTCCTGGCCGCGCAGCAGAAGATGCCAGCCGCCACCAGTGATAAGGTTTATCCGCCTCAGCTATCAGGGACTGTCGTTGACACCTCTGGCGCGGTGATTGCCGGGGCCACCGTGCAGGTTCGCAGCGCGAACGGTCCCGTACAAAAAACGACACAGTCGGACACGAACGGCTCCTTCATTCTTTCCGGACTCCCGGCAGGGTTTTATCGACTTGTGGTATCGAATCCCGGTTTTGAAAGCAAAGAAGTCCTTGTCAACCTAGGGACCACCGGGGCGCCGGCTCCGCTGCGCATCTCTCTGGTAGTGGACGCCGTGAGCACCACTATCAACGTGCAAGGCCGGGAGGATGACCTCATCGGAATTGCCGAATCCGGCTCTCAAGGCACGGTGGGCGCACAGGAAATCCAGGATCGCCCAATTCTTCGTTCGGGAGAGGTTTTGGAGACGGTTCCCGGCCTCATCATCACGCAACACGCCGGCGGCGGCAAGGCCAACCAATATTTTATTCGCGGCTTCAATCTCGACCACGGCACCGATATCGCCATTTTCCTCGACGATATGCCGCTAAGCCTGCCGTCGCACGCGCACGGCGAAGGCTACTCGGACATGAACATCGTCATCCCGGAGTTTGTGCAGCGGGTGGATTTCGAGAAAGGTCCTTATTACGCCAATGTCGGCAACTTTAGCTCGGCTGCAAATGCCCATATGGAATTTTTCAAGACGCTGCCCCAGAACTTCTTCAAGGTGGAAGGCGGCACGCATACCTATGGGCGGGCCGTTTTTGGCGTATCGCAAAAGCTCGGCCAGGGCAATTTGCTGTACGGCGGAGAAGAGTATTACTATGACGGCCCATGGGTGCATCCGGATGCTTATAACAAAATCAATGGCCTGCTGACTTACAGCCAGGGTGATGACGCCGATGGTTTCAGCGTCACGGCCCATGCCTACCACGGAAAATGGAAATCGAGCGATCAAATCCCCGTTGCAGCCCAATCCCTCGTTGGCTTCTTCGGCACACTGGACCCCTCTGACGGCGGGCATAGCCAGCGTTATAGCTTGCAGGGTGAGGTGCATCGCCAAGGCGCATATTCCGAGTCGAAGATCTCGGCCTACGTGTTTTATTACGACATGAATTTGTTTTCCGATTTCACTTACTACCTGGTGGACTACAACAAAGGCGACCAGTTCGACCAGCAGGACAGGCGCTGGGTGGGTGGGCTGGACGCACAGCACACGATTTCCAGCACATGGTTTGGCCGCAAGATGGCAAATACCTTCGGCGTGCAGCTGCGCAACGATTGGATCAACAACGGCCTTTACCGGTCGGAAAATCTCGTGCGCGCGGCCAAAACCGACTATTCCGCCACCGGCGCCAGCTTCTTCCCCGTCGGCAGTTCCAGTGGACCCACCTGCGTCACCATCCCCAACTCTGATATCACCCTTGACCTTACTTTGCCCGAAGGCACCACCGAAACGACCACGGTTCCCAATACGACCTGCCCCACTTTGCCCGCGACCACGGAGCGGGATAACTTTACGGACACAATAGGCAGTGCTTATGTGGAAAATAAAATCCAGTGGGCGAGCAAATTCCGTTCAGTCCTGGCCCTGCGCGGCGACGACGAAAAATTTATCGTCACCAGCCTGGCTTACCCGACCGATATAACTACTTTGCCCAACGGCACCACCACCGTGAACGCGGCCAACTCCGGCTCGGCCAGCAAGTTCCTGCCCAGCCCTAAAGCAAGCTTGATTTTCGACCCCTGGGCCAATACTGAGTTCTATTTACAGGGCGGATTCAGTTTTCACTCGAACGACGGGCGTGGCGCAACGCAACAGGTAGAACCGGTCTCGCCGGATAATCCTTACCCCGACACGCCTGCCGCGAAAATCCCCCCTTTGGTCCAAACCAAGGGCGGGGAAATCGGCCTGCGCACTACGGCCGTTCCCCATCTGCAGAGCACGCTTTCACTCTGGTATCTCCGCAGTAATTCCGAACTGATGCAGGATGGCGACACCGGAGGCACCTCCGCTTCGGAACAGTCGAGCAACCGCTATGGCCTCGAATGGGCGAACTACTACACGCCAACGGAACATCTGGCTGTCGATTTCGATATTGCCGACTCTAGGGCTCAGTTTACCCAGATCGATCCCGACGATGCGGCGCAGAGCGTGGTCAAGGCTGCTCTGTCGGTAAATGGCGCCCCGGATGGCACCGTCAACTGGCAGGAGAGCGGTCCCGGCGGGAAGCTGGTGCCCGAAGCGGTGAAGGTGGTGATTTCATCGGGCATCGCATTGCACGATTACAAAGGCTTTTCGTCGAGTTTGCGCCTGCGCTACTTTGGCCCGCGCTACTTGACGTCGGACGGACTTTATCAGTCAAGTCAAACGGTGTTGCTCAATGGAGAGCTCGGTTATCAATTTTTCAAGAAATGGCATGTTACGGCCGAATTTTTGAATATGCTGAACCGCAAAGATGCCGACATTGACTACGCCTATGTCTACGAAATAACTCCAACAGCCGCGCCGGGATTCGGACGCGTTAACCACCCCACCGAACCGTTTCTGGTGCGATTCGCGTTAGGAAGAAGCTTTTGACTAACGCCGCGGTTTTAGTGTTTATGCGAATGCGGATGTTTGTGCGCTATTTCGGAGGGCGGCGTCAGCGCATGCTCCGGAACGGTCATCACCAGACGGCCGTGCTGTACGCCTTTGAGGCCGATCAGCAGATCCGCAAACTGGGCAACCTGGGCCGATTTGCCGTGCACGATCAGCACCTCCAGGCAGGAATCGTGGTCCAGGTGGGCGTGGCTGGTGGAGACCACCAGCTCGTGATGTTCATGCTGCGACTCGGTCAGCTTTTCGGTGATGCCATGGGCGTGGTGGTCGTAAATAAGCGTGACTGTGCCCACAACCGTCGCCTCCGGCGCGGCGGTCTGCTCGGTCACCAGCCGGTCGCGGATCAAGTCCCGAAACGCCTCCGACCGGTTGGTATAGCCGCGCCGCTCGATGGAGCGGTCAAAGCGCTTCAATAGCTCCGAATCCAGTGCAATCCCGATTCTGCTCAAAACGCCCATACGCACTCCCGCCAGGCCTGGCGGCTAACCCAAGCCTTCCAGGCGAAGCACCAGAGTAACACGAAAAGGGGAAATCATGCTACCGGGCTTCCAGCGGCCTTTGATAAGGCTTCTCCCGGCCTCCATAAGCCGTTCGCCGGGCATTTCATTGACTCCAGAGCCTGATTCCGGTATTCTGAAGTCCTTGCGCGGTGTTGCGCCTGGGGTCTTAGTGTGTCGGGAACCCTCATTGACAGCTCTTCGTTGATGGGGTGAGTCAGTTCACCCGGACCTGCTTGGTTGATGCCCTGAAGGGGATCGGCTGGAACAGGCTGCCGGCTGCTGGATTCGAGTTTTTAGGACGCTAACCCGGCCAAGCCAGAGCCCTTTTCAGGGTCAGCCCCGCAATCCTCACCCGAACAGATTTGTTTGGCAGTGGGTGGAAATTGGACCCATGCGCTGGATTGGCATGGGCAAGAGCGCTTTGCGCGGGTTTATTGTTGGCTTTTTTAGGCTTTAGAGGGCAGGAGAGAGATGAGTACCTTTGTTCCGAGCGGCAAGAATATTGACCGCAAATGGTTTTTAGTGGATGCCAGCGGCAAGACGCTGGGCCGATTGGCGACCAAGGCCGCCGAAGTGTTGAGCGGCAAGCTGAATCCACAGTACGTTCCGTATATTGACGTGGGCGACCATGTAATCGTCATCAACGCGGAAAAGATTCGCCTGACCGGCCTGAAAGCCCAGAACAAGCTCTATCGCCGCTACACCGGGTTTCCCGGCGGGCTGCGTGAGGAGTCGATCACACGCGTGATGATCCGCAAGCCAGAACTGATTTTGGAGCAAGCCATCAAGGGCATGCTGCCCAAGAGCAAGATGGGCCGCCAGATGGCCACCAAACTCAAGGTCTATCGCGGCGACAAACATCCCCACGAGGCGCAGAAGCCTGTGGCTTTGGAGATTGCGTAAGGGCAACCGCTAGCTGCTAGCTTTTAGCTACTAGCTCAGGTATTGGGAAGTTGGGTTTTTGAGGCTTTTAGCTAGAAGCTAGAGGCTAGGAGCTAAGAAAAGAATGGCAGATTTGGTTCAGTATTACGGGACGGGGCGGCGCAAGTCGGCGATTGCCCGCGTCTTTCTGCGTCCCGGCACGGGCGAGTGGAAGGTCAACGGCAAGGCTTTCGATGCGTACTTTGTGACCGAGCAGCAGCGCGTGGCGGCAAAGCGCACCCTGGCTTTGGTCGAACTAACTTCGAGCTTCGACGTAGTGACCACCGTCAAGAGCGGCGGCGTATCGGCGCAGGCCGATGCCGTCAAGATGGGTGTTGCCCGGGCGCTGGTGCAGTTCAATCCCGAGTTGCGCGCGGCGCTCAAGGCCGAAGGCCTGCTGACCCGCGACTCGCGCATGAAGGAACGCAAGAAGTACGGGCAGAAGGGCGCGCGCGCGCGCTTCCAGTTCTCGAAGCGCTAATTGTGGTGCGAAAAGAGGTCAAATGGAATCCGCGGATAAACTGAGAAAATTTGGTCTCTTCGTTACCGGCAAGTCAGAGCCCATACAGACCTGGGAGGGTGACCTGATCAAGCTTGCCGACAAGGACAAGGTTGAGATCTCCAAGATCGACGGATATGGCGGCGCAGGATTATTGGTCGCTATTGTCAGCCTTGACAAGGGGCAAAACGTCAGTGAAATCACTGGCAGTATCTGAAGTGTTTTAAATCTCCCGCATAAGCGGGTTCAATCCGGGCGCCGGCATCGACCACCCGGATGCAATCCACGAAGGAGGCCAATGGCCACGATCACAATGAAGGAGCTGCTCGAAGCCGGAGTTCACTTCGGGCATCAGACCAAGCGCTGGAATCCCAAGATGAAGGAGTACATCTTCGGCGAGCGCAATGGAATCTACATCATCGACCTGCAGAAGACGCTCAAGTTATTCAAGGAGGCGTCAAAGTTTGTCACCGAGCTGTGCGCCAGCGGCAAGACGATTCTGTTTGTCGGCACCAAGCGCCAGGCGCAGGAGGCCGTGGCCGAAGAGGCCACACGGGCAGGAATGCCGTACATCAACCAGCGCTGGCTGGGCGGCCTGCTGACCAACTGGGTGACGGTGCAGAAGTCGGTGAAGCGCCTTCAGGAGATCGACGAGATGGCCACCGATGGCCGTTACGAGCTGCTGACCAAAAAGGAAGTGATCCGCCTGGAGCGGGAGCGCAAGCACCTGCAGGCGAACCTGGCCGGCATCAAGACGATGAAGCGCCTGCCGGACGCGATCTTCGTGGTGGATTCAAACAATGAGACGATTGCCGTCAAGGAAGCCCGCAAGCTGGGCATTCCGGTGGTGGCCGTGGTGGACACCAACTGCGACCCGACGGTGGTGGATTACGTGATTCCCGGCAACGATGACGCGTTGCGTGCCATTCGCCTGTTCACCTCTAAGATCGCCGACTCGGCGGCCGAGGGCGTGAACCTGGTGGGCGACAAGTCCTTTGCCGAGGAATCGCCCCTGCCTGAAGCCAAGGCGGATACTGCGGCTGATGATGCCTCGCCGCCAGAGGATGTGGACCTGGAAGCGGCTCTGGGCGGCGGCATTCGCAAGGCGCCCGCCGCAGTGGCGGCGCTGGACGAGGCTGACGTGGCCGAGAGCGTTCTGTAATCTTTCTTTAGCACACTATTGTGCATGATAGGGAAGAGCGTGGCTGCGAGGATTAGTTGCCACGCTTTTCTTATGCCGAAGAACCTCCAGCGTGAACAATCCAAGACTGGCTGAAGCCAGGAAAAGAGAGAATAGAACAGTGAGCGAAAAGATTGATGCCAAGCAGGTAAAAGAGCTGCGGGAAAAGTCCGGCGCGCCCATGGGCGACTGTCTGAAGGCTTTGCAGGAGACCAAGGGAAACATCGAGGAAGCCTTTGTGGTGTTGCGCAAGCGGGGCATGGCCTCGGCGCAGAAGAAGGCCTCCCGCACCACCAACGAAGGCGCGGTGGGAACGTATATTCACGCTGGCGGCAAGATCGGCGTGTTGCTGGAATTGAATTGCGAGAGCGACTTTGTGGCTCGCACCGAGGATTTCCAGGAGCTGATGAAGGACATCGCCATGCACATCGCGGCCAGTGATCCGCGCTATGTGAAGCCGGAAGACGTGACTACAGCCGATTTGGAGCGCGAAAAAGAGATCTATCGCGCCCAGGCTGCCACCACCGGCAAGCCGGCCCCGGTGATCGAAAAGATCGTCGAGGGCAAGATGGCCAAGTTCTACGAGGAGGTCTGCCTGCTGGAACAGCCTTTCATCAAGGACCAGACCATCAGCATCAAGGAACTGATCGGGCAGAAGGTGGGCAAGCTGGGCGAGAACATCACCGTGCGGCGCTTTGCTCGCTTCAAGGTGGGCGCACCCGAGTGGACCGTGGCGCAGACCAAGCCTGTAGAAGCGGCCGCCGAGTAAGCTACCGCTACATTCCAGAAATCAACCAAGGCCCAGGGCGCAATCCCTGGGCCTTTTTCTATGCTCCTGAACCCCATGTAGGAGTTACCGCCGTAGCCTCCGCCGGTATGCGATACTCGAAAAGGTATGTATAAACGCATTGTTCTCAAGCTATCCGGTGAGGTGCTGGCCGGCTCGCGCGGCTTTGGCCTGGACGCCGCCAAGATTGCCGAGATTACCGGCGAGCTCGTCGAGGTGCACGCACTGGGCGTGGAGATTGGCGTGGTGGTGGGCGGAGGCAACTTCTTTCGCGGCGTGGCCGAGCAGGCCAAAGAGATGGACCGCGTGAGCGCCGACAACATGGGCATGCTGGCCACAGTCATCAACGCCATCGCCATGCAGGACGCCTTGGAGCAGCGCGGCGTTCCCTGCCGGGTGATGACCGCTGTGTTCATGAACCAGGTGGCCGAGCCTTATATCCGCCGCCGCGCCGTGCGCCACATGGAAAAGGGCCGCGTGGTAATCTTCGCCGCGGGCATCGGCAACCCCTTTTTCTCCACCGATACAGCGGCCAGCCTGCGTGCCATGGAGATCAAGGCCGACGTGCTCCTGAAGGGCACCAAGGTGGAAGGCGTCTTCAACGCCGACCCGGTACTGGTGAAAGATGCGGTCAAGTACGACGAGATTACCTACATGGAGATTCTGCGCCAGGGGCTGAAGGTGATGGACCTGACGGCGGTGAGCCTGTGCAAGGACAACAACCTGCCCATGATCGTCTTTAACATGAACCAGCGGGGAAATATCCGCCGCGTGGTGCTGGGCGAAAAGGTCGGCTCGCTGGTGACGGCGTAAGAGTTGCGAAATGGAGACGTGCAAGCCAGTACGGTTAGATGCACTGACGGGGCTGCGCTTCTTTGCGGCCATCAACATCGTTTTTTTCCATTTTTCCAATCCACAAATATTTGGTTTTTTGGCGCCGGTAGTCAACGCTGGCTATATTGCATTAGGGTTGTTCTTTCTGCTCTCGGGCTTTGTGCTGGCCTACAACTACGCTGGCGCAGCGCAAGCCGGCACGCTGGATAAAGTGCGCTTCTGGAAGGCGCGCTTCACGCGGCTCTATCCCGTCTACCTGCTGAGCCTGTTCTTGAGCTGGCGCATGGTCTCGGCGGAGTACGGCGCTCATGCGCAACCTGTCTACTGGTTCAACACAGCACTGACGGGGCAACACGGAATGTTTTGGGTTGGCATGGTGCTGACGCCGCTGCTCTTGCAGGGCTGGGTTCCCTCGCTGGCCACCTTCCTGAACACGCCGGCCTGGGCTATGCCCGCCGAAGCCTTTATGTACGCTTTGTTTCCCTGGCTGGCTAAAGTCAAACGGCCGGCAACGGTATCGCGCAATTTGCTTCTATTGGCCGGGGTGTGGGCCGCTGGCATGTTTCCCGGCCTGCTTTACATGATCTTCCAGCCGGACGGCATTGCGCATCCTGACCGCTATAGTTGGGGCCGGTGGTTGTGGGCGCTCAAATACACGCCTCTGCCCCATCTGGCCAGCTTTGTCTTTGGCATTCTGCTGGTTGGCCTGAACGAGCTGGTGCCGCGCTCGAGCCGCCTGCGTCTGCCGCTGGGGCTGGCCGGCTTTGCCGGGGTCTTCGGCCTTCTGTATATGGGGCCGCTGGTGCCCTACGTCCTGCTCCACGACGCACTGCTGATGCCTTTCTTCGGTTGCATCGTTTTGGGGCTGGCAGGGGAAAATTTGTTGGCGGCTGCCTTCAGCGTGCGCCCGCTGGTCTTTCTGGGCGAGGCCAGCTATTGCCTTTACATATTGCACTTCAACCTGTGGAACTGGATTCACGACACCCATCTGCCGGAAAGGCTGGGAGTGGCGCGCTTTGACCCGTGGCTGAGCTTCGTATTTCTGATTGCCGTGGCCGTGACGGCGATGCTCCTGGTGGAAAAGCCCGCGCAGAGGCGACTGCGCAAGTGGATGGGAGCGTAAATTGGAATGTCCGCAACTACCGATCTGTTCATCCCCATGCGTGCTACTTGCCGGTAGCGCCTGATACACTCGCGTAAAGCACAACTTGGAGTTCATCACACCATGAAACATTCAGCACTGATTCTGTTTTTGGCGGCCAGCATTGTGGCTGCAAACGCCCAAGCTCCCGCCAAGCCGTCCGCCTCTGTTGCCAAGCCCGCCACCGCAGCCGCCAAGCCCTCGGCAACCGCTGCTGCCAAGCTTCCTTTGGGAGTACCCGCTCCCGGAATTCCACTGGTCAAGACCATGAAGAAGACCGCCTTCTCCTTGCAGTACCAGGAGATCAAGATCGGCGCCGGCGCCGTGGCCGAGCCTAACAAGATGTACCATGTCCATTACACCGGATGGCTGGCCTCGGACGGGCGCAAGTTCGACTCCTCCTACGACCATCCCGGTCCTCCGCTGAGGGACAACGAAGGTAAACCGGTCATGGGCGACGATGGCAAGCCTAAGCTGGATGTCCCCCAACCTATGCCATTCCCGCAGGGCTTTGGCCGCGTCATTCCGGGCTTCGATCAGGGCTTTGACGGCATGAGGATAGGCGGCAAGCGCCGCATCTTTATCCCCTGGCAATTGGCCTACGGCGCAAGAGGCCGTCCGGGGCCCGACGCCGCTCATCCGGGCATTCCACCCAAGGCCAACCTGATCTTCGACGTCGAGCTGGTGGATGTGACCGATCTGCCCATGCCGCCCAGCCGCCCGCCGATGGGCGGGATGCGTTCCATGCCCGGCGGTCATCCTATGCCCGGCGCACCACCTGCTCCTGGCGCAGCACCCAATCCGCCTGCTCCTGGCGCTCCGGCAGCGGCTCCGGCTGCTCCGGCAAAGCCTGCGGCTGCACCAACTCCAGGCGCAGCTCCTGCACCGGCAACCACGCCAAAGCCCGCTGCGCCGGTGGCTCCGGCAACCGCTCCGGCTCCGTCAACTACGACAACGCCGGCTTCACCCCAACCGAAGTAGCATCAAGCATCCCGGACCCCATTCTTGTCACAGAGTACGAACGCAGCAAGGATGGGGTCGCGTTTTCTTTTCCAGCGTGACGGCCAAATCAAACCAACACGGACCAAATCAATGAGAGGCGCGCGGAAACAACTCGAACAGATTGCCGCGCTGCTGAACGAAGAGACAACCTTGTCGCTGGCCACAACTGGCGAAGGCGGCCAGGCTTGCGTGGCGCCGCTCTTCTATATCGTTGACAAAGAACTTTCGCTCTACTGGCTCTCTTCCGAAAGCAGTACACACAGCCAAAACCTTGCCGCAACTCCTCGCGCCGCAGCAACCGTCTATCGCAGCGTGGAAAGCTGGAAGAAGATTCGCGGCGTGCAATTGCGCGGTACGGTGAGCAAAGTAACCGAGCCGCAGCGTCGAAAGGCGCTCGTCAAGGCCTACTGCGAGCGATTCAAGCTGGGACGCGTGCTGCGCCTGGCTGCCAGCCAAAGCACTATCTATTGTTTCAAGCCGGAATTCCTCCGTTATATCGAGAACGCGCGAGGCTTCGGTTTTAAGTTTGAACTCACGCGCCTGCCGGAAGGCTGGAGCCTCACGAGATCAACCGCGTAGAGCAGACCTGTTTAGCACAACGGTCAGATAGGCCGGCAAAGCTGGTGCATCGGATACCCCCACCCATATTTTAGGCGCAAAATCCTTGTTTTCTTGAGTTTACGGGCAGGGTTGCGCCGTAAAATCCTGATAACAATGAAGTTCCCTGCAAAATATTCCTGGCAAAGGAGTTACGTGACGTTTCGGCTTCTGTCGACAGCTTCCGGCTGCAAAGCGGCGCAAAGAGGACGTGCCGGGACGATGATATGAAGGAAGACTTCTGAGGATCATTGTGCAACGAAGATGGGAAATCATCTGCATGGGACTGGCCGTCCAGGCAGACGGCGCTTGCGCGGCATGGGATTCGTGGTATCCCATCCGGAACTCCACCACACGGACCTGAGACACCCTTATTGGTTGGTTGCCCTGTATGGGACATATGCCACCTGTTCCAATTTGTGATATTTTCACAATAAAGTGATTTTTTACACGGAATATTATTTACTTTATGTGTTATAGTGTGAATATTTCACATGGTGCTCAAATGATCGTTTCGTTTTCGGTCTCAAATTTTCGTTCCTTTTCAACCGAGGAGACATTTTCCCTCATTGCTAGCAATCGCCTCACTGGCCACCTTACCCACATCGTTTCAATTCCCGACTCTGACCAAAGAGTTCTGAGAGCTGGAATTCTCTATGGTGCAAACGGAGCTGGAAAGTCGAACCTTTTCAAGGCACTTGTCTATATGAAGTCTGTCGCATTACACTGGCGTGGAAAAGACAGACCCACGGGACGCGAAGCCTTTCGTCTTGGTGGAACACTTGACGAGCCATCGACATTTGACCTTCAGTTTATTGCTGAGGACAAACTTTACAGATTCGGATTCAAAGTGGACGACCAGCGAATTTGCGAGGAATGGCTGGCTCACGTAATAGACAATCACGAGAAGATACTATATGAGAGAAGAACTGATCCGAGCGGAAAAGTAATAGTTGACGCCCCTGGGTTGAAGGGACATAACAAGAAGTTGGATGCTCTGGCCACAGTGGGAGGACCTCAAAACCAGAGCTTTCTCGCCACAGTCAATGTCACTTTAGATAAGTTGGACCATGGGATAGAGCTAGAGAGGGTTCTCAATTGGTTCAAGACGAGTTTACAACTGATTGGACCTGAAACATCCTATGCACGACTTGGACATTTTTTTGCAAACAATCCCGAGAGTGTGGATTTTGCAGGTTCATTTTTAAAATCCGTTTCGACAGGAGTGGACCATCTAGAAATCTCTAAGAATGAGATATCGGAGGATGATCTTCGCAAACTTCTTCCTGAAGGACTCGTCTCCCGGGTATTAAACGATGTACAAACGGAAGAGGATGGCAAAGCACTCGTTAATCTTGGTGATGGAAATGAATTATTCATTGAGCGAACAACCGAAAATCACTATTATAAAATTTCGATCAAGTCTGCTCATAAATGCCCAAAGGGAGATACAATTTCATTTGATTTACCTGATGAATCCGACGGCACAAGGAGATTGCTAAACTTGATACCAGCTCTTTATGACCTGCATACTCGAAATTCGATCTATGTGATCGACGAAATCGAACGTAGTTTGCATCCAAACCTTGTATGGGCATTTTTGGATCTCTTTCTAAAGTCCTGCGTAAATTGCCGGTCTCAAATCATTGTGACAACGCACGAATCTAATCTACTTGATCAAAAACTACTGCGGAGAGACGAGATTTGGTTTGCTGAAAAGGATCAAACTTCATCCACCAGGCTCTATTCGCTTACAGATTTCAAGGAGCGTAACGATTCCAAAATAAGCGATCACTACTTGCAAGGCCGATTTGGTGCAGTACCATTCCTTGGCGATTTGGATCGCTTGCATGAGAAAGAGGATCAGACCTCATGAGCCTTCTTGATCGCAAGCCGCGGCCTATTCCATCTCGAGACAGAGCTCCGGATAGGTTGCGGGATGATCGACTTTTCATCATTGCGTGCGATGACACCTACGCCCCAAAGCAGTATTTTGATTTCTTCAAGTTGCCACGTGTACAAATCCATGTAGTTCCAACCACTGACGGAACATCCGTACCTGGCGCAGTCTTAGAGAGATTGCTTAGTTTCGAGCATGAGGATGATGACGAACTGTGGATGGTGATGGATGCGGATCATCTTTTACATGGTTCGCACTTACGAGGAATTGTGTGCGCCCTGCAGGATGCCAAGAAGAAAGGTGTTCGAGTTGCTCTCAGTAGGCCCTGTTTTGAAATTTGGTTGTTATTACATCATATGGAGGAGACGTTACTTGCTCAATTAACAGACGCACGAGATGTTGAAACAGCTTTGCGGACACAACTGGGGGAGTATAACAAGACAAATCTGAAGCAACTGCATTATCCCCTTTCTACTGTTGCTCTTGCATGCAAGAGGGCCGAGAGATTGGATCAAAATGTAGGTGGAGGTATGATTCCACGTGCAAATTCAAGCCGGGTCTATCTCATTTGGAAAGCTATTGCGAAAAAGGCCCTCCCCTCACAATTTCCAGAGGAACTTCATAGCTTACTATCGCAGGAGAATATAGTTTGAGCGGATTGTAGTGTATGTACAATTCAGAACTATCTATGATGCCCCATCCTTTCTATATTATGGCGCGAAAAGGATGGGGCGCGTTATTTAAATGAATTATCAGAAAGAGGGGTGCTACTCTTCCTCCTCCTCCACGGGGCGCTTGGCGTTGGCGAGGATTTTGTCGGCGACCAACTGCGGGACGATGTCGTAGTGGTCCATCTCCATGCGGTAACTGCCTTTGCCCTGGGTCATGGAAGTTAGAAGGGTTCCATAGGTCAGCATCTCGGCCATGGGAACCTGTGCGTTGATGAGAGTCGTGCGGCCCTTGGAATCCGTGCCTTGGACGCGGCCGCGGCGGCTGCTCAGGTCGCCCATGAGGGTTCCGGCGAACTCGTCGGGAGCTTCGATCTCCACCTTCATGATGGGTTCGAGCAGGCAGGGCTTGGCCGTTTCCATACCCTTGCGGAAGGCGATTCGCCCGGCCATCTTAAAGGAGAGTTCGTTGGAGTCTACGTCGTGATAGCTGCCGTCGTAGACAACAGCGCGGAAATCGACGACCGGGTAGCCGGCGAGATAGCCGCGGGCTGCGGACTCAACAATACCCTTTTCGATGGCGGGGATGAAGTTGCGCGGGATGGCGCCGCCGAAGACTTCGCTGGCGAACTCGAAGCCTGTACCGCGCGGCAATGGCTCCATGCGAATCTTGCAGTCGCCGAACTGGCCGTGGCCGCCGGTCTGCTTCTTGTGGCGTCCCGGCGCCTCGACCTTGGCGCGAATGGTTTCGCGATACGGCACCTTGGGCTGCTTGAGCGTGACCTCGGCGTGGTAGCGCTTTTTGAGGCGGCTGACAATGGCCTCGATGTGCGGCTGGCCCGCGCCGGCGATGAGAAACTCATTGGTCTGCGGGTCGCGGAAGAAGCGGATGAGCAGGTCTTCTTCCATCAGTTTGTGGATGGCGGGAGCGAGCTTGTCTTCATCGGCGCGGGACTTAGGCTCGATGGCGTAGGTCATGGCCGGCTCGGGCAACTTGTGGAGATCGACCTGGATGTCGGAGCCTTTGACGCCGAGGGTGTCGCCGGTGAGGGTGTCGCGCAGCTTGGCCACTGCGCCCAGATCGCCGGCGTGCAGTTCGGGGATTTCGACGGCCTTGCGGCCCTGCATGACGCTGAGGTGAGAGAAGCGCTCCGAGCCGCGGCGCGTGTAGTTCTCCACCGAGCCATCGTTCTTGATGACGCCGCTGATGACCTTGAAGAAGCTGATGCGGCCGGCAAAGGGGTCGGTCATGGTCTTGAAGACAAACAGGGCCAGCGGCTCGTTGTCGTCGATCTTGCGCGTGGATTTTCCGGCGTCAGGATCGTCTGCCGTGGCTTCGATGGCAGGATTGCGAACGGCCATAGGCGCGCGCTCGACAGGCGTGGGCGCGTAGTCCTTGATGAAGTCGAGGAGGCGGTCCACAGCCATATTGGCCAGGCCGCTGGAGAAGAGCACCGGGAAGATGCGGCGCTCGCGGACAGCATCATGCAGCGCGGCAATGAGATGCTCTTTGGTGAGCGTGTCAGACTCGAAGTACTCCTCCATCAGCTCGTCCTTGCCCTCAGCCACCAGCTCGACCAGCGCCTCGTGGCGGGTCTTGGCGTCGGCAGCCAGGCTGGCGGGAATCTCGGTGGAAGCCTTGCCGCGGCCATCGCCGCCGGAGGTGTACTGCCAGGCCTCCATGGTCACCAGATCGACCACGCCGTGAAATCCCTCCGCGCCGGATATGGGTAACTGGACAGGCACGCAGGTGCGGCCCCAGCGATCCACCAGATCGTCGATCAGGGCGCTCAGCCCCTCGCCGCCGCCGGCCTTGGGGTGGTCCATCTGGTTGACGAGAACGATGCGGGGAACCTGGGCTTCGTCGGCATAGCGCCAGACGCGCTCGGTGACCGGCTCCACGCCGTTCTGCGCGTTCACCAGCACGAGAGCCGATTCCGCGGGCAACAGGGCCGCGCGCGCCTCGTGGGTGAACATATGAAATCCGGGAGTATCGATAAGATTGATTTTTATGCCCTGCCACTCGGCAAAGGCCACCGCGTTCTGCATGGTTGCGCCGCGGGCTACTTCCTCTTCGTCATAAGCGGTTACGGCCGAGCCATCGTCCACGCGGCCCTGTGTGGGGGTCATCTTGGCGGCATGCAGCAGAGCGGCGATCAGAGTGGTTTTGCCACTGTGCGCATGCCCCACTACAGCGACATTGTGGATCTCACTTCCCTGGTACGTTTTCATGGTGTTCTCCTACCACCTGCGGTGGCGCAGGCCACCTGCGGTGGGGCAGGCGGCCTTCGGCTGGTCCGCGCCAGAAAAAGGCGCGGGAGTTGGGTTGATGGGATGACATTGCATTGGGGGGTGGGATGAGAGAGACAGAATAACCATGGGGACGTCCAGCGGGGCGTCCAGGTGGCCGAATTGGAGGGCCACAGCTCCCGGTCTGCCGTCTACCTCGTCCATAAAAGATTGAGCCGGAAAGGTTTGAACCATATAGGCATAAACCTGGAGGGTCTCGGGCAGGCGCCGCTCGAATGGGGACTGGATGTATCCGCGGGCGTCACCTGCTACGAAATCGGATGCTATCACACGCGGAGTGTGAACGTCCTGTGACTGGGGGCACAGGACGGCCGAATCCCTGGTTGGATGGTCCCCCACATTCCTTTTCTCACAGCCGAGGCAGGTTGAATGAAATGGCCGGACTCGGCGAGGTCATGGCGAATAGTATGGAATAGATATACCCGGATCGAGGCGGAGAGCTTCGCGCCGGTCACATTTTCTGAGAGAAAGGCCGCTTCCGTGCTGATTCGTTCTGATTTAACTGTTCTTGCCGCCGGCTATTTGCTGGCATTGGCCTGCGGAGCGCTTGCGCAGGCTCCGGCGCCTGCTCCGGCGGCAGCGCCGGCATTCACCATGCCGCCGCCCCATGTGAATGCTCCGCTGGGCGAGATAAAACGAATGCCGGGGGATGGGAATGGGGCTTACAAGACGCACCAGTATCGCGATCTGTTTGCCGAGCAGGGGCACACGGCGGCTGAAAGCCGGGCAAAGATCGAGAAGGCGTTTCAACAGCTTTTTCATGGCGACGGGCAGGAGGAGCGAGTCTACTTTGAGACCGGGGCGAATAAGAACGGGCCGCTGGCCTATATCACTGACTGGGCAAACAACGATGCGCGCACGGAGGGCATGAGTTACGGCATGATGATTGCCGTCGAGCTAGACAAGAAGCGCGAGTTTGACGCGCTGTGGAACTGGTCGAAGACTTATATGCTGATCACTGACCCGAAGAATCCATCCGTGGGTTACTTTGCCTGGTCATTCAACACGGATAACACGCCGCGCTCGACGGGGGCCGCTCCGGACGGGGAAGAGTATTACGTTATGGCGCTCTACTTTGCGGCGCATCGCTGGGGCAACGGGAAAGGCATCTATAACTACCAGGCCGAGGCGGACAAGATTCTGCGCGGAATGCGCCACCATCCTGTGCTGACGGGAACAAGCCCCTTCCGGATTCACCCCGAGGATGCGCCGTTTACCATGCCGGATCATCCCTGGCCGAGCCCCAACAACAAGAATCGGGAGCGCGAGCGGGAGGCGGCTGCGGCCGCCGGCAAGGGCAGGCCTGCGCCGCCCATGTTCTGGTTCGGACGCGGGCCGCGCACCGAGACGATCGGGCCGATGGTGGACGAGGATCATTTCATGATCCGATTTCTGCCGAATGTAGATGTCGTATCGACGGATGCCAGCTATCATCTGCCGGCATTCTATGAGTTGTGGGCGCGCTGGGGACCTGTGGAGGACCGCGCGTTCTGGGCCAAGGCGGCGGATGTGAGCCGGGAGTTTTTCTACCGGGTCGCCGGGCCGAAGACGGGACTAACGCCGGACCTGAGCAACTTTGATGGGACAGCGATCATGGGCTGGGATAGAAAGCCGATGACCTTCGGTTACGACTCATGGCGAAGCGTGAGCAACTGGAGCGTGGATTACTCGTGGTGGCGGAAGGACGCGCGGGAGACGGAGCTGAGCGACCGGCTGCAGAAGTTCCTTTACGGAGAGGGAATCGACAAGTTTCCCGATCGCTACACGCTGGATGGAAAGCCGCTGTCAACGCGGCACTCGGTGGGGATGGAAGCGGCGGCTGCGGTGGGGAGCTTTGCGGCTACGCCAGGGCCAACGGCAAAGGCGTTTGTAGAAACGCTCTGGA
Organism: uncultured Acidobacteriaceae bacterium; assembly: GCA_963806565.1. Classification (GTDB taxonomy): domain Bacteria; phylum Acidobacteriota; class Terriglobia; order Terriglobales; family Acidobacteriaceae; genus Telmatobacter. The sequence continues at coordinate 596,889 of CAWDYE010000002.1, forward strand.
ATACGCCGGTTCCTTCCGGTGAGCAGCGCTACTTCGACGGGATGCTCTACCTGATGAGCATGATGCACTGCAGCGGGAACTTCAGGATTATCGAGTAGAGATCGGGCGGCGCTCCGTCCCATGCCTCGGCATCAAATGCCGCCCGCCAGCTTTTCGCGGGTCAGCTCGTTCCATGCGGCAACGACTTCGGGGATAGGCGGGCTGACGAGGCCGGGCAAACCTTCGCGCTGCATTGTGACTGGCGCATCGCTGGCTCCATCGGCGACAATCGTTCTCATGATGGATAAACTCTCTCGCCGTGATTTTCTGAAGACCGCCTCCTCCGCCACGCTGGCCACATCGGCCGCGCCGGCGCTCGCCTCTCCTTCATTTGCAAACCGGCCATTTGCAAACCGGCGCCGCCAGCGGGTTTTCGTCAGCAGCAAAACTCCCTACGGCATTCTGGCCTACAACTGGGACTCATCCAACGCCGAACTGACGCCCGTTGGCGTGGCCGCCAAGATGACCGACGTGGAATGGATTACCTTCTCCGCCGGCCATCAATATCTTTACGCCGCGTCGGCGGTGGCGAGCTTCAACGGCAAACCGACCGGCGCGGCGGCCAGCTTCCGCATGGTCGGCGGCGAACTCGAGCAACTCTCGGCACAGAATTCAGCCGGCGTGGGCACCCTCCACGTGACCCTGGACTACACGGGCCGCGTGCTGCTTGCGGCCGACTACTCCGGCGGCTCGGCGGCGAGTTTTCTGGTGACCGAGGGCAAGCTCAGCCCGGCCGTGTGGAGCGAGCACTACACCGGTCACGGACCCAACGCCGACCGGCAGCAGAGCGCCCACCCTCACTTTACGTCGATTTCGCCCGACAACCGCTTCGCTTACGTGAACGACCTAGGCCTGGATTGCATCCACATCTACGCATTGAACTCCGAGACGGCGATGCTGACATCCGCGGGAAGCTACCGAGCCAAACCCGGCGCCGGACCGCGGACGCTGCATTTCCATCCCAATGGGCATACCGCCTACTCGATCAACGAACTGGATTCGACGGTGGACGTGCTGGAATGGAGCAAGGCCGACGGCAGCCTGAGTTTGATTTCGCGCATCGAGCTACTGCCGGAGGGCTATCACGGGCCGACACGCGCCTGCGACACGGTGATCACTCGCGATGGCAGGTTTGTGTATTTCGTTAATCGCGACAATAATTTTCTCTATAGCTTCCGGGCCGAGTTTGCGAGCGGCAAGCTGACGCCGATTGGCCGCACCCCTTGCGGCGGCAAGACTCCGCGCAACTTTATCCTGGACCCCACGGAGCGCTGGATGCTGGTGGCCAACCAGGATTCGGACTTGATCAGCGTCTTCGCGCGCAATCCCGAGACCGGCGCTCTGGCCGAAGAAGGCAAGAGCTTTGCGGCGGCTACGCCGATGTGCATTTTGTTTGAATGAATGTAGACCAAGTGCCTTAAACACCCATCAGTGCTGGGTTGTTGACTTCCATGCTCTCCTTGTTCTCCGCCGAGGCCACCGGCACATGAGCCAGCTCCCAGGCGGAGCGGTCCTTAATCAACCGCGAAACCAGCGCCGTGTGCATGGCGTGACCGGCGCGCTCCGCCACCACGTGGCCCTCGATGCGGCGGCCGGCCAGCGCCAGATCGCCAATCAGGTCCAGAATCTTGTGGCGCACATACTCGTCGTCAAAGCGCAGCGGACCGTTCTCCGGCCCGGTTTCGCCCAGAATGATGATGCTCTCCGGCCCCGCGCCGCGGATCAGACCCATGTCGCGCAGCTTCTGCTCATCGGCTTTGTAGCCAAAAGTGCGCGCCGGAGCAATGGCGGCGCCGTAGGTCTCGGCGGCCAGATCAATACTGGCAGACTGGCGGCCGACGGGCGCGGGAAAGTCAATGGTGTATAGAATGCTGTAGCCGGAACCGGGATAGATCCCGATGAATTTGTTTCCCTCGCGCACCTCAACCGGGCGCAGTACCCGGACGGTCTCGCGGCGCCGCCGCTGATTGCGGATGCCCACCCGGAGAAATGCCTCGACGTAAGGCAGGGCGCTGCCGTCCAGGATGGGAAGCTCCAGGTTGTCCAGCTCCACAATGATATTGTCCACGCCCATGCCGATGAGCGCCGAGAGCAGATGCTCAGTAGTCGAAATCAGCACGCCTTGGCGCATCAGGCTGGTGGCATAGCTCACCTTGGCCACGTAGCGGCTGATGGCGGGAATTTCAAAGTTGTCCAGATCCGTGCGGCGGAAGACGATGCCCGAGCCGGCCGGCGCGGGCAGCATGCGCAGATGCACCGGCGCTCCGGAGTGCAGCCCCACACCGCTTAACTCCAGGGGCGCGGCAATCGTCTGTTCCAGGTGCGCGGGACTCAGGTGCGAGTGATTGGCCAAAAAACCTTCTTCCACGGCAAAGAAAACCGTGCGCAACAGTTAGATTAGACGCCAGAAGCCATCCCCGTCCTGTGGCATTTTTGCCACACTTTGAGTCTGGGAATACACCGATTGAGCAGGAAGCGGTTGCGCGAACTGGAGATTGGCGCAGCAAAAAGCCCAGCCGGGTGGCTGGGCTTTTAAGCATGCGAAAACGAGGGCCTTTACGGGCTAACCGACTGCGTTGCATGGTTGCCGTGGGGAACACCGACTACTGCTGTGGGATGAAACCCGGTGGGGTACGGCGTGGCCTGGGTGGGGGCCAGAGCGCCTGAGGTCGGGTCCAGCTTGAAGCCAGAGATGGAGTTGCCCAGGTAGTTGGCGGTATATACAAACCGGCCCAGCGCCGGCTCAACCGTGACGGCGACTGGCTGCGTGTCAGTCGAGTTGATGGGTGAGCCAGTAACGTTCACCACAGCCGTGGGAATTCCGGTAGCCAGAGTGATTTCGTAGGCCGAGACTGAGGAATCCAGCGAGTTGGCGACATAGATGAATATGCCGCGCGGATCGATGGTAACCGCTGAGGGTTCGTTCCCGGTGTTGAAGGGATTACTGGGCAGAAAGTTCAGCGTGCTGTTGCTCATGATCGCATAGCCGATCAGATGGCTGGAGGCGTAGTCGGTGACATAGGCAAAGCGATTGGTGGGATCGGTGACGATGGTTGCGGGCTTGATGCCGGCTTCAAAGGGATTGGCCAAAGGGGTCAAGGATCCGTCTGAGCCGATGGTGAAGCCAAAGACCCAGCCGGGGTTGGCGGTGCTGGTGATGCACGTCGCGACAGGGACGCAACCGGGATTGTAGGCCGACTGGTCATATGCCGTGACATAGACGGCGTTGCCGCTTACCACAGTGTTATTGGCCAGCACCGTGATCCCGGTGGGAACCAGGATATCACCGCTATAGGCGGCGTAGGAGCCGTAGAGATTGAGGGTATTTGAAACTGCGGAGCCGATGGCGCCGGAGGAAAGTGGATAGACCGTCAGCGTCCCGGTGTTGGCGCAGCCCAGCGTGGGATACGCGGTGCCGGCGGCGGCGGTGCAAGACACCACATACAGATAGGTTCCGGCCGAGTTCACGGCCAGGGCAATGGGTGTGTCGCTCAGGTTGACCGTGTCCATCGCCGTCAGAGTACCGTTCGAGGCGATGGAGAAGTGGACGATTGAGCCGCCGGACGGAGGGGTCCCCGCATTGGCGACGTAAAGATTCGCATAGTCGGAGGTAACGGACATGGAAACCGGGTTTACCCCGCCCGAGGAGACGGTAGCTGCTCCCGTGCGCAATGCGCCGGACAGGGAGTCCACCGCGTATGTCTCGATCTCTCCGGTGCTCGATGTTCCCGAGCCAGCGGAACAGGCCACGAAAACATAATCGACGGTTACAAGTGCACAGGCGGAGAAAATGGTGGCCACCAGAAGGCCGATGGAAGAGACCAGAAAAAGCTGGCTCAATTTGCTGAACTTCATGCGCTTCCTTCGTCGTGGGCCAGTCTGTTGCGAGCCCATGGAAAACTGGTTAAGTTGCCCCGTATGCATTGTAAAAGCCCGGTACGGGTTGTTGCTAGTGAGCCCGGCAGAGGGCTATTTCCATGCATCGCTATTGCGTGCCGGTGTGCGGTACCGCGACCACAGCCGTCGGATTGGCGTTGGACGTGTACGGAGAGTGTTGCCCGTCGACGAGTGTGCCTTCACTGGCGCTCAACTCAAAGTTGGAGACCGTGCCGTTGACCCCGCCGGGAGTGAAGTTGGCGGTAAAAAGAAAATGGTTAGTTGATGGGTCGATGCCTATGGCCACTGGATCAATGCCCGCGGCGTAGGCGCCGATGCGGGTGAGCGCGCCGCTGGAGATCGAGTAGGCTACGACGTTGCCGTCCGTCGCGTTGGCTACGTAGGCATACGGGTAGGCGGAATCGACAACGATGGCGGAGGGTTGATTTCCGGCCGGGAAGGGGCTGCCGGCCAGCGGAGTCAGGAGTCCGGACGCAACCTGGTAGCCAAGAACATTGCCGTTGACGGAATCCGTCACGTAAACGTAGGAGCTGGTGGGATCGCTGGCGATGGCCGAGGGGTGAACTCCCGCGGCAAAAGGCACACCGCCATTGAGAGGCGTAAGCGTGCCGTCAGAGCCGATAGAGAAGCCAAATACATAACCAACATTGGGTGTTACGGAGGAGTCGTAGGCCGTGACAAAGAGAGCGGTGCCCGAATTCAAAACGTTGATCGCGGTCGGCACAATCACGTCGGTAGGACTGGAGGGCAGGGTCAACGGCCAATAGTTCGCGCCAATGCTTGTATTGGTAAGTGGCGTTCCCGGCACGCCGCCGGGCGTTGCGTTGGAGCCGGTCCCGGAGGCGACCGACAGGGGAAAGACACCTACAGAGCCTGAACATGGGTCCGCGATGGAGCAGGCGGGCAGTGGCATATAGGTATCCACGACAAACAGGTTCGACCCGCTCACCGCAACGGCCAGCGGGAATGTCCCGGGCGTATTAACGGTGTTTTGTGGATAGATCTTGCCGTCGCTGCCGATCAAGAACTGCACGATGGCGTTGTCGTACTGATTGACCACGTACAGATTCGCGTAGTCGGAGGAGACGGCTTCAGCCACCGGATCGCGACCTCCGGAGGGGAAGGGCGAGGTGGGAATCTGGCGCATAAAGCCGGATGTCCCATTGATCTCGAAGACATCGATCTCGCCGTAGTTATTGGACCCCGCGGCCTTGGCGCTGGCCACGAACACAAAATCCACGGTGGCCGTGCTGCAAGCTGTAATCAGAACTGCCACCAGGAGGCTGGCTGCGGAGACCAGCAGAAGCTGGCTCGTTTTGTTGAACTTCATGCGCATCTTTCGTCAGTGGGCCAAAGGCTCCGGCCCCTAAAAATCAGTTTGGAATCGAACCCCAGGGCGCCTCGGAAAAACATCGCGTCCTCAAATTCGGCTGCGTTCTTGAATGCTGCGGGCAAATCATTGTCTAGCGTTGCCTGGAACGGGGGCCATCCTCCGCCCCAGGCGCATCTGCTTCAAACGGCGGTTAATTAGTGCGCCCATTTACCAGGCACCAGGTGGGCGGACCGGTCAGCGAATATTCGGAGGGTGCCTTGGTCGACTGGGATAACGGCACGAGGGTACCCGCGTTTTGGTCGATAAGCTGACCGGTTACGCTGGAATCGTTGAAGTTGGCCGTATAGAAGTACTGATTCGATGGATCCTCGACCAGGCACTGTGGGCCACCCCCGGTGCCGAAACCGATGGGCGTGCCTGCTATTTCGGTGGGCTGAAATGGACTGTTGACCACGTAACCGGCAATCCCGCTTTGCGCAGTTCCCGTGCCGATGATGTTGTTCCCCTGGTTGGCCACGTAGAACCACCTTCCCTTGCTCTCCAGCACCAGGTAAATAGGGTTGGATTGGTTCGGGTCATCGGGAATGGGACCGCTGGAAGCCACAAACAGCGCGCCATTGCTGCCGACTGTGTAAGGCAGTATCTGGCTGGATGCATTGGTCGGATTGGGGTTGGGCGCCTCGTTGTCCAGCACGAAGACGTAACCGCCGCCGGTCACAATGGCGTTTCCCTGTGCAATGTTCAGCTGATTTGGACTGTTCTGGGTCGCCGTCAACTGCCCGTTGACGGCACTGTATGCGTAGGGAAAGACATCAGAGCCGCCGGTGTACGGGTAGCTGGTTTGTGCGCTAGTGGAGAACAGGATGAGGAAGCTTCCACTGGCCGACAAAAAGTCGACGGGATTGGATGGAACCGGGAAGTAGGTCAGCGGTGCGCTTCCGCCTGCCGCGGTTACCTGGGTATTGAGGATCAGTTGCAGCCGTCCAGTAGTCGCGTTGACCGAAAAGGCGGTAATGTCGCCACAGGTTGTGGCGCCGGTCAAGGCAGCAGCGCAGTTGGGGTTTTGGTTCGTCGGGCTGGACGGAAGGCCGTTGATCATGGAATCGTGTTCCAGCACGTAGATATAGGAACCCGAGGGATCGGAGATTATGCGGAACGGGTTCAAACCTTGCGTGTAGAAGGTCTCCTGCGGCGTAAGGATGCCGTTGGCGCCGACAGCAAACTGCGTGATGTTGGAATTCTGGCAGGGGTCCGCCGTGGTGCAGGGCTGGCCGTCCGCGCTTACGCCCCGGTTAAGAACATATAGAAAACGGCTGCCGGGAAGCAGGACGGCCCGAACCGGGTTGGCGCCGCCGGAAGAGACAGGCAGCCCGTTGATGGGTGTCAGTTGACCCGTGTTGTGATCGATTTTGAAGCCGGAGATGATGCCGTTGCCGGATGGCTGGGCCGTCACCGTCCCAGTTACATACAAATAGCCGACCGAATAATCCTCTAAGCAAGACGTAACACTGAGAACAACGCCCGCAGAAAGGGCGCTAATCAGAAGGGCCTTGCCGAATTTCGTGAACTTCATGCGATTCCTTCATCCTGGTCAGGCGTGTGCCGCCAAGTTTGCTAGTTCCACAGCATAGCTGGGTTGGGACGGGTCCCTGTTGCATTGTAAAAGCCCAGGGCGGGTTGTGCCTAGTTTTGGCCGGAGACTGGTCAAAACAGTGCATTTTCTATGGCCGCCAAGCCTTGCAAGCGGCGGAAAACCCTTGCTTCCCGGTTTGGCCAGCCTAATACATGCCTCAGGACTGTGCTTTGGACTCCCGGCAGGCGGGAAACGTCAACCCGCTTTACCGGTAGTGAGGCCTTACCAGCAGGCCTGTTCTGTCCTGAAACCCACAGCCCCTGGACCAGAGCCGTAGCTTTTACGTGCCACGGCTCCGGACCAGGGAGAAAGACCTACCAGACCCGGCAGGATGTAGCTGGGTACATGGGTTGGCCCTTGGTGCAGCCAAAAGCCTTGCCGAATTGGTCGAAGTTCTGCACGGAACCGTTAACGCGCCAGCGGCCGGGCGAGTGGGGGTCCACCAGCGCTGCCTGGCGGGCCGACTGTTCGGTCTGGTTCTGGCACCACACCTGGGCAAAGCCGAGGAAGTAGCGCTGCGCCTCGGTGTAGCCGTCGATCTTGTCATCGATGCTCTTTTTCTGCGCCGCCAGCGTGTCCAACAACGCCATGTAAGCGATGCGCAGGCCGCCATTATCGGCCGTGTTTTCTCCCAGGGTGAGCTTGCCGTTCAGTTTCTGCGCGGCAACATCGCCATGCGCCGGGGCGGCTTCAAAGCCGCTGTACTCTTTGGCCACACAGTCTGTCCGCTCGGTAAAGGCCTTGCGGTCAGCTGGCGTCTGCCACTCGCGCAGATTGCCATACCCGTCGTACTGCGAGCCTTCGTCGTCGAATCCGTGGGTCATCTCGTGGCCGATTACCACACCGATGCCGCCGAAGTTCACCGCCGGATCGATGGTGAAATCAAAGAAAGGCGGCTGCAAGATGCCGGCCGGGAAGTTAATGTCGTTGAACGAAGGGTCGTAGTAAGCGTTGACCGTGGGCGGCGTCATATCCCATTCTTTCTCGTCCACCGGCTTGCCCAGATGATCGAGGTTCCAGTTGCGCTCGAAAACCGCGCTGCGGCGCAGGTTGCCGATCAGGTCGTCGCGCTTAACCTTCAGCGCCCGGTAATCGCGCCACTTGTCGGGGTAGCCGATCTTGTTGCGAATCAACGCCAGCTTTTCTTCCGCCGCCTTCTTGGTGGCTTCGCTCATCCAGGGCAGGGTCTTGATGTCGTCGCCCAACGACTTTTCCAGAGCGGCTACCAACTGGTCCATGCTGGCCTTGGCCTCGGGCGGAAAGTTCTTCTTTACCCAGTCCTGGCCTACCGCCTCGCCCAGAGCGCGGTCGGTCATGCTGGTGCACTGCTTCCAGCGCGGCGTCGGTTCCTTCTGTCCGGCCAGGGTATGGCCGAAAAACGCGAAGTTCTCGTCGAAGAAGGCCTTGGGCAGATTGCTGGCCGCGCCGTGCAGCGTGTGCCAGCGGAAGTACGACTTCCAGGACTCAATCGGCTCTTTGGCAATCAATTCACTCAGCCCCTTGAAAAAATCAGGTGTGGCCACGTTCAGCGTCTCGAAGGGGCGAATCTTCACATCCTTGAAATAGACCGAATAATCGAAATCCGGGGTCAGCTTCTGGAAGTCGGCCACCGTGTAAATGTGGTAGCGGTTCTCCGGCTGGCGCAGGTCGGTGCGGCTGGTGGAGGCCTTGGCCAGCGCGGTCTCAATCTCCATCACCGCTGCGGCTTCCTTGGACGCCTGCTCGGGCGAATCGCCGGCCAGGGTGAACATCTTGGTCACGTGCGCGATGTACTGCTTGCGAATCTCCTGGAAGCGCTTGTTGTCCACAATGTAATAGTCGCGGTCGGGCAGCGACAGGCCGCCCTGGCCAATGGCGGCAATTTGCTTGGAGGAGTCCTTGTCGTCCTGCTCCACGCCAAATTGGAACAGCGGCGCCGCGCTGCCCTCGGCTTCCAGTTTGCCCATCAGTGTAGCCAACTTGTGCGTATCCTTGAGAGCGGCGATGCGCTTGAACGCCGGCTCCAGCGGCTCCAGACCCCTCTGCTCCACCAAATCGGTGTTCATGCAGGCGGCAAAAAAGTTGCCATATTGCTTTTCCAGTGCGCTCTTGGGATTGCTGGCGGCCGCGTCCAGCTCCTGCCACAACAGATAGCGGTTACGCTCTTGCAGAAGCGAGAAGGAGCGCGCCCAGCGCACCTGGTCGCCGGGAATGGGATTGCTCTTGACCCAGTTGCCGCAGGCGTACTGATAAAAATCCGCGCAGGGATCGGCGCTCTTGTCGATGGCCGTCAGATCGAAGCTTTTAACGACGACTGGAGGCGTGGGCTTCTGGGCATCGGAGGCAGGAGCAGTCTGAGCCAGGGCGGCTCCGCCCAGCAAAATCAGAATTGGTGCGAAACGAAAGCAGTTCATGAATGTCCTCTTGGTGACAGATCAGCCGGCCATGCCCATTGCCGCTAAAAATGCGCGTGGACGGAGGCCAGAATCAAATTTACGGCAGTCAATTCGCGCAGACTGCATCGATTAGAAGGCTATCACGGCCGGTGTAGTGGTTGCTGGACAATTCGCGGCCGCCGGCAAACCGGAACTGCTGAAGTTTCTACTAGCCATGAATAGACAACGAATTCTCACATTCCATGTCCGCCACCCACATAGATTCTCTGTCCAGTGAGCCAACGGGCCTGGTTCGAAGCAAGAAAGACGATAACGTCTGCGACATCCTCGGGTTTGCCCACTCTGCCGAGCGGGATCGTCGGCAGTATCTCGCGCTCCAGTTCCGGGGTAATCCAGCCGGTCTGCACCGGACCCAGCGAGACTGCGTTGACAGTGATTCCGAATTTGCCCAGTTCGCTTGCGGCGCTCCGCGTATAGCTCTCCAGGGCATACTTGCTGGCCCCATACGAGACCTCGGATGGAAAGCGCTCGGCTCCCGCTGTGCTAACGTTCACGATCCGGCCCCAATGCGCTCCCCGCTCGATATGCCTGCGGGCAAATTCCGCCATGGACAGCGCTGCCGCGCGCGTATTAACGGCGAATAATCGCTCGATGATCTCGGCAGTGATGGGTGCGGGGCGACCCGCCCACAACTCAACAAGCTTGTTGCTCAGTTCGGCGCGTGGCGGAACAAATGTATCCGCTTCCCAATGCGCCGCGTTGTTTACGAGAATTTCCACCGGTCCGACCAAGCGCTCCGCCTGCTCGAACATCTGCGGAACAATGCTCGCGTCCGAGAGATCTGCCTCCCATGCGTGTGCCTCAGCGCCAAGCTCGTGAATCTCGGCAACCACTTCATCGGCGGATTTCGCCAATTGAGCGTGGTAGAACGATAAACCCGGCGTACCAGCCTCATCCACTCCTTCGCGGGTCGCACCGGCGTCCTTTTGCCGAAAATAGTGCAGGAATAGTCTGGACCCCTGCGCGGCAAAGGCTCGTGCAACACTCGCGCCAATGCCATGTGGATTATTGGCGCCGGTGATCAAAACGGCTTTTCCCTTGAGTCCTGGGTCAATCATGAGGCTTTGGAAAAAGTATACGCCCAAGGTCGATCATATCCTGTCCTTTCGTTGGTTCTTTACATCCCGCCCGTAGCCCTGCCACACTTGAAGCGTGGACACTCAAACCATCGTCATCCTCGATTTCGGTTCGCAGTATACGCAACTGATCGCGCGTCGCATTCGCGAGCAGAATGTCTTCTCCGTGGTGCTGCCCTGCACGGCGCCTCTCGCCGAGATCAAGGCGCTCCAGCCGCTGGGAATTGTCCTCTCCGGCGGGCCATCGTCCGTTTACGATTCCGACGCACCCGCCGCCGACCCTAAATTGCTCGAACTGTGCGTGCCCGTGCTGGGCATTTGTTATGGATTGCACTTTATCGTGCATCACCTGGGCGGCAAGGTGCGCTCGGGCGTCAAGCGCGAATATGGCCACGCTGAAGTGACCGTCGAGGATGGCGCATCACCGTTGTTTGCCGGCTTGCCGCACACGCTTGCCGTCTGGATGAGCCATGGCGACGAGGCGCTCGAGCTGCCCGCCGGCTTCAAGCGCATCGCCATCTCCGCTAATGCAATGGCGGGAATCGAAAATATCGAGCGGCGTATCTGGGCCGTGCAATTCCACCCCGAGGTGCATCACACGCCGCTGGGGTCGCAACTTATTAAGAACTTCCTCTTCCAAATCTGTGGCGCGCGCGGCGACTGGACTCCGGCGCACTTCATTGAAACCACCGTGGCCGCGATTCGCAAAAAGGTCGGCAAGGGCCACGTCATCTGCGGCCTCTCCGGCGGCGTGGATTCGTCGGTAGCTGCGACGCTGGTACACAGAGCCATCGGCAGCCAGCTCACCTGCATCTTCGTCAACAACGGCGTGCTGCGCAAAAATGAATTTCAAAATGTGCAGAAGAATCTGCGCGAAAAGCTGGGCCTGAATATCGTCGCCGTGGATGCCAGCGAACGATTCCTCAAGCAACTGGCCGGCGTCATTGATCCCGAGACCAAGCGCAAACGCATTGGCGCGGAGTTTATCGCCGTCTTCGACGACGAGGCCGACCGCATCGCCAAAAAGACCGGCGGTGTGGATTGGCTGGTGCAGGGCACGCTCTACCCCGACGTGATCGAATCATCCAGCGTGAAAGGTCCCAGCCAGACCATCAAAAGCCATCACAACGTGGGCGGCCTCCCGCTGGGGATGAAACTTAAATTGATAGAACCGCTGCGCGACCTCTTCAAGGACGAAGTCCGGCGCATCGGCCGCGATCTCAACATGCCCGAAGAAATCCTTGGCCGCCAGCCGTTTCCGGGGCCGGGCCTCGCCGTGCGTATCCTGGGCGAGGTCACTCGGGAGCGTGTTGCGCTGCTTCAGGAGGCCGACGAGATCGTCGTCGCGGAGATCAAGGCCGCCGGGCTCTACAACTCCATCTGGCAGAGCTTTGCCGTGCTGCTGCCGGTGATGAGCGTGGGCGTGATGGGCGACCAGCGCACCTACGCCTACACCGCCGCCATCCGCGCCGTGCATTCGGAAGACGGCATGACCGCCGACTGGACCCCTCTGCCCTACGAGGTGCTCAAGCGCATCAGCAGCCGCATCGTGAATGAAGTGCGCGGCATCAACCGCGTGGTCTACGACATCACAAGCAAGCCCCCCGGCACCATCGAATGGGAGTAGGACTGGCCATCCTGGAGGGTGTGCCTGCGGCGCCATTCGCTGTGGAAGAAAAACTGAAACATGCGGTCGAAGATCAGTGAGCACGGCATGGAACGAGGATAGCTGACGTCACAAAAAGTCATGTTCAACATTTTCTTCTGATGCCGGCAATCCCTCAAAGCCTAATCATGCGCAGATTATTTCCCGGTTTTGAAAAGGCGTCACTGCAAGCTGTCAGGCACTCAGAACGTCCCGGCCAACTTGTAATTCTGATATGAAACATAGAACAAAGTATGACGGAAGGTGCAGGTATTCGTGGAGTTATCAGCATTGGGGACTGCCTCCATTGCTGTTAAGCTGACACGGGGAAGCAGATATGCCTTGCTGGCGATGACTACGGGGCCATAATCGATCCGCCTGTCTTCCCTGTTAACGAAGTCCGTGGGCTTCATCTCAGCATGGGTGATGACACGAATCACAATACCGGTATCCGGAATGATAAAGAATTCGCCGTGGTATCCTACGACCTTGTTAAAGGTATCCCATGTGCTGACTGACTGGATGGCCCCAACCCTCAATCCTATTGTGATCTTATCTTCTATTTCGGTCTTTGGAAAGCAGCAGTAACTCACATCGAAATGAGAATTATTCTTCTCTACAACGAAGGAAAATACCGCAGTCTGCCTGCCGTCAATCATTTGCCAGCGCAGCCATCTGATTTTACCCGACGACGAGGCTTCAAGAAATATAGCACCCAGATTGGTCCCCGGTTCGCCCTCTGAAATCTCTCCGTTCAGGCCCCACTTCGTCTTTGCCCTTGAAACTGCGGCCGCCTCGACGCCTTTATCGGTTTCCACTTGGTCAACTTGCTTGCCGACTAGCTGAACTGGACCAAGAAGCTTATTGGAATTAATAAGTCCGATACTGTTTGTTACTATGGCCCGGTCTTCGAAGCGGAGCGTGGTTTTGGTGACCGTCAGATGAGGATTCTGCATATAAAGCCTGGATGCAATATCGGCGGCTTTAGCTAAGATGGCTTTTTGTGCGGCTTCGTCTGGCGCGAGTGTAGTGGGTAGATCTGTAGACGGAGGCGCAAGAAATGCGCTTTGTTCCTTCAGAATTTCAATCCTCACACCTGAGAGCGGACCGGGAAGGTAACTTATCAGGCTGTTCGCTGCACTGCCTGTCAGCTCTTCGTTTAGTTCAATCTCTTTGAGCCGGTCAGCTACCTCTACGTCGCTCTTCTTTTGTTGCTGCAGCGAGTCCAGCATGTCCTTGAGTTGTTGAACAGAAATGCTCTTGTTGGCTGCCCAGGCGGGCGAAACCAGCATCAGTACTGCAAGAATCCACCCAAACAATTTCATATGCGTACTCCTCATGAAAATTGTGTTGTCAACGATAATACACCTCTGACGCCACGCCTAAAAATGACAAAATATCATGAAATATTGATTATCGGCTCAGTCCCGTTTTTCCACGCGCAGCGTTACATCGACGGTGTGGGTTTCGACATTTTTCGTCAGCTTGTATTTGCAGATGGCAGAAGCGAAGGTTCGTCCCAGCGGAGTATTTCCCTGCGTGTAATAGTAGTCGTAAATCGCTTTCTCGTTGAAGACCGCTCCCTCTGGCATCATCCAGGCAGCCAACATCGCTGCGTGCAGGTCTTCAGCGGAGTTTTGTATGGTCAGCTTGCCCATCGTATAAACCGGGCCGGGTTGAACCTCTAAGGTGTAATTTACGATTCCCGCGGCTTCATCGAACTGAGGATGCGGGGTGACGACACAATCCAGATAGCCTTTGGATTTGTATTGTCCCGTGACATAAAGCAAGGCTGTTCGAAGAGTCACTCCTTCCTTGACTGACTGCTTCTCAATCACATTCGAAATGGTACCGGCGGCTTTGTTGATCTCCGCCAGGTTCAGTAGCTCGCCGGAGGGCAAATAGATGGAGCCCAGATTGTAATGACGCCCTTCCTCGATGGTTACGTTGAAGGGAACGTCGATTGCCTGGCTGCCGGCAATCGGATGATCCGACCGCTCGGCATGAACTTTGACGGCAGCATAGCCTTCATCGGTGTACAACAAAACAAATGCGCGCTCGATATTGCCCACCGTATTTTCCGTGTCGTAATCGAACTTCATGGCGCGATCCGCAACTGCTTTGACCTTAGCCTGCATCTCCGGCGAGACGCCTTGCAGATGAATCTCGCCCACCCGCACCGGCGGATCGGTAATGGAGTAACTCATGGCAGTGACTTCATGCAGCTTTTCGTCGGTGTAAGGCTTGATCGCCACATTAACCTTGATGCCTTTGGCCGCAAGCATCTCTTCAAGAGCTTGTCGCACCTGTTCCGTCAGCCCGCCCTCGGCTGGCACCTTACCGTGATAGAGCGAGAAACGCTCGTGCAGCGCGGCATCCAGCTCCTTGCCCGGCGTCAGCGGTAGATTCTCCAGGCGCACGGGATAGAGTTCGGTGTGCGGAACCAGTGTAAAGACAAGGTCCACCCCATCGAACTTGAAGCTGAGGGTTTCGAAGAGACCGGTATCCATCAGCTTTTGGGAGTGACCATCCATCTCGGCATAATCCAGCACTGTGCCCTTTTTCAGCCCGGAGGCGGCTAGCAACTCCTCGTCGGAGTACTCCGGGGCGCCCTTGAACTGGATGGTCTTGGGCAGATACTTCTGCGCGGCGGCGGGCTGGCCGGATGTGAAAAGAATCACGGCAGTCAGTAGCAGGAAGAATGTGCGCTTCATGATAGAGCAAGAGTAGCAAAACTCACACTGATAGAGGAAGAATTCCGCCGCGTCAGCGCTCTGCCTCCAATACCGAGGCGGGAATGGTGACCGAGCCCATGCGGCCGGAGTTTTCGTCAACCACCACGATGCGCAGCGAGGCCGTCTCCGGCTGCAAATGGACTAGGTGCTCGAACGAAATGCCGGTGGGCAACAAACGCTGATAGGTTGAGGACATGAGCCGCAACCCCATCGTTTTTCCCTCGACCTTCGCATGAAGGCCCGCGTCGTCGCGCTGGATGAAGAGGATATCCAGCTTGTCCATCCATCTGTCCGCCTGGTGAACCAGGCTCAGGTCGCCAACCGCGATGTTGACCTTTAGGTTGGCGCCGGCCTCCGTGGAAATCACTTTGGCGGTCAAGGCCAACTCATTCGCGTCTGCGGGCTGCCACACCGCCTCATGGAAGCGCTCCTTGAGCGTGGTCGGTTCCTCGGTGTACAAGTAGCCGGTGCGGTAGCGCAGGACAAGGCCACGCTGCCTGGCGCTGAGCTTGACCACAATGGCGTGATACTTTCCGTCCGCCGGTCCCTGAGGAGAAAAACTCAAAAGATAGGCGGCATGGCCGTCTTCCACAATCTCCGAGAGCGCCGCCGCCAGATCGCTGGAGCGCCGGATGATGCGTCCCCCGGTGGCCTCGGCCACCTGAAGGATGGGCCACTGGATGGGGTGGACGTCCTGCTGCATCTCGGCGGTGATGCGGCCTCCGGTATTGTTTATAGGAAGATTCCCGGCCATTTCCTTGGCCGCCGGTGTCAGATCCACGTTGACGTGCTGGATGTCGGCTCCGATGGCCGCGGTTTCCAGTTGCGAGACATCCATCGGATATACGGCCACATGGGCGTCGTTCATAGCCTCCTGCGCGCGCAGGGCATAACTGTCCAGGTACTTGCCGCCTTTGTCGGTGCCCACATTCTGATCGCTGAAGTCGGCGAAGACGTTGTCGCTGGAAACCCACACCAGGTTTTTGTGGCCGGGAACGGCGGCCAGGCGCCGCGCCACGCCCGCCAGTATCACCAGCGACGCGCGCGCCGGATTGCTGTCCTGGATGAGCAACTGGTAATCGGTCGGGGTCGTCGCTTCGGGAAGATCGAGACGATTGCCGTTCACAAAGTTGAGGTCGTTCACGTGATGCACTTCATTGAACTGCTGGCGGTTGCGCTTCTCTTCCTCCTGCGCCTGGGAAACGGACTGCGCCGTGGGCATCCATTTGTTAAGACGGGCGATAAGCGCGGCGTGGTCGGTGGAGATCTCCGCCAGCACGCGAAAGTCGAAGCTGCTCATGGCGTAGAGGCCAATCCGCTCGCCGGGGGGCGCGGCGGCAATAAATGCGAGTATCTGCCGGCGGGCGTTGCTCAGGTCGCCCCAGGCTATGTGGCTCGCATCGAGGAGCAGAATCGTGGCCCCGGCCTCGGTTGCCGGTGTTGCCGCGGCCTCGGTGGCCGCATCGCTGGTGCGATTTGAAAAACTCCGCTGCGGCGCTTCGCTGACCGTCTCCGCGGCTGGGGCCTGGCCCGTAACCTCGCTGAAGAAGCGGATCTCTTGTTTGCGTCCGTCATCGTAAACCTCGAAGTCCTCTGGCTTCAGTCCTTTTACCGGATGACCCTTCTTGTCGTTGACCTCGAGGCTTACATCCACCAGCCGCGAAGTGATTTTAAGCGTGATGCCGGATGTCTCGGCCAGGGGTGGAAGAGTAGGCTGATCCGGCAGATTGGTGGCCGTCCCCTGGCTGATTTCGGGCTCTGCCTGTGCCGCTGGCGGAGCCACCTGCGCAGCCGCTACTGGCGTAGGCGCCGTTACGCCAGCCGCCGGCGCGGTACTCGTCTCCGCAGCCTGAGGCGAGACTGCGCTTGCGGCCGTCGCGGGTTGCTGACTGGTCGATGCCGCCTTCACCGCGGCGGGAACAGGCGGATTACCGGTAGGTTCTGCGTTTCCCCCGGCCAACATGCGCGTCTCCGAACCGAAGCGGTGATAATGATCAAACGCCACATCATTCAGATGAATCTTCACCGGGCCTTTGTAACTCGCCACCGATTGCTTGCCCATCGCCGGCTGCGTAGAATGAGCCGACAGGATGGAGATACTCCGCAGAGGACAAATACAGTTTTTCTCCCCAATCTTAACCGTGCCATACTCGACCATCACCTGGCTCTTGGTGACGACTTCTCCGGGCGGCATCTCCGCTTCCAGCGTGATGCGAAGAATCGCACCGCTGGCCGGGTCGAATGCAATCTCTCCGTGATAGGCGACAAATTCGCTGAACGAACGCCAGTTTTTTCGCTCCGGGTTTTCGGAGTCATTCCCGCCCAAAACACAGCAAAACCCAACCGCGTAACGCGATTTGTCTTTGGGAACCGTATAGCGGAAGACCGCCTGGTTCCCTCCCGCTCCCTGCTCCCAGCGGCCCCATGTGATTTTGCCTTTGAGTGCGTCTCCCACCACGGTGGTCAGAATCGGCCCGAATGCTCCCTCGGTCGCCAGGCCTTGCGACTGCGGCCCGCTGTTCTTGCCCTTCGCCGCACCCTCCTCCACCACCTCATGGCCGTCCCGGTAAGTCACTGTAAAACTGGAGCTGTTTACGACGTGCAGAGGCAGGTAGATCAAGTTGACAAGACCGGTTTCCCCGGTCAGATCCTCTTGCGGCCTGTCCTCGAAGCTGGTGGTTTCTCGCGTGGCGATAAAATTGGGCAACTGGCGAACGGTCGTATTCACGTAATTGACCACTGCGACCAGCATCCGGCGCAGCTCAGTTGGTTCCGGCGTGGGGTTTGCGGGAATCTCGGCTGCCGGAGGATCGAGGAATTGCGATGAGTCGGCCAGCGCCACCAGCGCCTGCCTGGCCTTTTCGCCCGGCAGACCGGCCTTCAGGCGCGCCAATCCGGTTGTACTCAGCCGTTCGGTCAGTTCCATCCCAGACAGTTTCTGCGCCATGTTGGCATCTGTCTGATGCGCGGTATTGGCCGCCGCCAGCGCCTGCTCCAACTGCTTCACTGTTACCTGTTCGGCCGCGCCGGCGGGAATCGCCAGAACCGCCAAAAACGCCAGCAAAATCAATCTCCGCACAGAACCACCCCCACTACATTCAGAATAAGCCCGCGGGGACGGATGCGTCTTCTGAGGGGCTATGCTGAAAAGACAGCTTACCAACCAACCGACAGGTGGCTCCGGAAGAATTCCAGCGACCTTTCAAGACCTTCCTTGAGCGGGATCCGCGGCTCCCAGCCGAGTAGCGCGCGCGCTTTGGCGATGTCGGGGCAACGGCGAGCGGGGTCGTCAACGGGCAGGGCCCTCAGGCACAATTCGCTCTTGGAGCTGGTCACATCGAGGATTAACTGTGCTGCTTCGAGGATAGTGAATTCATCAGGATTGCCGATATTGACCGGCAGGTGTTCGTCGGAGCGGGAAAGAAGCAGAATGCCTTCGATAAGGTCGTCCACGTAACAGAAGCTGCGTGTCTGGCTGCCGTCGCCGTAAATTGTCAGCGGTTGGCCGCGCAGTGCCTGCATCATAAAGTTGGAGATAACCCGGCCGTCGCTGGGATGCAAACGGGGGCCGTAGGTGTTGAAGATGCGGGCCAGGTGGGTTTTGACGCCGCGCGAGCGATGCCAGGCCATGACCATGGCCTCGGCAAAGCGCTTGGCCTCGTCGTAAACCGAGCGCGGACCCACCGGATTCACATTGCCCCAGTACTCTTCCCTTTGCGGATGTTCGATGGGGTCGCCATAACACTCCGAGGTGGAGGCGTGCAGGTAGCCGGCATTGTAGCGGGCGGCAATTTCCAGCGTGTTATCGACACCGATGGAACCCACCCGCAGGGTCTCGATCCCCAGGCGGAGATACTCCGGGGGGCTGGCCGGAGAGGCAAAGTTGAAGACGTAGTCAACTGGCCCCACATCGAAAGGCTGGCAAATGTCTTGCTCTTCAAAGCGGAAGTGCGGCTCATTGGCCAGGTGCGCGAGGTTTTCCCGGTCGCCGGTGCAGAGGTTATCGACGCCGATGACGGTGTGGCCCTCGGCCAGCAATCGGTCGGTAAGGTGAGAACCGAGAAATCCGGCGGCGCCGGTGACAAGTACGCGCATGGTTAAATGTCTTGCTCCAAAGCTCAAAACCACGGGCTGACCGCATCCCGCGGCAATCCAAACGGCTTGGAATTTCCGCTTCTACACGATCAATTTGCGCGGCTTGCCCTGCTGCGCCTAGTAACTTGCCGGCCGGCCCATGCTCACATACGTGAATCCATGATCGCGCATCTGCTGCGGCTTGTACAGGTTGCGGCCGTCAATCACGATGGGGAAGCGAACCGCCTGGTTGAGTCTCTCCAGATCAATCTCGGCAAACTCCTTCCAGTCAGTCAGAATCAACACCGCGTCGGCGTTTTTGGCCGCTGCGTAGATGTCCGCCGCATAGCTGAGCGTCTCGCTGGGCGGCAGCGCCTCTTTGGCGCGCTCCATGGCTGCCGGATCATAGGCCGTGATCAGGGCGCCGGCTTCCAACAGTTTTCCGATCACGTCGATGGCCGGAGACTCGCGGATGTCATCTGTGCCGCCCTTGAAGGCCAGGCCCAGGGCGGCCAGCCGTTTGCCGCGCAGAGTCCACAACGCGGCCCGCACTTTGTTGAAGAAAATCTCTCTCTGGGCATCGTTAACCTTGCGAATCTCTTCAAGCAGTTGAAGGTCCACGCCCTGCTGTTGCGCCACCCAGTGAAAGGCAGCCACATCTTTTGGAAAACAAGAGCCGCCATAGCCCAGCCCCGCCCTGAGAAATTTGGCTCCGATGCGGCTGTCCATGCCGATGCCGGCGGCGATGTCCTCTATGTCGGCGTCCACCGTTTCGGCCAGGTTGGCTACGGCGTTAATGAAGGAGATTTTCAGCGCCAGGAAGGCATTGCAGGCGTGCTTGATGATCTCCGCGCTCTGCGCCGTAGTGACCAGAATCCGGGTTGGCGCGGCAGCGCTGCGCGCGCCCGGAAGTGCGCCCGGTTGGGCGTAATAGCCGCCCCCGGTGAGCGGCTCATAGACGCGCCGCAACACCTCGGCGGAGCGCTTCGTGTTCGCGCCCACCACGATGCGGTCGGGATGCAGAAAGTCCATCACCGCTGTGCCTTCGCGCAGGAACTCGGGATTCGAAACCACATCGAAGCTCTGCGGGTCCACGCCGCCGCGGTGCAGCACACGACGAATCCACTCGTTGGTGTAGACCGGCACCGTGCTCTTTTCCACGATGACCTTGTAGCCGTTGATGGAGCGGGCAATCTCCGTGACCACGGCCTCGACGTAAGATAGGTCGGCGGCGCCGGTATCGCCCTGGGGAGTACCCACGGCGATGAATACGGCCTCGCTCTGCTCCACGGCCGCGCCCAGATTGGAGGTGAAGCTCACCCCGCGCTCCCGGTGCTTGGCCAGCAGTTCGGGCAAATAGAGCTCGAAGATGGGCACGCCGCCGTCTTGGAGGGTTTTCACCTTGGCCTCGTCATTGTCCACGCAGATGACCTGGTGGCCGATCTCCGCAAAACAAACGGCGGCAACGAGCCCCACGTAGCCGGACCCGATCACACAGATGGAAACTGGCTTCGACATGCGCTTAGGTGTTTCTCCTTTGCGGAATCTCGTGAGGGTGCGGCTGGGGAATGCCCGGCCAGTGGAATATTCAAGCCGCTCTCAGGTTATTCGTTCGAGGGAGGATGGAGCAAGCAATCCAGATATGCCTGCATACAGCGCCAGCGCTGTGAGTCTTGCCGTCAGCGAGATGAATATGAGAGATAGAGCCATTGTTATCTCCCGGAATATTCTCTTTGAAACGGTGACCGGTGACCTGGGTGCAAGCACCCAACTGAATGGAAACGATAGCGTTCCAGCAAGCGTCCGTTCTCTCTATTGCTGTTTGCCTGTAGCGATGTCCTTTTCCGTCTGGAGCACGGTAAGGTGGGCGCGGGCCTCGCTGGCGTCGGCCTCGGCGGGCTTCAGTTCGAGGTAGTACTTGAGTTGCTTCATGGCCTCGTCGTACTGCCCGCTCATCTCCAGGGCGCGCGAAAGGTTGTAGTAGGCGTTGCCCCACCAGGGCGCGATTTCCAGGGCTTTGCGCAACAGTCCGATGGGTTGCGCCAGAGATGGGGGACCGCTTGCCTGCTTGATCTGCGATGTGGCCAGAAGAAAGAGCTGGCGCGCCTCCTCGGGAATAGGTGGCGGCTCCGCGAGACCAAATGAAAGCTGAATGACCTTTTCGCGCAGTGATTCGTCTTTGGGATTCTGCTGGAAAGCACTCATCCCGGTGGCAAATTGTACGCGCGGATCCTTCAGTAGCGCCTCTTTCAGTTGCTTCCGTTGCCGGCTCGCCTCTGCCAGCAGATCGAACGCTTCGGCAGGTCCATACTTTTCCGCACATTCTAACGCCGATAAGTTCCTTATTGGGCCTGTGTAACCGGAAATACTTCCGAATCTGATTTTCCCCGTGTAATCGACATCGGCGCCCTTGTCTACCAGCAGCTTCACAGTATTGGTCTTGTTGATCTTTTCATTCTCAGATAAAGTCTTGTCGGAGCAGGCTGTCGACATCAGAGGCGTTTGGTCCTGTATGTTCTTGGCTTCAATGTCGGCGCCCTTTTCCAGCAGCAACTTCACTGTGTCCGTCCAAAAATATTTGGCAGCCACAATCAGCGCCGTTTCACCGTCCCCGTTCCTGGCCTCGATGTTGGCGCCTTTATCCAACAGTGGTTGAATCGCATCGGTCTTGCCATCCCTGGCCGCAGCGATCAGGCGATCATTGAGACTGTACTGGCCCACGGCAGGAACGCCGCAGGAAATGAAACTGACGAATAGAACGATTGCTGTCAAAACATTCTTCATGGCTTTCTCCAGTGCTCTCGGTGCGGTTGCTAGAACTCGTGGGCCTTGGTTTCCGGGCCGAGAAGGATGTCCGCTATATTGTCGGCGGCTTTGCCAATTGCGATGCCTTCCATGCCTTCCTTCACTCGTTTCGCTGCGGCATCCCACTTGTAGATTTTGGCCGAGTCCTGGTCGCAAAGATCGATCAACATCTTGAAATGCGCGCGCTGTTCGAGGGTGGTGGTCGGCTGGTCCATTATCTTGCGGATTCCTGAACGGTCCTGTCGAATCAAATCGAACATCTCCTTGCG
This sequence comes from uncultured Acidobacteriaceae bacterium, assembly GCA_963806565.1. Taxonomy (GTDB): domain Bacteria; phylum Acidobacteriota; class Terriglobia; order Terriglobales; family Acidobacteriaceae; genus Telmatobacter. Next base: position 618,830 of record CAWDYE010000002.1, read on the forward strand.
CTCCTTCTGACTGGAGAACATGCCGTTGGTCAGGGTTCCGACACCGAAGCTGGCGAGTTCAGATGCGGCCTCGATCGATGCCTTGCGGATCATGGCCGAAAGAGCTTCCTGAGAGGTCATCACGTCCCACGTGATACCCCAGTTACTGTTGCCGTGCCGGGTGTCGTTGATAGCCTGTGCCACCTTCACCATCGACGGATCGGCCGAGGCGGGCAATGGACGATGCTGCCGCACGTCGTCGATCAAGTGCGCAAACGTCTGCGCCTGTTCCTTGTTGCTTTTCAGGTAGGCAAGCGCGGCGTCGTAGTCCTTGTCTTTTCGCACCAGGTACATATACGCGCCATCCTGGCCTGCAAGGAGAGTTTTAACCCCGACCTTGGCCCCGATCATGAGGAATTTCCCGTAAATAGTAGACCCGCCGATCAATCCTGCCATCTCCCATCCGGCGATAACATAATCGCCGGTATTCAGCAGCCGGTTGTCATTCAGGTAGATTTTCTTCCAGTCCAGCGCCACCTCTTTTTCTGTTATGGGGGGTGGCGGAACGAAGTGATCCAGGCGCCGGGCAAACGGCGCCACCACCGGGTCGGTGATGGCCGCCGTCCACGCCGCTTGAGAGACGGCGCGCGGAGCGTCGTCCACGCCTTTCAGGTTCAGGCCGCCATCGGCCCCGCTTGCATCCGCCGAGTCACCTTCAACGCCTTTCAGCGCACCGACGGCATCCGGCTTGATCGTGTCGAAGGCAGCCTGCAGACGTTGGGCTTCGATCGCCAACTGGCGCTGCCGCGCGGCCTCTGCTTCCCGCTCCCGCTGGGCATTGAGCTGGCGCAGCTGCTCGGCCTCGGCTTCCTGCCGGTCTGCTTCAGCCTTTTGCCGGGCTTCATCCTGCTTTTTCTGTTTGTCCTGTTCATCTTTCAATTTCTGGGCGTCTTTTTCAGCCTTTCGTTTAGCCTTCTCGGCGTCTCTTTCGGCCTTGGCCTCGCGCCGGGCCTCCGCGATCGCCGCCCACCGCGCGTTGCGCTCCTCAACGGATTCAGTCGAGGAAGCGCCGCCTCCGCGACAAGGGGCTCCTGGCTCGTTGACGCATGTAGGTCTGGGCGGCTCGGGTATTTGCGCGCTGGCGCGGCCTGCCATGGAGAATCCAGCAAAAATCACCAGAAGGCAAGGGATGGCGAACCTGACGTGTCGCTGAGCAACTGTGCGGAGTAGTGAAGGGTTGAACGGGATTCCAAAGAAAAAGAGGGTAGAACGACGAAGATGCTGCATAATTTCCAGCTTTCCTAAGTTGGCTATAGAGTTTATCACACAAAATCAATCATTCAAATACTTCTAGCCTGCTCCGCGGCAAAAGTACCAAACGAAGATGGAGCAAGCTTCCAATGCTGGGAGAGCATTTATAAATACAAAAATCATATTGGGCGGTCCAAAGTGCCGCCTCTGCAGGGTAGGGCTGGTTCTCTGCTAGAGTGAGATTGCAGCCGGAGAGCCAGGCAAGGCTTGTTTCCGCTGGAAATAAGGGAATAACCTCATGGAAATATTCTCTCAATCCGTGCCTTCCGACTGGGCGCCCTTTCGTATCGCGCCCTGGTTTGCCGAGCGGGTGTGGGGCAGCAGGGATCTTCGTCCCTGGTATAACCAGGTTGCCAGTGGCGATGAACCCATCGGCGAGGCCTGGCTCACCGGGGAGCAATGCGTTGTGGAGACAGGCGCGCACGCCGGCCAGACGCTGGGCGCGCTCTTTGCGGAGGCGCCCGAAGCGCTGCTGGGCCCGGCTGCTCCGCGCAATGGTGAGGCTGCCGCCAGTAGTTCCTCTCCGCTGCTCATCAAGGTTCTTTTTGTCCAGGAAAAACTCAGTGTCCAGGTGCATCCCGACGACGCAATGGCGCAAAAGTATGGCGATCCATGCGGCAAGGCGGAGTGCTGGTACGTGCTGGAGGCCGAGCCGGGTGCGCAGGTGGCCTGTGGGCTCAAGCCGGGCGTTACACTGGACGAGGTCAAGGCGGGAATCGAGGCGGGCACGCTGGAAAATAGCCTGAATATGCTCCATGTGGCCACCGGAGAGATGATATTTGTGGAAGCGGGAACGGTTCACTCCATCTGGCCGGGGTCGATTCTGCTGGAGACCCAGCAATATTGCGACCTGACATACCGGATGTACGACTACAGGCGGGGCCGAGAGCTGCACATTCAGAAATCATTGGAAGCCACAAGGCTTGTGACCCATGCCGGAAAGATTCCGCCCCGAGTTCTGCCCGACAGGACCATTCTGATAAATGGGGATTACTTTAGTATGGAGCGCATTGGAGTGGTGGGTTGCAGGACCAGCGCCAGTCTCTCCGGCCCCATTCTGGCTGCTGATGGCGAGCCTTCTCCCGGCCTGCAGTACCTGTTTGTGGCTGCAGGGAAGGCGAGGATTTCCGGGGCGCGCTTTGAGCCTCTGGAACTACCCAGGGGAGGCATGGTGGCTGTTCCTGCCGCTTCGCCGGAGTTCGAGGTGGAAGATTCAGGCGGATTAAACTTGATTCGCATTACGCCCCGCTGGCCGGACGCGAAACGATAGCATAGACAATCTGGGGCTCTTCTCCTGCGAGTAGACTGGTTCCAAGACAAAGGTGAGATATGGATAAAATTCTCATCACCGGAGGACTGGGATTCATCGGTTCCCATGTTGCCGCGCGGCTGGCTGGCGATGGCCACCAGGTCTCGTTGATGGATAACCTGAGTCCGCAGATTCATGGGGTGATTCCGCGTCCGCCGTTGCAGGTGTTACAGAATGATAAGATTCGCATCCTTCGCGGCGATGTCCGTTGCCGCCAGGATTGGGTTGCCGCGCTCGAAGGGATTGATTGCGTTCTGCATTTTGCCGCCGAAACCGGAACTGCGCAGTCGATGTATGAAATCGATCACTATAGCAGAACCAATATCGGCGGAACGGCCTTGTTCCTCGATCTCCTTGCCAACCACAGACACGGCGTAAAGAAGATCGTCCTGGCATCTTCCCGTGCCGTCTATGGAGAGGGCGCTTACGATTGCGCCTCTTGCGGCCGTGTATTTCCGCGCTCGCGAACGGCAGCCGAGATGAGAGCCGGACAATGGGAACTCCGCTGTCCAAAGTGCGCGCGGCCGATAAACTGCGTAGCGACTCCTGAGGATTCACAGGCAAGTCCCGCCTCGATTTATGCCGTAACCAAATTGTCTCAGGAACACCTGATCGGAATCGGCTCGGCCCTTGGAATCGCTACGGTTATCCTCCGCTTTCATAACGTTTACGGCGAAGGACAGTCTCTCAGGAATCCTTACTCGGGCATCTTGTCGATCTTCTCGAATCGTATTCGCCTGGGAAAGACCATTTTCCTCTTTGAAGATGGCAACGAGAGCCGGGATTTTGTGCACGTGAGCGATGTCGCCAATGCCGTCTGCCTGGCCACAGAGCTGCCGGGAGGGGACGGCAAGACGCTCAATGTCGGCAGCGGGATTCCAACCTCCGTGTCGCGCGTGGCCCAGTGCCTTATCAGGAGCCTTGGATCCTCGCAAGAGCCGGTGATATCCCATGAATACCGGATCGGCGACATTCGACACTGCTATGCCGATTTGACTCGCATCGGGCAGGCCCTGGGCTTTGTCCCGGCGATCGGCCTGGACGAGGGGCTGGATCGCTTTGCGCGTTGGGTGATGACGCAACCCGTTGAAGAAGACAAACTCGAGTTGGCAAACCGTCAGTTGGAGAAACGCGGTCTGATAGCGCTGAAGGAATCGTCCCCTCGCTGATCTCCCGGCTGGCTGCCGGTCGGGAAGAGCCATCCGCCGCGGGGCAAGCCGGCGCGGATCAAGGCGGTTTTGCCGCGGGATGCCGGTAACAAAGTGGTGGGGCGACTTCCGATGCTCGCTATTCGGGAACTGCGCGGGGATGAATGCTCCAATTCAGGACAGCACGCCTGTGGCCGGGAACACACGCAGCGTTGTTTCTTGCATTTTTACCTTGAAGATGTACACTCATTCGAAGGGGAATGTCTCGGGAGGAAGTGTCCTGCAACCGAAAAGGAGACATCGAATGGACTTAAAGCTGTACCTCGGGCCGACCCTTGCCGCGCTTTTTGTTTGTGCGGCATCCCCCGTTTTTGCTCAAGTTGTACCGGCGGCCACGGAGGGTAATATTCCTTTTTCCGTCGGCGCCGGCCTCTCCGCCTACAACCCCGATTTAGGACACGGCCACCTGCTCGGCGGCACGCTGTGGATCGACTATACCTTGCCCCATATGCCGCACGTTCTGTATGGATTAGGCATACAAGCCGAGGGCCTTGATCTCAACTACTTCCGTTCGGGATCTCTGCCGCCGTATGATCGAGTGGATGTTGCCTCGGGCGGCTTGATCTATTCCTGGCCCCGCTACCGCGACTTCCGCCCTTACGCTAAGCTCATGATGGGATACGGCAACGCGGACGAACAGAACATTCCATTTAATGAACGCTGGACTGATTCCCGCACCGTCACCAGCGGGGGTGCCGGTCTGGACTACCGGGTTTCACGGAATGTCTGGCTGCGGGTCGATTATGAATATCAATCCTGGCCTACTTTCTTTAAGCACCCTAAAAACCCCAACACGGGCATTACACCGCCCGCTCAACGGCTCAAACCTCAGGGTTTTACCATCGGCGCGATGTATCACTTCAGCCACCGCCATTAACATGAAGAGCCGGGGCGGATACCACACAGGACGATGCATCGGCGCGTGGCGCCGCCTTATGCGGGGACAAAAGCATCTTCGGAATCGTGAGTATGCCCGCCGAACCTGAGAATCCTATCGTTACCCGAGCCATCCTTGGGGTCAAGGTTGCCGTCAGCAGCTACGGCGAAGTGGTGGAACGCAGTCTTGCCTGGGCCAGTGAGCGGAACTCCCGCGCGCTCTTCTTCGCCAATGTCCACATGATCATGGAAGCCCATGACAATCCCGCTTTCTTTCGCCGGCTCAATTGCGCTGACATGGTCAACTCCGATGGGATGCCTCTGGTCTGGGCGCTTCGCGCGCTCGGGGAGAGCAATGCTCAGCGGGTATGCGGCTTTGACGCCACGATGGCTCTACTGGCGGCCGCTGAAAAAGCGCGGGTCTCCGTCGGCTTCTACGGCAATACGCTGACAACTCTTAATTCGATGGCTGACAAGGTGCGATTGCGGTATCCAAATCTCCATATAGGCTTTCTTGAAGGCGACAGCACCTATGTTGGAGGCCCGCCATATCGAACTCTCACGCCGGAGGAAGATGCCGCCCTCGTTGATCGAATTGCTTCTTCAGGGGTGCGCCTGCTCTTTGTCGGCCTCGGCTGCCCCAAGCAGGAAAATTGGATCATGGAACACGTGGGAAGGATTTCCGCCGTGATGTTGGGAGTTGGGGCCGTCTTCAACTACCTTGCCGGCAACAAAGTCATGGCGCCCCGATGGATGATGCGCTCCGGGCTGGAATGGGCATTTCGCCTGGCAACTGAACCGCGGCGTTTAGCCAAGCGCTATCTCAAGCACAATCCCCGCTTCGTCATTCTTTTTCTTCGACAGCTTCTCGCCGGGTCTGCCTGAAGTGTCCTTCGCGGCCACGCATCTGTGCTATCCGAGGCTTTCCGAATTCGCGCATTTGAGCGACAATCAAGGACGTTATGATTATTCGATTCGCACTGCCTCCCGAGCTTCGCGGCGCCGTGGACCTGGCCGCCGCTGACTGGACCGCCAACAACAAAGTTGCCCGCTTCTGGCAGAAGGATGCCAGCCTGTGGACCAATAGCGGGGAAGAGAAGTGGCTCGGCTGGATCGACATCGTCGAGCGCCAGCAGAAGGACCTGGCGGTTTTTGCCGCGCTGGGCGCGGAGGTGGAAACCGCCGATTTCCAGACAATTTTGCTGGTAGGCATGGGCGGCTCCAGCCTTTGTCCTGAGGTGCTGGCCGTGACCTTTGGGCAACAAACCAACTTTCCCGAGCTGCGCATCATCGATTCCACCGACCCGGAGCAGGTATTTACCACCCGCAATGAGGTCAATCTGGCCAATACGCTGATCCTTGTGGCCAGCAAATCCGGTTCCACGCTCGAACCCAACATCCTTAAACAGTATTTTTTCAACGAGATGACGGAAGCTGTGGGGCCGGAGGAGGCGGGAAGCCATTTCATTGCCATCACCGATCCCGGCTCGAAGATGGAGCTGGTGGCCAAGGCTGACGGCTTCCGCTATATCTTCTACGGCGACCCTGAAATCGGCGGGCGCTTCTCGGCGCTGTCCAACTTCGGCGTGGTGGCGGCCACCCTGGCCGGACTGAACGCGGAGAAGCTGTTGGAAGAAGCGGCCAAGGCCGTGGCTTCAGCCAAACTGGCTCCGGCTCAAAATCCCGCGGTCCAACTGGGCCTGCTGCTGGGTACGGCGGCCCATGCCGGACGCGACAAGCTCACCATCTTCACCTCGCCAGAGATCTACGATCTGGGCGCGTGGATGGAGCAGCTTATCGCCGAATCCACCGGTAAACTGGGCAAAGGCATTACGCCGGTGGACCGCGAGGTGCTGGCCGCACCGGCAACGTATGGTCAGGATCGGATTTTCGTATACATTCGTTTTGCGGGCACGGCGGACACAAGTCTGGACGCCAAAGTAGCCGCAATCGAGGCTGCCGGCAAGCCAGTCATCCATATCGAGATTTCCGATCTCTACGAGATCTTCGGGCAATTCTTTACCTGGGAGATCGCTGTTTCTGTGGCCGGCTCGGTGATGGGCATCAACCCCTTCGACCAGCCGGACGTGGAATCGGCCAAGGTCGAGGCCCGCGCCCTGACCGAGGCCTACGAGCAGACCGGCAAGCTGCCTTTGCTTGAGCCGGTACTGGCGGACAACGGCATCCAGCTCTTCGCCACTGGCGCATACGCCGCCACGCTCAAAGCGGCAGCCCCCACAGAAACCCTGGCCGGCTATCTGCGCGCGCATCTGGCACAGATTCACCCAGGCGACTACTTTGCCGCGCTGGCCTACCTGCCCATGTTCTCCGAGCATGAGGCGGCGCTTCAGGGCATCCGGCACAAGGTGCGCGACAAAAAGCGCGTGGCCACCTGCATGGGCTTCGGCCCGCGCTTCCTGCACTCTACCGGGCAGGATTACAAGGGCGGTCCCAACACCGGCGTCTTTTTGCAAATCACCGCGGACCATGCCGTGGATGTGCCAATTCCAGGACAAAAGTTGAGCTTTGGCGTAGTCATCGACGCTCAGGCCGCCGGTGATCTGGCAGTTTTGGAGTCGCGCGGCCGCCGCGCACTACGCGTTCATCTGGGAGCCGATGTTGCGGCCGGGTTGAAGGCTTTGGCCGCGGCCGTGGATGCGGCGCTGGCGTAGAACAATGTTGGCGGCAAGAGTGGGAAACCAGCGGCAACTTTTTCCCGGCGTCGGTGTCCAATCCAATGACGGCTTCCGTATTTTCCCGTCTAATCAGGGTGAACCGGAAGCAAGATTTCATGCGCAGGAGAAACACGACAATGAATAGGCCAATCTTCAAGAGAGTTATCCCCAAGGCTTTGGCGTGGGCCGGGTTAGTAGCCCTGTGCGGCATTTTGGCGCTCGCCCAGGGCGCAGCCACGCCTCCTTCCCCGACGGACACGGTCCGCACCGACGGCCAGATTGAGATGGACGTGGTGCATGCCCTGGACAGTTCCCAGGTGCTGAAGAACGACCTGATTACCGCGGCCACCATTCAGGGCGAGGTCACGCTCTCCGGAACGGTTTCAGTCGCATCCTCCCGTGATTTGGCGGAGTCGATTGCCAGCCATGTGCAGGGCGTGACCAAGGTGCACAACAACCTCAAGGTCGGCAATGCGCAAGTTTCCCCGCCCGCGCAAAACCCGGCTGACAGCCAGCAGGGAGATGCGGAAGTCCCCAATCCCGCGGAATCCCCCTCCGAGCCGGCTATGACGGAAGGCCCCTTGCCGCCCCCTAATGAGTCCGAAGCCCAGGCGCAGTTGCGCGCTGAGATCCGCGCCGAGGTCATCGCCGAGATTAATGCCCAGAGACGTGCTCAAGGGCAAGGCCCCATAGCGCCTCCGCCTTCAGTCCAGGAGACGCCCAAGGGTCCGGTAACCATTCCCCAGGGGACTCTGCTGCGGTTGCGGACCAGTGAGCCGGTCGGCACCAAGCATGCCAAGGAAGGCCAGCCGGTCCAGTTCATGGTGATTCGCGATGTGAACGTCGGCGGCGTGCTGGCCATTCCCCGCGGCGCCACCGTTCATGGAGTGATCACCGAGATCAAGCAATCAGGCGAGCTGAAAGGAAGCCCCGAACTGGCGCTCAAGCTCACCTCGCTGGATCTGGGCGGCCAGAACTACCCTATCGATTCCGGGCTGTTCAAAGTCAAGGGTCCGGGAAAGGGTGATCGGACGGCCAACAATATGATTGGCAGTACGATGCTGGGAACGGTGATCGGCTGCATCGCCGGACGCGGCGTAGGCTGCGCCATCGGCGCCGGGGCAGGCCTGGCCGCGGGCACGGCGGCTTCAGCGGCTACTCCCGGACCGAATGTCTGGATTCCCGCCGAAGCGCTGGTGGAATTCCACCTGAATTCTCCGCTCACGGTCACTCCAGTCAGCGCGCAAGAAGCAGCCCGGCTGGCGCAAGGGCTTTATTCCGGCGGCCCGACGCTCTATCGTCGTGGCGCTTACCCCTATGCCCGGCCCTATCCCTATGCCTACGGCTATCCGCCGGTCTACTTTCGCCCCTACTACCCTGTCGTGGGCGGGTACTACTACTGGCGCTGAAGCGGTTCTCCAATAGCTATACTCTGGAAGCACGGCGCTGAGTGGCTTTTTCCTCAAGAAAAAGCCACTTTTCACCATACTTGCTGGAGCACGTGAATTGGAGAACCGCTTTAATCACCTGCGGTGAAGCAGACGCGCTGCGCGCATTTACCTCCTGCGGTATTCAAGCGGGCATCCCGAAGATGGGGTGCCCGCTTTACGTTGAAGCTCCGGCATCGCACGCTTCTCCGCTCGTCTATAATGGCTAAGAATCGCGTCATGCGGCATTTGCGCGTTTTAGGCCGATGCCGCCAGCAGAAACCGTGCCGGCACAGGGGTTTAGCCTGCCTGCGCGTAGAGAGTTGAAGGTTCAAGTCCATCCATGATCCGTTTCCTGCAGAGAGACAATCGCTTTACAAAGGCATTCTTTATAGTCATCATCGCCGCCGCTTCGGTGGGCATGGTGGTCTACCTGATTCCCGGCCTGACAGGCATGGGCGCCTCGGTCACCGATACTTACGCCATCATCTACCCCCACTGGTACAGCCGCATCTTCTCCTCTGGCGTGGTGATAAGTCAGGAGCGGGTAAGCCTGATGGCCAACCGGCTGGCGCAGCAGCAGAACCCGAAATACCTCGAAAACCCGGGAATTATGCGCATTATCGAGCAGCAGGCTGGCCAGCAAATGCTGCAGCAGCAGATTCTGCTGGCCGAGGCTGACAAGCTGGGCATCTCCGCCACGGGCGACGATGTGAATAATTTCCTGCACCAGGGGCAATTTGGCGAGTTCCTCTTTCCCAACGGAAAGTTCATCGGCCCCGACCGTTATACCGCTTTCGTCACCAGCCAACTCAATATGTCAGTCCCGGAGTTCGAGCAGGAAATCCAAAATGAAATTATCATTAATCGGCTGCGGACGTTGATTACCGCCGGGGTCACGGTGAGTGATGCGGATGTCCGCGAGGCCTATCGCAGGCAAAACGTCAAGATCAAGTTCGATTACGCGGTGATCTCCGCCGACGACCTGCGCAAGACCATCAATCCATCGGACAGCGAGCTGGAGGTTTTCTTCAAGAAGAACGCCGCGCGTTATGCCATGGCCGTGCCCGAGCAGCGCAAGATTACCTACTTTGCTTTTACTGCCGACGAACTGCCCGGTGGAGTGCCACAGCCCAGCCAGCAGGAGATTGAGCAGTACTTCAATGCGCACCTGTCTGAGTACTCGGTTCCTGAGCAGGCTCGTTCGCGCCACATTCTCATCAAGGTGGCGCCCGGAGCCGACGCCAAAACCGATGCCGCGGCCAAAGCCAAGGCCGAGGCCCTGCTCAAGCAGATCAAGGGCGGAGCGAACTTTGCCGAGCTGGCCAGGAAGTACTCCGATGATCCCGCCAGCAAGGACATGGGCGGCGAACTGGGCTTCTTCCGCCGCGGCGCCACGGTGCCGGAGTTCGAGAAGGCTTTGTTCTCCCAGAAGATCGGCGATACGCAGATCGTGAGGAGCCAGTACGGCTATCACATCCTGCAGGTGGAGGAGCGGCAAGCGGAGCACTCCGAGTCCATCGACGAAGTCCGGCCCGCCATCCTGGCCACATTGATTCGCCAGAAAGAGGCTGCGGCCGAAGAGAGCTACGCGAGTACGCTGACCTCCGAGGCCATCAAGAACGGCATGCAGAAGACCGCCGCTGCTCATCATCTGGAGCTTGTCACTACGCCGCTGGTCGGCGTCAAAGGCGTGATCTCCGCGCTGCCCGACTCCTCACAGATCATCGGGATGGCCTTCCAGTCCAGGCAGGGAGACCCGCCGCAGTTTGCGGCCACCGGCGAGGGCTACGCCGTCTTCCAGGTCACCGGTATCGCTCCAGCCCATGCGCCCACCTTTGCCGACTGGAAGAGCCACGTTGCCGACGACTACCGCGACGAGCAACTCCCCCTCCTGCTCAGCCAGAAGACGCAGGAGCTGGCGGCGAAGGCCAAAACTCTCAACGACCTCTCCAAGGCCGCTAAGATGATGGGCGCGACTCTTAAGACAAGCGGCCTGGTAGGTATCTCCGATCAGGTGCCGGATTTTGGCCAGGTTGCCCAGGTAGCTCCGCAGCTCTTCGACATGAAGCCTGGCGAACTGAGCGGGCCTATCAGCGCAGGCAGAACCGGCGTAGTGGCAAAACTGGTGGACAAACAGGAGCCCTCCGCCGAAGAGATCGCCCAGAACTTCGACCAAACCAGGGATCAGATTCTCAACCAGAGTCGCGGAGAGGCCTTCAGCCTCTTCCTGAGCACCATTATCGAGGACTACAGGAAGCACCATCGCATCATGATGCCCAAAGCAAAAGGCGAATAACCAGCCTTATAAGCTGCAAGCCAGCAAAGTGCAAAAGGCCCGCATCCGTTCAGGATGAGGGCCTTTTCTCAGGCAGATAAGCCGCGCTTTGCCGGGTCGGGCATCGCGTCCGGCCCTGCTACCGCCGATAATCAGAGAATGGTCTTTCATCGCTCCTCCGGAGTTCTGCTGCACGTCACCTCACTGCCCTCCTATGGAGGCATCGGCGATCTGGGGCCTGCTGCCCATGAGTTTGTGGCCTTTCTCGTCCGTGCCCGGCAGCACATCTGGCAGGTTCTCCCCCTCGGCCCCACCGGCTATGGCAACTCGCCTTATGCGGCCACCTCCGCCTTTGCCGGGAATCCGCTGCTAATCAGTCTGGAATTTCTCTCCGACTGGGGCTGGATCGATGGCTCGCGCATCGCGGGCCTCAATGGCCGTGGCGGGCCGGTCGATTTTTTCCGCGTGGACGGGCGCAAGCTCCCGCTGCTCTTCGAGGCGGCGGGCAATTTTCTCGACCGTGGGCCGCTCGATTCGAAATTAACCAATCAGTGGCAGCAGTTTGAGGAGTTTTGCCGCTCCGAGGCGGCCTGGCTCAGCGACTATGCTCTCTACGCCGTACTGCGCCGCCAATTCGGCGCCGTCGCGTGGACCGACTGGTCCGAGCCGCTACGCCGCCGCCAGCCGGAGGCGCTGGCTCAGGCAATCGAGCAGCACCGCCGCGCCGTCGCCCAGGAACAGGCCCTCCAGTTCGCCTTCTCCCTCCAGTGGAATCAACTCCGCGAGGCTGCGGCGCACAGCGCCATCCGCATTCTGGGCGACGTGGCCATCTTCGTCAACATGGACTCAGCCGACGTCTGGGTTCACCCCGAAATCTTCGAGCTGGACGAGAATCTCAAGCCTCTCCGCATTGCCGGCGTGCCCCCCGACTACTTTTCCCCTACCGGCCAGCGCTGGGGCAACCCGCTCTATCGCTGGGATGTGTTCGCCGCGCGCGGCTTCGATTGGTGGATCGAGCGCATCCGCCACGCCTGCTCGCTCTACGACATCGTCCGCCTCGACCACTTCCGCGGCTTCGAGGCCTTCTGGGCCATTCCCGCCGCCGAGCAGACAGCGGTCCACGGCGAATGGGTGAAAGGGCCGGGTCTGGCCCTCTTCCACGCCCTTGAGGCGGCGCTGGGGCCGCTGCCGCTGGTAGCCGAAGACCTCGGAATGATTACCCCCGAGGTGGACGCGCTCAGAAAGGAACTTGGCCTGCCCGGAATGAAGGTCGTGCAATTCGGCTTCGGCGACATAGGCGCGCACATCCACCTGCCTCACCGCTACACCCCCGACACCGTAGCCTACACCGGCACTCACGACAACAACACTACCCTCGGCTGGTGGCAGGCTGCCGGCAAGGAGGAGCGCGCCGCCATCGAGGCGTACGTGAGGCCAGTGGGCAAGCAGCCGGTCTGGCCGCTCATCTGGGCTATTGAGGCCAGCGTCGCGCAGATGGCCATCGTCCCGGCGCAGGACCTGCTCGAGCTGGGCGCAGAGGCCCGCATGAACACCCCCGCCAAGGCCGATGGCAACTGGTGCTGGCGCGCCCCGGAGGAAAGTTGGTCGCCGGAGCTGGCCGCCCGCCTGGCCGCGCTGGCCGAAGCCACCGACCGCGACAATGACCCGCTGGGCAAGATGAAGAAATAGGGGAAAATATCGACGGCTCTGCACCCCTGAATAGCCCAATTTTTCGCAAAAAAAGCTGTTCGTCTACGCACAGTCTGTGTGGCGCGTTTTCAGCACGAATTCCAGTGCCTATTCCCTGTCTTCAGAACGGAATGTCGTCGTCGGAGATTTCGGTTTGCTGGCTGTATTCATCCGGCGCGCCGGCGGTTGCCGGGGGCCGCTGGTCGAAACTGGCCGCCGAACTGCCGGAACTAGCCTGTCGCCCGCCGCCTGAGCCTTCTTCGCGAGCAGAGAGAAGAACCAGATCATTGACCAGGATTTCGGTGCGATTTCGCTTCTGTTTGGTCTCCTTGTCCTCCCAACTGCGCGTCTGTATCTTGCCTTCTATGTATAGCTTGGAGCCCTTTTTCACGTAGTCGCGGACGATTTCCGCGGTGCGTTTGAAGGCCACAAGATTGTGCCATTCAGTGCGCTCCTGCCAGTTGCCCTGCGCGTCCTTTTGGTTGTCGCTGGTGGCCAGCCCGAAGGTGGCTACCATGACGCCGCTGGGGGTGGTCCGAATCTCGGGGTCCTTGCCTACGTTGCCTATGAGTGTGGCTTTGTTCACGCTTCTTGCCATGTCGGTTTACTCCATTCGTTGAAAAGCATAGCAGAACCTCAGCGTTTGCGGGCAGAATTCCGGATGCGCGGGGAAGTTCCAATTAAGTGGAACGAGGAGCCTTGCAGTCCCGGCAACGGCTCGATCTTCACGGAAGCGCGAAGGGATTCTCAGTCTGATTCCCGGCAATCGCTTGTCCGGAGTTCAGATTCTCGGAGAGAATCCGGCCAGCGCCACTCTTGATGGCTGCGGCAACAATCAGCGCATCCCAGAAGCCGATTGCGAAAACGGAGAGCGCGAACTGATGCCCGCGCTCTTCGCTATCCTACTGAATCCGGATTAGTTAACCAACCGATACTGAATCGCCGGCAACTGCCATTACTGCTTGCCGAAGCGGTAGACGATGCCGGTGGTGAAGCCGCGGCTGGCCTGAATGGTTGAGCCGAAGCCGGTGAAGTAGTACTCGGGCGCAACACGCAGTCCGATATTTGGAGTCAGGTTGTACTCCACGGGAATGCTGGCGCTGCCCGCGAAGACGAAGCCGTCCGGCCAGAGGCCGAGAGCGAGGGCGTCAGCCTCGTTGTGGTTGGTGTCGCCGGAAAAGTTCCCCTTTTCGAACCCGCCCAGAACGCGGCCGGAGACCGAATACTTGGGCTGCACGTAGAAACGATACGTGGGGCCAGCCAGGACGGCATATTGGCTGATGGCCGGGTTGGGAAAGGGGTTTGTTCCACCCAGGAAATCAATGCCCGTATAGGCTGTCGCGTAATAGCCGCGGCCATCGACCGTCACACCCAGCCGCTCGTCGAAGTAGCGTGTGGCGCCGATGTTCCAGGCGTAAGCCCACGCGCGTTCCAGGGTGGCGCCGGGCTCAAAGCGCAGCAAGCCCATGCCGGTGTACACCTCATAGCGGTGGGAGTAGGCATCGTGAATGGCGGCGGCTCGGCGCTGCGCGCGGCGGGCCTTGATGCGGGCCTGGACGCTCAATTGGCCCGGTGACAGTTCGGCGGACTGTCCGGCTTGGGCCTGGCCGGGAGCTGCGGGGTTGCTGCTCGAACTGGAGCTTTGGGCTAAAGCGGTGGTGGCTGCTACGATACTCAGCGCCAGCAGTAGGGCAATACGGCGAAAAGAATACATGAATTTCAGATTTCCTCCACGGGAGTACGGAAGCAAGCCAGCACTGCGCTCCCCCCATAAGGTATTAAACCACCTTGGGGGGTGACTTGAGTGTGATGCTGCGCTGGATTGGACTCCTGGATAAGGAATTCGGAGCCAAATGTGCTAATGGATGGCCTTCAGATCGGCCTGCAACTGGGCCTGGTCGAAGCCGTCTGGCGAGCCTTTGGCGGTGAGCCAATCCTGTCCGAGCAGGGTATGAGCCTCGTCGCAGTATTTCTTCCAGAAGGCCAATGTCATGGTCTTCGGCTGGCCCCAAGTGATGCAGGTAAAGCCCTTTGCATCGTAGCTGGGCACAAAGACGCAGTGGCCGCCCCAACTGCCTTTCCTGGCGTTGGCGCTTCCATTTGGCGCCACGTCCCAGACATCCTGGGTTCGTGCGGTCAGCGGCAGCGAGAGTCCAATGTAGACGCCGCCAAAGAGAGCAATGGACTGGCGAACCTCGACCAGATTGGCGGGCCTGGGATCGGCAAAAGCCAAAAGCGCATGTCCGGCAAAGCCACTCTTCCGCCAGTCGTTCAAAACGTCCAGCTCGATGCCGCCTTGATCGGTGTCGGGGTCTCTGGGGACATAACCGTCCCACTTTTCGTAGTAGCTCTCGATGGTGGAGTCGGGCACGGTTACGATTGTGCCGGTGCTGGCGGTCCACACCTGGATGGCGTGTCCCACTCCGGCGATGGTGCAGTCGCCAAGTGTGTCGTTGAGCATCATGCCCCAACTGGCGATGCCTTTGGTCCAGTCGGCGGCCGGAGGCGGTGGCGGAAGCGACGGGGTGAGATAGTCGCCAAAAACCAGGGTGCGGCTATCGGTTTTGATGGCCTTACGGCCTGTTTTCATATTCGAGTGATCTGTCATGGGGGAACTCCTTGTGTGGGAATTGCCAGAGTCTACGTGAGCCAGACTGGGCCCGAATCCGTCAGACAATCTTCCGCACACGTTTCTAGGTCCACTTATAACCAAATCGCAGCTAATTATCGGCATTGAAGGCCGCAAAATGCTCTAGGATAAAGACCAGTGGAGGTTGCTAAGCGCATGGGACGGGTTATTTTGGGAATTCTGCTGGGGATCGCGCTCGTGCCGTTTGCCCTGCTGGGGTGGCTCAGGTATGGCGATGTGCCGGTGGCGGTGGACGACCCGCCGTTGCCGATGGAGCGATTGCTGACCGGAATGCCGCTCCATGAGCGCATTGACCGCGAGTTGGTGAATACTCCGCCTATTCAGGCCGATGAGGCCGAGCTGGTGGCGGGCGCCGAGATCTACCGCGATGAGTGCGCCACCTGCCATGGCTTTCACGGCAAGCCCTCCCGCTTTGGCGCGCATATGTTTCCCGCTGCGCCGCCGCTGTGGGAAAAGCATCGCCGCAACGCAGTGGTTGGAGTGAGCGACGACCCGCCCGGCGAGACCTATTGGAAGGTGGCCAACGGCATCCGGCTGACCGGCATGCCGGCCTTTAAGAGCGTGCTGACGGAGACTAATATGTGGCAGGTGAGCCAGTTGCTGGCCAATGCCGACAAGCCGCTGCCTCCTGTAGCAGTTGAGATTCTGCACGGCTCGCCGATGGCGACTGTATCAGTCAGCCCGGAGACGAACCCGGAGACGAAGAAGTAGAGTGGGCAGGTCTGGCCGGTCGCCGTCCGAATAAGTGCGAAGGAAAAGACAAGATAATTCGCAGCAGAATCACTCTGTAAATCAACACTCACTATAGGTAGGAGACTCGGGTGAAGCACAGCAGAATTTTCAACTTTGCTTGGTTTTTGGGTGCGCTCGCTCTTGCCTCTGCCATGCCGGCCCCGGCGCAGGGCGGCGATTATTTCACCAACTGGCCTGAAGGCGCCTCGCCCCAGGAAGTGGGTAAGAAAGTAGCCGAACACTTTGTCGCCAGTCCTCATCAGTCCCCACAGACCATAGGCTACGCCGAAGTCGCCACCTGGTATGGAGCGCTGAACTTCGCGCAACTGACGAAAGACGAGGCGCTGCGGAAGGAGCTGATTACACGCTTCGAGCCATTGATGCCGGGCGGCGCCGAGGCCGCGAAGAGGCCGCAACGGCGTCATGTGGACGACTCGATCTTCGGCGTCATTCCGCTGGAGCTCGCCATAGAGACCAAAAATCCGAAGTATCTGGCTGAGGGCAAATGGTGGGCGGACCGCCAGTGGGAGAACCCGCGACCCGATGGACTTTCCGCGGAGACGCGCTTCTGGGTTGACGATATGTATATGCTCACCATGTTGCAACTCGAGGCTTACCGCGCCACCGGCGACCGCAAGTATCTTGACCGCGACGCCAGGGAGATGGTTGCTTACCTGGACAAGCTGCAACAGCCCAACGGCCTCTTCTATCATGCCGAGGACGCGCCGTTTTTTTGGGGCCGTGGCAACGGCTGGTTCGCCGCCGGCTTGGCGGAGATGCTGCGCACCTTGCCCAAGGATCATCCGCGGCGGGCGCGCATCGTGGCAGGCTACAAGCGCATGATGGCCGCGCTCTTGAAGTATCAGGGCAAGGACGGAATGTGGCGTCAGTTAATTGACCACCCGGAAGCCTGGCCGGAGAGTTCCAGCACCGGCATGTTCACCTTCGCCATGATTACCGGCGTCAAACTGGGCGTGCTTGATGGCAAGAAATACGGCCCCGCTGCCCGCAAGGGCTGGCTCGCCGTAATAGGCTACATCGATCAGAATGGCGACGTGACGCAGGTATGCGCGGGCACCGGCAAGCTAAACGATATGGACTACTATCTGGCCCGGCCCCGACGCACCGGCGACTTCCACGGTCAGGCTCCGATTTTGTGGGCGGCAGACGCGCTGCTGCGCTAAGACAACGCACCGGTCATTCGCTCCCCCGGAGACAGGTGAGTTGTTAAAATTGAATCCATGCCCCAGACGGCGCGATTGACGCGGCAACAGGCTTTCGATTATTTTCACTCCTCCGACCTGATAGGGCTGGGCTTTGAGGCTGACGCCGTGCGCCGCCGCCTGCACCCCGAGGGCGTGGTCACCTACATCATCGACCGCAACATCAACTACACAAACTTCTGCACCGAGTACTGCACCTTCTGCGCCTTCTACCGGCCGCTTCCAAAACCCGGCGTAACTGATCCGCGCTCCGCGGAAGGCTACATTCTCGACTTCGAGACCATCTGCGAAAAAATTGCTGAGACCGTGGAGATGGGCGGAACCGGCGTGCTGATGCAGGGCGGCATCCATCCCGACCTGAAGATTGACTGGTTCGAGCGGCTTTTCAGCGGGATTAAAAAGCGTTTTCCGCAAATCTGGCTGCATTGCCTGACAGCCTCCGAGATTCTGGCCATCGCGAAATATTCGGACTTGAGCCTGCGCGAGACGATTGTGCGGCTGCGGGCAGCGGGCCTGGATTCGATCCCCGGCGGCGGCGCGGAGATCCTGGATGACGATGTGCGCCGGCGCATCGCCCGCATCAAGTGCAACACCGAGGATTGGGTCAGCGTGCATCGCACCGCGCACCAGTTGGGGATGCGCA
Organism: uncultured Acidobacteriaceae bacterium; assembly: GCA_963806565.1. Classification (GTDB taxonomy): domain Bacteria; phylum Acidobacteriota; class Terriglobia; order Terriglobales; family Acidobacteriaceae; genus Telmatobacter. The sequence continues at coordinate 636,830 of CAWDYE010000002.1, forward strand.
CCACGGCGACCATGATGTTCGGCGTGGGCGAAACCTTCGAGCAGCGCATTAACCACTTTGAAGTGGTGCGCCGCTTGCAGGAGGAGACGGGCGGATTCACGGCCTTCATCCCCTGGAGCTTCCAGCCAAAAAACACAGCCCTCGGCGGACGCGGCTGGGAAGAAGCGACCTCGGTCGAGTACCTGAAGGTGCTGGCCATCGCGCGGCTTTATCTGGATAACATCGAGAACGTGCAGGCAAGCTGGGTGACGCAGGGATTGAAGGTGCTGGAAATCGCCCTGCACTTCGGCGGTAACGACGTAGGCTCGGTGATGCTGGAAGAAAATGTGGTCAAGGCCGCGGGTACGTCGAATTGCACAACAGAAGAAGAATTGCGCCGCATCATCCGCGACGCTGGCTTCAAGCCGGTTCAACGCGATACGCTCTATCGCACGATGTTTTTGAACTAACGTGGCCGAGCGAACTATTGATTTTTCCCAAATAATTGCACCATATCAAAAGCTGTCATCCTGAGCGAGTAAGACGAGTCGAAGGACCTGCGGTTGCTATTCAAAGCAACGCAGTTGGCTAGTGCGGATTCGTCTTTATCTAATGATCATCTCCAAGCCTCTTCAACCAAGATACCAAGTCGTCGTCCTTTGAAAACACTTTAGATCCTTCATTATAGGTGCGGTGATATTGGAGATTGTCGATTATCCATTTACCATTGGCATTAGCCAAATCAACAGTAATACGATCGTATATCTTTCCTTCCTCTTCATAATTACCATTGATCCCAGTCTCATTTACGATTGCATAGCATTTTCCTTCCTTCACTTGAACGCTATCGACATCATAATTGTAAATAACGCCGCCGTTTCCGTTTAGAAATGGATCTCCATCCATGCCAACAATCCCGTCATCAGATTTTGCCTGTGCGGCATAATCATTATCGAGGAGTCTCTTCAGTTTTGGACTCAGTACCTGCTTGAGGCTCATGGCTTTTACCGGGTGAAATTCACTCGCTCGCTTGCAGGTACTGAGGGTATCTGTATTCTCATAATGCATTTTGTTGGCCTGTTTACACTCATCCGCAATCTCGCTGGAGACATACCAGTCATAAAACTCCTGTACAAACTCCTTGCAGGACTGCTCCTCCTTGCTTAGGGGGCGTGCTTGCTTGTCTTGTACCACATTAGCTTTTTGTGGCTGGTCAGTTTTCTTGGCAACCGGAGACTCCTTACGGCAGGATGAAATAGGCGCTATCGCAAGTAAGACGCTGAATAAGAAAACGGAGGTAATAAAACGCCGCCGGTGCGGCAATCCGCCACGCTGATTCGTTTTTGAATCGTTACTCGTCATGGCTTGGCCTCCTCGTTTCGATTATCCTGAAGCGTTTTCCCTATCATTCCACACTCACAGCCGTGAAGGGATCAAAAGTGGCCTGAAGCGAACCCATAGCACTCGCGCCCTTGCCGGGAAGCCCGATTTATGGCACACTTGCAGCCATGGGAAGCAAAGACAAAGGCAGAAAAGAAGCCAAGAAGGCGCCCAAGCCAAAGCCCAAGCCGGAACCCGCGCAGAGACGCGAAGTTTTCATTCCGCCCCCGCCGAAGTAGGGACGAGCCGCACGCCTCTCCGGGGTACCGCGCCGAGACGCGGAAGAGTTTTCTCTGCCCGGAAGGCAGTTTTGCGCCTTTGGCCTGATTCGGACGAGCGGGATGCCGCACGCACCTGCCCTGGGGCAGCCCGGCGGACGCTCGTCACTGTAATCCCCTCTCAAAAGTATTAACTTATAGGTCAGGTTTTTCACCAGGGGGTGCATCCGTGCGTTGGAAATCTCCCGCAATCCTGCTAATCTTCGCTCTACTTCCAATCTCCGCCACAGCGCAGGAACCGGCAAGTCCCGCTCCAGCCTCTGCCGGCTCTGCCCTGCCTGCCGTGCAGCCGGGGGGTCGTCCGGCCATTGGCATCGCGCTGGAGGGCGGCGGCGCGCTGGGCCTGGCGCACATCGGCGTCCTCGAATGGCTTGAGGAGCACCACATCCCCGTGGACCGCATCTCCGGAACCAGCATGGGTTCGCTGGTTGGCGCCCTCTACGCCACAGGCACTACCCCAGCCCAGATGCGCGCGCTGGCCGTCAGCGACGCGTTCACACGTGTCTTTGCCTTGCAAACTCCCTACTCCGACTTGAGCTTCCGCCGCCGCCAGGATCGTCACGAACTTCCCGCTGCGCTCACCGTCGGTCTGCGCCACCACCTGTTCCTGCGCAACGCTCTGCTTTCCGATCGCGGAGTCAACGAGTTTCTGACCAGCAACCTGCCCAACGACAACAGCCAGGAGCTGGACTTCGACCAGCTCCCCATCCCCTTTCGCTGCGTGGCTGCCGATCTAAACACCCTCTCAACGGTCACCTTTGCCTCCGGGCCCTTGCCCCAGGCGGTGCGCGCCTCCATCTCCATTCCCGGCGTCTTTTCGCCGGTCCAGGACCGCAGTGGTCACTACCTGGTCGATGGCGGCATCCTCGACAGCCTGCCCACCGGGGTTCTCAAGCGTGACCTGCACGCCGACATCATCATTGCTATTCATCTTGAAGATGCCGCTCTTTCCCGCTCCGACATAAGTTCTGCCCTCGGCGTCCTCCACCGTGCCTTCGATGCCGGCACCCAGCACAACGTTATGGAGTCCGAGCGGCTGGCTAATGTAGTGGTCAATGTGCCGGTGGGCAATTTCTCCGCCAGCGATTACGCCCATGCCGCCCCGCTGATTGACGCCGGATACAAGGCCGCCGAGCAGAATCGCGCAGCCCTGCTGCGCTACGCCCTCGACGACGACGGCTGGAAAGTTTATCTGGCCGCGCGCGCGAGCCGCCGCAGCCCGCAGCCCGGAATCCTGCGCCAGGTCCGCGTGGAAGGAGGTAAGCCGGGAGCCGTCCGCGAGGTTCTCAGCGACATGAAGTCCATCGAGGGACAACCCATCGCGCCCGCCACGACCCTCGATGCCCTCAAGAGCATTCAATCCAATGGCGGAATCAGCGCCACATGGGAAACGTATGCGCCAGCTGAACCGCCTTCATCGGGTCCATCGAATCCTGGCGCACCTGTCCCTGACACGGGCATCCTGGTCCGCCTCAGCAACGATCGTACCGGTCCGCCCTATCTGCTTCTCGGCGCCGAACTGGCCGCGGCCAACTCCAACATTACCTGTGGCGAGCTGACCCTCCGGCTTGTTGATCAGAACCTGAGTGGTTTTGGCTCCGAGTTGCGCGCCAATGCCCGCGTCGGCTACATGACCGATCTTTCCGCCGAATACTATCGCCTGCTCACCCCCGGCGGCTATTTCTTTGAGCCGCGCGCCGAAATTGTCCGTGAGCCGGTCTACATATGGGCAAACCAGAAGCGCATCGCCGAGCGCTTTCTGCAAAATCTTGATGCGGGCGTCGAGGCCGGCCGCACCTTCTCCAATCAACTGCAAATTTCTGCCCAGTGGCGCGCCGAGGACACACGCTGGGGTTTGCGCACCGGCTCCGGTGGCGGACCGTATATCACCGGGACCGCGCAGACCGGCCTGTTAAGCATCAAAATCGACAAAGCCGTCGCCGGCGCCGTCTCGCCCAACGGATTTCGCCTCATGGTCTCGGCCGGCGCGCTTTACCATGCCGTGGCAAGCTCGAACGCGCCGCTGGTTAAGCTCAACTTCAGCGCAACCCGCTCCTGGAGAGAAGTGAACCTCTTCGGGCTGAGCGGGGAGGTCAACTCCTACTTGCGCGCCAGCGTCGCCCAGCCTTATCTGTTCACCCTGGGAGGCCCTATGCGCCTTTCCGCTTCATCCTTCGACGAGTTCCGGGGAACCGACACCTACCTGGCCCGCATCGGCTACATGCACAGGATCGCGGCTTTGCCTACCGGCATGGGACAAGGCCTCTACGCCGTCGTCGCATATGAGGCCGGCGAAATCTGGTCGCCGCAAACCAATGCGATTCTCCGTCAGGATGGTTTCACAGGCCTGGTAGCCAATACACCCATCGGACTGTTCACCTTCGGCGGCTCCGTCGGCGACGCCGGCCACCGCAAGATCTTTGTCACCCTGGGGCGGTGGTTCTGAGGGTTTAGAGGCTTTATATTCTGAGGATAACTTGACTGCTGAGTAGTGGCGCGCTACACTATACGCATGATTAAGAGCTTCCGGCATTCCGGCATCGAGAAATTTTTCACCTCCGGAAGCAAGGCAGGAATTCAGCCATCCCATGCCGCTAAATTGTCTGTTCAACTTTTTCAGTTGAATCGAGCCAAGACGGCAAGAGACATGGATGCTTCGGGATGGGAATTGCACCCTTTGCGCGGCAATCTCAAGCGCCATTGGTCCGTGAAGGTGAACGGCAATTGGCGCTTGACATTCACATTTGAAGGCGAGAACGCGATTCTCGTTGACTATCAGGATTACCACTAGGAGACGATGATATGCGCATGCATAACCCGCCACACCCAGGCAAAGTGCTTCGGGAATTTCTGGGCGACACAAACGTAACGGCTGCCGCAAAGCATTTGCGGGTTTCTCGCGCAACGCTTTCCCGCATTCTCAACGGCAAGGCCGGCATCTCTGCCGATATGTCGCTACGCCTTTCCGCCGCGTTTGGCACCCACGCTGAAATCTGGTATGAGTTGCAAACCGATTACGATCTGTGGCAAGCATCCCAAAAGAAACACCCGAGGATCGAGCCGTTTCGCCGCGCTGCTTAAAATCAAGAACACCAGATTTCCCAAAACCCAAGGATCCGCACCCAATACGCACGAAAGCCCTCCCTGGCAGGAGGGCCTTCGTGCGTAAAAATAAACTGCGGTTTACGCCACCACTTCAATGCCCATGGAGCGGGCGGTGCCCTTGATGCTCTTGATAGCCGTCTCGACGGAGGCGGCATTCAGGTCTGGCATCTTCTGCACGGCGATCTCGCGCACCTGCTTCTCGGTCACTTTGCCGATCTTTTCCTTGTTGGGCGTGCCCGAGCCTTTTTCGATTCCAGCCGCCTTCTTCAGCAGCACCGGCGCCGGCGGCGTCTTGGTGATAAAGCTGAAGCTGCGGTCGGCATAGACGGAGATGACCACAGGAATGATCAGCCCGGCCATCTCCTTGTTCGAGGTGCGCGCGTTGAACTGCTTGCAGAACTCCATGATATTTACCTGCGCCTGGCCCAGCGCGGGGCCAACCGGCGGCGCCGGCGTAGCCTTGCCGGCCTCGATCTGCAGTTTGACATAACCCGTAATCTTCTTCGGAGGTGCCATGTGTCGGTTCCTTTGCAACCAGCTTCTAGCTTCTAGCCGCTAGCTTTTAGCTGGTTTGATCCTGCTTGAAATTTTGAAGTTGCAACCACCCGCTCGTTCCCAACCGGCGCCCGCTAGAAAGGTTCGCCAGCTAGAAGCTGGGAGCTGGAAGCCAGAAGCTGCTATTCAATCTTTTCCACTTTGCCAAACTCCATCTCCACCGGGGTGGAGCGTCCGAAGATGGTCACCATGACCTTCAGCGTCTCGCGATCTTCGTTGATCTCATCCACCACGCCGTTGAAGTTGGCAAACGGCCCGTCGGTAATGCGGACCTGCTCGTTCTTTTCAAACTTGATTTTGAGCCGCGGCTTATCCTTGGCGGTCTCGGAGCGGAAGAGTATTCCGCTGACTTCTTCTTCGCTCAGCGCCACCGGCTTATCGCCCGTGCCTAAAAAGCCGGTCACCTTGGGCGTGTCCTTCAGGACGTGCCACAGGTTGTTGTCCAGCTCCATCTCGACCAGCACGTAGCCGGGCAGAAAGACCCGCTCCACGGTGCGCTTCTTGCCGTTGACAATCTCCGTCACCTGCTCGGTGGGAATCATCACCCTGCCCACCCGGTCGCCCAGCCCGAAGGCCTCTACGCGACTCTGGATGGACTCGCGCACCTTGCGCTCAAAGCCGGAGTAGGCGTGCAGAATGTACCACCTGAAGCGCTCGTTGCGCACTGGCAACGGCTGCGCCTGCGGCTCTGTCTGCTCAACGGCCTGTTCAGTCTCTTCCGGCTGCACAGCTTGTTCAGACTGATCAGCTTTTCTGGCTTGCTCGACCTGTTCAGTTTGTTCCGCTTGTTTCAATTCGTCTTCTGCCATCATGCTCTCGTTTCGCGGTTCAACATCACTACTGCCCGCCCATCTTGTGCAGAAGCCAGTTCATGCCCGAGGAGAAAATCGAGTCCGTCAGGAAGAAGAACAATCCAAAGATGAACACCGCGATGATCACCACCGTGGTTGTGGATTCCACTTCCTTGCGCGTCGGTGTAACCACCTTGCTCATCTCCCCGCGCACGTTGCTCAAAAAGCGCGTGAGTTCATTCCACTGCCCGGCTACGCCGCCAATGAGCCTTTTGTCCGGCCGATCTTCGCCGTTCACCATAGTTGCCTTTCCTTCGCGCCGGGCGTCGCGCCTTGCGCATTCCTATTCAATCTGGCAGGGGCGGAGGGATTCGAACCCCCAAGTTCGGTTTTGGAGACCGACAGTTTAGCCGTTGAGCTTACGCCCCTAAAAACAGTGAACAGTTTTCAGTGGACAGCGATCAGTTACTTTTTGCTGGTGTGAGCTGATTATGCTCCCCCAGCCAACTCTCAAACTGACCACTGTTCACTGTTCACTTACCACTGTCGTTACTTCGTTTCCTTGTGCAACTGATGCTTGCGGCAGCGGCTACAAAACTTCTTGAACTCCAGACGGCCAGTGGTCGTCTTCTTGTTCTTGGTCGTCGAGTAGTTCCGCTCCTTGCACACCTCGCATTGCAATGTAACAATTTCCCGCATTCCAAACCCTTTCAACTGCAGTGAAGAATTGAACTAGTGAAAAAGTGAACTGTCTATCTCGTGCCGATTCGCTTTTTCACCTTTTCTTCACTTCTTCACTCTTTCACTTTTTCAGCGCTCACTTGATAATCTCGCTCACCGTGCCCGCGCCCACCGTGCGCCCGCCTTCGCGGATCGCAAAGCGCAAGCCCTTTTCCAGCGCCACCGGCGTAATCAGCTCCACTTCAAGCTGCACGTTGTCGCCGGGCATCACCATCTCCACGCCCTCCGGCAACTGCGCCACTCCCGTCACGTCCGTCGTTCTGAAGTAGAACTGCGGACGGTAGCCCTTGAAGAACGGCGTATGACGACCGCCCTCTTCCTTCGAGAGCACGTACACCTCGCCCTTGAAGTGGGTGTGCGGCGTAATCGAGCCCGGCTTGGCCAGCACCATGCCGCGCTCCACATCCTCTTTCGGAGTGCCGCGCAGCAAGATGCCCGCGTTGTCGCCCGCCATGCCCTCGTCGAGCTGCTTCTTGAACATCTCCACGCCCGTGCAAACCGTCTTGCGCGTCTCGCGGAAACCCACAATCTCCACGTCCTCGCCCACCTTGATCTTGCCGCGCTCAATGCGCCCGGTAACCACGGTGCCGCGTCCGGAGATGGAAAAAATGTCCTCAATGGGCATCAGGAAGGGCTTGTCCACGGCGCGATCCGGCCGCGGAACGTACTTGTCCACCGCCTCCATCAACTCCTCGACCTTGGCCTCCCACTGCGCCTCGCCGTTCAACGCGCCCAGTGCCGAGCCGCGAATTACCGGAACATCGTCGCCGGGGAACTGGTACTTCGAGAGAAGCTCGCGCACTTCCATCTCCACCAGGTCGATCAGCTCCGGATCTTCCACCGCGTCGCACTTGTTCAAAAAAACCACCATGCAGGGAACGCCCACCTGGCGCGCCAGCAGCACGTGCTCCTTGGTCTGCGGCATGGGCCCGTCGGTGGCCGCGACAACCAGAATCGCCCCGTCCATCTGCGCCGCGCCGGTAATCATGTTCTTGATGTAGTCGGCGTGGCCCGGGCAATCCACGTGCGCGTAGTGCCGGTTCTTGGTCTCGTACTCCACGTGCGCCGTGGCGATGGTGATGCCCCGCTCCCGCTCTTCCGGCGCGTTGTCGATCGAATCAAACGACCGGAAGAGAATCTTGGGGTTGTTCTTGCCCAACACCTTGGTGATGGCCGCCGTCAACGTCGTCTTGCCGTGATCGATGTGACCAATCGTCCCTACATTCACGTGCGGCTTGCTGCGATCAAACTTTTCCTTGCCCATGGCCTTCCGTCCCTTCCGTTAAACTTTTTCTGTCGCGCCCCCTGAATAACGAAAGCGCAAAAGCTTGTGTTGCTCGCCTCAATAGTAGGCGTACACCTTGAGATACCTTTGCCGCAGTTCTGGCGGCACCGCTTCCACCTGCTGCAGATAACGCTCGCGGGTCAAAGCCTGGTCCGAGACTGGCAAAGCCCGGTAAAGCTCGGCTGCTTCTTTGCCCATCAAGCCGCGCCGCAAAGCGCCCTCAAAGTCGCGAATGCGCAGCTTTGACCGGCCCATGCGGCTCAAAAAGACTTCCACATCGCGCTCGTCGAAGGCCGCGTTGATACGCGCATGAAGCTCGGCGTATCCCTGTTCATCCTGCACGGCAATCGCTGCCTGCTCAAACTTCATTTCCTGCCTCGCACTCGTCAACCTTGCCGCCGGTTTCAATCAATGGAGCGGGAGACGGGACTCGAACCCGCGACCAACAGCTTGGAAGGCTGTGACTCTACCACTGAGTTACTCCCGCAAAAAACAGCCTGTAGCTAACAGCCGACAGCTATCAGTTTCAATGTTGCCCATGCTGACTTCAACAACTCGTCCGCCCATTGCACAAACTGCTAGCTGTCAGCTGTATGCTATGCGCTGAATTTCTGGAGCTGATGACCAGGATTGAACTGGTGACCTCTCCCTTACCAAGGGAGTGCTCTACCAACTGAGCTACATCAGCTCTCTTTTAAAAACCGGCTATTAGCTATCAGCTTCTAGCTCCTAGCTTCATCCTGCTGGCGCGGGCTGCAATCGCTCCGCTCACCAACATCAAGCTAAAAGCTAATAGCGAATGGCTAAAAGCTGTCCTTCTCCCCGCCCCGGCGTATTTTCTCCGCATGACGGGCTAAAACCGTCTTCAATACCATCCCGCCGATAACGATCAGCGGAAGCAACCGCAATTCTACCGGTCTGCCATAGACGAGAACCGCACCGTTTCCCACTGTAAACCAGGCCAGCACAGCCAAAACCGCATAGAGCGCCAGAGCTATCCAAAACTTCCGGTCCAAATCCGAACCGGAATTTTTCAAACCTTTGCGCTCACCCGGCTGCGGCACTCGGCGCATTCCAACCCCTCAAAACCAGCCTCGCAAATCATGGTGCACAGGGGAGGATTCGAACCTCCGTAGCTCGCAAGGAGCGGCAGATTTACAGTCTGCTGCCATTAACCGCTCGGCCACCTGTGCCCAACCACGCCACGGCATCACCTGCTTCAGCGCATTAAACCCCATCCGGAGTATCTCCGGCCTATCGGAGACATGCACCTCAGTGGAATCACCGCGGAGGACAGGTCCGGCGCCCAAATCAATAGCACCGGCAAAAACATTTGCCGCTTTAGCTCCGATTTCCCGCATCCCTCAAGTGGAGCTGGCGAAGGGATTTGAACCCCCGACCCTCTGATTACAAATCAGATGCTCTACCAGCTGAGCTACGCCAGCCCATCCCACCCGGAAACCGCCCCGGAGACCTGAAACCCGTACGGGCACACTAACCCTATGCACGCACTACGGCACAGAAATCAAGGTTAACACACTCTCGGGGAGCGGAGCAAACCAGTCATAGAAGGGAATGAAGGCCGACGCAGCTTCATAGCTGCAGCATCGTCTCATAGACCGCGTAGACGCCTTCGAAGACCGAGTCCCAACTGGCGGTAAGCGCATAGGCCCGCGCATTCAGCCTCATCTGGGCGTGCTTTTCAGGGTCGTCCAGCACACCGGCGATTGCGGCGGCAAACTCCGCATCGGGGACAATCCGCCCGGTCTGGCCGTCGCGGACGATGGTCGGCGGACCGCCGTCGGGGGTCACAATGGCCGGCACTCCGCTGGCCAGAGCTTCCAGCACCACGTTGCCGAAGGTGTCGGTGTGCGAGGGAAAAACGAACAGGTCCATGTTGGCATAAGCCTTGGCTAGTTCCTCTCCGCGCAGTACGCCGGTAAACTCGGCCCGCGGCAGCCGCTCACGCAGCCAGTTCTCCTCGGCGCCATGTCCGACGAAGAGAAATCGGAAGTTCGCGAGGCCCATCCGCTCCAATTCCTGCTGCACCTGGGCCAGCAGAGCGACATTCTTCTCGACCGAGAGGCGGCCGACAAAACCCAGCACGGCTTCGCGGTCCCCGATCTTGCGCTTGCGCTTTGCCGGATGAAAGAGTTCCGCGTCCACGCCGCGCGGCATGATGTGGCACTTTCGTCCCGTGCGCCGCTCCAACAAGGCGCACAATTCGGGGTTGGGCGCAAAGAGCGCGCGGGCCAGCTTATAGAATCTGGCCAGCACAACCATGGAGAAATTCTCGATCTTCTTTCCGGTCGCCGCCGCCTGCCGCTTCGGCAACAGTCGCAGGAACCAGCCCGAGCGCCGCGCCGCATACTCGTGAACATTCGTGTGCCAACTGGCGGCCAGCGGAAGCCCATTATGGTGAGCCAGCCAGGCGCCCAGTATTCCTACATCGCTGGGGCCGGTGATGTGAATCAGGTCGGGCTGGAAGCGCTTCAACACCTCGCCGATGAGCCGAATGTGACGCAGGAAACCGGGGTCGAAGCGCAAATCTTTTTCCAGGGGAAAGGAGAGAATGCCGCGCGGCAACTCCAGCGTCCACACATTGCCGTCTTCGAGGAGCTTCTGGGCGCGGCCTCCCGCGCGAACGCACAGGAAAGGCAGATTACGCTTCCGCGCAAAGGCCTCAAAGTGGCGGCTGGTGTGCGCCACTCCATTCACCTCGTGGAACGAGTCGGGGAAGTAGGCCACGCGCGGCGGTCGATCAGTCATAAATTGCGTCTAATTTCCAATAAGACAATGGGCTTGAGCCGCAAAGGGAATGTAAAACCCGCAGTACGCATGATTCTGAGGCAAACTCAACCGCCTTAATCGCCCAAGGCAAGGCGCAACTGGCGCGATTCGTTCCAGGCGATGCGCAGACCGCCGGAGACCGGAGCAGTGCCCATCAACTGCACGGCGGCGAGCAGGAAGCTCATCAAGCGAGGCGGCTGGTGATTGGGCCATAGTTCGCTCAGCGGCCGGACGACTCCGTTCGCGTCCGGGTGATACACTCGCTCATCCCAGGTCCGCGAGCCTTGCGGGAATTCCGGGTAGTGGCGGATGGCGTCGATGGTCGATTGCAGCAGGCGGTGCTTCCACGGCTCGGCGTACTGCGGCATGAACAACACATCGCTCTTCTTTTCTTTCCGAATCTCATGCACAAACTCAGTGAAGCTGGCCGCATTGGTCAGGTTGAGGTTGGCGTTCGGCTCCACGCCATGACGGTCGCCGCCGGAAATGAGCAGCATATTCCATTGCTCGGCCAGCCGCCGCACCGTCCGGTTCTCGTCCCAGTTGCGCAGCCCGTTCAGCTCCAGCGCATGCAGATAATTGCTGTTCTTTTGCAGAAACTCGTTCACCAGGAACTGATGCTTCTCCCTGCCGATCAGGTAGAGATCCCACATGGGATGGTTGAAGACCACCAGTATATTGGGGTTCTCATGCAACGCGCGCAGAATCTCGGTAAACCGCTTGTCGCTGGGATGGGCCGTATAATCGGCCAGCGTCTTCATCCACTCGTTGGCCCGTGTGCTGGGCAGGTTGTGGATGCCCAGATGGAAGGACTGGTTGCCATACGGAGCGCTCCACTCCACCGAAACCGGAATTCGCCGCGCGCTGGGTACGGTGCGCAGCAGCATCGGAGCCGTGATGTTGTCGTGATCGGTAATGGAAACCATCGGCTCCAGATCGAGCTTTTCTATCTGGCGGCTTTCCAGGTCAAAGGCCAGCTTGGGCGTCATCGGCGGCGTCCAGTAACTGGCCGCGTAGTCGATGCGCACTTTGTGCATCCGCTCCGAACGCTGCTCAAGCCGCGTAAGCAGAGGACGCATCGCCGGGTACTGATTGCCGAAGTTGGCCAGAAAGTCCAGCGTCTCGTGCGACTGGTTGGTATGGCTGTGCAGCGATACTCCAGACCTGAAACCTTGCGCCGCCAGCTTTTCGCGCCATAGGTACGAGATGGTCGATTGGCCCATTCTGCTCCTCAATTCCACGGGGAATGTGGAATTACTGGAGCCAGTATCCGTTGCCGACATCAACAGAGCGTTAACGGAGTGCAAATACCGCTTGAATTCAGAAGGGAATCAACCTGGTAACGGAGTGCAAATACCGCTTCAATTCAGAAGGGAATCAACCTGGTAACGTAAGTTGTTGCTCGCTGCTGCGTTCTCGGCTAGCCCATCTCCGGCCGCAGAAAATCCTCCAGCGCCCAGCCTGCCATCACATCCTCGCTGGGGGAGACCTGTTGGCTCTCGGAGAGCTTGCCAGCAGCCGCCTCGGGAACAAGGTAGTTCTCCGTCAATCCCTTGCGCAACATCTCAAAGGCCTGTTCCGGCGTGCTGGCAAACTGGAACAACTCAATGTCCTTGGGCGAAATGGTTCCCGAATCCACCAGCACGTCCAGATTGAAGACCTTCTTCCAGTACTCCGAGCCGTAGATAACCACGGTCATCTTGTTGTCCAGCTTGCGGGTCTGCGCCAGGGTCAGAACTTCGAACATTTCATCCAGGGTTCCGAAGCCGCCGGGGAAGACCACCAGCGCCTTAGCCAGGGAAGCAAACCACAGCTTGCGCATGAAAAAGTAATGGAACTCGAAGTTGAGCGAGGGCGTGATGTAGGGGTTGGGCGCCTGCTCGAAGGGCAGCCTGATGTTCATGCCGATAGTCTTGCCGCCGGCCTCGTGCGCGCCGCGATTGGCCGCCTCCATGATGCCCGGTCCGCCGCCCGATGTGACCACAAACCGGCTCCGCCTTGAGGGAATCTGCTTGGCCCAGTCGGTCAGCAAATGCGCCAGCCGCCGCGCATCCTCGTAGTAGCGAGCCATCTCCACCGCCGCCGCGGCGCGCTTGAGCTGCAACTCCGTTGCTTTGCCGGCAGCAATTTCCGCGGCTTTGGCCGGTTGCTCATGGCTGGGCGCTGGCTCTCTGGACCCGGTGTTTTCCAGCAACTCCAGGACGTGATCGGTCTCCGCGCGCCCGCGAAATCGCGCCGAGCCGAAAAACACCACAGTGTCCTGAATCTTTTCTCGCCGGAAGCGCGCCAACGGCTCCATGTACTCGGAGACAATCCGGATCAGCCGTCCGTCGGGGCTGTTCAGAAAGCTCAGGTTCTCATAAGCCAGCGGAGCGGCTTTGAGTGGCGGCGGCGCTCCGTTGCCGGGAATCACTGCGGCCAGTATGGCATCGCCTGTTTTCTGTTCCCTGTTCCCTGTTCCCTGTTCCCTCATGCATTTATCCCTTCCGATAATGGAGCGCGTCATGAAACGCAATCCACAGATTCAATAGCCCCAGTCCCGACACCAAGCCGCGCACCGCGCCGTTGGCTGCGTAGATTCCAAGCGCGGGAAACTGTACAAACAAGGGGTTCTGGTCCCAGAACGATATGGACCAAGGCGCATAGCAAATTGCCAGGCCGATATACATCCTCAGCAGTACCCGCAAAAACAACTCGGCGCGCTCCAGCCAGCGCGGAATCCGCTGCGGCCCGTGCTTGCCTGGCGAAGGCTCATCTGGGAGCGCGGAGACGGGCTTGGGCTCAGGCTTGATAATAGGGTTCATGGCGAGTTGAGGCGAGGTCAATTCCTGCTGCTGGGACATTCTAAGAGTTCGCACACCGTCCCCGATTCCAACCCATCGCGGGCATTCGACACAGGCCTATCCACCGGCATGGCGCAGGGACGCCGTACTGCAACGGTAACACAGCAGCCGCACGTGTCAGAAAGGGAGAAGTAGCCGTTGCAAGCTGGCCTCGGTTTCTGTTGTTTGGAGAAAAGCATACACCATGGTCGTCCGCCCGCAGCGTTATCCTGTCACCACATGATTCAACGGCCGTTTCTCTCCTTTTTTTCTGCCTTGCTTGGCGTTACAATCTTCATTCCCGCCGCGCTCGCCACCGCCCAGCAGGGCGCGACAAGCGCGCTTCCCTATCTTGCCGAGCAGCCGGTGCGTGCGCGGCACGGCATGGTGGTCAGCGTTCATCACCTGGCATCAGACGCGGGCCTTGAGATGCTGCGCGCCGACGGCAACGCCGTGGACGCTGCCGTGGCGACCGGCTTTGCCCTGGCCGTAGTGCATCCGGCGGCCGGCAATCTAGGCGGCGGCGGCTTTCTTCTGCTGCGCGCCCACGACGGAAAAATCACTTTCATCGACTTCCGCGAGAAAGCCCCGCTCCATGCCACCGAAACTATGTACCAGGACGCCTCGGGCAAAGTCATTCCCAACTCCAGCCTTCTCGGCTACCGCTCCATCGCCACGCCCGGCTCGGTGGCCGGCCTGGTTTACGCCGAGTGCCACTACGGCAAGCTCGGCCTGCGCCGCGTCATCGCTCCGGCCATCCGGCTGGCCTCCGAGGGCTTTCAACTCACCGCCGAAGAGGCCCATGAACTCAGCGATCCGGACCTGGCTCGCTTCCCCGACTCGAAGCGCATCTTCCAGCGCAACGGGCAACTCTACAAGGAGGGCGAGACCTTCAAGCAGCCTGAGCTGGCCCTCACCCTCCAGCGCATCGCCGCCAACCCTGAGGATTTTTACCGCGGCAAGATGGCTCGTGAGCTGGTCGCCGATCTCCACAAGGGCGGCGCGCTGCTCACCCTCGAAGACCTGGCCGCATACACCGTCGTCGAGCGCGCTCCCATCGTTGGCAGCTTCCACGACTACACCGTCATCAGCGCCCCGCCGCCCTCTTCGGGGGGAATCGTGCTGCTCAGCGTCCTCAACATTCTTGAAGGCTTCGACCTGGCCAAGCTTGGCGACCGCAGCCCCGCGTCGATGCACTTAATCGTCGAAGCCTTTCGCCGCGCCTATATGGATCGCGCCGAGTACCTCGGCGACCCGGACTACAACAGCATCCCAACAGCCGAGCTAACATCCAAGAACTACGCCGCCGCCTGGCGCGCTACCATCGACCCCCACGCGGCCAGCCCCAGCGCCACGCTCCGCCGCCCTGAGGGTTTTTTACCTCCCGCGCCCAAAACCGCTGGTCGGCGTGCCGAATCGCCTGATACCACTCACTATTCGGTGGTCGATAGCGAGGGCAACGCCGTCGCCGTCACCACCACCCTCAACAACTCCTTCGGCTCCCACGTCACGTCCGGTTCGCTGGGCTTTCTGCTCAACGACGAGATGGACGATTTTACCGTCAAGCCCGGCACACCCAATTTGTATGGCCTTATCCAAGGCCCGGCCGACGCCATCGCTCCCGGCAAGCGTCCCCTGAGCGCCATGACCCCCACCATCGTACTCGAGAACGGCAAGCTGCGCTACGTGCTCGGCTCGCCCGGCGGCGCGCGCATCATCTCCACCGTTGCCAACATCTTTCTCTCTGCCACTGAAGGCGGACTCAACATCCAGCAAGCCGTTGATGCGCCCCGCTTTCACCACCAGTACCTGCCGGACAAGCTCTATCTGGAACCGGGCTTCCCGCCCGCGACCCTGGCTGCTCTCCGCGCCATGGGCTACGATCTCAGCATCAGTCACGGCCATTGGTCTAACGGCGAGTGCATCGCCGTGGATCCCAAAACCAGCGAGCTCGAAGCCGGCCAGGACCACCGCAGTCATTACGGCAAGGCTGCCGGCTACTGAGCCGTTGATCCGGCCCTTGAATCACAAGATTCTTGGCTTTCAAGAGGCCGGTTCCTGGAGAATGGGTTGTCAATGCACCAGCTTCGCTGCAAATACAAACTTTTAACACCATTTTTCACTTAAGTGAGCAAAATCGCACTTCCTTTTTCGCCGCGCTTCGTCAATAGTTGTGGAACGTGTATGGTCACAATGTGTTCTCAGAGAACACTAAAAAAATGGAATGAACGATTGGGTCTCCATTTTGTCTATGAGCGCCCAGCCCTGCGCGCTAGCTTGGAATTAACGCGGTCGTCGCGTTTGTCTTTTCTGTGAGCCTCTCGTTCGTTGCCGTTCACATTTACCTTGAAGTCCAGTCAGGCGCATTACTTCGGAAGGTCCAATTCAGGAGGTTACCATGGCTGCCCCCATCAAGCCAGGGTGGAGTAAACCCTCCACCATCCTCTTCGCCACCGAGTTTCCCGCCAATGAGAAAGCTTTTGCCTTTGCCCTGTCTCAGGCCGTGGAGTTTGGCGCGGAGATCATTATTCTTCATGCCTATGGTTGTTTAGATGCGGCAGCAGCAAAGGTCTTGCCAGCACAATGCTACGACTGCGACACTGCCCGCACCGAGGAGCAACATCTTGAGCATCTTGCCCAACGCGCACGCGATCGCGGCATCCACAGCAGCATCGTCGTTCGTCCTGGATTTGCTGCCGAACAAATCCTCGCCTTCCTGCGCGAGCGGAGGGTTGATCGGGTCGTCATGGGCACTCATTCTCCCGGTCCCATCGGCAAGCTGCTAGTCGGCTCCGTCGCAGAGGAGGTGTTGCGCAACTCCCCCGTACCGGTCAACATTGTCGGTCCCAACGTGATCGAGGGCGCCTATCGCCATGTTTCCACTCGCACTATCCTGTGCTCGGTTGGCACGCACCGGTCCGATTATGCCGTGGTCCAGTTCGCGGCAGAGTTGGCGGCCCGTCACAAGGCCAACCTGATCCTGCAACATGTAATCCCGCCTCAGGATTGCGAAGAAATTCTCGCCGGCCGCACTCTCGAACAAGTCGAGGCCGAACTGTCCTCTCTAATCCCGCCTGATCTGCAACATAAGATCGGCGTGCGAACCAGAGCCGTGCTCGGCGATCCCACTGAGGAGTTGCTTTATCAGGGCAGAGCGCAGCACGCCAGCCTGATCGTGATCGGCGCGCACGGCGCCTCTCACTTTGCCGCCGTCTCTCGCGCCGGTGTCGTTTATAAAGTGCTGGCTTTCGCGCAATGTCCGGTCATTACGCTCTCCCCCGTCGTGCTGACCGACTACGGCGAAGGGCAGGATCATCCGCGTTCCTCCGAACTCTGCCTGGCAGGCGTTTTTTAAGGCGGCTCTCCCGCTTGCGTCCGTTACCTGCGGCCTCGCGCTGCCGTACATGAGCGCGCCCTGAGCGGCAAAAGGATCTGCTCACGCGATTGAACTGTCTTGTATTTGTCGAATCGATGCAGGAATCGAAACATGGCGAAAATATTTGCTCCGGATTCATGCTCTGAAGCAACAAAACTCCGGCGGGGCGCCAATCCCACTTTATACTGATAGACAACATGAACCCCTTTCTGCCCGTAGACGAACAGATGGACCTGCTCCAGAAAGGCGCGGCGGAGATCATCCGCGTCGCCGACCTGAGAGAGCGCCTCGAAGAGAGCCGCAAAACCGGGCGCCCACTGCGCGTCAAAGCCGGCTTTGACCCCACCGCGCCCGACCTGCATCTGGGCCACACCGTGCTGATGCGCAAGCTGCGCCACTTCCAGCAGCTCGGCCACCAGGTCATCTTTTTGGTGGGCGACTTTACCTCGCTCATTGGCGACCCCACTGGCCGCAACGTCACCCGCAAGCCGCTGACACGGGAACAAATCGATGCCAACGCCGAAACCTACAAGGCGCAGGTCTTCAAGATTCTCGACGAAAAAGCCACCGAGGTCCGCTACAACTCCGAGTGGCTCGGCAAGCTGGGCTACGAGGGAACCATCCGCGTCACCTCCCACTTCACCGTCTCTCAAATGCTGGAGCGCGACGAGTTTCACACCCGCTTCCAGGCCGAGCAGCCCATCAGCCTCCACGAGCTGCTCTACCCGGTGATGCAGGGCTACGACTCGGTGGCCCTCCAGTGCGACGTCGAGCTGGGCGGCACCGACCAGAAGTTCAACCTGCTCTGCGGACGCGAGCTGCAGCGCCACTACGGCCAGAAACCGCAGATCGTCCTCATGACGCCCATCCTCGAAGGCCTCGACGGCATGCAGAAGATGTCCAAATCATTTGGCAACGCCATCGGCATCAACGAGCCCCCCTCCGAGATGTACGGCAAGCTGATGAGCATCAACGACGATTTGATGTGGAAGTACTGGGTCTTCCTCACCGACCTTAAGCAATCGGAAGTTGACGCGCTCCAGGCTGAAGTCTCTGCCGGCAAGCTGCATCCCATGGAAGTAAAGAAGCGCCTGGCCCGCACCATCACCGCCGGCTTCCACGGCGAAGCCGCCGCTGCTAGCGCGGACGAGAACTGGGCACGCATGTTCCAGCAGAAGGAGACAGCGGAAAATCTCGAGGAGGTTGCCGTCGTATATAACGATGTGGCGGGGAAAATGAGGGGTGAATTGCTGATTCGCAAATTATTGGTACAGATGGGACTGGCGGCCAGTGTCAGTGAAGCAAATCGTAAGATTGCTGAGCATGCTGTCCATTGGTCAGGGGATATTACTGATGACAAAATAAGGGTTTATCTCACCAAGATACCAGGCCGTGTGGTTGTTCGCTTGGGCAAACGCGCCAAAGTTGCGGTGATTGCGTAAAAACGCACCGATAAAGAAGCTAGGAATACCCATGGCGCGAAGCGCGTCTGCCGCACCGCAGGTGCCGCGCAAGCGCCGCCCGCCTGGACGGCCAGTCCTTGCAGATAATTTCCTTCTATTGGCGCACAATCATAGCAGTCGAGTCACGGAAGCCCGTGCGAGCGGGTAGCGAGCGACTGGCCGCACCGCAGGTGCCCCCCACCCCCCCTATACCCCAGGGGGGTATAAATTCCCCCAGAAACCTTGCAGATAATTTCTAACCTCTTTAGAATCAACGCATGTGGATAAGATTTTGGCCAAAATTCTCCCACATCATGAGATTTGGCCTCCGAAAATGACCGGAAAAAACTGGTTTTTACCCCAAATTTTGCCTTTGCAGACTTTTTCGAGACTTATTTGCCCAGTGCAAACCTCCGCGCCGACTCCAGCAGCTTGGCCACGGACTCCTTCGAGCAGGACTCGCAGTAGATGCGCATCAGCGGCTCGGTTCCGCTGACGCGCAGCAGCAACCAGCTCTCGGCGGCGTTGGGCTTATTCTTCGCTTCAGGGTTGTCCAGGAAAAACTTCACGCCATCCAGAGTCTCCTGGCGCAGAATCGGCATTCCAGCGAAGGCAGGATTGCCGACTTCAAGTGCCTTCGCCCTGGCAATCGCGCCGCTCTTGATCTCTTCGGGAATCTGCAGATCGATGCGTCCGTACTGGTGCTCGCCGTACTCGGCTTGCAGATCGGCGACCAGATGGCCCAGCGTCTTGCCTTCCTCGGCCATCACGTTAGCCAGCAGCAGCGAATTGAGCAGGCCGTCGCGCTCCGGCAGATGGCGCTGAAAACCGATTCCTCCCGATTCCTCGCCGCCCATCAGAATCTCCCGCTCCAGCATGAGGTCGCAGACAAACTTGAAGCCGATGCCGTGCTCGATCAGCTCGCGCCCATGCTTCTTGCAGATGCGGTCCAGCATTTTGGTGGTGTTGAAGGCGCGAGTGACGGCGCCGGGCCAGTCATTGTGATGCTTGAGCACCCAACTGAGCAGCACGCAGTAGATCTTATGCGGATCGACAAACTCGCCGTGTTCATCGGTCGCGCCGATGCGGTCCGCGTCGCCATCGGTGGCTAGACCGGCCTGACAGCCGTTGGCCACCACCGCTTCGCCCAGCGCGCGAATGTGCGGCTCGATAGGCTCGGGGTGAATGCCGCCAAAGAGTGGATCGGCGTTGCCGTGAATCTGCACGTGCATGACGCCAAGGCGAGTGAAGATGTCGGAGATGAGTGTCCCGCCCGCGCCGTACATCGAGTCGACGCAGAACTTCATGCCGGATTTTGTCAGCGCGTCGAGGCTGGTAAAGTTCTCGATGGATTTGAGGTACGTCGGTAAAAAATCGACCTCCTGAATCGGCGCGGGCTGCGCGGCGCGTGGGATGGGCTTTCCCAAATAAGATTCGATCTCCGCCATGATGGAAGGTTTGCCGGAGCCGCCGTACCAGCCTTTGTACTTCACGCCATTCCACTCCGCTGGGTTGTGCGAGCTGGTAATCATGATTCCGCCGGCGGCCTTGCGCTCGTGCACGCCGAAGCTGAGTGCCGGAGTAGGCGTGATGGCGTTAGCAAACAGCACTGGGATGCCGGTTGCGGCCGCTACTTCAGCGCAGGTCCGCGCAAATGCTTTTGATCCGAAGCGTGTGTCGTAGCCGATGCACAGGCCCTTCTTTGGGTCTTCCTTGGCGTGGATATAAGCGGCAATGGCCTCGGCGGCGATGCGCACGTTGGCAAAGGTAAAGTCATCGGCGATGACCGCCCGCCAGCCGTCGGTGCCGAACTTTATCTGCGGGTGAGGCATAATTTAGATGATTGCTCCCTGAAGATTAGGGTAAAGGATGGCGGCGAGGGTTCATGCGTCTGGGGGCAAATCCTCGAACGGTTGCTGGTCTGGCAGCATACTTTGATGCAAGATACGTGAAACGAGGATGCCGCCTTTCTGACGCCGGTAAAACAATACATGGCGTCCTTATTCAAAGCGATAAAGGCCGGTGCGAATCCACTCGCAGCGACGACCCAGCGACGGATTTCCGGCAAGCTGCTTAGCGCACCGCTCCAAGTCGCTGATATACCATTCGGCCTGCACAATGCCCCAGGTTTGAAGAGTGTAGGCGCCGATGTTCAGCAAGTCCGCTTTGGCGCTGCGGGGAAAGAGCAATGTAGCCATGGCTAGCTCGGGTTCGCGGACAGATGGAGCGCTTCACGCACCTGCGCAAAAACATCGCCCTCGGCAACGCCGCTGGCATCGCCCTCGTCGATGGCTGCTCGCAACGCCTTCAGCTTGGCCTCGTAGAGCCGCTCCTCGCGCTCCAGAGTCCGCAGTCCGGCGCGCACCACCTCGCTGGCGTTCTCAAAGCGCCCGCTCTTCACTCGCGATAGAACGAAGCGGTCAAGTTCCTGGGTCAGATTCACATTGCGTGTCGGCATGGGGCTTTTCCTAGTTCTCCTTATGAAGAGGGGAACTGAAGGATAGCGTATCACGATTAGCAATCTTTGCCAACCTGCAAAACATCCGAATTCGACTTCCAAGTCTCAATATTGGAAGATAGATTGTCGCCTCAGATCAGCTCCGTCCGCCCGTTTAGCCCCAGTTCCTTCACAATCTTGCCCACATCCTGCGAGTGGTCGCGGCGGGCGATCAGCAGCGCATCCTCGGTGTCCACGATGACCAGGTCCTTGACGCCCACCAGCGCCACAAACTTGTGCGGGCTGTAGATATAGTTGTTGACCGCGTCCAGAGCCGTGTGGCCGTTGGTGTCGGCCACGTTGCCTTCGGCGTCGCCGCGAAGGCGGGTCTCGATCTGGTACTCGTAGAGCGAGGCCCAGGAGCCCAGGTCGTTCCAGCTAAATTCCGCCCGGATACAGTACAGATGCGACAAATGCTCGCCCTTGGCCGAGCGCGGCTCGAGCACGGCATAATCCACGCTGATGTTCTCGCACTTGGGATAGACCGCGCGAAAGACCTCATCAAACTGGGGCGTGCCGTAAGCTGCGGCGATGGTCTCCAGCAGCGGAGCGGTCTCCGGCAGATGCTCGCGCACAGCGTTGGCCAGCGTCCGCGCCGACCACAGAAATATGCCCGAGTTCCAGAAGTAGTTGCCCGCGGCCACAAAATCCTCGGCGCGGTTCTGGTTGGGCTTCTCGATGAAGCGCCGCACATGCAGGGCGGAGTCGTCGCGGGTATAGTCGGTGGTCTCGATGTAGCCGTAGCCGGTTTCGGCGCGTGTCGGCTCAATGCCCAGTACCACGATATTGTCTCCGCCAGCGGCCACGGCAATACCTTTTTGCAGCGCTTTAGTGAAGCGCGGCTCGTCGGCAATCACATGGTCGGAGGGGAAAACGCCTAGCACCGCCTCGGGGTTCTGGCGCTCGATCAGGAAGGCGGCCAGTCCGCAGGCCGGAGCGGTATTGCGGGCCACCGGCTCCTGGACGATCTGCCCGGCGGGGATGCCCTTCAACTGGCCGGCGATCTCCTGGGCCAGGAATTCGTTGGTAATGATCCAGGTCTTATCCAGGCCGGCCAGCGGCTTGAGCCGTTCGACAGTCTGCTGGATCATGGAGCGTTCGCCGTCAAGGGCAAGTACCTGCTTGGCGTGGGCGCGGCGGGAGCGGGGCCAGAAGCGCGTACCGCTGCCTCCGGCTAGAATTACGGGGCGGAAATCCATGGGCTTCGTCATCGAAAACCCATCCTACCCGACTAACGATACGTTTGCACAGGGGTGAGTGATACTTTTTAGAAAAAGCCATCCCACCTGCTGAAAACGGGAGGAATTCGCGCAAAATACACGGCCGGCGCCTTTCCAGGAAAAACGGGCTGCCCCGACCGGTCTACACCAGTTTGGCCAGAAATTCTCCCATGCGCCGCGTGCCCTCGTCGATATTCTGCCGGGTCACCGGATAGGAGACGCGGATGTGCTCGGCCGTACCGAAGGCCTCGCCGGGGACAGTGACCACATGAGCCTCGTGGAGCAGCCGCGTGGCCAACTCGGTTGCCGTTTTGATGCCGCCCTTGCCCAAAAAGGCGCTGATGTTGGGGTAGACATAAAACGCTCCCTCGGGCTTGGTGCAGGTGATGCCGGGAATCTCGGCCAGCTTGGCCAGAATGTAGTCCCGCAGGCCGATGAACTCGGCGCGGAACTCGCTGACGCACTCCTGCGAGCTGGTCAGTGCGGCAATGGCGGCCTTCTGCACAAAGCTGGTGGCGTTCGAGGTCGATTGCGACTGCAGCTTGCTGAGGTTGGCCGTGACAGACTTCGAGGCCAGCGCAAAGCCCGCCCGCCAGCCGGTCATCGCATAGGTTTTAGAGAGCGAGCCGAGGATGACAATGTGCTCCTTGGCCCAGGTAAACGAGCCGCCGCTGACCGGCTTGCCGGCATAGTTCAGGTATACGTAGCACTCGTCCAGCAGCAGGAAAATCTTGCGCTCGTGGGCTAGGCGGACGATTCGCTCCAGGTCCTCCGCCGAGACCACCGAGCCTGCCGGATTCGACGGCGAATTGAGAATGATGGCTTTGGTCTTGGGCGTGACGGCCTTTTCGATAGCCTCCGCCGTAATGCGAAAGTTCTCCGCCTCTTTTGTCTTGAGAAAGATCACCTTGCCGCCGGCGTACTGGATGATGTCCGCAAAGCTGACCCAGTACGGGACGGGCAGAATCACCTCGTCGCCGTGGTCAACAAGAATCTGAATGGCGTCGAAGAGGGCATGCTTGCCGCCGGTGGTGAAGATGGCCTCGTCAATCGCGTAGTCGGAGCCGAAGTCAGCGGCGTGGCGCTCGACGATGGCCTTGCGCACCTCGGGAATGCCCGGCACGACCGTGTAGCGGGTGAAGTTGGCGTTGATGGCGGCAATGGCCGCGTCCTTGATGTGCTGCGGCGTGTTGAAGTGCGGCTCGCCCGCGCCGAAATCGACGAGGTTAACGCCCTGGGCTCGCTGCTTGGCGGCCTCGGCGGCCACGGCCATGGTCGCGGAAACCTCGATCCGGCCAATCCGGCCGGTAAAGACTTGGGAAGTAGAGCTTGCGGTCGTCATCATACTTTCTATTTTTACAGATTTTGGGGCTGGAGCAAAATGGCAGCGAAAAAATCAGCCGTTAGGCTTTTTGAAATATAGTCGAGCAAATACCCCGGTGGGGCGTCTGTCTGGATAGCAGGGGCTTATGGCATCGGTTGCAGGAGGCAGCTTGGTTTTGTTTTCCACGGAGATCGCGCAGCCGGAGATCGACGTCGCTGCACTCGTGGAGACCTACTCCCGGCTTCTCTTCCGCGTGGCTCACTCCGTTCTGCGCAGTCGCGCCGAGGCAGAGGATGTGGTGCAGGACGTCTTTGTGCGCGTAATCGAGCGACGCCGGTCTCTACTGACAATACGCGATATGCGTGTATGGCTGGTTCGCATTGCGTGGAATCTGGCACTGGACCGCAGACGCCGCATCCAGCCCATGCAGATGGATGAGAGCTTCGCGGAGAGTTTGGCCGCGAACACGGCGCCGGCCGACAAGAGACTGTCCGAAGCGCAACGCATGAAGGCGGTTTTGCGCGAGATGGATAGACTGCCCAAAGCGGAGTGCAACGTTCTGCTGCTTTCCGCCGTTGAGGAGCTCGGCACAGCGGAGATGGCTCGGGCTTTGGGCAGGAGCGAGTCCGCGGTTCGAGCCTTGCTTTTTCGCGCGCGAACGCGGCTGCGCGAAAGGCTTGAAGCCAAAGGAGGCGAGTGATGAAGAATGCCGAAGATGCCATTGGTAAGGTACTGGAGGGCTTGAGGGGCGCAGAGGCCTCGCCGGGAATGGAGCGGCGCATCCTGGCTGCGATTGAGGAGCGTGAGTCATATCCTTCTGTCGCAATTCCGCGATGGGCGTGGAGTGTGGCTTTGGCGTCCATGATCGCCGTCTCACTGTTTGTTGCATTCACGGCAATCCATCGTCACGAGCATCCATTGACACAGGCGCGGCACTCTGCCGTTCCAGCAGATTCTCCGTCGGCGAACAGGCCGGAAAAAGACATGCAAGTTGCCTCTCTTCTGCCGCATGAACCCATCGCACCGGCCCGAACCGCTGCGCCGAAGCGTAAGGCAAACACGATCAGCGCGGAAGACGTCTTGCTTCTCCGCGAAATGCGCGCTCCCAGCCATCCTGCTCCGGAGGCGCCTCTGACCAACGAAGAAAAGCTGCTGCTGCGCGCCGTTCATACAGGCGATCCGCAATTGATGGCCATGTTGAACCCTGAGATGCGAGCCAGGAAGGAAGCGGAGAGCGAGGCGGAGTTTCGAAAGTTTGTTGAGCAATCCGGCAATGAAGATCACAAATCAGATCAAATCACTGAGTGAAAGGAAAAGCCATGAAACGTACAATCGGAGTTCTGGGTATCGCATTGCTGCTGAGTTGCGGCTGTGCGGGAGTCGTAGCTCAGACGGAAACGCCCGCGCCCAAGGCAAGCGAAATGAAGATCGAGCCGGCGCAAACCACCTACCGGCTAACCTACACGATCACGGAAATGAACGGCGTCAAGCATCTCGGAACGCAGCATTATTCCCTGACCGTCAATGCAGGCGAACAAGGAAAAATTAAGCTAGGCAGCAAGGTTCCCATCGCAACGGAATCTTCCAATCCGGCGAGTCTGGCGCCAGCGCAAATCCAGTATCAGGATGTTGGACTCACCATCTACGTGCGCTTGAAAGAATCCGCAGCAGGTGTGCGGGTAAATTCGACTGTGGATCAGACCGGCGTCTCGGAGGAACAATCGACTGTGGGCAGGGGCGATCCGGTGATTCGGCAGGCAAATTTGGATTGTACCGCGCTGCTGACTCCGGGTAAGCCGGTGATGCTGGGATCGCTGGATGTGCCGGGAAGCACGCGTCACCTGGATATCGAGGTCGTTCTTGAAGTGGTTCGATAATCCTTGAGGCAAACTTCAAAGAGCTGTTCACAGAAAATCCCAGGTTTCATTGTCGAGGCCTGGGATTTCTGCGTTAGCTATTCCCGATGCGCCCGCGCAGCCGCTTGAGCACGTTGGGTGGCACCAGGCCGCTCACATCGCCGCCAAAGCTGACGACGTCCTTTAGCATTCGTGAGCTGACAAACGAATAGCGGCCAGCCGGTTGCAGGAAGACAGTCTCGATCTCCGGGGCCAGGCGCCGGTTCATCAACGCCATCTGGAACTCGTATTCGTAGTCGCTGATGGCGCGGATGCCGCGCAGCACCGCTTTGGCCCCCTGCTTGCGCGCGAACTCCACCATCAGCCCGTCGAATGTGGCCACCGAAACGTTTTTCAACACGGCGGTCGATTCCTTTAGCATCTCCACCCGCTCCTCGACAGTAAACAGGGGGTTTTTCCCCGGATTATTGAGAATGGCGACGATGAGGCGGTCAAAGAGCTTGGCCCCGCGCTCGATCAGGTCGAGGTGGCCGTTGGTCGGCGGGTCAAAGGTTCCGGGATAGAGGGCGCTTACGCTCATAAAGACCACTCCCAGAAGATTCTAGCAGCCACCTGCGGTGGGGCAGACGGCGCTTACGCGCCAGTGGGTCTGCAGGCTGTAGGGTGGGCGCTGCTAAAATGTACTCGCATTATCGCAGGAGTTTTTCCATGCCGATCAAGACCATCTTCGAGCCTTTTCGCATCAAGAGCGTTGAACCCATCCGCTGGACCACCCGCGAGGAGCGGGAGGGCCTGTTGGGCGCCGCGCACTACAATCTTTTTCTGCTCCATGCTGATGATGTGCTGATCGACCTGCTTACCGATTCCGGCACGGGCGCCATGTCCACACATCAGTGGGCGGCGGTGATGGAGGGCGATGAGAGCTACGCCGGCAGCCGCAGCTTCGATCATTTCAAAGACTCCGTGCAGAGCATCGTCGGCTATACACACGTCATTCCCACCCACCAGGGACGAGCCGCGGAACGCATTTTGTTCAAGGTCATGTGCAAGCCGGGCGACGTGGTACCGAACAATACGCACTTCGATACCACCCGCGCCAATGTCGAGGCCGTCGGGGCCGAGGCCGTTGACCTGCTGCTGCCTGAGGCGCGGCAGCCGGAGAAGCGCCTTCCCTTCAAGGGCAACATGGACGTTGCGGCGTTGGAGGCGCTGATCGCTCGCGTGGGCCGCGACCGCATTCCGCTGGTTATGCTCACGGTAACCAACAACTCCGGCGGCGGGCAGCCTGTCTCCATGGAGAATGTGCGGGCGGTGGCCGCAGTCTGCCATCATCATGAAATTCCGCTCTACTTCGATGCCTGCCGTTTTGCCGAGAATGCATGGTTTATCAAACTGCGCGAGCCGGGCTACGCCGGAAAGACGCCCAAACAAATCGCTCAGGAAATGTTCGCGCTGGGAGACGGCTGCACCATGAGCGCCAAGAAAGACGGCATGGCCAACATCGGCGGATTCTTGTGCACCAACGACGACATCCTGGCCCGCCAGGAGAAAAATCTGCTGATTCTGACCGAGGGCTATCCCACTTATGGCGGGCTTGCCGGGCGCGATTTGGAGGCGGTCGCGGTGGGCATCCAAGAGTCGTTGCAGGAGGACTACCTGCGTTATCGGATTGCCTCCACGGCTTACCTGGGCGACCACATTGCCGAGCACGGCGTGCCGATTGTGCAGCCGCCCGGCGGCCATGCCATCTATCTCGACGCCAAGGCTTTTTTGCCGCACATTCCGGCCGATCAGTTTCCCGGCGTGGCGCTGGCTGCTGAACTGTATCTGGAAGGCGGCATCCGGTCTGTCGAGATCGGCAGCCTGATGTTCGGCGCGGCGGCGCAGATGGAGCTGGTGCGGCTGGCCATTCCACGCCGCGTTTACACGCAGAGCCACATCGATTACGTGGTGGAGATCATCTTGCAGGTCTTCGCACGGCGCGAAAAGATCAGAGGGATGCAGCTGACCTATGAAGCGCCCTTCCTGAGGCACTTTACCGCGCATCTGGAGCCGGTGGGCTGAGTTTGAGGCTATCGTTTCAACAAATCAATCGGCTGAGTGAAATCAGTCGCGCGAATGTGCTTTGCCAGCGTCGGATGCTGACGCTGGAGGGCCAAATACATCTCCCAGGCGACGCGGCGGTAGCTGAAGTGGCCGGCAGGGCCCGAGCGCAGTTCGATGATGTATTGCGCCTCGGCGAAGTCCATCTTGAAGAGGCTCCGGACGCGCGTTGCCAGCGGCAACAGATAGAGAGCGGACTGCGCGGCCTCGGGAGACTGGCTGACTGCAATCCGTGCGCTGGCGGAGTGAGCGGCTTTGATGGCAGTGTTGTAATCGGCCAAAACGCCAGCCTCATCGAGAATGTTCACCTCTGGGCCAAGGTCGCCGCAGGCGGGCGTCTCGTAGTCGTGTTGGGTGGTAAACGGCTGGATGATCTGCGTGCAGCGGCGATGGCGGTGCATGTCGCGGAAGCCGCCAATGTCCATCAGTATGTCAAAGCGCAAAGCTGCCCCGGCGTGGAAGGCGCGCAGCGCTTCGTCGTGTTTGCCGCGATGGCGCAGACCCAGCTCGATAATCTCCGCCACACGGGCCTCAGTCAGCCCGGCAACCAAATCGCGAATCTGCCGGTAGGGATAGTGCGAGACCGAGTAAAGCAGAGTTGTCGCCACTTCGACTTCGAGCGATTCGGCGTACTCGACAAGATCGACCACCTCGTGTGGCAGCGACCCTGCGAGTGGCAGAGCGTTCAAAAGCTCGGCGGCGGCCTGGGTTAGTTCGGCGCGGGTCTGAATCTCGTAATCGTTGGGTTGGGCATATTTGACCAGGGTGGGAGCAGAGTGGATCTCACGGGTAAGCAGTTGGCCAGCTTCGGCGGCCAACTTCGCATCAGACGCCGCCAGCTTTTCAACAAATGCAGCGCCGGCCTGGGCGTTGACATTCCAGGCTGGGCCGGTGGCGGCTTCGCGGAGCTTGAACCCCAAATCTCTGACCTCGGCAGCGGGGTGGGAGAGC
Source organism: uncultured Acidobacteriaceae bacterium (assembly GCA_963806565.1). Classification (GTDB taxonomy): domain Bacteria; phylum Acidobacteriota; class Terriglobia; order Terriglobales; family Acidobacteriaceae; genus Telmatobacter. The sequence continues at coordinate 665,325 of CAWDYE010000002.1, forward strand.
AGCCGCGAAACCTGGGTTTCCAGCGTCCGCGCATTCACAATCTGGCCCAGCGAGGTGTTGGTGGCCAAGGGCAGCAGGTAGCGGGCCACGTCAAAGGCGCGGGCCTTGAGGGTGCGCTCGTAGGCCTCGGGTTTCATGCCATCCGGACAGTCAACACGCCGGCGCAACGCATTAAAAACCGCTTCATTGACACGCTTGTAGGCGCCAAACAGGCTCGTTATGGTTTCGGAATAAAGCAGGGCCGACGCGGAATCCGCGCTAAAATCCGGGAAATACCAGCCTGATTTGAGAAAGTTTTGGTAGCGTGTGGATCGCTCCTGGCCATCCCACCGCTGCTCGTCAACCAGCGCGATGGCGGCCAGCAGGCTGAGCCTTTCCACGGACATAGCGACGTGGGCCAGGTCGGCGATGGAGCGGTGGCCATACTGAAAATAAAAGGTGTTGAGAAACTGCTCGGCGCGTTGTGTGCTGATCTCCGCCAGCGACTCGCGCATGGAGAGCGCTGAGCGGGAGTACCTGGCCATGGCGTAGGCCAGCACTTCAGGGTCGGCGCCGTGGATGGCGAAGACTTCCGTCTGGTTGCGGGCTCCGGGGGGCATAATAGATTCACTGGACATTCTGAGGTCTCGCGAACAGAATACGGCATGGGGGCGGACTGCGGCTTGCGCTCGCGATTCTGCTCCAGGCATTGATCAGAACAGACGAAGCAACAGCCACAGGGAGTATAGGGAGCAACCGGGCCATGAGGGAGTATCCGATACGCAAGTCAAGCGAGTCGCATCCCACGCCTTCAGGCCGCTGGCTGACCTCGCAGCAGTGGAACAACTTGCTCTTCGCGCACTGGCCGGTCCCGGCTTCGTCGCTTGCGCCGCTGCTGCCCGAGGGCCTGCTGGTGGACACCTTTCAGGGCTCCGCCTGGCTGGGGATCATGCCCTTCCGAATGGACCGGGTCAGGGTTCGCGGCATGCCTCCGATTCCCGGGGCGCGCAGCTTTCCCGACCTGAGTTTGCGCACCTACGTCCGCGAAGAGCGGACCGGAACGCATGGGGTGGTCTGTCTCTCGCTGGATTCGAGCAACCTGCTGGCCGTGGCGGCGGGGCGCGCCTTCTATCGCCTGCCCTACCACTGGGCAAAGATGCGTATGGAACAGCGCACGGAGCGGGAGTTTGCGTTTTATAGCCGCAGGCGATTTGCGGGGGTGGTCTTCAAGGCGCGCTACCGCGGATTGGGCCCATCGCGGAAGCTGGCGGAGAGCCGCCCCGGCACGCTAGAGCACTTCCTGATCGAGCGTTATTGCCTGTTCTCGACGAATCGCGATGGGCAGCCCATCCAGGCCAACCTGCACCACTCCTCCTGGCCGCTCGAGGAGGCAGAGGCGGAGATTGAGCAGAACGATCTGGCCGCTGTGCTCGGGCTGCGGCTGCCGGACCAGAAGCCAGTGTTGCACTACTCGCGCCAACTGGCAGTTTATGTGTGGCCGGCGGAGCTGGTGCTCCCGGCCATGGTGGCGCGGCCCGTGACGGTGGTGGCCACGCCATCGGGGTGATTACTGCCTGCTGCGAACAGTCAACATTGTCCATTTATAATCTGGAATGAAAGGGCGCTGAAATGTGCGCGCGGAGGTCAAAAACAATATGGCGGATTTGCAGGGAAGAATTGCGCTGGTAACCGGGGCTGCGCAGGGAATCGGGCGAGCTGTTGCTCTGGAGCTGGCGCGAGCCGGGGCCACGCTGGCCGTGGCGGACATCAACGAAGAAAAGCTGGCGCAGGTGGCCAAGGAGATCGAGGCGCTGGGCGGCACGGCTGCGGCCTTCCGGCTGGATGTCTCCAGCCAGGAGTCGATTGAGGCCGGGGCCAAAGCGATCCTCGAGCGCTTCAGCAAAGTAGAAATTCTGGTCAACAACGCCGGCATCACCCGCGACAATCTGATGATGAGCATGAAGCGGGCAGAGTGGGACCTCGTTCTGGCCATCAATCTGACCGGGCCATTTCTGCTCACACAGGCCCTGTTGCGTCCGATGATCAAGAACCGTTGGGGAAGAATCATCAACATGGCCAGCGTTGTGGGCCGCGCCGGCCAGGCCGGCCAGGTGAATTACGCGGCCTCCAAGGCCGGACTGATCGGACTGACAAAATCGCTGGCGCGCGAGGTGGCCTCGCGTGGAATTACCGTGAATGCCATAGCGCCAGGCTACATTGAGACGCCCATGACCGCGGTGCTGGACGAGAAGGTAAGCGCGGCGATGCTGGCCAATATTCCCCTGGGCCGGCGCGGAACGGACCAGGATATTGCCCAGGTGGTCAAATTTCTCGCCTCGGATGCAGCCTCTTACATTACAGGCCACGTGCTGGACGTGAACGGCGGAATGTTCATGGGAGGGTAGGTACTGCGCCGGAAAAGCCGCGGTATTGTGACTCCTGCGTCCTTAAATTTACTCACTTTCCTCAAGATATGCGCCCAACCTGCCGATATACCATGCGGGATGGTGCGCATGGCGACGCAAGCTGTACGTGTCCCTAACACGCAATTCGCGCAACCCGTGTTTACAGGTGTGTTGCGCTATCTGGCGCGCCAGCCCATCATGGACCTGCACGGACGGGTTCATGGCTACGAATTGCTCTTCAGGGCTGGCCCGGAGGCGTTCTTTCGCGGCGATGGCGACATGGCCACCCGCACCATGCTCGACAATACGGTCATCTTCGGGTTGGAAAAGCTGACCTGCGGGTTGCCGGCCTTTGTGAACTGCACTAGCGAGTCGCTGATTGAGGAGATGGTGCATGTTTTGCCTTCCAGCATGACCGTGCTGGAGATACTGGAAAGCCTGGACCCCACACCTGAGCTGATTGCAGCCTGCCGCAAGCTGAAGGTCTCGGGATTCCGGCTGGCGCTGGACGATTTCACCTGGAAACCGGGCTTCGATCCACTGGTTACAATGGCCGACTACGTCAAGGTTGATTTTCTACAGACAAACGCCCAGGAGCGAAAGAACCTGCTCCAGCGGCTTCGCGGTGTTACGGTGGCGCTGGTTGCCGAGAAGATCGAAACGCAGGAGGAGTACAAACAGGCCTGCGAGGAAGGCTTTACGCTCTTTCAGGGCTATTATTTCTGCCGCCCCGCGCTGCTCGAAAATCGAAAGATTCCCGCAAACCGGCTCTCCCAGATCGAGATTCTGCAAGCTCTTCGCAGCGACGTGTTCGACCTGCATAAGTTGACCAGGCTGCTGAAGCGCGATGCCTCGCTCACCTACCGGCTGCTGCGGCTGGTAAACTCGCCGATGTGCGCCATGCGCCAGGAGGTGAACTCCATCCAGGCGGCGCTGCTGGCCGTAGGCGAGAATACATTCCGCCGCATTGCCATGCTGGCCATCGCCAGCGAACTCAACTCCGGGCAGCCGGCGGAGATTCTGCGCATAGCCTTTGTGCGCGGGCGATTCTGCGAACTGGCCGCTGAGCTGTACGATCTGAATACCACAGAGCAGTACCTGCTGGGAATGATGAGCCTGCTGCCGGCCATGCTGCGCCTTCCCATGGAAAAACTGGCCCCGGAGCTGCCGCTGCGCAAGGAGATTTGTGAGGCGCTCCTGGGCAAGGCCGGCACCGAACGCAGTCTGTTGCAATGGCTGGAAAGCCATGAGCAAGGCGACTGGGACGTGTGCGATGCGGTGGTCCACGCTTATGGCATGGACGAGGAGTTTCTGGTTGCCTGCTATACCGAGGCCTTGGTGTGGGCGGAGTCGCCGGTTGGGGCGGTTACCTGATGGGCAAAATAACGCTTCCCAGGAGTACTACCTAAAAACCACAATGTTGAGGAAACAATCAGGCCCCCTGACAACATAGACGGATGAAGCACTGCCAGAGATGACGGCATCCTACAATAGCAGATGCCTACACGGGTTCATGGCAAAGCCGCTCACGGTTTCCTTGCGCAGGCAACGCGTGGAATCCCTTGCAAATCAGAAATGAACTCGATCTGCTCAAATCCAGTGCGGGCAAGTAAATCGGTAATCGCCGCCGATTGTCCGTAACCGATTTCGAGCGCCAAGTATCCACCCGAAATGAGCGCGTCGAAGGCGGCGGGAATGAGACGACGGCAGACATTGAGACCGTCTTCTCCGGCAAACAGCGCCAGCGCGGGCTCATATTCGCGCACCTCGACGGAGAGCGTGGCGCGGTCGGTTTCCGGCACATAGGGCGGATTGGAGACAACAATGTCGAAGCGCTCCCCGGCAACCGGGGCAAGCAAGTCGCCCTCGAGAAACCGGATGCGGACGGCAAAGCCTGTACGTTTTGCGTTCCGGCGGGCAAGACCAAGTGCGTAATCCGAGATGTCGATTGCTGTAATGACAGCGGAGGACCACTTGTGCGCGAGAGCGACTGCGATAGCACCCGATCCGGTGCCTACATCCACAATGCGCGGCTGCTCGAAGCGTGCGGCGAGTTCTATTACCTTTTCCACCAGATGTTCGGTCTCTGGCCGTGGAATCAGCACATCCGGTGTGACGCGAAAACGCAGGCCGTAGAACTCCGTTTCGCCAGTAATGTATTGGATGGGCTCACCCTGATAGCGGCGTTCGAGTAACTCAGAATAACTTCTTGCATGGTCTTCGGAGAGTAGCTCCACTGAATGGGCCATCAGCCACGCTTTGTCTTTGTCAATAACGTGCAGCAACAGTAACCTGGCGTCGCAGCGAGCGCGCCAGGGGGGCGAACCGGTTCGCCGCAGTTGCGCCACGCCACGGCCGAGCCACTCCTGAAGGGTAAGGGCAGATTGCTCAGACGGCGTCATCAGGCCCCCTGGCTGCCGCCGGCCTTCAACTGCTCCGCTTGGGAATGTGTAATCAGCGCATCGACAATGGGCTGCAGGCGGCCCTCCATCACCTGATCGAGCTGATGCAGCGTCAGGCCTATGCGGTGATCGGTCAGCCGGTTCTGCGGAAAGTTGTAGGTACGAATCTTCTCGCTGCGGTCGCCGGTGCCAACCTGCTGCTTGCGCTCCCTGGCCAGCTCCGCATTTTGCCGCTCCATCTCCATTTCATAGAGCCGTGAGCGCAGCACGCGCATTCCCTTTTCGCGGTTCTTGATCTGCGATTTCTCGTCCTGGCAACTTACGACCGTGTTCGTCGGAATATGAGTAATGCGCACGGCGGAGTAAGTGGTGTTGACCGACTGGCCGCCGGGGCCCGAAGAGCAAAAGGTGTCAATGCGAATGTCCTTGGCCTCGATTTTCACGTCAACCTCTTCGGCCTCGGGCAGCACGGCCACGGTTACCGCCGAGGTGTGCACTCGTCCCTGCGTCTCCGTCTCCGGAACGCGCTGCACGCGATGCACGCCGCTCTCCCACTTCATCTGCGAGTAGACGCGATCGCCCTCGATAATGGCGATCACTTCCTTGTAGCCGCCTATGCCGGACTCGGAGATCGACATCACTTCAACCTTCCAGCGGTGTTGCTCGGCGAAGCGCGTGTACATGCGGAAGACCTCGGCGGCAAAAAGCGAGGCCTCATCGCCGCCGGTGCCGGCGCGGATTTCGAGAATTACGTTCTTCTCGTCGTTGGGATCCTTGGGCAGCAGCAGCATCTTGATTTCTTCTTCCAAGGCCGGCTCGCGCGGAGCGAGCTGGGCGATCTCCTCTTCGGCCAGCGCTCGCAGCTCCGGGTCACCCTCGGCCAGCATGGCGCGCGCTTCGGCTAGTCCCACACGAACCAGCTTTAGTTCGCGGTACTTCATCACCGGAGTTTCCAGCGCGCTGAGCGCCTTGCCCGCCTTCTGATATTTTTCGCGGTCGTTGACAATCTCAGGTTGCGAGAGCTGGGCGGAAAGTTCTTCGTAGCGCTGCTCCATCTGTTCCAAACGATCAATCATGGCTAATCCTTATTAGCCCGCAAGGGGGCGTATTTCTAATTGTTCTTTGTGGAGTTGAAGATAGGCGGAGCACGTGTATCAGCGGCGGGCGCCGCTAGAGCAGGACCGGGATGGGCTGATGGAGGGCCATAGAGCTGTTTCTATTCTAGCGCGAAAGCTCTGGGTAAACCGAAGATTTGTGGTTTTCCATGATTGCAACGATAATAATCGCAAAAATATGGCACAGAACAAGGTACGATTAGACGGTCGATAAACTCGGCCAAAGGACAAGAGCATGAACGGTAACATGGGTAAAAACGGTGACCTCGCGACGGTCCGTGCGCGACAGGGCCACGAGCCTCCATCGGCGATTGCGGGCGCGGGCTGGCGCTACCATCACATCGGCATTCCAACCCAAACGCCTCGCCCAGGAGAAATACACCTGCCGGAACTCAAGATTCATGTTTCGGGATTTGAATCCAGCCCCTGCGGCATTCAGTGGATGCGCTACGACGCGGATGCGCCTTATCCCGAAATCATCAAGACCGTGCCTCATGTTGCCTTTGAAGTGGATAACCTCGCTGCCGCGCTCGAAGGAAAAGAGATTCTGACGCCGCCCAACAGCCCGAGTGAGGGCGTCATGGTGGCGATGATCCTCGACCATGGCGCACCGGTGGAGCTATTGGAGTTTGCGCCGGCGTTGAAATCGAAGTGAGGCCGCTGCCAGCTTCGTCCTCCCCGCTTAAAAGCACTCTTTTGGCTTGCAGGCGCTGATCAGAGGCACCTGCAACGTCGAGTCGTGCCCTGGGCCGGAGTAGATGGTGATTGTCGCCGGCTGGTAGTCTGCTGGTTTGGCGGTCATGATGTTGGGCACAAAACTTTGCGGGTTGCGGTCGTAGAGCGGAAACCATGTGCTCTGAATCTCGACCATCACCGTGTGTCCAGCCTTGAAAACGTGGTCCACGTCATGCAACGAAAACTTGTACTCGTGGATCGATCCGGCCTTGAGCGGCATCGGTTTCTCAAAACTGGCAAGATACCGGCCGCGAAAGATCTCCGCGTTGGTCATCAGTTGGTAGCCGCGCATCTTAGCGTCGGAGTCGTCGTCAGGGTACTGATCGATCAGCTTGACCACCAGGTCGTTGTCCGTGCCGGTAGTCGAGGCGTAAATGTCGGCGATCACCTCGCCGGTCAACACTACGTCCTTTTTGAGCACTGGCAGCTTCCACACGACCACGTCCTTGCGCTCCGTGACAAAGCGTTGGTCTTCAGTGAGCCAGTTGCCCCACTGCGAGCCTACGCTGTAAGTCTCCTGGATGGGTCGATGGCGATAGGGAACGGGGTTTGCGGGGTCGCTCACGTAGCTGGCCTTTGTCTGCGTGGTAGAGCTGCTCCAACTCAACAATCCTGCCCCCTCCAGATGCAGACTGGTGGGCTTTGATTCCTTCGGAGGAAAGTGAGAGTAATACTTCCAGGTGTTGGAGCCGGTCTGAAAGCTGGCCGTGTCTTCCAGGTCGAAACCGGACGAATTCGCGCCAGGCGCGTCCTTCAGATAATGCGCGAAGAATTTCGCCTCGATGCGGGCGCGGAACTCCTTGCCTATGGGCTCGGTGTAGTCCAGATTGCCCAGGTGCCGCGTAGACGACGACCAATAACCGTGGCGCCAGGGGCCAAGGACAAGATAGTTTCTATGGTTCCGGTCATGGGCTTCGAGCGTGGAGTACTCGATCTGTGGGCCATACATATCTTCCTGGTCATAGTAGCCGCCAACAGAGAGAGTGGGGACGGTGACCGCCGAGAGCGAGTGCTCGACGCCACGCGAACGCCATACGCTGTCATAAGCAGGATGCTCGAGAAAGAGCTTCCAGGTGGGCAGAATCCTGGAACCGGAACGCTTCGCGGCTTCTTCGAAATTGCCGCGCTCTAAAAAGAAATCAAAACCATCGCGGGGTTTGTCTGCCTGGTTCCTGCCGTAGTCGGGGATGATTTCTTCCTTGCCGGACTCCATTCTGAGCACGTAATCGTAGCCGTAGCTCTGGCGGAAGGCGCCATTGTGGAAGAAGTCGTCGTCCATCCAGGCATCGATCATGGGCGCCTGCGGAGAGATGGCTTTCACGGCCGGATGGGGATCAATTCCGGCGGCCATGGCCAGAAAGCCCGGATAGCTGGTGCCGATGAAGCCCGCGCGGCCGTTGTTGCCCGCCACATTTTTCAGTAGCCAGGCCACGGTGTCGTAGGCGTCGGTGCTTTCGTCCGTGGCCTTTGGGTCGCGATGGTCGGCCATCGGCCGGCACATGATAAATTCGCCCTCGCTTTTGTAGCGCCCGCGAATGTCCTGAACAACATAAATGTAGCCGCCACGGGCCAGTTCCGGGCGACTGTAGGAGAAAGAGGCACGGCTGGTTCCGTCCGCGCCGTAGGGCGTGCGCTGGATGAGAAAGGGCAACGGCGTGCTGATGTCGGCGGGCTTGAGAATCACCGTATGCAGCTTCACGCCGTCGCGCATGGGAATCATCGCTTCTGTCCGCTGGTAATCGTGGAATAGGTGATGAACGGGCGGACCTGTTCGATGGTAGACGATGTCAGGCTCGGTGGAGTGTATCAGGCTGGCGCCGCGGCCGGCATCATCGAGCGTGAAGCGATAGGTATTCGTCGCGCCGGAGAGAACAAACTCCATCGCGGAAAGGGGCTTGAGTTCGGCGGGAACATTGCGTTCCGTCTCGACAATGAGCCTTCCGTCAGACACGTAGAAGCTGAGCGGCGTATCAGGCTCGACCGGGTCGGTATACTCGCCGGCGAGGGCCTCCAATTGCGCGACGGTGGGCGATGCGGACGGGGCTTGCGCGGCAATGTGGGCGGAATGCGATTTGGGCCAGGCAAGAGCAGGAGCGTAGGTAAGCAGGCCAAGGCAAAGGGCGGCAAGGACAGTACGAAAATGGGACAAACGAAAAAACCTCATCAAAGTCTGTAATAGAAAGGTATCAGACAATGCAGGAAGCAGGAACCAACAGCAGTTCCATCAACTCCCCGCCCCAGCGGCGAAGGCCAGTCGCTGGGGACTCCGATTCCGCTATGCTCGTTCTGAATGACACCATACCAAGATATAAACAATCGAGGCCAATTTATTAATTCGCATGGCCGTGGTGGTGAGAGGGCCCGCCGGCCATCTCTTCCATGGGAACGATGCAGCCTTCTAACCGCTCGCAGCCCATGTGCTCAAATTGGATCGTCGTGTGGCTGATGTTAAAGCGCTCCTTGAGCACCTGGTTGAGCCGCTCCAGGATGCAGGCGCTCTGTGATGGCGGAATGTCAGCGATGGTCACGTGGCAGGCCAGGGCGCTGGAGTTCGAGCCGAGGCTCCAGACGTGCAGGTCGTGGACATTGACCACTCCCTCGACAGCCCCCATGCCCAAGCGAATCTCCGTAAGCGAAATGCTGCGGGGCGTGCCTTCCAAGAGAATATTCAGCGTTTCGCCAACGATACCCAAACTGGTCCAGACAATCAGCGCGGCAATGAGCATCGAAAGAACGGGATCGATCCAGTTTCTTCCGGTCAGCAGAATCCCCGTGCCGCCGGCGATCACTGCCGCGGTTGAAAGCGTGTCGCCAGCCATGTGCAGAAAAGCCGCTCGCAGATTCACGTCGCGTTTCACGCGCCATAGCAAAGCCGCAATCACGCCGTTCATTACCACCCCGGCCGTGGCTACGATGATCATCAGCCGGGGCTGCACCGTTACTGGCGCCGAGAGCCGGTGGATGGCTTCGAGGCCAATCCATATGGAGATAACGATGAGCGAGGAAGCGTTTAGAAAGGCGGCCAGCACGCCTGCCCGCTGGTAGCCGAAGGTTTTCGAGGAACCGGCAGGCAGTGATTGGAAGTAGACGGCGGTAAAGCTGAGCAGCAGGGCCAGAAAATCGGAGGCGTTGTGGCCGGCTTCGGACAATAGAGCCAGCGAGTGGGCGCGCAGTCCGGCAACGATGGTGACCGCCACGTAGATGAGCGTGGCCACAAGCGAAAAAAGCAGCACGGATTGAGTTCTTTTTGTGCCGTTGCGGGAATTCGCCGCGTGGAAAAACATACGGATAGTATACCGGGGGTGGGTATATAATGCCAGCCACCTGCGGCGGGGCCAGCCGCTCGCTATTCGCTCGCACTGGCCATTGTGTTTTCCAGTCAAGAGCTTGTCAACGAACCTTTTGCGAAAAGTCAGCGAGCAATTGGTTCCACCGCAGGCGGCTACTCGTTGGCCTCGATGTGCCGTCCGTGCGCATCCTGCAGCCCGCGGGTGTTCATCTGGTAAAGCGCCGCAAAGGTGCGCAGTTGATCACGGCTCAGGCTCAGCTCCTGCTCGAAGACAAACCAGCGCACCCCCTCGGTGCAGGGCGGGGTGCTCAGCGAGCCCATATAGCTCCAGTAGCCGCGGTCGGCGGGCAGCAGGCCGGCGGCGTTCACCATATCCTGAACCTTTTCACTCATGCTGGCTTTTTGGGGCAGATGCGGCCACAGCATGGCCAGCACGGCATTGGGGCTGCCAATGTTCTCGCGCAACCTTACTGTCACCACGGCCAGCCTGCCGTCGGCGCTGCGGTGCAGCAGTTGCACATCCATGTCGGTCAGCTTGCCGTGCACGGCCTCCTCGCTGGGGTGGTGAAAGTCGAACCAGAGCAGCTCATAGCGCACGCCGCCGGCAACGATGTAGCTGCCGGGGTCCACGCGCGCCAGGATGGTGTGGCCGTCGTTTACCAGCGTTACCGGCCCGGCGATGTAGTGGAACTCAATGGGCGCGAGCGCCTTGTTCAGGTGAGCGCCGCGAATGTCGAGGGGCGACTGTTCGTGGCCTTTGTTGCAAGCCTGATAGGCCGGATCCAGTTTGCTCCAGACCAGTTCGCCTCGCTTTCCCTGGTAATCCCAGGAAGCGGTATTTTGATCGTATGTTTGCGCGGCGGAATGAACAGCGGCCAGAGTTGCCATGCCCAGTGCTAGAACGACAAGTGCAGGAAAACGCATCGATTGCTCCTCGACAAAATGAATGCGCAGCGCGCTAGAGAGATTCTAAGGCATTTGCTGTAGCCGAAGGTCGAAACGATATTCTTTGCGGACGAAAGCAGCGAGTGAAAAAGAGTTTTCGAGGATGGTTTTTCGGCCCGAATCGGGCAATAAAGGCTGGTATATGAGGCAGAAAACCGGATTTTTCCGGTGATTTTCAGAGGCCAAATCTCACCATGTGGGAGATTTTGGGCTGTGTGCTTTTCAAGCGGTGTTGATTCCAAACGAGTTAAAAATAATCTACAAGATTATAGGGATAATTTATACCACTGGGGGGTATAGGGGGGGGGAGGGGTACTAGAAAAACAGGGAGTAGGGAGTAGCCACCCCAGCGACGAAGACCTGTCGCTGTGGACCCCGGCAAGGGAATAGGGAATAGGAAAAGGCCACGGCGGGGAGATCGAAGTGGCGGAGGTTGGACATAGGTTCATTCTGCGCTACCAGATGGTAATTATCTGCAAAACGGGTTGGGAGATAGTTGTGCGCTAGGCGAAGCTTGAGGAGGTTTCCGGAATTGGAGAGACCAATACGGTTTGCGAATAGGCTACCAACCGGACACAAAGCCGATCCTGGACCCTGCGGCGTTTGCCAGTACTGACCCATCAGACGATTTGACAATTTCCAGGTTGACGTCATTCGGCCGGGTTGAATACATGGGGCACGATATGATGGCAATGTTCAACGAGTCGTTACATTAACACTCCACTAGGTACAAAGGATCGGCGTGGTCAGCTTGTGCAAGGGGACGGCGCGAGCGTGAACGTACCGACAGAGATCGGTTGTGACACCCCTTCGACCTGAATCGTAACCGGAACGCTGGCAGGCATTCCTGTGACAGCCGGCACCCAGACGTCTATCTGATTGTCGCCTGAGATGGTAAACACAGCGGGAAAGCTACCGAAATTTACGCTCGTTGTTCCGGTGAGTCCCGAGCCTGCAATAACCACTTCGCACCCGCCGCCGCCGCTCGCCGTAATTAACCCAGTGGGAGTAACACCGGGAAACATTACGGTGCCAAACCGATTGTCAACCCAGAGAGCTTCGGACTGGATGGGAACAGAGGCTCCGCCGCTGGTTTGCAACGTCGCAGAGATGGTCGAACTGGCGGACTGGGTCATGGTCGGAGAGGTGAGCAGGGAAAACGTCATTCCCGCGATGTTAGTTTGGCTGGAACCGGCGGTTCCGGAGGCGACATCTTGTATACCGAGGGTGACAGTGTTTCCCGATGCAGAAGAGATTTGCGACGTTGAAGACGTACCCGTAGACGTAGGAACAGTGATGCCCGTCGTGTTCACGTTTTGCAGGGTTATCGAACCGGCTTGCTGAGAGATCGAGCCTTGCCCGACCGTCGCCCAGGAAGGCATGGAGATGTGCTGGCCATTCATATAGAAGGGGTCGAGGCTAAGCAGGCTGGCGCACTCATAAGGTGTCAGTGTGGTATTGCTGCCTGCGTCTATGAGTGGTGCAATGCCCTCGGCGCATAAGTGGAGCTCGAACGCCGACACCTGCAGAATCCCCTGGGTCCCGGTGACTGGCATGGCTTGATTCGCTGCTGGAGATGGAGTTCCCGCGAAGTCCCAAAGATAGATTGCGGGGTTTACCGCCAGGTCATAAAGATCATTCCAGAAAGGGGACTGGAAGGCCGCTGCCGATCCCACGTCCATCCACCAGCATTCAGGATAAGAAGGGGTGCCATCCTCGACTGCTGACACTGGGTTAAATACCGGCTGACTGGAGCCGCTTTTACAGGCTGATGGGGCCGTGGGACTGGTACTTGCGGGATTCGGAACACACAAATACGCGTTGCCGTCCGGCGGAGTAGGCTGAACAAGATCGTGTTCGCCGTTTTGGCAGTACGGGGTGTTAGCGTTCCAGGGTACAACGGTTGGCCCGCCGGATCCTGGAGGGCCCACAGCAAAGGTGTCCGTCAGAGTAGCCGAAAATGAGGAACCAATGGCAGCGGAGATGTTCTGACCTTGACCGTTCGTATTTGTAGTACTCGCATTCTCCGAATAAGAAGCACTGGCCTTAGCAGAGCCGAGCCCCAAACTCTGCAGGGGGATGTTGCCCCCAAGCTGCCAACTCTGCGTATTTGTGCTGGCTTGCGAAGTCGATGATTGCAGCTGGAACAGAGTCGTAATGGCTGCGCCTTGCGTCTGGGAGACCGCGTACTTGGCGGAACTCTGGTTCCCCGGCGGCATGTAAACAATCGCTAGGGGCTGCAGTGTTGGTGTCACAAGCCCGGCCGGCTGAACGACGATCGGGATGAGTGCCGAACTATACCAATAGTCGGGGCTGTAGTAGATCAGAATGCGCACCACGGTCAGTTGACTGCTCAGTCGCAAATTGAACGTAACATCGTCATCCGGTGCGGTGTTGGTGCCCGCCTCATAATCGGGATAGGCGATTGGCGGTCCGCCCCCCCAGCCGCCGACGTTACAGTTCTGAGTTTCTCCCACCGTCACGGCGAATCCGTTGGATGAGACGTTAGGGAACGTGGCGTCCCAGCCTGTACCTGAGGGTTGGGGCGGAGGCGCGTTAGCCGCGGTTCGCTGGTTATATTGCGTCCAGGCCGTATTAACTTCCGCACAGGTTTGTGCAAATGGCGACCCGGCTGACTGTAGCCCTGGACTGATCTCCGAGTCTGCCGTCGAATCTACAATCCAGGCAGCAATTGGAGTTGTAGGGTCAAACGGCTCGCCCGGCGGGCAAGCAACTTGAAGGATTCCGATAGACCCGCAAAAGCCGCTGTATTGGCTTTGCGGGGACTGTTGAGGCGTCTGCACCGCGATACCAGGGTAGTCCTCGAACTTGAGGCCGAGCGGGTCGCTCATGTCCTGGATTGGGTTACCGTAGATGTCTGTTTGGAGGAGTTGAAAGTGAATTGCGGAAGCCATAAACGCCTCCGGGGCATAGACGCCGTTGCCAACAAACACAATATGCGTCGGAACCGTTATCGAAATGTTGGGGCTGCTGACGGGAAGATACGTGGGCGGGGGCGCTGACTGCCCTAGTACGAGCGGTGGAATCACCGGGGGGCATACACTTGGGATGGGCGGTGGCGGCTGCGTCGACTGCGGCCCCAGCGGCAGCGGGGGGGGCGGGGGGAAGGGTGATGTGGCCGACGTCACGTAGGGATTCGCGTTGACGGAAGCTGAGCAGGGTGGGTTGTTTGTCCCCCAGAATTGCCCCGAGAACGCCCATGCTGAGGGGTCTCCTGCCAACAGGTCGGCAAGCGCATTGTTCGGATTGTAGCTTGCCTGGGCCATAGGCGTCGCAGACTGCCACGAGGCTGGAGGATTGGCAGCCAGGATCGCATTGATCCTCGCTGCCCTGTTTTCATTGAGAATCGAGACATACAGGGGTATGGGTCCACGGTGAGACCCTAAAATGCTGTTGATAGAACTATTCAGCCATGTTGCACACTCGAGACAAGTGGGCAGTCCACCTTTCAATGTCACCCCGCCGCTTCCCGACCCTCCTCCGGTCTTGGGCTTTGGTTGACTGGCCGTCTGTTGCTTATATGCCTGCAAAATCTGGTTGATGCCTTGCAGGTTGTAACCAGAAGTGGCCTTGCGGAGCTTGAGAGTTTGAGAACCCTGCGCCGGAACCTCGAACTTTGGGCGAAGTAAGGAAGGCAGGGCGGACTGGAACTTCTGCAGTGTTGCCGCCGCTCCCGGCATCACAGCACCTTGCTTCATCTGAAGCTGCTGGTTGCCCCATACCAGATCAGAGTTGACGATCCTTGGCCACGCTCCCAGCGCAGTGCCTTTCGGAAGTAAGGGCTTCGTCAATTGAGGCTGCGCGGCGGGCACGGTCTTCTCAATAGGCTTTGGCTCCTGTGACTGCGCAGAGAACAGACGCAGTGCGGACGTGGCGAGCAGAAGCGCCAGTACGCGTACAACGACCGAAAGCGATTTTCTCATTTGGTCACCTCTCTTGCCGCCAGCGCGGCGCGCCGGGACATCAACTCATTGGCCATCTTTGTGGCGTCATTTCGAGGGTACTGTTTGCCGATGTACCCTGCATAAGCCGTCGGGGCAGCGCTGACGCAGTCAATCTCGTCTCCCGAATTAAGCCCTTGGGCACTCTCCGCTTGACGCTTGTGTAACTTGCAACTTATTACCGCC
This sequence comes from uncultured Acidobacteriaceae bacterium, assembly GCA_963806565.1. GTDB lineage: Bacteria > Acidobacteriota > Terriglobia > Terriglobales > Acidobacteriaceae > Telmatobacter. Next base: position 680,343 of record CAWDYE010000002.1, read on the forward strand.
CTCGGACACTTGGCCACCCTCAAATTGCCGGGGTACTGCCGGATCATCCACATTTATGGTCGCCGCCGGTGTAAGCCGCAGTGTCAATGGGATGTATCCGCCTGTAGTACCGAAAAATCCCGTTCTCAACTTTCCGCCTGTTGGAAACTGTCGCCTTACCGTGACTCCCGTTATTTGCATTGTGCGGGGAGTTCTCGCTTCGTTTCACACCATTTCTCAAGAACTCGGTGCTTCCAACGGAGAAGCGTCTTTACTCTTTATAGAACAAGAACACTCCAAATTCACTTCGCGCGCAAGAAAAAGTAGAATTTTCATAATTTGCCAAAACCCAGGAACAAGCCGTTACTTGAACAAATAGTGCAAGAGCGCGTCACATTTGGCGTGGCAATAGCCTTAAGTCTATTCAGTTCTGTCGCTTGGGGCTAGGTCGAGGAATTAGTAACCGCAAGTCGGCATATAGTGAGAAAAATGTTGCGCCTGTATTACCGGCCAGCCGGAAGCAGCGCACCTGGCGCTCGGTCAGCTTTGCAGAGTAACACCTTTCGCTGGAAGCGATTGAAAACGGGGCCGTTATGGCCTGTTCATGTAAAATTCATATTGCTGTAACATATCGCAGCAGACGCGAAGCCTGCGAGGCGCTGGTTGAAGATGAGAAGTCCGAGCGGCGTTGTACCCGCGCCGGGGAATGGCGCAACCCATCGATCTCCATTGCGGCGAGGCATTTCCTGGACCTGGGGCAAGATTCGCCGTTGCCCAGGGATGCGCTATATCGTCTTCCTGATCTTCATGGGAGCGCTGAGTGAAATTCTGAGCAGCCAGAGCGGATTGTCTCCGCTGCGTTCTCACCTGTGGATTGAAGCGCCTCTTCTGCTGGCGCTTTATGGGGCGCTCAACTTCGTGCTGCGGGCGGGAAAGCTGGCGGCGTTGGTGGCCGCGCTGCCGTTCGTGATCGCCTATGCCGCCTGCGATATTTTTTTCATTGCGTACGGAGACGTGCTGCGCATCATCGACATGCAAAACCTGCCCGAGCTTCTGAAGGTGCTGCATTTTGCCAAGAGGGCGGGGTTGATATTGGGCCTGAGCCTGCCGCCGGCTCTGCTGCTGGCTTTTGTCGACTATCGAAGATACTGGCGCGCGTTGACCATCGCGGGGCTGGCGCTGCTGGGTGCCGCGACGGTGGAGTTCTGGCCGAATGCGATTCTCTCAGGGCTTCGGTTGGCGCGGCTGGACGTGGCGGAGTATTCCGATGCGCAAAGCGTGAATAACAACGGCCGTCTCACCATGGCGCTGTATTTTGAGGCATCGCGGAGGGTGGCGATCAAGCAGACCGACGCCTACCGCAAGCGCGGCGAGTATGAGCAGCAGGTTGGCGCCACGGCGGATTTCATCCGCACGAACGGGAATCGCCACAACGTGTATCTGGTGGTCATGGAGAGCTTCGTGGATCCCACGCTGTTTCGCGCGGTCACCTGGTCAAGGGATCCGCGGCACCCTGATTTCGCGCAGTTGGTCGGAGAGAAGCAGGGGTTTTCCATCTCGCCCGTCTTCGGCGGCGGAACCGCCCAGGCGGAGTTCGAGGCGCTGTGCGGCGTACCGGCATTGGAGGAGCTTTCCGATATAGAGTTTGACGATTTTACCGGGCACGCGGCGGGTTGCATGCCCGGCATCCTGCATCAGGCCGGTTACGCGACCTATGCCAGCAATGTTTTTCAGCCGGACTACTTCAACAGCACCAAGGCCTATACCGGCGCAGGGTTCGAAAAACTCTACTATCCGATTGAATATGCGCCCGATCGTCAGACCTACCTGACGGTGGGCAACGCTTCGGATGCCGAGACGTACTTGTTCGATGGGGACCTATTCAATCAGAATCTCGACTTTATCGCCCGAACGCTGCAGGAACATCCGGGGAAGCCGATCTTCAACTACGTGCTGACAATGTATGGCCATGAGCCCCACGACATCGATACCGATCGGCGGCCGCTGGTTCTGTCGATGAAAGCGCCGCATGACGACCAGCAGTTGCTGCGGGCCGCCAACCAGTATTGGTACCGCACCCAGGCCATCGCCAGCTATATCCGCGCCCTGGTCAAGCTCGATCCCCACAGCCTGATTATCCTGATGTCCGACCATCTGCCTCCGCTCGACGAGGGGACGAAGAGCTATAAGGATTTTCGCTACCTCGATAACATCGACGATAGTACGCACATGAACCGTATCGTGATCGTGGAGGACGGCAAGGTGGTGCGCCACAAGACCATACACCACTACGACGTTCCCTCGCTCATCTACGACTACCTGACCGGCGAGAGATATTGCGCGCAAAACAAATGCGATCTATCGAGCGCCGAGCGAAAGGACAAGTACATGCTGCTGATCTCGCGCGCGGTCAGTCCGATGTAGGGCCTGGGACGCTATCGCGGCTCCAGAATTGCAACACGCAACCAGCAAAGCGCTCAGGCAAAGCAATTCGGAAACAGCCCTCACATTCCAGTCGCATGAAAATCTTCCCTCGAGATTCTGGCGATGTGATTGACCAGCAAACCGAAAACTTCACACCTGCGAAATGGGACCCTTCTGGCGAAGGGTCCCATGGTGGTGCGATGGTTGTCTGCTGGCTGAACTTCCGACTTACTTGGCTGCGGCCTTCAATCCAGCTTGCTCGGCCAGGGCGGCGGCCTTGTCGGTGGCCTCCCAGGTGAATTCCGGCTCGTTACGTCCGAAGTGGCCGTAGGCGGCGGTCTTCCGATAGATAGGCCGGCGCAGGTTGAGGCTCTCGATAATCTGCTTAGGCGTAAGCGAGAAGTTCTTGCGGATTAGCTCGGTCAGCTTGGCTTCGCCGATCTTGCCGGTTCCAAAGGTATCGACACGCACGCTGACCGGCTCGGCCACGCCGATGGCGTAGGCAAGCTGGACTTCGGCGCGATCGGCCAGCCCCGCAGCCACAATGTTCTTGGCGATGTAACGGGCCATGTAAGCCGCGCTGCGATCGACCTTGGTCGGGTCTTTGCCGCTGAATGCGCCGCCGCCGTGACGGCCCGCGCCGCCGTAGGTGTCCACAATGATTTTGCGGCCGGTGAGTCCGGTGTCGCCCATGGGTCCGCCGATGACAAAGCGGCCCGTGGGGTTGATATGGTACTTGGTGTTTTTGTCCAGCCACGCGGCGGGCAGAACGGCCTGAATCACGTGCTTGAGGATGTCAGCGTGCAGCTCTTCGTTGGAGATGCTCTCAGCGTGCTGGCTGCTGATGACCACGGCGTCGATGCGGGCGGGCTTGCCGTTCTCGTCGTATTCCACGGTCACCTGGCTCTTGCCGTCGGGACGCAGGTAAGGCAGCTTGCCGCTCCTGCGCACCGCCGTCAACTGATGGCAGAGCTTGTGAGCCAGCGAGATGGGAGCCGGCATCAGCTCGGGTGTTTCGTTGGAGGCATAGCCGAACATCATGCCCTGGTCGCCGGCGCCGCCGGTGTCAACGCCCTGGGCAATGTCGCCGGACTGCTTGTTGATGGACGAGATGACGGCGCAGGTGTTGGAGTCGAAGCCGTAGAGGGCGTTGTCGTAGCCGATGGAGGCAACAACGCCGCGCACCAGCGACTGGAAATCGACGTATGCTTCGGTGGTAATTTCGCCGGCGATGACCACCAGGCCGGTGGCTGTCAGTGTCTCAGCGGCTACACGGCTATAAGGGTCCTGCTCCAGGCAGGCGTCGAGAATGGCGTCGGAGATCTGGTCAGCCATTTTGTCGGGATGGCCTTCAGTAACGGATTCAGAGGTAAACAAGAAACGGTCGCTCACTAAAACTCTCCTCCCATTGCAGGGAATTCAATTTGGGCAGTCTGGAGCGAGGACCGGTTCATGCTGGATCACCGTCACGGAGAGCTGGATTCTCTCACCGCATCGGACCCACTCTCGCACAGCACATGCCAGCACCGTCAGGCATGAGCCTTGGGATGCATCATTCCATGGTAATTGCCACCGGCTATCGGGAGCAAAGGCTTGCATTGAACGGGGAGCAGGGCGTGTCCAAAGGGGCTGAATGCGGGGTGAAACGCACAGGCGCGCTCTTACCCAAGCGTTCAGTAGTTCACCCTATGCAATTATCCTGTCCTGAAAGGGCAGATCAATCACGGCTTAGAAGAGCTTCATAGGGGGCAGCAGCGTGCTCCACCAGCCGGTGCGCAGGCCATAATAGCGCACCGCCAGAAAAGCGCCCGCGATCCCAACCACTAGCAACAGGACCACGCCGACCCAGCGCAGGCGCCTCTCCATCGTGTCGCTGCGCTGGGTGCGAGCCTTGCCTACGTTCGAGGCGAATTCCAGCCAACTGCGGTCATCGTCAAGCATCTGCCCGCTGTCGGCATAGGCTTTGAGAAACCGCTCCGTCCACTCGTTTGGGTCCAGGCCGATAGCGCTCGCGTAGCCGCGGACGATCCCCTTGCTCAATATTCCGCCGGGAAGCAGGCGAAACTTCTCCTGTTCCAGCGCAATCAGGTGGCGCTGACTGATCTTGGTCACCGCTGTGATGTCTTCCAGCGCAATTCCGCGGGACAACCGCTCCATGCGCAGGTCTTCTCCAAAGTTGCTCATCGTTTACCAGAATACGCTTTGAATCATTCACTCGATTGACCCCTCAACAATAAACCCGCGTCCCACTTCGGTCAAAGATTATTTATGATTATTTCCCTTGATTTACAGGTGGCTGCGCATTTTTACCACAAGGAGCGCGCATGCGGCAACGATTCGCCCTCGCTCCCAACTCCGCCGCCAGCCCTGTGCTGTTACCCTGAAAGCGAGGGATTTCCAGCAATTTGCAGCCTCGCGGAGCCGTCATTGGGAATGAATAAGCTCATTTTTGCGAATCTTCTGCATCGCCCTGTCCGCTCCATCATCAGCGTGCTGGCGGTGGCCATTGAAGTCATCATGATCCTGTCCATTGTGGGCATCTTCATGGGGATGCTGAACGACACCAAGCAGCGCACCAACGGCATCGGCGCCGACCTGATGATGCGGCCCTCCAATGCCAGCAACTTCGTCGGCGTCAGTGGCGCACCAATGCCGGCCAAGATTGTCGATGTTCTCCGCAAATTGCCCCACGTAGCCGTGGCCTCGCCGGTGATTCAGAAGCTCAACACCGCCGGTAAGATCGAGATACTTTACGGCATCGAGTATCCCAGCTTCGATGCTCTCAAGCCCTTTGTCTTTCTCTCCGGCGGGCCGTTCCAGGGGCCCAATGACGCAATCATCGACGACATCGCCGCCAGCGCCGACGGAGGCTATCGCGTCGGCGAGCAAATCAAAATCATGGATCACCCCTTTCGCATCGTAGGCATCGTGGAGCACGGCAAGGGCGGACGCAAGCTCATACCCATCGATACCATGGGCGAGTTGATGGGCGCCGAGGGGAAAGCATCGCTTTTTTACATTAAGTGCGACGATCCCGCCAACGAAAACGCCGTGATTCAGGAGATTCACGCGACGCGCGGCCTAGCGGACTATCCCGTCGAAACCATCGACGAATGGCTGGATGAGATGACGCCAGAGAAGATTCCCGGATTCAATATCGCTCTCGATGTGATCACCTTCATCGCGGTTCTGGTCGGCTTTCTGGTGATCTTTCAGTCGATGTATACGGCGGTGCTGGAGCGGACACGCGAAATAGGCATACTCAAGTCGATGGGCGCCTCCAAGCTGGCCATCGTGGGGGTGGTACTTCGCGAGACCGCGGTGATAGCGGTGGCCGGCGTGCTGCTGGGCATTGCCGGAACGTATGGCGTGAAGCTGCTGATGGGCCATCTCTATCCAACGCAGCACTTCGAGATTACCGTGGATTGGTTGCTTCGTGGAGTGGTAATCGCCTTTGTGGGTTCCTTATGCGGCGCGCTCTACCCGGCATGGATGGCTGCCCGCAAAGATCCCATCGACGCCCTGGCCTACGAGTAGATTCCGGCGGCGCCGGGCCAGGACCATCCGGCGTCGTCCTTGTACACTGGTAAGGTTCCACAGGATTCCCCATGAAAAAACTTGGCCTCAGCCTTTACGCCGCCATCACCGTCGCCCTTCTTGCCTGGGGCTATTACCAGGCCATCTACATCGCCCCCGCGGACGACCGGCTGGGCGGGCAGGGCGAACTCTATCGCATCATCTTCTATCACGTGCCTTCGGCGATGGTGGCTTTTCTCTTCTTCGCCATCTCGCTGGCCGGCTCCATCGGCTACCTGGCCTACCGCAACAGCCGCGAAGCATGGGCGCAAATCTCTGACGCATGGGCCCTGGCCGGCGCCGAGGTCGGCGTGGTTTTCTGCACCGTGGTCCTCATCACCGGTCCGCTTTGGGGCCGCCGCGCATGGGGCATCTGGTGGACCTGGGATGCCCGGCTGACCACCACCCTTGTCTTGTGGCTCATCTACGTCAGTTATCTGCTGTTGCGCCGCTTTGCCGCCGGTCCGCAGATGCAGACGCTGGCCGCCGTCCTCGGCATCTTCGGCGCTCTCGACGTGCCCATTGTCTATATGTCCAATCGCTGGTGGCGCACCCAACACCCCGCTCCAGTCTTCGGAGGAGACGCCGACGCCGGTTTCAAAGACCCCAGAATGTTGCACGCCTTTGGCTGGAACATCCTCGCATGGCTCGCTTGGGGAATGCTCATCCTGGTGGTGCGCTACTACGTCGAACGCCGCAGCCAGAAGGCCGCCGCTCAGGATGTGCAAGACGCCCTGAACGCATAAACCCGGCCTGAATTTTTTACAAAACGAGGTCAATGATGAAAAAACTCACAATCGGCATTATCTTCACTTTACCCGTCGCTCTTTTCGCATGGGCCGGCTCACTGATACTCTTCGCCCCCGCCGAACCCCCCTTCGACTGGATGAGCCACATGTCCGTCGCCGAGCACAATGCTCTCGTGGCGCTTATCGATCACCAGTATCTTGTTGCTGCCTACGTCGTCACCTGGGCCATCCAATTGGGCTACCTGGCCTGGCTCGGCGTGCGCTGGCAGGCGCAAAAGCGCACTGCCGCCTCGCCAGCTCGTAATTCCTGATCCTCTGTACTCCTGTCATCGTGAGCGAGCGGTGCGTAGTCGAAGAACCTGCGGTTCGTAATTCTGGCGAAAGCGTGGAATTTATGCAGGATTCACGCAAGGTTTGCGGAGAATTAACTTCCTCCAGCGCACAATCTTCATATGCTCTCTCATATCATCCGCAGTGCCAGCCATTTCCCTGGCTCAATCTGTAAGGGTTCTACTCGCTCCGTACCACCCCTCAGGTACCCCCCTCTATTTCCTGTGTAACTGTGAAACTCTGCGCATCTCCCCGCATGTTTACGCCTGGAACACAAGTTTCCGGCCTATGAATCTACTCGACTTAAGTTTTTCCCAATTCTGTCGATAACCCTCCTGGAAGCGAAGGTGCAGAGGCGTAAGCAACCGTCGCTCCTTGTTTACCTGGCCTTTGCTGGAAGAACAGAGAGGCCGGTTTCCAAATCAACCCTGCCCAGCAAACCGGGAGAACGGAAATACCTATGCCTGTTGATTTCGCTGACGTCACCGCCTACCATCTCGAGGAAGCTGCCCGGCATCATGCGCTTGCGCAGGCGGCGCGCAACCGGGGATGCCTCGAGGAAGCTGAGTATCAGGACGGGCTGGCCGCGCGTTGGGAAGAGGTCGCCCAGGAACAAAAGGTTGGGATGCAGCATACGCCATCCCGCCGCGCGGCATAGCAAAGCCAAAACGCCGGCTCCCGCAGCCGCCGCCCATACCGTTTGTCATCGCATGCCTGATGGCCGTCGTGCGCGGTGTCAAACGCATCGCCGCGGCGATCCGCACGCCGGCGACCAAGAGAAGTGTCCCTATCAACGGCTATAGCGAAACCAGAGTAGCTATACCCCGAAAGCAATACTGCCAAGTGGCTTTTTCCTCAAGAAAAAGCCACCCTGAACACTCTCATAAGGGGCACGTTTACTCTGGTTTCGCTCTTATCGCTCCGCTGATGATGGCCACGGATTGCAGAGCAAAAACCTGTCGTCCTGAGCGGAGGTTGGCGCGTTCTTGCGGGGAAGCATATAACCGTGGGCAACTGAAAGTTACGGCAGCTTGAAGGCTTTCACGGCGATGGCGTCAGGAGCGCGGCCGGCGGCAGCAGAGTAAAAAACGAGAGCGATGCCGTGCGCACAACGGCTACATCTCCCGAGCGGGAATCGACAACAAAGAGCAACATGCCGGAGTTGGAAAACGCCAGCGCCGAAGAACCATCACCTACATGGAGTGAGCCGATGCGCATGCCATCGTCGATGGAGTAGACGGTGAGGTATTGGGAGCGGAAGTTGGCCACATAGAGCATGGAGTTGTCGGCGGAGACCAGGCCGCGGACGGGGGTGTCTCCAATGATGGTCGATTGGTTGACGTCGTCGGTGTTGGTGATCACCTCGGAGATGGAGTCGGAGAGCGAGTTGAGGGCGAACAGTTCGCCGCCGTCGGGCTTGAGGGCCAACTGCATCGGCGCCTTTCCCACGTCGAGCAGAGCCTCCAGCCGGTCGGGTTGGGCGGGAACGACCTGGGCGTTGCCTGGCTGAGTTGGATGAACTTCAGAGTGCGCCAGGGCGATGGCCATGATCTGGTGACCTGCCGAGCAGGGTACGAAAGCCTTGGAGGAATCGGGAAGGATGACGGCGTCCGAGGCGCCGGGACAACCTATAAAGATGGCGCGAACGCGGCGTGTTGCCGGATCGATGAGGCTGACCGAGTTGCCGCGCCGGTTGGCAACCACCAGGGTCTTGTTGTCTGGGGAAAGTCGTGCAGCAGCCGGCTCCTCGCCGGTTCCGATGGCCGCGATCTCGCGCCGCGCCTTGAGGTCCAGCACGGAGACGCTGTTTGAGCCGGAGTTGGCCACGTAGGCCAGGCCGCCCGTGGAATCGATCTCGATGGAGACCGGCTGGCGGTGGAGATAGATGGCGCCCGTAACGGTGTTGTTTTCCGCGTTGATGATCGAGACGGAACCCTGACCGTCCGCTGCGCCGGAGTTGACCACATAGACTTCGTTGCGGGTGGGGCTGGCGGCGACAGCTACAGGCTTCTGTCCGACCGCAAACTCACGGTCCACGCGCACATCCACCACATCCAGAACAGTGACGGTGTTGCTGCCGCTGTTGGTGACGTAAGCGTATTCGCGGTAGTTGGACGGATACTGCGGGAAGTCATGTGAGCGGCAGCCGGTGAATGCCAGGGCCAGCAGGGCAAGAATTGAAAAGCGTGAGATCGTGGCGTTCGGAGATAGGATCATGCGTTCACGCTTTGGCAGCCTCAATGCGAATGCCGCGAGGCAAAGTGCGGCCAACCACCGGGGCAATCTTTTCCAGTTCATCCATCATGCCGGCAAACTGGGCGGGATAAATAGATTGAGGGCCGTCAGAGAGAGCTTTTTCGGGGTGGTCGTGGACCTCGACGAGGATGCCGTCGGCGCCCGAGGCCACAGCGGCGCGGGCCATGGGCAGCACGCTGTCACGCTTGCCGGTGCCGTGGCTGGGATCCACCAGAATCGGCAGATGGCTCACCCTGCGGATGGCCGGGACGATGCTCAGGTCCAGGGTGTTGCGGGTGTGGTCGGCAAAAGTGCGCACGCCGCGCTCGCAGAGAATCACCTCGTAGTTGCCCTCGCTCATCACGTATTCGGCGGCCATCAAGAACTCATCCAGGGTGGCCGAAAGGCCGCGCTTGATGAGCACTGGCTTGCGCAGTTGCCCGGCGCGCTTGAGCAGCGAGAAGTTCTGCATATTACGCGCGCCGATCTGCACCACGTCAGCCCATTCGGCGACCAGGTCCAGGGTCTCGTTGTCGATGGCCTCGGTAACAATGCGCAACCCGAAGCGCGCGCGAATCTCGGCCATGATGCGCAGCGCCTCCAGGCCCAGGCCTTGAAATGCGTAAGGGGATGTGCGGGGCTTGTAAGCGCCGCCGCGAAAGAATTGCGCTCCCGAGGCAGCCACCAGCTCGGCGATGGCCAGGGCTTGTTCGCGGCTCTCGATGGAGCAGGGCCCGGCGATGATGGCCAGGTTGCGGCCGCCAATCGAGGCATCCGTGCCGTCGAAGCGGATGACGGTGTCTTCTTCCTTCACATCCCGGCTGGCCAGCTTGTAAGCCTTGGAGACGCGGATGACTTCGGCGACGCCGGGTAGCTCTTCCAGGTTGCCGCGATCCACTTCACCCTGGTTGCCGGTGATGCCGATGGCGGTGCGCTGGGCTCCGGGAAGCGGGTGAGCGCGGAAGCCCAGCCGTTCAATGGATTCGCAGACCGCCTGGATTTGTTCCTGCGTTGCCTGCGCCTTCATGACTACCAACATGGCTGGACCCCCTAGAACCCTCAGTTTAACGGCTGGGATAGCTAAGGGCAATTGCAGGAGGATGCAGGCTGCTTGGGGAAATGATGATTCCTGGGTTGCTACGGCTGAGCCGAGTAGCTCAGAATCCAGTCTTCCTGCTCTTGTGTATCGGGCACAGCAACACCGCGAGCCTTGGCAATGGCCTCCAGTGCCGCCTTGGGCTGCCAACCAAGATGGATAAGCGCGCAGGCCGCCGTGACGGTGGACCTGCCAATGCTGCCTCGGCAATGGACGCCAACATGCTCCCCGGCGCGGAGACGATCTGCCAGGCCGGATACAAAACTTCGGAAGGAGTCCCTATCTGGCGGAATATGCGTGTCGGCAATCGGGAAAGATAGAAACTGCAATCCAATCTTCCTGGCGAGAGTGCTTTCCTCAGCAAGGTCAAGCAGAACGGCTTCATAAGGTTCCAAAAGCGAGACCAAGGCCTCGATGCCCTCCTGCTTCATCCGTTTCAGTTCGTCCACGAGCCAATCGCCACCGCGCGGGCGAAGGACGATTGCCAACGGCGCGTGCGGATTGCCTCTGATCCAGAAGATATCGTTCACGGCGCTCAGACTCCCACAAACCTTTCGATGCGGTCGCGGACGCTGGGGATGCCGAGGCCCAGCACGGCGCCATCTTCAATCAGCGGAATCAGCTTATCGAATTCCGGGCCGGAGTGAGAGCCTATAAGCGCGATGCGCACCGGATGGAAGAGTTCCTTGCCCTTGACTCCGGCAGCGGCCTTGATTTCGTTCATCCACGCTTTGAAAGCCTCGGGAGTAACAGGACCCGAGTGGGCGCGAACGCGACCAGCTAACTCGGTGAGCACGGTATGAGCGGAGCCGACGGCCAGCACGGCGGCGTTTTCCTGATTGGCGCGGGCCGAGGCTGGGTCAAAGGCGAAAACCGGCGCGGCCTTCAACGGAAGCTGATCGAGGTGATCGACATAGGGAACGAAAAGAGCCAGCAGGCGGGCAAACCAGTTTTTTACTGGTTCTGGAGCTGCGTCGCGAGCGGGCAATCTATCCGCAAAGTAGCCCCACGCCAGCGTGGAGAGCCGTTCCGGGGCCGCTAGTTTGAGATAGTGGCGATTGAGCCAGTTGAGCTTGTCGAAGTCGAAGATGGCCGGACTGGGCGTGACACGCTGCAATGAAAAAGCCTTCGTCAACTCGGCCATGGTGAAGGTCTCCGTCTTGCCGTCTTCCGCGCCCCAACCCAGCAGGGCCAGGTAGTTGACCAGGGCCTCGGGCAGATAGCCCATCTCGCGGAAGGTAGAAATCGATGTGGCGCCATGGCGCTTGGATAGCCGCTCGCGATCGGCGCCCAGAATCGTCGACAGGTGGGCAAACTCCGGCACCGGCCAGCCTAAGGCTTGGTAGATGGCCACCTGCCTGGGGGTGTTGGAGATGTGATCGTCGCCCCGGATGACGTGAGTGATCTGCATCAGCGCGTCGTCGATGGTGACCACGTAGTTGTAGACCGGAACGCCCGCCGAAATGCTGCTTGCCGAGCGGACCAGGATCAGGTCAGAAACGGTGTCGGCGGGAAACTCGACCGGACCGCGAACGATGTCGTGAAAGCGCAGCGGCTCTGCGCCGATCTTCAGACGAATCGCAAACGGCTTGCCGGCGGCCAAATTCTTCTCAATCTCCGCCGGCGTCAAATCGCGGCAGCGGCCGGAGTAGACCTGCGGGCCTTGTTCGGCTACGGCACGAGAGCGCTCGGCCTCCAGCTCCTCCGGCGTGCAGAAACAGCGGTAGGCCTTGCCTTCGGCCAACAGCCGTTGGGTGTGCTCGGCATAAATTTCCAGCCGCTCGGACTGGCGGTAAGGGCCGTAATCGCCCTTATCGGGCGTGCCGGGTTCACCGGGCCCTTCGTCCCAATCCAGGCCAAGCCAGAGCAGGTCCTCAATGAGCTGTGTTTCGTGGCGGACTTCGGAGCGTTCCAGGTCGGTGTCCTCAATGCGCAGCAGGAACTTGCCGCCGTTGCTTCGCGCGAAGAGCCAGTTGTACAGCGCGGTGCGAGCGTTGCCCACGTGCAGCAGGCCGGTGGGCGAAGGAGCAAAGCGAACGCGGGGTTTCGTGTTGGTCATGTCAGTTTTGATGATAGACGGTAGATGTTAGGCGACAAGATGGCTTCAAATTGTAGGGTTAGCAGAAATGCTCCCAGCCGCGCGCTTCGAGGGGTTGCTTGCCCCGCGGGGAGATAAGAGTCATCGTGGGCTGGCCTGCGCGGGCTCTTAGGATGCGGCCAATGCGAGTCACGGGAACGCCGGCGATGGCGCGGGGCAGACGGGCGGCGGGCGGAGCGGCGAAGAGCAGTTCGTAATCCTCGCCGCCGTGCAGGGCCTGGGCTAGAGTTGCTGCCTGATGGATGGGCAGGGCAGCTGCATCGACCTCGGCAGCCACGCCTGACTCCTCGCAGAGATGAGCCAGATCGGTAGAAAGGCCATCGCTCAGGTCGAGGGCGGCAGATGCCAGGCCACGGCGTTGCAAGCAGAGCCCCTGGGCTATGCGCGGCTGGGGAAAGAGGTGAGGGGCCAGCCTTGCGGCCAGCTTTTTGGGGATGCGAGGCGGGTTAAGGCGAGTGGGCGATACCAGCTCGGCCAGACGGGCGAGGCCGGCAGCGGCGCCGCCCAGAGCGCCTGTGACGTAGAGCAGGTCGCCCGGCTTTGCGCCGGAACGGAGCAGGGCCCTTTCGCGGGGAACAGCGCCGACCATGATAATGTCGGCCACGGCCACGGTGGATTCGGCCAGGTCGCCGCCAGCCAGTGGGGTGTTGTGGGCCATTGCAAGTGCCAAAAAGCCGTCGAGAAAGCGCTCGACCCATGCGGGACGACGGCCTGCGGTCTCGGTGAGCGAGCGTGGTAAACCCAAGGAAAGAAAGGCAGCTACGGGCCGCGCTCCCATGGCGGCCAGGTCGCTCAAACCGCGCGCCAAAGCGCGATGCCCGACGGCCTCAGGCTGGTGCCAGTTAAGGCGGAAGTGACGGCCGTCGATGGACAAATCCGTTGTCACAGCCAGTTCTTCGTTGGCGCGAGGAGCCAGCAGGGCGCAGTCGTCGCCAATTCCCAGGCGGAGGCCGCTTTTCTGGACGAGGCTGGCCGTGTGGGCAGCACGCTGGCGAATCTCCGCGAGCAGGGCGAGTTCACTTCGTCCTCGGTTGGCTCTGGAATGGGTCTGTTTTATCCGCACCTTATGAGGATATGACCATTGGGCGTTAGTTTCACCGGGAGCGCTCGCGTGGGGCCGTTTTGCGCCGATAGTGCATCAAGAAAGGCAATACTTCCTGCACTAAAGTAATGCTTACCGCACCAAAGTCATTGACCGTACACGGTGCAGTTTGTTAGGCTTTACTGACGTTCCAGGAAATGCGCCCGATTGGGCGTATGCGTTGTTTTTTGGGAGCCGGAAGGCTCTGTTGCCTTGGACTTTTTTGAGTACACGGCGAATTGCGGCCCTGCCGACAGCAGGGATGAAAGGCAAATATGCTGCGCAAACGCTATTACATCCTATTTGTTGCCAGAGATGAGGACGGACGGATTCGCAAGATTCCCCTGCCGCTTCACTATGTCTATGGGTTTGTGGCCGCGGCGCTGGTGGGTGCGTTCACCATCGTAGGGCTGGCCGGCTCCTACACCCGCATGCTGATCAAGACCGAAAGCTACAACCGGATCCGCCAGGATCGCGAGGCATTGCGCAAGAATTACAAGCAGTTGGAGCAAGTCGCGCATGACCGCAACGTGCAGGTGGCCTCGCTGGGCGCCCTGGCAAATGAAGTGACCGCGCTCTATGGACTGCGGCAGAACAAGCTGGCTGCGAACAAGCCGGAGACTGCCGCCGCCGCCGCTGCCGAACCCACGCCCATCAGCCTGGGCCTGACAGACGATGTAGACACACAACAGGTGAAGCTCACCATCGACCAGTTATATATGTTGCGCGCGCAGGCCATGAGCGGGCGGGTCTCCCGCGCCCTGGAGAGCGGCCTCTCGCCCAGCTTTACCGGCGACTGGACGGAGCTGGCCGACGCGCCATCGCTTTGGCCGATAGAGGGCCGCATAGGTTCCGGCTTCGGTGAGCGCCAGGATCCGTTTAACGGCGAAGGCGCCTTTCACGAGGGCGTCGACATTGAAGCGCCCATAGGCACGCCGGTGCGCGCAGCGGGCGATGGCGACGTAACCGTAGCCGTATCCTCGAACGTTGGATATGGCCGCGAGATCATGATTGACCATGGCCATGATGTGCTCACTCTTTACGGGCATCTTTCGGCGATAGCGGTTGTCGTCGGCCAGCATGTGATTCGCGGCCAGGTCATCGGTTACGTGGGCCAGTCCGGCCGCGCTACCGGCCCGCACCTGCACTATGAGGTGCGCGTTCACAATATTCCAGTCAATCCGCACAAGTATCTGCGTACTACCTACGAGCAAATCGCTTTCAGTGAGCCTGGCGAGGCCGCTCCGCCAGTAGCCGCTCCGCCAGCAATGTAAGATATTCGCCGCAGCGTTTTCATCGTCGGCTCCCCATCGCGCGGGAGCCGATGCTGTTTTTAGGGATGTCCGATGATGGGCTTTGCGTGAGAGTCCAGGCTGCTACTTTAACCCGCCTGTGGCGGCGGAAGCATCCGGCGGAGTGTTTTCGTTCCCGGCCAGGCCGCTGAACAGGGAAGGCGAGAGCGTAGCCGTAATCACCACCCGGTCGCGCTTCCGGGTAATCTCGGCGGTTTTCAGCAACTCTTTCAGGCTGTTGTTGGCGGCGTTGTCGGCCAGAGGGGCGGTAATGCCGCGGGCCAGGATCAACAGCATGTTGAGCGCACTGGCCTGACTGGCGGCTTTGTCGATGCTGGGAGCGATTTCCACCACTTTGACATTCATTGCGCCTCCCAGCGACAGGGCCGGCGTAACGCTGGCGACGATGATGGAATCAGCCTCCAACGGCAGCGAGAAGCCGAATATTTTGATAGCTCCGCTTTCCGAGAAGGGCAAACCGATCTGGCCCACGCCCCAGGCCAGCGAGGGTAGCGGGAGCATCGGAACGTCGTGATAGTGCTGCCGAAGCAGCGAGGAGCCGGCAAAGGGCCATGCGGCGGTCGCGTGCCGGTCGAGCATGGAGTGAATCATCTCCGGCGTCGGATAGTTGGACACGGCCACCATGTTGTAGCCGATTTGCGCCACGCGATCGATTCGTCCCTTATCGGAAGGGATGTTGTAGATGGTGTGGCCGGCGTAGGTGTCGCGGCTCACGGCGTGGGCGTCCAACCATGCGTTGAGCTTTTTTCCGGTAATTTTGCCCACCAGCACTACCGAATAGGCCACCGGCCCATTGGGTCCGTTGGGATCGGGCATACGGTGCAGGGCGATGGCCGCTTCATCCAGGTCGCGCTCCGGGTCGATACCGACAGCGTCAATGAACTGCTGATACTCCGGCACGCGCTCGGGCGGCTTCAGGTCTTTGTGCATGAAGGCCCGCATCGGCCTGAAGTTGACATAAATAATGCCGTCGGACTCGGGCAGTAGGCGCGCAGCCTCCGGCGGGGCCTTGGAGCGCAGGAAGATGGCCACGGCCAGGAAAAGCAGGACCGCGGCCACTATCCAAAGCGTTCTGCGCGTGCGTCGGTTCATGATAGGCCGTCAGAAATAAAGGTATCACCTGAAACCCGCACGTGTTCAACATGTGCATCAGATAGCCAGCTCAATTCGTCGGCGGCGGTGGCGGTGGAACGGACACTGGCGGTTGTGATATCGACTTCTCCAGATCAGCATTGAGATGGATCGTGCCACCAGTAACGTTGAGGGTCTTGGACCAGTCGTTAAAGCCTTTCTTCTTGACAACAACCTGATGGCTTCCCGGATCAACGGTAATCGTAGATGGCGTGCTGCCGACAAACGCGCCATCGATTTCGATGTCAGCCCCGGCAGGGGTGGAGTCAATAGTCAGTGAAGCTTGAACTACGGCAACCGGAGTATTGGACTGCTCGGGCGGAGCCGTAGGATTTGGAAGGGGCTCATTCTTCAGTTTAGACAACGACGCCTCGACCCGCTTTTTTAGATCGCCTGCATCGTTGTTCACAAGTCCGCTAAAGGCGGTCTGGACCTGCAATTCGCAGCTGGCTCCATTCTCTTTGTTGTTGAGGACGGCGGAATTGACGCGCTTCGCCGTGAGATTGCCGCCCATGTTGTACGAAGCCGTCATTTCTTCGTTGTCGATTGCGATAATGCCGTACTTCCCTGAGTTTCTGAGGGTATCTTTGAGAGCGCGCCATAGCTCATTGCAAGGAACATTGAACGTATCTTTGTGGGTCGAAGCGAATGCTGGCGCCGCAAGGGTCAGCAACAGAATTACAAGTACGAATCGTTTCATGAAAACCCCTCCTAAATGGGTATGTGAAATCCTGGTAAACACGTCTCCTAGCACGGGTCTTCTCCTTAACAATTCAAAACCACCAAAACTGTCAAGAAGCGGTGACAGAATTATCAAGCTAAAGATTGCTTTTCGCAAGATGTTTTTTCAGTGGCAAAACATCCGACGACGATGTACAGGTACGCCTGTTCATGAGAGACCGTCAGAAATACACTATCACTTCGGGCGGGGTCGCTGTTGCAGCGTGAATCAGCTGGAAACGCAGGCAAGCACGTCCTCATAGGCAGAACGGGCATATCTTCTCAGCTTGAGTTGTTGTGTTACCTGGCATCAATTCCGAAGTCGTAAACGATGTAGGTAGCGCTGCTCTGGGTTCCGGATACGTGTGTCGTGGCAAAAAAGGTGTATTCGCCGTTTATAAGGCTCGTTGAAGGGATGATCTTGTACGCGCCCGAACGCAGTCTTTCTGTAGTAAACGGGCGTATGCTCTTTTCGTCATACCCAGTGCTCGCGCTGTTCATGCCCATCTTTCCAACTAAAGTTTCCCGATGATCCTTCTTCTCCTCCAGCGAGAGCAAGGAGAACTGCGTAGGACTGGTAATGATATCCGTCCCGCCTAGTCCGCCCAGATTGACCGCTGGCGGAAAGTACATATAAAAGATAGGCCTTGATTCCGTAATGCGAAGAGTGGCGTGTGCTCCTGGAATATCTACTCTCACCTTGGCTTTGGCAAGCCCATAGGAAAAGGCCGCTCCCATCACATTGGATGTCTTTGCGCCGGTTACGCTTGCTCGATCGAGAAAGACCATCTTCCGCTTCCCATCCGCGCCGGTAGTCATCAGGTAAATGCCAGGATCGTGCGGCGACGCCGGATCGTCCGCGTCTCCCTCGGTCGTGGCCGGAGAGGCTGAAGAAGCCGCCGGCGCCGCAGGCGCTGAACCCTTTGTCACGATTGCCGCCACCACCTTGTCGCTGACGCCAGCCGTCTTCAGAGCGATGATCCCCTCCGTGGATGTGTCATAGATTCCCGGTTTGGCATTGATGGTGGAAACAATCAGATCGTCCGATAGTCCCGCCTTCGACAGCTTGATAATAGAGTCATTGTTGAGCACCTGCTGTGCTGCCAGTAACGGGCAGATAACCAAGAATACAACTGCGAGAATGTGTTTGCGCACGAGTTCCCTCCTAACAGTTCAAAACCACCAAAGCTGTTAAAGAATGACATAAGAATAATCAACCTAAACCCTGCTTTTCGCAATAAATATTTTTCAACAGCCAAAAAGCCGCAGGGCCGACCCCTGTTTCCAGGAGCGGCCCTGTGGATTTTTTTGCCGAACGCAATCGCGCCCGGCCCATGTTGCCCGGTATTACTCGCTCACGCTCAGGCAATAGATCTTCCAGTTGGCGCCTTCGGAGGCATCGCGCGGCTTGGGCGCGAGCATTCCATACTCGCCTTTTCCGAGAGTGGCGCTCATCATAAGTTGGTAGACGCGGGGCGCAATCTTTTCCGAGGAAAATCCGATGGCGTTCTTGTCCAACTCATCATTTTCTACAGTTGCCGTGCCGGAGGTGATGGGAAAGACACGTTCGTTCGATTTCACCTGAAGCCGCAGCAGCCGGTAATCCTCAATAGTGCGGCCTTCCGGAACGTACACTGCGAGCACGATGGGCAGGGTCGCAGCTGTCCGGGCCCTGGCGGCGGCGAGATGGCCGATCGTGGACTTGCTCCCTGTTTCCTTGGGGTGAAGGGGGTTAATCTCAAACCCGCCGTACTTTGCGTTCACAGTCTCAGCCGGAATCGCTATCCATGTGCTGCTCTTGTCCTGGTAATAGACGCCGACATCGGTGATGCCGGGGGGAAGGGCGGACAAGTCAGGCTCAGTAGGAGCCGGCGTGACGGGGGCGACGGGTGGCGTAGGTGGAGTTGGCGGCGTGGGGGTCACCGGTGGCGGAGGCGGAGTTGGTGGCTCAGGAGCCACGGGTGGCGCAGGCGGCGGAGCGGGGGCAGCCGACGGAGGCGGTGCTGCTGCCGAGGCCTTGAGCACAATTGCCGAGACTACCTTGTCGCTGGCGCCTCCGGTCTTGAGAGCGATCAGCCCATCAGGGGAGACGTCATAGTTCCCCGGCTGCGCGTTGATGGTGGTGATAATCAGATCGTCCGACATGCCGGCCTTGACCAGCTTGATGATGGCGTCGTTGTTGAGCGCCTGCTGGGCAAAGGCCAAGGGGCAGATTGCCAGGAATACAACCATGAGAATGTTTTTACGCACGAGTCTTCTCCTTATGGTTCATAGCGGAACCAGAGTAGATGTATCTTGAAATCACAACATTCAAGTCGACGCAACTATCAGGGAGCGGCGACCCTGCATATAAATTTACAGGACACAGTTACTCTGCTTCCGCTCGAAAACCGCGGAACTGCCAAACAATGGCAATAGAATCATCAACCTAAACCCTGCTTTTAGCAAGAAGTTTCTGAGAGCAGCAAAAAAATGGCGTAGACTGGCGGCAGAGGGGCCGACAACAAAGGCAAGCTGCTCCCAGGGCGGCCTATATCCGTAAAACAGGGAAATCTTCCGTTAGTCCCAGGTTGCATTACTGGCGACGCTGATGGTAAAGATCTTGCCTTTGGTTTCCTTGTTTGAAGTGGTTGACTCACCCGGAGCGAGCAGTCCGTATTCGCCTCTTCCGGCGCTGGGCGTCAACGTGATCTGGTAGAGGCGGGGAGCCAGCTTCTGGGGCTGAAACTCGACTTCATCCCGGGCTGCTCCGGCGGAAGTGTGCAGCACTCCCCCGGCCGCGGAGAGAAACTGGCGCGATCCGGCGTTGGGGTGAAGGCGCAGCAACTGATACTCGGTGATGGCCACGCCTTCCGGCAGATAGGCGGCAAAGCTGACCGGGAGGATTGCATTCAATTTAGACCGGGGACCGTCGATGCGGCCATTGAGGTTGCCCTTGACGATGCCCGCCGAGGCGATGTTCTTGAACTTGCCGGAGCTTTCAAAGATCACAATCTCAGGCAGCATGGGCGTCCATGCGCCGCTGGCATCCTTGATATAGACGCCGACATCTTCAATGCCGATGGGCAAGCCGTTGGCTTGAACAGCGGACGGGTTGGAGGCCACAGAAGCTCCGGAGGCCTTGAGCAGGATGGCCCCGATAACCTTGTCGCTGGCCTTCGCTTTTTTCAGGGCGATCAGGCCGTTAGCGCTAGTGTCGTAGTTTCCTGGGGAGAGATTGATGGTGTTTACAATCAGGTCGTCCGTCAGGTCGGCCTTTATCAGCTTGATGATGGCATTGTTGTCAAGCGTTTGCTGGGCAAAGAGCAGAGGGCAAAATGCCAGACATACAACCGCATATAAGCATTTGCGCATATGTTCTCTCCTTACAATTCAAAACCGCCAAGCCAGTTAAAGAATGATACTAGAATCATCGGCTTTAACGCTGCTTTACGCAAGAAGTGTTTTGGGCCAGATAACAATCATCGGACGCGGCGCCCCATCCTTGCATAGAAAGAAGAAAGAAGTTGCAAGAAAGGGCATGAAACGCTCACTACCGGCTAACAACCAGCACAACAAAGCTGCCGGGAACAATCGCAGGACGAGGGCGAGGGTTGTCGGGTGTGGGCTCGGGACGTGGGCCGAACTCAGCTGTAACCAGGTAAATGCGGTCTGTGGCGGAGTCATAAGTCATCGTCCGTGCGCCGCGCTGGGTGGGCAGGCTCTCAATGGTGGGATAGCTGGGTGCGCCGGCATCGATCACCGAGAGAACTCCCTCACCGCAGGAGGCGAAGGCCAGCTTGTGTTTCGCGTCCCAGCCGGCTCCGTCGGGGCCGTTGCCAATCTCAGCCGTGGCAAGGACATTGCCGGTTTTGGAGTTGATCACTCCCATTGCCTGATTGTGGCAGACCGGGAAGAGGCGTCCTCCGGCAATATCGAAGGCCAGGCCGCTGGGGCCATCACAGCCGGTGATCGGCCACTCGGCGGTGAGCTTGTTAGTTTTGGCGTCGAGGCGGACCAACTCGCTCTTGTCTTCGATGTTGACGAAGACCGTGCCATTGCTATCGACGACGGCGAACTCCGGCCTACCGGGCAGCGGAATGGTGGCAATGGCCTTCTGCGTAGAAGCGTCGATGACGGTGGCATCCTTGCTGCGGCTATTGAAGGCCCAGACGGTCTGCGTTACCGGCTCAAAGACGATGGCGTCGGGGCCGGTTCCGGCGGGAATGGTGGCCACTGTGGCTAGCGTGGCGCGGTCGAAGACAACCACCGCGTTGCCGCCTCCGTCGGAGATGTAGCCGAACTTGCCGGCTGTGTCGAGCGCGACGCCGTGCGTGCCATGCAGGCCGGCAATGCTGCCCGAGAGCTTTCCAGTTAGTGTATCAACGACATCGACGTGGTTGCCGCGTGTGAGGTAGAGCCGGTGGGCCGGGGAATCGGCGCGCAGGTCGTCCCAGCCTCCATCGCCGCCCAGCTTCCAGCGATCAACGATGTGGTAGGGTTGCTGCGCGGCAATGGGGCGAACAACAGCCAGAAGTCCGCAAAGCAAAGCAGCAGCCGCAAAGACCCGGACAACACGATGGTGTGTGCGTAGGTTCAGCATGGAAACTCTCCTGATACGACAGATGAAGAATATCATTTTACGATTGCGACACAATGAGACATAACGGACAACAGGCCCAATCAATTACCCTCATAACTGTAGGCCAAACGGCCCAGGGACATCAAATTGCGCATCGTTCTCTCGAATATCGGCACCTACGGCGACACCAATCCGCTGATCGCCATTGCTTTGGAACTGAAGCGGCGCGGGCACGTGCCGGTGATGGCGCTGCCGCCAGTCTATGAATCAAGAGTGCGACCTCTGGGGCTGGAATTCCACGCTGTCCGGCCGGACATCGACCCCTCCAACACCGCCCTCGTCGAAATGATCTACGACATCAAGAACGGCACCGAGCATGGACTGAGGGATTTTCTCTTTCCCGCATTGCGCCAGACATATTCTGACCTGCTTGACGCGGCGACCAAGCCCCAGCGCGCCGACCTGCTGCTGCTGGGCGAGCTGAACTATGCCGGGCCGCTGGTGGCCGAGGTGACGGGGATTCCCTGGGCCAGCTACGTGCTGGCGCCGCTTTCATTTTTCTCCGCTTTCGACCCGCCGGTGCTGCCTCCATATCCGCGACTGGCGCGAGCCGACAAGGCAGTACCGGGCTTCGGCAGGGTCATCAAGCGAGTGGCGCGATTTGTGAGTCGCAAGTGGCCGGAGCCGATCTACGAGCTGCGCCGCGAGCTGGGATTGCCCAGGGGCGCCAATCCGCTTTTCGACGCCAAGCACTCGCCTAATCTGGTCCTGGCCCTGTTTTCGCGCGTGCTGGGCATGGAACAAAAAGACTGGCCTACGAACACGCTGATTACCGGCTTCTGCTACTTCGATGCCGACTTCGGCATCCAGGAGCTGCCTCCTCACCTGGAAAAATTTCTCGACGAAGGACCGCCTCCGGTGGTCTTTACGCTGGGCTCGGCGGCGGTGCTGGCTGCCGGAAAGTTTTATGAGGTTTCGGCCAAGGCCGCCATCCGGCTGGGTATTCGCGCGGTGCTTCTGATCGGCACCGATCCGCGCAACCGTCTGCGAACCCCGCTGCCGGATACGATTTGCGTGGCCGAATATGCGCCCTACTCCCGGCTGTTTTCAGGCGCGGCAATGGTGGTGCATCAGGGCGGAGTGGGAACGACGGCGCAATGCCTGCGCGCAGGCAAGCCAATGCTCATCATGCCCTACTCGCACGACCAGCCGGACAACGCGCGGCGGATGAAGCGTCTGAAGGTGGCGCGAGTGATCCAACGCGGCAACTATAAGCCTTGGCGCGTGGCGCGCCGGCTGAAGGCCATGCTCGCCAAGCCGAAGCTGGCTCAGCAAGCCGAGAGCGTGGCCCAACTACTCAGCCATGAGGACGGCGTGCGCACAGCCTGCGATGCGCTGGAGGAGTTGTACAGAAAGTCCAGATGACTTCCAAAACTGTCGCTCCTGCGAGCGATTAGTGAGCGTCTGGCCGCACCGCAGGCGCCCAGCGCAGGATGGGTTTTCTTGCCGCTAGCACCTCGTCCATTCTTCCCACGCGCGTCGAGTGAGGAGCTGTTCTTACAAGCTCCGGAGTTTCGTCCACTTCCTTCGCAATCGCGCGCATCGCTGCAATAAATAAATCCAGCTCTTCCAGCGACTCGCTCTCTGTCGGCTCGATCATCAGCGCGCCGTGCACAATCATCGGAAAGCTGACTGTATAAGGATGGAAGCCGTAATCGATCAGCCGCTTGGCGATGTCGCCGGTCTTCACTCCCTTGACCGCCTGCCGCTTGTCGCTGAAGACCACCTCGTGCATCGACGCCGTCTTGTAGGGCAGTTCGTAAAGGTCCTGGAGTTTGGCGCGAATGTAGTTGGCGTTGAGCACGGCGTCTTCGGTGGTCTGGCGCAGGCCGTCAGGACCGTTGGCCAGGATGTAGGCTAATGCGCGGATGAACATTCCCACGTTGCCGTAGAAGGCGCGAACCCGGCCCACCGATTGCGGGCGGTCGTAGTTCCAGTGCTTCACGCCGTTTTTGTTTTGAACCAAAACCGGCACAGGCAGAAACGGTTCAAGAAATGCTTTGCAAGCCACCGGGCCGGAGCCGGGACCACCGCCGCCGTGAGGCGTCGAAAAAGTCTTGTGCAGGTTCAGGTGCATCACGTCCACGCCGAAGTCGCCCGGCCGCGCCTTGCCCACCAGCGCGTTCATGTTGGCGCCGTCCATGTAGAGCAGCGCACCTTTCGCATGAAGTATTTCGGCGATCTTCGCAATCTGACTCTCGAATACTCCTATCGTCGAAGGGTTGGTCAGCATCAGCGCCGCGGTCTCTTCGTCGACTTGCCGGGTAAGTGCCTCTAAGTCAATTCCGCCCTCGGAGTTTGATTTCAGATTCTCCACCGTGTAGCCGCAGATGGCCGCAGTGGCCGGATTAGTTCCGTGCGCCGAATCTGGAATCAAAATCTTGCTGCGCGGGTTGCCTTGCGACTCGTGCCATGCGCGGACGAGCAGTATTCCCGTGAACTCGCCATGCGCGCCGGCCGCCGGTTGCAGCGTAATCGCATCCATGCCGGTGATTTCGATCAGGCAGCGCTCGAGCAAGTCAATCACTTCCAGAATCCCTTGCGCCAGCGAGTCAGGCCGGTAAGGATGCGCCTCAGCCAATCCCTCAATGCGGGCCACTAACTCATTCACCCGCGGATTGTACTTCATGGTGCAGGAGCCCAGCGGATACATTCCCAGGTCGATGGCGTAGTTCCACGTCGAGAGCCGCGTAAAATGGCGGATGATTTCTATCTCGCTTAGTTCGGGCAATTCACCGGGGATGGTGCGGTGTGCCGCGCCCAGCAGGGCCGCCGCATCGACTGCGGGAACATCGAGCGGAGCCAGCATATAAGCGCGCTTGCCGGGCGATGACTTTTCGAAGAGCAGAGCCTCGTTCTGTGTCGTGTGGGGACGGACTTTGCCGTTGATGCGTGAAACCGAGACTTCCGATGTTGCCATTTTTACCTCGCTATAAACTTTTTGAGTTTATTCAGACTTGCTCGGATTCTTTTGCTTCCCGGCGCCCGGAAAGCGCCATTCGTTCACTAGCCAAATGCCCCAAGCCCAAACGTATCCGCCGATGGGACAGGCTATCAGCAAGCTAATCTCCAGACGCCAATCGATCTTTCCGTGGCAGGTAATTGCATTCGTAATGGTGGTCAGGACAAACATGATGCCGCCCCACCTCAGCACTCCTCTACGCATAATGAAAGATCGCTTGCCTAACCTACGCCTCTTTTCCCACTTCTTGCGCTGCCTGTTGCGCACTGCGGATCTGAAGCTTTTGAACATCTTCGCATCTCCATTCGCAAATGCAAACCAAACGATCTTGATTACCTGGCCTGCGCCTTTACCGGTCTAGCTGCCAGAATATTTGCCGCGGCGTCAATCTGCGCGCGTGTAATGATTTCCGTTGCGCACCACAGCGTGCAATTATGCAGATCGGGATACCAGCGGCTCAAGTCAATGCCGCCGACGATCTGATTGTCGAGCAGCCTCTGGCTCCATTGTGCCGGAGACTCTTCGGTTTGCAGTACAAACTCGTGAAAGCGGGGCGCTCCTGTAAAGAGCAGTTTCGCTCCGGGTTGGGCGGAGAGAGTTTTTGCCGCATAACTCGCCTTCGCCAGGTTATGCTCGGCTAACTCGCGGATTCCCTCTTTGCCGTAGACGCTAAGGAAGATAGTGGCCATCAGCGCGACTAATGCCTGGTTGGTGCAGATATTCGAAGTAGCTTTCTCGCGGCGAATGTGCTGCTCGCGCGTGGAGAGCGTCAGAACGTAACCGCGGTAGCCAGAGCCATCGATAGTTTGGCCGACCAACCGCCCGGGCATCTGGCGGACAAACTGCTCTTTGGCTGCGAGGACACCGCAGAACGGGCCGCCATAGCTAAGCGCGACACCAAACGACTGCGCCTCCAGGCTGACAATATCCGCCTCGACCGGCGGGCGAACGATTCCCAGCGAAATCGCCTCGGCGATGGAGACGATCAGCAATGCGCCCTTGGCGTGGGCGATTTCGGCGATGGCCGGAATATCTTCGATAACTCCAAAGAAGTTGGGACTTTGCACAAGGACGGCCGCAGTATCGTCCGTGACGCTGGGTTCCAGAGCAGCCAGATCGATGCGCCCGGTCTTGCGGTCATAGCCGGCGAGTGTCGAGGGCAGACCCTGATGCTTTGTATAAGTGTCCAGCACCTCGCGGTACTCGGGATGAACGGTCAAAGCCACTACTGCCTTGTGCCGCCCGGTGGCGCGCGCGGCCATCATCACCGCCTCCGCAGCTCCCGTTGAGCCGTCGTACATGCTGGCGTTGGCCACATCCATGCCGGTCAGCTCGGCGATCATGGTCTGAAACTCGAAGATAGCTTGCAGCGTGCCTTGACTTATCTCGGCCTGGTAGGGCGTATAACTTGTCAGAAACTCGCCGCGCTGAATCAGGGAGTCGATGATAGCCGGGCGGTAGTGTCGATAAGCTCCGGCGCCAAGAAAGCTGGCATAGCCGGTCGAGTTCTTCTTGCCCGCCGCGCGAAAGTAGTCGATGATCTCGCTTTCGGCGTGCGCGCGCGGCACGGCCAGGTCGCGGTTCAGGCGGTGCTTGGCGGGGATGATGGCGAACAAATCGTCAATGGAGGCCGCGCCGATCTCGGCCAGCATCTTTTCGCGTTCGGCGGGAGACTTGGGCAAGTAGCGCATGGAAATCCGATCTTTATTGGAGGCCTGTGATAAGGGATTAGTCCCTCAGTCCCTGGTCCCTATTTCGTCTCTTCCGCGATGAATGCCTCATAGGAGGCGGCGTCGAGCAGGGCGTTGAACTCGGCAGGATTGGTCAGTTTAACCTTGATAATCCAGGCTTCGTGAGGCTTCTCGTTGATCTTGTCGGGGGCGTTTTTCAGCTCGTCGTTAATCGCGGTGACCGTGCCGGTGACCGGCGAGTAGAGATCGCTGACCGCCTTGACGCTTTCCACCGAGCCGAAGGTGGCGCCGGCAGTGACCGCATCGCCCACTTTGGGCAGCTCCACGTAGACGATGTCACCGAGGGAGCTTTGTGCGTAGTCGGTGATGCCGATGGCGCCGATGGAGCCCGCCAGTTCAATCCATTCATGCTCGCGGGTATAACGGTAGTTTGCGGGATAAGCCATGCGATTCCGCTCCTCCAAAAGCGAAACCTCAGTGTACGACTTGAGGGGGCCTAATGGAAAACAGGGGTCTGATGTCAGAGATTAGGGGTTAGAAACCCTTGATTTTCTTTATGCGGGACCGAAGCCGGGATAGGGCGAAAGCGGGACAAGTGCGAGGATTTCCAACATTCCGGCTCTCTTGATGGGCAAGCTGTCAAGGGCGGCGCGGACCTCGGCCTCGCTGGCAGCTTCCCAGAGGATGGCTGCGCCGGGAATATCGCTCCGACGCCAGATCTGGCGGAGCAGGCCGGTGGCATAGAGTTCGCGGACGCGGTTGCCCTCGCGGGCGACCAGCTCCGGAGTAAAGGCTTCAGGCGGAAAGGCGTCGACGCGGCGACGGGAAAGAGAAAGAAATTGCATGGAAAGATTGTAGCGCCAGTTGTCAGCGGTCAGCACAGCCGTTGTTGGCGCAAACTGACCACTGACAACTGAACAATGTTAATTACTTTTCAAAGTACTTTCCATGCCCTCCATTAACCCACGGGTCGTAGTGCAGCGCGAAGTTGGCGCGGGTCTGGACGCTGGGGTGGTTATACTCCCAGAACTCGATGAAGGGGCTGGGATTGGGGTCCTCCAGCCAGGCTTCGCCTAAATGGTTGAAGGCGGCTACGGCGGTTTTCTGCGGGTCAGCGACCAGGCCGTGGATAGCCTCCTGGCCGTAGATGTCGGCCTGATGCTCGAAGTAGCGGCTGAAGGCGTTGTTTGCCGGCGTCATCAGGAAGCTAACGATGGAGATAGCGAAGAGCAGTACCAGGAAGCCTTGTCGGCTGGCAAGCGCGGCATCTCCGCCTTCCTGCCCGCCCAGCTTCCATCGTGCGCCGAAGCGGCGCGCCATCCAGCCAGCAAACGCTGCGCAACCCCAGAAAATAAAGAACAGGGAGAAAGCTGTCCCGGCGAGTATTTTGGGAATGTGGTTGAGGACGTAGTGGCCGCTTTCGTGGCCGAAGATAAAGAGCACTTCGTCGTTTGGTATGCGGCCGGCGGTCGTGTCCCACACGACGACGCGCTTGGTGGCGCCGATGCCGCTGACATAAGCGTTAAGGCCGTTGGTCTTGAGGCTGGCCTTCATCAGAAACATGCGGTCGGGCGGAATGTTGGTCCCCGTGCGGGCCACCACTTTTTCCAGTTCCGTGACCAGCGCGGGATTACTTTTGGCGAGAGGCTCGAATTTGTTGAAGATGGGTGCGAGCAACGGCCCTACGAAGATGCCTAACACCAGGAGCGGGAGTGTGGCGACCCAGAGTCCCAGCCAGTAGCGGTGGGGCCAACGGCGCACGATCCAGTTGAAGAGCAGCAGCACGGGCGCGCCAATAAGAAGGGAAAGGCCCACCGCTTTAGCCTGGTCGCCCATCCAACTTCCCCAGCCCTGCACGCTGATGCCGTAGCTGCGGCCAAAATGGTGACCGATGATATCGAAGGGCAGGTTGGCCAAGGTCGAGATAACGAGAAAAGCAGCGAAGAAGAGCAGGCCTTGCATCCAGCGGCGGCGCAATAGGCGCTCTGCCCAGGCAGCCAGGCCAGCGGCAGCGCGAGTAGCCAGCAACAGCCAGAGAAAGACCAGTCCCCAGAGCGAGCCCGCGATGTCCAGAATGTTGCGAATGCGACTGAGGGCGATGGCTTTGGCCAGCTTGTCTGGCGGCAGGGAGTAGGCCTGTTGGCTAGGTTGCGCGGCGGCCGGCTGGGCCTGGGCCGACGGGGCGGCCGGTTGGGTGGGGGCCGGTTGAGCAGCGCAAAAACGCGGCGTAAGGACGGCGAGCAGAAAGAAAAGGCAAAGCAGCGGCAGCGTTTGGCGCGCAAATGTCATGGGTCGTTTCCTCATTAGTAGCTTACTCTGAGACAATTCCGTTGGAAGATGTTTTATCAGGTTTTTCAGCCTATGAGAGAAATTTCTTTTGCCGCCGTAAGGCGGACGGCCAACAGCGCCGGTCTCCGCGCGGTTTTTGCCGTTTTGGCGCTGGCCTTGCCCATGGTTGCCGAGGCACAGCACAAGACTGCTCCGCCGCGACATTTCGCGAATGAAAACCCGTCCGCGGCCACCTCGGTGCTCCTTGACGCGATGACCGCGGAACTCAATCGCGCCTTTACCTCGCTGGGCAAGCAGGATGGCACAAAGCAGTTGCCGCCTTACTTTCTGAGTTACACGGTGAGAGATGCCAGCGCGGTTACGATTGGAGCGCAATATGGGGCGCTGGTGAGCAGCGGGTCCAATCACGTGCGCGTGGCCGACGTGCAGGTGCGGATCGGCGAGCCCAAACTGGACAACACCCACGGCGCCCATCGCAACTCGGCGGTCACCAGCGCCACGCTGCCCCTGGCGGACGACCGGGAGGCGCTGGTGCGGTCGCTGTGGCTGGCCACCAACGCCGGATACGGAAAAGCGCTGGAGAATTACCTGAAGGTGAAGACCGAAGCAGAAGTCCGCGCCAAGGAAGAGGACTCCTCGCCGGATTTCAGCCAGGAGGCGCCGCAGGTCTACCTTGGCAAGCCCGCGCCGCCGGTGAAGATTGACCGCGCGGCCTGGGAGCAGCGCGTTCGGGCGCTCTCGCTCATCTTTCGCGATTACCCGGATGTGAACCAGAACATGGTGATCCTGGCAGTGCAGAATGAGACCGACTACTTTGTCTCGTCGGAAGGTTCGCGGGTGGTGACGCCACACGCGCTGGCACGGGTATTAGTGGTTGCCGTGACCCGCGCCGATGATGGCATGGACCTTTTCCGCTCACAGACCTTCGAAGCCGAGACAGCGGAGGGTTTGCCCGCGCAGGCCAAGATGGAAACCGCTGTGCGCGAACTGGGTAACAGCCTGGAGGCGCTGCGCAAAGCGCCGGTGACCGAGCCTTTTGATGGGCCGGCAATTCTCTCTGGCCGGGCGGCGGCGGTCTTCTTCCACGAGGTGCTGGGCCACAGGCTTGAGGGACAGCGCCAGCGCGGCGACGAGGAGGGCCAGACCTTTACCAAGGATGTGGGCAAGGAGGTGCTGCCCGCGTTCCTGTCGGTGGCCGATGATCCGACGATGACCACCTTCGGCAAGACCTGGCTCAGCGGAAACTATCAATATGACGACGAGGGTCAGAAGGCGCAGCGTGTCGCCCTGATTGAGGATGGCGTGCTGAAGAACTTCCTGATGTCGCGTCTGCCCATTGCCAGTTTTGCCCACTCCAATGGCCACGGACGCGCGCAGGCCGGCAAGGTTCCCACCGGGCGGCAAGGCAACCTGATTGTAACTTCGACCAAGAGCGTACCCGAGGCAGAACTGCGCAAGAAGTTGATCGAGGAAGCGAAGAAACAGGGCAAGCCCTACGGACTTTATTTCGAGGACATTTCTTCGGGATTTGCCGTGACCCAGCGCCGCTCGCCGCAGGCATTTGAAGTGATTCCGCTGGTGGTTTGGCGCGTGTATGTGGACGGCCGTTCGGATGAACTGGTGCGCGGTGTCAGCATTGTGGGCACGCCGCTGGCCGCCATGAAGAAGATTCTGGTTACCGGCGACAAGAGCGAGGTCTTCAACGGCGAGTGCGGCGCGGAGTCGGGCACCATTCCGGTCAGCGCCGTGGCACCGGCCATGCTGTTCAGCGAGATAGAAACGCAGAAGCGGCCGCAAGGCACGGCGCGTCCGCCGATTCTGCCGATTCCGAAGTGAGGGAACAGGGAACGATGAAATGATGAAGAAGGGTCAAGAGAAGAAGAGCGCCAAAGTTCTTGGTTCCTATCAAAAGGTCGGAACGAAGTTTGTCCCGCCGTTGCTCAATCTCTCTCCCAAATGGGAATATATAAGCTGGTCCAGCCAAACTATGCCGGAGCTGATATGGTGGGACGTTTTGGCCGACAAGATTTCACACCGTTTCGCGGTGACGGTGGCTGAGGAAATCGCGAAACACTTTAGAGCGAAGGGCAACCAGGATCGTTGGTGGGCGTTCGTTTCAGACTACAGTCACTTATCTGATGAGGATACGCATGAACTGAGGGCATATCTGTCTGAGGTCGATGTTTTACCCCAGATGGAAGCAGGCTTGAGCGACTTCCTAGATCTGTATCCCGGCTGTCCAATCTCTAAGCTGTTTGACTTGCGGCCGACCGGTTTAGTGGACGCCGGTTATCTTCCACGATTTGAGAATCGTCTGAGTGAACTCGAAGATAAAAGGTCGAGAAGTGGAGTACTTATGCAGGCGCAAGCCATCTATATGGCTTTCATATCGGGTAGGATGCATGTTAGGGCGGATTTACCCTTAGCAGAGTTCGAGGAGGTAAAGAATTATCCAATCACGGAAAAATCAATAGAAGTCGGAGCTTCAATCTGCGCCATCGTAAACTTCTTGGTGGGTGATGCACTCCCCAAATACCCGGAAGACGCTTGGGTGCAATACTTTTGGAGACGCAGTCTTGAGTTGCGCCCATTAGATTTCAACCCCCTGGAAAAACAATGATCAATCGACGTAATTTCGAAGATCTTCTCCTCGTGATCGAAGGACGGATTCGGCAAGAGCTTCGAGTCCGATGCGAGGCATACACACCAGATTTTCGGATGCCTGAGGTATTCAGCGTACTTACCGCTCTTTTGGCTAGACAGGCGACGCTGGCGATCGAATTCGTCTCTGCCCCGCAGTTATGGAACTCGCATTCTGCACCGTTGTTCCTGCGCGCGATGGCTGATGTTCACATCACGTTGTCTTGGATGCTTCTTGATCCGGAGATACGAGCGAGACAGTACATCGACCATGGATTAGGACAAGCGATGCTTGAATTAGAACATCGGAAGAACCAATTGGAGCCGATCAATGAAGACTTCAAAGAGAACCTGAAGCAAATCATTCGGGATCAGGAGGCATGGATCAACATTCAAAGGTGGCATTTTCTCATTGAGGTAAATGTGGGCGCGTGGTCCGGCAAAACTACTCGGCAAATGGCGGAAGAAGCCGGAATCCTCGATTTTTACAACTATATCTACACACCGTTCAGCCAATGTGTGCACAGCACCTGGTATCACGTTGGTCGCTACAACTCAGGGCCTTCGGAGAGCCCGCTTAGCAGACAACTTTGGATGCCGAAAATTCGCGAGTCTCCGGCCGATCTGTGGAACTTGAGTCTTTCTGCAAAGTATTTGGACAAATCGTTCAATATCTTCGATGAAAAAGCGTTAGCTCGTCCGCGGTGTTCTGAAATCCAGGACTGGATAAACGCCGAGATTGAGAGGCGCTTCGGGTCAGGTAACATCAATCAAGGCGGGTCCGGGGACCACGAACCTTAACCTGACATATAGCGCACCCATAAAAGTTGGGTGGGATACCAGTAACATCAGTCGATTTTATTCTTAGAAACAATTCATTTGTTGAGAACCATGGAGGCGCAATGAATTCGATTCGTCCTGTTGCACGATTTGCCGGAGCTGGATTTCTTGCAGCCATCCTCGGCGTAATCTGCCTGAGCGCGGCTGCCCAAACCGCCCCCCAGCCTACCCGCGCCGACGCTGAAAAAGACCCTGTGCTGAAGGCCATGCTCACGGAGATGGATCGCAGCAAGAGCCAGTTGCAGTTGAAGGACTTTCAGAAGCCGTTCTTCATTCAGTACCGCATCGAAGAGATCGACAACTATGAGACCAAGGCGGAGTTCGGAGCCACCAGCGACTCACGGCGCAATCACGGGCGCTTGGCGCGGGTGACGGTGTTGGTGGGCGACTACAAGACCGACAGCTCCGGAGGCCGGGGCGACGGCGCTGTCCAACTCGCGTCCCTGGATGACGACCCGATTGCGCTGCGGTCGGCGCTGTGGATGGCCACCGATCAGGCGTACAAGAACGCGCTGGCGGCCTACGCGCAGAAGCAGGCCGAGTTGAAACAGGTCGAGACGCCTCCACAGGCCGACGACTTCAGCAAGGATACGCCGATTATCTCGCTGGCCGAACCACTCAAGCTGAAAGTGGACGAGCGAGACTGGGAGGCAAGAGTGGCGCGGTCGAGCGGGCTCTACTGCACCGACGCCACGGTCAAAGACAGCCAGCGTGACGTGCAGTACTCCGTAGGAAGTTTTACCGCTCGGGTAACGACTACCTGGCTGGTGACGAGCGAAGGCGCCATTGTGCGCAAGTCGGCAGCCGGCTATCAGGAATCTTTCGCTGTTGGTACGCAGGCCGACGACGGCATGAGGCTGGACCGCTCCTATGCGACCACTGGAACTTCGCTCCAGGACCTGGATGCTCCGGAGGTCTTCGAGAAAAAAGCGGTCGCGCTGATCGCCTCGCTCGCCGATCTGCGCAAAGCGCCGCTGGTGGAGGAGGAGTATCATGGGCCGCTGCTGATGAGCTCCGACGCCGGCGCCGATACGTTGTATACCTTATTGACAAATAGCGTGACGGCGACAAGGCCCAGGATGGGCACCGAGGCGCGCACCAACGGACCGTTTGCTTCCAGTTACCATGCGCGCGTGCTGCCGGAGTCTTTTGACGTGGTCGATGATCCCGGCCTGAAGAGTTATAACAGCAAGGGCCTTGTGGGCGCGTACGACGTGGACGACGAGGGAGTTCCCGCACAGGCTGTCAAGCTGGTCGTTGCCGGCATACTGGAAAATTATTTGATCGGCCGCGAGCCGGTGCGCGACTTTCCGCAATCGAACGGCCACGCGCGCGCCGGACTCGCTACGGAGCCCAAGCCTTCTATCGGCGTGCTCATAGTGACGGCGAAAGACGGGCTGTCGGACGAGGATCTGAACGACAGGCTGCTGACGCTGGCCAAGGTTCGCGACTTGAAGGATGTCTATTATGTGACTACCATGGGCGGAAAGCTGACCCCGCGGCTGCTCTATCGTGTCACTCCTGACGGCAAGCGGGAACTGGTGCGCGGCGCGGAGATTAGCGATCTCGACCTGCGCGCGTTACGCTCCGGCGTAGTGGCCGCCGGCAAGCAACTGTGGGTCGCCAATTACTTCGGCGAAGTGCCGGAAACGGTGCTTGCCCCGGCGCTGCTGATCGATGATGTGACCATCACCCGCGCCAACAAGAAGAATGACAAGTTGCCCTTCTATCCGCCGCCAGAGTAGGCTACGCTCGTCCTTCAACCGCGTGGCGCAGAGCAGCTCGTGCAAGCAGGCGGGTGGAATCCAGCGTGGGCAGCGGAGAATTTGAATCATCCAGGATCAGCGGGATCTCGGTGCAGCCGAGGACGACGGCATCGCAACCTTCGTCTTTCATCCGAAGTAGGACGCGTTGGAAGTACGCCAGCGCCTCCGGCTTGAAGACTCCGTAAACTAGCTCCTCGAAGATGATGCGATTGATCTCTTCGCATTCGGTGGCATTCGGGCGCGCATATGCCAGGCCGCACGCAGCGAATTTTTCCGGATAGATTTCGCTCTCTACAAGCCAGCGGGTTCCGGTAATTCCAATGCATCGGTAGCCGCGTTCGACAGCCTGGGCGGCCACGGCATCAGCGATATGTAGCCAAGGCAACTTCAATCGCGGTTCAATATAAGGAAGCGCCTGGTGGATCGTATTGTCGGGGCAAATCAGAAAATCAGCGCCGCTCTTGGCCAGCTTATCGGCAGAGGAGAGCATGAGTTCCCCCACACCCTGCCAATCGCCGCGATAGATACATTTCATATACGTCGCCAGGGAGTGCGTGTGCATCGTAACCTCCGGATGATCGTGAGGTCCAAGAAGCTGCGCGCCTTCCACGCAGATCGTCCGGTAGCAAAGAGATGCTCCCTCGGCGGAGCAGGCAACGATCCCGATGTGACTGGTCATGAGTTGATTCTATCTAGACGGCTTTAGTCCAGCCTTGTGAGAAACACCTCGCCCTCGGCGGGGTGCAGTTGGCGGGCGATGCGCTCGGCCTGCTTGCGGTCGTCTCCCTCGGGACGGATGCGCACCCAGTATTTGTCTTCGCCGGAGAATTCGATTACGCTGGCGCCCGGATACTTGCGCTCCAGTTGCACCTTCAGTTTTTTCGCCTTGCGCTCGCTCGCGAATGCGCCGATCTGCACGCACCAGCGGCCGCCGGTATCGATAGGCTTGGGGGTGCGGTATACATCTATCCTGACGCGCGCTGTGCCGGCCAGGTAAACGCCCGTGGCCTTGGCCGAGGCGATGGAGAGATCGATCACCCTGCCCTCCACAAACGGGCCGCGGTCGGTGATGCGCATAGCAGCGGACTGGCCTGTCTTGAGGTTGGTTACGACGACGAGCGAACCCATGGGCAGGGTGCGATGCGCGGCCGTCAGTGCGTGATCGTTGAAGACCTGACCGTTGGCGGCTTTGGCTCCCTTGTAAGGCGCCCGATACCAACTCGCCATGCCCTCCTCGGTCAGGATGGGCCTGTGCGTCCTGATATATTTGCGATCTTCGGCGCTGATCCCGTGCAGCGGCGCCGGAGAGGACGCGATAGGCGGAGCGGCTTCAGGCGCGGGCAACGAAGCATCTGTTTGCTGATGCCCACATCCGGACAAAATCAGCAGGTACGAGGCCACAATCGCAAAAACCACTCCGGCCCTGTAGCCGAACAAATGTCCCGTGCCCCATCCTTTCCGTTTCTTGTTGCGGAAAGGGTGGGAAACGTCAACCATCGACTGGGGCAAGTTCATCAGCGGCGCTGGCTCCCGTTCTGTTCAAAGCGGTCGGCCAGATCGCGAAGTTTGCCGGCCACGGTGCGCAGGGCTGTGATCGATTCCTTGCGAACCTGGGGAACCACCGCGTCGTTCACGTAGGCGACGGTGTGGCGCAGTTCCATCTCGATCAACTCGACGGCCTCTTCGATGCGGGCGCCTATGCCGCCCATGCTGGGGCCGGGATGGGGAGGGGGTGGTGGTGGCGGATATGAACTCATAGTATGCACCTCGTGCAAGGAGATTCGATCAATCCATCTCTTCCCAGTCTGCGATGCGCGCCGCATTGCGTCAATCGTCTTGAGGTCGAATGTGCCGCAATGGTCAATACGAAAACCGGATTCCTTATGGTTGAACCACTGATTCATTCTTGCTTCGCGCGTGACTTTTCACAGAAAAACTGCGTCAGACTCAGTAGACTCTCAGGAAAGGCGATGTTGCGTTGCGCGTTGCTATCGATTATCGGATCAGTCACAGACCGATTTTGCCGGCAAGCGTGCGTGGCCAATAATTCCGTCAACGAGGGCCTGTGATTATTGAAAGCGGTTGGAGAGAAGAGACTCGGAGTCAGCACGCCGGCCCATGGAAATCGGGCGCGACGTGGAGTCTTCGTCGCGCCGTTCTGCTGCTTGCTACTGGGCTGCTGCTGCCCGCGATTCCGGCGTGGGCCGGTCTGCCGGAGAGCTCCGATTTGCCGCTGCCGGAAGCTCCACAACCGCAAAAACCCTCTCCCGCCGCTGCGCCGGCAACAGCACCCTGTCCGGCTGGAAATGCCACCAAACCCGCGGCTCCGCCAGCCGGAAACGCGCCAGCCGGTGCCAACGGCCAGTCCGGCGCGCAAGCGGCGCCCTGCCCGCCTCTGACGAAGAAGAACTGGTATAAACGCTTCCTGACCGGGCCGGAGGTCAAGCCCATGACGCCTAAAGAAAAGGCTTGGCTGGCGGCGCGCAACGTAGTGGAACCCTTCAATGCCCTCACCATTCTCAGCCTCTCGGCCATCGAGGTCGGCTCCAACGCGCACTCTCCCGTTGGTCCCGGCATGACCGGTTGGAGCCGCGACATGGGCATCAGCTATACACAGGACATGACCGGCCAATTCTTCGGCACATTTGTGATTCCCTCCATCGACCGCCAGGACCCGCACTATCACCGCATGCCCAAAGCCTCCATCAAGCGCCGCGTGGGCCATGCCATTGAGCAGGTCGTTTGGACCCAGGGCGACAACGGCAAGCCGATGGTGAACTACGCCGACATCGTGGGCTTCGCCATTGAAGAAGAGTTCGCCAATTTCTATGTGCCGGGCCGGCGTACCAATCTGCCCTCCAGCGCCGAGCGCTACAGCATCGATCTGGCCACCGCGCCCATCGATAACTTCATCACCGAGTTCCTGCCCGACGTGGCCCGCCGCATTCACGTCCGCGACGTCCTCATCCAGCGCATCATCAACCAGGTCGCCAAGACCAGCGGGCCGTGAGCGCCGCAGACAGATCACGCTGCCCAAAGCAGTTATAGGCTTTTCAATGTGACGCGCCACTCCCTCTTCTGACTCCCGTTTTTTCCCCTTTATTCTGACCATTCGGCGCCCTCGATTTGCCATTCACCGCCAAATATCCCCATTCGCTGTATCTCCTTTGGCTTGACCGGACTCAGAGGTTACCCTAAAACTGCATTTTCAGACCCCCGGCAGCCCTCCCCAAACGGCAGCCCAAGGTCCAGCCAGGCGAGTGATACTGGGGTCCCCGGCGACAGGTCTTCGTCGTTGGGGTGGTTGACCGCCGCAGGCGACGATTTTACTTGAGGAGACCACAACATCATGGCAAAAGCAGTCAAGTACGCCGAGAAAGCCGTCGTCTACGCGGCTAAGGGCGCGTGGGCCGTTTTTGAGCGCCTGAATCGCATCAGCCCCAACCCTGGGTTCACCCCCAAATGGTCCGACAAGCCCCTGCAAAAGTCCTACGAGAAGGAAAAGCCCCCGCTGGGCTGGCCGCGCGCCACTGACTCGCTCTGCCCCAAGTGCGTGCCCGAGATCCGCAAGCAGATTATCGATGGCAAGCTGCCCTACGAAGTCCTGCTCAACGAAAAAGTCGGCGAGATCAAGGCACAGATCATCGAGCGCAACGGCGAGATCTGGATGGTCAAGGACTGCCCCAAGCACGGCCACTTTGAAGACATCATGTCCATGGACGCAGCCTTCTTTAAGCATCTCGAGGAGAGCTTTCCCGGCCGCGACATGCGTTCTCACAATGACAAGCGCCTGCACAACCACGGCACCTCCACTGTTACTCACGGCCGCGGCGCGGTGCTCACCATCGACCTCACCAACCGCTGCAACATGATGTGCGACCCCTGCTTCATGGACGCCAATCAGGTTGGCTTCGTCCACGAACTCAGCTGGGAAGAGATCAAGACCATGCTCGACAACGCCATCACCCTCAAGCCCAAGCGCCAGATGAGCGTGCAGTTCAGCGGCGGCGAGCCGACCCTTTCGCCTCATTTCCTCGATGCGGTCGCCTACTGCCGCAAGGTCGGCTACAACAGCGTGCAGGCTGCATCCAACGGCATCGAGTTCGCCAAGAGCAAGGAATTCTGCCGCAAAGCCGCGCTGGCCGGGCTGCGCTACGTCTACCTCCAGTTTGACGGCATCGGCAACGCTGCCAACTCCCATCGCAAGGTGGGTAACCTCTTCGATGTCAAGCTGCAAGCCATCAACAACCTGCATGATGCCGGCGTCGAGATCGTTCCCGTCACCACCATCATCAACGGCATCAACAACGAGCAAGTGGGCCGCATCATTCAGTTCGCCCTCGACAACCCCAAGACCATCAGCTTCCTCAGCTTCCAGCCGGTCAGCTTTACAGGCCGCGACGAAGCCATCACCGACGAGCGCCGTTTTGCCCAGCGCTATACCCTCTCCCACATGGCCCACGACATCAAGCGGCAGTGCGGCTTCGGCGAGCCGGAGCGCGACTGGTTCCCCATTAGCTTCATGAGCACCTTCAGCGACTGGGCCGACCTGATTCACGGGCCCGCTGCCGACTGGGGCCAGCTCTCCTGCGGATGCCATCCCAACTGCGGCATCGGCATGGCCATGATGATCGACAAGGAAACCAAGGAAGCCGCTCCCGTCACCGCCTTCCTCAACATGGACAAGGTGGCCAAGGATCTGGCCAAGGTCAACGACGCGGCTCGCGGCAAGTGGCTCTCGGTGATCGGTTTTGGGCTGGCCCTGTTGCGCAACTACGATCCCTTCAAGTCACCCACCCACTTCAAGATCTCCGACATGATGAAGAAGATGGACAAGACCTTCAACGCCACCGGCAAAAACTACGGCAGCGTCAAGGGCGACCGCACCCTCGAAGACATCAAGCTCCGCCGCCAGGACCGCTGGAACTTCCTCTTCATCGCCGGCATGTGGTTCCAGGATTTGTTCAACTACGACTTCCGCCGCACCGAGCAGTGCATCATCCCCTACGCCACGCAAGAGGGCGAAATCAGCTTCTGCGCCTATAACACCGGCGTAGGATGGCGCAACATCATCGAGAAAATGCACATGACGGCCACGCTCACCAAGTGGTATGAGGAGCATGGACGCCACGAAATCTTCGTCGGCGGCAAGAAGGTCAACATGCCCGAAGTCGGCCACAAATTGCATCTGAAGGCGGAGCACGTCAACGCCGAACGCAATCACACGCTCGACGATCTGGGCATCGCCAAGACCGCCCGCGAAGAGCAAATCCGCGCCCGCGACGAGAAGATGAAGCAGGACGCCGAAAACGCCCGCATGGCCAAGCTCTATCGCGAGCACGTCCTCGGCGAAAAGCCCGTCGAGGGACTGGTCCCGCTAGGTTCCATCGCCCCCGCCAAGCCCGCCGTCAAGAAAGAAGAAGGCGAACTGGTCGCCGGGGACTAGGACTTGCCGTCCAGGCAACCGCGCCTTCGGCGCAAAACAGCAAAGGCCGCCCGCAAGGGCGGCCTTTGCTGTTTCTATGCAAGTATTTATCGATCTGCATTACTCAGGTATAATTCGTGAGTTGCAATTGTTGCGATTGCAGGAGGAATGTTTAAGATGGAAGATGATTATGTCACGAAATACAACTCAAGAGTACATTTTCGGTCGAGTAAACTGGTAGATCTTGTTGAACAATCATTCGCGGAATTCGGTGATCTGCTTGATTATATTTGGAAGGCACCGAGATTGATTGATTACGAAAATAAGCTCGAACAATCCAAATTAGATCTCTATTTTCCCGATCGTCCCGATCTAGCCAAAATTCGATGGAATCGAGAGTCGAAGAAACTTTCGATGATATTTCCATATTATATCGCTGTAAGCAACCTGTATATAGCACTATCTATGCTTGAAATCTATTTATTGAGCTTGCATAAGACAATCAAAGGAAGTCTATCCATTGATGAAGGGGGAATCAAAGGGCAAGGGTCAATACGTATCTTCAATTATTTGCGGGCTGCGGGAATCGCTGTCAGTTCCGTTGACCTCTACAGCCAGGTTCAAGCCGCACTGCAGATTCGAAATTGTCTCTTACATGCAGGTGGCCTTCTTGCCGATTCAAGAAATGATAAAGAGATTCGCAGAATTGTCTCCGATATGACCTATTTAAGTACGCAGTCTCGCAAGACGGATTCAATTTACAAAGTTAGAATAGGTCTATCGAGCTTCGGCGAACAAATCCAGATTACTAATGACTACTCAAATATAGTTGCTGTTTATGCACGGGATTATTTTCTTAGTTTGTGCTGTAAGATCGATGAGACTTTTTCCTCAATACCATGACTAATCGTCTGGAGGGTCAGGCGCGGGTAGGTGGCACAGATGCCTTGTGTCCCAAGTCCAGATTACGGCCTTGGGAATACAACCTAAATAATCTCTCCTGACCTCACTCCTTCTCCAGAAACTCCACCCGATTCATCCAGTCATCGTCCCGGAATGCTTCGTAGAGTTTCGCAATCTGCTTGACCAGCCGTCCTACCGCATATTGCGGAATCGTTCTCGCATCGCAAAAGATAACACCGCAGTGATCCCGTCCCTCCAGGCCCCACT
The DNA here is from genome assembly GCA_963806565.1 of uncultured Acidobacteriaceae bacterium. Taxonomy (GTDB): domain Bacteria; phylum Acidobacteriota; class Terriglobia; order Terriglobales; family Acidobacteriaceae; genus Telmatobacter. Next base: position 720,479 of record CAWDYE010000002.1, read on the forward strand.
CTTTTAGCAGCATTGGAATTGTCCGCAGATCGTAGGTCACTAGCGTGAGTCCGCCAGCAATTGCCGCCTTTAAAACCTCCACATCGGGCTTGCCCCGCAGCCGGCCTTTCTCCCAATCCGGAATCACATACACTGCGATCTCCGGAAACCGTCGCCGCAATCCAACTGCAACGGCGCGCGGCACATGCTCATCGAGCAGCAGTTTCATCCTTCAGCCGGCTTCCCGGTTTTTTCACGTGGGAATCGCTGTAGATTCGGCAGCATTCGCTTCAGCGCCGCAAAATCAATCGCGTCATAATCCGCCAACTGCTCGGCTATCTCTTCGGGAAAAGCCTCGATATAATTCACCGCCGCCTGCACCTTTTCGAGTGGCCATTCCAGGTGCTTTGCCACGGTCTCCGCGTTCTGCTTGTAGCCGCGCAGCAGCTCCGCCACCTGCCATACTGCCAGACGACTGCCCTGCATATAGGCTTGCCGCCCCGCCGCCGAATCCCGGAAGTCGATATACGCAAACTCCGAGCGACGCAAGCCCTCCTCAACCAGCCGGGCGCTGGCGTCGCTCGCGGTCCATCCATGCTGTCTGGCCATGCGCTTGAGGCGTTTTCCGCTCTCTGCGGGAAGGCGCATGCTAACCACCATTGAAGAAGTTGTACTCATGTCAGAATCCTTACATTGTCACTCATGTAAGCATTGTAACACGATTCATTGAAATCGGTGTGCCCTTTCCTGACTTGTTTGGGGAGGGAAACCGTAAACACCTTCCCGCCATCTTTCCTTTTGGCGCTCTATCGCGCTGGTTTATGATGAATCCACACAGGGCTTCCCCCTGCTGGGAGGTAATATGAGCAAAAATCTACCGGCTGCTGCGGCAAAGCAGGGCCGCCGTGAATTTCTGAAAGCAGGCGGCGCCCTCACCGCCGCATTGCTGGCGCCCGCGGCGCTGGCTGACACACCCAAGGCCCTCCCCGGCCTTCCCTCCAACCCCCGCACCACCATTGCCATGCCCACCCGCAACTTGGGCAAGACCGGCTATCGCGTGGGCATCTTCTCGCTGGGCGGCCAGGCCTCGTTGGAAAAACCCAACAACTTCGACGTGGCCGTCCCCATCATCAATCGGGCCTTGGACCTGGGCGTCAACTACATCGACACCTCGTCCATCTACGGCGGCCCGGATCGTTGGAGCGAGCAATACGTGGGCAAGGTAATGGCCCACAGGCGCAACGAGGCTTTCCTCGCCACCAAAACCCGTGAGCGCACGCGCGACGGCTCTATGCGAATGATCGAAAAATCTCTGCAACTCCTCCAGACCGATCACGTGGACCTGTGGCAGTTGCACGACGTCGGCATCATGGACAACGTGGATGCCATCTTCGCCAAAGGCGGCGCGATGGAGGCGCTCCTTGAGATGCAGCAGCAGAAGGTGGTGAGCTTTCTCGGCGTCACCGGCCACTATCGGCCCGACCCGCTGATGGAGTGCATCCGCCGCCACCCCTTCGACACGATTCTAATGGCCATGAACGCCGCAGACCCTCACCACTTTAGTTTCAACGAGGAGTTGCTGCCGCTGGCTGTGGAACGGCAAATGGGCATCATCGGCATGAAGATACCGGCCCGCGGACGCATTCTCTCGACCTGGACTCCGCCGCCCATCGAAGAGCAGAAGCATTCATGGGAAGGAATGTCGGTGCAGGCCACCACGCCCGGCGCGCTCACCATGCGCGAGGCTATGTATTACACGCTCTCGCGCCCGGTTAGCACCGTCATCATCGGCTGTGATTCGATTGCGCAATTGGAAGAGAACGTGCAAATGGCGCGGGAATTTACTCCGCTGAGCGACCACCAGGCGGCGGAACTGGTCAAGCGAGCTGAACCCGTCTCCAAGCCGTCGCTCTTCTTCCGCTTCTACGATCACACGTAACTACCTGCGGTGGGGCAGACGCCGCTTACGCGGCAAGAGTGAGTTTGTGTAAGTTGCCAGGTGCCCCATCCTTTCGCGCATTTTGCGAAAGGATGGGAAACCACGAATTCCATGGCGCGCATGCGCCGTATGCCTGGACGGCAAGTCCCCCCACCGCAGGTGGCTACCCCAACTGGCTGACCTTAACCGCCAACTTCTCGAACTCCACCGTGCCCAGGCCGCGTGCTGCGGCCATCTCCAGGTAGGGCATCTGCGCTACGTCAAGGTTCCAATACGCCTTGGCGACATAAGCATCAATCGCCACCGGATCGGTTCCGGCGACGATAGTCTTCTTCAGCGCCACATCTTCCAGGTTGCCGCCCGTTGGCCCGTTGCGCAGCAGAACGCGGTAGCAGTCGATCATGGTAAGCGTTGGCAGCATGAAGCTGGCCAGGTCCGCGAGGCTCTTGTGAATCTGCTGATGCAGCCGGTTGCGCTCTCCGCCCAGGATGCCGTACCAGTTCTTCATGCCCAGCGTTGCGCCGGTAAGCACATGATGCTTTGCAATGGGCAGGTTGATAATTTTGTCGGCTTCCAGAAACGGCGTGAAGACCGTCCAGGTTTTCAGCACCACGCCGCCTATATCAACTTCGCGGAAAAGCTCTGGATCGGGAAGGATGACCTCGGCGTGTTCGGCAAGCGCAGCCGCCTGTATGCCGGAGCGATGAAAGCAGCGGCGCGGCTCGTTGCAGCTGACATCGGTAACGATCACCCGCTTTGCTCCGGCCTGCCAGCATTGACGGACAACCTCGGCAACGACATCTGGGTTGGTGTTGGCGGCCTGCTCCGGGGTGCGATCCCAGGCAATGTTGGGCTTGATGACCACTACATCCTGGCGGCTGATGAAGCGGCCGATGCCGCCCAGATTCTCCAGCGCCTTCTGAACCAGCGCGCGCGGTTCTCCGTCCTGGATGACAGTTAAATGCGGCCATTGAGGATCGTCGGCAATGCGATGGTCGCGCCGCGCTTCTTCGGCCTGCGCCGGAACCGGACGGAAGCTGTGCTCGCTGAGCCACGCGGCCACGCCCGCCGTGCCAGCGGCCACTCCGCCGAGACGGAGTAGTTGCAGCATAGCTTCACGTCGCGTCATGCCCTGTGCGCCGCCCGTTGTTTCCTCCGGCTTCCGTTTCATATCCACGGCCATGATGTTTCTCCCGCTCAAACTTCCATGAGATGAATGCGCGTTGGATCGTTGGTACCCAGATTGTGCTTTGCATCAGCGGCGGTGGCGATGTAGCGAGGCGGACGGCCCGCGGCCTCCAGCGTCGGCATGCCAACCTCGGCGCGCTTGCGCTCGATCATCCCCCATGCAATGTGATCGATGGCAACGCGATCCTCGCCGACGATCAGCGCGTTAGGATGCCAGAGGCGTTCGGGATGAAAGCTGGGCCCACCATCGTAAACCGAACTCATCGCGTCGCCAATCGTGAAGCGCACCTTGTCGCGGACGGTGGGAATGCAATTCAGGTCGGCGACGGCGGGGTTGCAGCCGTTGGCGTGCAGTTCGTTGGGGCGCTCGACGACCCCGTACATATTCTTCATTGCGAAGGTGACCCCGGCCATGCTGTGGTCTTTGAGAATCGGCAGATTGAGGACCAGGCCGCATTCGCGGCTGAGAATCCTGGAGAACCGGACACGCGCCGTCCCCCAGGTTTCCACCTTCTCTTCGAAACCGGCCTGGTCGCAGGCGTTGCCGCGAATGTGGCTGGGATCGGCGCCGATCGTAAAGCCGCAAGCCTCCAAGAAACCGGTGCGCTGGTCCCACACTAAAATGTTTCCCGGCTTGACGCCGATCTGCTGCAGCCGCTCCGCGATTGCCAGCGCCAGCGCCCGGTGCGTGCAAATTCCCTTGCCGCCCAGGCCGTTCACCTTCAGGCCGATCACCTTGCCTCCGGAGACCAGGCTCGTGGGCACGATGCGCTTCCAAGCCTCGACCGGCTTGTCGCGGCCTGTGTAGGCAGCGATGGCGCGGTCCAGCAGATCAGCCACGCGCTTTTCGTCCAGATGCCCTCCAGACGAGTACAGCGCCGCATCGCGAGCAACGACGACCCTGGATTTGTGCTGGTCGAGCAGCTCGGCCAGCCCCAGTTTGTTCTGCGCGCCCAGCAATACAGCTCCCGTTGCGGCGGCCTTCATAAATTCCCTGCGGCTTTTCATTGCATCCTCATTTCCGGCGCGGCAAGTGCTTCGGCCGGTGATTTTACAGTTTTGCCTCAACTCCTTGCGCCAGCGCAAGCAGAGCCTGCGGCGTGTCAGGCGTGGACTCATAGGCAACAATGCGCACCAACGATGTTCCTTTGCGGAAGATAATGCTCTGCGCATAGGCGAAGCCCTCGTCGCCCAATTGAATCGGCTTGGCATCTTTGGTCCCGGTCTCCAGAATCTTGCGCGCACCGTCCACGCTGCCCATGGTATGCACGTCCACCGTCACCTCCAATTGTCCCTTGTACTTGTAGTCGGAGGTAGAGGTGGAAACAACGCCCGCCGAAATGTACTGGTCAGCGTCGCCGTCAATGTATTGGTAGAGATCTTTCGCCGCAAAGACCCGCGTCTCGCCAGTCTTTTCCCAGCCCGCTACAGCGCCCGACGCCGGGAATGGATCCAGACCCTTCTTCTTGCATCCTGTTCCGAACGCGGTGACGGCAAAAATAATTGCCGTAAAGACCAACAACGATTTCATTGAACAAGTTTTCACTGCAACAATCTCCTTATTTTCGGTTAAGCAAAATCTGGCCGCTTGGCGAGCGGCTTTCGCCGATACTGGTGACGTAGACAGCGGGACGATCCTGCAATGGGCAGGCGTACTCGCATGCTCCGCAGCCCACGCAGCGACTGGGATCGACGTGTGGTTGCTTCACCGTCTTGGTGTTGCCCGCCGAGTCGATCACCTGCGCCTCCTGCACATAAATAGCCTTGGGCGAAACCGGGCACCACTCCTCGCATACGATGCAATCGGTGGCCATGGCCCACGGCAGACAGCGGCCGCGATCATAGAACGCCGTGCCCAGGCGGATCGGCTGGTTCTGCTGGCCCACGCCTACCACCCAACCTTTTTCCCCGGGCGTGATCTGCCAGATGGCGCCGGTGGGGCAGACCTCCGAGCAAAGCACGCAACTGGGTTCGCAGTAGCCGATGCGCGGCACAAGAGTGGGCGACCACAATCCTTCCAGACCCGCCTGATCCAGCGTCGGATGCAGCGCGTTGTTGGGGCAAACCTTCATGCACTCGCCGCAGCGGATGCAGCGGGAGAGAAAATCAGTTTCGTCCAGCGAGCCCGGCGGCCGCAGCAGCCGTTCGTTGCGGCTCTTTCCCAGCCCGGTGTTGGCGCGCATCAAAGGAACAATCGCAGCGCCCGCCGCAAGCCCGGTAATCGCCCTGCGCCGGCCCAGATCAGGCGATGCAATCTCTTTCTCCTTGCGGAAGAACTTGAATTGAAGGCCGTCGTGCGGGCAAGCGCCCACGCAGTTCATGCACATCAGGCACTCGGACTTTCGCCACGGAACGCCACCGATGGGATCGTCGCCGCCCTGGCAGTGGAGCAGGCAGCGGTTGCAATTGTCGCAGTTCGACTCGTCCTTGTGCAGTCCCAGCACGCTCCAGCGCGAGACCGCGCCCAGCAGCGCGCCCAGAGGGCAAATCGACCTGCACCATAGCCGCGTCACGCGCAAGCTGGCCGCGAGAATGGCAATAAACAGAATCCCCAGCACCAGGCCTTGGTGGTAGTGCGGCTGGCGAAGATCGAGCACCGTGTAGTGCAGAATCGTATGCAGCGTCTGGCCGGTCACTTTGATCGCCGCCACGTGGCTATGTTCCAGCGGCGTCAGCACAGCGCGCGCGGCAGCATTGATGGCCGGCAAAATCGACAGCCCAAATGACCGCACCAGCAAACTGAATGGATCAATCCATCCGATAGCCGCTGAGCCGAAGCAGGCAGCCACCAGCCCGGCAATCAGCACAACATATTTAACGGTCTGCCAGCGCTTGTAGCGATTTGACTCGATGCGCTGCTTGCCGCGCTTCGCCTCCGAGGGCATATTGCCCACAAAGTGTTGCAGCGTGCCCATGGGGCAGATCCAGCCGCAGAAAAAGCGCCCCAGAAAGAGCGTAGGTAGCAGAATGACCAGGCTCCAGATCAGCCCGCGATAGAGCGCGTGGCCCGCCAGCGCATTCACAAGCGCCACCAGCGGATCCCACTCGAAGTAAAGGCGCACCGGCGCACTCAGGTGGATCTCCGCTGCGCCTCCGGGAAAGATGCTCAGCGAGGTGAAGAGCAGTAGCCAAAGAAAGAGCAGCAGAAAAAATATCTGCGAAATCCTACGCAATTGAGGCAATCTAGACTGGTTCACGTGTCGTCTCCACGCGCGGGGAGCTACTCCTGATGACTCCATGATTGACGCTCAGACAACCGCCAGACTGTGATCTGCATCACCGATTGGCTTCAACGACTAACCTATTGCATCTGAAGTATGCAAACCATGCAACACCCAGCGCGGCCTCACAAGTGATTGATAAGCGAGGCGATACACGCCGCGCCGAAGCCGTTGTCGATGTTGACCACGGAGACGTTGGGTGAGCAGGTGTTCAACATTCCCAGCAGCGCGGCGATGCCGCCAAACGATGCGCCGTAACCGACGCTAGTGGGCACGGCAATGACCGGCGCATTCACCAGACCGCCGACCACAGTGGGCAGCGCGCCTTCCATGCCGGCGCAGACGATCAGCACGCGCGCCGATTGCAATGAGGATTTTTGCGCCAATAAACGATGAATGCCGGCCACGCCCACGTCGGCAATCAATTCGACGGTGTTGCCCATCAACCGCGCGGTTACTACAGCTTCTTCGGCCACCGGCAAATCGCTGGTACCTGCGCAGACCACGGCGATGGTTCCCTTGCCTTGAGGGACATTGGGGTTCTGGGTGAGTTCGATAGTGCGTGCGACTTCGTGAAACTCGGCGCGCGGCTCGACGGCGCGAATGGCTTCAAACATTTCGCGCGTTGCACGCGTGGCCAGTACGTTGCCGCCCGCCTTGGCCATGCGGGCATAGATTGTGGCAACCTGCGCAGCGGTCTTGCCCGAAGCAAAGATCACCTCCGGCATTCCGGTACGCAGCGCGCGATGATGGTCGAGCTTGGCGAAGCCAATGTCTTCGAAAGGAAGATCCTTCAAACGGTCAACGGCGTCGTCAACCGCGATGCGGCCTTCACGAACATCTTTGAGCAAAGTTTCAATGCGCGCGCGATCCATCAGAGACCTTCCTTAAAAAGAACGGAGTTGATACTGCCTTCAGAGCCATCGCCAGTTACAAAGCTCCATTACCTGGGCGCCTCGCCCTGGCTGCATTTTAGCGATTCTTTGCGCTTCCAATCGGTCACCTTCACAGCAATGCCCTGCATGCAGTAAGTGACTCCTTCATACGGCACGCCGGTAAATTCGATGCCGTCACCGATGTTAGGTCGCGGCTCTTTGACGAGCAGGTTATACAGCTTGCCGCTCGTCATGTCCTTCAGCACCAGGCAGCGCATTTCGACGCCCGCCTCCACGCAGCCCTCTGCGCGCACCTGTTTGGGTTCCTGCGTGGGACCGGCGCTGGACGCTGCCGCGGTTACAGAAAGCATCATTGCCGCTATCGCCAATGAAATTCGTTTCATGCGCGTTCTCCTTTGTTGAATTTTGCGTAGGCTCGCATGGTTTCCTCCATCACCTGCTTGAGAGGAAGCGATTGTTCCGCTGCAATCTTGCGGCAATCCTCATACTCCGGCGCAGCGTTGGCAATCTTTCCGGAGTTAAAGCGGGCAATCTTGATGCGCACGTTACCCAAGCTTGTCTTGACTTCAACAAACTCGCGCGCCAAAGCAACCTTATTCTCCAGCCTCCAGCGCAGGCCGATGGTAGAGGTCTCGCGGAAGAGCAACTCCTGCAACGTCGGCGTCAGATCGGGCCGGCAGAGTATGGTCATCTGCACACCCGCGCGTCCCTTCTTCATCTGCACCGAGGCTCGATAAACGTCCCACGCTCCGGCAGCCAGCAATAACTCGCTCACATAACTCAACAACTGCGGGTTGCAATCGTCGATAACCGTCTCGATTACTGCTATCGGTTCGGCTGCGGTAATCTCTGCGGCATCTTCTTCGCCCACCAGCAACCGCAGCAGGTTGGGCTGGCCCTGCGTCTCGCGCCCGCCCGCGCCGTAGCCTGTTTTCAGGATGCGCATCGGCGGCAGCGTTGCATATTGCACATCAAGCATCCGCAACAGCGCCGCGCCGGTCGGGGTCACGCGCTCCATAGGCTCGCCGGCCGCGTAGACCGGAGCATCGCCCAGCAGCGCCAGCGTGGCAGGCGCGGGAACGGGAAGCGTGCCATGCTGGCAGACGACGGTTCCGCTGCCTACGTTGAGCGGTGACGAAAGCCAGCGATCCATACCCAGCGCTTCCGCGCCCGCTGCGGCACAGACTATATCGACAATGGTGTCCACCGCGCCCACCTCGTGGAAATGCACCTTTTCGACGGGGATGGAATGAATAGCGGCTTCGGCCTCGCCTAGCAGTTGAAAGGCGCGAATTGAGCGTTGCTTGACAGCGTCTGTGAGCGGCGCTGAGCGAATGATCTTGATAATTGCCGATAAAGTGCGTTGCGGCGCATGATGTTGATGCTTTTCGTGCGTATGCGCGTGAAGAGAATGTCCCGGATGATCGTCGTGAACATGTGCTTGTTCAGTTACCGAAGTGTCGGGCGTGATAACGTCCACCTTGATTGCGGCCAGGCCGCCGCGGTTCACCTTGCGCAACTTCAAACGCGCGCCCACATTCAGCGCGGCCGTCGTTTCCTCGATGCAGGCAAAGGGAACGCCCGCATCCACCAGAGCGCCCAGCAGCATGTCGCCGCTAATGCCGGAAAAACATTCAAGGTAACCAATACGCATGGCAAGATGATTCTAAACCGCCGGCTATACCCCGCGCCGCTGCAGCACTTCCACGGGCAAAATGGCATTCAAAGAGCCGGAGCGAAAACCAGCACAGTCGAGCGTGACGTATTGAAAGCCGGCTTGTTTGAGCGCGGTAGTGATGGCGTCCAGCATCTCCAACGTGAGAGCGCGCGGCATCTCGGCACGAGCCAACTCCACGCGAACCAGCTCACCGTGATGGCGAACACGCAGTTCGCGAAAACCCAACTGCCGCAGGCTCTCCTCGGCTTTCTCCACCTGTTCGAGCACCTCGCGGGTTACGGTGCGTCCATACTCGACGCGCGAGGAGAGGCAGGGCGCGGCAGGACGATCCCACAGCGCGTAGCCAGCTGCTTTAGCGAGAGCGCGGATTTCTTTTTTAGTCAATTCCGCCTCAGCCAGCGGCGCCAGCACGGCGTGTTCCTCGGCCGCACGCTGCCCCGGACGAAAATCTCTGGTGTCGTCGGCGTTCATGCCATAGGCAATGTGTTTAAATCCCAAACTTGGGCCCAGCGTTTCCATGACTTCAAAAAGCTCGTCCTTGCAGTGGAAACAGCGATTCGCGTCGTTGCGCTGATATTCCGGCCGGCTCAATTCCTCGGTTGCGATAATATGCAGCGGAATCCCTTGAGAGCGCGCAAAATCGCAAGCCTGCTCGAAGTCACGGCGGGCCAGGCTGGGAGAGTCAGCCAGCACGGCGATCATGCGGCCGCCGAGAACGCGATGCGCCGTGGCCGCCAGGAACGCGGAATCAACGCCACCGGAGTAGGCTACCATCAGGCTGTCCAATTGCCCCAGGCGCTCCTCCAGCGCGCGCAGTTTCAGCGCCGTCGCGTTGCCACTTCCGGGCACGCTCTTCGCGTCTTCGGCCAGCATTATATTTGTTTGCGCACGCGCCTTCATGGGTCAATTATACGCTGCCAATGCTTTGAAAGTTGAGTGCACCCGGGCAACCGTTACAGAAAATGCTTTACGCAGTTGGCCGTTCCGCGACATTCTGGAAAGCGGAACCTGGGATAGCACGCACTGATCCGTCAGATTGCAGAGTACTTTCCGCTGATCATATCCTGGGCTGCTTGGAGGAGGTTCTCCGGCCGGCCCAGATCGCGCCAGTACCATTCATCCGCGCGAAAGGCGATGATCTTTTCTCCCTGGGCCGCGAGATGCAGGTAGGTGTCGATGATGGAAAACGCGCTTTGCTCTTCCATCTTCGCGAAGATCAGAGGAGAGAGGACGTGGATGCCGGAAAAGGCCAGTGGTTGCGCCTGCGCGGCAGGCCGCGCCGAATCAGTCTCGCCATCTCGCCCGACTCGACGGCCGCAGAGCTGGGCCTGCTCGTCGAAGAGCAGATAGCGTGAGCTCTCCCTTTCCTGAACCGCCAACGTGGCGAGAGCTGCCCGTTCCGTGTGAAAGCGCATCATGCGCCCCAGATCGATAGTGCTGAGCACATCGACGTTGTGCAGGATGAAGGGATTTTGCAAGCTATCGAGGAAGAAATGCGCGGCTTTCTTCAGGCCGCCGCCGGTGTCGAGCAACTCCTGTTCGCGAGAGACTTCAATTCTCATGCCGAAGTTGCCATTGGCTTTGAGATAATCGACAATCATCTGCGCATGATGATGCGCGTTGACGATCACCTCGTCGACGCCGAAGGAACGCAGACGAGCGAGCGTAATCTCCAGCAGCGTGCGTCCGGCAACTGTAACCAGCGCCTTGGGACGGTCGTTGGTGAGCGGCCGCAGACGCGTGCCTAAACCAGCGGCCAGGATCATTGCCTTCATAGACTCATCTTCTCCAATTCGATATGACGGACGGCCACGTCCACTCCGCCGTTCTCGCGCAGATGCTTCGCCAGCTGCTCGGCAAGATATACGGAGCGGTGCTGGCCGCCGGTGCAGCCAAACGATACCATGAGATTTTTGAAGCTGCGGCGCTGATAGCTGCTCACGCTCGAATCCACCAGCGACTGCACGTTGGCCAGATACTGGCGCACGCTGGCCTGTTGATTGAGATAGTCGATTACGGCCGAGTCCTTGCCGGTCAGTGCGCGGAACTGTTCTTCGCGGCCTGGATTGGGAAGACAGCGCGCATCGAAAATGTATCCGCCGCCGTTGCCGGAATCATCAGATGGTATTTCGCCGTGGAATGAAAAACTAAAGATCCGCACCTTCAAACCCTCAGCCGAAGAAGCTGGGTATTGCAACCTCTCCGACGCCAACATGCCTTGCAGCGCTTCCATCAACGCGGGCAAGGCGATGGGCAGCTTGACATGATGCGCCAGCCAGCGCAGGTTCTTCAGTGCATAGGGCACGCTCTGCAGGAAATGGGGCTTGCGCTCATAGAATCCGCGGAAGCCGTATGTGCCCAGGGCCTGCAGAATGCGCACGTAGACGTACGCGTAATAGTGTTCCATGAAGGCATCGCGGTCCAAGTCGATGTAACCGGCGAGGCAATCGAGATAGTGGTCGAGCAGTTCCTGGCGCAGCTCCGGCGGCAGATCTGCCTTGCCGTCGTAGAGCAGGGAAGCGATGTCGTATTGCAGAGCGCCTTTGCGCCCGCCCTGATAGTCGAGAAAATAAGGCTGGCCACCGGGTAGCATCACATTGCGCGATTGGAAATCCCGGTAGAGAAAGTAATCGGATTTAGCGGCCAACAGAAACTTCGTCAGGCGGGTGAAATCATTCTCCAACGCCTGTTCGTTGAATGGGATGCCGGCCAGGCGCAGAAAATAATACTTGAAATAGTTCAGATCCCAGGCGATGGACTGGCGGTCGAAGCGGTCGCGCGGATAGCAAACCTTGTAATTCAGATCCCGGCTCGCCTCCACCTGGAAACGCGGCAGCAAGGCCACCACTTTGCGATAAGCCTCAATCACCGGGGGAGCGATGACCGCGCCGGTGCGATTTGCACCGAGGAAATCGAAGAGCGTGGTGTCACCCAGGTCTTCTTCGAGGTAAGCGCCCTGGCTCAAATCCTCCGCATAAATCTCCGGGACAGGCAACCCGTGGCGGCGAAAATGCCGGGAGAACTCCAGGAAAGCGACGTTCTCTTCGCGTACGGAATACAGAATGCCGATGGCGCTCTTTCCTCCGCCGGTGAGCCGCACAATGGTCCGCCCCGAGCCGCCAAGTTGCCCTTGCAGCGGCTGCACCTGTTCGGCCGTCAACCGGTAATGCTGCTCGAATAGCCTTTTCAGAACGTCCATAAATCTCTTTCCAGGAGTTGCTCAGGCTGCTACACAACGATACTCAGTCCGGGCAGGCGCGCACAAGGCGCCTAACTATTTGATCGAGAACCACGCGCGCGGAAGATGCAAATCGTCAGCTTGCAGCGTTGGCTGCTTTTCCTTCAAAATGAGCTTCGATCTCTTCGAGGGTTTTGCCCTTGGTCTCCGGCAAAAAGAACGTCGCCACGATGAAGTAAATCACCGTGAAGCCCGCGAAGAGGAAGAAGATCGACGAGTAGCCATGCTTGCTGACGAAGGGTAGAAAAATTCCTGAGAGAGTAGTGGAAACCAACTGGTTGATGACCAGCGCGATGCTCATGCCGTTGGAGCGGATGCGGGTGGGCATCAGCTCGGAGAGGGCCAGCCAGACGCAGACGCCCGGCCCCATGGCGAAGAATCCCATGAAGAGAAACAGGCCCAAGGCAACCAACCAGCCGTGGCGCGCGCTGGGCACCTGGCCGATGAGCGCCTTCTGGATCTTTAACGGAGCGGTTTGCGCGGCCTCCAGATTGCCCAGCGGATTTTTGAAGAAGGCCAGGATCCGGTTGGCAGGCACGCAACTGGAACGGGTGATTTCAATAGGCCGCACGGCGGGATCGTCGGAGCGGACAAAGGTGGTGGCGGCGGTGAAGTCGCCGTAGGAATAGATGATGGCCAGCGATGCGCGTCCGGCGTCAATTCGCTTGTCCGCGCCGCCTTGCGCTGCCAGCAAACGGCTAGCCTCATCGCGATCAAAGCGCAACGTCAGCTCCTGGCTCGGGGTAATCAGTGCCCGCACCGAGGCGCTCGCGCCCTGGCTGACTTTTTCAGTGCGCAGAAAGAGAATGCCCACGCCAACCAGCGAGGCAATGATGCCGCTGGTGCCCAGGATCAGCAAGAACTTGCGGCCCTTGCGATCCACCAGCGCCATGCCCACGATGGTGAGCAGGAAATTCATGGAGGTGAAAACGACATAGCCCCAATGGGCATAGAGATCGGAGAGACCGCTTTGCAGCAGGATGCTGGTGTTGTAGCCGATGAGAGCGTTGACGCCTGTGGCCGTATTGCAGAAGAGAATGACGCAGGCCAGCAGAAACGGCGCCACATACTTGCGGCGTAAAAGCGATTCTTGAATTTTCTTACCGGTGGAGGTGTGCGTTTGGGATTTCCTCGCCGACTCTTCCATCTCCCTTAACTCGACAGCGGCTTGTTGCTCCGTGCGGGAGCGCAGCAGGGCGTCGTGAGCCTGCTCCTTCTTTCTGCGCTTGAATAGCCAGCGCGGCGACTCGGTCACCAGCAGGCAGCCTAGCACAAACAGGATGCCGGGAGGCAGCGCGACCCAGAAGAGATTGCGCCAGGCATGATCTTCATAGATGAACAGAACCGAGGTGTCGCCGGTTTTGGCCACGGCGGCGACATGATAACTGAAATAAATGCCCAGCAGTGCCGCGAAAACCATGGATGCGGTCGGCAGCCACTGAAAAACTCCGGTTCCCTTACCGCGGTTCGAGGCTGCCAGGCACTCGGCGAGATAGAGGGGAATGACGACCCCAATCAGTCCGGCGCTGACGCCTTCCAGCAGGCGGCCGAAGAACAAGGGCGCATAACCGTGCGAGAGGGCGATCATGGGAATGCTGACGACAAAGGTGAGGCCGCTAAGAACCATGAGCGGCTTGCGTCCCATCCAGTCGGCCAGCATCCCGGCAAAGAGCGTGGAGAAGACCGCGCCCAGCATCACCACCGCCACGATCATGGAAAGCTCGGCTGCGGTCAGCGTCGAGGTGGCCTGTAGATAGGGCAGCGCGCTGCCGATGATGCCGATATCCATGCCGTAGAGCAAACCGCCCAGCCCTGCAACTACCAGAAGAAAAAGGTTATAGCCGCGTTTGGCGGAAAGGCCGACTGGCAGGTTCACGGCGCCTTGAGCTGTCTGTGTCACGGAAAGTGCCCTCTTGCGCAGTTTATGCCTCCGCTTAGCATGTGCGATACAATTAGGCCGGAGCAAAGGTGGAATTGGGATTTTCATCTGCCCTAAGGTGCCGGCCATCACTGCAAAATATCATATATTTACGGTAAGCGTTAATATAGGTCATGCGACCCGCAAGATTAGCGGAGAACGCAAATGAGTACAACGCACAACGGCCGCAGAGATTTCCTCAAGCAATCAATTGGCGGAGCTGCATTCTTGTGCGTGGGCGGAGCGATGACGCCGTTTGCTGGCGCAGAACCTGATGCGGCAGACGCTAAATCCAGGGTCGTCGTGGCGCGCGATGAGCAACTGCGCGGCACGGGCTCCACGGTGGATTCACAGCGAGTACTGGTGCTTTTAGATCGCTCCATGCAGGCTCTCTGCGGCTGCGAGCATCCGGTCAACGCGTGGCGCAAGCTGGTTCGGCCCGGCGATACAGTCAGCCTCAAGGTGAATACGCTGGGAGGCCGTGGAATCTCGACGAATGTTCAATTGGTGGCGGCGATTTGCGAACGGTTGCAGGAGGCCGGCGCCAAAGCCAGCGACATCGTGGTATGGGACCGCGACAGCGAGGAGTTGGAGCGCGCCGGCTTCCGGATCGAGACAGGCAACGGGCGCGTACGCTGCTTTGGGACGGACCGTGTTGGCTACGAAGAGGAGTTGTCCGCCTGGGGCAGCGTGGGCGGCTGCTTGTCAAAGATTCTGACGCAATACTGCAATGTGCTGATCAATGTGCCCGTGCTGAAGGACCACGACGGCGCGGGCGTTACCATCGCCCTCAAGAACATGTACGGCGTGATTCATAACCCCAACAAGTACCATCCCAACGGCTGCAATCCTTATGTCGCGGATTTGAATATGCTGCCGGAGATTCACGGCAAAATGCGGCTGGTGATCTGCGACGCGACCACGGCGATGTACGAAGGCGGGCCGGGCTATAAGCCGGAACACAGTTGGAACGCCAATACCCTGCTCGTTTCCACCGATCCGGTTGCGCTGGACTACACGGGCTGGCAGATCATCGAGCGCAAGCGCGCCGAAAAAAGATGGAAGACGCTGGAGGCCGAGAAGCGCGAGCCGAACTACATTGCGACCGCGGCAGATGCCGACCACCGGCTGGGGACGAATGACCCCAAAAATATTTCGCTCATCGAGGTATAAACGGAAGAGACGCGCGTCCAAATAGTTGCGAAGGGGCTGATTATGTTCTGTGCGATGAATGCCGAGGATGTTGTGAATAACGTTGCAGGCCGCGCGCTTGACCGCCGCTCGTTTATGAAGTGCGCCCTGGCGTCGAGCGCGGCGCTGGGCGGGGGCGCTGCGTTGATATTGTCCGGTGTTGCCGAGCCTGCCGCCGCGATGCCTTACGGCGCGGCTTCCGAAGCCGGGGACGATGCGCGCTTCGTTGTGGAAGCGAAGTTTTATCAGAAGCTGCCGAATCGCAAGATCAAGTGCAAGCTGTGTCCGCGCGAGTGCACGGTGGGAGACAAGGAGCGCGGGTACTGCGGCGTGCGCGAGAATCGCGGCGGCACTTACTACTCTCTTGTTTACTCGCGGGTCTGCGCGGCGCACGTTGACCCCATCGAGAAGAAGCCGCTCTTTCACTATCTTCCGGGAACAACCGCTTTCTCGATAGCCACGGCCGGCTGCAACGTCAACTGCAAATTCTGCCAGAACTGGGATATATCCCAGTCGCGGCCAGAAGAGGTCCCCGCCGATTACATTCCCCCGCAGAGAGTTGCGGAAATTGCCCAGCAATATAGCTGCCCTACAATTGCCTACACCTACAGCGAGCCGGTGATCTTTGCCGAGTATCTTATGGACGCCGCCGATGCGGGGCACGCTGCCGGCGTGCGCAGCGTTGTGATCTCGAATGGATATATGCAGGCGGATTCGCTGAAGGCGGCGTATGGAAAGATGGACGCCGTCAAGATCGATCTGAAATCCTTCACCGAGTCGTACTATAGCAAGGTCGTCACCGGTCAACTGAAGCCGGTGCTGGATTCACTGGTTACGCTGCGCAAGATGGGTAAGTGGACGGAGATTGTCTACCTGGTGCTGCCTACGCTCAATGACAGCGATACAGAGTTTCGCGGTTTGGCGCAATGGGTCAAGGCAAACCTGGGCGTGGATGTGCCTCTGCATTTCACTCAGTTTCATCCCGAATACCTGTTGAAGAACCTGCCTATCACGCCGGTGCCCACTCTGGAACGCGCCAAGGCGATTGCCGATGCCGAGGGACTGCACTATGTTTACATCGGCAATGTGCCGGGTCATCCGGCGCAGAACACTTACTGCGCCAAGTGCCGCAAGATGCTGGTGGAGCGCGTGGGGTTTACCGCAAGCCAGAATCTGATCCGCAAGAACAGATGCCCATTCTGCCAGGAGCCGATTCCCGGCATCTGGCATGTATGAGGGAGTTGAGGAGGTTTCGCAGATGAACATCATCCTAACTCAAAACGCTTTTTTGCTGGCGACGCCGCTCTTGGCTCTGCTGGTGTTTACGCCGATCAAGCACGTTAACGCCGGTGATCAACCGAAGGTGCGGCAGGCGGCAGTGGCGGGCAGCTTTTATCCGGCCGACCCCAAGGTTCTTTCCGCAATGATGGATGGCTTTCTCGCCAAGGTCACCGAGCCGCAGATTACCGATCCGATTCTTGCCGTAGTTGCGCCGCATGCCGGTTACGAATACTCCGGACCCGTGGCCGCTTATACCTACGCTCAATTGAAGGGGCGCAAATTCACGCGGGTCGTGGTGATTGCTCCATCGCACTATGTGGCTTTCGATTTTACTTCTGTTTATGACGGCGACGCCTACGCAACGCCGCTGGGCAACGTGCCGGTGGACAAGGAGTTCGCGCAGAAACTTGTGAAGATGAGCTCGACCATGCAGCTATCGGACAAAGGCCATCAGGCCACCGCCGATGCGCCGGAGCATTCTGTCGAGGTCCAACTACCCTGGCTGCAAACAGTGCTGGGCAATTTTGAAGTTGTGCCCATCGTCATGGGAGACCAGAGCTACGAAAGCAGCCGCGCTCTGGGAGTGGCGCTGGCAAAGCTGATCAAGAGCGAAGGCAAACCCGGCGATACGCTCGTTCTGGCCAGCTCTGATCTCTCCCACTATCACACTTACGATGATGCTGAGACCATCGATCACAAAACGCTCAATGCGCTTCAAGCATGGGACTACTTCAGCATGTCGCGCAACTTTCAGTCGCGCGTATGGGAGGCCTGCGGTGGCGCGCCCATCGTAGCTGCAATGATTTACGCCGAACGCATGGGAGCCAACCAGGCGCGGGTGCTCAAGTACGAGAATTCAGGCGATGTCACGGGCGATCATTCACGCGTGGTCGGATACAGCGCTGACGTTTTTGTGAAAGCCGACAGCGGAAAAACAATGGAAACGCCCTTCTCTCTGACTGAGGCAGAGAAGAGCGAGTTGCTTGCCCTGGCGCGCAAGTCGGTGGAATATGTGGTTCAGGAAAGATACGCGTATGAACCGCCCGTAAGCGCAGATGAAACGCTGAACCAGGAACGCGGCGCCTTCACAACTCTGAAAGAGTCTGGCGAGCTGCGCGGATGCATTGGTTACACCTCCGCCGCCAAACCTCTCTATATTACTGTGCGCGACACGGCAACCCTGGCAGCCACGCAAGACCCGCGTTTCCCTCAGGTATCAGCATCGGAGTTGCCCAGCCTCGAATATGAAATCTCAGTGTTGTCACCATTGCGCCGCGTGACGGATGTTCAACAGATCATTGTTGGCAAGCACGGACTTCTGATGAAGAATGGCGACAGCGAAGGACTCCTGCTTCCTCAGGTGCCGGTGGAACAGGGATGGAACCGGCAAACGTTCCTTGAGCAGACCTGCCGCAAGGCGGGAATGCCATCCACCTGCTGGATGGATGATAATACGGACATCTTCAGCTTCACCGCAGTGGTCTTCGGCGAGCACAAACCGGAAGCGCATGAAGCACCTTCACAGTAATTGAAATGTCCGCGCTTCACGCTATGTTCTCTTTGTGAAGGATGGTAGGCAAACCCGCGTGGCAAGCAGAACCGGCGCCAGGTTCACCGCCACCGTGAGCCATGCGGTTTTCCAAAATCCGAAAACAGGAATCAGGTAGCCGCTCAGCACCAGTGCGCCCAAACAACCGCCTAGTAAGTCGACGGCATAGAGCATACCGAGCCTGCGCCTTTCGCCGGCGTCGTGAAGATATATCTCCGTAGTTAATGGGAACTGGTAGCCGCCCAACATACCGCAAAGCGCGGCCAGCGCAGGAAAAATAAACTGTGCAACCAGCCAGTTCGCCGTCATCCCGGAGAGTTTTGCGAGCTGGCTGACCAGCAACATCAGCAATGGAGCGGACAAAGCGAGAAGAAACTGTGTGCTTGCAATGGCGCGACAAGGAGGCCTTTTGTCGAGGCGAATGCGGCGCATGCCCAGCCAGCTTCCCAAAGCAATGCCGGCCATGCACAGAGCAATCAGAATGGCAAGCTGGTAGTAGACATATCCGTAGATGGATTGGAACGCAAGCAGCAGAATGATTTCGAGCGCCATCAGGGTGAATCCCGTCGCGGCCATGCAAAAACCTGCCGCCGCGCGGGCGAGTTGTTCGCGAGCGGGCACAAACGCCAAAAGCGTGGCTATGAACATAAGGACGATGAAAGTAGCGCCGAGAATGATTGCGAAATTTACGCGTCCCGCGGCCTGCAGCCAGCCGGCATAGGCGGGCTTGAACTGCGCGCTCCACAGCATAACGTCAAAGTAATAGGCGATGGGCGAGAAATCGCGATTGACTTGTGTCGTGGCCAGCGGCCGCAACTGATCGCGCACCTGCGCCATGCGATCGGGCATCATGCGGTAGGGAATAAAGTATTCGCGAACATACTGTGTCTTTAGGTTGCGCTCCAGCAGCCGCGCGATCAGCACGCGAGGATTGTCAGTCAGGACATCAGGGCGCGTTGCGGCGAAGAAGTGAATCGTCTCTCCTGGAATTGCGACGACATATGGAAATACTTCTCGCAGTGTGCGGTTGATGCAGCGCAGGAACTCCGCCAGGTCGGGGCTGATAAATTCCTCCGATGATCGCAGTTGCAGGGCGAGCAGCCCGCCGGGCGCCAGATGTTCGCGCGCGGAACGAAAGAACTCTGCGGTATAGAACCTGTTCAACTGCGCGGTCTGCGGGTCGGGCACATTCACTATGATTACGTCGAATGTGTTGCGTGTCGACTTGAGAAAGTAACGGCCATCCGCATAGTGCAGATGCACCCTGGGATCGGAGAAGAGAAGAGCGGATTTGGAGGGAAAGAATTGTTTTGCCATGCCGATGAGCGCGGGGTCCAGCTCAACCAGGTCGATGCGTTCGACAGTAGGATGACGAAGCGCCTGCGCGATAGCGCCGCTGGCGCCTCCGCCGATCATCAGAATGCGCCGCGGCGCCTTGTGTTCCAGCAGTGCATAGTGAACCGCTTCTTCGGCGGCGCTTTCATCCGGAGAATTGGCAAGGATCAGGCCATTCACGTAAAGGCTGCGGATGTTGCCCGTTTCGACGACCGTTAGGTTGCCGTAAATCGAGTCCCGCGAAGCGAGCAGATGGAAGCCGCGCCACTGGTGCGCCTGCGCAGCTCTTTCCAGCCTGGGAGCAACACGAACGAGAAGAACAATTGCGAGCAGCGCCGCCACTGCGATCACAATGCCAAGCTGCATGCGGTTCATCCGCAACAAGAGAATGATTGCCATCAACAAGTTCAGGACGAGCACGACACAGGCAATCTGGAATGGCTCAAGATAACGCAGCAATATTAGGCTGGCGACGATTCCTCCCAGACCGGAGCCAGCCGCTTCCAGCAAGTAAGCTGTGCAAGTTGCAGCACGCGCATCAACCGCACACTCATGAGCATACATACGCGCCGCTGCTACAAACAACGCGCCGGAAATAACGCAGAACACGCTCAGGCAAAGCAGCGATGCCAACAGCACCGGAACCGGACCAACCAGCTCGCCGGGCACAGTTTGGAAAAGGCTCTTGCTAACACGCAATGCCCATACCGCAAGCGGCAGATTGACGCCGAGCAGACATTCGAGCGCGGCAACCGTTCGCCGCGCGCGGCTTTCGCGTAGCGCAAGACTGCTGCACAGGATGCTGCCGGCCGCTGTCCAGAAAAGCCATGAGGCAAGCATGATGCCCAGCGATATTTCGTTTCCACTGAAGACGACCATGAGCTCGCGCATGAGTACGATCTGGCCGATGACGGCGCTGAATCCTGTTAGCATCAGAGCCGCCCTGATGGCAGGCTCAGATCCTGGACCATCACGATAAACGGCGGAATGGACGCGCATGCTCATCCGAGCAAGATTAGAATTCAGTTTTCGCATAAATGCAAGAGCAGCAAGAATGTTTTAATGTTGAAACCACTCCTGAGTATGTAAATGCAGATCGAAATAGAAGCTCGTACTACTTATGAAATCTATAACTCGATGATTATTCTCCTCGAGTATTTGCTTTCCTCGGTATACTTCGTTGACGGCGTCTTCATAGCTGCGAATGCTTGATAGTCCGCCAACATATTGCGATTGCAGCAGACCTACAGACACAGCGCCGCAATACAAAGTTACATGTCTCCGTATAGCGTAGATTCTAAATGCGTTATATATAAATAGTGTTCTGGTGCCGATCAACTTTTTCACCGTCATTTCACTTATGCATATTTAGAGGCGCTCATAGTTAATACTCTTACATTTTACGCGATAAAACTTAACATTCGGAAAGCATCATAATTGCGAATTTATTTTCGATCTAGCCGACTGAACAGGGTGACGCGCGTCACTGCCGTGCACTGTGGCGAAGCCGAGAATGATTTGGGTTTCAGGGAAATATATCCTTGGAATCCTGCATCGCATTTTTATCTGTGCGCGAGTAAAGTTGGAGCGTTCGTAGGCGGCAAATGCATGTGCAATGAAACTCATGTGTACGGCCATTATGGATGCGAGCACGGAGGCAACCGGTGATGAACTGGCGCGATGATTATCAACATAAATGCATGAATGCCGCTCAGGCGCTGGAAGCGGTTCGCACCGGCGACCATGTATGGATCCAATCCGGGTGCGGCACGCCGTCGCCTTTGGTGGATGCACTGGTGGCGCGAGCTCCCAAGCTGCACAGTGTCGAGATCATTCACATGAAGACTCTGGGCGACGCGGAGTACACCAAGCCGGAGTACGATGGAATATTTCGTCATCGCGGACTGTTTCTTGGCGAAAATGTACGCGAAGCGGTGGTTGCGGGACGCGCTGATTACACGCCCATCTTCCTGGGCGAAATTGAAGACTTGTTCTTTAGTGGCGCGCTTCCCCTGGATGTTGTACTGATGCAGGTTTCGCCGCCGGATAATCACGGATACGTGACCTTGGGAACAACTATAGACTGCACTTTGAACGCAGCCCGCTGCGCCCGCACGGTGATTGCCGAGGTGAATGAGCGTATGCCGCGCACGCATGGAGAGACGGCCATTCATGTGAGCCACATCTCGGCTATCGTGGAAACTTCGCGGCCGCTGCTGGAGCTGCATCCGGAGCCGTACACCGCGATGCACCGCCGCATAGCGGAGAATGTGGCCACGCTGATTCCCGACGGAGCAACGCTGCAAACCGGGATCGGCGGAATTCCCGATGCGGTGCTGGCCTGCCTGGGAGACAAGCGCGACCTGGGAATTCACAGTGAGCTGGTAGGGGACGGCGTGATCGACCTGATGGAGTCAGGCGTGCTGAACGGAGAACGCAAGTCGCTGCATCGCGGCAAGGCGGTGATTGCGTTCATCCTCGGATCGCAGCGGCTCATCGATTATATCGACGATAATCCGGCCTTCGAGTTTCGCCCCATTTGCTACACCAATGATCCATATGTTGTGGCGCAAAACGACAGAATGGTGGCCATCAACGCGGCGCTGCAGGTTGACCTGACGGGGCAGGTTTGCTCTGACTCGCTGGGAGTCAAGCCTTACAGCGGATTTGGCGGGCAAGTGGATTTTATTCGCGGAGCAGCGCGCTCCAAGGGAGGAGTGCCGATTATCGCACTACCTTCAACAGCGAAGAACGGAACGGTTTCGCGGATTACGACGGTGCTGGAGCCGGGCGCGGGCGTAGTGACATCGCGTGCTGATGTGCATTACGTGGTGACCGAGCAGGGCATCGCGTACCTGCATGGAAAGACGCTGCGCGAGCGGGCAGAGGCGCTGATCGCCATTGCTGATCCGCGCTTCAGGGGTGAACTCGAAGATTTTGCAGTGCGCTCCCATTACATGGTGCGCAAGGCCGCGGCTGTGCTTGCCTGAGTGGTTGAGGCTTGCCGGAGAGGAGTGAAAATGGCGAATGTGGACAAGCAGGACCGGGGCTTGCTGCGGGTAGATGTGGATGAATGCAAGGGCTGCGGGCTCTGCGTGGAAGCGTGCCCACCAAAGGTGATCTCCCTCAGTGAGCGGTTGAATCACTATGGTTATCACACGGCAACCTATGCTGGCGCGGGATGCACGGGTTGCGGAATCTGCTTTATGGTGTGCCCCGAGCCGGGGGCGATTACGGTTTTGAAGATCATGCATCATACAGTCGATAAAGGCATTGTGGGAGCAAGCGAATGCGCAAGCAGCTGATGAAGGGCAACGAAGCGATTGTGAGAAGCGCGATACTTGCTGGATGCCGCGCGTTCTATGGGTATCCCATCACGCCTGCCAGCGAGATTACCGAGGCGGCGGCGCTTTATATGCCGCAGGCCGGCGGAGTGTTCTTGCAGGCGGAGAGCGAAGTCGCGGCGATGAATATGCTCTATGGCGCGGCTTCGTCGGGTGTGCGAGCGATGACGGCGTCGAGCGGGCCGGGAATCAGCCTGATGCAGGAGGGCATAAGTTACATGGCCGGCGCGGAGCTGCCCTGTGTTATCGCGGACATCACACGCGGGGGACCGGGATTGGGCAGCATCGCCGCCGAGCAGAGCGACTATCACCAGGTTGTGAAGGGCGGAGGCCACGGCAACTACCGGACTATCGTACTGGCGCCGCACTCCGTGCAGGAGATGGCGGATTTAACCGCGCTGGCCTTCGAGCTTGCGGATCGCTATCGCAACCCGGTGGTACTGCTGGCCGATGGATTCATTGGACAGATGATGGAGCCGGTCGAATTTTCGCAAACGGCCATCGCGCCTCGGCAGCCGGAATGGGCAGTGACGGGAACGGAGGCGACGCGCGGAAATCTGATTACCTCGCTGCATCTGGATGTCGATGATATGGAGGCGCACCAAAACCATTTGGAGGAGAAGTATCGCCACGCGCAGGAAAACGAGGCGCGCGCCGAAGAGTGGCAAACCGAGGACGCGGAAATTGTGCTGGTGGGCTACGGGATAGTGGCGCGTATTTTAATGGCCGTGGCGGCCGAGGCTCGCTCGATGGGGCTTAAGGTGGGCTTGCTGAGGCCCATCACGCTGTTTCCATTTCCTACCAGGCATTTTCAGCGGCTGGCCAGGAGCGCGCAGGTCTTCGTGGTAGTGGAAATGAGCAACGGACAAATGGTGGAGGATGTGCGGCTGTCGTTGGATGGGGCGCGGCCGGTGGAGTTATTCAGCCGCGTGGGCGGGAATGTGCCGTCGCACGAAGAGGTTCTCAGGATTGTAAAAGACCAGGCGCGGCGATTCCTGACGGCGGTACAGATCGAAAAGGAGCGGAAATCCTATGCCGAATGAGATGCTGTCTGAATACGAAGTTTCGCGCGCCCGGCCCAAGGCATTCTTCGAGCGCTTTACGCGCAAGGAAGAGTTGCAGCACCAGACTCACTTTTGTCCCGGATGCGGGCACGGCCAGGTACACAAGATGCTGGCGCAAGCGATTGATGAACTGGGTATCCAGAACAAAACCATCCTGGTCGGTCCGGTTGGCTGCTCGGTATTTACCTACCACTACTTCGATGTGGGCAACATTTCGGCGGCGCATGGACGAGCGCCGGCGGTGGCCACGGGGGTGAAGCGGAGCAGGCCGGAGAGCATCGTGATCGGCTACCAGGGCGACGGGGATTTGGCGGCCATCGGTTCGTCAGAGATTCTGCATGCCGCCAATCGCGGCGAAAACATCACGGTGATCTTCGTCAACAACGCCATCTATAGCATGACCGGCGGACAGATGGCGCCGACCTCCCTGCTGGGACAGAAGAGCGTGACTACTCCCAATGGGAGAAGCGCGGCGAACGAGGGCTATCCGCTGCATATCAGCGAGCTGCTGGGTTCGCTGGAGGCTCCGGTTTACATCGAGCGCGTGGCCCTGGGAGACAACAAGCAGATTGCGCTGGCAACGCGCGCCATCAAGCGCGCCGTGGAAAACCAGGTGCGCGGGCTGGGCTTTTCGCTAATTGAGGTGCTATCTCCATGCCCGACGATCTTCAAGATGAATCCCGTCGAAGCGCAGCGCTGGGTTCGCGATGTGCTGGCCAAGACGTTTCCGGTCAAAGTGATTCTTGATCGCACCAAAGAGGCGCAGCCACGGCCTTTGCCTGAGGCCGCGCCGGAGCTTGACCGGATTCCGCAAATTCTTGGTGTTGACAATGAGAGTCTTCCGCAAGGCAATCCGATTGTGCGCGATAAGACGGCGCCTGACCTGGATCTTCGCGTACGAGTAGCCGGCTTTGGCGGGCAAGGAGTCTTGTTGCTGGGCGAAGTGCTGGCCGAGGCCGGACTCGATGCTGGTCTCGAAGTTTCCTGGCTGCCGTCGTATGGGCCGGAAATGCGTTCAGGCACCTCTAACTGCCATGTGCGTTTGTTCAGGCATTTGATCGACTCGCCCATGGTGACGAATCCTAATGTGCTGGTAACGATGAATGAACCCTCGCTCAGAAAGTTTTACAAAAGCGTGCCGCCGGGGGGATGGATTCTCTACAACGGCGAAGCTTTTCCGGAAGATTGCGAACAGGAGGGAGTTCATGTTTTGGCGCGTCCCTTCACGCGCGTGGCCGACGAATTGGGTGATTCGCGAGCCGGCAATATGGTGATACTGGGCGCGCTATTGGAGATCTCCGGAGTAGTACAGGAGGCAAACATCGACGCCGCGATGCACAGGCTGGTGAAGAATCCGCGCTGGACGGAGTTGAACGGGCGCGCGCTTGCGCGGGGCCGCGAGCTCTACAGAGAGTCATGCCGGGAGGTGTGCCATGCAAGCTAGTGTGGATCAGAAGACGATAGTGTATTTCGGCGGGCAGTTTGTGCCGCTAGCCGAAGCGCGCGTGGGAATTCTGACGCATGCCTTGCATTACGGAACGGGAGTGTTTGAGGGAATTCGCGCGCATTGGGACGAGGCGCAGCAGGAGCTGTTTGTGCTGCGCTCTGTGGAACACTACCAGCGCTGGAAGCAGAACTGCGGCTTTCTGCGAATTGTCGTTCCGTTGTCGCCTGAGGAGTTGAGCGAAATTACTCTCGAGCTGATACGCAGAAATGCATTCCGCACCAATGTCTATGTCCGGCCGCTGGCCTACAAGAGCGCGGAACGTATCGGTGTGTGCTGCGACGATCAGGATGCTTTCACGGTGATTGCTGTGCCCTTCGGCGATTATCTGCCCACGGATCGCGGTCTGCACGCGGGCGTGAGTGCATGGCGGCGCATCGACGATAACGCGATTCCCGCGCGGGGTAAGATCTGCGGCGCATACGTGAACAGCGCGCTGGCCAGCGACGAGGCCCGCCGCTGCGGCTTTGACGAGGCCATCTTTCTGAACGACAGCGGTCATGTCGCGGAGGGGGCGGCATGCAACATCTTCATGGCACGCAGAGGAAAATTGATTACTCCGCCGGTGACCGAGAACATTCTGGAGGGTATTACGCGCGACACGGTGATGGAGCTGGCGCGGCGGGAACTCGGCCTTGAAGTAGTGGAACGCCCCATAGACCGCAGCGAACTTTATGTTTGCGACGAGTTGTTCTTCACCGGAACGGCGGTGGGCATTGCGCCGGTGACGCAGGTTGATCATCGTCCGGTGAAAGATGGACTCTTCGGCGCAATAACGCGCGACCTGCGGCAGGTGTACTTCAACGCGACGCGCGGACATTTGCAGGCTTACAGGGATTGGCTGACGCCGGTTTACAAGCGCGGTATGAAAGATGAGAAGAGCCAGAGTATTCCGGCAGAAATGATTGCCGGTTGAGCCGTTAATCTTGTCGAACAGCGCTTTACGGACCTGTTCCGCCATGGAGGAGGGAAGAAATATGACGACAACGAGAGTTGCAGATAACGCCTATGTCGTTGCGCTGGAGAATTTTGATGCGGCAGCGAACGTGTTGGGGCTCAACAACGACATTCGGGAAGTGATCAAATATCCTGAACGGATTTTAACTGTCAGTGTCCCGGTTCGCATGGACGACGGGCACATTCACCGTTTTGAGGGCCATCGCGTGCAACACAGCACGGCGCGCGGGCCCGCCAAGGGCGGCATTCGCTATCACCCGCAGGTAACGCTGGATGAAGTGAAGGCACTGGCTACATGGATGACCTGGAAATGCGCGGTCATGAACATTCCATTCGGTGGCGGCAAGGGCGGAGTCACCTGCGATCCAAAGACCATGACGCCGGGCGAACTAGAGCGCATGACGCGGCGATACACTGCCGGGATTCTTCCCATCATCGGACCGGAGATGGACATACCCGCGCCGGATGTCTACACCAATTCGCAAACCATGGCGTGGATTATGGACACCTACAGCATGACCAAGGGATATACAGTTCCGGGCGTAGTAACCGGAAAACCGATTTCTCTCGGCGGATCGCTGGGGCGCAACGATGCAACCGCGCGCGGCGCTTTCTACACCATTGAGCACGCCTGCGCGCATCTGAAGATCCCGATAAAGGGCGCCTCGGTCGTGATTCAGGGCTTTGGGAATGCCGGCTCGTTTACCGCGGACCTGCTTCATCATGCCGGGGCCAAGGTGCTGGCGGTGAACGATTCGACCGGCGGCGTCTACAACAAGATCGGACTGGACATTACGGCCCTGCTCCTGCACAAGGAACAAACCGGGCGGGTTGCCGGCTTTAAGGATGCTGAGGCCATCACTTCCGATCAGTTGCTGGCCCTGGAGTGCGACATCCTTGTTCCGGCGGCGCTGGAGAACTCGATTCACGCCGACAATGCGGCTGCGGTGAAAGCCAAGATCATCGCCGAAGCAGCCAACGGACCGATTACTCCTGCGGCAGACAGAATTATGGAAGCCAAGGGCATCTTCGTGATTCCCGACATTCTATGCAACGCCGGTGGCGTGACGGTTTCCTACTTCGAGTGGGTGCAGGATGAGCAACACCTATTCTGGGACGCGCAGGACGTCTACACCAAGCTGGAGCGCATTATGAAGACCTCGTTTGCCGATACCCTGAAGATCCATCTGGATCATAAAGTTTCGATGCGCATTGCGGCCAATATGCTGGGCATTGGGCGCGTGGCAGAGGCTGTGAGGATTCGCGGCGTCTATCCATAACCGGCAAGATTAAAGGCCGAAGCTCTACCTCGGCCTGAGTTTATTTATGCGGCGCGCGCAAGTTGCAATTGCGCGCCGCTCTTTTTTACGCGCAGAAACGCGTGACGCGCAAACGGCAGAAAACCTTGAGCGATTATGCATCAACGAGAAGCCGCTCCTGATCTATTCCTTTTGCTTCTTGGCTTCCTTTTTTGTTCGGTCGGCCGCGAGAGCCTGTGCATCGAGACCGTGCGTGGGATCCTTGTGCAGGAGCTTGCGCGAGATGTCCGGCCAGAACTCCTGAAAGACAGAGCTCATTGCGCCCTCGGCGGTCACGATCATTCCGTTGCTGAAGGTCTGGCTGATGCCTGAGCCGCTGGGCGGGTAGTAGAGGTTGGAGATCGCGCCGGAGATGATGTTGCCGCCAACATTAGAGTAGTTGGGCTCCCACTTGCCGGTATTGTCGTGCTTGCAGATGAAGGAGGCGGATGCGGCGTAGAGCAGCCGGTGGCTAGTGGCGCCGTAACCCCGACGGAAGTAGCGCGGATCCTGGTGCAGGATGATGGGCAGGATGCCGTTGCCGATCATGGTGCCGTTGAAGGCGTCGAGGTAGGCCGCACCGGATAGCTTTCCATAGCCCTCGGGTCCCCATCCGAAGCCTTTATTGTCGTCCATGCCCTCGTGGTAGCTGGCCACCAGAAAACCAGCGGCAAAGGTGAATGGGTCGACCGACGAACGAAAGGCCAGCTTCATCTTCTGCCCTGGGCTCATGGAAACGGCATCGCTACGATAGGAGACGTTGAACGAGGGCACGATTCCCGCCACCCGCTGGTGCTCCTGCTCTTTAATCTGCTCCTCAGCCTTTTCGTGCTGGCTCTTTGCGGCTCTGGGCTGCTGAGCGCCGGTTTGCGAACTGGAGCTGCCCTGCGCAGCGCCTGCCTGGCCCGGCGTAGCGCCCGAAGCCGGCCGCGGGGTGTCCGGGCTTTGGCCGGCAGGAGCTTGCTGCGCTTGAGGGGCTTCGGGAAGCTCCACAACGGCAATCGGTCCAGAGCCCGCTTCCTGTGCCATCGCACAGAAAGGCATTGCCGTCATGCCTGCTCCGGCGAAGAGTACAGCTGTAATCCAAGAGAAACCTATGCGCATCCAATCCCCTTTTGTGGAGCCGGCATCCGTTAGGGCGGCTCACGCAAAAAGGCGAGTCGAACCGGTAGGCCACTAATAGAATAAATCACCCTGCTCCGCGCGCTTCACTTAGCGCACGTCCTGGACTATAAATCTATATCCGCAGAAACTGCTATTACTTTAGACAATATTTTGCGATCAAAGAATACATTCTATTGGATTTCGACAATGATGGGACTCAGGATGCGGCCGTTCCAAAATCATGGATGCCGGTGCAAAATGTGGGTAGCAATGTCCGGCCAAAACTCGCGAAACGCATTGGTGAGGGCATCGCGCCCGATGGCATAGGCATATTTGCTCGCAAGCGCACCCGCGGTCCGGTCCGCGCTGGGATAGTAGGTCAGCGAGATGCCCTCGGAGATGCCGCGGCCAAAGACCTCTGAGGAGTTGAAGGTGTTGTGTCCGTGATAATTGGGCGTGATGAGGACGCGGGAAGCTGCGTAAATTCCGCGACCCAGAATACTGCCTTTGCCCTTGGCATAGAATCGCTCGTCCTGATGAAAAACCGTCGGCAAGGCGAAGATGACCAGATAGTTGCCATCGGTTTTATCGAGATATCCGCGCCAGTAATATCTACCGAAGCCGGGCACGCCTTTGCCCAACTGTTCATGCGCGTTCGACCCCTCGGCCATAAGCGAGGTAATTCCCACGAATACAAACGAGGAGTAATCGAAGCTGTTCTGAGTAGCGATCTTGAATGCTTGGCGAGGCGTGGGCGGCGGAGGGATTGCTCCGGCGCTGACGGCGCGGTAGTTGGGCATGATACCGAGGATTCGCTTGGGCTGCTGCTTCGATTCCGGAACCGGATTGGCAGCCGATGTCTGCGGGGCATCCTGGTTTTGCCCGGCAGGAGCTTGCTGCGCTTGAGGGGCTTCGGGAAGCTCCTCAACAGCAATCGGTCCAGAGCCCGCTTCCTGTGCCATCGCACAGAAAGGCATTGCCGTCACGCCTGCTCCAGCGAAAAGTACAGCTGCAATCCAAAAGAAACCTACTCGCATTCAATCCCCTTTTGTGAAGCCGGCATCCGTTTGGGCGGCTCACGCAAAAAGGCGAGTCGAACCGGTAGGCCACTTCACAGGATAAATTACCCTGCTTCGCGCGCTTCACTCAGCGCACGTCCTGGACAATAAATCTATATCCGCAGAAACTACTATTCCCTTAGACGGAATTGTGCCGTCATCGGATTCAATCACTTGCCTCTATCCTGAGTTGGCATGGAGCGGAAGCCGGAAAACCCATCTTTACCGTTTTTTATTAGGTTTATTTTATCGGGACCGTGTAGAGTGGCATTCACATCCATTCGTGAGGAGGCAGCTAGAATACCCCACCCTGTCGTACACTTTGAGATTCTCGGCCGTGACCAGAAGCTGCTGGAGGAGTTCTACAAAGGCGTCTTCAACTGGGAGATCACGCCGGTCACCGAGGACTATTCGCTGGCCCTCATCGAGAACAAAGGCGGAAAGACCGCTTACGGCCCACACCATGTCCCCGGCGGCGGCATCATCGGCTGCTTCACTCACCCCGAAGGCCATCTGATCGGGCTGGTACAGCCGCCGGGAATGTAGGCCACCCTTTGGGGCGCTGGCGGGGCGTCCTGCTCTCGGCCAAAGGATCGCGGGAGGGGAAAGCTGGCTCAACGGTATGCAGCCGACGCGGCCGGACGCGGGTGAGAGGCCGTGCTTCCCTCGGTCATCCTGAGCGCCCACTTGATCGCTTCAAAGTACATGGTGCGAACATCCGGATCTTGCCACGACTCCTCTGTGTGGCCGAGTGTGGAATAGAAGACGCGCCCTTTGCCGTACATCTTGCTCCATGCCACGGGAAAGTCGTGGTCGGCGCGGTGGATCTTCGGGTTGTTGCTGTAATCCAGCTTGGAGGGATCGAGGCTGAGCAGTACATTCACCTTGTCGCGCGACCAGTCCTTCGGCTGATAGATCTCGTCGTATTTCACAAAGGCGGCCGGGAAGTGGCGCACCGCCGGGAAGCTCGGATCTTCGTTGACGATCTGCGCTTCAAAGGTCATCCATGGATGCTCGTCGAACCAGCCGCCCAGCATCTCTCCATACTCCGGCCAGGTGTGGTTGGTGTCGAGCGCGGAATGAATCCCGACAAAGCCCTTGCCGTCGTCTTTGATGAACGACATCATGTCCTGCTTCTGGCTCTCGTCCATATCCAGCTCGCCGCTGGTGTTGGCAAAGACGATCAGGTCAAAATAGTTGAGATTCTTGGCGTTTCTCGTCAACTCCTTTTTGGTCAGCAGCTTGGTGTCGGTGCGCATCGTCGTGTCCCACAGACCGCTCTTCCGGCCCATGTTGTAGATGGCGGCCATCGCATCGGAGACGGAGTCATGCTCCCAATCCTTGGTCTGGCCAATCACCAGCACATGCTTCATGCGAACCTCCTTGACGTGCGGCGCGGGCGGCAGCGCGCTGCTTCCGGCTGACTGCGATTGCATGCGATTTCCCTGGCAGAGAACAGCTAGGCCCGCTAAAACCGCACAAACAAATCGGCAATTTATCAAAACGCGCATGGAATCTCCTTCGGCTATTATCACTCCTGCTCCGGCAGGTTGAGGCAACCAACTGGCCCTCATCGAGAACAAGAGTGGCAAAAAGGCCTATGGCCCACGCCCGGTTCCTGACGGCTAGATCATCGGCGGCTTCACCGACCCCGAAGGCCATCTGATCGGACTGGTGTAACCGTCACCGGGAATGTGACTACTGGTTCACACCGCAAAATCAATAAACCCGCGCTGCGGATCGGTGGAGACCAGCTTCGCCGTCACTTTGTCGCCCACGTCCAGACCCTTGCCGCCTTCGACTACCATTCCCTCCGCGTGCGGATCGATGGTGCGGACAAAGGTGCCGTAGTTGTTGACGCCGGTGACGATGGCGGGGAAGCTCTGCCCGATGCGTTTCTGCAAGACGACGGCAGCGATGCGCTTCTCCATCTCGCGCTCCACCTTTCGCGCGTTATCTTCCATCAGCGTGCAGCGCGTGGCGATAGCGTTGAGGTCGTCCGCGGAGTAGGGCTGCGGCGCCTTGGCCAGCCAGGCCTTCATCAGCCGTTGCGTCACCATATCCGGGAAGCGGCGGTTGGGGGCGGTCGAGTGCGTGTAGTCTTGCACGGCCAGGCCGAAGTGGCCGGGCGCAACCTCATTCGGCTTCACCAGCACATACTCGCCGGGACCCATCAGCTTCACAATCGTCAACGAGAGGTCGGGAAAATGGTCAGGGTCTTTGCGCTTCTGCGCCAACAGGAAATCATTGAGAGCCTTGGAGTCCGGTTCGACAGGAAGCTTTGTGCCCAGCCCTGCGGCCACCTCGACGATGCGATCCCAGCGCTTGGGCGTGCGCACGATGCGGCGGATGGAGGCCACGCCGGCTGCATCGAAGGTCTTGGCGACGACGCCGTTGGCCGCCACCATGAACTCCTCTATAAGCGAGGTGGCACGATTCTTTTCGAGGCACGCAATCTCCACCGCCTCCTCGGCCAGCATCACCGGATGGGTTTCGATTGTCTCCAGATCGAGCGCGCCGTGCTGGAAGCGGTTGCCGACCATGCGCTGCGCCGCCGTGTCCTGAAGTTTTAATTGCGTGGCCAGATCGGCGTTGGCGGCTACCTTGGCCGGCGCGGGCCCCTTGCCCTCCAGCCAAGCGCCCACGGAGTTATAGGCCAGTTGCGCCCGGTTGCGAACCAGCGCGCGATAGCATCTCCCATCTGTTGCCGTGCCCGCCTGATCCACGGCAAACTCGATCACCCCAGCCACGCGGTCATCGTCTTCGTTCAGCGAGGTGATGCCCTCGGAGAGCTCGGCCGGCAGCATGGGGAAGACCTTGACGCCGGTGTATACCGAGGTCGTTTCGGACTTCGCGTGGCCGTCGATGACCGAGCCGAGGGGCACGCGCGCGTCCACGTCCGCTACGCCGACCAGCACCCGGATGCGGCCATCGGGCAACTGCTCAGCCCACTCAATCTGGTCCAGATCTTTGGAGGTATCGTTGTCAATCGAGGACCAGAGCAGATTGCGCAGGTCCTGAGCGCCGGGGGCTGCGGGCAGTTCGGGATGCGCCTGGATCGTGGCGAGTTCTTTGTCGGCTCCAACGGGAAAATCCGGCTGAAATCCGTGCTCGATCATGGAAGCATGAGCCGCGGCAACTAGATTAAAGTGAAACGGGTGCCCGTTCGACATTGGGATATGACTCCTTCAAACTAAAGGCCAGCCTACCACGTTCAGGCAGGAGTCTGCGCAGAAAAACGGGCAGCCTCGACGGCCGCCCGTTATCTTCCTGCCTTGCCTATGGGCTTCCTACTGTATACCCAAATCAGAAAGTACCTTTGGCTTGGTTTCATCCACCGCAAGAAGGTTGTGGCAGACCGAGCAGTCCTGCGGAATGGCCGTACCGTCCCTGGCGATGTGTTCGCTATCGTGGCAGCGGAAGCAGCCTGGATAGCTCATGTGGCCGA
The DNA here is from genome assembly GCA_963806565.1 of uncultured Acidobacteriaceae bacterium. Lineage (GTDB taxonomy): Bacteria > Acidobacteriota > Terriglobia > Terriglobales > Acidobacteriaceae > Telmatobacter. Next base: position 753,669 of record CAWDYE010000002.1, read on the forward strand.
TGTGGTTGGGATGCGTCCCCCAGGTCAACTTCATAAAGGGAAAGACGTTCTGGCTGTAGAGGGTCACCAGTCCTCCGCCGGCTTTCTTCACCAGATTCGCCTTGGTAGCCAGCACCTCAGGATGTTCGGTGCGATAGAAGGCTTCCAGTTGCTGAGGAATCTTCACGCGCGCCTCATCTTCGCTCGCGTAATTCGCCTTGAGTAGTTCCAGCCCCTCTTTGTGAATCCAGGGCAACTCCGGACTGATTGGGCCGTCGGACATCGCCTGATTGAGAGCCTGCTCCGCGGTCACAAAGGGGTGCGCCGCGCGGTTGTGGCAGTCGATGCAATCCATTAACCGCCGCTCGCCCTGGGGAATGCCGCTGCCTGCCGGCAAAGAAGTAAACACCGTCTCTGTGCCATCGTCGTTCCGCTTCTGCACCCAGGGAATGTTGGTGCGTGATGGATCGGTGGCAATGTATTCGATGTGCCCCAGATGAACGCCGTGAATGCCTGTCAGGTGCGAGAGGCCATCCAGCCCGCCCAGATGCAACACCAGCACAGTCTGCGTCTCGGTATTCTTTTCGTCATCAGCAAAGCTGGACTTCACCAGCAGTTTTTCGCCGATGAACCGGGCTGGCGTATGACAGCCCTCGCAGGTATACCGTGCCGGGCGCAGGCTCTTCACCGGCGAAGGTATTGGCGTGGGGTAGTCGGGAATCCATTTGGGAGCGAGGTGTGCCAGGGGATGAAAGCTGACCTCGATCAGTTGCTTGGTGCCGTTCACCTTGGCGGAAAAGTATGCTGACGCGCCCTCGCCGATGTGACATTCTATGCACGCCACGTGGGAGTGCGGGGCAATCTTGTAGGCCGTGTACTCCGGGTGCATTACATGGCAGGATTGGCCGCAAAACTGAGGTGAGTCCATGTAAGCCGAGCCGCGATAGCTGGCTATCGACACCACCAGAAAGTTTACGACGGTGGCCACCAGAACAATGTCCACACCATGACGAAATACCTTGTCGTTAAAATCGACCTTGGGAAATTCCAGCGGAATCAGCCCGGCCTGTTGCAGTTTTCTGCGGCGCACCCACATGCCCAGCGGGATAAGCACTAATCCGGCGATAAATAATAGCGGTAATAGCAGGAAGAAGATGATGCCAAGATAAGGATTGTCATTTGCTCGGCCGAATAGTTCCACCAGCCAATAGCCGATCATGGTCACGCCGGCGGCGGTGGTGATCGCTCCCCCAGCCAGGCTGATGGGATTGTTGCCGAAAAACAATGCTGGACGCACCCAGCCTTCACGGAATTTCTGAAACACTGGCACCTGGTCCCCCCACTCTTAAATAGATGGCCCGCCGATGAATGCGAAACCTCGACTACGGCGCCCTGGAAAGCATTGTACAAGGTGATGAATTCCCGGGGAAATCATCTCTGTAGGATCGTTGCTTTGGGCACACGTATCGTGATTCCGCTCAAGGGCAGGCCTGTCTCGTTCGAATATAGCCCTTACAGGCCGGGCGGCAAGGGCTGCGGGTTCAGAAAATGCTTACCGGAAGCGCAAGCATGATAGAAGTTCACCGCTTCCCTGATCTGTGCGTCGCTGAGTCCCGCGATCGGCCTCATCTTGCCCTTGCCGTTTTTCACGACGGCAATCATCTGGGCCACGGTAAGGTTTTTGATCGCCGGATCGGAGGCAGCCTTGATGCCCATCGACCTGGCCATTCCGGCGCTGGGCGTGCCGTTGGCCCCGTGGCACATAGCGCACTTGGCTTTATAGATTGCTTCGCCGCCGGATTGGGCAAAGCTCGCGGTGCCAGCCAAAGATACCGCAACGGCCAGCGCCAACAGGGAACGAGTCATCATTGTCATTGCAACACTCCTTGTGTTATTGCCGGCCAGATTGCGCGAGGAAGCTGTGGCCGATCAAATTCATCTTTATATTACAACCCCGGCTGCAGATAATTGTCGCTGAAGCTGCAATCCCTCAAATTCAAGATTTACCACCACACATGAAACGGCGCAGCCCATGGTATTTTGAAACTGCCTTTGGTTAGTGGGCCAGGCGCTGTCAGAAATCGTAATGCATGGAAATGGTCACGTTGTTTGCATGAAAGTTCCGCGGCGCGGTCAGGCCGGATGACGGTTCGGTCAGGCCGGTAGGGCCGGTAAGAGTGGCGGAGGTGCAAGGAACAATCGATGCCTCTCCCGCGACTGAAGTTGCAGTGCTGCAGTACGGCGAGCCGGAGGGACCGCCCTCGCCGTATCCGGAGTAGTTATACTCTGCCTTCAAGATCAATCCAGGATGGATCGTCCATGCAAAATTTACGAAAGGCGTCTGATACTTAGAGGCCAGTGACCCGTTGACGTCGCGTGCATCGTTGAAGAACCGGCTGCCGTTCACATCGCTGATGCGATAGCCGAGGCTGGAGTGAATTTTATCGACGGGCGAGAGGCGGACAGCCGCCGACACGAATTGCGTAGGAGCATCCATGAAATCCTTGGTAGGTCCCCATTCCGAGAGCACGGTCGTCGAGTTCCTGGCAAATATGCCGGGGCAAAGTGTCGCCGTGGCCGAGGGGACGGCGCCGGGCTGAGAGACGTTCGTTCCGGTGGTCGGGGAGCCGTTCAGATAGCAGATGTTGGTGGATGCATACACATCGCTATAGGCGTAATTGAAATCGAGCCCGTAGTGCTCATTCGGCGCCAGCACCGCGCCCAGGCTCGCCACCCGGCTGTGATCGACATGATTGAGCGGGCCTTCGTACGGCAGGGTGGTGGGAGTTGATTGGGTTGCCTCATATGCCACGCTGGCCTGGTTGTTGTTCGTGTTGTTGTGCCGCTCCAGGTCGTTATAGGCGCCCGTGAACGTCGCCCAGGTCTTTGGCTTATAGGTGGTATGCACCCTGTAGTGCCTGGTTTGCCGCGGGCCCACCGGAGTGAATGCGTTGTCGTCGTAGAGCGCCTCTACTGTGCCGTTTACATCCCAATGGTTTGTGGGACGCAGAGCGGCGTTGAAGATTCCACCGTTTTCATTGATGGTGACTGTCCCGTTGTTATCCGCGCCCAAGGCTAAGGGAGCGTTATTAGGAATTCCCTCAGCGATCATGTGCGTGCGGTAGCGATAGGTGAGCGAGAGCGTGGCGCGCGATGTCGCATCCCAGGTTTCCGTCAGGTTATTGGTCAGGATCTTCTGGCCAAAGTAGTCGGGCAGGGGAGTGCCGTTGGCGCTGCCCTCAACCGTTGTGACTGGACCAGCCGTCAGTGGACCTGAGTAGTTGAGGGTCGCCGTAGTGTTCGTAGTTCCGTATGCAACCTCCGGCGTGATTTGAGTGGCTCCCGCTGAAATGTTGGATGTTCCGGGCTGATGGACATTGGAGTAGTCAATCTGATCGGAGAGGCTGAACGTCTTTGTCGCCTGCCAGACGAAGCCAAAGTCGCCGGAGACTACCTTCCGCTGTGCGCTTGCGTTGCCCGAAAACAAGATGGAGGTAATTCCATACGAGGGAGTTGCCGGAGTCGGCGGAGGCCCGGCTTTGGCAGCAGCGGATGCGACAAAATCCAGGCCCTGAAATTGCTCGTAGTAGTTAGGCAGGTTCATATTCGCGCTGGTATAGCGGATGTCGCCGTTCATCTCCACGTTTTTAATGCTTGAGCTTTGGAAGCGGAAGATCTCCGTGGGGGTGAGAATGCGCGTGGGCTGCGAGCGCAGGTAGCTGGTCGCGACATCGCATGCCGGATTGATGATCGGCAGGCCGCCGGCGGGCGCCGGCGAGAGGAGGGGGTTGCCGCCCATTCCGCCTGTGTTGCAGGCGCTGCTGCTGTAGGCGGTCTGGCTGTCCCAGTCGCCCAGGGAAACCCGTGTTCCGTCCGCCTCCTGCACCAGGAAGGTGCTCGGGTCCAGCGTAAAGTAGGAGCCAGTCTTGAAGTGGGTGATCACCTCTTCAAAGGTCAGCTTGGTGCTCTGCACGGGCTTCCAGTCGGCCGCCCCCGTGAATTCGTCGGTGCTGTTGCGCTGATACTCCGAGAGCAGCGAATCATACTTGCCCACAGATTCACCGGGACTCAGCGTCGGACCCTGGAAAATATTCTGCGAGTAGCCGGCACGGAAGGTCACCTTCGACAGGGGATAGATGGTGAGGTTGGTGTCTGTCATGCGGCGCACAGTGTTGAACATCTCCGGCGAATGCATAACCTGCGGCCATGCCAGCGGGGTGGGGGACCCGGTGATGGGAATCGACAGCCCCGTGTTGATATTCGGGTTGCCCAGCAGGTCGTAATCGAAGTACTGGCGGTCGCGACGGAAGATTCCCGAGAACTCGTAGACCTTGCCCTTGGAAAAGTCGAGCTTGGCGAAGTTGTACGGATCGCCGCCCAGGCCGCTGGCCATGGCCCGGAGTGAATCGATCAGGGTATTCTTTTTGCCTGGCAGCGCATGCAGATCAAAGGTCGCGCCCAGCAGGCGCGGTCCGGATTGCATATTGACCAGCGTGTCGTACATGGCCATGCTGCCCGTGATGTTGGCAATGTGCCCGCCGATATCCACGGTCTGATGGGTCGTATACCCATGCGGGACGGACATTCGCTCATCCGGCGCGGGAGTTTGGGCGGCTGCGATGCCTGTCATCATCAGGAGAATGGCGGCTCCAATGCCCCCAGCGATGAGCCGCGTCCTTGCGGAAGAGGGCTGTAGATTGGACAGCCAGGAAAACCAGCCGATGTTCTTCATATAAAGCCTCACTTGAAAAAACATTGTTGCCGGCATCGAAATCTTGAGCTCGTGTGCCATGTCGGTATGGGACCCGAGCCGCGCCGTGCAACAGAGCCGGAGGGCGCGGCCCATCTCCATTACTTGAGGAACGCCTGGTTAAGGTTGGACCCATGGATCATGGTGTGGCAGTCAGTGCAAGGCTGTAGCTCCGCCGATCCTGCGTTCATCCCGTGAACCGTGCCGGCTGCGACCGGGCTATGGCACTGGTTGCACAACGTGTTGATCGTGGGCATTGTCAATAGCCGGGCGTTCTGCGATCCATGCGGAGTATGGCAAGCCAGGCACCCCTCCGCCTTGACCGCGGGATGCTCATACACAAACGGCCCACGGTTCTCCATGTGGCACTTGGTGCAGATCGCGTTCTGATCGGCCGTAGACCTCAGGTTGTTATTCCAAAAGGTGCCGTGAACGTCATGGCAGTCGCTGCATTTGACCAGGCCCTCATTCACCTTGTGGTGGAATGGCATGTCGAATGCCGGCTTCACGTCGGTGTGGCACTGATAGCAGAGCGTGGGCTGGGCTGCCTTCAGCAGCGGCTCCTCCTTGCTGCCGTGGATGTCGTGGCAACTGATGCAACTGACACCAGCCTTGGCATGAGGAGAGCGATCGAAGTTGGGATGCGCTCCCGCGTGGCAGCCCAGGCAATTTGCGGACGCCTCTTTGGGAGTTGCTTTGGCGGGATCGAAGATCTTGGTCACGTCGCCGCCGCCATCCACGTGTCCTTTGCCGGCTCCATGGCAACCCTCGCAGGTGACCCCGTTCTTGCCATGCAATTGGGCGATCTTGGTGTGCGGATTATCAGCGAACTTCTGGGATACCTCGTCGTGGCAGGTGGCGCAGACCTCCGAGCCCACATAATTCGCGGGCGTGGTGTCCTTGACCTGCGCGGCAGCCGGCTTATCGCCGGGCGCCGGAGCCGCCAGTACGGGGACACACAATAACCCTGTGCCCAGCAATAACATCAGACACGCTCGCAACCCCGGCCACTTGCCCGGAGCCGCACCAAATGACAATTGCGTGACAGGCCCGTCTCTATGCATCGTTTACCGCCTCGGGTGCTCTCTTAGCCACTTCCGCAAACAAGTCGACCGGCATTCAGCCGCGCAAAACTGCGATTCCTCCTTAGGGAACGCCGCTTCGGCAGCTATGTCGGTCACCCTGTTGCGAGAGGTGCTCATGTGCGGAGCATCACTCATGCGATGAAGCCTACGTTCTTTCACGTGCGTCAAACGGTGATGTCCATCACATATCTACAGGCTGCTCGTTTCCTATCAGGGTTTCTTGTTCCAAAGTGACCTGGATTCCATTTTGCCCTGAAAATCTCGGCTTTACACTCCAATTTCTTCCGCCCAGGCACTGCAATGACTTCCCCCAAAACCCGCAATACTGGGGGGAGGAAGCCGTTTTCCTCTTAGCAAAAGAATAAAATGCTGGCTTGGCGACTGTGCAAAACGAGCTATTTACACTTTTGCGGAATCAATTCATGCAACTCTCTGGAGCGCATTCGTTACCGGCTATCTTCCCTGCTCGAATAGCGGCATTCCCACCCCCGGAACCGGTGGAAACGTGTGGATCTGAGGAACACGTAGACAAAGTATCTCCGGCTCATGGGCCTTATATAGACGTGAGGTCCATCACATCCTCTTTGGTGGCGGCTCCGGCAAACTCACATGAGGAAAAGAGTCTCTTCCCCAGGAGGCTAGGGTTTTTCCATCTCGGGCCGGTTCTTGCGCAGCACGCTGGATTAGGGTCTGGAACCGGGATGGGGAAATTGGACCGGCGCGGACGGGGCAAGACCATGGCGCATTCAGAAAACCCGGCAGCAACGCATACGCGGCAGAAACACATCGCACGGCAGGTGCCCATGGGATGCGCTGCATGCTCCAATCGCCGTCCCGGCTGGTTTTGCTCCCTGGGCAGCGCCGTACTGGCCGATCTTGAGCTGGCTACCAGCACCGTCTCTGTTCCTGCGCAATCTTCCCTCTTCACTCAGGGCGAGGATGCGCGCTGCCTTTACTTGATCTGCGGCGGCTATCTCAAGCTCACTGCAGGGCGCCTTAATGACCGTCAAATGATTGTTCGCGTAGCCGGACCGGGCTCCATGCTGGGTCTGTACGCAGTTCTATCCCATGGTGTTTACGAGGTTTCAGCTGAAACACTCACCGCCGCCCAGCTTCGTCCTGTAGAACGCGACCGGTTCCTCGTCTTTCTGCGTGCTCATAAAGAAGCCCAGATGCGCGCTGTCCAATGCATTTGCCAGGAATACCGTTTTGCACTGCAGGACGCATGCCGCATTGCCCTGGCAGACACCGTCGCCGCTCGCCTCGGGCGCCTGCTCCTTGAGCTGGCTCACCAAATCGGCGAACATCTCGATGGCGGAGGATTCCGTTTCCCGCTCCTGCTCACCCATGAAGAAATGGCCTCCATGGCATGTACCACTCGCGAAACCGTCACTCGTACCTTGGGCCAGTTCCGCAAGGATGGATGGATCTCCATAGAAGACTCCCTGGTCACCCTTCACGAGCCCGAACATTTGCAAACACTGAGTTAAGCCCACCATTTCTTTTTTTAACGCTCCCCACGGCCGCGTAGCCGAGTCCAAGAGCTATCATCAGAAGATAGGGAATAGGTCATAAGCCCCCTCCTCCAAGGCAACCGTTACCACGGAAACTGACCCCCTGATCCCTGAAGTGGAGTTCATTGTGCGTATGACTCGTCTTGTGTTTGGTTTTGCTGTTTTCCTGCTCTCATGCTTGGTTGCGGTCGCCCAGAATCCGGTTCCCGCACCGGCCTTGGCTGCGGCCCAACCCGCCGTCACCTCAGCAAGCAGCCCGGCAATTCTGGAGTTTCAAAAGATTGAAGACGCTTGGTCCAACGCCATCAACGCGCGCGACCAGTACGCCCTGGAGCTGGTGCTCTCCCCCCTGTTCATGGACATTTCTGCCACGGGTGACATCACTACACGCAACCAGCAGCTGGCCCAGTTGATCACCGGCGAGGACAAGACCCTCCATCTCGAGCAGAAGGTGATTACCGTGCGCATGTTGGGCGATATTGCGGTGGCCAACGGCACTTACGTGATGAATCACAAGGTTGGCTCCGCACAAGTGGACGAAAAAGGTGTCTTCACCCACGTCTTCGAGCGCGCTCGCGGCGGCTGGCTATGCACCAACTCCCAGCGCACCCGCCTCCCCGAGGACACCAACCCCAGGCATAAGAAGCAGCCCAACGAGGAAAATCCATTTCACATCCCGTTTATCGGCAGGGGGTAACAAAGGAAACAGTAAGGCCTGCTGGTTGACTCATTGAATTATTTTTTCTGACGGCCTCCGCGCACCTTGCAGCCGTATCGATATGTGCACCAGTCCTAGGGCCGCCGGCGTCACTCCCGGAATGCGGCTGGCTTGGCCGATGGTCGCTGGCCGCACCCGCTCCAGCTTCTCGCGCATCTCCCGCGAAAGCCCGCTGATGGCGCCATACTCAAGCCAATCCGGAATCGCAACTTCCTCGGCGGCCTTTAGCTTGGCAATGGATTTTTTCTGCTGCTCCAGGTAGCCGGCAAACTTGATCTCGGTCTCCACAGCGCGCGCTTCATTGCGCAAACTGGCCGTCCCGGCCTTCGCGTTTTGGTCTGAGTTCTGGCTGGTCAGGGTAGCCATCTCCTTGAGTAGCGGCTCGGCCTCAAGCTCCTCGCGCAACACTCCCAAAACCGTATCGATACGCACCTCCGGCCGCTTCAGCAGTTGCGCCCACGTTAATCCGGCCGTACCTGTCAGCTCACCCAGCCCCGCTGCCCGCATCCTTTCGCCGTTCACCTTGCGGGTGACGAGCAGCCGCTCCAGTGCGGCCATCCTTGCTTGCTTGCTTTCGTACTCCGCCCAGGCCGCGTCGTCGATCAGCCCCAGCCTCCGTCCATGCGGGGTCAGCCGCCGGTCGGCGTTGTCGATTCTCAAATGCAGCCGGAACTCCGCCCGCGAAGTGAACATTCTGTACGGCTCATTTGTACCAATTGAAATCAGGTCGTCGATCAAAACACCCGTGTAGCCCTCGCTCCGGTCCAGGGTGAATGGCGGTTCGCCCTTGAGCCACAGCGCCGCGTTGATCCCGGCCATGATCCCCTGGCAGGCTGCCTCCTCGTAGCCGCTGGTTCCGTTGATCTGCCCCGCCAGGTACAGCCCCTCCATGCTTTTTACGCGCAATGTCCGGTCCAGCTCCGTCGCGTCCACGCTGTCGTATTCGATGGCGTAGCCGGGCCTGAGCATCTCCGCCTGCTCCAGTCCCGGAATCGAGTGCACAATCTCCCACTGCACCTCCATGGGCAGCGAGGTGGCCATGCCGTTCACGTAGACCTCGTGCGTGTGCAGCCCCTCCGGCTCCAGAAAAAACTGGTGCTGCGTCTTGTCGGGGAACTTGACGATCTTGTCCTCAATCGACGGGCAATAGCGCGGCCCAACCCCCGCAATCTGCCCCGAATACATCGCCGAGCGATGCACGTTGGCGCGAATAATGCGCATTGTCTCCGGCGTGGTGAAGGCAATGTGGCACGAGATCTGCGGCTGGATGATTTTTTTAGTCCGGAAGCTGAAGGGCGTGGGTTCCGCGTCGCCCTTTTGCTCCTCGAAGGCTTCCCAGCGGATCGTTCGCCCGTCCAGCCGCGGCGGCGTTCCTGTTTTCAAGCGAACAGTCCGAAGCCCCAGAGCCCGCAACGCCTCGCCCAGCAGAACCGAAGCCGGCTCTCCGCTGCGGCCGGCTGGATATTTTTCTTCGCCGCAGTGAATCAGCCCGTTCAGAAACGTCCCGGTAGTGATGATGGTGGCTCCCGCCAGCAGCCTTCGCCCATCGCGCAGCTTCAGGCCTAACACCCGTCTGCGCGGTGTGAATATGGGTGCCCCAGGTCTCGATTCTGAGACCTGGGATGAATTCCCCTCCTCCACAATCAGCCCCACTACCTCCGCCTGCCGGATGTGCAGTCCCGCCTGCGACTCCAGCACCTCGCGCATCCTTACTCTGTAGAGCTGCTTGTCGCACTGCGCACGCGGACTCCACACCGCCGGCCCGCGCGACGCGTTCAGCAGCCTAAACTGTATCCCCACCGCGTCGGTCACCTCGCCCATCACGCCGCCCAGCGCATCCACCTCACGCACAAGATGCCCCTTAGCCACGCCGCCAACCGCTGGATTGCAGCTCATCTGCGCAATCAGGTCCAGGTTCATGGTGATAAGCGCCGTTTTCAGCCCCATGCGCGCCGCCGCCATGGCCGCCTCGCACCCCGCGTGCCCCGCGCCCACCACGGCTACATCGTATTGTTCGGTAAATGCCATCTAAGACTATTCTACGGATTGCGCGCCGCAACCGGCTGCAATCTGCCGGCGTCTAATCTTCTGGATGGGAGAAATCATGCTGAATCGATGGTCTATGGCATTACTGGTGGCGTTGGGATGCGCCTTGGCCGCCTCGGCGCAGAGCAAGGGCAGCTTCACTCCCATGCCGCTCGACGCCGGTTTCGGCCCCATGGACATCAGCGCCCCGGCCATCGCGCCCAAAGAGACCATCCGCCAGTTTGCCGCCCATGAGAGCGAGTTCCAGAAGGCGCTGAACCACTACACTTATCGCCGTGCCGCCCGCGTGCAGACCATCGACGACGACAACAAGGTGGACGGCGAGTACTACCAAGTAGACGACATCCTCTTCGATCCCACCGGCAAGCGCATCGAGAAGGTGGTCTACGCGCCGCAGAGCACCCTGCAAAGGGTCCAGTTGACGCCCTCCGATATGCAGGACATCCAGCGCGACGATCCCTTCGTCCTCACCTCCGAGGAGATCGGCAAGTACAACGTGAAGTACGTGGGCCGGCAAAAGGTGGACGAGGTGAACTGCTATGTCTTCGACGTGGCGCCCAAGGTCATCGAGAAGAAGCATCGCTATCTGCTGGGTCGCATCTGGGTGGACGCGACCGGCCTGCAGATCGTGGTGACCAACGGACGCATGGTACCCGACGGCACGCGCAAGCACAGCGAAGACCTGCATCCGCCGCTCATGACCTGGCGGCAGCAGGTGGACGGCCACTACTGGTTCCCGGCCTACACTAAGGGAGAGGGCATCCTGCACTTCAGCGGCGGCAACGGCTTCATGGCCCAGGACGTGCACATCCGCGACACCATCAAATTCACCAACTACAAGCTGTATTCTCAATAGAAAAGATACTTCCGCCAGCGATCATCGGCGCGCCCCAGCATGCGCATAATCTGTCGGCTGGTGTGCAGCGAAAAAGGCCGCGGATCGCGCAGCAGAATCATGTCGTCAATCTCGCTCAACATGCGATTGCCCTTGTGCCGGTTGCAGGGGTGGCAGCAGGCCACCAGGTTCTCCCAGGTTGAGCTGCCGCCGCGCGATCGGGGAACCACGTGGTCCAGCGTCAGGTCGGCGGGCGGAAGCGTCTCGCCGCAGTACTGGCAGGTGTTGCGGTCGCGCAGCAGGATATTTTTGCGCGAGAGGGCGCGCGTCTGGTAAGGGATGCGGCGGTACTCCAGCAGACGGATCACCGAGGGCATGGCAATGCGGCTGCGCTGGGCGTGAAGAATCAGTCCGTGCTCCTCCTCGGTGCGCGCAATGCCCTTGAGCACCAGCACCAACGCGCGCCGAGCGCCGCAGATGTTGATTGGCTCATAGGAAGCGTTCAGCACCAGCACCGGCATCTGCAGGATGTGCGCGGAGTGGACCGTCACCTTTTCGCCGGCCAGCGCCGCGGCCCTGGCGATGGATTTTTGCTTGCGTGCGTGAATCATGGCTTTTCCCAGCGACATCCTCTTTCCCCTCGTCAAAAAGATGATTGCTCGTGCAATGAATGAATGCTTTCCTCTTGCAATGTCTTATCCGGCGATTTGCCGGATGATCCAAAATTTTCCTCCGCGTCGTCAAATCGCGCGGAAGAACCTCGGCGGTTGCCGTACAAGCGGTTCGCCCGGGCCAGCGTAACCACCCATACCGAGGCTGCTCCGGCCCGAACCAGCGCCAGGGCTGCGGCGCGAGCCGTTGCGCCGGTGGTCAGAATATCGTCGATGATCAAAACGTGCTTCAATGTAACCGCGGCCGGATCGGAGACCTCAAACGCTCCGCGCACATTCAACCGCCGCTGGCGCCAGGTCAGGCCAAACTGGCTCTCGGTAGCGCGCAGCCGCATCAGCGTTCTCGAGGCCAGTGTAAGCCGCCACTCCGGATGCGACTTACCAAGCGCCGCAATTGCTGTCACGGCCAGTGAGCGAGCCTGGTTGAAACCGCGCTCGGCATACTTTGTCTGGTGCAGCGGCACCGGAACCACCAGCATCTCTGCTGGAGCCTCATCCGCCAGTTTGGCAATTGCTTCGGCGAGCATTTGGCCGAGTCCGCGAGCTGCCGCGTGCAGCCGGTCATATTTGAGCGCATGGATAGCCGCCTTCATGCGGTCCTGGTACGGCCCATAGGCCACCGCTCGCACAAACGGAGGCGGCGCCATCCGGCAGGCTCGGCACTGCCCGGAACTCGACGGGCCGGCATGCACCGGCGCATCCAAAGAGTCGCCGCAGCGCGAACACAGTTCTCCACTCTGCACGGGAAACTCCGTCCAGCAAACATCACATATAGGCGCATGACTGAGATGCGGCAGAGGGCAGCCGCAGAGGGTACAGGAGGCAGGAATGAGGGCGCAACTCAAGGAATCCACGGGACTTCGCAGCACACGAACCACCGCGCGCCAACGGGAAGTCCCCGAGGCTGGAACTTCGAATGTCAGTGATCCAGAGTCACTGCGGAAGACGCACCTCACTTGTGGCCAGCCGGGCTCAACACCCGCCGCCTTGCCGACAGTATACTCCCCAGTGGGTTGTGGATTCCATCGCATTTCAGTTCTTCTCTGCAGTCATGCCCTTATGCCGGGTTCGACTTGGTGGAGCTGATGTATCAATCTGGTAAATCTTCACGATATGCAAAATACTTTTCTGGATAGGAGTTCCTGAGAATAATATGAGGAATGTCGGAAACTAAACCAGTAAAGAGAATCATTCAAGAATGCGAGCACAAGCAGCAATCGCTAACGCGGAGAGTGAGCACGGCGTCCATAGACTTCAATGGGGCTGTCGCTTGTCAATCATAGCCTGCGCGCTTATCGATTGTTGGATAAACAGGTTTGTCATCAGCCCCGATGGTGTGTCGTATTTGGATATGGGCGACCAGTACTGGAGAGGGAATTGGCAAGCTGCGCTGAATTCCTATTGGTCGCCGCTCTATGGTTGGATTATGGGACTGTTGCTCCGATTGACGAAACCGGCATTGCGCTGGGAGTATCCCGTAATTCATCTGATGAATATAGTTATCTTTTTAGCGGCGCTGTTTTGCTTTGAGTTCTTTTGGCGCGAGTTGCTGGCGTCAAGAGGCGAAGAGGCCTGGGCCGGGAAATCGCGTATCTATTTCTGGGCGCTCGGTTACTTGTTATTTGCTGCCATGCAATTCAAGATTGGCGCTATGTCTTCTGTGGGGCCGGACCTCATCGTGGCCGCGCTGGTGTGCCTCATCTCAGGCATGATCCTGCGCTTCACTGCCCGGCGCATGAATGTCATTTCCGCAGCGTTGTTTGGAGTGGCACTGGGACTTGGATACTTGGCAAAGGCGGCGATGTTGCCTTTTGGCATCGTGGTGCTGGCAACCATGTTTGCTATCGCCTGGAGGCGCCGTGCCGGTTTGAAACTGGTGGCAGTGGGCGCGATATTTTTTCTGATTGTATCAATGCCTTTCATTGCTCTGCTTTCCTGGAAATGCCATAGGTTTACGTTTGGAGATGCGGGGAGTCTGAACATAGCCTGGTTCGTCAACGGCGCTACACCGGTCTATCGCCATTGGCAGGACAATGCTGCTCTATCTGTTCATCCGCAGCACACCACGCGAAAGCTTCTGAACTGGCCAGAAGTGTACGAGTTTGCCACGCCCGTTTCCGGTACCTATCCGGTATGGTACGACCCAACGTATTGGTGGACAGGGGTTGATGCGCGCATGCATCCCGTTCGTTTGCTCGCCGCCTTCATAAAGAATGCCGGGCAAATCGTGGATTATTTGATGAAGGTTTGTGGAATCCTTACGACAGTTGTTCTTATGATGTTTCTTCTCGGTGACAGGCTTAAGGACTCGTGGCGGCAATTGATGAAGTTTTTACCGATTCTGCTTCCGGCGGTGGCGTTGATTCTCATGTACGCGATGATTACCTGGGAGCCTCGCTATACTTCCGGGGCGATGCTCGTGGTGTACGGTGCGGTCATTGTCTCAGCCAGTATTTCATTAGAGGCGCAACGAACGCGAGTGCTGCGGGGTGCTTGCCTGATTTTCGGCGCTGTGACTCTGTGGTGGGTATTGCAGAGTCTCGCTGTCAGTTATCACGAAAGTGGTAAATCGGCGCAGAACATTGTGACCGCTGAACAGCTACGTGCTTTGGGCATCGTGCCTGGCGACCGCGTAGCACTGATAGGGGATGGATTCTACGCAGTTGCTTGGGCTCGTCTCGATCGAGTCAAGATAGTCGCTGAGGTGCCACAAGATATGCCAACGGGCGATTCAACAGCCGCTTTCTGGAACTCAACTCCGGAAGATGAACAGTTGGTACTCAACATTTTGAAGAGTACCGGGGCAAAAGCAGTGGTTGCGGAGATATCTCCGAAATCTTTACCACCCGGCTGGTTTTCTCTGGGCAATTCCGGGAAGAGTGTATTCTTCTTTCACTGAAGATTCTGATCACTACCGGCACACAATCGAATTCATTGCGCCAGCGTAAACAATTCATTTAGTTATCAAGATAACTGGCGCATAGAAGGCCTTCGTTGAATCCTTCGCCCCCGCCTCACACGTTCAAAACACCCCCGCCAGAAAAACCTCGCCCGCGTGGGCCATTTTCTTCTTTGTTCCGCTGGCCGCCAGCACCACCGGCGAAAGCGTCATCACCGGGCAGCGCGAGTGGGCAAGCACCTTGTACACCACCCCAAGACGGGCCACGGCGGCAAAGGCCGATGCGCCCTGTGCGCCCAGCACAATCAGGTTGGCCTGCTGCGCCCGGCCATGATAGAGCAACTCCTCGGTCGGATCGCCTATCGCCACAATTGGCTGTACGGCGATCCTGCCCTTAAGCGCAACTGGAACCAGCGAAACCAACTCGTCCTCTAACTGCTCAATACTCCGGCTGACCAGAACCTCATGCCGCTCCTGGGGCCGGATTACATACTGCAAAATCAGGCGCGCATTGTGCTCCGTAGCCAATTCAGCGGCAAAGCTGGCCACCATGGTGCTGGATTCGTGCAGGCTGACGCCGCACAGAATGGTCCGGATGACAAAGTTGCTGTACGCGCTATCGACAACCTCCGGACCGGCAATATAGACCGGCACTGAGGCCGTGCGCAGCACAGCTTCGGCCACCGAGCCCACCAGCAGCTTGCCAATAGGTCCCGGAGAGTGGGTGCCCATAACGATGCGGTCAATCTCCCGCTCGCGCAGGTAGGTCAATATCTGGTCGGCGGCCAGCCCCGGTCGCACCACCGTCTCGCATTCCACGCCCTCATCCCGGCAGCGCTCTGCCAGCGGCTCCAGATGTTCCATCTCGGCGCGGGCTGCGGCGGCGGCATCGTAGTAGAGTACACTCGAACTCTCCGTCGCTGACACCACCAGCGTGTCATACGCGTGAAACAAAATCAGTTTCGCGCCAAACTCGACAGCTTGCGCCAAGGCAAAGGAAAAGGCTTTTTCATTGACGGGAATCTCGGAGGCAAACAGGATGGTGGAGGGTTTGATCCAACCCCGCTTGAGGACGGTGGCCATGGGAACCTCCCGGAGGTGCGGCAGATGATGGCAGACTCTCATCGGCTTGCGGCGCCCGATGGCGCAACGCAGCGCGAGATGAATTACGATAGGACCACATAAACTCTAGCTTCCGGTGCGCCGGAAACCAATGTGTTTGTGCTAAAAGCGCCGACTCCAGGAAAATCAATTATCAGAGGGGGAATTGTGCTCCCTTTTCGGAAATTTGTCTACCATCTGGTGATCAAAAACATCCATCGATTCCGAAAAGGTGATCTAAATCACATCCAAATCGGCCCTACAACTGCTCTTCTGGAGTCGAATCATGGGCTTTTGAGCGGTTTTCCAGATCAAAGCGCTCTGTTTTAAGCTTTCAAGACGATCTCCTTTCAGGGAGAAATCATCTAATCGGCAGAGTCTTGGTTTACTTTAATGACGAAAGTCAGCCCTACTTCCCGGCGCAGGTTCAGCTTTCCGGCCCGTGTGTTCTGCTTTTGCTGGAGGTTCCATGCAACCGATGCACAACATCCCCGCCCGTGGCGGATTGAACTTTGACGAAACCCCCTTCCTTGCCATATGGGAGGTTACCCAGTCCTGTGACTTGGCCTGCAAACACTGCCGCGCCGCCGCCCAGCCCATCGCCCACCCCGATGAGCTCACCAACGCCGAAGGAAAGGCTTTGATCGACCAGATCGCGGCCATGGGCGTGCCAATTTTTGTGTTCACCGGAGGAGATCCCCTCAAGCGCGCCGACGTCTTCGAGCTGATCCACTACGCCGCCGATAAAGGCGTCCAGGTGGCGCTGACACCGAGCGCCACACCGCTGCTCACCCGTGAGGCTATCTTCAAGCTCAAGGAGGCCGGCCTCGTCCGCCTCGGCATCTCGTTGGACGGCTCTACACCGGAGATTCATGACGCTTTTCGCGGTCTTCCCGGCGCTTATGCGCGCACCATCCAGGCCATCGAGTGGGCCAACGAGGCCGGCATTCCCATCCAAGTTCATACCACCATCAGCCGCCACAACGCCCACGATTTGGATGGTTTATGCGCCCTCTTCGAAAAGCTGGCCATCGTCATGTGGAATGTTTTCTTCCTGGTTCCCGTGGGCCGCGGGCAATTAAATGACCTGCTCGACGCACAGGAATTTGAGCGTATTTTTGGGCAAATCTACCAGCTATCGCAGCGGGTAAACTTCCAGATCAAGACCACCGAGGCCATGCACTATCGCCGCTACCTGTTGCAACACAACCTGGAAGAACGCAAAATCGGCCACGGCCATGCAGGCATCGCCAAGCACGCCGCCATGACTTATGAGCCCGGCGCGCCCACCAGCGACGCCCAGACCCGCACCGCCAACTGGGCCACACGCCGCGTCAACGACGGCAAGGGCTTCCTGTTCATCTCCCACGTGGGCAACGTCTACCCTAGCGGCTTTCTGCCCATCCACGCCGGCAACGTCCGCGAAACCCCGCTCGCCGAAATCTACCGCAACGCGCCTATTTTCAAGTCCCTGCGCGACACCAGCAAACTGGAGGGCAAGTGCGGCGCCTGCGAGTACAAGGAGATCTGCGGCGGCTCCCGCGCCCGCGCTTACGCCGTCACCGGCGACCCCCTGGCCCAGGAGCCCTGCTGCATCTACCAGCCCAAACACTGGGACCCGGAGCTGGAAAGCCACGCCGCGGCCTTCGCCAAGAGCTAACGGCCAGCATTTAGCTGTTATTACGATCCGGCTGGCCTACTAGTCCAGGGAACATTGCGCGCGGCGCAAGCAGACTACCTTGTCACGGGGATAAAGATTTACTTGCGCTCGGTGAGCGATACACGATTGTCACTCCGGCTGTCTTCTGGGAACGGCATGGACATTAGGGGTTGTTGACCGAATTGCAGGTCCGAGAATCCGGATCTGGAGCACACTGAAGTCTTACTCCCGGACCTGCGCCACCCGTATGGGAGGGGACACCAATGAAGCTTGCAAGGAGGTCTACCGTTTCCTTCTCGCCCGTTCAGCCTGCACTTTGGCCATCACCCTGCGCAGATACGCCCTGGCGTCGCCACGAGTCTTGATATTCCGGTACCTCTCGCGAGCTGCTGCCTTCTCCTCGTCACTCGCGGAAAGCCTGCTGTCCGCTTTCAGAAGCACGCCCAGAAAACCCGTCACGCTCCTTCCTTCCGGCACCGGTTCCAGCTCTCGCGCGGCCCTCTCCTCAACCGTGAGACGAGGCTTCTCAGGCAGAGTTGCGGGAGCTTTCAGCTTGGTCGGATAATCCGTTCTTGGCGCCGCCACGGGAACCACGCCCTTGATGATGTTGGCATTGGCATCCCTTTGCGTAAGGGGCGGCAAGCCAAAGAGCCACTCCATAGTTGCCAGGACCGAGGCGTGATCGTAGATCGTGTGATCGACATAATTCCCCAGCACCGGAGAAACAATCACGGCCGGTGCGCGGACCCCGTATTGGGCAAACGTGAAGCCGTTCTCGTTGTACCTGCTCTCCTCGCCGCCGTCGTTTGGAGGCGGCGCAGCGCCGGGCGCAAAGTGATCGTAGAATCCTCCGTGCTCGTCGTAGATGATGATTAACATACTCGACATCCACAGCGGCGAGTTGCGGATGCTCTCATAAACCTTGGCGATCAGCGCCTCTCCATTGGTTACGCCGTCCATGGGATGCTGCGAAGACCCGCCTTCATAGCTTCCATTGATCACGTCGCCGTAGTTAGGCTCGATGAAGGTGTACTGGAACGGATAGGAGCTGGATTGCACATCCGACTCGAAGGTCGAAAGTTCGTGGACATCCCATAGCTCGATATTGTGCAGCGAGGATACCTGCGAGATGCTGCCTTCGATCGGGCCGCTGGTGTCGTGGTACAAGCGCCATTTGATACCCTTAGCGGTCATTGCGTCGAAGATGGAACCATTCGGATACGTAAATCCGTCAATCGCCTCCCATTCCGCCATCTCTTCCGAGCTGGGGCTGTGATCCAAACCGCCGGACGAAGCTCCATGCAGAAAGTACCGATTCGGCCAAGTCGGACCGGGAAGTGACGAGAACCACTTATCGCAAACTACAAACTGCGATGCCAACTCGTACAGCACTGGCAATTGCGACTGCGTGTCAAAGCACATCATGATATCTCCGATCTCCGCCACCGGCGGCGTCGGTCCTTCCGAGGTGGTGGTGGCGTAGTTGGCCGCGAACCCCGAATTCTTGATGGGCGGGTACAAGCCGTGCGGTGGATAATTGACGCCATGGCCGGCAAGTTGCTCCACCACATCGGTGAATTCGTGGCCGGGATCGGTCGGCATGTCTGCCGGCGCATTGCCCTGGACGTAGTATGTGTTGCCGTTCCAGGAGTTGGAATTGCTCGTCGTGGCTGCGATGATTCCTGGAATGCCTGACAGCGCCAGCATGTTATCGAAGGAATGGTTTTCCATCATCAACACGAAAACGTGCTTAATCGGAGAGGTAGTGGGCATGAGTCAGTCCTTTCGGAAAAGGAATTGGTAAAGCTCCGCCTCGGAGGTCACCTCAAAACCGGCCACGCGCGCCGCATTGGGAACCGGCCATGGGGATTGGCCGAAGTCTTGATTGTTTTACTCCTCCGCATTGTGGATAAGCAAGCTCTGATTTGAATAGCACAATCTTTATCAAACCAGGACTCATCCTGAACGAAACGGCTGATTAATGCATCCTACTCCCCCTGCCTCTGCCGGGATATACAATCCATGCTCAGGGAGAGATTCCTATGACCTCATTTAATTCGCCGCGGCGGGATTTTCTGCGCACGGGCGGCATTGGCATGGCGGCGGTGGCGATTCCTGCTGTTTCTTTTGCGGCTTCGGCGGACGACAGCAGACCAGCCGCCAACCCTGCCTCGCATGTCTTTGACGTGCGCACCTACGGCGCAACGGGAAACGGCAAGACGCTGGATACGCCGGCCGTGAACAAAGCCATTGAGGCTGCTGCGGCGGCAGGCGGCGGTGTGGTTTACTTTCCAGCGGGTTCGTATCTCTGTTTTTCCATCCGGCTGAAGAGCCATGTCCACCTGCATTTGGAACAGGGCAGCGCCATCATTGCCGCCGATTCGCCCAAGCCCGGCGAAACCACCGGCTACAACGGAGGCGTGTACGATGCTGCCGAGCCCAAGACGGAGTGGGATGCCTACCAGGATTACGGCCATAACCATTGGCATAACTCGCTGATCTGGGGCGAAGATATCCACGACATCAGCATCACCGGAAGCGGACTCATCTGGGGCAAGGGACTCAGCTTCGGGGCAGGCCGCGCCGCCCGCGGCAATTATCCGGTCTATGTGGCCGAGCAGCCGGGAGTAGGCAACAAGGCTATCGCGATGAAGAACTGCCATAACGTGCTACTGCGCGACTTCGCGATGCTGAAGTGCGGCCACTTTGCGCTGTTGCTAACCGGCGTGGATAACCTGACCATCGACAATCTTAAGATTGATACCGACCGCGACGGCATGGACATCGATTGCTGCCAGAATGTGCGCGTCTCCAACTGCACGGTCAACTCGCCGTGGGACGACGGCATCTGCCCCAAGTCGAGTTATGCGCTGGGTTATGCGCGGGCAACGCGGAACCTGACCATCGCCAACTGCTGGGTGACGGGGACTTACGAACTGGGCACGGTGCTGGACGGAACTTACAAGAAGTTTGCAGCGGAGTTTCACGTGCCGCGCACCGGCCGCATCAAGTGCGGCACGGAATCGAATGGCGGATTTATTAACGTCGCCATTTCCGACTGCGTCTTTGAAGGCTGCCAGGGGTACGCTCTGGAAACCGTCGATGGCGCGCTGCTGGAAGACATCACCATTACCAATACGACGATGCGCGATCTGGTTTCGGGGCCGATTTTCATGCGGCTGGGCGCGCGGCTACGCGGACCCAAAGAGAGCACCAAAGTGGGAACGTTGAAGCGGATACTCATCAGCAATCTTGCTTGCTACAACGCGCCGCGGAAAATCAGCTCGGTACTGAGCGGGATTCCCGGCTATGCGATTGAAGATGTGAAGCTCTCCAACATTTACATCGAGACGGCAGGCGGCGGCGCGGCGGAGATGGCAAAGATTGAACCGCCGGAACTGGGAAACAAGTATCCGGAACCGTCGATGTTCGGACCCATGCCGGCGTCGGGATTTTTTCTGCGGCATATGCGCAACGTGGAGATGAGTCACGTGGAGATTGCCAACTCGACTCCCGACGCGCGTCCGGCGTTTTATCTAACCGATGTGGAGCGGGCGGATTTTTTCGCTGTCACGGCTCCTCGCGGAAGGGACGGAGCCTTCGCATTGCACGGCGTGAAGGATCTGCGCATAGGCTGGAGCAGGGCGGCGGCGGATGCAACGTTGAGCAGCGTGGACGACAAGATGCTATAAGCCGCGCGCCTGAACAGGCTGCGGAAAATCGCATTGTTTCCTTCACAACGGCAACAACCTGTCGCTGGGAACTCCCAGTCAAGGTCTTCCGCTGCCTGGAACTGCTCTAATAGAGGGTGAGGGAGTCGATGCGGGCGGCAATTATCGGCGGCGGAATCGCTGGACTGGCGGCAGCCTATGAGCTGGAGCGGGCGCGCCGGGCGGGCAAAAAGATCCAGTACGCGCTCTACGAGTCGCGCGACCGGCTGGGCGGTTGCTTGTTTTCGGAGATCGTGGACAGCGCGGTGTTGGAGCGCGGCCCGGATTCCTTTTTGACCGAGAAGCCGGCGGCTGCCGAGCTGTGCCGCGAACTGGGCCTGGGCGCCGAACTGACCCCCTCGAACGACGCCGACCGCAAGACCTACATTGTGGTGCGTAACCGGCTTATTCCCCTGCCCGACGGGCTGATGTTCCTGGTGCCCACTAAGCTGATCCCCACAGCGCTGACCCGCCTCTTCAGCCTGCCTACCAAGATTCGCATGGGGTTAGAACTACTGCTTCCGCCGCGGCCTACGGGCCTGCCGGATGAATCTGTGGCCGCGCTTGTCCAACGCCATTTCGGCCGCGAGGTTGTCGACCGGCTCGCCAGTCCGCTGCTGAGCGGAATATTTGGCGGCGACGCCTCGCAACTGAGCGTCCGCACCGTGCTGCCGCGCCTGGTGGAGATGGAAGAAGATTACGGTTCGCTCACCCGCGGAATGCTGGCCGCGCACCGCAAGATGCGCGGGGCTTCGCGCCCAGCGAAGGAAAAAGGCAGCGTGCCGGCAACACGGGCGATCTTCACCGCCATGCGCGGCGGAATGAACCAGTTGGTCAACGCACTGGCCGCGCGGCTCGATCCGGCCTCGGTGCGCCTTTCCACACCGGTCACAGGCTTGGAAAAAGTATCGGGCGGCTGGAAGATTGTGGCCGGAGGCAAGACCGAGATTTACGATGCGGTCATCCTGGCCATGCCCGCGTGGGCCGCCAGTGAGCTGCTGGGCCGGGCCGACTCGCAACTGGCCGAGGAGTTGCGCGGCATTCCTTACTCCTCGTCGATCACCGTCAATCTCATCTACGACGAAGCCCAGCTGGGTCGCCTTCCCGAAGGATTCGGTTTCCTGATTCCGGTGGTGGAAGGCCGCTCCATGCTGGCCTGCACATTTGTTCATCGCAAATTTCTAAGCCGCACGCCGACGGGCAAGATCGTACTGCGCGCGTTTCTAGGCGGGATGAAGAACGAGGCCCTGATAGCCGCGCCGGACGCCGCTCTGCTGGCCACCGTGCGCCGCGAACTGAGCGAGATTCTTGGCGAAAAGATTTTGTCGCCAGACGCCGAGCCAGAACACGCGCAGGTCTCGCGCTGGCCGCGAGCCATGGCTCAGTACGCCGTCGGCCACCAGGAGCGCATGAAGCGCATTACCGAGCGCGTTTCTGCCCTGTCTGGATTGAAGCTGGCTGGCAACGCCTACGACGGCATCGGTATCCCCGACTGCATCCGCCTGGGGCGAAAGGCGGCGCGAGAGCTTCTAGCTGCTAGCTCCTAGCTTCGATCACCACCCGCTCGCCATGATAATCGCGCATACCGGCAGATGTCCCTACAATCCGCCCGCGGTTCCAAGAAAAACGCCGATGCCGTAGGTAACAGCGCCTTCCAGAGCGCCGACCGCGGTCATCTCGAAGCCGGAGGACCACCAACTACGGACGGTGATGAGCGACTTGGCCGCGCCGACGGCAAAATGCGCGGCCAGCGAGACTGCGGCGGCGGCAATCACCGCGGTCATTCCATTCAGGAAGAAGAAGGGAATAACGGGGATGAATGCGCCGACGGCGGTGGAGAGCGCGCCTGACCCGGCCGAGACCCAGGGATTGGCAAGCGCCTCCTCGCTGGTTCCCAGCCGTTCGCCGGCCAGCACGCGCAGCATCTGCTCGGGGTCTTTGGCGATGTGGTTCACCATGTTGTCGGCGTCGGCCTCGGGCAGGCCCTTCACCTGGTAGTAGAGCGAGAGCAGCTCGCGGGCCTCGGGCGTGTTCATCTGGATCGCTTCGCGCTCGCGGGCAATCTCCGCCATGTATATTTCGCGTTCGCTTTTGGCGGCGAGATACGCGCCGGAGCCCATGGAAAGGGCCGAGGCGATCATGCCGGAGAGGCCGGCCAGCAGCACATAGGTGTGCTGGGCGGCGGGATTGCCCGCCGTGGCTCCGGCTACGCCGCTGACAATGCCGAAGATGGCGCCCAGGCCGTCGTTGACGCCGTAGATGGCGTCGCCGATCCAGCTTCCCGGCTGCTTGCGCCCCTGGCTGCGCTTGGCCAGCAGCTCCTCCAGAACTCCCTTGGGATCGATCCTGGGCGCGCCCGGAGGAGCATGGTAGTGGCCACGTATGAGCGAACCCAGTTCGCGGTGGTGGTCTTTTTCGTCCTCGATGACGTGCTCGAGTATGGCGATGGATTCCTGGTCGCCCAATTCCTTCAACTGGGTTCCGTACCTGGCGATGTCGCGGCTTTCCTCGATCTCCAGGCGCCGCAAGGCCATGCGCACGCCGCCGGCGCGGTTGGCCAGCGAGTTGGCTTCGCCCGCGGGACTGCCATGGTAGACCGGCTCCGCTCCGCCCAACTCCTCGATGCGCCCCTTCCACAACGCGGCGTGTTCCAGCTCGGCCTGAGCCAGGTGGCGCAACACTTGAGAGCGTACCGGCTCCGGGTCCCGGTCGGCCAGCGTCAGGTAGGTATGGTAGCCCTCCATCTCCGCATGCCAGTTGCCTTCCAGCGCCTCCAGAACTCTCTTCAGTTTGGCGCCGCTCAATGTTTCTTTGGCCATATACTGCTTCTCCTCGCTTTGCATTGAGAATAAGGCATTTTCGCCGTGCGGGATAGACGCTTCGGACGGTTTTTCCAGATTTCCAAAAATGTCTGCCTTCTGCACAGCCTGCTCTCGGCCTACACTCTTCTGATATGGCCACCTTGCCCAACCTGGCTTACGACTCCCCCTTGCCGGCCAATGTGGACGCCGAGAAGACCATCCTTGGCGCCATCCTGCTGGATAATGCCGCCCACGCAGAGGCTGCTGAAAAGCTTACGGATGAGGATTTTTCCCTCGACTCGCACCGCCGCATCTTCCAGCGCATGACGGAGTTGATCAATGGCCAGAAAGCCGTGGACATCGTCACCCTGGCCAACGAGCTGGCCCGCTACAAGGAGATCGAATCCATCGGCGGCGTGGCCTACCTGGCTTCGCTCACCGAGGGTTTGCCGCGCCGCCCGGTCATTGAAGAGTACATCCGCATCGTCAAGGACAAGAGCCTGCTGCGCAAGCTGATGCTCATCTGCTCGACGGCCATCGCGCGCGCCGCCGACCAGGGCGAGAGCGCGCTCGGAGTCCTGGACGAGACCGAGGCCAAGCTGCTGGAGGTCAGCGAACACGGCCTCACCCAGGGCTTTCAAAGGCTCGACCAAATTGTCCAGAACTCCTTCGTCAGTATCGACAATCTTTACAAGGAAAGCCGGGAGCTGACGGGCCTGGCCACTGGTTTCGATAATTTTGACAAGATGACTAGAGGTTTGCAGAAGGGCGAGCTGATCATTATTGCCGCACGTCCCTCGGTGGGCAAAACAGCGTTGGCCATCAACATCGCACAGTACGCGGCCATCAGCCATCGCAAGGTGGTGGCTATCTTCAGCCTGGAGATGAGCAAGGAGTCGCTCTTGCGCCGCATGTTGGCCTCGCAGGCCGGGGTAAACCAGCGCGATTTACAGGAAGGCTTTCTCGGCCGGAAGGTTGAAGACAAGTTGCAGAGCGCATTGAATCAGCTGGTCGAGTCGCGCATCTTTATTGACGACACGGCCGGCATCTCACTGGCCGAAATGCGCGCCAAGGCCCGCCGCCTCAAACAGAACCACGGCCTCGATCTGGTGGTGGTGGACTATTTGCAATTAATGTCGGCAACCGTGCCCTCGTCCGGCAAAAGGAACTATGAGAACCGCACCCAGGAGGTTTCGGCCATCTCCCGCGGTCTCAAAGCCCTGGCCAAGGAGTTGAACGTGCCGGTCCTGGCCCTATCGCAGCTCTCCCGCGCCGGCGTGAACCGTAAGGAGGACAAACGCCCTCTGCTCAGCGACCTGCGCGAATCCGGCTCTATCGAACAGGACGCCGATGTCGTCGCCTTTATCCACCGTGAGTCCCTCTATGAGAACGACGAGGATATGAGCGATGCCGATAAGGCCAAATCCGAGATCATTCTCGCCAAGCAGCGCAACGGCCCGACCGGCATAATCCATCTGTATTTCATCGCGCGCTATACACGCTTCTCCGGTGTGTACGTGGGGCCCGATGTTTGAGCCGATCAGAAAAGACTCTAACTGGGATGCGGAGCGGTGTTGATGGCGCTGGTGATGTTGTCTGGCGTATCCGAGAACGATTTTCCCTCTCCGTATGCCGACTTCTGATAGTTGGAGCCGACCTTGCGGATCGCATCCTTCCAGCCATCATCCCAGGTAACGCGCGCCTCGCCGTCTACATAGACCCACTTGCCGTGTTCGTGGTGGAGCGACCTCCAGGCATCGCCATTCTCTTCGAGCGTGATGTAGAAGCTGAATCCGTTGCCATCGCCGACCTCCCATTTCCCCAGAAAACGCCCTCGTGAGGGCAACTGAGTGTTGATGGGGGCGGTTTCACCGGCCATGGGAAACTCGACCCGCTCAATATCGCAGAGATTGAAGCTCTGCCGGTGGCCATCCTTGAAGATGATCACGATCAAGCCCGAGCCGCATTTGGAGGCCGGGGGCGTCCTGGCAAAACCACCGGGAACCGCGAGACAAAGCATTGTAGCCAAGCCGGCAACGCTGACGATCAAACGCATGGGATTCTCCTTTGCAATCACCGGCGCGACGGTGAACCAACCCGGCCGCGCCAATTTTATCTACGCGGCCTGTACCTCAATTGTTCCCGGAAATTCATCTGTCTCGCGAGAAATGAGAAGGACTTGTCTTCCAGGCTGTTTTCAGGCGGTTTGCTCCCCCCGCGCCTCACGGCTCATTCAAAATCAACGCGATGCGCCCGGTAATCAACTCACTGGGCGGCACACCGGAGTCTACTTCGATCAGGTCCACGGGAAAGGCAATGTTGCGCGGCCTGAGCACCAGCCGGTTGGCCACAAAGTCAACATAACGCAGCATCAGATGGGAGCCGTGCCGCACGGCATATAAGTTGGGCCGGTTGGGCCGGTAGGGCATCAGCGAGTTGTAGTGCCGGTCGATCAGGGTGATGGCCTCGGGCAGCACCAGCGGCTCCATGGGCAGCGCGTCGGCGGCGGGAATGCGCACCGCCACAAATCGCTGCCAGGCGCGGCGCTGCTTCGAGACGCGCGTCCGGATCGACTGCAAGAGCCCGGAGGGCAGGTGCAGCATGGTCTGTGCGGCAGAGGGCCGGATGAACGGTTCAAACAGGGCCGCCGCATGGCTGACCACCGGGACCGCGCTGTCCTCCCCGTCTGCCAGCAAGGCCTCGCGCTGGTAGACGGCGGGCAGAAGATCGCTGGCCGCCATGTGCTGCGCCGCCAGAATTCGATCCATCGCCTCCAGAGAAAGCTGCCGCCGATTGTGCAGAAAATTCGACAGATGAGATTGCCCGAAGCCGGTCTGGCGCGCCAGCAATGAGACGCTCACCGTCCCCCGCTGTATCCTGCGCAGCAGTTCCAGGCGGAGTTTTTCGTGCATCTGAGTAAAATTCATCTGTGGAAAATCCGCCACCAGCAATAGAGGGGGACATCCTTCATTTTCTGCTGGAAAAGTTGAAGTCCTGATTGGCCTTCATTTTCGGCGCTTTATAACGGAATGAAAAGCGCGAAAGCGGAAGACTGAGGGGGAAGATTGACGCAAAAGAACCAATTATCTAGATTTGCTTTACTTAATCCGGTGCTGGCCTGTGGGAATCTTTTGAGAAACGCTTCATTGCCGTCAATCTGAAACGGGCGATATTTTGACCCTTTCAGCGGCTAATGAACAATTGCCTGACGATGTAAATCTATTCCGGCTTTCTCCTCTCCGTCCCAAAAACGCATTGCATATGCGTCCTGAGGCAGCCAACTACCGAAATTCCAGAATCTGCGCGCCATGAGCATGACAAAGAACGAAAGAATTCCGGCGGTTATCCCTCATCAGGGCGCAAGAACCCTGAGCAGCCGTATCCGGTACTTTCTGACCCGCGGTTACAAGACTTTAAAGCAAGGCCGCCGGGAGAAAACAAGAACATGGAGATTTCGTCATGGATTTGCGCGTGCACTTGAAAATTTGCGAAGGGTGCGGCTGTCTTTGGTACCGCGCCCAGACACAAGGGAGTGTTTATTGCAGGGAATGTGAGACCAAACTGAAAGACTTTCCAACTCCGGAAAGCCGCAAACGGCGCGGACGCCCGTCGCGCAAGACGCTGGTCAGGGTATGGGCAGTTGCTGAAGCAACCGGAGGCGCCCAATGAGCGCCGCCCTTCAGTTGCCGGCGGTTTGGGAAGAAGGCAATCCACAGCGAGCGGGGTACGAAGAGCGGAGGATATGGGAACAAAGGCCGGCCGCAAAGCCAGCCGTAAAAGCGCCGGCCGCCGGGCCGCTGGTCAGCCTGGGCTTCTACCGTAAGCATACCGAGAGCCTGCTGCAGCGTTATCTCTACGCCTCCATGCAGGTGGGCAGGGCACCCAACATTCTGGGCGATCCCATCGCTCGGGGCTGGTGCTCCAGCCGCCCCATCCGCACCTTCGAGGACGCGGTGATCTTCGTCCTCGACGTGGAAAACTGCCTCAACCAGCTTGGCTCTCTTGACCGCATGATGCTTAGCCGCATTGTGCTCCAGGAGTATACCCAGGCTGAAGCAGCCTCCCTGCTGGGGATGGGTGTTCGCACCATCTCCTACAAGTTTCCCGCGGCCCTGGACCGGCTCACGGAAAAGCTGCTGGAATCCGGGCTGCTGGTGCTGCCTATCTGAGGCGCGGATAGAACAATCAGTGAGGGGGAGTGCGTTTGAACACTCCCCTTCGCTGACTACGGCTTGTGGTGGGTATGTCAAACTAGCCATAATCGTTCGTCAATTGACGCCACGCCCTTTGTCGTGAATTCCCGAGCCCACAGCCTTGTCAAATTCCATTTGCAATCCTGTAAAGAGGTCAAGACGTACTTGGTGGGGACCTCCTTTACGAGGAGGAGATGTCCAAATGCACGTTGCATGACCCGGCCGGCGACGGTAGGCCCATAAACATTACGTCGGCGCTAGGATCCCGGAACTCTTTAAATTGTATGCGCTATCGCTTGACAACGATTTTCGATTTCGATATCCTGCCGCTGAGTTTCCCCCGGGCCCACAGCCACAAACAATGAATCCCCTGGAGGTATTAATGAATGCCACGACACTCAGATTCCTGATCGCAGTATCGCTGTCAATATATATCCCTCCTGTCCTGCGCGCCCAGCAGCCTACCTGGACTGACCCGGTTACCGGGCTTATGTGGGCGAAGACTGATAATGGCAGCGATGTCAACTGGCAGCAGGCCGCGAATTACTGTCAGAACCTGACTATGGGTGGGTACTCCGACTGGCGGTTGCCCACTATCGACGAGCTGGCTGGCATATACGACCAGACACAGAATGTCGATGGCAAGCATATCAAGGGCGGAATTCATATGACCGCATCGGCGGCCTGGAGCAACTCGGCTGGAGATGCTTCTGGGGAGGCGTGGAACTTCTTTTTCAACAATGGGTCGCGATACTCCAACCAACTCGCCTTCTTACCCGCTCGTGCACTGTGTATGCGCCGTTCCGGAGGATGATGTGGGTAATTTGGTTCTTTGTTTTTCGGGTCGCCCCGAAAGGGCTCACACAATTTTTCTTACTGATCCTGTCAAGGAACGATCATGATGCGATGTGAGCCGGGCTGCTGGTTCTGCCGATCTGATGCGTAACAAGACCAACCAGTGAAGGGGAGATGCGTTTGAATACTCCCCTTCGCTGATCGCAACGCAGGTAAACTTGCACTGCGTATTTCCACTCCCAAAACCGAACCCGCCAAATAATGGGAAAAATCACATCACAAGCAACTCATTTCGTGCGTTTTCCGGTTGAGTACCCGCCGCAATCGGCCTAGCGTCCAGGTGAGGACGATTCCGAATCCCCAATGACGACGCACACCAACGAGGCGAGTCTTCCCAAAGAACTGACCGGCCATTTAACCGAAGTGGCGCTCGGTTGCCAGCGCATGTTGGAGGAGAACCCCTGTCACCCGCAGGCGCTGGTGGGCATCACCCTGGTGGCGCTGGCCAGCGGCCAATCCGAGGCCGCGGTCAGGATGGCCCGGGCCGCGGTCGCCGCCGCGCCGCGCATGGTCACCGCATGGGTTACGCTGGGCCAGGCTCTCAAGTCCGCCGACCGGTACGATGAGGCTGAGCGCGCTTATATCCACGCCATCAGCCTGGACGGCGCGAATGCGCTGGCTCACATGGGCCTGGGCGAACTGAGGCTTGCCACGGGCCGTTGCCAGGATGCTATCGGAGAGTTCGAGCTGGCTCTCCGCCGCCAGCCCACGCTGGCCGCGGCACACATGGGCCTGGGAAATGCGCTGGCTTGTCTGGGACGCAACGAAGAGGCTCTGGAGTGCTACCAGCAGGCGCTGGCGATTTGTCCGCGGATGCCGGAGGTTGAATTTGCCGCTGGCTTTGCGCTGTCGCGCATGGGGAATCCCGAGGAGGCCGAGGCTCGCTATCGCCGCGCTCTTACCCTGCGCCCGGACTTTGCCGCCGCATGGATCAACCTGGGCAGCCTGCTGCGCGAGCAGGGGCGCGAAGTCTACGCCGAGGCCGCCCTGCTGCGAGCCGTCGAACTGCGACCGGATTTGATCTCCGGCTGGGTCAACCTGGCAATCCTGGAGCGGGAGCGCCATCGCCCCGCCGCGGCCGAAAAATATCTGCGCAAGGCCTTTGCCCTTAACCCGGAGCAGGTGGAAACGCTGGTGGCATGGTGCCAGTTTCGCTCCGCCGAGCACGACCCGGCCGGCGCATGGCAGTGGCTGCGCTGGGCTCTGGCCCGCGAACCGGACAACTCAGAGGCTGTCAATATGCACGGCATCCTGCTCCACCAGGAAGGCCGCCTCGAGGAGGCGATCGCCGTCTTCGAGCGAGCCGAGTTTCTCGGTAACCGCGCCGCCGCCTCCAATCGCGGAAACTCTCTGCTGGATCTGGGCCACATGGAGGAGGCCCTGGGAGCGCAGGAACTCGCGGTCAAGCGCGATCCCTCCAGTTTCGGCGCGCTCTACAATCTCTCTCTCACCCGTCTGCGGCTGGGCGACTGGCGGCAAGGCTGGCCGGGCTACGAGTCCCGCTGGCGCTTCCGCGACATCCATCGCAGACCCAGAATCTTTTCTCAGCCCAGCTGGCAGGGCGAGCTCCTCGACGGACGCCGCATTCTTCTCCATGCAGAACAGGGCCTGGGCGACACCATCCAGTTTTGCCGCTACACTGACCTGGTCGCCGCGCGCGGCGGCCAGGTGATTTTGCAGGTGCAGGAGCCGGTCGAGCGGCTCATGGCCTCGCTGGCCTCGGTTCGCGCCGGCCAGGCGCAAATTGTTTTGCTGGGCTACAAGCCGCCAAAATTCGATCTGGAGTGTCCGCTCCTGAGCCTCCCAGCCGTCTTCGGAACTACTGTCGAGACGGTTCCCTGGCCGGGCGCCTATCTTGCTGCCGATCCGGAGTTGGTCGCCGGGAAGCGGGTTCAGTTTCCTCACTTGCGACTGCAGGATTCACCGTGCGCGCAGCACCGCGTCGGCCTGGCTTGGGCGGGCAATTCCCGCTACAAGGCCGACCGACTGCGCTCCGTTAAGTTATCTGCGCTGCTGCCCCTGCTGCGCATCCCCGGCGTCACCTGGATTTCGTTGCAAAAAGGAGCGGGCGCCGAACAAATGGCCGTCCTGCCCGGCGACGTCGTTCTCCGGGACGGCTCCAGCCGCGACCACGACCTGGCCGAAACCGCCGCTCTCATGGACACGCTCGACCTGGTCATCACCACCGACACCTGCATCGCCCACCTGGCTGGCGCCATGGCCAAGCCGGTCTGGATTCTACTGCCCCATCTCTCGGATTGGCGCTGGATGCAGGAGACGGAGACCACCCCCTGGTACCCCACCGCCCGGCTCTTCCGCCAGAGCGCGCGGGGCGATTGGGACGGGATTATCATTCGTGTAATCAAACAGTTAAACGATTTCCTTGCCGCCGCGCAAAGACCGGCAACCCTGCCCATTCAGCAGGATTCCCGGTATTCCCAACACATCCACGCATAACGCTCAAAGCCGCCCCAAAAATAATTGAAAATGCTTCTTGACATCGAGTACTCTATATAATAGAGTACTCTTCATGACGGATTTGACCACCTCGCATTGCTTCCTAATCAATCGCTGGAATCACCCTCTCACAAGACTTCGGCAGAAGGGCAGGGCAACCGCATGAACGCACCTTTAATGCCAGAGGCTCCACCACAGTTCTCGTCTAGCCTCCTCGAATCGATCCCTCTCGAAGTCCTTTCGCTGGCCAAACGCTACGGTCCGGTCACAGCCGTCGACGGCATTTCGCTTGAGTTGCACGGCGGCGAATGTCTGGGATTGCTGGGGCCAAACGGAGCAGGTAAAAGCACGTTGATTCGCAGCATTGTGGGACGCGTCATTCCCGATGCGGGGAGCGTCTCCGTCTTCGGATCGCCGGCCGGTTCGCTCGAAGCCCGCGCGGCTCTGGGATGGGTTCCACAGGAGCTGGCTCTCTATCCCCGGCTCACGTGCAGGGAGAATCTGGCCGCCTTTGGCCGCTACCACGGTCTCTCTGGTGGCAAGCTGGCTGAATCGGTGGCATGGTGCCTGGACTGGGCCGCGCTCGGGGACCGCGCAGGCGAGCTAGCGAAGAACCTCTCCGGCGGCATGAAAAGGCGGCTCAACATGGCGGCTGGAATCATCCATCGGCCCCGCGTGGTGCTCATGGATGAGCCCACCGTCGGTGTCGATCCGCAGTCGCGCAATCGCATCTTTGAGATGATCGAAGCGCTGCGCGGCGAAGGCGCAGCGATCATCTACACCACCCATTACATGGAGGAGGCGGAGCGGCTCTGTGATCGCGTGGCCATCATCGATCACGGCCGCATTATCGCCGAAGGCGCCCATGAAGAGCTTATTCATGGTGTTTTTGTCTCACGCAGCCAGGTGCTGGCGCACTTTGACGGCCCTCCCGGCGTGATCGAAGCATGGGTCGAAAAACACGCAGGACATCTGTTGGATGGCGCTGCTGAGTTCACCATCGAAGATTCCACTCTGATTGCCGGCCTGCTTGATGATGCCGCCCGCTCCGGCCTCAAGCTGGTGGATGTAACGTTGCGGCGGCCCAATCTGGAGTCCGTCTTCCTGCACCTCACTGGAAGGGAGTTACGCGATTGATTATCCCCATTGTCCGTACCGCCATCGTCTCCTTGCGTCGCGACCGCGCCGCGCTGGCGCTAAGTTTCGTTCTGCCCATCGCGTTCTTCACTATCTTTGCCGTCATCTTCGGCGGACAGCACGATTCCACCGCCAAGATCAACGTCATTCTGGTGGACGAAGACCACAGCCGCGCATCGCTCGACCTGATGCGCGGTTTGCAACGCGAAGGCTCGCTCGCCATTCACACCAGGCCCTCGTCCAAAAATAAAACGGCGGAGCCGCTCCCGGAGTACACGGCGGCAACCGCGGAGGCCGCGGTCAAGGCGGGTGAGGCTCCGGTGGCGCTCATCATTCCTCACGGCTTCGGCGACAACCCTATCTCCTTTGGTCGCGATTCCGATTCAGCCCAAGGCGGCTCTGCGATTCAACTGCTCAACGACTCCAGCGACATGATCGCCCCGCAGATGGTCGCTGGCCTCCTGCAAAAAGCCGGTATGACCTCCATGCCTGAGGTCATGGCGGAAAAGGGAATGAAGTACACCGATCAATACATCGGCGGATTCACGCCGGCACAGCGCAAGCGGATGAACGACAACCTCGAGCGGATGAACGGCTACCTCGAAAAGCTGCGGCAACGCGAGGACCAGCAAGCCGCCGGGACCAGCCCCGCGCAGGCTGGCTCCTTCACAGGTCCCATCGCCGTCCATTCTCGCGCGGTCGTGGGACAAAACAAGCGCAATCCCATGGTTTCTTTCTATGCCGCCGCCATCGGCGTCATGTTCCTGCTCTTCACCGCCAGCGGCTCTGCCGGGGCGCTGCTGGATGAAGCCGAGAGCGGAACCCTGGACCGTGTGCTCAGCTCGCGTGTCACCATGACCACGCTCTTGGTGGGCAAACTTACATTCAACACGCTGCTGGCGTTTACCCAACTGGTAGTGATGTTTCTCTGGGCGACGGCGGTCTTCAAACTCGATCTCTTCACGCACATTCCCGGCTTTGTGGTGATGGGCCTGTGTACTGCCTTCGCCGTGGCCGCCTTTGGCATGTTGCTTGCCAGCATCTGCCACACCCGTGCGCAGTTGGGCGCACTCTCCACCCTGCTGATTCTCACCATGTCCGCCGTCGGCGGCAGTATGTTCCCCCGCTATCTGATGCCCGAGACCATGCAGAAGGCCGGATTGTGGACCATCAATGCCTGGGCCATTGATGGATTTACCAAAGTCTTCTGGCGCGATTTGCCGGTGAAAGAGCTATGGCCGCAAGTAGGCGTCCTGCTCGCCGTCGGCATTGTGCTCTTTGTGATCGCCCGCAGAATCGCCCGGCGCTGGGAGTTCGCGTAAGCCTCGCCTCCATGACTAAGATGCATCGTCAATGAAAAAGTTCAACCCTCAAAGGAGAATCGCTATGACAGCAAGTAATGAAGAGTTGGAACTGAAAGACAGGCTCAGCCTGATCGAATCCATGATTGCCGAGGGCCGGCGCACCACTGAAAGCTGGGGATGGACCTTTGTCCTCTGGGGCGTGGCCTATTACATCGCCCTTGGCTGGGACATCTTGGGGCACAATCCGTGGGCCTGGGTGATCACTATGACAATCTTCTGGCTGCTGATGATGGCTATCCTCTGGTACAAGTCAAAGCAGCAAACAGAGAAAAATCCTTCGACCCAGGCGGGCCGTTCCATTTCAGCCATCTGGACTGCCATGGGCATCTCGATGATGATGCTCTTTCCTGCTATGGGTTTCAGCGCCCGGTTTACTCCCCAGATTTTTGTGGCGGTGGCATGTGCAATGCTCGGCACAACCAATGCGGCCAGCGGCATGATTCTGAAGTGGAAAGCACAGATTTCCTGCGCGATGGTCTGGTGGGCGGCGAGCGCGGTAGCCTGTTTTACCAGCGTTGCGCAATGCACGATTGTGTTTTTGGTGGCCATCTTCCTCTGCCAGATCGTCTTCGGCATCTACCTGATGATCGCCGAAACCTGCCAACGCGGAAAGGCGGCCAGCCATGCCTGAGCTGCCGGAGCTGAATCCTGTGATCCACGGGAAGCTGCGCCTGGCCCTGCTCTCGCTGCTCGTTGGCGTTGAAGAGGCGGAGTTTACCTGGCTGCGCGCGAAGACCGGCTCGACGGACGGCAACCTGGGCGCGCAACTGCTGAAACTCGAAGAGGCCGGCTACGTCTCGGTCGAAAAGAAGTTTGTCCAGCGCAAGCCGCAAACCCTCTACCGTGTGACCGAAACCGGCCGCCAGGCGTTTCTCGAATATGTTCAAGCGCTGAAGCAAATGCTCGGTGAAGCCATCGGCGCATAACTACAAACGCTTTTCAAATCAATGTTCAGATCAAGGAGAAACATCATGCAGAAGATTCAGACAGCAAATCAACTAAGAGGTATGGCCACCGGGGCGATCTTCGGCGCAGGCTTCGGAGCCGTGTGGCTGGCCAGTTCGCTCTCCTTCATGCAATGGCTCAGCGCAGCCACTATCTCTGGTGTTCTGCTGGGATTGGCGGTGCTGATTTCAACCGCCATCTATTTGCTCCGCGAGGCTAAACGTTGGCCACACGTGCCCGATGATCCTGCCGTAATCCGCGCTTTTGCATGGATCAATGCGATCCAGTGGCTGGCCATCTTTGTTGTGGCATTTGTACTGGCCAGGCTGCGCCTCTACGCCTACATTCCGTCGGCAATCACCGCCATCGTGGGGCTGCATATGTTTCCTCTGGCACGAATCTTTCGCTATCGGCCGCACTATCGATCTGGAGCCATTATGCTGGCCTGGGCCGTGGCCAGCGTTGTATTCGTTCCCCTCGACTATCTGCCAAGCATTGCCGCCTTCGGAACCGGAATTCTCCTGTGGTTCAGTGCATCCGTGACGCTCATACTTGCCTTGCGGGATGCGCGGCAATCCGCAGTCGCACTGACTTCCTGACTCAGTTTGCCGCGCCGAGGCTCTTCCGCACCCGCTCCATGATCCCCAGGTAGTAAGCCAGATTGTGGATGGTGTTCAGCATCCCGGCTAGCGCCTCGCCGGCCTGCATCAGGTGGCGCAGGTAGGCCCGCGAGTAGCGCCGGCAGACCATGCAATCGCAGGCCGAGTCGGGCGGGCTTTGATCCTCGGCATATTGTTTGCCTTTGATGTTCAGCCGCCCCTCGCTGGTGAAGAGCAGCCCATGGCGCGCGGCGCGGGTGGGCAGCACGCAGTCCATCATGTCCACGCCCATGCGCGCATACATCTCGATCTCCTCCGGATAGCCCACGCCCATCACGTAACGGGGTTTATCCGCGGGCAGCAGCGGCAACACTTCGGCAATCATCTCCAGAGTCAGCTCGCGCGGCTCGCCCACGCTCAAGCCCCCGATGGCGTAGCCGTCAAAACCCGATCCGGCTTGGTCCATCTCCACCAGCCGCTCGGCGCTCTCGCGGCGCAAATCGCGATACATTCCGCCCTGCACAATGCCAAACAAACTCGGTGTCCGGTCGCCTAGTTCCTTGCGCCACGAAACCTCGTCGCGTTGCGCGCGAAAGTGATCGAGCGAGCGCCGTGCCCAGGCCATCGTCAGCCGCAGGCTTTCCATTGCGCGGCTACGCTCGGCCGGATACTCGGTGCACTCGTCGAAGGCCATGCAGATGTCCGCGCCCAGCGCGATCTGCACGTCCATGGAGTGTTCCGGAGTAAAGAAATGGCTGCTGCCGTCCAGGTGCGAGCGAAAACGCACGCCCTCGTCGGTCACTTTGCGCAGCCCGCTCAGGCTGAAAACCTGGAAGCCGCCCGAGTCAGTCAGCAAGGCTCGCGGCCAACTCATGAAGCGATGCAGTCCGCCCATGCGTTGGATGGCTTCGTGGCCGGGGCGCAGGTAGAGGTGATAGGTGTTGCCCAGAATAATTTCTGCGCCCAGCCCTTCGAGCACGTCCTGCGAGACAGCCTTCACCGTCCCTTGCGTGCCCACCGGCATGAAGACCGGAGTCTCGACGATGCGGTGTGGCAGATGCATCTGTCCCCGCCGCCCGCCGGATGCGCTAGTCGCCAGTACGTTGAATTTGAGGCTCACCAGACGATTCTACCGGGCGTCCCAGGCGTCGTATGGGAGACGGACCACCGTGCCGAAAGCGTTTTTCGAACCACTGAGCAAGCTGACCAGCAATTGTGTCACGCTCATTCCGCAGCCGGGCACAAGAACCTCCGCTGCTACTTCGCACAGAGGCGCCAGCACAAACGCGCGCTCGGCCAGCCGGGGATGCGGAATCCTGAGGTTCGGCTCTCTGATTTCAAGGTCGCCAAAAAGCAGAATGTCCAGGTCCAGCGTGCGCGGTCCATTTACGACTCCCGTCGCCCGGTCCCGTCCAAACTCTTTTTCGATGGTCAGTAAGCCATTCAGTATTTCATGCGGGGCTAGCTCTGTTTCCAGCGCCACCACCGCGTTCACGAATCGCGGCTGCGCGGCGAATCCGACTGGTTCCGTGTTATAAAGCGATGACCGCCCAACCAGGCGCCCCAGCGATTCCAGCCGCAAAACCGCCTCCGCCAGGGTCGCCTCTGGCGCGCCCGCCTTGCTGGCCAGGTTGCCGCCCATCCCGATGTAGGCCGTCCGCATACACTTCAGGGTAACGCGAAAACCAATCCCAGTCTGCCGATTTAGAAGCGAGATGAGGTACAAACCCTCAATCTGCTAGCATCCTCTATGGAGAAGTATCAACATGGATATTCAACCCAACATGAATCTTGGCGCGCGGAGCAATGAGGACATTGCCCTCGATCTGCTCAAGTTTGTCTCCGTAACGGCGGGCGTAGGCCGGCCCGCGGCGCCTTCAACCGGCTTCAGCGGAGCTGCCGGGCCCAAGCCCGATGAGCACGTGAATCAGTTGCTTGAACTCTACGGTCGCTGCCTGAAGGCCGTCGAAGGTGGAGAGTCCGGGAAGTCGGGCAAAGCGCCGGAGCAGCCCGTCAAAGCGCCGCAAGGATGGACGGCCCCACTGTGAGCCAGGCCTCTGTGCGTGTTGCCGTTGCCGGGGCCGGAGCCTTCGGCAAAAATCATCTGCGCGTCTATCGCGAACTCGAAACGGCGGGATTCACCACGGCTGGCCTGTGTGTCGCGCTGGTCGCGGCCGTCGAGCCGGATGCGGCCCGCGCCGCCGAAGCCGCGGTAAAATACGCAATCCCCGTCTTTGCCACCGTTGACGAACTGCTGGCCGCCGATCTTCATCTTGACGCCGCCACCGTCGCCGTCCCCACCGTGCATCATCATGCGGTGGCCTCGGCCCTGCTCGATGCGGGTATAGACTTGCTCGTCGAAAAGCCCCTGGCCGCCAGCCTGCCCGAAGCCGACGATTTGATCGCGCGTGCGGAGCGTTGCCAACGCATTCTGCAACCCGGCCACCTGGAGCGCTTCAATCCGGCGGTCCTGGCCATTCAGCCGCAACTGCGCCGTCCCATGTTCTTCGAGGCGCATCGCCTCTCCGTTTTCACGCCTCGCGCGCTGGACGTGGACGTGGTGCTGGACCTGATGATTCACGATCTGGACATCGTGCTCACCTTTGCCGCATCATTGGTGCGCGAGGTGCGCGCCGTGGGCCTGCCCATCCTCTCGCCAAAAGTGGACATCGCCAACGTTCGCGTTGAGTTCGAGTCGGGCTGCGTAGCCAACTTCACCGCTTCCAGAGTTTCGACGGAGCGCGTCCGCAAGCTGCGCTTTTTCGAGCCACGCCAGTACGTGTCGATTGACTATGCGAGACAGGATCTGCTGGTGATCCGTGTGGACGCAGACAATGCTACACCGGCCGAATTAATCGCGTCACTCCCGCCACAAGTTGCAAGCCTGCTTCCGCCGGGCATCGCTGAGGGAATTGCATCGGGCAAGATCGACCTTGCCAAGATTGACCCGGCCTTGATTGCCCAATTTGCCGCCATGGCAAAAATCGATCCGGCCCAGATCATGCATCTGACAGCGCAGTTGACCAGTCCCGAGGAATCGAAGCGTGGGCTGAGTTTTGCCAAGCCTCCGGTCACTCCCGGCGAACCGCTGCGGTTAGAAATTCTTTCCTTCCTTGATGCCGCGCGAACCCGCCGTCCACCGCAAGTCACCGCGCGCCAAGGCCGCGATGCTCTGGCCCTGGCTCTGGAGATTCAATCCTCCATGGCCGCCCACGCGCAGCGCGCCGGACTGGAAAACTTCTTCAGGCCCGGCGCGTAATCATTCAAACTCGGGGCTTTCTTGGAAACAGCATCGGTGTTCTGGATTTGTACTCCAGATACGATGCCCCAAAGCGAAACTCCAGTTCACGTTCTTCATACACCTTCACGAAGAAAAGCAACGCTGGCGCGAAGAGGATCAGCGCCCAGAGCACAAACAGCACTGACTGAAACCAGATTCCCAACGACAGCAGAAAAACCAATACCGCCAGCACCATCGGATTGCGCGTCCAGGCATACATCCAATCCGCCGCCAATCTATGGCTGAGCACGATGAAAAATGGAGCGCCGAAGCCCTTCAGAGCAAGGTTCGCAACTGTTAGACATACAGCCGCTCCGGTAACAATGACGAACACCAGGCCGATTTCAGTTGGCACGGGGAGTGTCCAATCGGACCAATCACGATGAGTGATTGCCGCTCGGATGGCGCCCAGGCCCAACAGACTTCCCACGGCAAATTGGACAAACGTCGTGATCCAGACAACGCCGCTTTTTGACGGATGCCGGTCGAGAATCTTCCTCCCCAGCCAGACAACGGGAAATACCAGCAACACCCCTCCCAGAATGATCGATAGATTCATAGCATCTGAAAGCGCTGTATCGATTGCCCACCGCATGAGAAACAGGGCGAACGCAAAAAGGGCAATTCTGGAAAACAATTCAACGGCATATTTCACAGCAGTCTCACCTGACATTTTCACCCTCGCCGCAGATGGTTGGTCTCCGAAGAAAAGCTAGAAGCTATCAGCTGTATCTAAAAGCTGACAGCTTCTAGCTGTAAAGCTGCATCTACGCAATCCCCAGCACCCGGTTCAAGAAGCCCACAATGTACTTCCACACCAGGTAGTAGCCGGCCAGCGCGGCCAAAAAGCACGGCGCGATCAGCGCATACGGTATGTAGAGCGCATGAAACCAGATAACGCCATGGCAACCCAGTACAAGAACGCCGAGGCAACTGGCTGTGGTTGCGCCCAGAGGCATGAGAAGGAAGGGCAAGATGGCTCCATGCAGGCCGATGGGAAGACGAGTGCACGTGTGCGAGCCAAGCCAGAGCATGTTCCAAAGGCCGAAGATCGAAGGCACCACGGCCATGGGAAAGATCAGCGCTTGTTCGATGGGAACCGGCACACGCAGCACGATCCTCACCACGATAAACACGGTCAGCATGATGGGCAGGACAAACGTGGGAACAAAGATGCCCGCCAGATATGCGCGAAGATAGGGATGAGTGTTCATAGCTTCCTCCTTGTGTTCGAGTTTGTTGGCGGACGAATGCATCCGCAGGTTCTAGAGGTAGTAGAGAAAAACTGGAATCGCCGTCGGAAAGATCGCGACCAGCCCCACTAGCCCGGCCAGCAATGCCCCGTCAAACCAGGCCCAGCCGGACGAGGCAGTCTCCGTGTCCAGCCGCCGCAACACATCGGGCCACAAATCCCGTCCCGGACCAGCATCGCCTTTCACCGGCGGCAGCGACTGCCGCAACAGCTTCTTCATGTGTTCCTCATCGTGTGTATTCATGGCGTGATTCCTTGTTCTTCCAGGTCTGTTCTGAGTAATCGCAGCGCGCGGAAGACGCGCACTTTGACGGCCGCAACCGAAATCCCCAGCGCCGCGGCCACTTCTTTGTGCGGCAACTCCTCAATGACCGCGAGCGTCGCCGCAATCCGCAGCTTTGCAGGCAGCCTGCCAAAGGCTTGCGCGGTCTTCATGCGAATCTCCGTGGTCACTGCCGGGTCAGCCTGCGCTGGTGCTGCTGCTTCGGCGCAATCTTCCAGCGAGAGTTCGCGCTTCGTCCGGCTTGTCCGCAGCCAATCGAGCGCGGCTCGGGTAGCGATGCGCCGCGCCCAGCCCTCGAAGCCTTGCGCCGGATTAAAGCGGGCGCGGGCACTATGGATGCGCCAGAAGGTCTCCACAATCAGCTCTTCAGCCGCCGCCGCATCGCGAGTGATGCGTAAAATCCACCCGTAGACAGCGCGTTGATGCTGGCGAAAGAGCGCTTCGAAAGCGTCCACATCCCCTTGCCGAAACTGGTTCAGGACGTCGCTCACTTCGTTCTGCATCCGCCCTTCCCCCTTCTACTTAACCTTACGGCCCCGGCACGAAAAGGTTACACGCATTGCGGCTGAAAACTTCGCGCCATAGGATAAACTCACCTTTAAGTTACCCCATCTGTAACTGCGGTAACCGATGCGCCTATACTAATCATTGGTCACTGAATACCGATTTCTAAAAGAGGATTGCGATGAATACGACTGAATTGCGAAGGATTGCGGCGGTGTTGGCGTTGAGCGCGGCAGCCTGTCTGGCCGGGGCGCAGAACGCCAAGCCAGCGTATCTTGACCCCAGCCTGCCCGCCGAGCAGCGCGCGGCGGACCTGGTGCGGCGGATGACGCTGGAAGAGAAGGCCTCTCAACTGGTGAACCAGGCGCGGGCCATTCCCCGCCTCAACGTGCCGGCCTACGACTGGTGGAGCGAGTCGCTGCACGGCGTGCTGCACAACGGCGCCACCGAGTTCCCCGAGCCCATCGGTCTGGGCGCTACCTTCGACGTTCCGGCAATTCACAAGATGGCCGAGGTCATCGGCACCGAGGGCCGCATCATGCACGTGCAGGCAGTGCGCAATGGGGAAAACACGTTCTTTACGGGCCTCGACTTCTGGGCGCCCAACGTCAACATCGTCCGCGATCCCCGCTGGGGCCGCGGCCAGGAAACTTACGGTGAAGATCCCTTCCTGACGGCGCGCATGGGCATGGCCTATGTGACCGGCATGCAGGGCGACGATCCGCATTACTATCGCGTCATCTCCACCCCCAAGCATTTTGCCGTGCACAGCGGTCCGGAACCCACCCGCCACACGGCAGACGTGATGGTGAGCAAGCACGACGAACTGGACACCTATCTGCCTGCCTTCCGCGCCACGGTTACAGAGGGTAAGGCCGACTCGGTGATGTGCGCCTATAACAGCATTAACGGCCAGCCCGCCTGCGCCAACCAGTTCCTGCTCCAGAATCAGTTGCGCGGCAAGTGGGGCTTCCAGGGCTACGTGGTCTCCGACTGCGGCGCGATTATCGACATTTTCACCGGCCACCACTACGAGCCGACCCAGGCGCAGGCCTCGGCCATCGCCTTGCAACGCGGCATGGACAACGAGTGCGTCGACTTCTCCTTCAAGATGAAAGACGACCACGACTACAAGCCCTATCTCGACGCGGTCAAGCAGGGCTTCCTCAAGGAGAGCGAGATCGACGTTGCCGTTACGCGCCTGTTCACCGCGCGCATGAAGCTGGGGATGTTCGATCCACCGGAGATAGTGCCCTACTCGAAGATCGACGAAAAGCTCCTCGACTGCGCCGCCCATCGCGCCATGGCCCGCGCATTGGCCAATGAGTCGATGGTGCTGCTGAAAAACGATGGCGTGCTGCCGCTGCGCACATCGGGAATTAAGATCGCCGTGGTCGGTCCGCTGGCCGATCAGACCAAGGTTCTGCTGGGCAATTATAGCGGCACGCCTTCTCACACAGTCACGGTGCTCGAAGGCCTTCGCGCCGAGTTTCCCGCCGCGACAATCAACTATGTTCCCGGCACACAGTACCTCAGCCATGACGCCGCTCCGGTTCCCGCCGGCGTGCTGACCACAGATGGCAAGCCGGGCGTCAAGGCCAGCTACTCCAAGCTGGACATGACCAACATGAACAGCCCCGTCATTCCCGCTCCGCTTGTTGTTCGCGTTGAGCCCAGCATCGACGGCGCGGCTCCTCTGCCCGCCGAGGTGGCGGGGATCAAGCCGCTGGTCATCCGCTGGGAGGCAACTTTAACCCCGCGGGAGACCGGCGACTACAATCTTGGCCTTCGTGTCAATGGTTTCTTCCGCCTGCGACTGGACGGCAAGAATGTCACCTCCGCCTGGGACGCCAACGAGAGAGAAGCCAAGCTTGGCCGGGTTCATCTCACGGCCGGCAAGCCCGTGCAACTGAGCGTCGACTACTTTCCAGGTGCAAGGTTCAGCCCGGCGGCTCACC
Organism: uncultured Acidobacteriaceae bacterium; assembly: GCA_963806565.1. Lineage (GTDB taxonomy): Bacteria > Acidobacteriota > Terriglobia > Terriglobales > Acidobacteriaceae > Telmatobacter. Next base: position 796,265 of record CAWDYE010000002.1, read on the forward strand.
TGGTCTGGTCCAAGGTTGACCTCGCGCCCGATCCGGCAGCGGTTGCCGCGGCCCGGGATGCCGATGTGGTCGTAGCCGTGGTGGGCATCACCAGCGAGTTGGAAAGCGAGGAGATACAGATCAACGAGCCCGGCTTCTTCGGCGGTGACCGCACCAGCCTCGACCTGCCTACACCCGAGCAGGCGCTTTTGGAAGCCGTGGCCGCCGTCGGCAAGCCGCTGGTTGTGGTGCTCACCAATGGCAGCGCCCTCGGCGTCAACTGGGCTAAGGCTCACGCCAACGCCATCCTCGAAGCCTGGTATCCGGGCGAAGAGGGCGGTGCTGCCGTGGCAGAGACGCTCTCCGGCAAGAACAACCCGGCCGGACGCCTGCCCGTCACTTTCTACAAGGATGTAACTCAGTTGCCGCCTTTTGAGGATTACGCGATGAAGGGCCGCACTTATCGTTACTTCGAAGGAAAGCCGCTTTATCCCTTCGGTTACGGCTTGAGTTATACGACCTTCACATATAGCGGACTTACAGTTCCTGCCAGTCCGATAACTGCGGGAAGTTCGCTGATTGCGGAAGTTACTGTTACTAACTCCGGCTCCCGCGCGGGCGACGAGATCGCCCAGCTCTATCTCAAGTTTCCCAATGTGCCGGGCGCGCCGCTGCGGGCCTTGCGAGGCTTCCAGCGGGTTCATTTGGAACCGGGCGCCTCCGCGAAGCTGCACTTCGAGCTTCAGCCGCGCGATCTGAGCATGGTCACTGAGGCCGGAGAGCCTATCGTTGCCGAGGGCGAGTACACAATCTCGGTAGGCGGCGGCCAGCCGAATACCGGCGTCCAGGTACTCTCTCAAACCTTCAAAGTAAATGGAAAACTGAAACTGCCCGAGTAACTCGAAACAATCCGCGGATTGCATGGGGCGCATCCACAACCGTGGATGCGCCCCATGCTTGTTGTCGGGAACAGTTTCTTCTGTTGCGGTGTCTATCTAAGTACAGTGGTTCCGATTGGGATATGCGGAGTGCCTAAAGCCCCGCTCCCCGCGCCCAACTAGCGCGCCGAGCGGCTACCCGCTCGCGTCTGAACATGGCCTCCAAACTCTCAGCCTGTGCGGCTGAATTCGTTCTTGAGGGAGGCAGGCCATGTTTGAAGACTCAACCTTCGAATCCGCGTGCAGAATCCACACCCGCAGCCGCCAATGGATGGTCGCGGCCTTCGCCTTCAACGCCTCTATCCTGATGGCGTTCATCGTGATTCCGCTTGTCTGCCCACCGTCGCTGTCTCGCCAGTTCAACACCTTCATGATGGAATCGTTTGTGCCGCCCAAGCCCCAGCCGCAACAACCCCTACAGACAGCTCGGCCCTCGAACGAGATGCCAAACAATCCATTTGCTGCGCCGAGCAAGATTCCAACGACCACCTACATTCCCGACGCCCCCGAACCTGCGATCATCATCGGCTCATCTACCAGCCTGACAGATCCCGGCAATGATCTGTTTCGCAGGCTCGCGAGTGGGCCCGCCGTCCGTCCCGGCGTGCAAGCCCCGCTGCATATCTCTACCTTAGTCGAGGAGGGGCTGCTGATCGAGAAAAGGATGCCGGTTTATCCCGTCATTGCCAAAACCGCCGGAATCAGCGGCACGGTGACGCTCGCGGCCGTCATCTCCAAAACCGGAACCATCGAGAACCTGCGCGTCATCAGCGGGCCGATGATGTTGCAGCAGGCCGCGCGAGATGCCGTGCAGACCTGGCGCTACCGCCCCTATCTGCTCGACGGCCAGCCCGTCGAGGTGGAGACCACAGTGAGCGTGATCTTCACCCTGCAGCAGTAAGGGGCAGTGACAAGCCGCTTTCGATAAGTACAAGGGCTTTGTCGTGACTGTGGTTTTCCTCTACTGTTTGGCGTATCCTGATATGGGGAGCCAGAACAATGGAAGTCGAGCTTACATCCGATCAGAGGGCCTTTGCCCGCCGTGCTGTGGAAACGGGACGGCTGCGCAGTGAGGCAGATGCGGTCGAGGAGGCCCTCGCGTTGTGGGAAGAGCGCGAGCGGCGGCGTGTGGAATTCCGCGCCTCCCTCGATGAAGCCCGCGCCTCCCTGGCGCGTGGCGAAGGCCGCCCGATCACACAGGAATCCATGCGCGAGCTCTCCGCCGAGGTAAGAGAGCGCGGACGGGCGCGCCTGATCGCGGAATTGACCCACGCAGGCTGATGGCTCACCTCGTCGCGCCACGGGCAGAGACCGACCTGGACGACATTTGGCTCTATGTCGCCAAAGAAAGCGGCGGCATGGAGGTCGCCACACGGCTGGTAGACTCCATCACTGACCGCTTTCTTTTTCTGACCAGTTTCCCTTATGCAGGACGATCCCGTGACCAGGATTTCGGCGCCGGAACGCGCAGCTTTCCCGTCGGAGAGTATGTGATTGTCTATTCGGTCGAAGGTGAGGATGTATTCATCCTCCGCGTGGTTCATGGCAGACGCGATATTGAAGCGCTCTTCGAGGCGTGATTCTAACTACACACTGGCTCACTTCTTCAACGGCTTGCGCGCAAAGTAATACATCGAGCCTGCCAGCGCCGCAAACGCCACCACCGAAACCCAGTCATGGTAGAAGAAGGTATGCGGAATGGCAAGTGGGTTGTCCTTATTCAGCAGGCCTTCATAGAGCTTCAGTCCCACGCCCAGCAGGCCGATGATGCCGCCGGCGGCGATCAGTCCTGAGGCATAGAGCGAACCCGGCGAAACGTCGCCTTCCGCATCGGCGTCGCGTCCCGCTTTCTTCACCGCCGCATCAGACATCCAGCGCACTACGCCGCCAACAAAAATGGGTAGCGTGGTGGCAATCGGCAGATACGCGCCCACCGCGAACGAAAGCGAGCGGATGCCCAGCAACTCCACGGCAATCACCAGGAAGACGCCCAGCAGCACCAGTCCCCAGGGCAATTTGCGGCTGAGGATGCCGTTGATCACCGTGGCCATCAACTGGGCCTGCGGCGCGGAGGCGTTCTTGCTGCCGATGCCCGAAATCCACTGCACTTCGATTTGCTTGCTTGCCTTCGAGTAGAGGTACTTGCCGTTCGCCAGCTCCGGCGAGCCGATAGCATTTAGAACCACGTACTCGCTCTTATGGTGGATGGTCTTGGCATTGTCTGCGCCGACCACCGGAAACTGCTCGTTGAGGCTGCTCAGGTCGTCCTGTACGTTCACGCCCTCGTGAGGCACGGAGATGTTCCAGGCGTGCGGCATGGCGTGGAACTCCTGGAAGCCCTGGTTCATCATCTTCAGCGTGCCGCCGATGGCGATGGTGGAGATCACGATGCCGATGAGGAACGCGAAGCGCTGCATGCGCGGCGTGGAACCGACCAGGAAGCCGGTCTTCAGATCCTGCGAGGTATCGCCCGCCTCCGCCGAGGCGATGCACACCACCCCGCCAATCGTAATCGCCAGCGCGCCAAAGGCCGGCGCCGTCCAGCCTTCCACCAGAAAAATTGCCGACGTTGCCATCAGCGTGGCGATGGTCATGCCGCTGATGGGGTTGGCCGAGCTGCCGATCAGCCCCACAATCCGCGAGCTGACGGTGACAAACAAAAATCCGAAGACTACCACCAGCAGCGCCGCGACCAGGTTGGCCCACAGGCTCACCTGCGCTCCGGGAACCGGCCTGAAGTAGAGGAAGAAGAACATCAGCACCACCAGCAGAGCCGAGCCGATCATCGCCGTGCCCATGGAGAAGTCTCTCTCCGTCCGGATTGTCTCGGCCTTGGCCACCACGCCGCCGCGCATCTTCTTGAAGCCCGAACTGAGCGCGCCGATAATGGTGGGCATCGTCTTGAGCAGCGTGATGAGGCCGGCGGCGGCCACCGCGCCCGCGCCCACCGGCTTAATGTAAGTCGCCCAAAGGTCGCTGGGGCTCATCTGCGCGATGGGCATGGTGCCGGGGTAGATGTTGCCCGGCAGCGCCTTGCCGAAGAAGTAAATCAGCGGCATCAGCACCAGCCACGAAAAGACGCCGCCGGCAAAGATGATGCCCGCCGTCCTGGGGCCGATGATGTAGCCCACGCCCAGGTACTCCGGCGTCGCTTCGGCATTGATCGACGCGCCTTTCATCACGTGCTGCGGCCCGAAGTCGGGATTGAACTCCGGCGCATTGGGCCACAGGCCGAAGAGGTTCTTGTTCTGGAAGAAGGTGTAAAGCGCGCCCAGGCCGAGTCCCAGGAAGACGCGGCTGGCAAACGAGCCGCCCTTCTCGCCGGCAATCAAAACGTCGGCGCAGGCCGTGCCCTCGGGAAACTTCAAGTTGCCGTGTTCCTCCACAATCAGTTCGCGGCGCAGAGGCACCATGAACAGCACGCCCAGAAAGCCGCCGATCAAAGCCAGCATGAAGATGCGCGAGTATTCCAGGTCGAAGCCCAGAAAGATCAGCGCCGGCAGCGTAAAGATCACCCCCGCGGCAATCGATTGGCCCGCGTTGCCCGTGGTCTGGACAATGACGTTTTCCAGTATCGAGCTGCGCCCGAAGAAGCGCAGAATGCTGATCGACAACACCGCGATCGGAATCGACGCGGCCACCGTGAGCCCGGCCCGCAGTCCGACATAAACGGTAACAGCGCCAAAGATGATGCCAAACAGCGCGCCCAGCAGAGCGGCGCGAAGGGTGAACTCCGGGCGCTTATCTTTGGCAGCAACAAAAGGTTGAAACTTTGCCACGTGGGCCTCCAAAACTCTGCAATCAAGATGGTTGGAATTCTCTGCCAAGGCAGTGTACCAGCCGAGGGGATGGATGCGGCAATGAGGGTTCTGGAAGCTATGGATGGCCCACGCACTTGAGCAATGGATATGCGTCAGCTTGTAGAACGATACTGCCGCTAGACGGCTTGCGATGGTGGCTTGACCGGCCGGAAGAGCCACAGGTTGAGCATCGCAAACAGCAGCCCGCCGACGGTGAACTTGAGCCAGACGGGAGCCTGCGATGGAGAAAAGAAGCCCTCCAGCAAGCCGGCGATCACCAGCAGGGGGATGATGCCGCTGACCAGCCGCGTGGCTTCGATGCCGCCTCGGGCCACCGATTCACGCCAGCGCAGAGCGCCGGGAAAGAGCATGGCCTGGCCCAGACGGAAGCCGGCTCCGCCGGCAATGAGAATCGCGGGCAGCTCCAGCGACCCGTGCGGGGCCACAAAGCTCCACAGGGCCTGCGACATCTCGTAGTGGTGGCAGGCCGCGCCGATCACCCCCAGCATCATGCCATTCTCAAGGAGGATTAGAAAGGTTCCCAGCCCAAAGACGATTCCCCCGGCAAAGGTGATAAAGCTGACCGAAAGATTGTTGGTCATGATGGCGCTGGAGGCCATCGGCGCCACGCTCACCACGGATTCTGTCCACATTTCGTGGCGCTCCATTGTGGCGATCATCTCCGGGCCTAAAAAATGGCGCATGAACTCCGGCCGCGCGCTGGTCAGCGCCGAGCCCAGCAGCCCAAAGAACACAAATACCAGCATGGAGGCTGCCACATAGCCGATCTGACTCTGAAAAATGATTGGATACTCATCGCGCAGGAAGCGAAAAAGAGTGAGAAAATTGGTCTTTCGCCCCGAATAAATGATATGGTGGGCGCGAGCCAGCAATTGATTCACATGCTGCGCGTAGGTCCGTGAAGTCGCGTCCTGGCGCAGCACAGAGAGGTCTGCCGCCACCTGCCGGTAGAGCAGGGCCAGCTCCTGCAACTCCGCGCGAGAGAGCTGGCCCAGGCCGCTCGCGTCGGATTGGGCCAGCAGAGCAGCCAGCCGGTCCCAGTGGGGCCGGCGCTTGAGAATCCACTGGTTGGAGAGGACTTGCGCCATGGCGTTGAATCCAGTTCAGATTAACCCAGATGAGCTTAACATTGACACACCGGAACTGGTGGACATCCAGATGCCCCTGGCCGGCATCGGCAGCCGTTTTATCGCTCTGCTGGTCGATTCCCTGATCTGGCTCGCCGGCATTATCTTGCTCGTGCTATTGCTCGTTCTTTTTCCGCAGAACAACACGGCAGCCTCAGAGACCTCAGAAAAGTCAAAGGAATGGGCCGTCGCCATCGTTATTTTCTTTATTTTTTTGCTGAACTGGGGCTATTTCACGCTCTTTGAGGCCTTCTGGAATGGCCGCACACCGGGCAAGCGCGTTGCCCGGATTCGTGTCATCCAGCGTTCCGGCCGTGCCATTGGCCTATTCGAGTCCATGGCCCGTAACCTGGTCCGCTATGTTGACCAGTTCCCCTTCTTCTATGCGGTGGGCGTGGTCGCAATCTTCTGCACCCGCCAGCACCAGCGGCTGGGCGATCTGGCAGCGGGGACCCTGGTAGTGCGGGATCGTGCGCAGGAGGCGCCCTTGTGGGGCGACTCGGGGGCAAGAACCATCACCGCGCAGAGCTTTGCGACTAGCACTCCCGCTCCGGAGCCGCATCACGCTTATTCGTTGCCGGCTACCGGCATTGCAAAACTCTCGCCCACCGATCTCGAGGTTCTGGAGGGATTTTTTGCGCGCAGACTGGATATGAGCCTAACCACGCGCTACGCCCTGGCCGAGCGCATCGCCGCCGCCATCCGGGCAAAATCGGGGCTTATACCGCCTGCGGGCGCCAGCGTGGAGACCTTTCTGGAGGCAACGGCCCGCCAACTGCGCGATCAGGCACGCATGCAATAGAACTTCGGGGGCTGGCCTGTTTCGAGAGATGGCTCTAACTTGGATGGGCGTGAGATTCGATGGCCTTTTCCTGCTCCAGCAACGCCGCCAGCGCCCGCTCCGGACAGATGTGCCGGGCCTCCAACTGAGCCAGCTCCTTGTCCGTTTCCACGGACGAGGCGATGGTCATGAAGCAGAAAAGGCAGCGGGTGTTGTAGGTCCCGTTCTCGTTTTGGGTGCGGCTATACATCGTTCCTCGGAAGTTGACGAAAGATTGAACGATGTTAGACAACCTTCTGTTTCATTGACGTGACCTGTGTCACTGGAGTATGTTTACCGGCCTCCGGCAGAGTATATCGTCCCATCTACCGCGGAATTCCCTGATTGGGATTGCGGCGCAGTTGCCAGCAGGGGGCTTGCCCTGTCTGTGGGAACAAAGAAACCGAGCAGGGCACATCCGACGAGCCGAGATAGTCGAACTCCTGCTTGTTGCCCTTGAGCGGGATGGTGATGTAGCGGTTGACGGTGACTTTGGACTTGGGCGAGCCGCGCAGCTTGTAGACGGCCCAGTCGCCGGCGTAAATCACCACAAACGCTGCCGCCAGCACCACCAGCAACCGCCCCAACCAAACCATCAACAAACGCATCATGCGCATTCAGTCTTTCTGATTAGTTACCTTTCCCAAGGGTAACGCAGTCAGGCAGGCGTGGCCCAGTTTGCCGCGGTCAGCGCGCATCTGCTTGTCATTGCCCAGCGCGGCCAATGCGGCGCTGAGGATGGAGGCGGCCGCGGCATCGGCGGGCGCGCAGATGCTGTAGTGCATCCACTTGCCTTCACGGCGCGCGGTCACCAGGCCGGCTTGGCGCAGGTAGGCCAGGTGCCGCGAGATTTTGGGCTGGCTCTGGCCGAGAATCTCCACAAAATGACAGACGCAGACCTCGCGGCCGGCCATCAGCCCGTCTCCGGCCATCAGGTTCAACAGGCGCAGGCGCGTAGTGTCTGCCAGGGCCGAGAAAACTCCGGCCAGGTTGGGGGATTTGGAGCCGCGTTTCATACGCTGATTATATACGGATTGACAAATATGAGGGCGAAGAATATATTTGCTTAAGCGAATGTGAGGAGCGCGAAATGGAGACCAAAAAACTAGTTCAGGAAAAATATGGCGCCGCGGCGCGGGAGGTGCGGAAGAGCGGCTCGGTGGCCTGCTGTGATCCGGCGCTGCGCTGTTGCGACCCCATTACTACCAACCTCTACGACGAGGCAGAGAAGAGCGGGCTACCGGCAAACGCCGTGCTGGCCTCGCTGGGCTGCGGCAATCCAACGGCGCTGATTGAGCTAAAGCCGGGCGAGACGGTGCTCGACCTCGGCTCCGGCGGCGGCATTGATGTGCTGCTCTCCGCCAGGCGCGTTGGCCCAACCGGCAAAGCCTACGGCCTGGACATGACCGACGATATGCTGGCCCTGGCCCGCGAAAACCAGCGCCAGGCGGGCGTGGAAAACGTCGAGTTTCTCCAGGGTGAGATCGAGAAGATTCCTTTGCCCGATAATTCGGTGGACGTGGTGATCTCCAACTGTGTCATCAATCTCTCCGCCGACAAAGACCGCGTGCTGCGCGAGGCCTTCCGCGTGCTCAGGCCGGGCGGGCGCTTTGCCGTCTCCGACATCGTGGTGCGCGGCGAGATTCCCGGCGTGGTGCGCAAGAATATGCTGCTCTGGGCGGGCTGCGTCGCCGGCGCGCTCGAAGAGCAGGAGTACACGGCCAAGCTGGCCGCCGCCGGCTTCACCGGCATCTCCGTCGAGGCGACGCGCGTGCACTCGGTCGCAGATGCGCGGCATTTTCTGGTGGAGGCAGGCATCGATGCGGACGCCGTCGCGCCACTGATCGAAGGCAAGTTCATCAGCGCCTTTATTCGTGCCACAAAACCTGGAGCAACCAAACCGAGCGGCGGGTGCTGTGAGCCCGGCTGCTGCAACTGAACCCGATTCAGGAGGGATATCATGCACAAGCCTTACAACATACTCGTTCTGTGCACCGGCAACTCGGCGCGCAGCATCATGGGCGAGGCGCTTTTCAACACGATGGGCGCGGGCCGTTTCAAAGCCTACAGCGCGGGCAGTCACCCGACGGGCAAGGTGAATCCCTTCGCCATCGAACAGGTGCAGCGGCTGGGTTATCCGGTGGATGGCCTGCGCAGCAAAAGCTGGGATGAGTTCGCGCAACCCGATGCTCCGCAAATGGATTTTGTCATCACTGTCTGCGACAAAGCGGCAGGCGAAGTCTGTCCATTTTGGCCGGGCCAGCCGGTAACGGCGCATTGGGGCTTTCCAGACCCGGCAGCCGTGGAAGGCACGGATGAAGAGAAACGCGCGGCGTTCGCGCAAACCCTGCGACAGATGAAGACACGTGTGCAACTGTTTCTCAGCCTGCCGCTGGAAACGCTTGACCGCATGGCAATCGAAAAACAAGTACGCGAGATCGGAAAAACACCACTATAACTGCGTACCTTGCCGCAGAGGAGAGAATGAATGCAGACTAGCTCAGACCTTTGCTGCCCTGTTCCGGGCGGCACATCAAAACTATCGTTCATTGACCGCTATTTGACGCTCTGGATCTTTCTGGCCATGGCAGCCGGTGTCGCGCTGGGGCGCTTTGTGCCGGATGTGCCCGCGATGCTGCAACGCTATCAGGCGGGCACGACGAACATTCCCATCGCCGTGGGCCTGATCCTGATGATGTATCCGCCGCTGGCCAAGGTGCAGTATGAGCGGTTGGGTGAGGTCTTTCGCAACCGCAAGGTGCTGGGCCTCTCGCTGCTTCAGAATTGGGTGATTGGCCCGGTGCTGATGTTTGCCTTGGCGGTAATCTTTCTGCGCGGCTATCCGGAGTACCGGACCGGGCTGATCCTCATCGGTCTCGCGCGCTGCATAGCCATGGTGATTGTGTGGAACGAGCTGGCGAAGGGCGACACCGATTACGCCGCTGGACTGGTGGCCTTCAACAGCGTCTTTCAGGTGCTTTTCTACAGCGTCTACGCATGGTTCTTTCTGGCCGTGCTGCCGCCGCTGGTTGGCCTGAAAAGTGTGGTGGTCGATATTCGCATGAGCCAGATCGCGCAAAGCGTCTTCATCTATCTCGGCATTCCGTTTCTGGCTGGAATGTTGACGCGCTTTTTTCTGGTGCGCGCCAAAGGCCGCGATTGGTATCAGACGCGCTTTGTGCCAGCCATCAGCCCGCTGACGCTGACTGCCCTGCTGTTCACCATCGTGGTGATGTTCAGCCTCAAGGGCAATTTGATCGTGCAGCTACCGCTGGATGTGTTGCGCATCGCCGTGCCGCTGCTGATTTATTTTGTTCTGATGTTTTTTGTCAGCTTCTGGATGGGCCGCGAAGTGGGCGCGGATTATTCGAAGACGGCAACGCTTTCGTTCACTGCTGCGAGCAATAACTTCGAGTTGGCCATTGCGGTTGCGGTGGCCGTTTTCGGCCTTAACTCAGGCGCGGCTTTTGCCGCGGTGATCGGCCCACTTGTCGAAGTGCCAGCCCTGATTCTGCTGGTGCAGGTATCGCTGTGGCTGAAGAGGCACTGGTTCGGAAAGGACAAACCCGTTCTGGCTTGAACAGCGTCAGGGCCACAGTTTCAGAGAAAATAGGGGGTACCCGCCGGCGATTGGCAGCGCTGTCCAATGGCCTTAATTGGTCGAGGGTACCCCCACCCATATTTTGGACGCAAAATCCTTGTTTTCTTGAGTTTACAGACAGGGTTGCGCTGCAAAATCCTCATAACAAAGAAGTTCCCTGCAAAATATTCCTGGATAAGGAGTTACGGGCCTTTTCGGCCTCTACAGGCCGCTTCCGGCTGAAAAGAGGCGCGAAGAGGACGTGCCAGGACGATGATTTGAAGGAAGACTTCTGAGTATCATTGTGCGCCGGAGGAGGGTAATTTTCCGCATGGGGCGGAGGCGAATGATTATGATTTCCTAGTTTCAGAAGCGTGACCCCTGACCCCTTACCCCTTACCCCTGATCCCAAATCCCTTCACTAATACGGCACCTGGAGCTTCGGGTTTTCCAACAACGCCTTGTGGGCCCGATCGATCGCCCGCTGGCCCTCCTCCACGAACCGCTTTTGCCGCTGCTCCGGCGATTCCACATTATTCTTGTAAAACAACTCGAGGTTTTGTTGTGCGCCCAAATGCCCCTGCTCGACTGCCTTGCGATACCAATACTCTGCTTGTGCGTAGTCTTTTGGGACGCCTTCACCGCTTTCATAATGTGAGCCGAGGCATTGTTGTGCATTTGGATTTCCTTGCTCAGCCGCCTTGCGATACCAGAAGACAGCCTGAGCGTAGTCTTGCGTCACTCCATCGCCAAGATCATAATTCACGCCGATCATATATTGTGCGCCCGAATGCCCCTGCTCTGCCGCCTTGCGATACCAGGTATCAGCCTGCACATAATCTTGCGTGACTCCTTCCCCACCTTCATACATGCTATACATGCTGCCTAGCATGAACTGTAACTCAGAGTGGTTTGGGTTCAATTGAATCCCGCGCTCGAAACACACAAAGGCATCCTTATACCGCTCTTGACCATGAAATTCCATGCCTTTCTTAAACCACTCTTCCGCCTCCTTCGCCTTATACAGCCGTTCTTTCACCGCATTCGTCTTTGTGAGACATTGATCAATAAGTCCGACCAACTCAGCAACGTCTTTCGTACGGTCTTCGCGGTCTTTAGCGAGGAGGCGCAGGACAAACTCATCCAGGCCCTCCCAGCCAGTCAATTCCGGTCGCAGAGTGCTGGGTGGCTGGGGTGGTGTGTGCTGATGCTGTTCGTACCAACTTTCGTAATTGTCGGCACGGAAGGGTGTCTGGCCGGTAAGCATCTCGAAGAGAACTCCTCCGAGAGCATATAAATCTGTGCGGCCGTCGAGTTCGGCGGCTAGGGTTCCGCGCCATTGTTCTGGAGCTGCATAGGGCGGTGTCAGCAGAGTGCCGCCGGTGAGGGTAAGTGTGCTTCTGGACTCCTTGGTGGCGACGATGCCGAAATCGACGATCTTGGGAACCCAACAATCGCCCTCCCGCGCCATTAGGATGTTTTCTGGCTTTATATCGCGATGGACCATTCCCTTGACGTGGGCCGCGCCCAGGCCTTCGGCGATACCGCGCGTAATGGCCAATGCCAACCCTACATCGAAAGGCTGAGGCGCAGTATGGAGAAAGTTGCGCAGGTCTGGCCCATCGACAAACTCCATGGGGAAAAAGAATGTATCATCCTCGGCCTTCTCCAGATCGCCAGAGTCCACAACATTCATGTGTCTCACCAGACGCATATTGCGCGCCTCACGGCGAAAGCGGGCCAAGGCCTTCTCATCGCGACTCCATTGCAGGGAGAGGAATTTCAGCGCCCGTGGCTGATCCATGTGAATCTGCACGGCCTGGTAGACAACACCCATGCCACCCTCGCCAAGTTTGCGAATGATGCGATAGGTATTGCGGACGATCATTCCGGGCTTGAGATAGATGATCTCGTTGAGCGCGACACTGTGCTTGGGGCAGGTGGTGAGGCTGTCCTGGTAGCCGGAATCGCAGTATGGACAGATTTTCATTCGCTCGCCCCTTCGTTTAGAAGAATCCGCGACGCATTCATTGTTCCACTCTGCGCCGGGAAGCGCAAAGGCTATATATCTCACTTGAATAAGTCAATACCCACCCTAGCCGCATGAACAAATATGCGGCGAGGGTGGGCACCCACTTGCGGGCGATTCACAAAAATCTTAGAACTTGACGGAGGCGGCGCGGGGGGAGATTCCGCTAATCTCCGCGGCGCGAGCTTCGGCGTAGGCTGCTGCGCCGAGCAGGGCTGCGCGTGGCTCGAGAATGATGCGCACCGGCATATTCACCAGCAACTGGCTGAGGCGTCCCTTGTCGGTGAAGGCCTTCATGAAGGTGCCGTCCTTGAGCTTGTCGAGGATGCGCGGTGCGATGCCGCCGCCGACGTAGACGCCGCCCACGGAGAGCAGCTTGAGGGCCAGGTTGCCGGTCTCGGCGCCATAGGCGGAGACAAACATATCCAGAGCCCGTTCACAGATTTCGCTTTTGGCGGCCATGGCCAGCTCGGTAATCACGGCGTTGGGGTCTTCGGCGGCCATGCGCTTGGCGAGCCAGGCGGGCTCATCGATGCCGCGGACTTCACGCAAAAATTCGTAGACGTTGGTCAGGCCCTGGCCGCTGACCACGCGCTCCTGGCTGATGCGTCCGTTGTATTTCTGCTGGAGAAAGCGCAGCAGGTCGATCTCGTCTTCGTTGCGCGGGGCGTAGTCAGCGTGGCCGCCCTCGGAGGGGTAAGGAATGTGGATGCGGCCGTTCCAGATGAGCAGGCCCTCGCCCAGGCCGGTTCCGGCGGCGATCAGCGCGCGATTGCCGATCTGGCTGGGGTCGCCCTCGCTGAGGGTGTAGATCTGGTCTGCGGAGAGCTCGGCCACGCCATAGCCGTTGGCCTCGAGGTCGTTGATGAGGAAGACGTGCGCGATGCCGAGAGTGACCGACAACTCGCGGCTGTCCAGCGTCCAGGGAAGGTTGGTGAGGCGCAGGCGTCCGTCGCGCACGGGGCCGGGCACGCCGAAGCAGGCTGCGGTAACTTTGGAGGCGCCAAGAAAGACTTTGACGATCTCTTCAAGCCCGGAGTAGTTTTTGGCCGCATACCGCTCGTCGCGGGAGGGTACCGGTTTTCCATCGACAAAGTCATACAGCGCCAGGTCAACCTTGGTGCCGCCCACATCTCCCGCCAGAATCATTTTTCCCTCTCTCAAACTCCGCGGCCCGGCTTGTATGTCTCTGCAAGCGCCCGGCTGCGGTTACAACCGGAATCAAGGTGAGTATACCGCGCGACGGTTAACTTATTGTGACTGACGCTCTGGGGCTGTGGAAGCAACGTCCGCCGATGAACTGATCGTTCTGATGAATTTGCGTTTGCGGCTATCGTCCCAGATAGGCGCGGTATTGCGATTCGATGACCCCGGCGGCGCGGGCCAAAGCCAGCTTCGCCAGGTTGTAGCGGTAAAGGCTCTCGACCAGGTTGCTCTCAGCGGAGGCCAGAGTGGCTTGCGCGGCGACCAGGGGCAGGTTGTCATCCACGCCGGCGTTGACGCGGTCGGTCTCGTCGGCGAGGGCGCGTGTGGCGAGATCGACGTTGGAGCGGGCAACTTCGACGAGTTGGGCAGTCGCGCCGACGTCGAGCAGAGCGGAGCGGAGTTGCTGATCAATTTTGCCGCGCAGGTCGGTGAGCTGGGCGTTGACGGCGTCCATCTGCGCCTGGGCAACATCCGTGTCGCCGCGCAGTTTGGCCTCGCGGAAGAGCGGAAAGCTGAGCGTGCCCTGGGCGACGAAGTTGCCATGCGAGCCGGCGCCACCCACCTGGCTGACACCGTAGTAGCCGCCGAAGCTGAGGGTGGGCAGCCGTTGGCTACGATAAGCGGCGTGGATGGCCTTGACCTCGACTGCCTGATTTTGCAGGGCCTGATAGTCCTGGCGGTTTTTCCAGGCGATGGCGCGGAGCTCTTCCGGAGTTTGCGAGGCCAGATCGCTGTAGGGCGCTGGATCGGTAAGCGTAATCTTCTGGCCGGGGTCGATGCCGATCTCGCGTTTGAGCAGGATAAGGTCTTTTTCCAGGGCGTTCTCGGCGGCGATGAGCGCCTGCTGCTCGGCCTGAAGCTGAACTCGCGCCCGCAGCTCGTCGAGATTGGCTACGACGCCGGCCATGTGAGCATCATGAGCGTGACGCAGCAGCAGCTCGCCGGTGGCCTGCTGCGCGCGCGCGTTGTCCACCTCGCTGGAGGCGGCGATGGCGTGCAGGTAAGCCGTGGCCACCTGCTGGACCACTTCGTCGCGCGCTGACATTTTGTCGAAGTGGGCCGCGCGCTCCGCAGCGCCAACCGCCTTCCAGGCAGAGATAACCGGGCCGGAGAAGAGCATCTGGCCAAATTGAATCTTGCCCTCGGTCAGGTCGTCGCGGGTGATTTCAGAGAATCCTGGAGGGATAACGCCTCCGGGAAAGAGCGGCAGAAACTCCTTGATGACATCGGGGCCGAAGCCCATTGCCGCCAGATTTTGCTGGTGGACGCCGAGGTCGCCGGTCAGCGTAATGGTGGGCAGAAAGTTTTGCAGCGCCTCGTTCTTCTGCCCCTGGAGAGATTTTTCGCTGTTTTCTGCTTCCTTCAGGCCCAGATTGTTTTTGAGGCCGAGCGTGATGGCGTCGTCCAGCGAGAGCTTGAGGGTCTCATCGCTGACCGGCCGCGCGATTACGCTGCCGAAGAAGGAGTTGGCGGCGGATGTGGGGTTCGGCCCCTGTGCGTGCAGGGCCAACGCACATGCCAGAGCCATGGCCACAAGAATTGCCGGCGCCGCCCGCCGGCTGACGGATTGTTGCGCGCGAATCACAAATACTATTCTCTCAGATGCGCGAGGCGGCGCAAACCTTTTGGTTTTCCGTATTGCCTCATCATCCTGAAAAGACAAATGAGCCCTCACGCAGACACTGAAGCCGCATCGTTCAAGTCATTATTTTGTTGAGTAGGTCCCTAATTGAAATAGGCTTTGTTCTTTGCGGCAAATTGCGCCTTATCCGCCGGCAGATCGTCGATGGAAAAGATTGCATTCTGCGCGCAGATAGAAACGCAGTTGCCGCAGTCAATGCATTCATCGGGATTGATGAACAACTGGGAGACGCCGGCGGCTGCCGGGTCGCCGGCTGATGCGGGCATGATGGCGGCAGTGGCGCATTCGGCCGCGCAGACAAAATCCTTAATACACGCATCGGTAATCACGTAAGCCATGATAAAACTCCTTGGTTGTGTGGGCGCTTTTGGCACCTGCGCCATCCATCCAAGGCTATCGAGCACCTAACCGCCGGCTCCGTGACTCGTATCACACTGGGGAGGGTGATTTCCGCATGTGAAACGCGGCCAGAAAGTTTCCGGTTTTCTGGCCACGCTGTGATTGCCATCCATCTATTTCTTGTTTAGAACCCGGCTTGCGCCGCGCTCAGCTCCACCTGCGCCACCTGGACGCGCGCCAGCTCGACCGGCTCGCCATAGTGACCGGCCACCATCGCGGCAGCCTTGTCTTGATCCAGATAATTCCGCACCATGGTCAACTTGATGCCTGACTGAGCAGCCATCTGGGCCACGGCAACCTTGCTGGAGATTGAGGAGACCAGCGCCAGAATCGCCATCACAATCGTCGCCACGGCGTTGATGGCGTTCAAGACGTGCTGCTGACTGTTGGAGTTAGTGATTTTGGCCGCCTGAAGCAGCGATGCATTCACCTGCTGCTGAAAGGCCACGACGGCGGCTTGAAGTTGTGCCAGCACAGAGGCTGACGGGTTGGCCAGGTAGGCCTTGGCCTGGTTCACGAGCAGGTTGGAGGCAGCATCGAAACCGGCCGTAGCAGCAATAAAGACCGGCGCAGCAGCCGGATCAAGCAGAGCCGCTGTGGAGTCTACCGTGGCCACCGCGCTTTGCAGCGCCGGCGTCCAGTTCACGATGTCCTGCGCCACGGTTGTTCCCGAGCAGCCGCTTACGAACGGCAGTTGCAGCAGCAGAGCGATCAGCGCCCACGCGCCCAGCTTGGCCGTGGGGTTGCCTGAAGGTGTTCCGGAGCTGGCAGGATCGCGGGCCAGAAGGCCGAGAAGAGCGGTAGCCAGGCCGCAAACAAGTGTAATCACGTTGCCGCTGCCGGCCTTTCCCAGCGTGATGCCCTGCTGCGAAAGCACGCTGCCGATGGTGACGACCGCAATCAACACTCCGGCGGCCGAGGTCTTGGGGTGGTTCCAGATATTCGAAATGGGATTCATGCAAAAGCTCCTAGCAAAGAAAAAAGGCGGCTGTGGCCGCCTTGGTTACCGAGGGATTTCAAGCGGTTCCACAATTCACGTGCCCTTTATGGCATCGTGCAAGGTGGCATTTACTTCCACCCCAGCGACGAAGACCTATCGCTGGGGACCCGGGATGAAAATGCCACTTGAGGACAGTGGTTTCGGGGTACCGCAATTGTGGAACCGCTATCGCAAGCGCGGAAGAGGATTAACCGTCTTCCGCGCAACAAAAATCGAGACCAGCGGCGGGCGCCCTTCCGGCCAACTGCTGGTCTCGATTTTTCGCATCTCCCCGAATTCGAGCGCTACCGTGGTTGCGGCTCAAGCCCGCAGTGGAGAGCCGCTGTGTCGCGGACCAGAGACGGCCCTGCGCCCCGGAACCCATCCGCTGGGGGAGGGCGAACACCTTCGCCGGGCGCGGCGCTTCCGTCTCTTGTCTGGCTACCTACTAGACTAGGCACTCTTGAGTATTTAATCGGCAAAGAACAAAAAAACTTCAATTACTTATGTACTTATGGAACATAGGCTTACAAGGCAAGATGCACGATGGACGCTTGACAAGGCAAGTGGCAGGAAACCAATCGCCCTCCAGCCCGGACAACGCGAGCTCTCAGCACTCTCTCCGGGGCTAAAGCCCGCATTGAGTCTGTTGGCTTAATGCAGGGGTTGAAACCCCCGCCTCCCTCCGAGGCAGAGATTCACTAGGTGTACTGCACCCGGTGTTCGCCCTTCACTACGCGGCCGACGACGTAGAACTTCTCCTCGGCCCGGTCCAGCAGGTTTTTCGCGCGTATGAATTTGGCTGCCGGAATGGCCACAATCAGCCCGAGTCCCATGTTGAAGGTGCGCATCATCTCCTCTTGCGAAACCTTGCCCAGGTCGCGCAGATGCTCAAAAATCGGCATCACCGGCCAGGAGCCGATCTCAATCTGCGCTCCCGTGTTCTTAGGCAGGATGCGAGAGATGTTTTCCGTGATGCCTCCCGCGGTGATGTGCGCCATGCCCGTCGTCAGCCCCGCCGTTACCAACTTTTGAGTCACGGACAGGTAGCTGCGATGGGTCTTCATCAGCGCCGCACTGGCTTTTTCCTTGATGGCCGTCACGTACTGCGCCGGTTTGTAGCCGGCCACCTCGAAGAGCAGCTTGCGCGCCAGCGTATAGCCGTTGGTGTGCAGGCCGGTGGAGGGCAGGCCGACAAGCACATCGCCTGCCTTGATAGCAGCGCCGGTCACCATCTTGTCCCGGTCCACCGCGCCCACGATAAAGCCCGCCAGGTCATACTCCCCGTCGGCATGAAAGCCCGGCACCTGCGCCGTTTCGCCGCCGATCAGGACGCACCCGCAGGCCTTGCAGGCATCGGCCAGCCCGGTTACCACACTTTCGGCTACCTCTGGGACCAGCTTGCTGCCGGCCAGGTAGTGCTGAAAAAACAAGGGCGAAGCGCCCTGGACAGCAATGTCGTTGACGCAATGGTTCACCAGGTCCGCGCCTACCGTGCGGTGTATCCCCAACTCGAAGGCCACCTTCAGCTTGGCGCCCACTCCATTGGCAGCACTCACCAGGATGGGGTTTTTCCAGCGTTGCAGGTCCAGCCGGAAGAGCGCGCCAAAGCTGCCGGTGGCGCTTAACACGTTGCGATTAAAGGTCTTCTGCGCCAGGTACGCAAGGTGTTCCTTGACGTGATTGCCAGTGAGGAGGTCTATGCCTGAGTCGGCGTAGGTTGCGGAATTGGGCATAAATTCGTCGGACACGGTGAGAACTTTCTAAGGATGGATTTCTCGTGCGGCGCGACTGGCCGGGAATGTCAATTTTAGCAGCATTTCGATCAAAAAATACCGCATCCCGGGCCTCTGCCGGATTCTGAATTAAATGAATAGAAAATAATATGGAAAGTCGGCTTGACAAATTACCAGGCTCATTCTACCCTGAGATGGAAAGCTGACTTTACATGGAGCACTCGATCACAAACCGGATTAAAGAGCTACGTGCCCTGCGCGGATGGACACAGGAGCAACTGGCGCAGGCTGTGGGCGTCTCTCGTCAGAGCATCAACTCCATCGAGCGCAACCGCTACGTGCCCAGCCTGGAACTGGCGCTGATCTTTGCACATCTTTTTGCCTGCTCCACCGACGAAATCTTTCAACTGGAGAACAAACCATGAACCATCCGATTCTCAACCGGATCCTCATGCTCGACCATGTTGCTGACGAGCGTTTCTGCGAGCATCAACGCCGCTCTACCAGCGCCGCGGCCATCATCGGCACACTCGCTGCCTTTGCCCTGCTCGAATATCACCTGCTTGTCGAGCACCGCATTTCCTGGGATTTGATCGCGGTGATCAACGCGATTGGCGGGACAAAAATTGCCCTGATGTTCTGGTATCACTTCAAAAACTAAATCTTTCGGAGGAGTTTCCCATGTGCCTGTTTCGCCGCCGTCAACTCGATCCCAAGTCCCGCCGCATATTTGCCGCCGGCAATCTCTGTCTCGCTTCCGGCCTGATCTTCTCGCTCGTTGCCGAAGGCTTCGGCCACTGCCACCCGGCCATCTACGACGGCCTGCGCTTTCTGCTGGTGGGTTGTGCCATCAGCCTGCTTTTCTGGTCCGCGCGCCGCTCCGGCGGATGCGCTTCCCACTCCTGAAAGGAATTCCTATGTCTGCGCTTTACACATGCAGTCTGAAAAAATCGCTGCCGATTCTCATCACCCTACTGGTGGTTGCTCAAATCGATCTGGCCAGCGCCGCTGGCTGGCCAGGGCCGCTCTTGTCGCTGTTGCATCTGACAGCCGCGCCTGACGACCTGTGCCGGGGTGCTTGCGCAGGCATAGGTGTGTCCATCGACGTTTTGGTGATCTTCCAGCTCGCCCGTATCTGCGCCAAACGCGCTATGCAGCCCAGCCGCGGTCCGCGGCACGATTGAAGCCAATTCATAACAGATCTACCACAAAGGAGGAACTAACAATGTGTCTCTATCGTCGCCAACTTGATCCCAAAACCCGCCGCCTGATGGTCGTCGCCAACATCTCGTTCATCTTGGGCATTCTTTCGTTGAACGCACAGCGCTGGAACTGGGTTCATGGTTTCAGCCAGATGGAAGTGAATTGGCTGGATGCATTCGCCGGCTTTTTCTTGGGCTTGTACATCACCATCATGCTCTTGGGAATGCGCAGAGTTCGCCGCTGCAACCTTACTGATTCTGGAAAGTGATAGAAGCCGCGCTTTGGAGCAAACCATGAAAGTCACAATGATTGGTCATAGCACCATCCTGATCGAAGCCGCGGGGAAGAAGATTCTTACTGATCCTTACTTTGGCTCCTGGGGTAATCTCGCCTACAAACGGCTCGCGCCTCCGTCTAAGACAAGGGAGGAGATGGAGGGCGTCGATCTGGTTTTGGTATCACACAATCACTGGGACCACACGGATTCCCGCTACTTTCGCGCCCTTACGGCTGATCTTCCCGTGGTTGCGCCGCGCGCGGCGGCATGGATTACGCGCGCCAAAGGCGCAAAGAATGTGGTTGGCCTGGGGAGATGGGAGAAACGGCAGTTTGGCCCTGTTGCAGTGACAGCGGCGCCTGCGCTGCACATGGGCCTGCCCGGAGGATTCGTGATCGAGGCAGAGGGAAAGTCCATATATTTTGCCGGAGACACGTATTTCGGCGGATTCATGAAAGAGATTGGCGCTAAGTTTAATCTGGAGCTGGCGTTGATGCCGGTTACCACCTTTCGCATTCCCATGACCATGGGAGAAAAAAGCGCGGCGCGAGCTGTGGAAGCCCTTCACCCCCGGACCGTCATTCCCATTCATCTGGGAATCGTTCCCCGCTCTCCGTTGCTGCGGACCAAGGATAGTCCAGAAGGTTTCAGTAAGCGTGTGCGCGACGCAGGATTGAAGACCGAGGTAGTCATCCTGCAGGAGGGTGAGAACTGGACGAGCCAAGACTGATCGTTCCCCAGTCCAGGAAGATGAGGGATGCACAGTGCGGAGGCGAAGCCACCGATTCCGGCAAGCTATAGGAACTTCACGCGATCCTCGGCGGTAGGGAGGGGACACTGCGCCAAGCGGCCCCAAAGGGCGTAACGCCAGCGGGCGATCAGCCGGTAGCCCAGGTCGCGCACGGGGCGCGGAATCCACCGCAGCATAGCGGCAATCGTGGGCCAGGGGCGCGGCAACTCGGTGAGTAGCGCAAGAACCGCCTCTGAGCGAGCCAGGACTACCTCCGATGAGTGACCGAACTTCCGCACAACCAGGATCGTGGCTGGGTTGGATTCAGGGTCCAGCGCGCCGTTTCCATGGCGCGCCAGCAGCCCGGCTGCCTGCGGCGACTCGAAGGCAACAAATCGCAGCCTATCTCGCTGGTCGCGCCGCACCAGCCAACGAACCGTTCGGGTGCATAGACCGCATTGACCATCGAAGATCACCAGCAGCCTGTCACCGAGTTCTGCAATATTGTTCACCATCAACGGGATGCGGGCAGAGAGCCCGGAGATTCAATTCGCCGGATGCGCAACCATCTCGCCCTCTATACTGAACCCACGATGAGTTTCCGGCCCAAAGCCCGCGTCCGCACCCGTTCACAGGCTCTCCAACTGCGCGCCGAGCGCTTTTTCCCCGGCGGCGTGAACTCGCCGGTGCGGGCCTTTCGCGCGGTGGGCGGCGCGCCGCCGTTTGTGGAGCGCGCCGAGGGCGCATGGCTCATAGACGCCGACGGCAACCGTTATATCGACTACTTTGGCTCCTGGGGGCCGATGATTCTAGGCCACGCTTTTCCGCCGGTGGTCGAGGCCATTGAGCGCGCCGCACGCAACTCGGCCAGCTTCGGTGCCTCCACGGCCGCGGAGGCGGATTTGGCCGAGCGCATTGTCGCCTGTTTTCCGGCTATCGAAAAGCTGCGCTTCGTCAGTTCCGGCACCGAGGCCACCATGAGTGCCATCCGCCTGGCCCGCGCCGCCACTGGCTGCAAGATCATCGTCAAATTTGAGGGCTGCTACCACGGCCACGCCGACGGGCTGCTGGTGAAGGCCGGCTCGGGCGTAGCGACCTTTGGAATTCCCGGTTCGGCAGGCGTGCCGGAGGAGATTGCCCGTCTCACTATGGCCCTGCCCTACAACGACCTCGACGCGGTGGAAGCTGCCTTTGCCGCGCATCCCGGCGCCATCGCCGCCGTGATTCTGGAGCCGGTGGTGGGTAACGCCGGCTGCATCGCGCCAGCCCACGGCTATCTGGCCGGTCTGCGTGCGATCACTCAGCGCGAGGGCGCGCTGCTTATCGCCGACGAGGTGATGACCGGCTTCCGCGTGG
Source organism: uncultured Acidobacteriaceae bacterium (assembly GCA_963806565.1). Classification (GTDB taxonomy): domain Bacteria; phylum Acidobacteriota; class Terriglobia; order Terriglobales; family Acidobacteriaceae; genus Telmatobacter. The sequence continues at coordinate 818,087 of CAWDYE010000002.1, forward strand.
CGCTTGGCGGAGCGCTTGAACTCTACGGCATTGATGCGGACCTGGTTACGCTCGGCAAAATCGTGGGCGGCGGCCTGCCCGTGGGCGTTTTCGGCGGCAAGCGCGCCTTCATGGACTTGCTGGCCCCGCTCGGACCGGTTTATCAGGCCGGAACTTTAAGCGGCAATCCGCTGGCCATGGCCGCCGGAATTGCTACTGTCGGTTATTTGCAAGAACACTCCGGCGAGGTCTATCCGCAGCTCGAAGCCTCGGCCAAAGCTGTCGCAGAAGGAGTGGCCGCCGAAGCCGCACGCGCCGGCGTCCCGCTCACCCTCAACCGCGTGGGCTCCATGTGGACCTGGTTTTTTACGGCTGGTCCGGTCACCAACTACGACCAGGCCGCGTTGAGCGACACGGCTGCCTTTGGCCGTTTCCACGCTGCAATGCTCAACCACGGCGTCTGGCTGCCTCCTTCGCAATTTGAAGCGGCCTTTTTGAGTACGGCGCACGGCAAGGAAGAGGTAGCCGCAACGATTGCCGCTGCAGGAGAGGCATTCAAATTATAGATCCGCATTGATTCTATTTAAACTACTGATTTTAATGGACTCAGGAAATACGAAAAACGCGGAAATGGACGATTCATTGTATGTGTATTGCACGCAAGGAAAATGGCGGAGAGCGAGGGATTCGAACCCCCGATACCCTTTCAGGTATGCCGGTTTTCAAGACCGGAGCCATCAACCACTCGGCCAGCTCTCCGCGAGGTGTGGGGCTATCTTGATTGTACGTCGAAAGAGTTTTGTTTCGGGAGGATTTGACGGCAAGGACCGGCAAAGCAACAAAAAGGGAGCCTGAGCGGCTCCCCGTTTTGTTGATAGTAATGAGTTGCTATTTCTTGCCTTGTAGTTCATCGGCCAGGGCATCGGCGCCGTAGAGCTTGCGCAGTCCCTCGATCATGCCGGCCGAGTGAACCGCAACAGCGCGGTTCTTTGTGCCGTCATAGACAAAATCACCTGCCAGCGACTCGATATTTCCGTCGAAGATCAGGCCCACCAGTTCGCCTTCGCGATTGACGACGGGCGAGCCGGAGTTGCCGCCGATGATGTCGTTGGTGGTGACGAAATCGAGCGGAGTGGCGAGGTCCAGCTTGTTGAGGGCGGCGGCTTCCTTGGGCGTCAGGTCGAAGGGCGGCTTGTTGCTGAAGCTGGCCGAGCGATCATAGAGCCCGTAGAAGGTGGTGAAGGGCGGAGCGATGGTGCCGTTATAAGGATAGCCATCGACGGTTCCGTAGCTCAACCGCAGGGTGAAGGCAGCGTCGGGATAGGCGTCCTTGCCATAGACCAGGAAGCGGGCTTTGCCCAGCTTTTCCCCGGCTGGGGTGAGCACGCTGGTGATGGTGTCCTTGATGCGAAGGTTGGCTGCGCGGAGGATGGGGTCGGCGCGCCGCGCGGCCATGATCATGGGGTCGGTGGAAGCGGCTACGGCCGCTTCGCCGCCGTCGAGCAGCGATTTGCGGAAGGCTATCGCCGCTTTCATATCTGGTCCGGCGAGCTTGGTCCCGTCGACCAGAGCGTCAACTGTCTTGTCCACGTCGTCGCCTTGCAGGATGGCTTGCGCGAAGGCGTCGTTCTTGCCCAGCTTCTCCTGGCAGAGCTTGAGCCCGGCAGCCATGTAGAGCTTCTCCGTGGATGGATAGATCGTCGCCGGGGAAAGCATCTGGAACTTGAGCGATTGCAGGCCGGCGTCATGGAATTGATCGAGGCGCTCGCCGTCGGGCTTTTGTATCTCGGCCACATATTGCACGATCTGGAGGGCGATGGTGAAGAGCCGGCTGCCGGTGCGGCGGTAGAGCTGGCTCTGGATCTCCGGCTTCACCTTTTCCTCGGCTCTGGCGATCTCGTCCCAGGCTTTGCCGTAGGCCTTCTTCCATTCCTTATTGGCTTTGACCTTGGCGCGGAAGTCGTTTTCCTCGGCCTGTTTTTTGGCCAGGATGGCCGGATCGGCGAGAGCCTGTGCGCGGCCCAGATAAACCTTGAGGCTGTTCTGCATGAAAAAGATGTCGCTCGCGACCAGCCGCGCCTGCTCCGGTCCCTTTGCGGCAAAGGCCTGGTCGGTGGCGATGCGGTGCTGGATGTACTCGGTAATGGCCGGCCCGCGTGCATCGCGATCCATCAGCAACTGAGCCACAGTGTCATCGCGCTCGGAAGCGCCGGGATTGCCGGAGACAAAGACCAGTTCGCCGGGCGCGGCGCCCTTGGCGCTCCACTTGAGGTAGTTTTCGGTGTGCAGCGGCTTGCCATTCTCGTAGACGCGGAAGAGAGCCATATCCAGGTCGTAGCGCGGATAGGTGAAGTTATCCGGATCGCCGCCGAAGAAGGCTGCCTGCTCTTCGGGGGCGAAGACCAGGCGCACGTCGGTGTAGGCCTTGTAGGTGTAGAGCCAGTACTCGCCGCCCTGATAGAGCGAGACGACATCGGAGCGCAGGCCGGTCTTGTCCTTGCTCTCCTTCTCGATGGCCGCAATCTCGGCATCGCGGGCTTTGAGCGCCGCTGCATCGTTGCTGATTCCCTTGGCCGCGCCCTGTACCCGCGCCGTCACGTCCTCCATGCCGACCAGCACGTTTACCTCAAGGTCGGGAGACTTCATCTCCTGATCAGGCGTGGCCGCATAAAAGCCGTCGCGCACGTAGTCGTGCTCGGCCGTGGAGTTCTTCTGCAACTGGAAGCGCGCCACGTGGTGATTGGTAAGCAGCAGGCCGTCGGAGCTGACAAAAGAGCCCGAGCCGCCGTCGTTGAGCCGCACGCTGGAAAGGCGCAGATGGTCCAGCCATGCCTGGCTGGGATGGAAGTTGTATTTGGCCGCCAACTGCTTGAGGGGCGGGTTGTCAAAGGTCCACATGCCTTCTTCGGCGTGAATCACAGCCGCTGCGGCCAAGAGCAACGCGGCGGGCAGCAGCAGGGAGAAGCGAATTCTTGAAGTAAACATTGAAGTCCTCATGGGTTGAAATGCAGCTTCCAGCTAATAGCTTCTAACTACTGCCTGACATTCGCGAAAAGAAAGCCAGAGGCTGGCAGCTAAAAACCAGAAGCTAGTTGTTCGGCATGACCAGCACTTCGACGCCGCTGGCGGCGTCCTTTTGACGAAAGATTTGTTCGGTGGCTTTTTGAAACTCCTCCGGCTTCGCGCTGGGAATATCGGTGAAGGTTTGCGGATTGCGATCGGTCAATGGGAACCATGAACTCTGCACCTGGACCATGATGCGGTGGCCGCGGCGGAAGGTGTGGAAGAGATCGGGCATGGTGAAATCGATTTCGGTTTCTTTGCCCGGCGTCAACGGCTCCGGCTTCTCCCAACTGTTACGGAACTTGGCCCGGAAGGGTTCCCCGCGCAGCAGTTGCTGGTAGCCGCCCATGTGCAGCGGCGGCTCATCCAGAATGCGCTTGTTGCCGCGCGGTGTATCCTCGGGGTCGGGATAGTTTTCCGGATATACGTCGATGAGCTTTACGTCGAAATCCGAGTCCGTGCCGGAGCTGGCGATCTTCAGTTTGGGCGAGATGGGCCCGGCGATGGTCACATCCTCTTCAAGAGGATCGGTCTGGTAGACGAGCACGTCGGGCCGGTAGCTGGCGAAACGCTGGTCGTCCACCATGTAGCGCTGGGGAACGGTGTCGGTGGTGTAGCCCACAAACGGGACGGGATGGCTGGGATCGCTCACATACTCGTCCACGCCGCTCTGCTCGGTGGGCGGATCGAAGCTGAGCTTGCCGCCGGCGTGAAAGTAGAGCGTTTTGGGTGCGGCTGCCTTGGGCGGCCAGGAATCAAAGCTGCGCCACACATCCGTGCCCGTCTCGAAGACCACAGCCTTGGGCTGCGCCTCGCCCTTGCCCTTCAGGTAATGCTCAAAGAACGGGAACTGGATGTGGGCGCGGAAGTACTCGGCGGTCCTGGAGTTGAACTGCACATCGCCGAGGCGAGAGCCATCGCTGCGCGACCAGCCGCCATGCACCCATGGGCCTTCGACCAGCGTGGCGGGCGTCTTGGGGTTGAACTTGCGGATGGCGTAGAAGGTCTTGTAGGGTCCGCTTAAATCCTCGGCGTCGTACCAGCCGCCTACCACCAGTACTGCGCAGCGCACGTTCTTCATGTGGCGCGAGAGATCGCGGGCCTGCCAGTAACTGTCATAAGTATCGTGCCTGGCCTGGTCGTTGAAGAGCCAGTTGGAGTCCTTCTTATAGAGGTTGGCGATGTTTCCGGCCTGGAGATAGAACTTGTAACTGTCGGGGGTGCCGTAGTCGAAGGGAATGGATGGTTTAGGGGTGAGCGGGTTCTCCTGCGGCTTGAAGAAGGAGTAGAAGCTGAAGTTGGCGCTGAGCATGAAGGCCCCGCCGTGATAGGCATCGTCTCCCATGAAGAGGTCGGTCATGGGCGCCTGCGGGCTGGCGGCCACAAGCGCGGGATGCGAGTCAATAATGGACGCCGAGGTGTAGAAGCCGGGATAGGAGATTCCCCAGATGCCCACTTTGCCGTTGTTGTTGGGGACGTGTTTGAGCAGAAACTCGATGGTGTCGTAGGTGTCGGAGGAGTCGTCCACGTCGGCGGGCGACTTCTTGTCGTCGATGTGCGGACGCATCTCCTGATAATCGCCCTCGCTCATCCAGCGCCCGCGCACATCCTGGTAGACAAAGATGTAGCCGCTTTTCTCGAACTCCTCGGAGGGACCCAGATGGCGGGGATACTGGTCCTCGCCGTAGGGAGCGACGCTGTAGGGAGTGCGGTCCATCAAAAATGGGTAAGGGCCGTCGGCGGCATCCTTGGGCACATAGACCGCCGTAAACAGCCGCTTGCCGTCGCGCATCGGAATGCGGAACTCGTACTTGGTGTAATGGGCGCGGACGTAGTCTTCCTGGGGCGCGTCGGGAGCCGCTGGCTGGGCGCGAAGCAGCGCGGCGGGAAGGGCAAAAACGGCCAGAACAGCGAAGGAAAAGCGGTACAGTTTGCGCATCTTCGGCAACATTCTCCTGAGCAACCAGATTACTCCAGCAGGGCGGGCGCTGGGCAGGGCCGGACCGCGCAGTTGAAGACACCGCGGCGCTGCCATCCATCTTTCTATACTGAAACCATGGCCAAGGCTCCGGTTTGCGGTTGGACGCTGGAAGAGGACGCGCGCGGGCGCGGGGCGCGGCGTATTGCCGGAGTGGACGAGGCGGGGCGCGGGCCGCTCTTTGGTCCGGTGGTTGCGGCCGCAGTCATTCTTCCCAAGGGCTGCAGTCTCGAAGGCCTGACTGACTCGAAGAAGCTATCGGCGAAAAAGCGCACGGAGCTGGACGCGGTGATTCGCATGAATGCCGTCGCCTTCGCCATCGCCGAGGTGGACGCGGAGACCATCGACCGCATTAACATTCGCCAGGCGTCGTTGCTGGCCATGCGCCGCGCCGTGGAGCAACTGGCGCTCAGTCCGGATTTTCTGCTCATCGACGGCCGCGACACGATTGATTGGGATTGCCCGCAGAGGGCTGTCGTTCGGGGCGATGGGACCAGTTTTTCCATCGCTGCGGCCAGCGTTCTGGCCAAGGTTTATCGCGACCGGTTGCTGGTGGAGCTGGACGGAGAGTATCCCGGCTACGGCCTGGCGCGGCACAAGGGTTATGGCTCGCCGGAGCATATAGCCGCGCTGGCCCGGCTGGGGCCGACGCCGCTGCATCGCATGAGCTACCGCCCGGTGGCGCAGACATCGCTGCAATTCGATTGATCAAGCACGGCATAGCCTACTTTGTCAGCGCAAACGGCCATTGGCCTAGAAGGCGGGCTCGGATGAAGTAGATCAATGTGCCGGAGAGCGCGATGGCGGCGGCAATGGCCAGGCCTCCGAGAGCGTGGCTGCGGTTGACCAGCATGAAGAGAAAGCCGGCCATGGCGACCAGCGGAGGCAGCGGATAGAGCGGCATACGGAAGGGCCGTGTAAGTTCAGGCCGCTGGATGCGGAGCAAAATAACGCCCACATGTTGCAGGAAGAATTGCAGCAGGATGCGGGTGATGACCAGCATGGTGATGACCTGTTCAAGTGAAAAGAAACAGAAGGCCGTTGCGATCAGGCCGAGGGCGACCAGCGAGCGGTGGGGAATGTTGTAGCGCGGATGGAGGACGGCGAGAGAGCGGAAGTAATTGCCGTCGCGCGCGGCGGCGTAGGGCACGCGGGAGTAGCCAAGCAGCAGCGAGAAGACGGATGCGAAGGCAGTCCAGACGATGAGCGCGGCCATCAGGCGGCCGGCCACGCTGCCAAAAGCGGAGCGGGCGATGTCGGCCACCAATTGCAGTCGGACGGTTTCGCCCGCGGAGACGTGAGAGGCGGCGTCGCGCCCAAAATCGCGCATCGCAGGCAGCGAGGCCAGGTTCATGGCCACGTAAAAAGCCGCAACGAACAGGACCGAGAGCAGAATGGCGCGGGGGATGGTCCGCTCCGGCCTGCGCACCTCTCCGCCGAGAAAACAGATGTTGTAGTAGCCCCAGAAGCAATACGTCGTCAGCAGCGTGGCTTGGGCCAGGCCGCCCAGCGACAGGCTCAAAGGCAACGCGGGCGAGGCGGGCATCTGCCAACCGTGTGCAAAGCCGGAGACAATGACTCCGGCGATGGCCGCCAGCACTCCGGCGAAGAGCAGCCAGGCCAGCCGCGTAATGGAACTGAGATTGCGATAGAGCAGCGCCGTGACCAGCAGGCAAGCAGCGGCGGCGGCGAAGTTGGTGAAGTGGAGCGTGGGCAGGGCGGCGAAGGGAGCGCGGTCCAGTCCCGGCCAAAACCAGGCGAGAAAGCTCGATAGGCCGATGCAGCCTGAGGCGATGGCCAGCGGCGCGGTGAAGCTGACCTGCCAGACGTAGAGAAAGCTGAGCCATTTGCCGGCGCGCTCAGGGCCGTAGATCTCGCGCAGAAAAGCATAAGAGCCGCCAGCGCGCGGGAAGGCCGCGCCCAGTTCGGCCCAGACCAGGCCGTCGGCGACGGCGATGACCGCGCCCAGCACCCAGGCCCATACCGAGAGCCGGTAGCCCGCCGCGGCGATGACCAGAGGGAGCGTAATGAAGGGGCCGACGCCGATCATCTCCAGCATGTTGAAGGCCACGGCGGAGCGCAGGCCGATGCGGCGCTGGAGGGTAGGGGCGGCGATGGACGAGGCGAGAGACATGAGGCAGTTTCGCTCCCCGGATTGTACACTGACGGGAAGTATGATTCTTGCCTTGAGAGTTCAACGAGTAGTTGTGGGCGCTGCCCTTGCGGGGCTGATGCTGGCGGGGGCAGGCCCTGTTGGTGTGGCGGCACAGCAATCTGCATTGCAGGCCGCGCAACAATTTACGCCGCAGGGGAGCGTGCTTGCGCCGATCCCGATGCGCGAGGCCAGCGAGATTGCGCTCCCCTTGCCGGAGGATCGCGGCGCCGCGGCGCTGGGGCAATCGCTAAAGCGCCTGGGAACCACCGCCAGCGTGATGATGATCGTCGCCCATCCGGATGATGAAGACGGCGCTCTGCTGACCTACCTTAGCCGCGGCCTGGGCGCGCGCGTGACGCTGCTGACACTAACCCGCGGCGAGGGCGGGCAAAACGTTATGTCCGCCGACCTCGACGACGCGCTTGGCCTGATTCGCACCAACGAACTGCTGAAGGCAGACGAGTATTACGGAGTCAGGCAGCTGTGGGGCACGGAGGCGGACTTCGGCTTCTCTAAAACGCAGGAGGAGTCCTTCGCCAAATGGGGTCACGAGCGCGTGCTTTACGATGCCGTGCTGGCCGCCAGGCGCGAGCGGCCGCAGGTGATTGTCTCCACCTTCGTCGGCGGCGTGAGCGACGGCCACGGACACCATCAGGTCTCCGGCGAAATTGCGCAGGAGGTTTTCAAGGCGGCCGGCGACCCCAAAGTTTTTCCCGAGCAGTTGAAGGACGGTTTGCAACCCTGGCAGCCGCTGGCCGTCTACTCCATGGTTCCGTTTGCGCCTATCAAAGACGGAAAGATGTTCGACTACGCGACAGGTAAGTGGGCCCCTGCGCGCTTTAAAAATTACGTGACCGGCGAGTGGATCGAGGGCGCTCCTTCGACGGACGTGACGATTCAGGTGGGCTCTCTAGACCCGGCGTTGGGACGCAGCTATATGCAGATTGCGCGCGAGGGATGGGGTCAGCAGAAATCGCAGAATAACGGCGCGAACACAGCTTTAAGCGGTCCGGCCACGACGAGGTATCACCTATGGGCTGTTGCGAAGCGAGCGAATGCATCAAAGTATCGTGAGTGCTGGAGCGGCTCAGGAGATATGTTTGGGCTGTTCGACAACGGAAAAGTATGCATTCATACGTCCCTCGATGGATTGATAGATTTGGCTGATCCGCATCCGCCAGCGTGGCTTGTCGAGGGACTTGAACAACTTAAAAAGGAGGTGGACGATGAGTCTGTAAAAGTACAATGCCCGGATATTCAAGACAAACCAAGGGATAGAGTGAAAAATATGTACAGTAACTTCATAAAGCTCCGTGAAAAAGTGCGCACGAGCGATCTCAGCAAAGATATTAAATACAATCTTCTCTTCGAACTCGATGTAAAGATCGATCAATTTCAGGAATTTCTCGCGAATATACTTGGACTCGATGTAATCGCTTTTCGCACGAATTTGGCAAAAATTGAGATCGGTGGATTACGTGGTGACTCGGCCGATGAAACTCCGAAGTCTGTAGTGCCAGGTGACAGTTTCAATGTGCGGGTTCATACATTGGCGCACACAGGCGTAAAAGTTACGCGTATCTGGTTTGAACCAGCAGGCTGGCAACAAGGTGAAACGATTGCTACAGCCATAGCGGCCAATGAATTGCTACCCGACTACATTGCACATGATGCAATCTACAAGTTGACACTTCCCGCTGATGCACAGCCCACCCAGCCCTACTTCACGCGTCCCTCCATCGAGCAGCCCTACTACGATCTCACCCATCCGGAGTGGCGCTTGCGCTCCTTTGCGCCTTATCCGTTGTCGGCCTGGGTGGAGTTTACCTTTGACGGCCTGCCTATTCGCATTGGTCAGGTCGTCCAGACGCTGCAGCGCGTTCCCGGCGTGGGCGGCGTCTATGAGCCGCTGGTGGTGACGCCGGCCATCGGCGTGCGCATGGAGCCGGAGGCGCGCATTCTGCCGCTGGACGGCTCGTCGCTGCCCGTGCGGGTGACGGTTCATACCCAGGCGGCGGCCGAGGGAACAATTGCACTGGAATTGCCTGCCGGATGGACATCTCAACCGGCGGAGGCGCGGTTTCATCGCGAGAGCGCGGGCGACACGGAGCCAATTCTGTTTTCCGTCACGCCAGATGGAGCAACGACTGGTGCGTATAACATCGAAGCTGTCGCCCACTCCGGCGGTCACGATTACAAGACCGGCTGGCAGAGCATTGGCTACACCGGCCTGCGTCCCTACAACCTATACAAGCCCGCTCAGTTGAAAACACGCAAGGTGGACGTGAAGCTGGCCACCGGGCTGCGCATCGGCTACGTGATGGGCACCGGCGATATGGTCCCCGAGGCCATCGAGGGGCTGGGCTGCGCGGTGCACCTGCTTACGGCCTCGGAGCTGACTGCGGGCGATCTCTCCGCGTGGAACGTAATCGTCATCGGCATTCGCGCCTACTCCGCGCGCCCCGAGCTGACTGCGGCACAGCCACGCCTCGACGAGTTCGTACGCCGCGGAGGGACTCTGATAGTCCAGTACCAGAGCGGCAACTTCCCCGCGCCATTTCCACTCTCAATGGGACGCATGGCGGAGCGCGTGGTGGATGAAACTGCTCCGGTGAAGTTGCTCGATCCTGCGAATCCCTTGCTTCGCTGGCCCAACGCTATCGGCGATGCGGACTTCGACGGTTGGGTCGAGGAGCGCGGCCACTCCTTTCTCGATAGCTGGGACGCGCGCTACACGGCGCTGACCGAAACCGCCGACCCCGGCCAGGAGGCGCAACGCGGCGGACTGCTGGTGGCGCATCCCGGCAAGGGAACGTATATCTATGTTGCCTATGCGCTCTATCGCCAGCTTCCGGAGTTAGTGCCGGGGGCTTACCGGTTGCTGGCCAACCTGCTCAGCGCGGGCACGAACGATGCGGCGCGCGGAGAACAAACTCCAGCGCCTAGTCCATAGTCCAGCTTACTTGCCGGCCTCCGTCACCAGCCGCTCAGCACGAGCCACGGCGTCCAGACGGCGCTGCTTCTCTGCTTCCATGTCTGCGCTCGCAGGCCGCCAATTGCTGGCCATCAGCCGCTTGGCATACTCTTCCATGCGCGGAGCGAAGGTGGCGCGGATCTGGGCGATTGCCGCTTGCGCCTTGGGCAGCAGATCGTGGAAGCGGGCCATCTCCTGCTGCGCATTTTCAGGGTGATAACTGAGGCGGTCGCCGGTTTGCATGGCATCGATGAGCACGTCCGGCGGATCGGAGACCGGCCAGGTCTGGTGCATGGCGTCGTAAGCGCCGCGCAGACGAGTCATGGCTCCGGCAAAACCGTCCAGCTCATTGCGGCGAGTGATGAGGCCGGGGGCGCGGCGCACCTCGATAGTCACTTTAGATGCGACGTTCTGGATGGGCACGGGAATTACCGTGGTCAGCGTGTTGCCCTCGAAGGACCAACCGCCCTTGCCCGTTGGCCCGGCACGCTTGACCGCAACGCCGTTGACAGTAACCGCGGCGGGTGGCCAGTCGGCGGGCAGACGCAGCTCGAAGCCGCGGGTCTGCGGCATTTTTGGATAGCTGCCCACAACGGGGCCGATCTCGACTTTGAGAATATCGCCGGTTTGCGTGGCCTTGATCGGCGTACGCGCAAATACGCCGCGCTGGTAGTCGACTGAGACGCCGGAGTCCTCATAGACCGAGTAGCTCGAATCCGTCCCCGGCTCCAGCGGCCACACATTCACAATCAGCGGGTCCACTGGCTTTTCGCCGGTGTAGCGCATGGGCGGCTGCATGGGCACAATCGCTCCGGCGCGCAGGTAGACGGGCGTCTCGCCGATGGTGAAGCTGTGCTCGAATGTAGCCGGTCCGGAAAAATGCTTGCCCGTGGGCCACTCGATCCACTCGCCTTTAGGCAGCCACACGGTTTCCGTGGCCAAGCCGCTGATTTTGTCGGCGGGCGCAGTCACAGGGGCCGCCAGCATCTGATCGCCGAAGATATACTCGCCCTTGCTGATATATGCGGCATCCTCCTTAGGCCAGTCGTAGTAGAGCGGCCGGAAGAAGGCCACGCCGCTGTCGTATGTGCGCCGTGCCTCGGTATAGATATAAGGTTGCAGCGCATAGCGAAGCTGGAAGGTGGAACGCAGGATGGACGAGTAAGGCTCCGGATAGGCCCAGACGCGGCGCTCGCTTTCGGGGTTCTTGGTGGTGTGGGTGCGCAGAATCGGGCTGAAGGCGCCAAACTGCACCCAGCGCGTAAAGAGTTCCGGCTCCACGGCTCCGGGCATGTGGCCGCCGATGTCGTGGCTCCAGTAGGCGTAGCCCACATTGGCGGCGGTTGCGGTGAACCACGGCTGGAAGGCCAGCGAATCCCACACCGATATGGTGTCGCCGGAGAAACCGATCTGGTAGCGGTGATTGCCCAGCCCGCCCCAGCGATGGAAGAGCAGCGGCCGCTTGCCCTCGCGTTGCTGGTCGGTAAAGTGTACGTAGTTCAGCCACCAGGTGGGCATCACGCCGGGGATTTTGGTGCGTTGCTCCTGCTGCCAGTCTAGCCACCAGAAGTCGATACCCTGCCGCTCCAGCGGATGATGCAGCAGGTTCATATAATTGGTGGCGAACTTTTTGTCGGTGATGTCGAAGGGCACATATTTTCTGGTGGCCGGATCGATGCCCATCGCCTTGGCCATGGCGGGGTAGGCTGCCTCCCATGGCTGCACTCCAGAGGCCGGATGCAGGTTGAGGGTTATCTTCAGCCCCTCGGCGTGCATCCTGGCCAGAAAATCATCCGGGTCAGGAAAGAGCAGCTTGTTCCATGTGTAGCCGGTCCAGCCCAGATCATGGCCCGATTGATCGGTCTCGCCCGCTGCCAGGAGCTGCTCTTTGCTAATGTGCCAGCCCATGTCGATGACCAAAACGTCCAGCGGCACATCGTTCTCGTGGAAGCCGCGCACCAGCTCGTCGAGTTCCTGATCGCTGTAATCCCAGTAGCGCGACCACCACGCTCCGAAAGCAAAACGCGGCGGCAGCGGAATGCGCCCGGCCACGCGCACAAAATCGCCCAGCGCCTTCTTGTAGTCGTGGCCGTAACCGAAGAAGTACCAATCCTGATAGGCTCCGGGGCGCTCTCCGGCGGGACGCGGCAGAACCCACGGCCATGGACTTTTTTCGCCCTGCTGGAAGCTGAAGTCGGCTGAGTCGAAGAGTGGTCTTGTCGAATCGTCTACCAGCGCCCAGCCGGAGCGCGAAATGAGCCCCGGCTCAATCGGCTCCACGGTCTTCGAGCCCAGCGCGCCGTCCAGCGTGCGCGTGGTTCCTTGCAGATTGTCCGGATCGGTATCGCCGGGATGCCAGACGACGGGCTCGCCGTCTACCTTGAGTTCAATCGAGAGATTATCAGCGGTGAAGCGGCCTTCCGAGCCAGATTCTGTTACCGCAATGGGTGAATATTGAAGCGTGATCGCCGAGGTCTTTATGGTCAGTCCGTGGCGACGCTGATTGACCGGTACGCTGGTTCCTCCAGTCATGGTGACTTCGAACTTCGGCACCGGCAGCCTTCTATTCAAAAAAACAAACGAAGCATGATCCTCAAACTTCCCATCCGCTGCCCACTCCATGCGGATCAACTGCGGCGTCAGCACGGTAAATCTCGCCTTGCCCACGGTGACGACAGCCCTGGGGTCGGCTACCGGATTGTCAGCTTCCCCGGTTGCCAGCGTATGTATCGCAGGCTTTGAAGATGCCACCACAGCGGGTTTAGCGGCTTGCCCGCCAGGCGCCGGCGTCTGCGCGGTTAAACCAATGCTGAGTCCAAGGCCAAGTCCGATGGCGGCCAGTTGCGGCAAAGAAATTCGCACAAGTCCCTCCCGTTGCAGCTCCACACGGAAGGGTAGCACGGCATGGCAGGGTTGTTCACGACGGGGAGGGGGATTGGCCATTCAGTATGGCAATCGTTTCATAATGAGCAAAAATTGCTCAGACGCGCCATGGGAAAGAGCCTGCACTCCACAAAGTGTGGCTTCCTGCATATTTGAGCGACGGCACGTAAGGTCGGATGATTCACCGTGCCGCGCAACGGTTGATCCGAACTCCCCTCGCCAGGGTCCACGCGATCTATGCGCCGGATACTCCTGGCGAGTTGGCTGATATATATGTAGATCATTCCCAGTCTGTGTTTATTGTTTCTCTCAGCAATCCTGTGACTCTCCCAGAGGGCCGCAGGTATTGCTTTTTAGGTTTGAGAAAGCTTGCCTACAGGGGAAGACAATTTTAGTCGTGGAGAACCACATTCAATAGGGATTTGTGTACTTTAATGCCGCCGTTATAGTCGATAAAACCCAGCTTGCGAAAGCGATTCATGAAGAAGCTGACGCGCGACCGCGTGGTCCCGATCATCTCTGCCAGTGTCTCCTGCGAGATCTTGGGAATCAGAGACTCGGGTTCGCCGGGCTGTCCAAAATCCGCCATCAACAGCAGAATTCGCGCCAGCCGCTTCTCGCTGGAATTAAAAAGTTGATCGACCAGGTCCGCTTGGGTTCTCATGCTGCGCTCCAGCAGAAACTTCAAAAACAGGTCGCTGAAGGCGTGTTCCTCGTGCATCACGCGGACCATCTCCGCCCGCTCGATCTTGAGCGCGGAACATGGGGTGATAGCGGTGGCCGTCGCCATCCGCAACCCCGGCGTTCCCGCCATCGAATCCTCGCCCACAAAGTCGCCTGTCGTGAGCAGCGCGATGGTCGCCCCTTTGCCCTCTTTCGAGATTACCGTGAGTTTCGCGCGACCGCTCTGTATATAGAAGACACAATCGGCTGGATCGCCCTGGGAGAAAAAAGCCTCCTTGGGATTCAATCGGACAATCCGCCTCCCCAACCCGGCTTCTGCCAGGAAAGCTGCCGGATCAAACCGTACCTGGGTCATACCCGCCATTTGATTGATCTGTCCCTTCCGCGATTAGGCCCGGGGTATTTCTGTAGAGATATCGAAGTGCACTCCCCTTTTATACCCCAGGTTCGAGCACAATGACACAAGTTTTCTATATTATCCCCGGATTTCTAAGACGAATCTATTCACTATTGCTCGCATCTGATTGATTTGCTTTGAAATTATCAAAAATGCTGTCAGTATTATCAAAAATGCAGAGTAGGAAAGTTCCGTTGAGCATTCTGGCAGGCTTCAAGCCGCCTCAGCATAGCTTCATCCGCAAGATCTGGTTTGCCGTAAGTTGTTGCAAAGATGCAACAATGGGAGGAGCGCCGGGTTGGCATGATTCTCAGCTTGCGGCGCCGGGGAAGTCTGTGGCCAAGCTACGGGTTTTGTCGACGCACCTGTTCGTGAACCAGCGCCTGCACGCCGGATTGCTGGAGCTGGCCGGCCAGTGGGGCGCGGAAGCGATAGAGCTATTTGCTGCGCGCCAGCACTTCGACTACACCAGCCGCGAGCATGTGGCTGAGTTGGCCGCCTGGTTCCGATCCAGCGCGCTCTCCGCCTGGTCAATGCACGCGCCGATCTTTGCCGATGGGGAGATGGGCCGCGCCGGTTTATCCGCACTCAACCTGCTGCACGCGGAGAAAAGCCGCCGCATCGAGGCCATGGACGAGATCAAGCGGGCTCTGGAAACCGCAGAGCAGATTCCCTTCCGCAACCTGGTCGTTCACCTGGGCGATAAGGGCGATGAATGGTCGCCGCGCACCGTCGAGTACGCCCTTACGGCTCTCGAACACCTGGGCGCTTTCGCCCGCCCACTGGGCGTGCGCCCGCTCGTCGAGAACCTGCTCAGCGCGCCCACAACGCCCGAGCATCTGGTTGAAATTCTGGAGACTGGCCACCTGGACCAGATTGGTGTCTGCCTCGACCTGGGCCACGCTCACATGACGGTTGGCGTGCCCGCGTCCATTGCCACGCTGGGCGGGCGGATCGTTCAGGTCCACGCCCACGACAACCACGGCATGAAGGACGAGCATCTGTTGCCCGGTGACGGCTCCATCGACTGGCCTGCCGCGGCAGCGGCCCTCAACAAGCTTGCCGCGCCGCCCGCAATTGTGCTGGAACTCAGTGCCAAGCTTGCCGGCGAGCCAGCCAGCCTCCCCGACCGCATCCGCCAGGCCTTCGAGCTGGTTGGCTGAGGAGAATGAAGCCTGGTGTCTCAGGTCTCGATCCTTGTCTGAATAGAAATAGCCTCGATCAAGAAAACCTAGCAAATGCGCGGCAACTGCTCGCCAATCTGAATCGGAATCACGCGATTAGCGCCCATTGCGGTGCGAGCTACCAGCATGCGCTTATGCTCAGCGGTTACCGTGCCGATGCGGACGGCGTCCTTGCCCAGCGAATGCGCGCGCAGGATTTGGAGAACTTGCTCGGCGGCTTCAGGCGCAACGAAAAAAACCGCCTTGCCTTCGTTGGCTACGTAGACCGGGTCGAGTCCGAGCAGCTCGCAGGCGGACTGCACTTCGGGGCGTACCGGCAAACTGGGCTCGTCGATCTCCATGCCGACTCCTGAAGCCGCGGCAATCTCATTGAGCGTGGAAGCTAGGCCGCCCCGCGTGGGGTCGCGCATGGCGTGAATGGCCGCGCCAGCCGCTGCCAGAACCTCGGCGATCATCCCGTTCAGCGCCGCGCAATCGGAGCGAATCTGGCTCTCAAACTCCAGTCCCTCGCGCACGCTCATGATGGCCATGCCATGGTCACCGATGGTTCCGGAGATGAGAATTGCGTCGCCAGGCTGTGCGCGATGCGGGCCGACGGTAATTCCCGGTCGCAGCAGTCCAATGCCCGCCGTGTTGATGTAGCAGCCGTCGCCGTGGCCGCGCTCCACGACCTTGGTGTCACCGGTGACAATCTTCACGCCTGCTGTCGCTGCTGCCCGCGCCATCGCCTCGACAATCGCCGCCAACTGCGCCAGCGGAAAGCCTTCTTCCAGGATGAAGCTGGCGCTCATGAACTTCGGCTCTGCGCCGGAGACGGCCAGATCGTTCACCGTGCCGTTGACCGCCAGCTCGCCGATGGAACCGCCGGGAAAAAACAACGGCTGCACGACATACGAATCGGTACTCATCGCCAGCCTGCTGCCGCCCAATTCGAGCACCGCCGCGTCGCCTAGATATTCCAGCTCCGGATTGCGGAAGGCGGGCAGAAAGAGGTGCTCCACCAACTCGTTGCCGAGCTTGCCTCCTCCGCCGTGGCCCATCACGATTGTGGGATAATCGGCCAGCGGCAGCGGACACGACCAGTTCGCAAAATCCGGTGTTGCGAATTGCAAATCATCAACCATATTATGATTCCTGTTCATTCTTCTTTGATAGGGAACGAAGACATTACATTCAATCTTTTTTTCTTTCTGCTTTCCAAAGAACTGATTCAGACTTCATATCGTAGATCCATATTTTGACAAATTGGCTATTGAGGTGTAGCTTTTCGATTTCAAGGCAATTTTTGTTCAAGTACTTGTCGATGGTTTCTTTGTAGGGACCCTGTCTCCAGTAATAAAGCAATAGGTCCACCGGAGCGCTACCCGTCTCATACGGTTTTTCACATTTCTGTTTCAACATCTTTGCAAGCGGTTCCTCTTGTGAGAGCGCACAGCCGGAGACCTTTTTTGTCTTAATAGCATCTGCGATGCTTATTGCAAGTGATTCATCCGTGATCTCACCGAGTTCAAAGAAGTATTCGCTGTCATTGATATGTGTGAGTATATCTGGTCGAGGTGGATTCTCGTTGCTGTGCTCAAACGGATCAGAAACAAGTTTAGTTTCAAACGCAAAACTGATAAACACTGAACTTTCCTGTACGTGTTTCCGATCTTCTGAATTGAGGAAATTCTGCAAAGCGTTACTTGCGGCGTTTGCTGCCTTTGGCGCTACTCCATTGAGATTAAGACTCACAAGCTTTTCGATGTTACTTCTCATAACTGGCCGTACCTCCATTTATTCCGAAGATGGCTGAAATGCTCCTCCAAATCATCTTACTGCTTGGACAATGTTGACCCCGCCCCAGCCAGCTCCTCCGCCGACAAAAACCGTCCGTAGTTGTAGTAAGCCGCGCAGGCTCCCTCGCTGGAGACCATCGTCGCGCCCAGCGGATGCCGTGGCGTGCATTGTTTGCCGAAGGCCGCGCACTCGGCAGGTTTGATCGCTCCGCGCAGCACATCTCCAGAGCGGCAAAGCGGCGACTCTTGTGTGCGAATGCCGGAAATCTGAAAACGTAGCTCGGCGTCGAAGGCGCGATAAGGCTCGCTCAGCCGCCAGCCGCTCTTTGGAATGACGCCAATTCCCCGCCACGCCCGGTCGGTGACTTCAAAAACTTCAGCCAGCAGTTTCTGTGCGGCCTTGTTGCCCTCGAAAGTGACGATGCGCTCATATGCATTTTCCACCTCGTGGCGGCCGGCCTCCAACTGAGTTACGCAGCGTCGAATCCCGTCCAGCAGGTCGAGCGGTTCAAAGCCGGTGACTACCATCGGCACCTTGTATTTTTCTGCCAGCGGCGGATACTCCCAATAGCCCATCACGCTGCACACGTGCCCGGCGAGGAGAAAGCCGTCTATCCTGCGCTCCGGCGCGCTAAGAATCGCTTCAATCGCCGGCGGCACCAAAACATGCGAAACCAGCAGGGAAAAATTCTTCAGCCCGCGCCGCTTGGCTACGTGCACGCTCATCGCATTGGCAGGAGCGGTGGTCTCAAAGCCCACGCCAAAGAAAACAATTTGCTTGTCAGGATTTTTAACAGCCAGCTCAACGGCGTCCAAAGGGGAGTAGACGACGCGCACATCGCCGCCCGCGCCCTTCACTTGGAATAAATCTCCTTCGGTGCCGGGGACGCGCAGCATATCGCCGAAGGAGCAAAAGATGACGCCGGGCTGGGCGGCAATCGCCAGCGCCTTGTCGATCAACTCCAGCGGCGTCACGCAAACCGGGCAGCCCGGCCCATGAATCATCTCGATGCCGGCAGGAAGCATCTGGTCGATGCCATTCTTAATGATGGAGTGCGTCTGCCCGCCACAGACCTCCATGATCTTCCACGGCCGCGTGGCGACGGAGTGAACCTCCCGCGCCATCCTCTGCGCGATCTCGCCGTTGCGGAACTCGGTGAGGTACTTCATTGGCTGGTGCAGCTGCGAACCGGGGTCCCCAACGACAGGTCTTCGTCGTTGGGGTGGCAATCCGGACACGGATATTGCGGCGCCGCAGCGGCCCGCGCGAAGGCCTCATCCTCGCTGCCCAGTTCCTGGTCCAGCATGCCCATCGCACGGAAGTCTTCCAGCGTCTGCAACGCCGTCTCCTCGTCGATCTTGGAGAGCGCAAAGCCAACGTGGACAATGGTATAGTCGCCCACCTGGACCTCGGGCACGTAGTCCAGGCAAACGCGCTTGACGATGCCGCCAAAGTTCACCCGCCCAATGCGGAGATCGCCCTCAGTGGTGATTTCCTCGACTTTTCCCGGTATCGCTAGACACATAGTCTCTCTATTATGCCGGGTTTGGGGCGCATTTGGGGTGATTTAAATCACAAATAACCGGTACTTAGCTTCGTCTTGACCGTTTAGCCGCCAAGTACTCCAACCAATCCTCCATCCCCGCGCCGGTCTTGGCCGAGGTCTCAAAAATCCTGATCCCCGGCCGTATCTCATTGATATTCCTAAGCGCCAGTGTGCGGTCGAAGCCGCACGCCTCGGCAATGTCCATTTTGGTGATGACCGCGGCGTCGGCGGAGTTGAAGAGCGTGGGGTACTTCAGCGGCTTATCCTCGCCCTCGGTGACGCTGAGCAGAACCACGCGAATCTTCTCGCCCAGGTCGTAGCTCGACGGGCAAACCAGGTTGCCCACATTCTCGATAAACAGATAGTCGAGGCCGCTCAGTTCCACGCCCTCCCAGCCGTCAAGGTGCTTGCCGATCATCTCCGCGTCCAGGTGGCAGATGCCGTGAGTATTGATCTGGCGGACGGGAGCGCCGCTTGCGGCGAGCCGCCGCGCGTCGTTGTCGGTTTCTAAATCTCCCACAAGTGCTGCGGCACGAGAGCCGTGCGCAAGCACCTCCTTCAGCGTCCGCTCCAGGAAGGCGGTTTTGCCCGTGCCGGGGCTGGAGACCAGGTTCAACACCAGCACGCCCGCAGTCGTGAAGCGCGCACGCAATTCCGCCGCCAGCTCATCGTTTTTCTTTAGAATCCCCCGCCGCAGTTCGACAATTCGTGTCGTCATAGCGACACCTTAATCTGTAACATCATTTCTTTTCCTCGCCATCTTCAATCTCAATCGAATCAATTTCCAGCTCACGGCCCTGGCGCATATCGCTGCAAGGCTCGCCGCAACGCGGGCAGCGGAAGCTCTGCACCCCCTCCAGCTCGACATCCTGGCCGCAGGATTCGCAATGCACCACCACCGGCAGCAGGTTAATCACCAGTCGCGAGCCCTGCAGCGGCGTTCCCTCGCTGGCGATGCCCCAGCAGAACTCCAGCGACTCGGGAATTACCGAGGCCAGGACGCCCACGCGCAGCCTGACTTCGAGCACCCGCGCCGCAGGATATGCCGCCAGCGTCTCGGTCACCGTCTCCACAATGCTGGTCACGAGGGAAAGTTCATGCATTCAAGATAAATTTTACGCGCTGGCCTCCTGCTTCGCCTGAATTGATCCACTCTGTAAGATAAAAGCACAAGGATCATGCCGATGCCCAATCCAGCCGCCACGTCCCGTCTCGCCCTCAGCCAGCTTGCCCCCGCCGCCATCCAGTCTGAGATTCGCGCCATGACGCTGGAGTGCGACCGCGTCGGCGGCATCAATCTGGCTCAGGGCATTTGCGATACTCCGGTTCCCGCTGCGGTCGTGGAGGGCGCGATTCAGGCGATCCGCGATGGGCAAAACATCTATACCCGCCTGGACGGCATCGGCCGTCTGCGCAACGCGATCTCCGCGAAGCAGAAGCGCGACTACTGCCTGGACTACGACCCGGAGAGCGAAGTGCTGGTCTCCTCCGGCGCCACCGCCGGCCTGCACGCCGCCGCCATGGCCCTTCTCAATCCCGGCGACGAAGTTCTGATCTTCGAGCCCTTTTATGGCTACCACGTAGCTACACTCAAGTCGCTGCGCGTGATTCCAGTCTTTGTCCCGCTGGCCGAGCCGGATTTCGCGCTCGATCTCGGCGCTCTGCGCGCCGCCATCACTCCCCGCACCCGCGCCCTGCTGCTCAACACGCCCGCCAACCCCTGTGGCAAGGTCTTCTCCCGCGCAGAGACCGAAGCCATCGCAGAGATCGTTCAGGAGCACGGCCTGTTCCTCATCACCGATGAAATCTACGAATACTTCATCTACGACGGCGCGCAACACATCCCGCCCGTAACGCTGCCGGGAATGCGCGAGCGGACGATCATGATTTCCGGCTTCAGCAAAACTTTTTCGGTCACCGGCTGGCGTCTGGGCTACGTCTGCGCCGACGCCCGCTGGATAGGCGCAATGAGTTATTTCCACGATCTGACCTACGTCTGCGCTCCCTCGGCCCTGCAGTACGGCGCCGCCGCCGGCCTGGAGCAGCTTCCGCCCGGCTTTTATGCGCAGTTAGCCAACGACCACCAATCCAAGCGCGCCCGCATTCTCTCGGCCCTGCGCGATGCAGGCTTTGAAGCGAGCGCCCCTTCCGGCGCTTACTACGTGCTGGCCGGCGCTGGGCACATCCCCGGAACGACCACCGCCGAAAAAGCACGCCGCCTGCTGGCCACAACCGGAGTAGCCGCCGTCGCTGGTTCCGCTTTCTTCCGCCCCGGTCACGGAGAAAACCTGCTGCGCTTCTGCTTCGCCAAAAAAGACGACGAGCTGGACGACGCCTGCGCGCGGCTGCGAAAGCTGTAATGAATCCATGATCCGGCAGTATCCCCGGCAATGCTCTAGACTGGGAGGGCAATGAATATGATGGAAAGAATGCCAAGCGCCGCGTTACCGACCACGTATGCAGCCGGGCTGGCTGCCGCTGGTCTGACAGCCGCGCTGGCCGCAGGGTTGGCCTTGACTGGCTGCGGAACGCCGGCCGCGCCGCAACCGCCCTCGCTGAAGCTGCCGCTCCCGGTGGCCGACTTGGCCGCCAGCCGCACGGGCAACCAAGTGACGCTTACCTGGACCATGCCCAAAAAGAGTACGGACAAGCTGCTGCTGAAGGGCAGTGTGGCGGCATACGTTTGCCGCAGCACCTGCGGTGTGGCCGGTGGCAACTGCACCACGACTGGCGGCAACTGCGCCGCGGCGGGCGGCGAGCTGTTGTTCGTTCCAGGGGCGGTGGGCTCGTTTACCGAGACGCTGCCTGTTGAGTTGTCCACCGGAGCGCCGCGCCCGCTTAGTTACTTTGTCGAACTGAGGAACCACAACGGCCGCTCGGCGGGCCTTTCGAACGCCGCCGTGGTGCTGGCCGGGGAAGCGCCCGCGCCGGTGGCGGGTCTCTCTGCCGAGATAAGCAAGAGCGGCGTGGTGTTGCGCTGGGCGCCTTTGGAAACTGCCGCGCAGGAAACGTCCGCCATCCGGCTGCACCGCAAGCTGCTGACCCCGCCGCCGGCTAAAACACATCAAGGTCAACAAGGATTGCTGACGCCGCAACCTGAGCCGGTGGAGCAGAACCTACTGGTGGACTCCTGCGTGCCGGAAGCAGAAAAGGGAAGTTGTCGCGCCCTGGACAACAGCATCCACTTAGGCCAGGTCTATGAGTACCGCGCCCAGCGCGTGCTCCGGGTCACGGTAGAGGGCAAGACGCTGGAGTTGGCCGGCGAGCTTTCCGCGCCGGTTCGCGTCGAGGTCCGGGACATCTTTCCGCCTACTGTGCCCACCGGTTTAGCCGCCGTAGCCACCACGGGCGACAACGGCGTGGGGAATGCAATCGATTTAAGCTGGCAGCCGGTCACCGACCCCGACCTGGCCGGATACGTTGTCTATCGCCGGGAGGGTGACGGCGGGTGGCAGCGCATCTCACCCGCCGGGCCGCTGGTTCCTCCGGCCTTCCACGATGCGCAGGTTCAACCTGGACACAGCTACCACTACGCTGTCAGTTCCATCGACCAGGGCGGAAACGAAAGCGCACGCTCTGCGGAGACCGAGGAGTCGGTGCCTAACCCATGACGGCCATTTGCAGCGCATGGCAGGAGTTGCCTTGAGATATTGCCGTTTTCTCTTCGAGGGTCAAACCCACTACGGCGCGGTGGAAGATCGCGAAGGCGAGCCGTGGATCGCGTGCCTGATCGAAGCTCCCGAAGAGGACCGCGCCTTCCGATTGGAGCATGGGCGGGAGACTTCCTGGAGTTTCAACTTTGAACCGATGCCGTTGAACGCCGCCGATCTGCTGGCGCCGGTCACGCCATCGAAGATTGTCTGCGTGGGGCGCAATTATAGCGACCATGTGAAGGAGATGGGCAGCGAGCTGCCCGCCGAACCGCTGATTTTTCTCAAACCGATCTCAGCGCTGAACCGGCCGGGAGGCGTGGTGCGCATGCCCGCCGCTTCGGAGCGCGTGGACTATGAAGGCGAGTTGGTTGTGGTCATCGGCCGCCGCACGCGCAACCTGAAAAAAGATGATTGGCGCCTCGCGGTGCGCGGCTACACGCTGGCCAACGACGTGACCGCCCGCGACCTGCAAAACAAGGATGACCAGTGGACCCGCGCCAAGGGCTTCGATACATTTTGTCCTGTGGGCCCTGTGGTGAGCGACGAGCTGGACCCCGAGGCCGGACTGACGCTGGAGACGCGCGTCAACGGCGAGCTGCGCCAGCAGGGGTCGACCCGGGACTTCATCTTTTCGATTCCCAGGCTACTCGCCTACATCAGCGCCGTGATGACTCTGGAGGCAGGCGACCTGGTGCTGACCGGAACCCCCTCCGGAGTGGGCCCGCTCAAGGCTGGGGATTCTGTGGAAATCAGCATCCCCGGATTAGGCGTGCTGGCCAACACATTCCAGTCGGAGGAGAGCTGAGCCTGAATGCTGCATTCGCATCCTTGATTGTCAGATTAATTGAAGCAGCGTTACACTGGAGCCAATGGCTCTTGCAGCCGTGAACTTCCGATTCCCCTGGAGGTATCATGTCGCAGAATTTATTGGAACAGTTGCGCAGCTACACGATTGTTGTTGCCGATACGGGCGACATTGAGGCGATGGAGGTGTTTCGCCCTCAGGATGCGACCACTAATCCCTCGCTGATTACAGCCGCGGCGCAGTTGCCGCAGTACCGGCCTATTGTGGATGGCGTGTTGCTTGCCGCGCGCAAGGAACTGGGCGCGGGCGCAAGCGATGCGGCCATTGCCAACCTCGCATTTCAGCGGCTGGCCATCGCCTTCGGCAAAAAGATTCTGGCTATTGTTCCGGGGCGCGTATCCACTGAAGTCGACGCGCGCCTCTCCTACGACACACAGGCGACCATCGCGCAGGCGCGCTCGATCATCAAGCAATACAACGCCGAGGGCATAGGCCACGAGCGCGTGCTGGTCAAGATCGCCTCCACCTGGGAGGGCATCCGCGCCGCCGAAGTGCTGGAGCGCGAGGGAATCCACTGCAACCTGACCTTGCTCTTCGGATTGCACCAGGCCATCGCGGCGGCCGAGGCCGGTGTCACGCTCGTCTCGCCCTTTGTGGGCCGCATCCTCGATTGGTACAAGAAAGATACCGGCAAGGATTTCCATGGCGCGGACGATCCCGGCGTGAAGTCGGTAACTACGGTCTATAACTACTACAAGAAGTTTGGCGTGAAGACGCAGATCATGGGCGCGAGCTTTCGTAACATTGGCGAGATTACGGAGTTAGCTGGATGCGACCTGCTGACTATCTCGCCGCATCTGCTGGCCGAGCTTGAGGCTACCGTGGGTGAGTTGCCGCGCAAACTCTCGCCCGATGTGGCCCGCACGTTGCCCATCAAAAAGATTGCCATGGACAAGGCAGCGTTTGACACGATGCATGCCGCCGACCGCATGGCCACCGATAAGCTGAAGGAAGGCATTGAGGGCTTCTCGGCGGCGCTGGTCAAGCTGGAAGCTCTGCTTGCCCAGCGCCTGGCCGAGTTGGAAAACAAGAATCCCGCCTGAGAGAGCGTTTACTCAGACCAAACGCCAAGCAGGTTGCCCGCGCCATCGGAGAAGTGGAAGCGCCGCCCGCCGGGAAATTCAAAGGTAGGCACAACGACGCTGCCGCCTGCGGCGGTGATTGCCGCTTCGGTGGCCTTCAGGTCCGCTGAATAGAGCACCACAAGTGGCGCGAATTTAGGCTGCACTTGTTGCGGCGCGCCCTTGGCGAAGCCGATGGCGATGCCGGAAACATCCGCTCTACAATCGATGTAATCCGGGCCCCAATCCTTGAAGCTCCAGCCGAAAACAGTGGAGTAAAACTTCTTGGTTCGCTCGATGTCGGTGGTGGTGAACTCGACGTAGGTGATCTTGTGGTGCAGTGCTGGATTGCTCATGAATTCTCTCCTTTTGTTTTGTATTGAATGGAATCGAGGGAAGGCGGTGTGAATGCGAAGCGCACGCACACCTTCCCGGTGTGCTCAAGCGGTTCCCCAATACTCACTACTTGAAGCAATTCTGCTGAGTGGCTTTTTCCTCAAGAAAAAGCCACATCGTAAAAGCAGACGAAGGCAAGTATATTGGAGAACCGCTTTGCTGCGCCCCCATCCACATTCCCTCAAGAGCTGGAGAGTGCAGGTAGAGCCCGCTCAATCGTTCGAGCGCGCGGACTCGCGAGGTACAAGAACAGGCTATCAGAATATTGCGAATGTCACATAGAATCTTTGTGGAAAAAATCAGCGCCCCAGCCAGAGGGAAACGCCGCCGATGATGGAGCGGCCCTGCATGTTGACTCCGTTGATCTCCTGATAGCCGGTGTTACTCAGATTCGCGAGGCGTAGATAGGGGCGTAACTTCCCTGCGTCGCGCGTCACAGCGGCGTTCCACACGGGATATGGGTTAGCGTTCCACGGCGTGTTGCCGGGCTGCTGATAGGTCTTAGTCAATGCGACGGAGTTAGTGATAGTTAGAGCGTGTTTCAGCGTGACCGTCCAGGTGGCGCGAAGATTCTGAACCGGATAGTTCAAGGCATACTCGGATTGCAGGCCGTTCAAGGGCGGCTGCGCGCCGATTACTGAAGTCCACGCAAGTTGTATCTTCTGTCCCGTGGTTGGAACCCAGGTTGCGGAAGACTCGACTCCAGCAAAGCGCAAGCCGCTCAAGTTGGCTGCGCACCAGGTGTTGACGGTGCAATCCGCGGGCAGAAGGGAATTAGGCAACGACGCGGTGCGGAGATAGTCGATGGTTTCGTGCTGGCGGTTATAGAATCCAGTGGCGGAGAGCGTCAGATGGGATATGGCCCAATCGGCGCCAGCTTCGCCTGACCAGGCCGACTCAGGTTTCAGATTCGGATTGCCGATAGTTGCCGGATCGGAGTAATACAGGTCAGTATAAGTCGGCAAACGAAAACCGTAACCGCCGCTGGCGCGCAGTTTGAGCTGATTAGTCAGGCGCAGACTGCCGGCTAAGTGAGGCGCGAGCGCGGATTGCAGTCCGCCGGAGAATAACTCCTCGCGCAATCCGGCGGATAACTTCCAGCGCGACTTAGTGGGCTTCAGGTCGAGGTCCGCATAACCTGCGCCGCGATTGCGCGCATGAAGGCCGAGATTGTTGCTATGAATGCTGTCCCCGTCCGATTCCAACCCGAATAAGAGCACCGATGAGTTAGCGACTGGAAGGGTGTGGCGCAAAGAGGCCTGCCAGGAGCCGTCGATGTGGTTGTTTTCATAGACCGACGGATCATTGCGCAGCAGGACAAACTCATCGGTGTGGCGGCGATAACCAAATGCGGCCACGGTGCGGCTGCCTAACTCCTGACGTCCGGAGGCAAGCCATCCTTTGGTTCGTTCCCATGAGTTATAAGGTCCGTAAAACTGATTTGCGCCGAAGGAGCGATCGCTCGCGGCAAAGAGCAGGTCGGAGATGCCGAGCCGAGAACTAATCCAGCTTTCTGAAGAAGCGTCTTCGTTGCGGTAATCGCGGTCGGGCATGAAGCCGGTGGAGAAATTGCGGTTTGCGGTTAGGCGGCTGCTCCACTGCTTGCGCGCCAGGGCGGCCAGAAGCGACTCTTCGTTCTCGTCGAAGCTGCCATAGCCAGAGCGAAGATGCAGCGAGTTCGCGGAGGGCGCGGCGGTGATAAAGTCGACGACGCCACTCAGCGCGTCCGCGCCATGCAGCGTGGATCCCGCGCCATGCAGCACTTGAATCGAGTCCATAGCATCGAGAGGAATGGGCAGGTCAAGATTGTGATGCGCGGTCTGGCTGTCGTCAATGCGAAAGCCATTCAACAGCACCAGGGCCTGCTCGAAGGTTCCGCCGCGCAACACCAGGTCGGCTTGTCCGCCGCCCGCGCCGCGCTCCTCGAGGAAGACTGACGAATCCTGGCGCAGCAACTCTTGCGGCGACTCCAGCGTGAGAGTCTTGCCTTCGACGGGCAGCACCACGACCGAGACGGAAGACTCAGCCAGGGGCACGGGAACCGCCGAACCGAGAACCACCATCGTCTCGGTGGGATGAGGAAGTGGAGTGGACGGAGCAGCAGGCGGCGCTTGCGCGAAGGCCGCAGGTGCGCAGGCAGCCAGAAGGAGGCAGGTTGACCTGCACGGTACTCTCATGAATTGCATTGCAACCTCAGACACATGGGGAAGTTTGAGTCATGCGCCGGCAGAGCAGCTTGCAGCCGGGTTTACAACGGAGAAAACCAAACTCGTTGCTTGAGTTTACATCATGGATGCGTATGGAGGCTCGTGCTTGTCACGCGGCCTCTTAGCTCAAGCCAAGAATCCGGCGATTCTTCTGCTCATCCGCGCCTCCTCCGGCAAAATCGTCGAAGGCGCGATCGGTCACGCGGATGATGCGCTCGCGGATGAACTTTGCTCCTTCCGCCGCCCCATCCTCCGGATGCTTCAGACAGCACTCCCACTCCAGTACCGCCCAGCCGGGGTAATCGTATTGCGCCATCTTGCTGAAGATGGAATGAAAATCAATCTGGCCGTCACCCAGCGAACGAAAGCGCCCCGGTCTGTCGATCCAATCCTGGTAGCCGCCGTAGACGCCGCTCCGCCCGCTCGGCCGGAACTCCGCGTCCTTTACATGGAAGGCACGAATGCGCTCGTGATACAGGTCGAGGAATTCCAGGTAATCCATCTGCTGAAGAATCATGTGGCTTGGGTCATAGAGAATGTTTGCTCGCCGGTGTTCTCCCACGACGCCGAGAAACCTCTCGAAGCTCGCGCCATCGTGCAAATCCTCGCAGGGATGCAGTTCAAAGCAGAGATCCACGCCTGCCTCGTCGAAGGCCTGAAGGATCGGCAGCCAGCGCCGTCCCAGCTCCGCGAAGGCTTCGGCGATCAGACCCTCCGGCCGCTGGGGCCACGGATAGATGAACGGCCAGGCGAGCGCTCCGGAGAAGGTAGCGTGCGCCTTCAGGCCGAGTTTCTGGCTGGCCTTTGCCGCCCATTGCATCTGCTGAACCGCCCATGCCTGCCGGCCAGCGTGGTCAAGCGCCAGCTCTGGCGGCGCAAAATCCGCGAACAGCACGTCATAGGCCGGATGCGTCGCCACCAGTTGACCCTGCAGGTGTGTGGCGAGTTCAGTAACGCAAAGTCCTGCCAGTCCGACCACCCCAAGCACTTCGTCGCAGTAGCTCTGGCTCTCGGCCGCCAGCTTCAAGTCGAAGAGCCGCCGGTCCCAGGTTGGAATCTGCACGCCGGTAAATCCCAAGCCTGCAACCCAATCCGCCATTCCGCCCAGCGAATTAAACGGCGTTTTGTCGTCTGCAAACTGCGCCAGAAAAATTCCCGGTCCCTTGATTGTTTTCATCTTCTATCGCTCCGCAACCACCAAATACTAGAATTCAACCCAGGCTTGCCGTTTATCGCTTTCAATGGCCCGCTCAATGAATCGCATTCCGCGCACTCCGGCGCGAATTCCCGGCAAAGTCGCGGGCAGTGGGTTTGGCTTGCCCGCGCGCCACGCCGCCAGGCCATCGGCAAACTCCCTGTACAGCACCGCAAAGGCCTCGATATATCCCTCCGGATGCCCCGCGGGAATGCGCATTACAGCCTTCGCATCCTGCCCTAGGTAACCCGTGGCCGCGTGGTGAATCTCTTCCGGCCCGTCGAGCAGTTTCACAATCAGCCGATTGGGATCCTGCTGCCGCCAATCGATCGAGCCTTTTTCGCCATACACGCGCAGGCGCAGATCGTTCAATTCACCCGCCGCCACCTGAGATGCCATCAGCGTGCCCGTTGCGTCATTTTCCAGCCGCACAAACGCGTTGCAATCATCATCCAGTTGCCGCCCTTCCACCACCGAGCGCAGCGTGGCGTTGATGCCCGTCACGTCCAGCCCCGTCACATACTCCAGCATGTGAAAAGCATGCGTCCCGATGTCCCCGATGCATCCTCCCGGTCCGTTCAGCGCCGGATCGCAACGCCACACCGCCTGTTTCTGCCCTTTCTTTTCTAGCGGCTCGCTCAACCAGCCTTGCAGATATTCGACGGCGACCTTGCGAATCGTGCCCAGCTTTCCGCTGGCGCAGATGGCCCGCGCCTCGCGCACCATTCCATAGCCGGCATAGGTATGGGTCAGTCCATAGGGCAGTCCGGCCTTGGCGACTACCGCCTCCAGCTTCATAGCCTCTTCATAGGTAGCTGTGGCCGGCTTGTCGCTCATCACCGCAATTCCCGCTTCCAATGCGGCCGTGGCTACCGGTAGGTGCAGATGATTGGGGGTGACAATCACCACAAAATCGATTCCATCGTCCCGCTTGCTCTCGGCTGCGAGCATCTGCTTGTAGTCCGCATAGGCCCGGCCCGCATCGATGCCAAAACTCGCGCCCGCCGACCGCGATTTCTCCGCCGACTGCGAAAATGCCCCGGCCACAAGCTCAATCCGGCCGTCCAGTTCGGCCGCCATGCGGTGCACCGGCCCGATGAATGCGCCCGGCCCGCCGCCCACCATCCCCATGCGCAACTTCCGGCTCATGCTTTCCTCCATCTTGTCTAAAATCTTCATCGTCTATGACGCCAATCAATCTATCAGAGTTCCGCTAGTTACTATCATTCATGGTTTGGGGAAGTATAAGTGGTGAACCGGTCGAGCTGCTTGCAACTGAGTTACAGGATATAGCGCGACAAATCCTGGTCCTTCACGATGGAAGCAACCATCTGCTTGACGTACTCGGCGTCGATGAGGAAGACCTTTTCCGGGCCGGCCGGTGTCGTACGCTCCTCGTAGGGTAAAGGCGTGGAAGACTCGTTCTTGATGGCTTCCTTCAGCGCCGCGGCAGCCGCTTCGTCGGGCACGCGGCGAATCACGTCGGGCGCCAGGAAGCTCACATCCTCCAGCACCCGCTCCATGATGGTGTGCAACCTTCGTGCGCCGATGTTTTCGGTTTGCTCATTCACCTTGAAGGCAAACTCCGCCATCTCGCGCAAGGCCTCCGGTGAATACTCCAGCTTCACGCCCTCGGTCTCCAGCAGCGCCGAGTATTGCTTGGTGAGCGAAGCCTTGGGCTCGGTGAGAATGCGCAGAAAGTCATCGACGGTGAGCGACTTCAATTCGACACGGATGGGAAAGCGCCCTTGCAACTCGGGAATCAGATCGCTGGGCTTGGAGACATGGAATGCGCCGGCAGCGATGAAGAGAATGTGATCGGTGCGCACCATGCCGTAGCGCGTGTTGACCGTGGTTCCCTCCACAATGGGCAGAATGTCGCGCTGCACGCCCTCGCGCGAAACATCGGGCCCGTGGCCGCTCTCGCGTCCGGCAATCTTGTCGATCTCATCGAGAAAGACGATGCCGTTGGATTCAACCCGCTCCACCGCCGCGCGGTTTACGGAATCCATGTCGATCAAGCGGCCTTCTTCCTCATCGACCAGGTAATCAAATGCATCAGCCACCTTCATCTTGCGCTTCTTGGTGCCGCCGCCGAAGATATTGGGCAGCATATCCCTGAGGTTCATCTCCATGTCCTCAAGGCTCTGGTTGCTGATGATGCCGAACTGCGGCATGCCGCGCTCACGCACATCCAGCTCCACCATGCGCTCGTCGAGCTTGCCCTCGCGGAACTGCTGGCGCATCTTTTCGCGGGAGCGCTGATAGCTTTCCGTTCCGGGCAGCGTAAGCTGGCCCTCCTGCGCGGGCGGCGTTGGCGGCGGAGGCGGCAGCAGCACATCCAATAGGCGCTCCTCGGCGTTCATCTCCGCGCGATCTTCCACCTCTTCCAGCCGCTCCTCGCGCACCATGTCGATGGCGATCTCCACCAGGTCGCGTATCATCGACTCCACATCGCGGCCCACGTAACCTACCTCGGTAAACTTGGAGGCTTCCACTTTCAGAAACGGCGAGCCGGTCAGCTTGGCCAGACGGCGCGCAATCTCCGTCTTGCCCACGCCGGTCGGCCCGATCATGATGATGTTTTTGGGCATGATGTCGTCGGCGATGTCCGGCGGCAGCTTCTGGCGGCGCTGGCGATTCCTGAGCGCGATAGCCACGGCGCGCTTGGCGGCCTTCTGGCCGACGACGTGCTTGTCAAGCTCGGTGACAATTTCGCGCGGCGTCAGCTCGTCCAGCGAGAGCTCTTGTTCTTCGGCGGATGCGGG
Source organism: uncultured Acidobacteriaceae bacterium (assembly GCA_963806565.1). Classification (GTDB taxonomy): domain Bacteria; phylum Acidobacteriota; class Terriglobia; order Terriglobales; family Acidobacteriaceae; genus Telmatobacter. Next base: position 848,854 of record CAWDYE010000002.1, read on the forward strand.
CAGGTATATGGCCATTTTTCTGTCAGTCGATCCTTAAGATCTGTTGTAGGCGACGTGTTCGGTTTCCAACATCCTGCGGAAATACGTGGCCGATTCTTCGTAGCCGAGGCTGCGATAAAAATGATCGGCGCGGCGCGTCGCCAAGGCAATGAGTCGTGCGTTACGGCTGGCGGCCCAATGCTCAAATTCCGCCATTAAGATCCGGCCGATGCCGCGGCGGCGCTGGTTAGGTTCCACCATGATTTCTTCCACCCAGGCCACGCGGCCGTTGGCGAAAAACGCTGGATGATCGAAACCCAGCAAATACCCCACCACAATATTGTCAATCATCGCCACGAGCAAACGCGCGTCCTGTGACTGCAAAAGCTCATTGAAAACCCGTCCAAAGCTCTCCGCCTCCACGTTAAAGCTGGTGGCAAAGCTCTGTGCCAGCCGGAAGACAGCATCGCGGTCGGCTGACTCCGCGGTATGGAGTTGGATGCGAGTGGTCATTGCCGCTAGCTCTTCAACTCCTCAATGGTGACGTGGTGGTTAGTGTAGATGCAGATTTCCCCGGCAATCTGCATGGCCTTTTCCGCGATCTCGCGTGCGCCCAGGTCGGTGTTCTCCATCAGCGCGCGGGCGGCGGCGGTGGCGTACGGTCCGCCGGAGCCGATGGCGGCCAAAGGCTCGTCGGGATCAATCACGTCGCCAGACCCGGAGATCAAAAACGTCTGCCCGGCATCGGCTACCACCAGCAGGGCCTCCAAATTGCGCAGCATCTTGTCGGTGCGCCAATCCTTGGCCAGCTCGACGGCCGAGCGGTTGAGGTTGCCGGCATACTGCTCCAGCTTGGACTCGAAGCGCGCAAAGAGCGAGAAGGCGTCGGCCGTGGAGCCGGCAAACCCGGCCAGAATCTTGTCCTGGTAAAGGCGGCGAATCTTGTTGGCCGAATGTTTCAGCACGTGGTCGCCGAGCGTGACCTGGCCATCGGCGGCCATCACCACCTTGCCGTTGCGCCGCACGCAGATCACGGTGGTGGAACGAATCGTGTTGCTCGATTGATCTCGTGACTGATCACGAGACCGGTCACGATTTTGGGAATCAGGCGACACAACGGGATTTTTGCGAAAAGCCATAACAAAACCTCTGAAAACATGGCATCTTGCGGCGAAAAACTCCATCAAGATGCAGTCAAAAGTATATCGCAGGCGAGAGCCGTGGTTGCAGCGAGGTGAAAGCGGAGCCGATTCACAGCCCATCCGGCTTCATCCTGAGTTCGCTGAGGTATTCTCTAGTTTGGGACTTTAGGAGTAGTGTCCCGTTTTGAATGACTCAAATTAGCGCTAACACGTGGGAGATTGCCGCCGCCGCGGCCGTTACAGTCTTGCTTCTTGTGGCGGGTTTCTGGCTTCTGCTGCGCAGGGGCCCCTCGCCGGAAGCACGGGAGCGCGCGCGCCGCCATTTCCTCTCCCACTCCGGACGCGTTGTAGACGGCATGTTGCTGGACATCTGCGAGGTTGAGGCCGCAGCCAAATCCAAGAACGCGCCGGCGCGCAACCTGACGTTGTTGCTGTACAGCTATCGCATCGGCGGCGTGGACTATGAGTCTTCTCAGGACATTACCGAGCTGCTCAGCCGTGTGGATGCGGCCCAGGTGCGGGCTGGCTTTCCCTGCTCGGCGCGCTACCAGCCAGGTCATCCGCAGAACAGCATCGTGGTGGCAGAGGAGTGGAGCGGCCTGCGGGCCGGTCTGCCGGTGTTTCCCGAATTCGAGAATCCTGAGCCAATCGATACGAGCCATCTGGAGAGTTTGCGCCCCGGGCGCGGCTGAACGGCTGCGGGATAATGCCTGAATTCAAGCAAAATATATGTAATGTACAAGGGGAAGAACTCCGCATTCACTCTGAAAGAGGTTCTGCTCATGATGTTGCGTAAGCCGCTTTCCTCACTGCTTTTTCTGGCGCTGATTCCATCCACTTTTATTTCCCGGCCGCTCGGCGCCCAATCCGCCGTTCAGCCCGCGGTTTTCGGCTACGCGGACTTTACAGCACAGGCAAAGATCGAGGAGAAGTTTCTGGCCGTTCCCGATGCAAAGCTGGCAGGCCAGCACCTGAAGACGCTTACCGCCGAGCCGCATCTGGCCGCGACCCCCGAGGACCGCAGGACTGCTGAATACGTGGCGCGGAAGTTTCGCGCCGCCGGCCTGGAGACGAAGAATGTCCCTTATCGCGTGCTCCTGAACCAGCCCAGGGTAGTGCGCGTGGAGGCTCGTGACTCCAGCGGCAAGCTGCTGATGAGCGGCCCGACACGGGAGCACGTCGAGGGCGATCCTTATCAGGACAACCCCCGCGTGGTGATGCCCTTCAACGGTTCCTCCGGCTCCGGCGACGTAACCGCCGAGGTGGTCTACGCCAACTACGGCCGGCTGGAAGACTTTGATCTGCTTGCCGCTCGGCACATCGACCTGAAAGGCAAAATCGTATTGGCGCGCTACGGCGGCAATTTCCGCGGCGTGAAGGTCTTCATCGCCGAGCAGCGCGGAGCCGCCGGCGTGCTGATCTACTCCGATCCGCAGGACGATGGCTTCACCAAGGGCGATGTTTACCCCAGGGGGCCGTGGCGGCCGGAGACGGCAATTCAGTACGGCTCGGTGCAATATATGTTCGAGTATCCGGGCGACCCGGAGACACCGGGCGTGGCCTCGACCCTGGATCTGCCCGATTCGGCCCGCGTCTCGCCCTACGGCAGCCAGCCCCGCATCATCTCCATTCCCATCAGCTACCACGATGCCGCGCCCATCCTGCAAGCCTTGCAAGGTCCCGTCGCGCCGCAGGGATGGCAGGGAGGGCTGGGCTTCCGTTATCACATTGGAGGGCAGGGAAGCGTCAAGGTTCACCTGGTCTCCGTGCAGGACTATCAGCGCCGCATCATCTGGGACGTTATCGGCAAGATCAAAGGCTCCGAGTACCCCAACGATTGGGTGGTCATCGGCAATCACCGCGACGCCTGGGTTTACGGCGCCGTCGATCCCTCCAGCGGCACCGCGGCCATGCTCGAATCGGTTCACGGATTCGGCGAGCTGCTGAAACAGGGCTGGCGGCCTAAGCGGACGATTGTCATTTGCAGTTGGGACGCCGAGGAAGAGGGTCTGGTCGGCTCAACGGAGTGGGTGGAGCAGAACGCCAAGGCGCTCGAACACGCCGTGGCCTACTTCAACACCGATGTGGCCGTCGCTGGGCCGGATTTTTCCGCCGCCGCCGTTCCCTCGCTCAAAGTATTTCTCCGCGAGCTGACGCGCTCAATTCCCAGCCCGCTGGGCGGGACGGTCTATCAGCAATGGAGGATCAACTCCGCTGGCGGGAATGAGCGCCGCCGCTCCAACGCACCACAGGTAGCCGGTGATGATGTGTACGTGGGCGATCTCGGCTCCGGCTCCGACTTCACGCCCTTCTTCCAGCACGTTGGCGTGCCCTCCACCGACATCAGTTCCGGCGGACCGTACGGCGTTTATCATTCCGTCTTCGACAACTACGCCTGGTATACGCAAAACGCCGACCCAAAGTTTGTTTATTTGCAGGAGATGGCTCGCGTCTTCGGCCTGGAGGCACTGCGCATGGCCGATGCCGATGTGCTGCCCTACGACTACGTGGCCTACGCTCGTGAAATCAGCTCCTATATTGAAGCTGCCAAACAAAAAGCCAGAGATCAGGGCCTCTCGCTGGACTTTGGCCCGGCGCAAGCTGCTGCTGCGCGCCTTTCCTCCGCGGCCGAGCGTGTTCATGGATTGCAAGTCGCTGCAACCGGCGATCACGGCAAACTCAACTGGGCCCTCCGTCAAACTGAAACCGATCTCACCTCCGAGGCCGGACTGCCCAACCGCCCCTGGTACCGGCACACCATCTTTGCTCCCGGCGAGTACACCGGCTACGCGGCGGTGGTGATTCCCGGCGTCAACGAGGCCATTGACAGCAAGGATCAGCCACGGGCAACTCAGCAGTTGACGGTGCTGACCCAGGCGCTCACGCGGGCCGCGCAGACACTGGAAGGAGCGCGATAAGCCTGGTCAAATATACCCTTGACGTAACGCGTAACGGAGAGCATACTAGAACATGATTACAGGCTATCGAGACAAGCGCACAAGAAACTTTGCGGTTGGGATGCGTGAAAAAGCCTTCGAAGGCATTGAACGATCTGCTCGATTGAAGCTCGACCGATTGGATGCGGCGGAAACACTCAAAGACCTTGCTGCGTTGCCTGGTAATCGATTTGAAGCTCTGGCCGGTGATCGCAAAGGGCAATTCAGCATCCGCATCAACGACCAGTGGAGAATCTGTTTTGAGTGGCCAGATACGGATTCAGGCCCATCCAACGTTGAGATTGTCGATTATCACTAGGAGAACCCCATGTCCATCACCACCATCCATCCTGGAGAACAATTGGCTGAGGAGCTGCACGAATTGGGCATGAGCGCCTCTGAGTTGGCGCGCAAGCTGGATGTACCGCCCAATCGCATCACCGCCATCCTGAACGGGCAACGTGGCATTACCGGTGACACTGCCCTACGCCTGGCTCATTTCTTCGGCACCAGCCCGCAGTTCTGGCTCAATCTGCAAAGCATTTACGATTTACGCGTGGCCGAGCAGGAAGCCGGGAAAGCAATCCATGCGCTCCCCCGTCTCAAGCGGCTCGAACGTGTTTCCGCATGATAGGTTGACCCGCGCCATGTCTGGCTCGTATCGTTAGGGGTGACGATGAAAACTTCCCCTGACTCTCCACGCAGCAAATCCCGGACGCCCATGATTCTTGGCGTCTCGGTATCTGTCCTTGTGGGCGTAACCCTCATTTTGGGCACTATTTTCTGGCTGGCCTTGTCCGGCATCGGCGCCAGCAAGAGCTACTACGTCACCATCCCCGAACTGGGCGCGATGGGCGACAAGGCCTATCACAGCCAGTTGCGCGTCGAAGGCTTCGTTGTGCCCGGCTCCATCGAGCAGAGCGGCACCCACGTAACCTTTGTTTTGAATGAGTTTGAGAGCCACACGCCCAAGGCCGCCGCTGGCCGCCTGCTCACGGTCAACTACAAAGGTTCCGAGCCGCCGCCAGACACCTTCAAGGACGATGCCCAGGCTCTTGCTGAAGGCACGTACGGCCGCGACGGCGTCTTCCACGCGACGGTGCTGCAAGCCAAGTGCGCCAGCAAGTACGCTCCGGCTCAGCCGGGAGCGCAACCTGCCGCCGCGCCTGCCGCGGCAACGTCCAAAACTGCCAACTCATCGCAATGACTGCTCCCGCATCCGAGACACCCAGTTCGACTGTTTGCGCCTGCCTCGATGGCGTCTCCAAGCTCTTCGGCTCCTTTGCCGCGTTGCGCCAGGTTTCGGTCGAGTTGGAGCAAGGGCGCTGCTACGTTTTGCTGGGCGAAAACGGCGCGGGCAAATCCACTCTGCTGCGGATTCTGGCCGGCCTGCTCCGCCCCAGCTTCGGAACCGTCCGTGTCTTCGGCAATTACGAACCCCATGAGGAGCGCGAACGCATCGGCTACATGAGCCACGCCCCCATGCTCTATGACGAACTGACCGCCGAGGAAAATCTGCGCTACTTCGCCAGCCTTTATCCCGGCCGCGCTTGCCTTACGCCCTCCGAGGTCCTGCGCCAGGTGGGCCTGGACCCCGCGCTCGACCGTATTTTGGGCCAATATTCGCAGGGGATGAAGCAGCGCACATCGCTGGCTCGCGTACTGCTTTCCGTTCCCGAACTGCTGCTCCTCGACGAGCCCTTCTCCAACATGGACGTCGCCAGCGCCCATCAGATGGTCGAGTTGCTCGCCCGGTTTCGCCAGGGCAACCGCACGATTGTCCTGACGACCCATCAGCGCGAGATGGCCGCGCCTATCGCCGACTATGTGCTCACCCTTCACGCCGGACGAGTGGCTTCATTGGAGCCGGGGTCCCCAGCGACAGGTCTTCGCCGCTGGGGTGGGGAGCCTGGGAGGCCCATGCGATGAAGACCAACGGTGCGCGCATCCTCGAATCTCTCGGCATTCCCTTCGCACTCCAGGAGTACGAAGTTGATCCTGACGATTTGTCGGCTATCTCCGTTGCCAAAAAAATCGGAATGCCGCCCGAGCAGGTCTTCAAAACGTTGCTGACCACCGCGGGAGTGGATTCCTATATCTTCGCCGTCATTCCCGGTAACGCCGAGCTGGACTTCAAGAAGCTGGCTCGCGCCGCAGGCCTGCGCAAAGCGGAAATGGTTCCAGTCAAAGACGTGCAGCCGCTCACCGGCTACATTCGCGGTGGGGTCACGGTCTTCGGCGCGAAAAAGCCCTTTCCTGTCTTCGTCGATGAGACGGCGATTCTATTCGATAAAATCAGCGTCTCGGCCGGCACGCGCGGAACCCAGCTCATCCTTTCGCCCGCTGACTATCTCCACGCCACACAGGCCCAGACCGCCGACCTGACCAAATCGACTACCGCGGAGGGCCACGCACCATGACCCGCGCCCTGTGGACTCATCTGGTCAAAGAGTTGCGCATCGAGTGGCGCTCGCTGGACGCCCTTGTCTCCATGCTTTTCTTTTCACTGCTGGTAGTAGTGCTGTTCTCGATGGCGTTTGAACCGCGCGGAGCCTTTTCCCAGCAGATAGCGGGCGGAGTTCTCTCGGTGGCCATCCTGTTCGCCTCGGTGAGCGCACTCAACCAGGCCTGGGCGCGCGAGATTCGCCACCAGGTGATGGACGCGCAGCGCATGACGCCCGCACCCGGCGCGGAACTCTACCTGGCAAAAGTGATTGCAAATTTTCTTTTTGTCTCCATCGTTCAGGTCATTCTGGCGCCCTTTTTCTTTATTTTTTATAACCTTCACATCGTGGGCCAGACCTGGCTGCTGGCGCTTGTGTTGCCGTTGGGCACATGGGCGCTGGTGGCGAACGGCGTCTTTTTTGCCGCGCTCTCCATCCGCAGCCGCAACCGCGAACTGCTGCTTTCGCTAATCTTGTTTCCCATCTTCATTCCGGCTCTGCTGGCCATGGTGCAGGCCACCACCGCCATTCTCACCGGCGAAAGCGACCCTACGCTGTGGATCAAGATGCTTGTCGGCTACGACATCATCTTCACCACGGTGAGCTTGCTGCTCTTCGATGTGGTTTTCCACGCCGAATAGAGCTGTGACTGCCGACACTCGACAGTGCCGAATACGGATGATAGCCTTCAAATGGCCCTATTTTCGGGAAATCAATCGCGTTTTCCGGATTCGTTCGCAGTAAATCATCAAATTTTCAGCTTGGGAGGATGTGTGACAACAGTACAGTATTGGGTCTTCTTTTTTATGGGTGTGAGTACGCTATCGCTCATCGTGGCCTGGTTATTCGCGCGCCAGGTGCTGGGTTCGGACACCGGAACTTCGGCGATGCAACAAATTGCCGCGGCCATCAAGGAGGGCGCGGAGGCCTTCCTCAAGCGCCAATACAAAACCATCTACACGCTCTCGGTGGTTCTGGCGATCCTGATCTATGCCCTCTACATCTTTCTCGGAAAAGGGCATGATCTGGCAAATAAAACCGTCATCAGCTTCTTTGCCGGCGCGGTTTGTTCCGGCTTGGCTGGTTTTATAGGAATGTATGTCTCCATCCGCGCCAACTTGCGGGCGGCATCGGCGGCGCGCACCACCCTCAACGGCGCGCTTCGGATCGCGCTGCGCGGCGGCGCCGTCTCCGGCCTCTCGGTGGTCTCTCTCTCCCTGCTCGGCGTGGGAATCATCTTCCTGGCCTTCGGCGGCATGGCCCGCCCGGAAACCGTTCCCTATGAGATCGTCGGCTTCGGCTTCGGTGCCAGCTTCGTCGCCCTCTTCGCGCAGTTGGGCGGCGGCATCTACACCAAGGCCGCTGACGTGGGCGCCGACCTGGTCGGCAAGGTCGAAGTCGGTATTCCCGAGGATGATCCACGCAACCCCGCCGTCATCGCCGACCTTGTCGGCGACAACGTGGGCGACTGCGCCGGCCGTGGCGCCGACCTGTTCGAGTCCACCGCCGCGGAGAACATCGGCTCCATGATTGTGGCCGTCGCGCTCTTCCTCAAGCTCAACAGCGTGGGCCATCCGGACGCGGCCATTCTGGCCATCTTCTTCCCGCTGGTGGCCCGCGCCTTCGGCCTCATCGCCTCCATCGTCGGCATCTTCATCGTCAGATTGAAGAACGAGAGCGAAGACCCCATGGCCGCCTTGAATCGTGGCTACCTGGTAACCACCATTCTCGCCGCCGTCGGTTTCTGGGTCGCCGTCAAGTACCTGCTGGGCGACATCCCGGGGGCAAACTGGCAATGGTTCTTCTATGCTGGCCTGATCGGCATTGCCATGTCCTTCATTTTCGTCTGGATCACCCAGTACTACACCGAGGACCGCTATCGCCCGGTGAAGTCCATCGCCAAGGCCTCGCTGACCGGCCCGGCTACCAACATCATCACCGGGCTGGCCGTAGGGATGGAATCCACCGCCATGCCGGTGGTGGTCATCTCGGCCGCCATCCTGGGCAGCTTCTACTGCGGAAAATTCGCCTTGCCGATGGTGGACGGCACCAGCGCCGGCCTCTTCGGCACGGCCATCGCCACCATGGGCATGTTGTCCACCTGTGCCTACATCCTGGCCATGGACACCTTTGGCCCCATCACCGACAACGCCGGCGGCATCGCCGAAATGTCGCATCAGCCCGAAGAAGTCCGCAAGCGCACTGACCGGTTGGATGCGGTGGGCAACACCACCAAGGCCCTCACCAAGGGATACGCCATCGGCTCGGCGGCGCTGGCTGCCTTCCTGCTCTTCTCCGCCTACCTCGACGAGGTTACGGAGCTGGTCCGCAAGACCGACGCTACCTTCACCGGCCTGAGTGCCGTCGATCTCTCCAAGCCGCCCATCTTTGTGGCTTCGCTGATTGGCGCGGCTCTGGTCATCCTCTTCAGCTCCCTCGCCATTCAAGCCGTCGGCCGGAGCGCCCACGCGGTTATTGAAGAAGTTCGCCGCCAGTTCAAGGCCGACCCCGGCATCATGAAAGGAACCTCCAAGCCCAACTATGCCGCCTGCGTAGACATGGTCGCCAAAGCCGCGCTCAAGCAGATGGTGGCTCCCGGCCTGCTGGCCGTGGGCGTGCCCATTGCGGTCGGTTTCATCTTCAAATTCTTCAACACCGTAAAGGATCCCACCCTGGCGGCCGAGTCCGTTGCTGGCCTGCTCATGGTGGGCACCATCAGCGGCATCCTCTTCGCCATCTTCATGAACAACGGCGGCGGCGCGTGGGATAACGCCAAAAAGCTGATCGAAACCGGCGCCTACGGCGGCAAGGGCTCCGACCCGCACAAGGCAGCCGTGGTCGGCGATACCGTCGGCGATCCCTTCAAGGACACCGCTGGCCCCTCGCTCCACGTCCTCATCAAGCTTCTCTGCACGGTCACCTTCGTCATGGCGCCCTTGTTCCTCTAGCGCCCTGCGAATCACCCGCCGTCTCTGGCGGACAACCAAAATGCCCGGCGGCCTCATGCGAATCGCGTGGGGCCGCTGGCGTTTGAATCAATATTCCCCGAAGGCAGCCCCTGCGAGCGAATAGCGACAGATTGGCCGCACCGCAGATGCTTTGGCAAAGTTGGCCAAAAAGCCTATACTCAGGCTGAGGTGCCCCATGCCCACGCGCAATGTCAGCCTGCCTGAAAAGCTGGATCAGTTCATTACCGCCAAGGTAGAGGCGGGAGAGTACGCCAATGCCAGCGAGGTGATGCGCACGGCATTGCGCCTGCTGGAAAAGGAAGAGCGGGAGTATGAGGAGAAGATGGCGGTGCTGCGGGCGGCGATTGCCGAGGGAGATGCCAGCCCCGATGCAGAAGAGGGCGTCTTTGAAAGGATTCGGGAAAAATACGGCTTGCCGCAAAGAACGGTTTGTTCATGAAGCATTTTGTAGTTTCCGCCGATGCGCAAACTGACATTGATTTGATTGCGGCATATACAACCGGCACATGGGGCCCACAGCAGACGGATCGCTATTTGGGCCAGCTTGAAGATTCTTTTCAACTTCTGGCGGAAAATCCGAGAATGGGTAGACCTTGCGACGCAATCAGTTCCGGTCTTCGCAGGCACGAGCACGGTAAGCACATCGTCTTTTACCGATTGAAGCCGGGCGGAATTCGCATCGTGCGCGTCCTCCATCAGCAGATGATTCCAGCCAAGCCGCACTTCAAGCAGTAAGGGGCTGTAGTCTGTTTGCCCTGTCGCCCTCTCCTGCGGGAATTGGCACCGAATCTTCACAATTCCCACAGCCATACCCCCAATCTGCACCGTTTCTGCGCCTTGTCCCCGGCCACGGCGAGGACTAGGCTTGTGGTCTATAGGGTGGTTCCGTAACAGGCCCGTGGGGTTGCACCGGTTTTTGGGCAAATTTTTACAAACGGAAACCCGCGTCCCGCAAGGGTCTTTGGAGCTTTCCACAGGCAAAAGCCTTTGTTTAGTAAGTTGATGCCGGAAAAGCCAACAAAACACTATATGTTGTGGTTTTTTGTTGACAAGCACAACCGACAGAGGTACTTTTTCATCTGCGGCCTTAAACGGTTTGTTACGATCTCCGGTGTGATAGTTCCATCGAGAGGCTGCTAAGAACAGAGAACTCGCGGTACTTTTCATCCCCGTTTCCCGTTCTTTGACCTATGATCCCTGACCCTCTCCAAGCAGCTCAGAGCTGGTGAGGGGCCGATGTTTCAGTTGTATTTGCCGATTGTGAGGATTCCATGAATGAGGTCCAGTTACATTCTCCCGCCGCCGCCCAGCAGACTCCCCAAACCCAGAGAGGCCTGACTTTTACCCGCCGCTTCTCCACCGAGGGCGTCTCCCCTTATGACGAGGTTCAGTGGGAGCGGCGCACGGCGTCGATCTCCGATCAGAAGGGCAACATCATCTTCGAGCAGAAGGATGTCGAGGTGCCGGCTGACTGGTCGATGACCGCGACCAACATCGTGGCCTCGAAGTACCTTCACGGGCGTCTGGGCACGCCCATGCGGGAGACCGGCGTCCGCCAACTGGTGAGCCGTGTGGCGGAGAGCATCCGCGACTGGGGCATAAACGGCGGCTACTTTGCCACCCCCGAAGATGCGACCATCTTCCACGACGAGCTGGCGAATATGCTGCTGACGCAGAAGGCGGCCTTCAACTCGCCGGTTTGGTTCAACGTGGGCTGCGATCGCCTGGAGCCGGATGCAGAGGGGCAGAACTGGCACTGGGACCCCTCAACCGGCGGTGTGCGTTACTCGGCCAGCGGCTACCACAATCCGCAGTGCTCGGCCTGCTTCATTAACTCTGTCGAGGATTCGATGAGCGGCATCATGGAGCTGGCCCGGACCGAGGCCATGCTCTTCAAATTCGGCTCGGGGACGGGAACCAACTTCAGTTCCCTGCGTTCCAGCAAGGAATCTGTCTCAGGCGGCGGAACGGCCAGCGGCCCATTGAGCTTCATGCGCGGCCTCGACGCCTTTGCCGGGGTCATCAAATCCGGCGGCAAGACCCGCCGCGCGGCCAAGATGGCGATTCTGAACGCGGATCATCCGGATATTGTCGACTTCATCGAGTGCAAGGCCAAGGAAGAGGCCAAGGCTTACACCCTCATCGAGGCTGGCTATGATGGCTCGGGGCTGGACTCGGAGGCCTATTCCTCGATATTTTTCCAGAACGCCAACAACTCCGTCCGCGTGAGCGATGAGTTCATGCGCGCCTACGAGAACGACGGCGAAGTCAACACCTACACCGTCAAAGACCATCAGCCGGTGGAGACCTACAAGGCGCGCGACATCATGCGCAAGATTGCTGAGTCCACCTGGCAGTGCGGCGATCCCGGCATGCAGTTCGACACCACCGTCAATCGCTGGCACACCTGCAAGAACACGGCGCGCATCAACGCCTCCAATCCCTGCTCGGAGTACATGTTCCTGGACAACTCGGCCTGCAACCTGGCCAGTTTCAACCTGATGAAGTTCGTCAATCCGGCGGGCGGCTTCGACATTCCCGCTTACCGGCACGCCATCTCCGTGGTCATCACCGCCATGGAGATTCTGGTGGACAACTCGGGCTACCCGACGGAGTCGATTGCGCGCAACTCCCACGACTATCGGCCCCTGGGGCTGGGCTACGCCAACCTGGGGGCGCTGCTGATGTCCATGGGCCTGCCCTACGACTCCGACGCCGGCCGCGACATGGCCGCCGTGCTCACCGCGATTCTCACCGGCCAGGCCTACCTGCAATCGGCCATTATGGCGGCCCACTGCGCGCCCATCGCCTCGGCAACTCCGCTAACCGCCAATGTTGGCCATCAGGGTGGCGCTTGCCCCGGCTTCTATGTCAACCGCGAGCCATTCCTTGACGTGATCCGCATGCACCGCGCCGAGGTCAACAACATCGGCAGATCGCGCCAGAGCGGCGATCCCTTCACCGTGCCCCAACTCGACGCCCTGATTGACGCCAGCCGCGAGAGCTGGGATACGGCCCTGGTTTACGGAGAAAAGTACGGCTATCGCAACTCCCAGACCACGGTTCTGGCCCCCACCGGCACCATCGGCTTCATGATGGACTGCGACACCACCGGCATCGAGCCCGACCTGGCTCTGGTCAAGTACAAGAAACTGGTGGGCGGCGGCATGATCAAGATCGTCAACAACACCGTCCCCGAAGCCCTCTTCAAGCTCGGCTATGCGGCAGAGGATGTCAACGCCATCGTCAGCTATGTCGACGCCACCGGAACCATCGAAGGCGCGCCCGGCATCCGCCCCGAGCACCTGGCGGTCTTCGATTGCAGCTTCAAGCCCGCAAAGGGCACGCGCACCATCCATTACATGGGCCACATCATGATGATGGCCGCCGCGCAGCCCTTCCTCTCCGGAGCCATCTCCAAGACCGTCAATCTGCCCCACGAGGCCAGCATCGAGGAGATCGCCGAGGCCTACGCCGAGAGCTGGCGTCTGGGAATCAAGGCGGTAGCCATCTACCGCGACGGCTCCAAGGGAACCCAGCCGCTGAATACCAGCATGGACGCCCGGCACGACTCCTCGGCTCTGGACGCCACCGCCAGCCGCGTTTTGGCGCAGTTGGCCGCAGGCCTGCCCGCCTCTGAAGCTGACCTCAAGGTTCTTGAGAGCAAGAGCGGCGAAAAAATCGAGGTTCCCGTTGAGCAGCTTCTCCTTGCCGACACCGCCTTCGAGCGCGTGATGGAGGAGATCAATAAGGCTGCCGCCGTGCCCACCTTGCAACCCTCCGGCGAGCAGGACGCCATCAACCCCGAGACGCAGGATCTGAATGCCCCGCCCCGCGCCGTCCGTCACCGTCTGCCCGGCGAGCGCGCCTCGGTCACTCACAAGTTCTCGCTGAGCGGTCACGAAGGCTACATCACCGTCGGCCTCTACCCCACTGGGCAACCCGGCGAAATTTTCATCAAGATGGCCAAGGAGGGTTCCACCGTCTCCGGCATGATGGACTCCTTCGCCACCTCCATCTCCATCGCCCTGCAGCATGGCGTTCCCCTCAAGGTGCTCTGCCACAAATTCGCCCACACCCGCTTCGAGCCCTCCGGCTGGACCGGCAATCCGCAGATCGGCCTGGCCACCAGCCTCATGGACTACATCTTCCGCTGGCTCGATCTGCGCTTTCTCTCCGGCACGCAGTTGACGCTCTTCTCCGGGCTTGCTTCCCAGGCTTCGCAACTGCCCGCCTCGCCCAGCATGGCGCCCGAGACTGAGCCGTATCATGACACCTACGCGCAAAGCCACCTGGCCCAGTTGGCCGAGGAGGTCGCCAAGCGGCTCAATCAAGTCAGCGGCCCGGCGGGCAGCTTCGCCACGGGCCAGACCAGCGGCGGCGGCATTGCCCCCGAGGCGCAGGCGGCTGCCTCAGCACACGCCGCCAACCCATCCCACGGGCCGCATCTCCACGACCGCGGCATCTACCACGCCACCGAAGCCATGCGCGAGATGTACGAGATGGGCGATGCCCCCAGTTGCCCCACCTGCGGAGCCATCATGGTCCGCAACGGCTCCTGCCATCGCTGCATGAGCTGCGGCACCACCAGCGGATGTAGCTAGGGAAACTTCGCTGCTAGCGATTCTTACGGAAAGTCGAATGTTTGGGTGCCCCACCCTCGCCGCGTTCTTGTTGTTGCGGCTAGGGTGGGATATATGTTTTGTATCAGGGCACGGCTTTAGCCGTGCCGTAAGCGTAACAAATATATGCGTCGGGCTTTAGCCCCTGCGGTCTGCTTCCCCTTCCAAAAACCCATCCCTCTCAAGCTAATATCCCAGTGATCGTGAAAATTCACCAGCGGTCGTGCAGAGCTTGAACATTGCCGGATGGTCGAAGATGGTGGTGTTGATGAGGGCAGAGACGGCGGCGCGGGCGTCCAGCAGCTCCTCGACGCGAGTCTCCGGCCCTCCGCTCCAAACGTGTTCGATGTCTTCCGCTATGAGTTTTTCTATGTCCTTGGGGTGCATCGCGCCCAGTTCTTCCCTCAAATACGCAGTGATTGCCTCGAATTCTCCCTTATCGAGCCACACTCCGTGACATTGCGGGCACCAATCGACAATGATGGAGGACTTGCCGAAAATGACGGCGACCATTTTGGTGGTCTTGCATTTCACGCAGCAGCGGTTGGTTACGCGTGCGCTCGTCTTTTCCATGTCTTCGATCTCGTCGTTCAGCCAGCGCATGGAGCCGCCGTTCACCTTGTTCTTCAGTTTGCGCAGCTCGTCTTTGATCAGCCAGATTCCCTTGCACTTCGGGCAGCCTTCAAAGTCCATGGAGAAGATGGAATACACAAACAGATTTTGCCCGCATACAGGACATTTATCGGCGGTGTTCTTCTTTTTGACCGCGTCCTTGATTGGAGGAACCTCCACGGTGAAGTCCGTCTCAGAGCTTGGCTTTTTGATTCGCTTGTACCAGTAGGGAACGTGGACGTTATTGACGAAGTCGGAGAAGCCGTGACCCTTGATCGGCCCGTCTTCGGCCAGTACCTTATCGATTTGATTCAGTTCGCCGCCGTCAAGCCAGAAGCCGCCGCAGTTTCTGCACAGGTGTAGATGAATGTCGTCGCACTCCAGAAACTTCACCTTGCTCAGATTGAAGTCGTCGCAGCGGGGACACTTCTTGGGCTTCTTCTCGGCTTCGTCCGTCCCGATCTCTTCGCAGTATTCGATGCTTCCGGCAGTGTTGAAGGCCATCCTGTCCAGGTCGCCCGCGTCCAGCCACAGGCTGCCGCATTGATCGCACATGTCGTAGGAGATGCTGTCCTTCTTTGTGACGACCTGGTAGGTGGTCATCTCGGTACCGCAGTTCAGGCATTTCATTGGCGGACTCCAGTTGCGTTTTTGGGGCGGACATCGTGGCGTGGAATGGAACGATAGTCCGCGCTGTCGAGTCAAGGTGATGCCTTATGGACAAGGTTGGCACGGCTTCCGATTCTAGCATACGGCGTGTGGTCTATGTTTTGTATCAGGCACGGCTGGTAGGTCAGGGTTTTAACCCTGACTGCCGAATACGCAACAAAAAACATCGGGCTGGTAGGGATGGGTTTCAACTCATCCATTCATCCCCTGAACGGAGGGAGCGGGGGTTTTAACCCATAAATGGAACGGAGGGAGCAGGGGGTTTCAACCCCCTGATAGAAGCCCATGCGAGCGAATAGCGAGCGATTGGCCGCACCGCAGGTGCCTTTAGGCCCGGGACTGGGTGCCCCATCCTCGCCGCCAACCTCGACCCCATCGAGGCCCTCCGCTACGAGTAGCACGCCAGCTCAACGGAAGGAGTAGAGGCCTTCAGCTCCGGACCCGCTCCCTGCAGCCTCTTCGGCGTCGAAAGGTAACCTGAGATGTGTGGATAAGGATGCGGTGGTTTGGAAAGCGGGGAATCAACAAAGCCAACCCCAAGAGTAGATTACGAATGGTAATCTGCCAGCAAGGAAGTGTGAGCTACATGCGACTTCCTTGAGTCCAACAATGGCAGAACTTGATTTCATTCTCCAAGCCGTCACAGCCGCGAATCATGCCAAGACTCTTCAGGACCTACTCGCCCTTCCCAACCCAACCGAAGTTCTCGTAAGCGTTGCGTTCGTTAAGGAACCAGGACTTGATGCAATAGAAGAGGCAATTAAGCCGGTTGCCGCCAAAGCGAAATTCTATATAGGTATTCGAAATGACATTACTTCGATTCAGGCCGTTAAGCGTCTCCTGGCGATGAAGGTCAAACTATATGCAGTTGATACTGGTTCCCGGAAAATCATTTTTCACCCAAAGCTCTATATGGCCGCCAACGCCAGCAAAGCATCCATCATCATTGGCAGCGCGAACCTGACCTTCGGTGGATTGCACAACAACATTGAAGTAAGCACTCTGATGAACCTGGATCTCTCCAACGCCGCGGACAAGAAATTCCGCCAGGAAATTACTAATGCCTTCGCCGCGATGCTCAAGAATCACCCGCAGCACGTCTTTCTGATCAAGGACAATCAACATGCCGATGAGCTTTTTAATTCTGGCCGTCTTGCAGATGAAAGTCTGATTCCTGCTCCGACTACCACGAGCAGCGTCAGGAAGGGTGAGCGAGACGATCTTACGCGCATGAGATTGATCCATGCCATTCGGCAACATATCAAGGTTCCTGTTATTAAGCCCGCCCAGGCTACGTCGACCAAGAAGCCAACGAAGGCCGTCCCTGCCGTGGCTGTGCCATCGGTTTCGGCTGCCAGATATTTGGTTTGGGAAAGTAAGGCACTGAGTGAACGTGACCTCAATATCCCCACGGGCGCAAATACGGCTGCAACTGGTTCAATGGGGCTGAAGAAAGGCGCGCTCGACGACGACAAGATCGACCACCGGCACTATTTCCGAGATGTAGTTTTTGCTCATTTGACTTGGACGCCAGACCCGCCGCCTAAGAAATGGGAACGGGCGTATGCAAACTTTGAATTAGTGGTCAAGAATCTTAATTATGGGGTGTTCAACCTCAAGTTATCTCACCTTACAGACCAAAACTCTATAAGCTATCAGCAGAAAAACTTCATGACTCAACTTCATTGGGGCGATGCAAAGAAGTACATCGCCAAGGACGACTTACTTGATCGTATCCTTTACCTCTATCGCAAAGACACGACCCCGCCAGAATTTACGATAGAGATAGACTAACCTCTTCCTCAGTCTTGAGGCGCTGGCGACGATTTTTCAAACGGAGCCAAGCGGCCAGGAGCGCATCCTGATCCGATTTAGTTATGCCCATTACGCCCAGGATTTTCTCATCTTGCTTTTCAAGCACGGTTTCCACATTCGTCTGGCGCACCAGAGTGTCCAACTTCCGAATCTCCGGACGAACAGATGTCGGTATTGGAACCAGCAGTTTTTCTATTTCAGTTGGCACCAATTCAAGCACACCGCCCCCATAATGCCTTCCCTCAAGCTCGGCGCTCAAAGCTGTCAAAGCATTCAGGAAGCAATAGATTAGCTTCTCAGGTGTGGACACGGTCGTATTGATTCGGTAAGCAGTGTCTGTGGTGAAGGCTCCGAGCCGGTTATAGATTAGTCGTGGCGTGTCGTGCGACCGCTTGAGCATACCGATTTTCGTTGTATAAACAGACGGCACTGCATACCAAGGATTCCTTATCCGGCATTTGTAACGTGTGTGAAGTTCCTGCGCTTCCCCGAACCGGATATATTCAAGTACGGATTTATTTAGCTTCACATCATCTTTCTGAAACCAAATGAAGTTCGTCGGATTGCCTATTCGCGCGTTTTCTCTATGCTGCCGATCATCATAAATCACGCCCGGACAATGTTCGCTCCGTCCAAACATAGGGTATGCGTAGTCTTGCAATTTGAACCGCTCGACGATTTCATCTGGCACAAGGAAAAACTTGTTTGCCCCAGTCACAATTCCGACATCGACTTCAGCAATCCGCTCGAAGCGATGAACGTCTGGCCGTTCACACAGAGCATCCAACAAGCCCCGCTCACTTGCCGTAAGTAGTGCTCGGGTCCACTTTCCCTCAACAGTTTTCCCGTTCATTCTTGCTGTGTCATTAAACAGATTGCCGGGGTCGTCATTCAGAAACTCACGTCCGGTGACTCTAATGATTCCCAGCCCGTCGCTGTGATCCGATGGGGTTCTCTTCTTCTCAGCGAACAAAATCACCGCGCCCTGCAAGGTCCCATCAAACCAGATTTCTTCAGGGTCGATAATCAGCAGTCTACTGCACTCAGCTCCAAGGTACGTCCGAAGCGATTGCGCATGAGCCACATGAATGATCTCGGATGGAATGATCATTCCCAAGCGTCCACCGGGCTTCAGCAATGAGATAGATGCAAGGATGAAGGGAACCCAGGCATTGGTGTGCTTGGTGAACGGCAGCCTCAGTATTTTGAAGATTGCCTCGGCCTTCTGCTGCGATTCTTGCGGCAAGTACTGATACCTGATAAAGGGTGGATTCCCTACCACCGCATCGAATTCCGGATGCCTACCCAACATTCTGTTAATAGCCCATCCAAGAAAATCTTCTCCCTGAATTGACCAATTCAGCAGAGGTTGATTCCGGCAACGGTCTCGCGCCTTGGCCGCTTCTGTTTCCAAAATCTCAAATCCGGTGAATGACAAGGTTTCCGGAACACCAATCTCAGAAAGTGCTTGAACAAAAATGCCATCGCCGCAACTTGGCTCCAAAAGCGTATGAGGATTCTTTTCCAGCGTCCAGCGCGTAATATAGGCAGCGAGGTCAAGAGGTGTATAGTACCCGCCCCGAAGCTTCTGCGCACTTTCGTTGACCATGAAATTCATTGCTGCGACTCTCGATTCAAAGCTTCGAAAATGCTCGGCTGCAGACGCGATCGGATGTGTTCGTCTGCCGTAAGTATGAACCACTCTTTGAGTGTTTTATGCTCAAGGGCAAGTGTAGAGTAGAGCCTCTGTTTCAGTTCAGGCTCGACTTCCAAAACGATTCTGCCCGATTTTCCCACAGACATGAGCAGCCATCCATGTAATGTTACATAACGCACATAACATACATTAGAAAATTGCAAAAGTCAAGCTGGTAGAGGTCACTACCTCAGGTCAGGGTTCTTCACTGACCCATGATTTCACCGCACTCGGGTTCCCTTCTTCCGCAGCACCCGCGCCAGCGCCTTCCGCAACTCCTGCTTCCAGAGCTTTACCTGTGGCCACGGCTTGGGAATCAGCTTCCGCGCCTCCTCTGTCCTTCTCATCCGGCACTGTCTCCAATATTCACGCCACTCCTCCTCCAGCCGTGCCTGCTCCTGCGCCGCCCACCGCTTCCGCACCGCCTCCCGCCGCCGCTCCCTTGCCTTTTTAAGACCCCGCTCCAGCGCCTCCACGCGTTTCAGCTCCCGCGCTACTCCCGTATCCGCCGCTATCGCCACCAGAGTCTCTTCCCGCGGCGCCAGCCCGTACACCAGATCGCACCCCAGCGCCTCCGCCGCCCGCCGCAGCGTCTGCAGCTCAATCACCCCCCGATCCTCCGCGTACTCCATCCGGTAAACCTCGCTCCCACCCACCCCCAACCGTCTCGCCATCTCAGCCACCGGAATCCCCACCGCGTGCCGCATCATCCGCAGCCACCCCTGCACCTTGCCTGTCTTCTCCTGCACCACCCGGAAGGCCATCCCCGCCTCGACCAGCTCCCGCGATCTCACTCCCCGTCCCTCTGTCTGCATCCCATCTCCTTCTATTTCAACTACTTGTCATCCTGAGCGAAGCGCAGCGGAGTCGGGGTCCCCGGCGCACGTTCTTTGTGCGCTGGGGTGGGGAGTCGAAGGGCGGGATCTAACTTGCTTCCCTGATCCCTGTTCTCTTTCCTGGATTCCAAGACCCCGACTATGCCGAGCCGAAGGCGTCTGCCCCACCGCAGGTGGCCGATTTCTGTTAGCTGTTTGCTGTTAGCTGTCAGCTGTCAGCTGACTGCCGCTTCCCGATTAACCCCAATTTACGCAAAATACCTCTATTTATATGCAGAGCCTGTTTCGCGCCTCCTGACCCCTGTTTTTTCCCTTTTTATCCAAAAAGCTGTAGACTGCCATCTACAGCACGGAACGGATTCAATGGCACGAACCTCCCCAAAACAGAAGCTTTTCAACGGCCGCGACCACTCCTGGATGCAGTTCAACCGGCGTGTGCTAGAAGAGGCTGAAGACCCCTCCAACCCGCTGCTGGAGCGAGTCAAGTTTCTGGCCATCACCGGCTCCAACCTCGACGAATACGTTGAAGTTCGCCAGGCCGGCCTCATGCAGCGCATAGAGGACGGTTACCGCGAGCCGGGCTACGACGGCCTGCGACCCGAAGAATCCCTGGCCGTGCTGACCGCCGATATTCACAGCTTTGTCGACGCGCAGTACAAGTGCTGGAACGAGCAATTGCTGCCAGAACTGGGCAAACAAGGCATTCGCCTGCTGGAGTGGCGGGAGCTGGATGAAGAGGCACGCGCCTTTGCTCAGAGCTACTTTCAGCGCGAGGTTGACCCCCTGCTTACCCCCATCAGCATCGACCCCGCCCACCCCTTTCCCCGAGTACTCAACAAGGCTCTCTGCCTGGCGTTGCTGCTACGGCGCAAGCGAAAAAGCTCCGGCCCTCAGGTCCTGGGAGTCGTCACCGTGCCCCGCGCACTGCCCCGCTTCGTCCGCCTGCCCGGCGCCGAGGGCGCATACGATTACCTCCTGCTCCAGGACCTGATCGCGCAGAATCTGGCCGGCATGTACCGCGGCTACGAGGTGCTCTCCCGCGCCGCTTTTCGCGTCACCCGCAACTCCAACCTCTACTTCGAGGAGGAGGAAGCCCGCTCCCTTTTAGAAACCATTCGCGTCGAGCTCCACAACCGCCGCAAGGGCGACGCCGTCCGCCTGGAGATCGAAACCGGCGCCGATGAAGAGATCGTCGAGCGCCTCCGCGTCAACTTCGAGCTGGACCAGGACCAGGTCTTCCACGACGACGGCCCGGTGAACCTCTCGCGCCTTATTTTCTTCTATGAAGACGTGCGGCGGCCTGATCTGAAGTATCCGCCCTTTACTCCAAAACCCTTCAAACTGAGCCGTAAGTCCGGCAACATCTTCGACGAGTTACGGCAACACGACGTTCTGCTCCATCACCCCTACGACTCCTACGACACGGTTGTGGATTTCATTCAGCAGGGCGCCGAGGATCCGGCCGTGGTCAGCATGAAGCAGACTCTCTATCGCACTAGCGACGACTCGCCCATGTTCCAGGCGCTCACCGAGGCCTCCGCCAATAAGGAGACCACGCTGGTCGTCGAGCTGATGGCCCGCTTTGACGAGGCCTCGAACATCCGCTGGGCGCGCTCGATGGAGGACGCCGGCGTGCAGGTCTTCCACGGCGTCGTCGGGCTCAAGACCCATTGCAAGCTGGCCATGCTGGTGCGCCGCGACGAGGACGGACAAACCCGTCGCTACTGCCACTTGGGCACCGGCAACTACAACCGCGATACCGCGCGCTTCTACACCGACCTGAGCCTGCTGACCAGCGATCCGCAGTTCACCGAGCGGGTTCACATGGTCTTCAACTACCTCACCGCCCACGCCGAGATCGACGACTACCGCCCCCTGCTGGTGGCCCCGCTGACCATGGCCGAGAGCTTTCTGGGCCTTATAAGGCGTGAGCAGGAGCACGCCCAGGCAGGACGGCCCGCCCACATTGTGGCCAAGATGAACGCCCTGTTGGAGCCTTCGGTGATTGAGGCACTCTACCAAGCCTCGCAGGCCGGCGTCGAAATCGACCTGATCGTCCGCGGGCTCTGCACTCTGCGCCCTGGCGTCAAAGGACTATCGGAGCGGATTCGCGTTCGCTCCATTGTGGGCCGCTTCCTTGAACATTCGCGCATCTTCCACTTCGCCAACGGCGGCGACGACGAAATCTATCTCGGCTCGGCCGACTGGATGCCACGCAACCTCTTCGAGCGCTGCGAGGTGGTTTTTCCCGTCCGTGACGCGGCAGCCCTGGCTCGCATTCACGACGAGATATTGCCCGCCTATCTGGCCGATACCCTCAAGGCCCGCCTGCAGCAGCCCGACGGCAACTACCTCCGTGCCAGCAAGCTGCTGAAGGAGGCAAAACCCTTTTCTGCCCAGGAGTTCCTCATGCAGTTGGCCGAAGGCAAGGCGGAGCTTGACGCCATACCCAAACCCGGCATCGTTAGGCCGCTGGCAAAAACCACAGGTAAGAAGGCCGAAGCAGCCGACTGACGGCTTTGCCCTCACAACTCTGAGCCTTTGCCGAGGAATCTTGGGCAATTTCGGCAGCAGGCTTGCAGGAAGCAACACATCTGGCGCTCGATCCTTCAATGAGGAAGATAGTGTATGCGCAGATGCACTTGTTACACCGCAAAAAGGGATAAAAAAGCACGCAAAAAGACTCTGCGTATAAGTAGAGGTTTTTGGCGCACAATTGGGTTATTTGGGAAGCGGATGTTCGACCCAGGATGGGTTGTTTTTATCGCAGGGAGCATAAAAGATGGCCGTGTTGACTGCTTTCCGTGTTACGATAAACGTTAAGCATGATTCAATCCTTCGCCGACGACGAGACAGAAGCGGTCTTTTTAACCGGGACGAGTCGGCGATGGGCGGGGATTGCTCGGGTTGCGTCACGGCGATTGCAGGCAGTTGATTACGCATCGGCGATTGAGGATTTGCTAAAGCCTCCCGGCAACCGGCTGGAGAAACTAAAAGGCGGCCGAGAAGGTTGGTGGAGCATTCGCATCAACGATCAGTTCCGGGTGTGCTTTCTCTGGGACGGTCAGGATGCCTGGGATGTGGAAATTGTTGATTACCACTAAGGGAGATTGTGTATGAGTATTCCGAGAAATCACCAGCAAAGGGGAGTGCCCATTCATCCCGGCGAGTTTTTGCGTGAGGATTTTCTTGTGCCACTGGGACTTTCGGCCAATGCTTTGGCCCTTGCCTTGCGTGTGCCTGTAACACGCATTTCGGAGATTGTGCGTGAGCGGCGCGGGATAACGGCGGATACGGCGTTGCGGCTGGCGCGGTATTTTGGGACTACGCCGGATTTCTGGATGAAGATGCAGATGTCTTACGATCTGGCGCTGGCCAGCCGGGAGGTAACAGCTCGGATTGAGGTGGAGATTTTTCCCGCGCCGCGGACAGAGACCGGTGAATTGAAGTCCAGACAGGTCGCATGATTCGGCAGGATGGACTCTGATAGAGAAATAATGCCGATAGCGAACAGATGCCTGGCTGAACAAGCTGGAACAAGGTAAGCAAAACAGATTTCAAAGGCAACCATGGCCACGACTACAAACAAAGATTATTACGGCACGCTCGGAGTGAAGAAGACGGCGACGGCGGAGGAGATCAGGAAGGCCTTTCGCAAGGCCGCGCGGCGGTATCACCCAGACGTGAACCCCAACGACAAGCGGGCCGAGGAGAAGTTCAAAGAGATCTCCGAAGCCAACGACGTGCTGAGCGACGAGAAGAAGCGCAAGGTCTACGATCAGTTGGGCTTCTACTCCGACCAGATCGACCCGGCGCAGGCCGAGGCCTATGCGCGGCAGAGCGCGGGGCACGGTATGCCGGTGGACTTCGGCGGTTTCGATTTCACCGGCTTCCAGGGCGGGCCGGGGCAGCACCGGGGCCAGCATACGGGGGCGGCAGATTCAGCTTCGTGGGGCAGCTTCAAGGACATTTTTTCCGGCATCTTCAGCGGGGCACAGCAGCCGCAGCGCGCGCGCGGCCCGCAGCCGGGGACGGATCTCGAGTATCAGGCTACCGTGGACTTCTGGACAGCCATCCGAGGCGGCCAGGCACGGCTCGAGGTGCATCGCCAGGAGGTTTGCCCTGCCTGCCACGGCCAGTCCTCTGCCAGCGGGCCGATGCAATGCCCTGAATGCAACGGCACGGGCCAGGTGACGCAGATGGGCGGAAGAATGAAGTTCAACATTCCCTGCCCCAAGTGCAACGGTACAGGCCGCATCTCCAATGCCTGCTCCACCTGCCATGGCGAGGGCGTAGTCAGCCGCTCGGAGGCCGTCGAGTTTCGCATCAAGGCGGGCACGCGCGACGGGCAGCGGATTCGCCTGCAAGGCAAGGGCAACGCCGGGGTGAATGGCGGCGCTCCCGGCGATCTCTATCTGATTGTCCGCACCGGCACGCACCCGGTCTTCAGTCGCGTGGGCGACGACATTCATCTGACTGTTCCGGTAACCGTGCCCGAGGCCTCGCTGGGCGCCAAGGTGGACGTGCCCACCATCGACGGGCGCGCGCAGTTGAAAATTCCTCCCGGCACGCAGAGCGGGCAAAAGCTGCGCATGAGGGAGCGGGGCGTGGAGAACGCGCAGAATTCCGGCCAGCGCGGTGACCAGATTGTCACCGTCGAAGTGACGGTGCCGCACCTCAACGACGAGCGCAGCCGCGAGATTATGCGCGAGCTGGCCCGGCTGAACAACCAGGACCCGCGGAAGGCGCTGTTTGAAAAACTGTAACCACCTGCGGTGGGGCCAACTGCTCGCTATTCACTCGCTGAGGGTTCATGCTGGACCAAGTGAGCCGCCTGCGTTAGGCTGGCGTTTTTTTGAGATGCACTGATGGTGCGCTGTGCAAGCGAATTAAGGTAAGCTGATTCGGTAATCCCTATGGCCGCAAAACGCAAATCGAAGGGCGCGTACATGATCTCGGCGGTGGCCGAGATGTACGAGATTCATCCGCAGACGCTACGCCTTTATGAGCGCGAGGGTCTGCTGAAGCCGTCGCGCACCGAGGGCAACACGCGCCTCTACACCGACGAGGACCTGGAGCGGCTGGAGTTCATTCTCAGCCTGGCGCGCGACCTGGGCGTCAATATCGCCGGCATGGCCATCATTCTACAAATGCGCGAGCGCATGGAAGAGATGAACCGGCAGATGCAGAGCTTTGTGGAGTATGTGCGCACCGAGATGCTGGCGCGCTTCTCTCAGGCCACGCCCGGCGCCGGGGCCATTGTGACGCTGCGCAAGCCGGCTGCCGAGGCTAAGGCCTCCCCCGCCGGTCGTAAGAGTTAAGCCCGCGCAAACTGAATGCTTGCGGCATCCAGCCAATCCCCTGATCCTGCCTGATTTGACTCCTGTGCGTTGGTAGAGTGTATGGTGTATTGCGGGCTGAAACGAGCCCGGAGACCAGTTCGAAGGTGCAGCCGCCAAGGTGCCGGGCAAACTGCCCAGCACAGGGGATGATGGAGCGATGATCGAGAATGAAACCAACTCACTGCCAGCAAATGCTTACCTGCCGCTAAAATCTGGCGAAAGTTACCAACCCATCATTCCCGCGCAGGCCAAAGAGCCGGAGCTGACGCTGCGCGCCGTTTTCTGGGGCGTTTTATTTTGCATCATCTTCTCCGTCGCCTCGGCCTACTCCGGGCTGAAGGTGGGCCAAGGGATGGAAGCCGCGATTCCGATCTCGATTCTGGCCATCGGACTGGCGCGCGTGTACAAGCGGCGGACCAGCTTGCTGGAAAATGTGATCATCACCGGCATTGGAGCGGCGTCGGGCAGCGTGGTAGCGGGCGCCATCTTCACCCTTCCCGCGTTGTATATGCTTCACCTTGATCCTCATCCGGTGCAGACCATCTTTATCTGCCTCGCCGGGGGCTGCCTGGGCGTGCTCTTCCTGATTCCACTGCGCCGCTACTTCGCTCGCGAGATGCACGGGCAGTTGCCCTTCCCCGAAGCGACAGCGATCACCGAGGTGCTGGTGACCGGAGAAAAAGGCGGCTCGCAAGCTAAGTTGCTGTTGCAGGCAACAGCAATTGCCGCTGTTTACGATTTTTTTGTCTCCACTTTTCACGTATGGAAAGAGTATCTCGACTTTCAGTTCGTGCCGGTGATCCGTTCGCTTGCCGAGCGCGGCCGCATGGTCTTCAAATTCGACGCCTGATCTGGTATTTCGGCAGCCACATCGACGCAGCTGTCTATCCGGGCACCATTCCCATAGCCCAGATGACCGCGGCGGAGATTGTTCGCAACTACGTGCGCTTCATCGGCGTGGGAGCTATCGCCACGGCGGGCATCATTGGCATTCTCAAATCGCTGCGCGTGGTGGCGGGTTCGTTCGGCATTGCGCTGCGCACCTTCCGCCACGGCGAGGCCGCCGCTACGGAGCGCACCGACCGCGATATTTCCATCATCTCCATTCTTCTCGGCGTGGTCGTCAGCTCTCTGGCGGTGGCAATTTTCTTTGGACGCCTGCAGGTCTCCTGGACGGTATTGGCATTGGGCCTGGTGTTGACGCTGATCTTTTCGTTTTTCTTTACCTCGGTGGCCGCTAACGCCATTGCCACCACGGCCAACAATCCGGCCTCCGGCATGACCATGCTGACCATCATCATCTCCGCGGTTGTGTTATTGAGCTTTGGCCTCTCGGGAGACACAGGAATCTTCTTTGTAATGGCGATCGCGGGCATGGTGTGCACGGCGTTGTGCGTGTCCGGGCAGTTCATCACCGACCTGAAAGCCGGCTATTGGCTCGGTTCGACGCCGGCGGCCCAGCAGAAGGTGAAGTTCATCGGCGTTATCGCCGCGGCCATCACCGCCGGACTGACCATCGTCCTGCTGGCCCACGTCTATCAGTTCGGAGAGACTGGGCCCGGAGCTCTACCAGCGCCGCAAGCTGCCATCATGAAGGCCCTGGTGGTGGGATTCATGAGCCGCCAGCCGGTGGCCTACATGCTCTTTGGCATCGGCGCGATTATTACGCTGATCATGGAGATGCTGGGCAAGTCTTCCATGGTTTTTGCACTGGGAATCTACCTGCCGCTGGATCTGACCGCGCCAGTGCTGTCGGGCGGAATTCTGTCGCACATCATCAACAGGAAGTCGGAAAAGACAGGCGGTGAAGAAGGCGGCAGGATTCGCGAGCGCGGAGTCATTCTGGCTTCGGGGCTGATGGCGGGCGGCGCGCTGGGAGGCGTGCTGGGCGCGGCGCTGCATCTCTTCCCCTGGTATCGAGATGATCTGATCACCACGCCGTTCTATGGGAACGATCCCATCTCGCAAACGGTTTCGACAATGATGTTTGTGTGTTTGTGTGTGTATGTCTGGTTCTATTCCGTGAAAAAGGAAAGGGTGTAAGCGATGAATCAAGCGGAAAAGTATATTGCCGACGCGGTATTAGGCATTGACACGCTGTGGGGCGGGGACGTGATGTGTCCTTCGGGCACGGGGCGCTTCATCGCCGATTCGTGGTTCTCCGATTTTCCGTTGCCCGAGGCGTACACGCATCCGGCGGCGGCGAAACTGCGCGCGGCTGGTGGAGTATCCGTCAAGAATCGCGAGACGGTGGAGGAGTACATCCGCGTCATCGACGTGCCGCAGGCCATCGCCGGAGTGCGTGAAGAAGCTGCCAAGATGGAATCGCTGCGCAAGGCTTACCTGATTGGAATGTCGGATTGCCTGGATGTGATGTGGGAGCTGGCCATGGAGGTGGCCGGCAAGGGCGATGCGGTGCCCTATGCGCGCTGCGTGTATGCGGTGACGGCGGGGCAGCCGGAAACCTCTCAGCCGGAGCACAAGCGCGAGCGGGTGGCCGAGTTGCTGGGCCGGGCAGGGTATAAGGGCGAATTGCTGGAGGCGGTCGATGCGTGGCGGCGGGAGCGCGTTATGCCCATGGCTTCGGTGCGCGCTCTGAGCGCGGCGGTGATCGCACACTACGACAACCTGAGTGCGAAGCATCTGCTGCCGCATCTTCCCGCGGAACTAGAGCGGGTGCCGCGAGCCAACATCGACTTCCAGCCCATCAAGGACGCCTGGTTTTCCGGGTCAATGAATTATATTGGGCGCGCCCGCAACAAGGACGACTCGCCGCAGTATGAGGCCAGCTACGAGATCAATGCGTCGCTGCAAATTTCGTATCCGGAGTTTGAGCAGCTCATCAGCCACGAGGTGGTGCCGGGGCACGTGACCACCTTCGCCTACCTGCAGGATTTGTACGTGCGCGGGAAGGTAGGCTTCGAGGCGACCATCCTCACCATGAACACGCGCGCTGCCACGCTGTTTGAGGGAATCGCCAACAACGCTATTTTGATTGCGCATGGAGTGACGGAGATCGAGCAGTTGCCTGACGAAGACACACAGATCGGCGTGCTGCTGGCGCTGTTGCAGGATGACGCCAAGAACCAGTCGTCGTATCTGACCTGGGGCGAGGGACGGAAGCAGCCGGAGGTGGCCGCAACGCTGCGCCGCGATTTTCTGGTCACCGAAGAGCGCGCCGATAAGCTCTCCGGCGCATGGGGGCGGCATCCGCTGCTGGGCAGAATGTATCTGCCCGCCTATCGCTGCGGCACGGAAAAAGTCGCCGAGCTGCGACGGACGCATCCGGCAGACAAGGTGCTGCCGGTGATTTATGGATGCCATGGATTAGTGGACATCCAGACGATTGACCAGGTGCTGAAAAGCTAGGCAGCGGTCTCGTTAGCGCTGCGTCTCTTGCGCCAGCGCATGAGCAGCAGTAAGGCAATGACGACCAGGATCGCCAAGAGGCCGATGCATAGGTAGAGCGCCTTGGTGTTATCAGGATTACCTGACTGCTCATCGCCGGCTCCCGGCAGCAGCTTGTGTTGCACAACGTCGGCCGGAATCAGCGCCGTCGCCGCCTCACCCTCCAGTGTCACCGCACCTTGTTCGAAGGTCTTGAGCGCGGCATCGTCGCCGGCAAAGGTTGTCCAGCAAGCAATACCCCTCTTGAGAATGGTGCAAACCGTCTCCACGGTTCCCTTCTCTTCCGGGTGAGCGATGGGCGCGCCGGTGGCGCGTTCAATCCACATATGGTGAGTGCCCAGCGTGTAGGCGCCATGGAAGGGATTCTCTAACTTGATGCTCTTCTGCATAGCCCGGGATGCGCCGGTAACAATGCCCGGAAGGTCCTTGTCGGTTATCTCGGAGATCCGTGACTTAACACAGTCAAAGGGCATGGCCGAGACCGTAATCACGGAGGCAGGCTTAGGGTGGCCAGCTGTCAGCACCTCGAAAACACAAGCATCGAGCAATTCCTTCGCGTTGTGGGCGTACCTGGCTCCCTGCATCTGCTCCCACGGCTGTGTTGGATGCTCGGCGATAACCTCCCAGTCCGATGGAAGGCTGTAGCTGAAGCCGAGATCGCTGCTATGTACCTGCGGAACGGGAGGACCAGCCAAGGACGTACCGGCGAGAGCAGATGCGGGAATATCGTCTGATAGAACAGAGGGAGGAATATCAGCCGATTGCGCCGCGAGCGTAGCGGCACAAAAGACAAGGAACACGGCACACATGTAGGATTTCATTTGGCTGCGATCATACCACGACATGTATTCTGCAAGATACCCTTCCTTCGACTCGGTTTCATCACACCTGAAGCGCGGCATCCAGTGTGGTGAGTCGGAAGTTCCTTGAAGAACAACCGCAGATCCTTCGACTCACCACCCCCAGGCTGAAGAGTACGCCTGGGGCCCCGTTCGCTCAGGATGACAAGCGTTAAGAAGCAGGTCCCCATTCGACTACGCTCAGGGCAGGCTTTCGACTCACCATCCCCAACCTCCACCCCCGAACGAAGACCTTTTCCTTCACCCCATGGAGCAGAAATCGCTCTCTGGGGACCCCGAGTTCGTGGGGACCTTGGAAAGGCTGAAGAGTACGCCTGGGACCCCGTTCGCTCAGGATGACAAGCGAAGATAAACCATTCCACCCTAGCCGCAAAAACAAGAACGCGGCGAGGATGGGGCACCCAGTCCCGGGCCTAAAGGCTCTTCATTGATTGCGCTCTTTCAGGGGGTTGAACCCCCCTGCTCCCTCCGTTGAGCCGGCTTGCTACTCGTAGCGCAGGGCCTCGATGGGGTCGAGGTTGGCGGCGCGGATGGTGGGGATCATTCCGCTGATGAGGCTGGTGAGCTCGGATGCACCGGCCAGCAGTTCGAGAATGCCACGCCTGGAAATTGTTATCAGTTGACTGCCGGGGCCGCCTTCTTGTGCTCCACGAAGATGTGTGCTTGATGACAGCTTACACACGTTCTGCCTTTCATGAATGGATCAGACTTCAGTTGTGCCACCTGATCGGAGTGACAGGTTTCGCATGTGCTTAACGCCGGTGTGACCGCAAAGTCCCGTGATGTTGTCTCGCCATGGCACACGGTGCATTCGACACCGTTGACGCCATGCGGGCTGGCTTTCCATTGGTCATACACCATCTTGTGGCAGCTGGAACAAGTATCCCCGGCTGGAAACAGCCGATGGTATATATGCTTGGCTTGATCCTGCTGAGCAATGGCAGGTTGGACGGCAATAGCCAAAACGAGAAAAACGAACAGGGTGAGACCGAACATGCGCGCACAGAAACTATTCACGGACAGGCCTCCTGAATACCGTCATTGAGTATCGAACCGGCGATGGCTGCAATCTGTGATACACATCACATCTCAGCGGTGCGGGAGGGGTAGGGAGCGAGGCTCCGGGAGGAAAATCCGGCAAGATCAGTAGGGGGTTAGCGACTGAGGGATGGGGTTTGAAGGGGAACAGACCGCAGGGGCTAAAGCCCGACGATTATTTTGTTGCTCTATCGGCACGGCTAAAGCCGTGCCCTGACGCTTCTTGCAACTCCAAATGAATTTTTTCGCAAGCTGTGAAATCCACTGCTTCCTCCGTACTTGCTTCCTTCATTTTTCCCGGCTTGCTACTCGTAGCGCAGGGCCTCGATGGGGTCGAGGTTGGCGGCGCGGATGGCGGGGATCATTCCGCTGATGAGCCCGGTGAGGGCGAGGATGACGGTGGCGATGATGACCGAAGAGGGGGAGATGAGGAGTTGGATGTCGGCGTCCGTGGCGTTTTTGGCAATGGCGCTGTAAAAGGTGATGCGGCCCACCATTATAGAGATCAGGTAGGCGAGAGCGATGCCGGAGACTCCGCCGACGGTGGTGATGGCGAAGGCCTCGGCGAGAAATTGGGTGAGGATGTGCCACCTGCGCGCGCCCAGAGCTTTCTCGACGCCGATTTCGCGGGTGCGCTGCTGCACGGCCACCAACATGATATTCATGAGGCCGATGCCGGCGATTCCCAGAGTGAGCGCACCGACCATCGACAACAGTACCTGCAAGGCGATGGAGAGAATCTGGAACTGCTTGAGCTGGGTGAGCAGGTTGGCGACGAAGACGGCGTTTTTATCGGTGGGACGGAAGTGGTGGGCGGCGGCCAGAGCCTGGCGCAGGTTCTTTTCGGCCAGCTCGTTGTCGCTGCGATAGTTGAACCAGATGCCGTCAATGTAATGCGTGTCCTTGAGATCGCTCATGGTGTTGAAGGGCACGTAGATCTCGGTGTTGCGGTTATCGTCTCCATTTTCCTGCATCTTGGGAGAGAGCACGCCGATGACGGTGAAGATGACGCCGTTGAGGCGGATGTCCTCACCCAGCGCCCAGCCGCCGCTGAAGAGCTTGGTTTTGGCCTCCGAGCCGATGACACAGACGTGAGCGCGCCGCTGATCATCGGCGCCGTTGAAGAATCGGCCCGCATCGGTATCCAGCTTCCAGATGTCCTGAAAGACGGCGCGGCTGCCGGTTACTTCCCAGGTATAAGTATGCAGTTCGTTCTGCACGGTCACGTTCTGGTAGGCGACGGGCGAGAGATGAATGATGCCGGGCACGGCGTAGGAGACGCGGTCAACGTCGTCGAGGGTGAAGCGGACCTTGACGCCGGCCTTGTCACCGCCGGCCTGCTCGCTGGTGCGTCCGGGAAAGACGCCGATGATGTTGGTTCCCCACTGGGCAAAGATGTTCACGATGGCGCGGCTGAATCCGGCGCCGTAGGCCAGCAGCAGCACGACGGTGGCGATGCCCCAGGCCATTCCAATCATGGTGATGGCGGTGCGGCGGCGATTGAAGAGCATCGCCTCCCAAGCCTGAGCGAGAATGTCTTTGAGCATGGCGCAGCGCTCCTACTCTCTCCGCAACGCTTCGATGGGGTCCATGGCGGCGGCCTTGCTGGCCGGGTAAA
Organism: uncultured Acidobacteriaceae bacterium; assembly: GCA_963806565.1. Lineage (GTDB taxonomy): Bacteria > Acidobacteriota > Terriglobia > Terriglobales > Acidobacteriaceae > Telmatobacter. The sequence goes on from CAWDYE010000002.1 coordinate 880,840, forward strand.
GTCCGGCGGCGATGCCGCACAGCATCAATGAAATGAGGGCCAGCGCGGCCGACCATGGAACCAGCCGCGGCGGATCCCAGCCGGGCATTTTTCCGGTGAGAACCTGCTGCAAAAGCCACATGAAACCCTCGGAGACGAGGATGCCGATGGCGCCGCTGATGCCGGTCAGCAGCAGCCCCTCCCAGAAGAACTGCCACAGGATGCTGCGTTTGGTGGCTCCGATGGCTTTGAGGACGCCGATTTCGCGGGTGCGCTCAGAGACCGAGACCAGCATGATGTTGATGATGCCCACCGCGCCCAGGCCGAGGGTTACGATGCCCACGCCGCCGAGGAAAATGTCCATGGCGCTGAAGATGGCCCCGATCATTTTTTCTTCTTCGATGAAATCCATCTCATTGAAGGCGTCTTTGAGGGCGGGGTCGAAGCCGTGCCGCTGGGCAATTACGCGATGCACCGCGATTTTGGCGGCTGTATCATCTTCCTTGGTGATTGGCTGGTACTGAATGGAGGTGAGCGCGTCGCGGGGAATGTTTTCTCCCTTCAACGCGAAAAGTTCCTGCATGGTGGTAATCGGGATGTAAACCTTCTGGTTGTCGTAGTCGTTGTTGCCATGGCCGATAGGCTGTACGGCACCGATGATGGTAAAGCCGACGTCGTTGATGGTGATGGTCTCTCCCAGCAGGGGCCGGCCGGGAAATAAGAGGGTGGCGGCCTTGGATCCCAGCACCGCGACGCGGCGGTGGTCGGCCAGGTCGGTATCGTCCAGAAAACGACCCTGAGCCAATGGGATGAAGCGTACAACCGTGTAGTTAGGCTCGGTTCCCATCACATGGCTGGAAGTGTTGCTCCACTGGCTCACCTCGTAGAGATCGTTGCGGTTCAGTTCGTTGGTGACGGCGCGCAGCTCGGGCAGCTTGCGCATCGCCTCCTCGTCGCCCAGCGTCAGTTCGTAGGGGCGCATTCCGGTGTGCTGGTTGGCCAGGGCGGGGATGGTGCCGTTGAAGACCATCACCACGTTGTTTCCCAGGCTGGCCAGTTGCTTATGCTGACCGGAGCGGAAGCCCTCGCCCAAGCCGACGAGCACGAGCAGCGAACCGACGCCCCAGGCGATCCCAAACATGGTCAGGAAGCTGCGCATCTTGTTGGCCATGATGGCGCGATAGACCTGGCCGAGGGTGTCGGAGAAACTCTGCATGGAGCTTAGACCCCGTAAGAGGGCGTTGGTGAGTGATACGCGGCGAGCGTTCTTCCGGTTCCACAATAATATAGAAAGAGATGGAACCAACAGGCGGCTGACTACGTAAGAGACAGCATTGGGTGACGTTGTCGCGGTGCCACCGTCTGATGAACAGATTCCCGCGACTCCATTCAATTGCATCAAAGAAAACGGCGGCTTTCTTCACTTTCGGGGAGGATTTTGTGGCTGCATCACGAAAGAGCAAACGATTCTGGATCTGGCTGGGCAGCGGGATAGCAGTGGTGGTACTGTTGCTGGTCTTTGCCTTGGTGCGGCTGGCGAAGGATCCCTCCATCGACCCCAACAGGCTGGCCAAGGTGACGCGCGGCGACGTGGCGCGGTCGGTGGTGGCCACCGGGAAGATTCAGCCCATTACCAAAGTCGAGGTCAAAAGCAAGGCCTCGGGCATTGTGGAAAAGCTCTATGTGGACATCAACGACCGGGTGAAAAAGGGCCAGCTACTGGCGCAACTGGATCAGCAGGAGATTGTGGCGCAGGTGGATGCGCAGCGGGCGCAACTGACCGCGGCCCAGGCCAATGTGGCCACCTACGAAGCCAATATCGAGCAGGACAAGGTGAACGCGGCGGCTCCGGATCTGCCCATGTACAAAGCCACTTTGGACCGCAACCTAAAGATGCAGAAGTTGGGCATCGTGAGCAATCAGGCGCTGGATGACGCCAACAAGGACTATCTGGCGGCGCTCACCCGGAGGGATTCGGCACAGGCGCAGATCGGCGTGGACAAGGCGCGGCTGAAGCAGGCGCGGGCGCAGGTGTTACAGAATCAAGCTGGCCTAAAGCAACTGGAGGAACAACTCAGTTACACAACGATTGTGGCGCCCATGGACGGGGAAATCCTGTCGCGGGACGTGGAAATTGGCGACGCGGTCAGCTCCATTCTGGTGCTGGGCTCGACGGCCACGCTGGTGATGACCGAGGGAGATACCAGCGAGGTTTATGTGCAGGGCAAGGTGGACGAGGCGGACATCGCTCACGTTTATATGGGGCAGCCGGCGCGCATTAAGGTGGAGAGCTTCCGCGACCGCCTGTTCTACGGCAAGGTGACCAAGATTTCACCCATGGGCGTGGAGAAGGATAACGTAACCACATTCGAGGTGCGGGTTTCCATCAACAATGCCGGCGGGGAACTGAAGGCCAACATGACGGCCAACGCGGAGATCATGATGGACGAGCACAAGGGCGTGCTGACGGTGCCGGAAAACGCTGTGAGCTATGACAGCCAGAAGAATGCCTCGGTCGATGTCCCGGATAAAAGCAAGAAGGACGGCACGCGCAAGGTGGCGGTGAAGGTGGGGCTTTCCAACGGCTCGGTGACGGAGATCTTGAGTGGGTTGAAGGAAGGCGACCAAGTGGTGTTGCAGCAATAAGCACCTACACAGAAGGGTGGATTTTGGATGAAAGTCAACAAAACATCCCTCAGGGGCTAAAGCCCTGTTTTGTTATGAGTCCCTTACGGCACGACTAAAGTCAGTATTGTGCGTTTGACCCAAGATCGTGTCCAGTGAGAGCATCCTTTCAGTGTCTAGGGGTGCATATAACAGGCTTCTCCGAAAGCTAGAGGAGAGTCTCGCCGTAAATCAGCAATTGCAGAAACAAGTTCGGGAGCAAGGTAGCCGGATTTCAGAATTGGAGACATCTGCAACTAAGGCACCCGAAATCGCATCCATACCGTCGTCAGCGCAAGTCTCGATTGTCGAGAAAATTCTCCTTTTCTTTGAAAACGGCCTGTTTCTCGCGGCAGTAGGAATTGCGGGGCCGCTAATGGTCCCGCTGTCCACTTGGTTTCTTCTCCTCCCTGCCGCGTGCTTTGCATTGGCCTTCCACCGCGTAGGAGTCGTCCGAGGCAGGCCCTGGTTCCAGCAAATTTCAGGTTATCTCTTAATTGCCTTGATTGGACTCGCCACCGGCCTTGGCATTCATGTGGCCATCGAAAAACAAGAGAATGAGTTGATCTCTCGGATCGCTGCGCTTTTACCGAAACCAAGACCCGTTGCAGTACCCGCAGGCCCTACCTCTGCGCCGCCACCGCAAATGAAGGGTTCTAGTTCCATCCCCACTATTAGACCATATGACTTACCTGACGAACGACGCAATGAACTCGTCGCTCTTCTAGCGGCTCCCCCTGCAGGCGCAAATGTACTGAGGATCGGGTGTGTACCTTGGAGCGACCGTGCCTGTGCGGGGGCGGGAAAATTCCTTATTATTCTAAGTCAAGCTGGCTGGAAGATAGACGAGAACAAGGTTTTTAGGGTGGATAATGCAATTCCTATAGAGGGGGTGTCAGTAACCGAACGTCCAGAGCCGGGCACTCCTACCACGCCCCAGCCTCCTCATCTTGGAAGATGGCAAAAAATGGGACTAACCGATATCACGTTTATGACGGCACTGACTGCAATGGGCCTTAAGTACAACGGATCATCAGATGCATCCTTACCAGACGGAACAACCGGGGTATATTTCGGACCTGAACCCTCAGCTCTTATCGAGGTCAATAAGCAGAATGTTCTCCGTTGGGAAGCGACCAAATACGCAAACGAAATCGAGGCTGTAAATCAACAACCAGACAGCATCATGGCTAAATCATTTCAAAAAGTACAGTTGAACGGGGAGATTGAAAATTGGTTGCGGACTAATGTTGGCAAAAAGGCTGCGAGTCACTTCCACCGCATTCCTGGCGCAAAAGATCAGGAAAAGTACCTGGACAATTTGGGTATGCAATTACTGAAAGCTACGCAACGGTGAGTTCCTTGTACTCCAGATGCTCGGCCTTTAGCAGCCTGAGAAGGGTATCGCGAAACAGATAGGGGTTCCTACGATTGTCGAACCGGAAGCACATCTCGTTCAGGTAGGCTTGTAGATGCTTTGCGCTCACACGATGCCACGTTCCAACAATCCCGCCCTTCAAGAGGGAAAACGCGGATTCAACCGTCGTTGATAAATTGTCAACCCTCTTTGCGGTAGAGCATATCGCGGATGGTTCGACGGCGGGCCTCGTTCAGTTCTTTGTCAGCCTTGTGGACGGCTGCGGTGGGGCCAACTGCGTCTGCTGCGCGAAGGCCCTCGGCGGCCTCCGGCGCGCTGCATGCGGGGCAACGGTTGGCGAAGCCGGGCTTGCCGGGGCGGAGTTCGAACTCCTCCGAGCAGACGACGCAGGTTTTGATGGGAAAAGCCATAGACATCCATGATAACGCGGAGGAATCATTCTGGGTTTAATTGGCCGCAACGGAGATTATCTGGATGTAGAATGGGCCATCGAGTTCCACAAGTGATTTCTGAAAAACAATTCTGTAAAAGGGATTACCATGATGAAAAAGATTAGATTCATTGCTTTTGTGGCCTTGCTGGTTCTGGCGCTTGCCGACGCCGTTTGTTTTGCAGACGCGAACGAAGATTTGTTTGCGGCCATCAAGGCCAAGGACATTCACCGGGTGAGAACGCTGCTTGCCTCGGGCGCGGATGTCAATGCGCTGGAGAAGAACGCATGGGGCGTCGTGAATAGTTCGCCGCTGATGGATGCGGTGAGCGAGGGCGACATGGAGATCGCGCGGCTGCTGCTGGACAAGGGCGCCGATGTGGACTTCAAGAACTCTCTGGGTGGAGACACTCCTTTAATGGAGGCAGCCCGGCAAGGCGATGCGGAGATCGCGGTCCTGCTGTTGGCAAGAGGCGCCGACATCAATGCCCGGGATAAAAACATGGGCAATACGGCGCTGACCTTTGCGGCGGCCTTCGGCCACACCAAGATCGTGAAGCTGCTGCTCGATCATGGCGCGCCGATGGACGAGCAAACCGATGAGGGCGCTAGCGCATTGCAACTCGCCGCCGCGACTGCCCATAGCGAGTTGGTGCGCATGTTGCTCGATAAGGGCGCCAATGTGAATCACAAGGATATATATCAACATACCGCGTTATTCTATGCGGCCAGCCGCGACAGCCGGCCGGAGAACGCGCGGCTGCTGCTGGCCAGGGGAGCGGATGTAAATGAGAAGGACTTCTCCGGATGGACGCCGCTGTTCAACGCGGCTTGCGCTGATTGCAACCCTAAGATTGCGCGGCTGCTGCTGGCCAAAGGCGCGGACGTGAACGCCCAGAATTCTCAGGGAAGAACGGCATTCTATTACGCCCGGCTCAATGCCAACCTGGGAGTCATCACGGCGCTGGTCAAGGCCGGGGCCAACGGAGGAAAGATGCCGGCGCTGCCGCACGCAAGACTAGAACCAGCGGACATCCAGTTTCTGAACAAACAGTGCAAGATCGAGCAGCCGGACATCGATGTCATTCCCAAGCTACACATAGAGACACGGCAGATGCTGATGGCGCGAATCGCCATGCGAGAGTGCGATTTGCTTGTTCCCTTCACGATATCGCGGGGCTACTACAGGCAGATCATTGAGAAAGCGCCCATGCCGTCGCCCCGGGGCTGGGACCCCGTCAATTACCTGACTGACGAGGAGATCAGGCAGTACCAGGAGATCACCGGAGAACCGCGCATGTAAAAATGCCGTTGCAGGGGATGGGCGGCGGGGGCGGACAAAGATTGGGTGACGCGCGGGGCCCTGTGACCGCATTGACCCACACGGCCCGGCTGAGTGAGGATAAGGAAAGAGCAGCTTGCTTTATTTCCCCAAAGGAGCCGTCTCCATGTCCCAGAAAACTGCCAATCCATTTAACGGCCTGATGCCGGAACCGAATTCTGCCGATTTGACGGAGATCTTCGAGCTGGTTGCCTCCGGACTCTACAGCCTGGCGTCGATGCTGGTGGGCGAAGGCGAGGAAAGCGGGCGGCTGGTGGAGGAGGCAATCGCTACAGTGCAGGTATCTCCCTGCGCCGATCCGCAAGTGGCGCGCAGGAGTTGCCGGAGGGCTCTGGCCGTCGCGGCTCTGAAGCTACTGGCCGCACGCTGTCCAGGCTGTCTGGACGCGCCGCAGGGATTGACGCCGGACACGATTTGCATCGAGGGCGACGACCTGGCCTCGGCGGGCATCTCAGCCGGGGAGCTGGAAGGCTTGATCAGCGGGCCGGAGCGCGGGCATGTGCGGGAGTGGCTGGAAGGCTTGCCCACGTGGATGCGGAGTGTTTTTGCGTTGCGCGCCATGGCTGGCTTCAACGCCGACGAGACGGCCGAGCTGCTGAAATCGCACGGCGGGCCGCAAGCCGCCGCATGGACTCCAGAGGTGGTGAGCGAGGTCTTTCGCCAGGGGCTCTGCTCGCTGGCCTCGCAAGTGCTTCATGCATCGGCGGAGAAGGGCAGCTAACCGAATTCAGCCGCCTGCCACGCTGGTTCGATACACTAGAGATACGAGTCCTGTGGCCTGCTTTTCACGTCTATAAGGGAGCGAGTGTTTTTGGGCCGCAGCGCTTCGCTGAGAGTCGAACGAAGTTGATTTCTTCTATTTTTTCAGGCTACAACCCGTTGCGTAGCATAGCCTGCGTCCTGGCGCTGGGAGTGGTGTTTTCGTGCGGACTGAGGGCGCAGAGCACATCTCCCTTTCAGGGCAGCGTGGCCACAGGCGAGGTTTCAGCGCAGCCGGTTTCCCTTACGCTGGACGAGGCCATCCAGCGAGGATTGAAGACAAATCTGGGCGTGATCTTGAGCGGCGCGCAGACGGCCGCGGCGCGCGGAGAGCGGCTGAACCAGTTGCAAGCCCTGTTGCCCTCGGTAGACGCCAGCGCCAAGGAAACCATGATGCAGCTGGACCTGCCCGCGGAGGGGCTGCGCATTCCGGGTTTTCCCAAGATCATCGGGCCGTTTGGATTTACCGATCTGCGGGCCTCGCTGAACTGGTCTCTGATGGATGTGGCTTCGCTGCGCAACTACCTGGCGGCGCGGCACAACTTTGCCGCCGCGCAGTTGTCGGCGCAGGACGCGCGCGACCTGGTGGTGCTGGTGGCGGGCAACGCCTATCTGCTGGCGCTGGCCGATGAGAGCCGCGTGACGAGCGTGGAAGCGCAGGTAGCTACGGCGAAGATTTCGCTGGACCAGGCGGTTGCCAGGCACGAGGCGGGCACCGCGCCGCTGCTGGACGAGTTGCGCGCCAGGGTGGATTACCAATCGCTGGAGCAGCAGTTGATTGTGGCCCGGAACGCTCTGGAAAAAGATAAGCTGTCGCTGGCGCGGGTGATTGGGCTGCCGCTGGAGCAGAGTTTTACGCTGGCTGACAAGGCGCCTTACGCGGTCTTCGACCAGATCGACGTGGAGGCGGCAATTCACGAGGCTCACGCCAACCGCAAAGACCTGGCGGCGATGGTGGAGCAGGTGAAGGCGGCCGAACAGCAACGCAAGGCGGCTACGGCCGACCGGTTGCCAACGCTGAATTTTATGGGTGACTATGGCGACATCGGCGTGAATCCCAAGACCTCGCACGGCACAGGCGACGCCGCCGGCACGCTGAGCGTTCCGTTGTTCAGGGAATACGGACTGCGCGGCGAAGCGCAAGTGGCGCAGACGCAACTGGACACGGCGCAGGCCCGGCTGAGCGACAAAATCTCGCAGGTGGACGCCGATGTGCGCGATGCGCTGCTGGACATCGCCTCGGCGCAGAAGATGGTGGAGGTGGCGCGTTCGTCGGTCGAGCTGGCCAACGAGGCGCTCAGCGAGGCGCAGCAGCGCTACGCGAATGGGGTGAGCGACAATCTGGCCGTGAGCCAGGCGCAACAGTCGGTGGCCCAGGCCAACGATCAATATGTGACCAGCCTCTACCGGCACAATGTGGCCAAGCTCAGTTTGGCGCGGGCGCTGGGAGCTGGCGAAGAGTACAGAAAATTTTTAGGAGGAAAGTAGACGTGGCGGATTATATTCCAACACCGGAGCCTATCGAGCAGAACGCAGAGATGGAGAACGCGCAAACGCAATCCCGCCGCAGAGGCATTGTGGTTGCGGTGGTTGTGATTCTGGCGCTGGCGGCCATCGGAATCTGGTGGCGCTCCACCTATAGCGAGAGCACCGACGACGCGCAGGTCAACGGGCACCTGATCCAGGTAAGCTCGCGCATCGCGGGCCAGGTGGCCAAGGTCTACGTGGAGGAGAATCAGCAGGTCAAAGAAGGCGACGTGATTGCGGAGCTGGACCCCAGCGACTACAAAGTTGCGGTGGAGAACGCAGAGGCGGCCCTGGCCAGCGCGCGGGCCAACGCCGCGGCGGCCAACGTAAATGTGCCCATCACCACGGTCAATACGGGAAGCAATCTGAATGCAGCCGACGCCAATGTGAGCGGCTCGCACGCTGCCGTGGAACAAGCTGAGCAACAGCTCGCGGCCGCGCGAGCCAACAACATCAAGGCCCAGGCCGATCTGGAGCGCTACAAGCCGCTGGTGGAAAAAGATGTAATCAGCAAACAGCAGTTTGACGCCGCCGTGGCCGCCGCCGACGCCGCCCGCCACTCCGAAGAAGCTGCCAGAGAAGGCGTGCGCGAGGCCCGCGAGCGCGAGGCCCAGGCCAAGGCGCTGTTAAAGTTTGCCCAAACCGCTCCCGAGCAGGTGGCCGCGCAGAAGGCTCGCGCCCAGCAGGCTCAGGCGATGGTGCAGCAGGCGCAGGCGCAACTGGACATGGCGCGGCTCAACCTGAGTTACACAAAAATTGTGGCTCCGGCGGCGGGTATCATTACGCGCAAGAACGTGGAGATCAACCAGAATGTTGCGCCGGGGCAGAACCTGACGATGCTGGTTTCGCTGGAGGGCCTGTGGGTGACGGCCAACTTCAAGGAGACACAACTGCGGCACATGGTGGCCGGGCAGCCGGTGGAGATTGACGTGGACTCGACGGGCAAGACTTATCACGGCAAGGTGACGCAGATTGGCGGCGCGACTGGCTCGGTGCTTTCGCTCTTTCCGCCGGAAAACGCGACGGGCAACTACGTGAAGGTGGTGCAGCGGGTTCCGGTGCGCATCGACTTCACTAACCTGGCCGGCGAAGACCCGAATCACGAGCTAAGGCCGGGGCTATCGGTAGAGCCGAGCGTGAAGGTGAAGTGAGAAACAGCTAACAGCTATCAGCTACCAGCCCTCAGCCTTGAAAGAATACTGGGGGCTTTGATTTGGGGACAAGCGGGTTCAATCTGTCCAGGGCGAATGCTTTACGTCTTCACAGGAGACGGTCATACCCAGGGCGCAGGACTTGTTCATATACTCCCTGCCTTTCTCGGCATCCTTGGGGACGCCGTTTCCTTCCCGATAGAGAAATCCCAGGTTGCGGCAGGCCTCGGCGTAGCCTCCATCGCAGGCCGTCATGTAGAGTGAGTACGCGCGGGAGTAATCGCGCGTTACGCGAATTCCAACATCGTACAACCAACCGAGCCGGTAGCAGCCGTGCATATTACCCGCTCGGCAAGCATCGGAATACATTTGCACGGCACGCGCATCATCTTCCTTCACGTCCCAGCCGTTTTCATAGGCCTCGCCCAGGGTGACGCAGGCATCCGCACCGGGCGTATCGCATCCTTTGATATAGAGCTTGAGCGCGCGGGGGAAATCCTCGGCGACGCCCTGACCGTAACGGTAAATATCGGCGAGGGAGTTACAGGCCGCGCTGACGCCCGCGTTGCAGGCCTGATCGAAGAGCGGACGAGCCAGGGCGTAATTTTTTTGTTTGTAGAGTGCTTCGGCTTGCTGCGCGATTTTGGCCGGGGAATTTTGGCGGGCGGAAGGATGCTGCATTTGCTGCGGCGAGACAGGTGACGCGTTGTTAGTGGTTTCGGCGCCGGGGGTTGAGATCATTCTTGTCAGCAGACTGAGACACAACATGACGATCACAATACCTAACGGCACCACAATGAAGGCAAATCCGAGCAGCATCCATTGACGCTTCGTCCAGGCGGGTTTCTTGTCTGCTTTCCGCTCGCTCTGCTGCTCGTGTTTTTGCTTGTCTTTCCTCTCGGCAGCCTGCCGCGGTTCCGGTTCCGTAACCTTCCGTGACTCCTGCACGGTGGCCTGGCGGGTTTTGGGAGCCATGTAGACGATTGCGTCAATTTTGCCGAGGAGTACGGCTACATTCGTGGGGCGGTCGTTGCGGTCTTTGGCGAGGAGGCGCAGGACGAGCGCGTTGAGGCCGCGCCAGTTGACTAGATCGGGGCGGAGGGTGCTGGGCGGTTGGGGCGGGGTGGTCTGATGCTGGCGCGCCCAGCCTTCGTAATTTTCGGCGTGGAAGGGAGTTTGCCCGGTGAGCATCTCGTAGAGGAGGCCGCCGAGGGCGTAGAGATCGGTGCGGCCGTCGAGCGAGGCGGCGGGGGTTCCGCGCCACTGCTCGGGGGCGGCGTAGGCCATGGTCAGCAGAGTTCCGCCGGTGCGGGTGTAGGCGGTGCTGGATTCTTTGGTGGCGACGATGCCGAAGTCGGCGATCTTGGGAAGCCAAGCGTCGCCGTCGCGGGCCATGAGAATGTTTTCCGGCTTGATGTCGCGGTGGACCATGCCTTTGGAGTGGGCCGCGCCGAGGCCTTCGGCGATTTGGCGGACGATGTTCAGCGCCAATGAGACATCGAATGGCTTGGACGCATCGTGCAGAAATCTCCGCAGGTCGGGGCCGTCGACGAACTCCATGGAAAAGAAGAGGCTGTCATCCTCGGCGGCTTCCAGATCTCCGCAGTCCACGACATTGCGATTGCGAATCTGGCGGAGGGTGCGGACCTCGCGCAGGAAGCGGGCGGTGAGAGCCTGGTCGCGGCTCAGCTCGGGAGAGAGGAACTTGAGGGCGCGCGGCTCTCCCATGTGGATGTGCTGGGCGAGATAGACGGTTCCCATGCCGCCCTGGCCGAGCTTGCGGACGATGCGGTAGGTCTTGTGAATCACCATGCCTGGACGCAGCTCACGAATCTCGTTGAGCAGATGGCCGTGGATGGGGCAGGCGGTCTGACTGTCAGGGTATCCGGTGTCGCACTGCGGGCAGGTTTTCATGCGGTCACGCGATGGAATTTTGCGGTGGAACCATTGTTCCACTTTGCGCCGCGAAACGCAAAACAGTCGATTCGCTCCTCTGCAAGATGCAGACAGCTGCGAGCCCTAGTTGATGGAGATGCGAATCAGGCGAAGAGGCGGATTTACCTGGGAATCGGGAGTGTCGGGATCGGATGGAAGGCAAATCTCAGTGGCCTGACCCAGTTGGCGAAGCCTTGCAAGGAGCGCATCGTGCGGATCGTAGTAATAAGTCTCGTTTAGAACCAACCACACCGCCTTCGGTTTCGATGCGGAAAGGCGGGAAAGATATTCGTCCAGATCGGAGTTCATGATCACAGGACCGCCGGGGCCCTTGTATCCCTGCTTCTCCCACCAATCGTAGACAGAAAGCGGGAATCCGTTTTCCTCCGGCTGGAAGCGCATGTGACGGGCGAAATAGTCAAAGGACATCTGCGCATACAAAGCATCAAAAATAACTTTATCTCCGGGACGGTAATTCTGCTGAACAACGCCGACAAGATTTTCCCAGGGACGCCCGTGTTGCTTGACTGCCTGCCGATAGAAGCCAGCGGCATAGAGGCAGAGGATAAGTGTTGCGAGGGCTATGCCGGGAATCCGCCAGCGCGGCTTCGCTGCTCCAACTTGAAAGGCGCGAGCGATGGCTAACACAAGCGGGGGAACCAAAGGCATCATATAGCGCGTGGAAGCCAGGTGCAGAGCGACCAGACCCACCCCGACCGCCATGGTTAACAGGCAGAATAACCGGCAGAGTTCGTCGTTTTTAATCACCCCAAGAAAGCCGACGCCAACCAGGGAAAGAACAAGTGGAATCGCGCAGAGCAATAGCAGCCGGGCCGACGCAGAGGGATAGAATCCCATCATCACCGCCGCATTTTTTGCCATCACCTTGATTCCCGACGGTTCGCCCGGATTCTGCGCGGGAGCGCCGAATGAGAGAGCGCCGGGATTTTGATGGCTGAGAGTTAAAGCCCGAGCCAGTTGAGTCTTTCCGTGATACTGGTGAAGCAAAACCGGAAGACCCGGTGAAACGAGCAGGAGGGTCAAGATGCCAGCGGCGAATAGCCGTATGATGCGCCGCCGCAGGAAAGCGGAAGCTATGAGCCAGTGAATAAAAAGTCCGAGGATGATAAATATGCCGATGTACTGAACATAAAACAACAGGGCCGCCAAGACTCCATAAGCGACGACCAGCCAGCGCTCCTCCCGCTGTTCAACGGCGACCATCCAGTGCACCATCAGCAAACAGATGAAGAGAAGAATCAAGAGCGCATACATCCGCACTTCAAGGGAGTACACAAAGAGCATAGGGGAGAGGACAAAGAGGACCGCGGCATAAGCGCCGAAACGATTCCCCAGCATCCGCCTGGCCAAAACAAAAATTGCCAGGGAGCTAAAGAAATTGAGCACAACGCTGAAGAGCCTTAGTTGCGCTTGCGCATCGCCGAACACTCGAATCCATAAATGCAGGAGTAAATAAAAGAGAGGAGGATGAACGTCTCCCGCGGCGTAGCGAAAGATTCTGGCAAAGGGCAGATTTGCCACGAACGCGGAATACGTTTCGTTCATCCACAACTCGCGTGAATTGAGAGCGGATAATTTACAGATGGTGCTGACCAGCAGGACAAGGCCAAAGAGGACGAAGGTTGCAATCGAGGCGGCGAACCGGCGACGGCGTACGTCTTCGAGTAACTTCACCATGGGGCACAAATCCATTTCAAGCGAAAAAATCAAAGGCTGTCAGGATTTCAGTTTAGACTAAGGATGCCGCGATGAAAGACTCCATCCACGTGTCGAAGGAAAACTACCTCAAGGCCATACTGGAGGCCGAGGCCGAGGGGCGCGAGGTGATTCCGGCGCTGCTGGCCCATTGGCTTGAGGTTTCGGCGCCAGCGGTGACCATGGCGCTCAAGCGGCTCAAACGCGACGGCTTTGTCGAGGTGGGCACGGACGGCATTGTGCGGCTGACCGCGACGGGCCGGGAGACTGCCTATCGCACCGCCCTGCGCCACCACCTGATCGAGCGCATGTTGACCGAAATCTTCGGCATGGAGTGGCATGAGATTCACGAGGAGGCCGAGCGGCTGGAGCACGCCGTCTCACCGGCCTTTGAGACCAAACTTAAGGAAAAACTGGGCGAGGGCGGCGCCTGTCCGCACGGCAACCAGGTGCTTCCGGCGAGCCCGCTCGAGCGCAAGAAGCGCGGCGAGATGCCGCTCTCGGAGGCTCAAGAGGGCCGTCGCTACAGGGTGGTCAGTCTCCATGAGCGCGATCCGAAGCTGCTGCTTTTTCTGCATGGGGCGGGCATCGGCCCCGGCCAAAGCCTACGCGTGGTCAGCCAGAACTACGACCAAACCGTTTCGATTGAACTATCTACGGGGAATACCATTCTGGGCCGTCCGGCTGCGGATGCGGTTTGGCTTCGGCCGGAACTGCTGGGATAATTAAAAATAAGTAAAAGTATTAACTATGGTTAACTGGGTGTGGCATACTCTTTTATATATGAGCCAAATGGACTTCCCCCCTTTGCCGGCAATTCCCGGTCTTGCGCCGGGACCGGAGCACCGTGTGCCTTCGCTGCCGGAGGTTCATGCGACGGTGGGGGTCTCGCGCTCGCCGCAGTATTGGCGGAGACTGCTGGGCTTTCTTGGCCCCGGATTTTTGATCTCGGTGGGCTACATGGACCCCGGCAACTGGGCCACGGACATAGCCGGCGGTTCGCGCTTCGGGTACACGCTGCTGTTTGTCATCATGGCCTCGAACCTGATGGCGATTCTGCTGCAAAGCCTGAGCCTGAAGCTGGGCGTGGCCACGGAGCGCGACCTGGCGCAGATGTGCCACCAGAGCTACGGCCCCAAGGTGAGCTATGCGCTGTGGATTGGCGCGGAGATCGCTATAGCCGCCTGCGATCTGGCGGAGGTGATCGGCTCGGCCATCGCCCTGAACCTGCTCTTCCACATTCCGCTCTTTTACGGCGTGCTGATTACCAGCGTGGACGTGCTGCTGATTCTGCTGTTGCAGCGCTGGGGATTTCGCTGGATTGAGGCGCTGGTGATCGCGTTGATCGGAACAATTACGGCGCTGTTTCTGGTGCAGGTTCTGCTCTCGCACCCGAATCATTGGCTGGCGCTGAAAGATCTGTTTGTGCCTTCGGCCTCCATCGTCACCAATCCCGACATGCTGTACATCGCCATTGGAATTTTGGGCGCGACAGTGATGCCGCACAACCTTTACCTGCACTCCTCGATTGTGCAGAGCCGCAAATACGAGCGCACGCCGGAAGGCAAGCGCGAAGCCATCCACATGGCCAACGTCGACTCCGCGCTGGCGTTGACCGTGGCCTTATTTGTGAACGCGGCGATTCTAATTGTGGCGGCGGCGGTTTTCAATCGCCGCGGACTCTACGATGTGGCGGCCATCCAGGACGCCTACAAGCTGCTCAGCCCGCTGTTGGGCGCGACCGGGGCGAGCACGCTGTTTGCCATTGCGCTGCTGGCCAGCGGACAGAACTCGTCGATTACCGGCACGCTGGCCGGGCAGGTGGTGATGGAGGGATTCATTCACCTCAAGCTGACGCCCTGGCTGCGGCGGCTGATTACCCGCTCACTGGCGATTATTCCCACGATTATCGTGGTGGCGATCACCGGCGAGCAGGGCACGGAAAAGCTGCTCATTCTGAGCCAGGTGATTCTGTCGCTGCAACTGAGCTTTGCCGTGGTGCCGCTGGTGATCTTCACCGGCAACCGCAAGAAGATGGGCGAGTTTGTGAACGCTCCCTGGCTGCAAGGGCTGGCGTGGATTGTGGCCGTGCTGATTGCCGGGCTGAATGGGTGGCTGCTGGTGCTGATGTGCCAGGGGAAAGCATGAGGCGAATTGTCAGTTATCAGTGATCAGTAATATGCCCGTTTTTTGAGAACCGGTAACTGATGGCTGACTGCTGTCGTACCATGATTCCATGCACATTCTTTCCGCGGCGGAGATGCAGGCCTGCGACCGGGTGACCAGCGAGCGGTTCGGCGTGGCGTCCATTGAGTTGATGCGGGCGTCCTCGGCGGCGGTGGCGACATTCGCACGGGAGCAGTTTCCGCGCGCGCGGCGGGTGACGGTACTCTGCGGCCGGGGCAACAACGGCGGCGACGGCATGATGGCGGCGCGGCTGCTGGCGGCCTCTGGGCTGGAGGTGACCACGCTGCTGCTGGGCTCTCCCGATGAGCTAAAGGGCGACGCGGCGGTGGCCTGGCGTGAACTGACGAGTCCGGCGCACGGGCTGATTCATGTCATCAATACGGCCGAGGAACTGGCCAAACACAACAGCGCGCTGGAAACCGATCTGCTTATTGACGCTGTGGTGGGCACGGGATTCAAGCCGCCGCTGAAGGGGCTGGCATTGGCGGCGCTGGAATGGGTGAAGGGGAGTGTGGAGTCTGATCCTTCCCACCCTAGATCACCCCATGGACGTGGACCTGTCCATGGGGACCCCGATAGCGACAAAAACAAAAACGTCGCAAGGGTGGGGCACCCGGCAATTTTATCGATAGATTTGCCCTCCGGCTGGCCGGCCGACGAAACCGCCGCTACCGTTACGGGTCCAGTCTTTCCCGCCGATGCAGTCATTACTTTTACCGCGCCCAAGCCAGCGCACGTCTTTGGGCAGTTGACGCGGCACTGGTCGCAGCCCATTGTGGTTGCGCCGATTGGCTCGCCGCAGGAGGCGATGGTTTCGGGCCTGAATTTGGTGTGGGCCGGCTCGGCGCTGGAGCTTGCGCAGAGGCCGCGCTTGGCTGCGGCCAACAAGGGAAACTTTGGGCACGTGCTGGTGGTAGGCGGGACGCTGGGAACGGCGGGCGGCAAATCAGGCGCGCCGGCACTGGCGGCATTGGGTGCATTGCGGGCCGGAGCGGGGCTGGTGACGGCGGCTGTTCCCGCACCGGCACTGCCGCTGGTGGCGGCCATCGCGCCGGAGCTGATGACCTGGCCGCTGGCTGCAAGCCCTTCGGGCTGCATTGCGGCTAAAAATCTTGCGCCAGAGTTTCTTTCCGCGCTCATGGCTGGAAAGACCGTGTTGGCGATTGGTCCCGGCATGGGGCAGAGTGCGGAGACGGCCAAATTCGTGACCGGCCTGCTTGCGGAGACAAAGATTCCGGCGGTGATCGACGTCGATGCGCTGAACATTCTGGCGGCGGAGCCGGCGCTGCTGGCGAAGTTGGCGAAAGAGCGCACGCTGGTGCTAACGCCGCATCCCGGAGAGATGGCGCGGCTGGCAGGGATCACTGTGGCCGAAGTGCAAGCCAAGCGGCTGACGGTGGCGCTGGAATTCACCCAGCGCAGCGGCGTTACGCTGGTGCTGAAGGGCGCGCGCACGCTGATTGCCCACCCCGATGGCCGCGTGGCGGTGAACACTAGCGGAAATCCTGGGATGGCCAAGGGCGGCAGCGGCGACCTGCTCACCGGTCTGATTGCGGGGTTGCTGGCACAATATCCGGAGGAGCCGGCGCGGGCCGTCGAGGCGGCGGTTTATTTGCACGGATTAGCGGCAGATTTGGCCGTGCGCCGTGATGACGAGCACACATTGTTGGCCACCGACTCACTTTCTCATCTTGCACAGGCTTTTCGCCTTCACTTCCGTGGCCCGAGCGGGTATCTTTGGTTGCAGGGGGCATTGCACGCAGCGGCCCCTCATGAGGTTCGGGGATGACCAACGCCGCACCGCCCGCTACAGGCCGGATTCATGAGTTCACCAGCGCGAGTGGCGCGGAGACCATTGAAGTGGGGCGCAAGCTGGCCGGGTTGCTCGAGCCGCCGCAACTGCTGATTCTGCGCGGCGACCTGGGCACCGGCAAAACCACTCTGGTGAAGGGCATTGCCGAGGCTCTGAATGCCGCCGAGGCCGACGAGGTGACCAGCCCGACATTCACGCTGCTGCACGAGTACGAGGGCGCGAGGGATGGCCAGCCGGTGAAGCTCTTTCACCTAGACGTTTATCGCCTGGAAGGAGAGCGGCAACTGGAGACTCTGGGGTTGGACGAGCTGCTCACTCAGAATGCATTGGTGCTGGTGGAGTGGGGCGAGAAGTTCAAGAGCATCCGCAAGAAATCTACCGGCGAGATTGTAATTACGTCCGCAGGCGGCGACGCGCGCAGAATTACGGTGACGCTGAAAGAGACAGGGATTAGGGATCAGGTTATAGATAATAAACTTTAGCTTTAGATATGCCACCTTAGCCGCACAGAACGCGGCGAAGGGAAAGACACTTCGCTATCCGGGAGAGAGGGTGCTGGAGATTCGCACGGAGAATCGGAGGCTCGGGGTTCCCGTCGAGCCGGAGGTGTGGGAGGAGATACGAAGATGCAGGGTTTCGGTTTGAATGAAGCAATTCGGCTACAATCAGCAGGTTGCATATGGCGGTCGATGGGTACAATCATGCGGTGATGCAATATGCGCAGCGGAACATCGAAGCAGACGATAATGAAGGATAGAAAATGCAATCTCACGACTCACAATCAGTTTTGGAACACAATCCAGCCGGCAAGTTGAAGTGGATGCTGACGGCGGCACTTTTTGCCTTGTGCATCGGGCCGACTTTTATCAGTTATCAGCCCTATCTCTATCAATGGGACGATGCGGAATACCTGCAAAGGTCAATCGCGCTCAGCCAGGCCTTCTGGGGAGGGAATTTCAAAGGAATTCTCTCCGCGATGGTGAGCATTCGGCCCCCAGCCATGACTTTGCTGGGCATACCCTGGGGACTACTGAACTCCTGGGATGCGGCCGGTAAGTGTTTCTTTACGCTCGCTGCAGTAATATCATTCCTGGCCGCATTTTGTCTGTATCTGCTGCTGCGCTCGGGAGTGAAACCGCTTTTCGTCATTTTTGCAAGTTTGTGCGTCTTCGCATCAATGGGGCCTTACCCTTCACCCGGCGCATCCGCGCATGTCGACGCAACAGCGTTTCTTGCTGACAGCCTCTTCGCCTGGACAACTCTGGCGGCGTTGCTTCTCATCCCGCTGGAGGCGAGAACCCATTTTGCCTCGCCCAGAGGCGCTGTCTGGCGGGGAGTTCTTTGGGCGGCGATACTTTCGTTGGGGTTGATGACGAAACTGAATTTCCTATATTTTATAGCTCTTATCCTACCGGTATTGTATTTCTTAAGAGTTCGCCGCTGCGGCTCACGCAACGCCAACGATGCGCTGATTATCTTTTTCTTATGCTCCGCGCCGTCCGTCTTTTATTTGCTGATGTGCGGAAAGCCATCCTTCGAAAATTTGATAATCTCATCCTTGGGCGGGGTCGCGAATTACTATTACATTCCCCTGCCGCAATATCTCGGCGATACGATTCGGGAATCGCCGGGTATGCTGCTCTCCTTCGTGTTGACGGCTGCCGCGCTCATCTACCTTGCGATCAAACGGCGGTTGACGCAATCGTGGCCTGATTTCCTGGCGCTGCTGATGGTGATAGGTTTCGGCATCATCGTGTTTGCGGCCACTAACAGGCAGATTCGGTATGCATTTCCCGCGATCGTGGCGCTGCCCTTCATGACCGGGTTGCTGATTTCCGGTAAAGGAGAGCCAGCTCCCCGTCGAAGCGCGGCGCTGGCGACGGCTGTGGTCTTCTTCGGCCTGCTGGCGGCTAGTGTGCCGGTGCTGCATCGTGCCGACAGGCAATGCCTCAGCCGGTGCGATGCGGTTTTACTCCAGGCTATTCGCTGCCATGCGAAGCACATCTTGTTTGCTACCGATAGCCCAACCATGAATCGCTCTTTGATGGATCTTGATATGCGGTTTTCCGCGACGAAGGCCACAGTGGGGACTTTGGCTTACCAAGCTATGTTCAATCAGCCGATTGCGGAGGATTTGCGCAAGATCGACGAAGCCGATATGGTGGTCTTTCAGGATGGGAAGGAATTATATCCGCCATTTACCAATTTGCGTGTACCGGAATACGAGCGATATATCCGGCAAGGCGGATCCGTCCCGATCAGGGTCTGGGACGATGTCAATGTTTACTCGAGGAGTTGCAAGCCATAACATGGGAATCTGCACAAGAATACTTTTGGCCATATTATTGTCAGCCCTTCCATGAAGGGGATAATTCCCTGGCACACGTTTTTTCGAGCGAGCATAGCCGAAGGTGTGCGGCGTCCGCACTCTGCTCTCAGTGCGGCCGCCCCGACCCGCCCTTGGTGTCGTCGCTGGGCTTGAGGACCATGACGTACTGGCCGGTGTACTGACGGCGCATATCGGCGCGACGCAACAGCTCCGCGGTCTTGTTGCTTCTCATCGGCCCCAGCATCAATTCGAGTCGTCCTTGCATGTGATGCCCTCGATAAGATATTAACGAAAATCTAAAAGCCCATGATGTTATAGCCGCAATCGACATACATCACTTCGCCGGTGACAGCGCTGGAGAGGTCGCTGGCCAGAAAGAGGGCCGCGCCGCCGACTTCGAGCTGGTCCACGTTGCGGCGCAGCGGGGCGCGGTCGGAGTGGGACTTGAGCATGTCGCCGAGAGCGCCGACGCCGCGCGCGGCGAGAGTTTTAATGGGGCCGGCGGAGATGGCGTTGACGCGAATGTTCGCAGGGCCGAGATTCCATGCGAGGTAGCGGACGGTGGCTTCGAGAGCGGCCTTGGCCACGCCCATCACGTTGTAGTTGGGCACAACTTTTTCCGCGCCAAAATAACTCAGGGTCATGATGCTGCCGCCTTCGGTCATCAGAGGCGCGGCGGCGCGGGTGACGGCGATCAGCGAGTAGACGCTGACATCGTGAGCGATGCGGAAGCCCTCGCGGCTGGTGGTGATGAATTCGCCACGCAGTTCCTCGACGGGGGCGTAGGCCACGGCGTGGACCAGAATCGCGATCTTGCCGTACTTTTCCTTGAAGGCGGCGAAGAGGGTATCAATCTCCTGGTCGTTGGAAACGTCGCACTGGAAGCCGGATGCGCCGGGCAGCTCGGCAATCAGTTCTTCGGCGTCGGCCTTCATGCGCTCATTTTGATAGCAAATGGCCAGGGTGGCTCCGGCCTCGTGCAGTTTTTGGGCGATGCCCCAGGCGATGGAACGCTTGTTGGCCAGCCCGAAGACAACGGCCGTCTTGCCTGCCAGATCGATCATGCTTGCTTACGTCCTCCAGGGTCCGGGCTTTGGGGATACCGGACACCTACCGTCTAAATAGAATATCAGAGCGGTTCTCCAATTTTCGTGGCCTTAACGGCTCCGTACAATATGGCTTTTCTTGATGAAAAGCCATTTAGGGTCAATCGGTTTCGCCGTAGTGTGATTGGAGAACCGCTCAGCCGCCCAGGTCAACGAGTTCGACCTTGCCGGTGGGGCGGCCTAAAAAGCTGGAGCCGAGGCGCTCGAACTTTTCGACGGAATCGGTGGCGAAGCAGCGGACCTGGTTCTGGTCCTTCGCAACTGACGAACGTTGATGAGCATCTTGTAGGCCAACGAGCTTCACAGCAGCTTCGGCAGTGGCATCGGCGGAATCGATGATTTTCATGCCGACGGGCACAGCACTTTCCAACAGATAGCGCAGCAGCGGATAGTGGGTGCAGCCGAGGAGCAGCGTATCGGGATTCATGCTATGGGCGGCGGCTTCGGCGGAGAGTTCGGCAAGATAGATGCGGATAACCTCGGCGGTAACAGCCACCTGCGGTGGGACGGACGCGGCTTGCGCGGCAAAGGCAGCAGTGGCATCCCCGGCCAAGGGCCCGGTCCAGCCTTCTTCGACCAGCGGGACAAGCAGGGGGCAGGCCATTTCCAGCGCGCGCAGGCCGCGGGTTCGGCAGGCAGCGGCGTAGGCGTGGCTTTGCACGGTGGCGTCAGTGGCGATGACTAGCACGTCGCCAGTGATGGAGGCGGCGCGGGCAGCCTCGGCGCCGGGTTCGATGACGCCCAGCACGGGAACCTGAACCGCGTCCTGGATGGCGTCGAGAGCCAGGGCGCTGGCGGTGTTGCAGGCGATAACCAGGAACTGGGCGCCCTGCTCGCTGACCAGAAACTGCGCGCATTGGACGGCGTAGCGTGCGATGGTGCGGCGGGACTTGGAGCCGTAGGGCAGGCGGGCGGTGTCGCCGAAGAAGGCAAAGCGCGCGCGCGGCAGCTGGGCCATCAGCGCGCGCAACACGGTGAGGCCGCCGAATCCGGAATCGAAGACGCCGATGGTGGGGGAAGTTGCGCCTGAAATGCTTGCCGCGTCGCTCATGGCTGCTCTTCATCCGATGGTACGACATCGCCGGTCAGGTAAGTGCGGGTCAGGTCGGCGTGGCCGGCGAGGGTGGCGCGCTGCTGGCCGTCCACCAGAAAGCGCACCTGGGTGACGCGGGGCAGATTGGCGCGCAGGGTGCCGCAGATGGAGAGCACGGTGAGCATTTCCGTTTCGATGCCGGAAGGGTGGTTGGCAGCAAAGCCAGCGGTCAGGTTGACGACCGCCAGCAGCGGTCTGGTTTGCGACGCGTCCTGCGACGGGGAGAGAGAAGAGTTGGCGCGGGATTCGCGGGGCAGGATCACTACGACTCTGGATTTTTTAATTGTCGAGCTGCTGGCTGCGGGAGCGGTGCCTGCAATCTCCGGAGCGGGCAGCAGAAAGACCTGGAGCACGGAGCTTGCGCCGCCGGGGACAGGGTGGGCGGCTCCGGGAGCGGCATAGAGGTCGAGCAGCTTGCCCAGCACGGCGCGGGCACGGGCGTTGGGATCGGTGGGCAGCGGCAGGGAGTGAAGCTGGGTGAGGATGGAGCCGTCGCTGTCGTTGGCCACCAGCAAGGCTGCCTGTACGGTGGGCGCCACGGCGGGAGCGCTGGTGGGCGCGGAGTCCTGGCCAGCGAGCAACCGCTGGTGGGCGCGCTCGCGCAGATGCCACAGCGCCGCGCCCATGGCCAGCGAGGCCACCAGCAGAAGGGTGAAGAGAATTTTCTGATGGCGGGGAATCACGGCTGGTCCTCCGTTCTCCCGGCATCTGTTCTCCATTCGAGCAGCGCGGCGGCCAGCGCGGCGGCCACACGCGCCTGGTAGTTCTTATCGTTAAGGTCGGCGGTAATCTCATGGCCGGCATTCTGTTCCGGCGCAATCTCGACGGCCACCGCCGGGCAGGTCATGCTGTCCATGGCAGTCACCGAGGTGCGGGCCATGGTCACGCTCATGCCGGCGTTCAGCAGCGCGGAGTTGAGCACCCCTTCCAGTTTGAGCGAGTGCGTCACCCAGGCGGCCTGCGCCGTCTTCCAGGCGGGAAAACGCGCGGGAGCGGCGGGGGAGAGCGAAGAGGCAAAGAGGTAAACGCCGGCGCCGCTTTCAGTGGCGTGCAGGCTGAGGCAGGCCTGGGCCTGGGCGTGGTTGGCTATCTCCGCTCTCTTGACCGGATCAACCGTAACATCGGAGTCGCGGGTGGTCACAACCTGAATGCCGCGCGCCGCAAGCAGCGAGCGCAGCCGCACGCTAAGGGCGAGGGTGAAGGATTTTTCCAGTTGATTGTTGGCGAGATGTCCGCCGCTGTCGTCGCCGCCGTGGGCTGCGTCGAGCACGACGACAAAGCGAGCTTGCGGAGCGGGAGGGGCAGGCTGCGCGGCTAGCGGTGCTCCGTCTAGCCCGGTAAAAACGAGAACCGTCAATGCGAATTTAATCCAGCGCATAAATTGTTAGACCGCTGAGCAGTTTTGGAAAAAAGTCGGTGGATTTTTGTGGCATCACTTCGCCGGCAAAGGCCACTTCACGGAGCTGCTCCATGGTAACGGGTTTGGTGAGAAATGTTACGTCGGCCTCGCCGCGGCGAAGCTGTTCGACGGCCTCGGCGGCGTCGCGCAGATAGCGGAGGTTAGTCTGCTCGCGAACTTTATCCGCGTCGAGTCCGAGCAGCCGGTCGAGGACGATGGAGTGCAGGCAGCTCAGGTCGAGCTGGCGCTGACGCTCGGGCAGGCTGGCGAGTGCGGCGGCCACTGGCTCGGGCTTGGCGCGCAACAGCAACGCTCCGGCGCGAGTAACGGCGACAAAAGCCGTGCCCTGCTGAGGGTGGAGGAGCTCGATGTAGCTGGCTGCGTCGCCCTCGCGAAGCTTGTCGACCTGGAAGAATGCCGCGGCGGCACGCGCAAATGCGGCGGGGTCGAAGTTCGGCAAGCTATGAACCACGCGATGGGTGGGCAGAATCACCAGCCCGCCGGAGTCCATGTTGACGAAGGTCATCATCACCGCGGCTTCGGGAAAATCCGGCTGCGGCAACTCGGCGGCGCTGGTTTCCGTTATGGCCGGCGCAGCGGCCGCGTGTTCTTTTGCGTAGTTCAACGCCGTCTCGTAGCGGTGGTGCCCGTCGGCGATGATGAGCTTCTTATCGGCCATGGCCGCGGTCAACCCGAGGATGGCCGCAGGATCGCTGACCTTCCACAGCTGATGCAGCACGCCGTACTCATCGATGACTTCCGTCTCTGCTGGCCCGGCGCCATCGTAGAGAATATTCTCGATGCCACCGGCCGGGTCGGAGTAGAGCATGAAGATTTGCCCGAAGTGCGCGCGCGTGGCTTTGAGCAGGTTGAGCCGGTCGTCCTTGGGCTTGCTGAGCGTCTGCTCGTGGCGGAAGACGACGCGTTCGGCGTAGTCGTGCAGCTTGCCCAGGGCGATGAAGCCTCGCCGCTCCTTGACGACATCAGTTCCCGGCACCTGGAAGCTCTGCGAATAGGCGAAGATGCAGGGGTCAACCTCCTGCGCCAGCACTCCCTGCTCACGCCAGGCTCTGAAGTCGCGCGCCGCGCAGGTATACACGCTCTGGCCGCGTTCGGCGTCGCCGGGCTCCGGCAGGCCGAGGATGATACGGACTAAATTGTAGGGGCTGCGCCGGTAGTAGGCCTGCTGCATGGCCGGAGAGATTTTGTCGTAGGGCTGGGTCAGCACATCCTGGAGACGGACGGCGGAGGGCGAGTAGCGCCAGGCGCGAAAGGGATAAATCTGAGCCATGCGAAAAGTTTTGCTCCCCAAAGTAACGGTTAATTTTGCGCGCGAAAGCCTCATTCTGCGCGTTTTGAGGCTGTTTTGCGCTGGCTTGATTGTATCCCAGCGGTCTTTGCGCCCCCGCACTGACTGGTCCGGCGGCTGACGCGGCGGCAAGTGTCGTAAAGTGAAGGAGAGGGCCATTCCTTTGTGGGGATGGCTCGCGCGGATTGTTCATGCTAGCACTGGTTCCTATGCGTACTTGCAATATCGCGGTTCTTTTGATTCTTTTTGCCGGAGCGGCTCTGTCGCTGGCGGCGCAGCAGCCCTCCGCGGCGCCGGCTCGGACACCTGCGCAGGCTCAGGCTTCAGCTCCGGCACAGGCCCCGGCTCCATCGCTCACCGTGGACCGCGACCCGGTGCGCTCGCCGGATGGCGAGCCGTCCGCCTTCCCGGCTCTACGCAAGGAGGGTGATCGCTTCGTTCTGCACACCGATGTGGAAGAGGTGGCGCTCAACTGCACGGTGCTGGACGGCAACCGCATGGTTCCGGACCTGAAGAAGGAAAACTTCCAGGTCTTCGAGGACGGGGTCAAGCAGAAACTCATCAGCTTCCAGCACACCGATCTTCCCGTCTCCATTGCGCTGGTGGTGGACAACTCCGGCTCCATGAGCCGCAAACGCCCCTCGGTGAACAAGAGCACGCTGGACCTGATCGAAGCCTCCAATCCCCAGGATGAGGCCTTTGTTGTTAATTTTTCCGACGAGGCCATCATCGACCAGGATTTCACCTCGGATGTAAACAAGCTGCGCCAGGGGCTGAGCTACATTGAGGCTCGCGGCGGCACCGCGCTGTACGACGCCGTGGCGGCCTCGGCAGACAAGCTGGCGAGCGATGCCAAGAACCCCAAGCAGGTGATTATTCTTATCACCGACGGCGACGACAACGCCTCCACGCTCAACCTGGACCAAACCATCCGCCGCGTTCAGCAGCTCTCCGGCCCGGTTATTTATACGATCGGATTGCTGTTTGGTGACGAAGACATGAGTCGCTCTGAGGTGAAGGACGCACGAAAGGCCCTAGAGACGCTATCGACCGAGACCGGCGGCATGGCCTTCTTCCCGAAAAATATCGAGCAGATCGACCAGATCGCCGCCGAAGTGGCGCGGGATATTCGCAACCAGTACACGCTGGGCTACCACTCCACCAAGCCATATACCGAGCCGGGCTTCCGCCGCGTGGAGGTGACCGCCGAGGGCAAGGGCATGGGTAAGTTGATTGTCCGCACCCGCACGGGGTACTATCCGGTGGCGCGGGTGGCGAAGCGGACTGCGGCGCAGGTTAAGAAATAGATTGATGGATTTGTTGGAGAAACAATCTGAGGATTTTTACGATGTGTCGGCTTGCAGTGCAGATTGGTTTAATTCTGATTTTGCTTACGTTTGCGTTGCCTGCGCGGGCGCAGGGGAACATGACGGTTGTATACAAGCCGGTCAATGTACGTCATTTGGTTGGTGTAGTGACATATGCCGGTAGCCAAGAAGGTATTGCGGGTGCCATCGTCGAGGATTGCGATCCAACGTACAAACATGTTTTGAATTCCACCATTACGGATCGAAATGGGCGTTTTTCATTTCCGCACGTCAAATATGGATCAGTTCATTATCTGAACGTACGCTATCCAAGGTGGGACCTGACACGGATTCCCGTCACCATCCGGTTTTTCGCAAAGACGGAACTGCATCTTGATCTCCATATAGCAAACTAACGAGGCACCCCGCCACGATAAGCTAGAAATAAGAGGCTATTCGCTGACCATGTCCAACTACAAATACTCGACCCTTGCCGTTCATGCCGGGCAGCATCCCGACCCGCAGACGGGCGCGGTGAACGTACCTGTTTATCTTTCCTCGACCTTTGAGCTGACCGGCATCGGTACGGACCGGGGCTGGGACTACTCGCGCGCCGGCAACCCTACGCGCGATCATCTGGAGGAGGCGCTGGCCACGCTGGAGGGCGGCACGAGCGGCCATGCCTTTACCAGCGGAATGGCGGCGATTTCGGCGCTGGTGGCCATGCTGCACGCGGGCGACCATATTATCTGCTCCAAGGATGTGTATGCCGGCACTGTGCGGCTGTTCGACCGGATCGTGGCTGGCTACGGCATCGAGATTGAATATGTTGACAGCAGCGACTTGAGAGCGGTGGAAGCGGCAATCCGGCCCACGACCAAGCTGGTACACATCGAGACGCCCAGCAATCCGCTGATGGTGCTGACGGATATTACGGCGGTCAGCAAGATCGCCCATGCGCGCGGCATCGAGGTTAGCGTGGACAATACATTTCTGTCGCCGGTGCTGCAAAGTCCGCTGGCGCTGGGCGCTGATATCGTGATGCACTCCACGACCAAGTACCTCAATGGCCACTCGGATGGGTTGGGCGGGGCGCTGATCGGCTCGACGCCGGAGCACAAGGAGCGGTTTCAGTTTGTGCAGAAGGCGGCGGGCGGAGTGATGTCGCCCTTTGAATGTTTTCTTGTCCTTCGCGGCATCAGGACGCTGCCGCTACGCATCAAGCAGCACGAGGAGAATGGCCGCGCGGTGGCGGAGTTCCTTGCCACGCATCCCAATGTGCGCAAGCTGGCGTATCCGGGATTGAAGAGCCATCCGCAGTACGATCTGGCCGTGAAGCAGCAGCGGGGCTTCGGCTCGATGATGAGCTTCGAGGTGGAGTCGCGCGAGGCCGCGGGCCGCTTTCTCGCAGCGATCAAGATTTTCTTGAACGCCGAGTCGCTGGGCGGTGTCGAGTCGCTGGCCTCGCACTCGGCGACGACCACTCACGGCTCGGTGAGCGAAGAGGTTCGCGCTTCGATGGGGATTACGCAGGGACGCATCCGCCTCTCGGTGGGCATCGAGGACAAGGAAGACCTGATTGCCGATCTGGAGCAGGCGCTTAAGGCGGTGTAAGGAGATCTATGCCGGAATCGATGCTTCTGCTGGCCATTGACACCTGCGGCCCCACAGGCTCGGTGGCGCTGGGGCAACTGGTGAGCGGGGAAGTTCACATCCTGGGCGAAACATCTCTGGGCGGGCAGCGCCCCTCGGAGACTGTGGTGGGGTCTGCCTGCGAGATGCTCCGCATGGCCGAGGTGCAACTGCTGAAGCTTGGCGCCATTGTTGCAGTGAACGGACCGGGAGGATTTACCGGCGTGCGCGTGGGGTTGGCCGCCGTAAAGGGGCTGGCCGAATCGGCGCGGATCCCGGTGGTCGCGGTTTCGCGGCTGGAGGTGCTGGCTAATAAGGCAGGTGTGGAATCGGCGGCGCTGGATGCGCATCGCGGCGAGATTTTTTTGCGGGTTGGCGGCGGGGATGGGCAGGCAAGGGAACTGCTGGCCGGAGCGGCGGAACTGGCGGCACTGGATTCACCGCCCAAGCGGATCGCCGTTTGCGACGAGGCCGTTGTGCAGCTTGTAAGTGCGGCTTGGCCGGATGCGGAAGTGGTTCGCGTGGCGCCGCCTACTGCCGCCGATGCGATACGGCTCTGCACGCCTCGTGCAGCAGCCGGGGAATTTGTGGACCTGGCGCTGCTGGACGGCAACTATCTGCGCCGCAGTGATGCCGAGATCTTTGGCGAGGCTGCCGAGGCTGGCAAGGCTGTCGCGGCGGCCGCGGAGAGCGCCAACTCCGGCGATGGAATCCTGGTGCGGCAGATGTGCGGGATGGACCTGGATGCGGTGATGGAGATTACCGCGCGCCTGAAGGAGCTACCGCAGTGGACGCGCGCGAATTACCAGGCCGCGCTGAATGCGGATGCTGCGCCGCGGCGGATTGCGCTGGTGGCGATTGGGCCGGAGCTGGAGTTCCGGTTGATGGGATTTGTGGTGGCCAGCCTGATTCCGCCGCAGGCCGAGCTGGAGATCATCGCGGTCGATACTCATTTTCAACGCTGCGGCCTGGCGCTGAGGCTCTTTGTGGAGCTGGCTGGCCGGCTTGCCCCTGCCGAGGTTACCGAGGTGATTTTGGAGGTGCGCGCCTCCAACCAGCCGTCGCTGGGACTTTACCGTCGGCTGGGCTTTGTGGAAACAGGCCGCCGGCCGGGCTATTACACGAATCCGCCAGAGCCGCCGGAAGATGCGATTCTGATGCGGCTGGAGCTGGAGGGCATTGTGCCTGAGGTTGATTACCCCAGGAAGTCGTGACAGTCCAACGAAATAGAGCGTGATTACGGTCACCCAAAGGGGGTTTCCGGGGTAAAATTCCACAGTCGAGGTTACTGCAGGTTCTTTTTAGACTTGCGAAGTGTGCTCCGGGGGCGATATATGTTAATGAATCTTAATAATTCGGAGGTGCTTGATGGATGAAACACAGGATTCCACGCTGAGCGCAGAAATTGAACGCCTGCAAGCGGAACATAGTCGCTACGCTCAGCGGTTGGAAGAGTTGGTTCAGAAACCCTATCTCTCCGCAGAGGAGCAGATCGAGGAAGTCAAGCTGAAGAAGCTCAAGCTGCACGCCAAGGATTTGATCTTCGCTTTGGAGCGCAGGCAGCTGGTGGTCGCATAGGTTTTAGAAGCAACAGGGGATTGCAGGCGAAATTGTCCAGGCGTCCGCCTGGCCTGGCCTCCAAGCGAGGGTGTGCCGCACACACCGCGCATGGCTGTGCCGTCAGAAAAGGCCTCGCTGAAGACCTATTTGAGAGGGGTATCAACGCTCCCCCCTATATAGAAAGGAAAGTCCATGCGGCAAACGCATTATTTCTTTGTTGCTAGTCTTGCCGCTATATGTCTGGCAGGGTTTCTAAGTATGCCTGCGATCGCTCAAGAGGGAAAAGGTCCAGATACGGCGCAGACGATTTCCAGGGTTCGCGAAAATGTCGCATCCCTGCATAAAAAGCTGCCAGATTTTATCTGCCAGGAGGAGGTATCGGTACGGGAAACCGAGGGGGCCAAGACGATTGAGGAAAAGCATTATTTATTATCCCTGCGAGCGGTACGTCAACCGTATGACCCGGCTAATCAGTTTTCGGAGTCACGCGAGGTCATTTCCGCAACCATAAATGGAAAGGCCGTGAATGTGCAGAAATACGATCCTCCCATCCACTTCCTCCGCGGAGGATTTGCGCGGGATCTATTTACCTTCTTCGACGAGCCTACATCCAGTTGTTATGAATTCAAACCGATAAGCACCCCTGGAGCGATAGAGGGCAACACCTTGGTCCTAGATGTAACCCTCAACACGAATGTTCGACCACTTCCAACAGAGTGTTCGCATGTGCCCATAGATCTCTCTTCTGCCAGGGTGTGGATCGACCTTAAGGCTTTCGAAGTCGTTCGAATACAGGAGAAGACGAGGCACGAGATGCAATTCTCCACGCCATTTGCCCGTACCAATGGAGACTATACCTTTTCTCCGGTCATTGAGTACTTTCCGGTCAACATTCATGGCTCAGACTATTGGCTGCCTCGATCAAAGAGCGTGGATTTCATCAAGACCAAAGGTCAACACAGTTTCTCTTATATGAGCCAGTATAGTGATTACCATAAATTCGAAACCTCGGTCACCATCATGACAATCCCGGTGGCGAACTGAATCAGGAGTCAACTTCGGCGCCGCGTTCCGCTCTCAGAAGATGAGCAAGACGAGGAAAGGAGTTTGTGTTATAGATTCATGATTATGCGAAGCCTGCGGGCCGTATAATCGTCTAGGACAATGGTACGTGACGGTTACATCTACGGTTTGAGCCTGCTGGCAGTGGCGGCTGTGCTGGCATGGGCCACGGGCAACTGGGCGTGGAGCATTGCGCCGGTGCTTTTGGCGGCCTTTTTTCTCTGGTTTTTCCGCGATCCCCAGCGGACGATTCCCACGGGTCCCGGCCTGATCGTCTCTCCCGGAGACGGGCTGGTGACGGAAACGGCCACCATCAATACTCCAGAAGGTCCGCGGCAGCGAATCAGCATCTTCCTCAGTGTCTTTGATGTGCACGTGAACCGCTCGCCCATCGGCGGCGTTCTTACCTCCGCGCGCTATCAAAAGGGCCAGTACCTGAACGCCATGAACCCGGATTCTGCCGACCGCAACGAGCAGAACATCGCCACGGTGCGCGGCGAGGGCATAGAGGTTACTTTCAAGCAGATTGCCGGCCTGCTGGCGCGTCGCGTCGTCTTAAACCTCAAAGAGGGCGATAATGTGGAGCGCGGCCAGCGCGTGGGGATGATCAAGTTCGGCTCCCGGGTCAACGTGATTGTGCCGGCCGAGGCAGTTTTACGAGTGAGGGTGGGGCAGCGCGTCAAAGGCGGCGCGAGCGTGCTGGCGTCCATGGCTTACGGAGCCCGCCTATGATGCCCCGTGACCCCATACAGGCCAAAGCCCGAGCGCGTGCGCAATTGCGCCGCGGAATGTTCCTGCTGCCCTCGCTGTTTACCGTGGGCAATATTGCCGCCGGCTTCTTTTCCATCATTCAGACCATGATGGCTCTCACCGGCGCCGGCGACGCGCCAAAGCATCTTGACTGGGCGGCCATCGCGATTATTCTCGCCATTCCCTTTGACGGGCTCGATGGCCGCATCGCGCGCATGACCAACACGTGCAGCGATTTCGGCAAGGAACTGGATTCGCTGGCCGACGCCATCACCTTCGGCGTGGCGCCCAGCCTGCTGGCGCTCATCTGGGGATTTCATTTTCTGTCCGATACCATGGATTTACAGATGCATGAGAACCTGCTTCACGCCGGCGCCTTCATCTGTTTCCTCTATCTAATCGGCGGAGTCTCGCGACTGGCGCGCTTCAACATCAGCCACGATCCCCTGCCGCGCAATCCGGGGCGGCCGGATCGCAAGTATTTTGTGGGCATGCCGATTCCGGCTGCGGCGGGCTTGCTGGCAGCTACGGTGCATTTCTGTGGCGGTTATCCAGTGTATGAATGGTGGGTGGCCCTCATTTGGATTGGAATCGTCGGAGTGAGCGGATTCCTCATGGTTAGCACCTGGCGCTTCTGGTCCGGAAAGGAGATCAGCTTCTCTAGCCGCCATTCTTTTCGGACTCTATTTTTCATTGCTATTGCATTGTTTATCATCATCAGATTTTCCCATGGGGTGCTCTTCCCGCTGGCGCTGGTGTATATGTTCAGCGGCATCTGGGCGCGGGCGGCTTACTCCTGGTCGCGCCGCCGCCGCTGGCGGTTGAAACGCGCTCCGGCTGCTGTTTCCGAACCAGCCCCGCTGGACCGCTCGTAATCTTCGATCTGGAATCAAAGGACGACAAGTGTACAAGATCGCCATTGCCGGAGCTTCTACCCTGGTGGGCCGGGAGTTGAAGGACGCGCTCTCTGAGTCGCCTCTGGCGGCGGCCAGTTTCGTGTTGCTGGACGAAGAAGAAGCGCAGGGCAAGCTGGACCAGGTGGGCGACGAGATCACCTTTGTCCAGGCCATTGCTTCCGATGCCTTCGACCGCATGGACTTCACGTTTTTCTGTGGTTCCGAAGACCTGACTCGCAAGCACTGGCGGGATGCGCTGCGGGCTGGTTCAACGGTGCTTGACCTCTCGGGGGCTCTGGACCAGGAGGCGGGCGTCGTGATGCGCGCGCCACTGCTGGACTCCGAGGCGGCAACAGTGGATTTGTTTACTCCCGCCGTGGTTCCCGCGCACCCTGCGGCGCTGGCGCTGGCGTTGGTTCTGGAACGGTTGCAGCAAGCCGCCCCGGTGCGCATCGCCTTCGCCACGCTTCTGCTGCCGGCCAGCGAGTTTGGCCGCGCCGCCCT
This sequence comes from uncultured Acidobacteriaceae bacterium, assembly GCA_963806565.1. Classification (GTDB taxonomy): domain Bacteria; phylum Acidobacteriota; class Terriglobia; order Terriglobales; family Acidobacteriaceae; genus Telmatobacter. The sequence continues at coordinate 912,668 of CAWDYE010000002.1, forward strand.
GGACGAACTTCACCAGCAAACCATGAGCCTGCTCAGTTTTCAGGGGCTGCCCCGCAACCTCTACGATGCGCAGGCGGCCTATAACCTGCTGGCCGGCATGGGCGAAGCCGCCAAAGTGAGCCTGGGCGCGGTAGAGGCGCGGGTACGACGCCATTACGCCGCGCTCTCAGCTGGCCGATGGCCCGCTCTGACTCTGCAGTTGATTCATGCGCCCGTCTTCCACGGTCACACCTTCTCCATCGCCATCGAACTGGAGCGGCCGGTAGAAATTGCCGCCCTGGAAGAAGCTCTGAGCGGCGGACGACTGGACCTGGTCCTGGAAGACACTGATTCACCTTCCAACCTTGCCTCTACGGGCCAGAATGATGTGCTGGTCAGAATGAGGCCGGAATTCGGCGCGCGCAACTCCAGCCAGATTTCCCGCTTATGGCTGTGGGCCGCCACCGACAACCTGCGCCTGCAAGCGCAGAATGCCGTGGCCTGCGCCATGGACCTGCGCCGGTTGAGGCCGCAGGGAACCGTGCAATAAAATACCGGCTTGGATATTCCTTTTCATGTGCTGAATTCAATATTTCATCGCGAAAGCATTTATTGCATTCTTGTTGGAGTAAAATATTAGTCCGAGGAGGAAACCATGAAATTCAACATCAAAGCTCTGGCGATTGCCTGCGCCATTCTGTGGGGCGGTGCGGTTCTGGTGGTGGCTGTAGTCAATCTGTTTTGTGGCAGCTACGCTTTGCATTTTCTCCAATGTTTGGCGTCGTTCTATCCCGGCTACCATGCAACCCGCAGCATCGTCGAGGTTGTCATTGTGACACTTTACGCGATTGCGGACGGCCTGATCGGCGGCGCGGTCTTCGGCTGGCTGTACAACCGTCTGGCCAAATAAGCTGGCAGTGCTGTCGCGGAGGAACAATTGATCTGCGCCAAATGCGGTGAAGAAATGCGGATGACGGAGAAGGATACTTCCAGTGGCCGCGACATTCGCGAGTATCTCTGCGACGGCTGCGGCCACACGGACTGGGAGGAGCGCGGCCCGGCGCTGTGGCAGATTCTTCATGACGACCGGGAAGAGGAACGAGCAGTGCAGCAGAAAAAAACCGACGGAGGCACATGAAAACTGTTGGCGAGATTGGAATGAAAATCAGCGCCGCCCAGCGCGAGTACTTCCGCTATACCGGAGCATCGGCCGAGTTGGAGCAGCGCGGCGCCGGAACTTCGCGGCCTGATCTTGCCTGGGTGCGGCGTCACAAGCAAGAGACAGATAAAGTCAGCTCCAATGATAAAGATCAGAGCAAATAAGGCCGATAGTTAACGAATGAGAGCTATCTCAGCATCGAAGGCCCGGACGCACTTTTACAGCATCCTCGACGATGTGGAGCGGGGAGAGAGTGTGCAGATTACTAGAAACGGAAAAGTCATCGCCCGTATTGAGCCTATGCCCGAAGAGAATGGATTACTTCTTACGGCTTCTCCGCCAGCTTGGGCGGGTTGGTGACATACTCATCGCCAACGCGCGCCAGCAACAGGGCACGGCGGTCGGTGAGCAGCTTGAGGCGGTTGGTCAGCTCGATGAACTGCTTTTTCTGTTCGGCAGACAAAGGCTTTTTGGGCGTAATGAGTTTGTTCAGCTCATCCAGTTTTGTCTGCAAGCGCGGCATCTCGCGGTCGATCAGGATAGGGTGAATCACCGGTGTCTTGATTCCGCGCCGGCCCAACTCATTGTGATTGTTCACGCCCCAGGCGGGCAGCACGCCCACGTGTCCCAGTTCGACGCGCACACCGGCAGGCCCATAGTCCTTGCGCACGGCGGAAAAGAGCCCGATCATCGAGTCGCGCGGGTCGCCGGCTTTGTCCGGCATCAGGCCATCTACATAATTGCGCGACTGGTTCGACAGAAAATTACCCAGCGAATAGAAGATGACCGCGTTGCGGCCATCGGAGGTTTTGTAGGTCACCACCGGTTGCAAAACGTGCGGATGGTGGCCGACAATCACCGAGGCTCCGGCATCGAGCATCTTGTGCGCCATCTCCACATCCTCGGGCCGCGGCGCGGTCGCGTACTCCGTGCCCCAGTGAATGGAGACCACCAGAAAATCACACTGGGCGCGCGCTTTTCGGATGGCGTCGAGTACGCCGGCCTCGTCCATTCCCGGCGCGCCTTTGGATTCGCCGGGATAAGGGAAGAAGTTGACGTGCGGCTGGTTGTCGTCGCTGGGATTGCGGTTGCCGTTGAGCCAGCGCGTCATTCCCAGCCAGCCGACGCGAATGCCGTGGGCCTCGGTGATGACCGGCTGCCAGCTCTGCCGGGCCGTGTCGCCTGTGCCTGCAAACAACATTCCCCGCTCGCGCAGATGCTGGCGCGTCTCGGCAAAGCCCGCCCAGCCCTGGTCCATCTCGTGGTTGTTGGCGGAGGAGACGATTTTGATGCCGCTGGCCTTCAATGCGTCGACCAGCGCGACGGGCGCGTCGAACAGAAACTCCCGCGTCCCGCGCGAGTTCTTGGGCGCTACCGGAGTTTCCAGATTCACAAAGCCGAAGTCGGCGTGATGGAAGACGTCGGCCACATCGGCGAAGAGCGCGCTCCAGCCTGCTGCGCCGTCTCCGGCAGCGGCGGCGGCGGCGCGCACAGCTCCGTGGGGAATCACGTCGCCGGCCACGGCAAAACTCACCTTGGCCAGCTCATGCGGATAGGGTGTGACAGCTGCCGGACGATGGCCATGAAAATAAAGCAGGGCCGCGCCGATGGCCGCGACAAACAGCAGCACGCCGCTCGTGGCCAGCCGCCAGTGTCTACGCAGATCGGAAACGAGCTTTGCGCAAAGTCTCGATCTGAACCACTTTCCCTGAGTTGTCCAATCCATCTGCTGCTCCAGTTCCTATCCATTCGCCTTAAAAACTATAGTATTGAGCGTAATCAAGATATATGTTGTGCGTATCATTCTCGCACGTCAAGCCTTTATTTGCCGCGTACCTTCCGTCGTGCATCAACAATAAAGCCCTGCCATCTGAGACCCTCTCTTTTCTTTTCCTCGCTTAACTGTCCAATCAGATCTTTCACAGCAGAACTTCCCGGGACTAATGCGTCAAGACCAATGCCTAATATAGTTTCCGCCAGTGATTGATAACCGCCCCTCGGGTCAAGATATCTCATGAATATTTCCTCTTTCGACTGTGTGAGCTTGGCTTCAACTTCCGCCTTGACTTCTCTAACTTCCTTAGAATTTGCGAATGGGGCATCAGTTTGAATCCACTTGCGGAATTGTGTGAGATAGGCGCTCTCTCGGACTTCTTCTATACATGGGTGGTACGGTCCATGAGGAGTGAGAAACTGTGGTACAGATTCCAAAACGAGTGCCTCAGAAAGCATCAATTTGTCGCGCACCGATGCTTCAGTCTTAAACAGCAAGGAAGTAAAGCTATTTGTGACTAATTCGACCTTTTGAGGAAGTCTTTCCGCAAAGAGCACATCATAAACAACCTTTCTGGAATCCCGGGAATTCCCGCTAAGTTGGAAGTTGCCAATTCTCAATGCATGGGTATGATTGTCTGCTGCATTATCCCAGTAAACTCCTGCCTGCTCCCTGATCTTGTTATATGCATCACCCGATTTTTGAAATGCATCTATTGCTCTTGGATCGAACATCTGGTCCGGATCAGGAAGCCAATTCAGATCAAAGCTGGGAACCTGATTACACTCGTCCAGAAACTTCACATACGGAAGAGAACGCATATTGTCAGGGCAAAGACTTCTGCAAAGGAACCACAGCTCATCGTAAAGGAGTAAGGCGCCGAAGGCACCCTCAAGGATCGGATTGGGCGAATCAGAAGTGTCCGAAGGGGCGTGTGTGGCGGGATTCCGGTAGTCATAAAATGTGGGGGTAGACAGACCCACATATCCAATCCGCTTCATGTATTCCTCGCTAAAATCAGATTAAACGCTGTACGGCCTCTGATATTATAGTGAATCTTCTTTTGGTCCATATGCCCGTTCAATATGAATTTCGGACCGTTCTGGTGGTATGCAAAGATGGAACCTATACGTTTCCGCGGAGACAAATAAAAAATTGGAGAAGTTCCCTGGGGCAAATGACTCCAAGGCCTTCAAAAACAGCCCAATTCATTGCTCCAAGGAGTTTATCCGCAACCCGCAGGGCCTTCCCGCACCGAGCGCCTCTTCCGCCTTTTGCGTCTATCCGTTACGAGCAGAGCGGGCGGGAACTGATACCCTTAATTCTGAGAAGAAATCCTGAGAAAAGCCGGCCAGTCCGGTCAGGCTCACTCAGGATCGACCGGCGGCGATAGGCATGGCGGAATTCGTAATCAAGGTGGCGGACGAGCGCGGTCGCGTGCAGGAGCAGGTGCAGACGGCGGCCACGGCCGAGGAGTTGCGCGCCCGCTTTACTCATGCCGGCTACCATGTATTTTTCGTGCGCCCGCGCGGCGGTTTTGGCGGCCTGAGGCGCGGCAAGGTCAAGCAGGAAACCTTTCTCATCTTCAACCAGCAGTTTCTGACGCTGATTCGCGCGGGGTTGCCGATTCTGGGCTCCATCCAGATGCTGGCCAAGAACCAGAAGAACGAGCATTTTGCCGCGCAGTTGGAGGATGTAGCCGCGCGGGTGAAGACCGGGGACGCGCTTTCGGCGGCCTTCGATGCGCAGAGCGGCTATCCGGTGATGTACACTACCACACTGCTCGCCGGGGAGCGCAGCGGCAACCTGCAGGAGGTGCTGGAACGCTACATCAGCTTCCAGCGCACCGCGCTCACCTTCCGCAAGAAGCTGGTGACCTCGCTCATCTATCCCAGCGTGCTTCTTGGCCTGGTCATTCTTCTGATGACGTTCATGTTTGTTTTTGTAATTCCGGAGTTTGCCAAGCTCTATGAGGAGTTGGGCTCCAAGCTGCCGGCCATGACCATGTACCTGCTGGCCTTCGGCACGTTTCTGCAGCACAACATTGTCTGGATACTACTGGCGATGGCCGCGAGTGCCTTTGGCGTTTACCGCTTCTCCATCACCGAGCGGGGCCGCGACTTTATGGATGGGTTCCGCATCCGTCTGCCCATCTTCGGCAAAATATGGCTCAAGTACCAAGTGGCGCTGTTCGCGCGCACGCTCTCCACGCTGCTGACGGGCGGGTTGCCGCTGGTGCCGTCTCTGGAAACCGCGGCCCGCTCCATCAACTCGCGGCGCGTCTCGAAGGCGGTCACCAACTCCATCACCACGGTGCGCGAGGGGCGCAGCCTGGCCGATGCGCTGGTCCAAACCAAAGTCTTTCCCGATCTGGCCGCCGAGATGATCTCCGTGGGCGAGCAGACGGGCGCATTGCCGCAAATGCTCAACTCGGTGTCGGAATTTTTTGAGGAGGATGTGGCGACGGCGCTGGCCGCGGCCCTGGCGCTCATTGAGCCGGCTATTCTCATCGTTATGGGAATCGTGGTGGTCTTCATTCTCATCTCGCTTTACCTGCCCATCTTTTCGCTGGGGCAGGCGACCGGAGGTCCGGGATAAACCATGGCTGAAGCTACGACACTACCTGTTCCACCATCCGCCGTACCGCTTTCCGGCAGCGTTGACGAGCGCGCCCAGGCCGAAGCCCTGGCCCGCCGCTATCGCGCCGAGTTCGTGGACCTGAAGAACTTCAAGATTCAGCACGAGCTGCTGCGCACCGTGCCGGTGGAGCTGATGTTCCGCTACAACTTCGTGCCCATCGAGCAGCAGGGCGACGCGCTGGTGATTGCCGTCAGCGATCCTTCGCGGCTGATGGTGCTGGATGAGATTGCCGGGCTGCTCTCGCACCGCATTATTCCGCGGGTGGCGACGCTCTCGCAGATTACCGATCTGCTCAAGAAAACCGAGCAGTCGCAGCGCGTTCTCGACGAGGCCAGCGAGGGGCTGACCTTCGACGTGCTGAGCGGCGATGACTCGAGCGACGAAAACATTTCCATTGAAAAGCTGACCAGCGAAGAAGACATCAGCCCCATTATTCGCCTGGTTGACACAACTATTTTTACCGCATTGGAGCGGCGCGCCTCCGACATTCACATCGAGACATATGACGACTCGGTGCATGTGAAGTACCGCATTGACGGCGTGTTGCAGGAGGCTATGGCGCCGATTGCACGCGAGCATCACACCACGATTCTGTCGCGCATCAAGATTATGAGCGAGCTGGACATCGCCGAGCGCAGAGTGCCCCAGGATGGGAGATTTCGAGTTAGGTATAAGAACCGCTTGATCGACTTCCGCGTCTCCATCATGCCGACGATTTACGGCGAGAATGCCGTGTTGCGCGTGCTGGACAAGGAGTCGATGAGCGAGAAGTTCCATCATCTCACCCTCGATGTGGTGGGATTTAACGACGCGGACCTGAAACGCTTTCGCGCCTACATCCGCGAGCCGTACGGCATGGTGCTGGTCACCGGGCCAACCGGCTCGGGCAAGACGACGACACTGTACGCGGCGCTGAATGAGATCAAAAGCGACGAGGACAAGATCATCACCATCGAGGACCCGGTGGAGTACCAGATTCGTGGCATTACGCAGATTCCGGTGAACGAGAAGAAGGGCCTGACCTTCGCGCGCGGGTTACGCTCGATTCTGCGCCACGACCCGGACAAGATTCTGGTGGGCGAAATCCGCGACCAGGAGACGGCACAGATCGCCATCAACTCCGCGCTAACCGGGCATTTGGTCTTCACCACGGTACACGCCAACAACGTGGTGGACGTGCTGGGCCGCTTTTTGAACATGGGCGTAGAGGCTTACAACTTTGTCTCCGCGCTCAATTGCATTTTGGCGCAGAGGCTGGTGCGCACCATCTGCGAATACTGCGCCCGCCCCGTGAACCACAGCGACGAAGAACTGCTGGCCAGCGGCATGAACCCCAAGGAGTGGCACGGCTTCCAATTCCGCGAGGGAGCCGGCTGCATGGAGTGCGCCGGCACCGGCTACCGCGGCCGCACGGCGATTCACGAGCTGCTGGACCTGACCGACCCCATTCGTGAAATCATTTTGGCAAAGAAACCCACCTCCGAGATTCGCAAGCTGGCGCAGAAGGAGGGCATGACTTTTCTGCGCGAGTCGGCGCTGGATCGCGTGCGCCGCGGGATTACCACGCTCAGAGAAATTAACAAAGTTACCTTCATCGAGGCATCACGATAGTGAATTCGGTTTTCAACAAACTCGGTTCCAGATCAGGCGCGCGTCCGCCGGTGGCGGTGGAACTTTCGCCGCAGGGCGTGCTTGCGGCAGCCACGCCGGGACCGGGACAGCCGCCCGTCTATGCCTTCGAGCCGTTGCCGTCCGGGGCGCTCGTACATAGCATCGGCGAGCAGAATCTTAGAGCGCCGGAGGTGGTGGCCAACGCAATTCGTGCCGCTCTCGGCCAGGTTTCGCCGCGCACCAGCGCCGTCACGCTGGTTCTGCCCGACACCGTGGTCCGCATCTTCTTCCTTGACTTCGATTCGCTGCCCGCCAAGGCCGCCGAGGCCGTCCCCGTTCTTCGCTTCCGGTTGCGCAAGATGGTTCCCTTCGAGGTGGAGCACGCCGGGGTGAGCTACCAGGTGCTGGTGGAGAATAAGAGCGAATGCCGGGTGCTGGCCGCCGTGATTCCCGGTCCCGTTCTGGCGGAGTATGAGGCCGTGGTGCGCGAGGCAGGCTATGAGCCCGGAGCCGTGCTGCCGACAAGCCTGGCGGCGCTGGGGGCCATCGATTCGCCGGAGCCGGTGCTCTGCGCCAACCTAAGCGCGGTGACGCTCACCACCTCCATCACCACCAGCGAGGACCTGCTGCTCTATCGCACGCTCGATCTGCCCGAAGATCCGGAGCAGCAACTCGAGGAGGTGCAGCGCGGCGTCAGCGTGGCCGCCGCTTACTTTGAAGACAAGCTCGGCGCGCCTCCCCGGTTCCTGTACTATGCGGGCATCGGCGCGGGCGGCAACAGCGCCGCGGAAGACTTTGCCCGCTGGATTTTCTCTCCTGAATCGCCTAACGATTCCGGACTGACGGTCGTAGATCTAGCGCCAAGGCCGCAGACCGGAGCAGCCAATCCACTCGGCAACGTGGTGAGTCTGGCGGGCGTGAGCGGCGCGCTGGCGGGAGTAAGTTCATGAGGATTACTCTCAATCTCGCCACTCGCCCCTACGCCGACATCGGACCGGCGATCAAGCGCCTACGCATCGCCATGGCGGTGCTGGCTGTGATCGGCATCGGTCTCGGCCTGGGCCTGCGCGCATTTCATCAGCAGGCCGAAGAGGCTCGCAATACGGAACAACAAGTCCAGAACAAGATCGACGCCATCAACCGGGAACGGCAAGGTTACCAGGAGCTGATGCAGCAGCCGGCTAACGCCCAACTGCTGGCCCAGGCCAGGACGCTCAACCAGCTTATCGACGAAAAAACTTTCTCCTGGACGCTGGCTATGGAAGACCTAGAAACCGTTCTTCCTGGCGGCGTGCAGGTTACCACCCTGGAGCCGGTGCGCGACGCCAAGACCGGCATCATCACCCTGAAGTTGCGCGTAATTGGACCCCGCGACCGCTCCGTCGATCTGGTGGAGAACCTGGAGCACTCCAAACACTTTCTGCTGCCAAGCATCGTGAGTGAAAGCGCGGACTCCGCCGGCGGGCCGAACGAGCGGCTGGAGCCGCCCAGCGCCTCCAACCGCGTCAATTTTGAGCTGCTGGCCGAGTACAACCCGGCCACGGCACTGGATCGCAGGGCGCAACAAAAGCAGGAACATGAGAAGCCCTCGGCCAACGGAGAGCGCGCCGGCCACATCGCGCCGCCGCTGCCTCACGCGCCCAGAGTCCCGGCTGCTCCCGGATATAAGCCACAACAGCCGCCTGATCATGGCCAAGGGCCGCATAATGCGAATTTAGGAGGCCAGCGATGAGCAGCAGCCGCATCCCATCCCTGTGGCGCGAGCGCCTGGCCTCCCCGCTCACCTGGCATTATGCCGGCTTTGCCGTGCTGCTGGCGGCAGTTATTTTTCTCTCCGTCCGCTTCAGCCTGGATTGGTCCGCCACCGATCGCAGCTCCACCGGCGCGTTGGTGGCCAAACAGATGCAGTTGAAGCTCCTCGAAAAGGGAATTGCCCCCTTGCGCGGCCTGGACAAGCGCATCGAGGACACTCGCGCCCAGATGAGCGCCTTCTACTCCAAGCGCATTCCGCCCAATTACTCCTCCATCGCCACCCGCATCGGCGAGCTGGCGCTGAAAGGCCCTGTCCGGCTCACTCGCGTGCAGTACACACAGGGCGCCGCCGGCTCCGATCTCACGGAGATCACCATGGACGCGGGCATTACCGGAGAGTATCCGCAGATCATGCGTTTTGTGAACAGCCTGGAGCGCGACCAGACCTTCTTTGTTATTCGCGGAATGCAGCTGACCGGCCAGCAGGGCGGCCTGGTGAACCTGCGGCTGCGGGTCTCCACCTGGCTGCGGCCGGCCGACGTGCCCAGCGATCTGGCGCCCACTTCGCAACCCGGCGAAGGATCCAACTTGCCCGCCAAAGCCGAGAAGGAGGGTGAATAGCATGGCCATACCGCTGGGAACAGAAAACAAGCGCCAGGTCTACATCCTCATCGCCCTCGCCGTGGTAATCGTCTGCGTGGGCGGCTACGAGATCAAGGAAAGTTTTTTTGCAAGCACCCCAGCGCCTGCGCGTCCTGTGCCGGCGGCGGCAGCAACAGCGCTGCCCACGGTCAACCAGCCTGTCCCGGAGAACAGCCGCGCAACGGCGGCAAATCCCTCCGCGTCCAGTGGACCGGAAGCTATCAAGCTCAACAACGCCGACATTGACCCTACTCTGCACCTTGATAAGCTGGCGCTGAGCGAGCAGGTGGATTACCTGGGCACAGGCAGGAACATCTTCTCCGCCCAGTCAGCGCCCGTGCGCATTGAAACTCTGGTAGCCGGCGCCCGGCCCGGACAGCCCGCCGTGAACGCGGCTCCTCCAATGCTCGTCAAGCCCACGCCGCCGGCCATCGATCTGAAGTATTTCGGCTACACCGAGACCAGAGACAAATCTTTGCAGGCTTTTTTCAGCCGTGGGGACGACATTTTTATCGCCCATTCCGGCGAGATTATCGACCATCGCTATAAGGTGGGCGCCATCATGCCGGGCAGCGTCCAGGTCACCGACCTGGGCTACAACAATACGCAGGTCCTGACTTTCCAGGGGAACTGAGAACAGCTGACAGCAGACAGTTAACAGCTAACAGTAAAATGACAAGGTCCATTCCAATTCGCCGCTGCCGCCCCTCCGAGGAGGGCTACACTCTGGTTGCGGTCATGTTCCTGCTGGTGCTGTTCACCATTGCGCTGGCCGTGGCCCTGCCCAGGATGATCAAGGAGATTCAGCGCGACCGCGAGCTGGAAACCATGCAGCGCGGCAAGCAGTACATCCGCGGAATCAGGATGTACTACAAGAAATTCGGAGCCTATCCGCCCACCGTCGATGCGCTGGTCAAGCCCACCAATAACATTCGCTTCCTGCGCAAAAAGTATGCGGACCCGACCACCGGCAAGGAGGATTGGAAGCCGATCCGCTTTGGCCAGAACAAGGCTCCCACGGCCATGGGTTTCTTCGGGCAGCCGATTGGGCGCACTACGGTTGCCGGCACCGGGCCCGGCGCAAGCGGAAGCGGACTGCCGGGAAGTAGCAGCTTGAGCCAGCAAACACCCACGCCCGACGCCAGCGCTCAGCAGGCGCAGAGCACGGACACTGCCAACCCCTCCAGTGGCGGCACGGATACCACTGGATCAACCACTGGGTTAGGCACAGGCCAATCGGGCCAGACCTTCGGCGGAGCCGGCATTATAGGCTTTTCTCCTAATAGCCCTAAAAAATCCATTATGGTCTACAAGACGAAGGATCACTATAACGAGTGGGAGTTTGTCTACGACCCGATTGCCGAGCAGATGATGCAGGGCGGCAACATGGGAACCATCGGCCAGCCTGCCAGCGCCACTACCACCCCCATCGGCGGCACGCCATCCACCACCAGCAACCCTTCTTCACCCACGACGCCTACGACACCCACGACGACAATCTCGCCGCAGCAATAGACCGCCCGGCCGATACCCAACCGAATCAGCATTCTACACGCAGCAAGGCCCGCCCCCGCGAAAGGGACAGGCCTTGTGATTGAACGAGCCAAACTGAAATACAGTGCCAGATTCCGGTCGTTACGTGCTAAACGACGAGCCGCAGCCGCAGGTCGACTTCACATTGGGGTTGTCGAACTTGAAGCCCGCGGCTTCCAGGGTTTCAACGTAATCCACGGTGCAGCCGTTGAGGTACATCAGCGAGGTAGCGTCCACAAAGACCTTGAGATCCTCGAAGCTGAAGACCTTATCCATCATTCCGGCCTGGATTTCGAAGGCCATGGAGTACTGGAACCCGGAGCAGCCGCCGCCCATCACGCCGATACGCAGCCCGGCGGGCAGGGGGTCCTGGGTGGCCATAATCTCGCGCACCTTTGCAATGGCCTGGGGGGTCAGGGTGAGAGGAGCTTTCTTTTGGGTTTCCTGTACGGGTACGGAGGTAGCTGTGGCCATGGAATCTCCCGGTAAAGTGATTTGCTTGCCGTATCCGTAACTGTACATCCTCGCCTTAGGGGATACAAGGCCTAAAGGCGGTTTCGCCCTATTGGATGCAGTGGCGGAGGAGAAAGTCGCAGAAGCAGCGGCTGGACAGGACCGGGCAGGGCTGGACAGGACCAGAAAAGTCCATGATTTCCAGAAAAAACCATGATTTTGTTGCCGCAGCCCAGCCCTTTCAGGGGTATGATGTTCACCGGGACGTTTCCTCTCCTCGACGAGCCCCGAAATGCTATTCGGGTCCGCCGGTCTCCGGAACTGAAGGTTTTTCCCGAGGTGGTTTATGACGCAATTTGCTATTGTGATGATGATTTGTTGGGGAGTGCTGATAGTGATCACAGGCGCCTTGGTCCTTTATCGCGCCAAGCTGCAAGGCAACGAAACGGACGTGGTTTCTCTGGACGAAACCTTCGCAAGAGAGCGGGACGAAAATGAGGCCATTGCCGCCAAGGTCGAAAAGATTCAACCGGCGATTCGCGTCCTGAGCTGGGCGCTTGCTGCCGCAACACTGATCGTCATCGTCTACTGGATTTTGGACTTTATCGCCCAGTTTAAATAAGCCGCTGTTTCTCCGCATCGGCGGGTGGAGCCGGAGAGGCTTCGCCCGCAGGTGTGCGCCCGCGTTTTTCCCGTCTGAATTGATCCGGCCCAAAATATCCAGCCCAAGTGTTTATCCGGCCCAAGGGCCGCTCAGTAGCCGTTGGCCACCAGCCACGCCTCGGTCAACTCCAACTCGGGCTTCTTTTTGGCGGCCATTTGCGCGTGGGCCAGCTTCACTAGCACATCGGCCTCCACATTGACCTTCGCGCCCACGGCCAGCGTGTGCAGATTGGTCCGCCAATAGGTGAGCGGCAGAATCGCGATGGTGATCGTCTCACCGTCGAAACCGGCAATGGTCAGGCTGATGCCCTCCACGGCCACCGAGCCTTTGTGCACCATCCACGGGCGCACGTTTTCCGGAACGCGCACCTTGAGCGTCCAGTCGGTGGTCTGCTTATCGAATGCCGGGCTGGACTCCGGAATCACCGAGTCAAGCGCGGTCATCGTCCCGCAACCGTCCACGTGGCCTTGGACAATGTGTCCGCCCAGCGGGCTTCCGGCGGCGGTGGGCAACTCCAGGTTGACCTTTGCGCCCGGGGCCAGCGCGCCCAGAGAGGTGCAGTCCAGCGTCTCCTGCGCCAAGTCGGCGTGGAAGAGCGTGGGGTGCACGTCAAGCGCCGTCAGGCAGACGCCGGAGACTCCCAGCGAGTCTCCCTCGCGCAGCCGACCCGCGAGGCCCGGAGCCTCAACCGTAATCCGCCGCACTCCGCCCCGGCTCTCGAGGCCAACCAGCGTGCCTGTCTGTTCGATGATGCCGGTGAACATGGTTTTATTTTAAGCGGTCAGAGGCCACGGATCACGCAGCAGTGAGCACAACCCCAGATCGTTTCCGTAGCGCTCGACCTCGACCTCGGCCATACGGATGGCGCTGGCCAATTCCTTGAAGGCGGGGACGGCGTCGGAGCCCATAATCTGCGGGGAGACGAAGAGATGGATGCGGTCCACGAGATTGCCGGACAGAAGTGCCGTGTTCAGCCGCGTGCCGGTCTCTGTGAGCAGCGTGAGGATGCCTTCTTCGCCCAGTTTGTCCAGCACCTTGCCCAGCGGGACGCGTCCGGCATCGGTGGGCAGCACCTCGACGCGCACGCCGTGCTGGCGAAGGGCATTTGCGCGAGCCTCGTCGGTGGAGATGGTGAAGATGACCAGATCATTGTGGGCCGCGGCCACCATTTTGGAGTCGAGCGGCATACGCAGGGCCGAGTCGAGCACAACGCGCAACAGCGGACGTCGGCGGCGCAACCCGCTCCGATCCGTGAGTTGCGGGTTGTCGATGATCACGGTCTCAATGCCGGTCAGCGCGGCGTCGGCCTGCCAGCGCAGCGGCTGTACGGCGGCGCGGGCCTGCTCGTTGGTGATCCAGTACGGCTCGCGCAGGGTCTGCGTGCCCGGCGGCGGAGCGATGCACCCGTCCAGCGTCATAGCCACCTTCATCAGGACAAAAGGACGATGATGCTGGCTCCAGCGGGCAAAGCCTTCATTCAGGCGGCGGGCTTCGGATTGGCAGACTCCGAGAGCCACTTCGATTCCTGCCGCATGCAATGCTTCTATTCCGTGACCGGCAACAGCGGGGTTGGGATCGATAGTAGCTGCCACCACGCGCTTGATTCCCGCCGCGATCAGCGCTTCCGTGCAGGGTCCGGTGCGTCCGGTGTGGTTGCAAGGCTCCAGCGTGACGTAGGCCGTGCCGCCGCGTGCGCGTTCGCCTGCGGCTTTGAGGGCGACGACTTCGGCGTGATCGACGAGATCGTACTCGTGCCAGCCCTCGCCGGCCAGTTGCACGGCAGCGTCCAGAATCACGCAGCCCACGGTGGGGTTGGGCGAACTGACGCCGATGCCGCGCCTCGCCAGCTCCAGCGCGCGCTGCATCCAATGCCGATCTTGATCGGGTAGAGTCATTTGGTCAAGTGTTCCGACAATTATAAACCGATACTCTGTCTCAACTTCTCAAATTGGCCTGTTCCTTTATTCAAGTGCCACCTCCGCAAGCCAGTACATAAGAGTTCCAATGGCACACACGAGCGCATGCCACCGAATTGAACTTGATCGCCATAAACCTGCCGTCGCAAAGATTACCTCCACAAATGAAAGCAGAGTACCCCATGCGTAGATTTTCATAAGCGTAGGATCAAATGTCGCAAATCCGCCTGAGATATGGGCATAGATTCCTGTCGAAATCCCAAGCAATTCTGATGCCGTGGCAAACGCGAATCCGGCTAGGGACAGAACCAGAAATACAGTCATCTTTTTCTTGCGCCTTGCCCATCGTATCCATCCCTATATCATTACCACTGGTATGACGAGGAAAGTGCCTGTTCCTAATAGCACGAAAATTGTAAATCCCATGAGTGCATCCTCCTATGACGTTTCACCCCAGCAGCGACTCCACAAACTCCGCCGGCGAAAACTCCAGCAGGTCGGTCATCTGCTCGCCGACGCCGACGAAGCGCACCGGCAAATTGAGTTCCTGGGCGATGGCCACGCAGATGCCGCCCTTGGCCGTGCCGTCGAGCTTGGTGAGCAGGATGCCGGTGGCGCCCGCGGATTGCGTGAATTGCCGCGCCTGGTTGAGGCCGTTCTGGCCGGTGGTCGCGTCCATCACCAGCAGCACCTCGTGCGGCGCGCCGGGAATCAGCTTGGCTGCCGTGCGCCGCATCTTGTCCAGCTCGTCCATCAGGCCGGTTTTAGTGTGCAGGCGTCCGGCGGTGTCCACAATCAGCTGGTCGATTTTGTGCGCCTTGGCGGCGGCGATGGCGTCGTAAAGAACCGCAGCCGGGTCGCCGCCCTGCCTGGTCTTGATCATCTCCACGCCACTGCGGGCAGCCCAGATTTCAAGCTGCTCGATGGCCGCGGCGCGAAAGGTGTCGGCGGCACAGAGCAGTACGGTGCGATTCAGCGCGCGATACCATGCAGCCAGCTTGCCGGCGGAGGTGGTTTTTCCCGTGCCGTTGACGCCGACGAGAAAAGTGACCGTTGGCGGCGCATCGGGAGCCGGAAGAACCCGTTGCGGAGCCTCGAGGATGGCGCGCAACTGCTCCTTGAGCAGCGCGCGCAGCTCCTCGCCGCCCTCGATGGCCTGGCGGCGGGCACGATCGCGCAAAGCGGCGAGAATCGTGGTAGTGGTTTGTACTCCCAGGTCGCTGGTAAGCAGCACGGATTCAAGGTTTTCCAGGGTTTGCACATCGACCGTGCGGGTGAGGGCGACCACCGTCTCAATGCGCGCGGAAAGCGACTCGCGAGTGCGCGAGACGGCCTGCTTCATGCGGCTGAAGAGGCCAGATTCAGGCGCGGGTGAGGGAGTGTCGTTTTTGCCGCTAAACAGCTTCATCGTGGGTGGTTCCAGATTTGAGTTTAGAGCATTTTCGATCAGATTATTTAGGCAGCTTGCGCAACCTGCCTTTGGGAAGCAACTCGTAGGGATCGCCGCGATAGCGCAGTCGGCGCGAGCCGAAATAACTTCTGACCCAGAAGCAGAAACCCATGAAGTCGCGCAGGGGGTAGAGCCAGGCCATGCGGCAGGTGGCGCGGTCGCGGACCACGCGGCCGGCAACCAGCAGACAGAGCAGCACGCGGTTGAGCAGGGTGATGGCCAGCAGGGCGAGTCCGAGCGCAAGGTGGCCGGCGACGGCGAAGACAGCCAGCCCCAGCAGGCCATATGGAACGGCGTAGGTCAACACTTCTCCCAGGTGGCCCAGGGGCCGCGAGAAGCGTGTGCTGGTGGCCCAACCCTGTTGATGCGCGATGCACTTTTTGAACGAGGCGTTCAGGACATGGTGCTCGACGATGTAGTCGGAGAGGACTACGGTCTCTCCGGCCGCGGCGGTCCAGTTGCCCAGCACAAAATCGTCGGCGTAGTACTGCGCCACCTCCTCGAAGCCGTCGATCTTTTCGATGGTGCTTTGGCGCATGACCATGGAAGGGCCAAGCGCGAAGCGCATCCCTTCCAGCATCTCGGCCACCAGGACTCCGGAGGTCATCTCCACGCTCATGCCCATGGCCTCCAGTTGCGCCCATAATCCGTGACGAGCGACGCCGCGGTAAAGGCAGGTGACCATGCCGGCCTTGGGATCGCGGAGCGGGGCGACCACCGAGCGAAGGTAATCGGGGCCAACGCTCACATCGCTATCGGAGGCGACCAGGATAGGATAGCGAGCTTCGCGGCGCATGATCTCCATCGAGAAAGTACGCGCATTCGGCCATGGAGGCTCGCCGCAGGTGAGGATGTGCGCGGTGACGCGCGGAAAACGCGCTGCAACACGGCGCACGGCGGCCAGTCCGAGGTCGTCCGCGTGGCGCGCGCAAAAGAGAATCTCATACTTGGGATAATCCTGCTGGAAGAAGCTGGCCAGATTCTCTTCCAGGCCCGGCTCGTCGCCATGGACGGGTTTGATGACGCTCACCGGGGGCTGGAAATCGCTCTGGCTGGTGGAGGCCGCGCGGCGGTGAAAGCGGACGACAGCCCAAGCTACCAACAGACTGTAAACGATCGAAGTGATCACTCCAAGAACTGCAAAAACGCGCAGCGCGACGAAAAAAATGTGGCCAAATGTCATAGTTCCTCGTTCACCCTTCGGCTCAATGGCTGGAGCCAGCAGTTGGCAGCGGCCTGTCCGTCCACAGCTCCTTGTCGGCGAGGACCTGAACGAAGATCAGCCGTTCGCCCAGCAGGCTCTCGGCTTTCTGCCGGTTTATATCCTGGGCAAAGAGCCACTTGCGCTGGCCCGTACCCCAGATTTTGGATAGTTTATTCTCGCTGAGGAAGATGTCCGGCGTGTCGGGGTAGCAGGAGCCCCACAGCAGCGTTGTGCCTTCTCCGTGCTGGCCGCAGCGAGGCAGCACCATCAGGGCCGGTTTGCCGCCGAAAAAGCGGTGCGTGTAAAAGACCACCGAGGAGGCGTCGGACTGCTCGCCGAAGATGATGAAGGTGTCGGCGGGCGAACCTTTGGCGAGAATGGTGTCTGCCATCCATTTGGAGCCGAGCATGGGATCGAAGCGAACAAAGGCGATGTGCGCGGCGATCAGAAAGACCGCCGAGGTGAGGGCCACGCTGATGGTGGCGGCCAGATGACGTCCCTTGATGCGCAGTAGCCAGCCTAGCGCCGGCCCGATCAACAGCGCCAGGCCAGCCAGCGCGGCAGGCAGGCGCAGTGCGGCAAACGCGGCGAGAGTCATGTCGAACAAGTGGGACATGGCGATCTCATAGTTGCCCACGCTGCGATGCGCCAGCAGCGTGCCGATGTCGTCCACATAAGGCAGATGGCGCGACTCCCATAATCCCCAGCCAAGTACCGCGGCGGTGATCACACCGATGACGGCAAAGACCCCCTGCGCGCCGGTGAGCCAGGCGGTGGAGAGCAGGGGTTTACCGCCTTGCGGAGCGCGCTCCTCCTCGATGCCGGTCATCACAACGGCGATGAGCATGAAGATCGGCGGCCAGGTTGGGAAGGTGTAGTACTCCTGGTTGGTGGAGATGGAGAAGAAGAGCAGGGTCCATGCGGAGAAGATGCTCAGCAGCCAGATGGAGCGCGCGCGGAAGCGGAGATTGAAGAGCAGGCCATCTGATTCGGCGGAGGAGTCCGCAGTCAGGCCGTCGCTGCGCAGGTACTGCATCCAGTGACGGCGTGTCTTCCAGGCCAGGGCCACGAGAGCCGGCAAAAACAGGCTCCAGGGGAAGAGCCATACCAGATGCTGCAACCAATAGGCGGCAAATGGCAGCTTGCTGTAGTCGTGCGGATAGCGCAGCCCAAAGAAGCGCAGGTAGTGCTCGTTGATGAAATAGAAATAAAAGAAGCCGTGGACGTTGCCGAAGGTTGGATGGTTGCCTACGGCGTGTCCTTGATCGGGGTTGGCCAGGCCGCAGAGAATGTGCCAGGGCGCGGCGATGGCCAGAAAGAGCAGTGTGCCGGTCACAGGCTTCAGCTCGCGCCAGCGCCGCCACAGGCCGGTGACAATCAGGAAGGGAATGGCCGCGCCGATTAAAAAGACCGGGGCGATCAGGCCCTTGGTCATCAGCGCCAGGCCCATGAAGGCCCACATCCAGTAAAAGCGCGCCCCGCGGCCCGGCTCGAAGCCGGTCAGCAGGCAATAAAGAGCAATCAACATGAAGAGGCTCAGTTGCGCCTCGGGAATAATGAAGCGGGTAAAGATAAACGGCCCGATGGAGGTGAGCACGCCCAGGCCTGCATAAAGGCCGGCGCGCTCGCCCCACCCCCGGCGCGCCCACAGCCAGGCCAGCCAGGTCAGGCCGAGCATGGCCAGCGTGTTAGGCAGATGGGCTGCGAAGACGTTCTGGCCGAAGACCTTGAAGAGTACAGCCACCGTCCAGTAGGGCAGAGGCGGCTTCTCGATGTAGCGGATGCCGTTGGTCTTGGCCGTTATCCAGTCGCTGTGCTCGGCGAAGTACTGCGCGGCCTGGGCGTGGGAGGCATCCACGTCATCCATCAGCGGTGGCGTAAACAGGGAGGCAAAATACACAGCGATAAAGATTGCCGCAAACAGCAGCCATACATTCCGCGTGGAGAGCGTGGATTGCGGGCGAGTAAGGGTGTTGGTCTGGTTTGTCATGGTTCAGCTGGCTTTCAAATCAAGGATAACAGCAGGGGTTTCCACCTTAGCAACGAAGACCAATAGCCGAGACGGGCAGCACAGAGCAGGCAGATCGGTAAAGCCCGCGAGGCAAAGATCGGCGGAATAATTGTTGAATTCTCTGCAAACTTATGTATTATGAATCCGTCTCATTCTCAGGTTTGGGTGAAAGCTGCCCAGCGGAAAGGACCATGTCATGCAATGTCATCGTAAGCTAATCCTCGTCGCAACGCTTTTCGCTGTAATTTGCGGACTTTCCGGCGCGCCCGCGCTGGCTGTCACGCCATATGCCATCACGGCCACTAACGTCACCATGCCAACCAGCGGCTATGGCATAAGCCAATACACGGTCGCGGGCATCCCCGACGCCGGCACAGTGACCATTAGTTGCGCGTACTCCGGGCCGGTCACTGAGGCCAAGATACCCCAATTCTGCGGGCCTGTGGGAGCTCCGGGGATTCCTGTACCGGCTGGCGAGACGACATTCAGCGGAAACATCCTCTTTATTCCATATGGCCAGACGCCTCCTCCTGGTATGGGGAAACTGCGCGGTATGCCGCTGCCTTTGGGCCATCTGCCGGCGGCCGGCCTGGCACTGGCCGGCGCGTTGCTGCTGGGATTCGGCTTCCGGCGCAGGGCACGGCGCTGGCTGAACATGGTCCTTCTTGTTGCGGGTACGCTGGCGGGTTTGGCGGGAATCAGCGGATGCACCGCGGGCAACCCGATGACGCCGGGAACCTATCAGTACACCATTTCGGCTGCCTGGACAGCTTCCAGCCCCTCGATTCTTAGTGAGCAAACGACCACGACCATCAGCGTTACCGTGCCGTAAGCATCTCCGAATGCGCGAGTTCCGAGCCTGACTAAGCCATGCACCGCATATTGCGCGTGGAACGCAACTTCGATCTTCCGCGTACTATGTAAATCAAGTGGCTTATGCGCATTTCTCTCCGTCGGGGCCTGAAATTTGCCGGAATCTGGCTGATCTCCTGCATGGTTCTCGGCGTAGTAGTCACGGAATGGGCGCTGCATCCGTGGCGGCGCGCATTGACGCCGCAGGCAGAGGCGCAAGCCCAGGCCGTCGCCACGCGCAATCATGCGGTGCTGACAGAGGTTGCTGTCACCGCCAGCGATGGGGCAATCTTGCGCGCGTGGAGCATCCGGCCGTCGCAGGGCAATGGCGATGCGGTGATCCTGCTGCATGGCGTGGCGGACAACCGGATGGGCATGATCGGCTACGCGGATCTGTTGCTGCGCCACGGTTACGCGGTGCTGCTGCCCGACGCGCGGAGGCACGGAGCGAGCGGCGGAGAGCTGGCCACCTACGGAATCAAAGAAGCCGGCGACATTCGCCGTTGGTACGATTGGATCGAGCAGGACGAGGCTCCGCGCTGCATCGATGGCCTGGGGAACTCGATGGGCGCGGCGCTGCTGCTCGAATCTCTCCCGGCTACGCCCGGATTTTGCGCGGTGGCTGTCGAGTCGCCCTTCGCAAACTTTCGTGAAGCCTCATATGACCGGCTGGCGGAAAGATTATATGCCGGGGCGTGGTTGGGGCGTACGCTGCTGCGTCCGGTGGTCGAGACGGGATTTCTCTATGCGCGATGGAAGTATGGGCTGGACCTGGAGCAGGATTCGCCGGAGAACGCGGTGGCCGCGAGCAGCGTTCCCGTGCTTCTGATTCATGGCAAGAAAGACACCAATCTTCCCCCGCGGCACTCGGAGATGATCTTAGCGCGCAACGCGACCCGGATTCCTGCACTCGTGCTATGGGAGCCCGCGGAGGCAATGCACACGGGAGCAGCTGCCGCTGAGCCGCAGGAATACGAGCGTCGGCTGATTGGCTGGTTTGCGAGCCACGACATCACGGGAGATACAACGGAATAGCATTGAATCGGGTTGCCAACCGTATTGGTCAAGTTATGTATGAAACAATGTCTACTTATGTTTTCCAAAGTTGAGCGGGACGCCTAACTGGAACCAGAAGGCGTTGCCGCGCGGCTTGTTTTCCACCAGCGTGTCGCGGTAGTACTTGAACGCAAATGCGCTGTGCGTTCCGAAGAAGATGCGAAGCTGCGGGCCGATGGCCAAATCGCGCCCGCGATTGCCGCCCGCGACCGCCACGCCGTTGAGTTGATCGTCCGTGGTCTGTTGATAAAAGTATCCGTTGATGCCAACGGAGACCTTCTTCGAGAGGGATCTCATGGCGGTATATTCCCATGTAAGCTCGTTGCCGCCGCGATAACTTGTGGCTCCATCCTTGAAGTTAAAGATGTAATCCACTTTGGAGCTGGCCTCCCAAGCGGCCTTCGGTGCCAGATAGGTGAAGGCGCCCACAGGCCCGGCGGCATAGTTATGCTGCCCGATGTTGAGCACATCACCGCTGGTATGCGGCGCGCCGGGGAAATATACATCTCCCTGATAAAACCAGTGCCAGTTTCCTTTATTGTAGGCGACTCCGAGCGGCGCGAACAGAACGTTGCCCAGGCCGAACTTATCGTACTTTCCCGGCGTGACGTGCAACTGCTGATAAACCAGTGGGACGCCGATAGTGCTATCCAACATACCGCCAAATACAGGTACGCCCCAGTTATGCTCAATCTTCACCGCATTGGCAAAGACCCGCAGCTTAAACTCCGCTGGGACGCTCTGGCCGGAGCCTGTGTCCGTCTCGTTTGCGGTGTAGACGGTGTGAAAGGTGAAAAGCCCCGTGGTTTTGGGAGGCGGCATCATGCCCTGAAGGACGGTCTCCGCGCCCACCGGATAGACGCTTGCGCCATTTTCGGTGGCGTGCGCAGCGGGACTGAACAGCATCTCCGCTGCGAAGCACACGGCAAGAAGGCTCCATGCGAATGGATTGATTGCTTGAACTTTCATATTTTTCTGGCTGTTTGAAATTGTATCGTCTCAGCCTACCGGCCGCCGCCGAGCCGCAGGAATACGAGCGCCGCGTGATTGGCTGGTTTGCGAGCCATGACGCTCTCCACTAGACTTTGGAACGCATCCTCCGGTAACGGCGCCATACGAAAAAGACCGGGACCCCGAGAATCATCAACCAGATGATGAGAACCGGGCCGTACTCCTCAAGAAACAGCACGATCCCGAGCAGCGTAGCAGCGGCGTTACTCAGGCCTGCTATAAACGCATTATGCATGCGGTTGGAGACCGAGACGGAAGGCGAACTGAACCGCGCGCTGTACTCCTCAGTGAGTTGGAGATCGACGGTGGCAAAGTCGACGCGATGTTCGAGGGTCTTCTGCTCGGTTTCCATGCTTTCTATTTCGCCGCGGACGCGGGCGATCTGCTCCTCGACCTCGAGAACCTCTTCAAGCTTACCGGTGCGCTGCTGAAGGATGGAGCGGAAGCGCTCTTCGGTATCGCGGGCAGTCTTCAGGCGCTCCACCAGATCGGTATGCTGCTGGGTGACCTCTTCACCGGATTGCGATTCGTTTTCGACGCGGCCCAGTGCCTTGAAGTCGATCAGCGCCGAAGAAAGCTCGGGCGCGGGAACCCGCAGGGATGCCTGAAAACTGCGCGCGGCATTCTCCGGGGTGCTAACCGTGAGTTGCGCGGCATATCCGTGATGCCGCGCGAGGATGCTGTCGAGAGACGAGCGGGTGGCGGCAAAGTCTTTCACGACGATGGAAAGAGAGACGGTGCGCGCGATCATGGGTGCGGGTGCGGCAGAAAGCGCGGCGTGGTCGCTACTCCCTTCACTTCCACCAGCTACCAGCCCCTGCGCGGCAGACGGCGGAGGCGGTGCTTCCAGGGTATTTATGGCCATGGGTTTGCGCGCTGAAAAGCCGGACTGCTCGTAAGCAGCCGACCCGCCGGCATCCCGAGCCTGAGCGCTCAGTTCCTTCGCCTCGTTATTGGACTTGGAGGCGTAATATGCTATCGACAAGCCGATAGCCAGCAAAATCAAAACTGTAGCCACGCCGCCTACGCCGGCAATCACCCACATCCTCCAGTTCCAAAAGCTGATGCGCAGCGAGGAATCTACTTTGCCCGCCTTCGGGCCGGAGCTACTCTTGGATGTCAGGTTTTTCATAGTGTCCTCCAAAGTCCTTGGAACGGCTGGTACGATCCAGCGGGTAAGTGACTGGGAGACGCCGCGGAGCTGCCCTGCGAGCTGGGAGCATTAAGCGGTCATCAACTGCTCGTCGGTTTCTGCGCCGGGTTTTCCGGATAAATCGTCCATGACGCCCGTCTTTGCCGCCTTCAAGTATAGAACGACAGCCGGTAGAAATCTTGCATACGATTTCATCCTGTGCTTTATGACCGGTAATGCGGCGAGGGGAGGAAAAGTTTCCCGGGACTCAACACTTTTTCCGCAGCCTCTTCCGCTCTCCCCTCGCCCCGGTCGTGTATCTTGACCGCAGAGCCATTTTTCAGGAGCAATGCCCCTATGACGATATTTGCCGCCATCGATATCGGTTCCAACTCTTGCAGGCTGAAGATTGCCAGGGTTGCGGCGCACCAGTTGAAGACCTTGCACGAGGATCGCGAGGTGACGCGGTTGGGGGCCAGTGTCTTTGAGTGCGGGCTGATCTCGCCGCAGGCAATGGCGGATACATTGCAGGCGTTGAAGCGCTTTCAACGTGCCGTCCAGTTGCGCGGAGTGGACCAGATTCGCGTGGTGGCTACATCAGCAATGCGCGACGCGCGCAACGGTCAGGTATTTCAGGCGATGGTGAAGGACAAGACCGGCTGGGATGTGGAGGTTATCTCCGGTCTGGAGGAGGCCCGGCTGATTCATCTGGGGGTGATGGGCAGCAGCGACGGCCAATCCGAGTCTCAAGCCAAGCCTGAATCCGAATCCGGAGCGTCGGGCCGCGTGCTGCTGGTGGACCTGGGCGGCGGAAGCTGCGAGATTACCCTCTCCGAACGCAAGCGCATCAAAGAGACCGTGAGCCTGCCGCTGGGCGCGGTGCGGCTGACGCAGGAATTTTTGCCGCAGGATCCGGCGCCTGCCGAGGGGCTGGCGCGCATGAAGCAGTTAATTGATCGCGAGCTGCGCCGGGCGCACGGCAGAATCCGGCCGCAGAACATCACGCAGGTCATCGGCACGTCGGGCACGGCCGCGGCGCTGAGCGAGGCGATTGCGGCGTTGGTCAATGGCGATATCGTCAAGACAGGCAAGCTAGGCAAGCCCGGTAAGCCAGGCAAGCCGGCAGGCAAATCCAAAAAGAAGTCTTCGAGCAAGGCAGCGGGCAAAAAAGTCGGCAAAGCAATTCAAGCTCTCGTCGTCAGCCAGGCTGCGCCCGCCGCGCCGCCGGGCGGAATTGTCCCCACGCGGGAGGTGCGCCGGCTGGCCGATAAACTGGTTCCCATGAAGCTGGCCCAGCGCGTGGCTGTACAGGGCATCGGGCCGCGCCGCGCGGAGATCATCGTGGCCGGCACGCAGGTCTTCGCCGAGTTGCTGGAGAGCTTCGGTCTGGAAGGCTTTCGCTATTCGCCGCTCGGCCTGCGCGACGGCATTCTGGCTCAAATGCTGGCCGAGCAGGATGCGCGCGCCAAAGAGCACCGCGTCTTTGAAGAGCAGCGCTGGGAGAGCGTGCTGGCCACTGCGCGGCGCTACGGAGTCGATCTGCGCCACGCCGAGCCGGTGCGCGACCACGCTTTGCAGCTTTATCGCGCGCTGCAGCCGCTGCACCAGTTGCCGCCGGAGTATGAAACCTGGCTGGCCGCCGCCGCCATGCTGCGCGACACCGGCAAGTTCATCAACTACCAGGGCCACCACCGGCACACGCAGTACGTGGTTTCCAGTTCGGAGATCTACGGATACACGCCGTTGCAGCGCACGCTGGTTTCAGCCATCGCGCGCTACCTGGGCAAGAGCCGCCCGCAACCCGGCGACCGCGCGCTGCGCAACATTCCCGCCGTCGAGCACCAGCGCGTGCAGAAGGCCGTGGTGCTGCTGCGCCTGGCTGTCGCGCTCAACCAGGACCGCGCCTCCGACGTATTGAGAGTCACAATCAAGGTTTATCCCAAGCGGATTTATCTGGAGGTGCATCCGGGACGCACCGGCGCCGAACTGGAACTGTGGTCGCTGCGCAAAGAGGCGGATTACTTTTTGGAAGTCTTCGGGCGCGAACTCTTCTGCACGCTGGCGTAGATGGCGCGCGCCGAGCGTGGATCGATGAGCCATTGCAGCAGCGGCGGATGTTTGGCCAGATCGATACGCGCCACAGAAGCTTTTCTCATGCGAACGGCCGCGCCGCCGTTGCCGATAATCAGGCGTCCCAGAAAATTGAAGACGTTGGGATTGTGTCCCACGGCCAGCACGCCCTCGTATTCGGCATAGTGGGCCAGCATCTGCTGAAAGTCCGCGTAGCTGGCATCGGGCCCCAGCGCCGGCGAGACCTCCACCTTGGCGTCGTAGCCCATCTCCGTGCCCACCAGTTGCGCGGTTTGCCGGGCGCGCTTCAGGGGGCTGGAAACGATTACGTCCACCTGCACCTTGAGCGCGTTCAACGTCCGCGCCATCAGGATGCACTGCTCCTTGCCCTCTTTGACAAGCGAGCGCTTGTCGTCGAGAAGCGGATTCTCGCGGCGCAATCCAGCATTGGCGTGACGCATGAGGTAAAGGTTCATGGGGAACGATCCAGCAAAGCGGGGAAGTGACCGCCAGCTCTCAGATTTTCTATACTAACACGAATCTTCGATGGTGGTAAGGATTGGGCGGTAGGAGTTATCGCTTGGCTAGCCGGGCGCGCAAGGGAGTCTCCACTTCTTCCCAGGAAGATGTCACAGGGTTCCGGCCTCAACTTTCGTTGACCAATGATTTTAGCTTTCTGAGGCTTTCGGTTCCGTGGCACCGCACCTTTCGGTTCGTCCCATCGAGTGCGAATTGCCAGAATGCCACACCTGCAAGAACTTCAACGCAATCGAATCCGTCCGAAGTGGGAGCGTCGTGGAGAAAAATCTTCCACAATCCCCCTCCGCTCATCCCACCAACAGACTTGGGAGGAGGCAAGAATGAGGCGTTGAAATTCACGTCACACAAGTCCCATGGTTCATCAATCTTCGAATTGAGGAATCCAACCTCGGCTCCAATGTGCTCAACACTCGCATGATTTTGGGTATATGTTCCTGTACAACCCGGAACACCCATCAGGAACCAGGTCTGGAGAGAGTTCCCCGGTGGTGGAGCGGGTTCATCATTTGAGAGATTATAGAAAACCTTGAAAGCTTTGATCGCTCCTACATACACGTCAGGGATCCGTAACAGCACAATGTCAGGACCTCTCTCTGTCCATTGTGGTCCTTGCACTGGTCCTATCGGGACGATGGTGCTGATGTCAATTAAATGGCGATGGTCAACAATTTCCCTCAATGTTACGCCGAGTTGATTGGAAACCTTCAGAACATCATGCCAAACATGTAGTGCAGTGAGGATGTAATGAATCCCATCTATTAGAACGAGCGTGCCGCTCCCAGCTAGCCTCAGGGCATCGCCTTGAGGTGACGCCTTTACTGCGAAGAGTCCGATTGAATACATGCCGATTGCTCTGACGATCCTGAGACGTTTCTGCGCAGACGTGACGTCATTGTTTTTGAGAAATGACTCGATTTCGTCAAGGTTCACGTTATTAACCCCTGGCAATCATTTCGTCGGATATGTTTGGGGTGGGCGACTAACAGTCGCCCATCCAGCTAACTGGCTGTTGGAAAAAGGATTGGCTCCAAAACGAATTTGGAAAACATTTCCGGCGTCATCGGCTCATCGGATGGTTGAGGCTGCCCAACAAAGTTTCCCAAAGTGACAATCAGTCCATCTTTTTCTTTGAAAGTTCCTCGGCGGCCAATTCCAAGACCAGCAGGCGGGCAAGTCACGCTAATGACTCCCGCACGGTCTATTTCAATGACCGCAGTAGTGAGGGGTGATTGTTTTGGTATCACGGTAACCATCGAATTGCCACTCGTGGAAACCATGAATTGAGGTCCACGTGCTCCGTTAAACTCCAAAACATCACTTTGAATTTGCTCTGTAATTTCGCCCAAAACTGAATGCTGTTCTGATGCGAGTCGCATAAGAGTTATGGGCGTGCTCTGCTGTGCTTGCGCCGCCATTCTCTGCTGCATTAAATTGTTTACCCATCCCATAATCTGTTCCTTCCCTTTCCTCGCTGAGGCGCGATGAAATTAAGAGTTAATAATTGAGGGTGGGCAACGAGTCGTTGCCCACCCCGATGGTTAGTTTCCATGTTGGTTTCCCATATAGCTCGCAAACTGAAAGAGCATTGGCCTAAGTCTTATCACTCTTTTCCCGATTTTCCTGCCAATGTAAAGGCCGCAAGTTACGTGGATTGTCTGTACCACCCTTAGCCACTGGATTGCGGTGGTCGATTTCCCATCCGTAATCGCCAGTCGTCCCGTAAGAGCCGTAACGGATCATGTTGCCCTCCTCATCTCTGCGCCATGTGTCTGGGTTCTTGCCGCGAATCGGGGAAGCCTGATCCCATATTTCTTCGATTTGCTTTTGACTTGCCATGATTGTCTCCTTTAAGGGTTAGGGGAGCTGCCGGCTCCCTACTTCTTCTCGTCCACGTCCACGTACTCGGCGTCGATCACGCCTTCGTCTTTCTTCCCGCCAGGTGGGGGTTCGACCATTGTGTCGCCGGGACCGCCGGGAGTTGCTCCAGCCGCCGCGCTCGCCGCATTGGCCTTATACAAAATCTCGGCGAGCTTGTGGCTGGCGTGGGTGAGCTTCTCGTGCGCGTCCTTCAACTCCTTCACGGAGGGCGTGCCTTCCAGCAGCTTCTTCGACTCGGCCAGAGCCGCTTCCACATCCGTCTTGTCGGCGGCCTGCACTTTTTCGCCGGAGTCCTTGAGCATCTTCTCGATGTTGTAGACCAGGCTGTCGAGCGAGTTGCGCGCGTCGATCTCGTCGCGCTTTTCTTTATCCTCGTTGGCGTGCGCCTCGGCCTCCTTGGCCATCTTTTCCACTTCGTCCTTGCTCAGGCCGGAGCTCGAAGTAATGGTGATGCGCGTGTCCTTGCTAGTGGCCATGTCCTTTGCCGTCACGTTCAAAATTCCGTTGGCGTCGATGTCAAAGGTCACCTCGATCTGTGGAATGCCGCGCGGCGCCGGCGGAATGCCGCCCAGCTTGAACTTGCCCAGAGTGCGATTCTGCGCCGCCAGCGGCCGCTCGCCCTGCAACACGTGCACCTCGACCTCGGTTTGCGAATCCGCCGCCGTGGAAAACGTCTCTGTCTTTTTGGTGGGAATGGTCGTGTTGCGCGGAATCATCGGCGTAGCCACGCCGCCCAGCGTCTCGATGGCCAGCGTCAGCGGCGTCACGTCCAGCAGCAGCAGGTCCTTGACCTCGCCGGCCAGCACGCCCGCCTGCACCGCCGCGCCCACGGCCACCACCTCGTCTGGGTTGACGCCGCGATGCGGATCGCGCCCGAAGAGCTTCTTCACCAGCTCCTGAATGCGCGGCATGCGCGTCTGCCCGCCCACCAGCACCACCTCGTCAATATCCTTCACGGTGATGCCCGCGTCGGCAATCGCCTTCTGGCACGGTTCCACGGAGCGCTCGACCAAATCTTCCACCAATTGCTCCAGCTTGGCGCGCGTCAGCTTGCGCACCAGGTGCTTCGGTCCGCTCGCATCCGCGGTCACAAACGGCAGATTAATCTCCGTCTCAATGGTCGTCGACAACTCGATCTTGGCCTTCTCCGCGGCGTCCCTCAGCCGCTGCAGCGCCATCTCGTTGCCCTTGGAGCTGAGATCCAGTCCCTGCTCCTGCTTGAACTCAGCAATCAGCCAGTCCACAATTCGCTGGTCAAGATTGTCGCCGCCCAGGTGCGTGTCGCCGTTGGTGGACTTGACCTCGATGACCCCCTCGCCCACTTCGAGAATCGAAATGTCAAAGGTTCCGCCGCCAAAGTCGTACACGGCAATGGTCTCGTCCTTTTTCTTGTCCAACCCGTAAGCCAGCGCTGCCGCCGTCGGCTCGTTCACAATGCGCTTCACGTCCAGCCCGGCAATCTTGCCCGCGTCTTTTGTCGCCTGGCGCTGCGCGTCGTTGAAGTACGCCGGAACGGTGATCACCGCCTCCTTGACCGTCTCGCCCAGGTAGGCTTCCGCCGAGGCCTTCAGCTTCTGCAGAATCATCGCCGAAATCTCCGGCGGCGTGTACTCCTTGCCCTGCGCCATCACGCCCACGTGGTCGCCCTGCTGCACTACCTTGAAGGGCACCATCTTCATCTCGTCCGTCACTTCGTTGTAGCGCCGGCCCATGAAGCGCTTGATGGAGTAGATGGTGTTCTCCGGGTTGGTGATCGCCTGCCGCTTGGCTACCTGACCCACCAGCCGTTCGCCGCTCTTGGTAAAGCCAACCACCGACGGAGTGGTCCTCGACCCCTCCTCGTTGGGGATGACCGTGGGATCGCCGCCCTCCAGCACCGCGACGCACGAGTTTGTGGTTCCGAGATCGATGCCGATTATCTTTGCCATGGTTGTAAACCTGCCTGATTTGATTGAATTTCCGACTCTTTAGAATGTCACATTGAGTGGATTATTGTCAAGTTAATATGATGAAGTTGCTATAAGTGGCTTATCTATTTCGGATTGTGATAGATGATGCTTGTAATTAGAATCGGACTTATTTAGTCTTATTTTAATATACGACTATAATCGTCGTATTTCTCCGGAGGATTCATCTTGTTTCCAAACCCCCGTACAAGTTATATTCGGCGCAACTTCTGGCTGGCGGCATGGCTGGCGTTGCTCATCACCCCGGTTGGCAAGGCACAGGATAAGCCGTATTTCGTTACCTACTCGCACGATCTGGAGGAGCCCGGCAACCTTGAAATCGAAACCAAAACAGCACTTGCCCAGCCAGGCGGTGGCAATCAATTCGGGGCCACGGCCATGGAGCTGGAGTACGGTACGCGCGCCTGGTGGACAACCGAACTTTATCTCGATGGCCAGGCCACCGGCAGCGATTCGGCCGTCTTCACCGGCTGGCGGCTGGAGAACCGCCTGCGCCCCCTGATGCGCGATCACGCCGTCAATCCGGTCCTATATGTCGAGTACGAGAACACCTCCGGCGCCGACAAGACCATTCTTGAAGTCGTCGGCCACGACGGCCAGTCGGACCTTACGCCACCCAACAGCGAACTGCGCCGTGAACATCAGCATGAGGCGGAGCTGAAGCTGATTCTCTCCTCCAACGTGAAGGACTGGAATCTCTCCGGGAATTTTATCTCAGAGAAAAACCTCGGCCATGACCCCTGGGAGTTCGGCTACGCAGTGGGAGCGACGCGCCCGTTGCGCAGCGCGGCCCACGGCCGGGAATGCACCTTTTGCGCGGAGAAGTTCATCGCCGGCGCGGAGGCCTACGGCGGCCTGGGTGACACCTCCGCGCTGACCATGCGCGATACCTCGCACTACATCGCCCCGCTCATCGGCTGGCAGTTGCCCAAAGGCGTTCGCTTCAGCTTCTCGCCCGGCTTCGGCCTCACCAGTACCAGCCTCAACAGGGTCTATCGCGTGGGACTGGCCTTTGAATTTGATCAGGTTGGCAGATGGCTTCACAGGTCCAATGGAGGAGGGCAATGATGCGACGCATTTTTGCAGTTTTTCTGATTGCGCTTAGCGCGGCGGTTGCCTTTGCGGCGGCTTCCGCTTCACACTGGCAGCGCGTTCCGGCAAAGGACCATGCGCGCCTCAATCCCCTGGCCGGCAAGTCTGAAGCGATTGCCGCCGGCGCACTCCTCTATCGCGATCACTGCCTGCAATGCCACCAAGCCAACGCGCAGGGCGACGGCCGCAAGCGCCCCTCCTTGCGTAGTGAAGGAATTCGCGCGGCCAGTGACGGCGACCTCGAGTGGTTTCTGCGCCAGGGCGATCTGCGCCATGGAATGCCTACGTGGTCGAGCCTGCCCCGGGCACAACGCTGGCAGCTTATCGCCTATCTCAGGTCCATTCAGTAAGACACTGCTGGTTAATTGATTTCCAGCATTGGAATCGATTCGGAAGGCGGAGAAAGCAGGGATCGCAGGATTCTCTGCTTCCTGACAACTGACCACTGACCTCTGATCTCTGTCGGGGTCCCCACGGACAGGTCTTCGTCCACTGGGTGACTAGTACCCATTCCAACTGCTCATCAGATTAGCCGCCTTGCGCACCTTGGGGCGCGGCTGCCGGTTCTCCGCCTCGTAGCCCACCGTGATCAACAGCGCCACGCGCACCGCCCGCGGAACTTTCAAAATCTTCTTGACCTCGGCCTCGTCAAACCAGCCCAGCATGCACGTTCCCAGGCCAAGCTCCGTGGCCTGCAGGCAAAACTGTGCGGCGGCGATGCCGATATCCATCAGATAAAACGGCCGCTTCTTCATCCAGCCAGCCACCTGCGTCAGCACGGAATGTTTTTCCACGGTCAGCACGGCAATCACCGGCGCTTCCAATGCAAACTTATTAAACGGAACTGCGCCGCTGAAAGTCGCCCTGGCCACCCGCTCCTTGATCTCCGGCTCGTCAACGAGGATCAGCTTCCACGGCTGCGTATTGCTGGCCGACGGAGCCATCCGCACCGCCTCGATCAACGCCAGCAGCTTCTCCGTTTCCACCGCCTTCGGCTGATACTTCCTCACACTCCGGCGCGCCAGAATCAATTCGTCAAATCGCATCTCTCAACCTCCACTCAACAAGATACCCGCTGCTTCCTGAGTGGAGCAAACTGAATGAGTGCATTGGCCTGTTATGGAAGCCGTAGGATGTGCGCAGCCTCAACCTGGTCCGGGATAACCCGATGACCCGTTGAGGCTGCGCCCGAAAAACCTTTTCTTCGAGATTACGCGAGGTCGAAGCGATCAAGGTTCATCACCTTGCTCCATGCCGCTGCAAAATCATGAACGAACTTCTTCTGCCCGTCGCTGCATGCATAGACTTCCGCCAGTGCCCGCAGCTGAGAGTTCGAACCGAAGACCAGATCGACTACGGTGCCCGTCCACTTGAGCTCTCCACTAGCCCGGTCGCGCCCCTCCAACACGCCTTCCGATTTGGCCGACTTCTGCCACTTCGTCTTCATGTCGAGAAGGTTGACGAAGAAATCATTGGTCAGTGTTTCAGGCCGCTTGGTGAAAACGCCGTGCTGTGAATGCCCGAAGTTTGCATTCAGCGCGCGCATGCCGCCGACGAGGACCGTCATCTCGGGAGCGGTGAGCGTGAGCAGGTTTGCCTTATCCACCAGCAACTCGGCTGCAGATCCCTCCAGCCCCTTGCGGATGTAGTTGCGGAAGCCGTCCGCGGCCGGCTCCAGTACGGCAAACGAATCCACATCCGTATACTCTTGCGAGGCATCCATGCGCCCCGGCGCGAAGCCCACCTTCACATCATGGCCTGCCTTCTTTGCAGCTTCCTCGACGGCTGCCGAGCCGCCCAGAACGATCAGGTCAGCCAGCGAAACCTTCTTCTTTCCTGCTTGCTTGCCGTTGAAATCCTTCTGGATCGCCTCCAGCCTCGGAAGAACCTTGGCCAGTTCGGCCGGTTGGTTGACCTCCCAATCCTTTTGCGGCGCCAGGCGAATGCGCGCACCGTTCGCTCCGCCGCGCTTGTCGCTGCCGCGGAAGGTTGTAGCCGACGCCCAGGCCGTCGTTACAAGTTGGGAGATGGAAAGCCCCGATGCCAGGATCTTCGCCTTCAGTGCGGCAATATCCTGCTCCCCGATCAGTTCATGATCCACCGCGGGAACGGGGTCTTGCCAGATAAGCGCCTCCTTGGGAACCAGCGGGCCGAGATAGCGCGAGACAGGGCCCATGTCGCGGTGCGTCAGCTTGAACCAGGCCTTGGCGAAGGCATCCGCGAACTCCTTCGGATGCGCGAGGTAGCGTCTCGCAATCTTCTCGTAGATCGGATCCACTTTCAGGGAGAGGTCCGTCGTGAGCATGACGGGTACGTGCTTCTTTTTGGGGTCGTGAGCATCCGGCACAGTGCCTGCCGCGGAGGGGTCCTTGGGCGTCCATTGGTAAGCGCCAGCCGGACTTTTGGTGAGTTTCCATTCATACTTGAAGAGGTTTTCCAGGTAGTTACTATCCCACTTCACCGGGTTGGTGGTCCATGCGCCCTCCAGCCCGCTGCCGATGGCATCAGAGCCTTTGCCGCTGCCAAAGGTGCTTGTCCAGCCCAGGCCTTGCTCTTCGATGGGGGCGGCCTCGGGTTCGGGGCCGACATACTTTTGCGGATCGGCGGCGCCATGCGTTTTGCCGAAGGTGTGTCCGCCGGCAATCAGGGCGACGGTCTCCTCGTCATTCATGGCCATGCGCGCGAAGGTCTCTCGAATATCCTTCACCGCGGCGGCTGGATCCGGCTTGCCATTGGGTCCCTCCGGATTCACATAGATGAGGCCCATCTGCACGGCGGCGAGAGGATTTTCAAGCTCGCGGTCGCCGCTGTAGCGTTCGTCGGCCAGCCACTTGCCCTCGCGTCCCCAGTAAATATTTTCTTCCGGCTCCCAGATGTCCTCGCGCCCGCCGCCGAAACCGAAAGTCTTCAATCCCATCGACTCCAGCGCCACATTCCCGGCGAGAATGATCAGATCGGCCCAGGAGAGTTTGCGGCCATACTTCTGCTTGATCGGCCAGATCAACCGGCGCGCCTTGTCGAGGAGCACGTTGTCCGGCCAACTGTTGAGGGGAGCAAATCGTTGCGCTCCTGCGCCCGCGCCGCCGCGGCCATCGGCGATGCGATAGGTGCCTGCGCTGTGCCACGCCATGCGGATGAAGAACGGCCCATAGTGGCCGTAGTCCGCGGGCCACCACTCCTGTGAGTCGGTCATCAAGGCGCGCAGATCCTTGATCACGGCGTTCAGGTCGAGGCTCTTGAACTCCTTACGATAATTGAACGCCTCGTCCATGGGATTGGACAGGGGACAGTGCTGGTGCAATGGCTTCAGGTTCAGTTGATTGGGCCACCAATCAGCGTTGGTTGAGGTTCCAGCCATTGTGGATTTGCGAGCATCGCCCGACATCGGGCACTTTGATTCGTTTGACATGACCTCTCCTTTGACTGTTTGATGTTTGAAATTGACTTCCCGATTCAGTCTAGAGTTTGGCTGCCGATCTGGCAACTGGGGCATATTCACACAAGCGTAACGCCAGTTGCAACTCTTCAAATCGCATCGCTCAACCTCCCCATCAAGATACGCGCCGCTTTCTGATGGGAGAAAATGCATTGCGGAGAGAGCAAGGCGCGCGGTGCTGCCTGAACGCATATTGGAATCAGGCGGCTATAGCTACAGGACTTTCGTTGAGGCAGCTGAGATGTGACGCGGACGTAAACTCTAATGATCACCTGGGCAAGCCGCCGTTGCGATATGCTGGAAGTAACACCCATTTGCGATATGCTGAAAGTAACACCCATAGGGATGCGGTCAATTTGTTATGGAATCATGGCGCGAAGGTTTCAGAGCAATCAATGAAAGGACAAGAGATGACGAAGCTGAATTTAAAACCAAGTAAGCCCGTGTCAGTAGGATCGTTGATCGTTCTCTGTTTCATGCTCCTGTTTGGCATAGCCTTTTCTGTTTTAGTCGGCAATGTGCTTGTCGAGAATGACGCGCCGATTGCTATGTGCGTTGCTTTTGGTATTTTCATGATTGCGTGGCTAGGAGCTGCTGTTTTTATGCTGGTCTATCACGTTCTGAATCTCAAGCGCGCAAAGGGATTGTCTCTGGTTGATATCGATACAGTATCAGGCTCGCAAACGGATGAAGCTGCCAGCGATCCCATGCAGAAGCTGCGCAGCCTTGAAGCACTGAAAAAAGATGGCCTAATTAACGAGGATGAGTTCCGGCGCAAGCGCGAAGAGATCATGCAGCAAAAGTGGTAAATCTCCAAGCCCCGTCAAACATCGGCAGCATGAATACCTGGATGATGCGGAGTTTGAGTTAATGTCGGGTGCATGACCTGTTGCGCAGCGGTGTCCCACAAATGTCTTACGGCGCACAGGGGTGTCTTACGCGTCCCGCGAATGTCCCACAGACCGCTTGTATCCCTGAATGGCGGCAACTTGTGCCCCCTCACTGGCAGCAAGAACCCCCATCATTTAATCTCAAAGGTTCCGACCCATGACGACAGCTGCCGCCGCCCATGCCCGATACCCGCTGACCCAGGGCGTAAACCCATGGCTGGTAACGGTTTCGGTGATGCTGCCCACCTTTATGGAGGTGCTGGACACGGCCATCGCCTCGGTGGCCCTGCCCTACATTGCAGGGAGCTTATCGGCGTCAAACTCCGAAGCAACATGGGTTTTGACCAGCTATTTGGTGGCCAACGCGGTGATTCTGCCCGCCTCCAACTGGTTTGCCCGGCGCTGGGGCCGCAAGCGCTTTCTTCTCATCTGCGTAACCATCTTCACCATCGCCTCGTTTTTCTGCGGCGCGGCGCCCTCGCTGGCCGTGATACTGCTGGCGCGCGTGGTGCAGGGAGCCGGCGGCGGGGCTCTGCAACCGCTTTCGCAGGCCATTCTACTGGAGAGCTTTCCCATCCAGAAGCGCTCTATGTCCATGGCAGCATACGGGTTAGGGATTGTGCTGGCCCCGGTAATCGGGCCCACTCTGGGCGGCTGGCTCACCGATACCTTCAGTTGGCGCTATGCCTTCTACATCAATATTCCGGTGGGGATTCTGGCCTTTATTCTCATCAGCCGCTTCGTCCACGACCCGCATTACATCAAGCACGCCAAGGTGAGGGCCTTTGACAACATCGGCTTCGGCCTGCTGATGGTGTGGACCGGCTGCCTGCAAATTGTGCTGGACAAAGGGCAGGAGGACGACTGGTTTGGCGCCGCGTGGGTGCGCTGGGCGGTGGCCGCGCTGGTGGCTGCGCTGCTGCTCTGGATCTGGCACTCCTGGACCCATCCCCACGGCCTGGTCGATCTGCACGTCCTCAAGGACCGCAACTTCCGCACCGGCTGCATCCTGGTGGCCATGCTGGGCATGTGCATCTATATCACCATCGCCATTCTGCCCCTCTACTACCAGGAAGTGCTTGGTTATACGGCATTTACGGCCGGGCTGGTGGTTTTTCCGCGAGGCGTTGGTTCCTTTATAGGTTCACCTGTAATCGGCATTCTCGGCTCGCGCATCGACAACCGCAAGCTGCTTTGCGCGGGATTTCTGGGCTTTGGCGTCTGCGCGATGATCTTCGGCACGGTCAACCTCGACATTGGCCCCTATACGCTGCTGATTCCCATTACTCTCACTGGTTTTGCGCTTAGCTTTGTCTTTGTGCCCATGTCCACTATGATGATGGCCACAATTCCTAACAATGAGATGGGCAACGCAACGGGTCTGGCGAATATGCTGCGCAACATCGGCGGGTCGATTGGGATTTCGATGGCAACGACAGCGCTGATTCGGCGCGCGGCGCTGCACCAGACGGAGATTGGCGCGCACCTTGGTTCGTCGAATATGGTCTTGCAGCAGAAGGTGTTTGCCATCACAGGCTATCTTGGCCAGCATCTCGGCCCCGCGCAGGTGCGGCCCGGATCTCTCGGATTGGTTTACAGGCTGTTGGAGCAGCAATCGGCGCTGCTGGCCTATGTGGATGTCTTCCGTTGGACGGCGCTGCTGGCGTTTTTCTGCGCCGGGGCGGCGTGGCTCTTCAAGAAACCGGAAAAGCATGGGTCGCTGCCGCCGGGGGTGCATTGAGGGAACACAGCGTGCCGCGAGCCTCTTGCATTATTTCTCAGGTTGCTATCTACTGCTTCCATTATGAAAACAGCCCAATCTTTGCTCTCTACGCGAAAGTTGCGGATTTTTGTCTTCAGCTTTCTAGCCTTCATCGCGGCTACTGCTACGCTACCGGCTCAAGTCACATTCAATCCACCCCAAAAGCCTACGCCCGCAAAGATTGATACGCATATCTTCGTGCTTGGCGAGTCCGTTGTGCAGGAGCAGTGGGTGCACACGCTAAAGCTGGTCAACGCGCCAGAGAATGTAACGCTGCTCAATCCGGGGCAATGCATTCGAGTTGGCGTTGTTGCCACGGGCGACAATCGCGATGAGTTTCTGGAGAAGACAAAGCTGTCTTTTCGAGTTACATTTGCCGGTCAGAATCAGGATTACGCGCTTGCATCGCTGGCGCAGTACAAGCAAATCAAGCCGGAGGGCGGAGATTTTGTGACACAGGTCTTAGCGGCAGCCGACATCAAAAATCCGCTTTTAACCATGGCCAGCATGGGCGTGTCTGCGGATCACTGGTGCGTTCCGGATGACGCCAACGACGGGAAGGCAACAGTGGAAACAGAGATTGAATCTCCGGCGGGACATCAGGCTCTCAAAAACACGACGATTCAGATTGAAAGCTATGAAACGGGAAACAAGAAAGCATTCAAAGACACTCAAGAACTAAGTAATTTCGTGATGGTCTATTATCGCCAACCGAATCCGGCGCGCCTGCTTCCGGCGATGCAATCCGCCATCGAATATCAGACTGCCAACCCGAAATCTGATTTCATAGAGAATACGGCTGCCTTCCTCTCGGCAGCCCTCAAGGCTGACCCCGTTGCCGCTCAGGATTTTCTCGCGCGCATCGCCACCCAGCCTCCCCTCCCGCGCGTCCTCGGCCTGGACATCCTTCGCTCCTCCGGTTATGACATTTCCACCGTCGTCAAGACACTCAGTCCCGACGACCAGAAGAAGATCGAGTCGATGCCCGCGTTGCCCGACCCTTATGATTTATCTCCCAACAGCACCCTCTTCCATCACCTCGACCTCATGTGGTCTACCTTCGGAGCCACCGGCCAATACCAACCCATCAAGACCATCGCCAGCACCCTCGCCTGGCGCTCAGACTACGAAGACTTCGATAAAATGCGTAAAAGCGGAACGCACATCTCCAAGCTCACCCCGTCGATTGCCCGCGGCCTCGCCTACATGGCGGCCGGATGGTCGATGGGCTCATTTCAACGCAATGATCCATTGGCCGCAGATTACATCGAGTTCATGCTGGCCTCGCCGGATATATCTGAATCAGTGAAGTCGGAGCTGAAGGGATTATCCACGAATCCCGCGTTCAGGGAAAATGAGAAAAAATGAGTTGGACTACTTCGGATCGCCGAAGACGCGCACGCCGGCGGCTCTTGCGGCGGCGGCGAGTTTACCGTCGAAAGTAGCCAGTGTAGCGGCGCGGCGCATGGCGAGTTCCAGATAGGTGGCGTCGTAGGCGGTCAACCGATGCGTTCGCGCCAAGGCGAGCACTCTCGCTTGTCGCGATCGGGGAGATTCCGTGTCGGTTTCGATCTCTGCCTGAGCGAGATCATTGAGGAAAGATGCGGTTTGCGCGGGCGGAATCACTCCCTGGCGCTCACCGCGCAAGAGGCCATTAGCAACCTCCGCGTGCCAAACCGCTGGAACGAATGCCTGGTTTGAGACAAGCTGCGCAAGCGCCTCTTCCGCCAGCTGAATCTCGGCCAGATCGACGCGCTTGAACTGCCACGCCAGGGTCATCGAGGCATCCAGAACCAGGCTCAATGTCTTCCTTCCTCAATCCACGCCTTGACGGTTTCTGGTGGGATGCCTTCGATTCGAGGCATGGCCAGCAGCCGCCGTACAGCTTCAGCCGCACGTTCTCGATTCTTAAGTTGGCTGGGCACGATGTCTGCTACCGCCCGGCCGCGCCTGGTGATCGTAAACCGTTCTCCCTGCTCGACTTTGCGCAGAATCTCGGAGAGCTTTGTCTTGGCGTCAAAGGCGCCGATTTCGGTATAAACGGTCTCTTCAACCGGCATGGACCCTCCAGACTGTTCTTACAGCTAACCAACTAGTTTACCAACTAGTTTACTACGAAGATGCCAGATTTCGCAAGATATTCGTGCAAAATCCTGAGTACAAACCTCGTTCGTGTCAGGAAGCGCTTATGAGGCTGGCCTGATACCTTAATCGGTGTCGATATCGTAAGCACGCGCGGAAACGAAGGAGATTGGGGACGATGAGAGAGCTGAAGAAAATACTAGTTTGCGCTGGTTTGACGGTGCTGGCGCTGGTCCCGGTTGCCACGCGGGCGCAGACGATTGACACTCTGGACCCGGCTATCAAGAGTAGAGTTGACCGGATTGCCGTCCAGGTGCTGGAGCAGTCCGGCGTGCCGTCGGCCTCGGTGGCGGTGGTGAAGGGCGGCAAGCTGGTGTATACACACGCCTACGGCAAAGCGCGGCTGGCTACCAAAAAGGCTCCCGCTATTGCCGCCACGCCGGAGATGCGCTATTCAATCGGATCGATCTCCAAGCAATTTACCGCCGCGTCGATTTTGCTGTTGCAAGAGGAGGGCAAGCTCTCGCTGGACGACGCAGTGGGCAAGTACGTTCCCGGTCTGACGCGCGGCGACGAGGTGACCATCCGGCAGATTCTCTCGCACACCTCCGGCTACCAGGATTACTGGCCGGAGGACTACCTGATGACCACCATGAAGCACGACGAGACGGCGCAGGAGATTCTCGACACATGGGGCAAAAAACCGCTGGACTTTGAGCCGGGAACGCAGTGGCAGTATTCGAACACCAACTACGTTATCGCGGGGCGCATCGTGGAGAAGGTGACGGGCCGGCCGTACATGGAGTTTCTGATGCAGCACATCTTCCGGCCGCTGGGAATGCAATCAGTGTGGAATTCGGACCAGGTGAAGCTGACGCAGGCCGATGCCACGCCGTATTATCGCAACGCTCTGGGACCGCTGCGCATGTCGCCCAAGGAGGGCCGGGGCTGGATGTTCGCGGCGGGCGAGCTGGCCATGACGGCGCACGATCTGGCGCTGTGGGACGAGAGCCTGATTACGCAGACGGTGCTCAAGCCGGAAAGTTACAAGCAGATGTTCACCGAGGTGAAGCTGAAGGACGGCAAGGGAACGCACTACGGCTTGGGCGTGGATGTGTTGGATCGCGACGGGCATCGGTCGATTGAGCATAGCGGCGAGGTCTCCGGATTTGTAGCGGACAATATCGTATTGGTGGATGATGGCGTGGCCGTAGCGGTGCTGACTAACCAGGACGCGGTGGGCGCGGCCGCGACGATTGCGCGGCTGGCTGTGCCGGTGGTGGCGGAGTTCCCGCCGACCGACGCCGAAAAGCAAGCCATTGCGATCTACCGCGATCTGCAACAGGGGCGCATCGACCGGAGTCTGTTAGCGCCGAATTTGAGCGACTATTTCACAGCAGAGGCACTGGCTGATTTCCGCGAGAGCCTGGCGCCGCTGGGCGAACCACTCACCTTCCAACAGGCCGGCACAGATCAGTTGCGTGGCGGCATGACCTTCCGCAGCTTTCTGATTGTGTATCCGGGCAAACGGCTGAGACTAACGACCTACACTTATCCCGACGGCAAGCTGGAGCAGTACCTGATTGCGCCTGCGGAGTGACGTCGAAAGCCGGCCAACGAGGACAGAGCCGGAGACAAGCGCACAACACTCATCTGCCGGCTCAGTTCATCGCGGGTCAACGCTGCGAGTTTGTGTCTCCGTGGAGAGATCGGCGAAGGGCCCAGGCATTCTGTCGCCATTCACCGGCCGCCCGAAGAAGTCCGCGTCGATCCCTTTGTATGCAGCGGCGCGTTTCAAATCGCCTTTTACGGTCATCGTCAGTTCAAGTTTGTCCGGATCGAGGACCGCTGTGATGTCCGCCATGATCCCGTTCTTGTCCCATCCGTGCTCTTCGCGCCAGGATTCCAGGTTGTGCCACTCCGGCGGCTCGGGAAACTTGACGCGCAGGATGGGTTGCGAGAAGGAAAATCCGAAAAAGCTGGGAGCGTTGCCATAGACATTTCCATCCGCATCGTTGCGGGCATTGGTGAACTCAATTGCGGAGCGGCCCATCTTGTAGAAAATGTTGTCGTGCACCATCAGATTGTGCACATCGTTGGTGTGTCCAGCGATGGGGCGCGGCCCGTTGATGCCCGAGACCGTATCGACACAGACCTCTTTGCAGTCGAGGAAGAGGTTGTACGCGATGATCACATTGTTGGTGTCGCGGATAAGGATGCCGCCAGTCAGGTTCGAAAAAATGTTGTTGTCGATCTGGTTCAGGGCGTCGCTGCCCTCAATATGCACAGCATGAGGATTCACGTCGCCGGGAATGTCGGCGAATACGTTGCCGGTGATGCGGACGTTGGCGTTTCCGATGTCGAGCCAGATGCCGTTTGCGTGCCGGATATGCCGCACCACGTTATTGCGGAAGAGAAGATTCCTGGCGACGTGCATTTTGGTGCCGCCGGATTCCGACATCATGGCCGCATCCTGCCAGCCGATCCACTCGAAGAGATTCTTCTCGACCAGCGTCGATTGCGGACCGCCTGTTCCGCCCAGCCCCTCAATACCACAATAGCGGAAGGTGTTGCCGCGTATGACGTCAAAGCCTACCGGCTGCGGCGGCCGCGAGGCACCCCAGTCCTCGTTGCCGATGTCGAGACCCACACTGTTGGCCCACTCGAAGGTGTTGTCTTCGAAGATGAAATGATTACCGCGGTTAACCGAAACCATGCCCCTCTGCGGCACCGGAAAACCGTTGCCCGCATATTGGAAGGTGATGCCCTTCACGCGAATATACGACTGGTAACGCGACGCCGGAGAAAAAAGCTGCTCCTGTGTGGTGATTTCAATGACGTGCTTGGCGGGGTCGTCGTCGTTGGCCAGGCGAATGTGCAGGGTCATACCGTTGGTTTCGATCCACACCTTGCCGGCCTCCGGCGATAATTCATTGAAGAGCGGCTTCCAATGAATGTCGGTGAAGTAGTTCATCGACTGCGGCGACGGCCCGGCCAGCTCCATCGAGGTCTCCACCGGCTCCAGCGGCTTGCCGTCCACAAATACCAAGCCGCGCCGCCGGAAATAGGTTGACATATTGTCCTCGGCGTAGCGGAGCCACATGTGATTGCCGAGCACGTTGTCTACTTCGAATGGGTTGTAGCCGTCGGGGAAGAGCGCCGGATCCAGATGAAGCTCCCACGCCTTCACCGGCTGGTGCGTCTTCGGATCGAAGCCAAAGTTCCAGCCCTCGCTTGGGCGCCAGTCCTTGACCACTGCCGCACCCTTGACGACCACCTTCGCTCCAGGCGCGGCTTCGTAGCTGATCATGGCCTCGGGGCCGGTTCCGCCGCGCGCCGGACGGATGCACTCGCGGTAAACGCCTTCGGCGATCACGACGCGCTCTCCCGGCTGAAGCACCTGAGCCGCCCGGTTGATGGTGCGAAATGGACGCTCCTTCGTGCCCGGCCCCTTGTCATCGGCATTCCTGGCTTGCCCGTCCACGTAGTAGGTTTTGGAAAAATGCAGGGTTTTCTCCCACATCGGGAACTCAGTGCCGTCGGGCAGCGTTGCGCTGGATGCAAACGCAGCCGCGGCAGCAAGAAGAAAGAAAAGGGCACAACTCATTGCGCGCTTCATCACGGAGCCTCTCAGTTTTCCGGAGCACAATAGAAAATTCGCGCGCCGGACTGGCCCTGTTGGACCGCATCTATCGTAAATCGCTGTTCTTCAGTATGTCGAGAAACCGGGAGCGTGAATGATCGTGTTATGCCTCATGCGAACAATATCATCGCCGGCG
This sequence comes from uncultured Acidobacteriaceae bacterium, assembly GCA_963806565.1. GTDB lineage: Bacteria > Acidobacteriota > Terriglobia > Terriglobales > Acidobacteriaceae > Telmatobacter. Next base: position 955,003 of record CAWDYE010000002.1, read on the forward strand.
GCTTCCAGGCCTTACAACTCCGCCTGCCTGCCGTGAACCGGGCAGCGGCTCGTTCAGCGGCGACCTATCCGATACACTTGAAATTGACCTATGTTTGAAAACCTTACTGACAAATTGCAGCGCGCCTTCAAGGTCCTTCGCGGCCAGGGTACGCTCACCGAAGAGAACATCAGCGAGGCGCTGAGCCTGATTCGCGTGGCACTGCTCGAGGCCGACGTCAACCTGAACGTGGTCCGCGACCTGATTGAACAGATCCGCGTGAAGGCCGTGGGCGCCGAGGTGCTGACCGCGCTTTCGCCCTCCGAGCAGGTGATCAAGATTGTGCGCGACGAGCTGATTGCGCTGCTGGGCAAGGATACAGCGCGCTTCAAGTTTGCCTCGCAGCCGCCGAGCGTTATTCTGATGGCCGGACTGCAAGGCTCGGGCAAGACCACCACCGCGGGCAAGCTGGCCGCGTGGCTCAAGAAGGGCGGACATCGGCCATTACTGGTTTCGGTGGACGTTTACCGCCCAGCCGCGCGCGAGCAGCTCAAGGTGGTGGCGAAATCCGTTGAAGTCCGCCTCTATGAGGGCGACCAAAAGGGCGAGACGGCAGGATCGGCGTTGGTCGAGCGTTTGGCCGGAGAGGCGCGGCGCGAGGCGCGTAACATGGGCTGCGACACGCTGATTGTGGACACCGCCGGAAGGCTGCACATTGACGAAGAGCTGATGACGGAGATGGAGCGGCTGAAGAAGCTGCTCAACCCCAGCGAGATTCTCTTTATCGCCGACGCCATGACCGGCCAGGATGCGGTCAACTCGGCGGCGGAGTTTCATCAGCGGCTCAGCCTGACAGGCGTGGTGCTGACGAAGATGGACGGAGACGCGCGCGGCGGCGCGGCGCTCTCGATTCGCCACGTTACCGGCCAGCCGATTAAGTTCATCGGCACCGGCGAAAAGCCGGAGGCCTTCGAGCCGTTTCATCCGGATCGCATTGTGGGTCGCATCCTGGGCATGGGCGACATGATGTCGCTGATCGAGAAGGCCGAATCGACGCTGGACCGCAAGAAGGGCGAGGAGCTGGCCAAGAAGGCGCTGCTGGGCGACGGCTTTTCGCTGGAGGATTTTCGCGAGCAGTTGCGGCAGATCAAGAAGATGGGGTCGATGGAGAGCATTTTGAAGATGATGCCTTCGGTGGGTCCGTTTGCCGGATTGCAGCAGGCGTCGAAGAACGTGGACGAAAAGCAGTTTGTGCGGCTGGAGGCGATTATCAATTCGATGACGCCCAGGGAGCGCCGCAACCACGAGATCATCAGCGGCTCGCGGCGCAAGCGCATCGCGGCGGGCTCGGGGACGACCGTGCAGGACGTGAACCACCTGCTGCGGCAGTACGCGCAGATGGCCAAGATGTTCAAGCAGATGGGCAAAGGCGGGCTGGCCAGAAACATGATGCGCGGCGGCATGGGCGCGATGGGGATGGGCGGAAAGCAGAGATTTGGAAGATAAGGTTTGATGACCACGCTTCAGGACCAACTCGACGAGATTACGGCGCGCACGCGGGAGCTGGTGCAGGCGGAGCGGCTGGCTGTTGGGGAGCAGGCGATTGCGGAGTTGTTTGAATCCGGGATTGAAGAGCGGATTCTGCCGGTGGGCTCTCTGGCGCCGGAGTTTGCGCTGAACGATAGCAGAGGGCGGCTGGTGCGTAGCGCGGACATGCTGGCGCTGGGGCCGCTGGTGGTCAAGTTTTTTCGCGGGCGGTGGTGCCCTTATTGCGTGACGGAGTTAGAGGCGTGGCGCGAGCTGCACGGCACACTCCGCGAGCGCGGCGTGCTGATGCTAGCCATTGGGCCGCAGACCGAGCGGCAAAATGATTTCATGGTGAGCCAGCATGCGTTGCCCTTCGCCGTGCTCCGCGACCCCGGCTGCGCGCTGGCGGAGAAGTTCGGCGTGGCCTACACCGTGCCTGAGTATCTGAGAGAGTACTACCTTTCCATTTTGATCAATGTGCCGTTTGTGAACGGCGAGGCCACTTGGCGGCTGCCGCTGCCGGCTACATTTGTGATTGGGCGCGACGGTCGGGTGAAGTTTGCCGAGGCTCATGCCGACTTCCGCGTGCGGCCCGAGCCGGAAGAGGCTCTGGCGGCGGTGTTCGGTTCGTAGTGCTGGTAGATAGATAAAAGTAAATGCAGGTCCACTTCGACTTCGCTCAGTGCAGGCTTTCGACTCCCTTCCGCTGCGCTTCAGGTCGCTCAGGATGACAAACTGTTTTAGATTAGCGAGTTAGCAAGTCAGCGGATTTGTGCGACTGACGTCGCAAATCCGATACCCCTAACGCTTGGATAAGGCTTGGCGGGCGGAGCGAAGTTCGGCGGCCAGCACTTGCAACATCTTGACCGAGAGATGCGGGTTAGAGCGCATGAGGGTGTTGAACTTGTCGCGGGGGACTAAGCTGAGCCGCGCGCCCTTGAGGGCGATGGCCGTGAGCGTGTAGGGTTCGTTGCTGATGAGCCCTGGCAAGCCGAGCAGGGAGCCGGCGTGCGCCTTGATGGACATCAACTTCTCGCCTGTTGGCGACGCCATGGTGATGTTGGTCTCGCCCTGGTCGAGGATGTAGAGGCCCTGAGGGTGATCACCCTGGTTGAAGAGGACACGATCCGCGACACAGGAGATGGTGGTGGAATGCTTCTCGAGCGCCTGGATCAGCTCGGGGTCGGCGACGAATGCGGATGAGTCTAGCTTCACTTGCGGGCCTCCACGGATAAAAACGGAGAAAGAACGGGCAAAAAACGCGTCTGATGGCCTGTAGGGGTATGGTGTCATTGTGGGGAGATTGTTTTTGGTGACGTGCATCACATATTGATGGTTAAGGCAGGGGGCGGATTGCGGGAATAGAGTATTAACGCTTAGCGCAGCCGGCGGCGGATAAGGTCGAGGGCTTGCTGGGTGGTCCATTCGCGGATGCGCTGGCGGTCGCCGCGGAAGGTGCGCTCGATGGAGTCGGTTTTCTGGGCGTCACTGAGGGCGATGTGGACAAAGCCTACCGGCTTGAGTTCGGTGCCGCCGGTGGGGCCGGCGATGCCGGTGACGCCGAGTCCGAGAGTTGCGCCGGTGTAGCGGCGAATGCCATAGGCGAGGGCTTCGGCTACCTCGCGGGAAACGGCGCCGCACTCGGCGATCAGATTGGGAGGGACGCCGGCGTAGGCGGTCTTGAGTTCGTCGGAGTAGACGACTGCTCCGCCGAGGAAAGAGCGAGAGCTGCCGGGAACGCTGGTGATGCGCTGAGAGATCATGCCGCCGGTGCAGCTTTCGGCGACGGCGAGGGTGGCCTGGCGCAGGCCGAGATAGTAGAGGACGATCTGCTCCAGAGACTCTCCCGTGGAGGAGTAGAGCCAGTCTTCCAGAGCTTCTTCCATGCGACCGGCCAGCTCATCGACACGAGCCTGGGCGGCTTCGAGATTGGGTTTGGAGCAGAGCAGAGTGAGCTGGATGTCTCCGGCCTTGGCCAGGATGGTGGTTTCCACGTCCTTGTATTCGGTGTAGATGGGCGCGAGCAGCTTGTCGGCCTGCGACTCGGGAATCATGGCGGCGCGCAAGGTGCGCTTGGCGATGTGGCGCGGGGGGAGGATTTCGCGCAGGCGGGGCAGGCATTCGTTGTCGAAGAGCGGGAAGCATTCGTTGGGCGGGCCGGGAAGGAGCATAAGCAGCTTGCGATAGCCCTGCCAGGTAGTGTCGAGCCATTGGCCGGGAGCGCTGCCGTTAGGATTGGGCAACAGGGTTGCGCCGTCGAGGGTGTCGGCCTGCTTGAGATTGTTGTCGGGCATGGGGACGCGCCATGTGGCGGCTCGTGCGGCCAGAGCGGCGACCTGATCGTTGTTGCGGCGCAGGGGAAGGGAGAGAGTTTCTGCAGCGGCCTCGCGGGTGAGGTCGTCTTCGGTGGGGCCGAGGCCGCCCATGAGGATGACGATATCCACGCGGCTGAGGGTGGTGCTGAGGACGTTGACAAGGTCCTTGCGGCGGTCGCCGACGATGGTTTTGAAGGCCACGGTGACGCCCAGCTCGTTGAGTTTTTCCGTCAGATAGAGGGAGTTGGTGTCCTGGCGGAAGGGGGTAAGCATCTCGGAGCCGACGGCGATGATTTCGGATTTCATAGGGGCAGTTGTCAGTTTACAGTTCTCAGTTTAAGTTTAATGGCTTGTTATCGTCAGTGTACCGTAATCGCAATGAGACTCCGATGAACGGGGCACAACTTTTCAAGACTCCTAGCGATTCTTCGGGGTTGATGAGCGAGGCTCCTGCCATTACCGGCAGTTCGGCGCATCCTCCCCAGTCCCCAAAGCCGAGGGACGGGGGACACCCTCAACTTGATAAAATGCTGCATGAGACCAGGGCCACCCACCGTGAAAAGAAGAAATCTAACCACGGGAAAGAAGGGATGAAATGATAATCCTCGCAGTTTCGATCGTATCGTTTATGATCGTCCTTTTTGCTTTTGCCTTTGTAGTCGGTTCTCCTATCGGTATCGTAGCTGGGATCGTTAAAGGACGAAAACAGTATCTTTGCTTGCGTTGCAAATCTGTTTATCGAGGAAATCATCATTACAGGTGTCCAATCTGCTATTCGCAAGACATCACCCCGATTAAATCTCCTGCGGCACAGCAGGCTATGTCCCAATGCCTAACGCCAACAGCACAGCATATGCTAATCTGCGCCAAATGTGGATTCAACAACGTAGAAAGCGCACGGTTTTGCGGGCATTGTGGATCGCCAGTAGCCACTGCAGCAGTTCCAAATCCGCTAGTATGGACGGGAGTGCCTTATCCTCCGATGTTCCCAAATCCGCGAATTTCTCTTGCATCATGGAGATTTATCGCCTGGGGAAGCACCATCGCGGTAGGGATATTCATCCTGTTAGTCATCATCGGAACCCTACTTCCTTCACTTCCGAATCAGTCGGGTGCATCTCGGCCTTCAGCGCCGCAAAGCTCGGCTCCCATTCAGAACGATCCCGCGCAGACGCCGAAAGAAACTGAAAAAGATGAACAAGTCAAGCTAGGCGCAGACGCTATGCTTGCAACGTGGCGGGTGATGCCTCTCGCTTTCAATGAACAAGAAAACTTGCGCTTTGATGCTGTGGTCGTCATGCCGAACGACACAGTTTGCCTTTGGGTTCACGATGCGAATCCCGTTCCTGGAGTAATATACCCAACTGCCTTTTTTTATTATCCCCGTTCCAAAACACTGCTTTCATTAAGTGATGTAACGTTTGATCTATGGATGCGGGAATGCAAAAACCAGGAGGGCGTCGGCGTGGAACCGGACATCGAAGCCGACTTCAACCAAATTCGAGAGAAGACGTATGGTCTGAACCAAGCGCTGCATGATTTGCAGCAATGATCTTTATTTTGTGGCGGCTTATCGGCGGGTGGCCCATATATCATTAAGGTTTCAAGACGTCAAATATCACCCAGCCATCTATCTCTCGTATCACTCTAAAGTGTGTGTTTAATTTGCCATCAATCAGCACGCCACCACGACTATCGACAATCCTTACATCGGTAATACCTTGGAGATCCCTTGTGGTTCCACCAAACCATCGTATGGTCGATGGAAGACGACCTGAGCTTTCCCTGCCATCAACACCGCGACGAATAATATCTGGCTCATGTGTTATTTCTACAGTCTGCGCCGAAAATCTTTTGGGCTTGTTGCCGGCGGTGGAATTGCTAATAAGTGTTATTTCAACGGTACTTTGCATGATTTACTATACCCTGATTCTGCCGGATTGGCGGTTGATGGGTGGCCCAGGTCCCGTTTTTGAGACCTGGGATACTTGCTAGACCGCCCGAATCTCCATTGTCTTCCCCAGCGCCTTGAGCGCGCCGGCGATCCCGTCGATCTTCGATGTGTAGCGCCTGTCGATAAGCCGGTTCACCTCTTGGCGGGTGACGCGCAGCCGTCGAGCAAGCTCTGAAGGGCGTACTTTCTGGCTAAACATCTCATTCAGGAGCAGAACCTTGGCGGCAACGCTGGCCCGAAGTTCAACTGTATGTTGCCCGCGCTTCGGTTTCGATGGGACGGGGACCGGACGGCCCGCGTCGAAGTAGAAATCGAGTGCCGTTTCCAGCGCGTCCGCCGCCATCTTCAAGGCGTCCTCGACGCTATCGCCCTGCGAGTTGGCTTCGGGAATATCAGGGAAGGTGACCATCAAAAACTTTCCATCCGGCGTGAGTTCAACGGGATATGCCAACATATTTCCTCCTATTTGAGACCTAAATCTTTTTTGATCTTCGCAACGAGTCCGGTTCCAATTTCCTTGCTCTTGTGCATCGGCATGACAGAGAACCGGCCGTGAAGTTCGACCTTCAGATGCGATCCCTTGCCGCTGGTGAAGGTCGCACCCTGCTTCTCCAGCCACCGCTTGAACTCGCTGCTCTTCATGTATTTAACGTAAACGATACTGTTTACAATGTCGAGTAAAATCGTAAGCAATAGTTCAACTAATTTTCTTGTTTTGCGCCTGATCCGAGGGAGTTCTAGGGTGGATTTGAGATGCCGGGTGTCCAAGTCTCGATAACCGCGCGAACTGTCCACCGACGACTGAGAACTGTCAAAACAGATTCAGTCCTTCGACTCCTAAGTCCACATCATAAACGGCTTCGCTGGTGGCGAGGATGGCGGTTCCAAGGGGGGAGAAGGCCAGTCCGACAAGGTTTGCGCCGGAGAGCACGAGGGAGGCCTCGCCTTGCGGGGTGACGCGGACGATGCCGCGGCGGCCATGAAGGCAGGCGGCCAGATAAATGTCGCCCTCTTTGGAGAGCGCGAGGCCCTGGGGACGGCCCAGTCCGCGATACCAGGGGCGTGCGTCGCCGTGAGTGTCGATGGCCCAGATGGTGTCGTTGGAGGAGAGCGTGGGGCCGGTAACATAGAGGGTTCCGGCGGCGTCGACGGCCATGTGATAGGCCGCGACACTGGGCTCGAGCGTGGCGTAGACGAAGATCTGGCGCTCCGGGTTGATTTTGAAGATGGTGCCGCTGCGATCGCCGACAAAGAGGTTGCCCTCGGCGTCGAAGGCTGCTCCGGTGGCCACGCCCATGCCCTCGGCATAGAGCGTAGGCTCGCCGGCATCGTTGATTTGGTAGACGTTGCCCTCGGCGCGGGAGGTAACAAAGAGGTCGCCGCCGGGCGAGAAGGCCAGGCCGGTGGCGTTGAGGATGCCGGTGACGAAGGGAGTTCCGCGACCGTCGGGACTGACGCGCACGACGGAAACCGGAGTTTGCTTGCCGCGTTGGCCGCTGATGGTGGCGTAGATGATGCCGGAGCGGCTGACGGCCGGGTTGGTGACCGGGTGCAGGCCCTCGAGGAGCTGGTGGGCCACGCGCAGGGGAGCGGTGTTGCTGGAGCCTGCCTGGTTGCGAACCTCGATGAGGCCGGTGGTGGCCTGATCGGGAACGCGGAAGGCCAGAGAGCCGGGGCGGCTCATGAGCAAGTGGGCGGGGTGGCCATCGACCAGGACAGCGGGCAGGGCAGAGCCAATCGGGCCGAGATTTGCGCCGGTCAGCACGACCTCGCCTCTGGGCAGCGCGGCGGCGGGCAGAACGTCGTCGATGCGCGGGAGGGACGCGGCGGATTGGGGGATGGCCTGGGGCATGGCTAAATCCAAATGCGTAACAAAATGTGTAATAAGGATGCTACACCCAAAGCATACAGTCCCGCTGCCACATCATCGAGGACAATGCCCCAGCCTTCGGGAAGCTTTTCAAGCTGGCGGACGGGAAAGGGCTTGGTGATGTCGAAGAGGCGAAAGAGAACGAGGGCGATGAGGGCGTGGCGGAGATCGAAGGGGCTGAAGAGCAGGGCGATCCATTGGCCGGCGACTTCGTCGATGACGACGAATTGCGGGTCGTGACGGCCTGATTCACGGGCAACGATGGTGGAGGCGGGGATGCCAAAGATAAGCGTGAGACTGATGCCGGCGAGCAGTGCGAGGAGCAGGGCTTGCGGGGTGGGATGGAAGAGCCCGGCATAGGCGGCCCAGAGGAGAACAGCGGCCACTGAGCCCCATGTTCCGGGACCGGGCTTGCCAAAACCCGCGCCGAAGAAAGTGGCGACGGTCCAGGCCCACCACTTCGTGGCGTTCTGGTTTTGGTTGAGATTTGTGGAAGGGCTAGTTTTCATGGGAGTCTTCCTTCTGGCCGCCACCCAGGTCTTCCAGGACTTCGGGGTCTAGGACCAGCGAGCTGATTTTATAGACGCCCATGGCCCATTTGCCGAGATCGATCTTGCGGCAGCGGTCGCTGCAGAAGGGAAAGTCCTCGTCCGCGGGGCGGACCAGCATTCCGCAGGTGGGGCAGCGGAGGAGTTTGGCGGATTTTTTCCTGGTGGCCATTGCTCATGTTCCCGTGGGCAGCAGTCCATGAATATGGTACAAGGTGGGGCAGGGCAGAGCGGGCGCTTGCCCGATGGCGGATTTTCATATAGGCTTCTAAAAATCGACAGGAGGATGCGGCCATGTTCGACGCCAGACAAAGCAATCTAAAGGATGTGACCACCTACGCGCCGGTGCGGATTGCCCTGCTGGGCATTCTGCGGCTCATCTTCGGGCTGCTGGTGGGAGTGATGGGAGCGGTCGCCATCTGGGCTACGGCGTCAGGAGACAGCGCGCCGCGGCAGCCGGGCGATATGCCGGAGTGGTGGATGTTACTCGTCGGCCTGGTGCTTTGCTTTGTCGGCATCGCGATTGCGACGGGCGGTGTGGGGCGCGTGGTGAGCGCCTTCACGCGGGATTGCTACTTTCGCGCCGGTCCGGATGGGATTGCGATCCGGCTTCCCGTGCAGGGCTGGTTCGGGCGCTTCCGCATGACCGAATACAACTTCCGCTGGAGCGAGATCAAACAGTTGGTGCATTTCACGCACAGCATAAACTTGATTCCGATTTCACGGGAGCTGCGCATTGAGCTTGAGGACGGCAAGACGGTAACGATCAAACGGCACTATTTTTCGGCCAGCGTGAAGAGCATGCAGCAGCAACTGGTGACGATTCGGGCTTCGGTGGGGAGATAATCCCGCCTTAGCCGCAAAAACAAAAACGCGGCGAAGGTGGGGCACCCAGGCTACAGTGCGGCGGAGGTTATGCGAGCGACTACGTCATAGTCGTGAGCTTCGGTGATCTGGGCGCGGTAAAAGCAGCTGGGCTCGATGGCGGGCAGGGGGCCGAAGTCGTTGATGTAGAGTTTGCCGTCTATCTCCGGAGTGTGGAACTCGGTGCGGCCTTCCCAAAGTAGCGGCGTCTCATCGCTTTCGCCTTCGGCGAGTACGACCAGCTCGCGGCCTACCCACTGCTGTTTGGCGCGCTTGGAGATGGATTGCTGCAGCTTCATGAGTTTATTTTTGCGGGCCTCGATGGTGCGGTGGGGGAGTTTGCCGTCAAGTGAGAAGGCGGCGGAGCCTTCTTCATCGGAGTAGTTAAAGACGCCAAGCCAGTCGAATTTCGCCTCTCCGATGAACTCCTGCAAAAGTTCAAAGTCGCGGAGCGACTCGCCGGGAAAGCCGACGATGAAAGAGGTGCGCAGAGCGACGCCGGGGATTGCGGCGCGGACTTTTTCCATAGTTTTGAGGAAGATGTCGGCGCTGCCGCCGCGCTTCATGCGCTTGAGGACGGAGGGCGAGGCGTGCTGGAGGGGCAGGTCGAGGTATTTGCAGATGTTTTCGTGGCGGGCGATGGTTTCCAATAATCGGCCCGTGATGCGGTTGGGGTAGGCGTAGAGGAAGCGGAGCCAGCGGAGGTTGGGGATTTGGGCGAGCGAGTCGAGGAGCGTGGCGAGGCCGTCTTTGAGGCCGAGATCTTCGCCGTAGCATGTCGTGTCCTGACCGATGAGAGTGATTTCGCTTACGCCGCGGGCGACGAGTTGCCGGGCTTCGGCGACGACGGATTCAAATCTTCTGGATCGGAATTTTCCGCGCAGATTGGGAATGACACAGAAGCTGCAGGGATGGTCGCAGCCCTCGGCGATCTTGATGTAGGCCGAGGATTTTGGGGTCGTGAGCAGGCGCGGGGTGGTTTCGTCGTAGAGATAGGTAGGCAGGAGGTGAACGGCACCTTGCCATGAGTCGCGATTAAATCGTCCTCGTAGTTCGCGTTGCGTGTCTTCGGGCCTTCCCACGTGGGCTTTGTGGGTCCCGGCCTGAGATTCCTGACCGGGTCGAGTTTCTGCCGCCTTGCCGCTGAGAATGTTGAAGGGCGATACCACGATGGGAGCTTTCAAACCGGCGGCTTCCAGGATCGCATCGAGTTCGCCGGTGCCGACGACCGCGTCCACTTCAGGGATGCTCTTGCGGATTTCGTCGCGGTAACGCTCCACCAGGCAGCCGGCGACGATGAGTTTTTTTGCCGCGCCCGTGGTTTTGTGGCGGGCCATTTCGAGAATAGTGTCGATCGACTCCTGCTTGGCGGTGTCGATGAAACTGCAAGTGTTGACTACCAGGATTTCGGCCTCTTCGGGATGGGCAGTGAGACGCGCGCCGGCGCGGTTGAGCAGGCCCATCATCACCTCGGAATCGACGAGGTTTTTGGGACAGCCCAGCGAGATGAAGCCCACTGTGGGGGAAGCGGGTGGGGAGAGTTTGGTCACAGGTTCATTGTACCGAGATGGAAAGATCGCTGGATTAAGGTTCGTGGTTTCCCTGGTCCCCAAATGCGAGGGACCATAGGCACCCGCAATTGTTCGCGTCTCACTTGGGCGTTGCGGGCTTTTTGGTCAGATGGAGAGCCTCGGCCACGTGTCTTGCGGTGACGCCTAGACTGTGCTTTGTCTGCTTGTAGCTCTGCTCGAGGGCGTTGCCAGTCGAGTCTTGCGTTACTGAGATTGCGATATCGGTGGATGTTGTCGCGGTGGAGAGTGCCGAGGTGGTGTTTCGGGCGCTGCCTGCGAGTGCCTGCTGGGTGGAGCTACTGTTGGCGATGATGCCTTGGGCGGGATGCTTGCCTGCGTTGAACCATGCGATGTCGGTCTCTGGCAGCCGGTTAAGGCGGGCGACAGGGTCGGGCGGAAAGTCCGTTTTGCTCATTTTGTCCATGAGCGGCCATTCGCTCGATGCTATAAAGACAGAACCGTTCATGGGATGCGCGGGCTCGCCGAGATTGACGATCTTGCTGGGGGTCAGAGCCATCATACCGACGCACTTGTCCGCGCCGCACCCGGCTTGGCAAAGCGTCTCATTCAGATAAGAAGCATGTTTGCCAGGCGAGATCCAAACCTTTGCGCCGTGCTCCTCCGCGTGGAGCGTTGAGGCGCGCGTAATCTGGCTCACGTCGCACACCGTGTTCTCGTGGGCCGCCGCGTACCAATAGACGGCCTTCCATCTTGCGGAATCGGGATGGCTATCCGATGCGCGCACCAGCACAGCCACGTGCTCCGTATCGAGAAGATGCCCATGAGGCCCGCAGTCGCGCTTCCAAAGATGGTAATAATGAATCTCCGCGAGCGGGAGATCGCCGCTGGAAGACTTTGCCGGAAACACCTGGCCGTAGATGGTCCCGTCTTCGGCTTTCACCGTGGGAGTCTTCATATCCGGCGCAAACTCCGCGGGAATCTCCGAGCAGTCATGCCGCGCGACCATAAATGCCGGAGCGAACTGAATCAAGAGAGCCTGCTCCAGCGCATCGCTCATACCGTCCTGGTCGGAATCAATCTGGGACTGCGAAGGCTGCGCCGCGTCTTGAGCAATCAGGGTGGAGGCAAGCAATGCGATGAAAAAAAGGAAGAGGGTCGTGCGCCTGAGAGTTCTCATTCGGATATTTTGGCCTCCGGGGGATGGACGGTCAGGCGCGCGCCGGCGCGGTCGAGCAGGCCCATCATCACCTCGGAATCGACGAGGTTTTTGGGACAGCCTAGCGAGATAAATCCCACGGTGGGGAGGGCGTGTAAGGAGTTTTTGGTCACAGGTCAATTGTAGTGGGAGTAGAGATCGATTCGCGTTCCGCGTCTATGAATCATCGCGGCAACTTCATGCATATGCCAATCCTATAATCTTCTTTTATTTCTTACCAGCCTTGAACGGAAGCCCTGCGGCGCTGAGTACACTCTTAACGTCACTCGCGAACTGGCCGTTAGGTTCCAACTCCAGATATTTTTGATATGCGCCGGCGCAGCTGGGAGGAAGAATCATCTTCTGCGTCTGGGGATCGATAGTAGCTTTGCCGACCAGTGCCTGCCCCTTGAAGTAATAGAGCATCGCGCGGCCTGGATCGAGGGCAATGGCCTGCTCGGCGGCTGTCAACTGGGCCTCCGCATTGCCAACCTGAAAGAAGAAGATGGTTTCATTGCGGCGATAGAGGGCGGCCCGGCTGGGCATGGCCTTGACTGCGGTGTCGAAAGCCGCCTGAGCTTCGGCGATTCTGCCGGTGCGTGCGTAGATTTCCCCGAGGCTGCTGTATGCGACACCCAGAATCTCCGGGGTGAGTTTTTGAGCGTTGCTGACTGTTCCGCCCACGGTATTACGCGAGGCGCGTGTAGCGCCAGGAGCAACACCGTGTGCGTCGAGCGAGGCGTAAAAGCTGTTGTCCCCAATCGCTTTGTGGGAGTTCGACCCGATACCTAGGGCAGCCTTGAAGCTGTATTCGGCATCGCTGTACTTCTTCAGTCCGATCTGTGCCAGACCGAGTTCGATCCATGGAAGAACCATCTCTGAATGGGCGGTGGTGGTCTTGAGCATCAACGCCTCGGAGTCGGCATAGCGTTTGTCCTTGGTGGCGGCGCGGGCGCTGACGAGTAAGGAGTTCACGCTCTCCGTACTCATCTTGACTGCCTGCGGACCCTCCTGAGCACAGACAGACCAGTTTACAAAAAACAAGATGGCCGTGAAGAACCAAAAAATGCGTTTCATATTCACGCCTCCAAATAAGGAATAGAAATCTCAAGAAAAAGTATACTCGGGTCCAGGTCGCTATTAGTATTTCCGGCAAGAGTAAATTAAATCACTCGATATGAAGCAGTCCATACGAATAAGCAAGGTTGAGATCTTCAACACTGACAGGAAACCGGACCGCCCGACAGTGCTAAAATCGACAAGTGCCGGGTCCTACGCGACGTAATCCCGCCAACCCCGCCAGGTCCGGAAGGAAGCAACGGTAACGGGCTCGTACGGGCGCAGTAGGCAACCCGGCGCTTCTATTTGCCGCAAGGAGAGATACATTGACGCTTCAAGTTCGTCCCATCGTGGGCTGCCGCGCGAAGATAACGGCGCTTGGGACCTACGTCCCGCCGCAAGTGTTGACCAACAAAGACCTGGAAAAGATGGTGGAGACCAGCGACCAGTGGATTCTGGAGCGCACCGGCATCCGCGAGCGGCACGTGCTGGCCAAGGGGCTGGGCGTGAGCGATATGTGCACCGAGGCAGCGAAGAAGTGCCTGGCGGCGCGGGGGATTCCGGCCAGCGAGGTTGAGGTCATCATCGTGGGCACGGTGACGCCGGACATGATGTTCCCGGCGACGGCTTGCCTGGTGCAGGACAAGATCGGGGCCAAGGGAGCTTGGGGCTTTGACGTTTCGGCGGGCTGCTCGGGCTTTGTCTTTGCATTGCAGGCGGGCGTGAAGATGGTGGAGAGCGGGGCGCATAAGAAGGTGATGGTATGCGGCGCGGACGCCAACACCCGGATGACGGACTACAGCGACCGGACGACCTGCGTTTTATTTGGCGACGGCGGCGGCGCGGTGCTGATTGAGCCGGCCGAAAAGGACGAGATAGGCTTCATCGACTTTTGGCACGAAATCGACGGATCGGGCGCCGCGGCGCTGAACATGCCCGGCGGCGGCAGCCTGAATCCATCGAGCCACGAGACGGTAGACAAGAAGATGCACTACATCCACCAGGATGGGCAGACGGTGTACAAGTTTGCCGTGCGCAAGATGCTGGAGGCGACAAGCAAGGTGCTGGAGCGCAGCGGCGTGAAGGGTTCGGAGCTGGGCTGCTTCATTCCGCACCAGGCCAATATGCGGATTATCACGGCCACGGCTGACCGGCTGGGCATGGACCCGTCGCGAGTCATTATCAACATTGAAAAGTACGGCAACACCTCGGCGGGCACGATTCCGCTGGCCATGGGAACGGCCTTGGAAGAGGGCAAGCTGAAGAAGGGCGACCTGGTGCTGCTGGCCGCGGCCGGAGCGGGGTTTACGTCGGGTGCGGCGCTGCTGAGGTGGGAGATATGAGAAGCAGTGAAAAAGTGAAAGGGTGAAGCAGTGAGACAGTGAGTTAGTGAGACATTAATTGGCGGGCCGGTTCCTTTGCGGATCGGCCTTTTTGCTGAGATGCAAATTTGCTATCCCGGAACTGAGAAGCTGTACTGCGGCAGGACGCCGGCCTGGGCGGCCATGCGGAAAAAGACTTTCATGGCTTCGATACATTCTTCGTCGAGAATGTAGTGAATGTTGGTAATCAGGTAAGCGCGGATGGTCTGTTCGGGAATGGCGATGCGGCCGGACCACTCGGCGACCAGGGCGTCGATGTTTTGCAGGCCGTGATCGCGGGATTGGATGAAGTCTTCGGAGATAGACTCGTCAAAACGTTCGCCGTGCGCGCAGCACCAGACGGCGGAGACGAAGGGAAGGCTGGTGAGGATGTGCCACTCCTCGGCGAGGTCGTGGTAGACGAGCTCTTCACCGGTGCGAACAAAACGGTTGGAACGCTCTTCAAGAGCCAGCAGGGCGGGGTCGCCGATGAGGATGGCGGCGTCGGCACGCTGCAGCATGGAGTCAAGGTTGGCCGGGGCAGGAAAGAAAGGCACGTCGGGGTTGCCCCAGTGACGAAAAAGAATACGGGCGTGGACCAGGGTGGTGCGGCTAGCCATGTCTGCGGCCACGGAGCGCAGCTCATGGAGGCGCTGCGTAGCGCGGCGAACCAGCAACAGGGAACGCACACGGCCTTTGGAGGCGATGGTGCAGCCGGGCAGGATGCGCAAGCCTGGTGTCGTGGCCAGTGCGGCGGTGGGGATGAGGCCGATGTCGGCCGCTCCCGAGGCCAGGCGAACGGCGCACTCAGCAGGGCTCATGCGGTCAATCTGGTAGCGGAGGGCGAGCGGGGCTTCGAGGGGCGGGTGCTCGAAGTCCCACATCAGCGGCGCAGTGTTGAGGAAGCCGATGGCGGCGATGCGCAGACGGGATGGGGGCCGTACACTCACGCTTTCATAGAGTACCAACAAGGGGCTCAGGATGCTGGGTTGCATCCTAAAGGTGAGCGTTCTTGGCTTGACTTCTTCTAATAAAGGTGGATACCGTGGACAAAATTGATGTAATGGAAGGGCTATGGTTTCCTGTGAAGAAAATTGAGTGTCCAATTTTCGAACAGGAGCAAAAATGAGCACACTGCCTCAACGCGCGGTAAATTCGGCGATAGCCACTCTGGATGAGGAGCGGCTGGCCTGGCTGGCGCTGGTGCTGGCGCCGGGGCTGGGCCCGAAGCGGATTCTGGACGCAGTGAAGCAGTTGAAGGCGGCGAGCCAGATTTTCACGATGCCGTTGACGGCACTGGAAGGGTTGCGGTTTCCAGCTCAGGCGGCGCAGTTCATCTTCGACGGCAAGGCGCGCCAGGCGGCTGAGGAGGAGTGGGCGCGAGTGGCGGCGCAGGGCGCTACGCTGGTGACGTACAGTTGCCCGGAGTATCCCGAGCGGCTCAAGGAGATATACGATCCGCCGCCGGTGTTGTGGGTGCGCGGCGCAGCTAGTCTGTTGAGCAGGCCGGGAATTGCGATTGTGGGCACGCGGCATCCGACTCCGTACGGCACGGGCGTGACGGAGATGCTGGCGCGTGATTTAGCTGTGCGGAGGCTTCTGATTATCAGCGGCATGGCGCGGGGCATTGACTCCTGCGCGCACCGCGGGGCTCTGGCGGCGCGTATGCCCACCGTGGCTGTGTGGGGCACGGGCATCGACGTGGTTTATCCAAAAGAAAACAAGAAGCTGGCCGAGGAGATTCTGGCCACCGGCGGGGCGATTGTAAGCGAGATGCCGATGGGGACATTTCCCGCGCCGCAGAATTTTCCTCGCCGCAACCGGATTTTGAGCGGGCTGAGCGTGGCCGTGCTGGTGGTGGAGGCGGGGGAAAACTCCGGCACGCGGGTCACAGCGCGCTGCGCCGCCGAGCAGAATCGTGATCTGTACGCCGTGCCGGGCAACGTGACCAACAAGGGATCGTGGACGCCCAACACGCTGATTAAGCAGGGAGCCAAGCTGGTGGCCACGTGGGAGGACGTGTGGGAGGATCTGCCTTCGCAGGTGCGGCTGGAGCTCGAGGCAGAAGCGCCAGCTGAATCGAAATCGCCGGCCACCGCATCTCTGTTGCCGGAGCAGGTTCTGCGGCCCGAGGAGGCCATGGTGCTGGAGATTCTGCGCGTCGATGAGGCCTTGCAGATCGACGAAATTCTGGAGTTGCTGGAGACGCAATTGACTTCTTCCGAGGTGTTTACGGCGCTCTTCGAGCTGGAGATTACGGGTCGGGTGCGGTGCATGCCGGGAAAGAATTACGTGCGAGTGATGTAAAGAACTTCACAACAGGGCTGTGAAAATATTAGAAACGCGGCCTTTCATCCTACGAAAACGATGAAATAACAGGACTTTGCGAGGATTTATCCTGCCGCAAAGATTATTTCGCGCACCCAGAAAATGGGACGGAAAACGAAGAAAAACTTGTCCACGAGTGGAAATGAGGCGGTGTTTCGTGGTAGTTTCCAAATTTCGCGGATGATTTTTCCCGGAGGGGGAAAGCGGCTGGGGGCAGCGGCCGAATTTGGACGGTTTGCGAGGGCAACGAAACTAAGCTGGACAAAGTCCAATAGATTGAGCCAGCCGGACAGGATAGAGTGTACTAGGAATCAAGGATGGCAATGAGCAAATCACTGGTGATCGTCGAATCTCCCGCCAAGGCGAAGACAATCGAGAAGTATCTGGGCGCGGGCTTCGAGGTTCTTGCGTCGGTGGGTCACATTATGGACCTGCCGAAGAAGGAACTTGGCGTGGAACTGGAGAAACGCACTTTTGAGCCGACGCTGGTTGTGTCTCCGGGCAAAGAGAAAGTTGTAGCGCAGTTGAAGAAGGCCGCGGCCAGGTCGGACGAAATCTATTTGGCTCCTGACCCGGACCGCGAGGGCGAGGCGATTGCCTACCATCTGGCGCTGCAACTGGGGACGACGGCCAAGGAGCGGAAGAAGATTCATCGCGTGACCTTCAACGAGATTACGAAGAAGGCCGTGCAGGAGGCTTTCAAGCACGCGCGGGACCTGGACCAGAACCTGGTGGATTCGCAACAGACGCGGCGCATATTAGATCGATTAGTCGGCTACCAGATTTCGCCGCTGCTGTGGGAGAAGGTGCGGCGGGGCCTGTCGGCCGGTCGCGTGCAGACGGTAGCCGTGCGGTTGATCGTGGAGCGGGAACGGGAGATTGGCGCGTTTGGCCCGTTGGAGTACTGGACGCTGGACGCTGAGCTTCATCCGGAAAAACAGGCGGAGACCAAACTCAAGGCGCGGTTCGTGGGCATCGACGGCGAACCGGTGCGCGTTCCAAACGGTCAGGATAAGGATGGAAAAGACCAGTTCATCGCCAATGCGCTGCCGGACGAGAGATCGATGAAGGCGGTGATGGCCGCGCTGGAAAAGGCGCAGTGGTCGCTGGTTTCAGTGCAGGCCACGGAGAAACAGAGGCGGCCGCCGGCTCCTTTCATCACCAGCCAGTTGCAACGGGACGCGGCCAGCAAGCTGGGCTTCAACGTGCGGCGAACAATGGGCGTGGCGCAGCGGCTCTATGAGGGCGTCGCGATTGGCGCCGAGGGCATGACCGGCCTGATTACCTACATGCGAACGGATTCGCCGCGCGTGGCGCCGGAGGCCATTGAAGGAGCGCGGGAGTGGATTGGCAAGCAGTTGGGAACGCAGTATCTGCCCGAGACGCCGAATGTGTACAAGGGCAAGAAAGATGCGCAAGACGCGCACGAAGCCATCCGGCCCACCGATGCATCGCGAACGCCGGAATCGATTGCGCGCTATCTGACGGATGAACAGTTGAAACTCTACCGGCTCGTCTGGCAGCGGTTTGTGGCTTCGCAGATGACGCCGGCCGTCTTTGACGTGACCACGGCGAAGATTGCGGCCGTCAGCGCGAAGACGGGCAAGACTTACGACTTTCGCCTGAGCGGCTCAGTGGTGCGCTTTGACGGATTTCTGAAGGTCTATGAGATTGCCGAGAAGGACGACGAGGACGAGGCGGCCAACAAGCTGCCCAACCTGGACAACGTGAAGCAGTTGGAGCTGGATGAGCTGGAGCCTGAGCAGCACTTTACCTCGCCGCCTCCGCGTTATAACGAAGCCTCGCTGGTGAAGGAGCTGGAGGAGCGCGGCATTGGGCGGCCTTCGACGTATGCGTCGATCATCAACACCATCCAGGACCGCGAGTATGTGACCAAACACAGCGGCCGATTTTATCCCACCGAGATCGGGATGGTGGTCTGCGACCTATTAGTCAAGAATTTTCCGTATATCTTCGAGGTGGCGTACACAGCCAAGCTGGAAGAGGAGCTGGACGAAATCGAAGAGGGCCATGAGAAGTGGACCGATCTTCTGAACGGCTTCTACGGCTACTTTGTGGAGGAATTGAAGGATGCCGGCGCGAACATGGAAGACATCAAGCGCATGGAGCACAAGACGAACGAAAAGTGCGATCTGTGCGGATCGCCGCTGGTGTTGAAGTGGGGCAAGTTCGGCAGCTTCTATGCCTGTTCGGCCTACAACAAGAAAGACAAGTCGAGCTGCACGTTTACCAAGGAGAACACGGCGGGCAAGCCGGACATGAACACGCCGGAGGCGCAGGAAGCGGGCGAGCAGGAAGAGTACTGCGACAACTGCGGACGGGTGATGGTGCTCAGGCGCGGGCCGTTCGGGATGTTCATGTCGTGCCCGGGCTTCAACGAAGACCCGCCCTGCAAGACCTTCCGCAAACTAAGCTCGAAGCAGCAGCAGAAGGTGGCCGCGCCCAAGCCAACGGGCGAAGATTGCCCGCAGTGCGGCAAGCCGCTGGTGCTGCGCCAGGGAAGTTATGGAGAGTTTGTTTCCTGCTCAGGCTATCCCAAGTGCAAATATGTGAAGCAGAACTTGATTGAAGGCCTGAAGTGCCCCAAGTGCGGCACAGGCGACATAGCCGAGCGCAAGGCGCGGAGAGGCAACATTTTCTGGGGCTGCACGAACTATCCGAAGTGCGACTTTACCTCGAACAACAAGCCGGTGGCGGAGAAGTGCCCCAAGTGCGGTAGTTCTTACCTGGTGGAGAAGGTGCTCCGGACGGGAGTTTATCTGGAGTGCCCCAATAAGAAAAAGACAGCCGAGGAAGAGGTTGCGCCGAAGAAGAGGGCTGCCAAGGGCGCCGTGCCAGTGGAGAGCGCCGTGGTTTGCAGTTACTCCAGGCGGATTGGCGACGCGGCGCCACTGCCGACAGCCGCGACGCATGGACCGGTGCCAGAGAAAGAATCCGTCACGGAGGGTGCGAAGGCGGCTGACAATCTTGTTGCAGAAAAGGCGGCGAAGAAGGGCGGCAAGAAGGCGTTGCAGAGGGCGTGAGGGGCAGCGCCGGTTTGGCCGGGACACGATCGCAGAGCAGTCTCAGAATCCGGTAATATGAATCTGTGGAGAAACTCTATTGATGGAACGAATGCTTGCTACCCCGGCGGATGCCGAAATTATTCTCAGGCTGTATGAACTGCGCACCGAGGCGGAGATGCGCAAGGCGCGCGCGTGGATGACAGGCGAGTTTTGGCCGGCGACGGCGGAGGAGTTTTTTGCCGTGGCGGAGAACCCCGGCGACCCGCACAACGCCTGGCTGCGGCAGGTGCTTACCTATTGGGAGATGGCGGCGGCGTTGGTGCTGCACGGGGCGGTTTCAGCGGAGCTGTTTGTGGATTGCAACAGCGAGGGTTTTTTCATGCTGGCCAAGTTCGCGCATATTCTGGATGGCATCCGGGAGAAGAATCCGGGATTCCTGATGAAGACGGCCGAGTTGGTGAACCGGTTTTCAGCCGCAGCCCAGCGCTACGATGCAGTGCTCAAGAACGTGGAAGCCCGGCGCCAGAGCTTGCCCGCCCGTCAGGAGGCGCATGGCCGGTATTCTTACCCCCCAAAACCCTGAACAGGACTCGACCTACAGGCGAATCTCTGTTAATGTCGTATGCGGCCCTCTTATCGGACCCGTATATGGCCGATAGAGAGACCTGGCGGAATTATTGGAACAACCCATGGCACGAGCTATCTGGAACGGCAAGGTGATTGCCGAAAGCGAGAAGACACAGACGGTGGAGGGGAATGTCTACTTTCCCGAATCCAGCCTGAAGCGCGAGTATTTTCGCCCCAGCACGACCACGTCACTCGACCCGGTGAAGGGGCAGGCGCGCTATATGACGCTGCTGATCGATGGGGAGGATAACCCGGACGCTGCCTGGTATTATCCCGACCCCAAGCCGATGGCGCGTAAAATCAAAGGGTACGTGGCCTTTTGGCGGGGCGTGGAAGTGGTGGAACCGTAGCCGGTCGCCTCGGCAGTCTTGCAAGCAGCTTTAGAGCGCGGGACTTTGTAAGAGGCGTGTGATACATTTACCCCATGAGAATGAAGGGTTTAGCGATATTTGTGGTGATGCTGGCCCTCACGCAGGCACCTGCGGCAGGAGGGGTTCAGGCAAGCGCGCCAGCCAGCGTGAATCAGCAGACTCCCCCCCCTTCGGCTCCTTCTGCCGGCGTTCCGCCAGAGACTACCAGCCCGGCGCTAAAGACTGAGGTCGAAAGCGGCATTCGGAATATTCTGCCGCCGCACATCTCCGTTGCCAATCCAACTCCCGCGCCGCCGGTCTGGAACCTGCACGAGCGAATCACATGGGCAGCCAATCTGGTGCTGGTTATTCTGGGATACGTCGGCATCATGATAGCCCTCTCTCTGCTGAGAAAGATTAACCGCCAAATGGGATACGCGGAAACTGCTGCCGAGGCCGCCGCCGCCAGTTCTCATGCCGCGCTCATGACGGCTCAGGCTATCCTCCATGCGGAGAGATCGTGGATCCTGATTTCCGTCGAGCCATCCCCGAGCGCGGAGAATAGTTTTACCATCATGGCCACAAACCGGGGCCGAACTCCGGCCAAAATCATCGAGATCGCGGAACAGACCAGGATTGCCATCGACGAATTGCACCTTCCCGGCACCCCCGAGTATCCGGATGAAAAACAGGGCGCCCCTTTTACTCCCATCATTCTGCTTCCCGGGGAATCCACGGCAATCAAGCCTTTCTGCCGCGATGATGCGCGAGGCCTTTGCGACTCGGAGGAAAGATACAGGCGGATTGAAACCTGGGAAGAAAAAATATTTCTCTATGGAAAGGTAATCTACAGGGATTTGACCGCGCCTGCCGGCAGTGAAGCCCATGAAACAAACTGGTGTTGCTGGTATATTCACGGACGGCAGAACAGCGGGCTGGTTATTGCCGGGCCGCCGGAATACAACACGCACAGTTAGCTACAAGGATCTTTGCGGGAAGCCTGGATCATCATGCCAGAACGAGGGAAATGCCGTTCGTGAGCAGCGGATTACCCTGCGTCTATTGAAAAAGCGCCTGGTTAACCGTCAACGCCGCGCTCAACCATTTGCGGCGTCACGGAGATCCTGATCGAAGTCGGCGTCGGGCTCGGCAAGCCGGATCAAGCGATGCAAATAAGCCCGGGAGATGTGCAGGCTTCGGGCAGCCAGCGTCTTATTTCCATTGTTCTCACGCACAGCTGCGACGGCCAGCTTGACCTTATAGTCGCGAAGCTGGCGTTCAAAGGAGCCGGCGGGATGGTAATCGCCGATATCGACAATGTCGTCGATGTCGCCGTCGACGAGGTCAACCTCGCTCTCCTCAATGTTCAAACTTAAATCTTCGGCGCGAACAGCCTTTCCGGGAGCGAGGATGATAGCCCTCTGCATCACGTTTTCCAGCTCGCGCACATTGCCGGGCCAGGGGTAACTCTGGAGCAGAGCCAGCGCATCGCGCTCAATATCCTCCATCGGTTTCTGGAAGACTTGCGAATACTGGCGCAGGAAATGCCAGGCAATCCGGGGGATGTCTTCGGCATGGTCCTGGAGCGGCGGTGATTCAATGCGCATAACGTTAATGCGGTAGTAAAGGTCCTGGCGGAATTTTCCTTCGGCCACCAATTTATCCAGATCCTGGTGAGTGGCGAATATCAGCCGCGCCTTCAAGGGGATGAGCTTGTTGCTGCCCAGGCGATTGAATTCCATCTGCTGCAGGACGCGCAGCAGCTTGACCTGGGTAAACAGGCTCAGGTCGCCGATCTCATCGAGGAAGAGCGTGCCGTCAGCAGCCTGCTCAAAGTAGCCTTCGCGCGCCCCAACCGTGCCGGTAAATGCGCCCTTCTCGTGGCCGAAGAGCTCTGCTTCAATCAAAGTCTCCGGGATGGCGCCGCAGGAAACGGCCACAAACGGACGGCTTGCACGGGAGCCCAGATTGTGGATGGCGCGGGCGATCAACTCCTTGCCGGTTCCGCTTTCGCCGGTAATCAGCACAGCGGCGTTAAGGTTGGTAACGCGACGCACCAGTTGATAAACCCGCTGCATTTGCGGACTCGTTCCAATCAACCTATCGCAACTGCCGGGCACCTCCAGTTGCTGCTGCACGGTTTGTAGTTGCTGCCTGAGCGTGGAGTTCTCATACGCCCGGCTGAGCATGGTCTTGAGGTCCCTGATGGAGGGCGGTCTGCGGCAGTAGCCAAAGGCGCCTGATCGAACCAGTTCAAACGCGGTGGACCGAAGCGCATCATCGGCCATGATCACCGCGGGAACCTGAGTTGCAATCAACCGTTGGGTACAGCCAATCCGCTCCTGCAACGAATCATGATTCGTAGTCAGATCCAGAATCATGACATCGCAATCTCCGGCAGCCCGGATTAGATTCATGCCATCCTCATCCGGCTCCAGGAGAACCTCGAAGTCCTTTCCGAGAGCTGAGGAAAGCAGCGTTTGGAGAGTACGGTCATCCGAGAATAGTCCGATTTTTATCATTGCAGGACCCGCCCCTGGCCAAAACACGTCAAGCCGCTTCCAATGTGAGAAGCGGTAATAGCCATCATTGCCCAACCTTATCGGCTGTGATGCCGATGGCAACTTGCGCCAGTTCTGACGTCACATAAACTACAATAACCCTTGGCCACAAAGTCCAAAGGTCTCGTTCGGCAATGATGAACTCTAGCAACCAATAGTACCGGTAGGTGAGGGTCGTGTCGAGATGACTTTAGTACTTTTTTCCGGCGGTAAATATTTTAAGGATTTCGGTCTGAAGTACGAGTGGCGGAAGGGTCTGTCAGACAGTTAAGCTTCATCTCTTCATCATCCATATCTGTATGGAAAAAAACTCTTTATATTCAATCGGATCACACAGAAAACAGTGAATCAATGGAGGATGACCGCCCCAGGGTTGTAAAAGGGCCGCAAACAAGCAGGAATTCATGCCATCCCGACTTAGTGTACTTTTATGGTTTCTTTAGTAATCATTATCTAGGGTACTAATCATGTGGAGACCCCTTGAAAAGAGTTCTTGAATTGTTCCTGACCCACTGTTTAACCGAACCTGTTGCCCCGTAAGCTGCTCTAGCAGACCCGGATACGGGCGTGAAGTGTGTATACGCCGCGCTTCACTCGGGAGCGCTTTTCCGTAAACATCCGTGTACACCATGCGGAGCGGTGTGCCGTCAAGTATTTGATATTGTGCAGTTTCGGGCATTTACAGTTTGGTTAATCAATTGCAATAATAGTTGGACTGTTGCAATAATGATGTTTTCCCGGAATATAGGGGGAAAGGAATACGGGGTATGCACTCACTAGCCTGGTGGCCAATGTTGCTGGTGCTCGCCGTGGCGACGTTCACGGATCTGCGTAGTAGCCGCATTCCTAATTGGCTGGTGCTTCCTTTCCTTTTGGCCGGGGTCGTGATTTCGCCATGGCGTCATGATTGGGACGGGAACAGTCACAGCTTTGGGTGGCATGGCCTCGGCCAATTTGGTTGGCATGGCCTTGGGCAATGTTTTGCCGGCATGGGGCTTGGCCTGTTGGTTTACGGCATTCCTTTTTTTATGGGATGGACGGGCGGAGGGGACGTGAAACTGTGCGCCGCAGTCGGGGCCTGGATTGGCCCGGCCCAATTTTTCATCTCGTTTATCTACACCGCCATAGTCGGTGGAATCATGGTTCTGTGCTGGGCCATTTTTGGTGGTTTTTTCAAGGAACTGTTCACAGGCGCCAGCGATCTGGTCTTTGGTTGGAAGCAGCGCGGTATGCGTCACGATCCTGAGCTGAGTCTTGCCAATCCAATGAAGCGCAGGATTCCTTACGCTCCAGCCATCGCCGTGGGAACAGTGATGTCTTTCTTCGCTCGATGAGAATTTGGAGCTAAGTACCATGTCCAACTGGCAATCGTCATATCAATTTTCGGCTAACTCGCAAGGCAAGTTGCAGGAGTCAGGGGGAAGCGATCCCGTGAATTCAGAGTCTTCTTCGTATCTTGATGATCAGTATCCGGATTCGCTCGGCGGCAACGTGCTGTCGATAGCGCTGATTGGCCCGGATGAGGAGCGCCGCAAGGTGACATCCACCGCGCTGGCCGGATGCCATGGGGGCGATATCCGCGAATTTTCCTCTTATCCCCCCAGCCTGGACGATGTGCCCCGGCTGCTGGAGCAGAATTACGACGTCATCATCATAGACCTGGACAGCCACGCCGAATATGCTCTGGAACTGGTGGAGAGCATTTGCGCCAACGGTTCGGCAACGGTGATGGTGTATTCGGTAAAGACGGATCCGGACCTGCTGGTCCGCTGCATGCGCGCGGGAGCTCGCGAGTTTCTCACCCTGCCCTTTGCGCAAAGCACCATGGCTGAGGCTCTGGTCAGGGCTTCGGCCCGGCGTCCGGCAGCACGCATTCCGAAGAAAACGGGCGGCAAGCTTCATGTGTTTCTCGGCGCCAAGGGTGGTGACGGCGTCACCATGCTGGCCTGTAATTTTGCGGTATCTCTGGCCCAGGAGACTGGCCAAAGCACCGTGCTGATCGATCTCGACCTCCCACTCGGTGTCGCGGCGCTGAATCTCGGCGTGATCGCCGAATACTCGACTATCAACGCGCTTCAAAATTACAACCGGCTGGATTCGAGTTTTCTCTCCAGGCTTCTGGTCAAGCACAGCTCTGGAGTCTCCGTGCTGGCGGCTCCCGGCAAGTTCCCCCAGTACGAGGCCTCCAAAGAAGCTGTTGACAGGTTGATCACAGTAGCGCGGCAGGACTTTGACAACGTAGTCATCGATATGGGGTCGAGACTCGATTTGATGGGGACGAGCCTCTTTAAGGACGGCTCCACGGTCTACCTGGTACTCGAAGCCGACATCGCTGGATTGCGTAACTCAAATCGTCTGATCTCACAGTATTTCTCGACCCCGGTTCCCAAGCTGGAGATCGTGCTCAATCGATTTGAACCTCGCTCCATGGATGTTTCCGAAGATCAAATAACGAAGGCTCTCACCCGGCCCGCGCAATGGAAGATTCCCAAAGATCAAAACGCTATGAAGCGTATGCAGGCCACGGCGACTCCTCTGGCACTTGAAGATTCGCCGATTTCCCGGCTCATCCGGCAGATGGCCCGAACCGCCTGCGGCCTGCCCGCAATCCCGGAGAAGAAGGGCGGCTTCAGTCTGAAGAGTTTCAGCAGGGGCTTTTCCTCGAAGGCCCCCTCCAGCGGGAATGCGCGGACACTGACGCAGCTAGGCTTGGGGTCCATCACGGACAGCGCCGTCGTTAAGCCGGAAGCGCCGGCAAGGGCTGCCAGCAGGCCCGCCCAATATCCTCCTCCCCCCGTGAGCGCCGCGCCGGCAGCATTACCGCACAAGCCAGTTACGCCAGCCAAAGCGGAACGCGCGGACCAGGGGAGCGTAAAGCAGCTGCCCCAACAAAGCGCCGCTTCTCCCAGCCAACCGACCAGCCAACAACAAACTGAGCCAGAAACACGTACATACAAGGGCGAAGTCTATGTGAAGGGCGAGGATGGCGAATGGCACCTTAAGAGAACTCCAATCGTCAGCGTGCCCATTCAGCAGAGCGGACCAGAAACGCGCACCTACAAGGGCGCCACCTATGTGAGGGGCGAGGATGGCGAATGGCACCTGCAGAAGACGCCGGCCGTAAAAACGAGTCCGGCAGGAAAAGCGGTCCAGGAGAAGCCGGTTATCACGTGGTCGATGCCCTCTCCGATAGCCTATGGCACAGTTCTCGGCTCCGCGGAGCTCAATGCCAAGGCGTCGGTTCCGGGAAGATTCACCTACACTCCTCCCGCAGGCGAGATGCTGACGGCGGGAACGCATACGCTTTCGGCCACCTTCATCCCAGCGGATGCCACGAGCTACACAACTGCCCAGTCCGCCGTGTCGCTTACCGTTAACAAGGCGGTTCCGGCCGTCGCATGGCCAACACCGGAGCCGATTGAATATGGCACCCCGCTCAGCTCTGCTCAGCTGAATGCCACGGCATCAGTTCCGGGGAGATTCGCTTACACTCCGGCCGAGGGCGCCGTGCTTCCATCAGGAGCTCATACGCTGACGGCAACCTTTACTCCGACAGACGCCGTGGACTACACCACGGCGCAGGCCTCTGTGTCGTTCACAGTCGTCAAGGCCAAGCCCATCATCACCTGGCCTAAGCCGGCTTCGATAGCCTTTGGCACCGCGCTGGGCAGCGCTCAACTGAATGCCACGGCACCAGTTCCCGGAACTTTTGTCTATACTCCTGACGCGGGCACAGTTTTGTCTGTAGGGATGCATGCGCTATCGGTGACCTTCACGCCGGCGGATGCCACGAACTACACCGCGACCGAAGGCGAAATATCGCTGGTTGTCACTAAAGTGACTCCTGTCATTACGTGGCCGGCTCCGGATTCGATTGTTTATGGCACCGCTCTGGGCAGCGCACAACTCAACGCCACGGCGCCGGTACCGGGAAAATTCGTCTACATTCCCGCCGCAGGAGCGGTGCTTACGGCGGGGACGCATACTCCGTCGGTAACCTTTATCCCGTCGGACTCCGTGAACTACAGCGGGTCGCAGGCCGCCGTTTCGCTTACTGTTACCAAGGCAACACCATCCGTGACATGGCCGGCGCCAGATTCAATTGCTTACGGAACTGCGCTAAGCGCCACACAGCTGAATGCCACCGCATCGGTCCCAGGAAAATTCAATTACAATCCTGGCGCTGGCGAGATACTGGCGGCGGGGACGCATACGCTCACGGCTGTCTTTACTCCAACCGATACTACAGACTATGCCGCAGTGCAGGCCAGCGTTCCGCTCACTGTCGCCAAGGCAAGGCCAACCACGATCACGTGGCCAACGCCAGCCCCCATTTCGCACGGCACACCGCTCAGCGCCGCTCAGCTCAACGCCACAGCATCGGTTCCGGGCGCCTTCGTCTACAGTCCTGGCGCGGGTGAGATACTCCCGAAGGGGACGCATACGCTCTCGGTGACTTTTACGCCGGCAGACAATAATTTTCCCGAGGTGCAGGCCACTGTACAGCTCACTGTCACCAGGACAATGCCCGTCATCACCTGGCCGGCACCCGCCCCCATCTCCTACGGCACCTTGCTCAGTTCCACTCAGCTGAATGCCACGGCGTCGGTTTCCGGCACCTTCGTCTACACTCCTGCCGCAGGCGAAATGCTGCCGGCGGGAAAACATACGCTGTCGGTAGTATTTACTCCGAAGGACAGCTCGGACGATGCATCGGCGCAGGCCACGGTTCAGCTCACTATCACCAAGGCAACGCCCATCATCACCTGGCCTGCTCCCGCCGCCATCTCCTACGGCACCGCGCTCGGCGCCGCTCAGTTGAATGCTACGGCATTAATTCCGGGCACCTTCGTCTATACTCCCGCTGCGGGCAACGTGATCGCAGTGGGGACGCAGACACTTTCTGTAACCTTCACACCCACGGACACATCGAACTACACAGCAGCGCAAGCCACGGTGTCACTTGTGGTGGAAGGGTTGCCAAACATCTCTATGCTTATGCCGACCATGAGCGATGCGGATTTTGTCCACGGAGACCAAGGCGGCGCAAAGCAGAGGACGCAAGACAACGACACAGCCTCCAACCAGCAAGGCAAACTTGAAACGCGCAATTACAAAGGCGCTACTTATGTGAAGGGAGCCGATGGTCAATGGTACCTCCAGAAGAAGTAGAACTGAATGCACCCACAACGCTTCCCGCGGATTTCGGCGAATGGGATAGCGGGGAATCTTCTGCAGCACAGCCTGCCAAACCCGCGACAGTGCGTGTTGCCGCGCCGCCCGTAGTGGAGCGGATACCGAGCCCCGTTTCGCGCGCATCGACGGCGGCCTATGCGGAAGCCGAGCAGATGTTCCGGCCTCCTCAGCCCAAAAGCGAGAAGTACGAGAAGTACGAGAAGTACGATGAGAGCAAAGGCAAGCGGAAGGGGCTGATGCCGCTGATTGCTGTCGGCTCGATAGCGCTTCTGCTCATCGCTGGGGCAGAAATCATTCCCAAATTCCTGCATCGGTCGGCTGTGCCGACGCCAACGGTTGCTACGCAGCAAACGGCGACGAACACGCCACAGCAGGCGGTCACGAATGGGCCGGCATCCACGCATACGCCGACGCAGGCGCAGACATCGACGTCGACGGAAACGTCTGCGAATACGGAGCCAGATCACGACCGCGCTCAGTCGGAGATGATGAGCCATCAGTTGAGCACGCCATCCCGGATTCCAAATGACCTTAGGATGCTGGCCGGGAAGGAACCTCCGCCCTCTTCTGGCTTTGCTACATCAGGCGGAGAAGGCTTGGGTGGCAACGTCTTTAGCGGGTCGAACGAGCCCAAGGTGAAGATCGCGGCTCCCACAAGATTGAACATCTCGGCAGGCGTTGCCGGCGGTTTGCTGATTCAGAGGACCGCGCCGATTTATCCGCAGATGGCCAGGGAAGCTCGCGTCTCAGGCACGGTAGTGATTCAAGCCACTATTTCCAAGACGGGAATGATCCAAGATCTCCATGTAGTCAGCGGACCGACCATGTTGCGGCAGCCCGCGCTGGATGCCGTGAAGACCTGGCGCTACAAGCCCTACCTGCTCGATGGCCAGCCGGTGGATGTGGATACCACGGTGAGCGTGAACTTTTCTTTGGGCGGGTAATGAGCCTCGGCTTATTGCCGCCTTTTAGCGGGAGCTCCACTTTGAAATGGTGGAGTAGCGGACGAGTATCCTGTTCTTATGGAAGGTAGAACATGGAACTGCTGAATCTGGAGAAATACAAAGCGGAGATACACCGGACCCTGATCTCCAAGCTGGATTTGGAGAAACTGTCGCGTGTCAATTCCAATCAGGCGCGCCAGGCGGTGGCGGGCATTGTCAAAGAGATTATCTCCGACCAGCGTGTGCCCCTGAACTACGATGAGCAGGAAAGGATACAGGCGGACCTGCTCGACGAGGTTTTTGGCCTTGGTCCGCTGGAGCCCCTGCTGCGAGATGCAAAGATATCAGACATCCTGGTCAACGACAAGGATCATGTTTTCATTGAGAAAAACGGGCTTCTGCAGAGAGTGGATACGACGTTTCGCGATGATAAACATCTGCTGCAGATCATAGATCGCATCGTATCGCGCGTGGGGCGCAGGGTGGATGAGTCCTCTCCGATGGTCGATGCCCGGCTGCCCGACGGCTCTCGCGTGAATGCCATCATCCCCCCATTGGCGCTGGACGGACCCTCCTTGTCCATCCGCCGCTTCGGGACGGGCCCTCTGGCAGCCAATCAGCTGGTGCAGTTGAAAAGCGTCTCTCCGGAAATGATGGAGGTGCTATCCTCCGCGGTAAAAGCCAGAATCAGCATCATCATCTCCGGCGGCACAGGCGCCGGCAAGACCACATTTCTGAACATCCTGTCGCAGTACATTCCGCGCACCGAACGCGTCGTCACCATCGAAGACGCCGCCGAACTTCGCTTGGCGCAGGAAAACATCGTGCGACTCGAAACTCGTCCGCCCAACATCGAAGGTCAGGGCGCGATTCGCCAGCGTCAGCTGCTAATCAACAGCCTTCGTATGCGTCCCGACCGCATCATCATGGGCGAGGTGCGTGGAGAAGAAGCCTTTGACATGCTCCAGGCCATGAATACCGGGCACGAAGGCTCAATGACCACGATTCACGCCAACACTCCCCGCGATGCCATTGCCAGGCTCGAATCGATGGTAATGATGGGCAATCTGAACATACCCGAAAAATCTATTCGCCAGCAGATTGCAGCTGCCATCACCATTGTTGTTCAGTCTACGCGTTTGAGCGATGGCACGCGCAAAGTTACCAGCGTCTCCGAGATCACCGGCATGGAAGAGAACGTCATCAGCATGCAGGAGATTTTTACTTTCAGCAAGAAAGGCATCGGGCCCGACGGCAAGGTTATCGGCGTATTTCAGCCGACCCATATCCGTCCCCGGTTTCTTGAACGGCTTCGCGTCTCCGGTATTGTCCTGCCGCCGGCGCTGTTCGAGCGCGAAACGCAAGTCAATTGAGCGAAAGAGAGGGCAGCGAACGAATATGGGATTAACTATTATCGTAATCTTCTTAGGCGTGTTCGCGGCTGTTGCTCTGCTGCTGTACGCTCTCGGGAGTGGGGCCGCTCAGAAGTCGCAAAAGGTTTACGCCGCACTCGATTCGGCTTTGGCCACTGATGACAATCCGGATTTACGCAACAAGGACATCAATTTCCGCAAGAGCGACATGATCAGCAGCATCCCCTGGCTCAATCGCAAGCTGCGTGAGTTCGATGTGGCGCCAGTCATCTATACCCTGCTCTATCAGGCTGATCTCAAGTGGAATGCCGGAACCTTGGTGGCCGGTTGCGGGCTGTGCTTTTTGCTCCCGGCTTATTTGGTCTACTTGCGCTTTGATTCCATCCTCATAGCTTTGCCGATCGGATTGCTGATGGGCGCCGCGCCTCTTGCCTATGTTCTTCATAAACGCAGCAAGCGCCTTGATAAGTTTCAGGAGGGGCTGCCGGAAGCGCTGGATATGATGGTGAGTGCTTTGCGCGCCGGACACAGTCTCATTGCCGCAATGGGCTCGGTGGCTCGTGAATGCGCCGATCCAGTGGGCTGCGAATTCAAGACTTGTTTTGAGGAACAGAATTACGGCCTGGAGCTGAAGAGCGCACTAGAAAACCTGATCAAACGCGTTCCCCTCCAGGACCTTCGTATTTTTTCAACTGCGGTTATGATCCAAAAGGAGAGCGGGGGAAATCTTGCCGAGGTTCTCGACAAGACCGGGCATGTCATCCGGGAGCGGTTTCGCCTGAAGAGACAAGTTGGAGTACACACGGCACAGGGACGCATGACAGGGTGGGTACTTACCCTCCTTCCGATGGTGCTTGGACTCATTTTGTATTTCGTTAATCCGAAGATGATGAGCGTCTTATGGACGAATCCAACGGGCATCAAGATGCTCTGGACAGCTGGAGTGATGATCGTGGTTGGCGGTGTTATCATTCACAAAATTGTCAACATGGACGTTTGAAGGGTTTTATGGGAATTGTGATTATTACATTTTGCATTGTTTTTACGCTGATCGTGAGCGGAGGGATGCTTCTGTTCTATCGCGAAGAAATGCTTCAGCGGATTGCCGATGCGATCAACCCACAACCCAAACAGAAATCCCTTTTGAGCACCATCCAGCATACAGGCCAATCGATCGGCGACGTGATCGGGCACTTCCAGACCATACTGCCGAGAAGCCAGACCGAGATCTCCGTAGTCCGGCAACGGCTCCAGCGCGCCGGATTCCGCGACGAATCAGCGGACAAAATCTTCTATGGCTCGAAAGTATTGGTTCCTATCCTGCTTTGCATCACAGTTTGGATTTCCGGTCTTGGGGATTATGGCGGCGTTTTTATGTATGTCATAGTTCTTGGCATCGGTTTTTTGGCGCCGGATTTCTGGCTGTCAAGACGGATCAGCAACCGGCAAAGCCGTATGCGGAGAGGCCTTCCTGATGTGCTTGATCTTTTGGTGATCTGCATTGAGGCGGGACTGAGCCTGGACCAGGGGACAGCGCGCACCGCGACGGAATTGAAAGCAGCGCAGCCGGAACTGTGCGATGAACTAGGCATTGTCGTCCTGGAGCAACGAGCCGGACGCCCTCGAAGCGACGCCTGGAAACATATGGCGGAACGCACCGAGGTCGACTGTGTGCGCAATCTTGTATCCATGCTGATTCAGGCAGATCAGTTTGGAACCAGCATCGCCAAGACATTGCGCATTCACAGCGATACACTCAGAACCCAGCGTGTGCAGGCAGTGGAGGAGGCGGCGGCAAAGACTACCATCAAGCTGATCTTTCCGCTTGTACTGTTTATTTTCCCTTCACTTTTTGTGGTTACAATGGGTCCGGCAGTCATCTCCATCATGGAGTCATTTACGAATCTTAATCAACATTGAGGGAAGGGGGTATCGAAGATGAACTTGGACAGTGCACAAATCATTCAGATTGTCGCTGGCGTCTTGGCTGTAATTGTTTTGTTTGTTTTGATTCAGCGTCGCCGTACGCGTGTCAAGTAGCACAAAGTCTAGTTCCGGCGGCGACGTGAGAACGTGTGCTTAGCTGGTCGGCCCGTAGTCTTGTGGACCGGAGGTTTCGCCGATTTGGCGCCCGGTGTTGCTCGAGTTTGCTCAAACCGGGGAGCGCAACCAGCGTTTTGCTGTAAGAAAGAGGAGTTGCCATGACCACTATGATTGTTCTTCGGATTGCTGCCGCTGTGCTGGCTGTCGTTTTCATTCTCGTTTTGATTGTGCACCATCGAGGAAAGAAAAAGCAGTAAGGGTTTCATGGGTAGGCCGGCGGCGTGGTGAAGCCGCGCGGATTTTGCGGGCCTGCCCGATCATCTCGCTGAGGGGCATTGCCATTTAGGCGATGGATGTCTCCGTTTTTCACCCCGTCAGCGGGGGTAAGTTGGTGTGTCTCTGTACAGCTTTCGGGTTGATGCGAGTATATTCTCTGCGTCTGGCGAAACAGGGCTCGCGACTGGTTCAGCGATTGAAAAGAAAGGACTTGCACGAGCAGTTCTGAAGCAAGAGGCTGAATATACGACAGGAACTCCGAGATAGCACACGGTTTCCGGGTCCTCGCCGAGGACCGGAGGTTCGATGGAATCACGCAGGCTTTGCGCATACAACCAGACTCGTGAATGCTTTCTTGGCCTAGAGGTCTCATCCGCCAATCTTGCGAGCGCGGAACTCAAAAGTCTGTTTAGAAAGCTTGCGCTGAAGTCCGGTGAAGGCCTATGGATCGATCCGTTCCGGGGAATTCCCGAGACGGATATGTTCGCCCCACTCGATTTGATTTACCTGGACGAGGATTGCCAGGTCATCGAGGTTGTCGAGTCATATCCTACATTTCGTGCCTCTCCTTCGAGCCCGCGGGCGGCAAGCGTACTGGCGCTGCCAATCCACTCTATCTATTCGTCGCAGACGCAATCGGGCGATCAGCTGGTACTTTGCGTGGCGGAGGAGATGGAGGGACGCCTGGAACGGTTTTCCAGCGCGAGCGGCGTTGCCGGCGGAGTGCAGAGCGCCGTGCTCGTGCGAGGGAAGCCGCTTTGGAGTGGCGGACCGGGCGTGGTGGAGTTAGAGAATCACTCCGTACAAGTTAGCTCCGGGGAGGATCACTCCGATTCCCGGCAAATGTATGAAATGGACCTAATCGAGCCGGGGATGAAGTACGCCAAGCCGCCGAAAAGCTGGTTGAAGCGCTGGTGGTCTCCGGATCCAAGGTCAGCTCCGGATCAGAGAGATGCCCCACGGGAGACATTGCCCGGCCTGACTGCCTATTACTGGACCGGCGCCGCTCCCAAAGCACACAGTATTAAAGATATCAGTACATCGGGGTTGTACGTGGTGACGGAGGAACGTTGGTATCCTGGAACCCTGATTCTGATGACGCTGCAAACGGATGTCGACGGAAAAGAAAACCCCGAACATTCCATTTCCGTGCACTCCAGGGCCGTCCGCTGGGGCAACGATGGCGTCGGCCTCCAATTCATCCCCCAGGATGCTCCGGCGGCGCACAGTGGGCTGAACCCGCTGCAGAACGGCGCGAATGGAAAGGAACTCGAGAATTTTCTGGAGCGGCTCCGAAAGGGCGGTGGCTAGGCGCCTCTGGGGCTCGCACAGCTAGTAACCTAAGTAACAAAAGTAATCCAAAGTAACAGTACCTTAAAAAAGTTGTTTTATCGGACTGATTATGAACGACAATATAGGGAGGAATGCAATGAAAAAGCTGAGCAATCTACGCGGGCAGACAGCGGCGCTGTTGCACGGTTTTTGCCGTGCCGCGGTGTTCTGCAAGGCGTGTATGAAAGCCCGTTCTGCCGGTGGCCGGCTTCGCGCTTTTCTACACTCCGATGGCGAGGGGCAATCCCTGGTGGAGTTCGCCATTGTACTGCCGTTGATGCTGCTGGTCTTGACATTCATGTTTTCAATCAGCATGGCCATGATCAGCTATGAACAGCTTTCGTCCGCCGTATCACAAGTTGCGCATAATGACCTTGCCAATGCCCAAGTTATTACTGGCGGCGATCCGTGCGCATCGATCCAATCGGATGTTAATTCTTTGTTGCCGAAGAACTTCGATAAGACGAAGCTGATCTTCACCGTCACGATTCTGAATTCGAGCGGTCAGTCTGTTCCATACGGCCCAACGACTGGAGCTACATCGGGGTTTACATGCGCCGGCGCGGTCGGGGTTCTAAATACGGACCAAGCCGCGGGTGAACTGACCACAAACGGTACGTTGACGGTCAGCTATCCGTATTCCTGGATTGGAGTGTATTCGCAAGTCATGTCGGGAAACCTGAGTGCGTCTCAATCGGTTTTAATCTCAATTTGAAAGGGGAGTTGTCCAAATGAAGCTACGCAAAGTATCTTTTCTACGCAGACTGCTGAGGGATACACGTGGACAGTCCGCGATGTTTACTACGGCGAGTATGCTGGCGTTTATAGGGATTGCCGGGTTAGCTACTGACCTTGGTCATGCCTATGTTGCCGTTCAGCAGCTCCAGGCATCAACTGATTCAGCCGCATTGGCGGGAGCTGCGGTTATGCCCGACTTAAACGCGGCAACGTCCAATATCAACCTCTACAGCGCCATGCCAGGCGAGAAGAACGCCATTACGAGCCTGACAAACGTTGCGGTGCAGCCGCCGACATTCTATTGCGCGTCCTCCTTAACGTCGAATTATGGACTCGGGTGCGCCGCCGTCAGCGGCTACGCAAATGGGGTCAACGCCGTCACGGTAAAGCAAACAGCGCTGGTTCCGTTGTGGTTCGGCGGGTTGTTCCATATTCCGTCGTTCGACATTTCAGCCACCTCGACAGCGTCCATGTCCGGCGGCCAAAATACTCCGTGGAATGTTGCCGTCGTTCTTGACGCAACGGCGTCGATGTCCACCGCTGATGGCGGCCTGAATTGCACGGGCACGCGAGAATCCTGCGCGCTGCAGGGCATCCAGGCCCTGCTGAAACTTATGTACCCCTGCCAGGCGGGCGAAACCTGCACTAACTCTACAGGCGTCACGCCTGTGGATAGTGTCAGCATTTTTGTCTTTCCTCCGGTGGAAACCTCGCAGGCCAAGGACTACTACGGCGGCACTTCCTTAACATGCCCCACCACCATCCCGACGATTGAGGAGTATGAGTTTCAAAACGTATCAACTTCATCGCCGAACTTCAATTTGCCCGTGACCTCCACCTACCAGGTGGTGCCGACACCGTTAGGCACAACCGGCAACACCATCGCTACGTTTGCGTACAATTACAAGACCAGCGATACGTCCGGGTCTACATTGAACGCCGGATCGCAGACCGTAGTCGCGGCCGGGGGAAAGACTGGTTGCACCGGCATCCAGGCTAAAGGCGGCGAGGGAACGTACTATGCGCAAGCCATCTATGCGGCGCAAGCCGCGCTGGTCGCACAGCAGGCAGCCAATCCGGGTTCGCAGAATGCCATGATTATCCTGGGCGACGGCGACATGAGTGCTACTACCAGCGGGATGAAGGCGGATAGTGGCACCCTGAACGGAACGGGTAGCGGTAGCAACAAGAACACGTATACCTACCCATCCGTGCTGGGCCAGTGCGGGCAGGCTATCCTGGCCGCCCACTCGGCCGCGACGACTCCGAACGCCAACGGCAAGGCTGGATCCAGGGTCTACACGGTTGGCTACGGCATTGCGTCGGGGGGATGCTCGACGGATGCCTCATACAGCGCCTACAAAAGCGTCACCGCATGCAAGACGATGCAGGATATGGCCTCCTCGACGGATTATTTCTTCTCCGACGAAAAATCCAACGGTGTATGCCCTTCGACGAATGAATTGAATTTCACGACTCTGCAACAGATCTTCCAGGCTATCGCGCACGGTCTTACGACCCCGCGGCTGATCCCCAACGGGACCACATAGCCTGCTGAAAATCACACCTGCATCCCGGCCGGTCCGTCATCCCCTTCGGACTTGCCGGGATGTGTGTCTTATGGCTCCTCATCGGGGATAATCAGCAATACTTCCACCAGGACATTCTGTCCATTCTGCGTGGCCGGGCGAAACTGCCACTGGGCGAGCGCGTCCAGCACAAACTTCGCCTCCGCGAACTCCGGCGGAAAGAGGATAGAGAGCGCCTGGAAGCGGCCTGCCTGACTGATAAATCCATGAATCATGAGGACATCGGCATCGATTGCGCCGGGCGGGATGTTGGGCCGTACGATGTTATACGGCCAGGGCGCTTCGATATGCGCGATGTTGCCGGCGGCTGCCGCGCTGTCGGCCCGGGAAAGCGAGTACTGGAGGATCCAGCTCTTCGCCAGGCCAACATGCAGATAAACGGTATATGACACCCGGCCGCTCCAGATGGGGGCCGTCTCCGGATACTTTTCTTCCATCGTGGAGCCCACCACGACGGCTCCGAATTGGCCGTCATGGGGCAGTAAAATATGGGCGGTCGAAGGCTGGCTGCCGGGCCCGGAACCAGTCTGAGGGGCGCCAGGTTGCCCGGAAGCCGTTTCATCTCCCTGGGTGGTTGAGCCGGTATTCGTCGCTTCTCCAGCATTGCCTGGCTCCTGTCCCGCACCCGCCTCACCCGGCTTGCCCGTGGGGTTGACCTGCCCTGCCTGCGCGGAATTCTGAGCCTTCCCCGCTGCCAGAGCCCCAGGGGAATTGGAGGCGGCCGACTCGTTTACGGGCGGCAGCGTGACGACTCCATTCTTCATGTAAAGGTCGGAAAGCGACATCACCGCAGTGGGAGTCGGCTGCGTAGCCCCTTGGGCTGTGGTTACCGGAGTGGGCGGCGCCGGCTGCGGCCCGCGAACCACTACGGGCGACGTGGTGCTGGGGGAAAACGGCTGTGGCTTGGTAGCCAGATCATTGGCAGCTAAGGCGATGACATCCAGATTCTGTTCCACGTTGGGCACCTGGACCGATGGCTTTATGTCGGAAACAGCCGGCTTTTCCGGCAGAGGCGGAACCAGCGTCTTGGCGGTAGTCTTCTTCCCGTCCCAGATTACGACTGTTGGCACTGGGATTTCCTGGGTAAGCGTTACAGGTTTGGGGATATCCGGCTGGAGCAGCGTCTGCGGTCCCTTAGGGGCCTGCACAACCTGCCGCATCACCAGCGGCTGCGCTGCTGCGCCCCCGCCGGGCGGAAGCTTGTTCTTGAGGGAATGCGGGCGGAACTGCTCGATACCGCTACTGGCGGCGCGTTGTATCTCAGGTTCAAGAGTGTGCAGGTCAATATGCCGCACGTCATATCGCTGGGCAAGAGCCGGGGGCTTGACCTGGGGCGCGGACATGAGCCCCAAAGACACCAGTCCAATCACAACGCCATGCACCAGCACGGAAATCAGAAAGGAATAGGGCCGCCGGCCCGGCTCCGGTCGGTCTGAAAACAACGAAATCATAGGGAAGACCTCATGACCGGATGAATCTCCTCCCTTGCGCGGCTTTGTCCTGATTGCCGTTGAAGACGCTTTTCAGGCAATCCCAGCCTGTTTGAGCACTGAAAGAGACCCTGTCGACCTCCTTCAAGAGTTCAATTATAATCTCTTTCAGAATCGCTTAGGAGGGGCTTTGGTCTATAACTCTTTTGATACCCCCCTTGCCTACAATAGTGCACCCGACGTTACTATTAGGCTTGAAAGGAATACACTAAACACGCGGTTAAACTTGCCTGGCGATCTGCCCGGCCTACACCTGTTTCGACTGAAATCGAAATAGGCTTCCTGGCGCGGCAATTGCCACAAGGGACAGAAAGGCGAAGCTGGCCGGTTAGCCAGTTCAAGTAGGCCTCCAAATGAACCGAAGAGTACTCGCGATCCTTCTCGTGGCTTTCGTCATTGCCGCCGCATGCACTTTTCTGGTTTTCCGCCTGATTCGCAACCAGGCGTCCGCATCGCGGCCGCCGGCCACTACGCGGTTGGTTGCGGTTAAGTCGAATATTCAACTAGGATCCATTCTCACCGCAGACAACCTGACGTCTATCGAGATCGGGGGTTTGCCTCCCAAGGGCGCCATTCTCGAGAAAGACAAGAGCAAAGTCGTTGGACGGGGTGTCCTCTCGGATCTTTATGAAGGTGAACCCATCATCGAAAACCGCCTGGCCACCCCCGGTTCCGGCGGCGGATTGGCAGCCACCATCCCCGAAGGCATGAGAGCCTGCGCCGTCAGAGTTGATCAGGTGGTGAACGTGTCGGGGTTCGTTACCCCCGGAATGCGCGTAGATGTACTAATCTCCGGCACGCCTCCTGGCCAGGAAAACTCCAAACAAGGCACGGTGTCGCGTACGCTCCTGCAGAACATTCAGGTCCTGTCCGCGGGAACCGATTATCAAAAGGACGCTGAAGGAAAAGCGAAGGCGGTGCAGGTGGTTAACCTGCTGGTCACCCCAGAGCAGGCCGAGATTCTCAGCCTGGCTAGCAATCAGGTGAGAATCCAGCTTGTACTGCGCAATCCGCTTGACACAAAAGTTGCTACGGTTCCCGGAACAACGACGAGTAACCTTTTTACAGGCGCAAATGTGGTGCCGGGAAAGACGCGGCGCGTCAAAAAGGTTGCGCCCAGGTATATTACCGTCGTGGTGTTTAACGGTTCGAAGATGACTACAGAAAAATTTCCTTCTCCCGGGGGACACCAGTGAGAGCGAAAACCGTCATTACCATCGTCTGTTGCAGCGCATTATCCCTTATTCTTTGCGCCCGGCCTGGTTTATATGCTCAACCCGCGCCGTCTCCTGTTCAACACGCAGGCTCCTCCTCTCAGGACTCGGAGAATGAACTCTCCGTAGCTGTGGGCAAGACCGTGCTGGTCGACTGTGAGTTTCCCATCATGCGGGTTGCCATCGGTCTGGGCGACATCGCCGAAATCCATCCAACAAGCCCAACCGAGGTCATGGTGGAGGGTAAGGCTGTAGGCGAAACCAACCTGATTATCTGGGACACCCACGGCGGCCGTCAGTTCTTTGACGTGACAGTACGCGCCGGCGCATCCGTTTTGCACGATAACCTGGATGCGATCCGCCGCGAACTCAGGACAGAGCTTCCCGGCAATTCCCTGCGCGTCAGCTCCGAGAACGGCACAATCTTTCTACGCGGCACGGTCAAGAATCTCAACAGTTCCGAACGCGCGGTTAAG
The DNA here is from genome assembly GCA_963806565.1 of uncultured Acidobacteriaceae bacterium. Lineage (GTDB taxonomy): Bacteria > Acidobacteriota > Terriglobia > Terriglobales > Acidobacteriaceae > Telmatobacter. The sequence continues at coordinate 994,770 of CAWDYE010000002.1, forward strand.
ATCGCCTCCACGGGCGGCAAAGTCGTCAACCTGCTCAACGTCTCGGTGCCGGCCTCCGAACCGCAGATCCTCCTCAAGGTGCGCTTTATCAGCGTTGACCGCACCAAAGAATCACAGCTCGGCATCAATATTTTCAGTAACGGTTTTGGAAATACAATCGGTGGAATTTCAACCGGTTCGATAACGGCCACGAATCCGAGCGGCACCACTGGCGCCACAGTGACCGGAGGAACGAATCCGACGAATCTCGCTGTCTTCTACCCCGGTCTGAATATCGGCGCAACAATTCAGGCCCTCAAGACCACCATCGGAGCGCAGGTTCTTGCCGAGCCCAACCTGCTGGCGGCCAACGGCAAACAGGCCAGCTTCCTGGCTGGAGGGGAATATCCCTTTCCCGTTGTTCAGGGAGGCGCAGCAGGCTCCGCGGCTACCGTTACCATCATGTTTAAGGAGTATGGAGTTCGCCTGAACTTCATACCCACCATTACTCCCCGCGGAACGATCCGCCTTCAGGTGGCTCCGGAAGTCAGTGCCCTTGACTTTGCCGACGCTGTTGAGATATCCGGATTTGAAGTGCCTGCCATTACCTCCAGGAAAGTAAAGACCGAGGTCGAGCTGGCCGACGGACAAAGTTTCGTCATCGGCGGCCTGATGGACAATACTGAGTCCGAAACCTTCCAGAAGATACCCTTTCTGGGAGATATTCCCATTCTCGGCAAGTTCTTCCAGTCGATGCAGAAGACCAAGGCGAACACCGAGCTGATCGTGATTGTGACGCCGGAGATTGTGGCTCCCATTCCGGCTGGAGGGCCGTTGCCGGAGCTGAAGTTTCCAGCTACGTTCCTGCCGCCCAACTCCGGCATTCCCATGAATACTCCGGATGCCAAGACCGCTGCCAACACCCCAGCTCCCGCGCCGCCCACCATACCCGTGGAAAAATTGATCAACAGCATGAAGCCGGGGACGCCGCTGACGATTGACGAAGGCAGCGGGACAAGCCTTGGCGCTGCATCAACCGGAGCGAGCACCAGCGCCGAACCTGCTCCTGCGCCTCAATGAAGTTTCCAGCTGCCACTCCAGGCAGCCGACAGGATTTGAAAAGGATCGGATCGCACAGAGCGGCGGCTGACAGGCGAAAGGAATTGAGACAACCGGATGAATCCCTTCCGCTGGATTGCAATGGGGCTGCGGAACCGCCTCGCTTCACGACATCAGGCTCCCCGGGATATCCGTCTGCGGGTCTCGAACCTGACGCGCAATACCGTGCTCGCCACTTGCTTGGAAATGGCCGAAAGCGCCGCAAAGCGCAACAAGGGCCTGCTGGGGCGTGAACGCATCGCCCCAGGAGAGGGCCTGTGGATACGCCCCTGTGAAGCTGTGCATACTTTCTGGATGAGGTTCTCAATCGACCTCATCTATCTGGACCGCAAGAATCGAATCAGGAAGCTGGTGAGCGCACTGCCTCCATGGCGGCTGTCGGCCTGTCTGCGGGCACACTCCGTAATAGAACTTCCGTCCGGCACAATCCGCGAGACACAGACACAACCCGGCGACACGCTGGATTTTTCGGAGGCTTCCTCGGTTGGAGATAATTCCGCCAGGGATCTCCAATTTTCTTAATGCGGATTCGCAATCTGTGCGGTTACGATACGAGATTCTTCGCCTGTATACTCTTGCTTCTGGTTGCATAGAGATACCAGGCAAGCCAGGCGGGTGTGGTCCACAGGTAGTAAGGCGAGATGATCTGGACGCCGGCGAACAACTCAATGAGGGCAATACCGGCAATCAATCCCAGCGGCAGCAGCGAGCGCCCTGACTCCGCGGCACAATAGATTCCATACAGGACTGCTGGAAGCACCATGGTTTCGTCGGTAAGCCAACCGAAAGGCGTACACATCGCCGAGACGAGCAGCAATAGCAGTCCATGATCTATCCAGCTCCAGCGATCGCGGCGCTTCCAGAAATACCAGAGCGCCCAGCCACAAGCGGCAGTCTGGGGAAGAAACTGAAGCCAAACGGCGTTGCGATCAATGAGAAAACGCAATGCCACGCTGAGGGCGGGCACAGACTCATTCAGCGCGCCCCCTGTGCGCATCATATGTGAGTATTGAGACCACGCATGAACATCAAAGTAGAATGTCAGCGCGCAACTGGCAAGCAGAGCGGAGAATAGCCCCGCGAGGATGCGGTACGTCTTCTGGTTCACCGACCATACCAGCAGTACGACGGCGCAGGGTAAAAACAGATGCGGCTTCAGGGAGCAAAGCAGCAAAGCTGTACCAGCAAAAAACGGCCTGAAGTGATGAAAGTAAAAAAAAAGCACCACGCCGAGCAGGAGAAAAATGCCAAATTGCCCGGCCATCAGACAGGCCAGCGTAGGCGCAAAGACGAAGCCGAACAGATGATAACGATTGTTCGGGCGTCCAAAGAGGAGCCATAGAATCCAGATCGATATAGAAAGACAAGTAAAAAGAGCGAACAACCAAAGAATTAAACCTGTTTTTGGGCTAACCAGGCCGAGGGGCAGCGCCAGGAAAAAGGCAATGGGGGGATTGCGCATGATGAGAAAAGGCTGGTTATCCTCGCGTCCCGCGGCGCGTTCCAGGCGGCTCACGGCTTCAAAGTCATATGGATTTGCGCCGCGCATGAGTTGTTGCCCGGCGGCCCAATAAGAGATGAAATCCCTTTGAGAGGCGTTTTTGTCACTCAGACCGATGGAATAGATGCAGACCATATAACAGAAACCAGCAGCCACGATGGCGGCGGCAGCGAGAACGCGAAGAGGATTCTTTTTCATATTTTCTCTGCTTGTGTCCGCTTGAATTGGGATGCAACGAGATACCAAGCCAGCCATGCGGGCGCGGACCAATAAGTCCAGTAAACCAGGTCCTTGGAGTGCGACAAGCTGCGGAAGAGCGCAATTTCGACCAAGGCGCTCAGGAATGCAAGAGCAATCAAAAGGTTCCTGGATCGGGTAAGGAATGCGCCTTGTAACAGGGCAGGGATTACAAGGCCCTGGTCGTAAATCCAGGAATAGGGAGCCACAAGGATGGAGACAAGCATCAGCGGACTCCCGTTTTTCATCCAATCCCAGGCGTGGCGTCGAGGCCGGAAATAAGACAGAGCCCAGACGCAGCCCACGGCGGCCGGAAGATATTGGAGCCAGATCGAGTGCGGGCTGAGCCAATCGCGCAGCAAGTAGCTAAGGCAGGGAATGTATTCCCTCTCGATTCCAGACGAACGCACAAACTGGGAGTACTGAATCCACGCCAGGGGGTCGATGGCAAATGTGACTGCGCAACTTGCAACCATGGCAGTTGCCGCGCCGGCCAGGAGCTTATAGCTCCTGGAAACCAGCACCCACGCCACCAGCACTATGCCGAAAGGCAGAAAAAGGTGAGGTTTGAGCGCGCAAAGCCAGAGTGAGATTCCCGCTATAAAGGGGCGCGTGCGATGCAGTCGCAAAAACAGTACTAACCCGAGCAGCGCGAACAGCGAGGTTTGTCCGTAGAGCAGGCAGATCAGTGCCGGTCCGAAGGAATAGCCCAGCAAGTCACGGCGATTCCTGGGCCGTCCGTAGATGATCCAGAGCAAGCGGACCGAAACCACGAAGCACGCGAGCAGGAGCAGGGCCCACAGCATCCATCCCACACGTAAACTGAGGAATCCCAGCGGATAGACAAGCGGAAGCGCCCAGGGCGGGTTTCGCATCACCCCAGGATTCAGATTGGGGGGAAGCCCCGCAGCGCGCTCAAGCTGCGTGGTGGCAACTGCGTCATAGGGATTTGCGTGGTGTGCGAGTTGCTGGCCGGTAGCCCAAAAAAAGATAAAATCGCGTGTGCTCGGTGCTTGTGGCAACAGTAGTGCAAAGCAGAGCATACCAGCGGTGAACCCAAACGCCAGCCCGCAGACGGTTACAAAGGGCAGTGTTATGATGGCCCCAAGAATTTTCTGTCGCGTGCCATGTTCTCCGGTTGGAATCATCTCTGGCGCCGGAAGTTCAGGGATTTCGCTGTGAATCTGCGCGAGCTGCTCCCGGGCGCGCATGAGCGCGCCATGATCATGGTCTGCTTCCATTCGTGTCTTGCTTGCCATGGACGCTATTTTACTTCTTCCGACGTATCGGACTTCCTGCTCCGGTAGCCTGTCGTGTGATCCAGCTTACATTCAGCGCAAATGCCTTGGCCGCTCACCCGAGCTGTCAGCCGCTAAAGAGCCAAATCCGGCGCCTGTGACTTCCCGGTTACTACACTTTAGAGTTATGTATACAAGACCGGCCTGTCCGGTACGCCCTGTAAACAGGCGTATACACCATTCTTTCTGTTCCTGACCCCGTAAGTGATTGATTTATAAGAGATAATGATAAGAGGTTTGTATGGCACGCTACTTGCAACGTAGAGAATACCTCGGCTTTGGGCCGGGAGAAGTGAGGACACAATGAACACTATGCTTCTTAAGCTGTATGTGAAGCTCCAGGATCTGATGAGCCGCGAGGAAGGCCAGGATCTGGTTGAATACGCTCTGGTTGTTGCTCTGATTGCTCTTGGCGCTACCGCCAGCATGAAGGGCTTGGCCTCGGCTATCAGCTCCGAGTTTGCCAACATCAGCACGGCATTCGTCAACTCGGTGTAGATCGTCGTCAAGGCACCCCTAAGACAGTATGCCTGATGCCTTTAGGGGATGAATGTATTCAACGGGTAGAGAGAATCAAAATAAGGAGAGTACACACATGAATACCATGCTTGTCAATCTGTTCGTGAAGTTCCAGGATCTGTTGAACCGCGAGGAAGGTCAGGATCTGGTTGAATACGCCCTCGTTGTTGCCCTGATCGCCTTGGGCGCAACCGCCAGTATGTCGGGCTTGGCCTCGGCCATCAGCTCAGAGTTTGCTAACATCAGCACGGCATTCGTCAACTCCGTTTAACCAGGGCAGAGCGCGAATAGCCAATCGCACGCAGTGTGAAAGTGTGTCCACTAGGCGGGGTGAATCCAATTACGGATAGAGTTCAAGTAAGGTGGATTCCACGCTGTTCAAGGCTGTTCAAGCTGGATGCGTGAAGTGTATGTGAAATTCGAGAGCCTGATGAGCCGCGAGGAAGGTCAGAATTCTGGCTGAATTCGTTCTGATTATCGCGCCGGTCACACTTGGCGCCACCGCCAGAATGAAGGGCTTAGTCTCAGACATCAACTCCTCGTTCGTACGCATCGGCACGACGTTTGCCAATGCCCTGGGTGGTAGCGAGTTGTACATGCATCGCTTTGAACAGCCCGGCAGTAGCCTTTAGTAAAGGGCTATGTACGTCAGTTGTGAGAAAAAGTTACGGAGAGAACAAACATGAATACCATGCTTCTCAAGTTGTTCGTGAAGTTCCAGGATCTGATGAGCCGCGAGGAAGGTCAGGATCTGGTTGAATACGCCCTCGTTGTTGCGATCATCGCCCTTGGCGCTACCGCTAGCATGTCGGGCTTGGCGTCGGCCATCAGCACCGAATTTGCCAATATCAGCACGATATTTGTCAACTCGGTGTAGACCGTTGTCCAAGCAACGCCAGACAGACGATGTATCTGCGTCTTTACTTACGAGTAGTACGCTAGAGCGAGTGAGATGGCGTATTCCCGGAGGCAAAGGCCGTACCTCATCGAAGTGCGCAGCGAGTTAGCTGTGTGCGGTCTGGATTCTGATATTCTGTAGGTAGATTGCAGGGCCCGCCAATACAGGTCCTGAGTGTTACCATCGACCACTTTCGTTGTTGCAAGGGAGAGGCACGCTAGGCAAAGCCATTGCCAATGCGTCCTCTCCCTTGCTTTTTGCTCGCGTGTAGAATTTCAATAAGTTCTGAGAGTGAAGATGAGCAGGAATAAGACGAACCAGATTGGTCTTACCTGGATTCTACTGGCATGCGCGATTTCCATCCTGTGGGGTTCCACTTCAGGGCCAGAGGAGAATCGGTGGGTGGATTTCAAGGCAGTCTATTATGGTACGCGCTGCCTGCTTGAACACCACAATCCATATATCGAGAGTGAGTTGGACGAGGTATTCAAGTCCGAGGGCAGGGAATCTCCTTCGGCGTCTCTTCGCGACCACGTGGGCGTAACGCTGTATGTAAACGTACCCACCACATTCATCTTCTTAATTCCCTTTGCCATGCTGCCGTGGGGGCTTGCGTGCGTTCTGTGGATGACCCTCACAGCTGGAGTTTTCATTCTTGCAGCCTTGCTGACGTGGAAACTTGGAGCGAGATATGCGCCCCGGGTTTCTCTCGTCCTGATGTGCATCTTACTTGCCAACTGCGAGGCTATTTTTGCAACCGGCAATACGGCTGGTATCGTTGTAGGCCTTTGCGTGGTGGCTGTATGGTGTTTCCTTAATAAACGGTTTGAAGTGGCTGGCGTTCTGTGCCTTTCGGCAAGTCTCGCAATCAAGCCCCATGACGCGGGGCTGGTCTGGCTATACTTTTTGCTGGCCGGGGGAGTTTATCGTAAGCGCGCGCTTCAAATATTCGTGGTGACTGTTGTGCTGGTGGTGTCGGCTTGCCTGTGGGTATCATCTGTTGCGCCGCATTGGATTGTGGATTGGCAAAACAACTTTACGGCGATTTCTTCGAACGGCGGCCTCGATGATCCAAGCCTCAATTCCGTCACCGGCCGCACTGGAGGCATGGTCATCGATCTGCAATCAGCAGTAAGCGTTTTCCGGAACGATCCTCGCTTCTACAATCTCGTCAGCTACATGGTTTGCGGGGCGCTTCTTCTGGTCTGGTCGGTTTACACTCTCAGGGCGCGATTCTCGCTCTCGAAGGCCTGGCTGGCGCTCGCCGCAGTCGTGCCTCTGACCCTGCTTGTGACCTATCATCGGCCATACGATGCGAAGCTCTTGATGCTGACAATTCCTGCCTGCGCCATGCTTTGGGCTGAGGGCAAACCAATCCGTTGGGTTGCGCTTGTAGTAAGTACTGCGGGGATTGTCTCTACTGCGGATGTCCCATTGACCATTCTCATGACTATCACCAGAAATATGCACGTATCCACGGCGGGATCTAAACAAATATTGACATATGTGCTGATGCGGCCCGCACCGCTCATCCTGCTGGCGATGAGCATCTTCTATTTGTGGATTTATGTGAGGCGCGATTCAGCCCGAGATGCGGCGGCAGGGTGTGAAGATCCCGAGGAATCGCCGTTTGCGCTTAAGTATGCAGAGTCTGATTCAAGCCCGAAAATTTGTTCGGCGGTATGGTTCACAGTCTTCGCGCTGATTTTGATAATATGAGGGTTGCTCATGACAAAGACACGGCGCATCGCACTGGCGTGGATACTGCTGGCCAGCGGAATTTCCGTCTGGTGGGGTTTCTCGGTTGGGCAGAACGGGAATGGATGGGTGGATTTCAGGGCAGTCTACTACGGCACGCGCTGTCTGCTTCAACACCACAATCCATACAAGGTGAACGAGCTGGAGGGTGTTTATAGGGCCGATGGCGGGGAACGCCCGTCAGAGACGGACGCGCCTCATCAGGCTGTGGTGTTGTATGTCAACGTGCCCACATTGTTTATCGTTGTAACTCCCTTTGCGCTATTGCCTTGGGGGCCTGCACACCTGCTATGGTTGGCGCTCACTGCCGGAATTTTTATACTGGCCGCCATGCTGATGTGGAACCTGGGAGCGAGTTATGCGCCCCAAATCTCCCTCATCCTGATTTTCATCTTGCTTGCCAACTGCGAGTCAATCTTCGGCGCCGGCAATACGGCCGGGATAGCCGTTGGCCTTTGCGTAGTGGCTGTCTGGTGCTTCCTCCAGGAACGGTTTGTGCTGGCAGGCATCCTGTGCATGGCGTTCAGCCTCGCCATCAAGCCCCATGACGCCGGTCTGGTCTGGCTCTATTTTCTATTAGCCGGCGGAGTTTATCGCAAACGCGCGCTGCAAACTCTCTTCATCACTGCGATTCTTGGTCTGGCGGCCTTTCTGTGGATTTCCCACGTCGCGCCGCATTGGATGCAGGACTGGCAATCGAATCTATCCACCATTTCGGCGCCCCGCGGCATCAATGAACCTGGCCCTGACTCCCTTACCGGCCGTAGTGCCTCCATGGTCATCGATCTGCAGGCAGCCATCAGTATCTTCCGCGACGATCCACGCTTTTACAATCCGGCCAGCTATCTCTTCTGTGGCGCGCTTCTGTTGTTATGGGCCGTGCGCACTCTTCGCTCGAGATTTTCACCGGCCAGAGCCTGGATTGCACTCGCCAGCATCGTGCCTCTTACCATGCTGATTACCTATCATCGGCCATGGGATGCGAAGCTCTTGATGCTCACCATTCCGGCCTGCGCCATTTTATGGGCCGAAGGCGGCCGGATTGCATGGATTGCGCTGCTGGTGAATTCCCTGGGGCTGTTGTTGACCGCGGATATTCCGCTGGCACTTCTCAGCGAAATCGCGAAAAAACTGCATGTGGGCACGGCGAGTATCTTCGGGCAGATGCTGACCGTTGTGCTGATACGGCCCGCTTCGCTCATCCTGCTGGTGATGAGCATTTTCTATCTCTGGGTGTATCTGCGGCGCGACTTTCCCCAGCAACAAACATCATGACTCAATGAAGAGGGCAGGCATGTTTGTCTCGTCAGCTGGGGATGACTGCACTCGACCGAGTCGTCAACTGCGCAAAAAATCTTTTGCCTTCTGAAGCAGAACGTCGCGGCTGACATCGGATATGGCGTTGGTAAGCGGAAGTTTCTTGGGACAGACCTCGACGCAATTTTGCGCGAAGCCGCACTCCTGAATGCCGCCGTCGCCGCCCAGTGCCCTCAGGCGCTCTTCGGCGAGAACCTTGCCGGTGGGGTGGTTGTTGAAGAGCTTGACCTGAGCGATGGTGGCCGCGCCCACAAAGCCGGTCTCCTCGTTGAACTGTGGACAAACTTCCATGCAGCAGGTGCAGCTGATGCAATTCGACAGCGGATAGTTGACCTCCTGCTGCTGCGGATAAACGCGCGGGCCTGCGCCTAAGTCATAAGTCCCGTCGATGGGAATCCAGGCCTTGACCGCCTTCAGATTTTCAAACAAGACCGACCGGTCTACTTGCAGATCGCGAACCAGGGGAAACTTCGAGAGCGGCTCGACGCGGATGGGCTGATCCAGAGAGTCCACCAGCGCGGAACAAGCCATGCGCGCCCTTCCGTTGATGCGCATGGCGCAGGAGCCGCAAATCTCCTCCAGGCAATTGGAGTCGTAGGTGACGGGGGTGGTCGGGTTGCCGCTGGCGGTGATCGGGTTGGCTGCGATATCCATCATCGCGGTGGTGACGTTCATGCCGGGACGCCATGCAAGCTCGAAGCGCTCCCACACAGCGGGAGCATCGGGGCTGGCCTGGCGCTTAATTTCGAATTGCACCGTCTTGGTTGCCATCGTCAGTCTCCCTAATTTGCCGCGTCGTAGCTGCGTCGCCGCGGCTGGATGAATTGCGTATCGACCTCTTCATACTCAAAGCGCGGACCTGAATCCGTGAAGCTGGCCTTGGTGGTTTTCAGGAACCGCTCGTCGTCGCGTTCTGGGAAATCAGGCTTATAGTGCGCGCCGCGGGATTCGTCGCGCAGAATCGCTCCCTGCACAATAACCCGCGCCAGCTCCAGCATATTCTTCAACTGGCGTGTAAAGGCAAAGCTGGTGTTGGCCCATTGGCTGCGGTCGGCGAGGCTGACGTTTTTGTAGCGGTCGAGCAGCTCCACGATCTTCTCGTCGGCCTGCTTGAGCCCCTTGTTATAGCGAATTACCGTGGCGTGCTTGGTCATCGTCTCGCCCAGCTCGCGCCATAACTTGAAGGGATTCTCTTCGCCTTCGTTCTTGAGCAGCTTCGCATTGATTCCGGCCTGGCGTGTGAGTTCAGCCGCATGGCCGTCGTCGCCATCCTGCGCTGTCGCGTTCCTGGCATAGTTCAGAGCGATGGGCCCGGAGATGAATCCCGCATAGATGCAGCTGAGTAACGAGTTGGCGCCCAGGCGGTTGGCGCCGTGGTACTGGTAATCGCATTCGCCGATGGCGAAGATGCCGGGAACGTTGGTCATCTGGTAGAAGTCCACCCAAAGCCCGCCCATGGTGTAGTGCATGCCGGGAAAAATCTTCATGGGTACATCGTGCGGATCGTCGCCGACAAACTTCTCGTAGATGTCGAGAATCCCGCCCAGCTTGCGGTCCAGCGTTGCGCGATCGATGTGCGTCAGGTCGAGATAGACCATCGGCTGGCCGTCGATGCCAAGATGATTCTCGTAGACCACCTTATGAATGGCGCGCGTGGCGATGTCGCGCGGCACCAGGTTTCCGTACTTTGGATACCACTCCTCTAGGAAATAGAATCGCTCTGCCTCGGGAATCTGCTTGCCCGCGCGCTTGTCGCCCGGCGTGCGCGGAACCCAGACGCGGCCGCCCTCGCCGCGCGCCGACTCAGACATCAACCGAAGCTTATCTTCGCCGGGGATGCATGTGGGGTGAACCTGAATGAACTCGCCGTTGGCGTACGTGACGCCTTGCTGGAATACAGCCGATTGCGCCGAGCCGGTGCAGACCACGGAGTTAGTGCTCTTGCCAAAAATTGCGCCGTTGCCTCCCGTCGCCAGAATCACGGCACTGGACGCGAAAGAACGCAGCTCCATGGTGCGCAGGTCGAGCGCGGTGATGCCGCGCGCCACACCCTTGGAGTCGATGACGGCAGAGAGGAACTCCCAACCCTCATATTTCTTCACCTTGCCTTCGGATTCGTAACGGCGCACCTGCTCGTCGAGCGCGTAGAGCAATTGTTGCCCGGTCGTCGCGCCGGCAAATGCGGTGCGATTGTAGAGCGTGCCGCCAAAGCGGCGAAAGTCGAGCAGCCCCTCGGGAGTGCGATTGAAGGGCACGCCCATGCGGTCGAGCAAATCGATAATCCCCGGAGCGGCCTCGCACATCAGCTTCACCGGAGTCTGATTGGCCAGAAAGTCGCCGCCGTAGATGGTGTCGTCGAAGTGCTTCCAGGTAGTGTCGCCTTCGCCCTTCAGATTCTTAGCCGCGTTGATGCCGCCCTGCGCACAAACCGAGTGCGAGCGCTTGACCGGCACGATGGAGAAGAGGTCAACCGTCCCCCCGGCCTCGGCGATCTTGATTACCGCCGAAAGTCCGGCCAATCCTCCGCCAATCACGATGATTCTGGGTGCTGCCATGAAGTGACTTCCTTTCGACCGTTGCCGTTGTTATGGGACGATCCTCAAACATAAACCTCAAATCCGAAGAGACCCAAAAGTAAAAACAGGCGTTCATGTCCTTCTTCATTCTCTAAAAAAGGAAACTTTGTTTCCCAAATTCCGTTGCCTTGATGCTTGAACGGGGGCAGCATTTTTGCCGCCACATCAGTTAACGCCGAATTCCTGCCCATATCTGAGCTAACAATGCGGACCACGCATTCTTTTTCATCGGTATCAACGAAAAATATAAGTGTCTTCGCGTTAATAGTTAGCAGCGACATCCCTTCCGCCTCTGTCTTGAGGACTCTGCTGTCGCCTAAATGCCTGTAACCCCATATCTTGTGGCTGCTGACCATATCCCAGTCGGGAATGCCTGCTAAGATTGCCTTGGCATCCTCTGGGGCTGTCAATCCACTCAGGACAGTCTGAAGGTCTTCACGGTTATTCGCGATCAAGAGATACGAACCGTCAATCAGAGCCGCATAAAACGTGGTTGGTCGTGTTGGGTCTTCTTCTCCGAACTCACCAAGCTGCGCCGACCATTTCCATACCTGCACTCCGCCGACCGACTCTGAGGCGGCTTGGCGGAAATATTTGGATATATCGCCGTTGTTATTGCCCCCAAGAATGAGGACATAACACCGCTGTGAATGTACACCACCAAGTCCAGCCGGTGGGTGAAATTCCTTGGCGCCGAGAAGGACGACGTCGCTAGCTTTCAATATATCGTCTGAATCGCTCCCTCCTAAATGTTTAAGTCCTTCCATTAGTTCGGCAAATGGAAAACGAAATTCGTCCGCACTCGTTTTCTCCATGCCGTAAAAAGGGGGCACGCTGGACAGGAAATCGGATTTTGTATAGAGCACTGTCTCAAACAGACCGAATAAAACGGATGCAGCATGAGGCTCGCGTATATCCAAAATCTCAGGCGTGAGACCTGGGGCACCTCCAACTACAAGTGAGACAGCCGGGTTCTCCGGGGTGTTCTTGTACTTCGGGTCCACAACAAAGGCCCACATACTGGCCAGGCCCAGAATCGCCAGCGCCAGCCCAAGTGCCACGCAGATGTATCCGAACCGCTTGCGTGCCTTTGTGCCGGGAGTGATGCCCCACTTGGCCGCGAAGAGCCATACGCCGTAAGAAAAGTGCCAGCAGATGGCGATCATGGCCACAATGTAAACGGCCAGCATCCACGGGTTGGCCAGCTCCTGCTGCACCTTGGCGAAGGCGGCCATCGGATGCTCGGGAAGGCTTACTCCCATGAAGCGCTGGCGGATGACGTGCTGCGCAATGTAAGCGAAGGCGATCAGTCCGGTGTAGCGCTGGGCGACGTAAAGCCAATTGCCTGCCCAGGGATAGTAGACGATATTCGACTTGCCGCGTAGCCATATCCAGACTCCGTAGCAGGCGTGATAGAGCAACGGCAGAAAAATGAAGACCCACTCCAGCACGCGAACCATCGGCAAACTGTTAAGAAAGCGTACCTGCTCCCCGTATGCTATGGGTCCTTTGAGCGCCTCGAAGTTGGAGAGCAGATGCTCCAGCAGAAATGCACCCAGCGGGACAATGCCCAGCAGCGAATGCAGCTTGCGCCAGAGAAAGGACCAGCCCTCGTCTGCGCGCAGGGGCTGAACGCCGCGCTCGACGGTAGGCGCGGCAGGGTTTTGAGCGGTTGCCATAGCGGTGTCAGCTCCTTACGGCTATAGGTCAATTTCCGGGCAAGATTCCGGGTGGCGGCGGTTTCGGTATGAGAGACAGGGAAGCATAACCTGAATTTAACTCATTATTGGTGTTCCACATCACACTCGTCAAGGCGCTCCGCAGGATTTGTGCTCTGTCTGCGCGTGCCGCAGGTCCGGGGTCCCAGCGGACAGGTCTTTGTCCATGGTGGAGGTTCGGATTTTCGGACCTGGGTAACCACGAACCCCAAGCGAGCGAGTAGCGAGCTATTGGCCCCACCGCAGGTGGGCCAGCAGTGCCGCAATTGCCCGCCCACGATGGCTGAGGGTGTGCTTGGTTTCCAAATCGATTTCGGCCATGGTCAGACCCAGCTCGGGCAAATAAAAGAGCGGGTCGTAGCCAAAGCCGCCCGTGCCTCGCGGCGCCTCCAGAATCAGCCCCTCGACCGCTCCTTCGGCGGTGTGCAGGGCCACGCCGTCACGCGCGGCCACCAGCACACATCTGTATCGCGCCGTCCGTTGCGCCGGGGGAACTCGAGCCAGCCGCTGCAGCAGGACCATGTTATTCCAAACGTCCGTGTTATCGTTGGCGTCGGGCGAGTCCACCATGCCCGCGTCGGCTGCGAAGCGTGCCGAACGCACGCCGGGAGCGCCGTCAAGCGCGTCCACCTCCAGCCCTGAATCGTCGGCCAGAACCCATTCGCCCGGCGCAAGCCGCGAGTAGTAAACGGCCTTGAGCGTAGCGTTGACGGCGAATGTCAGGCCGTTTTCCTCCGGCGCGGGAATTTTCCCCAGCTCTGACAGCGGCTCAATCGTCAGGCCATGAGCAGCGCCAGCCGCGCGGAAGTCCCGCAGCTTGCCCGGATTGCTGGTGGCAACATAAAGCCGAGGCGCCATGAGAAGAGTGTAATTGGCTTGTGTAGCCAAATGAAACCGGCCCATGATAGACGTAACGCTATCCTGGACCAGCTTCGTTTCTGTTATCGCATCAAGGAACGCTAATCCATGCTCTGCTCCAGGCGCAGATCGCGGCTCGAAGCCCCCATGCTCAACGTGCGCTTCCCCGTTGCCGTCACCCACTTGCCTTCCTTCGTCGACCAGTACTGCAACTGGCGCGGAGCCACGTGCAGCGTTACGGTTTTTGCTTTGCCTGCAGCAAGGTGAACGCGATCAAAGCCCACCAAAGCCCGCACCGGGAACTGCACGCCAGCCGGAATTGAAGCGGACGCGCCCAGATAAACCTGCGGGACTTCGTCCGAATCCACGCCGCCGCTGTTCTTGATCTTCACCTTCACGTCGAGTCCGCCGTCCGCGGCCTTCTCGACTTTCAGGCCTGAGTATTTGAAGGTCGTGTAGCTGAGGCCGTAGCCGAAAGGATAGAGCGGATCGATCTTCTCCTTGTCGAACCAGCGATAGCCTATGTTCACGCCTTCGCTGTAGGTCGTCTTGCCGTCCACGCCCTTCTTGGAGCGCTCGGGATATTTGGGGTCGGTAGCGGCGTAGTCTTCCAAACGCTTGCCCCAGGTCACCGGCAACCGTCCGGCGGGGCTGCTCTTGCCCAGCAACAGGTTGGCTGTCGACCAGCCGCCCTCATCGCCCGGCCACCACATTTCCAGTACCGCCTTCACCTTGTCTACCCAGGGCAAGGCAACCGGCTGGCTTGTGTTCAAAACCACGATAGTGTTGGGGTTGACCGCGGCCACCTCTTCGACGAGCTTGTCCTGTTCGCCGGGAAGGCCGAAGACCGGGCTGAGGCGCGTCCATACGAATACCACCGCGACCTTGGCGTTCTTCGCGGCGGCGATGGCGGCCTCGTGGTCAGCCTTGCGCTGCTCCGGCGTGTACCAGTTGAGCCGCACCTGCACCGGCGAGTTGGAGCTGTCCGGGCTGATCATAATCTCAATCTGGTGCGGCCCGGCGGTCAGCTCAACAGCGCGGCGCACATTGTCGAGGCCGTCGGTGGTAGGAATGGCATTGTCCTGGTTCGCTTGCAAAATGTCGCCGTGGATGCCGCCTTGGGAGACGCCGGTCCTGGCTAGCCTTTTGCCGTCGAGGGAGATATTGGCGTTGGTGCCCAGCGCCTGCAGATAGAGCCAGTAAACGCCCGCATGAGGCGGAGTCAGCGTGCCCTTCCAGGTAACGGTCGAGTTGGGCGCCAGTGCATTTGCGCCGGTAAAGTTGATCTGCGCGTCGATCTGATCCGCGCTCGAGCCGCTACGTACCAGCCCCGGCTGGCCATCGTGGCTCAGCGCGCCGGCGGGGACTGGTGTGCCCGTCATATCATCGTCCACCGCAAAGCGGATGTTGGGGTTGCCGGAGATTTTCCTCAGAGCCGCTAGGGGGCCGACCTGCCGCTGCGTCAGGCCGACGGATCGCTCGCCGTTGATGCCGATCGCGTCCACCTGTCCGGCGGTGGGGCCGATCAGGACCACGGAATCCAGATCCGCGGCCTTCAAGGGCAGCGCTCCGCCTTCATTCTTCAACAGCACCGCCGCCTCTTCGCCGGTCTTCTCGATGATTTTGGCATTGGCCTCGATGGACTGCGGGGTCACCTCGTGCTTGCTCAGGCCGTCGAGGTAGCCAAAGTGGACGATCTCATAGAGCACGCGCCCGGCGGCGCGGGTGATGGTGGCCTCGGTAACCGTGCCGTCCTTGAGGGCTTCGGCCATCTTCTCAGGATTGAGCTTTCTGCCGAAGTCACCGAAGTCGCCGCGTGCCGGAGCCGGTTCCTCGGGAATGTGGCCGCCGAACATGGCCATCACGTCGGATATCATGGCGAGAGCCTTGGGCAGCGGCGGAGGTGGAGGAGGTGGCGGCTGCAAATCAAAGAAGGAGGGTATTTGGAAGACGCCTCCACCAGGCTTCGGCTCGCCCGGCATCTCCATGTCCAGGCCGGCGTTGATGAAGTTGACGGCATGAACCGCGCCCCAGTCCGAGGTCACGAATCCCTTGAAGCCGAGCTCGTCGCGCAGGATTTTGGTGAGCGTGGACTCGTTGCCGCAGGCAAAAGTTCCGTTGAGGCGGTTGTAGGAGCACATGATCGACGAGACGCCGGCCTTGATAGCCGCGTCGAAGGGCGCAACGTAGACCTCGTGCAGCGTCTGGTCGTCCACCCAGATGTTGCTGCCGTCGGAGTCATAGCCCACGAAGTGCTTCACCTGGGCCATAACATGCTGCGACTGGATTCCCTTAATCTCGCTCGCGCCCATCTCTCCGGTCAGGAACGGGTCTTCGCCAAAGGTGTTGTAGCCGCGGCCGAACTCCAGGTCGCGGTCGATGTTCACAAAGGATTGCAGGGAAACGTCGATGCCCAGCGCGTGTGCTTCGCGGCCAATCACCAGGCCATTCTCCTCGGCTGTCTTGCGGCTGAAGGTGGCAGCCACGCCCATGGTGGCCGTCTCGCCCTGCGAGGGATGGCGAGTCAGCACCCCCGGAGGCCCGTCGGCAAAACGCAGACCCGGAATACCGAGGCGCGGAATTCCGGCCAGGTACCCGGCCTGGCCCTGGTAGGTCGCCGGATCTTCCTGTGTGCCGTGGATCAGTGTCAGCTTCTCGTTGAGCGTCATCTGGCTCAGCAGCTTGTCCACCCGCGCGTCGCCGGTCACCACCGGCACGCTCTGGCCCAACGCCATCCCCGCGCCCAGCGCCAGGACAAAACCCAGCACGGCCGAGGTAGCCGCGCGCAATGCTTTTGTTTCTTGCATGGAATTCACCTTTTTGGCTCTTGCCGTATCTCAGGACGGTTGAGCCGCTCGCCAGGACGCGGCACAGAGGCGGAGAGCCATGAGATAAGTGTAACGGGCCAGTCCTTGCAGATAATTACCCACCACTGGCGCACAATCAAGGCATGAACAAAGTCCAGAGCCCCGTTCCTAATCTGTCAGGGATGTGACAGGTTTATACCCAGGGACCCCTACCCCCACCCCCCTATACCCCGGGGGTATAAATCCCCCTCAAAACCTTGCAGATTATTTTTAACTTGTTTGGAATCAACGCCTATGGAAAATATTTAGCCCCAAATTATCCCGCATCGTGAGATTTAGCCTCCGAAAATCACCGGGGAAATCCGGTTTTTACCCCAAAACAACTCCAATCATCGCTCCAGAGTCGTTCCGCCGACTTGCTGACTCGCTAACTTGCTAATGTGCGCGAAGCGCACGCTAACTCGCTGACGTGCCATCGGCCTTCAAATAAAAAACAATGCGAGCGAATAGCGAGCGGCTGGCCGCACCGCAGGTGCTTTAACCAGGAAGCGGTAAAACTCCATCCAGTCCTTTGGCGATCAGCTCTTCACGCAGATGTTCTACGCTCGAATACTCGATTACCTGCATACCCAGCGCTCTCGCCGCCTCTACGTTGGGCCGCTTGTCGTCGATAAACAGTGTTTCTTCGGGCTGAGTGCCGAGTTTACTGAGCGTGTAATGATAGATCGCCGGATCGGGCTTGACGGCGCCGAACTGGCAGCTCCAGACTCGCAAGTCAAAGCTCTGAATCCAGTCGAACTCGCGCTCCACGCTGGTCAACACGTCTTCGCCCATGTTGGAGAGGATGGCTGTAAGCAGGCCGCGCTGCTTGAGCTTAAGTTGCCACGCCACCATAATGGGATTCTCGACGGTCCACAGCCGCGCATCCCAACGGTTCAGTTCTTCTGCATAATCCAGAGGCAAGCCGGCCTCGCGCAGCAGCTTCTGCCAGAAGCCGATGCCAGTCAGCTTGCCTTCATCGTAGGCCGGGCGATCTTTCCAGTAGAGCGGCTCGAAGCGCTCTTGCGGCAGGCCGGTGATGCGCAGCAGGTTGGCCCACGCGGCGGCGTCCGGTGGGCCGGTCAGAACGATACCATAATCAAAGACCACCGCGCGCAGAGCCAATCTTCCTCCAAGTTGCGATCCTGTACTGTTGAAAGGGACGCCAGTTTATATTGTGGCATCTGCGGTGCGGCAGCCTTGTATTGATTGTCGGTGAGGTAAGCAAATGCGCTTTTCCGAGCGAACCAACTGGAACACGGAGGAGAACGAGCTGGCGCGTGCGCACCGGCTGCGTCTGGCAGCGGGGTTGCCGATTGCCGACCTGACAGCCTCGAACCCCACGCGCTGCGGCTTTGCCTACGATCCTGCTTTGCTCGCGGCGCTCACCAATCCACAGGCTCTGGACTACGATCCGCAACCGCGCGGCCTGCTCAGCACTCGGCAAGCGGTCTGCGCCTACTACGCCGATCATGGCGTTAAGCTCCATCCGGAGCAGATCGTACTGACCACCAGCACCAGTGAGGCCTACAGCTACCTGTTTCGTCTGTTCTGCGATGCGGACAGCGAGATTCTCGTCGCCCAGCCGGGTTATCCGCTCTTCGACTTCCTGGCTGTGCTGGACGATGTGCGCCTCAAAGCCACGCCGCTGGTTTACGACCACGGCTGGCAGATCGATGCAGAGGGCTTTCGCCGCGCGATTACACCACAAACGCGGGCTATCGTTCTGGTGCATCCCAACAATCCAACCGGCCACTTTACCAAGCCGTGGGAGGCTGCGGAGCTGGCGCAGCTCTGCCGGGAATTCGATCTGGCGCTGATTGTGGACGAGGTCTTTCTGGATTACTGCTTCAACGGGGCAAGGAAGAGCTTTGCGGCGGGTTTGGAGGGCGTTCCGGTCTTCGTAGTCAGCGGGCTGAGCAAGATTGCCGGGCTGCCGCAGATGAAGGCGGCATGGATTGTGGCGGTAGGACCGGAAGCCTGCACGGCCATGGAACGCATGGAGGTCATCGCCGACACCTTTCTCTCTATGAACGCGCCGGTACAGCACGCAATGCCGGCCTGGCTCGAAGGCCGCGCGGCGATTCAGCGGCAGATCCTGGCTCGTGTGTCGGCCAACCTGGCCGAACTGGACCGGCAACTGGCCCGTTTGCCGGGGGTGAACCGGCTGGAGGTCGAGGGTGGCTGGTACGCTGTGCTGCGGATTCCGGCGCTCAGGCCAGACGAGCAGACCGTGATGGCCCTTCTGGAACGCGGCGTCTGGGTCCACCCGGGCTACTTCTTCGGGATGGCAGACTCCGGCTGGCTGGTGGTGAGCCTGCTCGCGGCCGAGGCGGAGTTCAGCCGCGGCGTCGCCGGGCTAGTTGACTATTGTTGTGCGCCCCCCGGAACCTTCCCTATTGTTACACATCATAATGTGTGATATGCTACACATAGGAGGAGTTGCAACCATGCCGACGAATCTTGCCCTTGATGACAACCTGATCGCTGAGGCGCGGCAGATCGGCCACCACGCGACCAAGAAGGCCGCGGTGACCGCTGCTTTGCAGGAATACGTCAACCGGCGCAAACAGTTGGAAATCCTGAAACTCGCTGGGACAATAGACTATGATCCGGAGTACGATTACAAGAAAATACGCCAGTTAGACCGGATCTATATCGAGCCATGAAGACACTGGCTGATAGTTGTGTCTGGTCGTTTTTGCTGCGTCGCAAGGATAAGAGCGCTTTGAGTGGCGACGAGCAGCAGGCGGTGATGTCGTTACAGGATGCGATTCAGGATGGACGCGTCGCCATCATAGGCCCAATCCGGCAGGAAGTGCTCTCTGGAATCAAGGAGCCGGCGCAATTCGAGAAATTGAGGCGCACGCTTGGAGCTTTTTCAGATGAACCCATTCCAACCGGCGATTACGAAGAAGCCGCGCGCTTGTTCAATATATGCAGAAGTCGCGGAGTTGAGTGCGGACGAGTCAACATGCTGCTCTGCGCAGTTGTCGCACGCAAACACTGGAGCATCTTGACCACCGACATTGGTCTGAAGCGCTGCATCGAAGTTCTGCGGACCGAAGGTTTTCTCCTCTGAAGTCACGCATATATCCCGGTTTCTCCATCTGACCACTGACCACTGTATTCTCATTGCCCGCGCAGGAAGGGGTTGTTGCGGCGTTCCACGCCGATGGTAGTGGCGGGGCCGTGGCCGGTCAGGACCCGGGTTTCGTCGGGCAGCGCCAGCAGGCGGGTGTGGATGGAATCGAGGATTTGGTCGAAATTGCCTCCGGGCAGGTCGGTGCGGCCGATGCTGCCTTCAAAGAGCGTGTCGCCGGCCACCAGCAGCTTGAGCGGGGCAAAGTGGAGGCAGACCGAGCCTTGCGTATGGCCGGGAGTGTGGATGACCTGAGCGGGGTAGTGTTCCAGGCCCACGCGGAGGCCATCGGTCAGGCTCACGTCGGGCGGAGCGGTCTCCGGAGTGGCGAGACCCAGCCAGCCGGCCTGCATCTCCATCATTTTCAGCAGAGTCAAGTCGTTATCGTTCAGCAGAATGGGCGCGCCAGTAAGCCGCTTGAGCCGCAACGCTCCGCCCACGTGGTCAATGTGGGCGTGGGTGACGAGAATCTGCTTGAGCTTGAGGCCAAGCTCAGTGAGCCGGCGGTGAATGCGGCCCACCTCGTCGCCGGGATCGATGACGATAGCCTCGCCGGCCTCTGGATCGCCGAGGATGGTGCAGTTGCAGGCAAGCGGGCCGACGGGAAAGCTCTCCAGAATCATGGTTTTATCATATAGCCGCCGGTTTGCGGAAGGTGATTGCGTAGAACTTGCCCTTCTTCAGCATCTCAACGTGAATGTCTTCCATCTCGGGAGGCACCAGATCAATCGGCACCGTCACAACCTGTTTGCGGTTTGAATAAAAACTGCTGGTAAATGGAATCTTCTCGTAGGTGCTCTTCACGTACTCCTCGGTTTCGTCCTCGATCATCAGATGGCCGCCCGGCTTGGCTACGCGAATCATCTCGCGGATGGCTTTGGCGCGATCGCTGAAGAAGTTGAAGCCGCCGGCGGTGAAGACAGCGTCGAAGCTGGAGTCGGCAAAGGGCAGGCTTTCGGCATTGCCCAGATAAAGGTCGGCGTTCATCTTCCAGCGGCGTAGATTATTTTGGCAGTTGGCCAGCATCTCGGGCGATAGATCGAGGCCGGAGAGTTTCACACCATGGGGCAGATACTTGAAGTTGAGACCAGTGCCCACCGAGGTCTCCAGCACAGAATCGCCTGGTTTGACTTCGAGCAAACTCATATAGTTCTCGAAATACGAGTCCAGATCAACGCCTCGGAAAGCGCCAAAGACGCGCTGCGTATCATCGTAAAAGCCGCCGATGGCCTCATATAGATGGTTGTATTTGCCGTTGTCGCCGGTCAGGTCTTCAGGCCTGAGGAAGGCGGGAATTTCATTACGTACCGGGAATCGCTCCCCAGAGTTGCTGATCAGGACTTCCCGGCCGCGTTCGTTGGCCACATGCAACGGGTTCCCGGTAAAGGGGCTTTGCAGCAGAGCAACGGACTGCGGCCGGTTGGCCCAGGTCTTATGTCTGATCGGATGAAAGAGCGCCCAGACGCTCAGGAACAGAGCGGCGCCGAGGCAAATCCAGGAAAATGTCACGCCAGAGAGGAGATTGATCGGCAGCGCGGCAAAGCCTAAATAGCGGAGGAGTCCGAGAACTCCAGCAACGACGAAGCCCACTGCAAAGACGATGCCGGTGGCTCGAAATTCCTGGTTCCACATCCAGATGAGTATCGCCGCGAACCAAAAGATAAAATAGGTGGATAACCCGATCAATGAAGCTGCGCCGCTGTACAGCGAATGGACAAGCGCGGGGATCGCCACTGCCGCCAGTGGAAAGGGCAGCGTGGAGAGGAATCCCGGAAGACACGGGCTGATCAGGCGATGGAAGGTGAAAGGCAGAATGCCTAGCACGGCAACAAACAGCGTCCAGGCCAGGTATTTGAGCGCCTGCTCCGGGCCGGTCAGCGGGAAGTTGTGCCAGT
The DNA here is from genome assembly GCA_963806565.1 of uncultured Acidobacteriaceae bacterium. Taxonomy (GTDB): domain Bacteria; phylum Acidobacteriota; class Terriglobia; order Terriglobales; family Acidobacteriaceae; genus Telmatobacter. The sequence continues at coordinate 1,016,431 of CAWDYE010000002.1, forward strand.
CGAAGAGCAGGCTGGGAAGGAAAGCAAAAGCCATCATCCAGAGAAATCCGCGCCGGGGCTTTTGTGTGCCCACGAACCAAACGCCGAGAATGGGGCCGGTCCACTCTCCCACGAGAGAATAGAAGAAGCCGAGGACAAAGAGGCAGGCGGCGGCCCAGGCGAAGATCTGCGAGCAGCGGTTGAATTTGACGTGTGTAGGCATTGTGCGGTTCTCCTTTAGTTGCGCATATTGTTTGAATGTGTTGGTTGCGGACCTCATGGGTCGAGTTCAGGCCTTGATGCCGACGGAATCATTGGCTGCACACGTGTTGGTGTTGTTATCGGCAGGCCGCGGGATATCGGCATCGGCAGCATCCATGTCAGCAAGCTGGACCAGTGCCGCTTCGCCCCAGTCGAGCGCCGCGCGGGTCAGCGCCAGTCCCAGGCCCAGCGTGAGCATCCAGTAAGGCTTGTTGGGGTTTTGCGATTGATTCTCTCGCGCCATGCTCTCGATCCCTTCCAGGGTGGTGAGCATACGCCGGTTTCGTTCCTGTAGCTCGCGGACGTGCGCGATTGCGACGCCCGGCTCGGCCTCTCGGCCAAAGAAGAGCTTGAGCAGGAATTCATTGCGCGGCGGATCGTTCTGAAAGGGCTTGGCCAGCCACTCGCGCAGGCAGGCGCGCCCGGCATCGGTCAATGAGTACTGCTGGCGGCGCTTCCTGGGCGTGGAGGGTGGCTGGACCGGCTTAATCAGTCCTTCGGAAGCCAGCCGCTTCAAGGTGGGATAGATCTGGCCGTAGCTCTCGCCCCAGAAGCTGCCGAAGTTCTCTTCGATAGCCTTGTGAATCTCGTAGCCGGAGCCGGATGGCGCGATGGAGAGCATGCCGAAAATGACGTAGGCGGTTCGGTTGTTTTTCATATAGCTGTAAGATATATCTGCAAGATATTATTGTCAAGAAATTCTTTGAGAAAATTATCGTAGGAGAGGCGTAAAAGTAATAACAACGGCAGACCAAGTGGTCTGCCGTTGCTGGACATCTGGATGGGAATAAAAGGTTTGTCGGCTACTTGCCGGACTTGGCTGGCGCAGATTGGGAGGAGTTATCCAGCACAGATTTAGAGCCCGTGGTGGAGCGTTGGTAGAGAACGGTCAGGGTGATAGAGGTACACATAAAGATGATTGCCGACCAGGTAGTAAGCCGGGTGAGCACGTTGGCCGCGGCGCGAGGGCCAAAAGCGGTCTGTGAGCCCTGGCCGCCGAAGGCGCCTGCCAGGTCGGCCGAACGGCCCTGCTGCAAGAGCACGACGAAGATCAGAAAAATGCTCACGAGAATATGCACTGCGACGACGAAGATGAGAAGGAGGTTCATTTTAAGGCTGCTTTCCATGTCAGTCCGGCAGGCCCGGACGAGAGAATATTGGTGCGGAAGAGGGGACTTGAACCCCTATGCCCAATGGGCGCCAGCACCTCAAGCTGGTGCGTCTGCCAATTTCGCCACCTCCGCACAGTGGTGAACTCTACGAGTATACCAAAATTGGGACTGTTTCGGAATTGTGACTGAATGCGCTCTAATTGCGTAACATTTGAAGTCTGCCGAAATACAATTATGCTTCTGGGCGAAGAGTTTTCCACAGAATAAGACGAGATATCCACATTTTATTGCAATAATACAATGGATACTCTTGACATTGTTTCCCTTCAGTTAAGATTATGTCTATGCATCTCCACTATATCCTCAGACGTCATGAGGTAGCTGCCTCTGATCATTGTTGTACTTGAGGCGCAAATGTGTTGAGTAATTTGTGCGATCTAGCTCCCAGATGTGTCGTACGTACTCAATGCACGTAGTTTGACGCATTGTTTATTATGCGTCGATTAAGGGGGAGCGGTGGACCAAAACAAGTGTATTAAGGCTATAGTGTATATTCGGAAGCTTCGTGGGGGATCGCAGCCGATTTTAGTACGTGCAGATGACGGTTTTTTCTATGTCATCAAATTCCTTAACAATCTTCAAGGTTCAAATTTGCTATTCAATGAGGCGCTGGGAACCGAGCTGTTCCGGGGCGCTGGATTGTTTGTGCCTGAGTGGCGTCCGGTGTACGTCTCTGAGGACTTTCTCGACCGAAATCCAGCATGCTGGATGGAAACAGAGAACGGCTTGCGTAGGCCCATGGCCAGTTGGTGCTTTGGCTCCCGATATTTGAGCTTGAGAAATACAGCGTTATATGAAATTTTGCCGGCGCATAGTTTCAGCCGAATCAGAAATCGAAGAGATTTCTGGACAGCATGGGTTTTGGATATGTTATGTGGACATACCGACAATCGTCAGGCTCTTTTTCTTGAGCGGAATATCCTCTCATATGAAGCTTACTTCATCGACCATGGCCATCTCTTTGGCGGAGCAGCTGGAGGTGGATTTCCGAATTATATGGCATCCCGGTACCTGGATCCTCGCATTTATGCTCATGATAATGCAAACGTAGAAAATGCCGATAAGATTCAAAGAGCGATTCAATCCCTTGACCTGACCGCGCTTTCTAGTGTTATCAGCAGTTTACCGGAGGGATGGTGCACGGCAGGGGCACGTTTGGAGTTTGAGCGTTTTTCGTACCAAATTCCCGATCCGGTTTTGATAAAGAATGTTGTGTATCTTATACTGGGTATGGTGGATAGCATCAAGGAGAGGAATGACCATAGCAAGGCAAAATGCGCCCTCGGAGTCAAGAGCGCGGATATGTACGATAAAATACCGCCGTCCGGAGTCGATGATAGAGTCGACGGAAGGGATCGTGTTTTTGTTGGCGGTCAGAGACGACGCGGGTCTCAAGCTATACAATGACACAACTCTAGTGCGGTATCTTTATGATTTTGATCAAGAATATATCGACGATTTGCTCAAAGACTTGGTCCATCGTGCGAAAACATCTCCCGATGAAGTCTTTCAACAGCTGTCCAATTTGTCGGCAGGGCCAATTATCACAGACACAGTTAGATGGATAGAATTGCGCGGGCTCACGATTGAGGAATTATATCCGGATTTTTGCCTGTGCGTTGATTAGGCTTACAATTTCCCTGGATGTGATTGACACCCCCGACACTTATTGTTAGCGAAGGCTTACCTGGGTCTGGTTGCCTTCGTATGTGATCTCTTTATCCGCGGCGGTTGTCACCTCGCCGCCAATGCCGTGTCCGCGTTTAACCACCACGATCCGGAATGTGCGTTTCTCAACCATTCCCGGGAAGGAACCTTGGCGTCCGCCAATCGTCAAGAGACCGGCACTATCGTTCCAGCGAATGGGAATCACGGAATGCAGACCATTCTCGTAGTCGTAGCTGTCCCCTGCATCCTCATAGAGATCGAATTGGCCGTCCGCTCCGCGATAGATGCGAAGTTCAATGGGACCGCCTGGATTCTGCGCGGCGTATTCGATTTCAGGTCCCATCGGAAGGATGGATCCAGCGCGCACGTAGAGCGGCATGCGATCCAGCGGCGCATCGGCTTCGATCTCCTGCCCTCCTGAGATCGCCGCACCGGTCCAGAAGTCATACCACTTCGGAGACGGGGGCAGATAGACGCTGCGATGAGTAGCGTTGGCTTTCAGAACTGGATTGACGAGGATGGAGGGGCCGAACATGAACTCATCGCCGATATTCCACGTCTTCTCGTCCGTGCGCCAATCCATGACCAGCGGGCGCTGGATGGTGTAATCCTCGCTCGTGACCTTCCATGCCAGCGAGTAGATATACGGCATGAGGCGATAGCGCAGCTTGTCGTAGCGGATGAGCGCGGGCTCGACCTTGTCGTAGATCCAAATCTCGTTGTTGGGCCGATGGCCGTGCGTGCGGAAGATGGGGCAGAACGCTCCGAACTCGAACCAGCGCGCATAGAGTTCCTGATAGGCAGGCTGTTCGACGGCGCCGGGGAAGGCAGGCCAGTAGCCTCCGATATCGGTTGTCCAATACGGATAGCCGCTGAGCGCGAAGTTCAGCCCGGCGGGCACTTGATGCGAGAGCGCCCAATAGCTGGTGTACACATCTCCAGACCACACCGTCGCGCCAACGCGCTGCTGACCGAGAAACGCGGAGCGCGTAAGCAGAAAGACGCGCTTGCGGTCTGTGGTTGCCTTCCAATGGTCCTGCACGCCGAGGGTATGAAGCAACGGAAAAACATTGGTGTACTCCGCGCCGTTGCCGATGGCAAGCTGCTTGTTGCGCAGGATGGCGTCGCCCATGTGCGGCCAATACTCTTCCGGCTCGGCGCTATCGAGCCAGAAGGCATCCCATCCCTGCGCAAAGAGTTTGCCGGGCAGCCGATTCCAATAGATGTCGCGTGCCTCCGGGCTGCTGGGATCATAGACGTGCGCTCCGGGAATGAGGAGGTGTTTCTCTTCCAGTGTCTTATAGGTTTCGGAGTTGGGATCAAGCAGGCCCCACACGGAGATCATGGTATGCACATTCTCGTTGTGCAGGGCATCGAGATCCTTGGGCACATCGTGGTAGTTGGCGTTGAATTCCGGATCGCCCTCGATCTTCCACCAGAACCAATCCTGCACCATCGCATCCAGCGGAATGTGCTCGTCGCGGTAGCACCGCGCGATCTTCTGAATTTCGTCGAGCGAAATGTAGCGATCTTTCGATTGAAAGAAGCCATAGGCCCACTTGGGCAGCATTGGCGTGTGTCCGGTCATGGAACGGTATTCATGGATGATCGTATCCATCTCCGGACCATAGATGAAGTAGTAGTCAATCGACTTGCCGGCGATGGCGCTGAGCGCGAGTTCGCTTGGAAAGCGATTGTCGACGTAGGTGAGGGACGCCGTGTTCCACATCAGCGCATACCCCTTGCTCGATACCAGCAGAGGAATGGCGACGTCGGTGTTGTTCTGGCCCAATTCGATAGTCGCGCCGCGGTAGTTGAACATGCCGCTCTGATGCTGCCCGAGCCCATAGAGCGCCTCCGTCGGCGTGGGAGAGAAGCGGTCGGTGACCCGGTAGGTGCTCTCGCCATTCAATTGCTCAGGCTCGTATGATCGCGGCAAACTGTTTCCTTCCCGCAGCAGCGCGCCTCCATTCACCGCACGAAAGGAAAGATTGCCACGCTCAAGACTGAAGGCTACTTCGAGCTTTTCCGTTTTGAGCGTTGCCGACTTGGCATTTTGCGTGAACTGGAACGGAGCGCCCGCGCAGGATTGGCTTGCATCAAGCATCCATGGCTGTGGCCCGGTCTGCGCCGCCGCATCGGGCTTTGCAAGCACATGGATCACAGAAGCGCCGCAAACCGTAACCTCAAGCACCTCAGAACCCATCGTGGCGCGCAATCCATGCTCAGTCTGTTGCGCCGCAATGGGTGACAAGCCGGGCATCTGCTGGCCCGGCATCTGACTCAGGGCGCTGTTCGCGAGGCCGAGCAGGAATAAGAACGGCATAAATAGACGGACGATAGGCGGAACGAACGGCATCGCGCCTGCTTCAGAAGACCGGAAGATCATCGCATTACACCTTTCTGTGAAGAAATCCCGCGAGGAGTCATCTAGGAACTCTTTTTGGGATTCTCTGTTTGCCAATAGACCGCGTAACGCTGATCGCGAATTTGATACATCGGCATCAAGTCGTATTTCGCGCTTTCTCCACCGACCTTGAAACGCAGCTCCGATTTGGATTGAGTCTGAACCCATTGCTCTGCCTTTGTGTCTGGACTTGCGGCCGCCTTCGGCAACTTCTTCGGCGCGGGCAGGTTCTTCGGGACTGTTTCTCCGCTATGGATGATCTTGCTCGGGCCGTCAGCCGGACCGGGTCCCAGGTCCGCGGCAAGAACCAGCGGACCATATAAGACAGCAGCGACGGTGTCATCGCCGAGCAGCGCCTCCTGCCGCAATTCCATGGGCAAGCTGATGCTGACGGTGTCGCCGTCTTGCCAGACTCGATTTATCGCGAGATACGATCCCGGATCTGCAACGGCTTCCAAGGCGCGGCCGTTGATATTCACCTGCGCGGCATCCGTGGTCCAAGCCGGAATCCGCACATGAATGGTGCGGGCGACGGGGCGCGAGGTCTTGATCTTGAGAGTCGTTCCCTGTTCGCTCGGGAATTGAGTGACCTGATCGATGAGCAGGCCTTCCTCTTTCCAGTCGAGGGTTGATGCGATGAACTGATTCACGAAAAGATCGCCGCCTCTACGGAAGAAGATCGTGTCGGTGAACTTGGCGAATTCCTCCGCGCCAGTCCCCGTGCAGCACCAGAAGGATTCTTCCGGCGAGTTATAGGCGCGCCAGTACCCGGTGGCAAGCGGGAAGAAATACTGCTTCAAGCCATCCGCGTTTTGCGTTCCCAGTCGGCAGTTGAAGAGCGAACGTTCATACTCATCCATCCAACGCGTGTCCGCGGCCCAGCCAAAGACGAGCCGATCCAGCTTCATCAGGTTGTAGGCCACGCAACATTCGGCGTTCGTCCAGCCGAGGGTGCCTTTGAGTTGTCCCGGCGGCGTCTTCCAATGTTCATCAAGGCTGGTGTTTCCAATGGCATAGTTGCGTGCCGTGAGCACATCTTCAAGGAAGTACTCGGCAATTTGCCGGTAGCAGCGGTCGCCCGTTACCTCGTACATGCGCGCCGCGCCAATGATCTTGGGAACGTGGGTATTTGCGTGGAGGCCCTGAAGTTCATCCCGGCGCTCTGCCAGCGGATCGAGAAAGCTGGGCTGCTCGAAGATGTGGGCGATCTCAATATACCGATTATTCTTCGTCAGCGCCGCCAGATTCACGAGGACCTCGTTCATGCCGCCGTATTCGGTGCGCAGCATGCGCTGACGCTGCTCGTCACTGATTCCCATGAAGTAGTTTCCTACCCACCGGGCCATGCCTTCCGCAATTTGAAGCGCATCGGAGTTGCCCGCCAGAACATACATATCAAGCAGGCCGGCCATAATCTTGTGGTAGGTGTAGAAGGGCGCCCATACCGGTATTCCATGAACGAGGTGCTCGAACAAATCGGCTGGGAAGGCGCTCAGATAGCCGCCAGCATTTTTCTTCTGGCATAAGGCAAGGCCGGAGACCAGATCTTCGCCCTTCCTCTTGAGAACATCGTTTCCGGAAGTGGCTGAAGCCAGAGCGACGGCCGACAGGTAGTGTCCTCCGGCAAAATGGCCGCGCAATTCGCAGGTAGGATCTTCCCAGCCTTTGTACGGTGTAGCACTCGAAGATATGCCGGCAGTGACGCGAAATGAATGCAGCAGCCGATCGACGGAAAGCGAATCCAGGTAGCGCGCATTGATCTCCGCCTGCTCCTTGAAGATTCCGGGAGCGAGGCGAACCGAACCCAGCGGGAAGGGAACTATCCTTGCGCCTGGATCAGAAGGCGCATCCGCGCAAAAGGCCTCCGCCGGCGTCAGGGAACGAATGAGAGTAAAGCCGGCAGCGGCGGCAGTGCCCGTCTTCAGAAAATTGCGGCGGGAATGATTGATCATTTGAAGCTCTCCTGTTACTGATCTGTCGTGGAAGGCCTGAGAAAGGGCTTTCCGCGATTGTTCGCAGTCAGTACGGTCTTGCGCTTTCTGTGATGACGGGCCAGTTATCCGTCCGGAAGGGACCGGCAGGCAGGCTGACTCCGTTGAACAGTGTCGCCGCCGGATTGGATTGCCAGGCGTAGCGGACTGCTATCGGATGGGGCACTAAAGGCGATGAGACGATTACCGTCTTGCCTTTGATGCGCGCGTCGGCCCAATACCATTTCCGGTCTTCTCCGGCGATGGAGAATTCTTCGAGCCTCTTCCCCTTCACGACCAGGCCGCCATTCGTGTGGGCAAAGTGCAATCGGATCTCTCCTGGAAGGCGCTCGACTGACTTTATAGTCGGACCCGAATAGACCACGTTTTTGCCGTAGTAATTCGCCAGCGCGCACAAGGCAAGGCGATCTCCGACAGGCTGTTTATCCTTGGGGTGGATGCTGTCCGCATCGCCGGTATCGATGGTGACGGCCAGGCAGGAATTAGGTACAGAGGCAGCTGCGATCGCCTGCGACTCCCGCGTGTCGGCCCATGCATCGTCGACAGGAACCGGGCTGCGATGCTGAAAGGCCGGCAGGCTGACGATGTAGAAGGGGAAATCGCCCTGGCCGAAGAGTTTTCGCCAGTCGGCAATCATCACCGGGAGAAGCTTGCGATACTGGTAACCTCTATCCGAGTTCTGCTCCCCCTGGTACCAGAGCGCGCCAGTGATCGCGAGCGGCGCAATCGGCGCCAGCATTCCCTCATAAAGAACAGTTGGCATGACCGGCCAGTTCTCGTAGGAAATGGGCAAGGGATGCGGCGGGCGGGCATCGACACTCAGCTTGCCCTTCCATTTGCCGGCCAGCGGGATGATCGACTTGTCGCCCAGCATCAGGTGCAGCTCTTCAGGCTTGCCAAGGAATCCGCCGTCCGGCTTGGTCTTCAAAACGCGAATGGCGATGACGTTCTTTCCGGGCTTGAGCACATTGCCAAACAGGGGATAGACACGCGGATTCTCCACCCATGCGCTGGCACCGACAAACTTTCCGTTGATGTACACCGTATCCATCCGCTCGATGGAGCCAAGGAAGATAAGGGGCATCCCCGCGGGCAGCGGATTCGGCAAATCAATTTCTCTTCGGAACCAAACCACCGCAGGCGTGTCCGGAATACCCAGTTCCTTGAAGCCGCCCGGCACATCCACCGTCTGCCAGTTTGAGTCGTCGAAATCCGGAGCAGCCCAGTTTCCTTTAAGTCCCACGTCGTACTGGTCATACCAGTGCATCACGTAGTTGCCGTATTCGGGCGCGCCCTCAGCGGCCAGTCTCTGCAGCTCCGCCAATGGAATATCAAAATCGTGAAGGGGGCGAAGAGCTTCGGCGCTTGTCCAGGCTTCCGCCGGCGTTCCGCCCAGCGCATCCACGACCAGGCCGATAGGTACATGGATCTCTTGCTGGATCTTGCGCGCGAAGTAATACCCGACCGCGGAAAGCCTGCCAGCGGTCTCCGGAGAGACAGCCTTCCAGCTTCCTTCGATTATGTCGGTGTGGTGATAGGCAGGATGTCCCTCCACGGAGAAAAAACGAATCTCCGGATAGTTGGCCGCCTTCACTTCTTCCGCACCGTTACGCGTAAACTGAAGAGGCAGTTGCATATTGGATTGGCCGCCGCACAGCCAGACGTCGCCGACCAGCACGTTGTGCAGTTCTACAGTTTCATGGCCGGTGATCTTGATGGTGTAGGGGCCGCCTGCGGGAGGAGGCTGAACCGTCACCTGCCAGCGGCGGTCGGCTCCAGCGACGCCAGTGGCCGTCTCATTCCCAATTTCAACCTTGATCTTGTCTCCCGGCTCAGACCATCCCCAGATGGTATTCGGCTTGCCGCGCTGCAAGACCATGTTGTCGCCGAAGATCGGGCTGATGAACGGAAGCGGCTTGGCGGCCGCGGGCGCTGCTGCAGGCGCGACCGCGGGCGTGGGCTGAGCGAGCGTAATGCCTGCAGGCGCAATGAGCAGAAGGAAGAAGGCAATCCGTGCAGGTATGAATCTGGAGATCATGCGATTGAACCTCTTTACTCAATGTACTAGAGCGTGTTTCATAAAGGGCCGCCAAATCTGCTTACTCAGGCAGCGTCTTCGTCCCCACTACCTGAAATGTTCCTGTAGCCACCGGCGCTCCCGTATTCGGCTGGCCTCCGCCAATTGAAACCGAATAAATTCCTTCCGCAATGATCGGATCGCCCACTTCGCTCACCATGCTCAGATCGCGATCCTTCAGCTCGAAGCGCACCTTCTGCGATTCACCTGGGTTCAGGTGCACGCGCTTAAAGCCGCGCAAAGCCCGCAACGGTGCGCCGGGCACGCTCGGAAAGCTAAGGTAAAGCTGCGCCACCTCATCGCCCTCTCGCCTTCCCGTATTTGTGACCGTCACCTCTGCTATAAGTGGGTCACCCGCGCTGATCGCAGCCTTCGGGAGCGTCAGATCAGTGTACGAGAAGGTCGTATAGCTCAAGCCATAGCCAAAGGTGTACAGAGGCTTGCCCTTGAAGTAGCGATAGGTGCGATTCTGCATCGAATAATCTTCGAACTCCGGCAGTTGCTCTATCCCGGTGTAGAAGGTCACCGGCAGGCGGCCAGCAGGATTATTTTTCCCCGATAGAGTCTCCGCAATTGCCGCGCCGCCTTCTTCGCCCGGGTACCATGACTCGAGAATCGCGTTCACGTGTTGGTTGGCCCAGTTCACCGCCAGCGCGCTTCCGTTCGCCAGTACCAGGACCACGGGCTTTCCCGCCGCCGTTACGGCTTCGAGCAATTCCTCTTCCGGTTTCGGGAGATCAATGCTGGTGCGGTCGCCGCCCTTGAATCCCTCCTCATTGACCGGCATATTTTCACCTTCGAGGTCGCTTGTGATGCCGAGGACCGCGATGACAACGTCTGCGTTCTTCGCCGCGGCGACTGCCTCAGGGCTGGGCCTGGGATCGTACTTTTTCCAGATCAACTGCGCCTCGGCAGAGCCGGTCTTAGCCGGCCGATACATGACCTTGACTGACACCTTCTTCCCTTGTTCAAGGTGAATATGTCCGGTCTTTGCCTGCGAGTGCTCGCTGCTCAGGTATTGCATCGCCAGCGGCTTACCATCAACAATGACCAATGCAAACTCGCCTTTGCCCCGCATACCAATGCTGTAATCGCCGGTTTCGTTCGCAGTTAGAAAACCGTTCCACTCGACCGACAGCGGATATTTGCCTGCGGCCTCTTGAGGAATCTCTTCCGTCTTCAAATCGGCGTTGCCCACTTGCCGCGTCGCCAGCACAGTACCCTTGTCCGGGAACCCGCCTCCAGTTGAGAACTGGACCGTCAGACCCGGCTTTCCCTCAGAGGTTGTCAGCGCAGACTCTGGAGCTGTATCTCCATCGGTGCGCAGAAACTGCGTTCCGGGCACGAACGCAATCTGCGCTTCAGGGAACTCCGCCTTGAGCCCTTCCAGCACAGAAACGGTGTGCGTCGGATCGCCGTTGTAGTTGCCGAGCAGATATTTCGTCTGGTCTGCCAGGGGCCCCACCACCGCAATCTTGATTGCGCCCTGCTTCAGCGGAAGAGTGCCGTCATTCTTGAGCAGCACCATGGACTCGTTGGCAAGAGCACGCGCCAGCGCTCGGTGCTCAGCGCTGTCAAGTTCCTTTTCATCGATCTTCGAATACGGAACCATCTCTGGCGGATCGAACATGCCCAGTTTCATCCGCGCCGTGAAGAGCCGGATCAGCGCTCTATCGATCTCGCTCTCCTTCAAAAGGCCTTGCTTATAGGCATCGTAGTACGCCCTGTAATCGTGATCGTCGCTCACCTTTGCGAAATCGATGCACTCGTTATCCATGCCGCGCTGAATGGCCAATGCGGAAGCCTCAGGCTGCGTCTTCGTAAAATGATGATCGCGGTAAATGTTGACGACGGCATCGCAATCGGAAACTACATAGCCCTGAAAATTCCACTTGCCCCGCAACTGGTCCTGCAGCAGAAACTCGTTTGCGCAGGCAGGCTGCCCATTGATGCTGTTGTAGGCGCACATGACAGAGCCGGCCTTGCCTTCTGTTACAGCCGCGCGGAATGCCGGCAGGTAGGTGTCCAGTTCATCATGCTTGCTCACGTCCACGTCCATGAAGTGCCGAATCGGTTCGGGCCCGCTGTGCACAGCAAAGTGTTTCGGAGTTGCAATCACGCGATAGTATTTCGGATCGTCTCCCTGCATTCCGGTGACGAATGCGACACCCATGCGCGCCGACAGGAAGGGATCCTCCCCGTAGGTTTCCTGTCCACGTCCCCAGCGGGGATCGCGAAAGATGTTGAGGTTCGGCGTCCAGAAGTCCAGCCCTTCGAAGACATTGCTATGCCCTTGGCGCATCGCCTGAACGTGCTTGATCCTTCCTTCGATTCCGATGGCCGTGCCCATGCGGTGAACTGAATCCGGATCGAAGGTAGCGGCTAGGGCGACCGGCTCGGGAAACTCGGTGGCTCCGGGCCTTTGCACGCCATGCAGGGCCTCGCTCCACCAGTCGTAATCCGGAATCTTCAGCCGCGGCACCGCGCGCGACTGATTCACGAGCTGCGAAACCTTTTCTTCCACGGTCATGCGGTGAACAAGATCGGCAGCGCGTTGTTCCGCGGGCAGCGAGGGGTTCAAATACGCAGGCTGGTCGGAACTTTGGGACCACAACCGGCATACGCCTAGGAAAGCAATTACCGCAATAGCAATTCGAAAATTGGCTGTTCGCACGTCTCTCCTACAAGACCATAATGGTCTATTTCAAGTCAGGTGAAAGGCCACGCTTCATGGAAAACCAGTTCGGATTTTCCATAGACAATCATAGTCCTTAGCGCTCAGAGGAGCTTTACTGAAAGAGCCTGGGCGCGAAGTCCTTCAGATCGCGGCGCCAGGTCTGCCACTCATGAGCGGTGCCCGGCGATTCATAGAAGACGTGCTTGATCTTCGCATCATCCAGCGTATTGTTCAGTTTTACGATGCCGGCGTGCATCATGGCAGGCTCTTCGGTCCCTACTCCAATCCACAGCAGGTGCACTCGCTTGGCGAAGGCGTCAGGATCGGCCATCGCGCCGTTGAAGGCTGTCTTCAGATCGAACTTCTGATCGCCGCGCATCATCTGCATCCCGCCCGCGCCACTGAATCCTCCAATATAAGAGAAGAGATCGAGATGATCGAATGTGACCTGGAAAGTCTGCATTCCTCCCATCGAAAGCCCGGCCATGGCGCGATGATCGCGGTCCGCAATTGTCCTGAAGTTGGCATCGACGAAGGGGATCAGTACCTGCGTCAAATCGTCTTCAAAGGCCTGTGACATCTCCTGCATCGCCTTCATCATCTCGGGCGAGCCGAAGGGTTTCCCGGTCAGATCGGGTTCGACATAGCCGGCGCGCCGCGCATAGCCGTAGGCCATCACGATGATCATGGGCTTGGCGGAGCCGCTCGCGATCAAATTGTCGAGAATGAAATTGGCGTGGCCTTGCTTCGTCCACCCGGTTTCGTCTTCACCACCGCCATGTTGCAGGTACAGCACCGGGTAGCGCACATGCGTATGCACATCGTATCCCGGAGGGGTGTATACCAGCGCGTGCCTCCAGCTTCCGGTGACTTTTGAGAAGTACCAGATCTCGCGGACGGCTCCGTGGGGAACATCCTGCGGCAGATAGTAGGTTGATCCCGGCTCGGGTATTTCGATTCCGCTCACGTCCTTGCCGCCGCCGAAGAAGGCATGGCTGCCCATATCGTTCACCTCCACACCGTCAACGATGAACGTGTAGTAATGGAAGCCCGGCACCATCGGCGCGGAGGTCGCGGTCCAGAATCCATCGGGCTGCTTCACCATCTCCAGCTTAGGCTGGCTCCAGAAGTTCACCACAACCTTTGTCGCGTCCGGGGCTTTCACCCGGAATTCGGCTCTGCCGCTTGCGTCGACGCGGGGATACGCCGCTCCCCAAACATTCGTGGATGCGGGCTCGAAGCCGCCGGTGTTCTGTGCGCAGCAGTAGCTCGCCGCAATCAGGATGGGAATCATTACGAATTTCATCTCTTCAATCCTCCATTTCAAACAAGCCGCTCTTCGGGACATTCAACCTGCTCCGGCATGAAAATCGCTGGCGATGTCCGGCCAAACGAATGGTATCATACCCCCATTCATCCTTGGCTGGACACATATCGACACTATCGATCATAATAAAGTGATTTATTTGTATTGCCGCGTCTTATCTCTCTTCCAGATCGTCAAGATGAGCGGGAACAGAGTACAAAGAACGGACTTCTGAACTCGATGGCCGGGGTGTGGCGCGCCTTCTTTGCCTGTTCAACCGACCGCCGGCTTCGTTTCAGGGAGGAACTCTTAATGCGTAAGCTTCTGCTCGGTTTGGGCCTCATGGCCGCAATTCTGCCCGCATCATTCGCGGCGGCTCAAAGTACTCATCTCGCCATCGACGTATCCAAGGCTGGAGCGAAGATCAACCGCAACATCTTCGGCCAGTTCGCGGAAAATCTCGGGCATGGCCTTTACGAGGGCATCTGGGTTGGCCCGGATTCCACCATTCCGAACACTCGCGGAATCCGCAAGGACGTTGTTACCGCCCTGCGTGAGTTGAAGGTGCCCGACGTTCGCTGGCCGGGCGGCTGCTTTGCCGATGAGTACCATTGGCGCAAAGGAGTTGGCCCAGCCGGGCAGAGGCCGGCCACGCTCAACTCCACCTGGGGCGGCGTGGTCGACACGAATGCCTTCGGCACCGACGAATTTATGGATTTTATCCAGCAGATCGGCAGCCAGGCCTACGTATCGGTCAACGTTGGAAGCGGGACTCCGCGGGAAGCGGCCGAATGGTTGGAGTACATGACTGCCGCGGCTCCCACGGCGCTTGAGAAAGAGCGTGCCGCCAACGGTCATCCCGACCCTTACAAGGTAGGCATGATGGGCATCAGCAACGAGAGCTGGAGTTGCGGCGGCGATATGACGGTGGATTACTATCTGAGCCAGCTCAAGATCTACAGCCACTTTGTCAGGAACATGAATCCAGTTCAGCAGGACAAGAACCAAATGCTCAAGATCGCCGTCGGCCCCGGCTTTCCCGAGACCGAGTGGACCGAGGCCGTGATGAAGGCCTGGCAGCATCACGACTGGGCCTGGGATTTCGACGGCCTTTCGGTGCACTGGTATACCATTCCGTCGGGCTGGCCGCCCTCGATGGCTTCGACAGGCTTCGGTGTTGAGGATTACATCAAGACGCTGAAGTCAGGATTGTTCATGGATGAGTTCCTGCGCATGCAGGAAGCCGTCATGGACAAGTACGATCCTCAGAAGAAGGTCGCGCTGGTAGTGGACGAATGGGGCGCGTGGTATAAACCGCTGCCCGGCACGAACGAGCACTTTCTTGTCCAGCAGAACAGCTTGCGAGACGCGATTTTGGCGTCGCTAAACCTGAACATCTTCGCGCATCATGCCGACCGCGTGCGCATGGCGAACATCGCCCAGATGGTCAACGTGCTGCAGTCGATGATCCTGACGGACAAGGAGAAGATGGTTCTAACACCGACATACTACGTCTACAAGATGTATGTACCGTTCCAGGACGCGACGTTTATTCCGGTCGATTTCGATCCTGGCACAGTGCATCGCGATGGCGTCACGTTGCCGCGCGTGGATGCACTCGCCGCCAGGGACGCATCGGGCAAGCTGTGGCTCGAAATCACAAATCTTGATCCCGAAAAGCCGCTTGAAATCGATGCTGAGATCGCCGGTATGACGGTCATATCGGCGAAGGGAGAGACGTTGACTGCGCCTGCCGTCGATAGCGTGAACACTTTCACTGCGCCCAACGCCGTTGTGCCGAAGCCAGTTTCCGCAACTGTGAAAGGCGGCCGGTTGGCGCTGACAGTTGAGCCGAAGTCGGTGACGGTCCTCTCGCTGGAGCAATAACAATCGTCTACCAAGTTTTGCTAAGGAGCTATTTTCCATGCATTCAGCAATCAGAATATCCACGATAAAGGTGCCGGCAATGTTGCTTGCCGCGCTCTTTCTCTCCATAGTTTCCGCCGCGCAGACGCCTGTGGTGAATGTTGCGATTGACGCGTCGAAGACCGGCGCGCCGATCTCGAAGTACATCTATGGGCAGTTTCTGGAGCACGGCGGCGACATCGTGAACACGGGCGTATGGGCTGAACTGCTGGCCGACCGCAAGTTCTTTTATCCGGTAGCGGCAACCGCGCCCACACCGCCGCCGCTGATGGGAAACGCGGCGGGCAATCCCCGATTCCGCCGTCCCATTACGCGGTGGTGGGCGCCAATCGGCGGAGACGGCGTGGTTACGATGGACACCAAGAATCCGTATACCGGCGATCACACTCCGCTGGTAAAACTCGACGCCAAGACGCCGCATGGAATCGGAGAGTTGGGCATTGTTGTGCGCAAGGGGAAGGCGTACACAGGCCGCATCGTGCTGGCCGGCACGCCTGGGACTGTGGTTAAGGTCGCGTTGATCTGGGGTAAGGAGCCCGCCGACCGCCAGACTGTGACCGTCCACATTCTGGGGACCTCCTATAGCAAGATTCCTCTTAAGTTCGAGGCCAAGGCCGATAACGACGATGCACGCATGGAGATCACGGGGACAGGGAAGGGGTCATTTCATGTAGGCGCGGTCTCGCTGATGCCGGCCGACAATATCGAAGGCTTCCGCGCGGAAGTGATTGCCGCGCTTAAGCAGTTGCGCTTCGGCGTCCTTCGCTTTCCAGGCGGCAACTTCGTCTCCGCCTACGAGTGGCGCTATGGCGTCGGCGACATCGACAAGCGGCCGCCGATCTTCGACCCGGTCTGGCATGCCGTTCAACCCAACGATGTAGGCACGGACGAGTTCCTCACGCTCTGCCGCCTGCTCGGCGTCGATCCTTACATCACGGTGAATGCCGGCTTTGGCGACGAGTGGTCCGCTCGCCAGTTGGTCGAATACACCAATGGCGCCGTCACTACGCCGATGGGAAAATGGCGCGCCGCCAACGGACATCCGAAGCCATACAACGTCAAGCTCTGGGGCGTCGGCAACGAGCCCTGGGGCGATTACCAGATGGGCGCGATGTCTCTCGAGCAGTTCGAGCTAAAGCACAACCTCTTCGCCAAGGCCATGAAGCAGGTCGATCCCACAATCAAGCTGATCGCCGCCGGCGCCATGCCCGACGTGATGGAGGGCGCCGATCAGTCTAGACGCATCAATGGCCAATATGTTCCCGATTATCTTTCCGCTGCTGATTGGACCGGTCAAATGCTCCTCCACTGCCTCGATAACATCGACATGGTGAGCGAACATTACTACGCATCCGGCACCCAGCATACTGACATGAAGCTGCAGAAGAAGGTGCCGATCGATCCTCCTCTGTCGTTCATCGAGTGGGAGCGCGCGCCGGCTGTGCAAGTCCGCGCGAAATATGAACACTACCAGCAGTACCTCAAACGCATTCCCGCGCTTCGCGCCAAGCCCGTTCCCATCGCCATCGATGAATGGGCCTACATGGACTTCGGCTCGCCCCGCAACTCCTACAAGGTGGTTCCAGCCTATGCCTGGGCCTTCCATGAGATGTTCCGCCACTCCGATATTTTTCAACTCGGCGCATTCACCTTCGCTACGGCGATGATGAGCGAGACCCGGACGGAGGCTGTCTTGAATCCGACGGGCCTGTTGTTCAAGATGTACCGCGATCACTTCGGCACGATTCCGGTGGAGGTCTCCGGCGACTCACCGCAGCCCAAGCCGATTTTTCCTGCCGGAGGCGATCAACCCGCGGTGAATCCCGGCAGCGACACTTATCCGCTCGACGTAGTTGCCGCCTTCAGCGAAGACAAAAAGACCTTCACCATCGCCGTGCTGAACCCATCGGATGCGGAGGCCTCGATGAAGCTCGCCATCAACGGCGTGAAGCTCGCGAGCGCAGGCAAGATGTGGCAGATGGCGCCGAAGAGCATAAATGCCGTCGTCGCCGTAGGAACGACGCCGGAGGTCTTCGTGGACGAGCACAAGCTGGGCGCCCTGTCTGAGACGATCGACGCGCCTCCCTTCAGCGTCAGCATCTATTCGTATGCGGTGGAGTAGAGGGTCGCGCTTCATAAGGAATGAATAGAGCGGTGGATGACGCCTGCGAGTTCGCGATCCAGCACATTCTGGCAAGGAAAGGAAATCGAAAATGAAAACGGTTTTGCTTGCAATCGCTATCGCGGCAGTTTCCTGGACGAGCTGGGCCGCGGCTCCTACTGCGAAAGTTGAACAGGGCCTGTTACAGGGCACGAAGGAAGATGGACTCACCGTATACAAAGGCATTCCTTTTGCCGCGCCTCCGGTGGGCGAGCTGCGCTGGCGGGCTCCGCAACCGGCGGCCAAGTGGGAGGGCGTGCGCCTTGCGGACAAATTCGCGCCGGAATGTGTACAGGGCCGCTTTGGCCCCGGCCCGGCTCCCGCAATGAGCGAGGACTGCCTTTATCTGAATGTATGGAGCCCGGCGAAGTCCGCCTCCGCGAAGGTCCCGGTGCTGGTCTGGATCTACGGCGGAGGCTTTGCCGGCGGCGCCACTTCGATCCCCGGCTACAGCGGCGAGGTGCTGGCCAAAAAGGGCGTGGTGCTGGTCTCCATCGCATATCGCGTCGGACCGCTCGGTTTTCTGGCGCATCCGGAACTGAGCACCGAGTCGCCTGAGCACGTTTCGGGCAACTACGGCCTGCTCGACATGATCGCCGCTCTGCAGTGGATCAAGAAGAACATAGCTGCCTTCGGCGGCGACCCGAACAAGGTAACCATCTTTGGCGAGTCGGCTGGAGGCATTGCCGTGAGTCAGCTGTGCGCTTCGCCGCTGGCCAAGGGACTCTTTGAGGGGGCAATTTCGGAGAGCGGTGGCTCCTTCGGGCCCCCGCGTGACGCGGGTGGGCCGGGCGAGAATATGCGCCCTCTCGCCATTGCCGAGAAGGATGGTCTGGCTTTCCAGATCAACGCTGGAGTCAACTCCCTCGCGGAGCTTCGCAAGCTGCCGGCGGAGAAGCTGCTTGCAGCCCAGCGCGGCATGGCATGGCCTAATGTCGACGGGTGGGTGATCCCCAACGATCAGTATTTGCTCTATGTCGCTAAGAAATTCAACGACGTTCCCGTCCTCATCGGATATAACTCGGATGAAGGGGCAAGCTTTTCGCACGACCGCTCGCCCAAGGCGTATATCGACGGCGTGCGCAAACGCTACGGCCCATTCGCCAACAGCCTGCTCAAGGATTATCCGGCAGGCAAAGACACCGTGCCCAAGACAGCGCGCGACCTGAGCCGCGATGCGACCTTCGGTTGGCCTACCTGGATATGGGCGCGTTTGCAGTCCAAGATGGGTACTTCCAAGGTCTACTACTACTACTTTGATCAGCATCCGGATTTTCCCGCAGGTTCGGAGCATGAAGGCTTTGGCGCATGGCATGGCCGTGAGGTTCCGTATGTTTTTGGCCATTTGAACGACCTGCCGAACGAAGTGCCCAGCGTGCCCAGCGCGACCGATCACGTGATCTCCGACGCGATGGTCACCTACTGGACCAACTTTGCCAAGTATGGCAATCCAAACGGCAAGGGAATGCCCAAGTGGCCGGCCTTCAGCGATCAGCGTCCCGAGTTGATGTACTTTGCTGGAACACCGCACACCGGGCCCGTTCCTAACGCGGAGGGACTCAAGACGCTGGATGCCTACTTCGCCTGGCGCCGCTCGCCGGAAGGTATCCGCGCCTCTGCCATTGAGGACGCCAAACCCGCTGCTACAAATGTGATGGGGGCGCAGTATCCGCGCATTCTGTCGGACCATAGTGTGACCTTCCAGCTCAAGGCGCCCACGGCTCACTCGGTGGATGTGGACATCACCGGAAAGAAGTTCCCCATGACACGCGGCAACGACGGCGTGTGGAGCGCAACTACACCTCCGTTGGTTGTGGGCTTCCACTACTACGCGCTCGACGTTGATGGGGTCCGCATAAACGATCCGGGCAGCCATACATTCTTCGGCATGGGAATGGACGCGAGCGGCATCGATATACCCGAGGACGGCGTGAGTTATTACCTGGCGATGGATGTGCCGCACGGCGATGTCCGCATCCGCATCTACCACTCGAAGATCACCGGCCAGTGGCGGCGCTGCTTCGTCTACACGCCGCCAGACTACGATACCAACCTCAGCGCGCGCTATCCGGTGCTCTATCTGCAGCACGGCATGGGCGAAGACGAAACCGGATGGATATTCCAGGGGCACGCCAACCTGATTTTGGATAATCTGATTGCGGAGAAGAAGGCCGTGCCCATGATCATCGTGATGGACAACGGCTACGCCTCCGTGCCCGCCGGGCCGTTCGGGCCGCCCCCTTCGGGGCGATTCGCAGATATCGGCGCCTTCGAAGATGTGATGATCAAAGAGGTCATCCCCATGATCGACTCGACGTTCCGGACAATTCCCGACCGCGATCATAGGGCGATGGCCGGCCTGTCGATGGGAGCCAATCAGGCATTGCACCTGGCGACGGGCCATCTGGACACCTTCGCGTACATGGCCGGATTCAGCGGCACGATGAACGGCCTGAGCGGCGATCCGCTTGATCCAGCGACGGCTTTCAATGGGAGGTTTAAGAACGGAGCGGCCTTCAATCAAAAGGTGAAGCTGCTCTGGCTCGGCATGGGCACCGAGGAACCCGATTTCTTCCACAAATCAATCGGCGCTTTTCGGACGATGCTGGACAAGGTGGGCGTTAAGTACGTCTACTTCTCTTCACCCGGCACGGCGCACGAATGGCTCACGTGGCGGCGCGATCTGAACGACTTTGCTCCCAGACTTTTCCACGATGACGGCAACTAAATCGGTGCTGGCAATACAAGCGCTTAGTTCCGCGTGAAAGCAACGAATTTCCGAGTGAGGACAACGATGAAGATTACAAAGTTGTGTTGTGCAGTGATGCTGGGGATGGCCGCTTCACTGGGGACCGTGCTCACAGCCCAGGTGCAGACGATCGTTCCGCCGGTGATTCCGGGCGCGAAGCCGGTGACGGTGGAGCACATCAAAATCCACGGCACAGCCTTGGAAGGCAACCTGGAAGGCGATGCCGTAGATCGTGACGTAATCGTCTTCCTCCCGCCCAGCTACAGCAGGGAAAAACATCGCCGCTACCCCGTCGTTTACGCGCTGCATGGCTTTTTTATCGGTGCAGAGCAGTGGACGCATGAAATTCATGTGCCGCAGACCATCGAAGGCGCATTTGCCCAGGGCGCGAAAGAGATGATCGTCGTCCTGCCAGACTCGAAGACCGTTTACAACGGTTCCATGTACTCGAGTTCGGAGACGACGGGCGACTTTGAGAAGTTCATCTCCCACGACGTGGTGGCGTATATCGACGCGCATTACCGGACCATTCCGAATCGCACGAGCCGCGGCTTGGTCGGCCACTCGATGGGAGGCTACGGCGCCTCGCGCATCGGCATGAAGCATCCGGAGGTCTTCGGAGCGCTTTACATCATGAGCCCCTGCTGCTTGTCGCCAATGACCGGCGGCGGGCCCGGACCCGCGGACCGCATGAAAGAGATGGCGATCGCCAACGAAAAGAAGATAGCCGGATTGAAATCGCCATCCGATGCTGCAGCCGCTCTGCCAGGCTTCGGCATTGCCCAGCTTGCTACCACAGCGGCATGGTCCCCGGATCCAAAGAATCCTCCGCTCTATCTCGACCTGCCAACGAAGAACGGCGTTCCTCAGCCGGATATCATGGCAAAATTCGCGGCGAATGCGCCGCTGGCCTTCGTGGATCAGTACATTGGGAATCTCAAGCAGTATCGCGCCATCGCCATGGACGTTGGCGATCAGGACGGTTTGCGCGTCGACGCCGGCAAGCTGCATAATGTTTTCGACAATTACGGAATCGCAAACAGCTTTGAAATCTATCCGGGCACGCACACCAGCGCCGTGGCTGACCGCTTTCAGAACCACGTGCTGCCGTTCTTTAGCAAGAACCTCTGTTTTGAAGCCAACTGCCGGTAGCCTGGGCGAATCGGGAACGGGGATGAAGATATTGATAATTCGCATTGCGGGGCTGTGCTGACGTACAGTCCCTATCTCCGCCACTGCCACCTCAGGACTTCGGCGAGGCGGCCTCCGTGGCATTTCGTTTCCACGCCTTTTCCCGCTGACCTTCGTTTAGCCCGGCGCTGAAGATCTGGAAGCAGTGACGGCCGCGGTTCTTGGCGCGGTGGAGGGCAGCATCCGCGTTTCTCAAAAAGGCATCCGCATCAAACTCTTCAGCGGCAGCCGCGCAAGCCCCGACACTGGCGGAAACCGATATCTCACGCCCTTCAAATGGAATGGAAACCGCCAGAGTTTCCGTGATTTTTGCGGCAATCCGCTCAGCCGCTTGTAGATCGCTCAGATCGGGAAGCAACACGACAAACTCGTCCCCTCCCATTCTTGCAACTGTATCCCCTTTGCGCGCGCCCCTCAGGAGGCGATTCGCCGTGACCCGCAAGACCTCGTCACCGGCTTGGTGGCCATACGTATCATTGACTTCCTTGAACCTGTCCAGGTCCACCATGAGGACCGCCAACCCGATGCGATGTCTCCGGGCATTTTCCAATGCGACATTCAGCCGATCCTGCAGAAGCAGACGGGTCGCCAGTCCAGTCAAGGCATCGTGCAAAGCCATATGGCGAAATAATCCCTCACTTTCGCGGAGAAGATTTGTCTGTTGCTCGACCCGCCTTCTTAGAAGGACAACCCAGCCCAGAACGAAGAGCGTGGCGGTGAGCGCCAAACCAAGCAAAATCAGGGCATGAGTCGGGGTCCACCAGGAGGGCTGCTCCAGAACGGTTACATCGGCCGGAGAGCGCATCAGGACACGAAAGGACTTGGGTACAACCACGCCTGCGCGCACGTGGTTCTCGACATCGAGAAGGTCCGAGCAGATGCCGGTGACGCGCAGCCTGCTTCCGATCTTCCAGGCGCGAACTTCGGAGCCCGCGAGTCTCTTGGGAAGAATCGCGGGGAAGAGGGTGTCCCCTGAGGAGAGCTGAAGAGTGGCGTCGGAAGAGGTTAGATCGTAGCCGATCAACACTCCATCGATTTGAATCAGTTCGGAGCCGTATCCCCCGCCCAGAATCTTTTCAGCCGTCGCAGGTTGGGATGCAACCGGGTGGTTGCTCCCGGTGCTTCGGAAGATCGCATTGGTGATGACGGGGACGTTATTATAGGTCTCCACGAATCCGGCCATGTCAACCAGGTCGCCTACGGCAACGGGGGTAACCTGACTTGTCTCCGCGCAGATGCCGCGCGTCGCGTCGCGAATGCAGAGCATGGAACCGGGCCATTGCAGCGTCACATTTCCGCGCAGGTGGGTGCGGTGGAAGGGAATGGAGAAATACTCCCGATGCAATAACCTGTCGATGGGGATGGCAGGGCGCGCAAAGGGATCGCGCGGAGCGGGTTCGAGCACTTGCAGGGCGGAGAGATTCGGCGCCTGCAGGTGGACGCCGACCATCTGGCCGTCGGAATTCGTGGTGGGCGCGGCATTGGCGCGGATTCTGACTTGGGCATCAACCAGATTGGAGTAGGTTGTGTCGGAATAGGTCGCGCCCGGCTCCTTCATCATGAGTATTACCAGGGGTCCATCCAGCATCTCCAGAAGCAACACTACGCTGTGAGGATTATCGATGACGCGATGGACGGTGCCCTCTACCTCCACCCATTGGGCGTCTTCCTTGCCTGTTTTGAGGATGGCAAGGCTGACGCGCGGCGGGTTTGGGGGGAGAGGAGCGCGGCCGAGAACCTGAATCCGCGGGTTGCCGACGACGGGACCGAAGCCTCCAGGGGCGCTGACTCCTCGAACGTCAACCAGTGCTCCGGCGAAGAGTTGTTCGGTCAGCTTGGAAGTCTGCTTGACAAAGATGCTACCGCTGGCGTCGTGAATGAAGATGGCCGGATGTCCTGAGCCGAAGTCTGGATCGAAGTAGGTGATGACTCCGCGCAGATGGACGGGGAAGGCGCGCATGGCCTCCTTGCTGGTGAGACTATGCGCCTGGCGTGCTGTGGTGAGCGTGGGGAGCTTGCCTTCCGGGGGCGAAGGGATAACCGATTGCGCTTGGCTTGCACACGAGAGACATATGGCAAACATTACCGCAGCGAGAACGGCCCACCTGCGAGGAAGCGCACAACTCAGCTTCGGCAGCGCGCAGACGGGAACCTGCTCGATCCCGAGGCGCCAGGCTGTGTCCAAATCCCTACCGCGCTGATAGTGGCAATCTCGATCAGCGATTGAGATCTCGTACACCAAGGTGCGCAGTCCTCCTCTCTGCGGACAGTCCCATCTTAACGCGTGGAGCCTATGGGTTCTATCGGCTTGAGGGAAGGAAGCTTTATACCGTTCTGTTGCATAACCAGGCCATCGGCAAACCCGGCAGCGCAGAGGCCACTCCATGAAACCGTCGAAGGTTGAGCAGAGCCTCTTTGTCGACAAACTTCCCGGCAATGAACGTCAATTTGCGCTGGCCTGTGAATGTTTTTACTACGTCAAAGTGGCCTGATTCTGCTCCACCCTTGACAAGTGCCAGCATGATTCGTCCGCAGTCGCCGTTCAACCCGAAATTGAGCGTATTAGGAGGTTCAAAATGCCGTAAGGCAGCGGTTGATCAGACACCCTGCTTCGCAAGATGCTGATAAGAAGAAGGATGCGCACCGTACAAATTTGTGATCTTATAAATGAATTCGACTTGGGATCATTGCGCGCTGACAATATTGCACCTCGGCAAAGTATATAGAATCAACACTATACATCACATTATCTTGGTGCCCGGAGGGGGATTTGAACCCCCACGGCCTTGCGGCCTGCGGATTTTAAGTCCGCTGCGTCTGCCAATTTCGCCATCCAGGCAAAAGGATAACTACATTGAATTTTACTTGAACATATTTCTGACTTGTGCGGAAAAGCCAGTGCGAACGGCTGCTCTATGCAATTGCGGAGGACTGAGTCTGGTGCGAACCGTTCTTTGGACAGAATTCCCTGCTAACAGGGAATTTTCACGAATTTGACTTTGGATTGCGGTGCTTTAGTTCGTGATCATGCTGAATATACACTGGTTATCCTCATCTATGCGCAATTTTTGTGTTGGTCAGAACAGGGAAATATCACCCTGGTATCAGGGAATTGATTTCCCTGATATGGGGGAATTCGGATCCCTATTTCGTATGAGCATCTACTTGATTCAACTGCGGATCGTAATGTTGGCGAGACACAGCACTTTCCAGATGACACGGTGTGGGCGCTATCGGACATACCGGGTCAGGGCTTTCGCCACCACTCTCGCGGCCTGTGATAAACCGGAAAGCCGATTTTAACGCCGGGGAGATCGGTATCTGCTTCATTCAGTTGTTGATATGCGCCGGCCCTGGTGTCAGGCCAAGTTTTTCTTGACACCATTTCCAAGATGTACATATACTTTTTGTGCCCAAGTAAATCACATTACTTGGTAGCCTAAAATTTGGGCAAACGAGGAGTTGTTTAAGTCCGTTCCAACAACACAACTGAATAGGAGATACGAGATGAATCCCTCACATCTGTGTCCGGATAAGGGTCTGTCGATTGGCTTGATCGCTCGCGCCGCGTTGCTGACGGTAACTATAGCCATGCTGGGAAGCGGGTACCTGAGAGCTCAGACCGTGGCAGCCTACGACTTTGAAGACGGGACCGCCGAAGGGTGGGGCTCGTTTTACGGAGCGAGCACGCCAACGGCAACGAACGCCGCGGCTTACACGGGGTCATACAGCCTTTTAACTTCAACCAGCGCCAGCGGGACGGGCGGTCCATCGATCTCGCTCAACAGCGTTTTGCTGCCCGGCGCGCAGTACACCATCACCGGATGGGTCAGGCTGGCATCTGGCGCCACGAGCGCCAATGCGAATTTTACGATTGCGCGCAGTGACCCCAGCTGCTCCGGCGGCACCTGCTACGACACCATCGGCAGCTACGAAGTGGCTGTGACCGACACGGGCTGGGCACAGATCGGCGGCAGCTACACGGTGAGCACGACGGAGACGAGCTTGCTCTTGTATGCGCAGTTGGTGGGTGCAACCAGCGCGGTTGGCTTCTATCTGGACGATGTGGTGATCACCGAGACCGCGCCGCCGCCCAACGGATCGACGATTGCGAGCTATACATTCAACGGCAGCACGGACGGCTGGTTCCCCTTCGGAAATCCGACGCTGACCGCGGTGACCTCGCCGCTGGCCGATCCTAATAACAATACGACCAGCCTGCTGGTGACGAATCGGACGGCAGGCTACATGGGCCCAGCCCTGAATCTACTCAGTGTGAACAATTTTGTTGCAGGCGCGACATATCAGATCACCGCGTATGTGATGCTGCAATCGGCTGACGCGAGCGGTCCGACGGTCTCGCTATCGACCAAGACAGCCGACTGCGCGACTACCGGATCGTATGGAACTATTGCCACCTCGGCGGCCTTATCGAACACGGCATGGACCAAAGTGCAGGGCACCTTCAGCTACAGCAATCTGCCGGGACCGCCAACGACTCTGGATCTCTATCTTCAATCGAGCAGCGCGACGGATTCTTTCTACGTCAGTGATGTGACGATCGGTGAGCTTTCGCCGGCGCCGCCGAATCCAAGCCAGCAGGACAACACCGGCATCACGAGCACCTTCGAGGATGGCACGACGGATGGCTGGAGTTCGCGCTCCGGCAGCTCGACCGTGGCGGTGGCCAGCGGAGTGGCGCACACCGGCACGTACAGCCTGCTGACTACGGGCCGCACCGCCAACTGGGATGGACCTTCGATCAGCGTGAGCGACAAGATGTATGTAGGCTCGACGTATAACCTGAGCGTGTGGGTACTGCTCACGCCGACCGATGGCTCGTCGCACGTGATCAACATGAGCCTGCAGACGACAACGAGCGGAACCACCAGCTATCCCAGCGTGTCCAGTTATCCCGGAGTTACCGTGGTGGCCGATGGCAACTGGCACCAGATCAGCGTGATGGGCTACACCATGTCCAGCCCCTATGACACCGGCCAGGCCTCGCTCTATCTGCAGACCGTGCCCGCATCAGGCAACGACCTGGTCTCGTTCTACATAGACGACTTCCAGTTGTCCTATGTGGCGCCGCCGACCATCCAGACGAACATTCCGTCGATCTTCCAGTCGCTCTCGTCGTACTTCCCCATCGGCGCTGCGGTGGATACCACCGATCTGTCGGGTGCGCATGCGCAACTGCTGGCGACACACTTTGACAGCATGACGCCGGGCAACGACCTGAAGTGGAGTTCAACGGAAGCCTCGCTGGGAACTTACACCTATGGCAACGGCGACAGCCTGGTGGCTGAGGCGGTATGCAACAACATGAAGGTGCGCGGCCAGAATCTGGTTTGGTCAACGGGAGCGCAGACGCCGTCGTATGCAATTGGGGACGGAACAAACTCGCCCGCAAATCAGGCGACAGTGACTGCGAATATCCAGGAGCACATTCAAAGCGAAGTGCAGCACTTCGGCAACAAGGTGTATGCCTGGGATGTGGTGAATGAACCGATCGATCCCAGCCAGCCGGATTGTCTGTATCATGGGCCGTTCTATCAGGTGTTGGGCAAGAGCTACATTGACGTTGCCCTAAAGGCTGCCCGGCAGTATGCTCCAGCCGGTACGCTGCTGTTCATCAACGAATACAGCACCGCGGACCCCAACCGTCTGGCCTGCCTGGTAAGCGTGGTTCATGATCTGAAGAGCCGCGGCATTCCCATCGACGGTGTCGGCCATGAGATGCACAACGACATCAACTATCCATCGGTCAGCGCGGTGGTCAATTCGATCAACACCATCGCCGAGGATTTCCCCGGCATTAACCAGCAGATCACCGAGATGGATGTCAGCGTCTACAATGCCGGCGACACAACATCGAATTACGGAAACAGCATTCCGCCATCGGTTCTGGCCGAGGAGGGATGGCTTTACGAGCAGTTCTTTCTCGCCTTCCGCCAGTTGAAGGGAACGATCAGCGGCGTAACCCTCTGGGGCATGGCGGACGACGACACATGGCTGGATAGCTTCCCGGTCAGCCGCACCGACTATCCGTTGCCCTTTGACATGAACCTGCAAGCCAAGCCTGCGTATTGGGGCATTGTCGATCCAACCCAGTTACCGGGATTCGGCATGACCTTCGCGGTGAGCAACAAAACGGGCGCGCAAAACGCGCGCGTGTGGACCTTGACCGCAACCAACGGCACCGTGGGTACGGCCTATACGACACAGATTACCGGCCTGACTCTGACCCAGGTAGCAGGAGCAGCTTGCACGCCGGTGATTACTCCGCCGGGCTCATACCCTGTTTCCCTAGGCGACATCCCTGCTGGCGGAAACGCAAGCGCAAACTTTACCATCAACTTCACCGGCTGCGCCGCTCTGGCGCGGTTCACGATGAGCATGCCGTGGAGTTCGGCAACCTACGATACCGGCACCTACGTGGCAGGCAACCAGTTCCGATAAAACAGAAGGAGAGGCCATCCAATGAAATGCTTTGCAATACGATCTGTGTTGACGCTCATGGCTGCCGCGGCTTTTGCCGCCGGCGCGTATGCTGACGATCTCTCGCTCACTCTCATCCCTGCCAGCGGCCCCGTATACGCGGAACCCGGGCAGGTGGTGGGCTGGGGCTTTACGCTCACCAACACAGGGTCCGACTACGTGCTTTTGTACGATTCCGATTTCGTCGGCACACCACTCTATGGAAGTTACACGGACTACATAGTCAACCAGTTCTATGTGGCCGGGCCGGGGGAAGGTACGACGATTGTTTCACCGTGGAACCAGACGAATCAGACGGGAACGGGCGAGTTCGATCTCTATGCCAGCGATCCCGTCGTCGTCTCCTTTTCCGGGACTATCAACGTTGACTACGACCTGTTCAGCGTGGATCCATACAGCGAAAACTTTGACCCAGACACGGACTTCATAAGCTCCGGAACATTTTCAGACCCGGTGCAAGTGACGATCACCCCCGAGCCGGCTTCCTGGATCCTCATGAGCCTGCCCTTTGCCCTCTTGATGCTCATCACCTGGCGTCGAAAGGCAGCAGCACGTCCGTAAACAAACCCAGGCAGTACTCGCGCGGGAGATGGTTGAGAGACCATCTCCCGCGTTGCGTTTTAGCCGGATACAAGCTACGCTCCAGGACGCTCAGTACAAGCCTTTGGTTGCCGATCCGGAGTTCATTTTTTCTTCAGCGACCGGATTACCTGTTTCGCCAGCGCCGGGTCTTTGGCGCGACACACGGTTTACGCTTCACATGCGTGGAATCCATGCGGAGGGCGGCGAAGATTTCGGCCCTTCCGGAGGAGCCCAGTTGCTGCGCCGGCGCGATTCGTATGGCCATCAAGATGGAGGATCACGGCCGGGCGAACCTGCTGTTCGAGGGCGTGCATGAGACGGGTCCCATTATGCCCTGGGATCGCGGAACGCGGGAACAACATCTGGAATCCGACGATATCGAGAGCAGCATGCGCAGGGGCATTCTGCGATTTACGCTACGTGGAGAAAAGCTGAAAGGCGGCTGGACGCTCGCCAGGATGAACAGCGCGAGAAATGCGCCACGGCCTATCTGGACACTCTGTAAGCTAGCCGATTCGTTTGCCGGAAGACGCGCCGACAAGATAGCCGACCCCGATGATGGCATCCATGTTGTAGAAGTCCACTTCGTGGGAGACCGCTCGCCTTCCTTCGTTTGAACTATACGATATTTTCGTATAGTTGCTATCTCTTTCAATTCATGAATCTTATAGATTTTCTGAAGGCGATGGCTGATGGTTTGCACCCCAACGTCAAAGAGGTCTGCATCCTCCGCAGTCCATGGCAGAATGGCCGAGCGTTAGGTCGGCAATTACCGCCGAGACTTGCTCGATCATATGATCGTCCTCAATGAACGGCATTTGAAACGTTTGATGAATGAGTACGCTCGTTATTACCACAACGACCGAACTCATCTTGCGCTGGCCAAGGGAACGCCTACCGGTCGCGTGGAAGATGAGAATCCAGGCGCAAGTAGCAAGGTTATATCCATGCCCAAGCTCGGCGGCCTGCATCATCGCCACGATCTCGCGGCCTGATGAGCTACCCCTCCGATTCTGGAATATTTTCGCGTATACAACGGGAGACTGCGCCCAACCATCCACTATTAGTACTCATCCACATCGTGCCGGCCTCAACAAGTACGCCCTTCCCTCAAATTACCTGATTCATTCCTCGCTGTCTGTTCGTCCAAATCAGTCCGGGAATGCCTTTCCCTGCTCGGATGGAATTTTGGCGAACTACAGCCGTGGGTATCTGGCCGTATAGAACTTCATGCCAGCGCGCCGCAACAAGCGGTTCCGAAAAGTTCTTGGAGACGATCCGCGCCGCATTTCCAAGCCTGTGGCGCAATATCGGATTATCGCCAAGTTTCATTATTGCGCTTGCCAGAGCATCCACCTGTTCGGCCGGCGCCAGAATGCCATTCACTCCATTCCGTATCACTTCACGCGGCCCATTCGGACAATCAAAGCTGATGCAAGGCGCGCCACAAGTCATTGCCTCGATGAGCACAAAAGGCAAACCTTCAAAGCGCGAACTGAGAACGAAGATTCCACATTCCGAGAACAAGGAATATGGATCGTCCGAAAACGGCGCAAATATTACGTGGCGCTCGATCCCCAGGGCGTTCGCCTGCCGCACTAACTGCTCGCGCATCGGTCCGTCGCCCACGATGCGAAGCAACCAATCGGGCATCCGCTTAACGGCAACCGACCAGGCTTCCAGCAGCAGATCGAATCCCTTCTGGGGGGCCAGGCGGCCCATTGCAAGAACCTCTTGCCTGCGAACGGCTTTTCCCGTTGTCGGCCGTAACACAATGTTAGGAATGGCAGTAACTGTGCCGAACGGAATAAATTGCTTGGCATATAACTCTGTGTCGCGCTCCGTAAGCGTTACAATGCGCGAGGCAAGAGCGGCTGCGAGCCGCCTGGCTAGCTTCCCACGCCATTTAGTAATGCTGTGCGACAAGGCATAATGCTCCCACACAGTCAAATGAACATTTGTTACCAGGACCGCAAGCAAGGCGATGATCAACCGGTTAGTATCGGTGCAAACAATCCACTGTGGGTGGCGGCGGATTACAAAAAAAGCAAAGGCGCACATCAGCCACGGATAATCCAGAAACCAAGGCCATGGCTTCTTGAGGCCATAACACACCTTTACGCTGCTTACCAGAGAAAATCCCGATGGTTTTCCTTGCCCGTACATTGACCAGATCGATATCGACTCGCCACGGGTGGAGAGCGCATTTGCCAGACTGGCTTGCGCGCGCTCCGTTCCTGCGCGCGCCGTAACATTATGGATGATGAAACATATCTTCATCCGGGCCTCATGCATTACTCGGTCACGCGCATTGTTAGAGCGCTCTAACGTCAGGACTGGAACCCCAGCGTTCGCAATGCCATTTTCAGACGTAGACGGAGAAGGAAATAGCGCGCTTGCCATGGCGATACCAGTACGGATACCGCCAGGAGAAGAATGCGCAACGCCCAGCTATGAGATAACAGCCCCCTGCGAGCACATTTCACGGCAAGCTGAAAAACTCCGTTTTCCAGCCTGCCGGACTTGACAGCACGTTCATAACCTTCCCGGCTGAAGCTGTCTTGACCATTTCTCATGCGCTCGCGATATAAATTGGCAATGTAGTAGTGAGCTTTCCTTTGTTCCAGGCGCGTAGATATATTGCCAGATCTTGTCCTGATCAGCATCAGGGGTTCCGGAAGGTTGGTTATACAAAAGCCGGTGGTGATGGCGCGAAGCAGAAAGTCGTAATCTTCCGCAACCGATATCTCCCTGTATCCTGATAACGTGTCATATACTTCACGTCGCGCAAGCCAGATATGGTAGCACGGGGACGCCAATAACAAGGTTCTGGCAATCGCTTCCTGAGTTATTGGCATCAGGGAGACGCCTAGCCCAGGAATCGGTCGTCCGAGTTCATCAATTGCCGAGGTTGCGCAACCAACGAGAGTAATATCTGAGTTATCTTCAAGAAACTGGAGCTGCTTCTCCAGCCTGGCCGGCAAGGCGATATCGTCCCCATCCATGCGGGCGATGAAGGGGGCATGGCAAAATGCGAGACCGAGATTGAGAGCCAGCGGAAGGCCCAGATTCCGTGGTGCGCGAACGATCTTGATGCGCGAATCAGCGGAGGCTATTTGCTCGACAATCCGCAATGTCCCATCCGTCGAACCATCATCAACTATCACCATCTCGATGTCGGTATAGGTTTGCGACTGGATGCTGGCCAGCGCTTCGGCGACATAGGCTTCAACGTTGTAAACTGCCATCAGTACGCTAACTCGCGCCATAAACGTCCTCCGAAAGAACTCCGCTGAATCTGCAGATGGTTAAAGAAAGGCTCAAAAGGTACGTGGCAGCCATGAATATTGAGAGGTAAATGATCTGAGAACTTACGACATTTATTGAGCCGCGCTGAATAATGAAGAGAGAGGAAAGAGACGCACACAAAAAGAACAGAGCCACCCTGCTGCGGGACGCCCGCTCTTCCCACTTGCGCAATAGAAAGCCCAGCAATGCGCAGGCAGCTGCATACAAAGCCACAACCTGGCCGCAGATATAAAATATCTCGATATAGACGCTGGATCCGAACCCATAACCCGAGGCAAAGAGGGCGGGATTGGTATGCGAGCAGATGTAGGTGCCTACACTGGATGTCTCAGCCGAGCCCACGCCAGTAAGACTGTAGAGTGCCCCCATCGGAAGGATGGAGCCAATGATTGAATGCATGGGTGGAGCTGGTAGCTGCCAGGAAAACATCGGCAAAAGAAACGTAAGGCCCTGATTGAGGAAGAACTGAACGATGTTCGGGCCCCCCAGGCTGTCTCCTCCCCGAAGCATCTCCATCCATTGAAAGACAAGGACCGTTGCCGCCAGGCCGGCAAACAGCCAACCAAGTTTGATCTGCTTGCGCCGGATCGTCGAATAATACCAAAGCGCGACCAGCAGCCACGATCCAGCCCCTCCTCTCTGCCCGACAAGAACCCCCGTGAGTATGTACCCTAGGATCGCGGCAACCATCAGGCGGCTATAACGCTTTTCGTCGATGATGACGGCCAAGGCGAAGAGCAGAGGGCCAAGAAAATCGATGAGGCGAGTGGCGCTGAAGGAGTACTGTGTCTGATTGAGATATAGCGCCTCGTAGCCGCCGGAGGCGACCGCGCCGAGCCGGGTTTTAACCATGATCGGAAGTAACGCAGCCACTAGCAGAAATGCCGCGGTGAAAGATCGCTTGCAGTAGATTCTGTCCCGGTCGCTCAACGCCTGCGGGCTGCGATGGACATTGCGGAAGGAGAGAAAGTAGCCTCCGTACAGGCTCGAGACGCCTATCGTCCAAAAAGCCACGAGACGGTATACAGATTCCTCTCTCGCATCGACCGTTGCACCCCACGTGAGGGTATATGCAGCTTCGTTTTGTATGGCAAGAGCGAGCAACGGCCGCGCGGCAACAAAGACCAGCGTCCCGAGAAATAACAGGCCGATTAGGCTTGTGATTCCGCCCGGGGTCTTACGAATGGCAAATGCGATTATTGCCAGCGCGGTAAGCAACAGAAGCGAACACGTGTTCGGACTCAGCGAAACCCCCGCCGTGTCCGTCACGATCAGTATGAACGCAATCAGAACGAGGATTGTCCCGGCAGATCGTTGCGGAAGGGCGCTGGTCGAGATCGTTTGTGAAAACAAGGCGTTCATCCCGCCACACCTCCATCCACGGCCAGCGACCCCATAGACAGATATCTCCTGCGGGCACGCGCAAATATGGTTAATGCGGAAGGCAGGCCGATACCCGCCGAGACGGCTAGGTAGCCAAGCGTGACACCGGCATTGCCCCACCGAGGCGCCGTGAACGCGGCCAGCAGCAGGGTGAGCGAGGCCACCACCATTGACTGCACAAGAAACGGCTCCCGCTTGAAAGAGCGCAACAGCGTGGCCAGACACTGCACCACGCAACTGGCGCCGGCGGCCAGCACCAGCACTGCAAACAGTTGCGGCGAAACCATCCGCGCAGCCAGCTTTGGAGCCACAACGGTCAACAACGCTGCTATTGCATCCGCAACCAGCGCGATGATGACGAAGACGGCCAGGGCCTGGCCTAAAGAGCGCAGAAATAGCCGGTCAAGCCCCTGGAACTCGCGCTGCGCGATCAATTGTCCGAAGGGCGTTGCCTTGGTCGTGATCCAGGGCAGCACCAGGCTTGTCATGTAGCCGGTGATGGAGAGCGACATGCCCATCTGTCCGGCTTCAACGGGCCCGCGCAGCGCAAAAAGAATGGGAATGAAGACCTGGATCGTGAAGTAGGAGCACATCCAACTGACAGCGATGCGCCATTGAAAGGGCCAGACCTCGCGGCTCCAGCGGATGGAGGCGTCGCGTGCCTGATGACCAAGCAGTCCCGTTAGCAGTTGGCGGCGCGTGACCAGAAAGAATAGGCCGGCTGCAACCTGGCCCGCGATTACCAGCGCCGGCGCGTAAAGACCGTGATGCAGGAGCATGGCGGTCCAGGCCAGCGCCATGCCAACCACCGCCTGGCGCAGCCGCAGCGCAGCCACTGCGCGCACCTGACCGCATCCATCCAGAAAAGAGTAGAAGGGCTGGCACCACAGGCCGGCCATCGATGCCGCTACAGCCAGAAGCCAAGGCCCTTGCCAGGCCACTTGCGTCGTTGTCGGCCCGGCGTGACGCGCAAAGAAGAGCGCCCCCAGCGGCGCCAGAAGCAATCCCATTGCCACAGCAGCCAAGCTGTACCAGCGCACACTGAGCTGGAGCGCGGAGGCCAGCCGCGCGTGAGCCGCTGGATCCCCGCTCACGCTGCCGTCCTCGCGTAATTCCAGGTGAACGCACTCGTGCGCGGCCAACTGCTGAATGACAAACGAGAAGCCCAGTTCGAAGATCATCTGCAACGCGACCAAGCTGAGCAGCGTGTAGTAGTAGCCCTGCTCGACGGGCGACAGAAAGCGGACAATCAGTAAAACCGTCACGCTGCTGCCCGCGATACTCACTACCCGCGCCAGAGAGGTAAACGCGACGGCGCCATCCAGACCCAGCAACCTGCGCAGCCTCATCGCGCTCCTCCTCCCCAAGCCTGTTCGAAGGCTATAGACCAGGAGCTTGCGTGGCGGCGGAGATTGCGCAGAACCTCGACTACCTCGGTTGCCAGCGCGAGCACCAGCGCCAGCGGCAGGGACGCCAGCAGCGCTCCCAGCACAATCCAGATTCTGAACATCGATGTGGGACGATCAGGAACAACCGCCGCATCGACCACCTGCGCTTGCGCGCCTTGCCGCGCCTCGTCAACTCGCGCCACCTCCTGAAGGCGCATCAACAGGCTCACAACCGTCTCGCAATACTTCACCTCGCGCAGTGCGCGCGCATATTCAAGACCAGCTTGGCTCACTGTTCCCTTGGGCGCCACCAGGTCGCCGCTACGGCGGTCATGAGCCACGTCCATGGCGGCCAACTGCGTTTCCAGACTCGACAACTCCTGCCGCGCGCGCTCCAAGTCCGGATTCTCGTCGGCGGCAAACTGGCGCATCGCCTGGATCTCGACCTGCTTGGCCGCAACCTGGGCGCGTAGGATGGCCGCCGCGGCGATCATGGCGTGCGCCTGTCCGTCCATTTCAATCACGCCGGTGCGTTGCTCGGTCTGCTTCATCTCCTCTTCGGCGCGCGCCAGATTATCGCGCGCTCCAGTCACTTGCCGCTCGAAGAAGATTCGCCGCCCGGACGCTTCGTTCACCGCCAGGGTCGCCGACAAGCGCTGGTATTCCTCTACCCAGCCGTTGGCCATCTCCGCGGCCCGGCGAGGATCCTGGTCGGTTACCGTAAGGCGGATCAACCCGTCCTTCAACCCGCTGTCAATAAAGGTCTTCTTTTCCCACCGTTTGCGCGCCGACGACAGGCGCCTCACGTGGTAAAGCGCCTGCAGATGAAAGCGCGCCACCATGGCATCCTCCACCGTGCGGCTCTTCAGCAGGGATACCTGCAAGTCGTTGGGATTCTTGATGCCCATGGCACTCGCGCCCGCGCCGGCCATGGCGCTCAGGCTGCTCAATTGCGCCATCATGGCCGCTCCCGCGGAACCGCCCTGCTGAGGCGGCAGGATGACCGTGGTGGCCTCATAGCGGCTGGGCAGCAGCAAGGCAACCGCCGTGCCCAGCACCACGACGGCCAGCGTGGCAATGCTAACCAGCTTCCTGCGTTTGATCGCCACACGGATCAATGGCGGCAGAGTGCCGGCGAAGGGTAGAAATGCGAGTGTGTTGGGTTCCTGATCTTCTCTTGGCACGCTGGGCTTCCTCTTTACAGCGGGTTGGGTTTTTTCCTGGGTCGCGCAGCGCGCTTCCTACGCAGAGTTCTGCGCCGCTTGTTCCGGGGTAATAACTGACATCCATCGCCACTGCCTGACACCATTGGTACAAACGGTCAGTTGCGAGGTGATCGCCCGGACACTCAACCGAAACTGCGCTCAGATTACCTGCTGAAGAATCAACGTGAACGGAGAAGAGGAGAAAACTACCCGTGTGAAATCGATTATGGGAAGACCCTCATAAACCTGTTCGATTTTGGAACAGCATCAATTTCATCTTGCAATGTTTCGTTCGTACCGCTGGCCGGATGTGTGAACAATGGGGTGTCTATGAGAAACCATTCATCTGTCCGCTCTTTCCTTTGCCGCGCGATGATGCTCTGCGCCGCCGGCGCCGTGGTGCACGCCTTTTGCGCACTTGAACTGCACGCCCAATGTTCAGCCGACGACGATCCCGATTCGTACGGCTGCCAGTTGCAACAGGCTGCGCCTCCACCTTCCACCACTCAATCGCAGGCATCGCCTACCGTGCTGACCATGCAGGAAACTCCGCAGCAGGCATCTCCGCGGGCGGACCGCTCCACGGACGCCTCGGCTAACGAGAGCCTTTCCAGCGGCGCCAATTACACTGAGCAGGCGTTGCGCAGTGGGTTCAACACAGCCGGCCAGAGGCCCAAACAGACCTTGCCTCCCGAGCCTCCCACTGAGTTTCAGCGTTTTGTGGCTTCCACTACAGGCCGGATGCTGCCCATCTATGGAGCCCGCCTTTTTGTCTCCCTGCCGGCGTCTTTCGGTCCCATCGACCAAGGGCCTGCTCCGCAGGATATGGTGGTCGGTACGGGAGACGAATTGCGCATCCGCATCTGGGGACAGATCAACTTCAGCGCCAATCTCCGCGTCAGCCGCGAGGGAGAGATTTACCTTCCCAAGGTGGGCGCCGTGCATGTTGCCGGCCTCGCGTTTTCCGCCGTCGCCGGCCACCTGAGTACCGCGCTCCAGCGGGTCTACCGCAACTTTGAGCTGAGTGTGGATATGGGCGAGATTCACTCCATCCAGGTGTATGTGACCGGGCAGGCGCGGCAGCCGGGCGAGTACACGGTGAGCGCCCTCAGCACGCTGGTAAATGCGGTCTTTTTGAGCGGCGGCCCTTCCGGCGCCGGTTCCATGCGCCACGTCGAGTTGAAGCGCGAGGGCAAGGTGCTCGCCGACTTCGATCTCTATGCGCTGCTGGTGAAGGGCGACAAGACAGGCGATGTGCAACTGCAGGCCGGCGATGTGCTGTTTATTCCCGCCGCGGGCCCGCAGGTGGCGCTGCTGGGCAGCGTGCGGCTGGCCGCGATCTACGAGTTGCGTGGCCAGGAGTCGATCGAAGGTTTGCTCGACGCGGCCGGCGGCAGAACTGCTGTGGCCTCCGGCGGGCGCATCTCGGTGGAGCGCATCGAGGACCACGCGCGACGACGCGTCTTTGAGCTGAATGCCGATGCGGCCGGCCTTGCGGCCTTGCTGGCCGATGGCGATATTGTGCGCATCGATCCGATCATCTCCAACTATCGCGAGACGGTCACGCTGCGCGGATCTGTGGCCAACCCGGGGCGCTTCCTCTGGCATGCGGGCATGAGGTTGAGCGAGTTGATGCCCGACAAGGATTCGCTGGTGTCGCGGGACTATTGGTGGCAGCGCACCCAACTTGGCCTGCCTGCGCCGGAGTTTGTGCCCGCCCTCGGCGCGCTTACTTCGCAACCGCAAACGGGTCGCTTTCCAGGGCGGCAAACAGACAGATTCCTGGAATCGACTCGCGGCACAAAGTTGCAGCCGCCTTTAGCCGGCGATCCATCCGCGGCGATGCGCAGGGACACGGACGCCCGCTCTTCGGGCATAACGGGCGCACTGGGCGGCATCAAAGTGAGCAACCAGGCAGGAAGAGATACAGCGCTTCTCCGCCCCGCTTTCGAAACCGACTGGAATTACGCGGTCATTGAGCGTCTGGACATAACCACCATGAACACATCCCTGATTCCCTTCGATCTCGGCAAGCTGGTGCTCGGCCATGACGCTTCGCAGAACCTTGAACTACAACCCGGAGACATAGTCACGGTCTTCTCGCAAGACGACATCCACCAGCCCATGGACCGGCAGACAAAATATGTGCGCCTGGAAGGAGAGTTCGTGCACGCCGGCGTTTACAGCGTGTTGCCCGGCGAAACTCTGCGCTCGCTGGTTGAGCGCGCCGGAGGCCTGACGGACAAAGCATATCTTTACGGGTCGGAGTTCACTCGCAAGAGCACCCAGGCTATCGAACAGCAGCGTTTGAAAGAGTATGCCGATCGTTTGGAGCATCAGTTGGCGCGAAGCTCAATCACCATGGCCAGCCTGGGCAACGGCGTTTCGCAACAGGCAGGACAGCAAGGCCAGGTTTCCTCATTCGACCGCGATCTTATCACGCGGCTGCGCCAGGTGCAGCCCACCGGAAGAATCGTACTCGAGTTACGCCCGCATAGCTCAGGAGTGATAGAGCTGCCGGAGACGCAGCTCGAGGACGGCGATCAGTTGCTGGTTCCGCCCACTCCATCCACCGTACAGGTGGTCGGCGCCGTGCTTAATCAAAATGCATTTCTGTATCACAACGGCGCTCGCGCAGGCGAATATCTTCACCTGGCCGGTGGGCCCAACCGCGATGCCGACCGTGGACAGACCTTTATTCTGCGCGCCGACGGATCGGTGACTGGCCGGCGCGCAGGCCAGTCGATCTTTTCCTCCGGCTTCAACAACGTGCGTCTTTACCCCGGCGACACCATCGTTGTGCCGGAGAAGAACGTAGGGCCCGGCACCATGCGCGCGTTCCTGTCCTGGTCGCAGACGTTCTCCCAACTGGCCATGGGCGCGGCAGTTATCGGCGTGCTCAAGTAATCAGCCGGACGAATATTCTCAGAGCATCACTCCGATTCCCAGCAGATTGTTGCTGCCGCGACAGAAGCGGCGCAAATCTCAGGCATGTCCGGCACGCGCCTGAATCGCCAAAGCCGAATAATTCCATTGAGCCATTTGTTTCGCTTCGGCTCGCACCGACTCTTCTCGCGAACTCTCGTTTTCGCGCGGCATCCTATTGCATCGCGTATTATATCCATCTAATTAGAGCCTGCTCATTGAATATCGGCAACGGGAAATTTCCCAATTCCGTCTCCCCGATCATTCGATTATCTCTCCTCTCATTCATATCCACAGCGAATGCGACGATGATGCAGAAGTGGACACTCTTATAAGTGAGAGGCCAAATCGCTTGACTGTTCGGATCGTGGCTTCGGCAATGTCCATTGACTGATGAGTTCGTGTTTTCCAACGCCATAATTGTCCATCTCGCTTTCGAGGTT
The DNA here is from genome assembly GCA_963806565.1 of uncultured Acidobacteriaceae bacterium. Classification (GTDB taxonomy): domain Bacteria; phylum Acidobacteriota; class Terriglobia; order Terriglobales; family Acidobacteriaceae; genus Telmatobacter. Next base: position 1,055,732 of record CAWDYE010000002.1, read on the forward strand.
CGCTTCATGCAGCTTTCCAATCGCGCGTTTGAGTCGAGCGCCGTTTTTGTCCCACCCTTCCCAGTCTCCACGCTGCCGCTTCTCCTTCACAGCACGCCTGACCGTGAAGCGCGCCTCGAAAGCCCCTCAGCCAGCATCTGGACTCTCTCCTGGTCCAGAAGGCTGGTTGATCGGTCGGTTGCGCTACTGGTTCTTGCCGTCTTTGGGGTTCCAATGCTGGCGGTCGCATTGTGCGTGCGCCTGTCCTCGCCCGGATCTGCCCTATTTACCCAGTATCGCGTGGGCCGGGGAGGGAGTCACTTTCGCATCTATAAATTTCGCACCATGTTTTCCGGCTCAGAGAGCAACGGTCCCGCCCTCACCACGGACGGGGATTGTCGCATTACCGCTATGGGACGCTGGTTACGCAAACTCAAGCTCGATGAGTTGCCACAGTTTTACAATGTACTGCGCGGCGACATGAGCCTGGTCGGACCGCGGCCCAAGCTGCCGCAGTATTTGGGTATTGCCGATATGCCCTATCGTCCCGGCGTTACCGGTGCCGCTTCGCTCGCCTTCCGCCACGAAGAGGAAATACTGAGTCACGTTCACCCTAGCCAATTGGATGATTTCTATTACCGTCGCATCCGGCCGCTCAAGGCGCGCATGGACGCGCGCTATATGTGCCGAGCCACCTTCTGGAGTGATATGCGCCTGGTCGGCGCTACATTTTTTTCCTGCCTGGCGCCCGCGCCTTCTCCCGCCGTCATTCACCGCGCCTCGACGCAAATTCTGGCTTTCCCGATGCTGCCGGTCCAGAAGGACTGCGCCGCCAAATCCATCGAAACTGCAATTTGAATCACATAGGAATCGAGTGGCCATAAGTATTGAAAATCCGTGCTTTGTGCAAAAGCACTATTATCAGTAACTTCTGTCGCGCCCATTACAAGCTGTATCAGGTTATGGAGTACTTTCCGCTTACCATATCCTGGGCTGTTTGGAGAAGATTCTCCGGCCGGGCCAGATCGCGCCAGTACCATTCATTCGCGCGAAAGGCGATGATCTTTTCTCTCTGGGCCGCGAGATACAGGTAAGCGTTGATGATGGAAAACGCGCCTTGCTCTTCTAGCTTCGCGAAGAATTGGGGAGAGAGAACGTGGATGCCAGAAAAGGCCAAGGCCTGCATTTGTTGTGCAGAACGCGCTAATTGGTCAGCTGTGTCTCGTCATAATTCCGAACCGCCGCTGAATCAAGCAGTTGAAGCATTCATTCGAGGCGGCGACTTTTAATGGGAAAATTACGGCATAGCGCGTTTGTTGACACTTCTCGTGACGTTATAACCTGACCCCCTAAATCCATCCCAATTCGGAATACGATGCTGGCGAATAAAAAGGAATAGTCCCGGCACGTCTGAATGGAAATTGGCCATACAATAGCGAACGATTCCCTTTGCTGGAATCCTGTCCGAAATATCGTGGCCTCCTCCTAACATTTAAGAAAGTTTCCTAAAGTGCGCCCCAAGGCCCCGAAACCAAGGATTCTATGCGAAAGAAAACACGGCATTTTCTGGCAAGATAGGTATTTGGAGAGAAACAGGCTAAAATCTCCACCGAAAGATTGATGTCAGGCGTACGCTGAGCGGCTATGCTTCGAGTGCAGATCATCAGTGAGGTCGATTGGGGGTCTTTGATCTGCGCAGCAACGCCAATCTTTTTCAGAGTTTGGAATAGGAGTCTATGAGACGATTCCTGATTGCAGGGATTCTTGGCCTTGCGGGGAGCGCGTTGTATTTGTTCGCGTTTCCGTCGGCCACAATCTTCTACGAGTGCATTGTTCTGCTCCATATTTTCATTGGAGCAGTCTTCCTTGTCATCGGCGTGCCGTTTATAGCCCGTCTGATGCGCGGTCGCAGCCTGTGGGAGAAGATCGGTTGGGTATTGCTGCTGCTCGGCGGAGCAGCCGGCGCCGGCCTCCTGTTTACAGGCGCGCGCCGCAACATGTGGCCCGTGCTGTACACCCACGAAATTGTTTCCATTGCCGGCTGCGCGGTGCTGTTGTTTGTGTGGAGTGGGCGCCAGGGATGGTTCCAGCGCTTCAGCGGCAGCAACCTGCGCGAAGCGGTCCGGCTGGCTTGCTGCCTCGCCATCTCGGCAGGCATAGCGGCCGGAGCCTGGTTGGTGCGAACCGTGCCGTGGCAGCACGCGTACAGAATTCAAAATCCCTCCATTGCACCAGCCTCCATGGATAGCGAAGGCGCGGGGCCGAAGAGCCAGTTCTTTCCCAGCTCGGCAGAGACCTCCACGGGGAAAACCGTTCCCGAGGATTATTTCGTCGACTCGGCGGCCTGCAAGCAATGCCACGCCGACATCTACAACGAGTGGGAAAGCTCTGCCCACCACTTCTCGTCTTTCAATAACCAGTGGTATCGCCAGGCCATCGTCTATATGCAAGACGTTGACAGCGTTCAGTCATCCAAATGGTGCGCGGGCTGCCACGATGCGGCGCTTTTCTTCCCCGGCAACTTCAATACGCCTATCAAAGACCGCGTCAACACGCGTGCGGCGCAGGCGGGCATCAGCTGCATGGTTTGTCACTCCATCCGCAACGTGCGCAGCACCATGGGCAACGGCAGCTACACCATCGAGTACCCGGCCCTCTTCAAGCTGGTCGACACCAAGAATCCCGTCCTTCGCAAGGTCATCGACTTTCTCATCGAAGAAAACCCGGAGCCGCACCGTCGAACCTTCCTAAAGCCATTCATGAAGAACGATCCGGCGGATTTTTGCTCCTCATGCCACAAGGTTCACCTCGACGTGCCGGTGAATCACTACCGTTGGGTGCGCGGCTTCAACGATTACGACAACTGGCAGGCCAGCGGCGTATCCGGATTCGGCGCCCGTTCGTTTTACTACCCGCCTCATTCGCAAAACTGCGTTGACTGCCACATGGGGCAGGTCCGCTCCAACGATGCGGGCAACATCGGCGGGTTCATTCATTCGCACCGTTTTGTTGGCGCAAACACAGCGCTGCCCTTCGTCAACGGCGACCAGACCCAGCTCGACGACACCGTGAACTTCCTCCAGGATCACAAGGTCAGCGTCGATATCTTTGCCCTCTCGCCTGAAACCAGCGAGAACCGCATAGTACAGGCCATGGGTGCGTCACCCATGCAGGCGGAAACTACCTTCGCCGTCGGCGAAGAAGCCGAGCACGAGATGGTGGGCATGACCGGCGAGGCGAACGTCGCCCCTGTGACTGCGCCGCTCAATCGCGTTGAGGGAGCTGTCGTTCCCGGCGAAATTGCGCGGGTGGATGTAGTCGTCCGCACTCTCGGCGTTGGCCATTTCTTCCCCGGCGGCACGGTGGATGCCTTCGACTGCTGGCTGGAGTTGAAGGCCACCGACGACAGCGGCAAGGTCCTCTTTTGGAGCGGCATGGCGCAGAATCATGGGAAAGGCCCCGTCGATCCTGGCGCTGAGTTCTACCGCTCGCTCTCCATCGACGAGCACGACCATGCCATTGACAAGCGCAACGCGTGGGCGGCGCGCGCCACGGTCTATGCGCACCTTATTCCGCCCGGCGCGGCGGACACGGTCCACTTCCGCCTGCGCATCCCCAAAGACATTCACGGCCGCATCCATCTGCTGGCGCGGCTCAACTATCGCAAGTTTGCCTGGGTGAACACCCAATTCGCGTTTGCCGGCGCGTTTGTAAGCACCGGCCCGAACGACGTGACGCCGGACTACGACGATCGCCGCATGGTATTCTCCGCCAGCACCAGCGACGTCTCAGGCAAGATCAAGGCCATACCCAACTTGCCCATTGTCGTCATGGCTCAATCCACAGCGGATCTCACCGTGCTGCGGCCGGGCTCGAAGCTGCCCGACCCCAAAGCCATTACCGAGAAGGCCGACTGGCATCGATGGAACGACTACGGCATAGGCTTTCTACTGCAGGGAGATCTCAAAGCGGCAGAGGTGGCTTTCGTCCATGCGACCGAGGCCGATCCCAACAATCCCGACGGTTGGGTGAACATTGGCCGCGTTCGCGTTCAGGAGGGCAACCTTGACGGCGCCACTCAGGTGCTGGACAAGGCCCTCCAGCTCTCGCCGCGGCTGGCCCGTGCCCACTACTTCTACTCTCGCGTGCTGCGAGAGGAGGGCAAGTACCCCGAAGCAATCGCCCAGTTGCAGATTGTCACAGCGCAATATCCCTACGACCGCGTGGTTCGCAACGATCTTGGCCGCGTGCTCTTTCTGGAACGCCAGTATGCGCAAGCACGCGATGAGTTCCTGAAGGCCATCGCCGTCGATCCTGAAGACCTTGAGGCGAATTACAACCTGATGCTGTGCTACACCGGCCTGGGCGACGACAAGCAAGCCGCGGCTTACCAGGAGAGATACATGCGTTTTAAAGCGGATGAGGCGTCGCAGACCCTGACTGGTCCGTACCGCGCCAAACATCCTTTTGACAATCTGCAACGGCAGCCGATCCACGAGCACGACTCGGTTCCACTGGCTGAAGCCAACGCCAACAAGGTCGCGGAAAGTGACGTTGTGGGGTTGCCGCCGGCCAAGGGGACGGTTGCAAATCAAACCTCGGCGCCACCGTCAACCCAGGTGGTTCGGCCTGGGGGAGGTGCGCGTTGAGGGCTTCTCGTTCTTTGTCGGGTTTTGCCGCTGTTCTCGCCGCCTCGGGGTTCATTTTGCTGGCCGCATTATTTGCCGCCTCGGCTCCGCCTGCCGATCCGCCACAGCATATCCGCTTTGTCGACATCACCCGTGCCGCGGGCATCCACTTCGTACACAACAGCGGAGCATTCGGCAAGAAATACCTGCCTGAAACGCTCGGCCCCGGCGTTGCCTTTATCGACTACAAAAATGACGGCTGGCAGTCCATCTTTTTCGTCAACGGCACGGGCTGGCCCGGCGAACCCGGCCGTGTGACCACGCCTGCCCTCTACCGCAACAACCACGACGGCACGTTTACCGATGTAACCAGGCAGGCAGGACTCGATATACCTATGTACGGGCTCGGAGTTGCCGTGGGCGACTACGACAATGACGGCTACGACGACCTCTTTGTGACCTGCTACGGCCAGAGCCATCTCTTCCACAACAACGGCAATGGCACGTTTACTGACGTGACGAAGAAAGCCGGGCTTTGGGGGCCGCACGAGCTAAGCACCAGCGCCGCATGGGTCGATATCAACCGCAACGGCCGCCTCGACCTGCTGGTAGCAAATTACGTGCAGTGGACGCCCCAGACTGATCTGTATTGCACTATGGACGGTGTGCATAAGTCCTTCTGTACGCCGGAATCCTATCCAGGTGCATCATTGCGCCTGTGGCACAACAACGGCGACGGCACGTTCACTGACGTGACCAGGAAGTCCGGCCTTTACGATCCAACCTCTAAGAGCCTGGGTATTGCTATCCTCGATGTCAACCAGGATGGCTGGCCCGACATTGCCGTCAGCAACGACACCCAGCCAAACAAGCTCTACATCAACAACCGGAACGGCACGTTTACTGAGAAAGGGATTCCCGAGGGCATCGCCTACAGCGAAGACGGAGTGGCGCGCGCCGGCATGGGGATCGACGCCTTCGACTACAACCGCTCCGGCTACCCAAGCCTGCTTGTCACCAACTTCTCAAACCAGATGATCGCGCTCTACCAGAACCAGCAGAACGGCCTCTTTGTCGATGTGGCTCCCACTTCATCGATAGGCCGCACCAGCCTGCTCACGCTCGGATTCGGCTGTTTCTTCTTCGACTACGACCTCGACGGCTGGCCCGACATCTACATAGCCGACGGCCACATCGATCCCGCCATCGAAGCCATCCAGCACCGCGTTCACTACGCCGAACCGCCGCACCTCTATCGCAACATCGATGGCAAGAGCTTTGTGGACGAGGCTGCGGAGGTGGGCTCAGAATTCGATAAGCCGCGTGTCGCCCGCGGTGCCGCTTATGGAGACATCAACAACGACGGCGCGCTGGACATCGTAATCACCACCAACAATGGCCCCGCGCAGCTCTTCCTCAATGAAGGCGCTGCCAATCATTCCTTGCGCATCAAGCTGGTCGGGACGAGATCGAATCGTGACGGCATCGGCGCGGTGGTATGGGTTCAGTCCAATACAACCTCGCAGAAACAGATGTTGCGCAGTGGATCGAGTTACCTGTCGTCGAGCGAGCTGCTTTTGACCTTCGGCCTCGGCGCCTCAACAAAGGCAAACGTGATTGAGATCTACTGGCCCAGCGGCGCAGTTACGAAGTTGAACGACGTGAATTCCGGCCAGATCCTGACGGTTCGCGAAGGCTCCGGCATCATCCACAGCGAGCCGTTCCGCAAGCGCGCTTGAACGGCGCTACCGGATTGAGCCATACAAGCCGCAGCCCGGCAGCGACAAAATCCTTCGTGCGGCAGCGCAATCGATCAACTTCGAGAATGGAAGGGTAAACACCCTTGTGTTCGGCAATCGGATCACTCGCTATTCTCAATTCTTCGCAGGTCGATTTTACGCAGTTGGTTTAGACCGAACCATGACGCGATTTACTTATCTAAGGCGTCGTCTGTATTGAAAAGTGAATTGCAAAAACTGGACCTTCGATAATCAGGTCAGAGAAATGGCCTCTTCCCGGGCCAGATTCCAGTAGTTAGAGAGATTCCCTGGTGGAAGAAATTCGTAGAAATGGCACATAAATGCGGGGTTTCTATCGACGTAAGTTAAAGAAACTAAATAACTAAGACTGCGTGGCGGAGAGAGTGGGATTCGAACCCACGTTAGAGTTTCCCCTAAACACGCTTTCCAAGCGTGCGCCTTCAGCCACTCGGCCATCTCTCCCAGGGAAAATCACTTCTGGTAACTATCATAACTCAGCGAGCGCCGGCCGGTTTTTGATCTGAATAGACATTTTGCGGGGCGCATTGTCGATAAGTTGAAATCCGCTTGCCTTCATTACGTCGAAGGCCTGTTGCGCGCAATCCACGCGGAAAGCAACATGGCACAACCCGCCGCGCCCGCCGTTTTTATCGATAAGTTTTTGTACCGGAGAATCCGCGGCCAATGGCTCGAGCAGCTGAATCATGTTGGGACCATTGCCGGCGCGCAGCAATGCTTCGCGTACCTGATCGACTCCCCGCACATCTTCCCGATGCACTTGATGGAAGCCCAGCATCTCGTAGGCCATAACCTGGCGTCAAGCTCGCCCTGCTTCACTGCGATGGCTACATGGTCAATAAACTTGATTCCGGGAACATGTTTCAAAACTTCATCAACTCCGCTCATAAAAAGCCCTTTCGATGGAGCGGTAAAAAGCTATCATTCAAACTCAACGACAACTTGATTCAACTTCACGGCGTCGCCCTGCGCCACTCGCACGCTCTTCACTGTTCCAGCGTAGTGCGCCGTAACATTGGTTTCCATCTTCATGGCTTCGAGAACCATGAGCAGATCGTTGGCCTGTATTTTTTGTCCCGGCGCAACATTCACTTTTATGACGATGCCCGTCACGGGACTGCGGCACAGCTTGTCTTCACTGGCGCTCTCCTTGGTCGCCGCGGCCGGAGCCTGCGCTGGTGCGGCAGCAGGCTGCACGGACTGTATCGCCCCGGAAAGCGGTTGTTGTATCCCATAATTCTGCTGGCGCGGCATCGCGTCATCTTCCAGGACCTCAACTTCAGTCTCGTATGTTTTTCCGTCAATTGAAATCTGTAGCTTCAAGTTACAAGTTCCTTCCTTCGAGAGACCTTGCTGGACCTAGCCCCTCAGACGTAAATGATGGGAGGAATGGATGAGCACCCGCCCCTGCTGAGACCATAAATTGACAACTTCGTAGGGAGACTGCAGCATCTTTGCCGAGCGGATGCGGACTTTCTTGCCCAGGAATGCAGTCACGGCCGCGGCAATCACCACCAGCATTTCGGGTGTGACTTCTCCTGTCTCCCCATGGTCCGCTCCCTTCGCAGCCGCAGTTTTCTCTTCGGCTGCCGCAGCGGACGCCGGCTGCAAAGCCGCAGGCTGGCTAAGTTCGGCCACGCGAGCTTGTAGAGCCTTGACGGCGTTGGCCAGCTCGCCCAGTTGGCGTTCCATCGTCAGTTGCCGTTCAGAAACAGCCTGAATCAAATCTTTTGCATTCACTGCCACGCGCGGCTCCTCGTCATAACGGAATCAATCCGTGTTTCTTTCCGGGACGCATTTCCCGCTTGGCGTGCAGCGATTCCAAAGCATCAGCCAACGCCTTCCTGGTCTCGGCGGGATCAATAATGTCATCCACCAGACGGCGTCCTGCCGCGACATAGGGATTGGAAAATGTCTCTCGATACTCGTCCACCAATTCCTGGCGGCGCCCGGCTTTATCTTCAGCTGCATCAATCTCGCGCCGGAAGACAATCTCCGCCGCACCCTCCGCGCCCATCACCGCAATCTCTGCCGTGGGCCACGCCACCACGCGGTCCGCGCCCAGGTCCTTGCAGCACATGGCGATGTATGCGCCGCCGTAGGCCTTGCGCAGCACCACGGTGATTTTCGGCACCGTGGCAGCCGAATACGCAAACAGCAGTTTGGCGCCATGACGAATGATGCCGCCGCGCTCCTGCTCCACTCCGGGAAGAAATCCCGGCACATCCACAAACGTAATAAGCGGAATGTTGAAGGCGTTGCAGAAGCGGACAAAGCGCGCCGACTTATCCGAGGCATTGATGTCCAGCACGCCGGCCAGATGATTCGGCTGGCTCGCAATAATGCCCACCGGCCGCCCTTGCAGCCGCCCGAAGCCGATAACAATGTTGGCGGCATAACCCGGTTGTATCTCGAAGAAATCCCCATAATCCAAAACGCGCGTGATCACATCGCGCACATCATAAACAGCCTTGTTATCCACCGGAACAATTCCGCGCATCTCCGCATCGGATTCAATGGGCAGATTGAAGGCCATGCGTGGCGGATCTTCGACGTTGTTGGAGGGCAGAAAACTAAGCAGCCGCCGGCAGATTTGCGCCGCATCTTCGTCGTCCCGCGCGATAAGATGAATCACTCCCGAGTAATTCATATGCGCCTGCGGGCCGCCCAGCTCTTCATCGCTCACTGTTTCGCCGGTGACCTGTTTGATCACCTTCGGTCCGGTGATGAACATGCGCGCTGCCTGCGTCTGAATTACAAAGTCGGTCAGCGCCGGGCTGTATACAGCGCCGCCAGCGCAGGGTCCGCAGATAATAGAAATCTGAGGCACCACTCCGGAGAGCAGAACATTGTGATAAAAAACGCGCCCATATCCTGCCAGGCTGTCAATGCCCTCCTGAACGCGCGCGCCGCCGGAGTCGTTGATGACGATGAAAGGGCTTCCCGTCTTGAGGGAGAGGCGCATCATATCCACAACCTTGTCGTTGTGCGCTTCGCCGGCAGAGCCGCCGCCTACGGTGAAATCCTGGCTGGCCAAATGCACCTGGCGGCCGTCGATCTTCGCGCATCCGGTCACCACGCCGTCGGCGGGCATCTCTTTGTCGGCCATCCCAAAATAAGTGGACCGATGCAAAGCAAACAGCCCGATCTCCTGAAAGCTGCCCGTGTCCACCAACTTTGCAATGCGTTCCCGCGCCGTCAGCTTGCCGGAGGCGTGCTGTTTCTCAATGCGCTCTGTGCCACCGCCGAGTTTAAGCTCCGCGCGCTTTGCGTCAAGGCCGGAGATCTTTTCGGCCATGGTCTTCTGAACTTTTTCTTGCTTAGCCATTCCTGCTCCTGAATCTGTCGGCATTGTATCTTCTATTTTTCCGCGGCTACGGTTACCCGGTGCTCTTTGCCATTCAGCGTAATCACATAATTCACTTTGCCGCTCAAAGGATTTCCGCCGCCAGCCGCTGCTGGTGCTTTGGCCTCAGCTGCCTTTACCTCCGCTGCCTTGCTCGACGGGTCTTTGCCCACACACTTGCGCCCCTGGGCGCGGCTTTCGAAGAAAGTGGGCGCCACCTTGGGAAACATGGCATAGGTCAGCACATCCTCGTCGCTGCCGTTCGCTCCCTTCAAGGCATTCGCGGTGGAGCTCAGATTCTCCCACTCCGGCTTGAGCAAGTCGGCGGGACGAACCGTGATCGCTGGCTTCTTCGCATGAGCCTCGGCCTGTTTCAGAACTGCGGAATCTTTTTTGCCGATCGTGCTCCCGTAGTAGCCCAGCATCAGGTCGGCAAACTCTCCCGTCAGCACTTTATACTTGCCCATCAGAACATTGAAAACCGCCTGCGAACCAACAATCTGACTGGTAGGCGTCACCAGCGGCGGATAGCCGGAATCCTTGCGAACCCTGGGAACCTCCTCAAGAACTTCCTTCAGCCGGTCGCCCGCGCCCTGTCCCTTGAGCTGGCTTTCCATGTTGGAGATCATGCCGCCGGGAATCTGGCTCTTGAAGATCTCCGTATCCACGCCGGTATTCTCGCTGAAGAACTCCTTGTAGCGCGGCCGGATTGTTGCAAAGTGGCTCGATACGCGCACCACGCGCTCCAGATCGAGCCGTGTCTCATAGCTGGTTCCTTCCAGCAATTCGACCAGGCTTTCCGTGGGGTTGTGTCCCGGTCCCAGCGACAGGGAACTGACCGCGGTATCCACAATATCGCACCCCGCCTCGATGGCCTTCATCAGCGAGACCATGGTAACTCCGGTAGTCGCGTGCGTGTGGACATGAACCAGCGTCTCTTTGCCGCACCGTTTCTTGATGGCCTTCACCAGGTCGTATGCGGGCTGCGGCCTCAGCAGGGCGGCCATGTCCTTGATGCAGATGGAGTCGCATCCCATCTCCTTCAACTGCTCGGCCATCTCGGCAAAGGCCTCAACGGTGTGCAGCGGGCTGACGGTGTAGCAGATGGCGCCTTGCGCATGTTTACCGGTCTTCTTCACCGCATCGATGCTGGTCTTGAGGTTGCGCGGGTCATTCAATGCATCGAAGATGCGGAAGACATCGATTCCGTTGGCGGCAGCCTTCTCCACAAAGCGCTCCACCACCCCGTCTTCATAGTGCCGGTAGCCCAGCAAATTCTGGCCGCGCAGCAGCATCTGCAAGCGCGTCTTGGGCATCAGCTTGCGGAAGGTGCGCAGCCGCTCCCACGGATCCTCATTCAGAAAGCGGATGCAGGAATCGAAGGTTGCCCCTCCCCAGCATTCCACCGACCAGTAACCGGCATTGTCTATGTCTTCGCAGGCCGGAATCATGTCGTCCAAAGACATGCGGGTGGCGAGCAAACTCTGATGCGCATCTCGAAGCGCCAGTTCGGTAATCTCAACGATGCGGGACATATGCGACTCCTCATAAAAATAGCCCTCAACAGGAGTCCGGTTCCCAAGACCGTGTCGATGGGCTTGCGCAGACGTGCAGCCAATATCCTCATCTTACTATTGGAGACGGGTCACTGGGCAAACTGGCGGTAGCCTCTTTGGCCCATGCGCATCCCGAGGGAGTTGGCCGGGTGCACCATCCTTCCGCGTTCTTTGCGGAAGGGTGGGATACAACACAATCATGGCGCGCAGGCGCCGTCTGCCCCACCGCAGGGATTTGCCTGGACGGCTAATCCTTGCAGATAATTTCCTCATTCCGGCGCACAATCAACCCATGAACAATCTCCATAGACTCGATGTTTTTCTAGTCCCTGCCGGGGTCCCCAACGAGCGCTCTTTGCTCGCTGGGGTGGCTAGTCCATATTCCAGAGTCCATGGGGGTACCCCCTCCCCCCTCCTATACCCCCCTGGGGTATAAATATTCCCAAAAACCTTGCAGATGATTTCTAAGCTCTTTGGAATCAAGGCATGTGGATAAATTTCTTCCCCAAAATATCCCGCATCATGAGATTTGGCCTCTGAAAATCACTGGAAAATCCGGTTTTTTACCCGAAAATTGCCCGAAACATCGCTCCGGAGCTTTTCCGTTGACTTGCTGCCATCATTGCTTTGCAGCCGCCTTGCCCTGCGAACCGGCGTATGCGTCGATAGCCTTGTATGTATCCAGATTGCGCAGGATGATCTCGACATACTCGCGAGTCTCGGTGATGGGGATCGATTCGACGAACTCGTCCATGCCCTGGTAGGGACCAGCGGCCTGCCATTCGAGCACCCGCTCGTCTCCAGCGTCGTAGGCCGCCAGCGCATACTCCGTCACTCCGTCGAATTTGTCCAGGGTCTTGCGCAGGTAACGGGTTCCGAGGCGGATGTTAGTGACTGGATCGAAGAGTTGAAAGCTCTGGAAGTGCTCGATTCCCTCTTCGCGCGCCATAGACTTGCCCACCTTGGGCAGCAACTGCATCAGCCCGCATGCGTTGGCGCGGGAGACGGCCGAAGGGTTAAACTCCGACTCCTGGCGTATCAGCGCAGCCACAAGATACGGATCAAGATTGTTTTTGGCCGACTCGGCTTTGATCGTCTCCCACCACGGTTCGGGGTAGAGGATGCGCCAATAGGCCAGCGGGATGGACCGGATGGAGGTTGTGGCGGCCGAGGGCAAAGCTCGCTTCATCACGCGCATAGCGCGAAAGTACTCGCTATAGGAAGAATAAATTTGCGCCTCGGCCAGCGCGCTCCAGGAGGAAGAATCAGGGTCGGCGGCAATCTCCTGCGCGATGTATTCGTTCAAGCCCGCGTTGGCCAGCAGGCGCGCCTTGGCCAGGTGAGGGCTGTCGGCGGGAAAACTCTCCTCCAGCGACAGCACGGGCGGGGCCTGAAAACGGTCCAACTGCGGCTGCGGCGGAGGCAGGGCTTCCTCTTGATAATTGCCCAGCGCAGTCAATCGTTGCCGGGCTAGCTGCGCATAATAGTAATGCGGGTAAGCCCGCAGCAGGGTGCGATAGTTGGCCGCGGCCAGGTCAGGTTTCTCTTCCACCGTCTCATACAAACGCCCGCGCCAATAAAGCGCCGGCACCGTCTCCGTTGCGCCGGGATAAAGGCGGATCTGCTCGTCGAACAGGCGCGCCGCATCGGCGTACTGTCCCAGCCGGTAACTCAGCCAGCCGGCCCGCCAATGCGCCGTCGCCGCGTATTTGCTCGATGGAAATTGCGTGGCCAGGGCGCTGTAGTATTCAGCCGCTGTCACATAATCGCGCCGCAGCATATACAGATTCCCGCTGGAGTAAAGCGCCTCGGCCAGCCAAGGGCTCTGCGGGAAGCGGGACTCCAGTTCCGCGACGATTCGTTTCAGTTCGTCCAGGTCACTACGGTTCCTCGCCAGTTCCACCAATAAGTACAGTCGGCGCGCGCCGTTCTCGTCCTGCGTGTCGGGCAGCGCTTCGGCCTGGGCCTTGGTCAGCCGCTTCAGCTTCAGGTCGCAGTCCGCGGCAGCCACGGCAAAGCCCGCTCGGCTTTCGGCGTCGAGGTTCGACTGCCGGGCTAGCGCGTGGTATTGCTCGCGCGCATCGGAATAATGGCCGGCGTTGTAGTACGCATCGCCCAGGCTGCGCACTTCGGATGTGGTCAGGCTGCTCTCCGCGCCCATGGCGGTTAGTTGTTCCCATGCAGTCTCCGCCTCAGGGCTCAAAGGATGGGCCAGCAGCATCTGTTTGAAGAGGCTTTCAGCCTGTTGCGTCTTTCCCAACGCATAGGCTGTCTCGCCTTGTGCAAGTTGATAACCAGGCCGGTTTGCTGCGGCTGTATTCGCGGCTGCCGCCAGCACTCTTTGCGCGCCGGCCGCATCCTGCATTGCCAACAGCGTGTTGGCTTCCAGCTCAGGCGCCAGGGCAACAAAGATGCTCTCCGGATAGCGCATGGCAAAGCCGTGCAGCGAGACCTCGGCTGCCGATTCATTGCCCGCCTCGTGGTTGGCGCTTGCGCCCAGAAAATCAGCGTAGTCGGCCAACTCCTTGCCCGTCTGCCGGGCCAGCCGAAAATCGGCGGCTGCCTCCGCATAGCGTTTGTCCAGCAGGTAGGCGTGACCCAGCGCCAGGTAAGCTGCCGCCGCAGCCTCGCCGCTATGCTGATGCGCATATTTGGTCACTCCCGCGTATGCCGCCGGCGTGCGCATTGTGGCCAGTTGTTGAGCCATAGGCCGCAACTCAGTCGAGGCCACAAAGGCCCGCTTGATGCGCGCCGCGCGCGCGCGCCTGGCCGCCCTGACAGCAGGACTTACGGGCTTTTTAGCTGCCTTGCCGGTCCGGCCTGCGGGCTTCGCGGTCTTTTTACTCTTTTGAGCCGGCTTCTTCTTCGCCGTGGAGGTGGCTTGTCTGGCCGGCTTAATTGCCGAGCTGCCGGAGGATTGCCCCACAACCGGCAATACCACCATCAAAAAGGAAAGCAGACCAGCCAGGCAGCACGAAGCCAGTCTGGAAACAGTAGTTGGGGAAGATGCAACCCTCATCTCTTCACTCTAATTTGCCTTGCCCCGGATGTGGCCGCCGGGAACCATGGGCGTTACCGCAAACGTCGCAAAGTGGGACATCTCCGCCAAATTGGACATTAGCCAGGCCGTGAGCTTCCCGTTTGGTCCCCTACCGTGCCATCCGGTACACTCATCTAAGGACCCCGAAGCGTAACTCGAAACTAGTCTTGCGGATTTTTCGCAACCAACGCCCATGCCAACCATCCAATCGATTGCAGGAGAATTCGAGCCGCATCCAGACGTAGCCTTGGTCGCAAGGGTGCGCGGCGGCGATGTATCGGCCTACGATTCGCTGGTCCGCAAGTATGAGCGCCGGCTCTATCGCATCGCCCAGCACATCACGCAGAATCGCGAGGATGCCGAGGATGTCATGCAGGACGCCTTCCTGAAGGCGTATGAAAAGCTCGAACAGTTTCAGGGCAATTCGAAGTTTTACACCTGGCTGGTGAGGATTGCGGTCAACGAAAGCCTGATGCGGCTGCGCAAGCGCCGCACCGGCAAAATGGTTTCGATTGACGAGGACATCGAGACCGAAGAGGGCAGCGTTCCCCGCGATCTGGCCGATTGGGCGCCCGATCCGGAGCAGAACTACAACCAGGCCGAGTTGGCTGAGATTCTGCGCAAGACCATCCAGGGGTTGCCACAGGGGTTTCGCATCGTGTTTGTGCTGAGGGACGTGGAAGGACTTTCAACCGAGGAGACGGCGGAGACGCTGGGGTTGAGCATTCCCGCCGTCAAATCCCGCCTTTTGCGAGCGCGGCTGCAACTGCGCGAGCGCCTGAGCCGCTACTTCCGTAAGAACAAGAGGCCCAAAGAAACGAGATCTGGAGAAACGGGGACTGAAAAGTGACTTGCAAAGAGTTTCTCGCCCATCTCGACGACCTGATCGACGACACGGTGACCCCAGAGATGCGCGCCGAATTGCAAACTCACCTCGGCCGCTGCGGCCACTGCGTGGTCATCCTCAACACCACTAAGAAGACCATCGAAATCTACCGCTCTCATGAAATTTATGACTTGCCCGCCGGCTTGCAGGAGCGCCTTCACGCCGCCATCATGGCCCGTTGCAAGAAGGGCTGCTGACCACCTGGGGTGGGGCAGACGCTCGCTAGGCAGTTGGCCCCACCGCAGGTGGATGATTTACCCTCAGAGACGTAATGAAACTCAAGCAAAAGCTTCTCCTTCCCGCTTTGGCAGCGGCCATTGCCGCTTCGACGTTTGCCCAGACCTCCGTTAACCCAGCCGGCGACCTGCCTGACGCGCCCCAGGCTACCGTCGCCGCCATGACCCATCCCAACGGCCCCACAGTGGTGATGGATACCTCCATGGGCCGCATCACCTGCCAGTTGTTTCAGCGCCAGGCGCCCAAAACAGTGGCCAACTTCATCGCCCTGGCCGAGGGCACGAAGGACTGGACCGACCCCGCGACCGGAAAAACGCAGCACAACAAGCCGCTTTACAACGGCACCATCTTTCATCGCGTCATCCCCGAGTTCATGATTCAGGGTGGCGACCCCATCGGCACCGGCACAGGAGACCCCGGCTATCAGTTCGAGGATGAGTTCGATCCTGATCTGAATTTTGACGTGGCCGGCCGTCTGGCCATGGCCAACTCCGGCCCTAACACCAACGGCAGCCAGTTCTTCATCACCGAGCAGGCTTACCCGTCGCTCAACCAGCACTACTCCATCTTCGGCCAGTGCGACGAGCCGAGCATCGCCGTGGTCAAGGCCATCACCCGCGTTCCGCGCGACGGCAGCGACAAGCCTCTCACACCGGTCGTGCTGAAGAAAGTGACCATCGTGCGCGAGGGCCAGCCGCTGTCGCCCGCGCCGGCCACGCCGAACCCATAATCATACCGGGTGCCCAAGGTCTCGATTTCGAGACCAGAGAATCCACTCCATCTACACAGAATCACCGCACGATGCTTCACAAAATCCAGGAGCTTTTCATGGCACTATTACCAGGAACCTACGCTGTCTTCACCACTACCGAAGGCAAGATCACCGTCAGGCTTTTTGAGTCCGACGCGCCCATCACCGTCAAAAATTTCATCGAACTGGCCGAAGGGACCAAGGAGTGGACTCATCCCACTACCCGCAAAAAGTCCACTGACAAACTTTTCGACGGAACCATCTTCCATCGCGTCATTCCAGATTTCATGATTCAGGGCGGCGATCCCACCGGCACTGGCATGGGCGGGCCCGGCTACCGCTTCGGGGACGAGACCAAAGGTTCGCCGCATAAGTTCGACACGCCCGGCAAGCTGGCCATGGCTAACAGCGGCCCCGGAACCAATGGCTGCCAGTTCTTCATTACCGTTGCTCCCACGCCCTGGCTCACCGGCAACCACACCATCTTCGGCGAAGTCGTCGAGGGCCAGGAGATCGCAGACAAAATCTCCCGCGTTCCTCGCGGCGGCCAGGACAAGCCCAAAACGCCAGTGGTGCTCGAATCCGTCGTCATTGAACGCGTAAGCTAACTCTCGTGTCATACCGACAATCACTGAATTCCCGACCTTAGTTTGGGGATTCAGTGTTCATCGGCAGCTAGGAAGCATCGATGAAACGGAATCTTGCAGCCCGCATCCTCGGCGCAGCTGCCGTACAGCAAATCGCGTTAGCCTGCCTACTCCTGTTGACCAGCGCGACCGTTGCACAAAGCGGCCAGCCTGTCGCAACGAATCATACGCCACACAAGGCGTCGCCAGTCCGAGTGACCATCCCCGCGCTTTTAACGAGCGATATTCACTTTGAGCCGTTCTGGGATCCAGCCAAAGTTCCGCAACTGGCCGCCGCGCCGGTGAGCGAATGGAAGGCCATCCTCGCCGCGGAGCCATCGCCAGATCAGCAGCAACGTTTTGCCGCGTTACAGCAGAGTTGCCACGCCCGCGGAACCGACACATCATTTGCGCTATTTGATTCCAGCTTAAAGGCCATGCACAACCACGCCTCCAATGCTAGGTTTGTCACTGTGAGCGGCGATCTTCTCTCCCATGCCTTTCAATGCAAATACAAAATGCTCTTTCCTCAATCCACGCCTGCCGACATGAGGGCTTTCGCGGAAAAGACAGTGGACTATGTGATAGGCGAGTTATACGGCGTCTTTCCCAACGTGCCTGTCTATGTTGCGTTGGGGAATAATGACTCCGACTGCGGCGACTACCGGCTCGATGCGCATAGCGAATTTCTGGCAGTGGCAGGCAGCGAGGTTACAAAGAACTTTCCCGCATCCGAGCGCCAGAGCGCTCAGGATAGCTTTGCAAACGGCGGTTATTACAGCGTCTCCCTACCCGCGCCCCTCGAGAATGCGCGCCTTCTGGTGCTGAACGATATCTTCATGTCCAGCAATTATTCGACCTGTGCAGGCAAAGCCGACCCAACAGAGGCCGACGCGCAGCTTGCATGGCTTCGCCAGCAACTTTCCGAAGCCCGCGCCAACAAACAGAAGATCTGGGTAATGGGCCACATCCCGCCGGGAGTTGATTTGTACTCAACAGCGAGGAGGATGGTCGACGTTTGCGGCGGCCAGAGTCCCACAATGTTTCTCTCTTCGGAAAAAATTGCGGATGTGATCGCTGAGTATGGCGATGTTGTCGAGTTAGCCATCTTCGCTCACACCCACATGGACGAACTGCGGCTTCTGAAGGAGGACGGCCAGAGTCCGGCATCGCAAAAGAGCGTCGCGGTCAAAATGGTCCCGTCCGTCTCGCCGATTCACGGAAATCATCCGTCCTTTACAGTCGCCCAGATCGATCCCTCTTCCGCGGAATTGGTGGACTACAAAGTTTTCGCCGCATCAAATCTGACCGGCGTCGATGCCAGATGGACAGAAGAGTACGATTTCGCGCGCAGCTATCACATGGCGAAATTTACATTGTCTTCCGTCAACCGGCTCATCGACGGATTTGCAGCGGACCCCAACGCGAAGACTCAGGCCAGTCAAAACTACATTAAAGATTTTTCCGTTGACTACGCTTCTCCACTACTCAGCTTGGCTTGGCCTGAGTATGTTTGCACGCTGTCGAATTTCACGCAGCAGGCATTCAAAGCATGCGTCTGTCCCGCAGCGCAGTGAAAAACTTTGTCTGGCAATCAGTTGATGCCTGTGCAAAACCCCGGCAGAATCCCTAAGGAAATCCCAATTTCGCACTCCTTTTTTAGGAAATTCCAAGAACAGGAATTCAGGACTCCCTTATCCACAAAATCTCCTTTTTACCCCGTTGACCCTGCACTCCAGGCCCCGTAGAGTTTGTAATCGGAGGGTAAATTTAACCGCCGAGCCGGCTGCGTTGACGGCGGTTTACCCGTTGAACAAAAGAAACCAGGCGCAGCGCTAACCACCCGGAGAAATGATGCTGAAACTAAAGAAGATTCACATGCTCGGCTTCAAAAGCTTTTGCGACCGTACGGAGTTCACCGTAGCGGGAACGGGCATTGCCGTGGTGGTGGGGCCGAACGGGTGCGGCAAGTCGAACATTCTGGACGCGGTGAGCTGGGTGCTGGGCGAGCAGAGCGCAAAAACCCTGCGTGGCGCGCATATGCAGGATGTGATTTTTGCCGGGACCAACGAGCGCAAGGCTCTGGGCATGGCCGAGGTGACGCTGACGCTGGTCGATCCAGAGGTTTACGAGGGACCGATTCCCGTGGAGCCGCAGTTGAAGATCGATCACGATGGTCCGGCCGACTGGGACGAGGACGAAGCGCGCCGCCAGCGCGCCGCAGAGGCCGAGGAGATTATCGCCACCGAGCAGCCGGGAGTGGTGCTGGAGGATGATAGCGCGGAGGGGTCCGGCTCACAGCAAGGGTCCAGTCAGCCACAGACATTTACCACCGGCGAGGGTCCTCAGGCAGTGGTGCTGAAGATTCGCCGTCGCAAGTTCCAGCGCACGCCGCAAAAAGGCGAAATCGAGGTTATGCGGCGGCTGTTTCGCACCGGGGAGAGCGAGTACCTGCTGAACGGCAAGCTCTGCCGGCTACGCGACATTCAGGACATCTTCATGGGTACGGGCCTGGGGCCGGACAGCTACGCGATTATCGGGCAGGAACAGATCGGCCAGTTGCTCAGCTCCAAGCCGTCTGACCGGCGGGCCATCATCGAGGAGGCGGCGGGCATCACGCGCTTCAAGACCAGGAAGCGGCTGGCCGAGTTGCGCCTGGAGAGTGCCAGGCAAAATCTGGCGCGGGTGAATGACATCTTCGAAGAAGTCACGCGGCAAATGAACAGCCTGAAGCGTCAGGCGTCAAAGGCGGAGCGCTATGGCGCGGTGCGCGACGAGTTGCGCGGACGGATGCGCGTGGTGCTGGCCAGCCGCATGGCGCTGATGGACAGCGAGCGGGCAAGGCTGGAGGCGGAGATTGCCGGTCTGACAACCCGGATCAACGGTTCGGCGGCGGGGATTGAGGAGCAGGAAGGCAGCCAGCACGCGCTCACCGAGCGGGGATACAAGTTGGAAGGCGAAGGCCAGGAGGCGCAGAATCGCGCCAATGTGGCGGCCGTGGAAGCGGAGCGGGCTGCGGCGCGGAGGCAAGCCAACATTGAGCGAGTGAGCGAGTTGGAGATGCGTATCGCGGTAGCCGGTGCCGAGCTGGAGCAGACGCGAACGCAGTTAAGCGGCATTGCCGCGGAGCGGTCACAACAACACAACTTTCTGGCAACGGCTGCCGAAGAGGCACGCGCCTTTCGCCAGCAGGTGGAGGCGCGCCAGCAGGAGGCGCGCACAGCGGCCGAAGCGGTCTTTGCAGCAGAACGAGAACTGGAGACCAGCCGCCGCCAAGCGATGCACCTGTTGACCCTGGCAAGCAACGCACGCAACCACACGACCCAGGATGAGGAGAGCCTGGCAGCCCTGGAACGCGAAGCGGAGCGGCTGGAAACCGAGATGGGCCAGGCGCGGAACGAGCTTGAAAATCTTGGCGCGCAGAGTGGAGAAGCAAGGCAGCGCTTCGAGTCAGGAACGAAGACTCTCAAGCAGCTGGAGAGCCAGATTACGGAATTGCGCGAAGCTTTGCAAACCCGCCGCGCTGAAGAAAACGCGCTGCACGCGCAAGCCAACCAACTGCAAGGAGAACTTGCCAAGGCGTCCGGCCGCCGCGATGCTTTGCAATCCATGATTCGCAACCACGGCTACTCCTCCGAAACGGTGCGCAGGCTGTTGCAGCCGGGCGCGCTGGCTGAGGGCATGGCGCCGGTGGGGACACTGGCTGATTTTCTCGAGGTGAGCGGCGCGCATGAAGCCGTGGTTGATGAGTTTCTGCGCGAGGAGTTGAATTATGTTGTGGTAAAGAGCTGGGTGGCGGCCGAAGAGGGCGTCAAGCTGCTCAAGTCTGGCGTGGATGGACGCGCCACTTTCTTGATCCACCCGGTTGAGCAAAGCGGACTATTTGAGGAGAGCGAAGACGCCATCAGCGGCCCCGGCCTGACCCCGCTCAAGGATTCGATCCGCGTACTGAATGGTTTTGGGCGGTCGCTGGAGACGATCTTGCCCAAACTCAAGTACAGCTACGTGGTCGAAGACCTCATCGAGGCGCGGCGTCTGGCGGCGCAGTATCCCTACGCCTATTTTCTGACGCCGGGGGGCGAGTGCTTCCACAACGCAACAGTAACCGGCGGCAAGCCTGCCAGCGAAGGCCCGTTGGCGTTAAAGCGCGAGTTGCGCGAGGCCGAGGGCCGCCTGGCGAGACTGGAAACCCAATTAACTCAGGCGGAGACGGAAGCTGCGGCGCTGACTAAGACCATCGAAGAGCTGACCGCGCAACTAGAGGCGCGCAGCGAAGAGCGGCGGCTGGCCGAGCGGGACACCGCCGACCTGGGCGCGGCGCTGAAACAGATGGAATCTGAGACGCAACGCGTCGGGCGGCGGCTCGAGGAATGGACGGCACAGGCCGCGCGCAATAAGGATGCACGCGAAGTTAAGCGGAGCGCCATCGGCGAAAAGCGCGAGGAGATGCTTCGCCTGGAGGCCGAGCACCGGACAGTCGAGGCGGCTCTTGATGAGTTGCAGGCGCAGTTGGTTTTATTGCGCGAGAAGCGCGAGAGCTTACAACAGGAGGCGGCGCAGGTGACCGCCGAGTTGGCCGGGTTGGAAGAGCGCCGGCGCGGGGCCGAGGCTTCCTTCCAGCGCATCGACCAGCTTCATGCCGATTTGGAGCGCCGTGTTCAGAGCATTGATCAGCAGCGGACCGCGGCCAGTGCGGAGCGAGAGCAGCGCATCAAGGAGAACGTCGAACTGACCCAGCGCGAGCAGGAACTGGCATCAGAGCGCGCCGAGGCTCTGGCACAGGCGCAAACTCTGACTGCCCAGGCGCAGACGCTGCGCGTGCAACTGGCAACCATGGAGACGGAACTCAAGGGAGGGCGGTCCGCGCTCGACCTGTTGCGGGATGACCGCGCCAACCGCTCAAGCGAAGCGGCCAAGCTGCGCGCCGATCTAGAACACCTGGAGGCCAGCTGCCTGGCAGAGGTAAATCTGGAGGCCTCCGCGCTGCGCTCCGATGTGCTGATCGAGCGCCTGACTGGCGAGGAGCTGGCCACCGAAGAGGAGAGTTGCCGCGGGTTGCGCCAGCGCATGGATCAGATGGGCCCGGTGAACATGATGGCCTTGGACGAGTACAAGGAGACCGCCGAGCGGCATGGCTTCCTGGAGACGCAGCGCGCGGACCTGATAGAGTCGATCGAAAATACTCAGCAGACCATCCGGGAGATCGATCTGATCTCGCGCACCAAATTCGACGAGGCTTTTACCCGCATCAACGAGAACTTTGCCCAAGTCTTTGCGCGGCTTTTCCAGGGCGGCCAGGCCTTCCTGCGCCTCACGGACGCGGAGAACCAGGCAGAGAGTGGCCTGGACATCGTGGCCTCGCCGCCGGGCAAGAAGCTTCAGAATGTGCTGCTGCTCTCAGGCGGCGAAAAGTCGCTTACCGCGCTGGCCCTGCTGGTAGCCATCTTCCAGTTCAAGCCCAGTCCCTTCTGCGCGCTCGACGAGGTGGACGCGGCGCTGGATGAAACCAACGTAGGCCGTTTCGCTGACCTGATGCGTTCCTTAAGCAGGGAAACGCAGTTCCTTGTGGTTACCCACTCCAAGCGCATGATGCAGGCGGCCGACATGATCTACGGCGTAACCATGCAGGAACTGGGCGTCTCCAAGGTGGTAAGCGTGCGCCTGGGCGGCCGCGAACAACAGCGGGCTACCGCGTAGTACAACGTCTCCAACGGATGCAGGCCGTCTTGCAAAGGCGCCCGCCCGCAAGGCGAGTATTATCCCAATAGCCAATCAATCAGTTCTCATGGCTGAATTATGTTTATAGATGTGATTGCATTGCCGGTCCTGACACAATGCAGGCGTGGAGTGAATCACTAGCATGGAAATTGTATTCCGGGATGAAGCGGAGAATGAGGCGCCATGGGACTGAACGGATTGGATGTTGCCGTCATCGTAGTCTATCTGGCCTGCCTCACCACCTTCGGCATACGCTTCCGCAAAAAGCAGAACACCATCAAGGGCTACTTTCTGGCGGATAAGACGATTCCATGGTGGGTTATCTCGCTATCCATCGTGGCGGCCGAGACCAGTACGCTGACCATCATCAGCGTGCCCGGAATGGCTTACGAGCAGGATTTCCGCTTTTTGCAGCTTGTAATCGGCTACATAATCGGGCGCATTATCATCAGCCTTCTGCTGATTCCGCATTACTTTCGCGGCGACCTGGTCACGGCCTATCAACTGATTGAGCGCCGCTTCGGGCAGAGGCTGCGTTCGCTTACCGCCGGCCTGTTCCTGATAACGCGCGCCGCAGCCGATGGCGTACGCGTCTTCGCCATTGCTATCGTGGTGGGCATCGCGCTCTTCGGGCTTCTGCGCGGGTACAGCGACCTGGGCCGCGATGTTACGGCCATTGCTATCGTCATCATCCTCACCCTGATCTACACCTTCAAGGGCGGAATGTCGACCGTGATCTGGACGGACGTTATTCAGTTATCGGTTTACCTTACAGGAACGGTGATCGGCCTGTTTACTATCGCGCACCTGGTGCCGGGAGGCTGGCATGAAGCCTGCGGCATGGCCGCGACGGCCGGCAAGTTCCACGTCTTTGAGTTTGGCTGGAATTTCTACGCAAAATACACCTTCTGGTCCGGAGTGATCGGCGGCGCATTTTTGACGACTGCCAGCCACGGCACTGATCAGTTGATCGTGATGCGCTTGCTGGCCTCGCGCAACGAACGTAATGCCAAGATGGCGCTGATAGCCAGCGGCGTGATGGTGCTGTTGCAGTTTACACTTTTTCTGCTGATTGGCGCGCTGCTCTTTGTCTTCTACAAACTGATGCCGCCGGCCACGGCCTTCGGGCGCATGGACGCTATCTACCCCACCTTCGTGGTCAACTCTATGCCGCATGGCATCAGCGGCCTGCTGGTCTCGGCCATTCTGGCCGCGGCCATGTCCAACCTGAGCGCTTCGCTCTACTCGCTTTCTTCCACCACCATCATCGATTTTTACTCCCGATTCAATCCCGCCGTCAGCGAGAAGCACCGCATGTTTCTCTCCCGCATGGCAACCATTGGCTGGGGAGTGGTATTGTTTGCGCTGGCGATTGTAGTTCGCCAGAGCGGCCAGAAGATTCTGGAGATCGGCCTGTCCATCGCCTCGGTGGCCTACGGATCGCTGCTTGGAGTTTTCATGCTGGGCGTTCTCACGCGCCGCGCCTCGGAGAGCGGCGCCATGGTGGGCATGGTGTGCGGATTTGCTTTGAACCTTTTCCTATGGCAGTTCACACGGGTTCCGTTCACCTGGTATGTCCCTCTGGGAAGCATTTTCACATTTGTCGTTGGCTATGGCGCCAGTTTTTATCTGCGGCGGAGCCTGCCGGTTGAACCGGCAATCGGAGGTGCTATATGAAGACGAATATGCGCGGCGTAATTTCCGAGACTCGATTTATGTTCGTTTTGTGCGCCATGCTCTGGGGCGCTGTCGCGGTTGGCCAGCAGTCGGTTGCCAGTCCAGATTATGTTGTTTCCAGGCCGGTGATTAATATGTACTTTACCGCCTCTGTTGACAGCGAAGTTGCGTCACAGGCTCTCTATGGATCAGGCGTGCTCTCGCTGGAAAAGAAAAAGGGATGGATTCGTATTCGCACCGGAGATGACTATACCGGCTGGGTGGCGGCGTCCGACATCACGCCGCTGCGAGGCAGTTATGCTCCGGATGGAAAGGCGGTTCGTATTGTGGAACTGAGCGCGAACCTGTATCGCGAACCCAGCACGATTAAGCACGCTCCAATTCTGAATCTGCCTTGGGAAGCGCGGCTGGAATTGATTCCCGGTACTGTGGATAAGAGTGGGCGCTGGATTCAGGTCAAGCTCGTAAATGGCCAGACGGCTTACATTGAGCAGGGCAATGTGAGCGCGGATTTCGCGCCGCTTACCATCGTCCAGACCATTCAACTGGCGCGCAGATTTCTGGGCATCACTTATACATGGGGCGGTGTCTCCAGCTATGGTTTCGATTGCTCGGGTTTCACGCAGATGCTGGTCCGCCAGCGCGGGATCATCATGCCGCGGGATGCTGGCGCGCAGGCAAGCTGGAGCGGAGTAGCGCCGGTGGAGCGCAAAGATTTGCAGCCGGGCGATCTGCTGTTCTTTGGCGCGAGCCCCGGGAAGATTACCCACACGGGTATGTACATCGGCAACGGCGAGTTTATCCATGACACATCCGAGATGCATCCCGGGGTTCAGATCAGCAAGCTGGACGATATGCCCTGGACTAAACTGTTGGTAGCGGCGCGGAGAGTGAAATGATGAATCGGCGGGATTGGTTCAAGGCGGCAGGCGCGATAGGAGTGAGCGCGGCAATGCCCGCGGCTTTGTCTGCGGCGAACGCGCCGGCAACGGGCGGCAATGCAGTTGTCAAGACGGAGATCAAACGCCTGGTGCTGCGTCATACGTGGACGACTACCATGTCTTCCAGCGCCTATCGCGACACGGTTCACCTTCAATATCAGCGCGACGGCATCACCGGATACGGCGAGGGCGCGCCGATTGTGCGCTACAAGGAGTACCCGGAGCAAGCCAAGCAGGCCATTGATGCGATCATCGACAAGATTGCCGCTGGCGATCCACAGAAGTTCGACAAGTTCCTGGCCGAGGTGCGCCGCTTGCTGGGCGATCATCAACATGCGGCCATGGCTGCGGTGGACATTGCGATTTGCGATTGGCTGGGCAAGAAACTCGGCATTCCGCTGTACCAGTATTTCGGGCTCGACCCAGCAGACGCTCCCATGACAACTTTTTCGATTGGCATCGACACGCCGGAGATTACGCGGCAGAAGACGCGCGAGGCTGAGGATTTTCCTGTTCTGAAGGTGAAGGTCGGACTGAAGAACGACGAGGAGACCATCGAGGCCGTGCGCAGCGTCACGAAAAAACCACTGCGCGTGGATGCCAATGAGGGATGGACCGACAAAGAAGAAGCTATCCGCAAGATCAACTGGCTGGAGACGCAGGGAGTAGAGCTGATTGAGCAACCCATGCCCGCGCACATGTTTGAAGAAACGAAATATGTGCGCAGCAAGGTGCATATACCTGTAATCGCCGACGAAGCCTGCACCGACGCATCGATGATTCCCGTGCTCAAGGAAGCTTACGACGGAATCAACGTGAAGCTGGATAAATCCGGCGGCGTCATGGAAGCCTACCGCTGGATCAAGTTTGCCAGGGCGATGAACATGAAGGTGATGCTGGGATGCATGATCTCCAGTTCCTGCACAGTGACGGCCGCGGCTCATCTTGCGGCTCTGGTGGATTATCCCGATCTGGATGGGAATCTTCTGATTTCCAACGATCCATACGAAGGCGTGAAGGTGCTGAAGGGAAAGTTGATCTTGCCGTCCGGGCCGGGCCTGGGGCTGAAGGTGCTGGATTTGTAGGTTTAGCTCGCGAGGCGCGATAATCTCCAGAATTTGACATCATCTGGTTAGTTGCCTGAAATTGAGCAGCAAAGGGGAGTCAAGTGAAATATATATCGGCAATCTGCCGGCATATGCTGATTCTGTTGATTGTCATTGCATCGTTCAGCAGCCTGATTGCCCAGGATGCATCGGCGACCGGCAACGCCGCAGTAATCACTCGCGGGACGGACTTTTCCAACATCGATGCGATCATGAACGCGGCGGTTGCGCGCGGGACGATTCCTGGCGGCGTCGTTCTGATTGGGCACAACGGAAAGGTGGTATATCGGAAGGCCTACGGGATGCGCTCGCTGGAACCGGTTAGGGAAGCTATGACCGTGGACACCATCTTCGATCTTGCTTCGCTGACAAAGTGCATTGCCACGGCACCTTCCGTGATGAAGCTGGTGCAGGAAGGGAAGGTTCGTCTGAACGACCCGGTGGCGGCCTACTTGCCGGAGTTCGCAAAAAACGGAAAGCGCGGTATCACTGTCCGCGAGCTGCTCACGCATTTTTCAGGGCTGACGGAGGATCTCGATCTTAAAACGGCGTGGAAGGGGCGCGAGGCCGCCTACCAGATGGTCATGGACCAGAAGCCTGTAATTCCTCCCGGCTCGCGCTTTATATACAGCGATATTAATTTTGAGACACTCGGATTTCTGGTTGAGAAAGTCTCAGGCATGAGCCTGGATGAATACGCTACGAAAAATATCTTTATACCGCTGAAGATGAACGATACGCGCTTCCTGCCGCCCGCCGCATGGATTCCGCGCATCGCGCCGACGGAATACGACGAAAGCCATCATATGCTGCGCGGCATTGTGAATGATCCGACCGCGCGCCGAATGGGGGGCGTAGCGGGACACGCCGGATTGTTCTCCACCGCGGATGATCTTGCAAAATATGCGCAGGATTTACTCTCCGGCTTTCATGTACTCACGCCATTGACGGTGGAGAAGATGACCACTCCGCAGCAGCCGCCCACATCGACAACGCTTCGTGGCCTTGGCTGGGACATCGATTCACCGTATTCCTCCGCTCGCGGAGAGATTTTCCCCGTCGGCTCCTTCGGGCACACCGGGTACACGGGTACGTCGATCTGGATCGATCCAGTTACGGATAGTTACGTGATTCTGTTGACCAACGCAGTTCATCCGCACGGTCATAACTCCGCGATCGTTCCGCTGCGCGCGCGGGTTGCCACCGCGGCAGCCGAAAGCGTGGGGCTTACCGTTTCAGGAGATCAGAAGCTGCGCATGGCGCGCATCACAGGCTACAACGAAGCCATGCCGTCAGCCCGCATTGTGACCGTCCGCAACGGTTCGGTTCGCACCGGCATCGATATGCTTGAGGCCCACGATTTTGCCGAGCTTCGAGAAGCGGGCAGAGCGACAACCAAGGTCGCGCTGGTTACCAACCAAACTGGCGTGGACGCGCGCGGCAATCGCACCATCGATGTGCTGGCCAAAGCTCCGGGCATTCAGGTTGTTGCCATCTTCAGTCCCGAGCACGGCATCATCGGAAGCGTGGACACGACAGAAATATGCGATTCCAAAGACGCGACCACCGGAATTCCCATCTACAGCGTCTATGGAGATACCAGCGCTAAGCGCCATCCGTCGCTGGAGGTGTTGAAGACGGCGGATGTGATTGTCTACGACATTCAGGACATCGGCACGCGCTTTTACACTTACGAAACTACGCTCGGCTACTTCATGGAGGCGGCGGCCCAGACAGGGCAGAAAATCTTTGTTCTCGACCGCCCCAATCCTATCAACGGTAGTTACGTTCAGGGTCCTATCAGCGATAAGGGACGGGAGAGCTTTATTAACTACGGACAAGTTCCCATTCGCCACGGCATGACGATTGGCGAGCTGGCGCGTTTTTATAACTCCGAGCGCGGCATCAATGCCAAGCTGCAGGTCATCCCCATGGAGGGTTGGCAGCGAGGTGATTGGCTGGATTCTACCGGAGTTCTATGGATCAATCCTTCTCCGAACATTCACAGCCTGACCGAAGCGGTTCTTTATACGGGAATGGGAATTCTGGAGGCAACCAATGTATCGCTGGGGCGCGGCACGGATACTCCCTTCGAGTTGCTGGGCGCACCGTGGATTCACTCCCGTGAGCTGGCCGCCTACCTGAATGAGCGAGCCATCAGCGGGGTCCGCTTTGTGCCGACAGAGTTCACACCCAGCACCAGCGTGTATGCGCAGCAGAAATGCGGAGGCGTGAACATCATCATCACCGACAGGAACGCCCTCGACGCGCCCGAAGTTGGCATCGAGATAGCGTCTGCGCTCCACGCTCTTTATCCGCAGCAGTTCGAGATGCAGAACCTTGACAACTTGATGTTGAACAAAGCCACGTTTGATGCGATCAGCGCCGGGCAAGATCCGCGCCGCGTGTGGATGGATTGGGTCGAAGCAATTGAACGGTTCATGCCGATTCGGGCCAAGTACCTGCTGTACTGAATCCACCCGCACGGAAATCGGCGCGCTTCGCAGCCGGGGAACTGAATTTCGAAGGGAAAATGCCCAGTGCAGTCAGATAGTCTGATGTTCCGTACCGGGGATAAGGAACTCTATAAGTTATTGATTATATGGTAGATTCGGTCGGGGTTGAACCGGCGACCTCTTCCATGCCATTTCAAAGAACAAATGAACATATGCGGCCTTTGCAACAACGGCCCTAAAGTCCCAAACGCGATTTCAGAGAGCGCACGCGATCACGCGCGACAGGCAGTTGTGTGTGCTGCGGGTCCTTCAGCGAGAGTATAAACTTGCCTGCGAACCAGGAGTTCACCTCGTGAATCCAGTCCACATTGACCAGCGCTGAGCGGTGGATGCGCAGGAACCGGGCGGGGTCGAGTCGGCGCTCGAGTTCGGCGATGCTCTGATCGACACAGTGCCGGTGGCCGTTGACGATGGCGTAAGTGAGCTTGTCCTGGGCCACAAAATGCGTCACGGCGTCGAGATCGAGAAATGAGATGCGCTCGCCGATGCGGGAGGCGATGCGGCGCGGATAATCGGGCCGTTCGCCGCGAAGAGATGCAGCCAGTTCCTTGAGCAGAACGGGCAGATCAGGATTGCGCTGCCAGTCCGGTTTTTTAACGGGGCGGAGCCAGTCCAATTTTTTGATTGCGCGCGCCAGTTGCTCGGGCTCGATAGGCTTCATGAGATAGTCGATGGAGTTTACCTGGAAGGCACGCAGCGCATATTCGTCGTAGGCTGTGGTGAAGACGACAAAGGGCTGCTCGTTGAGCCGGGACAGCAGCTCGAAGCCGTTCATGCCAGGCATTTGGATGTCGAGAAAGAGCACATCGACGGCTTCGCTGTTCAGGTAGTCAAGCGCCTTTGCTGGATCAGTGGTGCTGCCCGTGATGCGGAGGCCGTCGAAGCCGGCCAGCAGCCGCTCCAGCCGCTCGATAGCCAGCGGTTCGTCATCAACGAGATAGGCGTACAGCGGAGTGGTTTCCATAGTTCTATCAAATCATGCCGGAAAGGTCAGGCGGACAACGGTCTTTTCGTCTTGGCGAGCCGCTTCAAGCCGTCCGGCGCCGCCATAAAGGAGTTCGAGGCGCGCGACAAGATTTCCCAGGCCATGTTCAGGAGTGATGGCGTCGAGCAGGAATCCGGGGCCGTCGTCAATCACTTCGAGCCGGATACGCCCTGCTTCCGCCACTCCGGTCAATTGAATCGCGGCGCCCTGAGTGCGCTGGGAGACCACATGCTTCACAGAGTTCTCGACCAGGGATTGAAGCGCGAGAGGAGGCACTTTAACGCCGTCCAACGATTCAGGGACGGCAATCTCATAGTGCAGACGACCGCCGAAACGGGTCTTCTCAATCTCCAAATAGTCGCGCACGATCTTTAGTTCCTGGCCGAGCGGGACGAGCCTGTTGTTATTGGCATTCAGCGAGAAGCGCAGTAGCGAGGCCAGTTTGCCCACTGTATCTTCAGCGCGCACGGGGTCGGAGGGAATGAGCGCCGCGATGGAGTTGAGCGTGTTGAAAAGGAAGTGCGGATGGATGCGGGATTCGAGTGAGGAGAGCTGCGCCTCGGCCAGCAGCTTGTAGGCGCGCTCCTGCTCGACCTGGCGGGTGCGCAATTCGAGCGTGGCGAACTGAAGCTTGTAGAGAAGCGTGTGATAGGCGGCCATGACAAGCCCGGTAACAACCGTGATGACGACGCAGAATGGCAGGTTTGCCCGGAATCGCTGCCAATACATGGCACGGGGAAAGACCCCGGCGGCCTGCAAGAGGAAGCTGGCCGCAAAACAACCGAATGTCGCCATGCCTACCAGGGCCAGTGCATACAGCAGAACCACCAGGCGGGGGTATTTGTCGGTATAGCGAGAGCCGAGCCAGTGAAGAAGCAATGCCGAAGGCAGACCTATGGTTATGGAGTAGACAAAGGCAGTCAGTACAGTGATCCCGGTCTCCGACAACCGTATGATTCCCAGTGAGAACAAGACCGCGACGACGAATAGCACTACCGCGCAAATCGCCAATACGAGTCGGAACAGCATCGAAGTGAAGCCTTGGTTCAGTCCCGGCTTTGCGGAAAGATCGGACATAGCCGAATTGGTTAGTGGTGTCATAGCTGGAAGCGGACTCCAATGGAAGTGGCAGCGGAGTAAGGCGTGGCGCCGTAATCCGATGTGCTGCTGCCGGCCGGGATTTGCAAGTGCAGATAGTAGGAGAAGCGCTTACCGATCCTCCGGTTGACGTCGAAGATGGCGGTGAAACTCCGGTCGTTAAGGTTCGCGACCATGTATGCGCCCAGATCCCATTCCTTCCAGCCGGGCAGCTCGCGAAGCCGGTTCTTTCCGGCATCGAGGAAGAGATAGTGCTGGCGCCCGGCAAGAGGAGAGATGGTCATGTCACGATAGTACGCGATGTTGGGCGGGGTGTAGAACTCGCCGATGAAAGTTATCCCGTTGTGGATGGTGTACTTGCCGCCCAGCAGAACCGCTTCGTGCTCGCGCCAGGCCGCCTCGCCGTGCAGCTCCCAGGCCTGGCCGAGGACACGGGTGAAGGTGAGACAGCCGAAGGCGTTTCCACCGCGATCGTCGCCGGCGATGAGGGCCGTGTCGAAGCCATGCATCAGAACGTTATAGCGGAAGGCCGTGGTGTCGTGCAGATTGGATTGTGCCGGAGCCAGCGCGGCGCTGGACCACGCGAGAGTGAATGCGTGCAGCCCATGCACATAATCGGCCTTGACCATATCGCGGCCTTCATTGATGTTAAGCCGGTCGGTAGGGTCGGTGGGTATGCGGGGCGGGTCGAGCACGCCGGCGGGAGTGAATGCGTAACCTGTACCCCAGCGCACAATGCGGCGGCCCGCCATGAAGTCGAAGTCTCCGGCGGAGAGGCCGGCATAGGTCTCTTTGACGCGCAATTGGATATGCGTGCCGGTATACCCGTCCAGCGCGGCGTTCAGCTCGGAGGCTGCGGCGCTGTTGCCCGGCGGAAGATTAAACTCCGCGGCGGATAAGCCGTGAAATGTTTCAGCCAGGCCCACTACGCTCGACGCGACGCTCCAACGGGACTTGTAGCGAAGAGCAAAAGAAGGCTCAAGCAGTAACTGATTCTGAAACAGGGTGACAATCGGATCGTTCAGCAGCTGGTTCTCGGGCGCCGGTAGTGGCGGCTGAAGATGGCTATAGAAGGTTGCATCGTTGATAACCTCAAAAGAGTAGCGAAAATCGTAATGAGACTCGGGTTGCGGGGCTTCCTGGGCCGGACTATCCTGGCTCGCTTTGTCCTGAGCCGGATTGACCTGGGCCGCCAATGGCAAGGAGACTGCGAAAAGGAATGCCGGAATGAAGAGTCTATGCTTCATCGCGATTCATACCCTGGGGCGCAGTTGCAGCCGCTCGCGTCCGCCCATGTCCAGGCCCCAGGACGACGACAGTGTGTTTGTGGGGCATGCGCTGACGCAGGTGTTGCACAGGATACATTCGGTGGAGAGAATCCGCTGGCCCGCCATTATGTAATCGGGAATGCGAATATCCATGGGACAGACCTTCACGCACGCCATGCATTGGTTGCAATTCTCGCTCGCGCCGGAGATCTTGAGCAGCGCGAAGCGTGAGCCCAGTTTCATCAGGACTGGGACCGGGCACAGGTATTTGCAGAAGGCGCGATTATCCTGGAGCAGAAAAGCCAACAGGATTCCGGTAGCGTAGTAAAGCAGGTTGCCGGCGAGCAGCCACCACAACGGAGCCAGGCGCTGGGGCCGGTAGCCTAAAAGAAAAACCAGCGCAGCCACCAGCCCCAGGCTTAGTGCAAAGTGCGCGTAGCGCATCCACTTCCACGGGCCGGGAACCCAACCCTTGCTCTTGTCAAAAGGCAGCAGGTCGATGACCATCGCCGTCCAGCACGCCCATCCGCAAAAACCACGGCCAAAGATGAGCGGCCCGAAGAGCTTGGCAATTGAATAATGAATGATGGCGCCGGAGAAGATGCCGGTGCACAGGAAAAAGAATAGCCCTTCCAATTGCATGTTCTGGAGAACGAAGAATCCGAGAAAACCAACCATGTAAACGCCGATCAGAAACTGGGCAAGGCGGCGGCCGATGGGCCTCTTCTGGCGCGGGAGCAGAGCGTAGAGCCCGATTCCCACGCCCAGAGAAGTGCCGATGTAGCCAATGTCGAAGAGGAAGAAGATGGTTCCCGTTCTCCTCCACAGCGTAAAAGCCACCGCCCAGAAGATCAGCATAAGGGCAGCCGGGGTGAGGAGTTTTCTCAGCCGCCCCGGCTCGCTGTGTTGGGCGCGCGGGCTGGCAGTGTCATTTTTGCGCTCCTGCTCACCAACAATCGCCGGTTCTTTCTCTGGCATCTCAGGCTCCCATACCAATAAATCATTTTGATTTCGATGGTGAGTGGACGGCAATCGTTCAGAAGCGGTCCGTACGCCCCTGATAGAAGAGTTTGTCGGGCAGCTCGCGGGGAGCGATGTTGGAGTATTCCAGCACGCTGTGGGAGTTATGCCGGATTTCGTCGTAGAGAGTTAAGCGGCGCAGCAGAACTCTGCTGCCCACGGTCATGAACTCGTCAAAGGTGGCGGATTTGATGTGCTTGCCGCTGGTCAAATAGAACTCCGCCCGAACCGGGCGCGCGTCCTGAACCCGCAGCCAGTAGAGGATGCGCTGATAGGTGGCGCCCTTGCGTTTTGCGGTCAGTTCGAGGACGTAGCACTCTACGGCGCCGACCTTCTCGGTGCGAAGGTAAACGGGGTTGTAATCGACGGCGTAGTTGGTGCGGGCCACGTCGCCGTTGGAAGCGTCTCCCGAGAGGCGTTCCAGAGGAGTGATGCGCACCGGGCGGCTGGTGTCGGGTAGGTAGACCCACATATCGTCGCCCAGCATCAGCAAGTGCTCGCCCTTCTCGCGGGGACTCAGGAACTCGACGTAGGTCTTCTCGGTGCCTTTCTGCGAAACCTCGTAGAGCTTCTCCTCGTCCGCTTTACCGGATTCATAGTTGGTGATCTTAACCTTCAGCACATAGGACGGCCAGCCGTTGCGGTACGAGTCGGAGCGTTTTAGCAATGCTTCGGCGTTGGGAGTTGCGGCGCGGCTGACCAGCACGCATGTAAGCAGAAAGCCGATCAGCAGGACAAGCAGGAATATTCGCAATATGCAGTTGATCTTAGACATGAGCCAATGCCTCCGTAATCTGCAGCCGGGATGCGCGAACCGCCGGCAGGATGGATGCCAGCGCCAGCGAGACAATGACCAGCAACGAGGATCCGATCATCTGGCCGGGCACATGGAGAACCATGAATGGCATGGGAAGCGTATACCCCGGCGGCGGCGGCAGATGCAGGCCGGAGACGTTCAGGAGCGCGCCAAGCAGATTGCCGCCAATCACTCCTATGATGGCGCCCATCGTGCCCAGCAGCGTCGCCTCCAGCACGAAGAGCGCCACAATCCAGGTGCGCGGCGTGCCCATGGCCAACATGGTGCCTATTTCGCGGGTGCGTTCCATCATGGCCATCAGCAAGGTGTTCACGCTGGACATGAGAACCATGAAGAAAACGATCACTCCCATGAAGAGGAAGATGCCGTTAAACAGAGTGGCAACCTGCCGGTAATAGGTGGCCAAGTCGATCCATTTTTTGAGCGTCATCTCCTGGGAGAGGCCACGCAAACGCGGAATCAGTTCCGCGTAGGCCCGGTCGGTGTTGTCGGTGGAATCCAAGCCAACCACCAGGTTGGTGACGCGATCGCTTTGCAGCAGGCGCTGGGCCGCGGGCAGGGTGATGCGCACATAGCGGGAATCCAGTTCGGCAAGGGCATGATCGACAATGCCCACGATCTGAACATCGACGCCGTTGAGTGCGCCGTCGGAGGTCATGGCCAGGATGGTCAGCCCATCGCCGACCTTGACGTTCATCGATTTGGCCAGGCCGACGCCGATGAGCGCCTCGACTTCGCCTGATGGCTTGGGATCGAGATTTCTACCCGATACGACATTGGTAACAAATCCGAGGCTGTTTTCCTCGGCCGGATCGACAGCGCTGCCCATAAACCCGGCGGCCTTGGTTCCGTTGGAAACCATGCCGTAGAAGTCAATGCGGGGAGCGACGCCGCGCACGTGTTGAGCCGAACCGACACTGGCGGCGACCTGACGCCAGTTTTCGATGCCGTTATCGAGGACGCGAACTTCGTCGCGCTTGAAGTGGTCGGCGGTGAAGATCTGCAAGTGGCCCAGGCCGTTGTTGATGGTGCTTTCGCGCAGGCCGCGCGTCATGAAGGCGAAGTATCCGCCGGAAAGCAGCAGGCCGGCCACGCCACCGCCAACCACAATCAGAGTCATAATGGTCCGGCGGCGGTTGCGGAAGATGTTTCTAAAGGCTAAGAGCAGGAACTTGCCCATGGCTGTCTCCTTCGGATTGACTGTGTGAAACAACTTGTCCGTCGCACAGGCGGACGATGCGCCCGGCATGTTCGAGCAGGCGCTGATCGTGGGTGGAGAAGATGAAAGTGAGTCCGAGACGGCGGTTTAGATCGTGCATCAGATCGATGAGCTGCATGGCGTTGCGCGTGTCCAGGTTGGCGGTAGGCTCATCGGCCAGCACCAGGGCGGGGCGATGAACGATGGCGCGAGCCACCGCTACGCGCTGGCGCTCGCCGCCGGAGAGAATGTCGGGGCGCTGATTGGCGCGCGCCGAGAGGCCGACGCTTTCCAGAGCGGCAGCGACTCGCTTACGGCGCTCTTGGGCGCTGAAGCCCTGCACCAGCAACGGAAACTCGACGTTCTCGGCGGCGGTGAAGACGGGGATCAGGTTGAAGGTTTGAAAGACAAAGCCGATTTTTTCACGGCGTAACGCGGTCGTGCGAGTTGGGCTCAGAGTGGAAGTATCGACACCTTCGATGAAAATCCGTCCGCTGGTCGGCTTGTCAATGCAGCCGATCAGGTTGAGAAGGGTCGTCTTGCCGCTTCCGCTGGGACCGGAAATGACCAGAAACTCCCCGGCGGTTACGCTCAGACTGGCGTCGTTGAGCGCGCTGACGAAGCTGTGATCCATGGGGAATCTTCGGGTGACCTCTTCAACCTTAACGAGTTCATTTCTTTCATCCATTTGCCGTTCCCTTTCCGGAGAGGTTTTTTGCTCAACGTGAAAAGTGTCGGCAATTTTGGGTGAGCAGGCGAGCGGTTCCTGACGAGAGGTCGGAAAAGCTGATGAGGGGCGAGAATGGGGGGATGAACTGTTGTGAGGGAACGGGGAATATGGACTAGTTTAGGCGGACGGCGAGTGCGTGCGGTCTCCCTGGCCATGGGAACGAGACCAGGAGACCGGATAAGTTGCTATGGCTAAGGGGCCGGCGGGCTTTCGGTTCCACGATCTGAGGTACTTCTTCCACTAGCACCAGAATAGCGGGCTATGACACAAACGTTCTGTCTTTGAACGCTCTCCCTGTCTAAGTTATTGATTTGATTGGTGGACCTGGTCGGGATCGAACCGACGACCTCTTCCATGCCATGGAAGCGCGCTCCCAAACTGCGCCACAGGCCCACAGGCTGCGGGGATGCAACATTTCTATTGTCTCCGCTGGGGTGGATTTCGTCAAACCTCGCCTGCTTCCGGCCTGGAAACCGGCTCCCGGTGGCTTTTAATAGCCCCGCCATCACTCCCGCAACCTGTCCAAAGCGGAAAATACTTGCGTGACCGGGAACACTTCGGGGGGCTTCCGGTGTCTAAGATAATAGGGGACGCGGGACACTGGGTTTTGAAGCCAGTGTCTGTCTCCCGCGCACTCCGTGGCAGCATTGGATTTCCGGCGGTGCTTTTTCAGCCGCTGGAGCGAGTGGCCGCAATCGGTTACCGGGCTTTTATACGGTGCAAATTTGGGAAGAGCCAAATTTGCTTCTGATGCGGTAAGGTGGGAGGACTTCTGATATGCAGGCGGACCTCACCATGGGCAATCTTGCCAGTGCGCTGACCTTTGAATCCGAAGAGGCAGCTCTGATTGCGGAGCTGCAGGCTGGTTCCGAGGACGCTTACGAGTGGCTGATCGCGCGCTACCACCAACCAATCTTCTCGCTGCTGGCGCGTGCCGTTCAGGATCGTGAGGCCGCAGCCGATCTAACCCAGGAAGTCTTTGTGAAGGTATTCCGGGGGGTGAGTGGCTTTCACGGGGAGTCGTCGCTACGGACATGGATTTATCGGATTGCCCTGCATGAGGCCTCCAATCACCGGCGCTGGTGGACGCGGCACAAACAGTCCGAAATCCCCATCGAGCAGGAGATGGGCAAGAGCGAAAATGGCCAGCCGGTGCTGCTGAAGGAGATGCTGGTGGACCCCGCAGAGTCACCTTACGAACGGGCGCTGCACGAAGAGAGCCGGACGCGCGTTGAGGCGGCCTTGAGCAAGGTGCCGGAACCGTTCCGGACTACGCTGATTTTGCGGGATATTGATGGTTTTGTATACGAGGACGTGGCGGAGATGCAGGGCGTGAATCTGGGGACGGTCAAGTCGCGGCTGGTGCGTGGGCGCGCGGCCTTGAAGGCGATTCTGACAGCTCCGGAGCCAAGCGTCTGCTTTTCTGCGCGCGAAGAACGCTCGGGATTTGAAATGCCCCTGGGAGAGGAGGCGCGATGAACGGCTGCAATGAAATGCAGACATTGTTTACTGAATACCTGGACGGACATTTGAGCGGACGCGAGATGCAGCGTGTTGCCGCCCATCTGGAGCGTTGCAGGGAGTGTGCCGGTGACTGGAAGTCTCTCGAAGAGATGCAGTCCGTGCTGGCCACGCTGGGCCCGGTGCCGGAGCCCCAGGACCTGCTGTTGCGCATTCGCGTGGCCATCAGCCACGAGCGTGCCCGTCGGCGCCAAACCGCCTTTTCCACCTTGAATCTGGTCTGGAGAAACACCGTGGGACCCTTCCTGCTGCAAGCCGCCGCAGGGTTTGCCTCTGCCGTGCTGCTACTGGGCACGGTCATCGTGTTGGCCGGCATGTTTACCCAACCGGAAAGCGCGATGGCTACCACGGATGAACCGCTGGGAGCAGTCACCGCTCCACGATTTCTCTATCTGTCCAGCGTCGTGGGCGACAACCCTATCGGCGACGTCTCCACCCCAATCGTGATCGAGGCCTATGTCAACGGAGAGGGCCAAGTCTACGACTATCGCATCGTCTCCGGGCCCACCGACAAGGCCACCCGAGCGCAGGTGGAGAATATGCTCTTGTGGAGCCGCTTTGAGCCTGCTCGACGCTTCGGCCAGCCGGTTCCAGGCTTGGCAGTTCTCTCCTTTGCAGGAGTCTCCGTGCGCGGATAATATAAAGAAGTTTTCCACAGCCCTGCGCAACCCGGCTTATGGGAGGGTGCAGGGCCGGGAATGCTGTGTTTTTATTACCAGCATATTCTCTGCCGAGTAGTTTGATTGCAAAGGTATTCGCGATCACCGGCCTGTCCAGGATGAGATCAGGCACTTCCTGTCATCATCGTATAGATACTCCCATCTACATACTCCCATCGATTTCCGCCTTCTATTCCCCTTTCACGAGAACAAGAAATGAGTCTAGGCTAATCTTGCGCACTCTTGCGCCAGATAGAGGAGATCTCCATGAAAAAGTCCCTGCAAATTGCCTTTGTAGTCGTGGTTCTCGCGTCCTTTGCCCCCATCGCACAGGCTTCTTCTCCCTCCAACCCGTGGCCGGTTCCGGTTCCGAATTCGGTCACCAGAGCCGTTTCCGCTCCCACCAACCCCTGGCCAGTGCCGGTTCCACAATCGCTAAGCTCATTAATTGTTGCGCTTCTCTCTGCTCTTGGCCTATAGAAACAGAGAGAATAGAAGTCGAGAGGTGGGATGAACCTATCGGCGCTTGACTGGTTGTTAGTGGCGGCTACTTCGCTGGGCAACACAGCCCTGTTTGCCGTTCTGATCGTTCGGCGCAGATGGAGGGATTTTCCTGTCTTTACTGCGTATATGGGCTTTGAGACGGTCCTGAGTCCTATTCTGTATGCACTCGTCTTGTACGGTTCGCGGAGCTGGTATGCGCGGGTCTACTGGGCTTTGGCTCTGATTGAGTTCGCCCTGCAGATGGGGATTGCGTTTGAGATTGCGCGTATCGTTCTGCGGCCCACCGGAACCTGGGTCCGGGACGCCAGGAAGCAGTTTATCCTCTGGGGTACGGCTGGCATCCTGTTCGCTGCAGCGCTTCCATGGCTTGTAACGCCTCCAGACTCATCTCTGCTCGGCCGCCTGATGGTGCGGGGATTCCTCTTCACCAGCCTGGTGATCTGTGAACTGATCGCCGTGGTGACGCGCACCTCAAAGAGCCTGGGCCTGGGCTGGCGCAACCATGTGATGGCGCTGGGCAACGGGTGGACGGCATGGGCCGTAGTAGCCATCCTCGTGGACGGGTTGCATAGCTTGTTCGGCGCTCAGCGCTACTTCGGCGAGCTGGAGCAAGCGCAATCATTCGCCTACCTAATGGCTCTGGCTTACTGGATAGTTCAGTTCTGGCTTGAGGAGCCGGCCCGGCAGCCGATTTCGCCCCAATTGCGCGCCTATATCCTTGATTTGCACCAACGCGTAAAAAATGACCTTGACACAATAGGCGCACAAAGGTAACATCTTACTGATGACCTTTGCGCTCCCCTATTTCGTCTTTGGGGCTTTGCTGTGCGGCTTTGCCGTTGCGGTGATCGCTGACCGGCGCTCGACGCGCAAGTTGGCGCAACTGGATTGGAACGATCTTGTTGCTGGACTGTATCCGATGGATATGGTTGAGGTGTCCGTAGTGGCGACGGATTACCTGACCCCGCGCCGCGGCCAGATTGATATGGAGCCGAAAGAGATCTGGGAGTTCCTCGGCGGTTACGAAGGCTTGAAAAGAATGCGCGAGAACGCGGAGATTATGCTCGCGTTGGCCGCCTATGCGCAACGCTGGAACTTCGAAGAGGCGGTTATCGTCACTGAGCGGATGAGGCTGGATGCGGCATCTTTGCGCCGCGCCGTCCGCCGAGTGGAAATCGGCATGATTCCAGCCAGTTTATTGCGGCATTTCCGGCTTACCCTCCCCCTTCATGCGCAGGAGGCGTCTTCGGCCTACTACCTGATGCGCCAGCGCCTCCTCGCCCTGTATGAAACCAGCCACGTGAGCCGCTATCCTACGCTCGCGGCCGCCCTTTAAGACGAAGTCAGACAATTCCGGCGTAGCCAACAGCCCAGTTGCCGAGTCGCTCTCGTTTAACCCTGCCAATGCGTCTAGAATTAAACAGGGTTCTTCATGACACTCAGATCATTTCCATCTTTTGCCGTTCTATCGGCCGGTGTTTTTTTCCTCTTCGCGGGTCTTTCGCCAGCCACGTCATTTTCCCAATCCCCTGGCAGTTCCGCCAACCAGCCCGGAGGCGGGCAGAGTTCGTCTTCCACGACGGATTTTGTGCAGGAAAAGGCCCCTTCGCTGGTCGATCCCGCCGGTCCTACCATTTCGCTGATCAGCGCCGAGCCGGTTTTCGTCATGGCCGCGGCGCTGAATGCCTGCGGCTACGACGACGGCCTGGAGGAGAGCGCCCCAGTGCGCAAGCGCGTTCGCGATGAAATGAACCAAGCGCTCGCCAAGAGCGAGGATGCCCGCAACAAGCGCGATAAGCTATGCCTCTTCATCGCCCAGCACCGCATGACCGGCAGCGTGCGCGACATTGCGCAGTACATCTCGCTGGCGCTCTATCTGACGCCGCCGCCGAAGCTGGAAACTGTGGCCGAGCTGACCGAGATGCCACCTGACTCGACCCAGGTAATCGAAGTTGTCCCCCTGCTGCGCGACTTTGCCGCTGCCGTGGACCTGCACGGGATATGGCTGGTAGTGCGTCCCGCCTACGATAAGGAGGCCGATCTGCTGCATGATCCGCTCTCCAAAATGATTGTCGCCACCAACCTCTACCTCAAAATGCCGGCTGAGACCTACAACGGGCGGCGATTTATAGTGGTTATCGAACCCATGCTCTCGCCCCGTACTATCAACGCTCGTATTTATGGCACCGATTATGTCGTGGTGGTATCGCCGGTGAATGGAACGATCCGCATGAGCGACGTGCGCCATATTTACCTGCACTACATGATCGAGCCGCTGCTCTACCTCAGAACCAACGCCCTGAGCCGTATGCAGCCTATCCTCAAGGAGGTGCGGGATGCTCCGATGGAGTACAGATACCGCTCTGACACCGTGGCCCTGACTGTCGAGTGCCTCATTAAGGCAATCGAGGCGCGCATCATGGACACAGGCATTCCCGAGTACAAGATTCCAGCCAACATAGACCGCTCGGAACTGCCGCGTTATGAGCGCGAACGTCTGGCCTACCAGCAGAAGGTGGAAGCCGTTCGCATTGCCACTGTGCGCCATGATATGACGCAGGGTTTCGTGCTCACCCAGTACTTTTATGAGCAGATGCTCCAGTTTGAGAAGAGCCCCGTCAGCCTGAAGGACACCATCGGCGAGATGGTCTACAGCATGGACGTGGACCAGCAGGTGCATCGCGTCAGAAATCTGGATTTCGACAAGGAAGCCGACGACGAAGTGCTCACGCGCAGTACCCCGCGCAAGTTGACTGGCCTTGATCTGGCCGAGGCGCGGCTTGCCGCCGGTGACGTGGCCACGGCCAGCACCATGGCCCACAAGGCACTTGCCATGTACTCCGATACATCTAATTCATCTAATGCTACCGATTCTATGGAAGCGATCTCCAATAGTGCGCGTGCGGACTTTATCCTGGCCAGGGTGGCCATCCTCACCGGCCATCCCGACCAGGCCATCGAGGAATTCCAGCGGACACTGGCCACAAGCAAGGATCCTCGCCTGATTTCCTGGTCGCACATTTACCTGGGACGGATGCTTGACCTGGACTGCAAGCGCGACGAGGCACTGGCGGAGTACAAAGAGGCATTGAAGACGCGCGACGGGCAGTTGGATACCCGGCTATCCGCTGAGCGGGGCATTAAAGCAGCCTATGCCGTCAACGGCCATAGTTGCGAGGAAGATGCCGACGACACCGGTTCGCCCGCTCCTGCGCCAACCAAGCCTCAGCCGGACAAGCCCGAATCTTCATGGCCAAATGGGACCGAAAAGCCCCAATAATCTGGCACAGGGGTCCGCCAGAGGAGCGCAGAGCGTCTAATAATGGGAGGGGACTCCTCCTGGAACAGGAATCAGGTTCGAGAGGCGTCTCCGGAGATGTTTTTTCGAAACTGTGGGATTTTGGGGTGAGGGCTTCAGCCCATGCCTTTCAACAAAGAACAGATTTAGGGTTTATTCGATAGAGGCGCATGTGGAAGCCGTTCTTGCCGAGTTGGAAACAGCATTAGGGCATAGTTTTGCACGCACCGAATTGCTGGTGCGCGCGCTGACCCACCGCTCTTTAGCCAACGAGCGGGCAACCAGGGAAAAGGCACTTGTCGGCGGCAAGATCAAAGCTGCTGCTAAGGACGACAATGAGCGCCTGGAGTTCCTGGGCGATGCAGTGCTGGGACTGGTAGTCGCCGAAGCCCTGTTTCTGCTTCACCCGGAGTGGCAGGAGGGCGAGCTGACTCGCGTCCGCGCCCAATTGGTTAGCCGCCAGCATCTGGCCGAGGTTGCCGCAGCCATCAACATTGGCGGTCATCTGCGCCTCAGCCGCGGCGAGGACAAGGGCGGCAGCCTCAGGCGCAAGAGCACCGTGCTCTCCAATACCATGGAGGCCGTACTGGGCGCGCTCTTCCTGGACGGCGGACTGGAGCCGGTTTCCGCCTTTGCGCGTCGCTGGGTGATGGGCGAGGCCGCCGAGCAGTTGGCCGAGCAGTTGCGCTCCGGAGCCGCCTTGGGCAACTATAAATCGGCATTGCAGGAGTACTTGCAAGCCACGCGCGCCGGCACTCCGGTATACAGGGTCAAGAGCGAAAGCGGCCCCGACCACCACAAGCGCTTTCTGGTTGAGGTGCGGCTCAAAACAGCCGAAGCAGAACCGGGGAAGCAGCTGGCGCGCGGCATGGGAAGCACCAAAAAACACGCCGAGCAGGATGCGGCGCGACGCGCCCTGGAGCGGCTGAAGGCAGCAGGGAAAAAGGCCGGCGCCGCGGCTGAGATCAAGCCGGGAGCTAAAAAGGAGGAGCCAACAGCGCGATGAGCACCTCTGCCCAAGTGCCTGGCACAACCTTGCATTGGTTCGCGCGGATGCGGCCTAATCTGCCTACCGTGCTCGAGGTATTCGCCCGGCTGCTTTTACTGTTGGTTGTGGCGCTGTTTCTGAACACCTTTGTCCTTCAGCCCTATATGATCCCCTCAGAGAGCATGGAGCGCACCCTTCTGGTGGGTGATTTTCTGCTGGTTAA
This sequence comes from uncultured Acidobacteriaceae bacterium, assembly GCA_963806565.1. Classification (GTDB taxonomy): domain Bacteria; phylum Acidobacteriota; class Terriglobia; order Terriglobales; family Acidobacteriaceae; genus Telmatobacter. The sequence goes on from CAWDYE010000002.1 coordinate 1,098,826, forward strand.
CAGGCAGGTCTATGCTCCATCCGGCAGACTCACCCGGCATCTTCTTCCCTATCGCGAAGTGGCGCGAGGAGATATCGTTGTCTTCCACCATCCCCAACACCCTTATCTCGTCAAGCGGGTGGTGGGCCTGCCTGGCGACCGGCTGCGCATCAAGGATGGCCGCGTCCTCGTCAACGGCATCGTCCTCGACGAGCCCTACGCCGCTTTTGAGCCCATTGCCGGCAATTCCTTCGGCGACGACTTTCCAGCCAGGGTATATACGGATCCCCAGGTTGACCCCGCCTGGTGGAAGCAAATGCAGAGCCTCACCCGTGATGGCGATCTGATGGTGCCTAAGGACGAATACTTCGTGCTCGGAGACAATCGCAATCACAGCGCCGACTCGCGCTACTGGGGCTTTGTTTCGCGTCAGCAGATCGTGGCCCGCCCGCTGGTCATCTACTTCTCCCTCTACCGGCCTTCCACAACCGATGTACAACAGGCCGCGCCAGCAGCCTCGGATGATAGACTCGGACACGATAGGGAACTCTCCGCAAAACTGGCGGGATTTGCGCGTTGGTGGCGCATCTTCCGCGTGGTGCATTAAAAACAGTGGACAGTAAACAGTGGTCGGTGGTCAGTTAAAAGCCCTGACGACTGAAAACTGATTACTGACCACTGATCACGAATAACGAGCGACAGAATGACAAAGAAAAAGAAGCCCGCCCACCAAGTGTCGACCGAGACCCAGCCCGCTGAAGAGCGCGTGGAAGAGACGTTCCCCGAGGCGGTGGCCAGCATCTGCTCCATACTGGTCGTTGGCCTGTTCATCCTTACCTTCATCGGCCAGAACTATGTCATTCCCTCCGGATCGATGGAGAAAACACTGCTGGTGGGCGATCACCTGCTGGTGGACCGCATTACCCTCGCTCCACCCGCCAAATGGATGCCACTGGTTCACTATCGCGAGCCCCGTCACGGCGACATTGTGGTCTTCATCAAGCCTGTGCCGGACCCGGACGCTGACGGGAACCCTCAGTACCTGATACTGGTGAAGCGGCTGATTGGCGTACCCGGCGACCACATTCACCTGCGCAACGGCATTGTCATCCTCAACGGCGTCGCCCAGAACCAGCCATACGCACAGGCGACAACCCCGGAAAACCATCAGGATTTTCTCGACGAGTTTCCCTCCATGCCTCCTCCAGACATCTCGCAAGTTCCTGACTCCTGGTCCAAAGTTGACTTTCCCAACAATGTCGTGAATGGCGACCTGGTGGTTCCACCCGGCAAGTATTTTATGATGGGCGATAACCGCCATAACAGCCTTGACTCGCGCTATTGGGGCTTCGTGCCCAGGGAGAACATCGTGGGACGGCCGCTGTTCAACTACTGGTCGTTTGTGACTCCAGACGATCAGTATGAACAGCCTGGAATCGGTAAATCCCTGGCTTGGATGGGCCACGTCGCACTGCACTTATTTTCCGAAACCCGCTGGAGCCGGACCCTTCATCGGGTGAGGTAATAGTGGGCAGTGGACAGTTGTCAGTCAATAACCAGCGTGATTGACCATTGACGACTGACAACTGATAACTGATATGAGCGAAGACGCACAACCCCGGCAACGAAAGCGCAAGCGGCTTTGGCTCGCCCTGGCTGCTCTGGCGGTACTTCTGGCAATCCTGATTGTGCCCCCGTTCCTGAGCGTAAGCCGCTATAAAAGCCGCATCACGCAGTTAATCTCCGCTTCGCTGGGTCGCCCCGTGCACATTTCTTCTGTCGAGGTGCGATTACTGCCCTGGCCGGGCTTTGTGCTCAACAACCTTACCGTCGATGAAGACCCCGCCTATGGCGCCGAGCCGGTTCTCCACGCCAACACGGTCACAGCTTCTATTCGCCTACTCTCGCTGTGGCGAGGGCGGCTGGAGCTCGACACCATCAGCGTGGATGAGGCCAGCCTGAACCTGGTGCATTCCTCCCCCGGCCATTGGAACCTCGATTCGCTCCTATACACGGCCGCCTCCCAGGCTCAATCACAATCCGAAGCGGGTAAGCCGGACAAATTCGGCAAGCCCGTCCGGCTGCCCTACCTTAAGGCCACAAACTCCCGCATCAACATCAAAAATGGCGCGGAAAAACTCCCCTTTTCCCTGCTCAACGCAGAGATGTCGCTGGAACAGCAGAGTCCCGGCGACTGGCGTGTGCGGCTACGCGGTCAGCCCGTCCGTACCGACGTCAGTCTGGAACAAGGCGACACCGGCATCGTCCGCATGGAGGCAACCCTGCGCCAGTCTCTTGACATGCGTCAGATGCCATTGCACATTGATCTGGAATGGCGCGATGCGCAACTCGGCCAGCTTACCCGGCTGCTTCTCGGCTCCGATGCCGGCTGGCGTGGCGACCTCACCGGCGAATTGCATCTCGACGGCACACTCGAGGCGGCCCAGGTCAAAACCAGGCTGCGCGCTACCGGCGTACATCGCGCCGAGTTTACCCCGGCCGCGCCTATGGACTTCGACGCCAACTGCAGCCTGCTAGCCCATATCTCCATCCGCGCCATCGATAACCTGGTTTGCGACTCTCCGTTCGGCGATGGCCACATTCACCTCACTGGCAATGTGCCCAGCGACCACAGCCTGCCCCGCATCTCCATCGAGATGGATCGCATCTCCGTGGCCGCCGGCCTGGATGCACTACGCACCGTGCGCAGCGATCTGGCTCCCGGACTCGAAGTCACCGGGTCGGCAAGCGGCAAAATCATCTATTCTCCAACCCACGACGACGCTCTGTCTGATAAACAGGCTCGCGTTGGCCATGTAAGCTCTGCTAAGGCCCATGCGGCAGTGCAAGGGCCGCTCGCCGGCAGCCTTACTGTTCAGGGGCTCCAACTCAGCGGCAACGGTTTCAGTCAGCCCCTCCGTGTTCCTAAATTCATTCTGACGCCCGCGAATCAGCCCTCCGGCACAGGCCAGGCATTGGCGGCAACAATGGCTATTCCAGCTGGCGCAGCCGTCCCACTCACGGTTACTGCGCGTCTCATGCTCTCCGGCTATCAGCTCACACTCCGCGGCCAGGAATCTATCGCCCGAGCGAGAGATATAGCGCACATGGCCGGCATCAGGAACGCCACGGCTCTGGACGCGCTTGCCGGCGACCCCATCTCCGTGGACATGGTTGCCAGCGGACCCTGGATGCTGCCTATCCAGATATTTTCGTTGGGTGACCTCTCGACCACCGCTGCTCCGCTCCCACCTGCTGCCCCAGCCGACAGCTTCAAAGGAACAGTAACCCTGCGCAACGTCAGTTGGAAGGCAAATTACCTAGTCAACCCCGTCGAAATCTCCCAGGCCACGCTCCACTTAGCCACGGATGAATTCCGCTGGGATCAGGTTTTTTTCTCCTACGGCCCGGTAAAGGGAACAGCCAGCCTTACCATACCTACCGCTTGCGAAACGCCCCTGCCCTGTCCGCCGCGCTTTCAGCTCCAGTTTGGCGAGCTTGACGCCGCCGTTCTCCAGACCGCATTTCTCGGTGCGCATGAGCGGGGCACCCTGCTCTCCACGCTCATCCATCGTCTCCGCTTCACGGCCACTCCGGCCTGGCCCATTTTGAAAGGCACGGTCAAGGCGGAATCCCTTATCCTCGGCCCGGTCACGCTCCACCAGCCTGTGGCCACGTTGCACACGCTTGCCGACGGAGCCGAGATCACCGCCTTCGATGCTGTCCTGCTCGACGGCCACATCCATGGAACCGGCACATACCACGCTGCCGCCACAACCAGCGACAAACCCTCCTACATACTGGAAGCTCAGTTCGACAAGCTCAGCCCGCCGGCCATCGGCCAGTTGCTCGGCCTGCGCTTCTCCGGCGGCACATTCGACGGCAAAGGCAAGATTGAGCTCACAGGCTTTACAGACGCAGATCTGGCCTCCTCGGCCAAAGGCGCTCTACACTTCGATTGGCGGCACGGGGCAGTGGAAGGCGTTTCTGCAACCTCTAGCGCTGTCACGATTCCCCCGGCCCTGGCTCGCTTCGACCGCTGGACCGCCAATGCCGAGATTGTCAATGGCGCTCTTAAGCTGAATGAGAATCAAGTCAGGCGCGGAGCCCATACCACGCCAGTCCAGGCCACGGTTACTCTCGCCGATCCGCCCAAAGTTATCTTTTCCGCGCCCAAACCAGCTCCAGTCGCAATCAGTTCACATCAGCCGAGGCGTTAGTTCATCATCCCGCGTCTGAGGGTGGGGAGTTGGGCCGTCTACTTTTTCGCTTACTTTGCTGCCAATTCCATCGCCTTCAGCGACTCGCCGAATGGCGCGCGCAGCACCCCACGCTCGGTGATGATGGAGGCAATGTATTTTGCCGGGGTCACATCGAAGGCGGGGTTGCGGATGCCTACGCCGTTGGGGGTGAGTTGCTTGCCGCCGTGGTGGGTGACCTCGACCGCGGGCCGCTCCTCGATGGGAATGGAGTCGCCGGTTGCCGTGGCCATGTCAACAGTGGACCAGGGCGCTGCTACATAGAACGGAATGCCGTGCTCACGCGCCAGAATCGCCACGTTGTAGGTGCCGATCTTGTTGGCCGCGTCGCCATTGGCCGCTATGCGATCCGCGCCGACTACAACTGCATGAATGTGCCCAGTCCGCATGAGGCTGGCGGCCATGTTGTCGCAGATGACCGTGGTAGGAATGTGGTCGGCTATCAGTTCCCAGGCCGTGAGCCGCGCGCCTTGCAGAAAGGGCCGCGTCTCGTCAGCGAAGACGTGAATCTTCTTGCCCTGCTCGACCGCAGAGCGAATCACGCCCAATGCAGTTCCGTAGCCGCAGGTCGCCAGAGCCCCGGCGTTGCAGTGCGTGAGCACGCCGCCTTTTTCGGGCAGCAGCGCTGCGCCGAATCTGCCCATCTTCTTGCAGGCAGCGATGTCTTCCTCGTACATAGCGTGCGCTTCGGCCAGCAGCTTCTGCTTGATCTCGGCCAAAGTTGCACCCGCAGCCAGTAGTCCTGCAAACAACCGCTTCATGCGGTCGATGGCCCAGAAGAGATTCACTGCCGTGGGTCGCGTTCCGGCCAGCCGCGCGCAGATGCGGTCAAACTCAGGCGCAAATTCGGCGGCTGTCGTGGCCTTGGTCCGCAAAGCGCCCAGCGCAACGCCATATGCAGCCGAGACGCCGATAGCCGGAGCGCCGCGCACCACCATGGTGGCGATGGCGTCGGCCACTTGCTCATAGTCTGCGGCGAGTACATAGCTCTCTTCGAGGGGGAGCCGCGTCTGATCGATAAAACGGACGCCTTCCGGAGTCCAGGCAAGCGTGGGAATCATGGAATTCCAGTGTAAACCGCGGCGCTCTGCTCCAATCGTGATCTCAGCCTTGCATAGTTACAGAATCCGCTCATACGGATGGTAGACCGGCTCCCAGACGTAATCGTGGATGCGTTGGCGCAGGGTTTTGTCGTCCACCTCTTCAGCGGCACCGTCTGCCATGGCTTGTTTGGCCACTGCTAGAGCCACCACCAGGCTCACCTTACGGCAATCGGCGATGGGCGGCAGCAAAGGGGCCTCAGGGTCCGCGACGGTGGGCGACAGGCCGGCCAACGCCTTGGCCGAGGCCATAATCATGGCATCGGAAACCCGCGTAGAGCGCGAAACCAGTATGCCCAGCGCCAGGCCGGGAAAGATGAACGAGTTGTTCACCTGTGAGATGCGCACCTGTTTGCCGTTTACCTCGACCGGACCAAACGGGCTGCCTGTTCCCACCAGCACGCGCCCCTCGGTCCAGCGCAGCAGGTCAGCCGGCGTGGCCTCGGCCTTGGATGTGGGGTTTGACAGCGGAAAAATAATCGGGCGCTCGGTGTGGTGGGCCATCTCGCGCACAATCTCTTCGGTAAACGCGCCGGTCTGGGCCGAGACGCCCACCAGAATCGTCACATGGGCGTTACGCACCACGTCGAGCAGCGAGATAGCGCCCTTTTCCGACAGCTTCCAGCCCGCGACGTCGGCTTTCCTGCGAACCAGCAGTACCTGGCCGGGGCGGATGCCCTCGCATCCCTCCACCAGAAGACCGTGGCGATTGAAGGCGTAGATGTGCTTGCGGGCCTGGTCCTCGGACAAACCTTCTTCTTTCATTTCGGCAATCAGCAGATCGCAGATTCCCAGGCCCGCCGAGCCGGAGCCGAATAGGACGATGGTCTGCTCTTTAAGCGGAAGGCCGGTTGCGCGGACGGCGGCCAGCAGCGTGCCGGTGGTGATGGCGGCGGTTCCCTGAATGTCGTCGTTGAAGGTGCAGAGCCGGTCGCGGTAGCGCTTAAGCAGGATGGCCGCGTTAACCCCGGCGAAATCCTCCCACTGCAAGAGAATGTTCGGCCAGCGGCGCTGGACGGCGCAAACAAATTTTTCGATGAACTCGTCGTACTGTTGGCCGCGGATGCGCTTGTGCTGCCAGCCGATGTAGATGGGGTCGTGCAGGAGCATTTCGTTGTCGGTACCCACGTCGAGCAGAATCGGCAGGCAGTGCTCCGGCGGAATGCCGCCCAGCGCGGTGTAGAGGGCCATCTTTCCGATGGGAATGCCCATGCCGCCGGCGCCCTGATCGCCCAGGCCGAGAATGCGCTCGCCGTCCGAGACCACGATGCAGCGCACCTCGTCAAAGCGCGAATCGGCGAAGATCTGGTCGATGCGGTGCTTATGCGCATAACTGAGATACAGCCCGCGTGGCCGGCGCCAGATCTCGCTGAAGCGCTGGCAGCCCTCGCCCACCGCGGGAGTGTAAACGATGGGCAGCAACTCTTCGGTATGTTGCGCGATCAGAGAGTAGAAAAGCGTTTCACAATTGTCCTGCAAGTCGCGCATGTTGCTGTACTTGCCAAAGGCGGTATTGCGGCTGGCCAGGACTCGCAAGCGTCGTTCCTGCTGGTCTTTCAGGCTTCCGATGTGAGGCGGCAAAAGGCCATGCAGAGCGAAGGCGTCGCGTTCCTCTTCGGTAAAGGCAGTGCCCTTGTTGAGCCGGGAATTATGAAGCAGCTCGATCCCATAAAGACGGGTCCGGACTACGCCCTTGTTCTCCTTGTTTGCCTTATTTGGCTCGTTCTCTTCGTTCATTGCAGCTTTCTCCTCGATGCCGTTGAATATAGGTATTCTGGCCCTTGATTAACGCAAGCCTCCATGCTACCGCTTGACAGCAGCAATCTCCTGTTGCGTACATCACACATGCAAAGGTCTGGCGGCCAGCTTGCTTGCGCTTACTCGAAGGTGAACAGAACAGCTTCCGGGCGAGTGCCAACGCGCATCGGCGGACCCCAGCTTCCGGCTCCGCTCGAGGTGTACACTTGCAGTTTGCCGAAGCGATGCAAACCGTAAGTGAAGTTACCGAAGGCGCAGCGCGTGAAAAAAGTGAAGGGGAAGAACTGGCCGCTGTGGGTGTGGCCGGAGAGCTGCAAGCTGATGCCGGCCTGCTCGACGATGGGCAGGCGGCTGGGCACGTGATTCAGCAGAATGCTTGCCCTGCCGGGGTTCAGGTGCAGGCTCTCCAGAATGGCTCGTAAGCGGATGGGAGAGCCGGAGTCACGGTAGGAAACTCCAGCAATTTGCAGGCCATCGACGATGACTTTTTCATTATCGAGGACGCGGATACCGATGCGGCTGAGGATCTCGGCGTAGTGGGCGGCGTTGCCGAATTCATCATGATTGCCGGACGAGAAGTAACTGCCCAAAGGCGGAGCAAGCTGGCTGAAGGGCTCGATCAGCGACACGGCGTCGGCCCTGACGCCATCGAAAAGATCGCCGGGGAAGAAAATAATACTCGGGTTGAGGCGTATCGCCATCGCCACAATGCGGCGGCTGAAACTGCGCCCGTTCATGTGGCCCAGATGCAGGTCGCTGAGCAGCAGGGCGGTGCGTCCGCGCCAGGCATCGGGTAGGCCGGGCAATTGGACGGATATGCGCCGGATGCGTAGGATGCGCGCATTCACCAGGCCGTAGATGCCGGCCGCAACGGCCAGACCATAGAGCGTTGTGGCGATCAACGGCTTGTCCGCGTGCAATCTCAGGGCGGCCAGCGCCAGGTCAGCCAGCCAGCAGAGACAGGCCATCCAAAAGAAGTAATTGAGAAATCCCAACCAGACCGAGGCAAATCTATAAAGCAGTGTTACCAGGCGGTTGGCGTGGAAGAACGCAAGCACAGCGGCGGGAACGAATGTAAAGGACAGCAGCAAAAGCGCGGCCCCCAGCCAAAGAACAATCTGCGGACTGAGTGGCTGCCAGAAGGCGATCCAGGTGCAATAGATGAAGAAATGAGCAGCAAGCAAAAGAGCTTCTATGAGTGCGATGCCGAACAACAGCCAGGCTTTCAAACCGGGATCTCCTTATCTTCAATTCTTGCATAAGCAGCAATAAGGAACAGTAACACTAAAGTGGCCCGCGCCCATGAAACAATCTCCTTATGGTTGTTTCCGCGGGCGGCGCGCTTGGCCTCTACATCTCGATCCCCTTTTGCCGGTCAAAGTGTACCTACTGCAACTTTGCCTCGGGGGTCTATCCGGCCGGCGAACACGCCCGCTATGTGGACCGATTAATCGAGGACATTGCCGGAGCAGGGAATTGGGCTGCAAAGATGGGAGTCGAGCTTCCGCGTAGCGTGGACACGGTCTACGTGGGTGGCGGAACGCCCAGCCTGCTGGCGCCCGAGCTGCTGAACCGGCTCTTCGCCGCCATGCGCTTGGAGTTCGACCTGGAGCCGGGCGCTGAGATTACCGTCGAATGTGCGCCGGGCCAGCTTGCCGATGAGACACTGGAGGCGCTGCGTGCGTCCGGAGTCAACCGCGTGAGCCTGGGCGTGCAGTCCTTCATCGACCACGAGGCTGCAGTGAGCGGGCGGCTGCACAATCGTGCGACGGTGCTCGCAGATGTGATGCGGCTGCGTGTTGCCGGTATCGCCAATCTGAATGTCGACCTGATTGCCGGCCTCGCAGGACAGACCTTCGCCTCATGGGAGGAGTCGCTGGCGACGCTGGCGGATGCGGGCGTCCCTCACGCCAGCGTCTACATGCTCGAAGTGAACCAGGATTCTCGCCTGGGTCGCGAAGTGCTCAGCGCAGGCACGCGCTACCATGCCGATCTGGTTCCCAGCGACGACGCCGTCGCGCGGATGTACGAGCGGGCCATCGAATTTCTGGGGCAGGCCGGCCTGGAGCAATACGAGATCTCCAACTTCTGCCGTTCCGGCTTACGCTCCCGTCACAACCTGCGCTACTGGCAGCGGCGCCCATACCTTGGCGTGGGACTCGACGCCTCGTCCATGCTGGCAGCGGGCGAAGACCACCGCATCCTACGCTCCACCACCACCGACGACCTGACAGCGTATCTTGCAGGCTCGGAGCCGGTCGAGACCACATGGCTCACTTTCGCGCAGCAGCACGAGGAGGCTTGGTTTCTCGGCCTGCGGCTGAACGCGGGCGTGGACATTGCCGCCCTGCAGCGGGAGTTTGGCGCGGCGATAGTCTCCCCGGCGCTCAACGTTGTGGCGCGACTGGTTGAGGCAGGTTGGCTCGTCTCCGACGGCAAGACGGTTCGGTTGACCGCGCAGGGACGGCTGTTGTCGAACGATGTTTTTCAGGAGTTTCTGGAGCTGGAGGCGGAAGTCAGCTTGGAGTCAGGCGGCTTCCGCACAAAACCAGGAACACTGTAAACCTGTGACACTGTGGAGATCCGGTTAAGCTACCACGCCAGCAGTTCATCCTCGGAGGTGGAGGAGAGGAAGGCGACCGGGGCGGCGCTGGGTTCGGGGAAGTCGCCGGCGCACTGAATAGATTCGGGGCCGCTGGCCTTTGCCACCAGCAGTGCCTGTTCGGCCTCGCGCAAAACCACCACCGGGGAGCGGCCCATGCTGGCGGCGATGCCGAAGCAGGCGGAGATGCGAATGGCTTCGCCGTTGACGCGAATGGGCGAGGAGAAGACATCCATGCGCAGGCGCTCGGCCATCATGACCGCGTTGACGCTGGAGCAGCCAGGCAGAGCAATCAGAAACTCGTCTTTGCCGGCGCGACCCAGCAGGTCGTAGCTGCGCAGCAGGCGCGCAGTGCGGGTCACCACCTGGCAGAGCAACTCATCGCAGGTCTCCGAGCCCAGCCGCGAGTTCCAGTGGCCGAAGTCGTCGATGTCAAAGAGAATCATGCACAGCGAGCTGTTCATGCGCTGCACGCGGTCGGTCTCTCGAAACATCATGGAGAGCATGGTCTCGCGATTGTAAACGCCGGTCAGATGGTCCATCTGGGCGTTGAGCGCTGCGGCCTCGCGAAGCATTTCCAGCTCGCGAGAACGGCGATGTTCGCGCAGCACAGCTTGCAGCCGAAGCCGTAGAAAAGAAGGTTCGGCGGAGCGCGGCATCAGGTCGTCTATGACGCCCTCGGCCAGACGGTCAATCCAATCCTGCGTAACACTGTCCGAAATCAGGACAATCGGGTAACGGCGGCCCACAGCCTCGGCGTGCGCCGAGGCCAGCAACTGGTCAGTTGCCATGCCGGGCAAATTTACGTCAATCATGGCCAGGGTGGGCGCATGGGCAGCGGTCAGAGCGAGCAGAGCTGTCTCCGCAGAGAGGTGGATTTCCACACGCGCTCCGTCGGCGGCAAGCACCGGTTCAAGCTCAGCGAGCAATGCAGGATCGGGCGATGCGAGAAGGTAGACGGGTGTGGAGTTGGCGAGCATCCTAACAACCTCGATAGTGAATGCATCGGCGATAGTTAGAAATTATTTAGAGAGCGGCAAAGATAATTGCGTCACTTAAATGACTTTGGAGCGGAGATGCTGAGTACCGAAGGTCACTGGCGGTGGAAATACATACACTACAGGATGGAATCGAGCCAAAGCCTCCAGAAGCGCGATGCGGCCTTTTCCAGCGCGGCAGCGTGCTTGTAGGCTGATGTGCGTAGAGTGGAGACATTGATGCCCGCATGGTGCAATTCACTGGCGTGGCCCACGTACCAGCTCTCCAGGTCAGCGGCGGAGACCTCGGGATGGAATTGCAATCCCAACGCGAAGCCGTCTATAGCGAAGGCCTGATGGTTGTAGAGTTCCGTTCTGGCCAGAAGCAGCGCGCCGTAGGGAAGATCGAAAGTGTCCCCATGCCAGTGAAAGAGATGGAGCCCGGGCGCAAGCAGCGGTGCGAACCATGCGGGTGTCTCTGAATTAGGAGCTGCTTGCAACGGCGACCAGCCGATCTCAGCGCCGTTCTTGCCAGGGTAAACGCGAGCGCCGAGGGCCGCGGCCATCAATTGCGCGCCTAAACAAATTCCAAGAATCGGTTTGCGCGTGGCTAATCGTTCCCGGATGCAGGCGATTTCATTCTTCAGGAAAGGATAATCCTGATCGTCGTAGACTCCGATCGGGCCGCCGAGGATGATGAGAAGATCGCAAGACTCAGCCTGCGGCAACGGGAAGCGAGCTGTAGCCGCTAAGACATTATCAATCTCAAATCCACGCTCTCGAAGCGGCGCTTCGAGGGAACCGAGGTCTTCGAAGGCTACGTGACTGAGTACAAGAGCGTGGCGTGTGTGCGTCTGCATGGAAACAGTGTATGCGCCCAAGCTGCCGGTTCAATCGACGAAGTCAACCTTCGGCGCGATGGGGATGATTCCGCGTTTGTGGCCCATCCTAAGCAGCTTGCGAATGGCCTCGCGGCCATCAGCGCCGTAGTCCAGCGTGCGCTGGTTCACGTACATGCTGACAAAGCGGCTGGCCAGGCCGACGTCCAGGTCGCGGGCAAACTGCATGGCGTATTCCAGCGCCTGCTCGCGGTGGTCGAGTGCGTGCTGAATGCTCTCGCGCAGGGCTTTGGAGATGATCCTGTGCTTGCTGGCGCCCAGTGAGCGGCGGATGGCGTTGCCGCCCAGCGGCAGCATCAGGCCGGTCTGCTCGCGCCACCACACGCCCAGATCAAGAATTTTATTCAACCCGCTGGCGGAGTAGGTGAGCTGGCCCTCGTGGATGATGAGTCCGGCATCGTAGGTTCCCGCCTGAATTGCCGGAATAATCTGGTCGAAGGGCACGGTCTCGGTCTGGATGGCCGGATTGAAGATTTTGAGCGCCAGATAGGCGGTGGTCAGCGTGCCGGGAACGGCGATCTTGAGGTTGCCCAGCTCCCCGGGCTCCAGCGGCTTGCTGGAAACCACCATGGGGCCATAGTCCTCGCCCACGCTGCCGCCGCAGCCCATCAGCTTGTACTTCTTCTGCACATAGGGATAGGCGTGAAAGCTGATGGCGGTCACATCGAAAAAAGCTTCGTCCATGGCGCGGCGGTTGAGGGTCTCGATGTCGCACAATGTGTGGTTAAAGCGGTAGCCGGGGACGCGAACCTTGTTGGTAGCCAAGCCATAGAACATAAAGGCGTCATCAGAATCGGGGCTGTGGGCGATGGAAATGTCGATCATCTCGGCCAGGTTCGCGTCCTGCTTGTTGTTGGGATTTCTCATGGGGATGAACGTCCTTTCAACGTAGCATAGCTTGGGGACTGCCCGATGGCCCTAAAGTTCTGTTTCTTCGTCGGTTTCCTCAACCGAACCGGAAGCCGCATTGGCGTTCGCTGAAGGCCTGGAGCGGCTTCGTCTGCGCTGGGCCCAGATGTGAAGCGCCATCCCGGCGGCTGCAATCAGCAGCGTCGCGAGCGAGACAAGAAGTACCATCAGTAACCAGCGCATGGGAACAAACCAGGCTCAGAATATCAGACGGTCCGGGCATTGAAACCGAGTTTCCGGGCATTGGAGCCAGGCGTCACGGCTGCCTCAAGCTCTCTTGCAGCCAGTCAAGGTAAGGCTGGCTGGCGGCATCGACCTCCAGAACCAGTAACTCCGGGGTTTGATAGCTGTGCAACTCGTGCAGCCGGGCTTGCAGCGCGGCCAGTTGCTCGTCTCCGGTCTTGATGAGCAGAAGAGTCTCGGTTGCGGACTCGACCTCGTTCTTCCAGCGGTAGATGGACTGGACAGCGGGAATCAGCGTGGCGCAGGCGGCCAGCCGCTCCTCGACCAGCGTGCGGCCTAGCCGCGTAGCCTCATCCGGGTTGGCGACGGTGGTCAGGACGAGACGGGCTGACGGAATGGCTTCGGGCATGGGGTGGTTCCAAAGTTAGTGTACGGCAAGCATCCGCAAATCACTGTAGGAGCGTCTTGCAGCGGTATATCATGATAGGCGAGAGGAAGAGATATGAGTCTGGATGCTCAAACAGTATCGCGGGTAACTCGAACCAAGGCTCAGGCAAAAGAGAGTTATGACAAGATAAGTTTGTCCTATGACTATTTTGCGGGCATCTTCGAGCATAAGTACAGAAATCTGGCCTTGAAAAGGTTGAATATCGCAAGAGGAGAAACGGTTCTCGAAGTCGGGTTTGGAACTGGCCACTGCCTGAAACAAATGGCTGAGTCCGTGGGGGAAGAAGGCAAGGTTTTTGGCATCGACCTATCCTCCGGAATGCTCGCTGTCAGCAGACGGAGACTGGAAAAGGCCGAGCTTTGGAAGAGAGTTGAGTTGACTTGCGGGGATGCGACGAAGATGCCCTATGCAGACAACTCATTCGATGCAGTCTTTTCGAGCTTTGCGCTCGAACTCTTCGATTGTCCGGAAATTCCGCAGGTGCTATCCGAAGTAAAGCGCGTCTTGAAGCCTAATGGGAGAGTTGGAGTGATCAGTATGTCGAAAGGTGACGGTACATCACAATTGTTAATATTGTACGAGTGGTTGCATAAGAAACTTCCCCAATATGTCGACTGCAGACCCATTTTTGTCGAGCAGTCGATAAGGGACGCAGGGTTCGAAATCCAGTATAAAGAGCGTGTTGCCTTGCTGGGTTTGCCGGGAGAGATTGTGATTGGTACAAAACCGTAGTTCTCAGCTTGAATTATGCAAAACAGCGCCTTCCTCGTGGCGGGAGATTGCCCGAGGCAGGCCGGCTTAGTCATCTCTGCGTGCAACCGTGAGCAAGTTAGCCGCAACTCATCTACGAGCGCCTATCTTGCTGCTCTTTTCTTCGAATACAAAAGCTAGCAAATTTGCCGTGAATGGCTGAGTAAGGCAATATGGATTTGGAGCCGATGAACCCGGCGCGGGGAGAAGAACGATGACAACAAAGATACGGTTTGGTACATCCGGTTGGCGGGCGATTGTGGCCGATGAGTTTACCGTGGCCAACATCCGGCTGGCGGTGGCGGGGATTGCCGCCTTCGTGAAAACGCAACCGCAGCCGCATCGGGTATTGTTGGGCCGCGATCCCAGATTTCTGGGCGAGAGCTTTGTGGACGTGGCGGCGCGGGTGCTGGCCGGAGCGAGCGTCACGCCGATTGTGATTCCCGAGGCCGCGCCGACGCCGGCGATTGCTTACGCCGTGCGCGAACTCAAAACTTCAGGGGCCATCAACTTTACCGCCTCGCATAATCCGCCGGAGTATAACGGCATCAAATATTCGACCCCCGACGGCGCTCCGGCGCTGCCGGAGGTTACCAAAGAGATTGAGGCGGCGATTGCGGCGTTCGAGAAGAGCGGCGCAGCAATTCCCCAGGCAAATCCGCCCAACGGAGGCTTCGAAACGACCGATGTGAAGCCCGCGTTCCTGAAGCGGCTGGCCGAGCTGGTGGATTTGAAGGCCATTGCGAAATCGGGGATCAAGGTAGTCTACGACCCGCTCTGGGGCGCGGGGCGCGGCTACAGCTCCGAGATTCTACGCGGAGCGGGCGTGGCTGTCGAGACGGTCCACGATTATCGTGATGTGTTGTTCGGAGGCCATGCGCCCGCGCCGGATGAGCCGCTGCTGGGCGACGCCAAGGCGAAGATGCGAGAGACGGGCGCTCATCTCGGCCTGGCTACCGACGGAGATGCCGACCGCTTCGGCATTGTGGATGCGGACGGCACGTTCATTCAGCCCAACTACATCATTGCTCTGCTCTTCGATTACCTGGTGGAGACGCGCGGCTGGCGCAACGGCGTGGCCAAAAGCGTGGCGACAACCAACCTGATCAATGCCCTGGCCGATTACCACAAGGTTCCGCTCTACGAGACGCCGGTGGGCTTCAAGTACATTGGCGAGCTGATCAACGGCGACAAGATTGCCATTGGTGGCGAGGAGTCGGCGGGGCTGACCATTCGCGGCCACGTGCCGGAAAAAGACGGCGTGCTGGCCGGCTTGCTGGTGGCCGAGATGGTAGCCGCGCGCGGCAAGAGTCTGGGCGTGCAATTGAAGGAATTATTTGCCAAGGTTGGTTCCTTCTATCCTATTCGGGAGAACTTCCGCTTGACCAAGGCGGGTATGGCCGCGTTCACTGAGAAGTTGAAGGCTGATCCGGCGGAGTTGAGCGGGCGCAAGGTTGCGCAAGTGGTCAGGACCGACGGAATGAAGCTGATTCTGGCGGACGGCTCCTGGGTCTGCTATCGCCTCTCCGGAACCGAGCCGGTGGTGCGGGCTTACACCGAAGCGCGCAGTGAGCAGGACGTGGAGACGCTCCGTAAGGCGGCAGAAAAGTTTGTACTCCATTAAAAAGGGAATGGATTTTATGCCGAGCGAAAGGTCGCAAGCCGGAAAGTTCAAAGCGGGGGATGGGACCGTTGTTCTCTCATTGCCACGGCGTGTGCAGGCTTTTGCGCGGCGTGTGTGGCCCCCGGCGGCCTCCGTTTTGGCCGTAGGGCTGACGCTATGGTTGGGGTGGCAGGTGGTTTACGAGAAAAACGGGTTGTCTGCCTGGCAGCAGAAACGCGCCGAGGAACGGCAATTGCGCAAGGAGAACGACGACCTCCAGCAGGAGAATGCCCGCCTGCGCGAACGCATCGAAGCGCTCAAGTCCAACCCGGACGCCATCGGCATCGTGGCGCGTGGCACGCTCCACTACGCCAAGCCCAATGAAGTGATCGTCACCCTGCCTCCCGAGCAGAAAACGCCAGCACAGCCCAACGGAACGGGCAAGTAAGCGACAAATTCGGCTGCTAATTCCTGACTCAACCTCAAAAATCCACGTGTGCGCGCACCGACCCTACCCAGACCGGGCCGCGATCGCGGTTGTAGCCGGGGTTGTTGATGTGCTGCACATCAACGGCGTAGAAAAGGCCCCGCCATGCGTGCCAGTTGTAGTAGCTCTCGACGATGGTTTCGCGGCCGTAGTTTAAGTTTCCGTCGCCCAGCAGAAATCCCAGCCCGCCCAGTCGCAAATAATTCTGATGGTCGCGCTTGATGGCGTTCGTGACCACAGCCAGCCCGATCTTGTCCTCTGGCCGATGCCAGCGCGCGCCGCCGTAATCACCGCCGGCCTCAACAGTCTGATCCACCTCAGTGTAAACATAAGATTCATGCTGGCCCTCGTTCCATCCGAAGCGGCCAAAGACGCGCAGATTCTCCGTCAGCTCCTGCTCGGTGTTGTAGCCGAAACCGTATTTGAGCGCGCTGAAGTGCTCATGAAGAAGGATGTTCGGCTTCGCATCGGTTCCAGCGAGAAATGCATTGACCGCTTCGCGATAGTCGCCCATGTGAGCGCGGTTGGCGAAGAAAAGAAGACGTTGCGATCCTTTTCGTTTTGGAACAAAGCTGTGGCGCAGCTCAAACTCGCCGTCCTGTCCATGGGAGCGGCTGAAGGCCCAGTCCATGTCGATGCCGTTGGCCACCGTGGGCATGGCGAAAAATCCGTAGCGCAGGCTCCATGTGCGGTCGTCATACTCCGCCATGCCGCCCACCGTGTAGCCGCGGGTGTCGGCGGCGTAATCCCACGCGCCGTTGTTGTCCACCGTCCAGTTCATGAACTGCAAGTGACTGTCGGAGCCGGGGCCGTTTATGTCGAAGAAATCCGGCAGCGTCATTTTGCCGATGCGAAATTCGACGCGGCGCGCCGGCACGCTGGGGGCTAAGGCAAAAAGGCCGGGCTCCTGGCTGACGGTCTTCTGGGTCAGGCCGATGACCTGGTGAATTCCGTAGCGAGCCAGATAGGGCAGGGTACTCAGTGTGGGATTGCGCACCACATCCAGGTTAGTGAAGCCGGCCAAACCTAGCGCCTGGCTCAGGCCGCGCCCCCCGGAACTCTCCAGGTCCAGAATCAGGTCGGTGTTGTAGCGGATTGAGCGCGTGGGTCTTAGCGCAGTGTAGAGAGTGCCGAGTAGGGAGGTCTTATACTCGGCGCCGCTTTGGAAACTATTCGTGCCTTCGTAGGGAGAATGGAAGGGCAGGTTTCCCTGAAAGATGATGTTGGCCTGTCCGGAGAGCCAGTAGCGGCCATTGCTGTGGTACGGGGCCATAGTGACGATGGGCTCTTCCTGCGTGGCAGGAGGGGCGGGGGTTGCCTCGCCGGGCATACGTTCAACGCTGCCATGCTGGCCGTCAAGGGCGAGCAAGCTGGGCGAGAGCTGCATGGAATAGTCCGATGTTAGTTGTTGCAAGGAAATGAGTTGCGACTGTGGCGCAGAGGGCAACGCAGCAGGAACCTGGGAGCATGCGACTGAGGCCGTAAGCGCCAGCACTAACGCGGTCAGGCAGCAGACGACCGTGTGCTTTGGGCGGCAGAGCGTCGGGCATGCACGGCAGGCGGGGAACATGAGGAGGCACTCCAATCGTATCGCGTGGGGTTGAGGACGCGGGGATAGAATGGAGAAGCAACCGTACCCCCACATCCTAGATACCATACCGGGGGTGGGTATTGTCAAGCGAGGAGGCCTGCTATGTCCACTCATGATCGGGAAAAGGTCAAGTTGTTGCAACGATTGAAGAAGCTGCGCGGCCAACTGGATGCAATTGAACGCTCCCTGTCCTCCGATGAGGACTGTGGTGGGCAACTGATGCTGCTGGCGGCGGTGCGTGGCGGCATCAACGGCCTGATGGGCGAGGTGCTGGAGACGCACATCCGCTTCCACTTGGTGGACGGCGCCAAGGAGCAAATCGCTCCCGAGCTGGCCGAGGACCTGATTGACCTGGTACGCGCCTACCTGAAATGAAGGGGTCAGAGATCAGGGGTCAAAAACTGGTGAGCTGTAGGTTACCGGATTTCTTATAACGTGAAGCTATAGCTGACCGGTTTTGGGCTGAATGTGAAGTTATAGTTCACTGGTTTTTGGGAAGGTGGTGAGCTATAGCTTACTGGTTTTTCGGACACCGTTGAGGTCTAGGTCACCGGAAAAAGGCCAATCGCGCATATGCCCTCAGTAGTTATTTTTGGAAGCGATAGAAGATAGAGTGAATATCTCTGATCACCTTGGTCAGGTGGAGTTTTTCGTGGAGATTCCTGTCTGTAAGGGTGGAGTTATGGAGTGGAAGATGCAGGCGGTGGCGCAGAGGGAGCTGGAGCTGCGGTCGTTTTTTAACGACGCGGCAGGTTCATCGGCCGAATGGAGGATGGCTGCGCACGATGCGCAAGGCTCTGGGGCTTTCGGTGACGGCATTGGCTGAAGGCGGCGCGGAGATAGTAAATTGGTCAACATCAATCGTTTTCGTGGAGGCGCGCTTGATGACAACTCTTCCAGTGAATTACCGCCGCGGTGTCATGCCGCTGATTTGCATGACATTCGCTGGCATGATTCTTTTTTCCTGTTTCGCGCGGTGCGTGGCCGCGCAACCTGTCCATCGTCCTACGGAAGCCGGCCCGCACAAGCAGCGCGTCATCGTTCTCACGGACATTGGGGCCGAAGCGGACGACACGGAGAGCATGGTGCGCCTGCTTCTGTATTCCGATGTGATCGACATTCGAGGACTGGTGGCGACAACCTCCACTTGGAAGAGGACGTCTGTTTCCCCCGAGTTGATTGCAGAGGAGATTCGCGCTTATGCCAAGGTCCGGGAAAATCTGGTGAAGCACGACCCCAACTATCCTCCGGCCGAGGCTCTTCAGTCTGTGCTGAAACGTGGCCGGACTGAATACGGGATGAGCGGAGTCGGCCCGGAGAAGGATTCTGAAGGGTCGGATTGGATCATCCGGGAGCTGGAGAAGAACGACGAGCATCCTCTGTGGATCGTGGTCTGGGGCGGGCCGAATACGCTGGCGCAGGCTCTTTACAAGTTGCGCGCCACCAAATCTCCAGCGGAGCTGGATCGGCTGGCCGGCAAATTGCGGGTTTATACGATCTCCGACCAGGACGACAGCGGTCCGTGGATACGCAAGAATTTTCCCAAGCTTTTTTACATCGTCAGTCCGGGCGGCGACTACAGCGCGGCAACGTGGACCGGAATCAACACCTTTATACCCGGAATCGACAACACAACCATCAGCAACAAATGGCTTGCGGAGCACATTCAACAAGGACACGGCGCGCTGGGAGCGGCATATCCCGATGTGGCGTACGGCATGGAGGGCGACACGCCGTCGTGGCTCTCGCTGATTCCCAACGGACTGAGCGATCCCGAACATCCCGAGTGGGGCGGCTGGGGCGGGCGCTACGAATTGTACGTGCCCAAGATTGACGTGACGGACGCAAAGACCTTTATCCGCGGAGTTTTTATTGACGGCGTTCCCATCGAGGCTGAAACGCGCCCCATCTGGACCAATGCGATCGACAGCTACGCGCCGCCGGTATCGGGCGAATATGGACGGGCGACTCGGACTTCCGATAAGTTATTTCGAGACGAGAAAGTTACAATCTGGCGGTGGAGGGATGACTTTCAAAACGATTTTGCCGCGCGCATGGAATGGGCGACCAAGCCTTACCGGGAAGCCAATCATCCTCCTGTGATTTTTCTGGATCAGCCGGAGGCGTTCACGGTGCGAGCGGGAGAGCATTTCCGGCTCAGCGCTCACGCAACCGACCCGGATGGCGATAGCGTGAGTTTCTACTGGTTCCAATACCCCGAGGCGGGAAGTTACAAAAAGGCTATTCCGATTTCGGTCGCTGAGAATCTCTCGCAGATCGATCTGACTGCTCCGAAGGTAGACAAAGATGAGACCGTTCACTTCATTCTGAGGGTCACCGATAAAGGCAAGCCACCATTGTCGCGCTACAAGCGGATCATCGTCACCATAACCCCATGATCGATGTGATGAGGGGTTCTGTGAAAGCCATACCAGTCAATTATTCTGAAATGTGACGACAGAGCTAAATACTGAGACCAAGGCGCCGCTTCGTAGGGGATTGCTCCTATTCCTTGTTGTTCGATGGCTTGTGATCGGCGTGGCGTTTCTTTGGGCGCTGGCTGCGCTGATGCTGGTGGCCGCGCGGTGGATTGACCCGCCGACAACTGCGGTGCACATCGAGCGCCGCTGGCAGGCGTGGATTCACAACAAGCCTTATCGTGAGCGCTACAAATTCATTCCGCTCAGCCAAATCTCGCCTAATCTGCAGCACGCTGTGATCGCCGCGGAGGACGCGCGATTCTACCAGCACCATGGCTTCGATTGGGACCAAATCCAAATCGATGCCGAAGGGGATATGGAAGGCGGTCGCACGCGCGGAGCTTCCACTCTTACGCAGCAACTGGTAAAAAATTTGTTCTTCGGAACGGGGCGCTCATTTCTCCGCAAGGGCGCGGAGTTCACGCTGGTGCCGGTGGCCGAGTTGGTCCTCGGCAAGCAGCGCATTCTGGAGCTCTACCTCAACGTGGTGGAATGGGGGCCGGGGATTTATGGCGCGGATTCGGCGTGCCGAACCTACTACGGGACCGCGGCCCGGAATATCGGCCGGGAAGAGGCGGCGCGGCTGGCCGCGATTTTGCCGGCTCCGCTGAAGCGACGGCCCGAGCGCATGAATCACTACAGCGAGATCATTTTGGAGCGGATGCAGCAGGTGGGTTGGTAAGGGCGAGCGACTTTTTCCAATTTTACGTTCAGATGACAGCACTACTGTGTTGGATTGAGCTAAGCGGCGGCTGGCGCGCGCAAGGAGGCGATGGCGGCGGTGAGTTCTTTGGCGAGGGTTTGCTGGGCGGCTTCGGTTAGCTTGGCATTTTGGCTGGTGAGGTAGAAGACATCGATGGCGGTTTCGCCTTCGGTGTCGATGAGAGCTACCTTGATGTTGCAGTCGTGGGTGCTGAGAGTGAGGGCGATCTGGCGAAGGAGGCCGGGCAGATCCTGGGCCACAACTTGCAGGATGGTGGAGTGGGTGGAGGATTCGGAGTCGAACTCCAGGCGGGTGGCGACATGGACCTTTATGTTGGCGGGGTGGTTCATGTGGCGGCGTGCTTCGAGCATGGTCTCGACGGGAACCTTGAGCGAGACGACGTCGTGGATATAGGCGAGGAAGCGGTCGCGCTCGCCGGGATTCAGCTCAATGGTGCGGAATGTGTCAGTGAACTGGAAGTTGTCGACGATAACGCCGGCGTCGTTGGAAAAGGCGTCTGCCTTGACGATATTCATGCCCCAGGCGGCGAGCGCGCCAGCGACATCGGCAAAGAGGCGTGCACGGTCGCGGGTGATAACGGTGAGATCGAAGAGCTGGCGGTGAGGGCGGAGGTCGAGCTGGACGGGATCGCCGCGGAGTTGGACGGCTAACAGAAAGTGGTCGCGGATTTGCTCGGGCAGGCGGGTTTGCAGATAACGCCGCGGCAGGCCTTCAAGGAAGTTCTTGAGCTCGTCGTACTGGGCGGCGGGAACCAGGGAGTGGATGCGGTTGAGCAGGGAGGGATCAAGGCCGGCATGGTAGCGGACCTCGTCGACGGAGCGGTCCATGAAGTTGGCGGTGGAGATGCAGAGCTGCCAGAGGTTCTCGGCCTTCCAGGGGGTGAGGGCGTCGGGGTTGACGGCTTTGATGTCGGCGAAGGTCAGCAGGGTGAGCATTTTGAGCATCTGGGGGCTGCCGATCTTTTCGGCGAAGGAGCGGATGTTTTCCGGATCGAAGATGTCGCGGCGCAGCGCGTTGGACATTTCGATGTGAAGGCGGATGAGATTGAGAACGGCATCGCGCTCTTCGCTGTCGAATTCGAGGCGCGCGAGGAGAGAGTCGGCAAGCTCAATGCTGGGGGCGATGTGGTCGCCTGTGCGGCGGGCCTTGCCGGTATCGTGGAGCAGGAGAGCGAGCAGAAAGAGGTCGAGGCGGTTGATCTCGGGCAATAGCTGTGCAAGCCGCTTTTCGTAGTCGTGAGCGGGCTGGCGCAGGCCGTGGACGTTGTCGATGACGAGGAAGGTGTGCTCGTCGACGGTGTAGCGGTGATAGCTGTCGCGAATGACCAGGGCGTCGATGCCGTGAAACTCGGGGATGAGCATTTCCAGAACACCGAGGGCGTGCATGGTGCGGAGGGCATGAGCGGCGTGAGGCCCGAGGAGAACTTCGCGGAGGGCGTTCCACAGGTAAGGGCCTTCAGGGATGTGGATGGCGAGAGCGGGCAGGGCATCGGTGATGCGGTCTTCGGCGACCTGCGATAGCGCATAGCCGTGCGTGGCCATGAGGGCGAAGATGCGCAGGATTGCGGCGGTGTCGTTGAAGCGGGCGCCGGGAGCGATGTCGATGCGGCCATGGTCGAGGAAGAAGTCAGTGCCGGGAATGGGAGAGCGCCGGTTGCGGAACTGACGGTAGAAACTGACCGGAGCTGGTACGTTTTCCATCAAAAGAGCGGCGCGGCGATAGATGACGCGGGCATGGCGATAGTAAGTGCGCATCCAGTAGGCGGGGTCGGCGGTGCCGCGCGTCTCCAGGCCAATGGAGTTGGCTGCGGCTTCGTCCTGAGACTGCCAGTCGAGGGTGTTGTCGTCGCGGCCGTGGCGGAAGTGGAGAAAACATCGGACGGCGGCGAGGAAGTCGAAGGCAGCCTCGGCATCGCCACGTGCGCTCTGGAAGACACTTCCGAGCTGGCGGGGCCACTCCTTGGTTTCTTTGAGGTGGAAGAGCATGGCGAACCAGACGGCGAGGTTGTAGTCGCGCAGTCCGCCGGGACAGTCCTTGAGGTTGGGCTCGAGGTGGAAGATGGTGTTGCCGAATTTGGCGTGACGGGCGCGGGCGATTTCCCCGAGCTTCTGGGTGATGGTGTTCCACTCACTGAGGAAGAGTCCGGGCAGGACGGTCTGGTGGAGCTGCTGGTAGAGAGGGAAGTGGCCGGCCAGGAAGCGGCGATCGAGGGTTGCCAGGGTGAATTCGAGGTTGCCGGGGTCAAAGCGCCCGGCTTCCTTGATGGTGCGGGAGCTGGGGCTGGCGCGCAGGCCTATGTCCCAGATTCCCTGGATGATAGCGCGGACGGCGTCGTTGGATTGCGCCTCAATTTTATCGTCAGAAAAGATGAAAAGCACGTCGATGTCGGAGTAGGGAAAGAGGTCTTTGCGGCCGTAGCCGCCCAGGGCAAGCAGGGATGCGTTGGTGGGCGACTGGGCGGCAAAGGCGCGTCGCCACATCTCGATCAGGATGCGGTCCACCACGGATGTACGGCGTCGAATGGCGGCAGCGCCGTCTCCGGTGCGTTCGTAGGTCAGACGGACGAGTTCCATCTCCCGCGTATACTGCTCCCGAAGATCGTCAACCGCCAAAGCGAATGGATTCATAAGGTTGTAGGTGGCTTGCCGCAGCGATAAAAGGATTATTAACAGAATAAGCGAAAATGGCGGGAAAGGGTAATTTAGGCGCCGCCACCTGCGGGCACCTGCGGTGCGGCCAACTGCCTTCGGCGTGGCACTTGCTGTCCAGTCGGGAGGGAGTAGATAACAGGGAATAGGGAACAGAAGGCAAAGATTCGTGCAAAAAACGCAAAAATGAACCTCTACTCCGAAGGAGAGGTTTTTTGCGTGAAATTGGGTTATTTGGGAAGCGGGAACCTGCGGTGCGGCCAGTGTCCTTCGGCGTGGCTTCGATCAGGGGTCTGAGAATAGGGAATAAGGGGATAGGATCGCCAAATTTGTTCCACGTGGAACATATTCATTCTATTAAGTTTAGTTGCGAGTTTCATCCATAATTATCGGCAAAATATTTGGAGATTTTTTAAGAGATTTTGGGTGGCAAAAAACAGGTTTGAAATGCAAAAAAGTGGTTTGAAAAACCACCTGCTGTGGGGCAAACGGCCTTCGGCAGGACGGGTTGAGTTTTGTGGTATCCCATATCTGGCGCGATAAGACCGCGCCAGATATGGGATACCAATCATTGTGGGATGGTCAAATATGCTTACGCGTCCTTCATGCAAACCCTTAGATTACAGCTTATTGAGAGGAGGGGGCGGTAGCGCCACCGCTTAATGCATTGGCCGAAGCCAGCCAGCGAGACTCCATTGCCGCCGTTAGTTCCTGCGCCGCCTCCGCTCTGGTTACGATAGCCGAAGGGTTGAATGCTCCGTTCGCCGTCTTTTGCATGAATCCGGCAGCCACAACCTGATTCACGCTTGCCAGCGATGCGGGAGCGATTTGGGCGCTGTCTGCCAGTTGCGCCTGAGGAGTGCCGGTTAAATGGAGCGCACCGGCCAGCGCAACTGCCATCTGCACCCGCGATACAGAAGCATTAAGGGTAGTGGCGCTCACACTCACCTGCGGACGAAGCCCTACGGCAGCAATAGCCGTAGCCCTGGAGGTCGATCCTGTTGGCGCAGGCTGACTCGCGGGAGTGTTCGTGGTTGGCGGGGTTGGGGCTGCAGGCACTTTCAAAATCGCAGCCAGCGCCGACGAAAGCTGCGAGCTCGTCAGCGGGTCGTTGGGATGGAAGGTTTTATCCGGATTTCCGCTCAACAGATGCAATCGTGCGGCCAATCCGATGGATACCGCAGAGGGAGAACCGATTGGAACATCGGAGAATCGCTGCTTGTTCTGTTCCTGTAATGAAATAACCGCGATCAATTTGGTGGCCAGCTGGATGGCTGTTAGAGACAAGCCATTCGACTGCTGGGGCGCAGAAGGGTCCTGAAACATGAAGCTGCCGAAAAGCCGGTCAAGATACACATTGACCGTGGGCAGATGTGGCAATGGCGCATGGCAAATCTTGCAGAACTGCCCTGAGTTTCCGATGGTAGTGTTATCCACATCGTCGAGCGTTACCTGGGCCGATGTTACCTGTTGGTTTGAGACCGCGGTGGAATCGGAGTAGCCGGTCTGCATATCTGACTCATAGGCTGACTTGGAGCCACTGGTAAAGGTCAGGCTCTCCTTCAAGCTTGCGCCGCTGCCGCTTGCGCCCACCGTCATTCCCTCGCTCTGAGTGAATCCAAGCGTGGTAGTTATGCTCGATGAATTGGTTTCCTGTTTGGTATTGGTACTCGTGGCCTGTGTTTGATTAGAGAGGCTTCGCGCAACCGCTGTGCCGGGAATGCCTTTGTTTTGGTATGAAGCGCCATACGAAGCGCTGGCCTGTGGAATGCCTCGCGTAGCCGGGATGTTGGCGCCCTGTCCGGGCCCGTAGAAGGGATCAAGCTTCAGAAGGTTGCTGGCGTCGCTTGCGCTCAGAGTTACTGTATTCGCAGAGCCTGCGTAGACAATTGTGCTTCCATTGGGCGCTTTCAGCTCGTCATCGGAATAATTCACCACGCAGGCGTCAGGCACCGCTCCGCTTGTGCAGGCAGCCAGTTCCGCCACCGTCACATCGGCAGTAACGGGAACGGCGCCATACATGGCATACTCGTTTGCGCCCGATCCTACGACCCACACTGCAAATTGCGGATGAACCAGCAGCACAAATGTATCTTCCCAAAAGGGTTCCTGCAGATAGATGCCGGTATCCGGCGTGGTCTGAGTACAGGCTGTGTTAGCGCACGTAGCTCCGGAACCCGGAATCAATGCGGGATCGTTTCTGAAAGACCAGGTTGAAGAAATATTCAGAGACGACGTCGTTGCGTTTGCGGTGGAATTGGTGGTGCCGAAGGTTTGCTTCGACGACTGATCCCACGACCCGTTGTTCCCCAGAGAGATT
Source organism: uncultured Acidobacteriaceae bacterium (assembly GCA_963806565.1). Classification (GTDB taxonomy): domain Bacteria; phylum Acidobacteriota; class Terriglobia; order Terriglobales; family Acidobacteriaceae; genus Telmatobacter. The sequence goes on from CAWDYE010000002.1 coordinate 1,124,543, forward strand.
CCTACAGTGTATGCAAGGGTTTCCGCGAAGGACACGGAGGATGAATTGTCCCATGTGGTCGAGTTGCTGACCGTGTTACTGTTTCCGAGCGTCAGGTTCGTGCCATAGGTGTTATTAGCCGTAAAGCTCACCGTGCTCTGATTGCCCGGCGGGTGATAGAGGATGGTGTAGGGAATCACGTTCAATTGGATAAGGCCCGCCGGGGAATGAACTACATTGAACGACGCCGAGAAAGGATAGTTCTGAATTCGATATCCTGAGGCGGTGTTATCCGTCGCGTCAAATTGATTGAGCGAGAGGTCCACCCGAAATGTTCGCGCATAGTTCTGGCTGTCAAACAGACCGGATATTGGAATTGGCACCGTGCCATAAGTGGTGAGATTAGGTCCGGCATCCGACAACTTAGTTGTGGTGGCCGGCGTGATATACACCCAGGAACCCGTGTTTCCATCCCAATTCGTGCAGGAACCGCCTTGTCCCGGATTGGGTTGAACCTGGTTGGAGGGCAAAGTTCCTCCCAGGCTGCACATCTGTAAGTAGGCTGTGAAGCTGCCGCCTGTTCCCAGTACAAGCGGCGGTACCGTGCTCCTTTTCAGGCCTGAGTCAGCAAACGCGGCGTCGATATAAAGTTTCGGAACGACTGGGGAGATGATCAATTGCGGCGGAGAGAGGCTGGCGATGTGGTAATCGCCCTTGATCCAACTCGGATCGCCACCATACGCCGGATTGAATGGCTCAGGGCCAGTGACATTCATCTCCCCCAGCGGATAAGTGAATACCGCGGATGTCGGAACCAGCTGGCCCCCGCTCATGGCCGTCACCGTTACATTACTGCCCGGAGCGGCGCCCAGCGGCGCATAAGCGATGATCGTATAGTCATCCTGGATGGTGAAGCCGGCACTCAGTCCTCCGAAGAGGACCTGGGTGACGCCGGAGAGTTTGCCACCGTGAATTGTGACCTTGGTGTCCGCATCTCCCTGTGTTGGACTGATGCTGGTAATGGTCGGATACAAATAAAGCACTATATCCGGCGCTCTGACGATCTGCTTGGTGATTTGCGCGCTTGCCATCGATTGGGTTAGCAATGTCAGGCAGGCGATCAGTAATGCCCAGTGAATTGTCGATTTCAGCATTGAGTTGTCTTTCCAATTGATGCGCATGGATTTCCTCCTTCATGCTCCGTTGGAACAAGACGAGTATGATGGCGCAACTATTCGACAACTTGAATATGTGGATAGGGAAGCAATGCCAGGGCGAACGCAACCAATGCGACCATGCGTACTCCCTTAAAATGAGCATATCAACAGTTAAGCGCGAGATCAACAATTTTTTTATAGCAGCACTTTTGATCAATCTGCCCGCTCATTTGGATATGGCGAGAAGCATATTCGTAATAAGGCCAGCAGGCGATCCCTGGCCAATTCGCTCATCCAATAAAGTCATGCCCTGACACAAAGCATGTTTTTGAAAGATGCTCTGGAGAATGATCGGATTTGCGTTATGGGCCGGCCGAATCTGGATTGGAATTTTCTACTTTTTTATAAAACACATCGCAAGGATGGGGCGCGGAACTATTGTTGCATCCCATTTCAGCCGAAATACATAAAGGGAACCTTTGATTCGTTGCAGATACACATTGGGCATTCCCTCAGGGGCTAAAGCCCATTGATTATGCAGGATTTATGTACGGGCTGAAGCCTGTACCCTTTATCCTTTCGATTTTTCAGAGGTTCCAAAGACAGTGATGGATGGGGTTCATGGTATCCCACCCTGGAGCACCCCAGTGAGCACAAATCGCTCGCCGGGGACTCCGATAGCCGCAAAAGAGCGAAATGCAGGTCCTTCGACTCGCTGCGCTCGCTCAGGATGACAACGGGAAGGGTGGGGCACACGGAGTTCGTTGTATCCCACCCATTCGCTAAGTGCGCGAATGGATGGGGCACAGCAACATAAGTCTGGTTGAGGAGGGCATCATCGGCGCACACATACGATTAGGGGATCTGCTGATCCGGGCTAACCTGGTTCGGGAGGAGGATGTGGCCGAGGCGCTGCGCCGGCAGGCGGGCAACGGGGGACGACTGGGCGACAACCTGGTGGCGATGGGAGTTCTGAGCAAGGGGGCGTTGGAGGCCTTTTTGAAGCGGATTCCAACCGAGCCGGCCGATCTGGCGGCCACCGGAATCGACGAGGTCGATTTGCTGAGCCTGCTGATGAGGCTGATCTATATAGACCGGCTGGAGAGTTGCCGGCAGTTTGTGGATGCCATCCGTCTGCCTTATCACATAGTGGGCGAGCTGGTGGTGATGGCGGTGGAGCGGAAGCTGCTGCGCACGCTGGGAAATCGCACATCGGACAATCCCATCGACATGAGCTACACGTTTACCGATGAGGGCAAGCGGTGGACGCTGGATGCGCTGGAGCGAGTGACTTATGCGGGGCCAGCGCCGGTGACGCTGGAGGAGTTCACCTATCAGGTGAGCGTGCAGAAGCTGACCAACGAACGGGTGACGCTGGAGCGCATCCGCGCGGCAATAGGCGAGCTGACGTTTGATGAGAGCCTGGTGGAGCAAAGCGGCCCGGCGTTGAACTCGGGGCGGGCGATGCTGCTGTATGGACCTCCGGGGAATGGCAAGACATCGTTCGCTCATTCGCTGGGCAGCGTCTTCAGCGATGTGATCTACGTGCCTTACGCGATTATTGTGGAGGGGCAGATCATCCGCTTCCACGATCCCAGCATTCACGCCGTGGTGGATCCCACGGAACTGGGCGAGGAAGAGGAAGTTTCATTTGTGCGGGCGGAGGAATATGATGCGCGCTGGGTTCCATGCCGCAGGCCGTTCGTGTCTACGGGCGGCGAACTGACGCTGGAGATGCTGGATTTGCGCTACGACGCGACCGGACACTTCTACGAAGCGCCGCTGCATTTGAAGGCGCTGGGCGGATGTTTTGTGATCGACGACTTTGGGCGGCAATTGGTGAGCCCGACAAGTTTGCTGAATCGCTGGATTGTGCCGCTGGAGAGCCGCGTGGATTACCTGAAACTGCATACCGGCAAGAGCTTCAGCGTGCCGTTTGAGGAGCTGGTGATTTTTTCGACGAACATGGAGCCGGAAACGCTGATGGACCCGGCGTTTCTGCGGCGGCTGCCCTACAAGATCGAGGTGGCAGCGCCGAGCGCGGAAAATTACCGGATCATTTTTGAAAAAGAGTGCGCGCGGCAGGGAATGACGCTGCCCGGCGAGGCCTTCAACGCGATGGTGCAGAAGCTGAGGAAGGAACAGGGGCTGGAGATGGCGGCGTTCCAGCCGAAATTTATCGTGGATCAGGTGGTGGCGACGTGCCGGTTCATGGGGGAGGCGCCGCATTTCGAGCCGCGATTCATCGAGTATGCGCTGAAGAATTTAAGGGTGAGACGGAAGGACTAGGCGTCCAGGCAGGCGGCGCTTGCGCGCCATGAGAATTGCGGCAGCCCAACCCTTAAACACCACGGCCACCTGCGGTGGGGGGACTGGCCGTCCAGGCAGACGGCGAAGACGATAAAAGACCTTAAATATGGATATCCCACCCTAGGCACAAAAACAAAAGCGTGCCAAGGGTGGGGCACCCGGTTTGTGGGCAGCAGCTAGAGGACGGATTCGCCGCGTTCGTCGTTGCGGATGCGGATGGCTTCGTCGATGCGGCTGAGAAAGATTTTGCCGTCGCCGATGTGTCCGGTGCGAGCCGCGCCGAGGATGGCGCTGACGGCCTTGTCTTTGCGGTCGTCGTTGACCACCAGTTCGATCTTGATCTTGTGCAGCAGGTCGATGGTGTATTCGTTGCCGCGATAGAACTCAGTGTGTCCCTTCTGGCGGCCATGACCGCGAGCCTCCAGGATGGTCATGCCTTCAATGCCTTCCTCGAGCAGCGCTTCTTTTACCGCATCCAGCTTGGACGGCTGGATAATAGCTTCAATCTTGATCATGTACAGATTCCTCGTCTGACAGCGTAACAGGCGGGAGGGCTTTTGTGAACTGCTCCCGCCGGATTATTGTCGATTTGCGCCAACATATGGAGCGTATTCGTTTTCCACCCTAGATCACCCCAACGAGCAAAGAATGCTCGATGGGAACCCCGATGCCGCAAGAGCAAGAACGCGGCGAGGGTGGGTCACCCGTGATTCGTGGTATCCCACCCTTTCGCAAAGGACGCGAAAGGATGGGGCACCCAGCGGACCATAGATCAGGAATTCAGGTCGTAGCCTTCCTCGCCGTGCTGGGAGAGGTCGAGGCCCTGGGCTTCGTCGGCGGCGGAGACGCGCAGGCCCATGGTTTTGTCGACCAGGAAGAGCAGCACGAGAGTGCCGGCGATGGCCAGCGCCCAACCAATTCCCATGCCGACAGACTGGTTGAGGACCTGATGCCAGTTGCCGTCGATGGCGCCGGTGGGGTTGGGCTGTCCGGCGGCGTTTTTGCTGAAGACAGCGTTGATGGCGCCGGAGGCAAGCAGGCCGGTGAACAGAGCGCCCATGGTTCCGCCAATGCCGTGAACGCCAAAGGCGTCGAGGGAGTCGTCGTAGCCGAAGAATTTTTTGACATTGAAGACCATGAAGGAGCATACGACGCCGGCGACGAGGCCGATGAGGAGCGCGCTCATGGGTTGAACAAAGCCGGAGGCCTGGGTGATGGTGGCCAGTCCGGCGACCGCTCCGGAGATGGCGCCGAGGGCGGTGGGTTTGCCGTTTTGCAGCCACTCGGCAACTACCCATCCGATAGCGGCGGCGGCGGCGGCGAACTGGGTGTTGACAAAGGCGCTGGTGGCCAGAGGACCGGCGGAGAGCGCGCTGCCGGCGTTGAAGCCGAACCAGCCCACCCACAACATGGCCGCGCCGATGAAGCTGAGCACCATGGAGTGAGGCGTCATGCTCTGCTGCGGGTAACCGACGCGCTTGCCCAGATAGAGGGCGCAGACCAGGGCGGAGACGCCGCTGCTGATGTGGACGACCGTGCCGCCGGCAAAGTCGAGGACCGGCCAGCGGCCTCCGGTCACGTTGAGGATTCCGCCCACGCCCCAGATCATGTGGGCCAGGGGGCAGTAGACGAGCAGCGACCAGAAAACAAGAAAGACGGCCATGGAGCTGAACTTGACGCGCTCGGCAAAGGCGCCGGTGATGAGCGCCGGGGTGATGATGGCGAACATAAGCTGGTAGACCATAAAGGTCTGCTCGGGGATGGTTCCGCCGTAGTTGGGGTTAGGCGCGAGGCCGACTCCGCGCAGAAAAATGTGCTCAAAGCCTCCGATGAAGCCGTTGCCCGCGCCGAAGGCCAGCGAGTATCCGACCAGCGCCCACAGGACGGTAATCAGTCCCATCATGGCAAAGCTCTGCATCATGGTGGCGAGAATGTTTTTGCGGCGGACCAGGCCGCCATAGAAGAGGACCAGGCCGGGGGCGGTCATCATGAGGACCAGCGCAGCGGAGACCAGCACCCAGGCGTTGTCGCCGGAGGACTGAGCGTCGCGGATGGCCTGTTGGAGGGCGGCGACCTGGGCCTGGGTGGCGGGAGGCGAGGGGCGCAAGTCGGGGGCGACGGCCAGCGCTATTGCCGGGATACCCAGCAGGGCGGAGAGAAACAGCAGTTTGATTGCGCGACGAAACATAAGGATTCCACTCCTAAAAACATACGATGGCAAGCTGAGATTACTCACGCCAGCCCTGGGCATGCGATTGACATAAGGATTGCGTGTGTCTTGGAAAGGAGTCTATGGCTTTTCGTATAAGGAACCCATGAAGATTTCACTCAAAATAAGGAACCCATAAAGATTTCTGTCAAAAAAGGGTCAAGAATATCCCACCTCAAGCGCAAAGAACGCGCCGAAGGTGGGGCACTCATGATTTGTGGTATCCAACCCATTCGCAAAGTACGCGAATGGATGGGGCACCCGGCTCAGGATGTCATCGGCAAGGGTGAGGCACACAGGATTTGTGGTATCCCACCCATTCGCCAAGAACGCGAATGGATGGGGCACCCAGGGGAGTAAGGGTATGTGCAGGGTCAGAGGGCGGTTTCGCCGCGTTCGTCGTTGCGGATGCGGATGGCTTCGTCGATGCGGCTGATGAAGATTTTGCCGTCGCCGATGCGCCCGGTGCGAGCCGAACCGAGGATGGCCTCGATTGCCTTGTTTTTGCGGTCGTCGTTGACGATCATCTCGATCTTGATCTTGGGCAGCAGATCGACGGTGTATTCATTGCCGCGATAGAACTCTGTGTGGCCCTTCTGCCGACCATGGCCGCGAGCTTCCAGGATGGTCATGCCTTCAATGCCTGCCTCAAGCAGCGCTTCTTTGACCGCATCCAGCCTGGATGGCTGCAGGATAACTTCAATTTTGATCATGTGCAGATTCCTTGTTTGACAGAGTAACAGGCGGGAGGGCCTGTTCGGCCACTCCCGGCGAATCGTTTCTTACGAATTAAGGTCGTAGCCTTCCTCGTTGTGCTGCGAGAGGTCGAGGCCTTCCGATTCTTCTTCCTTGGAGACGCGGAGGCCGACGAGCTTGTCAACGACAAAGAGCAGCACCAGCGTGCCAATGATGGAGATTCCCCAGGCAATAGCGACGCCGGCGGATTGATTGAGCAACTGTGCCCAATGGCCGTCGATGCCGCCGGAGGGAAGCGGTTTGCCGGCGGCATCTTTGAAGGCCGGGTTGATGACGCTGGCGGCAAAGACGCCGGTGAGCAGCGCGCCGACGGTTCCACCGGCGCCATGCACGCCAAAGGCGTCAAGGGAGTCGTCGTAGCCGAAGAAGCTCTTGACCATGAAGACCATGAAGAAACAAACGAGGCCCGCGACCAGGCCGATGACCAGGGCGCTCATGGGCTGTACAAATCCGGAGGCGGGGGTGATGGCGACCAGTCCGGCGACCGCACCGGAGATTGCGCCGAGAGCGGTGGGCTTGCCGTTGTGAATCCACTCGGCAATGGACCAGCTGATGGCGGCGGCAGCGGTGGCGAAGTGAGTGTTGACGAAGGCGCTGGTGGCCAGGGAGCTGGCGGCGAGGGCGCTGCCGGCATTGAAGCCGAACCAACCCACCCAGAGCAGGCAGGCGCCGATGAAGCTGAGCGCCATGGAATGGGGCTGCATTTTGGTGTGGGGGTAGCCGAGGCGCTTGCCCATGTAGAGGCAGCAGATGAGCGCGGAGACGCCGCTGGTGATGTGAACGACGGTTCCGCCGGCGAAGTCGAGGGAGGGAAGAGGTGCGTGGGGGTTGTTGAGACTGAGCAAGCCATCAGCGCCCCAAACCATGTGGGCCATGGGGCAGTAGACAATGAGCGACCAGAGGGAGAGAAAGATGGCCATGGCGCTGAACTTCATGCGTTCAGCAAATGCGCCGCAGATGAGCGCCGGAGTGATGATGGCGAACATGAGCTGGTAAATCATGAAGGTCTGCTCGGGAATGGTGGCGGCGTAGTCGGCGTTGGGGGTAAGCGAGACGCCTTTCAGGAAGAGATGATGGAAGCCGCCGATGAACCAGTTGCCGTGTCCAAAGGCCAGCGAGTAGCCGACGATGGCCCATAGAACGGTGACCAGGCACATCATGGCGAAGCTCTGCATCATGGTGCCGAGGATGTTCTTTTTGCGGACCAGGCCGCCGTAGAAGAGAGCCAGTCCTGGTCCGGTCATAAGCAGAACGAGGGCGGCGGAGACCAGCATCCATGCGTTGTCACCGGCGGACTGGGCGCTGGCGGCGGCAGCTTTGTTGGCGTCGACGGCCTGTTGCAGGGCGGCAATCTGAGCTTGCGTGTCGGGGGCGGCGGGAACGGCGGGTTGAGCCAGAGCTATTGCCGGGATTGCCAGCAGGACGGAGAGAAAAAGCAGTTTGATTCCACGACGTGACATCAGGTTTTCCACTTTCAGAAAAATCACGGTGAACAAAACCGTGTGTTGGGTGAGTGAATATAAATGAATTATAGGGACACGCGAATAAGGAACCCATGAAGACGAATAAGGAACCCATGAAGATTTCTGAATAAGCAGGTCAAAGTGACTGCAGACAGAGTGTAACGCTATGGAATCTTTATTGTTTCCGCGCTACATAAATTCACTCCTGGCTATGCCAGCTCAATCGGTTCTGATTTTCTCGGAGTCTCAAAGCGGTATAGTAGAGGCATGGCGGCGACGGCGGAGCGAGATCGATATCTATTTGGAGCGCTGGAGAGCAGCGCGCAGAACCGCGCGAAGGTGATGGAAGCGAGCTACGGCTATGAAGTGCCGGAAGGCATCCTGCTGACTTCGCTGGATTATGCGGTGAACTGGATTCGGAAAAACTCCCTTTGGCCGATGACCTTTGGCCTGGCATGCTGCGCCATCGAGATGATGTCCACGGGGGCCTCGCGCTACGACATTGCGCGCTTCGGCGCCGAGGTCTTCCGGGCTTCTCCGCGGCAATCGGATGTGATGATCGTGGCCGGGAGGGTTTCGCAGAAGATGGCCCCGGTGCTGCGGCGGCTTTATGATCAGATGCCGGAGCCGAAGTGGGTGATTTCGATGGGCGCCTGCGCCACGTCGGGCGGGGTCTTCAACAACTATGCGATCGTGCAGGGCGTCAACCAGGTGGTTCCCGTGGACGTGTACGTTCCGGGATGCCCGCCGCGGCCAGAGCAACTGATTTATGCGCTGACGCTTCTGCAAGAGAAGATTCAGAGAGAACCGCGCAGCCTGATGAAGACCTTGAATCTTGGGTAAGCAGGGCAATAAGAGCCGGCTTCGAAAGAGTGTTACTGAGGTAATCTTTATCGTTCACAGGGTATTCATGAGACGCACAGTTCAAGCTCTTGAAAAAATACCTCTTTCTGAAACTCCATGGATGGTGTTATTTTTTAACGGAATGTCCTAGATTAAGGTAGGTAGATAATACTTTCAGCCAATGCAACGAAGGGCTGAGCGGTATAATTCCGCACATGGCTACTCCTCCCATTCCCAGTCTGCTGGAAGCATGGTCTCTCACGGCTGAAGAGCTGTCTGAGATTGTATCGCAGAATCCGAGTATGCGGGGCCTGATGTTCGGGTTCGTGGCAGAATACAAACTGAAAAAACTGTGGCTGATGCGCCCAGAGATTGAGAATCTTGTACGCCCGCGTTCCCACGATAGGAAGCAGAAGTGCGACTTCCGCTTTGGTTATAAGGGCATGGACGTTCGTGTAGAAGTGAAGTGCCTGGACACTCCCAAGGTCAAAGAAATACCGGGCGGTTATGAGGGAACGTTTCAGTGCAATGCCAGCGACACGACGCCAGTTCTCCTTCCCAACGGAGAAACAGTCAGCACGAATTGTCTTGTAGTTGGAGGGTTCGATCTGCTCGCAGTTTGTCTCTATTCGTTTGGCAATTCCTGGAGGTTTGCTTTTGCGTTGAATGACGATCTGCCGCGCTCTACATGGCGCAAATACACTCCAGAGCAGCAGAAATATCTATTGGTAAGCAGCATGAAGATTTCCTGGCCTTTACGCGCTCCGTTTGCCGACAATCCCTTTGGCCTTCTTGATCGATTGGTTGCCGAGCGAACGGGGAGATGATGTTTTCACGAAGACCAAAAAATATGAATGGTTTTTGCGGGCATGGACCTGTTTTTTCAGCCGAGTGATGCAGGGACTATTCGATCTCACTACAATAAACAAATCTTTGGCATAGAAACCGAGTTGCGCGTAATGATTGATGATTTCAACATGGGTTAGCCTCTGTGTGTTGGCCGAGACTTCATCCTGGCATTTAACGATCAAGATTCCGTCCTGACGCAGGATTCTATACGCTTCCGTACCGGCCCGATAGTACATATCGAGCACCGCATCATGCCATTTAGGCCCGGTTTTTGTTTCCTGTCCGTTTGAATATGCGGTTCGGAACGCCCCATGAGTGCCGGAACCGGCAAGATGGCCGTTTGAATTTCGATACAGACCCTCCATGTAGGGGGGATCAAGAATCACGCAGTCAAACGACTCAGCCCGATAGGGCAAATTACGGCAATCCACGCCGGTTTTCAAATCGCTCGGGAATAGTTTGTAATCCTTATGGTCCACGTTCCGCCAAAAAACGCCGAGCCCATAAGTAACGTCCGCAATCTTTGCACCCTTCGGAACATGGAGGGCAAGAATCTTGGGGAACACCGCAGCATTGTCATCAAGGTGTGCGGAGAGCGTAACTTCTGATGTGCATACGCCACCCTGTACGCGGCGGCGCGGCATCTCTCTGTCGCTGTCTTCCCATAGGTTGCCGATTGGAACGATTGCTGGTTTCATAGTTCTCTTCCATCTGGTTCTGGTTCTGGCTCAGGCTCAGGAAAATTCAGGAATAGTGTGGCATTCAACTTCGGAAAGGCCCGTTGCATGGAGCGGTAGAACTGATCCCAGGACGTAGCAGCGCGCATGAATCCAATGGTGGCATATAGATGTTGAGCTAATGCCGGATGACCTATGTCTTCGGTTAGCCATTGATGGTGTTTGGCTTTGCGGTTGCCTTTCTCATCTGTGGGGTTGCGGCGCTCAAGTTCATCTATGACGCCATCCGCTAGTCGCTGGTAGATCAAATCCCTTGTATAGTGACCTACCACAGAAGGGCGGTTGATCTTCATGCCGCGCCATTGCCATCCCTTCAAACGAAACATCTGCTGATAGAACTCATCTGGGAAACGCTTCGCCCAGGCTGCAAACTGCTTCAACAGGTACTTATCGAGAATGGCCTGTAAAGCCATTCTGTCTCTGATTTCTTGGTAGCCGGTGGCCTCATCTATGAGGGCAATGATGCCAACACGCGCAAACCCACGAAGCAGCATATCCGCCAACTTCGCGGCTTCTTTGTTCTTAAGCGCGGCGGCTTTGTCGGCATCAAGGATTGCTTCGCACATCATCGGGAGCAAAGTAGCTTCGTACCCGAACGCTGTACGTCCACCATGCAAAGGATGAAACTCGTATGCCTCTTTTGCGCCCGCCATCAACTCGTTGGAAATAAAGGGCCTTACCGCTGGAATACCCAGTATCCTGGGCAGATTGCGCCCGCCGTTTTCGCCTTTTATGCCTCCGCCAATGGAGCCGCCCAGGGTTACATTGACTCCGCGCCTGGATAAAACACGGATTCCGCCCTCAAGAACAGAGCACGGAATAACGATGTCTCCGATTTTCAGTTCCCCTTCGCGGATGGCGTTGAGTATCTTTCCCCTCATGCTTACACCCCCAAGGCCCTAGCGATGGTCAGATCGAACAGGGCAGGATTGTTCCGGCCGTTATAGCGGTAGCAGAACTCGGTAACATACTGGTGCAGGTGACGGAGTGAAACTTTGTGGTACTGGCCGATCATCCCGCGCTTTAACAGGGACCAGAACCCCTCGATTGCGTTGGTGTGAATTTCCCCATCCACATAGCTGACCTGGTGGTTAATGACGGCATGGGGCATGAACCCCTTGATGCGGACGTACCCGCTGAATTCATCCGTAATGAGCATTGCGTCGGACACGTCAACGTGCTCACGCACAAACTTTGCAAGGCTCTTAGAATTCAGTTTGGACTTGTTCACAGGGCGGGCAATGACGTTTCCGCCACGCTCGATCATGCCAACCACCGGCACCTTGGAAGTGCCGCGGCCCCGCTTGTGCGGCCCCGTACCCTTGCGTGGCTTGCCGCCGATATAGCACTCATCCATTTCCACGATGCCTCTGAGCAGATCGCCCTGGTCAAACATGGCATTGCGAATCCGCATCCCGATGTACCATCCCGTGTTTTTGTTGACCTCCAGATCGCGGGCAAGCTGACGGCCAGAGATGCCCTTTTTTGCGTTCAAAATCAGAGAGATTGCCAAAAACCACACCTGGAGGTCAAGATGGGTATGGTGAAAGATCGTGTTCACCGTGGCGCTAAACGTGGTATTGCAAGCGTTGCAGTGATGCCGTGCTTCCTTGGGCATCGGCGTCACACGGTCAGATTTGCAGTACGGGCAAACCGGTTTTCCGTGCCAGCGGACGCACTCGATATGAGCGATACAATCGGCTTCTGTGGGGAATTGGCGGTAGATATTGACAATGTTCACGGCTACCCTTTGCTAGTACGACTACAAATACAGATTAGCGCATGGCTGGAAACTTGTCAAGTAAAATCTTCTACCTTAATCTAGGACATTCCGTTTTTTAATTAGTTATTGAAAGGGCACGGGATTCCCCCCCTTTGAAGAGTTGAGGTCTGCCGGTTTGTAGTGGGTGTTCGCCTGCTGCCGAGTCCATGTACCGTCCATCATTAGCCGCACAGATTGATTACGGAGGAAAAGCGCATGTTTCCAAGTGTTTTGAAGCCTGTAAGCCGGGTTGCCATGCTAGTAACATTGGCGTTGGCGCCGGTTGCCCTGCTATCCCAGGTTGCCCCGGCCTCGAAAGTGGCGCCTCAAAGCGATAGCGCGTCGAAGTGGGATATCTTTGCGGGCTACAGTTATCTGTCGCCCCATGCCACCGTCTTTACTGTCCCCTACGATTCCGTTTCTTTTGGCCAGATCGCCAGCGTCTCCTATTTTTTCAACAGGTATGTTGGCATCCAGGCGGAAGTGGGCGTTCATGAGTGGGGCATACAAAATTCGAATCCTCCGGGTGGACCAGGGACACGAAGCAACAATGACGGCTTTACGACCGTGGCGGGCGGCTTGATTCTGCGCCATCCCACGGCCAACTGGACGCCGTTTGTGCATGTGACAGGCGGCGAGGCATACGTCGACGGCCCGATTCATAATCCCTTCACATGGGGTCCCAATGTGACCGCCGGCGGCGGCCTGGACTACAGATTGAACCATCGTCTGTCGATTCGTTTAATCCAGGCTGACTATGAGTACATGCACGAAAACTTTCCCGCGTTCTATGGCGGGGCCGTCAGCATCAATTCAGCGCGCGTGAGCGCCGGCGTTGTCTTCAGATCAGGATCGATAGCGGCGCCTACACCTGTGATGATTTCATGCTCGGCGAATCCGACGACGGTCTTCCCCGGCGATCCGGTCATGTTGACGGCGACGGCGGGCGGACTCAATCCCAAGCTGAACGCGGTATATAGCTGGAGCGGGAGCGGCGTGACGGGCAGCGGGACAACGGCCACGGTGGCCACCGGAACGCTGGCCGCGGGCAGCTACACGGTGAAATGCGGCGTAAAGGAAGGCAAGGCCGGCAAGGAAGGCCTGAAGCCCTGGGAAACTGCCGACGCCTCGGCCGTCTTTACGGTGAAGGCCTTCGAGCCGCCGACCATCAGCTGCTCGGCCAACCCCAGCGCCATCAGGCAGGGCGAGAGCAGCACCATTACCGCAGCTGGGATAAGCCCACAGAATCGCCCGTTGACCTATGGCTACTCGGCTACGGCGGGGACGGTGGAGGGCAACGGGGCAAGCGCGACCTTCAATTCGACCGGAGCGCCGACCGGCGTGGCGGGTATTACCTGCAACGTGAGCGACGACAAGGGTCAAACAGCAACCGCGAATATCGGCGTGAACATCCTGGCCCCGTATAAGGCTCCGGCCGAGTCGCCGGAGGTGAAGAGACTGGAGACTCGCCTGGCGCTGCACAGCGTCTTTTTCCCGACCAATCTGCCCACGACCGGGAATCCCAAAGGCGGGCTGGTGGCCAGCCAGGAGAGAACTCTGACCACTCTCGCGTCAGACTTTAAGAATTACCTTGAATTCAAACCGGATGCCCACCTGACTCTGAGCGGACATGCGGATGCGCGAGGATCAGCCGCGTTCAACAAGGCGCTTTCCGAACGCCGCGTGGAGCGGACAAAATCGTTCCTGGTTGAAAGGGGTGTTCCCGAAGCCAAGATTGAAACGCGCGGCCTTGGCAAGGAGGATAACCTCACCGCTGCCCAGGTGAAAGAGCTGGTCGAAGAGAACCCTGATCTGAGTGCAGCGGAGCGGAGTAAGGTACTCCGCGATCTGGGCGTCATTGTCTGGGCTCAAAACCGCCGCGTGGACATTACCTTGAGCACGACGGGCGAACAATCGGTGCGGCAGTTCCCATTCAACGCCGCCGATTCGCTGACGCTTATCGGCAAGACCTCGGCGCCTGTCAAGAAAGCCGCGGGTGGCGCGGTTAAGAAGCACGTTGCGCCGGTGAAGAAGTAGGCCAGCCGCCTTTTTTGGCGGTAAAACCGATGGTCCGGCCCCCAAATGCGACGACGGGGGCCGGATACGCAACGGGACGAGGGATAGTTATATGAGGTTGGCCGGCTTGCCGGTCAACCTCATTCGTTTTTTGCCACTTTTCTCGTATTATTCGCCTCAGTGAAGCTGGTGTCCGGTGAGAATCGGCAGTATATGTACCGAGCAAAAACAAGTTTTCAGGGGAGACTGCCCAGGGGGTAACTATGGTACTATGATTCCGTATCGAAATTCAGCCTCACGTTTGTTTGGTTTCATAATTGTTTTCAGGATGTACAGTCGGTATAGGTCCTGAAATGGCGAGCATAAGCAAACCACTTCATCAACGTTTTCAATCTGAAAGTGTGGAGGAGAATCACATGTATTCGAAGATTTTGAAATCTGGTTGTATGGTTTTGGCATTGGCGTGTATGGCCTTTGTGTCGACAGGGTGCCATAAGGCTCCGCCGATCACGCTGTCGGCAGTGGCCAGCCCGCCCGCCGTTTACCCCGGAGAGGCGGTCACGGTGACCGCAACGGCCGGGTCAGTGGATACCAACCCGAAAAACAATGTGATTTACAGCTGGTCGGGAACCGACGTAACGGGCAACGGGGCGGCGGCCACAGTGGCCACCGCAGCGCTTGCGCCGGGCAGCTATACGGTGAAGGCGGAAGTGAAGGAAGGCAAGAAGGGCAAGGAAGGCCTGAAGCCTGGCCAGACGGCGGACGCCTCGGCGGATTACACGGTGAAGCAGTTTGAGCCGCCGACCATCAGCTGCTCAGCCGATCCCAGCACCATCAAGCCGGGCGACACCAGCACCATTACGGCGTCCGGTGTGAGCCCGCAGAACCGCCCGCTGACCTACAGCTATGCGGCCACGGCGGGCACCATCAGCGGCAGCGGGGCCACGGCGACCTACAATTCGACCGGAGCGCCGACGGGCGTGGCGGGGATCACCTGCAACGTGACCGACGACAAGAACCAGACGGCCACCGCGAGCACCAGCGTGACCATCGCGGAACCGTATAAGGCTCCGATTCCGCACAGCCAGCAGCTTGGCTCGATCGACTTCAGCAAGGACAAGGCGCATCCGACGCGGGCCAACAACGTAGCCAAGGCGGCTCTGGACGGAATCGCTCTGGAACTGCAGCGTCAGCCGGATGCCAAGCTGGCGTTAGTGGGCGAGGCCGATGCCAAGGAGCAGGCCGCGAAGGCGAAGCAGGAAAAGTTCGCGCTGAAGCACAAGCATGCCAAGGTCGTGGATCTGGCTGCCGAGCGCGCCGTCAACGTGAAGGAATATCTGGTGGAGGAGAAGGGCATTGACGCTTCCCGCATCAGCGTGTATACCGGCCAGACGGAAGCACAGGAAGTGGAAACCTACCTGGTGCCGGCCGGCGCGAACTTTGCCGCCGACGAGCCCACAGCCACCCCGGTGAATGAGGCCGTGGTGAAGCCGGCGCCGATCAAGAAGGTAGCCAAGCACGTGAAAAAGGCCGTTGTAAAGAAATAACCGGTTGACTAATGCCTTATGCGGCGGGCCTCCGGGCCTGCCGCCAAGGGCAGCGTACGAAATAGCATTTTCTACCGCAATTCCTTGAAGGCTGGCCGGCTTGCCGGTCAGCCTCTGCGGTTTGCTCAAAGCAATTCTTTGGACTGGATCACACGAACGCCGCCCTGAGGGGATCATCAAGGGCGTGCGGTCAAGGAGTATATATACCTCAGGGGCGAAAGCCCTTTTTTTATGGACCTTTTCGGCACGACTGAAGTCGTGCCCTGACGCAAAGCAGGTTTTTGAAACACGCTCCACAGAAGCGCGATAGTGTGCCAGGAAACCAATATACCTCCATTTTTTGTATACTCTTCGTAAGAGCTTAGGGAGTTTCTTGCCTGCATGAATCTTTTGCGAATCTGCTTTGATTATTTCTTCCGGGTTGGAGTATTCGCGCGAGTCTTAGTTGTAGTTTTATTTTGGATTGCCGTCCCAGGATTGACAGCGCAGAGTTCGTGGAGCGCGATTGGCCCCATGGGCGGCGACGCGCGGGCCTTTGCCTCAGTTCCGGGCGAGCCTCATCATCTGTATCTGGGCACCACCAACAGCTGGGTCTATGAGTCCGTGGATGGAGGCGTAAGCTGGCACCGGCTCTCGAAGCTGGATGCCTCTGACGATCTTGTTTTGGACCACATCGTCGTGGATGCGGCGAATCCCGCCACGGTTTTTACAGCCGCGTGGAAGCTGGACCAGCCCGGAGGCGGGCTGTGGGTGAGTCATGACAGCGGGCGGAGCTGGAGCGCGGTCGAGGGGCTTCGCGGGCAGTCGATTCGCGCACTGGCGCAAGCGCCCTCGGAGCCCAAAATTCTCATTGCGGGAACGCTGGAAGGCATCTTCCGCAGCAGGGATGCGGGCGCAACCTGGGCGCAGATCAGCCCCGCGGGCAGCCGCGAGATTCACGACGTGGAGTCGCTGGCCATCGATCCCGCGAACCCGGATGTGATCTACGCCGGCACCTGGCACCTGCCCTGGAAGACCACGGACGGCGGCAAGAATTGGCACAACATCAAGAAGGGCGTCATTGACGACTCCGACGTATTTTCCATCATCATCGATCCGGCCCAGCCGAAGATCGTCTTTGCCAGCGCGTGCAGCGGCATTTACAAGAGCGAGAACGCAGCAGAGCTGTTCAGGAAGATCCAGGGAATTCCCTCGACGGCGCGCAGGACGCGAGTGCTGAAGCAGGACCCGGCCCACCGAGAGGTGATTTATGCCGGCACCACCGAAGGACTTTACAAGACAGTGGACGGCGGCAAGCGCTTTAGACGCATGACCGAGCCGGATGTGATTGTGAACGATGTTTATATCGAACCGGGAGATTCGAATCATGTGCTGCTGGCCACCGATCGAAGCGGCGTTTTGCTGAGCCAGGACGGAGGGACGAGCTTTACGGCGGCCAATGAGGGCTTCAGCGGACGCAAGGTGGAGGCGCTGCTGGTGGAGCGCGATCCACCCGCGGCGGGGCCTACTGCGCCTGCGGCGCCACCTGCGCCTGTGGCGCGCATATTTGCCGGGGTGGTGAATGATAAGGCTTATGGCGGGGTATTTGTTTCCAACGATGGTGGGGCGCACTGGGAACAGATCTCCGAGGGGCTGGAGGGGCGCGACGTTTTTGCACTGGCGGAGTCGCCGGAGGGAACGATAGTAGCGGGCACCAATCAGGGCATCTTCGCGCTGGAGAAGAATACAGAAAAAGGGGACGCGCCGGGATTTCATTGGAGCTCGCGCAGCACGATTCAGAACACGCTGGAGAAAACGGTCACAGAGACGCACTATGGAAAGCGCGTCAACATCGAGAAGCAGGTGAAGGATACGCGACAGGAGATGGATGAGCGCGTGAGGGCGCTGGATCTATCCGGGGAGACGTGGCTGGCGGCGACGCCGGGAGGCGTGTATACCAGCAAGGACAAGGGCGAGAGCTGGCAGGGCGGGCCGGTGATGGGCGTGGGGGATTATCTTTCAGTGGCCGCGCACGGAGCGCAACTGACGGCCGCACGGAAGGATGGAGTGGTTCTATCCACCGACGGCGGAGAAAGCTGGAGGCCGATGGGGATTCCGGCCATGCTGACGCGGATTCATGCTATTGCCTTTTCCGCGGATGGGACGCTGTGGCTGGGGGCGCGCGAGGGCGTGTATTTTACGAAGGACCTGGGCAAGACATGGATGTGGGTTCATCGTTTTCCGCTGACCGACGTGGACGCGCTTTATTATGACGCTCATCTGGGCAGGGTTCTGGTCAGCTCGCGGACGAGCGACCAGGTTTATGCCATCGACCCGAAGACGCTGGAGTGGAAGTGGGCTAAGACGGGATACCGCATTGCCATGGTGCGCGCGGATGGGGAGCGGCTGCTGGCGGCGTCGCTTTATGACGGAGTGGTGGAAGAGCAAGGAATAGGGAACAGGGAATAGTTTCAGACGGAGAATTTGTTTCTGTATCATAAGGATATGCAGACCGGGAGGGCGGTTTCCCGCCAGAGAGCAGAATTTCGCACCTACGACCCACGGCTTGAGCCGATTGCCGCCAAAATTCTGGCCGGCGAACGGCTGGAGTTTGACGACGGGATTGCGCTTTATGGTTCGCCGGATGTGCTGGCCGTGGGCTGGCTGGCTAACCATGTGCGCGAACGGCTGCATGGGGACGTGACCTACTTCAACGTCAACCGGCACATCAATCCGACCAACGTGTGCGTGGCCAACTGCCGACTGTGCGCCTTTGGGCGCAAGAAGAGCGATGCGGCGAGTTACACCATGGCGCTGGAGGAGGCGTGGGAGAAGGCGGCCACGGGCTACTCGGAAGCGGTGACGGAGTTTCACATTGTCGGCGGGCTGCATCCGGATTTGCCGCTGGAATACTTTCTCGACCTGGTGCGGGGATTAAAGGAGCGTTTTCCCAAGGTGCACGTGAAGGCCTTCACCATGGTGGAGGTGGCATACCTTGCGCGGCGGGCGAAGCTGAGCATTGAAGAGACGCTGCTCAAGATGCGCGAGGCGGGAGTGGACTCGATGCCCGGCGGCGGAGCGGAGATTTTTGCGGCGCGAGTACGGTCGATTATCTGTGACCACAAGATTGACGGCGAGGAGTGGCTGGAGACAGCGCGGCTGGCGCACAAGCTGGGTTTCAAGTCCAACGCGACGATGCTGTACGGGCACATCGAGAACGACGAAGACCGCGTGGACCACATGCTGAAGCTGCGCGCGCTTCAGGATGAAACGGGCGGCTTTCAGACCTTTATTCCGCTGGCCTTCCATCCGGAGAACACGGCGCTGGACCACCTGCCGGTGACCACGGGGCTGACGGATATTCGCCAGGTGGCGGTGAGCCGTTTATTGCTGGACAACTTCCCCCATATCAAGGCATACTGGCAGATGCTCACCGCGAAGATCGCGCAGATTGCGCTGCGCTTTGGGGCGGACGACCTGGACGGCACGGTGGTGGAGGAGAAGATTTATCATGACGCGGGCGCGACCACACCGCAGGGCATGACGCGCAAGGAGCTTTGCCGGCTGATTACCGAAGCCGGGCGCGTGCCGGTGGAGCGCGACACCCTTTACCATCCAGTGACGCGCACGGAAGACAGTTTTATCGTTGCGGTATAAGCGGTTTAAGATGAATCAGGAAGGGGAGTATCTCGATGGATGAATTTAGCCGGAATGCTTTGATAGGACTCTGCTTCGGGTTCCTGTGGGGAATCGCGTGTTCGGTCGCGATCCTGTATTCCATTTATCTGGCTGCCTATCGCAAGGCGATTAAGGATTCCCTCAAGACGGTCAAGCCGCAGCGGTATACGCAGGTGCTGGAAAAGGTATTGACGCGGCAGGCGGAAAAGCTTGAATCCAAGAAGGCAAAGGCGGCAGCGAAGGCCGCGACTCCGCCGCAGTGAGCGGGGTTTCTATAGCAGATTATCGATAACTATACGTCCAGCGCGCTATGCCAAGATCGTGGTATCCAACCCTTTAATCACCCCAACGACGAAGACCTGTTGTTGGGGACCCCGAAACCGCAAAGAATGCGGAAAGGATGGGGCACGGGGAGATAACATACCTCAGGGGCTAAAGCCCTTTGTTTTTATTGCTTTTTCCGGCACGACTTAAGTCGTGCCCTGACGCTTCGTGCGACTCCAAATGAATTTTTCCGCAAGCAGTAAAGTCACGCCCTGACGCTTCGTGCGACTCCAAATGAATTTTTCCGCAAGCAGTAAAGTTCACCCCAACGACGAAGACCTGTCGATAGGGACCCCGAAAAGTCGCACCCTGACACAAAACGCCATCAAGTGTAATGTCGCCTTACTGCCGCACGACGACGCCACCCTTCATCACAAAGCTGACGCGCTCGACGGCGGTGATGTCGTCGAGGGGGTTGCCGGGGACGGCGACAATGTCGGCGAAGTAGCCGGGCTTGAGCTGGCCGATCTTGCCCTCCCAGCCGAGGAGCCGAGCGCCTTCAATCATGTCGGCCTGCAAGACGGCCAGCGGCTTCATGCCGTAGCGGACCATCAGCTCCATCTCGACGGCTTGAGTTCCGTGGGGGAAGGGACCCACGTCGGAACCCACCGCGAAGGGGATGCCGGCGGCGATTTGCCGCTTGAACTCACTGATTTTGTAATCGAGCAGAGCCTTTTCGCGCGCGGATTGAGCGGGTGATTCCGCGTGCTGCGCGAAGTAGTCGAAGATGGCGAAGGTGGGGACGGCGGGGATTTTTTTCTCGATCATCAGGCGCATGGTTTCATCGCTCAGCTGGGTGGCGTGGTCGATGGAGGCGACGCCGGCCTGGGCGGCATAGAGGGTTCCCGGCTCGCCCATGGCGTGAACGCCGACAGTTGTTCCCAGACGGCGTGCTTCCTCGACAGCGGCGGCGAGTTGCGCCTCGGTGTATTGGTAGGGTGTGCGCAGAATACCGTCGATCATTTGGTCGTGGCCGGTCTCGTAGATTTTGACGAAGTCCGAGCCCTCTTTATGTTGCTGGCGGATGACCTCAACAAGTTGCTCAATGGAGTTGGCGTAGTCGGCATTGGAGAGCACGTGCTGGGCGGGGTTGTAGTGGATGGCGTCTTCGTGGCCGCCGAGGATGGTGATGGCGTTGCCGCTGATGCGCAGGCGAGGGCCGGGGATGAGGCCGGCGTTGATGGCGTCGCGGACGGCGGTGTCGGCAGAGCCGGCGCCCTCGGTGCCCATGTCGCGCTCGGCGGTGAATCCGGCCATGAGGTCGGCCTTGGCGGCCTGGGCGGCGAGCAGGGTGCGCCAGGGAACCGACTCCTCGACGGTTTGCAGGTCCTCAGCGCCGGGATGCAGGAAGAGATGGACATGAGCGTCGATGAGGCCGGGGAGCAGGGTAGCATCACCGAGGTCGATGACGCGGGTTCCCTGCGGATGCTCGACGGAGCTGCCGACGGCAACAATGCGCTCGCCCTGGACGAGAATTTCACCGGGCTGGAGCAGGGTTCCGGTATCGACCTGGAGCAGGCGCGCGGCGTGGAGCACGATGGGCGCGATGGCAGGTTGCTGGGCGGCAGCGTTGGCAAAAATCAGGGCCGCAGCGCAGATGGGCAGAAGTAGATTGCGCGGCAAATGAAAAGTGGACATGGATACGACTATGCCGCATCCGGGCGGGGATGTCCATGGGAGGTTTGTGGGACGACAAAAACGGCGCACAAAACCGGGGAATCGCTCTAAAATGGGGAAGCCAGTTGAATGGTGATCCCATGCGAGCTTTCAAGTATGCGGGCGGAGTGATTTACGGGCTATTGCTTTTTGGCGGCATGGTGTTTGCCGGGGCTCAGACAGCGGCGGTGAATGCTCCAACGGTGCTGACGGTGGTGGACGAAGTTGGCGCGGCTGTATCCGGCGCGCAGGTGGTTGTTGAAGAGCCGGGCAAGGTTGCGATCCATCTTACGACCGACTACGCCGGACACGCGACCTATCTCCTCACAGGCGCCGTGGTCTACAGTCTGCGCATCTCCAAGCCGGGATTTTATGAGACGGTTGTGCCCCAGGCCGATCCGCTGACGCGCGAGATTCGTGTGGTGCTGAACCACGAGCAGATGGTGCAAGAGCAAGTGAGCGTAACGGCCTCGGCGCCGGGCATCGATACGGAACAAACCTCTGACAAACTCACCATGGAGCTGCCGGAGATTATCAATGTTCCGTATCCGACCTCGCGCGACATTCGCAACCTGCTACCGTTTTATCCCGGGGTGGTTCAGGATGCGACCAGACAGGCGCATGTGGACGGGTCGGAGACGTGGGCGACGCTGGATCTGCTGGACGGATTCGACATTCGCTCTCCCATGAGCGGGATTCTTGCCCTGCGGGTGAGCGCCGACGCGGTTCGCTCCATCGACAAAGAGGCGACCCGCTACCCGGTGGAATATGGCAGAAGCACGGGCGGCGTGGTGGCGTTCTACACCGGGATGGGCGACAACACCTTCCGCTTCAATGCCACAAACTTCATTCCCTCGTTCAGAAGCAACAATGGAATTCGCTTTGACAAGTTTGTACCGAGGGTTACGTTTTCCGGGCCGCTGGTACGCAACCGGGCATGGTTCTTCGACGGGGTAGAGACGGAATACGACAATATCTACATTACGGAATTGCCCTCAGGATCTGACACCGACGAACTGATCCGGGGAAGCAACCTAATCAAGTTCCAGGCGAATGCCACGCCAGCCAATATCTTGTCGGGCGGCCTGCTGTACAACGTGTATCATTCTCCGTACGACGGCATCTCGCCGCTGGTTCCGCAGGCGAGCACCACCGACAGGAACACGATTGCCTGGATGCCGTATCTTCGCGATCAGCAGAGCTTCCACAAGGGCGCACTGCTGGACGTGGGGTTGGACGCAGTGCGCATCAGCGACGGCTACGAGCCGCATGGAGACACGCAGTTTGAAATCACTCCGGAGATGAGCGAGGGCAGTTACTTTGAGAATGAGACCGGCCACTCGCAGCGCATGGAGGGAAACGCGGCGCTCTATCTGCCGCCGCAGCACTGGGGCGGAGAGCATGATGTGAAGGCCGGCATCGACGTGGACCACATCAGCTTTGGCGAGAATGTTACACGCGCGCCGGTGGAGTATTTGCGCGAGGACGGAACGCTGCTACGGAGCAGCACATTTCCCGCGACCGCGCCGTTTACACGCAATAACGTGGAAGCCGGCGTGTATGTGCAGGACCGGTGGAAGCCGCGCGGCGGCCTGCTGGTGGAACCGGGATTGCGCCTCGATTGGGACGAGATTATCCGCAGCCCGCTTTTTTCTCCGCGCCTGGCCGCAGTCTACTCGCCTGCCGCGGCTCAAGGGAGAACAAAAATCTCCGCGGGCATCGGGCTTTATTACGAACACACGCAACTGGAGTACCTGACGCGCGCGCTGGCAGGCATCCGCGACGACACTTACTACGAAAGCGATGGCGTGACGCCGACGGGCGCGCCGGTGGAGACGAGCTTTTCCGCCAACTATGGATCACTGCACGAGGCGCGGGCAGTGAACTGGAGTGCCGGAGTGGAACAACGGCTGCCGGCTTCCATCTATGTCAAAGCGAATTATCTGCATAAGCGCGTGACGGATGAGTTCACTTACGTGAACCAAAATACTTTGTCGCCGCTTTACGGAAACTATATGCTGACAAATGGCAGGCGGGACAGCGACTATTCAGCCGAGATTGAGGCACGGCGCAGCTTTGCCGGCGGATACACGCTCTTTGCGGCTTACACCCATTCCTCCGCGCGGACGAATGCGGCCATCGATTATGTGCCTACGCTGTCGATGCTCGGCCCTCAGCAGAGCGGACCTCTGGGGTGGGATACACCGAACCGCGTGCTTAGCTGGGGATGGCTGCCGATTCCGCTGCCGCAACTGAAAAAGCGCTGGGACTTTGTTTACACCGTCGATTGGCGTACGGGCTTTCCATATACATCGGTTGACGATAATTCTCAGGTAGCGGGCGCGGCAGGGTCGCAGCGATTTCCGAATTACGTGGCCATCAGCCCGGGACTGGAATGGCGCTTTCATTTTCGGCATTCGTACTTCGGACTGCGCGGGGTGATCGAAAATATGACTAACAGCGAGGATCCCCTGGTGGTGAACAACGTGGTGGATTCTCCGCAGTATGGAAGTTTCAGCGAGTACCTGGGGAGAGCTTTCACGGCGCGGCTGCGGCTGATCAGTACGAAGAAATAAATCAAGACTTTATTTCAGTAGGCGGGAATGCCAGTGAGGTGCTGGCCCACGATGAGGGTGTGAATGTCGTGGGTGCCCTCGTAGGTGATGACCGATTCCAGATTCATCATGTGGCGCATGATGGGGTAATCTTCGGTGATGCCGTTGGCGCCCAGAATGTCGCGTGCGATGCGGGCACATTCCAGGGCCATCCAGACATTGTTGCGCTTGGCGAGGGAGATGTGGTGGTGTTCCGCCTTGCCCGCATCCTTGAGGCGGCCGACGTGGAGGGCGAGCAACTGCGCCTTGGAGATTTCATTGGCCATCCAGACCAGCTTTTGCTGGACAATCTGGTGGCTGGCGATGGGCTGGTTGCGGAATTGCTTGCGGAATTTGGCGTACTGCAGGGCGGCCGAGTAACAGGACATGGCCGCGCCGATGGCTCCCCAACTGATGCCGTAACGAGCCTGGTTGAGGCACATGAAGGCGCTCTTGATGCCCACTGCGCCGGGCATGAGTGCGGCGAGGGGCACGCGCACGTCCTGGAGCGAGAGGCCGCTGGTGTGGGAGGCGCGCAGGCTCCACTTGCCGTGGACATCGTAGGCGGTGAAGCCGGGGCGGTTGGTCTCGACCAGGAAGCCGCGGACTGTTCCGTTCTCGTCTTCATTTTTGGCGAAGACAACGGCTATATCGGAGATGGTTCCGGAGGTGATCCACAGCTTTTCGCCGTTAAGGATGTACTCGTCGCCGACTTTGCGAGCGGTAGTGGTCATGGCGCTGGGATTGGAGCCGGCGCCGGGCTCAGTGAGGCCGAAGCAGCCCAGTTTTTCGCCTTTGGCGAGAGCGGGAAGCCAGGTGTTCTTCTGGTCGTCTGAACCGAAGGTGTAGATGGGATACATGACCAGGCCGGATTGCACGCTGACAAAGCTGCGAATGCCGGAGTCGCCGCGTTCCAGCTCCTGCATGACCAAGCCGTACTCGACATTGGACATGCCGGCGCAGCCGTAACCCTCGAGGTTGGCGCCGTAAAAGCCCAGCTCGCCCATGAGGGGAACCAGCTCGCGGGGAAAACGCTCGGTGCGGAAGCACTCCTCGATGATGGGGATGAGGTTGTCCTCGACAAAATCGCGCGCGGTTTTGCGGACGAGCAACTCGTCCTGGCTGAAGCTGGAGTCGAGGTTGATAAGATCGAAGCCCTGGAATTTGAATCCCATAATGAACCGCCATTCATTAGAAATCATTCAAAACAGGCGATTTTAGCAGACGGGGAGGGGAAAAGAACAGGGAACAGGGAACACGGACTAATGACTTACTGCAGGAACTGGCGGACGAAGGGGTTTTCGCTCCTTATCAGTTCGTGGAGGGAGCCATCGAAGATGAGGCGTCCATCTTCGAGCATGAGGAAGGTGGTGGAGGGGTCGGTTACTCCTTTAGGGAAGGGAACCATGCAACCCTGTTCGGGGTCGAAGCGGTTGTTGCACAGGAGGAAGGCGTCCTGGATGCGATGGGTAACCATGATCGAAGGGGTGTGGGAGACGTCGCGCTCCTTGACGATCAGTTCGATGATGGTGGTGGAAGTGAGAGGGTCGAGGCCTCCGGTGGGCGAGTCATAGAGCAGAAGTTCCGGCTGGTGGATGAAGGCTCGGGCGATGGCCACGCGGCGGCGCATTCCGCCGGAGAGGCTGGGTGGAAAGAGGTCAAAGGTCTCCTCCAACTCGACGAAGCGCAGGGCATCGCGGACGCGGAGGTCGATTTCGCCGTCGGGAACCTTCTCCTGAATCAGCTGGTAAGCGACGTTGTCGCGGACGGAAAGCGAGTCGAAGAGCGCGCCCTCCTGGAAGACCATGCCGGTGCGTGTGCGCAGGGGGAAGAGCTGCTCCTCGGGCATACGGGATATCTCTTCGCCGAAGAGCAGGATGCTGCCCTCATCGGGACGCAGGAGACCATTGACGAGCTTGAGCAGAACGCTTTTGCCCACGCCTGCCGGGCCGAGCAGGATGCGGGTCTCTCCGGGCGCAACGGTGAAGCTGACATCCTCGAGCACCGGCGGGCCATCGAAGGCGATGGAGACGTTGCGAAAAACCACAACCGGACTGGTATCCATCGCCGATTGTTGACCGAACGGATGGAGGCCGGGCTGGGCAGAGGAGAGGGAAGCGGTCATAGCGGCGGGAAAAGTTTGAGCAATACCTGGGTGAGAAGGAAGTCAACGAAGATGATAAGCACCGAGGCCCAGACGACGGCCTGAATGGTGGAGCGGCCCACGCCTTGAGTTCCACCCGTGGTTCTCATGCCGTAGAAGCAGCCGATGGAGCCGAGGATGTAACCGAAGAAGAGGGGCTTGACCAGTCCCTGGATAATGTCGGGATAACGAAGGAATTCCCAAGCCTTGGAGAGGTACTGTGTTCCGTTCTGGTGGTTCATGAAGACGGTGACGAGGCCGCCGCCGGCGATGCCGCATGCATCGGCGACGATGGTGAGGAAAAAGAGCATGCAGATAGAGGCAAAAATGCGCGGGGTGACCAGTTTGCGCAGGGGGTCTACGCCCAGGGCGCGCATGGCATCGATCTGCTCCGTCACAACCATTGATCCGAGTTCACTGGCCATGGAGCTGGCGTTGCGGCCGGAGACCATCACACCGGTGAGCACCGGGCCCAGTTCGCGGATCATGGTCACGCTGACAAACTCGCCGGTGACGGCGGTGGCGCCGAAGGCCGACAGAGTGGCTGCCGATTGCAGGGCCAGCACGCCGCCGGTGGAAAGGCCGGAGAGCACTACGATGGACAGGGAACCGAAGCCGATGATGTCGGATTGAATGAGGAATTCCGGCCAGTAAATAGGCGGACGATATAGGTTAGTGAAAGCGCGCCAGGCAAACAGAGAGTAGTCCTGCAAAGTGAGGACAAGATTCTTGGCGGATTTTTCGATCGCTTCTAGCACCATGGCGCTTGCCAGCCTGCGGGATATAGTGGAGTGCTGACCTTCTCGACAGGATAGCGCATTACGGGGGCATAGGTCAGCCGCCACAGCGTAGATTCGGAGTCAGGGAGGGAAAAAATGGGCGGCAAGGGTGATGCCCCTGCCGCCGCCCGTCCCTGGGTTGTCTTGAAGTTACTGCAATTGAACACTTGCTAAAAAACCCGCTGTTACTGCAAGAGCTTGGTCACTTCCTGTTCGATGCTGTTGGCCTGGGCCAGGGCGGCTATGCCGGTCTGGCTGAGGATCTCGTACTTGGACATATTGGAAGTCGCCGCGGCATAATCGGTGGCCTGGATGGCGTTCTGCGCCGATATCACGTTCTCCTGCTGGGTGCTCATCACCTGACTGATGGAGTTGAGCGTATTGATCTGTGCGCCGATGTACCCGTCCATCGCGGCCACGTCGGTGATGGCCACATTGAGATCGTTCAGGGCGGCCTGGGCATCGGCTTGGTTCAACAGGTCGGTGCCGCTCAGCGACTGGCCGGAATTGTCAGAGTAGCCCATGGTCGCGACCCCACCCGTGCCGTTTGTGTCCGCGGTGAACCCTGCGACAGCCGCCTGGCCGGTGGCAGCGTCCGCAATTCCATTAGCTCCGATGGCGGGGCTTACGACACCAACGGTGAAGTAGGTGTTGGCGGCGTAGGTAAGCGTATTGGCCGGAAGAGAGGAGTCACCGAGAGACGATCCGGTGATGGTCGCTTGAGAGCCGTTTGCCGTACTAATCGTCAGTGTTGATGTGGTGCCGGCTACTGCGCTGCCAGTGGCGACGCTAGCAACGGTAAACCCGTAGCCTTGGAGCGCAGTCGCCAGAGTGGCCATGGTGTCCCCGGCGAGGTTGAGGGTGACGTTCGCGCCAGCGGCATCCTTGAGGCTGAGAGTTCCGGTGAGAGTATCGGCATCTGGAACATCCGTTGCTCCCGCGAGAGTCAGAACGCCCACTTGACCCGGTAGGGGTGTGGCGGAAGTGCCCACTCCTGCGCCCGGACCGTTGATCTCAATGCCGGTGTCGGCGAGTGTGCCGCCGGCAAGTTTAGCCGCGGCCACAGCTGCTGTTCCAGCCTGGCTTGCCGTGGCGAAGCTGGCGTTCAAGCCGAGGCCTGATGCATTGATGGCGTTGATCAATCCCTGGGCCGTATCAGCGTAGCCCGTGGTGCCGCCAACGGTAACAGTTGCGGTCTTTTGAGAAACAGCGCCGCCCACACCCGTCGCCATATAGTCGACGGTGAGCGATGTAGTTGCGTTCACCAGGGCATCACCGGCTGTCGCAAGCGTGCCGGTCTTCGACAGGTCGATAAACGTGTTGCTCTGGCCGTTGCTGTAAGACATCACGCCGCCACTATCGCCCAGGTTGGACGAAGAGAGCGAGTGAATATTCAAGTCGTCCAACGACGAACCCGCAGTCGAGGAGTCGCCGGTGTAGATAGCCACCACGGTGCCGTTAAATACCTGCTCCTGGTTGTAGGTGGTCGTCGATCCGATGTTGTTGACCTCGGCCAGGATCGATTGGTACTCCTGATTGGCGGCACTATCCTGGGTGGAGTTGAGGGTGCCGTTGGAGGCTTCCGTAGCCAATGTAATGGCGCGGTCCAGCAAACTCGTCACCTGCGAGAGGGCACCATCGGCAACCTGGAGCAGTCCCACACCCTCCGTGGCGTTGGTCTCGGACTGGGTCAGAGCCGCCGAGTTGGCTCCCAGGCCATTCACCAGCGAAAGACCCGCCGCGTCGTCGGCGCCGGAATTGATCCTCGAACCTGACGACAACTGCTGCAGCACCTTCTGCAAGCTGTTGTTGGTATTGTTCAGGTTGTTTTCTGCGTAGATCGCTGAAAGATTGTTCAAAACACCGAGGGCCATGGAAGGTAGCTCCTTTTTGATGCCTTGAATCGCTCCACGCCCGGCTGTGCATCTTTCGTACCGCCAGGCCCTCCGCTCTTTCCGGATGGGCGTTCCTGCATCTGTCCCCTTCATCGGTCCGACTGGAAATAACTTTAGTCATAAAGTTCAGAATCGTATTTGCCCCATGTTGTCGCGGGCCGATTCAGGCTGTCCAGCTCCCGTTCAGAGCCTGTCCTAAAGCGATTCAACCGCTGTCGCATTGCGCTCCATAAACTTGTCCCGGTTCGCGACATGGACAGGCCGTTACGGCGCCCAGGCAAGCTCTTCCACGGCTGCGATTCCCGATTATGCCGTAACGCAAAAAACGGCGGCAAGAGGATCGCCTCCTGCCGCCACCGGTATGAACTGCAACCGCATGTGCTCTCTGCCTGAAACTTGTGTTGCAAAATCCTTTCTACTATTCAAATTCGGATTGAGGATCCGGGTGCGCAGCCGTTCCAGAGCCAGATGGAGGCGGCTGTGAAGGAGCCGTTTGCCGGTTCTGGCTGCCGCCCTGCCGCCATGCGCCCGGTCCCTGCCAGCTCTGTCTCCCGCCGTAGCCCTCGCGTCCACGGTTGGCGCGGTCGGCCTGCAACTGCGCCCACTGCTCAGCCGTCAGCTTGCTGCGGATGTCCAGTAGAAAGGCCGCATTCGCTTTTTCGAGCTCGGCCCGGGCCTGCGCAACCTTGTCAATCTGGGCCAGAATTTTAGCCTCATTGGGCTGCGCGTCGCTCACCAGCGGCTCCAGCGCCAGCTCGGCCTTCTGCAGGCTGGCCCGCAGATCGATCAGCTTCTCCCGGTGCGCCAGATAGATGTCGTCAAACTCCTTGCACTGCGCATCGGTCAGCTTCAAGCGCTCCACGACCCGGGGATTGTTCCACCAGCGTCCATGGGCGCCCAGAGGCCCGAAGGCACGCTCCATGGGAGGGCGGTGTCCCCTGAATCCCTGCCCCATACCACCGCCGGGCTCCTGCGCCAGCACAGTTCCCGCCAGCAAAATACCGGCAATCGCCACTCCCAGCTTCGCCATACTCCAAGCTTTCATCACACTCTCCCTCCCGATTTTCCCAGGTTTGTTCTGATTCCCTATTTTGCACTTACGGGGTTACATCATCGGACATCAATTGAGCCAGAGGCTCCATGGCAACCGGAACCTCCCTCGATACGTCTCTATCTACTTTGGCCAGCAAATCCTCATCCTCCTGCCGAACCCGCTGGTTCCGCTGCTGGGCGGCCAGCCGCTGCTGTTGGGCCACGCGGGCCTGGGTGATCCTAATCTCCAACTCGCGCTGATGATGCTGCCAGATTCCCGCCGAAGCGCCACCGGCAGCCAGAACGCAGCCCAGCGTCCAGCCAAGCGCCATCCGCCAGACCCGCCTGCGCGCGACGGGCGCGACCGTAGTCCGCGGACGGCTGAAGGCGGCCTCGCTCCAGGCATGAACGCTCAAACGGAAGTTAGCAAGCGCCTCATCCAACTCTGAATTCAGCTCGGCCATAATCCGCAGTTCATCCGATTGTGATCGTTTTCCCGCGAGTTTGTTCTTGAAAATCACCTTTTTCCTCCCAATTCCGCTCGCACCCTAGCCACAGCTCGTGAGAGGTGCGCCTTCACCGTGCCCTCACTGAGGCCAGTGGCCCGCGCAATCTCGCTCAACTCCGCCTCTTCCACGTAGCGCAGCAGAAAGACCGTCCGCTGGCGTTCGCTGAGCCCCTGAACCGCCTCGCTAACCTGCCGTACCCGCTCCTTGGCCAGCAATTGCTGCTCCACGGAGCGCTCACCGCTGGGCAGCCACTCGCTGGCCTCGTCCAATGTCACCGCGTTGCTCTGCGTATGCCTCCAGAACTGCATGCGGCGATTGCGCCAGTGGTCCTTCTGCAGGTTGATGGCAATGCGCATCAGCCAGGTCAAGGCGCTGGACTCGCCGCGAAAACTTGACCAGTTCCGGTGCGCCTTCAGGAAACAATCCTGGGTCAGCGTCTCGGCCAGATCCACGTCGCGCGTGGAGGCAAGCAAAAACCTGAAGATCTGCGAACGGTGCCTTGCGACAACAGACGAAAACTCCTTTGCGGCGATCTCTTCTGCCGTAGCCATGGTCATCCGTTCCAGTACCGTCGCGGCTGCCACCATTCAGGTAGACGCCCGCACCGGTTGCAAGTTTACAGCGGCAGCGATATTTCTCATCTATAAAAAAAAGCGGAGCGCCATAGCCACCCCGCTTGCCGCCTGATATTGGCGCGCATTACCGTGGAGCGCTGGTCCCGGATTCTACTGGCGTCTGCGAGGGCTTCGGTTGGGGAGCCGGAGCCACAGGCAGATTCTTGCCATGCTCCGGATCGTACTGGTGCTTGTCCATCCACTCCTTGTACTTTACCGCCGGTTCCTCGACCAGCGAGCCATTGCGCCGCACATAGACAACGTTCTCCTTCAAAGCCACAATGAGATCACATGTACCCATCGCCGGCAAGCAGGCAAAGCGATCGCATCATCCCGGCCTGCGGCGCTCGATGGAGTGGAGTAAACCTCAAAGAAATGGCGGCCATAGGGGTTGAACGGTCAGACAGGATGAATCCTTCTATGTTACAGGTTTCAGTAGACCAATCCCTTTCTCCATAGGCACCCTGCCATATATTGTATTCTTAAGAGGGAATGCGTAGAAATCCGGTTGACTTTTACCTGAGCAGAACGTCGCTATCTTACGTATTCTCAAATGCTTGCCCCTCTTTTTTGGGCCTTTCATTTTTTTCACCCATGGCAACCAACGTGCAACAAAAACGATGTAGGATGCATCCCTGATGGAGACAAGTCTCTTCAACCGACTGCAATTGACCCTACTGGCCTTGGTCACGGCGGGTCTGGTGCTGCTTGCGGGGATGAATTTCTGGCAGGAGCGCCACACCCAGCAACCGGACGACGGCGTCTGGTGGCGCGAGGCGTCCGATGGACACGGTCTGCTGGCAGACAAGGTGCTGCCCGACAGTCCCGGACAGCGCGCTGGCATTCGGGTGGGAGACCGACTGACGGGAGTGAGTATTCTGCCTGTCGGGCCAGTTGGATCAGAGCTGCATAGGGGCATCGGGCCACAAGAGCCGCTGGCGGGTGTGAAGGTTTTGCATGAGGGAGCCGGCCAAGGCACCGGCAACGAGCCGCTTCTCCTGCCCACCGAGGTCAAGTTCACTCCTGTAATAAGATCTGCGGACCTGGAAAAAGCACTCTACCGCACGGGCAGCTACTTCCAGATTTACTACCGCATCAGCCGCGCCGAAATCTCGACAGGCCGACCGACGGAGGTAGTGGTCGATGTGATTCCAGAGCCGCTGGACAGAAGCCTGGCAATGGGGCAGCGCCTGATTGGGCTCATCTACCTGGCGATTGGCATCTACGTGCTGTTTCGCCGCTGGACGGCGCCACGCGCCACTCACTTCTACCTCTTCTGCCTGGTATCGTTCGCGCTTTACGCGCTCAAGTACACCTCCACGTTCGACACGCTTGACTGGACAGTGTTCTGGTCGAATGTACTGGCTGAATCCCTGCAACCGGCGCTGTTTCTGCATTTTGCCCTCAGTTTTCCCGAGGAACGGTTCAAGAGGCTGCGCCGCCGCTGGCTGCTTCCGCTGGTTTACGCGCCCGGCGCCGTGCTGCTCGGCCTGTGGCTCTATGCGATCAACTTCTGGCAGGCCACGGGAGTGCTCAAACACTCGCTGGATAAGATCAGCACCGGTTATGATGCCATCTTCTACCTTTTTGCGGCCGGTCTCTTCGTGCGCAGTTACTATCTCGCCAACACACCCTTGCAGCGCCAGCAATTGAAGTGGCTCTACCGCGGCGCGCTCTTTGCCGTTGTTCCCTTCACGCTCTTTTATGCCATTCCCTTCCTCCTCGATTGGAGCGTCTCCTCCCGGCTGACCGAGGTAGCCGCCTTTTGTTTGGTCATTCTGCCGCTGACCTTCAGTTGGGCCATCATCCGCTATCGTTTGATGGACACCGACCTGATTTTCAAGCGGGGCGTAGCTTACACGCTGACCACCAGCTTAATACTGGGAGGCTACTTTGGCACCGTCGCTCTTTTTGCCCTAATGGTCCCCAACGGCATGCCGCAAACGGCGCAAAAAGCGGCTCTGGTGCTCACGATCGTGCTGGCCCTTGCCGTCTTTGAGCCTCTAAAGAGAAAGATTCAGAGTTGGGTTGACCGGTTCTTCGACCGTCATCGCTACGATTACCGCAAGGCACTGGTGGAGTTCGGCCGGGGCTTGAGTTCGGAGACTGATCTCCATGCCCTGCTGGAATCGATTGTGGAGAAGTTGCCGAATACGCTGCTGGTGGCGCGCGTGGCAGTATTTCTGGCCAAAAACTATGAAGATCCTGGCAGCTTGCGGCTAGCCGCCTCGCACGGGCTGCCTGCCGAGGCACTGGCCGCGCGGGAGAACATGGACCTGGGCTTTCTGAACTTTGACCAGGCTACGGACCACTCGCACATCTTCCTGGAGAACGCGCAGCAGGCCATGCATCTGCCCGCCGGCCAGCAACACACCGCCGCCCTGATGGACCTGAACTACTATCTTCCTTGTCGCGTCGCCCAGGGCCATTCGAAGGCCGGCGAAGCCAATCCGAACGGAGCTGACATGAGCCGCACTATCGCCGTTATTGGTTTGGGCCGCACCATCGGCGGCGACTTTCTCTCCAGCGAGGATGTGGAACTGCTGGAATCGCTGGCTTCTTACATCGGCATCGCCTTGCAGAACGCTAGCCTTTACGCGCGGCTGGAAGAAAAAATCGGCGAATTCGAGCGGCTCAAGGAATTCAATGAAAACATCGTCGAATCGATCAACGTCGGCATCCTGGCGCTGGATCTGGACGACCGCATCGAAAGCTGGAACGCGCAGATGGAAGCCATGTACGCCCTCAGCCGCGGGGAGGCCATCGGCCAGGAGCTGAGGGCCGTCTTTCCCGCGGAGTTCATTGAGGCGCTGGAAGAATTCCGCAACGAGCAGGGCGTCCATCATCTCTACAAGTTCATGCTCACCACGCGCGCCGGCGAGCAGCGCACGGCCAACATCGCCATCGCGCCGCTGTTATCCCGGGATTTTGTTTCGGTGGGCCGCATCATTCTGGTGGACGACATCACCGATCGCATCACGCTGGAAACGCAACTGGCGCAGGCCGACAAACTCAGCTCCATTGGATTACTGGCTGCCGGAGTGGCCCATGAGATCAACACGCCGCTGGCCGTCATCTCCTCGTACGCGCAGATGCTGGCCAAGCAATTGAAGGGCGACGCCCGCCTGAGCCCGGTGCTCGACAAAATTACCAAGCAGAGCTTCCGCGCCGCCGAAATTGCCAATGGTCTGCTGAATTTTTCACGCACGTCGACCACAGAATTCCGCGACACCAACCTGAACCAGGTCATCCGCGACACGCTCTCCCTGCTCGATCACCAGTTCAAGACGGCGCAGATTCTGGTTGAACTGGAACTGGCCGAGGAACTGCCCTCCATCCACGGCAACCCCGGCAAGCTGCAACAGGTATTTCTCAATCTTCTGCTGAACGCCAAGGAAGCCATGCCCGGCGGCGGCCGCCTGCGCGTGGCCACACAGTTCAATCGTCAAGACAACTACGTCGCTGCGCTAGTAAACGACTCCGGCAGCGGAATCGCTCCCGAGCACCTGAAGCGCATCTACGATCCGTTTTTCACCACCAAGAACGTGCCCCGGAGCGGCGACCGCCGCGGCACCGGCCTGGGACTTTCCGTTTCCTACGGCATCATCCAGGAACACGCCGGCAAGATTCATGTCGAGAGCGCCATAGGCGCCGGCACAACCTTCCATCTTGAGTTTCCCCTGCTGAGGAATTCCGTACATGCCTGAGGTAGAAACGCCATTGAATTCGCCCGCATCCGCTGCCGCCGGAGACTCCGTCCTGGTTGACGGCCTGGCCAACATTCTGGTTATCGACGACGAGGCTGCCATCCGCGAGTCGCTGGATGTGCTGCTCAAACATGAGGGATACACAACAAGAATGGCTGGCGACGGCGAGGAGGGACTGCGGATTCTCGATCAGGAGAGTTTCGATCTGACGCTGCTGGACCTGGCGCTGCCCGGCCAGAGCGGCCTGGAGCTGCTGCCCCAGATCAAGGAACGCCAGCCCGACATGCCGATCATTATGATCACCGCCTACGGCACGGTGGACAATGTCGTCGAGTCCATCCGCGCCGGCGCGGAGAACTTCATTCAGAAGCCCTGGGACAACGAAAAATTGCTGGCCGACATACGCTCCGCTGTTGCCCGCCACAAAGCCGAAGAAGAAAATCTGCAACTTAAGCGCACCCTCAAGCAGCGCTACAACTTCAGTAACATCGTGGGCAAGAGCGAGATTATGCTCAAGGTCTTCGACCTTGTGGCTCAGGTGGCGCCCAGCCGGTCCACGATTCTGATTCAGGGCGAAAGCGGCACCGGCAAGGAGATAATCGCCAAGGCCATCCACGCCAACTCGCCGCGCAAGGACAAGCCCTTCGTTCCCATCAACACCGGCGCCATGCCATCGGAGTTGCTGGAATCCACGCTTTTCGGCCACGTCAAGGGCGCCTTCACCTCGGCCATCGCCTCCAAGAAAGGGCTCTTTGAGGTAGCCAACGGCGGCACGCTCTTTATGGACGAGATCGCCACCATGGGCATGGACACGCAGGCAAAGATTCTGCGCGTGCTGCAGGACCGGCGCTTCATGCATCTGGGCGGCGTGCAGGAGATCCAGGTGGACGTGCGCATCATCGCCGCCACTAACATCGACCTGCAAAAGGAAGTGCGCGAGGGCCGCTTCCGCGAAGATCTCTTTTACCGCCTCAACGTCATCTGCGTTGACCTGCCACCGCTGCGCGCGCGCCGCGAAGACATACCCCTGCTGGCGCAGCACTTTCTCGACTTTTACGCCAACGAAAACGGCCTATCTTCGCGCAAGCTCTCCGCCGACGCTTTGCGCGCCCTGGTCGATTACGCGTGGCCGGGGAACGTACGGGAGCTCGAAAATGCCATCGAACGCAGCGTGGTGCTCTCCTCGGGCCCAGTCATCGGCTCCGATCTGCTGCCCGGACACATCACCGGCCGCAGCTTTCAGGACGCCCTGCTGGAACACAACCCCAACGCCACGCTCTTCGACATCCTGGAAGACATTGAGCGCCACATCATTATCGAGAAGCTTGAGCGCTGCAACTGGAACCAGACCGATGCCGCCGAGCAGTTCCACATCCCGCTCTCGACGCTGAACCAGAAGATTAAGCGGCTGAATATCGAGATTCGCAAGAAGGGCAGGGAGTAAAAGACAGGGGAACAACCTGTTGAAACGCCGCACGCGTTCCTTGATCACTTGCATTTTGATTATGGTCCATATATAATGGTCCATATCAGAGGTGACCATGCCTACTATCTCGACCAACGAATCTACCATCGGCGTTACTGCATTCAAGGCGCAGTGTCTGGGACTGATCGACGATGTGGCGCAAGGAAAGACCGATCGCATCATCCTGCTCAAGCACAATCGCCCCATTGCGGCGGTCGTTCCTATAGATGACGATGCAGGCGAGACCTTCGATCTTTGGGGCGCGATGCGGGGAACGGTCACCGTTGCTCCGGGCGTCGATCTGACGGAGAGCACCGGGGAAATTTGGGAGGCGGAGCAGTAAGTGGCCGATTCGATACTGCTCGACACCTGCGCCGCGCTCTGGCTGATGGGCGGCGAGCCGATCTCCGAGGAGAGCCGCAAGACCATCCTTAGCGCAGTCACAGCCCATGTTGGCGTCTACGTCTCGCCTATTACCGCATGGGAGATTGGAACGCTGATAGCCAAGCAACGCCTGCATTTAACGCTTTCTCCAGAAGTATGGTTTGAGAGACTGCTGGCTATGCCCGGCGTGCGGCTGGCCGAATTGACGCCAATGATATTGCTGGCCTCCACCGCGCTGCCCGGGTCGCCCCCAGCAGATCCTGCAGATCGCATCATTGCGGCCACCGCCCGCGTACAGGGTCATGTAGTCGTTACAAGAGACATGAAGTTGCTGGATTATGCGCGCGAGGGACATATCCGGGTAATCGCCTGTTAAGACCGGGCTTCCTTCTACCACTTCCCCGTCGTCAGAAATTCGTGGATGGAGGCGGCGGCTTTGCGTCCCGCGCCCATGGCGAGGATGACCGTGGCGCCGCCGGTGACGATGTCGCCGCCGGCAAAAACGCCGCGCTTGGAGGTGCGCATGGAATTCTCATCAGCGACGATGTAGTTGTGTTTGTTGGTGGCAAGATCAGGCGTGGTGCTCTGGATCAGCGGATTGGCGGTGGTGCCGACGCCGATGATGGCCACGTTGGCGGGCAGAACAAACTCCGACCCCTTGATCGGGACCGGGCGGCGGCGGCCGCTTTCATCCGGCTCGGACAACTCCATCTTTATGCAGCGCGCGCCGGTGAGCCAGCCCTTTTCGTCGCCGAGGAACTCGGTGGGGTTGGTCAGCAAGCGGAACTCGATTCCCTCCTCACGGGCGTGCTTCACTTCTTCGACGCGGGCCGGCATCTCGGCCTCGGAGCGGCGATAGACCAGCGTTGCCGTGCGCGCGCCCAGCCGCTTAGCGGTTCTTACTGCGTCCATGGCGGTGTTGCCTCCGCCGACCACGATTACGTCACGATCGCGGCAGTCGTAAACCGGCTCGTCGTACTCCTCAAGCATGTAGGCGCGCATCAGGTTGACGCGAGTGAGAAATTCATTGGCGGAGTAGACGCCGTTGAAGTGCTCGCCGGGAACGCCGAGGAAGACCGGAAGACCCGCGCCGGTAGCGACGAAGACCGCGTCGTAATGCTCTTCGTTCATCAGCTCATCGAGGGTAACGCTCTTGCCGACGACCACGTTGGTCTCGAACTCGACGCCCATGCGGCGAAGATTGTCCACCTCGCCACGCACGATGGCCTTGGGCAGGCGAAACTCCGGGATGCCGTAGACCAGCACGCCGCCCAGCTCATGCAAGGCCTCAAAGACGCGCACGCGATGGCCCTTTTGGATAAGGTCTCCGGCGGCTGAGAGCCCGGCTGGGCCACTGCCAACGATGGCCACGCTTTTGCCAGTTGCGGGTGCGATGGCGGGCAATCCGAGCTTGCCGCTCATACGCTCGTAGTCGGCGATGAAGCGCTCCAGGTTGCCGATGGCCACTGGCTGGCCCTTCTTGCCCAGGATGCATCCGCCCTCGCACTGGTTCTCCTGCGGGCAGACGCGTCCGGTGATGGCCGGCAGGGAGTTGTCTTCGCGCAGCTTGGCGGCGGCGGCAAGGAAATCACCGGCGCAGATCAGGGCCACGATCTCTTTGACCTTGACGCCCACCGGGCAATCGACGACGCAGCCCGGCTTGGCGCACTCGATGCAACGCGAGGCCTCGGTGAGGGCTTCGCGCTCGGGAAGGCCCTGATTAACTTCCTCAAAGTTGCGGCTGCGCACGGCGGGGTCCAACTCCGGCATGTGCCGGCGCAGAATCTTCATGCGCTCTTTGAGCGGAAGAACATTCATTGCCGAGCGAGGCAGAGTATTTTTCTCAGGCATGATGGGTCTCCTTCGCGGCCAATTCTTCGCGAAGCTCGGCCACTTGCTCTTCCTTGTGCGCATCAAATTCCTTCAGCGCGGCGCACTCCTTCTCGCGATACATGGAGTTGCGCTGCATGAGAACTTCGAAGTTGACCTTGGAGGCATCGAACTCCGGTCCGTCCACGCAGGCGAACTTGCTATGGTTGCCAAGCAGCACGCGGCATCCGCCGCACATGCCGGTGCCGTCCACCATGATGGAGTTGAGGCTGACCATGGTTTTAATGCCCAGCGGCGCGGTGATTCGCGCCACGGCCCTCATCATGGGCACCGGACCGACGGCGAGAACAAAGTCGATCTTGCGGCCGGCGGCGAGCAATTCGTCGAGCTTTTTTGTGACCAGGCCCTGCTCGCCATAGCTGCCGTCGTCGGTCATCACGTAGGCCTCGCTGCTGGAGGAGTGGACCTCGTCTTCAAAAACCACCATCTCTTTGTTGCGCGAGCCCTCAATGAAGACCACGTGATTGCCGGCCTGCTTTAGCGCGTATGCGGTGGGCAGCGCCATGGCCGTGCCCACGCTGCCGGCCAAGATTACGGCTGTGCCGAAGTTTTCGATCTCCGAGGGATGGCCGAGGGGCCCTACGATGTCGAGAATGGAGTCGCCCGCTTCCAGGCAATTCAGCAGGGAAGTGGTCTTGCCAACGGCCTGCACCACGATGGTGACCGTGCCGGCTTTGGGATCCGACGACTTGATAGTGAGCGGAATGCGCTCACCCTTGTCATGAATGCGGAGAATGACGAACTGCCCCGGCTGATGCTTGCGCGCAATGCGCGGTGCCTCAATCACAAACTGCTTGATGTTGAGGCCGACGTTGCGGGCTTCGACAATCTTGTACATAAAAGAAAATCTCCGATTCAGCCGGGGATATTGGCGATTCGCCTCGGCAAATGACGAAAAACAGGAGGCAAAAACGAATCGCACGCCAAGGCACAAGCGAACCTATCGCCTGACCTTAAGATTATTCAGGATACACGAGCGGGGATGTGATACGAGTCACCTAGGGGTGGCGGAAGAGAGGCGGATTTGGCCAGTTCGGCCCTCGACTTATCTTCGATTCAGTTTTCGGTTTCCAGATTCTGCTCCGCCTCGGCCTCCATGGCAGGGAGGATGGCGCGTAATCGCTCGAACTCGGGGTTGCCATGCAGGGGTTTAAGGCGCGGATCGGCCATCATCTGGAAGAACCAGGGGCAGCGGGCCTCATCCATGGTGCGCAGCTCGGCCAGGGCGGCTTCCTGGTCTCCCAGGGCGAGATAGGCAGCGGGCGAGAACGCGCGCACAAGGTAGCGTTCCCGGCCCAGCCATTGCAGCCGCTCGAGGGCGACGCGGGCTTCGTCCGCGCGGCCTGCGCAGGCCAGCGCATATGCATGTACAGCGCCGGCAAGATCAAATTGCAGCGAGCGGTGCGCGAAATCTTGCGCAATCTTTGTTGCTTGTTCCGCTTCCCCGTTGTAGGCAAGAATCACCACCCCGTAGATGCAGGTTTCATCAAGGTTGGGAAACTTTGCGATCGTCGTGCGGACCTGCTCCAGGCTTTCGGTAGCCTGCCCATCCAGATGAAGCGCCCATGCCAGGCGGTTTTGTAGCCCAGGCGAAAAGGGATCGATGCGAATGACCTCGCGCAGCAGCTCAATAGCTTCGGCAAAGCGATGGCGGCTGACGGTGAACATGACGCGCGCGCGCGTGGTCCAAGGGTCGTGAGGCAGATGTGCGCTAAGGGAGAAAGCCAGCAGGGCTGCGGGCAGATTGCGGTCAAAGTTGAAATTGACCAAGCCCAGCGCAGGCAACAGGGCTTCGGCCTGATCGGTAAGGTTGGGAATCGAGTCCGCCATGCGGTGAACAAGATCTGCTGCCGCGCCTGGAGACATAAAGCCGTAGAAACTCTGGACAACGCACAGGCGCGCCAGATCGATCTTGGCGGAGATCAACGCGGGATCCAGTTCGATGGCCCGCAACAGTTGTTGCATCCCGTCCTGCATGCGGTGGCGATGAAGCGTCTGCCACTCATGGCGCCCGCGCAGAAAGATTTCGTAGGCTTCAGCTTGCCGGCGAGTGCTTTCGTCCTTGGTATCGCTGGCCGCGGCGGAGATATCGAGGCCGGCATCACCCCGCTGCATCTCGAAAGACCTGTCTCCCCACCCCAACGAGCCAAGACCGCTCGTTGGGGACCCCGTGTCTCCGGGGACCCCGGCGCTCCACCCCGGAGACGAAAACCTGTCTCCGGGGACCCCGGCGCTGAGTCGATAAGCCAGCCGCCGCATCAGCTCCCGCTCCAGCACGCTTGTCTGGTTCTTTGGAGCGAGCAGATCTTCAACCCATATTTGCGTGCCGTACTCGACGCAGATCATCTCCGCCCGCAGCCGGTAAAGCGAGGAGAAGGCTTGCAGGGTTCCGGTCAACACCAGGTCAGCTTTCAGTTCCTGGCCAATTTGCCGGGCGGTGAGCCCGCGCTGCGCCAGGGTGAAGACCGAATCCCTGGCCAGCACCGCAACTGCAAAGCAGTTCGCGCGAGAGATGCTGGCGGTGGTTTCTTCCGCCATAGCCGATCCGAGATGCTCTGGGACGGATTGTCCGGTAGCGAAGGGCATAATGGCCAGCCGAACAAGCTTTCCCGCTGGCACCTCGCTGTTGCGCCTGATCTCGGCCGTGAAGCGGTATCCGCGTTTGTAAACAGTCTGGATGAACGTGTCCGGCGTAAGCCGCGCGCGCAGGCTGGATATGCACTTGGGAACGCTGTCGGCCGTCACATGCACATCGCCCCACAAAGCAATTTTCAGTTGCGCGGGCGAGACCACCTGGCCGGCATGCGCCAACAGCAACCGCAACGCCGCCAGCTCCCTGGGAGGGAGGTGAACCACCGCTTCACCACGCCACAGCGTGCCATCGGCCTCCAGCCGGTAGCCGGCAAAGGAACAGGCCAATGCTCGAACCCGTCGACCAAGAACTATATTGGATGCGGTATCTTCACGCCGGCGGCCAAGAGTTGCTCCCGTGGCACCTGTGTCTCCGCTCCGGCGACTAAAACCTGTTGCCGGGGAGTTCGGTTCACCACCCCGGCGACCAGGACTTGTCTCCGAGGAGCCAGTATCACCACGCCGGCGACCAGAAATTATTGCAGAGGTGGGGATCGGCGCGATGCGCGAAACTGAGTGGGGCTTTTTCGTCGCTGCCACCTCGCTTCCTCATATTTTGGGCGACACGGTTGCCGGTCTCATGCCCATCCTGGGAAGAAGAAAGACAGCGGCCAACAGTGGTCGCGGGAATCTACGAGGGGAAGGCCCAGAGGAGGAATAGAGAGAACAGTAGTTCCAGCGAATCTATGGGCTTCAATGAACCCAGAATATGCTGCGACCTACAGACTACTCGCTTTCGATACGCAGCGGGAAGGGTATCCGGAAGTTCTTTGGTCTTTATTTTTACACGCGAAGTAATCAAAAATGCGTTACTAAGGACAGAGTTCAGGAAAACTTCAGAAAATTGTCAGAAAAGCAGACCCTACGGCTGGCAAACTAACAGCAGGGAGTTTGCTATGTCCAAGACTGTTTCCTATGCGCAGTGGTCTCTTGAACCCTATTGCATCGGGATGAAGCTGCGTTCACTGCGCACTCAGAAGCGGCTTACGCTCTCGCGCCTGGCGGCCGAGACAGGCCTTTCCACAGCGCTGCTCTCCAAGCTGGAGACGGACCGCATGGTTCCCACGCTGTCCACGCTGGCCACCATCAGCCGGGTCTACGGGGTGGGGATGAGCTACTTTTTCTCCGAGCCGGCAAAGCACACGCTTTCTATCACCCGCAGGGCTCATCTTGCAGGAAATAGCCGCGAACTGGTGTCAGTGAAGACGATGCCGTTGAATGCAATGACGGAAGGAACCCGGCTGGTGGCTCGGATGATCGAGCTTCCCGCCGGCGGAGTTTCCTGCGCCACGGATTCCTGCCGCGAGGGGAGCGCCCTGGTGTACGTGCTGGAAGGAAAGCTACAGTTGGATGCCGGCGGGATGCAGGAGGTGCTGGAGTCCGGCGATTGCGCCTGCATGGAGAGCGAGATGGCGCTGGCCTGGAGCGCGGCGGGTAAGCATCGCTGCCGGATACTGGCGGTAACGCCTGCCGGGCCGCGCGCGGAAGGTTGAGCGGCCCAGCTGCGAGCAGATACTGGATCAAGGGGTTGCCGCGCCGCTGCCAGCGCCGCCGACGCGCGGAATTAACTGGAAGGAGTCGAGAAAGCGCGTGGAGTTGACGTAAGGGGTACCTAGCGGTGAAGCGATCAGTGTCTGGTAAAGCGTGGAACCCACCAGGTAAATGCGCGCGGAGAAGTGCATGGAGTCGTTCTCGGCCTCAAACTCCCTGCCGGGATAGACGCCGAGCGTGATCGTTTTCCCGCTGAGCAGGTGGGCTTTGACGTTGTCAATGGCTCCCTGTTGGGCGCCGTCGAGCACCTGGTCCGGAGTCCTGTCCGAGATTGCCGAGCCGTAATCGCAAACCCCGACGAATAGCGCGGCCTGGTTTTCCTCCGCGAGATATGCGCGCAGCTCAAAGCTGCCCTTAGCGGTAGGAACGTCTTTCTTCGACATTTGCGGTTGGGACGGGTAGGCGGCGCTGAATCCATCCGCCGGATAGCTGTAAGTCTGCCACTGTTGAGCGTGCGCGCCGAGCGTGGCGG
Source organism: uncultured Acidobacteriaceae bacterium (assembly GCA_963806565.1). GTDB lineage: Bacteria > Acidobacteriota > Terriglobia > Terriglobales > Acidobacteriaceae > Telmatobacter. The sequence continues at coordinate 1,167,474 of CAWDYE010000002.1, forward strand.
CAAGCGCCAACAGGACAACCGCGAAGGTGCTGCGCCTGGGAAAGCTATTGTTCATACTGATCGACCTCCTTGGATCGAGTTCCCGAATTATGTGATTCTAGCATTTCATGATGGATAGATGCGTTTTTGCCTGCCGGCGATTCATTGTTTGCCGTCCGCAGGGACAGTCTGTAGGATGGTTTGGAAATCAAGGAGCGCCGCGCCATGCGACCTAACCTCAACCTGATGAAGGCAACCCTGACCGGCGCTTTGGGCGGGTTGCTCTTCGGCTTTGACACAGTGGTCATCTCCGGGGTCATCGATGCGCTTGTGCGGCTCTACAATCTAAGCCCGCAAAAAGAGGGCTGGACGGTAGCCATCGCGCTGATCGGCACGGTGGTGGGAGCGCTGGGCGCGGGCCATGTGGGGCAGAAGATAGGCGGGCGCGAGACGCTACGCATTACTGCGATTCTGTATGTAGTTTCGGCTGTAGGCAGCGGGTTGGCATGGAACTGGCCGGTACTGATGGTTTTCCGCTTTGTCGGCGGGCTGGGCATCGGAGCTTCGTCGGTGCTGGGGCCGGTTTACATTGCCGAGCTGGCTCCGGCCCGGTGGCGCGGGCGGCTGGTGGGGGCGTTTCAGTTCAACGTGGTCTTCGGCATTCTGGTGGCCTATACCTCCAACTACTTCATCCGCACGCTGCACCTGGGCTCTCTGGAGTGGCGTTGGCAGGTGGGTGTGGCCGCGCTGCCCGCCCTGGGCTTTCTTGCGCTGCTCTTCAACATTCCGCGCAGCCCGCGCTGGTTGGCCTCGAAGGAGCGTAATACCGAAGCGCTTGCCGTGCTCAAGCTGATGGGCGAACCGGAGCCTGAGGCTGCGCTGGCCGACATCCGCGCCGCGCTGGCCGAGGAGCACGCCACGGCCCACGAGCCGGTCTTTCAGAAGAAGTACATTTTCCCGCTCTTCCTGGCCATCTCTATCGGCGCATTCAACCAACTGGAGGGGATCAACGCCATCCTTTACTACCTGAACAATCTCTTTACTGAAGCCGGTTCGAGCCAGGAATCCGCTTACCTGAAAGCCATCGCCATAGGCTTCGCAAATCTTGTTTGCACCGTTGTGGGCATGAGCGCGATCGACAAGTTGGGCCGCAAGACTCTGTTACTCATCGGAGCCGTGGGAACGGCCGGTTGCCTGGCGGCGGTCTCGTGGATATTTGCCACCAACTCCCACACAGGAGCGCTGGTGTGGGTGCTGATTACTTACATAGCCTTCTTCGCAATTTCACAAGGCGCGGTGATCTGGGTTTACATCGGCGAAGTCTTCCCCAATGCCGTCCGCTCCAAGGGCCAGGGCGTGGGCAACGCCAGCCACTGGATCATGAACACCCTCATCGCGCTGGAGTTCCCCGTGTTGCAGGCGCACATTGCCCGCAGCGCACCGTTCACCTTCTTTGCCATCATGACTGCGATTCAGTTCCTGGTGGTGCTGTTCGTTTATCCGGAGACCAAGGGGCAGACGCTGGAAGCGTTGCAGCGCCGGCTAGTGCGGGCGGAGTGAGTAGAATATGTGGGGCTTGCTATGCTACCGCTTGGGATATAACAGGATGGGGGTTTGTATGGATTGGAAGGACATCATTACTATTGCTGGCCTGGTCGTGGTGATTGGCGGATGGTTCTACTCAAAGTGGAAGGACAGGAAACACGAGATTTTCAGAGAACGCTTAAAGAGAAGACTGGAAATGTACGACAGCGTGATTGATGCGATTCGTCCACTCATTTATGCGCCTGTAGATAGCGATGGCGGCAAGCACGTAGATTTCAACGACGAAATGAATGATAGGCTACGTGAAGCCCATCTGAAAATCAACATTTATGGCTACAACGACGAGATTTCCGCATTCCAGTCACTTGCCGATAAAATGACAGAGAAGAACGGCCCCGGCGCTGCGCATTCGTTGAATGTACTAACGGAGATGCTGGTCAAGAAGATACGCACAGAGCTTGGATATTGATTCGCGTGTTTATGTGACCTACCTGACATGGGCCGCGTAGACCGGTGGCAGATTCCCTGCCGGCATTCGATATAATCTGAAAGATATGCCGGTGCTTGCCGAAGCCCGACTATCCATCCCCGGCGTGAGGTCAACCATGCAGCAAACAGCGGTTCCAGTCGCGGAGAAGGGCAGGGAAACAGAGCGGGTCACGCCCCGGACCGGCTTTGCGCCGAAGCCCGAAACCTTGAAGATCGAGGAAGATTTACCCATATCGGCCGCCAGCTCCCCTGAGGCCGAGGCTTTCCGGCATGAGATTATCCGCGTGGGCCGTAAGCTGTGGGAGCGGCAATATGTGGACGGCAACGGCGGCAACATCAGCGTCCGGCTGGACTCGCGCTACGTTCTCTGCACGCCCACGATGCTGAGCAAGGGCGACCTGGAGCCGGCCGACATCTGCCTCTCCGACCTGGAGGGCAACATTCTGGCCGGAGACCGCACGCGAACCAGCGAACTGCTGCTGCATCTTGAGATTTACAAGGCCAACCCGAAGGCTCGTGCCGTGGTGCATTGCCATCCACCTCATGCAACGGCCTTTGCCGTCACCGGCTCCACGCCTCCCAACGGGTTGATTAGCGAGTGCGAGATCTTCATTGGTCCGCCAGCGGTGGCCCCTTATGAGACTCCCGGCACCAAGGCCTTCGCCGAGACGGTGTTGCCCTTTGTTATGAATCACAACACCATCCTGCTCACCAACCATGGCATCGTCTGCTGGGCAGACACGGCGATGCACGCCGAGTGGCTGGTGGAGATCTTTGAAACCTGCTGCAAAACCTATCTGCTCGCCCAACAAATCGGCAAGCCGCTCAGCTTCATTCCCGAAGGCAAAATACAGGAGATTCTGGCGCTGAAGAGACGGCTGGGCTTTCCCGATGCGCGCCTCCACGATGCGGCCATCCCGACAGAGGGGAACAATGCCGATCTGGAGCGCCTGGTGAAGCAGGTGACCGCGCGGCTGGAAGAAAGGGACTGAATTTCTGCAAATTGAACTATTATTTGCCGGCTACGTCGTCTCCAGCAGCGTCAGGAATAAAGTAGCCCCAGCCGTTTTTGGCGGCAGCCTCGAGCAGTTCCGGAGACGGATTGACGGGAAAGGCGTTGCGCGCCATTTCCAGCATGGCCAGGTCGTGGATGGAGTTGCCGAAGGCCGCATCGGGGCGCGCGATGCCCACGCGCTTGAGTGTGGCGGCCTTGCCCTCGTCGGTGGGCACATCCACCAGCTCGCTGGTGATGAGGCCATCGGCGACGCGCACCTCGGCGGCCAGAATGCGCTCTTCGGGGAAACCGAGATCGCGCACTCCCTCGTTGACCACCCACTTGTTGGTGGAACTGACGGCCCAAATCTCGACACCTGCTTTTTTGAGCGAGGCCAGCAGCGCGGCCATCTCGGCGAAGATGCGCGGCTGAACAAACTCGCGCACGTAGCGGGCGGCGGCGTCGCGCAGTTCCTGTTCGCGCAGGCCGGCATACATCTGCACCATCTCGCCGCAGATCGCCAACTCGCTGACCGCGCCGGCCAGATAGTCGCGATAGCGGGTATCGGCCCAGTCGCAGGTGGAGCGCGAAACCAGGCCCTTCTCCAGCGACCAGGCCATGAAGCCATAACCGGCGTCTCCGCCCCACAGCGTTCCATCGCAATCGAAGACCGCAACTTTGGGTTTGCTGTCAAAGACCAGCCGCTCAAACTCTTGTGCGGTCCAGCGTGGAATTTCAATCTGCGTTTGTGTCAAGCGTTCCTCTTGTCATCGAAAAAATTCGTCTTACTCTATTTTCGTTCAAATTATGTATTTTTGCACGTGAAGGTACGATTAAATGCGCGATTGGGCAAGGGTTCAGAAGGAGCGCCGGTCAACGCCATTGCTCCTTCTGTTCAATCCGCCTCGCCTGTTATTACTGACTGGAAACGCTTGGCGTTTGCTCTACCGGAGCGAAGACAACTGATTGCGGCCGCTTGAATCCATCGATCCTGCTCCGGACTTCACCGGTCGACCCATTCAGCAGAACAAGAGGGCCTTCAGAAAGAGCGAGCGCTGTCCGGCCATCCGGCGAGAGGTAGATACCTTCCAGGCTCTTATCGAAGTGAACTTCCGGGAGCGCTTTCTGCGTCGAGGTGTCGATCAGATGAAGAGTATTCCTCCCGACTACCGCGAGAACACCGCCGTTGTTCAAAGGCTGAAAGCGCTGCCCTCCGGCGGCGATCTTATCAACAACCGAAGAGTTGCTCACGTTGACGATCGTCACGTCGTTGGTCTCGCTATTCAGCACATAGACAAAAGCGCCATCCGGCCTCACGGAGATCGACGTATTCGCCGGCGCAACCGTGAAGATTTGGTAAGGAGCGTAGCCGACGCCGCCATTTGTATTGGCCATATAGGAAGCTTGGTAGGAAGCAGCCGTCATCGATGCCGCTGTAGCAGCGATAGCGCCGAGATTCTTTGCAAACTTGATTCCGCCGCGGCCGGTTGTAACCGATTCTCCCGCTTTCAGCGCCTGCAGATCAATGAGCAACAACCGGCTCGATCCGCTGAAAAGCGCGAATCCATGGTTTCCATCAGGAGAGAGCGCAAGTTCACTGGCAAAGCCGCCGAGCGGTATCCGGCCCATCTCATGGAGAGCTGTGTAGTCGATAACCGAAAGCTCATCCCGGCCAACGACGTAGAGGCGTTTTTTGTCCGGCGAAAAACGGATGAAACGTGGTTCAGTTCCAATGTTAATGAGGGTTGAGATCGATGCGCCGCGAAGCACGCGCAACTCCCCATCCACATTCTTTTGGCCCTTGATAGGAGCGCCATTGCTCAGAATCAAAATCTGTCCGGATGCCTCATCGGCTATCACACCCCTGGGGTCCGAGCCTGCATCAAGGTCCGCCATGGCCTTCATATCTTTGATCGATATGACATGGATGCGGCCGTTGATATTCTTCTCAGGATTGTTCGATGGCTGCCCCTTTTCCAGCAGGTAGACATACTCGCCAGTTGGAGACAGGACGGGCATATCCGGCGCGCCATCAAATGTGATCTTCCCGGCGATCGACAGTTTCTCGGTGCTTACAAACTGAAGTTCCGCCGGAATTGAAGGCTCTCCTTTATGCTTTTGTTGCGTAAAAAGCAGCATTGCGGTTTTGCCATCATTGGATAGAACACAAGATGTAGGAAAACGCGGGAATGTCAGCCTTCCCAGCACCTGTCCGTTCAATAGATTCGTGGTGACAATTTCGCTGGGAAGAGCCTCCTCGGGCTTCTGTGACTGGTAGCCGGTTGACAGGGTAACAAGCATCTTCTCGTCGGGAGTCTGAAAATAGCTGCTGAGGCCCCAGCCGAGATCAGCCTGCGCTACAATCCGCATCGTCTTCGTGTCAATGATCGTGGCCATCGACTTTTCCAGCGGGTGGTAGCCAAAACGGAAGGAAAACTTATGATTCCCGGTGCGAATCCTCACCAGGCGGGATCCATCCGGCGTTAGCAGCAATGTATCCACACCAGGATGGTACGGGCCGTACAACATATCCGTAGCAGTCGTTTGTCCGCTCACGGGAACAGAGGCTTTCGTTTGTCCGCTAGCAAGATCTACAGCACTGACCGTCTGTCCCGCGGGATCGAGCACATAAGCGAGTGACGCCGATGGCGTATTAGCAACATTTTGTCCCAACGCTGATATGCAGAAGAAAAATGAAAAAACGAATGCAACCGGTAGCTTACTCACGACGTTCTCCATGTCATGTAATCAGATTTCCGTGAAGGATATTATGAAAAGATACCCTACGACACTGATGCGATTGCTGTCAAGCACGTATTCCCCGCTTCCATGTGGATGCGGATCACCTGAACGGTTGCGCCTCATGAAAATGCCGCCAGATAGTTTCGGCGGTTTTGGGCGGCACAACGGCGGCCAGCGATTCGGCGGTGGCCTGCGGCGGTGAAAGCAATGCAGAAATTCCGATTAACGGGTGGCCGCCTGGAGATATTCGTTTTCAGATCGGAGACCAGGGTCAGCAACAACAGGCTTTCGTGGCGGCATAGGCCGCACATCGCCAACGTTCTTCAGAAAGCGCGCCGCAGTGCGCCGGCATTGGACGCGTGTCCGCTGCAGAGCTTTCTTTGCCAGTGACTCAAGCACCGGAATCAGGCCGTCCTCTTTGCCGTGGCTGGGAAGAATGCGGTCAGCCTTGCTGGCGAGTTCCTGCCAGTCATGCCACTCTCCGGCGGCATAGTGAATCCTCCTGAATGCGGCGGCCAACCGCTTGGCCACAGGATCTGCCGCGGAAGAGATCTCCGCCAGATATCGCGCTTGCTTGAGGCGCTTGCGATACTCATGCAGGTTTTCGGCGTCAAGTTTAGGATGTTCGCTGGTCAGTTCTGTAAATATCCGCAAAGCCTCCGGGGCAGTCGAATGGGCCCTTGAGGGCATGTGAGGCGTCAATGCCGCTTCCAACTCTTTGCTCAATCTGTTCAGCCGTTTGCTGCGAGCATCGATGGCGGCTATCAGCTTATTGATTCCCGATTTACGCTGTCGCCTTAACTGGTCCTCGAGTTTGCCGATTTCACGGATGCATCGGGGACTCAGTTGCTTTTTGCCTTCTGATGCTCCTTTATTAGTATTGCGGAGGCTATTCAGACGAGCCAGGTGCACATCCGCATTGCGCACCGGTGCAAGTGCTTTGCGCAGCTTCTTCCCTTCTTTGCTCCAACGCTGAAAGGCACGTGCAGCGGCGGAATTCGCAGCCCGCTTGCGCAGGGAATACTCAATCCCCACTTGCAGGCGCAAGGTGAGGCTGCGCAGGGCATGGACGCTTCTACGGCTGGGTTTGCGAGCGCATTGCGCAATAAAAGTGCGCCATCTCTCAAGCTGCTGATGCCAATTTGGTTGGGAAAGCACCGCAGATTGCGCTTTGGGGGAATGAAAAGCGAAATTCAACAGACTTTAACCTCTGCAACTATATTGCACTGCCGGGGCCAGCGGATGGAAGCAGTGGGCTGTGAGTATTTCCGGCCGATCGACGATCAGTTAGCCTGCTGGGCCTGGTGAAAATGCCGCCAGATGGTTTCGGCGGTTTTGGGCGGGACGACGGCGGCGAGTGATTCGGCGGTGGCTTGCTGCACCTCACGCAGGCTGCCGAAGTGAGTGATGAGGCGCTGGCGAGTTTGCGGGCCGACGCCGGGAATATTCAGCAGCTCCGAATCACGGTCGCGCATGGCGCGGCGCTGGCGATGATAGCCGACGGCAAAGCGGTGACTCTCGTCGCGGATGAGCTGGACCAGATGCAGCACCGGCGAATGGCGGTCCAGCACCACCGGCTCCTGCTCGTTGCCGTAGATGTAGATGACCTCTTCGCGCTTGGCGATGGAAGCCAGCGGCGGCATGGCGAGGCCGGCGGCGGCGAAATCGAGGGATTCGAGCGCCTCGGCGGCGGCGTGAAGCTGGCCGAGGCCGCCATCGACGAGGATCAGCGAAGGCATGGGCTGCTTTTCTTCGAGCAGGCGGCGATATCGGCGCTGGACCACCTCGCGCATGGAGGCGAAGTCGTCTACTCCTGCGACGGTTTTGATTTTGAATTTGCGATATGCCTGCTTGTTCATCTTGCCGTCTTCCCAGACCACCAGCGAGGCTACGGTTTCCGCGCCCTGAATGTGGGAGATGTCGAAGCACTCGATGCGGCGGGGCAGCTCGGGGAGCATGAGCGCTTCGGCAAAGGCTTCCTGAATGGCCTTGCGCGAGGGCTCGAGTACGCGGAAGCGCTGGATGTACGATTGCTTGGCGTTCTGGCCGGCCAGATCGACGAGGGAGCGTTTTTCGCCGCGATGCGGGACGGCGATCTCGATGCGATGGCCGGTGCGCTCGGTAAGAAGAGCGGCCAGGGCTTCGCGGTCGTCGAAATCCGCCGGGACAAGGATGGAGCGCGGAACGTAGCGCTGGTCGATGTAGAGCTGCTTGAGGAGCGAGGAGAAGACCGAACCCGCGTGGAAATGGGCTTCGTTGTTTCCCGCCCTTTCAGCAGAAGAAAGCGGAAAGGATGGGGCACCCGTCACTTGTGGCTGGTTAGATTCTTCCGTTGCGGCGGCTTCGAGCAGCTCCGGCAAATCTTCCCAGAAAAACTCGCGGCGGTCGACGATTTTTCCGGCGCGGACGTGGAAGAGGTTGACTGCCAGCGAGCCATCCTCAAAGTGATAGCCAAAGACGTCGGTATCGTCGCCCTGCTCGGCGGTGGCGGCGCGCTGTTTTTCCTGGAGCTGATGGATGGTAGAGAGCTGATCGCGCAACTTTGCGGCGGCCTCAAAGTGCTCGGATTCGGCGGCGGCTGTCATGCGCGCGGTGAGCGTGCGCTCCAGCTCGGCGTGTCGGCCTTCCAGCAGCAGGCGCGCGTCGCGCACGGCGCTGGCGTAGATCTCCGGCGTGGTCAATTCCTCGACGCAGGGGCCCAGGCAGCGGTGAATGTAGTACTGCAGGCAGGCGCGCGGGTGATAGCGGGAGAGATCGACCTTGCAACTGGGAATGAGAAAACTGCGATGAATCAGCTCGACCACGCGGTAAGCCAGGCTGCCGGGAAAATATGGGCCAAAGTAAGCCGCTCCGTCCTTCAGCAGGCGGCGGGTGACGAAAACTTTAGGAAAGCGGTCTGCCAGCGTGAGCTTGACGTAGGGGTAGCTTTTGTCGTCCTTGAGCAGGATGTTGAAGCGCGGCTTGCGCTCCTTGATGAGATTGGTCTCGAGAGCAAGCGCCTCGGATTCGTTGCCTACAAGAATGTAATCCAGATCAACGGCCTCGCGCATCAGCGAGCCGGTTTTGGCGTTGGCCTGGGAGGATTCGAGAAGATACGAACGAACCCGCGCGCGCAGATTGTTAGCCTTGCCGACATAGATGACTACGCCCTCGGCGTTCTTGTAGAGGTACACGCCGGGCTGGGTGGGCAGGCTGCGAATTTTCTCGTAGAGGTCCATGGATCAGTAGCTAGGAGTCAGGCCACGGCCAAACGCTTGAGCCTGATGCGGCTTGCGGGAATCTGCGCAAGATCGTAGTGAGCCTGCTGCGTGATCCAGCTCTGCGCGCTTCCGCCGAAGACCTGGGAGAGCCTCACGGCCATCTCCGGAGAGATGCCGCGCTTGCCGTTGACGAGTTCGGAAAGAGTGGTGCGAGTGACGCCCAAGGCCTGCGCCGCTTGAGTAATGGTGAGACCGAGCGGCTCAATACATTCGCGAAGAACAACGCTGCCGGGATGCGGCGGATTCTTCATCGGCATAGTGAAACCTCCTTAGTGGTAATTGAGATAATCGACTTCAAATACATCGCTTTCAACAAATCGAAAGATCACCCGCCAGTTAGCTCGAACCGTGACTGCCCAGAAGCCATTGAATTCACCCTTCAGCGAGTGCAGTTTGAATCCTGGAAGATTCATATCTTCAACTGAACCGGCAGCATCCAAGCGCGCGAGGATATTGCGCAGCTTTATCAGGTGTTCCGCCATAACGCCGCGCGGGTCATCGTTTTCGTAGAGGCGTTTCAGCCCCTTGTGGCGGAAGGAACGAATCACAATCCAGCGTAATGCGTAACGTAACGCAGGTCAAGTGAAATCTTTCGCGGCCTTTCATATCGGGACTATGCGCAGGCACAAGCCTGCTCTTGCGGCTCATTCGGCAGTAGATGATAGCTAACAGCTATAAGCCAGCGGCTGAAAGCTGCTTCACAGCTTATCAAAATGCCGGAATCCGCCTGTTCCTACAAACAGGGAAAAGAAAATCAGAAAGTTGTAACAGGCGTGGACAAGGGTACTGGCGGCCAATGAGCGAGTCAGCAGGCGCACTGCGCAGAGGACCAGGCTAATCAAGATGAACATAAGAAACAAGTTTAGCGAATTGCCTTGCTGTTCGGTGTGAAGCAAGGCGAAGAGAATACTGGTTGGGATAGAGGCGAAAACCATGGCGAAGATAGACCACTGAGGATGGCCGTTGGGGTCGAGAGGGGGTGCATTACGATCTGCGTGAAGGGCCTGATACCGTTGGTATAGCCAGAAGAAGGCCATTCCAAACATAATGGAAATGAAACAAATCAATAGAAATCGCATAATAATGTAATGATGCCCGTAAGTTTCTTCGATGAGAATTGCAAAAATAGTACTTACGATTGATGAGCCTAGAACAAGAAGTGGATGTAACCACTCATTCTCGCATCGAATATACTCACCGATCCAGTCCCAGGCCGTGGCCAGGGCGGGCAGCAGAAAACCGCGGAAGAACATCTCCTCAAAGAAAGGCGCGAAGGTGACGCCAAAACCAAACATAAGCCACGCGGCGCCGGGAGTACGAAAAAACTCTTCAATGGGGGCATGCTCTGGTCCGGGCAGCAGCGCCTGATCGAGCATGGCGAGTATAAAGCAGCCTAAAGAGATGGCGGGTAACCTCCAACCGAATTCGAGAGCAGTAGCGCCGCGCCAGTGGATGCCGGCAAAGAAGCTCTTTTTCCAAAGCAGCGGAAAGAGAGGGAAGCTAAGAGCCAGCGCGACGAGATAGAGGACCGCCTCGCTGCCCAGAAGGTAGTGAGCATTGGTTTTGATCTGTTCCGGCGTTGAAATGCCGTCGAGATGGAAGTGCAGGGCAGTAAACATCAGCACCATCATGCACACAAACCCAAAGAGCATAAACGCCATCAGCAGGGCGAGATGACCGAGATGCGGAATGCGTGGGGGCGGAACAACCTCGGGTTGCGACCAGGAGTGAAACAGTTCCGCTGGTTCTTCTTTTGTCTGGGTAGATTGCGGCAGAGCCTGGCCGGACGCGGAAAATAAATTTTGCTCCGGCTCCTGCGGCGTGGATTCAAAGTTGTTCATGGCAGCTCCGTCTTCTTTCTGCGGGTTGCGGAAGCCTGTTGGGCGGTTTTCTTTGCGGTTGTGCGCTTGCGCGTGGCGGGCTCCTCTACCAACTGTGGCGTAGTAAAAGGAACGTCCTGCATGACGGCTGAATCAACATTCGTTGAATCATCATCTGGTTCAGAAGGTGTAAGACGGCCACTGCTGGAGGTGTAGTAGCGCTTGAGAAACTGGCCGGTGAAGGAGCCGGGAGTGGCGGCAATTTTTGCGGGGCGTCCCTGGCCGACGATGCGGCCGCCGTCCTCGCCGCCCTCGGGGCCGAGATCGAGAATCCAGTCGGCGTTGCGAATCACGTCCAGATTGTGCTCGATGATGATGACCGTGTTGCCCAGGTCGGTGAGCCGGTGAAGGACTTCGAGCAGCTTGCGCACGTCGTCGAAGTGCAGTCCGGTGGTGGGTTCGTCGAGCAGATAAAGCGTGCGGCCGGTCTGGCGCTTCGATAGTTCGCGCGCCAGCTTCATGCGCTGCGCCTCGCCGCCGGAGAGCGTGGTCGCGCTCTGGCCCAGATGGACGTAGCCCAGGCCCACGTCCACCAGAGTTTGCAGCTTCTGGCGCACCTGCGGCACGTCGGCCAGCACAGTGAGCGCGTCCTCGATGGTGAGCTCAAGAATGTCGGCGATGGAGTGACCGTGGAATTTTACAGCCAGAGTTTCCTGATTATAGCGGCGCCCATTGCAAATCTCGCACTGCACGTAGACGTCGGGCATAAAATTCATTTCGATGCGGCGCTGTCCATCGCCCTGGCAGGCCTCGCAGCGGCCTCCGCCAACATTGAAGCTAAAGCGGCCGGGCTTGTAACCGCGTTCGCGGGCCTCGGGCAGCATGGCAAAGAGATCACGGATGGGTGAGAAGACCTGGGTGTAGGTGGCCGGGTTGGAGCGCGGGGTGCGGCCGATGGGCGATTGGTCGATGCGCACCACCTTGTCGATCTGCTCTGCGCCGGTGATGGCGTCGTGCGCGCCGGGTTCCTCGCGCGAGCCGTAGATGCTCTTGGCCAGTGAGCGGTACAAAATGTCGTTGACCAGCGTGCTTTTGCCCGAGCCGCTGACACCGGTGACCAGTGTCATCACGCCCAAAGGAATACGGATAGTGATCTCCTGCAAATTGTGCTCGCGCGCGCCGGTGACGGTGAGCCATTTGCCGGCCAGGGGCCGCGGATGGACGCGCTGCAACATTCCGGATGCGCCGGAGAGATAGCGCCCGGTGAGCGACTCGGGGCAGGCCATGATCTCCGCCGGCGTTCCCTGCGCGACCACCTGACCGCCCAGGCGGCCAGCTCCGGGGCCAAGGTCGAGGACGTAATCGGCGTGGCGGATGGTCTCTTCATCGTGCTCGACAACCAGCACGGTGTTGCCCAGATCGCGCAGCTTTTCCAGGGCCTGAATCAGGCGGTTGTTGTCGCGCTGATGAAGGCCGATGGAGGGTTCGTCGAGGACGTAGAGCACGCCGCGCAGGCGGGAGCCAATCTGCGTGGCGAGGCGAATGCGCTGGCCCTCGCCGCCCGAGAGCGTGGCAGCGTTGCGGTCCAGCGAGAGATATGTGAGGCCGACGGCGCAGAGAAACTCCAGCCGCTCGGCGATCTCGTGGCGGATGCGCTCGGCAATGAGCGACTGGCGTTCCGTGAAGCTCAGGTTGATGGCCGCCGAGAGCGCGCGGTTCAGCGGCAGGGCAGTGAAGTCGGCGATGGAGAGGCCGCCGATCTTGACTGCCAGCGACTCCGGGCGCAGGCGTTTGCCTCGGCAGACGGGGCAGGGCGTGGCGGACATGTAAGCCATCATCGATTCGCGATAGGAATCGCTGCGCGCATCTTCAATGCCATCACGCAGGAAGCTCAGAATGCCGTGGAAACCCGTGCGCGGGCCTTCGCCTTTGGGCGGTCCGTAAACCAGTAGATGCTGCTGGCGCGGGGGCAGCTCCTCGAAAGGCGTCTGGAGGTCGATTTTGTAGCGGTCGGCGGCCAGATGAATGAGCTTGAGCAGGTACTGCGAGGTGGAACCGGGGCCGAGACCGTCCAGCAGCGGCTTTGACCAGTCGGTGATGACCTTGGCGGGGTCCAGATCATAGAGCGATCCCAGGCCGTGACATTCCGGACAGGCGCCGAAGGCGGAGTTGAAGCTGAAGCTGCGCGGTTCCAGCTTGGGCACGTCGAGACCGCAGTCAGGGCAGGCCATGGAGGAGGAGAACAACTGCTCCTCTCCACCAGTGACGGCGACCAGCACAAGTCCATTGGCTAGTTGCAGAGCCTTGGCGACGGCCGCATCAAGGCGCTTCTCCGGAGACGGTTTGGGCGAGAACTTGCCGGGAGGAAGCGGGGGCGCATCGGCAACTGGGCTCTTGAGCAGAATGCGGTCCACAATCGCTTCGATGGTGTGGTTCTTGCGGCGGTCGAGCAGCACCGGCTCGGAGAGGTCCATCATCTCGCCGTCGACGCGGGCGCGAAAGCCCTGCCGGTCAAGCTGGTCGAGCAGCTCCTTGAACTCGCCCTTGCGCCCGCGGACGATGGGCGCCATTACGGTGACGCGCTCGCCGCGACCCTGCTCCAGGATGCGCTGGACAATTTGATCCGCGGTCTGGTGGGCGATGGGCCTTCCGCAGTTGGGGCAGTGGGGCGTGCCAATTGAGGCGTAGAGCAGGCGCAGGTAGTCGTAAATCTCGGTGATGGTGCCCACCGTGGAGCGCGGACTGCGGCTGGTGGTCTTCTGCTCGATGGAGATGGCCGGCGAGAGTCCTTCGATGGAGTCCACGTCGGGCCGCTCGATCTGGTCGAGGAACTGGCGCGCGTAGGCGGAGAGCGTCTCCACGTAGCGGCGTTGACCCTCGGCATAGATGGTATCGAATGCCAGCGAGCTCTTGCCCGAGCCGCTGAGGCCGGTGACCACCGTGAGCGTGTTGCGCGGGATGCGCACGCTGATGTCGCGCAGATTGTGCTGGCGCGCCCCGCGTACCGAGATGTGAGTGATGGGCATGAGGGTAATCGAATGTCCGCAAGTTGCGCAGGGCTAGAGTTTTTTGTGGCTGCCGTCGCAGAGAACGGGATGTGCGCTGTGCTTGCAACCGCAAAAGTGGGCGGTCTTGGATTCTGTGGCGTCGAATTTGATAGGTGAGAATCCGGTGCCTTTGTGGCTGCCGTCGCAGAAGGGCTGGCCGGCGCTGAGGCCGCAGGCGCACCAGTAATAACTCTTGCCGGCTTCAACCTGGACGGCATAGGGACTTTTTTGGGCAATGGTTGGTTCTGGCATAGCGGAACCTCCTTAAAGTTGGTAGAGATATTATCGCCGATTGCGGAGACTAATATTGCGGATTGCCAGGCGGTTGCCCCGGCTGTGGGCGTTGTTGCAACATTTGCTGAGGAGTAAACGGCGGTCTTCCAGGTATGAAGCCGGGCCGGATGGGCGGTGGGGAAGGCTGCGGCTGCTCATCCGTGTCGGAGTCTTCTTCGCTGGCCGGGGCGGTCCTGGCGGCTGGCGTTGCGGTCGCTGCGTGGCGGAGACTGAGCAGGATCTCGCGCGGGGTTCCCTGGCCCTGGTCTCCGATCAGGATGACGTTGTAACCGGAGCCTTGCAGAAGCTGGCTGATCACATCGCGCGCCGGGCCGGGTCCGAAGACGCCAAAGACCCGCTGGTCGGAGTCGAATCCTTCCACTTTTGCGCCGGTGGCGGTGGACACATCTGCCAGAATTTGCGCCAGGCTGGAGTTGGCGGCGTCAATGCGCAGGCCCTGGCTGTCCCAGGTAACCGTGGCCGGAACTGGCTTTTCGTTGGCGGGCCACTTGGGAGTTTCGGGCTCTGGAGGCGTTGTGGGAGCGGCCGCTGTTGGAGGCGCAGGGGATGGTGTCTTCGCCGCAACCGGACGCTTATGTGGATGAGCCCGCCTGTGCGCCGGGGAAGATGGGACAGCAGGTGCCGGCGCCTGCGCACGCAACGCGAGCGCCCCGCCCAGAGTCGCGACGAAAAGCGCCGGCAGCACAAAAATCCGCGCGCGAAGGAGCCCAAGCGAAAGTTGTGAGTTGAGCTGGAGGTCAGTGCGCATGAGGACCGCTCCATGTCACGGCATTCCCTTGCCGCTCTACTGTACTAGACTAACAGTGGCGCGCGGACGCTCACAGCAGAGATTTCGCGAGCCGGAGAGGGTTCAACCAATGCGCATCTGCTGGAAAGTTTTTATCGCGACAGCGGTTTTGTTGTCAGTTATGGCCGCGCCAGTGCCGGTAAGCGCCACAAGTTGCACCACGCAGGCCGAGTTGCTGCCGCAGGACCGCGATGAGCTGACGGCGGCCGGGGGACGGTTGGCCGTGGCCGTGGCCGAGCAGGATTTTGTTACGCTGAAGGCCGCCCTGCTGCCTTCCGTGGCCAAGGATTGGGAGGGAATGCGCGGGGTGGTCGAGTCTTCAGCGTCGCTGATGAAAGGAGGGCAGATTCAACTGCGCAGCCTCTACCTGCTGGACGCAACCAGTCTGGCCGCGCCCGCAGACACCCAGTTCTTCTGCACCAGCTCGAGCGGCGCGTTAACCGTGACGCTGACCATGCGGGCGCTGCCGCCGGGCCGATACGCCCTGGTGCTGGCCGATGCGGCTGGAGCACCCTACGCCGGCCAATTGGGCCTTATCCTGGTCTGGAACGGCCCCGCTGACGGCTGGAAGCTGGGCGGCCTGACCGTGCGTCCGGGCGCGCTTGACGGCCATGATGGCGTGTGGTGGTGGACGCACGCCCGCGAACTGGCCGTAGCAGGACAACCGTGGGCCGCCTGGTACGCCTACGAAACGGCGCGATTTCTGCTGCTGCCGGTGGATATTCTCTCCTCGCCGAACATGGAAAAGCTCGGGAGTGAGCAATCGGCGATCAAAAACTCTCCGCTTGACGCATTTCCCCTGACGATTCCAGACGGCGCGCGCACCTGGAAGATCGACGCGGTGCGTTTGGACGCGACGATGCTTCACGCCGACCTGGGCGTGGCCTACGAATCACTGGGAATTACGGATCCGGCGGCACAGCGGACGGAAGCTACTGCTGTGCTGAGCGCGTTTCTCAAGACGCAGCCGGGACTGCGCGACAACTTTCATGGCATGTGGGCCTATGCGGTGAAGGACGGCAAGCGTACCCCGGTGCTTGAGCTGCCCATGTCGCAGATTCCGTAACGGAAACCTCTGCGCAGATGTCCGGCAGGGCATGAGTATTGGCCCGGTTGGCGGCTGGCCTTCAAAACGCTCATCGGAGAGAAGACGGGAGACAAGTTCAAGATGAACAGAGCGAGGCTCGATGGTCTGCGTTTACTGCTGCTGGGGTGTTTGGCGTTTATTGTGTTGGGCGCCACTATGAAGAACGCCACTTCTGTCCCGATGTTAGATTTCAAAGGGCTTTACTATCCTGCTCGATGCCTTATACAGCACTGTGACCCATACAGTGAAAGTGAGGTACTCAGGGTATATCAGGCAGAGCAAGCAGATCACCCATCGGATAATGCCATCGTTCAACAAATTGCGACGCGTTATATATACCAGCCCACTGCATTTTCCATCACGGTCCCCTTCGCAATGCTGCCATGGGGTCCAGCGCACATTCTTTGGATGACACTTACCTTTGGGAGCCTCATTTTTGCTTCGGTTCTTATCTGGAATCTGGGGGCAACTTATGCGCCTATTGTTTCCGGGGTTCTGATTGGCTTTTTTCTAGCTAACAGCGAATTGCTAATAGTTACGGGCAATGCCGCCGGAATTGCGATCAGCCTGTGCGCAGTGGCTGTCTGGTGCTTTCTTCGCGAACGATTTGTGCCGGCTGGAATCCTGTGTTTAGCGATCAGTCTTGCCCTCAAGCCGCACGATACGGGACTGGTCTGGTTCTATTTCTTATTGGCGGGCGGAGTTTTCCGTAAACGCGCGCTGCATACCCTTGCGGTGACGGTTGCCTTGAGTCTACCGGCAGTCCTGTGGGTTTGGCGCGTTGCACCACATTGGATGCGAGAATGGCACTCCAATATATTGGCATTTTCAGTTCACGGCGGGCTAACAGACCCAGGCCCTGCTTCCACGGCCCACGGTCTCGGCATGATGGTCAATCTACAAGCGGCCATCAGCTTTTTCCGGGACGATCCGCGCTTCTACAATCCTGTTGGTTACCTTCTTTGTGCGCCGCTCCTGCTACTCTGGGTGTTCGTTACTCTGCGGTCACGCCCCTCGCAGAAGAGAGCGTGGCTGGCGCTGGCGGCGATTGCGGCGCTTTCCATGCTCCCCGTCTATCATCATCTGTATGATGCCAAGCTCCTGCTGCTCACAGTTCCGGCCTGCGCCATGCTCTGGGCCGAAGGCGGACTGATCGCGCGGCTTGCGCTCCTGGTAAACTCCGCGGCGATCGTGTTGACCAGCGACCTTCCATGGGCAATCCTGATGGGCCTTATCAAGACCATGCACCCGTCCACAAACGGATTGTCCGGCCAGATGTGGAAGGCGGCGCTGACCTTGCCGACTCCGCTTATCCTCCTGGTCACAGGCATTTTCTATCTCTGGGTCTATATGTCACGTAGTTCGGCCTCAGCCGAATCGGCGCAGTCTGCAAGCCTTGGAGAAACACCGGATGCGCCGAGGCAGCGCGGTTCCGGATTGAAACTGAAAAAGCCACTCGACAGGCTGATTCCGAGCTTGCCTGGCGTCCATGAAAGAAAGAGGGACTGAACATGACCGAGGCGCGCCTCGATGGTCTGCGGTTTCTGCTGCTGGGGTGTTTGACGTTTATTTTGTTGGGCGCCGCCTGGGAGAATGCCGCCCGCGCACCAATGCTGGATTTCAGAGCGCTCTACTATCCAGCGCGATGCCTTATGCGGCACTGTGATCCGTACAAGGAAAGCGAGGTGCTGCGCGTCTATCAGGCAGAGGGAGTTTATGGCGCATTAGATACCGCGAAGGAGCGCCTGATGACGGCGCGGTATGGATACTTGCCTAGCGCATTTATTTTCACTCTTCCCTTTGCGATGCTGCCGTGGGAACCTTCGCACCTGCTGTGGATCGTGCTCATTATTGGAAGTCTCATTTTTGCATCTTTACTTATGTGGAACGTCGGAGCGAATTACGCGCCAATCATCTCTGGCGCCTTAATAGGCTTTCTGCTCGCTGACAGTGAGCTTCTTGTGATGCAAGGTATGTGCGCGGGAATTGTCATCAGCCTTTGCGTCGTAGCCGTGTGGTGTTTTCTTCGCGAGCGGTTCATCCCGGCGGGCATCCTTTGCCTTGCGGTCAGTCTCGCAATCAAGCCGCAAGACACGGGGCTGGTCTGGCTCTATTTCTTATTGGCGGGCGGAATCTACCGCAAACGCGCACTGCAATCCCTTCTCGTCATGGTTGTTCTGAGTCTGCCGGCAGTCTTGTGGGTTTGGTATGTGTCGCCGCACTGGATGCAGGAGTTGCACTCCAATATTCTGGCGTTTTCGGCACACGGCGGCATCAATGATCCCGGTCCTGCTTCATCGGGGGCCCATGGCCTCGCTGCGGTGATCAGCCTGCAAGCGGTGATCAGCGTCTTCCGGGATGATCCGCGCATCTACGATCCTGCCAGCTATCTTATCTGCGCGCCACTTCTGCTCCTTTGGGTTATCGTCACTCTGAGGACACGCCCCTCGCAGAAGAGAGCCTGGCTGGCGCTGGCGGCAATTGCAGCTCTTTCCATGCTGCCCATCTATCATCGACAATATGATGCCAAGCTCTTGCTGCTCACGGTTCCTGCCTGCGCCATGCTCTGGGCTGAGGGGGGCTTGGTCGGACGGTTCGCGCTCCTGGTGAATTTCATGGCGTTGGTGATGAGCGGAGATCTTTCCTGGGGAATAATCCTGGGTATTATCAGCCAACTGCACCTGCCCGCGACGCAGTCGACCGCGAATATAATGATGGCCGTACAAGCCTTTCCTCCCCCACTCATTCTGCTGGTTATGGGCATTTTTTATCTGTGGATCTATGTGCGAAGCTGCTTCACCCCTGACCCATCCCTGCCATAGTAAAGCTATGCTGGAGGTCTGAGAATCCATGGGAACAAAGTGTAAAGTCCCGGAAACAGAGGATAGATAGCAATGCCATCCATCATCGATCTTCGCTCGGATACGGTTACGCGGCCCACGGCCCAGATGAGGGCGGCGATGGCCGCAGCCGAGGTGGGCGACGACGTCTACGGTGAGGACCCCACCGTCAATCTGCTGGAGCAGCGCGCGGCGGAGAAATTCGGCCGCGAGGCGGCGCTCTTTGTGCCTACCGGCACCATGGGCAACCAGATCGCCATTCGCCTGCACACCCAGCCGGGCCAGGAGGTGATTGCCGAGTCGCGGGCGCACATTCTGGATTGGGAGATGGCCACCACGGCGGTGTTTTCCGGCTGCCTGGTGCGCGCCGTCGCTGCCGAGCGCGGAATCCTGACCTGGAAGCACATTGAGCCGGCCATCCAAGGACGCGGCGCCTTTCGCGCGGCCACAGGATTGATTGAGATTGAGAATACCGCCAACCTCGCCGGGGGAACGGTAACACCACTGCTGGTGATGGAGGAGATTTGGACTAGGGCCAAAGAGCGCAAGCTCCCGGTGCATCTGGATGGGGCGCGCATCTTCAACGCGGCCACGGCGCTGGGCGTCGATGTGAAAGCACTGACCAGCGGCTTCGACACGGTAATGTTCTGTTTGTCGAAGGGACTGGGCGCGCCGGTCGGCTCGATGCTGGTTGGTTCGGCCGAGCTGATGGCGCGGGCGCGAATTTTCAGAAAAGCATTAGGCGGCGGAATGCGTCAGGCGGGCGTGTTGGCGGCGGCGGGGCTGATTGCGCTGGAGCAGGGCCCGGCGCGGCTGCACGAGGACCACGCCAACGCGCGCTTGCTGGCCGAGACGCTGGCGAAGATCGAGCGTGTTGCCATCGATCTGGACGCAGTCGAAACCAATATCGTTGTCTTCCGGCTGAAGGGAGTGAGCGCGGCCGATGTGGTGGCGCGGTTGAAGGCGCGCGGCATCTGGATGAGCGCCTTCGGGCCGGATGCAATTCGGTTGGTCACGCACCTAGACGTGGACCGCGCGGCCTGCGTAACAGCAGCTAATGCGTTGGCCGAGGAGATCGATGCGGCGGCCAAAGCGGCGTGACTGTGAGTGTGTAGATTCCCAGGTCTCAGAAGCGAGACCTGTGGCACCCATAATAACCGACATCTGATAGCTGTGAACTGTCAGCTGCTCTTAAGGTTCCAGCAGAATCTTTCCGGTCGTCTTGCGCGCTTCGAGATCGGTTTGCGCCTGCGCGGCTCCAGAGAGCGGATAGACGTGCTCCATCCGCAGCTTGAGTTCGCCCTTTGTGATCCGCCTCAGCACATCGCTGGCACGCCAATCCAGCTCCTCGCGTGTGGCCACGTAATGCCACAACGTGGGGCGGGTGATGAAGAGCGAGCCCTTGCCGCTGAGCTGAATCAGATCGAAGGGCGGCACCGGCCCGCTGGATGCGCCAAAAAGAACAAGCATCCCGCGCGGACGCAGGCAGTTGAGGCTGCCCTCGAAGGTCGTTTGGCCCACCGAGTCGTAAACAACGTCAACTCCTTTTCCGTTTGTGAGCCGCTTGACCTCCGCCTCGAAGTCCTGCTTGGCGTAGAGAATTACATCCGAGGCGCCTGCCTCGCGCGAGAACTTCGCCTTCTCCGCGGTGGAGACCGTGGTAATCACCCTTGCTCCGAGTCGCGCGGCCATCTGCGTCAGCAGCAGACCCACGCCGCCGGCTCCAGCGTGAACCAGTGCCGTGTCGCCTGCCTTGAGCGGAAAAGTTGAATGGGAAAGGTAGTGCGCCGTCATGCCTTGGAGCAGCGCAGCCGCGGCCTGCTGCATGCTCAGCCCCGCCGGAACCTTGACCAGCGACGCCGCCGGAACCAGCGCGTACTCAGCGTAGCTGCCCAGCACGCCCACCGAGGCCACCGAGTCGCCGGCGGCAAAACCTGTTACGCCCGGACTCAGCTCCTCCACCGTGCCGGCCGCTTCACTGCCCGGAGTAAACGGCAGCGCCGCTTTGTAGACGCCCTTGCGGAAGTAGATCTCGATGAAGTTGACTCCGACAGCTTCCACACGGATCAACACCTGCCCCGGCCCCGGCTGCGGGACGGGCAACTCGGCCGGTTTTAGAACCTCCGGCCCGCCTGTCTCGTGAATCTGTATGGCTTTCATCTCAAGTTCAGCATGAACCCTGGGGGCGTGCGAGAGCAAAGGGCAAGACCTTAATGTTATCTATTCACTATTCCTTAATTTCTGTTCCCTGCGATAGCACGCGCGATTCCTTCGGTACGCGCAGGCGCACCATGTTCTCGATGGAATAAGGCGTGCGCTGCCGGCCGGTGTAGAAGTGGCGCACTCCCAACTCACCCAGCAAGCCAATGGCCAGCATCTGAATGCCGGAGACGATCAACACCGAACCAATGACAAACATCGGTCCATGATTGTGCATTACGTCCATGTGGGGGTTGAGAATCTTCATTCCCATCAGCATGGCCGCTATGCAACTGCCCGCCAGGATGCCTAACACGCCGAAACCGCCGAAGAAGTGCAGCGGCCTGTTCATGTACTTGAGCAGGAAGCGGATGGTCAGCAGGTCGAAGAATACGCCGAAGGTGCGTCCGATGCCATAGTGGCTCTTGCCGCGCTGACGGGGCACGTTCCTGATGGGGATTTCGCAGATCGACGCGCCATGCCAACTGGCCAGCGCGGGGATGAAGCGGTGCATCTCGCCGTAGAGCGGAATGTTCTGGATGACCTCGCGGCGATAGGCCTTGAAGGTGGTGCCAAAGTCGTGGATGTTCACGCCGGATAGCTTGGCCATCAGCCAGTTGGCGCAGCGCGAGGGAAAACGGCGCATGATAAAACTGTCAACCCGTTCCTTGCGCCAGCCCGAGACCACGTCGTAGCCTTCATCCAGCTTTTCCATGAAGTTGGGAATCTCGCCGGGGTCGTGCTGCAGGTCACCGTCCATGGCCAGGATGAACTCGCCCGTAGCGTGGTCGAAGCCCGCAGCCAGCGCCGAGGTCTGACCGAAGTTGCGACGCAGCTTGATGACCAACACACGGCTGTCAACCGCGGCAATCTCCCTCATCAGCCCGTAAGTATGATCGCTGGAGCCATCGTCCACCAGCACCAGCTCAAAACTTTCGCCCACCTGCTCCATCACCTGCTTCAGGCGCGCGTATAAAACAGCCACGTTCTCCTCTTCGTTGTGAAAGGGAACGACAATCGAGTATTTGGGCATATCGATAGTGTAGACTCCGCGGAGTTGCATAATGATTACATCTTTTTTCGAAATGATTATTGGGTGCACAACTGGAGTACACAGATGCGAAAAATGGATGGAAGACTACCGCTCCAACTCCTCGAGCATAGCCTGCATCTCACTGACAGCATGGTGGTTGCCGCTGCGCTCGGCGCTTTCGATGCCGGCCTTCAGACGGGTGATCGCTTCTTGCGCGCAGCCCGCCGCAGAGAGGGTCTGCGCGGCCATGAAATAACCCGCCGTGTAGCCTGGATCGTTGGCCAACAGCGTGTCGAACTCGGCCAGCGCCGCGCCTGTCTCGCCCCGGCTGGCCAGTTCCATGGCCAACCCATACCGTGCAAAACTGTTCTTTGGGTCCAGCTCCAGAATCTCTTTCAGTCCAGCGATCTTGTCCATTTTGCTCGAATGGGGCTATCCCGCGCCCGGAAAGATTTGCGTAATTGGCGGCGATTGCAGAAACTGAAATCAGCGCCCTTTTCGGCCAGCCGCCGCCAGCTTCATTTTATCCGGCGACACCGAATTTAAGCGGCGCGCAGGAATGGAGCAGATCTCCCATGAATTCCATCGCAACCAACCCCGCGGCCCGCACCGTAGCCAGCACGCAGTCGGAGATGACCGAGCTGATCCTGCCCAACGACACCAACGTTCTGGGTAACCTGCTGGGCGGGCGGCTGATGCACTTTATCGACCTGACCGGCGCGATGGCCGCTTACCGGCACGCGCGCACCTACATTGTGACCGCGGCCATGGACCACATCGACTTCATCCGGCCGGTGCGATTGGGCAACCTGGTCACGCTCAAGTCCAGCGTCAACCGAGCATTTACAACCTCCATGGAAGTGGGCGTGAAGGTGTGGGCGGAAGACACGCAGACCGGCATGCAGCAGCACGTGGCCAGCGCCTTCCTGGTCTTTGTTGCCATCGATAAGGAAGGCAGGCGCGTGCGCGTACCCCAGGTGATACCGGAGACTCCCGAGGAAAAGCGCCATTACGCCGATGCACTGCTGCGCCGCGAACATCGCGAGGCCGAGGCCGCGCGCCGCAAACAGGAGAAGCTGGCCCATGCCGCTAAGGAAAGCGCAAAAGACTGAGAACCGCAAGCGGCGTTAACCGCATCAGAAGAACAATAGTTTTTTTACCAGGAGCAAACAGATACTATGGCTCATTCGCCTGCAATGCCATCGCCCGTCGCTTTGCCGGGCATATCGAAGATCATCGCCATTGGTTCCGGCAAGGGCGGCGTGGGCAAAACCACCGTCGCCGTCAACCTGGCCATTGCACTCAGCAAGCTCGGCCAGCGCGTGGGCCTGATCGACGCCGATGTCTACGGGCCCAATGTTCCGCTGATGATGGGCTCCAGCCAGCAGCCGGCCATGGGCGAGGACAATCGCATCCTCCCCAACCAGACTCACGGCATCAAGACCATCTCCATCGGCTACATCTCTCCCGGCGACAAGCCGATGGTGATGCGCGGACCGATGCTGCACCAGATCATTCGCCAGTTTTTGCAACAGGTGGATTGGGGCGAACTGGACTACCTTATCGTCGATCTGCCTCCGGGCACCGGCGACGTGGTCATTTCATTAGTCCAGACCGTGCCGCTGACCGGCGCCGTGGTCGTCTCCACTCCCAGCGATGTGGCCCTGCAAGACGCGCGCAAGGCTCTGGAGATGTTTGCCCAGGTCAACGTCGAGGTGCTGGGCATCGTGGAGAACATGAGCCACTTCACGTGTCCGCATTGCCACAAGGAGATTGACATTTTCTCCAGAGGAGGCGCCGAGCGCACCGCGCAGCAGTTCAATGTTCCATTCCTGGGATCGATTGAGCTAGTTCCCGCCATTCGCGAGGGCGGAGATCGCGGATTGCCCGTTGCGCTGGCCGGACCCAAGAGTCCGCAAGCAGCCGAGTTCTACGCCGTCGCCGAAAAACTGATGAAACAGGCCGAGGAAGCAGCTGCCGCTGCCACCGACGTAATCGAAATCAGTTAAGCGCCTGCGGTTGGCCACCTGCGGTGGGGCCAACCGCTCGCTATTCGCTCGCACCACCTGCGGTGGGGCCGACTGCCTTCAGCCAGGCCGCGCCGGAAGAAAGACGCGGCCCAATAGGCTTCGTTCGCCCTCCATCAATAATGGGCGATCAGCTTTTGCGCCACGGCTTTGGCGAGAGCGATCTTCTCGGCAGGTGATTTGCCGAGATACATGGAGATGACGATTACGTCTCCCTTGGCCTTCACCGCCAGGGCGGTCCCGAAGAAGATGGCCTCCGAGCCGATGCCGGGAACGGATTGCGTATTCGTGAACTCCTGGCGGGCTTTGGCGGCATAATCGCCGAAGCGCGGGCCGTCGCCGGAGTGAATGATGATGCTGAAGGACTTGAATGCATGACCGAAGCGGCAGGGATCGGTGGGGCTGCGTTTGAGTTGCGTGCCGACAGCGGCCGAGACCTCGGCCTCCGTAAGCCGGTTGCAAACGTTCTGGGCAGACGCCGCCACATTCGATAAGGGCAGCGCAAGTAAGATAGCGCAAAAAAACGGATTGGGAATTTTCATGTTTATAAGGTTATGTCCGGAGTGTTGCCGTACTGTAAATTTCAATCGCGACAGGGCAACTCTGGAGCAAAAAAAGCGGGGCTCGCGCCCCGCTTTTCGAAGTTACTTGGTCATCGACACTATCATCAACGACTAGCTATGATGCTTTTATGAGCAGGATTCAGATTGCAGCGGATGACCGGGTCATTGTTTTGACCGGGGCGGGCATCAGCGCGGAGAGCGGGTTGCCTACCTTTCGCGCCGCGGACGGGTTGTGGGCGGGGAATCGGATCGAGGATGTCTGCACGCCGGAGGCCTGGGCGCGCAATCCATGGAAGGTGTGGGAGTTCTACGCCGGACGGCGGAAAGCGGGCGCTGAGGCCAAGCCGAATCCGGCGCACGTTGCACTGGCCGAATTGGAGCAGCGGCTCGGCGACCGCTTCTTTCTCTGCACGCAAAATGTCGACGACCTGCACGAGCGCGCCGGCTCGCGGCGGCTGCTGCACATGCACGGCGAGCTGAGTAAAGCGCGCTGCGAAAACACTTGCGGACGGCCGCCGGTTGAGGATCACGCGCTTTATCATAGCCTGGACGAGGTGAGCCGCTGCGCGTGCGGCGCGAGGCTGCGCCCGCATATCGTCTTCTTCAGTGAGATTCCGCTGGAGATGGAGCGCATTCAGCAGGAGATAGACAAAGCAACGCTGATGGTGGTCGTCGGCACGTCGGGATCGGTCTATCCGGCGGCCAGCTTTGTCCATTGGGCGCGGCAGCACGGCACGCGCGCCGTCTACGTGGGGCCGGAGCCGCCGCTGAACGCCTCGGCCTTTACTTACGTCGTCGAGGGGAAGGCGGGAGAGGCTTTGCCCGGCCTATTTCAGGTGGAGTGAGCTTTGGCGCCGAAATCTTTGGCGCAGCAACCGGCTCGATCTCCGTATTCGTTTCGTGCGCCTTGATGTACTCCACGCGCCGGAAGCGCAGAGCCGTCCAGTCCTCGTCGATGGCGATGGCGCGCACACTGTCAAAGCCCGCGGCCCGCAGGGAGTTCCATCCGGTGTCGCGGTTGAAGTCGCATGTGTACTTTTTGGACGTGCCCTTGGGATAGGCAAACCACACAATCGCATCGCCGGGGGTACGCGCAGCTACGGCTTTGGCCAGCGCGTCCACCTCGCTCTTTTGCGTCACAAACGCCAGCATGAAGCCGATCTCCGGAACCGACTCGATGTGGTTGTGAATGGTGAGCACGGGAAGGCGCGCAAGCTCCGGCAGAAAGCTCTCGGGCGCATGCAGGACAAGGATCTCGTGTTGATCCGTAAGATTGAGTTTTTCAAATATTTCGCTCATGTTTTTCATGATATTCCCGTCGCGGAAATAATCTGCAAAACCCGAGTAGGAATTTGCTCATGTAATATCGGAATATCCCCGGATTGATCCGCTCTCAGGGAGGAGACGCCCGTGCCTGAAGTCAAACGTCCCGCATCGCCTAAACAGGCTCCGGACCCTGCCGCGCGAGATTCTCGTGTCGAAACCACCATGCAGCACCCGCTCCGCATCGCACTTTTCGGCTTTGGTACGGTTGGCAGTTCGGTGGCGCGGATTCTGACCGAGTCCCAGCCCGAGGGTCTGGAATTGACCCATATTTACGCGCGCAGCCTGGCGAAAAGGCGCGTGGACTGGGTTCCGGCGAGCGTGGTGTGGAGCGAGGACGCCGATGCGGTGCTGGCCTCGGATGTGGATGTAATTGTGGAGTTGGCCGGCGGCCTCGATCCGGCCGGAGACTGGGTGCGCAAAGCGCTCAAATCCGGCAAGAGCGTGGTCACGGCTAACAAGAAGCTGATCTCCTATCATGGCGTCGATCTGGAGCGGCTGGCGGCGGCAGGCGGCGGACAGTTGAAGTACGGCGCCGCAGTGGCCGGCGGAATCCCCGTGATTCCGGGGCTGGAACAAGGGCTGGCCGGCGATCAGATTGTGCGCATTGAAGGCATCCTGAACGGCACCTGCAACTTTATTTTAAGCAGAATGCAGGAAGGCGCGGAGTACGCCGCGGTGCTGGCCAACGCGCAGTCCAAGGGCTATGCCGAAGCCGATCCCACCGAGGACGTGGGCGGCTTTGACGCACGCTCCAAGCTGGCCATTCTCATGCGCTTGGCGCTGCGCGTCCATGTGGACCCGGAGGAGATTGTGCCCCTGCCCATCACCTCGATTACCTCCGTGGACTTCAGCTATGCGCACGACCTGGGCTGCACTATCCGCCAGGTGGCGCGCGCCGACCGCGCCGAAGGCAAGATTGCGGCCTCCGTGGGACCAATGCTGGTGGACCTGCACTCGCCGCTGGCCTGGTCGCGCGGCACGGAGAACATGGTGATCTTTACCGGCCGCTATGGCGGCGATGTGGTCTTCAGCGGCCACGGCGCCGGCGGCCATCCCACCGCGGTGGCCGTGGTCAGCGATTTGCTCTCCCTGGCGCACGGGTCGCGGAGAGTCGAGATTCCAGCGGTTCCGGCACGGTTGAGCGCCGAGTTCGAGGTTCCCCATTACATCCGCTTCATGGTAAACGACAAGCCGGGAATCATCGCCGACATTACCGTGGCGCTGGCCAAAGAGGGCATCAACATCCGCGCCATCGTGCAGAAGCCGGGTTTTCCGTCTCACGCGCTGCCCTTTGTGATGACCGTCGAGCCGTGCAAATCATCGGCTCTCAAGCGCGCCATGGGAGCCATGAGCGGCAGGAGCTACCTGCTCGAAGCGCCGCTGGATTTGCAGATGCTGGAGTAGCATGGAACAGTTGAACGCCCTGTTCGCCGGTTATTTCCTGGCGGCAGCGGCGGATTCGACGAAGAGGCGATGCACGCGCCGGTCATGCGTGAGCTCGGGATGAAAGGTGGCTGCCAGGATGCGGCCCTGGCGAACCAGCGTTGGAAAGCCATCGCGCGTGGCGAGCACCTCGACGCCGGGGCCAATCTGGCTGATGCGTGGAGAGCGGATGAAGACCATCTCCAGCGGCCCACCGGCAATCGAGGTCTCGGCGGTCACGATGACCGAGTCGATCTGGCGGCCGTAGGCATTGCGCTCAACGACAGCGTCTAGCACACCCATGCTGCGTTGCGCCGGGTTCAGAACCTCCCGCGCCAGCAAAATCACTCCCGCGCAGGTGGCGAAAGCGGGCCTGGTGCGGCAGAACACCTGTAAAACCTCAAAAAAGCTGTGTTTTTCCAGGAATTTGAGCATGGTGGTTGATTCGCCGCCGGGCAGCACGAGGCCATCGATTCCGGTCAACTGCTCCGGCTTGCGCACCTCGACCGGTGCCGCGCCGGCCTCGATGAGTGCTTGCGCGTGGCTGGCGTAGTTGCCCTGAATGGCCAGGACGCCGATGGTGGGCTTTGCTCCCTGAGTCAATTTCCTTCCTCTCGCGTATAACCGAAGGGATTGAAGACTTCAACGGCCAGTCCGTCAAAGTCCCTTACATTGCGGGTGACGACAATCATGTGGTGAATGCGGGCTGTGGCAGCGATCATCGCGTCTCCGCTGAGTTCGTCCGGTTTGCCCGCCATCAATCGCGCCCATTCACGAAATATCGGGCCGTCCATGGGCAATACCGAAAAGTTGGCCAAAATGTAATCCAGCCACGCCTCAATCTCCGCAGCTTTCATCTGGTCCTGTTTTCGCGTTATCTCCGCGCCATCCTGAATCTCTCCAATGACGACAGCCGGGATCGCGATCTCTTCGGGGCGTACCGCATGAAACCAAGCCAGAACCGCTCCATGCGGCTTGGCTTTGCGCAACTCCGAGATCACATTTGTATCAAGAAGGTACATGGAGCCTATGCTTGCTCATCGAAGTCGACGGAACGAAAACGAAGCCGGCGGCGCGGGGGAATATAGAGGTCAAGCGGGCCATTTGGATCGAGGAGTATGTCCTTAATGTTGGGTCGCGCCGAGCCCTTGAGCCGCTTCCACTCGTCGATGGGAACGAGTACGGCTGTTTCGACGCCGCGGCGGGTGAGCACCTGCGGGCCTTCCTTGAGGGTGGCGTCGAGAAACTCGCTGAAACGCGCCTTTGCGTCGTAGACCTGCCAGGACATGGGAAACCTCCACGCATATAGTCATATCACTAGTCATATGACTATGTCAAACACCTGCGCCAACTGTGGTGTCTTGCCCCTTCGACTACGCTCAGGGCAGGCTGTCCAGACGGGCGCCTTCGGCCACCTGCGGTTGGGCAGCGGCCTTCGGGCTGGCGAAGGGAGAGGCGTGCTCTCACACCCTTTCACGACAGAACCGTGGAAGGGTCAAGATCCGTTACCGTACTCTATACGTATTTCTGCGCGCGTTAGCTGAGCAGAATCTTGCGCGCCTCGCCTTCCGGGTCATCCTCCATGCGGCAGTGATTGTCCCACACCATCGTCTGGCAGCGCTCCGGAGTGGTTGGTTCCCAAGTCAGGCCGGGCTGGCTGGGATTGCCGGTGCGGGCGAAGTTGACCCAGGCCGTCGCCATCTTCCTGGCCAGCGCCTGTGCCTCGGGGGTGTTGCCGGTGCCCTGTTCGCAGCGCTTGGTGTTGTCAAAACAGAAGGCCAGCTCGGCGGTGTGCCATGCGCCGGCGTCTTCCAGCATGGGCGATTGCCATGTGAAGTAGTAGGTGTAGACAGGCGCCGCTTTCTGGGCGCACTTCAAATTGGCCATGCGCACGACATGGTTGCGAATGGAGATGCTGTTCAGCATCCAGCCGCCGCACATATAGGAGAGTGTGCGGATGCTCTTCTCCGGATGAGCCTTCTTCAACGCCGTGGCGATGGCGGTCGCCTTGGCTTCGCCGTAGAGGCGAGTCAGCGAGGCCATCCACTCGTCTTCGGTGGGTTTGGAGCTCATTCTATTGCCCTCTTCGCTGACCGAACCGAGCAGCATGGGGATGTGCTTGGAGATCTCCGGGGCGGCTTCATTGAAGGAGCGCACGGTGATGGTGCGACCATCCAGGGTGGGTCCGAAGCCAACCCGCGGCGGCGTGCCCGGAGCCGAGAATGGACCCATCCCCGGCTTCATCGGCGGGTTGATCTTGGCGGCGGCTGAATTGCCGGCCTCATTCAGCTTGGCCCAGTCCATCTTTTGAAGGCTGGCGAGGTCGTTGGGCTGAAGGCCCAGCTCGATCATCACCTGCTTGGCCAGAGCCCTGGATTGCTCCGCGCTGGGCGGATTGCCTCCGCCACCCGACTGCACCGAAGCGCGATGGAAGAGTCCAGCGGCCGAGGGCATACCCATCAGCGTGGTGACTTTGGAGCCTCCGCCAGACTGGCCGTAGATCATCACACAATCGGGATCGCCGCCGAAATTGGCGATGTTATCGCGGACCCAGCGCAGCGATGCGACCAGATCGGTCATGCCGACGTTGACCGAATCGGCGTAGGCGGGGCCGCCGATCTCGGAGAGGTCGAAGAAGCCGAGAATGTTGAGGCGGTGATTGACCGAGACCTGCACTACGTCGTGATGGCGGGCCATCTGCGCGCCTTCGTGCGAGGGCAGCTCATAGGACGAACCGAAGACGAAACCTCCGCCGTGAAAATAGACCATCACCGGGCGCTTGCCTGTCAGGCTGGGCGTCCAGATGTTCAGCTTGAGCATATCTTCGCTCATGTAGCCGTCGTCCCAGTCCTGCAGGAAGGACTGCTCAATGGCCGTGAAGTCATGCAGATGCTGAGGGCAGTTGGGACCGTAGATCAGCGCGGGGTATTCATCTTGCCATGGCTTGGGAGGCTTGGCCGGCAGCCAGCGATTCTCGCCGCTGGTGTCCTGGCCGTAGGGCACGCCCTTGAAGGTGAGCACGCCGCCATCGACGAAGCCGCGCACTTTGCCGTACTGCGTCTTGGCCACGGCGGTTTTTGGCGTGGAGCAATTGCCGGGTTCCTGTTGATGGGCGGCGGTTTTGGTGTTGTCCATGGCAAGAGCCGGACGAGCCAGCGCAGCCCCTACTCCGCCGACGGCGGCCAGCAGCAGCGCTTCGCGGCGATTGAGGTTGGTGCGAATCTCAGTATTTGGATCGGACATTCGGTCTCCTTTTAATTGGCAGGCAAATAAGCAGTTACAGGACACAGCTAGTCATCATAAATCCTGCGGGCACCTGCGGGGACTGGCTGTCCAGGCGGGCGGCCTTCGGCGTGGGGAACGAACGGGGACGGTTTCCCAGGTCTCAACGGCGAGACCTGGGGCATCCGGCCTTGCTCAACTACGAGATAAATGAGAGATTTGACGACAGACACGGACGACTGGGCGTAAACTGATCTTTGCAAACTCCTGGAGCACTGAGATGCCGATCTGTACCCGATGTGGCTCTCGCAACGTAGAAGGCGCGCGATTTTGCGGGAATTGCGGGGCACAAGTTTCCGCTGTGGAAATTCCAAATCCGCCGGTATGGATGAGCACGCCCCCTCCTCCAATGTTCCCAAAGCCGGGAATTTCTCGTGCAGTGTGGAGATTTATCGGTTGGGGAAGCGCCATCGCAGTAGGGATATTCATCCTATTAGTCATCATCGGAACCCTGCTCCCTTCGGCTCCAAATCAATCGGATGCATCTCAGACTTCACAGCCGCTAGCCGTCCATGGAACGGTCAATAATTCCGCGCCGACGCCGGAAGAAGCTGAAAAAGCTAAACGACTGAAGCTAGGCATAGAGGCTATGACCCAGACGTGGCAGGGGACTCCTACCGCTTTCAATGAGCGTGAAAACCTGCGCTTCGATGCTGTGATCGTCATGCCGGACGATACAGTTTGCCTTTGGATTCACGATGCGCATCCCGTTCCTCCTGGAGTAGAAGAGACGAATGCTTTGTTTACTGTACACGGCACTATACCACCCACTCCTGGAGTAGAAGAGCCGAATGCTTTGGCTCCATCCGGCCAAGTACTACTTGCAATGAATGATGTGACGTTCTATCAATGGAAACGGGAATGCACAAACCAGCAGGGCGGCATTAATGTGTTACCGGAACTCGAAAACAACGCCAACCAACTCCAGCAGAAGATGAATGATCTGAACCAACAGTTACATGATGCGAAGCAATGATCTTTATTTTGCGGCAGCTTATCGGTCGGCTCAAGCCAGGAAAGAAGCGCCAACTCTGTCCGATTTGGTGGGTGACCCCGGTCCCGGTCATTTTTCCAAACCACAATGAGATCAGGTCGTATTTCCCTTTTTCTGAAACGCCCCCCAAAAGTGACTGGCATAGAAGCCGAACACCTTCGCTGTATCTTCCGGGTCATAAGCCATTGCGTTAAAAATGCCGAGAAGGATGTGAACGAGCTTCGAGTTGTCTTGGTAGAACTCCTCGATCTCCTCATCAATCGTGGTCGCTCCCGTCGCTCTGACTTTGGTTTTTACCTCCCGGTGGGCCAGGCGTTCATTTCGTAAATACCGTAACTTTTTGTAAACAGCATTACCTGCCCCATCATCCTCGATGTACTTATCAACCAGTAGAATCGCCTTGTCAGCCTTCTCACTAAGATCAGCTCGAATTGCTTCGAGGTCTTCTGAACTTTGATCAACTCGCGCCAATACCAAGGCGTCAATGACTTTTTTATTTCCGAGGGCATTTGCGATGCATTCCATTCCAATAGCTCGACTGTCTTTATCCCAAAGACGGATCAAAGCAAGTATCAGCTCTCGCCGGAGGGCAGTACGTATAACGCGTAAGGCCTGAGTGGCATACGATACTCCCAAGCGACCGTGGAGGTCTTGGTCGTAGGCTGTCGGCTTCCAGATCTCGTGAAAAGCAACAGCCAGATCAAACTCTTGCCGCGCGGCAGACACTTTCTCTTGCAGCTTAGTGATCTTAGGATCGTCAGTTTTCATCGTGTTCTTTCTTCTGGCGGGTGACCCTGGACTCATGCGGCATTTTATCAAGTTGAAGGTACCCCACCCTTGCGCCTTTTTTCTAGCGCAAAAATGAGAAGCAAAGAAGCCTATGCGAGCGACAAGCGAGCGATTGGCCCCACCGCAGGTGGCTACCAGCCGCGGGTTTGGAGTTGATCTTTCTCTTCGATGGCGGCGGCGGCCAGGCCTTTCATGGTTCCGGTGACCTGGGCGGCAACCTCGGCGAGAATTTTTGGGTCGTTGTAGTGGGTGGTGGCGACGACGATGGCCTTGGCGCGGGAGACGGCCTCGGCGCGCTCGGCGGGATCGTTCTCCACATCTAAAGGAGTCGCCCGCTCCTTCATGAAGATGCCGCTGCCGACGAAGATGGCCTCTGCGCCGAGTTGCATCATAAGAGCGGCGTCGGCGGGGGTGGCAATGCCTCCGGCGGAGAAATTCGGCACAGGCAGCTTGCCGGATTGCGCGACCATGCGGATGAGCTCGTAGGGGGCCTGGTGGTCTTTGGCGGCGGCGAAGAGTTCCTGTTCGCTCAAGGTCGTGAGGGCCTTCATCTCGCGGATGATCTGGCGCATGTGCTGGACGGCGTGGACCACGTCGCCGGTGCCGGCCTCGCCTTTGGTGCGGATCATGGCCGCGCCCTCGGCGATGCGGCGCAGAGCCTCGCCCAGGTTGCGCGCGCCGCAGACAAAGGGAGTGGTGAAGGCGTGCTTGTCAATGTGGTGGGCCTCATCGGCCGGGGTGAGCACCTCGCTCTCGTCGATGAAGTCGACGCCCAGCTCTTGCAGGATTTGGGCCTCGGCGGTGTGGCCGATGCGGGCCTTGGCCATGACGGGAATTGACACGGCCTGAATGATCTGCCGGATGAGCGCGGGGCGAGCCATGCGGGCGACACCGCCCTCGGCGCGAATCATGGCCGGGACGCGCTCCAGAGCCATGACCGATGTTGCGCCGGCCTCCTCGGCGATGCGCGCCTGCTCGACGTTCATCACGTCCATGATGACGCCGCCTTTGAGCATCTCGGCCAGGCCGATTTTGAGGCGCAGGCTGGTGGCAGTGACACGCTTGATTTCCTTTGATTCCGGCATGGAAGTGGCCTCGCTGGGGGCGGATTCCGGGCTTGATAAGGCCGCGAAACCGCGTAATGGGTTCACTTACCAGTTTAACAGCGATGCAGATGGGGAGTTGAGGGTCGTGGTTTCCCACCCATTGATTACCCCAACGATGAAGACCTGTCGTTGGAGACCCCGAAGCCGCAGAAACAAGCGGAATGGATGGTGCACGGAGGATTGTCGGTTGAACCAGAACCGATTCCAGATTAAAGGAAGCCTAAACTCCTCGATGGCGCTGGCCGATTCAGAGATTCCTAAGTACTTCCCAATCCAACTGTCCCGCTTCTGGTCATCTTTCTGCTTGTTTTCTCATCGCATGGCATCCGTTCACCCACTGCCGCCACCGGTCAGCACGCCGCCGCACGCGCCCAATCTGCCGGGAGGGGATGTGGCTGCCGTTGAAAAGGCGCTGGTGGCCTCGCCTCAACTGCCGGAAGGGGCCAAGATCAAGCTCACTGCGCCGGTAGCGCGGTTGCCGGTGGAGTTGGAGGTGGCCGTGCCGGTGCGGGATTTTCGCGTGCGCCATCTGCTCGTGCTGGAGCCGGGCCAGGTGATCGAGACGCAATGGGCTCACGGCGCTGATATGCCGCTGGCCACGGGCGACGTGCAACTGGCCTGGAGCGAGTTTGAAGTCGTCGATTCGCAGCTGGCGGTGCGCGTGACCCGGCTGGTATGAAGAAAACAGGGAACAGGGAATAAGGACTAGGGAATAGGGACTAGGGAATAGGGAATAGGGATTCGAAGCTGTCGGCTGGGATGCGAATCGGAGTACGATGAAAGCAAACGAAAAGACGATGCAGGTGGGGGGATTGGCGGGTTGGTTGTTGTACCGGCTCAAGGGCCATGGCCGCAGGCAGCCGAGGCTCGAGTTGGTGGAACGGGTTGCGCTGGCCCCGCGCCAGTCGCTGGCTTTGGTGGAGGCCGAGGGGCGGCGATTCCTGGTGGCCACTTCGCCGGAAGGCGCGCCGGCGTTTTATGCGCTCGATGAGCGCGCGCGGCCCAACGGCGCGCGGCAGTCTGCGAGCAGGCAGCAAAGTGCGTCACCGACGGCGAGGGTCTCATGGTAGCTGCCTTCATGCTGGCGCTGCCGGCATCCGCGCCGATGTTGCCCGACCTCAACGCCCGTCTTCGACCCTCGGACTCGACGCCGTGGACGATTCTGCTGGTTCTGACGCTGATTACCCTGCTGCCGGCGATTCTGATGGCCGTGACGCCGATGGTGCGGCTGCTGGTGGTCTTTCACTTTTTGCGCCAAGCGCTGGGCACGCAGACCGCGCCCTCTAATCCCACGCTGATGGGGCTGGCCCTGATGATGACCTGGTTTCTGATGACGCCGGTGCTCAATCAGGTGGACCAGCAGGCGGTTGAGCCCTATCGCCAGGGGCAGATTACGGGTTGGGAGGCCATTGACCGCGGCGCCCAGCCGGTAAAGCACTTTTTGCTGCACTATGCGCGGGAGAAGGACCTGGCGCTGTTTACCGCGGCGGGACAGATTCCGCGTCCCGATAAACCGGACGACCTGCCCATGCGGGTGGTGGTTCCGGCCTACATTCTTTCGGAGTTGAAGGCAGGGTTCGCCATCGGCGCGGTGCTGTTCCTGCCGTTTCTGCTGATCGACATGGTGACGGCGGCGATTACCACCTCGATTGGAATGTTCCAACTTCCTCCGGTGGTGGTCTCGACGCCACTGAAGATTCTGCTGTTTGTAATGGTGGACGGCTGGAACCTGCTGGCCAACTCTCTCTTGAAGAGCTTTTGACCCGTGGTTGAAGTGCATGGGAAAGGATTGCCAATGACGCCTGACCTGGTTGCCGAGTTGCTGCGCCAACTGATGAAGGAAGCGCTGATACTGGCCGCGCCGCTGCTCGTGGCCACGGTCGTGCTGAGCTTTGTGCTGAGCCTCTTCCAGACCCTGACCAGCTTGCAGGAGCAGTCGCTGACCAGCGTGCCGCGCCTGGGGGCCATCGCCATGATTCTGCTGGTGGGGATGCCCTGGTTTCTGGGTCGGCTGGCGGAGTATACGCGCTTGTTGCTGATGGATTTTCACCGCTATCTGGGATGAGGAGGCAGCTCACAGCCAACAGCAAATAGTAAACAGCTAACAGCTAACAGCTAACAGCTAAAAGCTGAAAGGGAAAGATGCCGGACTGGACGAGCTTTTTGAGCGCCATGACGCTGACCCTGGTGCGGGTGAGCGGGATGGTGGCCTTTGCTCCATTCTTCTCGTCAACGGCATTGCCCCTGCGCGCCAAGGCGGTCTTTGCGGGCGCGGTGGCGTTCCTGCTGGCACCGCTGGTGGCCACGCTGCCCAACGCCCGGGTTACTCTTGGCTTCTCTTCTCTTTTAGGGGAACTGGCCGTGGGGCTGGTCTACGGCCTGACGCTCACGCTGCTGAACGAGATGATGATTTTTGCCGGGCAGATTATCGGCCTG
This sequence comes from uncultured Acidobacteriaceae bacterium, assembly GCA_963806565.1. Classification (GTDB taxonomy): domain Bacteria; phylum Acidobacteriota; class Terriglobia; order Terriglobales; family Acidobacteriaceae; genus Telmatobacter. The sequence continues at coordinate 1,203,535 of CAWDYE010000002.1, forward strand.
CAGTTCAGCTACTCGCTGGTCAACCTGCTGGACCCCAACTCATCTATCCAGACGCCGTTGCTGGGTGACCTGTTTCAGTTAATGGGCACGCTGGTGGTGATCTGCGCAGGTCTCGACCGGATCATTCTGGCCTCGATGGTGCGCAGCTTCCGCGCGGCGCCGCTGGGCAGCTTCGCTCTGGCTCCTAGCAGCGCGCTGGAGATTGTGCGCGCCGCCAGCGGCGTTTTTCTGGCCGCCGTGGAGCTAGCCGCGCCGGTGCTGGCCGCAACCATGCTGGTGGAGGTGGCCGTAGCCCTGCTGGGCAAGCTCAGCCCACAGTTGCCGGTGATGATGCTGACCGTGCCGCTCAAAACCCTGACCGGCTTTGCCATTCTGACCGGCTGTCTGGCCTTGTGGCCGCGCTTCATCGAGGCTCGCTTCAGCGGGCTGCTGGACCTGGCGGAGCGGTTGATTGCCGCGCCCGGCCAGGCGCTGGGAGGGTAGCCATGCCCGGAGAGCCCACCGAACAGGCAACCCAGCACCGGCGCGAGAAGGCGCGCAAGGAAGGCGACATCCTGCACAGCCGCGAGCTGTCGGCAGCGGCGGGAACTCTGGCCGGGGTGATGGTGCTGGGCGCCTTGGGCAGCCATCTTCTGGTCGCATGGAGAGACACTTTTGCCGCCTTTCTGAATCTTGGGCTTCCCGCCCGCTGGGAGCCGGCCGAGATTCAACCCACGCTCTATGCCCTGCGCAAGCTGGCCTTCGCGGTTCTCGCGCCGCCGGGGGCGATGATGGCAGCCGTGGCTGCGGGCGCCCTGGGGGTGGGCGTCTTGCAGACCGGAGGGGTCAACTTCCATCCCGCGCTGGCGGGCTTCAAGCTGGATCGCATCAACCCGGTCTCCAACATGAAGAATCTCTTCTCGCTGCGGGCCGCCGCGCGTCTGGCCAAGTCCTTGATTCCGGCGAGTATTCTGGCAGTCTTCGCGGTGCAGCGCATCGGGCGGCAGTTGACCTTGCCTCCCTTTTCCATTACGCGGCTGGAGCTGCTGGGCGCGGATGTTTATGGGCTGCTGCTGGCCGCCGCATGGCTGCTATTTGCCTGGTCGCTGATCGACTACCTGGTGGAGTGGCAGAGCCGCGAGTCGCGGCTGAAGATGAGCCGCGAGGATCTGCGCGACGAGTACAAGGAGACCGAGGGCAACCCGCAGATTCGCGGTCGCATCCGCAACCTGCAGCGCCAGGCGCGCCGCCGCAAGGTGAAGGCCGACGTCTCCAAGGCCGCCGTGGTGCTGACCAATCCCACGCATTATGCCGTGGCCCTGAGCTTCGATTTCGCCACCATGGAAGCGCCCCGGATGGTGGCCAAGGGGCGCAACCTGCTGGCCGAGGAGATTAAGGCCGAGGCTCGCTGGGCGGGTGTGCCGATTATCGAGAACCCGCCACTGGCCCAATCGCTCTACCGCTCGGTGGAGGTCGGCCAGCCGATTCCGGTTGAGCTGTATGCCGCGGTGGCGGCCATTCTGGCCTATCTCTACCGCCAGCGCCTTGAGGCCGAGATGCGCGAGCGGCGCGCGCGCGAGGCGGCGGCCCGGGCGCAAACGCAGGCACGGGCCCAGAACTGGAAGCCCGGCTCCGCATATCGAGGAGGCCCGCAATGAGTACTACAGCTCTGCCCACGAGCGCCATGCCCGCAGCAGGCTCAATTCTGCATCGGCTGCGCGAGTATGTGCTGCCTATTGTCACTATAAGCGTGATCTTCGTCATGCTGGTGCCTCTGCCGGCCTACGCGCTTGACTTTCTGCTCACCCTGTCGATGGCCGTCTCGATCATCGTCTTTCTCTCCGCGGTGCAGATTCGCCGCGCCGTTGAGTTGAGCGTCTTTCCCACCCTGCTGCTTCTGCTAACGCTCTTCCGGCTGGCGTTGAACATCGCCAGCAGTAGGAGAATTTTGTTGCACGGCCAGGATGGCACGGGCGCGGCCGGCAAAGTCATCGAGGCCTTTGGGCAGTTTGTGGTGGGCGGCAACTACGTGGTCGGCTTCGTGATCTTTCTGGCCCTGATCGCCATTCAATTTCTGGTGGTCTCCCACGGAGCTGTGCGAACCGCCGAGGTTACCGCGCGCTTCACTCTCGATGCGCTGCCGGGCAAGCAGATGGCCATCGATGCCGACATGAATGCTGGGTTGATCGACGAGCTGGAGGCGCGACGGCGCCGCCAGGCGATTGCCCGCGAGGCGGAGTTCTACGGGGCGATGGACGGCGCGGCGCGCTTCAACCAGCGGGATTCGCTGGCCACGATTCTGATTACCGGCATCAACATTATCGCCGGCCTGCTGATTGGAACCCTGCAGCAGGGCATTGAGCTGGGCGAGGCGGCACGCACCTATACGGTGCTGACGGTGGGCGACGGGCTGGTCACTATCATCCCCTCGCTGCTGGTTTCAGTGGCCGGAGGCATCACCCTGACCCGCGCCAACTCGGCCGGCCTGCTGGGCGGCGAGATCCACCAGCAACTATTTGCCAAGCCGGTCACCCTCTACGTGGCCAGTTTGGTTTGCGGGGCCATGTGCCTGATTCCCGGTCTGCCCAAAATAGCATTTCTGAGTGTGGCGGCGGTTTTGTTCTTTTCCGGACGCCGGGTGGCGGCCAGCGCCGCGGCCGCTCCGCCGCCGGTTGCAGAGACGGGCGCGGGCGAAAAGAAGAAGGCGGGCGAGGCGCAAAGCACGGATCTCGCCAACCTGCTGCGCCTGGAAGAGCTGACCCTGGAAATTGGTTTTCAACTGATTCCGCTGGTGGACGAGAAGCAGGGCGGGCAACTGCTGAACCGGGTGCGTTCCCTGCGCCGCCATCTCTCCGCGGAGATGGGCTTCCTGATTCCCCCGGTGCATATCAGCGACAACCTGCGCCTCAGGCCGCGCGAGTACCTGTTCAGCCTGCGGGGCATGGAGATTGGCCGCTGGCAGACGGAAGGGACGCTGCTGCTGGCCGTCTCCGGCGACCCCAACCGCCGTCCGCTGGCCGGCAAGGAGGCGCGGGAGCCGGCCTTCGGGGTACCCGCCATCTGGATCGATCCGTCGCTGGAGGATCAGGCCATCGCCGCCGGCTACTCGGTGGTGGATGCGGTTACTGTCATCACTACTCATCTGGGAGAGCTGATCCGCCGCCACGCCTGGGAGCTGCTGGGCCGCTCGGAAACCAAGCGCCTGATGGACGCGCTCAATGAAAGCCATCCCAAGCTGCTGGAGGAGCTGGTGCCCAAGCTGCTCACCCTGGGCGAGGTGGGCCGGGTGCTGGAACAACTGCTGCGTGAGCGGGTCCCGATCCGCGACCTGGGCGCAATTCTGGAATCCATGCTGGAGACCGCGCCAACGAATAAAAGCACCGTCGCGCTGGTGGAGGCCGCGCGCCAGGCGCTGGGCCGGCGGCTGATCCAGCCGCTGCTCGACGGGGATGGCCAATTGCCGGTGCTGCTGCTCGATGGAGCGCTGGAAGAAGAGATTCTGGCCACGCTTTCGCCGGAGACCGGGCAGAAGATGCTCTCCGCAGACGCGTCGCAGGGAACCCCCGTGGTCCGCCGTCTGGCCGATTCTTTGAGGCGGCTTATCCCCTCCTCCTCTGCCGCGGCGCTTCCCGTGCTTTTATGCCCTAGTCCAGCCCGTTATCACGTCAAGCGCTGGCTGGAACCGGTGATGCCTCGTCTGGCGGTGGTGGCCGCCAGTGAGATTCCTCCTGAAATTCGCCTGCGCCCGGTGGGCACGGTGCGCTGAGGGATATGGGACATGGATCAGTGCCTGGGACGGGGAATGAGTACTTAAGACGGGGAACAAGTCAGCAGGCAGGGCAAGATTAGAGGTTTGTAAATGATGGGAACCGAAACGGCGAATCCGGTTGCGAGTCAAAAGATGCCGCGGCAGCGCGCTGCAAAGGACGGCTATCCGCCCGGCGGCGCACAACTGCCGGTGCTGACCAGCGAGCAGGAGCGGGTGTTGCTGGAGCACCTGCCGATTGTGCGCTTTCTGGCTCGCCGCATTCACGAGCGGCTGCCCCAGCATGTGGATATCGAGGATCTGGTTTCGGCCGGGGTGGTTGGCTTGATGGACGCCTTCTCCAAGTTCGACCCGGGCAAAAAAGTCCAATTCCGCTCCTATGCGCAGTTCCGCATCCGGGGAGCGATTCTGGACAGCCTGCGAACGCTGGACTGGAGTCCGCGCGAACTGCGCAGGAAGGGCCGCGCGGTGGAAGAGGCTATCCGGGCATTAACGGCCAGAATGGGGCACGCGCCGGATGAGGCTGAAGTGGCTGTGCAGATGGCGCTGGAGCTGGAGGAGTACCAGCAACTGCTGGGCGATCTGAAGGGTTTGGAGATCGGCACTCTGCACCTGGAGCGCAACGAGGACTCGGGCGAGGAGGAGCTGTCCTATATTCCCAGCCGTCCCGAGGATGACCCGCTGTTCTGCTGCCTGAGGGGCGAACTCGAAGACCGGCTGGCCGAGGCCATTCAGAATCTGCCTGACCGGGAGCGCCTGGTGATGAGCCTCTACTACTACGAGGAGATGACCATGCACGAGATTGGGCTGGCGCTGGGGGTGGTTGAGTCGCGTGTCTCGCAGGTACACGCCTCGGCGGTGGTGCATCTGCGGGGCGCGCTCAAGGACTTGGCGGCGCGCGGCGTCTTTGAGCGGCCGCGCTCGCAGAAGGCGGCGGTAGCGTCGCGGCGGTGAGAGGGAATAGGAACTAGGGAATAGGGCCAGGGACCATGGATCAGGGACCAGGGATCAGGGAGTAGCAGACGATGGACAAGACGCTCAAGCAGAACGAGATCGACGCCCTGTTTCAGGCTGCGCTCAGCACCGCGCCCGAGACACAGAAGACCGAGGCGCGGGCCCGGGCCGTGGCCTACAATTTTTCCTCCGCGGGCCAGATTTCGACCGAGCAGTTGCGCGCCATCAGCATGTTGAACGACCTGTTTGCCCGCAACCTGACGCATAACCTGGCGGCCTGGCTGCGTACACGCTTCCAGGTCAACCTGGTCTCTGCCGAACAGATTCCCTTCAACGAATTTCTACTGCGCATTCCCGAGATCAGCTATGTGGCTTCCGTCCGCATGGAGCCGCTGGGGGCGCTCGCCGTTTTGCAACTGGACCTGGCGCTGGCGCCTCCCATCATCGATTTGCTGCTGGGCGGCGAGGGCCGGGACGGCGTGCTGCGCGAGTTGACCGACATCGAGGAGTCGATTCTGGCCAGTGTAGTCGAAATCATCTGCCGGGAGTTGACCGCGGCCTGGCAGCCGGTGGGGCTGAGCTTCAACTTCGAGCGCCGCCAGATGCAGACTCAGGTGGCGCGCATCATGTCGGTCACGGAAAAGACCCTCTGCCTGAGCTTCGAGATTCGCATGCCGCACAGCTCGGGATTGCTCAACCTGGCCTTTCCCGCGGTGGTGGCCAACACCATTTTGCGCCGCCTGAGCTCGGACTGGGCCCGCCGCAGCCACGCGGTTGAAACGCGGGCGCGCATGGAGGCCTTAGCGTGCCGCATCCGCTTTGGCGCCTCGCTGCAACTGCCCGCGGTGCGGCTGGCGGCCAGCGCCATCGAAAACCTGGAGCCGGAAATGGTGTTGCGCTTGGACCTGGCCGCCAACACCCTCTCCGAATGGAGGGTCGGCGGCCAGACGCTCTCCCTGGCGCAGGCCATTCGTCAGAGTACGCACCGCGCCGCGCGCATCGAGCGGCCGGTGATCGAGGCGGAGTTATGAAAAGCTATCTTGAGTGCTGGGCCGAGGCCGCGACTACCCTGTTCTCCCAGGCCCTGGCCGGAGAGCCTGAGCTGGTCGAGTCGCTGCCCAAGCCGCTGGCAGCGGGCGCCTTCGGCTTTGCCGCCACCCTCTCCGGGGACGAGGAAGGCCGTTTCAGCGTGATCCTGGACTCCGCGATACTGGAAACAACGCTGGTGGGCGAAGGCGTGGATCAGAAGGCCGGCTGGGGCGAGATTCTGAAAGAGGTGGCCAATGCCGCCGCCGGGGAGTTGTTGACTAAGAGCGGAAAAAACTGCCGTGTTGATAAGTTTGAGGAAATTGCCGGGGAGAGCAAGGTCTCGCGCGCCTTCCAGTTGAACTCCGGGGAGCGCGTTTTTACGATTCTGGTGCGCGACGAGGTGCGCGTTCCTCAGCCGGCAATTCAACCCTCTGCGCAAGCAGCCGATGCCCCCGCTCCGGCGCTGCCGGATAGCCTCAGTCCCGGCATTCGCCTGTTGATGGATGTGGAGCTGGAGGTTTCGCTGCGTTTTGGATCGAAGGAGTTGCCGCTGGGCGAGATTCTCAATCTCGGTCCCGGAGACGTGGTGCAACTGGACCGCAATATAACTGACCCGGTGGACCTGATCGTCGGCGACAAGATTGTGGCTTGTGGCGAGGTGGTGCTGGTTAACGGCAACTTTGGCTTGCGGGTGACCGAGGTGGCCTCGCCCAGGAAACGGCTGGAGAGCATCCGATGCCTCTTCTGAGTCAAAGCTATAACCGGACATTGACCGGGCCAAACCATCTGGTGGTTATGGAAACAACCCTCCAAGAGCGGCAGCGGCGGGCGGTGGAAGCCTTGGGCGTGGGAGCGCTGGCCGGCGGAGACAGAGAGGCGCACGGCCGGGCGCGGAGCGCCCTGTTTACAACCTGCGCCAATCCCGGATGCGGCACCGGCTGGCTGCACCTGTGGCGCTCGCGTCAGGCGCCGGTCTTTGAGGGTGGCTGGAGTTGCTCCCCCGCCTGCACGGCGGCGCAAGTGGCCGCGGCGGTGCGCCGCGAGCTGGACGGCCGGAGCCTGGCTGTTGAAAGTCATCAGCATCGCATTCCGCTCGGACTGGTCATGCTCGAACAGGGCTGGATCACCTCCGGCCAGTTGCGCCAGGCGCTGGATGCGCAGCGGGCAGCCAAAACCGGGCGGCTGGGCCATTGGCTGATGCGCCAGCAGGGAGTAAGCGAGCAGCTGGTAACCCGGGCGCTGGGCCTGCAGTGGAGCTGCCCGGTGCTGCCTTTGGAGTTTCACGATGCCGAGGCGCTCGCTCTTCTCGTACCCCGGCTGTTTGTGGACGCCTTTGGCGCGCTTCCCCTGCGCATGGCCGCCGGCCAGTTCCTCTATCTGGGATTTGAAGACCGGCTGGACCCGATTGTGGCTCTGGCGGTGGAGCGAATGAGCGGTCTGCGGGTGGAGAGCGGGCTGGTGCAGGAGTCGTTGTTTGGTCCGGCGCACGCCCGCATGTTGAGCGCGAAGTTTCCCGCAGTGGAGTTAGTGGAAGCTGTCTCGGAGCAGGCTGTAGCGCGCGCGCTTACAAAATCCATTGAGCAGGCGCGGCCAGTCGAGTCCCGTCTGGTCAGGGTTCACGACTGCCTGTGGCTGAGGATGTGGCGGCGTCCGCAGAACGGACCGCTGCCGGAACGCGGCTCGATCCAGGATCTGATCTGTTCGATTGGAGCGCATTAAGGCTGAGGCTGGAGGCAATGAAGTGAATACCGCTCATGATATTGATGAGAAGTGCCGATTATCAGCAAAGCGGAGGAGCCGGGCATGAGTGAAGTTCGAACCCTGATCGTGGACGATTCTTCGGTCATGCGCAAGATTGTGGAGCGCTCGCTCCGCCAGGCGGGCCTGGAACCGCTGGTGGTCTTTGAGGCCGGCAGCGGCATCGAAGGGTTGGATCTGTTAAAAGCCCAAAAGGTGGACCTGATCCTCTCCGACATCAATATGCCCTCGATGGACGGGCTGGAGTTTCTGCGCCAGGTGAGGGCGCAGAATCTGGCTCCGGGCGTCCCGGTGGTGATGATCACCACGGAGTCGAGCATGGAATTCGTCCAGCAGGCCATCCAGGCCGGAGCGCAAGGCTATATCCGCAAGCCGTTCACGGCCGAGCAGGTGAAGGAGCGGGTGCTGCCGTTGCTCAGTGTGGCGTAGCCGGGAGGCATCGGAGTGCGGTTGAACGGTGGGCGCAAGGCCGCGATCTCCGCGGTCAGTGGCAAAGTAGGGGCAGCGGCTAAGCGGGGGTAGCGGCAAAAAGGAAATGGAGCGTGCGATGGGGTGTTCATTGCGGGAGTCCATGCATCTGGTCTCCGATCCCAAAAATCTGGATGCCAGCGTGGAAGAGGTCTTCAGGTTAATGCTGGGGGTCAACTGCCAGCGTTACACGGGGCCGGCGGAGATCGGCGAGCCGGAGTCGGTAACCGCGGTGGTGGGCTTTGGCGGCCTGTTGAGTGGAGCCTGTGTCTTCCGCAGCGGGTCCTCGGCGGCCATCAGGATCGCCGCGCACATGACAGGCATGGAATTCGAGGAGGTAGACGATACCGTCAAGGACGGGATCGGCGAAATCTGCAATATGCTGGCCGGGGCGTGGAAGGGCAAGGTGCCGGATTTGGCGGCCAACTGCAGCCTGTCGATTCCCGCCGTGATCACCGGGCGGGATTACAAAATCCACGTTCAGGCTCCCGAGTTCAAGCTTCACCACACCTTCAAGTTCGACGACGCCAGCTTCGAAGTCACCATCATCTGCGATGGCCTTCAATAATGCAGGGAACAGGGGTCAGCTAACAGCTAGAGACTGGCGCTGCCCTGTTCACCGCTCCCTAACCCCTATGCACTGCTTTCTATTCCCTGTTCCCTGTCTTTCCCCAATTATGATGCTCCTCTAATCACTTCCGAGTCTCTTCCGGTCCTCTACCTGCAATAACCCCCTCCTGATGGAGGAGGGGCGTCCGATGGACAGCGGATACTACGCGGCGATGACCGGGCTGGTGGCGCGCACCCAGGCTCTGGACATCGCGGCCACTAATCTGGCCAATGCGTCGACCCCCGGCTACCGCGCCGAGCAGGAGTACTTTCGCTCGGTGCTGATGGGGCCAGACGCCCAGGACTCCCAGTTGGGGCGGACGGTGAACAACTACGGCCTGCTGGGCGGCGACCGGCTCAACCTGGACCAGGGCGCGATCCAGCAGACCGGCAATCCGCTGGATCTGGCCATTGAAGGCGAGGGATTTTTCATGGTGCAGACGGCCAATGGCCTGCGTTACACCCGCGATGGCGGCTTTCATCGCACTCCGCAAGGGCAACTGGTGACGGAAGCCGGCGATCCGGTGCTGTCCTCGGCCGGCCAAAAGATTCTCGTTCCTCCCGGCCAAGTCTCGGTGGGCGTGGATGGCGCGCTCTCGGTGGCCGGCGGCGTGGTGGCTACGGTGGGCGTGTTTACCTTTCCGAAGGGAGCGCAACTGACTCCCGAGGGAGTTAATCACTACATTGCGCCGGAGGGCGTTAAGCCGTCGCTTTCCAAAAATGCCGCAGTCCATCAGGGAGCAATTGAAAATGCCAACCAGGGCGTGATTGCGGGGACGATGGACCTGATCATGATACAGCGCGAGGCGGAGATGATGCAGAAGGCGTTGACCGTCTTCCATACCGAGTTCAACAAGATCGCCACCGAGGATATTCCCAAGGTGTGAAAAACAGCTATCAGCTGACAGCTATCAGCTAACAGCGAACGTGGCGAGTAGCCAGCGGCGGGAAGAAGTTGGAGTCATGAAAGTGGAAATTAAATCGGCAATTCGAGCTTTCGGACGCTGAAAATCGTTTGCCGAATCAGAGAACTGTTAGCTGTCAGCTGATAGCTGTTAGCTGGCGACGAAGGAGCCGTAATGATTCGAGCCTTATATACCGCAGCCAGCGGCATGAGTGCGCAGCAGTTGAATCTGGACACCATCGCCAACAACCTGGCCAACTCTTCTACCACCGGATTTCGCCAGTTGCGACTGGAGTTTCAGGACATGGTTTACCAGAATCTGGTGACGCCGGGAGCGGCGCAGAGCCAGACCACGGTCTCGGCGGGCCTGCAGATCGGCCTGGGCACCAAGTCGGCGGCCACTGAAGTAATCATGACCCAGGGCGAGCTGAACCAGACCTCGAACCCGCTGGATGTGGCCATCGAGGGCAGCGGGTTCTTCCAGGTGCAGCGGCCCGATGGAACCATCGAGTACACCCGCGCCGGCCAGTTCCAACTCAACAGCCAGGGCACCATCGTGACCACCGACGGCGACCCGATCATTCCCACCATTACCATTCCCCCCAATGCCACGGCGGTCACCATCACCCAGTACGGAGTGGTCAACGCCACCTTGCCGGGACAGCAGAACCCCTCGCAACTGGGCCAGATTCAGTTGGCCACCTTTCCCAACCCCGGAGGCCTGGAGAGCATGGGCAACAACCTGTTGCAGGCCACGCTCAGCTCCGGGGATGCGGTGCTGGGCAATCCGGGCGGGACGGAAGGATTGGGCACACTCCAGCAGGGGTACTTGGAGAACTCGAATGTGGATGTGGTCACGGAGTTTGTGCAGATGGTGCTGGCGCAGCGAGCCTATGAGGCAAACTCCAAAGTCATCAAGGCCGCCGACGATATGTACTCACAGGTCAACAACATGACGCACTAGGGTCCAGGGGTCAGGGATCAGGGGTTGGGGAGGGCGGCGTGGAGAAGGGGCGGATAAGAACGGGATCAAATGTTGCGATGGTCGCTGGAGTACTGGCTCTGATTGCAGCGGCGTCCGTGGCTGGCGCTCAGTCGCTTGCCGGCGGCCACGCACAAGTCATGCTATCGTCGGGCGGATTGGCTTCAGTTGAAACTCTGGGGCTGGGAGTGGGTGGAGAAGTTGTTCGCGAGATCGACGATCCCAACACCGGGGACCGCTGGCTGCTGGTGCGCAATGACCAGGACCCGGGCGGGCCGGGGCGGCTGGTTCTGATTGCGGCTCATCGCTACTCGTCTGGCGGAAAAACTGTGCGGGCGGCGGGAGAGACACGTTCAGCGCAGGTTCTTCCCGTCATTCGCGCCGGAGACCGAATCGTCGTTGAGGAGCATACGGCGATAGTCGATGCGGTTCTGGAAGCTCGCGCGCTTGCCCCTGCCGCTCCGGGGGATGCGTTGAACGCGCGCTTGACGATTGGCGGCCATGTGGTGCGCGCCGTAGCCTTGGGACCGGGCCGCGCGGCGCTTCAACCCATAACGGGTATGCGGCCATGAGACATAGCTTGCTAATGTCCGGGGTTTTGCTGGCGGCGGTGGCGCTGGCGGCGGTTCAGCCGGCTGCTGCGATCAGCCTCAAGAAGAAGTCGACGCCGGGGATCGCGGGAAAGGAAACTCCGCCCGAGGCGGCGCTCAAAAACTATATCGAGCGGGTGCGGGCGCAGCAGGCGGCGGAGGTGCGGACGCCGGGCTCGATCTGGAGCGCGGAGGGCAGGTTGGTGCGGCTGGGCACCGACGCCAAGGCCATCCGTCTGCACGACGTGGTCTCGATTGTGGTGAGCGAAAACCTGGCGGCAGAGACCGGCGGGCAGGTGAAGAACTCGCGCGCTTCCAGCGCCAGCTCCGGGCTGACGGGGCTGTTCGGCAAGCTCAAAGCCTCGAACAACCTGCAGAACCTGCTGGGCATGACCGCAGCCTCGGGTTTAGCGGCGCAGGGACAGAGCACGACCAGCTCCAGCCTGACGACGACCTTCGGCGCCGAGGTGGTGGACGTATTGCCCAACGGGATGCTGGTGGTGCAGGCCACGCGCCAGTTGACCTTTTCGCAGCAGACGCAGTTAATCAAGCTGCGCGGTCTGGTGCGCCCCGAGGATGTGAGTGCGCAGAACCAGGTGCAATCGACGGCCATGACCGATCTGGAGCTGGAAGTGACCGGCAAGGGCATCGTGAACGATTCCACTTACAGGCAGAACGTGCTGGTGCGCTTCCTGGAGAAGCTGCTGGTGTTCTAAAGACAGGGACCAGGGAATAGGGAACAGGGAATAGGATGCGCGTTGCGAGTCACAGAACGGCGGATCGCGAGGGGAGCGTGGTCTGTAAGAGGGGCGCAAGCTTCTGGTGGTGGGTTGCGCTGGTTGCTGCGCTGCTGCTGGCTTCGATGCTCTTCGGAATGCCGGCCCACTCCGAGGAGGCGGGGCACCTGGCGCGCATCAAGGACGTAGCGACCATCGAAGGGATTCGGGACAATCAACTGGTGGGCTACGGGCTGGTGGTGGGACTCCGAGGCACCGGGGACAGTTCACAGACGGTTTTCCCGGCGCAGACGCTGATCTCGGCGCTGGAGCGAATGGGCATCACCGTTCCCCAGACGGGGCAAAACAGCGCCAGCAATATGCAGGTCAAGAACATGGCGGCGGTCTTTGTGGTGGCCACTTTGCCGCCCTTCAGCCGCCCCGGCTATAAGGTGGATATTACCGTCTCCTCGGCCGGAGATGCGCGCTCGCTGGAGGGGGGCATTCTGCTGATGACCCCGCTGTACGGTCCGGACGGGCAGATCTACGCCCAGGCTCAGGGCTCGCTGGTGCTGGGCGGGTACATGGCTACGGGCGGCGGCAATACCAAGTTGTCGAACCATCCGACCACGGGAAGGGTACCCGGCGGGGCGCTTGTGGAACGGGCGGTGCCATTTGAGCTGAAGCAGATGCGCGTGGTCAGCGTGTTGCTGAACGATGCCGATTTCCATACCGCCGAGCAGATGGCGGCGGCGATTGACAAAATGCTGGGCGCGCCGCGGGCGCGCGCGGTGGACAGCCGCCGGGTGGAGGTTGTGCCCGTGCCGGGCGAGGACATTGCGGAGTTGCTGGACAAGGTGGAGGGCGTTGAGGTGGAGGTGTATCCGCGGGCGCGGGTGGTGGTAAACGAGCGCACCGGGACGGTGGTGATCGGGGGCACGGTGCGGCTGCAGCCGGTTTCGATTCTGCATGGCGGATTGAGTGTCAATGTCGTTGCCGTGAACGAGGTTTCGCAGCCCAACGCCTTATCCTCGGGAGGCACGACGCAGGTAGTACAGCAGACGACGGTGCAGGCTACCGACAAGCCAGTGAACCGCATTGATCTGAAAGAAGGGGCGACGGTGGAGGATTTGGTGCAGGAATTGCAAAGGACAGGAGCGGGAGCGCGGGATGTGATCTCGATCTTGCAGGCCATGAAGGAGGCCGGCGCGCTGGAGGCCGACCTGGAGGTGCTCTGATGCTATCAATTGCAGCGACGCCGGCGGGTACGGGGGCAACGGCGGGTACGGGGGCACTGGAGGCAGCAGGGGCTTCGGGGGCTGCGGGCGCGGCCTCGTCAACAGCAACGCCGCAACCGCGGCTGGTGAAGGCGGCGCAGGAGTTTGAGGCGCAGATGATGCAGGAGTTATTGAAGCCGATGACCGCCGGAAGCGATCTGGACGGAGAGGAAAACGACTCGGCCTCGGGCTCGGGCGGGGCGTTGGGAGCCTTCGCCTCGGAGGCGTTGGGAAGGGGGCTGAGTGAGCATGGAGGGTTTGGGATTGCCACCAGCATCGTGCGGCAGCTTACGCCGAAAGGTAACACACAGGTACCCGCTCAGGTAACCGGGAATTTGCACGGCAATACCGCCATGAAAACCTACAAATGACTGAAGTGATTAACAGGGATGCCGATGAATTTGGCAAGGAGTCATGAATTATGGATATTCGCAGCAGTCTTGAAGGATTGAAGTCGCTATTGGGAACGCCCGAGGCGACCCCGGTCCAGACGCAGCAGCAGAAGAGCGGCGCGACGGCGGGCGGAAGCGCATTGAGCAGTGACCAGGCAACATTCAGCAGCGCGGGCAGCGAGGTCTCCCAGACGGCTGGCGGCACGGAGGTTCGCATGGACAAAGTTGCCAGCATTCAGGCGGCGCTGGCGGCGGGAACGTACAACGTCTCCGCATCGGATGTGGCCTCGAAGGTTGTGGATTCGATGCTGGAAGGCCAGTCGTAATTCTGGCTTGAATTCGGCAGGGGTGAAGGGAGCGATTCACTTGCAGGAGATGATAGAGAGCCGCGGGCGTCCGAAGCTGAAGGAGCTGGTAGTTGAAGCTTCGCGGGCGCTGGCGCGGCTGGATGCGGACCGGCTGGAGGAGTTGGCGCTCTCTTGCCAGGCCTTGAACCGCGATTTGGTTCAGGGCGATCCGGCGCGGCAGGATGGGGATGCTCGCGCGGCGCTGGCCCTGGAGCGCAAAGAGGCCGAGGGAGATATGGCGGTATTCGCCAGGGTTCTGGAGGCGACGCGGGCCAACCTGGATGTAATGAACCGGCTGCGCGAGTTGCGCGCCGGGCGGTTGGAGTACCGCGCAGGACCCATGGAATGCAGTGAGCCGCAAGCGCGTGAATGGCGGCGATCGGAGAGCGGGCATGGGGACAATTAATTCCGCATTCAGCATCATGTCGCAGGCCCTGGACGCCGATCAGGAAGCACTGAATGTTGTAGCCAACAACGTGGCCAATGCCAACACCCCCGGCTACACACAAGAAGTACCCAACTGGCAGGAGAATCAGCCGCTCAACATCAACGGAGTTTCTTACGGGCAGGGGGTTACGGAGACGGGTTCGACTTCCGAGCGGGATCGCGTGCTGGAGTCGCGTCTGGACCAGCAGCAGCAGCTGGCTTCAGCCTCCGGATCGCGGCTGACGGCGCTGAATACGCTTCAGGCCCTGTTCACGCCGGATTCGGGATCATCCAGTTCGACGGCAGGAGACATCGGCAGCGACATTACCAGCTTCTTTGATTCATTTTCGTCGCTGGAGGCCAATCCCACCGACAACGCGCTGCGCCAGAGCGTGCTTTCCACGGCCGGTACGCTGGCCGGAGACGTGTCCAATGCCGCGGCCAGCCTGTACTCGCAGAGCGAGGCTCTGGGCCAGGAGGCGGCCGGGGTGACCAGCCAGGTGAACTCACTAACCTCTGCCATTGCCCAGCTCAATCAGCAGATTCAGACCACTTCTCCCAACGCCGACGCGGGAACGCTCGAAGACCAGCGCCAGAACGATATCAGCCAGCTTTCGCAGTTGATCGGGATCAACCAGATTACGACCGAGAACAACGGACTGGCGATCACCACCACCTCGGGCCAGTTGCTTCTCTCCGAGGGGACGAGCTATCAGTTGACCACCGGCATGGTAAGCGGGACCACCAATTTCTTTCTGGGCAACACGAACATCACCTCGCAATTGGCCTCGGGCGGCGGTTCTCTGGGCGGTGATCTGACGGCGCTTGACACCGACATTCCGAGCGCGCTTAACTCGCTCGATCAACTGGCCTACAGCATCTCCACGGCGGTCAATACGCAGAACAACGCGGGGACGGACCTGGATGGAGTCACCGGCACGGCGCTCAATCCCCTCTACATCTTCAGTCAACCGACGGTAGTGGCGGGCAGCGCGGCCAGCATGAGCGTGGTGATGACCGATCCGAACCAGGTTGCCGCGGCCGGTGCGGGAGATGGAACGGGCGACAACTCGAATGCCACGGCCATGGCCGCCATGGCCAATCAAGGGATTGTGAGCGGCCAGACGCCGACCAACTACTACTCGAGTTTTGTGGCCAAGCTGGGTTCGACGGTCTCCGGCGTGCAAACGGAGAATACGGCGCAGAATGCCTCGGTTACCCAGTTGCAGACGCAGAACGATGCGCTCAGCGGCGTGAATCTGAATGATGAGGCCTCTTCGATGACCACGCTGGAGCGCAGTTATCAGGCGGCTTCCCAGGTCTTCGCGATGTTGAACACGGTTATGGCCGCGGCGTTGAATCTGGGGGATCAGACGGCGGTGTCTTAAAGACAGAGAATAGCCACCCCAGCTACCAAAACCTGTCGCTGGGGACCCCGGCTGGGAATAGGGAACAGGGAAGAGGAATGCGATGCGTGTGGATCCTTTTTACGTTACGAATCTGGCGGGTTCGCTGGATCAGGCTCAGGCGAGCGAGCAGCAATTGACCTCCGAACTGTCGAGCGGGGTGCGCGTGACCTCCCTGAGCCAGGATCCGGTGGCCTCGGGAGAGAATGTTCTGCTGCTCAACCAGATGCAGCAGGACGACTCCTTCACGCAAAGCGCGAATCTGGTAACGGGCCAGTTGCAGGTGGCCGATTCGGCTTTGGGCAGCGTGGTTACCCAGCTTACACAGGCCATTTCTCTGGCCACCAGCGCCAATAACGGCACCATGAACTCCAGCGACGTCAAATCCATCGCCAATCAGATCTCCGGCATTCTGAATGAGGTGACTTCGCTGGCCAACACCAGTTACCAGGGGCAGTACATCTTTGCCGGCGGGCAGACTACAATGGCCCCCTTTTCCACTTCGGACGCAACATCGCCGACTGTCACTACTTACAACGGCGATGAAGACGTGAACTATCTGGAGACGCCCAATGGGCAAAAGATCCAGCTGAATGTGCCGGGCGACCAGATTTTTCTGGGCACGGCGTCGAACAGCGTCTTTGGAGCGCTCAATGCCCTAATAGCCGATTATTCCAGCGGAACCGTTAACACTACCCAGGCAGTGAATGATACGCAGGCTTTGGGCGCGGCGCTGAACTACGTTTCCCAGCAGCGTGTGACCATCGACAACTCCATGACCCAGGTCACCGCCGCTTCCGACGCCGTGAGCAATGTGCAATCCCAACTGACCACCGCGCAGACCAACCTGATGCAGGCCGATCTTCCCACCATCTCCACGCAACTTTCATTGACCGAGACGCAGCAGACGGCGCTGGAAGATGTAATCGCGCAACTGAATTCGACCTCGAATGACCTGTTCAGCAAGCTGCCGGCGTAACCACCTGCGATGGGGCAGCCGCTCACTTTTCGGTGGTGTCTTAAATGTGCGTTGACGGGATTTGGCGGGAAATGGCGGAATGACCACGACGGCGCTAGGCAAATAATTGGAGGTTTCAGTGTAAGAGAATGAGAACCAGTCCTACCACTGCCCCAAGAACAAGATGAGCCAGAATCACACCCCAAAAGATAGTGGAAATCTTCACCGGGATCGCGTTCAGCACTAACACTGCCTGAGCATGAGATGAAGATATATCCTCGGTCCAACTGGCATTAGACCAGTACTCCAGTTGGCCAGACGTTAAGACATAAACCCTGGAGGCAGTTTCCGCCTTTTTGAATTCCGAGTAATCGGAATAGTCAATTTCTTGGCCTAGGTAAATTGCCGCTCGGCCATCCTTGTGAACAATTCTTCTTCCCACTTCAATCATTGCTTCCTCCTCGCGCGTAGAATCTCTGAGAGGATTATACTGAGAATAATTAGGTCAAACGCAAAACGGCCCGCTGCCAGGCGGGCTGTCTGCGAAACCATTTGTGAGCGCAATCCAATGGTACTACTGGAGTGTGCTCAATGCAAGAAGCAATGACGGTTAATCCTTCTGAAGCAACCGAAGTATGTCGTCAATTCTCTGAGCTGATCGAAGAGCGTAGGCACTATCGCGACGCTCTAGATTCGCGGTGGTTTCCTGTAGAAAAGATTGGAAGTCTGGTGAGTGCGATACCAAGAAACTCTGAATCGCTTCCAGCAAAATCCGCATCCGGTGAATCTCTGTCTCATGATCTCGCAATAGTTGGAACGTGAGCATCCAAAATTGTTTTGTTTCCGCGTCTGGTTTCAACATAGGCTTTCCCTCCTGTAAGAAATTGAGGATGTAAGCCTACGCGATCAACTCTGCGATTGTCCAGATGTGGTCGGTAATACCTGCCTCCATCGCGGGTGTGACGCGCAACGTCTGATGTACCCGGCAGAAGTTGTAGTACGCGAACCAAAGCGCATAAGCCGCTTTCAGGTTCGCCCATTTCTTAGAGAAAGCGTTGGTCAGCCGCGTCATGCGGCGCATCCCCATTCTGATGCTTAGGTTCTGGCGCTCGATATGAGATGTGCAAATCCGTTCCCGCTTCGGTAGGCCCATGATGGGGACTGGGACCGCCTCCACAACGTCGCCAGCACTGTAACGCTGTTCGCCTTCGCGGGAAGAAGAGTAAATCTTCACGAGTTGCGCGAAGTCCACAATGCCCTTGAGGTACAGTTTGACGGCGCTGATATAGGGTCTGAAACCATCTGTTGTGAACTGGTAGCGATTACCGTCTGTGGCATAGCGTAGTTTGCCGATGAAAGTATCCGTTGCCCGTTGGTCCCGTTTGCCAAGATGCCAAGCCAGAACCAGTTTTGTGTGCCGTTCGATCCCCACGAAACAGTATGCGTCTCCGATCTCGGCAATGTCCTTTTCGTGGTCCCACTTGTGGCCCTCTTTTTTGAAGCAGAATCCCCAAATCTCATCCGCCTGGACATCTGTGACCGGAAGGTTGATGATCTTCGATGCGAAGAGCGTTTCGCAGCAGTCCCCGGCCTTAACCAGTAGGCTCATGATCGTATTCCGGTCCAGTCCGGTAATCCGCTCCGTGCTGCGAATCGAGTTGCCTTCAAGCAAGAGCCGCAGGGCCATAACGGCCCGATCTTGGGGAATGTACATCGTGCCGAGCGTGCGCTCATGGCTTTCGGTGTACGTCTTTTTGCAGTTCGGGCAGCGAAACCGGCGAAGGCCGTTACGGTGTTTCCCGAAGCGTTGACAATCGCCGTTGCATGTCGGGCAAGTCATTGTTTTTACTACCTTTGTATCGCTCATCATGGTTAAATAATACTGCTACCGCTAGTTGTTTGTCAAGGGAAAAATGAGCTAAAAATCCACAATTTATCTGTTGAATTGAAAGGGTTTATGGGCTATTCTGTGAATGGTGCGGACGGTGGGAGTCGAACCCACAAATCCCTGTCACGAGATGGCGGTTTTAGAGACCGCTGTGTTTGCCATTCCACCACATCCGCATACCAACGAATCCGGGGGAGCAGAAATGCTCCCCCGTCGTGCGTTCGGGGTTGGTGGCCCACGAATTCGTATCTAATGCGCCATGTTTTTAGTTGAATCCATTGTGTGAGTCTTGGGAATTGGAGAAAAACAGGTAGGTATCTATTTCCGGGCGGAAAAAAAGTCAGCGTTGATTAAATTCCGGGGTGGAGAAAAATATATCCCTACTTTTCTCCGGGGTCCATTGATTTGAGATTGATCCCATATCGGGTTAGGAACTCTTCTAACTCTTTGAGCCTTTTACGAATACTGTCAGCGCAATGCGCATCATGTTTTTTCTTATCGCAATCGCACATCTTAGCGGCAACTACAGAATATGACCACCCGTTCGCTATGCGAGCGTCAAGGATTTTTAGCGTATGTATCCTCTTGCTCGGCGCTCCTTTTTTGCTAAGTGATTTGGAAACCCCCGCCACGAATCGTCTAGCCCTCGAATAAGAGGGACTCACGTGCTTTATGAGCCAATCACCAAGGGTGTCTTGATCTTCCTCTGAGAGACCATGTACTGAGGCATTTGGTTTTCTTTGTTTAATCCATTGTTCGATTTCCTTGATTTCTTCAGTGAGATATGGGTGGTTCTGAGCCAAATCCTTCATACCATCTCTGCCCATCCGCGATCTGCTTAAAAGCAATTCAACACGCTTGATGTACTCTGCAATTAGAGCGGTCGTAGCGGGATGTTTGACAGGGCACGGCGGATGATGCAGGCAATAAGAAAGATCGCTCTCCAGGGTCGGTTCAATGGAGTGCATTAGCTCGGCTATGCTTTCCCAACTGTCAGGAGTATCAGCTTTTGGACACATTCCGGCCTTGCACCGGCACGGTGAAGGGGCTTACGATGAGGGTATCCAGCCGCACGTCGGAAGTCCCGGCCATCGCGCCGGGCTTTCGTTTTTGAGATTACCCATTCTATCGTTTGCGGGGGATGTTCTACTCGGCTTTTTTCCGGGGCCTGCCGCCACCGTGAGTCTTGCGCTGCGCGGCCATCTGGCGGTAATGCTCAGGACCATGCCTACGGGCGGTTGTGCTGCCGCCCTTACGTCCTAAAACAGCGGCAGAGGTTGCTGGGCTGGATTGCTTGAGCAGATCGTCAGTGAGGGCCAGGGCAGAGCCTAGCAGCTCCCGGCAAGCAGCGGTTCGATTCTCCGGCAGTTCGGGAGTAGTTTCGAGAATCCTGTCGGCCTGTGAGAGCAGGTTTTTCAGTGTGTGGAGTTCGGTATGGTTCGTTGGCATGATTCGACAATAGGACGGGCAGGAACAAAAAGCAACCGTTAGCTGTTTTTATTCAACGCAGATTTCAGACACTACCCACTTTTCGCTCGCACTGGCTTATCCGTCTATACTCAGGGCAAAGGGTTTTCTATGTTCGCTCGGCTCCGTTTCCTCTGGAATGCAACGCGCGGCCACCGGCTGGCTCCGTGGCGCAGCGATTATCTGCGCTGGCGGGTGGAGACTTACAGCGGCAAGCGGGCGGAAACGCTGACATCCAAAGATGTTCTGGGATTTTTGTGGAGTTATCGCTGGGAACTTTTGAGCTACCTTGCCTGGATTCGCCGCACGGACCGCGAAGTGCGGAAAAGCAGCTAACAGCGAACAGCCGGCAAATATAAGCTGATCACTGAGCACTGTAAACTTTACATTGTATGGGATTCCTCTTATTACGACCTTCCATTCTTGCGAGTACGGCGTTGCTGGTCACCGCCGCGTTCGCCGGCGCGCAGCAGATGCCTCCGGCAGAACCTCCTCTTCCGCTGCCCAAGGCCCACACCGAGATTCCCACCCTGCGCGTGACGACCAACGAGGTGCTGGTGCCCACGCTGGTGGAAAAACCGGGCGGGGGCGTTATCTACGGACTCAAGCCACAGGATTTTATCCTCGAAGATAACGGCGTGCCGCAGAAGATTCGCGTGCAGGAGGAGATGGACACGGCGCCGGTAGCGCTGGTGGTAGCGGTCGAGCTGGGCGGCGTCAGTGTGCTCGAATTCAACAAGCTGGCCAAGCTGGGCCCGCTGCTGGATCTGTTCCTTGCTGACGGCAAGGGTCAGGCAGCGCTGGTGGGCTTTGATTCGAAACCGCATCTTATTAGCGACTTCACGCACTCCAGCGATGTGGTGAACCAGGCCCTCAAGCATCTGCAACCGGGCGACGGCGGCGACGCGATTCTCGATACGGTCAGTTACGCCGTCGATCTGCTTGAAACCCAGCCCAAGGAATGCCGTCGCGTGCTCCTGCTGATCAGCGAAGAGCGCGATCACGGCAGCAAGCACACCAAGACGGAGCAACTGATCGAGAAGATCGGCCGGTCCGACGTGCTGGTGCTGAGCGTTTCATTCACGCCGGCGCGCGCCGAACTGGCGCACGACATCAGGGATTCAGGCGACGACCGGGCCATGGACATGGTCTCTGCGCTGTTCCTGGTGATGCAGGCCTTCAAGAAGAATGTGACCAAAGAGATTGCCCACATGAGCGGAGGCGAGTACCACGTTTTCACCGGCGACAAGGCTTTTGAGAGCCGGGTAGTGGAGTCGGCCCAGCACGCCCGCAACCGCTACCTGATTACCTTCAGCCCCTCGGACCCGACACCGGGCTTGCATACGATTCGTGTGCGGCTGGCGCAGGATTACGGCGCGCGGATTGTGGCGCGGGCGAATTACTGGCGGGAGGCGGAACGGTAGAGGTATTCTCACCTCCGTTTTGGGGTGCGCTAACCGGAAGGGGTTTCCATTCTGGTTCTAGCTAAAATCGCAGGGCTTGAAATGGCGCTACGGGGCTGATTCATGGTAATCTCTCAATAGACACCTGAGAGTGGACTGAGAAGACAAGAGGAGCAACAAACGCCGTGCTGGCGACCGCCAAGAAAACAACCCTGATTGAAAGCTTCCGCACACACG
Organism: uncultured Acidobacteriaceae bacterium; assembly: GCA_963806565.1. Taxonomy (GTDB): domain Bacteria; phylum Acidobacteriota; class Terriglobia; order Terriglobales; family Acidobacteriaceae; genus Telmatobacter. Next base: position 1,225,091 of record CAWDYE010000002.1, read on the forward strand.
ATAAGGACACCGGCTCGCCGGAGGTTCAGATCGCGATTCTGAGTGCGCGCATCAGCGAACTGACCGAACACTTCAAGACGCACAGTAAGGACCACGCTTCCCGGCGTGGTCTTTTGCAGTTGGTCAGCAAGCGCCGCCGCCTTCTGGATTACCTGAAGACGCACGATACCGATCGCTACCGCGAAGTTATCGGCAAACTCGGTATCCGCAAGTAGCCAGAGAGCCGGCCCAGAAAGCCAACATTGACCCGGAAGCGCCCAGACCGAAGATTGGTCACGGCCCCCGATCTCAACAGGACCTGGGGCCATGGTGTACCTGGCGAACGCGACCCGCTGCCAGGGACGGCGCTGAGCTATGGGCTGAACGCGTTCCTGAATTTACTCTCCGGGAATTTACCTTCCGGCGTCTTCTCAACACAAGATTCCCAAGCGAACACAATGAAACGAGGACACTATGTCTAAGCACGAAGTAGCAGCCGAGCTTGCCGGTGGCAAGCGGCTGGTTTTTGAGACGGGGCGCATGGCCAAGCAGGCCTCTGGCGCCGCACTGGTGAGCACGGGCGAAACCGTCGTTCTGGCCACCGCCGTAGCCTCTCCCGAAGCCCGGGAAGGCATCGACTTTTTCCCCCTCACCGTGGATTACCGCGAATACACCTACGCCGGCGGGCGCATTCCCGGCGGCTTTATCAAGCGCGAAGGCCGGCCCAGCGAAAAAGAGGTGCTGACCTGCCGCCAGATTGACCGTCCCCTGCGCCCGCTCTTTCCCGAGGGCTTTCGCAACGAGACCCAGCTGATCGCGCTGGTTTTTTCCGCCGACAAGGAGAACGATCCCGACGTGGTGGGCATCAACGCCGCCGCATGCGCGCTGGCGCTCAGTGACATTCCCTTTAGCGCCACGGTGGGCGCGGTGCGCGTGGGCCGCGTGGAAGGCCAGTTTGTCATCAACCCCACCTATGCCGAGCGCGCCGCCACTACGGTCAACATCATGGTTGTCGGCCACAAAGATGGCATCGTGATGATCGAGTCGGGCGCCAAGGAAGAGTCTGAAGAGACGATTCTGGCGGCCATCGAGTTTGGCCACGCGGAGATCAAGAAGATTATTGCGGCCATCGATGAGCTGGTGGCCTTGGCCGGCAAGCCGAAGAGGGCCTTTGTCGCGCCGGAGTTTGACGAGGTCTACTTTGCGGAGCTCAAGGCCAGGATCGAAGACCGACTCAAGGACGCTCTGGACACCCAGACGCACCCCAAGCTGGAAAGCCAGAATCTGATTAAGGCGATCAAGGACGAGTTGGCCGCCGAGTTGCCCGCAGAAGACCTGGTCGCCAAAAAGAAGCTGGCTCACTACTACGAAAAACTGAGAGAGCAAATCTTCCGCGAGCAGGTGACCAAGGAGCGCATCCGGCCTGACCGGCGCCTCTTTGATGAGATTCGGCAAATTACCATCGAGACCAGCGTGCTGCCCCGCGTGCACGGCTCGGCGCTGTTTACGCGCGGCGAGACGCAGGCATTGGTGACGGCCACGCTGGGCACCCAGGACGATGGGCAGCGGCTGGAGAGCTATGAGGGCGAGAGGAAGAAGCCCTTTATGCTGCACTACAACTTTCCGCCGTTCTGCGTGGGCGAAACGGGCCGCATGACCGGCACTGGCAGGCGTGAGATCGGCCACGGAGCGCTGGCGGAACGCGCCATCACAGCGGTTCTGCCCAGCCCCGAGGAGTCACCTTACACCATCCGCATTGTCAGTGACATCCTGGAGTCAAACGGCTCTTCTTCGATGGCCACGGTTTGTGGCGCGAGCCTGGCGCTTTTTGATGCCGGCATCGCTCTCAAGGGAGCTGTGGCCGGAGTGGCGATGGGCCTGGTGAAGGAGGGCGACGATTACGCCATCCTCACTGACATTGCCGGCGCGGAAGATCACTACGGCGATATGGACTTCAAGGTAGCCGGCACGCGCAAGGGCATCACCGCGCTGCAGATGGACATCAAGATCGGCGGCCTGACGCATGAGATTCTTTCCCAGGCGATGGAACAGGCGCGCAAGGGACGGCTCTTCCTGCTGGACAAGATGGACGCCGCGCTGGACGGGCCGCGCACCGAGCGCTCGCAGTATGCGCCGCGCATCGAGACCGTCATGATTCCCACCGACAAGATTCGCGATCTGATCGGAAAGGGCGGCGCAACCATCCGCAGCATCATCGAGCAGACCGGCGCAAAGATCGATGTGGACGACACCGGCCGGGTCAATGTTGCCTCCTGCGACGCCGATGGCCTGAAGAAGGCGCTGGAAATGATCGGCAACCTCACCGCCGTGCCGGAGATCGGCAAGGTATATCTGGGCAAGGTGGTGCGGCTGGCGGAGTTCGGCGCGTTTGTCGAGCTCTTCCCCGGCACCGATGGCCTGCTGCACATCTCCGAGATCGCCGAGCATCGCGTGAAGGAAGTGAAGGACGAGCTGCGCGAGGGCGATCAAGTGATGGTCAAGGTTCTGGCCATCGAGGGCAATCGCATCAAGCTCAGCCGCAAGGCACTCATCAAGGAGCAGAAGGCCAAGCTGGGGTTGTCGGCTCCGACAGCGACAGATGAGGTGGAGCTTTCCGCCTCCGGAGCTCAGGCCGCGCCCGTTGCGCCGCCCAGGCAGAGCAAGCCGCTCAATGAGTTCGACGAGCGTCAGCCCACGTCCAACAAGAGCACCATCCTGATCGAAGGCGGAGACGACTTTGACGAGGAAGTTGGCGGGGAGTTCGACGAGGAGAGCGAGCCGAACTTCAACCGCATCGATGGCGTTCCTGCTCCAGTTGGCCAGCCGGCAGGCGCGGGCAGGCCGAAGCCGGACAACAAGTCACGCCGTCGCCGCCGCCGCCCCGGTGGCGGTGGACGCGGATAGTAAGAACAGCTACTAGCTGTTGCTACTTTTGAGAAGCTGAAATGGAAATGGCCCGGAGCGCATCCGGGCCTTTCTGTGAGCAATCAACTATATTTTTTTCACCGTTAACGAAATATGGGCACCAGGCGATCAATCGGCGGCTGTCTGTTCGCCTTTGGATGCAAAGACGTTGCCCATGCGATGAATCTCGGCGCCTACACCGGCTAGCTTCTCTTCAATGCGCTCATAGCCGCGGTCGATGTGATAAACGCGGTCGAGGATGGACTCGCCGTCGGCGACCAGTGCCGCCAGCACCAGCGAGGCGGAAGCCCGCAGGTCCGAGCACATCACGGCCGCGGCAGAGAGCTTGGCCGGTCCGCGCACCGTGGCCGTGCGGCCTTCCACTTTGATATTCGCGCCCATCCGCGCCAGTTCCCGCACGTGCATGAAGCGATTCTCGAAAATATTCTCCTGGACCATGCTGACACCCTCGGCCTGTGTGGCCAGCGCCATGTATTGCGCCTGCATGTCGGTGGGAAATCCGGGATACTCCTCAGTGGAGATGTCGGCGGCACGCAGCTTGCCGCTGGAGCGAACGCGCACAGAATCGTCGCCGAGAATCTCCACACCAGCGCCAGCCTCTTGTAACTTGTTGATTACGGCGCTCAGGTGCGTTGGATTACAAGCGGCCACCGTCAGATCTCCGCCGGTGATGACGCCGGCTACCAGGAAGGTTCCCGCCTCGATGCGGTCGGGATTGATGCGGTAGCGCGCGCCATGCATTCGGCTGACGCCTTGCACGCGAATCGTCGAAGTCCCCGCGCCTTCGATCTTCGCGCCCATTGCAGTGAGCAGCGCGGCCAGGTCGGCAACCTCGGGCTCTCGCGCGCAGTTCTCCATCAGCGTTTCGCCCTCGGCCAGCACGGCGGCCATCAACAGGTCTTCGGTCCCGGTGACGGTGATTTTGTCAAAGAGCAGGTGCGCGCCGTGCAGATGCTCCGTCCGCGCATCGAGATAGCCGTGCTCCTGGGTGATGCGTACGCCCATCTTTTCCAGGCCCTTGATGTGCAGATCGATGGGCCGGCCGCCGATGGCGCATCCGCCCGGCATGGCCACCTGCGACCTTCCAGTGCGGGCAATGAGCGGGCCAAGCACCAGGGAACTGGCGCGCATGGTCCTCACGATCTCGTATTTTGCGATGGGGTGGGAGAGCGTGCGGCAACTGATGGTGGTGGAATTCGGCGCATCGGCTGGGTGGACCTCGGCGCCCATCGACGAGAGCAGCCGCTGCTGGGTGGCGATGTCCCACACCTGGGGAATGTTTTCGAGGGTAACCTCGTCCTCGGTGAGAATCGCCGCCGCCATGCAGGGCAGTGCCGAGTTTTTTGCGCCCGAAACGCGAATCGTGCCTAGCAACGGATTACCGCCGCGAATGACAAATCTATCCATACTTGCCGAACTGCTCCTGGGAATGCCGAGATGCCCCTGGTGTTCTAGTGTAAATTGCGGGGCTGGATGGGCAGGGGAGCGGAGTGATTCGCGAGGATGGATACCCAGACTAACCAGCGTTACGTCTTCAGCTACAGCTCCAGCACATTGTCTTCGATGGCCAGGCGGACGTTGCCGTCGGACTTGGCCAGGCGGCGGATAGCCTCCGGCTTGTCAACTTTAGCCTTGAGCATGACCAGGGCCACGGGGACGCTGCGTCCGGCGCACTTGATGGTTTCGACGGCGGTGGCGCGGTCGATCTTACATGCGCACATGAGGATGCGGATGCCACGCTCCACCAACTTGGAGTTCTGCATGTGGACGTTGACCATCAGGTTTTCGTAGACGTAGCCCAGGCGGGTCATGGCGCCTGTGGTGATCATGTTGAGGATCATCTTCTGAGCGCTGCCGGCCTTCAAGCGCGTGGAGCCACAAATGACCTCGGGACCCACGTCTGCAACGACGACGATCTCCGCAGCGGCGGCCAGCGGAGTTCCCTGATTGCAGGTGACGGCGGCGGTGTGAGCTCCACGAGCGCGGGCATAGGCCACGGCGGCCACCACGTAGGGAGTGCGGCCGGAAGCTGAGACGCCGATGACAACGTCCTTGCGTGTGGGACGGCGGCGGGCGATGTCCCGCTGGCCAAGCTCTTCAGAGTCTTCGTTGACCTCGACAGCCGAGGCCAGCGCCTTGGGTCCGCCAGCCATGATGTATTGTACCTGTCCGGGGGCCGTCGAATAGGAGGGCGGGCACTCGGCGGCATCCAACGCAGCAATCCGTCCACTGGAGCCGGCGCCGACGTAGATAAGCCGGCCGCCGTCGCGCAGGCTGCGTGCCACCTGGTCAATGACCTGCGCGATCTCTGGAATCGCCTTCTTGACCGCTGCCGCAACCTTGGCATCCTCGTGATTGATAATGCGGGCGATATCGAGCGCGGATTTGGTGTCAAAGCCTTGAGAAGCTTCGTTCTGGCACTCGGTGGTCAGTTCCTGAAGCTGGGAAGCCTGGTCCTTCTGCCTATCTTCTTTATGGTTATGGGCGACGGCCGTAGCCTGAGTCGACGAACCGATTAGTATCGCTTCTGTACCCATTCTTTAATTGTATCTGGAAACCGTCAACAGCGGATAAAAAATGCTCTAAATCAGGCCTGTTGCCGGTTACCCCACATCCTAAGGAATAGTAAAAAATTACCAGTTAGGCGCGGAAGCAGCGGTGCGAAATGCCCCGCAGGGGATGCCGGCAGCCATACATGTGGCGCTCTTCACCTGCGTCTTGCTGCCGAGATATTCAGAATGGCTAGGAATCGACCAACGTTAAATGATCCAATCCAGCCATGTTTGACACTTGCAATTTGACAGTGTTTTGATGGTTCCAGCGGGACGTGTGTCATTCCTGCTGCTCTCAATTACGGAGACGCAGAATGCGGGCAGGTGCGGTGATGCTGGCAGCGATTGTGTTATCGTGTGCATTGTTGTGGGGATGCGGCGGAGGAGGTTTAACTTCAACCCATGTCACGACAACGGCTGCACCCATTATCACCACTACGAATGCGCAGAACGGCGCCGTGGTGGTGAGCCTGACAGCAGCCTCCGGCGCCATTATTTACTACACCGTAGACGGTTCAACGCCCACTACCGCCTCGCAAATTTATGAAGCGCCGTTTCTGGTGGCTTCGAATCTGACGGTCAAGGCCATCGCCGTGGTCTCGGGCAGCACGGACAGCACCGTCGCCAGTCAGACATTCACGCCCAACATCCCCTCGGGAACGCTGGTCTGGTCCGACGAGTTTACCAACACCACCAGCGCCAATGCGCAGCCCAATCCGCTGGTCTGGACCTACGACACCGGCAACAGCGGTTTTGGCAATAACGAGCTTGAAAACTATTGTGCATGGGGCTCGACCACTTCACCGTGCTCGACGGCGAACCCGAACGCCTACGTGGGCACCGACGGTTACCTGCATATTGTTGCGCAGCAGCCTTCGGCAGGCGTCTACACGTCGGCGCGTTTGAAGACCCAGGGTCTGTTTAGTTTTCAGTACGGCCGGTTTGAGGTGCGCGCCCAGGTGCCAGAGGCACAGGGCTTATGGCCGGCGGCCTGGCTGATGGGCAACAACATCGCCACTGTTAACTGGCCAGCCTGCGGCGAAATGGATGTGCTGGAGCGGATCAACGCGGCAACCACGCCCGACTGGAACCAAGGCTCGATTCACGGAACCGGCTTCACTGGTGGCAATCTTGGCACGGTTTTCGACTTTCCCAGCGGGCAAACAGCGGCAGGCTGGCACACCTACGGCATGATCTGGACCAAGGGCAGCGTGGCCTACTATGTGGACGACCCAACCCATCCCTACGTCACCTATACGACCTCGAGCATCAGCGCTTTAAGCGGCGCGGTATGGCCCTTTGACGCTGGCCAGAGCAACTTTATCCTTATTAACCTGGCCGTGGGAGGCGATTGGCCCGGAAGCCCCAACGCTTCCACCCCGTTTCCTTCAGAAATGCTGGTGGACTACGTGCGGATTTACACGAATTAGGTTTGCCGGTGAAGACTCCTGAATACAGACGGCAAACCACGGTCCATTTACGCATTCAATTCCCGAAATGACCTTTGAAATCCGGCAGGATACCATTCGCTGCAAACATGTTTGCGTATTCATTCATCTTTGTGGTATAAATGAATCATTCCAGTTTGCCCCCCAAGGCAAGCCTGGATTTCATGCAGAGTGGCTGAGGGACGAGCCCTGTGACGCCACGACAACCTGCCTGGGCAAACCAGGAGTATGGTGTCAACTCTCGCCCGTATTGGGGAACATGAGATTCGGGGGTCGCTTCAGCACTCTTGATTGAGGCGTCTCGCAAGGTACTTCGAGTCACTTCACGTTCGCTCTTTTGAGCCGGTCACGCGCTCGTATATTACAGCCGCTCGCGCTTGCGAGGGATGAATGACGACTGCTTACGAATTGCGCTGCCGGGAATGTGGCAAATCCTACGGGATTCAGCCGCTTTCCATCTGTGACGAGTGTTTTTCTCCGCTCGAGGTGGTTTTTGATCTGGAATACGCCCGCACCCGCTTTACCCGCGAGGCCATCCAACAGGGACCGCTGAATATGTGGCGTTATCGTGCGCTGCTGCCGGTGAGCGACAGCTATCAGCCGCAGACGCCGGTGGGGTTGACGCCGCTGATGAAGGCTCCCCGGCTGGGCGCGCGCATCGGCGCCAGCAATCTCTTCCTGAAGAACGACGCCGTCTGCCCGCCCACGCTCAGCTTCAAAGATCGCGTGGTGGCCGTGGCGCTGGCCAACGCGCAGGCCTTTGGCTTCGACACGGTGGGCTGCTCGTCCACCGGCAACCTGGCCAATGCCGTGGCCGCGCAGGCAGCGCGGCTGGGACTGAAAACCTTCATCCTGATTCCCGACGATCTGGAGCCGGCCAAGATTCTCAACACCCAGGTTTATGGGGCCACGCTGGTGCGCGTAAAGGGCAACTACGACCACGTCAACCGACTCTCGTCGCAGATTGCCGACCGCTACAACTGGGGCTTTGTGAACGTGAACCTGCGCCCCTTTTACGCCGAGGGCTCCAAGACGGTGGGCTTTGAGATTGCCGAACAACTGGGCTGGAGGCTGCCGGACAACATAGTTTGCCCCATGGCCGGCGGATCGCTGATTACGAAGATTCGCAAGGCTTTCGATGAGCTGATCGCGCTCGGCCTGGTCGAGGACAAGCCGGTGCGCTTCTTCGGAGCGCAGGCTACCGGCTGCTCGCCCATCATCCAGGCGGTCAAGAACGGGACAGACGTAATTGAGCCACAGCGGCCCAACACCATTGCGCGCTCACTGGCCATCGGCAACCCGGCAGATGGCACGTATGCGTCGCGCGCCATCCGCGCCACGGGCGGCTGGGCTGAGGATGTGTCGGATGTGGAGATTATTTCAGCCATGCAGGAGCTGGCGGAGACTGAGGGCGTCTTTGCCGAGACGGCTGGCGGCGTGACCACGGCGGTCACCGCGCGGCTCTATGCTCATGGGCGCATCCGGCCCGATGAGCTGACCGTCATCTGCATTACCGGCAACGGCCTGAAGACCACCGATTGCCTGAACGGAGCTTACGAGCAGAGCCAGGCAATCCGTCCCCGGCTCAGCGACTTTGAAGCCTTTGTGGAAGAACACAACGAAAGCAGCTCAGCACATAGTCAGGACCTGGTCCTGGCGGGAGAAACCAATGGCCGTTAGAGTCCTGTTGCCCAATGCTTTTCAGAAACACACCAACAACGCGCGCGAGATAACCAGCGCAGCAGCCAATCTGCCGGAGCTGATCACCGAGATCGAGGACCGTTTTCCGGCTCTACGCAAGCACCTGCGCGGCGAGGACGGGCAGATCCGGCGGTTTATCAATTTTTATGTAAACGAGGAGGACATCCGCTTCCTGGGCAATGAGAATTACCGCTTTCAGGAGGGCGACGAGGTGCTGGTGATTCCCTCCATCGCGGGCGGGTGAAGCTGACCTACGGCAATTCGAGTTACTGATGTTACCAGAGGCTCTCCCTGCAAGGAGGGCCTCTGTGTCACAGCCGGGTTACAGGCTGAACAATATATTTGCACTGTATTTGCACGGGATTGACCATTCCTTCACAGGTCTCAGCGGATACTGCTTGCGTGATCGCGCACACTGAGCAGAAGGTTCCGCTAAAGCTGGCAGTTGGTTCCATCCCTCTGGTAGAACCAGGATTTTCCACCCAATTACCATACCCGCCTCCGGCTCAGATTAAGCCGCGCATTCATGCCGAGGTTGGCCGTTACCGCGTGAGGCTGGCTGAGAGCGTTGAAGATCGCGATGCCGCCTGCCGGCTTCGCTTCAAAGTCTTCAATATAGAGCTGAACGAGGGATTGGCCAGCTCCTACAACACTGGCCTGGATACAGACCAGTTTGACCTCTTTTGCGAGCACCTGCTGGTGGAGGACAAGCTGGAGAGCAACCCGGCCAAGCGTGTTGTGGGCACGTACCGGATGCAGTCCGGCGCTACCGCGGCGCGCAATCTGGGCTACTATTCCGAGCAGGAGTTTGATTTTGCCGCCTATGAGCCGCTGCGCGCGGACATTCTGGAACTGGGCCGTGCCTCCATCGATCGGGAGCATCGAACGCCGGAAGTGCTTACCTTGCTGTGGCGGGGCATTGCCCAGTATGCTAACGACATGGGATTGCGTTACCTGGTCGGCTGCTCTTCGTTGACTTCGAAAGATCCGGTGGAGGGCTGGCGGGTATATCACCAGCTTGAACGCTACCGGGTTTCACCGGAGTTCGAGACTGCGCCGACCGCCGCTTACGCCTGTCCCAGCGAGCATGAGGGCGCACAAGCACAGCCGTTGCCCTGCCAGCAAGACCCATCGAATGAGAACATTGCGCCCACTCAGACGCATGTTCCCAAGCTGCTGAAAACCTACCTGACCCTTGGGGCGCGCATCTGCGGACCGCCAGCCTGGGACCGGGAGTTTGGCACCATCGATTTTCTTACGCTGCTCGATCTGAAGTTGCTTTTGCCCTCGGCGCGCAACCGCTTCCTGGCTCCCCTGAGTACATGATCTTTCGCACCATCCGGCGCGCTGTGGCGCTGGTATTGGCTTTAGCCTTCTGCATCTTCCGCTATTGGTTGATTCGCTTGCGCGGCCCGCTACCCATGAAACGCCGCGCGCAGTGGGCGCAGTATACCGCCAAGGTCATCATGGCCTGCGTGGGTATCCACTATCGTGTTGAAGGCACACCACCTACGCAAGGGCTGGTAGTCTCCAACCACCTCAGCTACCTCGATGTTCTGATCCTCTCGGCGGCCATGCCTTGCTTCTTTGTGGCCAAGATTGAGATAGGCGGATGGCCCATCTTCGGCTGGTCGGCGCACGTCAGCGGAACCATTTTCCTGGACCGCACCAGCCATGAGAGCGCCGTGAGCGTAGCCGATCAGATGGTGGAGCGGCTCAAGCAACCCATTCCGATTCTGCTATTTCCGGAAGGGACCAGCACGGACGGCAGCCAGTTGCTGCCCTTCCATCCCCGGCTCATTGATCCAGCCACCTCGACCGGCACGCAGATTACCACGGCCGCCGTCCGCTACGTGATCGAGGACGGCACCCCGGAGAAGGAACTGTGCTGGTATGGCGACGAGACGTTCACGACGCATCTCCTGAAGGTTCTGGGAGTTGCGGGCTTCTCCGCCGTGGTGCGTTTTGGCCAGACGCGCGTTTATCGCGACCGTCGCGTGGCCGCCGATGCGACGCGCAACGAGATTGCGAAGATGCGTGAGGAGATGACGGGAAAGACAGCTAATAGCTAACAGCTAACAGCTAACAGCTAACAGCTAACAGCGATCAGTTGTGGGACGAAGTCGCGTAACAAGAACCTCTACTTCGAAGTAGAGGTTTTTTGCGCAAAATTGGGTTATTTGGGAAGCGCAATGCGCGAGCATTTTCCCTATTTACTCGCTTTTCTGCAATAAATGAGGATTAAGCCACTTGCGGCGGGGGGGACTGGAACCTTCGACAGGGTCAGGGCAAGGCTGTCCAGGCAGGGACTTGCCGTACAGGCAAACTTACGGCTACGATACTATCGGTGTTGCTGTCCGCATTTTGCCGTTGCAAACGCTGACAACTGCCATCTTAGCTGACACTTTGTGAGGTGATAAAGATGCGCAAAACCTTCTTCGCGGCGTCCATTCTGTTCTTCGCGATAACAACAATTCTTACGCTGTACGCCTCCGCGCAGCAGCAAAAGACGCAACAGTGCGGCTCCGAAGCCGACCGGGCGCGCCGGCTGGCAGCGCAGCTCGACGTCTTTATCGAGCAATGCCGGCAAAATCAGATGCGCGGCGACACCAATTGCAGTATCTCCATCCTGAACTCCTCGACGCGCTACACCATTTTGGATGCCCGGGACTTTGCCCAGCGGCTACGCAAATTCGCCGACCGAATGGATGCCTTCGACCGGCAATTCAAACCGATTCAACACGATTTCGAGGTCGACAACCAAGGCACCTATAAGAGCAATGGCGTCCTGAGATGCCAGAAGGATCCATCCTTGTATCTCGCTGGTGACACCGTCGATCAATGCAAGATGCAATGTTATCGGACTTACGGAGTGCCCCTCATGGACTGCTGGCGCGACGATGGCATGGATGTCCGCCTCATGGGGATTTGCTTTGACAATAACGGCCTGGGATTAATGCTCTGCAACAAGAAGTGCGAGCAGCCGTAATCGCGGCGCACAACCTCCCCGCGATGTAGAAAGAGTGGGACTGCAAGCCTGCTCAAGCCTCGAGAGGCGGCTCCCCGTGGAGGAAGCCGCCAGCGAGACACCTCTCCGGCCTAGGCGTCGGCGTGCTTATCCATGTGATCGTGATGGTCGTTGTGATCGCCATGCGGGCTGTCGCAATGGGAGTCCATGTGCGGCCTCATCATATCGGCGTGAGCAACTTCCGAAGGAACGTCTATGTGTTTCGCGGGGGAGTCGTTGTGCACATGGCAGCCTGCGTAGTCGGCATGATCGCCGCCATAGCCCGCCGCACCGAAGCCTTCCGCGCGCGCGTAGCTTCTGCCTGCGAGAACGCCCAGCAGCATTAGGCCCACGCCTCCCAGCGCCGTCAAAAAGCTGCGCCGCTGCGGATAGAAGACGCCATCCTTCACTACCGGCCCCGCGCCGCCGGAACTCGCGTCCCACACAACTTTGCCGTTGAGATTCTTCTTATCATCAGACATAGAATGTCTCCTCCAAGCAGATTAATCCATCCGTGCAAGTGTAGTTACCAGCCTCGCAAATGTCAAGAAATTGCACCGGCCGGTAGTGTCCTAAATTGGATTCTGGCGCTAGGGCTAAGTGTAGGTATTGTACTGGGTGTGGAGGGGGTCTGGGATCGGTTCACCCCCCTCTATAGGAATTTGCCAGTACAACCATTTGGTCTCGTGCGGAATGACGGAATCCGATTCAAAAATGTCGAAATAGACAACCCTGCCATAGAATCGCAGGTCCGAGAACCCTTGAGAAAAGGTTACGTTTGGCCCAAAAGCATGTCGCTTGTCCAATTCGGCAATATCGCAGCGGAGAACGATAAGAGTGGCTGTTGGGGGAATCAGGCATGGAGCCATACCAAGAAGCGTATCGTTAGTCTTTTCATCGGGCGGAATTTGCAAAACTTTATCTCTGTGAGTGATGATCTGGCTACTCCAAACAGAGTGAATTTTAGCGGGAGTCCTCCCAACATTCCTAGCAATGAAATTAAACTTGCCGGGGGCAGGGGATTCAACGTCTACGACAATCCAGGCTCGTTCAGCGGCGATAAGAGCTTTAGTATTCAAGAGAGCAATATCGGAAGATGTTTGAGATACAGCAGTCTGCGCTCTCATTTCTTGGACTTGGCTTCTCATCCACTCAACCTGTGCATGAATGTCTCCTCTAGTTTGTCTCAGGAGCAAAGCCTGCCAGACCATTCCGCCCACTTGTAAGAATCCAACCAGCGCCAAGAGTCCTGTAAACAATTCAAGTTTCCCTTGTATGGCAATATTCTGGCGGCCTTGCTGGCAAGCCTCATCGCAAGTTGGGGTGGCTGGCTGTGGGGAGGGGGGAAGAAAATTTGGAGTAGCATGATCGCCGCTTTGGGACTTAGCCTGAGTTTTTCCGATCTGACCGTCGCTGGATTTTGCGATCCCCTGTTTTGGCGGGCCGAATGGCGCAGTTTGACCGGCCAAGAGGCCGACCATTGCCAATGTACAGAACGCAGCGAGAATCGCCAGAGTTTTCAACATAATTCTGAAATTGTACCTCGGGAGGTTGAGGTGTGAATTTCAAATTAGGACACTTCCGACAGGCCCGTCTCAGGCCGCCAGGTAGGGAAAGCCGAGGCCGCGCGCCGCGCCTGCCGGGATTGATCTGCCCAGCCAGCGCACGGTCAGTTTTTCCGCGAAGGCGTCTGCATTGGCGCACAGTTTCATCAGCGGCGTGCGCACCTCGAGAATGCCGTGCAGCGCCGACCACTCCATCGGCCAGTCGAGAATCTCCCGCAGCCACGCGGCCTCCTCGGCAAAGCCCAGTTCCGTATACAACATCAGGAAGCGTTCCGCGCATGCGCATGAGGCCGCGCAATCAAAGCCGCAGGGCAGGTGCGGTATCGCGCGCCCCACGCCGTAACGCAGCAGTGGATTCACCAGCGGATGGCCGTACGCCGTTACCGTCGTGCCCTCCACCACCGCCCCGCCTGTCTTTGCGGCAATCAGCCAAGAGGGGTCGTTCCAGCGCCGTTTCTCGAACCAGGTGCGGAAAAATGCGCGGCAGCACTCCGGGTAGCCCAGCAGCTTGCCCATCTCGTTGTGGTCGCGACGCACCCAGGCGTTCTTGAAGTGGCGCGCCTCGCGCCTGGCGCCAACCGCCACCTCCACAAAGTATTTTCCGTCAGCCCTCTGCTCCAGCCGCAGAGGCGCCACCTTCAAGCCGCGCTTCTTCCACTCCGCGTCGAGCGCCGCATACTCGTCGGAGTAGTACTGCAAAAAAGCGCAAGGGCGCACCCCCGCGCACACCGATTGCCACTCGGCCGCTCGCCATACCTTCAGCAGCCGTTCCGCACGGGGCGACCATGTCTGGCGCGCTGCCTCGTTCACCCATGCAATGCGCGTAAACGAGGGCAGAACAAAACCGAGCGGCGTGATCGCGCTTTCGGTTAAACCTGGCATTACTTCTTCTCCATCAGGCTCTTCAGCGAGGGGTTGCTGCCCCGCGCCCAGGCGGAGACGATCTCGGCCTCGATCTTCTCCCGCTCCGGCTGTGCGCTCAGCGGGTTCTTTCCCTCGGCCATCAGCCGCGCCTCCAGGGTCTCGAAGAGGCTCCGCCACACCTCGCAGTGTTCGCTACGGTTGCGCCAGTCGCCGTCGATCGCTGTTCCAGGACACTGTCCTTTGCACATCAGAAAGAAGCGGCAGCCGGCGCAGCCGCCCCAGCGCTGCTCCGTGTGGTAGAGCGCGAGCTGCCGTTCGTAGCGCGGCTGGCTCACTTTCACAAATGGGATGCCTTCCTTGTCGGTGCGTCCGCAGTTGCTGCGCTGGCCATGCCCTTCAATGCCGCGCACGGCGCGTGTGGTGTAAGGATCGCAGGCCGCCCACAGGCAACTGACGCCATCGTCATCGCCCAGCAACAGCTTCTCCATCTCACGGAAAAGGTCGAATCTCAGTTTGGCCAGCGTCGTCTCCAGCGCGGCGAAGTTGCGCAAAGCTGCAACGCTCTCCTCCGTGGTCAGCCCGTAGGCCTCGCGGATGGCCGCGCTCTCCGACTCCAGCAGGTGCAGGCGCGCGGAGCGCACCCCCATCGCCTCCAGCCCGCGCAACCATTCATTCATCTCCTCCAGCCCGCCGTTGCGGCAATTCAGGCTGTGCAGGGTGACGATGACGCTGGGATCGAGATCTTCCCGGCAGAGCCGTTCGATGGCCGCCTCGGTGCGTGCCGTGGCAGCGCGGGTGGCCTCCAGCGAGCCCACCCAGCGCAGATCGTTCCTTTCGCCCGGCCCGTCGATGGAGATGCCCACCTGCACCTTGTATTTGCGGAAGAGCGCGATGTGCGCGTCTCTGATCAGCGTGCCGTTCGTCTGCACGCTGTTCTTTTCATAGCGCTCCAACCCCCAAGCCCAAAGAGCCTCCAGGTCGCGCAGAGGAAGCAACAGCGGCTCGCCGCCGAAGAGCGTGAAGTGGCCATTCTCCTCCGCGGCTGCCCGCTTCATCGCTTCCAGATCATAGAGCCTGCTCAGGTTGCCGGCCTGCCGCTGCGGGTGCTGATAGCAGTACCGGCATTGCAGGTTGCAGAGCACGCCCAGAGGCCGAAGTTCAATAGTCATGCGTTCCCCATAACTAGATAGAGGGAGTCTAATTCCCCGTTGGAGTGGCAGTCAATCGGACATGGCTTTGGACTGCACGGCGAAAATCTGACGGGAATGCTTTGCATAGGAAGATATTACATAGACACCGGCGAGAATGACACTGGGGCCTGGCTGCTGCATGACAAGCAATTGTTTATTGCTCAGAATGACAAGCGTAAAAAACAAAACAAATGCAGGTCCTTCGACTCGCTACACTCGCTCAGGATGACAGACAGTATTTGATTTGCGCTATTCGTTGTCGGCGAGGAGGAGGCGGAGGTCGCGGAGGTTGTGGCCGGTGGGTCCGGTGACGACGGCGTCTCCCAGGGCAGTGAACATGGGGCAGGCGTCGAAGTTGGCGAGAGAAGATTTGAGATGGAATCCGAAGGCGTGGGCGCGGGTGACGGTGGTGGGGTCGGCGATGGCTCCGGCGGCGTGGGAGTTGCCGTCGATGCCGTCGGAGCCGGCGCTGAAGACGGTGAGGCGCTGGCCCTCGAATTGCTCGAGGTCGAGAGCGCAGGCCATGACGAATTGCTGGTTGCGTCCTCCGGCGCCGGGGGTGCGGTCGAGGGTGACCGTGACCTCTCCGACGGAGATGAGGCAGAGGCGGGGATGGGCGGCGCGCAGTTCGTGAAAGCGTTTCAACAGGTATTGGGCGGCGTCGGCGTAGTCCCAGTCGTCGCAACTGTTGTCGACGACGACGTGAAAGCCGGCCTGTTGGGCGAGGGTGCGGGCGTTTTCGGCGAGGTCGTGGCTGGAGAGGAGCAGCTCGAAGACGGAATCGCGGAAGGCGGGGTCTTCGCTGGACATGGCGGCGGCGGCGGTGACGCGGCGGGCGGGCGCGGAGCCGGTTTTGGCGAAGGCGGGAAAGAAGGGCGGAAACCAGCCCTTGTTGCCGGGAGATTCAGGCAGGTCGGCACGCTCGAAGAAGTCGCGGATGGAGGGCGGGAGCTTGGAGTTGAGATTGTACTTGTCGAGCAGGTGGCGGACCTCGGCGACGGTGGAGTGGTCAGGCGAAGTGGGGCCTGAGGAGAGCGCGTCGAGAGAGCGCAAGGGGACATCGGGGAGCAGCAGGCTGACCTTGGCGGCATCGGGCGCGGCCATGGCCAGACGGCCACCTTTGACGGCGGAAAAATGCTTGCGCAGGGTGTTGATTTCGCTGATGGGAGCGCCGGAGGCCAGCAGCAATTGATGGAAGGCGATGGTGTCGTCGAGGGAGATGCGCGAGTCGAGCGGCAGATCGAAGATGGCCGAGCCTCCGCCGGAGATGAGGAAGAAGACCAGCGTATCTTTTTTAGCTTTTTTGAGCATAGCCAGGGCGGCGTGCGCGCCGGCAAAGGACTCCTCGTTGGGCAGCGGATGGCCGCCCTCGAAGTAGCGAAAACGCCAGGAGCGGTGCGAAGGAAGCTGGTTGGAGCAGCAGACGCCGCGCAGGCCCTTGCGGCGGGTCATGCGGCTGAGAAGTACGTCGAGCATGGGACCGGCGGCTTTGCCCAAAGCGATGACAAAAATCTTTTTGTAGCAGGCGAGATCGATGGAGTCGGGTCCGCTGCCGTCGGGGAGCAGGCGGTGGAGGGTGTTGCCATCGAATTGAATGCGGCGATCGAAGGCGGATTCAATGTTGCAGGCCTTGATGGCGCCGGTAAAGATGTCAGTGGCCGTGGCGTGCAGGGCATCGAGCGAGGAATCGGCGACCGGGGTCATCAAAGTTGCTCCTTGGGCGCGCCTTCGTTCACGAGAGCTTCCAGACGGCCGGCCGGACCGGCCAGGTTCACGCTGCGCAGAGCGGCAGTTGCGGGGTTGGTTCTGGGTTGGGCGAGAGCGGTTGTGGCGTTCATTCCACACACCATTCTACGCGCTGGGGGTTGATTCTTCCCATCCGGCCTTTCCGGCCCATCCGGGATACATGGGCTTCAGAGACGGGAAGCCGCTGTCCGCGCCAGGGTCAAAAAGAGACAGTTACAATATTTTTGAAGGCGTCTAACGTTTTGAGGTATTCTGACTGCATCATGACCGCTCCCCGGGTTAATCATCATGTCGAACCTATTGATCCCATCCAGTTAACGCGCCAACTGTGCGAGATCGAATCAACTACCTACCATGAGGGCGCGGTGGGAAATTTTCTGACCGGATTTCTAATCCGGCGCGGATGGTATGTAGAGAAGACTCCCGTTCCGCAGCCGCCGGAACACGCCGACGCCGGGGAGCGCTGGAATGTCTATGCGGGTACGGCGGGCGAGACGCCCGAGTTGGTGTTTTCTACCCACATGGATACCGTGCCACCCTACATCCCCTTCAGCGAGGACGATGACTTTATGTATGGCCGCGGGGTCTGCGACGCCAAGGGAATAATCGCCGCCCAGGTGGCCGCCGCAGAGTTTCTGCGGGCTGTGGGATATCGGATTGGGCTGCTGTTTGTGAGTGGCGAGGAGCGCGACTCGGCCGGCGCGAAAGCCGCCAACCAGATGAACAGGGGCAGCCGCTTTCTGATCAACGGCGAGCCCACCGGCAACCGTCTGGCGCTGGCCTCGATGGGCGCACTGCGCGCGGTCTTCCGGTCAACCGGCAAGATGGCTCACTCGGCCTATCCGGAGTTGGGAGACAGCGCCATCCACAAGTTGGTCAAGGCGCTGGGAAAAGTGTTGAAACTGCCGCTGCCGACCACTGTAAATGTGGGCTCCAGTACGCTCAACATAGGCCAGATCGAGGGCGGCTACGCTCCCAACGTCATCGCCGACAAGGCCGAGGCGCAGGTGCTGGTGCGGCTGGTTGGAGATTCAAAGCCGGTGCGCGCCGCGCTCATCGAAGTCGCCGAGGGACTGGCTGAAGTGGAGTTTACGCTGGAGATTCCCTTTGTCCGCCTACACGCCGTTGCGGGTCTGCCCACCATGATCGCCAAGTTCACCACCGATATTTCCATGCTCTCCAACTATGGCGAGCCGCTGCTGCTGGGGCCGGGATCCGTCCACGTAGCTCATACGCCCTTTGAGAAGCTGGCGAAAAGTGAGCTGCTGGAAGCGGTGGAACTGTACATACGCGTGGCGAAGCAGTTGCTGGGGTGAAGGCGAGGCGGCAGATCCTCAAACAGGTTTGTACCGGGCGCGCGAGGACCGTGGCTGCGGGGCAGCCACCTGAAGGGCCAAATCAGCGACGGTTGCCGTGTTCAGAACTTTCAGCATGGCTTCCTGGGCAGTGGCCCAAACGGGATGCGCGGGGCAAAAGGATTTCCTCTTGCAGGATGCGCCGTTGACCAGGCATAGGTTCAAATGGATGGGCCCCTCGATGGCCTCAATCACAGAGCGGACAGATGCCTTGCGTCCGGGAGACAGAATCTCAAAACCGCCTGTTTGTCCTCGCCGGGAGACGATGAATCTGGCGCGGCACAAGGCTTGCAGAACCTTGGAAAGAAAGCTTTGCGGAGCTCCCGTGGCGCGGGCCAGCGCGGGCAGCAGCGAACGCTCGTGGGCGGGCAGCGTGGCCATGTGGATCATCACGCGAATCCCATAATCAGCGGCACGCGTTACCTGCATGGTAGAGCTGGCTTTATCCATTGGCTTGCTCCTTCTAACCATCATGGTAACTAATATTACCGCGATTGCTCGCCGGTCGTATGTGGATCGGCGGCCAAAGGGCAACCCGCGCACTGGGCTGCGCGGCGGCAATGGGCTTTGCCTACGGCGACCGTGAGGGCATGAAACTCGTTGAAAAGGCGCGCCTGGCAGAGGGAGGAATCGCCGGCGAAGGCTTGGCGGATGAGGGTGGTCAGAGACTCATATCCCTTGCGATTGCGGCCGGGCGCGGGCACGAGGAGCCGGTGACGCTCAGCGATGCGGCGCAGATACTCGTCGGCGACGGGAACGGAATGGCCGAGGGCGTAAAGCAGGATAGCGTCGGTGGTCTCCGGACCAACGCCGGGCAAGGCCATCAGGCGGGCGCGCAGAGTAGCCGTGGGAGCGGCGGCGAGTTTCTTAATCGAACCGCAGAACTCCTCGTCGAGCATGGCGACAAATGCCTTGAGCGCGGGCGCTTTGCGGGTGGAAAAGCCGGAGGGCTGGATAAGCCGCTGCAACTTCTTGAGGGTAAGCGAGCGCAGACCGTCGACGGTCAGCGCCCCAGCCGCGTGCAGGTTGTCGAGCGAGCGCTCGACGGCCTTCCAGGCGGTGTTCTGAGTGAGATAAGCGCCGAGGATGACCTCAAAGGGAGTTTTGGCCGGCCACCAATGCTGAGGACCGTAGGCTTCGGCAAGTTGGTCGTGCATCCAGCGGAGGCGCTGGGCGGGGGTGAGTTGGGTTGAGGTCACGGCTGGACTTAGGATAACGGGAGGGAGGGACCTAAACGAGATCGCGGAATGGCGAGCTGATGAAAGGGATGGATTCATCCCTTTTATTATGAGGTAAATGGAGGCTTTTTGTCCGGAGAATGGCACTGCCGGGCGCGAGCGGTTTTTATTCACTTGAAATCAATAAAAAAATGATTGTGAGTGGAGGCAATTGTGGAGTATATTGCAACATAGTCGAGAAGTGAAACAGAATTTCCGGTCTTGGAATCTCTGATTTAGTTCCGATAGGTGCAACACCTCCCCTCGCGGGCAAAAGCTCGCGTAGATTTTGCAACATTTCCAACTCGGAATCTGTCCGGGTTATCTTTCTAATTGTGTCCCTTCACAACAAAGAGTTTAAAGAGTAATTCAGAGGTTCTTCAGGGGATGCTTCTCGAACTATTCCTCAGGAGGAACTATGAAAGCAATGAAATCAGTACGCGGATACATTACGATCCGTGGCTCCATCGTCTTTGCGAGCCTGCTATCGGGGCTCTTGATGTTCTGCGCGATCTGTCCCTCTCTCATGGCGCAGACCCCCACAAAACCGGCGCCTGAGCTCAAACCGGGAAAAACTATTCCTTTACCCGTGGTTGCGAAGCCCACGCCCACGGTTTTCGAGGCTTGGCGCAAGGCGATTTTGAAGACTCCGCGGCCAAAGAAGGCGTGCTACGAGGCTACATATCCCGAGACCGAGTGGCGCGAAGTTGCCTGCAAACCACCGTTGAAGAAACTCTATCCCCCGAAACGTCCTGGGATGATCCGGTCACAGACAGTTGGAGGGGATGGCCCGGATTTTTCAGCCGAAGTAACCGGCGCCATCACTCAGGCTGAGGGTTCGTTCTACAATGCAGCCCCCATCACGAGCGAGTGTTCCATACCCTGCGACCCCAGCACGGATATCTGCCCCGCGAGCCCTACGTGCACCATGTCCGGCGCCGTTGACAATGACTATTCCCTTCAAATGAACACCGCGCCCTTCACGACGGCAACATGCGGCGGTCATGCGGGATGCCAAGGGTGGGAGCAGTTTGTGTTTCCGGCCAGCGGGGGCGGGAGCATCCAGTACTGGCTGCTGAACTATGGCCCTTCAGGCACAATGTGTCCGATGCCAAGAGGCGCGCACTGCGTGCCCGGCTTAGTCTCGACCGACGGATGGTGCCCATATCAATTTGGCGGCGTAGGCAATGTATATTGCGTAGTCAACGCGGCAGGTTCCACCTCGGCGCCGGCTGTGCTACCCACATCGGCGGAGTTTGCTTCGCTGATACTCACCGGCACGGCGGGCAGCAGCACAACGGATGATTCCATTGCCGTGACGGTAAGCGGCACAGCCCATTCAGCGCCCGGCGGCAACTACTTCCCCGATCTGGGCAGCGGCACCAACTGGCAGGCGGTGGAGTTCAATGTATTTGGCGATGGGAACGCAAGCCGGGCCTTATTCAACCCCAACCCCGGATCGACAATCGTAGTCAAGACAGCCGTGACCAGCGCGGTCCCGACCACAAGCGCCCCCACCTGCGCGGAAGAAGGCTTCACGGGCGAATCGAACAGCCTCACCATTGCGCCGGCTGAGGGTACTACGACACCGCCCGTGTGCTGCCCTTACGGCGGGGCAAATCCAGCGATTGAGTTTGTGGAGAGCAATAACGCCACCGAGTGGGCGGCATGCACGAATCCGATCACCTGGGGCGAGCCGCACATCACCACCGTGGACGGAACCTACTACGATTTCCAGGGCGCGGGAGAGTACATTACTCTGCGGGATCCCGATGGGACAGAAGTTCAGGTGCGACAATCGCCCATTCCAACCGACGCACCCGGGAACTGGGTCCCCAGCCCACGCCCGGCAAAATACCAGGATGACGGGCTGGTCAGTTGCCTGAGCGGGAATACGGCGGTCGCCGCGCTCGTAGGAACACACCGCGTGACCTATGAGCCCTGCTTCGGCGGAGGCGCGTGCACCAACGGTCTCCAGCTTCGCATTGATGGTCAAGTTAAGACGCAGGGAGAGAATTTCGGCGATGGGGGGAGTGTTGAGACTTCTTCCGACGACATAGAAGTTCATTTTCCCGACGGCAAAATCCTGAGTGTGTCGGGGTCGTTGCCGTTGCTCAGTATTGAGTTCTCAGGCCTTGGCGTTGTGAGCAAGAGCGCTGGGGCTCCCGAGGTTGGACTTGCGGGCTTGGTTCCAGCGGGCAATTGGTTGCCCAAGCTCCCGAACGGCACAGCGGTGGGGCCAATGCCGGCCTCCCTGCATGACCGCTACATCACACTGAACAAAACATTCGGCAATGCCTGGCGCGTGACTAACAGCAACAGCCTCTTCGACTATGCGCCGGGCACGTCAACGGCAAACTTCACCAATGCAGCGTGGCCGGTGGAGAATGCCAAAACGTGCACTGTTCCAAATGTGAAGACGACACCGCACATCAGCGCGGCGGCTGCCGAAGCAGCCTGCAAGTCGATTAGCAACGCGACATTGCACTCCAGCTGCGTATTCGACGTGCGGATGACCGGCATCACCCGCTTAGTCGAAACATACGCGATCAATGAACGTATCCATACCAAACTGGCCGTCAAACCGATCCTCATCAAACCTGTCATTGAACCCAAACCTAACATTCAATGATGATGGTGAACCTTCGCGGGCCGGGAATGGGCAACCTTCCCGGCCTGCGTTGACATTTTATATGTATAGCAACATGCGAACCGGCTATACCCTGAGCCGAAAGACTTCACAACCATCCTTGTTGAACCCGATAATTGAATTGATGCACTAAGTAGTTGCAGATTGCGGGAGGCAAGGATGAAGAGTCACACGGAGTATTTGGTTTTTGAGACGAAGAAGCGGCGGGAGATGGTGCACATCTCCGACGAGGTGGAGCAGATTGTGCGGCGTAGCGGGGTCAGGGACGGGTTGTGCTTTGTTTCGCCGATGCATATCACGGCCGCCGTGTACGTGAATGACCTGGAGAGCGGGCTGATTGAGGATATAGGCAAATGGCTGGAGGAGCTGGCGCCGGCGCGGCCCGATTACCGGCACCACCAGACGGGCGAGGACAACGGGGACGCGCATCTGAAGTCGCTGCTGCTGCATCACGAGACTACCTTGCCGGTGACCAACGGAAAGCTGGACCTGGGAACGTGGCAGCGAGTCTTCTATGCCGAATTCGACGGGCAGCGCAGAAAACGAGTGATCGTTAAGGTGCTGGGGGTGGAGTAGGCGCGGGTTTGACGACTTGCGCAGCGGCATCGCCGTCGGTGATCTTGCGCCATGGGCCGGTGGGAGAAGCGGGTCCCGGCGCGGATAGATCGATTTTGGTGCGGGGCAGTACGACCAGATCGACGCGGCGGTTTTCCGCGCGGCCTTCGGCGGTATCGTTGCTGGCCGCGGGGTGGTACTCGGAGTAGCCTGCTGCCGAGATGCGCTGCGGAGGAATGGCCTTCATATCGATAAAGATGCGGGCGATGCGTGTGGCGCGAGCCGCGGAAAGCTCCCAGTTGGATTCGAATTCCGCGGTGTGAATGGGAACGTTGTCGGTGTGGCCCTCGATGCGCAGGTCATAGGGAGTGCGGCCCAATGCGGTGGCGATCTGGCGCAGCGTGGGGATGGAAGCGGGCTTTGGAGTAGCCGATCCGGAATCGAAGAAGCCGGCCTCGCGAAGACTGATCACCAGCCCATCGCGGCCCATCTTCATAGAGACAGTGTGCGTGGCGACCTGGTTTGATAACCTTTGTTCCAGCTCGCGGTGAAGATTCTCCAGATCTTCCTTTACCCTGGCCGGTGACAGCACATCCTCTCCCATGACAATGTTCATAGGGATGGCCGCTGCTTCGGTACCGGCGAGCGCGCCAACGGCCGGCTTACGCGAGGCGTCGGGAAAGATGCCCAGCGAATGGAATGCGCTGTCGATGGCTTCTGTCACCTGCATCTGTTTTTTCTGGTCGGCTTTGGCGAAGGCGAATAGGACCACAAAGACGGCGAACAGCAGGGTGATGAAGTCGGCATAGGAGACCATCCAGCGATCCTGGCTGACATGGCTTTTGTGGTGACCTATTCTCATGCCGCGCGCTCTTTCTGCTTTTGCTGGAGGTCATTCAAAAAGCCGGCCAGCTTAATTTCGAGCATGCGCGGGTTCATGCCTTCGAGAATGGAGATGACGCCTTCCAGCATCATCTCGCGGCGCTGGTGGTCGTCGCGCATGCGAATGCGCATTTTGCCGGCGAAGGGCAGAAAGAAGAGATTGGCGATGCCCACGCCGTAGATGGTGGCGACGAAGGCCACGGCAATGCCTTTGCCCACTTCGTGAATATTGTCAAGATTTTTCATGACCTGAATAAGCCCCAGCACCGCGCCCAGGATGCCGATGGTAGGAGAAAACCCTCCGGCGGATTCAAAGACCGCGGGGAGCCTTTCTTCGCTCTCCGCGGTGCAGTCCAGGCTGACGCGCATGATTTTGCGCAACTCGGTAGGTTCGGTGCCATCCACGGCCAGCATGAGTGCTTGCTTGAGAAACGGATCCTGAATGGTTTCGAGATCGCTGTCCAGCGAAACGACGCCATTGCGGCGAGCCTTGTTGGCGAAGGCGACCAACTGTTTGAGGAGCTGGTTGTTGTGCTTTCGGGGCGCGGAAAAGACGTGCGCAAGGCTGGCGAATGCGGCCAACACTGTAGAAAGAGGAAACTGGAGCAGCACCGCGCCCATGGTGCCGCCAAAGACGATCAGTGCCGCAGTGGGCTGCAGGACCTGGCCCAGGTTGCCGCCTTCGATGAGCAGCCCGGCCACGATGCCGGCGATGGCCAGGAATACTCCGCCAATGCTGCCCTTATCCATGAAAACTCCTCGAAAAACTTGCACGGAGAGCGCTATTCATCTTTCAGTGGCCTTAGCGCGGTTTTTCCCGGGCGGCTCCGATGAAGGAGGCTGGCCGGAAACGTCCAGGCTGGTGAGTGAAACGGCGCGCTGCAGTTCGCCATAGGATGGCAGCCGCTTGGCCACCGCGGCCAGCAAGCGCGAGCGGTAGGCGATGACACGTTCCACTACTTCAGCCGTATCCTCGCGCACAATCAGCTTCTCTCCGTTAATCAGGGTCAGCATGGTGTCAGGGGAGGCTTCGGCGGTCTTGATCAAATCGCTGTTCAGCACCATCGGAGCGCCGTTAAGCCGGGTGAGTTCGATCATTGCCTTGAAACTCCTTTGCGGTAGTTATCGGCGAAGGGCGGTAAAGGTTAAGAGATTAAGGAAGATGAAGAGAAAGTGTCCTAAGTGGGACACAAAGGCGGGGGGAATAAAGTTAGCAGGGAGTACGCCGAAGAAAGGGCTAGATGCGGCGGTAACCGAACCGGAAGCAGCGACCCAGGGTTAGCACAAAAATGGGAGCACATCCGGAAAGGGCCGCAAATTAACGCGTCCCAAAAGGAGAATCCCATGTCCCTGGGTGTCTTAAACAATCTCTCCGCCCTCTATGCGGAGAACAATCTGAACAACAGCAATAACAGCCTGAATACCGTGCTGCAGCAGTTGTCGTCCGGCTCAAAGATCAACTCCGGGGCCGACGACGCAGCAGGTCTTTCATTGGTCAATGGCCTCCAGGCCAACCAGATGGCACTAACCCAATCGAAAACCAATTCCGCCGAAGGCGTGGGCCTTCTGCAGGTTGCCGATGGCGCACTCTCGCAAGTGACAAGCCTGCTCAACCGGGCCGTTACGCTGGCTACCGAAGCCTCCAACGGCACCCTCAACTCATCGCAGGATACAGCGGCCAACCAGGAGTACCAGTCGATTCTGTCGGAAATTTCGAACATCGGTTCGACGACCACGTACAACGACGCCGCGGTCTTCAACTCCAACACCAACATCTACACCGGCGACGCTTCCACGGTCGGCGCGTCGATCGACAATCTGAACATCCGCGCGTTGTCTTCGTCCAACCTGGGCGATACCGGCGGCGTGATGTCTTACAGCAACGGCCAGAGCAACACGTTCGTCGACCTGTCGAAGACCGGCACGCTTGCGACAGCCGGTGATGCCCTGGTGAACGCAACTACATCGCTCACCGTCGACTATATGGCGACGGGTGTGGGCGGCGCTGTTTCTCAAAAGACCGCAACTGTTACCGTTGGCGGCACCACGGGCTACGCTGATACGGCCCAGGGATTGATCAACGCCATCAATGCATCAGGCCTCGGCTTGAACGCCAGCTTCGCCACGGCAAGCCAGGCTGGAACAGCAGCTGTGGCCGCGGCTAAACTTGCCGGCGGCACACTCGCCGACACCGGCATTGAGATCAACGGTCCGGGCGCAGGAGTGGGCACTTCCGCCACACCCCTACCGGGTCAAGTGGGCGTTCTGGCTCTGGGGGGAGCCGGAGAGGATGCAACAACCGATACTCTCTCCGGAACTCTCAGCCTCAAGAATGCCGCTGGCGCGAACGTCACCCTTAACCTCAGCGGGGATACCTTGGCCAATGTGGCGACTGCGCTCCAAGGCGACGGTTTCACTGTCGCTAGCAATATCACCGCCACCACAGGCTCTCTGACGATTAGTACGGCAAACGGCTCTCAATCGGCCATCACTGGAGCGTCTCTTGCTGATGCAACTGCTGGGACCGGTACGCTTGCCTACACCGCCGCCACCTACTTCACCGTCGGTGTCGTAAGCCCCGCCTTTGGAGCTAACGGAATTGCGGACGCCGCCACCGGGCAGGCGGCTGACGCAGGGTTCACCGCGGACACCAACGGCGTGGGTGGAATAGCCACAATCAGCTATTCGGACCTCGCCGGACAGTCACTGAGCGCCACCGACCTGAATAACCAGAACGATGCAGAGATAGCGCTGACCGCTCTCAACACGGCGATCACCGACATCTCGGCGCAGGACGGCTATGTCGGCGCGCAGATCAACACGCTGAACGCCGTAAGCCAGGTGCTCAGCACGCAGCAGGAGAATGTACAGTCGGCGCAGAACGCGGTGCAGGCTACCGATTATGCTTCGGCAACCTCCAATATGTCCAAGTACGAGATTCTGAGCCAGACGGGCATCGCCGCCCTGGCGCAGGCCAACAGCGTGCAACAGGAAGTGATGAAGCTGTTGCAATAATCTCAGTGATGGAATCACGGCGAAAAGCCAATCAACAAGGAAGGGCGTCCGCGAGGGCGCCCTTCTTTGTGGAAGCGAGCAGAAGCGGCTTAGGCGCGTGAATTACTACAGGGATGAGCTAATGCCGCGCGCATCGAAGGCCGATGAACTGTTTGGCTCAAAGGGGTTATTTCAGATTGCATCGCGGCGGCCTGTATAGGCGACATTCATGAGTATTTTTTAATTTGCCTGGAGAGCGGTTGGTTCTCCGGCTGCACGAAGTCAACACGGGGGTACGATGGGCACAGTAGGACTGAGTTTCGGGTCGGCGACCAGCGGCCAGGGCTTCAACGTGAGCGCGACGGTGGCCGAGATTGTGGGCAATCTCCAGAATGTGGAGACGCCATGGAAGAACCAGCTGACTCAACTGCAAAGCCAGGACACGGCGATCTCCAGTCTGGGGACGTTGTTATCAAGTCTCTCCAACGATATGAGTTCGCTGACCAACCCAACGGGCATCCTGGCTCAGAAGACGGGTTCCAGCTCGGACACCAATGTGCTGACACTGACGGCGGCGACTTCGGCGGCGGTTGCTGGAACGCACACGGTGGAGGTAGGAAATCTGGCGACGACTTCGAGTGGGTACCTGACGCAGATCGCCAACGCCAATGACACGCTGGCCGGTTCAATCACGTTACAAGCAGGCAGTGGCACGCCGTTGACCATCACGCTGAACTCAACCGACAATACGCTGGCCAATCTGGCGGCGACGATCAATGCATCCGGTGTAGGCATTAACGCCAGCGTGTTGACTGATACCGCGGGATCGATGCTGAGCCTGGTTTCGGCTACCTCGGGGGCGAGCGGGAACATTGTCGTAAGCTCGAATACCATCGTCGCCACCGACCGCGTGGCAATGAGTTACACCGATGCGGGCACGACCAGCACCACAGCGCCAGACAGCGGCACACTGACAGCAATTGCCAACGCAAGCGATACGCTCACCGGTTCGCTCTCGATCAAGGCGGGCACCGGCACGGCGCAGACTATCGTGGTGGGCGCGGCTCCGAGCACACCAGCGGCGAATACCATCTACACCGGGAGCGGTGTCAACACGCTCAGTGGACTGGAGTCGTTCATCAATACAAATTCGACCAGCCTGGGGGTCACTGCATCGCTCAATACGGTTGCGGTCGGCAGCAATGCTATTGGCACAATTTTGACGCTGACCTCGAATAGCAACGGCTCCAGCGGGGCGCTGACCGTGAACTCCAGCCTCAATGACAACACCGGAACGACTGCGCTGGCTTATGCCAACCCGGTGTCAGGCGCGGATGCCAATCTCACGGTAGACGGCGTGGCCTTGACCAGCGCATCGAACACCGTGGCCAATCTGATTCCCGGCGTGACCTTTCAGTTGCTGGCTCCCAGCGCGGCCAACGAGCAGGTGCAGGTGGTGATCGGCAATGACAACAGCGATGTGGAGAGCACCGTTGCCCAGATGGTGAGCGACTATAACTCGCTGATCGGCGCCGTGAACGCCCAGGAAGGGCTCGACAGCTCGGGCAACGCCGAGCCGCTCTTCGGCTCTCCCACGCTTTCGCTATTGCAGCAGCAGTTGCTGGGCAGTCTGAATATGCAGAATCCCAGCGGCTATCTGACTTCGATTTCCACCAGCAGCGGGACGACTCTGGCGGGTACAATATCGCTTCAGGTGGGCAGCGGCGTGGCGCAGGTCATCACGGTCCCAACGACATCGGGAAACAACACAATCTCCGGTCTGGCCAGCGCCATCAACGCGGCCCAGATCGGTGTCGCGGCCACCGTGGTGACCAGCAACGGACAGTCAACCCTGACGCTGGCGTCGCAGACCGCGGGTCCCGGCGGAACATTGACCGTAAACTCCAGCATTGTTGCCACCAGCGATGCGCAATTGAGTTATTCCGACACCGGCGGTTACACCAGCACAACGGCCGACAGCGGAACACTGACCGAAATTGCCAACGCCAGCGATGCGCTCACCGGCTCCATCTCGATTCAGGTTGGCAACGGCGCGGCGCAGCCGATAAGCGTGCCGGACTCTCCAGACAACAGCCTCTCCGGCCTGAGTGACGCCATCAACTCGGCCAATATCGGAGTTACAGCTTTGGTGGTGTTGAATAACGATGGGTCGTCGAGCCTGACGCTCACCTCCAATACAGTGGGGAGCGCCGGAGCTCTGACCGTGACCTCCAACATTCTGGATGCCACCAACACCAACAGCGCGACTCTGAGCTACACGAAATCGTCGGACATCAACAGCTTGACCAGCCTGGGCATCAGCGTGAACAACGACGGCTCGATTTCCTTTGATGCCGCCAGCCTGGATTCGGTGCTGAACTCGGACTATAGCGGCGTGGCGGGCTTCTTCCAGAACGCGAACGGTTGGGGCCAGACATTCTCGACCATGCTGACCAACGCCGGGACAAGCTCGTCGACGGGCATTCTTTCGCTTAGCCTGAAGTCCGACAGCAACATCGAATCCACCTTGAATGCGGAGATTTCCAAGGAAAACGCGTTGATCTCGGCGCAGCAGATCAGCCTGACCACGGAACTGAACACGGCGAATCAGATCATGCAGGAACTGCCAACGCAGTTGGAGGGGGTCAATGAGCTGTACTCGGCGATCACCGGATATGACCAGAACTTGAACGGCTAAGGAGTATTTTCCCCATGGGAAGTTATCAGGAGCATATGTTGGACGGCGCATCGGCGGTCGATCTGGTGGTGGCGCTCTATGACGGAATTCTGCGATTTCTTTACGCGGCGTCGGCGGCCGCGGAACGCGGCGACGCGGAGGCCCGCCGGACCGCCGTCAAGCGGGCACTGGATATTATTATTCATTTACAAGCGCGGCTGCGCATGGATGTGGGCGGACGGCCAGCGCAGGTGCTCAGCGAGTTCTACGCTTCGATCTTTGCGCAAATTCTGCAGGCCTCGCAGTCGGCCTCGCGGCAGAAGTTCGAGCATACCATCGAATGTGTCAGGAACGTGCGCGACGCCTGGCGACAAGTGGCCAGGGATCCCGAGGTGAATCCAGCTCCGCAGCAGGTGGCGGAATTTTTATCCCAGCGCAGGCAGGGAGGCTTGGATAGTTCCGATTTCGGCGAGGATGCGACCGCCGGCTCAAGATGGAATGCATAGTTCATATCATCCGGCTACAGTCAGTTCCTCTTCCAATTGCTGCTTCTGATAGAGGCCGGCATAGTAGCCGTCGAGGGCGAGCAACTCGTCGTGCCGGCCCAACTCCACAATTCTTCCGTGGTCGAGCACGGCGATCTGGTCGGCATTGCGCACGGTGGAAACGCGATGAGAGATCAAAATGGTTGTCGAGTTCTGGATATAATTGCGCAGGCCGCCCAGGATGCGTTCTTCGGTGTAGGTGTCCACGCTGGCCAGCGCGTCGTCGAGGATGAGGATGGCCGGCTTTCGCAGCAGCGCCCGGGCGATGGCTGCGCGCTGCTTCTGCCCGCCGGAGAGCGTGACGCCGCGCTCGCCCACCATGGTTTCAAAGCCCTGGGGAAACTCTTCAAACTCCAGGCGAATGTGGGCTGTTTCAGCAGCTTCGAGCAGTTCCGCGGAAGTCGCGTGGGGCGCGCCAAAGGCCAGGTTTTCGCGGATCGTAGTGCTGAAAAGAAATGTTTCCTGGGGAACCAGGCCGATATTATGCCGCAGCACCGCCAGGGGATAGTCGCGCACCGGCCGGCCGTCGATCAGCAGCGAGCCTTCAGGCGCTTCATACAATCTGGTAATCAGGTTGATGAGCGTGGATTTGCCTGAGCCAGTAGGGCCGACGATGGCCAGGCTGGAGCCGGCTGGAATCCGGAGCGAGATGCCACGCAGGACTGGAGTCTGGTTATAGCTGAAACTCAGATCGCGGAATTCGATCTCGCCATCGAGCACGGTGTCGGCTTGAATAGCCGGATCGGCGGCGCTGTCGTCGATGGCTGGTACGGCACGCAGTAATTCGTCGATGCGCTTTACCGAAGCGGTGCCGCGCTGGAAAATGTTCACCACCCAACCCACGGCGATGATGGGCCAAGTGAGCAGGACCATGTAGGTGTTGAAGGCTACGAACTGGCCGACGCTGATGCGGTGTGCGATGACCTGGTGTCCGCCGACCAGCAGGGTGAGGATCATGGCGATGCCCAAAACGAACTCCAGCGTGGGCCACAACATGCCCATGAGCTGCACCAGCCTGAGAGAGCGGGCGATGTACTGGCGGTTGAGCCGCTCGAAGAGGCCGATCTGTGATTCTTCGCGGGCGAAGGCGCGGACCAGCCGGGCGCCGGAGTAATTTTCCTGGGCTTGCGAGGAAATGTCGGAGAAACTGGCCTGGATGCGCTCGAAGCGGTCATGAATTTTGCTGCCGAAGTACTGCACCAGGATGCTGGCCAAGGGCATGGGCGCGAAGGCCACCAGGGTGAGCCACGGACTGATACGCAGCAGGAAAAACAGCGCGCCCACGGTGAAGAAGATGGTGTTGGCGCTGTACATGAGGGCCGGGCCAAGCAGATTGCGCACGGCGTTCAGGTCGTTGGTCATCCGGGCCATGATGTCGCCGGTGCGATAGCGCTGATAGAAGCCGGAGTCCTGCTCTTCCAATTTGCGAAAGAGATCGTTGCGCAGGTCGAACTCAATCTTCCGCGAGATGCCGATGAGAATCCAGCGCTGGGAGTAGAGAAAAACGCCTTTGATGAGAGCGATGACGACCAACAGGACGGCAAAGATCAATACCTTGATGCGCGCGTCTCCGTGGCTTAACGCGTCTACAGCCAACTTTAAGACCCTGGGATAAATCACCCATTTGCCGCCAATGCCATCGATGGCAATTCTAATGACCTGGGGAAACATCACCCAGATGGTGTTGGTGCAGATGCACGACAAGGTTCCCCACAGGTATCCCCAGCGGTAGCGGCGCATATAGCTGTAGAGCGGGGCCAGGTCGCGCAACATGGTTTTATTGTATCGGGGAGGCACCTGCGGTGCGGCCAATCGCTCGCAGTGCTTGATCATCAAGCTATTTCGGTTCGATGACCTTGAGGCCTTTGACTACTGAGAAGTGGCTCTTGTTGAAGGTCGCTATGGCGCTGCCCATTTGCAAAGCGATGGCCGCAAGAATCACATCGTATGAGCCGATCATCTGGCCTTTGGATTCAAGCTCGGCCCAGAGGCGTGCGTGCTCGAAGGCCGCCTTTTCGCCATAGATAACGAAGTCGAATGTAGCAAATATTCGCTCAAGGAACAACCGCCGCTTTACACGATGAGCGCCTGTTACCCGCTCTGCCCCATGCCATAATTCGGCAACTGTAATAACAGCGAGATTAAACTCTTCGTGTGGCAGGGAGACAAGCCACGCATCAAGGTCAAAGTGACCCCGTTCGGCCTGTATGATGACATCGGAATCAATCAGGATTGCCATTTATCGACTGCCGGAATCAGGTTTTTGCGGGATTCTTCAATGTCGTGGAGCCATGCCGTGGCCTCTTCTTCGCCGAGATGAACGTCTTTGAGCGCCACGCGAAGCGCAGCAGCCAGCTCCAGTCCGGTGCAGGATTTTTGTTCTTCCGGCACAATCCTGGCCACGGGCACACCGTTTTTATGCAGCACGAAAGTAGTGCCCTGGTAGTGGGCGCGGTTGATGCAGTCGGCAAAGTTGCGCGCGGCTTCGGTGACGGAGATGGCCTTGGTGCTCATAGAATCAGATTATCAGAATTTACGTAGATTGGCAAATGCCGGCTTTACGTTGGCGTTCTCAGCAGCAGATAGCCGCCCACCAGCCCGAAGAAGATATCCGCGGACCAGGCGGCCATAGCGGCGGGCAGGTAATTCACGTCGCCCAGCCCCTCGAAGAGGTCATTTAAGACAATGTAAACAAGCGTGACGGCGATGGCCACGGCGACGCCGGTCAGCGAACTGCGGCGGCCCATGGACAGCGCGAAGGGAATGGCGAGAGCCGCCATCACGACCGCCATCAACGGATAGGCCAGCTTATGCCACAGTTCGACGCGCAGGCGCATGGTGTCGAAGCCGCTCTGTCGCAGGTCGGCGATGTAGCCTTCGAGCTGGCCGAAGTTCATCTCCTGCGCCTTCATGCTTTCTTTCTGGAAGTAGCTGGGGGCTTCGTGAATCTCCGCGAAGGAGGTCTTCAGGAAGTCGCGGTACTCGACGACGTTGGCGCCGTCAATGTCGCGTTGCCAGCCGTTGAGGAAGCTCCAGGAAGCGATTTCAGGATTCCAGACGGCGCGGGCGGCAAAGATGCGCCGCGTAAGCGCAAAGGTGGAGGGATTGAACTCAAAGATGGAGAGATTGGCGAACTCGTTGCGACCGGGATCGAAGAACTGGTAGTAAAAGATGCGGTCGGGCTCGCCGGGATGCGGCTGACCGAAGATCCAGTTCTGCTCGGGATGCAGGACGGTCTGCGGAGGCTTGCCCTTGATGATGTTGCGCAGAGCCTCCTGCCTGCGGTTGGCCTGGGGAAGATAGTACTGGTCAAAGAGGAAGAGGCTGAGCGACAGAATGGCGGCGATGAGGACGATGGGGATCACCAACCGGTAAAGGCTGATGCCCGAGGCCTTCATGGCGATGATCTCCGAATTGCGGTTGAGCACGCCGAAGGTGACCAGCACGGCGATCAGCACGGCCAGCGGGGTGATCTGGTAGATCATGCTGGGGGTGAGGTTGACCAGATACTCGCCGACCGTGGACCAGCCGATGTCGTGGCTCAGGATGTCCTTGAGCAGATCGAAGACGGTGAAGACCAGGATGAGCACGACAAAGCCGGCCAGCACCAGCAAAAAGATGGCGAAGAACTCGCGCACCACGTATATATCCAAAATGCGCGGGAAGACACTGTTGCTCTGTACTCGCCGAGTACGCGATTGAGATCTACTGAGCAGTCTGCTCAGGGGGGTATAGATGGGTTTGTGAGGAACGCTTAATAGCGCCTCCTGTAAGCGAGAGGACCAGGTGGAGATGACATTCAAAACGCGGCCTCCGGAGGCCATCTGCCACAGCAGGATGAGGCCGCCGGCGGCGAACAGAATATTGGCCATCCACACAGCGAGAAACGCGGAGATCCAGTTTTGCTTGCCCAGTGCTACGCCGATCAGGGAGAGCGAGTAGTAGATGACGACCAGAGCGAGTGTAGCCACCCAGGCGGAGCTCTTGCCGCCGCGCCGCGAGGTCACGCCCAGGGGAACGGCAACCAGCATCAGCACCAAGCAGGCCGCCGGATAAGCGAAACGCTTCTGCAACTCAATCTGATACCGTTTGCCTTCCGGGCCATGAGTTCGCGCGCGCAATTCGTTCATGCGCAGGGCGTAAATGACGGTGTCCATGCGTCCCAGATGCCCTTCGTTCTGCTGGCCGGCGGACAGGGGCATATCGGAATAATCAAATGTGGAGATGTTGTACTGTTGCGGCTGGCCGGCCACCGTCTCGTGGTGCGCTCCGTCGCGCAGCCGCATGAGTAGTTCCTGGCTGGAATCGCTGACCACGGTGGCCGAAGCTGCTGTGGTAACCAGCGGCGTGGTGGGATCGGTGGTGTCGGCCATAAAGACCTGCCGCCAATTGGCCGCGCCGGTTCCAGAGCGCACGTCCTGCACGTAGAGGACAAAATTGTGAAAATCTTCATCGAAGACGCGCGGCTCAATCTCGTAGGAGGCCTGCATGGCCAGGGCCTTGTCCATCTCCAGAATGGCCTGATTGGCGCGCGGCGCCAGATACATGGAGTTGAACAACCCCAGCAGCGTGCCGAAGACGGCCACGATGGAAGCCACCCGCACAAAGTAGCCGATGCCCATGCCGGAGGCGCGCATGGCGATGATTTCACTGTCCGCGGCCAGGCGGCTCAAGCCCAGCAGCACCCCCACCAGCACCGCCATGGGGATGGTGATCATGAAGAAATTGGGCAGCATGAAGAAAACGACTTCGAAAACGCTGACAAAGGTGGAACTGTTGCGAACCACCATCTCCAGGATGTGAGGCAGTTCCTTCATGAAGAGAATGAAGGTGAAGATCACGCCGCCGATAATTGCGTGGGAGAAGATTTCGCCGGTAATGTAACGGGTCAGGATGCGCACGGCTAAGGCTAGTTTATCTTGCCGGGGCGATTCCGCGCGCCTTACGGCTGCCAGCCGCGCAGGCGCAGGCTGTTGGCCAGCACGCTGACGGAGCTGAAGGCCATGGCGGCGGCGGCCAGCCAGGGGCTGAGCATAATGTGGAAGTTGGGATACAGCACGCCGGCGGCCAGCGGAATTCCCAGCAGGTTGTAGCCAATTGCCCAGATCAGATTCTGGCGCATGACGCGCAGGGTGGAGCGGGCAAGGTCAATTGCCGCGGGAATGGCGGCGGGCCGCGCGCGCAGGAGCAGTACGTCGCCGGCCTCCTGCGCCAGATCGGCGCCGGTGCCCATGGCGATGCCGGCATCGGCCTGGGCCAGGGCGGCAGCGTCGTTGATGCCGTCGCCCACCATAGCCACGCGCAGGCCGCTCGCTTGCAGTGCGCGAATGCGGGCCAGCTTGCCGGCTGGATCGAGGCCGGCTTCGATCTCGGCAATGCCAGCTTGCTGTGCGATGGGCACGGCTGCGGCGGTTGAATCGCCGGTGAGCATCAGCACACGCAGACCGGCACGGCGCAAGGCGGCCACGGCTTCAGCTGCATCGGGACGCAGTGTGTCACGGGCGTTGAAGTAGCCGGCAACAACATTGTCCAAAGCCATCCACAACCGCGTAACGCCCGGCTCCGGCGGGACTACATCAGTTGGCAGAGAAATTAAAAACTCCTTAAAGAGCGCTTCGTTGCCCAGCAGACAATCGAGGCCTTCAACCTTGGCGCTGAGGCCGCGGCCGGGCAAAACTTGGACGTCCTCGGCGGACGGCCAAGACAAGCCACGCGATTTTGCAGCATCCACAATAGCGTGGGCCAGCGGATGGTTCGATCGCTCCTCGGCGGCAGCGGCAAGGCGGAGTAAATCATTCTCGGCGTAATCATCCAGCGCATGAACGACGGTCAGCACCGGCCGGCCCACGGTCAGCGT
Source organism: uncultured Acidobacteriaceae bacterium (assembly GCA_963806565.1). Classification (GTDB taxonomy): domain Bacteria; phylum Acidobacteriota; class Terriglobia; order Terriglobales; family Acidobacteriaceae; genus Telmatobacter. The sequence goes on from CAWDYE010000002.1 coordinate 1,260,800, forward strand.
TCCGGTCTTATCCAGCACGATTGCGTCCGACGACGCCAGCCGGGCAACTCGTTCCAGTGCCTCGCCGCCCTTGAAGAGGACGCCCATCTGCGCGCCGCGTCCCACGGCCACGGTCAGCGCGGCGGGCACGGCTAAACCCATGGCGCAGGGGCAGGCGATGACAAGTACGGCGACGGTTGAGGCCAGAGCCATCTGGAGCGAATGTGTTGAGAAAATCCAAATTACAAAAGTAATTAAAGCCAGGGCCAGCACGATGGGGACGAAGATTTGGCTGGCGCGGTCGGCGAGCCGCTCCATGGGCGCACGCGAGCTTTGCGCCTGCTCGGCCATGCGGGTGATCTGCGCCAGCATGGTTGCTTCGCCCAAGGACTCGGCACGGCAGGTCACGGCGCCTTCGTAGTTGAGCGAACCGGCCAGCACGCGCCCGCCCGTTGAGCGGTCAAGCGGCGTCGATTCGCCGGTTAGCATCGACTCATCCACTGTGGTGTGGCCTTCCAGAATCGTTGCGTCCACGGGGAAGCGCTCTCCGGGAAGGATCAGCACACTGTCGCCGGGCTGAATCTCTTCGAGCGGGACGATGATATCTACGCCATCCCGAACGCGGCGAGCGGTGGCGGGCTTGAGCCTCGAGAGCGAGTCGAGCGCAGCCAGTGCACGGCGCTTGGCGCGGCCTTCAAGGCTCTTGCCCAATAAGAGAAAACCAAGAATCAAGAGAACCGCATCGAAGTAAACCTGGCGTCCGGCGGCGGGCCAGATGGTGGCGTATGCGGAGTAAATAAAGGCCACGCCGGTTCCCAGGCTGACCAGCGTGTTCATGTTGGTGGTCCCATGGCGCAGGCCATGCAGGGCACTCAGATAGATGCCGCGGCCCGCCCAGGCCATTAGTACAGCGGTGAGAGCCAGCAGAAACCAACGCAGCGGATTCGGCGGCAGCGCAAAGAGCCAGGGCAGCAGGCGTATCAGCGCGTGGTCCAGAGAGCCCATTTGGATCGTGAGCGGCATGGACAGCAGCATGACTGCGGCGCCTGCGATCAGCGTCGCATAGGCTTTAACTCCGGCTCCATTGGCGAGCGAGTCTGTGGAGGTTTGCGAAGACACATCGGTGCGGGGCAGAACGGCATCGTAACCTGCCTCGCGAATCGCCTCGACGAGTTGCGTGGGCGTGACCTGCGCCGGATTGAAGATCACGCTGGCGCGATGGGCCATCAGATCGACGCGCGCCGATTCAACCCCGGCGGAGGAACGCAGAGCCGATTCCACGTGATGCTGGCAGGAGGCACAGGTCATGCCGAGAACGGGGAGGGTGAGGGATTCTGTGGCAGGCGTGGTCATTACGCTTCCAGATGCGCCGCGAAGCCGATTTTGGCCAGAGCCGCAACGGCAAGATCGACGGGCGCGGGATTCTGGTTGGAGGTAAGACGCGCAGCACCAATGCGCACCTCGTTCACGGTGACTCCCTCGACTGCGGCCAACGCCTGAGTGACGCGTCTTACGCAGGAGCCGCAGTGCATTCCATCGATTCGCAGCGTGAATTCCGCCATCTGTCCCTCCTGTTCCATTTTGATGATACGCCGGGGGAAAAGGCGCGTTATCTTAAGAGGGGATTGGGCAATTGGAGGATTATGCAGAGAGAGTTTCCAACAGCGCCGATGGTGAGCGTTGGCGCGGTGATTGTGGAGGCGGGCCGGGTGCTGCTGGTTCGGCGGGGAAACGAACCGCTCAAAGGCCATTGGACGCTGCCCGGCGGCTTGCTGGAGGTGGGCGAATTGCTCAGCGATGGCGTGATACGCGAGACAAGGGAAGAGACCGGGCTGATGGTAGAAGTTTTAGAACTGATCGAACTGCTGGACCGAATTCATCGCGAAGAAACCCGCGTCCGCTACCATTACGTGATCGCCGATTATCTGTGCCGCGTGATGGGCGGCCAGTTGCAGGCGGCCTCCGACGCCGATGCAGCGCGCTGGGTGGAACGCGCGGAGTGGAACTCGCACAGTGCTCTAAAGCTCGATCCGATGACAGTGCGGGTCATCGAGGCTGGCTGGCAGAGGGCGCAAGAGTTGGAGAGAAGATGAAAGCGATCAAGAAACTGTTGTGGGTTGCGGGCGTGCTGCTTGTGGTTGCTGGGATCGGTTTCTGGGCGCGGCCGGTGAGTTACTTCAACGAAGCGATGTATTTGCGGGAGTGCTTTTCGGGCGTGGAGAGCCGCTCGGTTGAGGTTGTGGGCCATCGCGTGCATTACCTGGCCGAGGGGCCGGTCGATGGGCCGGTGGTGGTGCTGGTGCATGGGCTGGGAGGGCGCGCCGAGGACTGGCTGAATCTTGCGCATTATCTGGTGAAGGCCGGTTACCGCGTTTATCTGCCCGATCTGCCCGGCTACGGGCGCAGCGAAAAGCCCGCGGAGTTCTCCTACTCGGTGCGCGATGAGGCCGATGTAGTCGCCGGATTTCTCGATGCGCTGGGACTGAAGCAGGCGGACCTGGGCGGCTGGTCGATGGGCGGCTGGATTGTGCAGATCGTCGCCAGCCGGCATCCAGAGCGTGTGCGCCGGCTGATGCTCTTCGACGCAGCCGGTATCTATAAGAAACCGGATTGGGATGTGCGGCTGTTTACGCCCACCACGCCCGCGGAACTCGACCAGCTTGAGGCGCTGCTGATGCCCCATCCGCACTGGATTCCGGGCTTCGTCGCGCGGGATATTCTACGCGTCTCCAACAAGAACGCCTGGGTGATTCATCGCGCGGTCGATTCCATGCTCACCAGCCAGGATGCCACCGACAGCCTGCTGCCGCAGCTCAAGATGCCGGTGCTGCTGGTGTGGGGCGCCGCTGACCGCGTTACCCCGCTCAGCCAGGGCGAAACCATGCACCGCCTTGTGCCGCAGTCCGAGCTTGTAGTAGTTGGTCCCGGCTGCGGTCACCTGGCTCCTGGCCAGTGCGCCACACAGGTTGGCCCCAAGGTTGTGGAGTTTGTGAAGCGGTAGCTCAGAAGATCCACCGAGCCGTCATCACCAGCCCGTGATTGTAGCTGTGAAAACTGCTGGCGGCTATCTGCATGCCAGCGCCGAAGGCCAGGCCGGGGCGCGACTTGGGGTCAGAGGGATGCAGAGCGCACTTGCCCACGATCAGGCCCGGCGTAATGAACTCCTGTGTCTTGCCGTCATTCGTTCCGCCTTTGTAGAAGGTGGTGTTGCTCTCGATCTCCGGCCAAAAGAGTTTGCCGAAGCGGTATTGCGCCACGGTGTTCCAGACCACGGGCCGGCCAGCGGTGCTAATGGCGGGATTGCCGGTGGGCAAGGTCGCGCCCAGCGTCGATTGCACGTCGAATTTGCCGAAGCCCTTGCCCCCGCCCACGGTGGGCGCGATGCTCGCATCGGTGGAGCCGTTCTTGTAGCTGCCGGTGGGGATGGTGGCCAGCACCCAGGTGCTCAGCGTGTAGCTGCCGTGCTCGGCGTTGCCGCTCAGGATGCGGTACTTGCCGAGGAACGACACGTCGCCAAAACCGTTGACAGCCGTGGTGTTGTGCTGGATGTATGGAGGCAGGTCGATTGCCAGCTCGGTGTTAGCCCATGGAACCAGGTTCAGGCCCTTGCTGTTGTCGTAGTTCCAGGTTGTAGTGAGGGCGGGCGCAACCTGGCGCACGATGTCGGTGCGCGCCACCTGGATGAGTCCGGTAGTGGTAGTGACCAGCGGAACCGCCCAGCCGGGCTGTTTGGCCTGCGTGGCCGAGGCGCGCGCCTCCCACTGGTTGAAAAAACCGCCTGTGGCGGTGCTTGTTGAGCCACCTTGCGCGTGCAAACTTGTCGTGGCCAGCAGAATGATCAGGGAAAGGGGAAGCCTTCTCATGTCAGTCTGTTGAGCATAAGAAGCAACAGGAAGAACCGGCAACCTACCAATAGGCTAGTTTTTCCTCAACCTATCGGAGGACAAAAAACCGAAAGGGCCGTTCTTGGGCGGCCCTTCATTCTTACATGGTGATTGAACCTTTTATCGTTACTTTCTCACTCTTAGGTTCATGTCGTTTGGGCTGCACGTGGGACTCTTCCAGCGAAAATCCGTTATCGAGATTGAGTGGGTGGTGTTTCCGTTCATGGTCATATCGATAGCACCCTTGCCGGTCATGTGTTCCATGCCGTCGAAGGTCATCACGACATTTCCACTCATCCGATATATCTTCATATCGCAGTCCAGAGTGTAGCTGGCGCTAGTGGATGTCACGTTGAAGTTTTGAATGGTACAGGAGGGCATCTGATTGAATGCCTTTTGCCACGTTTCGTCGTTCAGGCAGTAGGGAAGTTCCGTAGTCGTATCCTGCGCGTTGACCACAGACATCGTCGCCACCCATTCGCCGGGCCGCAGTGGGAACCTTTGCTGCGCCGAGCAGAAGGATGTTGCCATGAAAACCGTGACGCACAGTCCCGTCCATTTGGAAAAATTCATTTCACCCTTTCATTTCTGGATGCAGGACTCGGAGTTGACGTTTCCATTATGTTCTTGTCAAAGAAAACGGCATCCGAAAGTCCATGGTTATTGAGTCTGTTGACTACACGCCAATCACGTCGCAGAGTTCCTTGACGGCGGCAGCGCTCTTCGTCATGGCGGCGCGTTCATCATCGTTGAGCCTGATCTCCACAATCTGTTCCAGGCCGGCGGCGCCCAGCTTGCACAGCACGCCCATGAAGTAGCCGTTGATGCCGTATTCGCCTTCGAGGTAAGCCGCGCAGGGCAGAATCTTCTTCTTATCCTTGAGGATGGCCTCGGCCATCTCCACCGCCGCCGCCGCGGGCGCGTAGTAGGCGCTGCCGGTCTTGAGGTATTTCACAATTTCGCCGCCGCCTTCGCGGGTGCGCTTGATGATGGCGTCGATGCGCTCTTTGGAAAGCAGTTCGGTGATGGGAATGCTGGCGACGGTGGTGTAGCGGACCAGCGGGACCATCATGTCGCCGTGACCGCCCAGAACCAGGCAGCTCATGTTTTCCACGCTCACCTGCAACTCCTGGGCGATAAAGCTTTTGAAGCGGCCTGAATCCAGCACCCCGGCCATGCCCAGCACGCGTTCGCGGTTGAAGCCCGAGAGGCGATAGGCGGCCTGCACCATGGCGTCCAGCGGGTTGGAGACGACGATGAGAATCGACTCGGGCGAATAGGCGACCACATTCTTGATCACATCGGTCATGATCTTGAAATTGGTTTGCAGCAGGTCGTCGCGGCTCATTCCGGGCTTGCGCGCCAGGCCTGCCGTGATGATCACCACGTCGCTGTTGGCGGTGTCGGCGTAATCGTTGGAGCCGGTGATGCGAACGTCGGAGCGTTCGATGGGCAGCGCCTGCTGCAGGTCCAGCGCCTTGCCCTGCGGCACGCCCTCCACCACGTCGATCATCACCACATCGGCCAACTCCTTGGCCATGAGCCAGTGTGCGGCGGTTGAGCCGACATTGCCGGCGCCAATAATGCTTACCTTCTTGCGCATTGCGTTCCTCCTTGGGGAATGGTGAAGCAGCTTACAGCTAACAGCGGACAGCTTACAGTGACTCGTCTTTACTGTTAGCTTTTAGCTGTCAACTGTTAGCTTTCATGTTGCCGATGATGCGGGTGGCAAACTCACTGGTGCCCACCTTGGTGGCGCCGGCGGTCTGGCGTTCAAAATCGTAGGTGACGAACTTCTGCTGAATGGTCTTTTCGAGCGACGTTTCGATGAGTTTGGCCGCTTCCTTCCAACCGATGTATTCGAGCAGCATCACGCCGGAGAGAATCACCGAGCCGGGATTGATGACGTCCTTATCGGCATACTTGGGCGCGGTTCCGTGAGTGGCCTCGAAGACGGCGTAGCCGTCGCCGATATTTGCGCCGGGCGCGATGCCCAGTCCGCCCACCTGCGCCGCCGCCGCGTCGGAGATGTAGTCGCCATTGAGGTTGGTAGTGGCCAGAACGCTGTAGTCCTCGGGGCGCAGGATGATCTGCTGGAAGATGGAGTCGGCGATACGGTCGTTGATAAGCAGCTTGGACTTCCACGCGCCGTTGCCGTGCGTCTGGCCTAGGGAGTCGAGGACACTCTTTATCTCCACAAAAATCGATTCACGAAAGCTCGGAGAGCCCATGTCCAGGCCCGGCTCGATGAGCGCGGCATTTTGCTCGACTGTTAGCGCGGGGTTGGCGTCCTTGTTGCCCAGAATCCAGCTCTCACGCTCCGTCACGATCTGGTTACGGAACTCTTCGGCGGCGACCTCATAGCCCCACTCGCGGAAGGCGCCCTCGGTGAACTTCTGGATGTTGCCCTTATGGACCAGCGTGACGGTCTTGCGGCCGGATTCCAGGGCATAGCGAATGGCGGCGCGCACCAGGCGCTTGGAGCCGAAGATGGAGATTGGCTTGATGCCTACGCCCGAATCCGCGCGCACCTTCTTCTTGCCGCCCTTCAATAAATCATTATTGAGAAAGTCAATCAGCCGGCCGGCCTCCGGCGAGCTCTGCTGGAACTCGATGCCCGCGTAGACATCCTCGGTGTTTTCGCGGTAGATGACGATGTCCAGCTTTTCGGGATGCTTCACCGGGCTGGGGACGCCCTGGTAATACTTCACCGGGCGCACGCAGGCGTAGAGGTCGAGCGTCTGGCGCAGGGCCACGTTGAGCGAGCGGATGCCTCCGCCCACCGGCGTGGTCAGAGGCCCCTTGATGGAGACTCTCAGGTCGCGCGCGGCGGCCACCGAGTCGTCGGGCAGCCAGTTGCCGAAGCGCCGAAAGGCTTTTTCGCCGGCGAAGATCTCAAACCAGCGGATAGCCCGCTTGCCGCCGTAGGCCTTCTCGACCGCGGCGTCGAAGACCCGCTCAGAGGCCTTCCAGATGTCGCGCCCCGTGCCGTCGCCCTCGATATAGGGGATGATGGGGTGGTCGGGCACGTCGAATTGTCCGTTTTGATAGTTGATCGGCTGGCCGTTTTTGGGCAGTTCCAGCCCGTTGTAGGTGGCTTGCATTGGTTTTGGAAGACCTTTCTATCTATATGTTAGAGGAGGAGGCTGGCACTTGGGATTCAAGAGTGGCTATAGCGGGCACAACGCACGGCGCGAATACATCCGCTTCAGCTTGACATCATGATGACTTCCGAGCTAGCATCATGATGTGCGAACCACTCTTACCATTGACGACGACATTGCCCGGCTCGTGGAGCAGGAGCAGCGGCGCTCGGGCGACTCCTTCAAGGGGACGGTCAACCGGCTGCTGCGCCGTGGACTGATGAACTCCAAGGAAAAGGCGGACAAGAAGCCATTTGTAGTCACCCCAATCGCCATGAACACGGGCCTGGGAACGCGCTATCAGAAGGTGGAAGATCTGATTGAGGCGCTGGAAGGGCCGATGCATCGATGATTGTCCTCGATGTGAATCTTCTCATCTACGCATACGATAAGACCTGCAACGAACACGACCGGGCACGGGCGTGGGTGGAGGGTGTTTTTTCCGGCGATGAGATGGTTGGACTGCCATGGCAAACGATCTCTGCGTTTCTCCGCATCCTGACTTATCCGGGAGTGTTAGGCGAGCGTTTTACGATGCCGCAGGCATTGAGAATCGTTGAACAATGGCTCGAATTTCCCCATGTGCGGGTCGTTGAGCCAGGAGAAGATCATTGGCGGCTTTTCCGCGAGATGCTCATCAAAGGCGATGTGCGCGGAAAGATGACAAGCGACGCGGCCCTGGCAGCGCTGACCATTGAAAGTGGTGGTGTGCTCTACACAAATGACCGGGATTTTGCCCGTTTTCCGGGGCTGCGGTGGGTCAATCCGCTGCTGGAATCCTGAAATTCGCCCCTTGAATTGCCGCGGCTCAAATTGGTCCTGGCCGAAGCGGCCTCCGGCGGGCCGAATTAATCCCCACAAATACACAATGAAATCACGGCAAATTCTGTTGACAACCGTCTAAATGCGGTAAACTCATCCGGGTAAGTTCAACTCCAGGGCAGTTTTTCAAGCACAGGGAGGACACATAGAAATTGGGAAAAAGCATGGTCCCGAAGAAGATGTTTTTCACCAAGGGCGTAGGCAAACACAAGGACCGTTTGACCTCCTTTGAGCTGGCCCTTCGGGATGCGGGCATCGCCTCGCATAATCTGGTGCGTGTTTCTTCCATTTTTCCGCCCAACTGCAAGCTGATTCCGCGCAAGGAAGGCCTCAAATACCTGAGTCCCGGCGAGGTGGTTTTTGCGGTGATTGCGGAGAACTCGACGCGCGAGCCGCACCGGCTGCTGGTTTCCAGCATCGGCGTGGCCATTCCCGCGGATAGGAATGCCTATGGCTACCTGAGCGAACATCACAGCTTTGGCGAGACCGAGGACCAGGCCGGCGAGTACGCCGAGGAGATAGCGGCGGAGATGCTGGCTACCACCCTGGACGTGGAATTCGATCCGGACAAGAGCTGGGACGAGAAAAAGGAGATCTACCGCATCTCCAACAAGATTGTGCGCACCAGCAACGTAACGCAATCGGCCGTGGGCGACAAGCGGGAGAAGTGGACCACCACGATTGCCGCCGCCATCCTGATTCTGGAAGAGTAGGGATCGCATCCGGCGAAACCATTTCCGGTTCACCTGCCGGGTTGAAATGGTTGCTTAATAAGGACCACAGCGATACGTCATTCCAGGCCACTTTTTAGGATATTGTTCTTCAAGAATCAGGATCATAACAAGTCACGCAAAGCGTTGACTTTAACGATGGAGAAAGTTCATGTATCAACGAGCCTCACTCCCCATGACTTTCTTAGGACTCGAACCGCCTCTATCAGATTTTGCGAATGCCAGAGTTCTGGTGTTGCCGGTCCCCTTTGAGAAGACGGTAAGTTACGGCACCGGGACAGGCGAGGGGCCGGCTGCCATCATCGAGGCATCTCGATATATCGAACTGTATGACGAAGATATTGGAGGCGAGACAGCGCAGATTGGGATTCACACGTTGCCGGCTATTGATGCGAATTGTGAACCGGAAGAGATGATGCGGCTTCTCGAGCAACACGCGGCGGAGTTGATTGCGACAAACAAGTTTCTTTGCATGCTGGGAGGCGAACACTCCATTTCGGCGCCTGTGGTCAGGGCGATGTTTAAGAAATATCCTCGCTTGTCAGTAATGCAGATTGACGCTCATGCCGATTTGCGTGATTCCTACCAAGGAACCCCCTTCAGTCATGCATCAACCATGCGCCGCATTGTGGAAGTATGTCCCGCGGTTCAGATCGGCATCCGGTCTATCTCTATGGAGGAGGTGCTCGCAGTTCCAACTCTCAATACGCAGATCTTCTATGCCAAGGACATAACCGGCTGTACAGACTGGGTGGACCGCGCTGTTAACTCACTCACGGAGGACGTATATTTGACGATAGATATCGACGGTCTTGACCCGAGCCTTGTTCCATTCACCGGGACTCCAGAACCCGGCGGTCTGCAGTGGTATGAGGTTTTGAATTTGATTCGCCATCTTGCCCGCTCGCGAAACATAGTTGGAATGGACCTGGTCGAATTGTGCAGACCAAAGGGAAGCAACGCCCCAAGTATTCTTGCCGCGAAGCTGATTTACAAGACGCTAGGGAGCGTTTTCGAGCGAGAGATTCCCAAAATTCACAAAGAATAGAGTGTTTTGTACTTCTCATAAAGGCTGCTCGGTTTCTGCATAGGCATGAAATAAAGCGCTGTAACATCGAAAGCATGATGGACGATCGCATAGCCATGGAAGCCGCACTCGATGAAGCCCGCATATCCGCGGAGGCGGGCGAGGTGCCGATTGGCGCCGTCGTGGTCTTTGACGGCGCGATCATCGCGCGCGGGCAAAATCGCGTGTTGCGCGACCAGGACCCTACAGCCCACGCCGAGATCGTCGCCTTGCGCGCTGCTGCCGCGGCCATCGGCAACTACCGTCTAACCGGCTGCACGCTCTATGTGACGCTGGAGCCATGCGCCATGTGCGCCGGAGCCATGATTCATGCCCGGCTCGACCGGCTGGTTTTTGCCGCCGCAGATCCCAAGGCAGGCGCGGCCGGTTCGGTGCTTGCGGTGCTCAACCATCCGCAACTCAACCATCAGATGGAAGTGGAGCAGGGAATTCTGGCCGATGAGGCGGCGGAATTGCTGCGAAGTTTCTTTCGTGAGCGGCGGTAGCGGTAAACTACCCGCATGAAGGTGATCATGTACGGGGTTACGTGGTGCGGTGATTGCCGGGCGGCGCGGCGGTTTCTCGACTCCCACGGCATCGAGTACACCGAGATCGACATCGACCGCGACCGCGAAGCCTCGATCGAGTTGGTGCGCCGCGTGGGCAAGCGCGCCATCCCGCAACTGGTGATTGACGGCGAGTGGTTCCAGCCCTACATTCCAGGTCGCGGCCTGCAAATCGATGAGTTGCACCAGCGGCTGGGAATTCCTCGCGAGTGAGTATCATTCCCTCGTACAATAAAGGGTTGGAGAAGGGCCGGCCAATACGGCCCTGGCAAGGAGTCTCCCTTGATCGTCCGCTATACTCGCCCGGCAATGGGCCGCATCTGGAGCGAAGAGAATAAGTACCGCTGCTGGCTTGAAGTAGAGGCGGTAGCAAGCACTGTGCTGGCCGAAGACGGCGTAATTCCCGCATCGGCCGCGGAAGCTATCGCCACCAAGGCCGGCTGTTCCGTCGCCCGCATTCATGAGATAGAGGCGGAGGTGAAGCACGACGTCATCGCCTTCACCACGGCGGTTGCCGAGCGCCTGAAAGCTCAAGGTCTGGAAGACGAGTCACGCTGGCTGCACTACGGGCTGACCTCGAACGACGTGGTGGACACGGCGCAGGCGCTGCAAATCAAAGAGGCTTCGGTGCTGATCCACGCAGGCCTGGTGGAGCTGATGGAGGTGCTCAAGCGGCGGGCCGTCGAATTCAAGCACACGCCCACCATCGGCCGTACGCACGGGATTCACGCCGAGCCGACGACCTTCGGCCTCAAGCTGCTCAACTGGTACGCCGAGATGGAGCGCAACCTGGCCCGCTTCGACGCGGCCGCCGAGGATATGCGCGTAGGCAAGCTCTCCGGTGCAGTGGGCACATTTGGCCATTTGAAGCCTGAGCACGAAGAGAAAATCTGCGCGCGCCTCGGCCTCAAGCCGGCGCTGGTGTCCACGCAGGTGATTCAGCGTGACCGCCACGCGGCCTACATTTCCACGCTGGCGATTATCGCCAGCACTCTGGATAAGATGGCCGTCGAAATTCGCCACCTGCAACGCACCGAGGTGCGCGAGGCGCAGGAGTACTTCAGCGAAAAGCAAAAAGGCTCCTCGGCGATGCCGCACAAGAAAAACCCGATTACCAGCGAGCAGATCAGCGGACTGGCGCGCGTGCTGCGCGGCAATGCGCAGGCGGCCTTCGAGAACATTCCGCTGTGGCATGAGCGCGACATCTCGCACTCTTCGGTCGAGCGCATCATCTTCCCCGACTCGACGATACTGGTGGATTATCTGCTGGCCAAGACGACTGACCTGATTGCACGGCTGCTGGTCTATTCCGAACGGATGAAGAAAAACTTGGAATCGACCGGCGGACTGATTTTCTCGGGGCAACTGCTGCTGGATTTGGCCGAGGCTGGTATGTTGCGCGAGGATGCCTACCAGTTAGTCCAGGCCCATGCCATGCGCGCCTGGAAGGAGGATTTAGTCTTCCGCGATGAAGTGGCTCGGGATGCGGCAATCAATAAGCTGCTCAGCCCGGAAAAGCTGGCGAAAACCTTCGACTACACGCGGCAACTGGGCAATGTGGACGCGATCTTCAAGAGGGTGCTGGGCGAGTAGGTTTTAGGATCGATCAAGTTTCCCAGTTCCAATCGCGAGACCTGGGAAATTCGGGTGAACCTCACCAGCGCGGAGAAGAATATGTTCGTCTATGCGGACCAGAACTTTTTAATCCGGTGTCGGGACACCTCTGATGGAAGAGACTTGGTGATCCCTGCACACAAATCCGGCAAGGCGACCCTTGTTCTTTCCCCAACGCATTTTTATGAAATTGGAACTGTCCGGGAGGATTTGTATGAAAGGACTATACAATTTGTCGAGGATGCTCAACCAGCCTGGATTCTGACGAGAGCCGATCTTCTGCTTCAGGAGTTCCTTTGCGAATGGGATCGCTTCTGGAAACACGGAGATCCTAAATTTGATCCAGTCGGCGATCTGGCACATGCAGTGTCTGCAATGCACAGGGAACTTCGCGAGAGGTTTTTGGACTTAACTCCACGAAGTTTTATTGAGCTCTTCCGGGATATAGAATCACGCAATGAATTTCAACAAGCGCGTAATGAATTACAGCAAGCGTTTGAGATGAACTTGACCGCGCATGATGAGAATCGCTCAAAATATACGGCAGGAGAAGTGACACCAAAGATATTGCGCGAAACCGACAAATTATTTGTCGCAACTCAGCTTGCTCGCCTTACCTACGTAGGTACTTCCATTCAGGAACTGGAAAAGAGGGCCAGTGATTTGCTAGCCTCCGAACCTGGTTTTTCCCGAATCTCGATTTTTGTTGAAAACGGTGCTATGAAGCGGCTGAAGGCGCACAGCGTTGAGCGTTCGATGACCTATGACGGATGGGCTGGAGAAGCGAAACTTAAAGAAAACCGGCAAGTCGACCGTGAACATGCCGTGGTAGCGCTCGCATATTGCAATGTTTTTGTAACGGGTGATAGGGAGCTCAGAACGTATTGTGAGCAAGCAAAGAAGAGGAGTGCATTTACTCTTGCAAAAGTAGTTGATTGTGAAGAATGGATCGAATACTTACGCACTATCTGAAATGTCGGTATAGCGATTGTAGATTTGCGAAGTGACAGCAAGGAGTCAGCATAATGGAAGGCGCTAATCTAACCATCGCAATCACCGGCGCATCCGGCGCGGTCTTTGGCCGCGAGCTGCTGCGCGCGCTGGAGGCCGACGAGCGCGTGGCCCGGGTGCATTTTGTGGCTTCGGAGAACTCGCTGCGGGTGATTGCGGAAGAGTTGGGAGTGAGTGGGCGCAATGATCTGCTGGAAAAATTGATTGGTGCGGCGCCCGTAAAAACGATCCAGCTCTCCGACGCGGACATCGGTGCGGCCATCGCAAGCGGCAGCCATCTCTCCAACGGAATGATTATTCTGCCTTGCTCGATGGGAACTCTGGCGGCTATCGCTCACGGCCTGGCCAACTCGCTGATTGCGCGAGCCGCCGATGTGACGCTGAAGGAGCGGCGACCATTGATTTTATGTGTGCGCGAGACGCCCTTCAACCGCATTCATCTCAGAAACATGACGCTGGCCGCAGAGGCAGGCGCGGTCATCTTCCCCTGCATTCCCGCCTTCTACAACCATCCCACCGACTCCACCGAGATGGCCCGCCAGTTCGCCTTCCGCGTGCTGGCCCACATCGGGCTGCCCCAGCCGGGAGCCTTTGTGTGGAAGGCGGACGAATAGGGAACAGGGAACAGTTCCTTCCTATAGCTTCTATCCAGAAAACTGCTCACCACTCTTTTCATCCTCGGATGATTCAGTCTCGTATTCCGGCCGTAGCAGGGAGGTTCGTTCCGCCGTAATCCTGCGCGTTGCCAACAGTCTGCGCTGGGTGCGTTCCATCTGATAGGTGCGGAAGGCTTCGCGGAAGAGCTCGCTGAGGTTGCGGCTTTCCTCAGCGGCCACCGCGACCACCTGTTTTGCCAAAACCTCGGGAAAGCTAATGGTAAAAACGCGGGAGGCGCGGGTGCGTGAGGGGCTCATCCTTGTATTATGACAAATTACGACATTGTCATGCAATAGTCAAGTTCGTCTTTTCGGCAGATTTCATAAAACCGCGCCGGGAATATCATCGGTCCGGCCTTGACAGAGGAAATCTTGCCTTCCTACACAACTCTGCTTGTCACGAGGGGCAGAGCTTTCTATAATCCATCAAAGACCGCATTGAAAACCGAGGTGGCATGGTTTAGCCGTCACCCCCGGCGCAACTGCCCGAAAGAGCGGTTTTACATTGCGTGAGCGAATGTGTGATCATTGATCTCTATTTTGGCAATTCCCAGGAGTTCTGAATGAAAAAATTAATCTTCGCATCTGTGATGGCATTGGCGAGCCTTAGTCTCATTTTCGCTCCCATGCTGCGTGCCCAGGATACGATCACCATCAAGGATCCGGCAGAGTACAACAGCTACCAAAACGCCTATGCACAGAGCAATCCCACGACCAAAGCCGAGGCCCTGGAAAGCTTTTTGCAGGCTTATCCGCAGAGCGTCGTCAAGGGCGCCGTTCTCGATACGCTAATCGACCTCTACCAGGGCCAGGGCGATGCGGTCAAGACGCTTGATGCGGCCACCCGCCTGCTTCAGGTGGATCCCAACAACATGAAGGCCATCTTCTGGTCGGTCCTTGTCAAGAAAACTCAGTGCACCAAGACCGTCAGTCAAAGGACCGGCCTGAGCACTGACCCGCAGACCTGCGACGATGCCGGAGTGCTTGCCCAGAAGGGTCTTACGGCTCCCAGGCCCGCCAGCATCTCACCCACTGACTGGAAGAAGCTGACCGATGGAACCTATCCGGCGTTTCACTCGGCCATCGCCCTGGATGACATTGTCTCAAAGAAGGACGTGAAAGCCGGTATCAGTGAATATCGCACCGCATTGATGCTTTATCAGCCCGATCAGACCAAGAGTGGGCCGGGACTGCAGGATACGCTGCAATTGGCGGCTTGCTATACCAAGCCGGAAGCCAAGGATTTGAAACTGGCGGTCTGGTTCTATGCGCGGGCATGGAACTACGTTGCCCCTCAGATCAAGCCCGCTGTTGAAAAGGCGATCGAATATTTCTACATCCAGTATCACGGCAATCTGGATGGACTGGATGACATCAAGGCCTTGGCTGCGGATACAGTCTTCCCGCCGGGAACCTTTGTTATTACCGCCAAGGCAACCCCGGCCGAAATCGTCCATAAACTGATCGTGGAGACTTCCAACCTGGCCACTCTGAATCTGGGCGACAAGGAGTACGCCTTGGCCAACGGCTCCAAGGAAGACGCCGACCAGATGTGGGCCGTGCTGAAGGATCAGGCCACGCCAGTCCCGGGCATCGTGATTGAAGCCACAGACTCTGTAATCAAGGTTGCCGTAAGCCAGGATGCCAAGACTGCCAAGGTTCCCGATTTCATCGTCAACATGAAGAAGCCTTTGACAGAAAAGGAAATTCCAGCGGCTGGATACGAGTACAAGATGCCTCCCGCGACCGCTTTGGTGGGAACCTACGATTCCTTTACGGTGATTCCAGCCACGGATACCGCGCCCGCGGCCGCGCAAATCGTCCTGCGCGACGGAGAAATCCAACCGGAGAAGAAGAAGCCTGCTCCTGCACACACAACCGCCAAACCGTCTGCCGCGCACAAGTCACCGGCGAGGTAACGTTGATCGCATGATTTGTTGATTGCGCCGGAGCCAGCAAGGCTCCGGTGCGGCATACCCTTCTCCTGGGCAATTTAGGGACAGCCTTCATTCGGCTGTCCCTTCTTGTTTTTACCGCTACTCTAAACCAATATTTCGTCCCACGCAGTGGTGATAGGCTAGGGGCAGCATGGAACGATTCAGAACCCTTCCCATCGTCCTGGTCCTTGCTGCCTTCGCCTTGGTCTGTGTTTTATCCCAGTCTCAAGCGCCTAAGACGGAACAGGATGTTACCATCCCTCATCCCAACCATGTGCGCAAGGCAGAGCGGCGTCCCATGCCGTTTCCGCCCGGCAACGAGATGCAGGAGGCGCCTGCCGCCTCGCTCGAGTTCCGATCCTATGACAGGATGAGCCCGCAGGATCGTGATCTGGCGGCGGACGCGGAGTCCGCCATCGAAGAGCGCGCCGGGTTTGCGGGGCTGGAATTCAATCAGGGCAAGTGGAGTTACCAGCAGATCGTCTGCTCCGCGCTGCCCCGGCATCTGTTCCTGCAGTTCACGCGCAACAACGGGAAAGGCGACGTGAGCGTTTTTTCGGCATCGATTCCGCGCGGCGGCGATGGCCGGGTGCGCATCATCCCTATCCTGCGCCGCGGCTATTCGCTCTTTTCTCCCGCGCCCATCAACGCGCTCACCATCTCGGCCTTCAACCACATCCGGGCCGAAGAGCATGTGGACCAGACTCCTGAGTGGCTTGCAACCGGCTTGTGCTACGCCGCCCTGGCCGGTGCGCATCCCCAGATCGGGCCGCCGGAAGTGACCGATTTCAAAAAACTTCCGGCAGCTCCAACAGGCAGAGAAGTGATTCCTATGCACGGAGGTGCGGTCATCCGGTTTACTGATGTCTCCGCGATTCCACGGCCTATGCAGTGGACCATGACCTTCAACGGCAAGGGAAAGCTGCTGCATGCCACACATTCAGCGGCGCCAAAATCGGGTGGGAAAGTTGTCGAGCGGACTCCGATCGAGATCCAGGGAAAGCCTATTCACTCGGAGGACTCGAGTTCGAAGGCGATCTTGATTAAGTGAGTTCGTGGTGAATACTGACCACTGCTCACTGTCCACTGTTACTCCCCCAGCATAATGCGTTGTATCCGCGTGGCGCGCCCTGATTTGGGATCGCAGCTTACCAGTGCGGCGCACATCTTAGGGTTTCCCTTGGCGGCGTCGAATTTGCCCGGCATTCCGGTAAGAAATTTGCGCAGCACCAGCTCCTTTTCAACGCCGATTACGCTGTCGTAGGGTCCGCTCATGCCCACGTCGGTCTGGTAGGCAGTTCCGCCCGACAGCACCCGCTCGTCGGCGGTGGGAACATGCGTATGCGTTCCCAGCACGGCGGTCACGCGCCCATCCAGATGCCAGCCCATCGCCACCTTCTCGCTGGTGGCCTCGGCGTGAAAGTCCACCACGATGACCTTGGCGCGAATACCGGCGAGCAGCGCGTTGATGGCGTGGAAGGGGTCGTTGGTGGTGTTCATAAAGACGCAGCCTTGCAGGTCGATCACCGCGTACTCCACGCCGCTCTCGGAGGTTCCCTCATAAACGCCATAGCCGGGAGCTCCGGGCTGATAATTCGCCGGGCGCAGAACGCGGCGGGCGCGCTCATGGCTCTCGGCCGGGGCCGCATTCAGGTAGTCGATCAGCTCGCGCTTGTCCCAGACGTGGTTGCCGGTCGTCAGAACATCCGCGCCCATATCAAAAAGTTCTTCAGCGATCTGCGGAGTCAGGCCAAAGCCGCCGGCGGCGTTTTCCGCATTGATGATGGTCAGCTCCACCTCATGCGCCTCACGCAGGTGATCGATGTGCTCGCGCACGATCTTGCGTCCCGCGCTGCCGAAGATGTCGCCGATGAATAGTATATTCACTGTTGAGTCAAGCTCCTGATTCAGCTAACAGCAGACAGCTTACAGCTGTCAGTAAAAAACTGTCAGCTGTCAACTGTTAGCTGTCGGCTGCGTTTCCGGCCGCATCAGCGGAAACAGAATCACGTCGCGAATCGACTTGGAGCCGGTCAGCAGCATCACTAGCCGGTCGATGCCGATGCCCTCGCCGCCGGTGGGAGGCAGCCCATAGGCCAGCGCGCGCACGTAATCCTCGTCCATCTGGTGAGCCTCGTCGTCGCCATGGGCGCGCTCGGCTAATTGCTGCTCAAAGCGCTTGTGCTGCTCTACCGGATCGTTCAACTCGCTGAAGGCGTTGCCCAACTCGAAGCCGCCGCAATAAATCTCGAAGCGCTCAACCCAATCCGGGTTGTTTGGGTCTTGCTTCGACAGCGGAGAAACGGCGGTCGGAAATTCGTAAATGATGGTGGGCTGGACGAGATGTTTTTCAGCGAGAACCTCGAACAACACCGCGATAAATTTTCCTGATATTCCCTTGGATTGGATTATCCGTGAGATTCCTTCGAAACCAACTTCAAGATCGGCAAGTTTTTCTGCATTCATGCCAGCCTCGGTCAGCGGCTGAGGTTCAACAACGAAAACGGCATCTCGATTATCCCCAAGTGACTGCCGATGCTGCTTGATTGCGAGACTAGTAGCCAAACACTGGCGAGAGAAAGTTGTCACGTCTCCAAAATCATTTACGCTCGGCGCGCTGGCTTCCTTGGGCCACCACTTGATAATCGCCTCGCGCATCGTCAGCCGCGTCCACTTGCCTAAATCAATCTCCACGCCGTTGAAGTTCGTGATCGTTGTCCCGTTGACTTCCTTGGCTACAAACGCAATCAACTCCTCGGTCAAATCCATCAGGTCGTGATAGTTGGCGTAAGCCTGGTAGAACTCCAGCATAGTGAACTCGGGATTGTGCTGCGTGCTGACGCCCTCGTTGCGGAAGTTGCGGTTGATCTCGTAGACGCGGTCAAAGCCGCCCACCACCAGCCGCTTCAAATAAAGCTCCGGCGCAATGCGCAGAAACAAATCCAAGTTCAGCGCGTTGTGATGCGTCGTGAAGGGCCGCGCCGCCGCGCCGCCGGCGATCTGCTGCATCATCGGCGTCTCGACTTCCAGATAGCCGCGCGCGTCGAAGAATTGGCGGATGGCCTTGAGCACCTTGGCGCGCTTGACGAAGACCTCGCGGCTATCGAGATTGGCGAAGAGGTCCACGTAGCGTTGGCGGTAGCGCAACTCCACGTCGGCCAGGCCGTGAAACTTCTCCGGCAGCGCCAGCATGGCCTTGGCCAAAAAGGTAAGCCGCTCCACGTGAATGGTCAGCTCGCCTGTCCGCGTGCGGAAGAGGTAGCCCGACGCGCCAATGTGGTCGCCCAGGTCGAGGAGTTTATAGAGCGCAAAGCCCTGCTCGCCCACGGCGTCAAGACGAACGTAAATTTGCAAGCGCTGGCCGCCTTGTTGCAGCGTGGCGAAGCCAGCCTTGCCTTGCGCGCGGATGGCCATAATGCGCCCGGCCACAGCCACCGTCACGCGATTGGCTTCGAGAGCCTCAGCCGTTTCCTCATTCCACTTGGCGCGCACCTGGGGAATAGTGTGCGAGGCAGGGAACTGGTTGGGATAGGCCGCCTGCCCCAGCTTGACGATCTCCTCGAGTTTTGCCTTGCGCAACTCGAAAAGGTTGCGCTCAAATTCCGAATCGAACACGGTAATCCCTTCCATGCAATGGGAAAAGGCCCAAAAGGGAAGTATACCCGTTACCCGGTTTGCCCTGTATGCTGAGAGGGAGCTTCCATGCCTTTCATCCGCGCCATTCCGGAGTCGAAGCCGCCCTCGAAGGCTTCCAGCGTGTTTGCCGCCTATGTCGAGGCGGAAAAACTACTACAGATCGCCTTTGTGCTGCCCTCGGCGGTGGCCATCGGGTGGGCTGTTGGCTGGTGGGCCGACGACCGCTTTCATCAGCACTGGATGGCGATTGTTGGCATCATCTTCGGCAGCGTCTCGGGTCTGTTTTATGTGATTCAGCAGGCAATCACCGCCGAGAAGAATTCCCGCAAGCGAGAGCCGGCCCAGAACGGAACTGGAGAGGACAGTCCAGACAACCGACCATGAGCCAGGAAACCCACCCGATCATCGACATTACCCAGCAAGACCTGGATGCAATGCTCAAGCGAGCCTTGCGCAACACGCTGATTCTAGGGATGATCTCCGCCTTGGCGGTACTGGTTGGCGCGGGATGGCGGAGCGCGGCGATGCTTGCGACCGGTACGCTGATTTCGGCGGCCAGCATCTGGGAGTGGCAGCGCCTCGTTCGCGTCATCAATGCCAGAATGGACAAGCAGAAGACGCCCACAAGTGCTCCGGTGGTGGTTCTCTTCTTTGTGCTCAGGCTCACGGTCTTCGCCGGGGTGATTTATGGTAGCCTGAAATGTTTCCACGGTTCGGTTGTGGCGCTTCTTTTGGGCCTCGGTCTGGCGGTATTGACCATTGGATGGGAGTCGATTCGATTACTGCGCGACTGATTGCGGCAGCAGCCGACCGCGTAGGGAACAAATCATACTGAAACAGGCTCCGCGGCGCATTCGGTATGCTGCCAGGAGGCGGAAAGAACCACGTTTTCATGCCGGAATCTTTTGCTCTCATAAAGTTGCTGAACGCCTACCTGATGGGCATCGAAACCAAGGCCTTTGAATCAATTGGCCTTTCTCCAGCGGTGGCAGCCCAAAAAGCCACCGGTGTCAATCAGGCGCTGGGCCTGGAACTGTTGGTGGCCTGCGGACTCATCGCCTTCTTCCTTTTTGTTCGCGTCAGCTTGTCGGTAGAGAGGGCCAATCCGGCGCAGCAGATCACCGAGATGCTTCATGAATTCATCGGCGGCCAGTCCGAGCAAGTCATCGGCCACGGCTATCAGAGCTTCCAGGCCTTCGTCACCTGCATCTTCCTATTCGTCCTGCTCAACAATCTGATGGGGCTGATTCCCGGCATTGTCACGCCAACCAGCCATCCCTGGGTGCCGTTGGGACTTGCCGTGCCTGCCTTCCTCTATTACAACTTTCATGGCCTGCGCGCAAACGGCTTCATCGGCTATCTGAAGCAATTTCTCGGACCGATCTGGTGGCTGGCTCCGCTCATCATTGTTATCGAAACCATCTCGCACCTGGCGAGAATCCTATCGCTCACCGTCCGTTTGTACGCCAATATGCTGGCCAGCGATCTGCTCACATTAATCGCCTTTTCCATGATCCCGTTGGTCGTTCCCGTGATTCCCCTGGGCCTGCACGCATTCATCTCGCTCATCCAGGCTTTCGTATTCATGCTGCTGACCATGATTTATCTCTCTTTGGCTGTTGCGCACGAGCACTAGCACAGGGTTGATTTCAAGAAGATTCCGCCGGAGAGCGCTTCCGCTCCGGACCAACGGTAGGCCGCAAGCGTGAGGGGGCCAAACGCAATTTCGGAAACACTGTATCTCGAAGCCTCGAAAGCAAAGTGAACGCGACCAACAGGGAGCGGTGACCTTTTAAGAAGCAAAAAGGATACATAATTTCCGAAATTGCCGGGCACGGTGAGCCTCAACCACCCACTGGCGGCCAATTCCAGGGAAGCTGGAGAAGTATGCAGAAACTTCAATACATGTTCATGGCCCTGGCCGTTCTTTGTTTCGCCGTTCCGGCCTTTGCAGACAGCGGTTCTGCCGTTGTCACCCTGGTGCCGATCGGCGCCGGACTTGGTATGGGCTTGGCCGCCGGCCTCTGCGGCCTTGGTCAGGGCAGGGCAGTCGGCTCGGCTGTCGAAGCCGTCGCCCGCAACCCTGGGGTGCGCCCAGCAATCTTTACCTTCCTGATTCTCGGTCTGGCGCTAATCGAGTCCCTCACGCTGTTTACCCTGGTCATCGTCATCATCAAAATGTAGCCGGATGATTTTGTTACATGCAAAACGGCCCCACCCAATTGGGCAGGGCCGATTTGCATTTGTACCGGTTTTAGTGAGTTTCTTGTGTGCTTCCGGGGCCACGCTTTCCGGACCACGACGCAGCATCTGAATGGCTTGCCGGTAGTCCAGATCGGCGGGAATTGGCGCATACTGGGTCATCTCCTGAACGCTGTCGAAGCTCTTTGTTTTGAACAGGATACGCAGATCCATCTTGATCTGGAAGCGGGCAATGCGCCATTGCCCCGCGCCTACATCAGCCTGTTCCAGAACAATCCACCCGCCTTTGTCCAACTTGCCTAGGATGCCCCAACCATAGTTGGTGTCCTGCTGCAAGTGGCCCTCCAGGCGCGTTACACGCTCCTGCGCGGCGTCGATCCAGATTTCGCCGATCATAGCGGTCAGCGCCTGCGTTTCCAGGTCGGGTGGGCTGAAATCAGGGTTGGGCTGGAAACGGAACTTTTCTACTGCTCCCGAGGGACCTTGGCCAACTCCCTCATATTCATAGAGAAACGCATGGGGCAACATGCGCAATAGCTTCAGGACGATCCCGGTGTCGGATTCCTCGCTCTGTTTGCGATGGCGCTGGCGGCTGGGGTCGCTCAGGAGCGTGTCCAGCCGGGCTTCTTCATGCTGCTCGTCGGCCTGGCTTAGTGGCTGGTCATTGATGGCCACCAACCGGGCCACATCTCCATCGCGGGTCTCGGCAATCTCCTTGGTCGAGGTCAGCCGCGGGCTGGATTTACGCAGCCGGTAACGCATAGGATGGCTCAAGTCCCGGGCGGAACGAACCTCGGTGTCCAGCGCCCGCGCGACCAGTTCCTGGGCTTGGGTGGGCGTGAGGGCGGTGGCAGCAGGCTGCCCCAGGGCGGCTCCGGCCAAGGAAAACATCAGGAAAAACGTCAAAATCTTGCACACATTTTCTAGTTTAGCGGGCATGGGCCGTCCGTGGATGGTGATTGAACCCCTTAAATGTTAGACGCTGGATAGTTTTTTTGATGCTGTGATTGAAGCCATGGGGCCAGGTTGCGTATAGTGCGTTCAGGGCCAAATATTAGGCTGGAACTCTCGTAGAGACTGAAGCAGACGGATTTCGGCCAAAATCCCCTCTGGGGGTGGCGGCCGGTCCTGGCGAGCGCCGGGCTGCTTATGCTCTGAGTATTCTTGAAGATAAGGTCCGGGAAGGGATCACACCATGACAGTTGATAATGCTCCCGCGCACATCGGCAAAACCGTCGTGATTTGCGGCGAAGTGAAGGGCAGTGAAGACTTGATTGTAGATGGGCGGATAGAGGGGACTGTGAACCTCTCGGAGAGCCGGTTGACCATCGGCCCCAATGCCAACGTAGCCGCTGATCTCACCGCCAAAGACATTCTGATTCTGGGCCATGTGCAGGGCAACCTGGTGGCCAGCGGCCGTGTCGAGCTGCGCGCCGGCTGCCAGGTGGAAGGCGATATTCGCGCCCTCCGCCTGGCGGTGGAGGATAATGCAATCTTTCGCGGCAAGGTAGACCTGACGCAGGCCGTTTCCAAGGGCCATGAGGCCGCAAAAGCGCCGCATGCCGGTGGCATCTCTTAACAGGAAGCCGCGCGCCGGCCCGGCCGCGCGCCGGTTGCCGGGCAGCAAAAGGATTTGAAGTTGCTTAGCCGCTGGTTTGAAAAGAATGAGGAGAGCGTTCCTTCCGCTTCCCTCCCGGGCTTTTACGGGCCCAAGGTGCTGCGCCACTCGGGCGGTTGGGCGGCGCTGCGCAAGCGGCTGAATACTAAGTCTATCCTTCAAATCATGGACACAGGCTATACCTCTCCGGCCAACGTTCAATACCTAACCGGCCTGGGTCACAGCGTTTTTCTGACCGATTTGGTTCGCGATGCCTGTAGCGGGAACTGGCAAACCATTGGCGAGGACGGCAAGCCGGTCTGGAACGTCGATGGCTTTTTAGAGCAGTCGATGGACTTCGCTGGACGCACGTTTGACATAGTGCTGTTATGGACCACTCTCGACTATCTGCCTGAAGCATTTGTAATGCCGGTAGTGGCACGCTTGTATGAGGCCACGAATCCGGACGGGGTGGTGCTGGCATTTTTCCATATCCGGACCCACGGCGAAGAGACAGCGCATTGCCGATACCATGTTACCCCCGGTGAAGAAGTCGAGGTACAGTTGGCCCAGCAGTTCCCCATTCAGCGAGCCTTTAGCAACCGCAGTATCGAGAGGCTCTTCGCCGGTTGGTCTGGTTACCGAGAATTTCTGGCCAAGGACGGCGTCTCTGAGGTCATCATTATGCGCTAGAGAGTTATGTCTTCACCAGCCGCGCAGATAAAAACGCGAAAGCGGGAAACGTCAGATACACCAGTCCAATCTCCGAGTAATAGCCCAGCGCGGTCATCTTCATCGGGCCATAGGCAAACATCGGATAATCGAAGACCAGGTTCATGACGAACCATAACGCTCCCACGAGCAGGGCTTCGCGAACCTGCAATGGACGGTTTCGAAAATAGAGGGCGAGCAATAATCCGGCGGTAAGCAGAACAACCAGATACATCAGCGTGCAAAAGAGCGGTGCGTTGGATTTCTTCAAAAAGACTATAAAGAATGAGATGACAAACGGTATCAGCCAACTGAGGAGTCCGAGCAACGCGGCGCGCTTCCAAAGAATCATAACTTGCCTCCACGCCGAGGATTGTAAGCAAATCACCGGGGAGGAGACAAGAGAATTATCGCTGTGGTAGAGTGAAAAACCACGGAGGAACAGGCGTGATGGCTTCTCGAATTCAGCTTCCCGGCAAAAAACAGGCAGCCTTGCAGGGAGCGCGCATTACCTGGCTCGGGCATGCCACCGTACTGGTCCAGACCGCCAAGGGAACCAACATCCTGATAGACCCATACATCGCGCAAAATCCCAAGTACCCCAAGGAGTTCGTCCTGCCGGAAAAGATTCACTACATCTTGCTGACCCATGGACACTCAGACCATATCTCCGATGCGGCGCCGGTGGCTGCCAAACACAATTCCACCGTGGTAGCCATGTATGAGTTGGCGGCCTATATGGCGGAGAAGGGCGTGGCTCAAACCATCGGAATGGCTCTGGGGGGCACCGTGCAACTGGACGATGTCGCGGCTACCATGGTGGAGGCCAAGCACTCCTCCAGCGCGCAGGATGAGAAGGGAACACACTATGTAGGGGTCGCGGCAGGGTTTGTATTGACCATCAAAGATGGTCCGGTTCTCTACCATGCGGGTGACACGGCGGTCTTCGGGGATATGCAACTGATTCGCGAGCTATATAGGCCCGATGTTGTCATGCTTCCCATCGGAGGCCATTACACCATGGACCCCAAGGAAGCGGCGATGGCTGTTCGCTTTTTGGAGCCGAAAATCGTTCTTCCGCTGCACTTTGGAACCTTCCCGCCACTGCAGGGAACGCCCGAACAACTGGCAGCGCTGATCGATGCCAGTGTTCAGGTGGTGCGGTGGACGCCAGGGGAATTTATCTAGATTGCTACGGTCAGCAGGCTCTAGAAATAGCGCGTAGGTCTTTGCGGAGGCAACGGACGTCCGGGCGCATCGGATGCCGTGGATGGCGCGGAAGGATCCTGGCTGCCAAGACGCACGCCATCAGGAGTTTCGGCGGCGCGATAGTTGCGCAGGTCGCGCAGAATATCCTCCTTCTCGCGGGCATACTGTCCGGCCAGATGAGTCAAGGCATAAGTAATAATGTCGCTGTGGTGCAAGTCCTGCATCGAAGGATCGCGGCGCATATTCACCCATAAACGATGCACCAGTTGCACATCGTCGGGACTCAGCTTGGGCGCATGAGGCCCGATGTAATACACCTTGGCTTCGCCGCTGGGATCGACGACATAGAAGTTGAACTGGCGCTTAGGCTCCGGCAGCGCCTCCCATGCCTGCCCCAAATGAAATGCCTGTTCCCCTGCGGTCATGGAGATGGAGACTCCGGAGACCACCGAATCCACCTCCAGCGAGTTAGCGCTCTGCGCCAGCGCGGTGAAGACATCTCCGGCGGGAATCATCAGCAGAGAAACCTTTTTGCCAAAACTCTCCGCGACGGATATGGCCTTGGTGAAGATCATCTGCTCGTGTTCGCTGAAGCTTTGCTCCTCGGCGCTCAGATACTCTGGTCCGCCCACGCCCATCATGCGCACATTGATCACCACCACATCTTGATCTTGTGTGCTGGTGTGAGAGAGCGTCCACTTCAGCGCGAAGGGATTGGAGGCGTCGCGCATGGTCACCATCACGCCGCCGGGGCGGATAGCCGCCGACTCCCGGTCCACCGTATCCTGGTGCTCCAGTTGGAAGATATCCTTCATCTGATGCGCAGTCAGGGCATGTTTGCGCAGGTTGGCGCGCTCGGAGATGGTAAAGATGACGAAGAATGCCGCGGCAAACAGAACGCCGCTGATGGTGGCCACGGATTTGGTAAACAGGTTGACGATGGCGGTGGTGAACAGCACCAGGAAGACCGAGAGCAACCCGATGGGAATCTCGAAATTCCCGATGCGGATGTTGGGAGGAACCTTCCAGCCGCGCTCGCCATGATACTTCCAGCGCAACACCAGAATAGCCAGGCTGTTAAAAGTGAACGACCAGATCACGCCAAAGGCATAGGCCTCGCCCAGCACGATTACGTTGCCCCGGCTGGCGATGATGGTAATCATCTGCAGGATGAAAACCATATTTATGATGCGATAGCTGGTGCCGAACGTCTTGTGCGGTTTGCGGAACCAATCGGTCAGCACGCCGTCTTCGGCAACGCGCATCAGCACGCCGGTTGAGCCGATCATCGAGGTGTTGATGGCGCCGGAGAGAATCAGGAATCCGACCAGCACCACGAAAACGCGGAAGGCGATGCGCCAGAACAAAGGACCCGCCATGTTCATGGCCAGACCGGCGATCAAATTGTCCTGATAGAAGACGTGATCCTTCAGCGGGATCAACATATATGCCAGCAACGTGGCTCCGCCAGTGAAGATGAGGCTGTAGATGGCGATGACAATCGCCGCCCGCTTCAGGTTCTTCAGCTTGGGGTGCTCGATTTCGCGGTTGACCTGCGCCAGGGTCTCCTCGCCGCTCATAGCCAGAATGGAGTGGCCAAAAGCCATGAGAATGCCGAACAGGCCCAGCATGGGCAGCAGACTACTTTTATTGAGGAAGCCCCAGGCGCTATCGCTGATGAAGGGATTGACGTGTGACGGTATAGGCGATGGTGGCAGGTGAACGCCGGGAGTCATGAATAACGAGTAACTTCCCCACAAAATAAGAATCACCACCATCACCGTGGTGATCTGCATAACGCGCAGAGCCTTGCCGCTGGACTCCTCGATGCCTTTGACGTTCTCCCACCAGTAATAAATTGTGACCACCGCGGCGAATACCGCCGCAGTGTGATTCATGTCGAACTGGAAGGGGTTATTATGCGCGTCCAGCAGAGCCGGAGGAAGCCAATGGCTGTTGTTGGCAACATTCAGCAGCTCATTCATCAAGCCGGTAATATATTGCCCGGCCGACACGCCGGAGATCGGCCCGGTCAGAATGTAGTCGAACATCAGGGCCGAGACGCTGAGTTTGGCAAAGCCGCCGCCCAGGGCTTCCTTCACCACGCGATATACGCCGGCGCGGGTGAACATCGAACAGCTTTCGACGTAGACCGCGCGCACCGCAAAGCTGAACAGCATGATGCCCAGGATGAACCACGGCGCCGCCTCGCCCACCATCTGCTCGGCAATGCCACCGGCATAGAAGGCTGATGAGCCTAAATCATTCAGGACAATGGCAGCCGCGCGCCAAAAAGAGATGAACGTCAGCATCACCGAGGATGCCACGATGAGCTTGACGCGGTCGGATGGAGGAGCAAAGGTCGTTCGGGTGGATGCCATTGCGATTATGCCGGCTCCGGAGCCGGCTATCCTGGGTTGCGGGTACGGAAATCATCGCCCGCACTTCGTTGAGTTTATTGCCAAATCAAGGTGGAGTCAATGGTTGAAAACAGGCCATGGAGAATTGCGTTCTAGGCGCGTGACTCGGGCGGCTCATCCTTGCCGAAAAGTTCTATTCCATCCTCAACAAAACTGATGAGTACAACCACGGCTGAGCCCGCCAAGCCGACAAAAAACATGACTTCCAATAGCCGCATTGCAAAGATTTCCAGAAGCATAAGTAAATTGTAGCCGTTTTCCCTGTTCTATTTACAAATTGCTGCGGAGAATATAAGGAACCTATGAGGATTTCGGCAAATTACCTGACCTTGGCCGGCGAGTCCGAGTAATAGCCGGTGCGATGGCGAATAATGAAGGATTGGGGCGCGGCTCTGGGGATGGTGACCTGAATGCGGTGGAAAGTCCTTCCCGGCTCCTGATTGTGAGGATAATAGGCGAGCAGATACTGCGTGCGCAGATCGTCGCTGACCCGCGCGAAGGCTTTGTCCAGCCCGCCGTCGCTCACATAGAAGCTCTTGCCTCCAGTCTGCTCGGCCAGGGTGATTAGCGCGTGTTCTCCGCCCAGGTCGCGGCCGGCGCTGGCCTCAATGGGAACGTCGATGAGGCTGTAGATCATCACTTCATTGCGCAGCGCCTGCTCCAGAGCCTGGGCGTAGGTGGCGGTGCTGGCGGTATCGTCGCCGTCGGAGATCACGACCAGCACCTTGCGCCCGGCTTCCTTGCCGTCCAGGCCGCCCAGCCGTGCTGAAGCCAGGCAGATGGCGTCGTAAAGCGCCGTGGCCCAGTCGCCATGCAGCTGGTCCAGTCCACGATCGATTTCGCTCACCTTGTTAGTGAAGGGCGTTAACTCACGCACGTTAGTGGCAAACTGCATGAGGCTCATCTGGTCTTGAGAGCGCAACAGGGCGTGAGCAAACCGCCTGGCTGCGTCCGCCTCCTCGGTCATGTCCTTGCGCACGCTTACGCTGGTATCTACGGCCAGGATCAGATTCAACGGCAGTTTCGACTGGCGTTCAAAGACCGCGATCTGCTGCGGCCGGCCGTCTTCAAGGAGCGCGAAATCCTCGCGCGTCAAGCCGGCTGCGATGCCTCCGTTCTGGTCGATCACGTTCACAAAGACGTTGACCAGCTTCACGTCCACGTGCAGGGTAAGTTCCTGCGCCGCCAGCGTCAGGGGCGTCAGCGCAAGAAGCGCCAGAATACTGGTCCGCCAGCATCCGTTCAACACGTCAAAAGATGGAATTCGCGCCTGCATCTCCAGAGAATACCGCCTGCAGGTTAGACGCGGCAGGCAGTCAGTGGGTGAAACCGGGCAAATCAATCAAACTTGTACAGGAACCCCGAAGGCGAGCCCCACAGGTTCCGCGACCGGTCCTCGTAGAAGATGCTGAACTCGATGCCGGCGATATCGTAGTCGAACAGGGGTACGCGGTCGAAGGTTATGTCTCCGCGCACCGAGTACTCATCGCCGCCGCAGTCAATCATCAGCGCGTCTTCGGCAGAAAGCCTCTCGGGATGAGTCAGCAGCATGCAGGCGACGGCAAAAGCGCCTGCGCCGAACTCATTGCCGGCCATCCGCAGGCGCGCGCGGCGGGCCGAGCAGCCGCGGTGCAACATGCCGGCCTGCGCGGCAACCACCAAAATGTCGTGTCCTTGCTGCTGATCGGCCAGAATTTTGCCTGCAAGTTTGGATCGCTCACACTGGCGCAAATAGGTCGGCCCCAGACGGCCGACGATGCGGTTTTGAAACTTGCGTCTTGTTGCCAGAACGCCTAGCACCACTTCGACAGCCTCGTTGTAGGTGGGAGCCAGTGCCTGCCAGCGGGGAATCGCGAACCAAGCCTCCGCGCCCTCCAACAGCGGCTTGCGCGCCAGCTTTTCCATGCAAGTGCCCAGCGCCGGAAAGAGCTTCTTCAACTCCGTGACCTGGGCCTCGATCGGACGCACTCGATAGGTGGGCGGATAGACGCGATTCGAGCCCACCTCCTCATCCTTGAATTTGTCGCTGGCCGTGTGCCGGTGGATGATCTCCTCTACTGAAGCGGACACCTCTGCCTTGAGCTTCTTGCCGGCATCCAGCACGGTCTGCGCGCTAATCCGGTCCAATCGCTCGATAGACGCAAGGTAGGCTTTCTGGACCGCTTCCCTGAGACACTCCTGAAGCTGCACATTTTGACTTTCGGTTGTGTTTCCAGATAGATGCAATGGAGTGATAGTCGGAGTGAGGGTCGGAGTGTAAGACGAAGTGAGGGGAGATGTGGTCGCCATAGTCACCCTTTAGTGCACTTTCGCGCACTGGATTCTGTGACTCTTATCGGCACAATCGACCTTTTCAGCAGGGAGAAAGCACTAAAGTTGCTCTTTTTTGGGACAGGAAGCTGAACAGGCGGCATATCCGGGTTCTGCCTTGCAGGTCTGGCCTACCCCGCCACCGCACCTTTAAACGCAAAAAGGGCCGACAAATTCGCCGGCCCCATGCGATAGCTTACAGCCCGTTACGCAGAGGCGCCAACACCTTGCTCGACTGCTACTGGCAGTGTATCGGGCTTTGTGTCCGACCTGGCCTTCAACAGTGGCAGGGCCACGGCCAGCACGTCTTCAATGCGGCTTGCATAGTGGATGGTGACGCCCTCGATCAGCTCCGGCGTCAGGTCTTCTTCCACGTCCTGGCGGTTTTCCGCGGGCAGGATGATGGTTTGCACACCGGCCCTTCGGGCTGCCAGAAACTTTTCCTTGATGCCGCCCACCGGCAGCACGTTGCCGCTGAGGGTAATCTCGCCGGTCATGGCGGTCAGCGGCATCACCGGCGTATCGGTCAGCAGCGAGACCAGCACTGTGGTCATCGTCACGCCAGCCGAGGGGCCGTCCTTAGGAATGGCTCCGGCGGGCACGTGAATGTGCAGGTCCAGCTCCTTGGTAAAATCCTCGTCCAGTCCCAGCGAGACGGCGTTGGAGCGCACCCAGGTGAGCGCGGCTTTCATAGACTCCTGCATCACCTCGCCAATCTGTCCGGTCATGGCGAAGTTGCCCTTGCCCTTCATCTTGTTGGCCTCGATGAAGAGGATGTCTCCGCCGGCCGCCGTCCACGCTAATCCAACGGCTACGCCAGGGCGCTTGACGCGTTCCGCGACCTCTGTGTCCACGCGCACCTGGATGCCGCCCAGGAACTCCTTGATCGTATCGCGCGTTACCACCAGCTTTTCCGTCTTGCCCTCGACCACGCGCCGTGCCTGTTTTCTGCAGACCGTGCCCAGTGTCTGTTCCAGCTTGCGCACCCCGGCCTCGCGCGTATAGTGGCGGACGATGTAGCGCACCGCATCCTCGGGAAACTCGATCTGTTCGGGCGTGATGCCGTTCTCCTTGATCTGACGGGGAATCAGGAAGCGGGAGGCAATGTGCATCTTCTCATCCTCGCTGTAGCCTTGCAAAAAGATCAGCTCCATGCGGTCCAGCAGCGGCGGCGGAACCGTGTCCAGCATATTGGCCGTGCAGATGAACAAGGTCTTCGACAGGTCGAAGGGCACGTCGAGGTAGTTGTCGCGGAAGGTATTGTTCTGCTCCGGGTCCAGCGTTTCCAGCAATGCGGAGGCAGGATCGCCGCGGAAGTCCCTGCCCAGCTTGTCGATCTCGTCCAGCATCATCACCGGGTCATTGGTTTCGGCGCGGCGAATGCTCTGAATGATCTGGCCGGGAAGCGCGCCGATGTAGGTGCGGCGATGGCCGCGAATCTCCGCCTCGTCGTGCATGCCGCCCAGCGAGACGCGTTGGAACTTGCGGCCCAACGCCCTCGCGATAGACCGGCCCAGGCTGGTTTTGCCCACCCCAGGAGGCCCCACAAAGCACAGAATCGGCCCCTTCATGTCCGGCTTCAACTGCAGCACGCTCAGGTAATCCAGGATGCGATCCTTTACCTTTATCAGCTCGTAGTGGTCCTCGTCGAGAATCTCCTTGGCCTTGCCGATGTCGATTTTCGACCCTGAGCTTTTGGACCAGGGAAGCAATGCCAGCCACTCGATGTAGTTGCGGGTGAGCGAATAGTCAGCGGCCATGGGAGACATGCGCGAGAGCCGCGTCAGTTCCTTGAGGGCCTCCTTCTTCACCTCCTCGGGCATTCCGGCGGCTTCAATCTTCTGGCGCAGTTCATCCGTCTCGCGCTGGCCCTCGTCCTGTTCGCCCAGTTCTTTCTGGATGGCCTTCATCTGTTCGCGCAGGTAGTAGTCGCGCTGCGACTGCTGCACTTGATCCTGCACCTCGCTCTGGATCTTGGTGCGCAACTGCTGCACCTCGATCTCCTTGGCCAGATGATGGTTCAACAGCTCCAGCCGCGCTCCGATGCCGGGCGTCGCCAACAATTGCTGCTTGTCGTCGGTGGTCAGAAAGGGCAGCGATGAGGCCACAAAGTCCACCAGCCGGCCTGGCTCCTCGATGTTCGCGGCAATCGACCGCAGTTCATCGGAGAGCGTCGGGGACTCGGCGACAATCTGCTGAAACTGTCCGATGACGTTGCGCACCAGCGCTTCCGCACTGACTGTAGCTGCCGGCTCCGTGTCCTCCAGCGTCTCCACCTCGGCTACCATGAAGGGTTCGGTCTGCGTGTAGCGCAGCAGCCGCACCCGATCCGTGCCCTCGGTGAAGACAAACCGGCTTTGGTTAGGCATGCGCACAACCTTGTGCACCGTGGCCAAGGTACCCACGGCGTGCAGGTCGGCTGGTTTGGGCGAGTCCAGCCGCGGGTCCAACTGTGCCACCACAACGATGGCCCGTTCCTCGCCCAGCGACTCGATCAATTGAATGGAACTCTCCCGGCCCACGGTTAGAGGCAACACGGCGTGGGGAAACAAGACCGTATCCCGGACCGGCAGGACGGAAACCCGGCGCAACCCGGGTGCATCGTTTCCAGAGAGAGTCTTTGGGGAGGGCGGGATGGAGGGCCGGTTCGGCATTGAGTGTCCTCGTATCAGCTTATCTTCATTATACGACGCAAATTCCGAAAAGTTTCAAAAAACTTCTTCCTGCCATATTCCCACCCACAAATCAGGCAGACACTCAGGTACGGTCCAGCGCAGGATACAGTTCCCCCGCCGGAATGCCTGCCACCGGCAAAATCCTTGAAGCCTGGTGTCTTCCCGAGCCTGAATCTACTCGGTAATCTCAAGGAACGAAGAGAAAACAGACCACCCCACGCGTTCCACTGTTGCCAGCGGAATGCACTGTAACTGGAAGAATGTATCGGCTAAAGCCAGGGGAGTGTGAGTGCGGCAGAGCGGTGAAAGCGAACGAATCATCCAATAGTAAACACGTGGGTACTCAAAAGGAACCCAGCAATGGACAAGGGGCAAAGCGTAACGAAAATGTGATGATCTCCGTCCTATACATGAGCAGGAAAGCTGCGCCGGACGCCTATTCTCGTTAGTATAGAAGGATAGGGATCAATGAATGAGGCCGACTGATCACGGCCAACGATTGTGCAACGGGGCGCTTTTCCCCGTGTTTTTTGGGGAGATATAGTTTTGAGGGTAAAGCCAGGGGGTCAATGCGGCAGGCGGTTTTGGTGCGACATTCTCCTGACTTGCGTCCTTGCCTTTGTGATTTCGGGCGGAATCGGCGTTTGGAGCCAGAGTTTGGTGAGCGATGCCGACAGTTCCAGCGCGGGAGGCGATTCGGCCGCGCAGGCGCATGTGGATTCCTTTGCCCAGTGGGAGGGTTTGCCGGTACGACGCATCTCCTTCGCCGGCGTATCGGTTGATCGTCTCGCCCCTCTGCCCGGCCATCTGGACCAGGCCGAGGGTACTCCGCTGAGCCGGGAAGAGCTGAAAAGGAGCTTGCGCCAGCTCTTTGCTACCGGACTCTATGAAACCATCGAAGTGGAGGGAGTCCGCGAGCAGGACGGCGTGGCCCTCATCTTTCGCGGGACGCCGCGCACCTTCATCGGCACGGTCAGCGTGGAGGGCGCACGGAGCGATACCGTCAATACGCAACTGGAGCGCGCCAGCCAACTGGCGCCCGGCGCTCGTTTTACCCCCCCCAAACTCACCCAAGCTCTGGAACAGATGCGCGCCACACTGGCGCAAGATGGCTTTCACGAGCCGGTGATTACCCAGACACTGACGCCCCACCCGGAGGAGCAACTCGTAGACATTGCGTTCCACGTGCTGAGCGGCCCGCAGGCGCACGTAGGCACAGTGGAGGTAAACGGCGAGCCGGGGATGAGCGTGAACGAATTTCGCCGTCATGCGCACCTCAGGGCAGGGGAGCGCGTGGATCGTGAAACCGGCAACCGGGCTCTGGCCGGGGTGTTGAAGGCCTATCGGGGCGAGCAGCGGCTGGAAGCTGAAATCAAGCTGGAAAGCCAGCAGTTCTCCCCACAGAGCCAAAGGGTCGACTTCCGTTTTTCAGCCAACCGAGGACCAGTTGTCAAGGTGCTGGTGGAGGGCGCCAGCGCGAGTCCGGAACTGATCCGGCGGGTGATTCCCATCTTCGAGGAAGGCAGCGTGGACGAGGATCTGCTCAATGAGGGCAATCGTCGGCTGCGCGATTACTACCAGCGGATGGGATATTTCGACGTGAAGGTGGAGCATGAACCACAATCCACAACCGCCGGGCTGGTGACAATTCTTTACAAGGTGCGCCTGGGGCCGCGGCGGCGGGTGGAGCGCGTCTCGGTCGCCGGCAACCACTACTTTAACTCCGCTACGCTCAAAGAGCTGCTCAATGTGCACGCCGCCGATGCCCTCGACCGCCACGGCGACTACAGTCAGGCACTGGTTGCTGCCGACGTCAGCACCCTTCAGGCTCTCTACCAGAACAACGGCTTCTCTAAGGCCAGGATTACCCCCGAAACCAGTACAGCAGAAACAAATGGTGGAAAAACCGCTCCACTCACGGTGGTCTATCGCATTGAGGAAGGTGAACAACTGCGGGTAGGCAAAGTTCGCCTGGAAGGAAACGAGCATGCCGACTCCGCCCGGCTCGCCTTGCTGATGAATACTGTCGCAGGGCAATTGCTTTCACCGCAAAACCTGGCCGGGGACCGAGACGCGCTGCTGATCGACTATATGAGCAGGGGCTTCGACCAGGTGCGGGTTGAAGTTTCCCAGCAAGTTGAGCGGTCAGACGCGAGCAAGGTGGACGTGGCCTTTCACATCACCGAGGGGCGGCAGATTTTTGTGCGCAAGGTGCTGCTGACCGGTCTGCACTACACCCGTCCCGAGACGGTGGCCAAGGCCATCATCCTACATCCCGGCGACCCGCTCAACGAGACCGCGCTGATGGAAACGCAACGCAATCTCTATGACTTTGCTCTCTTCAACGAGGTTGATACGGCCATCGAGAATCCCTCCGGAGAGGAGATCAATAAAACCGTGCTCTTGCAGGTGACGGAGGCGCGGCGCTGGGTCCTGACCTATGGTTTTGGTATCGAGGCCCAGACCGGAACCCCGCAGTACAACTGCGGCGGCATCATCGCCAGCGGCGCCACTTGCAGCCCCAACGGCAAGACTGGCATAAGCCCCCGCGTGCTGGCCGACATTACCCGTAACAATCTCTTTGGACGGGAGCAATCGATCTCGCTGCGTGGCACCTACGGATTGCTGGAGCAGAAGATCGATCTGCTCTTCCGGAACCCGCACTTCGAGGGCAACCGGAACTTCGGCCTGACACTGTCGGGCGGCTACGCCAACAGCCTGGATGTATCCACATATGTAGCCTCCAAGCTGGAAGGCGGGGTGCGCTGGACCCAGCAATTCAATTCGAGGGGATTTGCCTTCTCCAAGGCCAACACCCTCATCTACGAATTCAACTTTCGAAGGGTCAAGGTGGAGGCTGACAGCCTCCAGGTCGCTCCCGGCGAGATCGCGCTGTTGTCCAAGGCGGTGCGCGTGGCGGGTCCATCGCTTACCTGGATTCGCGATACCCGTGACTCGCCCCTTGATGCGCATCGCGGCACCTATACCAGCTTCCAGGAGTTTCTCTCCGGAGATGGCTTCGGCGCACAGGCCAACTTCAACCGCCTGGATCTGTCGAATTCAAGTTACTACCGCTTCGGTAAGGGCCGCTTCGTTCTGGCACGCAACACGCGCTATGGGCAGGAGCGCTCCTTCGGCAAACTTCAGGCGGAGCTGATTCCCCTGCCCGAGCGGCTCTATGCGGGCGGGGCCACCTCGCTGAGAGGTTTCGGCCAGAACCAGGCCGGACCGCGCGATCCTGAGACGGGCTATCCCATTGGCGGGGCGGGCGCGCTCATCAACAGCACCGAGTTGCGTTTGCCTCCGCCCACGCTGCCCTGGCTGGGCAATACGGTCAGTTTTGTACTCTTCCACGATATGGGCAACGTCTTCACCAACGCTTCTGATGCCTGGGCGAGCGCTCTCCGGGTTCGCCAGCCGGAGCGGGATACGTGCATGAACCTGACCGCTCCCGCGAATACCAGCACACCGCCCGGTCCCGTGACCTCGACGGGCTGGCAGGGGACATGCAGCTTCAACTACTTCTCCCATGCGCCGGGAGTGGGTTTGCGCTACCATACGCCGGTGGGACCGATCCGGCTGGACTTCAGCTATAACCTGAATCCACCCATTTACCCGGTTATCTACAACTACTCGCTCACTCAGCCGGGCTCTGACCCGCATGTGGGCGAAGGCACGCACTTCAACTTCTTCTTCAGCCTGGGGCAGACCTTCTGATGCGCAACCGGACTCAAACACGGCACAAGAACAAGCCCGGGCTCATCTGCGTGAGAACGATGGCCGTGTGTTTAGCCGCATTTGGAGCAACTTCTGCTCTGGCTCAGAATTCCGCCCAGGCAGCTTCTCCTGCAAACGCTGTGGTGCTCGACCGGGTTGTTGCCGTGGTGAACAACCAGGTAATCCTGGCCAGCGATGTGGACGATGAGTTGCGGCTGGCGGTGCTGGACCCCAGCCGAGCAGGTCTCGGTGTTCTTACTCCACAGCGCGCCCTGGAGCAGTTGATCAGCCGTATGCTCATCCAGCAGCAGATTCGCCAGGAGGACGCGCAGGCAGCGGAGCCTACGCAGGCCGAGGTGGATGCCCGCCTCAAGGAGATTCGCAAGGAAGTGCCCGCCTGCATTCACTTCAACTGCGCCTCGGAGCAAGGATGGAGTGCATTTCTAGCCGCGCATGGGTTGACGCCGAAGCGGGTTGAGAGCTATCTCCGCAACCGGATTCAGATTCTGCGCTTCATCGAACAGCGCTTCCGTCAGGGGATTAGCAT
The DNA here is from genome assembly GCA_963806565.1 of uncultured Acidobacteriaceae bacterium. Classification (GTDB taxonomy): domain Bacteria; phylum Acidobacteriota; class Terriglobia; order Terriglobales; family Acidobacteriaceae; genus Telmatobacter. The sequence goes on from CAWDYE010000002.1 coordinate 1,297,233, forward strand.
TACTCCGGAGGAGATTGACAAATACTACCGCGAAACGTTGCTGCCGCAGTATGCGCCGGGTGAGGAGATTCCGCCGCTGGACGAGGTGGCCCCGCGAATACAGGAGATTCTGCTGGAACGGCAGGTGAACGTGCTCTTCGACGACTGGCTCAGGGATCTGCGCAGGCAGGGCGACGTGGAAGTGCTTGATCCCTCGCTCGAAGCCCCTGAAACCCCGGGCGAAGCAGGGAAGGGAGGCGCATGAGCGAGCAAGAATCCACGCCTCCTGTTCCGGCTGAGACTCCGGAGCCCAGCGCGCCGGAACCAGAAAAAGCGCCTCGCCCCAGCCGTCTGCGCCGCTTCTTCCTGCGCCATCTTCCCTTGTCGTTGGCAGGCGCGGCGATTCTGCTGGCGGTAACTCTTGCAGGCCTTTATTTCTGGGCCAGTACAGCTGGTTTTGAGAACTTTGTCCGCCGCCGGATGGTGCACAGGCTGGAGACGGTTACCGGCGGGCGCGTCGAAATCGCCTCCTTCCACTGGCATTTGCTCAGTCTGGAGGCCGAGGCTGGCGGGTTGGTTATTCACGGTCTCGAAGCTCCCGGCGAGGCGCCCTACGCCCAGGCCGAGCGCGTGCGTGTGCGCTTCAGTGTGCTGGGTCTCCTGAGCCCGCGCATCCTGTTGCGCGATCTGGACATTGTCCGGCCCCAACTGCACCTGATCGTCTACCCCGACGGTTCGACCAACCATCCACAACCCCGCAAGCCCAGAAAACAGGGCAAGCCCGTGATGGACAGATTCTTTGATCTGAAGGCCGATCACGTCACGTTTGAGCAGGGCGTACTGGACTACGATAACCGCGCCGCAAACTTCGACTTCCAGAACCGGCACATCCCGCTCGACTTTTCCGCCAGCGATTTCTCCCTGCGTTTGGTCAATATGCCGGCGTCGCCCGGCAAATTGGAGAGCTACCTCATCGAAGCCGGCATCCGCGATCTGAAGCTCTCGCGCGGCGCTTCGTCCAGGCCGGGCAAAGCGCCGCCTTCTGTTCAGGGATTCATTCAGGCCACGCTGGAGCTTACGCGCAACGCCGCAACTCTGCGCTCGCTGCGCATTACCGCCAGCGGCCGCGGCGTCAAAGATCGGACACTGGAGATCTCCGGCACACTGGATGACTTTGCCCATCCACGCTGGCAGGCCAGAGCCGTGGGCGAACTGGACCTGCGCCTGGTTGACTCCATCACCGGCTATCCGTTTACGCCGCAAGGCATTGCTCATCTGGACATTACCGGGTCCGGAGATGCAGGCAGCTTCTGCGCCGATGGCGGAGTTCACATCGAGGATGGTTCTTATATCGGGACCGGCGTCGTTGCCACCGGCTTTGGACTTGATGCGCGCGTTCATGCCGATCCCAAACAGTTGCTGATTACCTCGATTCTCATTCGCCTGCGTCAGGGAGGCGAGATTGATGGCGACCTCTCGCTGGCTCCCTGGCTTCCTCCGCCCCCGAAACCGGCCAAGGGAAAATCCCGCGCGATTGCCCGCACCCTGCCATCCGCAGATGAGATCACCATCCCCGTCAACGGCAAGATTGCAACTCAATTCAAGGACGTTGCCCTGGACACCATCCTGGAAATGGTCTGCGACCCGCCCTTTCAGCATCTTGGCTTCGACACGCGAGTTAACGGCCCGGCCAATGCGCAGTGGATCAAAGGCGACAAACACACTCTCTCCGTGGACGCTCTGCTGAGCCTCACTCCACCGGCGCAGGCTGCGCAGGGTAAAGTTCTCGCTGGCGGCCTGGTCGACGCCACCTATACCCACCACGATGGCGCGGTCGATGTGCGCAAGCTGAAGCTCGATCTGCCCTCCAGCCATTTGGAGGCCCACGGCCATCTGGGCGCGCACCCCATGACCAGCCCCACTGCGCTCACGGTCGATTTCCATAGCGGTAACCTGGGCGAGTTCGACACCGTTCTGCGCGACCTGGGATTAACGCGCAACGGAAGATCCGGAACGGCCGCCTTGCCCATCGCGCTCTACGGACAAGGCGAATTTCACGGCACCTGGACTGGCTCGCTGGTTGATCCTCACCTTGCCGGCTTTGCGAAGGCCACGCAATTGGGGGTTGAAATTCCTTCTGGACAGAGCGCCAACTCAGCACAGAAGACCCCTCAGTTTATTCGTCTCGATGCAGCCGAGGCTACAGGAAGCTACACAGCAGCCCGAATTGACATTGCTCACGCGCTGCTGCGCCACGGAAACGGCGAGATCACGCTCAGCGGCAGCCTGACCGCCAGTCCGGCCGCGGGGCAGGGGCATGGCGCTCACCACTCAGCGCCCATTCCATCCTTCGACGCCAATTCAGCGCTCCATCTTCGCTTGCGCGCCGGACAAGTCGGCCTGGATGACCTGCGTCCGATCATCACAGAGAATCTGCCCGTAGATGGCTTGCTTAATGCGCAGATTCAAGCCGACGGGCCTATCAGCGCGCTGGACGGCTCCGGTTGGATCGAGCTGGACAAAGGAAGCGTCTATGGCGAGCCCATTACGCGGATTCGGGCGCAAGGCAACATTGCCAACCAGATCATCAATTTGACTTCAGTAACGGTGAGCGAGGACGCGGGGAAAATTGCCGCCACGGCTACGGGAAGTTACGATCTCTCCTCCCGTCGCTTCCAATTGGATGCCAGGGGCGCGGGGATCGATGTGGCCCGCTTCGAAACTCTGCGCCGTCACGGTGTGAAGATGACCGGCAAGTTGGGATTTACCGTGCAGGGAACGGGAACGCTCGACGATCCGCGCCTGGAATCCCGCGCTACGCTGACCGGCCTCACCCTGGGCGGAGAACCGCTGGGCAGCGTTAAGTTGACGGCGCGAACCGCCAACCGCTCTGTCACTTACGACCTGTCAAGTCGGCTGGAGGCTGCCGAACTCACTGCGCACGGCCAAACGAAACTCAGCGGCGACTATGACACCAAAGCCCAACTCGATTTTTCGCAATTCAACATCGGCGCGCTCATCAGATTGGCTCATGTAAAAGGACTGAACGGCGAGTCCGCGCTGGCTGGAACGATCACTCTCGAAGGGCCTCTGGCGCGGCCCACTGATATGCATGGCGAGGCCCGCCTGCAGGAACTGGCCGCGACGGTCTCCGGCGTTCATCTCCAAAGCGATGGCGGCGTTCACGCTACGCTCGACCATGACATTCTCCATCTCGATCCTCTGCACGTAACCGGCGAACAAACCGATCTGCGCGCCCAGGGCAGCCTGTCGCTCAAGGACAGGAACGAACTGGACTTTACGGCCAGCGGGACGATTAATTTGAAGGTGGCCGAAACCATCGACCCCGACCTGACCGCCAGCGGAAACACCAGCTTCCAAGTGGAAGCGCACGGGCCGCTGATGAATCCCAATCTGAAGGGCCGCATAGACTTCCAGAATGCGGCGCTCTCCCTTGAAGACATGCCCAACGGCCTGAGCCAGCTGCACGGAACGCTGGAGTTCAACCAGAACCGGTTGGAGGTCAGATCACTGACGGCCATGAGCGGCGGAGGACTGCTCAGCTTAGGCGGCTATCTGGCCTACCAGCACGGCATCTATGCGGACCTGACGGTTAAAGGGGATCAAATTCGCATTCGTTATCCGCAGGGGGTCAGCTCCCTGGCCAACGCCACGCTCCACTTGCAAGGGATGCAGAACAACCTGCTGCTCTCCGGCGACGTGCTCATCACCCGCTTCGCGGTAAACTCCGAATTGGACATAGCGGCACTGGTCGCGCAGACAAATTCCATTGAGGCCATCGCGTCCCCGGATGCTCCGTCCAACCACGTTCGCCTCGACGTGCACTTCACCTCATCGCCGCAGTTGAACTTCCAGAACGCCTATGCCAAGCTGGCCGGCAACGTCGATTTGCGCCTCAGGGGCACCCTGGCTACGCCCTCGTTATTGGGCCGCATCTCCATCACCGAGGGCAGCGGCGTTATCGCCGGAACCCGCTATGAGTTGCAGCACGGCGACATATATTTCACTAACCCGATCCGCATTCAACCCACCATCGACCTGAACGCCACCGCCCGCGTCGAGGACTACGACATTACCCTCGGCCTGCGCGGAACGCCGGATAAAATGGCGGTCACCTACCGCTCCGATCCTCCGCTGCCGGAGGCCGACGTGGTGGCGCTGCTGGCTTTGGGCCGCACCGAGAGCCAGCAGCGGCTCTACACCCAGCAGCAGGAAGCCGCTGGCGCCAATCCCACCACCGACGCCCTGCTCGGCGGAGCACTCAATGCCACCGTCAGCTCTCGTGTGCAAAGGCTTTTCGGAGCCGGGTCGGTCAAGGTGGACCCCAACTATCTTGGCGCCCTGGGCAACTCCACCTCCCGCATCATCGTCGAGGAGCGGCTGGGCTCCAATGTAACCCTTACCTACGCAACCAACGTCAATACCACCGCCCAGCAGTTAATCCAGGCCGATATCGCCGTCAACCGCCACGTTTCGCTGCAACTGGCCCGCGACGAGTCTGGCGTCTTCTCCGTAGTTTTCAAAGCCACGCGGCGTTACCGTTGAATTGCGGCGAATTACGGTTCCAGCGCGCGTCCCGCTCTAACCCATTGAATGCCGCGGCCCGGTTGAATGCATCTCCACGGCAGCGCTCCGACAACCGCTAGAACGATAACGGCCGGTTCAATGAGCTGGCGATAGTCCATCAATGGATGGGTTAGGTAAAAGGTCAGCGGAAAGATGCCGATGAACACCAGATAGGGCCAGAGGGCGGAGCGGTTCCGGCGACAGAAGCATCCGATTCCGCACCTTCGTCACAAGCGTGGTGCACTTGGGGATATAGCTCAACTGGTAGAGCAGGGGACTTCTAATCCTCGGATGGCGGTTCAAGCCCACCTGTCTCATTCTGGAGCGCCGAGTGAATTAACCTTGGCGCTTTCCAGTCCTAAAATTCAAACTGAGACACTACCGCACCTCCAGGGAAGCTCAGCAGAATAGTACAATACTCCTTGTGTTGCCCCCTGGACAACCGGGCCTGAAATCTCTCGTTGTACTCCAAAGCTGGTTTTGGTAAATGAATTCAGAGGCGAGGATTGCATAAAGACAACGGCGCTGGAGATGCAAGGAGATGAGTTGTGGCAAAAGATCAAGATAAAAAAAGCAAGAAAAGCATGCAATCAGGCGATGCTGTTTCTGTGAGCGTGGTTGCTCCCTGCCACAACGAGCAGGAGTGCATCGATGAGTTTTACCGCCGCATGAGGCGTGTTCTAGAAGCGGCGAAAAGACCCTATGAAATGGTATTTGTGAACGACGGCTCCTCCGACCGGACAGCGGAGAAACTCATCGAGTTACAACGCCGGGATCAGAATGTAGTCATTGTCGATCTATCCCGCAATCATGGGCATCAACTGGCCCTGTCAGCGGGCCTGGACGTAGTACAGGGCGAGAGAGTGCTGCTGATAGACGCCGATTTGCAGGATCCTCCGGAGTTATTGCCGAAGTTGATGGCGGCGATGGATGCTGGAGCCGATGTCGCCTACGCCAGGCGCATTTCGCGGGCACGTGAGAGCAGCTTCAAACGGGTCACTGCCGGACTCTTCTACCGGCTTCTTCGCCGGCTGTCCAAGACCGAAGTGCCTCTTGATACAGGCGATTTCCGCCTGATGAGCCGGCGAGTCGTCGATCTATTGCGGCAGATGCCCGAGCCACACCGCTTTCTCAGGGGCATGGTTGCCTGGGTTGGTTTTCGTCAGGTCGCTGTGAATTATCACCGCGACTCCAGATTTGCGGGCAAGACGAAATATAGCGTCAAAAACATGATGGGCCTGGCCATCGACGCCATTACGGGATTCGCTTCGGCGCCCCTGAGGTTCATGTTCTATTTGAGCGCCGCGGCGGGTGTTGCGGCGGCATGTTTTCTTGCGTGGACGGTTTATGCGCTTGTGTTTCTTCGCGTCGTTCCGCAATGGGCGATTATCATGTTCGTACTACTTTTGGTTTCAGCCATCAACTTTTTTGCTCTGGGGCTGATTGGAGAATATGTCGGGCGCTCCTTTATCCAGGGAAAAGGCAGGCCGCTGTTTATAATTCGCTCTGTAACAAGGGGCGGAGGCAATGAGAAAACCAAGCTGGGCGGCTTGTCTCGTAAAGCGGGCAAGAGCAAAAAGAAACTCTCCCATGGCTAGGGCGAGGATCTGAAGATCATCCGGCAGTATCGCAACTAATCCCCGAAAATCGTGTCTAACTAAGCACCGGCAAGCCTCGGGAGCCACATGGCTTACTATGGCCCCTTGAGCCATTGGGTTCGATCCACAAGGAGGAATAAATATATGACCTGGACGATGAGCAATTCCCGCACTACACTTTTGGCGGTGACGCTCGCCGGAGTCATTTTGAGTCTGCCGCAGGTTACCGTGGCGGCAGGTCAGGCCCAGGCATCCGGCGTCACTCCGTCTGCGCAAGCCGCCAGCCCAGCGGAGAGCGATGTCCAGGCCCGGCTGGACAAGAAGCAATTTCGCAACGTAAAGGTGAGCATGGATGAGGGCACCGCCACCTTGACCGGCACCGTGGATCTCTACGGCTACAAGGTTGACGCCGACAAGCGCGTGCGCAAGGCAAAGGGCGTCACCGCGGTGCGCAATCTGATTGAGGTCGCCGGACCCACCATTCCCGACCAGATACTCCAGGACAAGCTCCAGGAGAAGCTGGCCTATGACCAAGTTTTCTACGGCAACGTCTTCAACGCCATTACCATCACAGTCCATAACGGAGTCGTCACCCTCGGCGGCCACGCCTTCAACTTATTCTCATCACGGGATTCCGCTCTGGCACTAATCAGTTATTATCCCGGCGTCAAAGGCGTGGAAGACGAGATCCAGGTCGATCCCGTCTCCATCATGGACAGCCGGATACGGATGCAGGTCTATCGCGCTGTCTACGGCTACCCGCCGATGACCAAATACGCCATGGACCCTGTCAAGCCAATCCGCATCTCCGTGCAGAACGGCCATGTGGAGCTATATGGAACCGTGGACTCGCAGGCCGACAAGAACATTGCCTTTATGCGCGCCAACGGCGTTCCCGGCGTCTTTAAAGTGGAAAATTACCTGCAAGTTGCCCCGCCACCGGCCAAAAAGAAGTAATAATCGGCGAACTTGTTGCCTGGGTTTGTAGACAGGGCCAGCCTGGAAGAATCGAAGGATTCTCTCAGGCCGGCCTTGTGATCTTGATGGGATTGTCGGGCTTGCTTCCTCAGAATTTGACCGACGGGACTGCCTTTGCGCTTTCCGGGGCCGCAAAGTATGCGGTGTTCTCATGGAACCCGGCCATGCCCGCCCAGATATTATTTGGGAACTGAAGAATGAATGTGTTGTAGTCCTGGATCGCATCGTTATAACGCTTGCGCGCCACGCTGATGCGATTTTCGGTTCCCGCCAACTCATCCTGCAAGCGCATGAACTGATCGCTGGAGCGCAGTTGCGGGTAGTTTTCCGTGAGCAGCAGCAGGCGGCCGATGGCCGAATCCAGCTTGCCATTAGCCGCAATTTTGGCCTGCGGTCCCTGCGCATTCAACATGCCGGCGCGAGCGTTGGCAATGTCGCCAAATACCGTGCTCTCCTCTTTGGTAAAGCCCTTGACGGTCTCCACCAGGTTGGGAATCAGGTCGGCGCGCCGCTCCAGTTGCACGTCCACCTCCGACCACTTGCTCTTCACCGCCTGATCCTTGGCCACCATTGTGTTCCTGGCGCCGATGTAGCTGCCAAAAACCATGAGGACGGCTAAAACCAGAACGCCGACCACTCCTAGTGCAATCCAAAGTCCCTTGCTCATACTGTGCTTTTCTCCTCGGCTCGCCTCAGGCAAGCACCTTCATGAAATTTGAAACCCTACCAGCTTCCCCCGGCGCCGCCGCCGCCAAAGCCGCCGCCGCCAAAGCCGCCGAAACCACCTCCGCCGCCACCTCCGCCACCGAAGCCTCCGCCATAATAGCCACCTCCAAAAAATCCTCTGTGGCTCCAACTACGCGGCAAAATACCGAAGTGTGACAAGAGTCGCACGAAGCTAAATATGCCGAAGAATAGAAGATAGAAGATCAATTTCACCAAGCCCGAAGTGATGTGTGTCGAACTCCGATGGTGAACCGGAACTGGCTCTTCTTCCTCCGAGAGCGTGACATTCGCGTCGGCGGCGATCACCTGCGCCATCTCGCCCACCGCCAGGGTCACGGCGCCGTCATAATCGTTGGCGCGCAAATCGGGAACCATCTCCCGGCCAATGTCGCCTATCTTGCCGTCGGGCAGAATGCCTTCCAAACCGTAGCCCACTTCAATCCGGTACTTGTGGTCGTCCACGGCCAGAAAGACCAGCACGCCCTTGTCCGAGCCCTTGCGGCCCATCTTCCACTTGTCCTCCAGCGTGTTGGCAAAGTCAGCTGGATCGTCACCGTCCAGCGTGTGGATGGTCACCACGGCGATCTGCGCATTGGCGTTCGAGTGGTCGAGCTGGGCGCAGAGCGAGTCCAGGTGGGCAATGGCCTCAGGCGAAAGAACGTGGGCATAGTCGCTGACGTAGTCGGTGGGTTGGGGCAGATCCTCAACCCGTTCGGCCAGGGATGTCTGAGCGGCGAGGCCGAAGACGGCGACGCAGGCTGCCAAAAGCAGCGGGCAAACTGCGGAATGTGCGCGGCGATAGCCTTCCATCGCTTTCTATTGTACTGGTTCGGCCGGCAAAAGGTTCCCAAGAGTAACTTCAAGAAGCTACGCTTGCACTACACTGATAAGGAAATGAACGAGAATCCGCAACTCCAGCCCCCCGCCGCACGCAAGGCACCCAAAGAGACCGCACTACACGGAGTCGTCCTCAAGGACGACTACGCCTGGCTTCGCGACAAGGACAACCCCGAAGTGACCGCGTACCTGGAGGCCGAAAACGCCTACGCCGAGGCGGTCATGAAGCCGCTCGACGGCCTGCGCGAGGAGCTTTACCGGGAGATGCTCTCGCACATCAAGCAAACCGACGTTTCGGTCCCCTTTCGCGATGGCAACTGGTGGTATTTGACGCGCACCGAGGAGGGCAAACAGTACGCCATTCACAGCCGCCGGTGGGGCACGGCCTCCGGGCCGGATGCGGATGCGCCGGAGCAGGTCATCCTTGACGGCAACCAGCTAGCCGAGGGCCACGCCTTCTTCGACATCGGCGCAACGGACATCACGGACGATGGCCGCTGGCTGGCCTACACCACCGACACGACGGGCTTCCGCCAGTACACGCTGCACATCAAAGATCTGGAAACCGGCGAGACGCTTCCCCCTCCACCCACTCCAAGCCAGGTCGAACGCGTCGGCTCGGTCACGTGGGCCGCCGATAATCGAACGTTTTTTTACACCGTCGAGGATGAGGAGCAGAAGCGTCAATATCAGCTCTGGCGGCATGCGCTGAGTACGCCGCACTCGGCCGACGTGCTGGTCTACCAGGACGACGACGAGCGCTTCAACCTGGGCGTGGGACGCACGCGCGACGGCAAGTACATTGTGCTGGAGTCGGCCAGCCACATTACCACCGAATCGTGGGTTCTGCCGGCCGACGAGCCTGAGAGCCAGTTCACCATCATCACTCCACGCGAGGGCGAGCACGAGTACTCCATCGACCATCGCAACGGCCTGTGGTTCATTCGCACCAACGATCGCGGACGCAACTTCCGCCTGGTTACTGCGCCGGTGGCCACGCCGGGCCGCGAGCACTGGACTGAGTTGATTCCGCACCGCGACAGCGTGATGATCGAGGAAATCGATCTCTTCGCCGGTTTTTTCATCGCCTGCGAGCGCGAAGACGGTTTGCCGCGCCTGCGCGTGGGCCGCTTCCGGGGTGACGGCCCCGAGTTTACGCCGGCTGGAGAGATCAGCTTCCCCGAGCCGGCCTATAGCGCGCAGCCTCACGTTAATCGCATCTTCGAGACGCCCACCTTCCGCTACGCATACCAGTCGCTGGTGACTCCGGCTTCGGTCTACGAGTACGACGTGGCCTTCGGCGCTTCGACCTTGCTCAAGCAGCAGGAGATTCCGGGCGGATTTGACCGGACACAGTACGCCAGCGAACGCGTCCACGCCGTTGCGGCTGATGGGGTCAAGGTGCCGGTGTCGCTGGTTTACAGAAAAGACAAGCGCGAGCCGGGCAGCAATCCGCTATACGTCTATGGCTACGGGTCTTATGGATATTCGCTGCCGCTCAGTTTCAGCTCTAACCGGCTGAGTTTGCTGGATCGCGGCGTGGTGATGGCCTATGCGCACGTACGCGGCGGCGGCGACCTGGGCAAGCCTTGGCACGACGCAGGCAAGATGCTCGTCAAGCGCAACACCTTTACGGATTTTATTGCCGCTGTCGAGCATCTCACCGCGGCCCGCTATGGCGACCCAGCGCGCGTGGCTATCGAAGGCGCGTCGGCCGGCGGCCTGCTGATGGGCGCGGTGGTGAATCTCAAGCCGGAGCTCTTCCGCGCCGTCCTCTCCCACGTACCCTTTGTGGACGTGATGAACACCATGCTCGACGCCTCGCTGCCACTTACCGTTCCGGAGTATGAGGAGTGGGGAAATCCCAACGAATCAGCGTATTTTTCTTATATGCTGAGCTATTCACCCTATGACAATCTCAAAGCGGGGAGTTACCCGGCCATGCTGGTGAAGACCTCGCTCCACGACAGCCAGGTCATGTTTTGGGAGCCGGCAAAGTATGTGGCCAAATTGCGCACGCTCAAAACGAACAGCAATCCGCTGCTGCTGGTGACCAATATGCAGGCCGGCCACGGTGGCGCCAGCGGCCGCTACGACTACCTCAAGGAGATTGCGCTCGACTACGCCTTTCTGCTGCGCGAGATGGGGATGGTGTGATCGACTTGATGAACGCAGTGGCCGAATATGTTCTTTGTGACCGGAATTCGTTCCGTCCTGCCTCCTGCCGGTGACGCCCCTGGCGGCACATCACCGGTAAATACTTGATTTTCCACCGTTCCGTGCTAAATCTTCATGGAATCCTTATCCCGGGATTCTATAATTCAATCGAAAGCTCTACACATTTATCGTTGCGCTCCAATTCATCTTTGCACCCAAAAGGAGAACTATGTCCACTGACTACCGCAATTTTCTAGCTCTCACGTATGCGGAGCTGGAAGAGCTCAACCTGCAAGCCAAGGCCGAACGCGCTAATCGCACTGCGGCCGGCGAGATTCGCGAAAAGCGCTTAAAGTACCTGACCGACGAGAAACGGATCAAGGCCGTAACCGTGCTCTTCACCGACCTTGAAGGCCGCCTTCACCTGCTTGACTACGACAAGAAGTTCATTCTCAACGCGCACGAGAACTTGACCTTCGACGGCTCCTCCATCCGCGGCTTCACGGCCCAGAAGGAGAGCGATCTGCGGCTGGGCATCGACTGGAGCGCCTTCTACTGGGTGCCCTCCGACGTCTTCGGCAATGGCAAGGTGCTGGTTTTCGGCAACGTCATCGACAAGGACGGCACTCCCTACTCCGGCGATCTGCGCGGCGTGCTCAAGGGCTATGCCGAGGAGCAGTTCAAGAAGAACGGCTACACCCTCAACTCGGCCAGCGAGATCGAAGGCTTCGTCTTCGCGGGCAAGGATGCCGAGCGCAACTACCATCTGACCGGCAAGTTCGATTTCATCTCCACCGGCGGCTACTACCACTCACTGCCGCTTGATCCGCTGCGCCAGTTCATCGACACCTCGGCCGAAGTGCAGCGCGCCATGGGCTTCCAGAATGAGAAGGATCATCCCGAAGTTGCCCCCAGCCAATTCGAGATCAACTACTGCTACGCTGAAGTGGTGGCCGCGGCCGACCAGATTCAGCTCTACAAGCTGCTCACCCGCCAGATCGCCAACAATATGGGCTTCACGGCCTGCTACCTGCCCAAGCCGGTCGTCGGCATCAACGGCAGCGGTATGCATACCAACGTCTCGGTCTCCAAGGGCAAGACCAACCTCTTCTGGAACGAGAAGGGCGAGGAGCAGTTGGACACCTTTGGCTGGAACTTCCTGGACCGCATTCTGACCAGCGCGCTCGACCTGTGCCTGATCTTCAACTCCAGCGTGAACGCCTACCGGCGGCTGGACCCGCACTTCGAGGCCCCCAATCAGATTCGCGCCTCGGCGGTTGATCGCGGCGCCATGATCCGCGTGCCCATCGGCAACCACCGCTCCATGCGCACCGAAGTTCGCGCCGTGGCCCCAGACGCCAACCCCTACCTCGCACTCTACGGCATCTTCAAGACCGGTCTGGACGGCGAGATTTCCAAAGACAAGAACCTGCGCGCTGGCGGACGTTATCTGCCCGACAACATCCAGAAGGCCATCGCCGACTTCGAATCCTCGGAGTGGATCAAGAAGATTCTCGGCGAAGACGTGCGGGGCCGCTATGCCGAGCTGAAGCAGGCTGCGGCCAACCGCTGCCCGCGCGAGCTGGGCACCATCGTCAAGGGCTGCGAGGTGCAATTCCACCACGAAGTCTACAACCAGTCGCTGTGGAATTTGTTCTAGAGCGATAGTTGTAGGTTTCTTAATCTGCAAGAATGTACGAAAACAACAAGGCGAAGCCACTATGGCTTTGCCTTTGTTGCCTTTGGGCTGTCTGGGAGTTATTTCGCCAGCGGTAATCGTAAGTCCCCGCCTGTCATCTCGTCCATTAACGACTCGCTCCGCCTGTGCTCGCAGCCTTATTGACCGCCTGCTTGATTTGTTCGGGATCTCCCAGATAATAATGACGAACAGACTTCAGGTTCTCGTCAAGTTCTTCTACCAGCGGCACGCCGGTAGGAATGTTGAGATCGACAATCTCCTTCTCCGGCACGTCTTCCAGATACTTCACCAGCGCCCGCAGGCTGTTGCCATGGGCCGCGATCAATACCTGTTTTCCCGACCGGATGCTGGGAGCAATCAATTCGTGCCAGCAGGGCAGAAAGCGGTCCACCGTGTCCTTCAGGCATTCGCTGAGAGGAAGTTGTTCTTTCGTTAAATTGTGATAGCGCGGGTCCTTCCCCGGATAACGCGGATCGGTCTCGTCCAGCGTTGGGGGGCGAATGTCGTAACTGCGGCGCCAGAGTTTTACCTGATCTTCCCCGTACTTGGCTGCCGTCTCAGCTTTGTTGAGGCCTTGCAGCGCCCCATAATGCCGTTCGTTCAGACGCCAATCGCGCTCCACGGGAATCCACATCAGGTCCATCTCGTCCAGCGCCATCCACAGAGTGCGTATGGCGCGCTTCAGCACCGAGGTGTAAGCGAGGTCGAAGGAATATCCCTGCTCCTTCATCATCACGCCCGCCCGCCTGGCCTCTTCCCGGCCCTTATCCGATAGGTCGACATCCGTCCAACCGGTAAACAGGTTTTCTTTATTCCAGATGCTCTCTCCGTGGCGTAGCAGAACAACTTTGTACATTTCAAATCTCTCTTTCCAGGGTACGTGGTTGTGATTAGATGGTTAAGCAAGCCGGGCGGAATCTGTCATTCTTCGGTTGCGCAGGGCACCCGCTTGATGAGATGCCCTTACGGGTGAACCAGGTCCGGCCTTTGGAACCTGGGATACGACAAAGCCTCTGCGAGCAAACAGCGAGCGTCTGTCCCACCGCAGGGGTTTAGTCGTTGTAGTTCAGCCCTTCAAGCCCGAGAAAGACCGCGCCGCCGCCCAGTTCCTCTTCAATGCGCAGCAACTGGTTGTATTTGCAGATGCGGTCGGTGCGGCTCACCGAGCCGGTCTTGATCTGGCCCACGCCGGTGGCAACGGCGAGATCCGCAATGAAGGCGTCCTCGGTTTCACCCGAACGATGCGAGATCACCGAGGTGTAGCCGTAGCGGCGGCCCAGTTCGATGGCCTCCAGCGTCTCGGTAATCGTCCCGATCTGGTTCAGCTTGATGAGGATGGAGTTGGCCACGCCCTCTTCAATGCCGCGCTGCAAGCGCTTGATGTTGGTGCAGAAGATGTCGTCACCTACAATCTGAATGCGTCCGCCGAGCTTGTCGGTCAAAATTCTCCAACCCGCCCAGTCATCCTCGGCCAGGCCGTCCTCCAGCGACACGATGGGATACTTGCGCACCCAGTTGTCATAAAAAGCCACCATCTCCTCGCTGGTCAGCTCGCGCTTGTCACTCTTCTTGAAGACGTACTTCTTCTTTTCCGTGTTATAAAACTCGCTCGACGCCGGATCGAGTGCGATGGCGATCTGCTCGCCGGGCTTGTAGCCGGCAGCCTCGATGGCTTCCAGAATCAGTTCAATCGCCTCCTCGTTGGACTTGAGCGAGGGAGCAAAGCCGCCCTCATCGCCCACGGCGGTGTTGTAGCCTTTCTTCTTGAGCACGCTCTTGAGGGTATGGAAGGTTTCGGCGGCCCAGCGCAGCGCCTCCGAGAAGCGCTCCGCGCCCACCGGCATAATCATAAACTCCTGAAAGTCCACGTTCGAGTCGGCATGTGCTCCACCGTTGAGCACGTTGAGCATGGGCGTGGGCAGCACCGAGGCGTTTACGCCGCCCAGATAGCGGTAGAGCGGAACCTCGAGCGTCTGGGCCACGGCGCGGACGGCTGCCATGGAGACGGACAGAATGGCGTTGGCGCCCAGTTTGGCCTTGTTCGAGGTGCCATCCAGCGCGATCATGGTCTGATCGAGCAGCCGCTGGTTGGCGGCGTCCATGCCCTCCAACTCCGGCGCGATAACCGATTCCACGTTGGCTACGGCCTGCAAGACGCCCTTGCCCCCGTAGTGGCTCTTGTCGCCGTCGCGCAACTCCACGGCCTCATGCTCGCCGGTGGAAGCGCCCGAGGGCACGATGGCGCGTCCCAGTGCGCCGCTTTCCAGGATTACGTCCGCTTCCACGGTGGGATTGCCGCGCGAGTCCAATACCTCGCGGGCGCGGATGGCAACTATCTCAGTCATATCGCTCCTCATGATGTGGTGCTGCAGCCGGTCATTCAGTTGGGGACGACGATCCACGGCAAGAACTTCTCCGACGGCGCTTTGAATGGTCTTCAGAAGCTCCTGCGCGCTCACAATTTCCTCTCCGTCCAAGGCGAAAATGGCGGATGTCTCCTATAAATTCTAGCAAACCGGCCCAAGTTGATGATGTAATCGCGGTCAAAGGGCGCCAGCCGTTTGAAGCGAGGGTAATATGCCGGAACGGGTTATCCAGGCTGATTCGTGCCACGCAAGGCACTTGCCTGTCTGTGTCCGGTTCCGCGCTTCCAGCTCTGCGATAGCCTTAATTTGGGTGAGTTGGCGCCAGAATGTGGCATGGAATTGGCAGTCGCGCGCAACTCTTCCCCTATGGCGGGGTTTGAAATCATAGATGGATTTCTGCCCGCGATCGGGAAAAGGAGACTTGGATGAACCGGTCGATTCTTGTGTGCGCCTTGTTGTTGATGGCAACCGCTTCCGTGATAGCGCAGGAAGATAGTCAGTCGAGCCCTTACCAGGGAACATCGACGCCCCCGCCTGACTCGACCATCGTGACCACCAGCACGCCCCAGGCCAAGCCGCCTGCCGCGCACATAACCGCACCCGGACAAACTCAGGCGCGGATTCAGGCTCAGACTAAGGCGCCTGTGCAGGCCCAGTCCGCTTATCCCGCATCCACCGATACAGAAGTGAATGATACAGATCCAGACAGCGAAATTGTTGGCGGTCAGCGCAGCGCAACCCCGCAGCGCGAGCCGGTCTTGACCCAGCGCTCCTACGCGGACGATCCGGACGGCGACATCGTGCATCCGCGTCCGCTGCGACCCGGCGAACTCCCGGAAGGGACCACAATCCGCGTCCGCCTGCTGGATCGGCTTTCCTCCGCCAGCAGCGAGAGGGGCGAAACCTTTCGCAGTCGCGTGGCCTCCGATGTGGTGCTGGGCGATAAAGTGCTGATTCCCGCCGGAGCGGAGATTGACGGCCGCGTGGCCGGGGTTTCCACTGGCCACGTGGGCGGTCACGGCTCCATGCACCTTATGCCGGAGACGGTGATTTTAGCCAATGGCAAGAGCTACCAACTGCGCGCCGTCATCACCGAAACCCCCGGCGCCAGGTCCAAAGTCGGCTCGGAAGGCGCCATTCTGCCGGCCTCGCGCCTGAAGCGCGACAGCATTGAATATGGCGGAGCGGTGGGAGGCGGCGCAGCCACTGGAGCCATCCTGGGCGGCCCGGTTGGCGCCCTGGCCGGCAGCATGGTCGGAGCAGGCATCATCACAACTCACCTGCTGGTCAGCCATCCCCAGGCCACTCTGGAACCGGGTACCGCGATGATCTTCACCCTGACAGAGCCGCTGCAAATGGCTGCGCCAAGAGTAGCTGATACCAGAGAATACTGATAAGTCGGCGCAACTTTTACACCTGAGAAACTTACACCGGCGGCAGCGCGTCCACCACCGGCAAGCCTTTGGGCGGCGTAAAGCGGAAGGTTCCGGCGGGAAACGGCACATTCGTCTGCTCTCCGGTAAAGGTAAAGCGGGTCAGCGCGCCGTCGGTCTCTTCTATTTCGATTCCTGTAATCGTTCCCTCCGCGGTCACAGTCAGCGTGAGCCGAGACACGCGTTTTTCCTGGCCCCTGGGCTGGCCGGTCAGCGTGAACTGGCCGTTCGCGGCGGGCCGCAGGGTCAGATTGCTCAACTCCTTTTCCAGTTTCGTGCGGCCCAACAGAAAACGCAGCGGCGAGCGCAGATCGTTCAATTGTTTGGCCAGAATGCGCTGGACTTGAGAGTCGCCGCGGGAGTAGAACCAGGCATATGTGCCATCAAGCAGGAAGAGCTTGCCTGCCGGCTCGCTGTACTCCCACTTCATGCGGCCGGGCTTCAGCAGCAGCAGCGTCCCGCTCTCCGTGCGCCGCATCCCCATCCCCTCGTAGCTCTCCGTAAACCCGGCCTTGAGCGAGCGCAACTGGTTGTAGTGCAGATCGACCTTCTGGGCCAGCTCATGCGCCGGGTCCTTCGTGGCGTCCTGCGCGGACGGCGAATGTCTCTGAGCATAGAGGCAAGTCGAGATCAGCGTAACGGCCACAATCCAGTTGCATCGCCTGAGGAGTGTATTCATCGCAACTCCAACGGCTGTGTGCATTGGGTTCCGCCCGTGGGGTCGTACTTGATGGCGCCAGACTCGTCGCTGCAAAAGCCGCGGCTGCCGGTCTTGCCCACGGTCTGAGGTACGGCGGTGACCGTGTAGCCGGTGACGCGGCCAGTGCCGCTCTGGCTCACACTGGTGCAGTTGCTGAGGTTGAAAATGTAGCCGTGTTTGACGCCCAAGGCCAGATCGTTCGGCAAAAGCTGCGCCGCGTCCGCCGAGGGCTGCCCTACACTCGGATCGCCTCCCAAAGTCCGCAACGAGCAAGCGTAGCCGCGGGAAGGATAGGTGGCCGAGTACATTAACTCCGCCTGCTCGATGGTCTGGATGGACTTTATCACCGCGAGTTCATTGGCATGTTTCTTCATGCTGCCCATGGTGGGAATCGCAAGGAGTGCGAGGAAGATGAGAAGGCAAAGTAAAAAGAAAGCGGCCACTCCCACAAGAACCCAGACAAAAAAAGGAACTCGCCGTGCGCCAGCAGGGGGTGGTTGTGTACCGCCCTGGAGGCCGGAACCCGAATTACCAGCGACCGATGAGTCCATCCCGTTCACTGGACCAGTTGGGTGCAGTTGGTGCCTCCCGCCGGATCGGACTTAAGAGTGCCGTATTGATCGATGCAGTAGCCCAGGTCGCCTGATTTTCCCACCGTCTCGGGTACGGCGGTGACCGCATAGCTGGTGACGCGGTCAGAACCGGTAGCCTTGGTGCATTGGCCAACGGTAAAGATGTAACCCGACTTGACCCCGCTCGCCAAATCCTGCTTAATGATCTGCGCGGCGGTGGCAGATGGCGCTCCGGCCGAAGGATCCCCGCCCAGATACGCAATATTGCAGGCAAAGCCGATATTTGGGTAGTCGCCCTCGTACATCATCTCGGCCTGTTGTATGGTCAGCAAGGACTGCTTCGCGGAAATTTCGTGGGCGTACTTGAAGAGCTTTGGGACATTCGGGATGGCGAGCAGCGTGAGTATGGTGATGATGGCCATGACAATCAGCAACTCCATCAGCGTAAAGCCGTTGGGCTGCCGGAAGCGTCGCGTGCGGCGGTTCGAGTTCTTGCGATTCATACGATTCTAATTCCTCTGTGAGCCGCTAAACCCTCCGGCCCATCCGAGAAAATCCTACAACGAATGGACGCGAAAGGGAAATGGGACGCTCACTCCGGCTTGGTCTGGCCGGTGGCGCTTTCCTGCCGTGCCAGCTTGACGCGAGCGGAGTCCAGTTTCTTCTGTACTTTAGCCACTTCGGATTGCTCCACGTCGATCGGGGCCGACTTGGCGAACTGCTCCAGCGATAGCTCCCACTGCGCCGTGGCCAGTCGGAAACGGCCGGTCTTCTCGTAGAGCTCGCCCATGTGGTCGTGGACCGTGGGATCGGTAGCATCGCGCTCCACGGCCTGACGCAGGTACTGCTCGGCCAGTTCGTACTCGCCCATCTTGAAGTACACCCAGCCCAGCGAATCGAGGTAGGCGCCGTTGATCGGCTCCAGCTCCACGGCCTTGCGAATCATCTTGAGGGCTTCGGGCAACTGTTTTCCCTTGTCGGCCAGCATATAACCGAGGTAGTTGAGTGTCAGGGCGCTGTCCGGTTCCAACTCCAGCGCTTGGTGGAAGAACTGCTCGGCCGGTTCGTAGTGTTTCTGCCGCTCTGCCAGTTCGCCCCGGAGAAAGAGCAGATAGGCGCGATCTTCCTTCTTGGTGGTCAGCGTCTCGGCCTTGTTGAAGTCGTCTTCGGCCTCCTTCCAGCGGTGAGTGCGGACGCACATCTGTCCCATCGTCAGCCACACCTGGCGGTCATCGGCGCTGTTGGCCAGCAACCCTTTGGCCAGAGCCAGCCCTTCGTCGGTCTTGCCCAGGTCGCCCATTTCTGCGGCCAGCATCAGCTTCAAGTCGCGATTCTTGGGGTTAGCCTCAACCGCCTTGCGCGCCACCTCAATGGCCTTGTCGTACTGTTTGACGTCGCGCCATGTATCCACCTGGAACTGATAGCCGCGCACCGCCGCCTCGCCGCCCATGTCAATCAACTTCTGATAGGTGGCGATGGCCTCGGCCGTCTTGTTCTGCTCGTGATAGACCGCTCCCAGCCGCTCCAGGAAGATGCCGCGATTGTTCTTCTCCTCGGTGGTGTAGGCGCCGTTGGCGTGCGAGGTCAGGTCCACCATCTTCTCGTAGACCTGTGCGGACTCGTCGTAGCGCCCCAGCACGTCCAGCAGCAGTCCCTCGTTGTAGCCGGCTTCCAGGTTGCCGGAGTCCATCTTGCGCGCTTTGCGGATGGTGGCCAGCGCATCCTCATACTTTCCCTGGCGGCGCTGAATCTCGCCGATATGCACCAAGGCTCCGGAGTTCTCCGGGTCGGCCTCGGCCAGTTTCCTGTAGTACTTGATTGCCTCATCGAGCTGGTTGTCGTTGAGCAGTTCATGTGCCAGCTCTTCCAGCGTGCGCGGGTCCCCCGGTTCCAGACCGTCGGCGCGCTGATAGGCGGCAATGGCATCCTTGGTCCGCTTCAACTGCTCATAGACCGAGCCTAGCGCCTCCTCCATCTTGGCCGTACGGTCGGCTACCGGAACTGTCTCGATGGCCTTGGCAGCTTGTTCCATGTCGCCGCTCTCGGCATACAGGCGGGCCAGGTTCAGCACCACATCCTCGGAATCAGGCTCCATGGTCTGCGCGATTCTGAATTGCTCCTCGGCCTTCTTCTGATCGTGCTTGACAGTGTAGAGCTGGCCCAGGACCATGCGATTCTCGACGTTTTTCGGCTGAAGCGCGACAATCTTCTCGAATTCCGTAATTGCCATGCCCAGCACGTTGCCGGTGGGCGAGGAGGCGGGCGGCGCGTTTTGCCCTTCGCCCAGCGCGCGCAGGTAGATGCGCCCCAGCAGCTTGTGCGCTTCGATATCGTCGGGAGCGCTCTTCAGCAGCTCCCGCGCCGTGTTCTCCGCCTCGCGCACGCGGCCGGTGCGGTAGTACAGGTTAGCCAGCATCAGGTTCAGCTGCGGCGAAGTGGGATCGGCGTTCAGCGCCAGCTTGTACTCCTCGATGGCCCGAGTCACCAACTCTGGGCGGCCCTCGCTGACGGCCTGGTCCTCATAGCCGCTGGCCAGCGCCATGTGATAGTACGCCTGGGCGCGGTTCGGAATCGGCTTGGCGGAGTCATCCGCTTTTGCCGGGGCAATCTGGATAGGGCTGGCGGTGGGCGCCTTGGCCGGAGTGGCTGCGGCAGGACTGGCCGGTGTGGCGCTATCCGGTCCTTTCTGGACAGGGGTGGTCTGGGCGCAGGTGGGCTTGGCCGGGAGCACGAAGGCGAATACGGCGGCAATCACGAGCCAGAGGGGCGTTAAACGATATTTTCTTGTCATCATCCTGGGAATTCCATGACTTCTCGGCCGGGCCGTCTGGAGAAGAATTTCAACGACTTGGGGCCGAAAGTCATTACAGGCAGCCGGTGGGAGCAACTCTGCCTACTGTAAAGACGATTCTAACCTGCGTTGGGCTTGTGCGGCGTGGCAGATTTGCAGATTTCCATGGTTTTCCTTCTACGGAATGCCGAGAAGCTTATGGGTTTGCAAGCTCAGCCGCCACTGCGGGTGGTCGAGGCAGTAACGTACTGCAAGCTCCGTGTAGGCCTCTCGGCTGGGCCCATCCATCGGCTGCAGGAAGAAATGCCGGAAGGGAAGCGCCGCAAACTCCGCCGGATCGACGCCCAACTGGGGAAAAACCAGCTTCAACTCGTCTCCGCCGCGCTGCTTGAGCTCGGTTCCGGCTTTAGGACTGACCGTGAGCCAGTCCACCCCATCCGGCGCTGTAATCGTTCCGTTGGTCTCTACGGCAATCTCGAAGTTGCGTCCATGCAGTGCGGCAATCAGCTCTGCGTCCAGTTGCAGCAATGGTTCGCCGCCTGTGCAGACCACGAAGCGCTTGCCCAATCCTGAGTCTACCGGCCACTTCTGCTCGATGGCCGCTGCCAACTCTTCAGTCGAATCGAATCTTCCGCCACCCGGTCCATCCACGCCCACAAATTCCGTGTCGCAAAACCGGCAAATCGCATCCGGACGGTCCGCTTCGTGCCCCGACCAGAGGTTGCAGCCGGCAAAGCGGCAAAAGACCGCCGCGCGCCCCGTCTGCGCCCCCTCGCCCTGCAGCGTGTAGTAGATTTCCTTGACCGCGTAGCTCATCGCGAGGCCTGATTTCCCGTACCGCGGTACGCCAGCGGATCCTCCATTCCATTCTCGCGAAAACCCTTCCGCCTGAGCAGGCAGGAATCACACTCTCCGCAGGGCTCGCCCTTGGGTCCAGGATCGTAGCAACTGCTGGTCAGGCTGTAATCCACGCCCAACTCGATCCCCTTGCGAATAATCTTCGCCTTGGTCAGAGCGATCAACGGCGTATGAACCTGGAGCGTCTGCCGCCCCTCGACCCCGGCCTTGGTCGCCAGGTTGGCCATCTTCTCGAAAGCCTCAATAAACTCCGGACGGCAATCCGGATAGCCCGAATAATCCAGCGCATTCACCCCGATAAAAATGTCGCTCGCGCCCAGCACCTCCGCCCACGCCAGCGCAAACGACAGGAAAATGGTGTTGCGCGCAGGAACATAAGTAATCGGAATCTCGTGGCTCATCTCGTCTGCCGAGCGCCCTTTGGGAACAGCAAAATCTCCCGTCAGCGCCGAGCCGCCAAAGACCCGCAGATCAATCTTCGCAATGCGATGGTCCGCCACGCCGATGGCTGCGGCGACGCGCCGCGCCGCATCCAGCTCAATCACGTGCCGCTGCCCGTAGGAAAACGAAAGTGCGTACAACTCGTAGCCCTGGCTCTTGGCAATGGCCAGCACCGTGGCAGAATCCAAGCCTCCGCTCAACAGCACGACTGCGCGTTTTGGCTGGGTCGCCATTACCTCAAATCCTCGCCGCCTTTGCCAATATCAATTGACGGCGGAAGTGGATTGCTTTCGTCGATGGAGGCCTTGAGGCACTGCTCCAAAATTCCCTTGGCTTCGAGGATAAATTCAATCGCATCGCGTCCCGCGCCCTCGCCGCCACGGTGCGGGGTCACGTAATGCGCCTCGGCCTTGACCTGCTCCCGCGCATTGGCGGTAGCGATGGCCAGTCCGCACTGCCGCATCACCGCCAGGTCGATCACGTCGTCACCCACGAAGGCAATCTCCTCCAGCGTCACGTCTTCTTTCTCCATGATCTCGCGCACCGGCCGCATTTTGAAGGCCTCGCCCTGGTAGACGAACTCCAGCTTCAGGTCGCGAGCGCGCAGAGCCACGGCCTCCGTGATGCGCTTGGTAATGACGCCCAGCTTCATGCCGCCCAGCCGCGCCAGCGTCACGCCCGCGCCATCGTGCGCGTTGAAGCCCTTGGCCTCGACCATTCTTGTGGTGATGGTCCCATCCGGCCCAGCCACCGGTGCCGGAATCACCCAGATGGTGCCATCGGTCAGTACTCCATCCACGTCAAAGAGAATGATTTTGATGCGCCGCGCGCGATCCTGTGCGGTGAGGGTCATGCTTCCATTTTATAGAGAGCCGCCCGACGCTGCAGAAAAGCGCCGTGCCCTGTCATCCTGAGCGTAGCGTAGTCAAAGGATCTGCTTCTTGATATCTGTGTGGCAAGGATGGGAATCCGCAAACCTCAATCAAGCAGGTGCCCGAAGGGCAGTTGGCCCCGCCACAGGTGATTGCAGATAAATACCCTCCCTTGGCGCACACTGGTGGAATGAATGAAAAGTGGGCACAGCGCCGGTCCAATCTGTCAGGGATGTGACCGGTTTATACCCTCCAGGCCCCCCTATACCCCCGGGGGGTATAAATGCCCCCTCAAACCTTGCAGGTGATTTTTAACTCGTTTGAAATCAATGCCTGTGGATAAGATTTTGGCCAAGAATCTCCCACATCATGAAATTTGGCCTCCGAAAATCACCGTAAAATTCCGGTTTTTTGCCAATAAATAACCCCGAAAAGGTCTTTGATCGGCGCTATAAAAATCCCTTGCATTCTTGCACGGTCCATGTTAACTATTGTATTAATAATCTATTAATTGCTACCGTGAAGGTAACCCCGGCGGCAATGGGATAGGACATTCCTCATGTTGAAGATTGGCACTTCCATCCGCGCCTTCCGCCTGCAGAAGGGGCTTTCTCAGGGAGACATCGAAAAGAAGACTGGGCTGCTGCGATGCTATCTCTCGCGCGTGGAGAATGGCCATACGGTTCCTTCGCTGGATACGCTGTCGAAGATTGCGCGGGCCCTCGACCTGCCCATCACTCAGTTCTTTGCTGACGACTCGCTGGGCAAGCAGCCGAATCTGCAAAAGCTATCCGACGAGGAACTACGCTTTCTCAACCAGATCCGCCGCTACTCCAATAACCTGAACGAAAGTGACCGCAAGCTGCTGCTGGCCATGGTGAAGAAGTTCGCCGCCACGGCGACACGATAAGCAGCCTGCCTTAGTTTTTCCTATACTTCGTTGCCCAGGTGGAAGATGGGTTCAACGCCCTTCGCTCCGGCCAGCAATGCCTGTTCTTCAGTCGCGTCGAGCGGTTTGTACTTCTGCGCCACATCCATCGCCAAGCGGAAGTAGCGTTCGTCTCCCGGCGGGATGGCGGCGGTGATGGGATAGCCGAGTGTCCAACGCAAACCCATAGAGGCTTCCTCAGGGAAGGCCGCCGGATGATACCAGCACTTGGGCTCGGGATGGTTGTGCTTCTGCTCGGCTGGCCACACCGTCTTGGCCATGGCCTTCAAAGCCAGAATGCCTATCTTCTTTTCCTGCGCTCGCTTGAGTATCTGCGGGCCAAAGTTGGCCTGAGTAAAAAGAACCCAATTGAGGGGAAAGAGGATGGTGTCATAATTGTACCGGTCAATGGCGGCCAGTGCGGTCTCCGCCGAGTGGACACTGAAGCCGATGTAGCGGATCTTGCCTTCTTTTTTGGCAGCCTCCATAGTTTCAATGGCTCCGCCCGGACCGAGTACCTTGTCCAGGTCTGTCATTTTAGTAAGCGCGTGAAACTGGTAGAGGTCCAGGTGGTCTGTTTTGAGCAGCTTGAGCGACTGTTCGAGGTCCGCGCGCGAGTCATCCTTCATGCGGCCGTCGGTCTTGCAGGCCAGGAAACATTTGTTCCGGTAAGGCGCCAAAGCCGGTCCCAGCCGCTCCTGGGCGTTGCCGTAGCTGGGTGCGACATCGAAGTAATTAATGCCGCGGTCCACAGCCTCGGCGACGATATTGGCCGCCGCGCCGGTTTCCTCGTTCATCACGACAATTCCGCCAAAGCCAATGATGGAAAGCTGCTCGCAGGTCTTGCCCAGCGTGCGGCGGGCAATGGGGCTGGTGGGCATTGAGGTTGATGCGTTGGCCCGGCTGGCGTATGCGGCGGCCGCGGTGGTGATGGCGGCCTGCTTGAGAAAATCGCGGCGTTTCATGGTCTGCCTCCTGAGGGTGGAAATGAGGCGTCCGGTTTACGAAAGCTATTGTTGCACAGAATGTTGGCAACCGGAGAAGAGCCTCATCCCGGCAACTTGGCCAGGTAGAAGCCGAACAGCACCAGCATCCCCACCACAATCACGATGGCTGCGCGGCGGCGGAAGAGAAACGAATCGCGGGACGAGCCAATCCGCGGCACCATCGGGGCCGCAAAGAGCAATCCGGAAAGAACCCCGCCCAGGTGGGCCATATTGTCAATACTTACACCTGTATGCCTCACTACAAAGCCCAGGCTAATTGTGAAGCCGATCACCAAGTTGATGGCCGCGAAGTAGATCACCGACCTGCGCAACTTGTGCAGTTCCCGGGTAGGCACCGGCAGCCGGTGTGACTTGAGCAGGATAATCAGCGCTCCGGCGATGCCGAAGACGGCCCCCGAGGCTCCCGCACCGGCAGGAAAAACGGCCAGATCGTGAAACTTTACCCAGTCTGCGTTGTACCACCACCAGTTGACCAGCGTGGACAGCAAATTGCCCGCTGCGCCGGTAAGGATATAAACCGCCAGCACGCCCGCTGATCCCATCAGCGGCTCGGCCAGCAGTCCCAGGTTCCATAAGCACCACATATTCAACGCCAGGTGAAGGAAGCCGACATGCACAAACATGGCGGTGACGATGCGCCACCACTGGCCTTGGATCAGCACAGAGCCGGCGTTGTCGGCGCCCCAGTACATCAGTTGATCGAGGTTGGGGCTGAATGCGCTAACGTGGTGCTCTACCATAACCAGAAAAACCAGGCAGTTGATGCCGACCAGCACATAAGTTGCAGGCGCGTAAGACCATGAGGGACGCCGCCGGCGAACCGGGGGTGGCGGAGGCGGATTAAACCCGGCTTCCGGAGGCAGATAATCCGGATTGGGAGGAATGACGGGGTTCCCGGCTACGGGTCTTTGTCGCTGGGGTGGCAGAGTAGGGGAATAACTTCCCATCTCTCAACTCTAATGCATTTCCTGCAAACTCGCAGGCAGATGCTCGCCACTCTGGCAAAAACAGACTGCTGCGCCATCATGGGTTCTGCTCTCCTGACCTGCGAATCGTTGTACTCTGGAGCTTGGTGAAACCTCAATACAGGAGTGCAACTGTGAGTGCGGAAAAGCGGATTCGAAGGGCGTTGCTCAGCGTGACCGACAAGACCGGCCTGGTGGAGTTTGCCCAGGCTCTGGCCGGATTTGGCGTGGAGCTGGTCTCCACTGGCGGAACAGCGCGTGCCCTGCGCGATGCAGGCCTCGCCGTTAAGGACATCAGCGCTCTGACCGGCTTTCCGGAGATGCTCGACGGCCGCGTCAAGACCCTGCACCCCAAGGTCCATGGCGGCCTGCTCTACATTCGCGGCAATAAGGAGCACGAGGCCGCCGTAGCCGAGCATGGCATCCAGCCCATCGACATGGTGGTAGTGAACCTCTATGCCTTCGAGAAGACCGCCTCTCAGCCCGGCGTCGCTTTCGGTCACCTCATCGAGAACATCGATATCGGCGGCCCGTCAATGGTCCGCTCCGCTGCCAAGAATTTTGAAGACGTAGCCATTGTGACTTGCGTCGCCGATTATCCCGCGCTGATCGAGGAACTCAAAGCCAACGGCGGCAGCCTCAGTCGCGAAACGCGCTGGCGGCTGGCGCGTCAGGCCTTCGGGTTGACCGCGGCCTACGACTCCGCCATCGCCTACACGTTGGACGAAATTTCGGATGCTCCCCTACCTGACCAAGCCGTGCCGAAGGCGTCCGCCGCACCGCAGGTGTCAAGTTTGCCGCCGATCCTGCGCATCAACCTCCCGCTGGCGCAGTCCTTGCGCTATGGCGAAAATCCCCACCAGCGCGCCGCGCTTTATGCCGACGGCTCAGGGCAGGGAATCGCCGGGGCGCGTCAACTCCAGGGCAAGGAACTCAGCTTCAACAACATTGTCGATCTCGACGCCTGCTGGGAACTGGCGCAGGAGTTTGACGAACCGGCTGTCATTATCGTCAAGCACACCAACCCCTGCGGCGCGGCCACCGGCTCAACCATCCTCGAAGCCTATCTCAAAGCGCTGGCCTGCGACCCGGTCTCGGCCTATGGCTCGGTCATCGGCATCAACCGCGCTGTGGACAGCGACGCAGCAGCGGAGATCGCCAAGCTCTTTGTCGAGGCTATCGCCGCTCCCGGCTTCTCCGCCGAGGCTCGCGAGCGCTTCAGCGCGAAGAAAAACCTGCGCCTGGTCGAAGTCCACTCTGCGCCTCCACGTCCCGTAGTCAAGCACGTGTCGGGAGGATTGCTGCTGCAGGACGCTGACACCGGCCGCATCGACGCCGCCGCCCTCGACCCCGGCCTGAAAATCGTTACCTGGCGTCCGCCCACGGCCGAAGAACTGCGCAGCCTGCTCTTCGCCTGGCGCGTCTGCAAGCACGTCAAATCAAACGCCATCGTCTATGCTCGCGACGGCCAGACCCTCGGCGTTGGCGCGGGCCAGATGAGCCGCGTGGACGCCGCCCGCTTCGGCGCTATGAAAGCCATCTTGCCGCTCAAGGGCTGCGTCGCCGCCTCCGACGCCTACTTCCCCTTCCCCGACGGTCTTGAAGCCGTAGCCCAGGCCGGAGCCACTGCCGTCATCCAGCCCGGAGGTTCTGTAAAAGATCAGGACGTCATCGACGCCGCTGACCGGCTGGGCATGGCCATGGTCTTCACCGGAATGCGCCACTTCCGGCATTGAAGGCCGGTCGAAATACTGAAGAGAGGAGGGTAAGTGGGAACGCCTTACACAGCAGCATTTCCGGTTGGAACAAAAGTTCGAATTGTTTCAAAAACAATATTGGAAACATTTGCTCGAAATTGGAAATACCATCACAAGCTTCAACCTGAACAGATAGAATATGCAGGGATAGAGGCAACCGTAAAAAGTGTGGGTTTCTATCACGGTGGAGATCAGCTATATGTGCTGGAAGGCATTCCGGGCATATGGCATGAAACCTGTCTTGAATCGGCGGAATAACAACGGCAATGACGCGTCGAAGTGAGGTCAGCCCACTCGTCACCCCCGCCGGTAATATGCCGCTTCTTACCCAACTTTAGTAAACTCATCTCCAGAATGTTTCTTTCCTTCCTTACGACTCGCCGCACCCGTTTTGTCTTTCGTCTCTCCGTGCTGGCCGTGGCCGCGATGGCCGTTGCCGCTCTGCACACATCAGCCCAAGGCACGCGCCTCTGGACCCAGTCGCGGCTGGAGGAATTTGAAAAAGGCACGCCGCAAGGAGTCGCGCTCTCGAGTGACGGCCATCTGCGCACCGGGCCGGGTCTGGCCGAGCTGGCCACCACGCCCTCTACCTACGCTTGGTCGGTCGCCGTGGACAAATCCGGCACGGCCTACGTGGGAACCGCCTCGCCCGCGACCGTACTGCGCATCGCCCCGGACGGCAAGCAATTTACGATCTTCGAGACTAAAGACTTGTCGGTCCAGGTCGTCCGCCTCGGCCCCGATGGCGCGCTTTACGTGGCCACACTGCCCAGCGGCAAAGTTTTTCGGCTCAAGCCCGACGCTACAGCCAAACAGGACGAGTCTAGCGCCACGGTCGTCTTCGACGCGGCCAAACTCGACGACACAAGGGCAGACACACTCACAGCCACCGGCAAATCTGCCGACAGCAAGCCAACACCTGACAAAGTTCCTACACCGGAAAAACCCGGAGCAAAAACCCACTACATCTGGGAGATGACCTTCGACTCCACTGGCCGCCTCTATATCGCTACCGGCGGACCGGGAGCTATCTACCGCGTTGATGTCAGCAAGCCCGGCGCCAAGCCGGAACTCTTCTTCAAGAGCGACGAGCAGCACATTCGCTCCCTTGCCTGGGACGTGCAGGGCAATCTGATCGCCGGCACCGACGGCTCCGGCCTGATTTATCGCATCAGCCCCCAAGGCAAAGGCTACGTTCTCTTCGAGGCGCCACGCCGTGAGATTACCTCAGTTGCCGTAGCCGCCAACGGAACTATCTATGCGGCCAGTGTCGGCGACAAGAACCGCAACCCGCTGCCGCCGCTGACCATACAAGGGCTTGGCATGGGCGTCACGATAACCATTGTTCAGCCGGAATCGATGCAGGCGGCTAACACCAGCGCCTCCATCCCCGAGGGCAGCGAAATCTTTGCACTCGCGGAAGGTCAGGCCCCGCGCAAACTCTGGTCCGGCAAGGACGACATTGTCTACGCTCTGGCCGCGCGCCCTGACGGCCTGCTCGTGCTCACCGGCAATCGTGGCCGCGTCTTCCGCATTGCCGATAACGGCAGCTACGCAGACATTGCCCATCTGGCGTCACAGCAAGGCCTGAGCATGGCTGTGGTTCCCGGTGCAAAAGGCCAGCCGGAGAACATTCTCATCGGCACCGGCAATACCGGCAAGCTCTATCGCCTGGCCGCCACCGCCGACAAGCACGAATACGCCAGCGACGTGCTCGACGCTGGTGCGTTGGCCCGCTTTGGCCGCGTTGAGGTTCAGCCCGGTTCGGTCAACTACGAACTGCTGACCCGCACCGGCAACGTGGAGCAGCCCGCCCGTGGCCGTAATGGTGAAATCCGCGCCGACTGGGGCTGGTCCGACTGGCAACCGCTCCGCGACGGTGTGGTGGCCTCGCCCGCCGGCCGATTTCTGCAATGGAAAGCCGTGCTCCGCGCGAATGGCGTGCTGGGCAGCGTGGGCGTTAACTACCTGCCCGTCAACGCCGCTCCTGTTGTAGACGATCTGGTGGTCGTGCCAGGAGCGCGCTGGAGCGGCCAGAATCAGCCCGCCGGTCAGTCGGCAACAGTCAACATCACCTTTTCCACATCCGGCCAGAACCCCGGAACAAGTACCGACACAAGCGCAAACACGCCCTTGCAGGCCAGCAAAGACCGCACCGCTGTCACTGTCCGCTGGGCGGCGCACGACGACAACGGCGACGAGTTGACCTACTCCCTCTACCTGCGCGGCGACGGCGAAACCGTCTGGCGGCTGCTCAAGGACAACCTGCGCGACAAAGCCTACAGCTTTGATGCCACTCTGATTCCCGATGGCGGCTATCAGATCAAGGTCGTCGCCTCCGATGTGCCCTCGCACACCCCCGGCGACGCTCTCACCGGCTCCAAAGTCAGCGACCGCTTTGAGGTGGACACCACGCCGCCGGTCATCTCCGCATTCAAGGCAACCGGAGAACCCGTGGATTGCGAAGGTAGCCACTGTCCCCGGCCATTCCGCGTGAGCTTCGACGCCGAAGACGCCTTCTCGCCAATTGCCCGCGCCGAGTATTCGCTCGACGCCGGTCCATGGCAGTACATTGAGCCGGTCGGCCGCATCTCCGACTCTCGCCGCGAGCACTACGAACTGCGTATCTTCCTGGATGTTGTGTCGGGCAAGATCAGCGAACACCTGATCACCGTCCACGTCTACGACCGGCACGACAATGTGGGCGTGGCCAAAAAAGTGATTCCCGCGGAAGAGAAGTAAATCAGGACAGGCTGTCGCGCAAGTAGAATAGATTCAATGCTCTTCGAGCTGTACGTAGCAACCCGGTATCTGAAGGCCAAGCGGCGCCAGGCCGTGGTGGGCGTAGTCACCATCATCTCCATCGCAGGCGTGGCCGCGGGCGTCGCTGCGCTCATCATCGCCCTGGCCATCACCAACGGCATGAGGCGCGACCTCCAGGAGCGCCTGCTAGGCGTCTCGGCGCAGGTAGAGTTGATGCGCATCGAGTCGGATGGCATTCGCGACTGGCGACCGCTCCTCGAACGTCTGCGCCGCGTTCCCCACGTCACCGCCGCCGCTCCGGGAATCTACGGGCAAGTGCTGGTCTCGCGCGGCCCCCGCGCCGGCTTCGCGCTCATCAAGGGTATCATCCCGGCGGAGGAGCGGACGGTCAGCAGCCTGTTGGACACCATCGTCTCCGGCTCGGCCAAAGACCTGGAACCGGAGGCGCGCAACAAGCTCGCGCAACAGGTTCCCGGCGAAGCCTGGATCAACGCGCCCTACCCGGCCATTGTGCTGGGAAAAGACCTGGCTGAAACCATCGGCGCGCAGGTGGGTGACAGCGTTCTTGTCACCAGCCCGCAGGGTGAGTTGACGCCGCTAGGCCTCGCGCCCAAATACCAGCGCTTTCGCGTCGCCGCCATCTTCCAGTCGGGTTTTTATCAGTACGACTCGGGCATGGCCTTCATGCGCCTCTCCGACGCTCAGCGCCTCTTCAGCGAGCCTGACCTGCTCTCCGTCATCAGCTTCAAGGTGGACGACCTGGACCGCGCTCCGCGCATCGCCGAAGCCATCGAGCGCGAGGCCGGACGCGGCTTCATGACCACTAACTGGATGGAGCAGAACCGCGAGCTCTTCCGCGCCCTCAAGCTGGAGCAGGTGGTCACCTTCATCATCATCGCGCTCATCGTCATCGTCGCCGCGCTCAACATTCTCATCGCCCTCACCATGATGGTGATGGAAAAAACCCGCGACATCGCCGTGATGATGAGCTTCGGCGTCCAGCCTTCTCAAGTCCGCCGCATCTTCCTGCTGCAAGGCTTTCTCATCAGCATCCTCGGCACGGCTCTTGGATTGGTGCTCGGATATCTCGCCGCCTGGGCCGGCGGACATTACCACTTCATCCACTTATCCGCAGAGGTCTACTCCATAGACACGCTGCCATTCGCCCCGCGCCCGCTCGATGGCATCATTGTCTCTGTAGTTTCCATAGGAATTTCACTGCTGGCCACGCTCTATCCGTCGTCGGCTGCATCGCGCATTCTGCCCGCTGAGGCGCTGAGATACGAATAATGTGGTTGAGTAAATAGGCGATGTGGCAGTTTCCATATTCGGTTAATCACCAGCTGAAATCCGGGTCGAGTGGCGGGAGTCATACTGATCGCTCAGTTCTCCGGGATCACCGATAATACTTCGCGATCTGCTGGAGCGTATCATGTTCGATATACTCTAACAAATTGCAGACGCGCAACCTTTAGGAGCTAACCCAGAAAGGAGCGAACATGATGCATCTCACACCCTTCCTATTATTTGATGGCAATTGTGCCGAGGCCATGGCGTTTTACCAATTTTGTTTGGGCGGAGACTTGACGATCACGAAAATGGGTGACACGCCGATGAAGGACCAGATGCCGCCCGAATTGCATCACAAGGTGGCCTATGCCCACCTGAAAAGCGGCGTCATAGAGTTTTCGGCGACGGATTGGATGCACGCCAAGCGAACACCGAAACAGGGCAATACAGTCGGCATGTATCTTAACGGTGGGCAGTACAAAGAGTTGAGAGCAATCTTTGACCGCCTCGCGACGGGAGCAGACAGTGACCTGCTTGACGATTTGAGGGATTTGCCGTTTGGATCCTATGGACATCTTGCAGATAAATACGGCGTCCATTGGTTCTTTCAAGGGGAGAAAAAGGGAGCCTAATACGGCGAAGAATATTCTCTGGTCGGGTCCCGACTGGCTCATAACGATACAGGTCGCAACATGGTCTGAGGTCAGTGCTTCCGAATCACGCACTACTCGGAAGTTGGGCGTTTGGATGCCTCTCCGTTCATCTGCCCGGAGAGTCCAACTACCGAAATATTGTCTTCCCGAGTGGATGGTCACCAACACAGAAACCGTAACGTCGAAATCCATAGCCCACTTGACAATGTGTCACATTATGTGTCACATTTAGATCATGCAAAGTATTACCCTTCGACAACTTCGTGACACCCGTCAGGTCAAAGCCTGGCTCAGGGCCGGTGTGCAGGTAGAAGTCCGTGAGCGGAACGAGGTGTTAGGCGACCTTGTGCCGCGAACTCCGCCGAAGCCGAGACCTGTCGAGTGGCCGGATTTTGAAACACGCCGCCGCGCCATCTTCGGCGACCGCGTCCTGACGCCAGTTGCCGACCTTCTTGCTGACCGGGAGAATAGCCGCTATTGAACGCTTACGTCGATTCGAGCTTTCTGGTTTCGAGCTACATCACGGATGCGCATTCTCCACACGTAGACCAGCGCATGGCGCTTGGCTTCTCCATCTGGATCACGCCCTTCAACCACGCGGAACTGGCAAACGCTATTTATCAACAGGTCTTTCTGAAACGGATCACTTTCGTTGAAGCGCAGAAAGTATGGGGAGAATTCCAGCACGACTACCTCTCTGGCCTGTGGACCCCTGTAGAGTTTCCCCATCACGCCTGGGAAGCCTGCGCCAGCCTCGCCCTCCGCTTTGGCCCGACCCATGGCGTCCGCACTCTCGACTCCCTGCACGTGGCCTGCGCTCTGGAGCTGAAGGCGGAGCGATTTTGGACCTTCGATGAGCGTCAGGCCAGATTGGCTGAGGCGGTCGGACTCGATACAAATCCCTGATTCCGTAGAATTCAGAAACGCGCATTCACTGCGGCGTAATAATCCCGCCCAGCGCATGACGCCGGGGCAGCACGATGCCGCGATGATCCACCTCGGTCGCTGGCGCTCCGGTTTCACTGACAACAGGCAGACTAGCCCGCTCGACCAACGCCCCGCCGCAGGCCGGACACCAATCCGCCACCGTCTTTTCGCCGAGCACCGCCCGGCACTGGCTGCAAATCCGTTCCATATCCAAATCTTACTTGATGCCGCATCTCACCCAACGCCAGCCCACGCCGAAGGCAATCAGCCGCACCGCAGGTGCCAGCTACACTAATGCTATGCACCCTCCCGTTCGGCTGGTGGCCATCGACATGGACGGCACGCTGCTGCCCACTTTTGCGCAGGCCATTAGTCCGCGCACGGCGCAGGCTCTCAAGGCCGCGCAGCAGGCGGGCATCACCGTGGCCATCGCCACAGGCCGCCGCCCAGCCTACACCACCCCGCTGCTTGAGGGACTTGGCCTAAGAGCGGATACGCCCCTCATTACGTCCAATGGAGCGGTGATTCGCACTCTGTGCGGAG
Source organism: uncultured Acidobacteriaceae bacterium (assembly GCA_963806565.1). Classification (GTDB taxonomy): domain Bacteria; phylum Acidobacteriota; class Terriglobia; order Terriglobales; family Acidobacteriaceae; genus Telmatobacter. The sequence goes on from CAWDYE010000002.1 coordinate 1,330,660, forward strand.
ACTCTCTTGCCCGCTGCCAGCTTCCGTGCGAAACCGCGCGCGGGCTGTGCCGGTTGCTGCGGCCCTTCGGGTCATTGGTCTTCACCTTCGATCGCCCTGGCCGCGGAGAGCTGGTCCTTGAAGATCTGGAACAGGCAAATGGGCGCATCGCCCTATGGATTGAAGCCAATCGCAACGCCATTGAGGTGGTTAAGCCGCTGGAAGCTGCGCTCGTGGACGGGGAAGATCCAATTCAGGGAATGGCATGCGGTGGAGTGAGCAAGATGCGCCAGGCCGAACAGGCGCTCAAAGCCAGTGAGTGGGCCAGCCATTGCGAATGTGTTCGGACCGAGTATCCGGCGCGCGATATTTCCATACTCGACCTGTTGCCGCCGGGCGTCTCCAAAGGCTGGGCGCTTCAGCAACTCGCAACCATGCTAGGCGTGGATCGCAAAGAGACCATGGCCATTGGCGACAACTGGAACGATGTGGATATGCTGGAGTGGGCAGGGCAGGGTGTGATGATGGGCAATGCGGCGCAGGAGCTGCGGACGATGGCCAAGACGCGCGGCTGGAAGCAGGCCCCGCCCAACAACAAGGACGGCGTGGCCGTGGTGCTGGAAAAGGCCATAGCCAAACGCGCCGCCGCTGGTAGTGTTTGAAGTGTGCGGATGAATGATGAGAGCGGAATCAGGGATGCGCGGAGTGTTCTTCATTACGGCAGAATTCATAGCGGCTCTCGCATTTCTGTCGCTATCCGCCAAAGCCGTCGAGCGCATTACCCTGCGCAACGGCTTCGAGATGCGCTGCGATCATCACGCCGAAATCGAGGGCCGCGTCCGGCTCTATCTGAGCGCCGGCGAGGACAACTACATCGAAATACGCCCGGAGGATATCTCCGGGATCGAGAAACTGCCCGACCAGCCGTCCGCGGCGAAATCCGAGGTGTCCTCCAATCCATCCGTTGCTAGCACCCATTCCCGTCAGGACTCCAGACTCTCTGCAGCCGATCTGGGCGAGATGCTAACCAGAGCCGGTCACGAGCACAATCTCGACGTGGACCTGCTGGCCAGCCTGGTGAGGGCCGAGAGCGGCGGCGATTCGCGCGCAGTAAGCCGCGCCGGAGCGCAAGGCCTGATGCAGCTGATGCCTGAGACTGCCAAGGACCTTGGCGTTGCAGATAGCTTCAAGCCGGACGAGAACGTGCGCGGCGGGGCAACGTATTTGGATGCGCTGCTCACCCGCTACCACGACAATCTGGCGCTGGCACTGGCCGCCTATAACGCCGGCCCGGAGGCGGTCGACAAGTATCACGGCATTCCACCTTATCGCGAAACGCGAGCCTACGTGGCGCATGTGATTCACGAGTTCAACCGCCGCGTGCTGGCGCGCGAAGCAGAGGCGAAACGAGCGGCCGCGCGAACCAGACAGGCGGCATCCATACCGGCATCGCAGGAATAGCCTGACCGGTAACGCTCTATTCATGCACAGGTGAGAAACTATTAAGAAGAGAGATTCTTGAGCCGCGGGAATGGAGAAGTCTTGAAGAAGCGCGAGTTGATTTTTGGTTTGGTTGTGTTTTTGGCGCTGGCCGCGCTATTGGTTTATGCGCAGCACAAGCATCCATTTGATTGGCATGTGTTTGTGGAGCAACTTAAGCTGGCCGACTGGCGCAAGATCGCGATTGCCTTTGGCTGCATCTATATTTGCTACGTCTTTCGCGCGGCGCGCTGGGCGATGCTGCTCCGTCACATCAAAAAGGTGCCGCTCTTCTCGCTGCTGGGGACGCAGGTCATCGGCTTTACCGCGGTCGCGCTCATCGGCCGCATCGCCGACCCGGTTCGGCCCTACCTGGTCTCAAAGAAGACTGGCCTGCCGCTCAGCAACCAGATCGCGGTTTACATCGTCGAACGCCTCTTCGACGCCGGCTCGGTGACTCTTATCTTTTCCGCCACCATTCTGTTCACCACATGGTTCGGTGGGCCAGGCGCTCTGCCCCACCCGGAAGTGATGAAGAAAATCAGTTATGGGGCGCTGGTCACCACCGTAGCCGGTGCGCTGTTTCTTGTACTCGTGCGTTTTACAGGCGGAGCGGTAGCGACAATTCTGCAAGATGCCTTCAGCATCGTCTCCAAGGGCCTGGGACATGCCATCGGCGATAAGATTCGCGCTTTTCGCGCCGGCCTGGACACGCTGCGTTCTTTCTCTGACTTCGGCATCGCCTCCTCGCTCTCGCTGGGTATGTGGGGGCTGATTACCCTGGCCTATTTTGAAATCATCACGGCCTTCGTCGCCAGTCCCGAATTGAAGGGGTTGACGCTGGGCAAATGTATGGTGTTGATGGCTTCCGGCATGGCGGCCAGCGGATTCCAACTGCCGGTACTGGGCTGGTTCACGCAAATTGGTTTGGTCGCCGCCGCCATGTCCGGCTTCTTCGGTGTGGCAGTCGAGCCGGCCACTGCCTGCTCCGCTACTCTTCTGGCCGTCACTTTTCTGGGCATTGCGCCTGTGGGCATCGTCTGGGCGCGCTTTGAGCACGTCAGCCTGCGTAAGTTGGCAGCAGAAAGCGGTCACGCCAAAGAGGTGCTGATTGTGGATGAGCCGGCCGGCTAATCACGGATTGTCGTGTAAAACAAATTTCTTGCTATAGTCAAGCCGATGGTCCAGGCGGCATAGCTGGGGGGGAAGCCGCGAACCCCGATTCCGCATGCCGAAGGCCGCTGGCCCCACCGCAGGTGGCCGGCTGAGTGAAGAGTATGCTCTCCGGCCCCACCGCTCCGCCGGTCATGATCATGCTCATCGCCTGCTCCATGGTCAGGTCGGTGTCTGTAACTTTTGTCAACGGCAGAATCTGCAAGAATGCCGAGGTCGGGTTGATGGCGTTGGGCAGCAGCACCGCTGCCAGCAATTCGCCGGTGTTCTCGTCGGTTATGGTGCGCGTCAGGAACCCGATAGCCTTCTGTCCGGCAACAGGAAAATCCACCAGCACCACGCGCTGGCTGCTTTCCTTTTTGGCCATCATGCTGTCCAGCAACTGGCGCACTGACGTATAGATCTTGGCGACAAAGGGCAACCGCTCCAGTGCTGCCTCAAAAAGGCTGAAGGCCTGCTTGCCAATCACCAGCGACGTGACCCTGCCCACCACATAGAGCATCACCAAGGTTAGTACGATGGCCAAAATCGGCTGCACGACAGGATGGCGGAGCCAGTCCTTCGGAAATATCGCCGCCAGAAGCTGGATTACCGGCATTCCGGCCTTGGCCAGTTCGTCGAGTAGAAACTTGAAGATCAGGAATGTAATGGCCAGCGGTCCGATGGTGATGATGCCGGCCAGAATGTTATGTTGCACATTGCGCAGCGTACGGGTAAGGACGGGCTTCACGTGCTTCTCCTGCGGGCAATTAGACCGGCCAGTAGAGGCCGGCTTCAACCTTCATCTAACAGAATAACCGGAAATGGGAATCTCACAAGCTGTAGATTTGAACTAGGTTAATCTTAAGCGCTAACAACTCCGGCGCGCCATGCCGGCGCGCCGGAGCAGAATGCTAAATGTTCCTGCAAGCTAGTTGGGCTGCCAGTAATTGGTCAGGCATGTGGCGGCGGGCAGCGCCGTCGTGTTGAAGACCGTGTCCGACCCATGTCCGCAAACCGTGATAGCGGAAGGCCGGTCCAGAGGGGGCTGTTTCGACGCGGGGTAATAGCTAAGCGTGGCATTAAACCACGAAGAAATTACCGCAGCGCCATTGCCGATGCTCTTGCCGAATGGCGTGTTTACCGCGCCGCCATCGAACAGCATCGAGGTGCGCGAACCCATCACGGCGTGAAGGCCCTGGAAGATATTCCACCATGGCCCAGCCCAGTTGGAGACATCTGCCGCCGAAGGAACCACGTCACAGGAGTGGATGATCCAATAGTCCAGCTTGCCGTGATTGGTCGCTCCATAACCTTGGCTGGCCGGAATCGTGGCGATATTCACCACATCGCAGCAGTTGGACTCTGTGGTAAACAACCAGTTTGCGCCGTGCGCTTCGGTCAGCGCTACATTCACGTTGTTCATATATGAAGATTCCCACGTGGTGTAAAGCTGGGGAACCGCCCAGTAGTATTGCGCCAGGGTAAATTGGTGGGCGCTGCTCGAGCTTTGCAACCCGCTCCAGAAACCGTTGGACTCGGCCACAAATCCAGAGGATTCGCCTGAGCCGGATGAAGCCGCCGGAGCATCGCGCACCACGTACATGCCAACGATCGGATCACCCTCCGCAACTTTGGACTGCTCGATAGATGCAGCCTGCTTGGGCGCTGCACTTGGCTGCGGTCCCGCTCCCGGCGTCAGCTCGGCGGGCAAGCTGCCTCCGCCGTAGGCCAAATAAATAGCCTCCCAGTCGTCAGCGGCGATAAGCGCCGCATTCGCCCCGGCAGAAGCATGAGGTTGCAGCTTGACGGTCGCGCGAATCACGGGAATCATGGTGTCGCCGCCGTTGTCGTAGTAAGCAATCTCCACGCCTTGCACTGAAACATTCGAGTTTGCCGCCATCGGCGCCAGCAGCTTGGCGAGTGCGTCATGAATCTGCTGCGCGGTCCGTTTCTCGGTCAGACTTGTGGAAAAATTTCCCATCTTCCAACTGCGCACAACGCCTTGAATGGTCCCGTCCGTGCCCACTGCGATCGCCGCGCGAGAGCCGGTTCCAAAGACCGAGTATCCTTTGACAGTGCGGTTGACGGCAACATACGTCAGGTAGAGATTGGTTGCGGAAATCTGAGGCGCCGCGGCTGCGGAACTACGCTGCGCCGTGCTGCCCACAACAGGCCGCGCCTCGCCAACCGTGAACTTCGTATCATCTTTGGGAAAAAAGTCCGCGCGCGCGAATGTTTGCCGCGCAAGCGTGAGTGCCTGCGCCAAATGCACGTCCGAAGCTCCTGCGAACTTTACCGACTTGATCTGTTCAAGCTGCGGCAGAATCTCCGCCTCGCCTGTCTGTTGATTCCAATATGCATGCAACGTATTCTGCTCGACGACTCCCACCAACTGGGCCGGCGCAGTTTTAGCCGACAGAAGCGTGGTCCGGGACAAAGGCTGGATGAGCTTTAGATCCACGCCCTTTTTGGAGAGTGTCTCGCGCAGAAATGCCTCTGGCGGAGCCTGTGCGGTCAGCTTCACCGTAGGCAGTGAGGCGGGAATTTTGGGAATCATGCTGACGGGAAAGTTTACCTGGGCGTGTGCGAGTTGGAGAGAAAGGCCCAGGAAGCAGGCCACTCCCAGCAGAATCAACGCAGCGCGGGATCCATGCCGGACTTTATTACTGTTGTGCAAAGTGCAAACGTACATTTTGATCCTCCATGTGAGGGACATTCCTGACCTGGCTTCGCACGCAATGCGATTCCAGTGCTGGATGTTGCCCTGTCTTGGTGGTTAGGCCGGATTAGACGCTTTATTATCCTTGGGTAGCCGGCATTGCTGGGGAAGACTGCCCGGACTAAACCACGGGGCTGGAACCGGGGGAGCTCTCAGCATTCCCAGGGATAATTAGCCGGGCCAGGATATGGTTTTCCGGCTGGGCCAAAGTATACTCCCGCTGCTTCAAAATGGTGCTATTGAACAAAAAAAGAATGGATATTCGTGCTGTCAACTTACTTTTTACTTATATAAATACAGACTTCGAGGGGTTTCTCCGTTTCGCAGGGCTCTGTGACGCGGAAGGTTGCCAGCCGTATTTTCGGAGGGCTACTATGGGGCCAGTTCATCTGGGCCCATTCTCCACACCCCGGTCGTTTGCCTTCTATGCCGTTGTTTCTGCCCCCAATGCTTCACCAACGAGTGGCGCTTTCCGGCGCACGCAGACGGAGTGTCTCCTCATGGCTTGGTATGCATATTGCATAAGTGAAAAGCTAGCATTTCCTGAATTGGCCCGTCATCGCAAACCCATTCCGATGGAATCGGTCCTCGGAGTCAGTGGAAACCAGGTTTTTCTTTACCCCGCCAGCGAACTGGCTGTTGTCGTCAGCGAACACAACCCCGCCGAAGCCCTCAACCAGAAATCCGGCGTGGAGCACGCCCGGGTCATCGCCGATTGTTTTCAGCACTCTACAGTGTTGCCTTTCCGCTTTGGTACCGTCTTCCACGACGATGAGAGCCTGCGCAAGTCCATTCGCACCAACCAGCGCCAGTTCCTCGGCCACATCGACAAGCTGCGCGGCAAGGCCGAGATGCATCTGAAAATTCTATTGGACGACTGCGGTGGTCGCGCCACCGGCAAGCATCTGCCGGTCAATGGCGCGAGCCGGGAATATTTCACCAACCTGCGCGAGAATGCTGTCCGCCAGCGCGAGCGCCAGACCCGCGCCCGCGCCGTCAGCTTCCAAATGCACCGGCTCTTCGTGCCTCTGGACGAGGAGATTAGCTGCCGGTTGACCGATAAATGCAAGATGACCCTGGACATAGCGCATCTGATCGAACGAAAGTGCGTGGAGCGATACCTGAACAAGTTCTCCACCACCTGTGCCTCGATGCGGGAGTATCAGATGCAGCTCTCTGGTCCCTGGCCGCCCTACCACTTTGTCCACCGGCTTACCTGCGGCGCTTACTCCCACGCAAAGCAGCCGGCGATGGTTGCCATGCCGGCGATCGGCATTCCGGAACAGGTTTCTATGCTGGCCTGAACCCGCGGGCGCATCGATCAGAGCGGAACCAGAGTCACTGCGTCCTGTTTAGCTTCCTGCTGGGTCGCCGCTCCCTGATGGTCCCACCCCAACGACAAAGACCTGTCGTCGGGGACCCCGGGATGGTCGCGTCGACTTGAGTTCTGCGGTTTCGAGATACATCAACTCTGGTTCCGCTCAGGCGCAAGAAAGGCCATCCCGCGCTGTGGGATGGCTTTTCTTGATGATTCCAACTGGGGCGCTGCTCCGAGATCGCCTATTTGAACGAAGCGATGGCGCTGGCCTCGTCGTCCTTGATATCGAAAACGGTATACAACTTGGTCAGCTGCAGCAGATCATGCACCTTCTTGGTCAGCTTCAGCAACTTGACATCAGCCTGCTGATTCTTGGCCGTTGTAAAGGCGCTCACCAGCTCGCCCAGCCCCGAGCTGTCGATGTAGTTTACATCTCCCATGTTGAGCAGGATCTTCTTCTTTCCTTTGCCGATCAAGCCGCGAATGGCCTCGCGCAACTGCACGCTGCCCTCGCCCAGGGTGATTCGCCCGCTAAGGTCCAAAACGCTGACGCCAGCCACTTCGCGGGAAGCAATCTTCAGTGCCATGGTAATTCCTCCTTGTTGTTAATGTTATTGTACTCTTGCAGTTACGCCAGGCAGAAGAGTGATCTCCATCTGCTGTCCAGGCTCTGCGCCAGCGCTTATCCCTTTACGCCTGCCGCCGCCAGATGCTTGACCAGCGTCAGCTCGGTTCCGGGATGCAGTTGTCGAAAGTGTACCTCATCCATGAAGGACCGTATGAGGAAAATCCCGCGGCCTGTGCCGCGCAACAAGTTATCCGGGGTGCGCGGATCGGGTAGCGTCTCCGGGTCCAGCCCCTTGCCCTGGTCGGCGATGGTTATCACCAGCGCATCGCCGGTGTTTTCAAAGCTGGCGGCGATCCGCTTGGCCGGGTCATATTCATTGCCATGCATAACGGCGTTCACCGCCGCCTCGCGCGCTGCCATCGCCACGTGAAAACGCGCATCCTCGTTCAAGCCGGCCTCGGCAGCAAGCTTCTCCGCCGCCGCCTCCACCTCGTCAACGCTCTCCATGGTGGATGTCAGCGAAATACTCAGCCGCCCTGTCTTGGATTCCGTCACCGGGTTCGTCATCGTCCTTTCTGGAGCGATCCGGAACACATTTGTCTCTCCGCGCCCCCGGCAGCCTTAACGCAGTTTCAGGGCTGACTAGGTGTTGTGTCAAGAAATGGTGATCTGACCTGTTAGAAGAGCGTCAGAGCTAAGTCCGCAATACGTGTGCCTTGCGGAAAAATCAAGCCAATCATGGAGGATGCATTTGCACACGCCTTATGAAAGTTTAGCAAACTCTATATAGTTGAAAACACTATAGATGGTAACAAATTTATTGCCCAGTAGACTGCACAATGCCGGCATATGCCGTTCGATTTTGAAAAATCGCACGCATTTTTTAAATCCAATTCCCGCTCGCTGAATCAAATTATGGAGTCGTTCCCCCTGATCTTTCTCTACTCTTAACAAACGCCTTCAACTGTCGTTAACTATCCAGGCTGGTAAACCATTTGGTGACGTCCTGCTGCCAGATGTCCGAGCAAGGAACGGGTATTGAAGACAGACGCGCACGGTATTGATTTGACCTCCGAAATGAGCCTGAGCCGCCTGCGGAGTCATCGCGTGCGCCGCTGGCTTTTGGAGCTGGCCGGCGTTTTTGCCGCTTATATACTGGCTGGCGAGATGGGACTGTCTGTCCCATTTCCGAGTGGAACCGTCTCCCCCGTGTGGCCGGCGGCAGGCGTTGCGTTGGCCGCCATGCTCCTCTTTGGCTATCGCATCTGGCCGGCAGTCGCCATGGCCGCATTCACCGTAAATTACTTTACCGGCATCCCGCATTTGGCCGCGGCCGGAACCGCTTTGGGCAGCACGGCTGGTCCGCTGTGCGGCGCCTGGCTGCTGCGGAAACTGCCCGACTTTCGGCCTTCCCTCACCAGGCTTCGAGATGTGCTCGGGCTGAGTGTTTGCGGCGCCATCTGCGGCACTCTAGTCAGCGCGATCGTCGGCACGAGGGTTTTGGCTCTTGCTGACGGAAATGCCTGGTCTGGTTTTGCGCCTGAGTGGCTGAAGTGGTGGTGGGGCGACGCTACGGGTGTGTTGATCATTACCCCGCTCGCGCTGACCTTTACAGGACTGATGGCGATCCGGGATAAGCGGCGCCGGCTCGAATTGGCGTGCCTGCTGCTCGGAACTATCGGCAGCGCGTCGGTGATCTTTGGTCATCGGCTGGGATCCATGCATGCCGGCGTATTCGCCTTCGGCGTTTTCCCTTTCGTGCTTTGGGGGGCCATACGGTTTGAGGTAGCCGGATCGGCAATCGTGAGCTTTTTGAGTTCCGCCATTGCCGTCTGGGGGACCGCCCATGGCTACGGGCTCGTCATCTATGGCACCGTCGAGCAGAACGCCATGCTGCTCCAGGCATTTATCGTGGTCACCTCGGCCTCGGGCGTGGCATTGGCTGCGGTGATCACGGAGAGAGCCGACCTCATACGCAAGCAGAGCACGCTCCAAGCTCTGGAGCAAAGTGAGAAGAAGTATCGCGGCATCGTGGAGACCGCCTACGAGGGTATCTGGAAAGTGAATGCAGATTTAGAAACCTCGTTGGTCAATAGCCGCATGGCTGAAATGCTGGGGTATACCGTTCAGGAGATGCTGGGCAGACCGCTCTTTGATTTCTTGTTCGAGAGTGATGTCGAGCAGAAGAAATCCCAGATGACCCGACGCCGCCAGGGCGTCAGCGAACAGATTGAAACCCGCTATCGCAGGAAGGATGGGAAAGAAGTATGGGCGCGGGTTACCACATCGCCGGTTATCGGCGTGGACGGGAGCTTTGAAGGCGCGCTGGCCATGGTCAGCGATATGTCGGAGCAGAAGCGCGCTGAATCGGAACGGCGCCGCTCCCAGGAGATGATCAGCCTGCTCTCCCTGGCTGTGGAACAGACGGCCGATAGCGTCGTGATCACCGACCGCTACGGCGCCATTGAGTATGTAAATCCAGCGTTTGAGGTTATTACAGGTTACGATCGTCAGGAAGTTGTCGGCAAGACGCCCGGCATCCTGAAGTCCAACCTGCATGATAAGGAGTTCTACAACCAGCTCTGGGATCAAATTCGGCAAGGGGAGGATTTCCACGGGACGCTTGTAGACCGCAAAAAATCCGGTGAACTGTACTGGGCGGAGCAGACCATCAGCCCGATTAAGGACAGCGACGGCGTCATCTCTCATTTCGTTTCTGTCTGCAAGGACGTTACAGCGCTCCGCAAACAGCAGGAGAGGGAACTGCAGTTGCAAATGGCGCGTAACGTTCAGCAGCGGTTCTACACCGGAGCAATGACGTGCGCCGGCGGTTTTGATATCGCCAGCGCCATCTACCCAGCCATGGAAGCTTGCGGCGACTACCTGGACATCTTCTCCATGCCGGATGGACGCACTTGCATCGGCATTGGCGATGTCAGCGGGCATGGCCTGGATTCCGCGATGGTAATGGCGCTGACCCGCGCTTATGTGCGCTCCTTCGCGCAGGTTGAAGCGGATCTGGCGAAGATACTGATCCGCGTCAACCATATGCTGCTGGCCGACCTGGAGGACGCCCGCTTCGTCACCATGTTGCTGGTTTGCCTGGATGGAACCAATGGCTGCTTGTCTTATGCCAGCGCCGGGCACGTCACTGGTTTTCTGATGAACAGCGCGGGCGAGATCGATCATGCGATGGAAAGCTCAGGTCCGCCGCTGGGGCTATTTCCAGATTCCAATTTCGTCACCGCGACAATAACTTTGACCTCACAGCATCTCATGATTCTATTGACGGACGGCACCACGGAGATGGCAACGCCGGGAGACGTGGAGTTCGGCACCGGCGGAGTTCTGGAATACGTGCGCGCCCATCGGCGTGATTCAGCGAACCAACTCGTGCATGGCATTTATCGCGCCGCCCGGAGCTTCGCCGGCAACCATCCTCAGCAAGACGATGCCACCGGCGTCATTGTTAGAGTTACATAAAAATCATCCATTGATTGAGCCGGCAATCAAGGATGACTGCGCGGCGGCGCGCTCTCCTACAGCTGCTTGAGCCATTCGCAGGCCGATTGTTCGCCTAGCGAACAGCCTTTTTGAAGAACCTGCCGCGCCTTCTCTTTGTCCTCTTTCACTCCGGCGCCATGCATCAATTGAACCCCCAGATTGTTGCAGGCAGCGGCGTTGTTGCCGTCGCACGCTTTGGTGTAATACTCTGCCGCGCGGGAGAAATTCTGGTGGACGCCACGGCCCAGGTCGTACATATCGCCGAGATAGAAGCAACCGTCGGCGTTGCCCACATCGCAGGCTTTTGTAAACAGATTCAAGGCGCGGGGAAAATCCTGGATCACGCTGTCGCCATTAGAAATATGGGGTCCCCAGATGTAAAGGGAGCCGAGCTCGCTGCAAGCCTGCGCGACTCCGGCTTTACAGGCCTGGTCGAAGAGTGGAATGGCTTTTTTGAAATGTCCCTGGTCGCTCAATGCCTTAGCCTGCTGATAGATGGGGTCCTGCGAAGACTGCGGTTGGCTGCCGGTGGATGTCTGCGTGGGCGACCCGGAAGATAAATTGGCGTCCCGGGTCCTGGATTCCTGCCAGGAAAAGAAAAATACCATCAGCACGACCGCGACGATGATCGCCTCGGGAATCCAGTTTGGTCCCCGCCGCGGCTTAATCGCCTCCGGCTCCAACTCCGGGCTCAGCCGCGTGATCTGCCCCGGTTGTGCTTTATCTGCCGATTCTTCCGCCTGAATTTCCGTCTCCGGCTCGGGGCTGGGAATCACCGCCCGGCTAGCCTGCGCCGGCTCCGGCTCGATCGCCGTCGGCCTCCTAGTCTCGGGCATCTCGGGCACTGTCGGCTGCCTCTCTGGAGTTGTCAACCGCACTGCGTCCAGCATCGCCAGCAACTCAGCCACATCTTTGGGCCGTTCTTCGCGATTCTTGGCCAGCAGGCGCAGCACCAGCGCGTCCAGCCCCTTCCAATTGGCCAGCTCCGGGCGCAGGCTGCTGGGCGGCCGCGGCGGCGTCTGCAAATGCTCAAAGAGCCAGCCTTCATAGTTCTCCGCCGAGAAGACCGTCTGCCCGGCGAGCATCTCGAAGAGCACTCCGCCCAGCGCGTAAAGGTCTGTCCGCCCGTCCAGCTCGCTCGCTCGCGTGCCCCGCCATTGCTCCGGCGCGGCATAGGGCGGAGTAAGCAGGCTACCGTGCGTGGTCTTGTAAACGGTGCTGCTCTCCACTGTGGCCACAATCCCGAAGTCGGCAATTTTTGGAACCCAGCCGGACTTGTCCCGCGCCATCAGCACATTCTCCGGCTTGATGTCCCGGTGCACCATCCCCAGCGCGTGCGCCGCGCCCAGCCCCTCCGCGATGCCGCGCGCGATCTTCAGCGCCTCGGACCCATCCAGCCGTTCTCCGGCCTGGTGCATCAGGCCGCGCAAATCCGGCCCGTCAACAAATTCCATGGCAAAGAACAGCCGCTCGTCCTCGGCCCGTTCCAAGTCCCCGCAGTCCACCACGTTTTTGTGCCGCACCTGGCGCAACATTCGCCCCTCGCGTAGAAAGCGGCGGGTGAAGGCCTCGTCGTTGTTCAGCTCATGCGACAGGAATTTCAACGCCCGCGGCGCGTCCATCAACTCGTGCTGCGCCAGGTAAACCGAGCCCATCCCGCCCTTGCCCAGCAACCGCACGATGCGATAGGTCTTGCGGATCAACATTCCCGGACGCAGGTCGATAATCTCGCTCAGCAGCCCGCCATGAGTGGGGCAGGTCTCGGCGTTGTCGGGATAGCCGGTATCGCATTGTGGGCAGATTTTCATCGTTATGCTGGAGTCAGAGTCTGCGTTCGTCTGATTTTGTCATTGTGACAGCCCGGACACACGATGGCAAACATAAGACTGCTCGTGTTAGCTGCTTAGATTACCCAGATGAATTATTCCTGAGGGCGCAGGACGCCCCCAAAGCGATACACTCTCCTCATGAGCCCCCGCACCACAGCCCGCATCAGCCTGACAGCGTTGCTCGGCGCCCCGGTGACCGATTCCGACGGCCAACTGCGCGGGCGGCTCAAGGACATCGCAGTGGCTACCGGTGAGGATGCCGGCAAGGTGGCCGGTCTGGTGCTCAAAACCCGCGACGGGTTGTGCATTGTGCCCTCGCAGGATGTGATGGAGACGCCCGCCGGAACGCTCATGCTGCGCTCGGCCGGCGCCATGGTTCCTCTGGAGGATCAGGGCAATTACCTATATCTGCACCAGGACCTGATCGACCGCCAGATCATCGACATTCATGGCCGCAAGGTGGTCCGCGCCAACGACGTCGATCTGGAGTGGATGGGACAGGGTGCGGTTCACCTGCTGCGCGTCGCCGAGGTCGAGGTGGGATTGAGGGGCGCTTTCCGCCGCGTCTTTAAGGGCCTGCTGCCACGCGCCATGCTGGAATCCCTCTCCCGCAAATTTGCCTTCCGCGGCATCCCTTGGGAGTTTGTTGACGTCATCGAGGTCGATCCAGCTCGCCGCGTCAAGCTGCGCATCGAGTATGAGCGTCTGGGCGAGATGCACCCCTCCGACCTGGCCGATATTCTCGAAGACCTGGCCCCCGCCGAGCGTGAGGTCATCTTCACCTCGCTCGATGAAGATGTGGCCGCCGAGACCCTCGAAGAGGTTGAGCCCAAGCTGCAAAAGTCGCTCCTCGAAAAACTCGACGAAGAGAAGATCGCGGACATCGTCGAGGAAATGGACCCCGGCGCAGCCGCCGACCTGCTGGCCGAACTGCCAGAGGAGCAGTCCGACGCCATTCTCGAAGAGATGGAGCCGGAGGAGCGCCAGGAGGTTGCGGAGCTGCTCGAGTTTGACGAGAAATCCGCCGCCGGCTGCATGACCACGGATTTTGTTGCCGTGGGTAAAGACGCAACCGTGGCCCAGGCCGTCGAGGCCCTGCGCGCATTTGACGGTGATCCGGAGAGCGTTACGGAAGTTTACCTGCTTGACGAAAAGCGCGGCCTGCTCGGCGCCATCCCGCTTGCCCGGCTGGTCATGGCCCAGCCGGAGACGCTCCTTTCCACGCTCACCGAAGCTCGCGTCCTCTCCTGCCCCATGAACATGCATCAAAACGAGCTGGCCGAGCTCTTCGACAAATACAACCTTCACGCCTTGGCAGTAGTCGACATGCAGGGGCGCATGGTGGGTGTCGTCCACGCCGACCATGTCATCAGCTTCCTGCGCGAAAATCTCTAAAAGCCCCGGCAAAGCCTCTGTGCTACACTTCCAGCAAGCCTCGTCAAAAACAATTTTGCATCGTGAATCCCGCCCCATTCGGAGTTTTTTTATCCGCGGCGTAATCGCATGGGACAGGAAGATGAAATGAGAGGAGGTATGTCTATGCAGCAGAAAGACGCCAGGCCCCGGCGTATGCATGGAATTGCGCCGACGCCATTTGAGATGCCTGCACGTCTTATTCCGGAGTCGAAGGTGAAGAGCAAACGCCCGCTCTTCGTCAGCCTGATCTGCGGATACCTTTTGATTCGGGGTGGGGTTAACTTGCTCCTTGCCCTGGTTCCATGGGGCGACCCGGAATCGAGTGTGGCGACTTTTCTCAGCGCCCGGCCGGATATTATCTTCAGTCTGCTTCCACGGGTGGTTCGGCCCGCTCTGGCGGCAGGGGGTGAATCGATAGGGGCCTATGCCCAGGGTCTTCCGCTTATTTTCCTGATTTTTGCGGTGATTTATCTTGCCAGCGCATGGAAATTGTGGAATTTGGACAAATTATGGGTCTCTATTATCCGCTGGGCCATGATGTTCCAATCCGGAGCGATCATGGTAAGAACGCTGATCCTCTTGTCGGCCAGATATGTGGGTGAGGCAGAGGCTCCTCTTTCTGATGAGACGCGGTATGCCCTTCTTATTTTTATAACCTGGAATTTGGTGATCTTTTTCTGCTTTGCTGGTTTTCCCCGCGTTGAAGATGCGTACGATAGCAATTGATCGTGGTTGGTCTTCGCGCCCGCGTCGGGCGGCATTTGCTTACAGTCTGCCGCCCGAAAAAGTGTCTCAATTCGGCATTTTGTGAGCAGTATTGCTCACTCCTAGTTCTTTTTTTGCTTCTCCTTTTAGAGAAAAGTTGGGTTTCAGCCCAATCTGTGAAACAATCCAAGGATGATGCAGTTTCCCAAAATCATTCAGGGCGGAATGGGTGTGGGCGTTTCCAACTGGCGCCTCGCCAATGCCGTCTCCAAACTCGGTCAGCTCGGCGTGGTCTCCGGCACCGCGCTGGATTCGCTCTTAGTTCGCCGCCTCGCCGATGGCGACCCCGGCGGCCACATGCGCCGCGGACTCGATGCCTTCCCCTTTCCCGAGATGGCCAACCGCATCTGGGCCGAGTACTACGTTCCCGGCGGCAGGCCCGTGGGAATGCCATATACGCTGCCGCCGATGCACCAGCGCCGCGATCTGCGCAAGGTGGTCGAGCTGTGCATCGTGAGCAACTTCGTCGAAGTCTATCTGGCTCGCCAGGATCACAAGAATCCCGTGGGCATCAATTTTCTTGAGAAGGTGCAGATGCCCCATCTCGCCTCCATCTACGGTGCCATGCTGGCTGGCGTGGGTTACGTGCTCATGGGCGCGGGCATTCCACTCCACATCCCCGGCGTCATGGATGCATTCGTGGCGCACCATCCGGCCGAGTATCGCCTCGCGGTCACCGGTGCGGACCAGGATGCTGACACGGCTATGCGCTTTGATCCTGCCGATTACGTCGAGGGTCCGCTTCCTGTTCTTGAACGGCCGCGCTTTTTGGCCATTGTCAGTTCCAACACCTTGGCTGCCACCATGTTGCGTCGCGCCAGCGGCCGCGTCGACGGGCTGGTTATCGAAAGCCCTACGGCGGGCGGGCACAATGCTCCGCCGCGCGGTAAGCTGCTGCTCAATGCTGCCGGTGAGCCGGTCTATGGCGAACGAGACCAGGTAGACATTGCGGGACTGCGCGCGCTGGGCGTACCCTTCTGGCTGGCCGGTGGCTACGGCAACGCCAAGAGCCTGCGTTTTGCGCTGGAGCAGGGCGCCGCCGGCGTGCAGGTGGGCACCGCGTTTGCCTTCTCGCGAGAGTCCGGCCTGCGTCCCGACCTAAAACAATCGCTTATCGCCCAGGCCGCCACCGGCACCGGTGAGGTATTCACCGATCCGCTCGCCTCGCCCACCGGATTCCCCTTCAAGGTGGCGCTGTTGCAAGGCTCCTACTCCGATCCAGAAGTAGCTGCTGCCCGAACCCGAGTCTGCGACATCGGTTTGCTGCGCGAATCCTATGCCATGCCGGACGGCAAGATCGGCTATCGCTGCTCCGCGGAGCCGGTGGCCAACTATGTAGCCAAGGGAGGCAAGGTCGAGGATACTGTGGGACGCAAGTGCCTATGTAATGCGCTGCTAGCCAACATCGGCCACGCCCAGACGCGCAAGGACGGTTCCGTGGAGCCGCCCCTGGTCACCGTGGGAGATGATCTGAATACCGTCGCGCAGTTCCTCGCGCCCGGCCAGACATCCTATGGCGCCGCCGACGTGATCGCGTCCCTGCTCAGCCTCACCGGCGAAGCAGTCTCCGCCGATCCGTCCGAAATGATATTGGCCAACGCCTGACGGGCTAACTTGCTAAACTCGCTAACTCGCTAACCCCGCGCTAGCGGGGGCTAACTAGCTGCATTCTTATGCGCGGCAAGGAGCACTTAAGATCTCCTGGCCGATGGCGTCTGCCCCGGCGCAGGTGGCTTTCGCTCCTTCAGGTTATGGCTGTCGCTGGCCTTCAACGTCATCCCGTAGATCGCTTTGAACTGCTCAATCTCCTTCAGCGTCTGCGGAGAGAAGGGAACCAGCTTGCCTTCAAAGGCGTGCAGGACGATCCCTTCCAGCAAGTCGCCCAGCGTCATCTCCTTCAGCTCGGCAACGGCCTTGAGCACCTTCAACAGGTGTTTTTCCATGCGCACGCCGGTCTGGACGCGCTCCACAATAACGGGTTCGCGATGCTGCTGTTCTAATGGCATATACACCTCCCAATACTTATGTACCAATGTACCATAATAACGGAATCCTGTCAACCCTGGTCCTCAGGCCCCTCTCAGCCTCTCGGCAGCTGGTTTCGCGCCCCACGCCCTGGCCTGTTATGGTCAGAAAGGCAACTCATGAATCCACCCTAGGAACCGGCCCGAATGTTGAAGCGTTGGCGAATCCGGATACTGCTGTTTTTAGCCGTCCTCGGCCCCGGATTCATTACAGCCAACGTCGATAACGACTCCGGCGGAATCCTCACCTACTCCCAGGCCGGCGCGCAATACGGCTACACCCTCCTCTGGACCATCATTCCCATCACCATCGCCCTCATCGTGGTGCAGGAGATGTGCGCCCGCATGGGCGTGGTCACCGGCAAGGGCCTCAGCGACCTCATCCGCGAGGAGTTCGGCCTCCGCCTTACCGTCATCCTGATGGTCTTGCTTGTCGTCGTCAACTACACCAACGTGGTCACGGAGTTCATCGGCATCGCCGGCTCCATGCATCTTTTTCACGTTTCCAGATTCATCTCCGTGCCCTTATGTGCTGCGCTGGTGTGGTACATGGTGGTACGCGGAACCTACAAGAGCACGGAAAAAATCTTTCTCGTCGCCTCGGCGGTTTATATCACCTACATCTTTGCCGCTGTGCTCTCGCAGCCCAGTTGGCACGATGCCATTCTGGCCACCGTCCGGTTGCCCGCTAAATCGGTCTGGAGCGACAAGGCCTATATGTACATGGCCATCGGCGTTGTCGGCACCACTATCGCCCCGTGGATGCAGTTCTATCTGCAATCCTCCATCGTGGAAAAAGGCATTCGCGTCAAAGACTACGCCGCCTCGCGTCTGGACGTGATCGTTGGCAGCCTCTTTACCGACATCGTCGCATGGTTCATTATTGTGGCCTGCGCGGCCACGCTCTACATACACGGCATGGGCGCCATCCAAACAGCTGCGGACGCAGCCGAGGCCATGCGCCCCCTGGCCGGCGACTATGCCTTCATCCTCTTCGCTTTCGGCCTCTTCAACGCCTCGATCTTCTCGGCTTCGATCCTGCCCATCTCCACCGCCTATACCGTCTGCGAGGGCCTGGGCGTCGAATCCGGCGTAGATAAAACCTTCAAAGAAGCGCCCTTCTTCTACTGGCTCTACACGCTGCTCATCGCCGGAGGCGCGGCCACCGTTTTGCTGCTGCCCAACGCGCAACTGATCAACTTCGCCATCCTCTCCCAGGTTCTAAACGGCGTTCTGCTTCCAGTCATCATCATCCTCATGCTGTTGCTTATCAACCGCAAGGACCTGATGGGCGAGCACAAAAACTCCCGCCTCTGGAACTGGATCGCCTGGGCCACCAGCATCATCGTCATCGGCATGACGCTGATCATGCTCTGGGGCATGATTCCAGGGCACTGAGAGATCGCGCGGAACAGTGGGTTGACTCGGCGTAACATTATATGTTACGCTCCTGCTGTGATCAGAACATTCCGGCATCGCGGCATCGAGAAGTTCTTCAGGACCGGCTCGAAGGCGGGCATCCAGCCGAAGCATGCAGCCCGGTTGCGCATCCTTCTGACGACCTTGAATCTGGCCTCGACGCCGCTGGACATGAACCGGGATGGATGGGATTGGCATCCGTTGAAGGGAGAGCTTAAAGGCCACTGGTCAGTAAGCGTCAGCGGCAACTGGCGTCTGACCTTCGCCTTTGAGGGCGAGGATGCGATTCTCGTGGACTATCAGGATTACCACTAAGGGGGCAATGATTATGACTATGATGCACAACCCGGCCAGCCCGGGCGAACTGCTGAAGGAATTCCTCGGCTCGACGAGCGCAACCGAGCTTGCCGAGCATATCGGCGTGGCGCGCGCCACCATTTCCCGCATCCTCAATGGCCGCACCGCTGTTTCGATGGACCTCAGCATCCGTCTCGGCGAGGCTTTGGCGCTCTCCCCTGACTTCTTCTCCAAGGCTCAACTCCAGTACGACCTGTGGATCGAATCGCAGAAGCAGCGCCGCAAAATCAGGCCTCTGGCCGCCTGAGGGTCTGCGCCTATTAGGCAAGTTCAGGAAAGGCTGTCCAGAGATACGCCCAAGTCTCAATCGGGAACCCGGTGCCGATCTGATGGGCGAACACAAAAACTCCCGCCTCTGGAACTGGATCGCCTGGGCCACCAGCATCATCGTCATCGGCATGACGCTGATCATGCTCGGGCTTGATGCCGGGACACTGAGGAGTGAGCGTCCGGCGGGATAACGGCCAAAAGAGAAACCTGTAACACCAGGCTTGCATGTATAATTCCGTGCAGAACTCTAACTGAAAACGGAGGAATCATACAATGGCTAGGGCTAAGAAGGCTGACTCAAAGAAGGCAGCCACAAAAAAAGCGACTGCAAAAAAAGCACCCGCTGAAAAGGTTGCTAAGAAGAAAGTTCTTGCGAAGAAAGCAATTGCCAAGAAGGCAGTCTTTGAGACGAAAAGGGACAAAAGAAGATCCATAGATTCCAGACTGAAGCCCGCATCTGGGATCGGACCAGGGTACTGAACATGATTAAAAACGATGACCAGATACTGAACGAAACCAATTCATCAGAACGTTCGAAAACAGGGTTCTATGACTCGCCACGGAAGGCACTTGAAGAAGTAGGCGGCTACTATAAGGGATGGTCTGCAAAACTTACGGAGGCGAGTCTTCAGATGTGCTATGCCCTTATCGGTGCAAACTGGGTTGTGTTCGGTACAGTCGGACATATTCTCGAAAGCAACTTCGCGAAACTGTCTCTTCTCATGGTTATGCTAACGCTTGGAATAAATGTAATAGGTGCATGGATACTGAGTGAATCGATGAGGATGCGGTTCGATTGGGCGGAGGGACACTGTACAGAATGGCAACAGCAATTCGATAATGCTGCTGGGCAGCGAGACCCATTTCCTTTTACGCGATTCCATGAATCGGTAGGTTTCTGGATGCGACAGATCAAAGCTATTTTTCCTCTGATTGGTGCGATATTGCTGATAGTTGGAGCAATTCAGAAATAGCGAATTAATTGCATAGGTACCAGATGCCCTGGAGCCCGCCCTGAGCAAATTCGAAGTTGTGCCTACTCCATCGCAGGGGTTTACAGCAGCTTCCCCGCCGCCAAATCGCGAATCAGTCCGCGGTCGGCGGCCAGAAACTCGTAGCCGGATAGCTCTTCCAGCCGCACCCAGCGAAACTCATGGTAGATTTGGTTCACGATCTCCCCAGAAAACTCGCGCACCGCAAAGAACTGCAAATCCACTGCGCCGCCATGGCGGTAGTTGTGGCGAATGCGCGTAACCAGCGGGCCGATGGTGGCCGTGATGCCCAGCTCTTCGTGCAGCTCGCGGGCCAGCGCTTGCTGCGGGCTCTCGCCCGGCTCGATCTTGCCGCCGGGAAACTCCCACTTGAGCGCCATCGGCTGATTCGGGCGGCGTTGCCCGATCAGAATCTCGCCGCCGCGCACAATCAGCGCCGCCGCCACGAAGCGAAGCGCGAAGCCGGCAGGCCGGGAATCCGTCTTGGGTTGAATTTCTTCCACCCTTTTAGTGTAAACGCACCAAACGATGCAGAGTTCGAACTGAAAAATGATGGATTGGCAATTCTGAACTCTTTCATAGAAATAATCAGACAGAATCGTACCTGGCTTCAATCCCGCCTTGGGTCTATTGAGCCGTCAGAGCGCGTCCCAGAGCCAGAGTGCCTTCCACCAGTGCGTCCATCTCCGCGCGCCCGGTGCGGTGGTTCACGATTGCCGCTCGTATCGCCGTGCGCCCTCCGATCCGTGTCGTGGACGGCGCCACCACGCCCGACTCCTGCAACCAGATGGCAATCTCCGCATTCACCTTGTCGGAGTCTTCGGCGCGATAACGGAAGCAGACGATATTCAGCTCCACCGGAGCCATCAGTTCCAGCTCCGGCGTCGCGGTGATGCGTTCCTCCAGATACCGGGCCAGCGCGCAACTGCGCGAGATGGCCGCTCCCAGCCGCTCCGTGCCCAGAACCTTCAGCGTGAACCAGACCTTCAGCGCGCGAAAGCCTCGCGAGAGGTCCGGCCCAAAGTCGCACGGCCAGGGAGAACCCGCGGCCAATCCTCGCTCCGCCCGCGCCAGATATGCCGTTTGCATTACGAATGCCTGCTTGTGCGCCTCAGCGTTGCGCACCAGAATGAAGCCAGCGTCATAGGGCGCTTGTCCCCACTTGTGAAAGTCAAAAGCCAGAGAATCGGCGCGCTCAATTCCATCCAGCCGCGAGGCAAGATCCGGAGCCAGCCTGGCCAGCGCGCCAAAAGCGCCATCCACGTGGAACCAGAGCTTTTCGCGCTGGCAAAACTCAGCCATTCCCGCCAGATCGTCAATCGCTCCCGTTTCCACCGTTCCCGCGCTCCCCACTACAAAAAACGGAGTAAAGCCCGCTGTGCGATCCCGCTCAATCGCCTCGCTGAGCGCTCTCAGGTCAATGCGGTAGCGGCTGTCTGTGGGGATCAGCCGCAACGCATCGCTGCCCAGCCCGGCAATGTCCATGGCTTTGGTGACGCAGCTATGCACCGCAGTCGATGTATATGCGGTCAGCCGTCTTGTATCAGCCGCCACTCCGCTGCGGCGCACATCAAAACCCAGAGACGAGTCGCGGGCGATCACCACCGCCATCAGATTCGCCATCGACGTTCCGGTGACAAACAACCCGCTCGCGCCATGCGGGAATCCGAAGATCTCCCGCATCCATTCGCTCACCTGCCGCTCCACCTCGACCGGAATATGATCGCGGCCTCCGAGGTTCGCGTTCAGCCCCGCGGCCAGCATCTCCGCCACCATGCCCACCGGAGTGCCGCCGCCATTCACCCAGCCCATAAAGCCCGGATGCACATTGCCCATGGCAAAGGGCAGCACATCCCGCATGAACTCCGCATGGACCTGAGCCAGCTCTTCGCCCTTTTGCGGCGCGGGAGATCGAAAGCGCGCCCGCGCTTCCTCTGGAATGGGCCTCCACACCGGCCGCTCACGTATTTTTTCTATATAACCCAGCATGTCGTCCAGCATTTGGTGCGCCTGCGCCCGAAAAGCAGCCCAATCCGCCGGATCAAGCGTAACGATTGATTCTGGGGGCGCCTCAACCTGTGGGGCAATACCGGATTTATTCTTTTTGTCGATCATGGGGCACCTGGGTGTGCGTTCTCCCTGAATTATATTTTACGTGCTGTCAGCTTCTAGATGACTGGATGCCCCAACTTCGGCGCAGCTTCATCGCGCGAAAATATGTTATCTAAACTGTCGTTTTATTGGTTTACAGTTTCTGGATTGTGCTTCTTATGGTGTTGGGAACCTTGCAATTTATGCTTTGGAGTTGCTGACGGGGGTTTGTTTAGGCTCTCGTTGAGTGCCAGCATTTCTTTCTTTGCCGCGCCCTCCGGGTCCAGTTTTGGTCCCGTTCCAGGCTCCTGTTTGAATGAAACAATAGCAAATGCTGTTACTTTGACTGCCCCATCCTGATTCCGTTGAAATGTAGCTAACAGCACCGGGGCCAGCGCAGCCTTGCCCCCAACATGGATTCCTGCTCCGGTGGCAAGGTTACCCAGCGAATAAAAGATGGGAACGCCATCCCAAATCTCCCATGCCCGGGGCACATGCGGCCCATGTCCAACGACAATCGTTGCTCCCGCCGCCGCAGCAGCCCGCGCAAATCCCTTTGTATTGCCTCTGTTTTCGCCAAAGCAGCGTTCGTCCCCGTCTGGAATCACGCTGGCTATCTCGCCTTCGCATCCGGCATGCATCGACACCACCACCGCGTCATAGTGAGCCTTGGCATCCCGGATCTGGGCTACAGCAGCGTCCTGGTCGCGCAAATCAGGAACTCCGGTGAAGCTGGCAAACCCGAGAAAAGCGATGCGCATTCCTCCAATCTCCAGCACGGCGATATTGTCGTTGAGCCTGCCGGCCGGCTTTATTCCCGCCTTGGCCAGCGCCGCATCGGTGGATGCCATGCCGCTTTTTCCCCTGTCCTGCGCATGATTATTGGCTACCGAAACGACTTTGACGCCGATTTCAGCTAAAGATTCTGCAATCCACGGCGATTGCTGCAAACTATAACAATCTTCCGATCTGCATTTCTTGGCTTCCGCGAGTCTTCCTCCGATGGGGCCTTCAAGATTCACAAACGCAGCATCGGCCTTTGAAAAAGTATCTGCAAGTCCGGATAAAAAATCCGCCGTCTCCGCTTTCCCGACATTTGCGGGAACCATCACATCTCCGCCAAAAGCGATGACAGCTCTTCCGTCACTGTGTGCGTTGCTCGTTGGTTCTTGCGCCCCGCAGGGAATCGATCCCAGGATCAACGAACAGCAAGCCGCAAATAATAAGCGCATCCCATCGCGACGCAGTGCGGATTCATTGTGCACTCTCTTCAGAACCATCCAACTTCCGTATTCGCCGCCTGATCGAGCCAAGTCCATGAGCAAAGATTGCGTTCGCACTTCCGTCGGTCGTGTCTGCTTGACCCACCATGATTGTAGGTGAACGGAGTTCCGTGGTAGAAAATCGTGAGACGTGCTAGAATATGACTATAGTCAGTGACCATGGGAGGAATTGCCATGCAGTCCACAATTGCCGCTGGAGAGTTCAAGGCCAAGTGCTTGAAACTGCTGGATCAAGTGGCCACCGAGCGCAAGACGCTGGTGATCACCAAGCACGGCTGCCCAGTGGCCAGGTTATCGCCAGTGCCCAAAGTAGGGGACTTTGTGGGTTCGATGTGCGGAACAGGCGAGATACTCGGAGACATTATTTCGCCGATTGACGTGGAATGGGAGGCAATGAAGTGAGTGCAGATGCACTTGACCCAGCACGAAGTCTTCTGCTTCTCGATACCCATGTAGTGCTCTGGGCAACGTTCAATGAAACGCGTTTGGGACGGTATGCGGCGAAGGCCATCAATCTCGCATCACGCGAAGACAGGCTGGCGGTTTCCGCCATCACGCCTTGGGAGATAGGTCTGCTGGTGAGCAAGAAGCGCATCAATCTGCACAAAGATGTGCTGGATTGGATTCGCGAGGCATTGGCAAAACCTGGGGTACACCTCGTGCCTATCGAACCCGAGATCGCCGTCGCCAGTACCCGCCTGCCCTTCGATATGCATCCCGACCCCGCCGACCGCATCCTCGTCGCCACCGCCCGCCACCTTAGCGCAACCCTGGTCACCGCGGACAGCACTCTGTTGGCTCTTGCGTCAAAAGGTCACTTCCGTGTTCTCGACGCGACGAGCTAAAAATCCGGCATAACCTTTGCGCCTAATGCGGGGTTAACTGATCTCTGATCTCTGAAAACTGATCTCTGTCTTACTTGTCCGTCAACGCCTCTACGCCGGGCAGCTTCTTGCCTTCAAGAAACTCCAGCGAAGCCCCGCCGCCGGTGGAGATGTGCGTGATCTGGTCGGCTACGCCTGCCTGGTTAATGGCCGAGACCGAGTCTCCTCCGCCGATAATCGATGTGGCCGCGCGATTGGCCGCAACAGCCCGGGCGATGGCGTTCGTGCCCACCGCGAATCGCGGAAACTCGAAGACGCCGGCTGGCCCGTTCCACACAATCGTCCGCGCCGTCGAGACCACTTCCTCAATCGCCGCAATCGACTTGGGGCCGATGTCCAGGCCCATCCACTCGGCGGGAAAGTTCTTCGAGCAATCCCACACTTTTGTGTTGGCGTCCGCCGCAAACTTGTCGGCCAGAATGTTATCCACGGGCAACAGCAGCTTCACGCCCTTGGCCTTGGCCTTGTCGAGCGCCGCCTTGGCCATATCGATCTTGTCTTCCTCCACCAACGATTTGCCCGTTGTGACACCCAGCGCGCGTTCAAAGGTGTAAGCCATCCCGCCGACAATCACCAGCGTGTCCACCTTGTCCAGCAGGTTATCAATCACGTCAATCTTGCCGGAAATCTTTGATCCGCCGATGATGGCGACAAACGGCTTTTCCGGCGATTCCAGCGCCTTGCCCAGGTACGTAATCTCCTTTTCCATCAGCAAGCCGGCAACCGCGGGCTTGAGAAAGTGCGTAATCCCTTCCGTCGAGGCGTGGGCGCGATGTGCGCTTCCGAAGGCGTCATTCACGTAGACATCGGCCAGCGAGGCCAGCTCTTTCGAGAAGGCCGGATCGTTGGCCTCTTCCTCGGCGTGGAAACGCAGATTCTCCAGCAGCAGCACCTGGCCGGATTCGAGCTGTCGGGCCATCGTGGCAGCCACTTCGCCGATGCAATCCGGCGCAAAGGCCACGTTGACCTCCTCGCCCAGCGCCTTGCCAAGCAAAGCGCGCAGCCGGTCAACCACCGGGCGCAGCGAGTACTTCATATTCGGCTTGCCCTTGGGACGGCCCAGGTGCGAGGCCAGAATCACCTTGGCCCTGCGCCGTAAAGCATACTCGATGGTGGGCAGCGTGGCCACGATGCGGGTGTCGTCCGTGATGGTCGAGCCGTCTTCGCTCAGCGGCACGTTGAAATCAACGCGGATGAACAATCTCTTGTTGGTCAGATCGATGTCGCGAATCGTGAGCTTGGGCATGGGAATTACTCCGGAAAAGACATTGTCAGTTTACAACAAACAGCTAACAGTTCATCGCGCAATGGCGATTACTGTTAGCTGTTCGCTACAAGCTGTTAGCTTTCTCTTACAAACCCTTCTTGGCCAAAAAGCTGATCAGGTCGACGACGCGGGTGGAGTAGCCCCACTCGTTGTCGTACCAGCTCAGAACCTTGACGCTCTGGCCGACAACTTTGGTCAACGGTGTGTCCACAATGGATGAAAGCGAGCAGCCCTTGAAGTCGGAGCTGACCAACAGGTTCTCATCAACGCCCAGGATGCCCTTCAATTCGCCTTCGGAAGCCTTCTTGAAGGCGGCATTCAATGCTTCGGCGGTAACGGGCTTCTCAGCGACGAAGGTCAGATCGACCAGCGAGACATTCGGCGTAGGAACGCGGATGGCGAATCCGTCCAGCTTGCCGGCAGTCTCCGGAATCACCAGCTTGAGAGCCTTGGCGGCGCCCGTCGAGGTGGGAATCATGCTCAGCGCGGCAGCCCGTGCCCGGCGCAGGTCCTTGTGCGGGAAGTCCAGAATGACCTGGTCGTTGGTGTAGCTGTGGATGGTGGTCATGATGCCGCTGACGATGCCGCAGGTCTCCATCACCACCTTCACCACCGGCGCCAGGCAGTTGGTGGTGCAGCTGGCGTTGGAGAGAATGTGGTGCTTGGCCGGGTCGTATTTGTTCTGATTGACGCCTAGCACGATGGTCATGTCCTCATTCTTCGCCGGGGCGGAGATGATGACCTTCTTCACCGTCGTTCCCAGGTGCTTTTTGGCGTCCGTGGCGTCCGTAAAGCGCCCCGTGGACTCCAGCACAATCTGCGCGCCCACATCCGCCCAGGGCAGCTTGGCCGGGTCCTTTTCGGCAAAGACCTTGATCTTTTTGCCGTCGACGGAAATGAAATCCTCGCCAGCCGTGATCGTGTTCTTCAGATTGCCCAGAATCGAGTCGTACTTGAGCAGGTGGGCCAGCGTTGCCGGGCTGGTCAAGTCGTTGACGGCCACATAATCAATCTCCGGATTGCCAAGCGATGCGCGTAATACGTTACGGCCAATGCGGCCGAAGCCGTTGATTCCAACCTTAACTGCCATGTCTGTCTTCTCCTTCGTTGTCGGTGAGGCTGTGGTTTTATCTGGTTCGAGCTTGCCCTGGTTGAGCGGCTACGGCGGTTCTCCAATAGCAATACCCCGAAACCGCAATCGCTGAGTGGCTTTTTCCTTAAGAAAAAGCCACCTTGCACAACGTTTGCGAGGGCACATGAATTGGGGAACCGCTCAATATCCGCCCGGCACGCATTTCTACCAAACTCTTGATGGTAACATTGCAGGTCAGTGGAAGCGAAATATAGCGCGTTTCTTCGCCTTTTGTGCAGAACCTTCCGCTCCCATAGTATGTCCTTTCCGCTACAGGATAGTATGTGACGGAATGCACATATATTTGCAGCGCCCTCGGCAAGTGTGGTATCCCCGTATCAGTACGTATTGAAGACAGTATGAGAAAACGTTCCCGACGCAAGCCCAATACCTCCGAATCCACCGGCAAAATCGGCCAGGAACTTCCCTCGAATCAGTTGCGGCCATTGGTCCCGCTCTATCCGGACGAGGCCCCGGCGGCAGCCTCCCAGTCGCATCCGCAGCGGCCCCAGTCCGAGCCGCGTCCCGCCCGGCCAGATCGCCACTCTAAACAGCAGCAACCCGCCCAGAAGGAGTGGAATGAGCCAGCCGGTTCCGGGCGCTTCGAGCTTGAAACCCAGCCGGAGATGCCCTCCCTGGCCCCGCCCGCGCCAGAGGCTGTCGGGCGCTCGCCGCAGGCCCCTAAAGGCTATGTGGTTCTGGCCATCGGTCTGCCCGGCTCCGGAAAAACCACCTGGTTTCGCCGCCGCGGCGTCACTCCGCTCTCCAGCGACCTGCTGCGCAACATCCTCTTCGACGATGTTGAGGAGCAGCGCTACCAGGGGCTGGTCTTTTCCACCCTCCGCTCGCTGCTGCGCGCCCGCCTCATCGCCCGCATGCCCTGGAACTACGTGGATGCCACCAACCTCTCCATTCATGAGCGCCGCCAGTGGATCAAGATGGCCCAGAGCTTCGGCTACGAGGTCCACGGCGTCTTCTTTGACGTGCCGCTGGAGGTCTGCCTGGGGCGCAACAGCCAGCGCGATCGCTCGGTCAGCGAAGACGTGATGCGCAAGATGGCCGACAGGCTCAAGCCCCCGGTCTTCGAAGAAGGCTTCGCCAAGATCACCGTGGTCCGCGTCAAGAGCGCAAATTGACGCGGGTGTCATATTGCTTCGTAGTACTCTGCACGTAGAATTGACTTGCATCCTTAAAACCTGTGAGGTCTGCCGAAGGGAGAAAGTTTCGTATGGCAGGTATAGCGCATGCGGCTGTTGGGCTGGCCGCCAAGCCGCTCGTTCCTGAAGTCAACGTTGGCTGGCTTATCCTTGGCACTGTCGTCCTGGACATTCTATGGGTCGTCTTCTGGGCCGTTGGCCTTGAAACCTCGCCCGCGTATCACGGGCCTGGCGCACATCCTCCCTGGTGGGACCACAGTCTGCTGATGGCCGTAGTCTGGTCTGTGCTCTTTGGCCTGTTGGCCTACTGGCTGGCACGCCGCTTCCGGCGCCGGACACTGATTGGGGTCGTCTTCGGCCTGATGGTCTTTTCGCACTGGGTGCTTGACTGGATCACGCATCCCATGACGGCGCTGTCGCCCACCGACAAGGGCATACCCCTCGCCTTTCAAGGCTCGCCTCTCGTCGGCCTGGGACTATACCGGACAATAACTGCTGTCTGGGTCACAGAGATCGGCAGCATGGTGGTGGGGTTAGCGATTTACTTCTGGGCGCGAAGAAGGATGAAGCGAATGAAGGCAAGCGCCGCTTAGAGAAACTCTCAATCAAATGCTGGGTGACCCATCCTTGCGCTTTTTTTTGGCGCAAGCGTGGGATACCGCGAATTCTATAATCTGTCCTACTGCTTGTTCACATCCACGTAGTAATGCTCCGTCGCCACCTGAAACTCATCCTTCGTCAGTGGCGTCTTCATCCACTGCCACTGAGTCGTCGGATGTATAATCTGCCACTCGCCCGGCCTGCCCACGCGCACCGGCAGGTCGAACTTCTCTTCATCGGCTCGCCACTTATACATCACTAAGCCCGGCTCCTCGCCGAATAACAGCTCCAGCCGTGGAATCTGCGCATGTCGTAAATACTGATCGAAAATCGGCGTCAGGTTCATTCCTGTCTGTTGGTTGAAGTAACTCACCACGTCTTCCGTCAAAATGTTCTGATACTTGAAGTGCTGATAGAAGCCGTGCAGCAGCGCCCACCACTTAGCGTCGTCATTCACCACGCTGCGCAGAGTATTCAGCATCAGCGCGCCCTTGAAGTACTGATCCTGATCCGGCTCCTCATTAACGCCGCGCTCGATAATGATAGGCCGCTGGTTCTTCACTCTGGCTTTGTCACCGTTCAGGTACTTGATGGCGTCGTCCTTGCCCCAGCGGTATTCCACATAGAGGCTCTCAAGATACGTCGTCCATCCCTCGTGAATCCACATATCCGCCGGGTCTGCCGCCGTAATGCTGTTGCCGAACCACTCGTGTCCGCTCTCGTGAATGATGATGAAGTCGAAGCGCAGGCTGATGCCCACTCCCGTCCAGTCGCGGCCCAGGTAGCCGTTCTTGAATAAGTTGCCGTAAGTCACTGCGCTCTGATGTTCCATTCCGGCGTATGGCGCTTCAATCAGCTTGTATCCATCCTTCACAAATGGATACTCGCCGAAGTAATGTTGATATGCCTCCAGCATCCCCTTAACCTGCGCAAACTGGACCTTCGCCTTCTCTAAGTCTTCCGGCAGCACATAATAATCCAGCGATAACTCGCCTAACTGGTCTGCGAAGTGGACATAACTCCCGATATTCAGCGAAACATCATAGTTATTGATGGGATAGTGCACCATCCAGTCCCAGCGAGTGTAGCCGTCTCCCAGGTCTGTCTTGCCCATGAACCTGCCATTCGACACATCCACTAGGTCATTTGGAATGGCGACGCTGATCTCCATGCTTTCCACCTCGTCGCGCCACTGATCCTTATTGGGCCACCACATACTCGCCCCGTCGCCCTCGCAGGCAGTGTTGATCCACACGCGCCCCGCCGGGTCCTTCCTGAAGGCAAAGCCGCCAAAGCGCCCCGTCTCCACCGGGTGCCCGGAGTAATAAAAATCAATCGAATAAACTTGTCCAATGCGCAGCGTCTGCGGAAAGTCCACAAAGACCGCGCCCGAGTCGCGCTCATACTTGAGCGGCGTCGTGCCCCAGAGAATCTTGTCTACCTTCAGCGTCTCAAACAAATCAAGCTGGATGCGCGTGCCGTTCGTCAGCATCCTAAAACGAATAGTATTCTTGCCGCTGATCAACTGCTTCTCCGGATCGACGCGAATGTCCAGGTGGTAATAGAGCAACTTGTTGTTGGCGCGATAGGGGCCATAGGCTCCGCGTAACATCTCCGTGCGCGTAGGAGGGGGCGTGGGCGTGGGAAGGCCTGCGTCGTTAGGCTTTGCTACTGGCTTCTGCGCTGTGGTAGGCGCAACCGTGGCAGGTGTCACGGCGACGGGTGCGGCCGTCTGGCTTGTCGTCTGTTGCGCGGTCTGAGCATATAGCGAGACTGCAACTCCCAGGTTAATAACCACTACCCCGCACTGAAGGACTCGAATGGAAAAAGTTCGCATGGCAGTATCCTAACCGCTGAGCCGGCGCGCGTGCCCTGGGCGTGGGCAGCGACTTGGTCAACCTCGCTGCCATCGACGCCGGAACTCCGGAGACAATCACCGAAACCGCCCGCGCCTATTTGAATGTGTTGGCCAAGTTCCGCGAAGAAAGTTCTCAGAAAAAGTAAGGTGTGAATTGCTCGTTTGCTTTTTCTAAGATGAGATTCACCTGGTCGCGCGACCCAATTATCATTGCAGTCGGAAAGTAATCGTCGATGAGCTTGCGGGCACCCTCAAGATCGATCTGTTTATTGCTCTCTGTCCAAATCTCAACTAATTCTGAGAATAGTTTTTCGATGTCGATTGTGATCCCACTGTTCCCTTGATTCAAAATAAATCGTTCGAGAATGGGAGGTTTATTGCCCATTCGTTTTAATAGTCTTTTTAGCGGCGCTTTCATTAACCAATTATGAAAGATAGCGCTACTATGATCGTCGTTGCGAATTATTGCGTCGAGAATCAGAATGCAGCGTCGTAGCGCTTTGCTTTGTTCTGCATCTAAGTTGCAAACACCTCTAAATGTAGGCTGTTTGCGCCCTATTCTTCCATCGTTCGGGCTATAAAGGAGCGGCGTCTCATAGGATCGAGTTAATCTCGCCTGATCTATAAGGGGCGACTCCTCTAAGAAAGAAGTGGATGATCTCAATGCTGCGGCCGTCTTAACGGTAACCGGAACATTCTGAGTTAGGGCATCCCTCAGCAAGGTTATCTTAGTCTCACGTGGGTCGGCTGTGGAATCGCATTCTTTGATCACGCGATTTAGATATCGCGTGAACTCGTCGCGAATGTCGATTGAGTTCTCATGCAAATATTTTCTGGAAGACCTCAACGCCGTTGGCCCAGCCGACTCCAACTCGATCAAGACCAGTGAGCATCGTAAAGGTGATTCACCCATTTCCAGATCGACCCGTACCCCGTCTGGTGTCCAAAGTCCAGCTTTGAAATCCAGTCCCCGGAAGTAGACGGAATCGGGCGAAGAGCCATGCATACCTTCAAAGAAAGGTCTGTTTTCCTTTGCAGAATCAACTTGGAAAAGATATATAGAGGTGACTGTGTTCGTGCCTTCTTCGCAATAATTCGCGTCAGCCATACAATCGGCTCCTTGCGTCAGATGAGTTCCACTCCCCACAAATCGTGCAGGTGCAGCACGCCTTCCACAGTCCCAGCCGCATCCACCACCACCAGCGAAGTAATCTTCCGCTCCTCCAGAATCGCCAACGCCGTTGCCGCCAGTTCCTCCGCCGCAATCGTCCGCGGATGGTCGTTCATCGCTTCGCCGGCTGTCTTGCTCAGCGCCGCGCCGCCCTCGCGCTCCAGCAATCTCCGCAGATCGCCGTCGCTGATCACGCCGCGCAGCCGTCCCTGTTCCTGCACCGTCGTGATGCCCAACTTCTTCGACGACATCTCGTAAATCACATCCGTCATCGCCGTTGAGGGCGCCACCACCGGCACCGCATCGCCCGCATGCATTAGCTCGCTCACCTTGGCCAGCCGCTTGCCCAGCTTGCCGCCGGGGTGCAACTCCGCAAAATCCTCCGCGCGGAAGCCCTTGCGCAGGCTCACCGCAACTGCCAACGCATCGCCCAGCGCCAGCATCGAAGTGGTCGAGGCCGTCGGCGCAAGGTTCAGCCCGCAGGCCTCACGCTCCACGTCGCAATCCAGCGCCACGTCGCTCGCTCTGGCCAGCGTCGAGTTCATCTGGCAGCAGAAGCTGATCAGAGAGTCGCCTTTGCGCTTGAGCGTTGCCAGCAGCCGCAGAATCTCCTCCGTCTCGCCGCTGGCAGAAAGCGCCACTACCACGTCGCCCGGCATCAGCACGCCCAGATCGCCGTGCACCGCCTCGGCTGGATGCAGAAACAGCGCCGGCGAACCGGTGGAGCTAAGCGTGGCGGCAATCTTCTGCGCAATAATCCCGCTCTTGCCCATGCCGGTAACCACCACCCGCCCGCGCTCCTCGCCGCAGCGCAAAATCAGCTCTACGGCCCGGTCGAAGGCCGCTGCCATCGGCCCTTCCAGCCGCGTGGCCAATGCCTCCAGCGCCGCCGCCTCAGTACGCACCAAAGCCGCCGGCGCGGGTGTCCGGCCTACTTCACTCTTCCCGGAACGGGGTTGTTTCTCTTCTTCGCTCATCGGTTATTGATGGTAACAGCTTTTAGTCCATTCGTGGTGGACGAGTGCGATAACTGGGTGCTCCATCTTTGGCGCGTATTTGTTTTTGCGTCAAGGGTGGGATACCTCTGGCCTGCTCACCACTGGTGGCTCGTACAATAAGGTTAAGAGGTCGATCCCCGTGAAGCGCAACACCTTTGTCATCACCGCCGTTCTTTTCATCCTGGCCGCAGTTGTCTGGGCTGGCTGGGCCAACTGGGAGTACCGACGGCAAGCTGCCGAGCGGCTGCGGGCCTCGGCTGCGCAGGGTGAACTGGTTGTCGATGCCGCTGGTACGCCGCAATACAACTCCCCGCTCCTGGGCAAGCCCGCGCCCCCGTTCACCCTCGAAGACCTCAGCGGCAATAAGCACTCACTCTCTGACTACAAAGGTCGTGCACTGGCCATCAACTTCTGGGCCACCTGGTGCGCTCCCTGCAAAGTCGAAACCCCCTGGCTTATCGATTTGCGCAACCAATACGCGGCGCAGGGATTCGAGGTGCTGGCCATCTCCGCCGACGACATCGACCGCAAGAATCCTCGCATATTCAGCAACGAAAAGCAGGAGATCGCGCGCTTTGTCCAGAAGATGCACATGCCTTACCCCGTTCTCATCGACGGCGACTCCATTGCCGATTCGTACGGCGACATAGAAGCGTTGCCCGCCACCTTCTTTTTAAACCGCAACGGCGTCGTAGTGGCCGCGCAAATGGGTATAACCTCCAGGGATGAACTCGAAAGAAATATCAAAAAGGCGCTGGGGATCGTAAAGTAGCGCAATGAGTCACGCGCTTGAGGAAAGTATCATGATTGCTTGTAAAACCGGAATTCCTATCGCCATCGCCGCAGCTCTCACATTGGCCTCTGCGCTGGCGATAGCACAAAGTCCGCTCTTCAGTGCGACTCCGCGCTCAAATGTAAAACCAACCGTCGTTTTTCTCTATCCCGAGCAGGTCACCATTCCTGCCGGCAAGTCAACCACCATCAACCTGCACTTCCGCGTCGCGCCCGGCCTGCATATCAACTCCCACACGCCCACGGAACGCGAACTCATCCCCACCACCTTCTCCATTCCCGCAGGTTCTGGCGTGCGCCTCGTGAGCGCCGTCTATCCGCCCGGCACGGACTTCACGCTATCCCTCGACCCCACAACGAAACTCAGTGTCTACTCCGGTGAATTCACTATCAAGGCGCATATCGTGGCCGTGTCCGGCGACCATCTGGTCGAGGCCACGCTCCGCTACCAGGCCTGCGACAACAACGCCTGCATGCCGCCGAAGACGATTACAGCGGCCATCGATTTCATCGGTGAGTGAATGTGGCAGTCGTACTGCCATCCTGTTGTACCCGGCTCGTGTTTCAGAAAACAAATAGCCGGCCCGCGCGCGCCGGTGATGGCCGGATCGCCACCGATAGCGTTATGCTTTATATGGAGACTGACATGGTAGAGAACCGCATCACAATCGAGCCTGGGAAGCGATCCGGCCAGCCATGCGTCCGGGGTTTGCGCATTACTGTTTGGGATGTGCTGGGTTGGTTGGCCGCCGGAATGAATGAGGAGCAGATTCTCGCCGACTATCCTGAGTTGGAACCGGCCGATTTCCCCGCCATCTTCGAGTACGCCACGCGCGTAGGGCGGCGTGTCGCGCTGTGAAGCTGCTGCTTGATGAGAATCTCTCCCGTCGGCTCGTCCGGCGCATTGCGGACCTTTTCGCGGATTCCGCGCACGTCAGTACAGAAGGGCTTCTTCAGGTTCCGGACTCGGCTGTATGGGAATACGCCCGGACCAACGGTTTTTCCATCGTCACGGCGGATGCCGACTTCTATGAACTGGCCACGACGCTCGGACCTCCTCCCAAGGTAATCTGGCTGCGTGGCTGTGATTATCCGACTGCGGTAGCCGAAGACCTGATCCGCGGTCAGGCAATCCGGATTGCCGAGTTCCTTGAAGATCCGGAACGGGCAGTGCTGATCCTGCGGCTGCAATGATCGTCCCTTGTACGTTGCTGCAGGGAATTGGTTCCCTTGCAACTCGCGCCGCTGCCAGCCCGTCTTTCTATAATGTTGTGCGGAGACTTTTGCCATGCGAACCGGAATGATAGCAATGTCCATATTGACCATCGCATCTCTGGCTGCGGGACTGTCCACGACAGCCCATGCCGATTCCCTGACGGTGAAGACCGAGCAAGGCAAGGCTCACGGCAAAACCATCAACGACGGCAAGGTCTGGGCATTTCTCGGCCTGCCCTACACGGCGCCTCCGGTAGGCGAACTGCGCTGGAAGCCGCCACTGCCGCCGGTCAAGTGGAAGGGTATGCGCGACGCCACCAGCTTCGGCGCCCATTGTGCTCAGAATCATGTCTTTGACGACATGATCTTTCAGGACAGCGGGCCCAGCGAAGACTGCCTCTTCCTGAATGTCTACGCGCCGGCCGATGCCGGTAAAAAGAGCAAGCGGCCCGTCATGTTCTGGATTCACGGTGGCGGCTACTCGGGCGGAGCCAGCTCGGAGCCGCGCCATAACGGCGACTTTCTGCCCCTCAAGGGCGTGGTGCTGGTCACTATCAACTACCGCCTCGGCGTCTTTGGTTTTCTGGCTACCTCCGGCCTGGCTAAAGAGGCCAACGGCGCGGCAGGCAACTACGGCCTGATGGACATGGTGGCCGCGCTCCAGTGGGTCAAGGCCAACATAAATCGCTTTGGCGGCGATCCGGATAACGTAACCATCTTCGGCGAGAGCGCCGGCTCTCTTGCTGTCAGCACGCTGATGGCCTCTCCTATGGCGCGTGGACTCTTCCAAAAGGCCATAGGCGAAAGCGGCGCGGCCTTTAGCGATACGCTGCCAACCGACACCCTGGAAGCGCGCGAAAAATCGGACGGCGCATGGGTGGCTTCGCTGGGGGTGACTACACTGGCGGAACTGCGTGCGCTGCCGGCGGACAAGGTCCTGGATGCGGCTAAAAACAAGAAGGGCGGCTTTTGGCCTGTTGTCGACGGCAGATTGCTGAATGAGCCGGTAGCCGACACCTACGCTGCCGGAAAGCAGGCTCATGTGCCGCTGCTGGCCGGATGGAATCGCGACGAGGGCAGCTTCTTTGCCATGCGCGGCATGACTGTCGAGCAGTGGAAGGGCATGGCTGGCAGCCTCTTCAAGGAGCGGGCGGCGGAGTTCCTTACGCTCTACCCCGGCTCGACCGACGCGCAGGCGCTGCGTTCGGCCATCGACTACGGCGGCGACGCCTTCATCGCCTTCGGCACATGGAAGTGGCTTGAGGCGCATCGGAAAACCGGCGACTCGCCCGTTTACCGCTATCACTTCGAGTTGGCCGCGCCGCCCAGCAAATACCACCCCGGCACTTTCGCCTTCCACTCCGACGAAATCGAATATGTTTTCGGCACGCTCGATACCCGCCCCGGCGCCGTCTGGCGTCACGAGGACTGTACGTTGAGCGAGCAGGTGATGAGTTACTGGACCAACTTCGCCAGGACCGGCGACCCCAACGGTTCCGGCCTGCCACCGTGGCCGAAGTACGACAAGAACGACTCGCTCATCCACCTGGACTCGACCATCACCTCCGGTCCGGACACCCTCCGCCCGCGCTACGAGTTCCTCCTGAAGGGAATGCCGGCGTTCCGGTTCTGAGACGCCAGGTTGCATGTAAAATAATTGCAATGGGCCGCCTGGGGAGGCTTAATCCGGGTTATATTATTGTTCGGAGGTGGAAGGATGAGACTGAGACTCGTCTTAGCATGCATAGCTTTCGTGGGATTCATGGCGGCCCCGGCCCTGGCGACGAATTCAGAAGAAGCGAGCTTAGGGCGTTACGTGTATAAGACTAAGGATCTGAATATCAGTATGCGCATTGGTGTCGATGGCGTCAAAGACCTGGTCATTAATGATGCGCAATACTCCCGAGTCATCCCGGCGGGCTATTCAGGAGTGACAAGTAATATTTGCGTCTACGTAATTATAGTTACAGATAGCGATGGCCTAATTCATGAGATTGATTTGATAGATCGATTTGATGAAGCAGGGGACGTGATTGCTGTCGCTGGTTTTTATTCGGAAAGAACGATCGAGAGTTCTGGCAGAGCATCGAAAAAAAGTGGAAAAGCTCTGGTCTTCCAGCCTAAATTCACTCGAATCCCAATCCAATAGCTTCCATCATCGTCCAAATAGCTTGATGTGAAATCATGTTTCGAATTTGTGGGAAATTAACTATTTCACGCCCGCGGCCGCCGCAAAACCTGCCGCCACTTTCGGAGGAATCGTGCTGGCCGGCGGCGGGTCGCCGAAGGAAGAGTTCTTCGCGTTGATCGCGTTGGAATAATCCGGGCCGAGGCCGAGCTTCTTCAGCGCCCGTGCATCCGGCAGCAGTTTCGTTTGCCAGCCCTGGTCGGCCTGATACTTCTGCATGGCCGCTTTGGTCCTCTCGTCCCACTGGCCATTGGCCTCGCCGGTCAGATAATGCTCGCGGATAAGGGCCTGCTGAATCTCCGTTGCCCTTTCTGGCGCGATCACCTGTTGGCCGCGCGGGCGGCGAGCTCTCGATCTTCTCTTGTGGGCTCCGCGCGCTTGGGTGGCACTTGCCTGGCTTCCGTGTGTCTGCGCAGTATGCGTATAAGTGGCATGCGCCTGCGTAGTATGTGTCTGCGCTGTATGCGCATGCGTAGTATTTGTCTGAGCGGTATGCGGCGCGGGTTTGCCGGTGGAAGCAGGGTGCGCGGTAGTTCCGAATAACGGCGCCGCGGTCAGAGCCGTGAACACTGCCAACGCCAGGCTTGCTCGAAAAGTCAGCACGCGGTTCACCTCTGAGACAACAATTTTGACCAGACCTTATAGAAAGTTTAGCGAATTTTCCTGCATTGCGCCAAAAAGAAACCCGATTTATTACCGGGAATCCAAAGCGTTACGGGAAATGGGCGCCGGAAACGGAACTCCGCCGCCGGCGCCCCTCCAAACGCTACTCCAGCGTTCCGCCCACCAGATTCACGCCATCATCGGGATGGCGCGGGTCCACTATTTCAAAGACCACGTCGTCGCCCGTCTTCAGCTTGCTCACCACGGCATTGAACTGCTCCTTGGTGCCCGTGGGCTGCCGGTTGACGCGGACGATCACCAGGCCCGGCTCCAACCCTTGCAGGTCGGCGAACGAGCCGGTGCGCACCGATTGAATCATCACGCCGGGGCTGTGCAGCTTGGCGGCGATGGACGCAGGAATCTCGTGAACCACGATGCCCAGCTTGGCCTCGCCCGCGTCGCCTTGTTCGTCCGGGTTGGTTCCAGCCTGCTGTTCGCCCAACTCGGCAAAGACCTTGTCGCGATCGCCAATCGTGACAGTGACGTCAGCCTGCTTGCCGTCCCTCAGGTAGCCTAGCTGGACACTCGAGCCCGGTCTGCGGCTGGCGATCTCGTTCACCAGGTCGTCGCCGTCCTTGATCGTGCGTCCATCGATGGTCAGCAGGATGTCGCCCGCCTTCAGCTCGGCCTTTTCCGCCGGTCCGCCCGGCTGGATCGTCCGCACCACTACGCCGTTTTTGAAGCCATACACGCGGTTCACCGCGCCCGACAATCCTTGATTGAAGATGATGCCGATGGAGCCGCGGGTCACTTTGTGGCTGCTCCCGATCAGATCGTTGTAAATATCCACCACCGTGTTGGATGGCAAGGCAAAGCCGATACCCTGATAACCGGCCGACTGTGTGTAAATGGCCGTGTTGACACCGATCACATCGCCGTTCATGTTCAGCAGAGGCCCTCCGGAGTTGCCCGGATTGATGGCCGCGTCGGTCTGGATGAAGTGCTGGAACTGCCCGTTCGCCCCCGGCTCGATGGTCCGGTTCTTGGCTGAGATGATGCCTGCCGTGACCGTCTGCGAGAGCGCAAACGGGCTGCCGATGGCCTCCACCCAATCGCCCACCTGCGCCGTGTCGGAGTTGCCCATCTTGACGGTCGGCAGCGGCGTGTTCGTCTCAATCTTGATGACCGCTAGATCCGTGGCCTTGTCCTTACCGATCACCCGCGCCGGACGGCCCTCATCCTGATTGTCGGGATCGGTCGACAGCTTGACGTAAATCTTGTCGGCCTTTTCCACTACGTGATAGTTGGTGATGATGTAGCCCTTGGGATCGACGATGAAGCCCGAACCCAGCGACTCGTGCACTTGCCCGTCGTCCCCGCCCCCCATGTCAGGCATCTGTCCGCCGAAAAAGCGGTTGAAGAAATCCTGAAAGTTATCCGGACCCTGGCCCTGCTGCTGATCCTGGTCCTGATCCTCGTCGCCGGGTTGCTGCGGCAGCGGCTGGATGCGGCCGTGAAAATAGCGCCGGCCCTTGTTGATGGATTGCTTGGGAAGCGTCTGGGTGTTGATGTTCACCACCGCCGGCCCAACCCTCTTGGCAATCTCCACAAACTTGTTGGGAGCCACCGCGGAATTGTCCACTTTCAGGGGCGTGGCGTCGGCGCTTTCATTCTGCTTCTCCTGTCCGCGAACTCCATGAGTGGCATAGGAGCCGGCCACAATGGCCGCAGACAGCGCGGCAAGCAGGATAAACACGGATGCGAGACGGCGCGTGCGCAGCCGTTCAAAGAGCGATTTCATGGCTTCTTGACCTCATAGGGTTACCAGCTTTGCGGCTGGGTTTGTCTGGATTGTTGAGCTTGTTCAGCTTGTGTAATTTGTTCCATCCACAACTTTTAGTATAGCCAGTGGCGGGCAATCCTGCATGGCTGCGGTTCCTGAGCCCTTCGGCCTCCCCAGCCGAAAACCATCCGCCGAAAATCAGTCCGGGAACCGTCTCATCCCTATAGACGCTCCACAGCCAAAAGAGTCGCGCAGAAGTTGCAAGCGTCATGGAAAAGCTGTGCGTCCGTCGCAAAGTGGTGGCGTTCCCGCCGTTGGCCTATCCCAACTCCGCAATGAGTTGATCCAGCAGTTTTTGTATCTGCTCTGCCTTGCGCGGGCATACATCGGTAAACTCGATGCCCGCCCGGGTCTTGCCATCCTCCTGGTGGCGAATCACGCCCGCCAGCCGCAGAGTGTAGCCCTTCAGATGCAACAGCACCTCGACACTGGAATCGTCCCCAGCCTGAATGGCCTCATCAGCCTCGATGCGGCACCCACCCAGCCCCAGATCGAGCAGGTAACCCAGGGCCTTGGTCCCCTCCGGGAAGATTCCAATCCAGGCCGTTCCCCAGTCGTGCGCGCGCGGGTGAGCGCGCCGCTCCACCGCCACGCTCTCTGCGGCCGGCATCCTCTGCTCGGAATCGTTTTGCGTTGAATCCATCTGCCTCACCAATGAGATTCGCCCAAACGCCTCTCCGGACAAACCCCCACAGGAGATTATCGGCCAGCTTCTCTCTCAGCGTAGTCATTTGTTTTTCTTAAGTAATCCAGACCTCAGGTTCTCCCATGAAATCAGCATCGAAGACTTCCAAGGCCCCTACGCCGAGTGGAAGGGCAAGCACAACTCGGAATCGCAGAAGCATGATACGAGACAGAAAGCATGATTTGATGCACATTTTCCACTTTCGATGGGAGCGCACTGCATGCGACTATAAGCAGGCTTAGCCTACCGTCTCGGCATCAACCTATCAGATATTCTTATTTTCAAGTTTAGGCTGTACCTCTTCAGAACCTGCTTCACTAGCTCTGCTACCCATGGGCGCTCTCTCGGACCCACGACAATTTCGGTAATCAATTTGGAAACGTCGACGGATACTGCTAAACCAAAAGGTGGATCTACTGATGTGCGTTTGTCCCATGGTATCCCTATACCTGTAAGGTTTGAAAACGCAACGGAATTCGGAGGCATCATCTCCCAAATCATTGCTCTAACTTCGGATTCGTGGCGGTAACTAGAGTCCTTTCTAGCGCACATTACGAGCGCGTTATTTGTCCAGGCAGGTATATCCCAATCGATGTAACGGACCTTTGCAAGAAAGACGACTGCACTGCAACCCATCAATTGACTCTTCAAACGCCGAATTGTCGATTTCACAGCCACGATTCCACTCCCCTTACCGTAGAGGTCCCACATTGCAAGTGATTCTGGTTTACCAGAGCGCCAGCAGTTGACGTAAACCGTTGACCGCATCGCCTGTGAGGCTTTCTGAAACTGCCCCAACATCGACACTCCAGCTAGCCCCGGAGGGGGTGGTATAGATCGAAATTGGTCCAGTTCGGCATCAGTGTGAGTGGCCTCCAAAGGGTCTTCGAACTGATCTACGCGAGCAAACCAGAGGGTTTGAGATTCGATTAACTGAATGAATCTGGCGAAGTCCATGTATCGCCAGACAACAGTTGTGTCTGATGGAGTCTTCAATTCTGGATGTTCTTCGAAAGGCATGGAAAGATTCTAGACCCAAATGAGAGGGTGGGTGACCCAGACTTGGATTTTCAGACATATGAATCCTCGGACCCCAAGTCGGCGGATGCCCCATCCTGAAACTGCTACGAACGCTTGATTAGGCCGGGCTTCCATCTCCGGCAATCCGTCGTTATTATCTCTTCACGCCGAAGGCCGCTGGCCCTACCGCAGGTGGTTTAACCCCTGAGATTTGCTTCTCGTTCGCGTCCTCATCAAGCCGCACTCGGAATCTTCGCGGTGAGTTCCACTCCCAAAGCCTTCATTACCGCGAGCGTCGTCTTCAATGTCGGATTCCCCTTTTCGCTGAAAGAGCGATAGAGTTGTTCGCGCGACAATCCCGTTTGCCCGGCAATCTGCGCCATTCCCTTGGCGCGAGCTACCACGCCCAGCGCGTGCGCTATGTAAGCGGCGTCGATGGTTTGAAATGCCTCCGCCATGAAGATCGCAATCGCTTCGTCCGATCCGAGATCCTCTGCGGGATCATAGTTGGTCAATCTCTCAGCCATGTTCTTTGCTCCATTCCGCCGCTAGGCGCTTCGCTGTTTGAATATCCTTCGTCTGTGTGCTCTTATCCCCGCCGCACAGTAGGATGATGATCGTATTGCCTCGCTTCATGAAGTAGATGCGGTAGCCCGGCCCATAATCAATCCGCAGTTCGCTGATTCCCTGGCCGACCGGCTTTACATCCCCTGCATTCCCAAAGGCCAGCCGATCCAGTCTGGAGGCAATCAGAGCGCGTATCCGCTGGTCATTGAGTCGTAAGCGCCATTTCCGGAAGGTTTCGGTTTGCCTGAATTCGATCATCGGAAGAACTGTAGTTTATAGACTACCACAATCGGTTGCCGAGCGCACTTGATCCGCCAACTAGCTAATTTGCCGACTCGCTCATAAACCGCCCTCTTCCGCACCCCAAATAACCCAATTTTGAGCCCAAAAACCTCTACTTCGAAGGAGAGCTTTCTTGCGCCTCCGAAACACGATTTCCGTCCCGCATTACGATACCAAAACCCGCAAAGTGCGGCCCATCACATCCCCGAAACTGCCTGCAAACTAGCATCTAAACTATGAACGCAGAGACCCTGATTCTGATTGCGCCGTGCTCCCTGCTGTTGGGTGCCGCGCTGCAAATTCTGGTAGCGCGGCTTTTTAACGCCCGGACAAAGGGGATTCTGGCCTTTCTAACCTGTTTGCCGGCAGTAGCTTCCGTGGCCGGGCTGATGGGATCGGTTAAGGCTGGGCAGGCAGTCGAATTGACCGCGCTGCACTGGGATGGCCTGATGAACTTGGTCTTCCACGTGGACGCCCTCAGCGTCCTTTTTGCATTGATGGGGACAGGCCTGGGCGCATTTGTCCTGCTCTACTCCATTGGCTACATGGCGCACGACAAGGCCGCCACCCGTTTCTATGCCTCCATGCTGGTCTTCATCGGCGGCTTTGTAGGACTGGTCTACAGTGCTAACCTCTTTGTTTTCTATCTCTGCTGGGAACTGGTGGGCTTGTGCTCCTTCAGTTTGGTGGGCTTCTTGTACACCAACCGCGAGGCCGTCGCCGGCGCGCGCAAGGTGCTGCTGATGACCCACATCGCGGGTTATGGCCTGCTGGCGGCGATTCTGGTGGTCTACCACCGTACCGGTAGCGCTCTCTGGACCGATCCCAAGGTGGCTCAAGCCTTTACAGGCGGAATCTTTGTGCTGATGCTGGTGGCTTTGGTGGCCAAATCCGTGCAGTTTCCGCTGCACACATGGATTCCTGAGGCCATGGCTGCTCCCACACCGGTGAGCGCACTGCTGCATGCGGCTTGCTACGTCAAGGCCGGCGTCTATCTGGCCTGTCGTATGCACAGCTTTGGCGCATGGCCGCAGGCCGCAGGCTTCGCCTGGGGAAGTGAATCCCTGATGTGGGTCGGCACCGTCACCATGGCCGTCGGCGTGATGTACGCCATGGTGCAGAACGATCTGAAGCGCATGTTGGCCTTTTCGACGGTGAGCCAGATCGGCTACATGATGATGGGCATCGGCATTGGCACGCCGCTGGCCATTGCCGCCGGCCTGCTGCATTGTTTGAATCACGGATTCTTCAAGGCTGGGCTATTTTTGACCGCCGGCTCGGTGCAGCACGCCGCGGGCACGCGCGACATGAACCAGTTGGGCGGACTGGCGCAGAAGATGCCCAAGACGACGTTGTCTTGGCTTATAGGTGTAGGCAGCATGATGGGCATTCCGCTGATGAGCGGATTCGCCAGCAAGTGGATGCTCTACGCGGCAGCATTGCAGGCTGGATGGGCGGTTCCCGCCATGGTCGCCTGGGCGGCCAGCCTTGGCACTGTCTTTTTCGGCGCCAAGGCCACGAGCGCCGTTTTCCTCGGCCCGCTGACCAAGGCGACCAAGGACGCGCACGAGTCTCCGCCGACCATGATTTGGGGCATGGGATTCCTGGCCGCGGGCAGCGTCATTCTGGGCATTGCGCCGCAGTTGGCGGTCAACTATTTACTCAACCCGATTTTGGGTGCGTTGAAGCTCAATGCAGTGCAGGTGACGTGGTTTGGGCTCTCCGTCGGCACCGGCAGTTTCTCGACGATGGGCGGCCTGGTGCTGGCTGTGGTCTCGCTGATTCTCGGTGGGCTGATCTACGCAATCGCTTACGTCTCTCGCCAGCCGAAGATTGATGGCGCGGCGCTGGCCGGCGGCGGCGTTTTTACCGGCGGAGAGCCGTTGTCGGAGCAGGGAAGGCTTACGGCCGGCGACTTCTCCAGCATTTTTCTGCAAAACTGGCGTGAGTTCTTCCGCTGGTCCAATGTGGACGCTGTTTACTTGGGCATCTGGCGCGGCTTGCAATCTGTCTCGCGCGGCTTGGGCGTCATCGTTTTCTGGATGGAGCGGCACACATTGGCACTTGTTGTTGTGTTGGCGGCGGCAATTCTCGCAGGCATTCGCTGGTTTACTCCAACGATTGCCGGAGTCCAGACACTTCCATTACTTCCGATGCCTTCGCTGCTGGTTTTGGCTTGCGCCGTGGCCGGGGTTGCATTGATTGTAGTTGCTCTCACAAATGCGAAGTGGCTCCGCCTTGCGCCGTTGATGATTCTGGCCGGCACAGCCACTGTTGCGGGTCTGATGGTTCCCGATCAATGGATGCGACTTGGGCTTTTGGAGCTGGGCGCGTTGTTGACCGTGGCGCTGGTCTGGCAAAGCGCGCGCACGCAAGCCGCAAAGCTGACATACCTTGCAGTTGTCCTCATCTCCGCCGTGTCGCTGGTTTCGAGCGACTTGTTGCTGGAGCACGGACAGCCAGTTTGGGCGCGTGCGCTTTTGCTGACTAGCGTCTGCGTCAAGCTGGCCGCTATTCCGCTCTTCTTCTGGCTGCTCTCGCTGGCTGACGAATTGCCCGCAGTGGTTCTCGGCCTGATTATTGCGGTTGTCGATATGGCTGCCTTCGGCGAGTTCTCCGTTGTCGCTTATGCGTCTCCGGATTTGCTTACTCCTCAGGGATTCCTGCTGGGCGCAGCCGCCACTACTTCGTTCCTTGCCGCTCTCCTGATGCTCACGCAGCGCAGCCTAAAACGCCTGCTGGTTCTTTCGACGGTTGAGGATATTGGCTTTCTGTTGCTGGGAGTCTTCTCCTTGAAAACTCTCGGATACAACGGTGCGATCATTGCCGCTTCTACCCACGCACTGGCCAAGGCTCTGCTCTTCATCTGCCTTAGCGGTCCCGAGGCCGATGGCGCTCTGGACGGTGAGCACACGGGTCTCATCAACCGCTATCCAGTCGCGGCATTTGGATTTTTGTTTGGAATGTTAGCCATGGTGGGCGTGCCGCCGACGCTCGGCTTCATCGGACGCTGGAGGCTCTACGAGACAGCCGTACAGATCGGCTGGCCGCTGGCAGCGGTCTTCATTCTCTCGTCGATCTTTGCGCTGATTGCGTACACCTTGGCTCTAACCCGCGTCTGGTGGGGGCCTGAGCATGTGCCGCATCCACCTTCATCGCCGCCACATCTAATAAGCGAGCCATTCCTGTTGCAAGCCGTCATCGTTGCGCTCGTGGTGCTGATCGTGGCTGGCGGAATCTGGCCGGACGCAATGCAAAT
Source organism: uncultured Acidobacteriaceae bacterium (assembly GCA_963806565.1). Lineage (GTDB taxonomy): Bacteria > Acidobacteriota > Terriglobia > Terriglobales > Acidobacteriaceae > Telmatobacter. The sequence continues at coordinate 1,375,349 of CAWDYE010000002.1, forward strand.
GCTGCTTGGAGGGAGACCATGAAGCTCTGGAGTAAATTGATGTGCTATTGCCGCAGCCACAGCCCATGGCTCTTTCACATGAACTCCGGCAGTTGCAACGGTTGCGACATTGAGATTGTGGCCGCCCTCTCGCCGCGTTACGACGCCGAGCAGTTGGGCGTGCGCCTGGAAGGCTCGCCGCGCCACGCCGACATTCTCTGCGTTACTGGCCCGGTCACGCACAACGCAGTCGGCGCCATCAAGACAGTCTACGGCCAGGTATACGGACCCAAGGCTGTGGTGGCCATCGGCTCCTGCCCGGCGACAACCAACGTCTTCATCGACAGCCGCACTCTGGCTGGACCGCTGCACAAGCACATTCCCGTCGATGTCTTTGTACCCGGCTGCCCGCCCCGCCCTGACGCCATCATTCTTGGCGTTGCCAAAGCCGCGGAAATTCTGGCAGCGCGCGGTTCAAAGCCCCCTGTTGCAGCCGCTGAGCCCGAGATCGTGGACGACCCCGGAGAAAATTGCGTAAGCTGCGCATGCAGTTCCACGGAGGTGCAGGCATGATGACGCCAGAGATTTTAGGCAGTCTGACAACTGCATTAGCCCGACTGCTCATTTTTCCCGGCCTGCTCTTTGCCGTGCCCGCCGCGTGGTTCTTTCTCTGGGTGGAACGCAAGGCCGTCGCTCGGATGCAGGGTCGCATTGGCCCTCCCTTCATGCAGCCGTTTTTCGACTTCATCAAGCTGCTGGGTAAAGACACGCCTCGGCTCACGGGTGTGGGCGGCCTGCTGATGAAGGCCTGGCCGTGGATTGCGGTTTCGGCTGCGGCGGGTGCGGTGGGACTGTTGCCCGTGCTGCCTGCCTCGGGCGGCTTTCAGGGCGATTTGATTCTTCTGCTCGCTCTACTCGAACTGCCTTCCATGTGCATCATCGCGGCGGGCTTTAGTTCGCGCTCCATCTTCGGCGAGATCGGCTCGGCGCGCGAGGCCGTGCTCAGCGTCAGCTATAACGTGGTTTTTTTGCTGGCTATCATCTCCATAGCAGCTTCGCAGCACACCTTCCGGCTGGAGGCGCTCGCCGCACTTCCCGCTTCGCCGCTACGCTGGCTGGGCATTGCGGCGATTCTGGTTTGCCTGCCTGCGAAACTCCATCTCAATCCCTTCTCGCTGCCCAACGCGGAGCAAGAGATCTACTCCGGCCCCATGGTCGAGTATGCAGGTCCTGAGTTGGCCATGTGGGAGCTTTCGCATGGGCTGGAATGGGTTGCGGCAACCGGGCTTGTAGCAACGCTGATTGCTCCGGCTTTCACTCTGTGGTGGGTTGCCGCTCTGGTCTTTGTCGCGCTCTCATTTGCCATCGTGCTTCTCCTGTCGGTGGTAGCGACAGCCACGGCACGCTTGCAGATCGATACCACGGTGCGTTTTTACTGGCAATGCACGATTATCTTCGCGGTGCTGGCCGTTGCCTCCGCGCTTTTTATGAGGTATAAAGCATGAACATTTTGACCATGCTGTGGAAGAACCTGTGGGGCGGCTCGCGGACACTGCTCTTTCCCGCGCGCCCCCAAGTGAGCGAGCACTATCGTGGCCTGGTGCGCTTCGATCCGACGCTTTGCTCCGGTTGCGCGATCTGCAGAATGCGCTGCACCGCCAAAGCCATCGAGTTCAAGGCGGGCAAGGGCGAGTTCACCTGGAGCTACGATCCCGGCCATTGCACCTTTTGCGGGCGCTGCGTTGAGGGCTGTAAGGAACACGCGCTGAGCCAGGACTCGGAGTGCCCGCCGATTTATTTGGTTTCCGGGGAGTTGAAAAAATCCTACACCGTTGCCCGTAAGCAGACCGTCAAGCCGGCCGTAGTTCCAGCGGCGGTCGCCGCTGGACAAACAGAACAAGCGGCCAGCACCGCCAATGGAGGCGCACTATGAGTTTGCTTGAGACGATTCAGAGAAAACTCGGCATCTCAGTATCCTTTGTTGAAATGGGCGGTGTGCAATGGCTTGCGCTGGATGCAACGAAGGTGCGCGAACTTGCCAAGGCGATGAACGAAATTCATGCGCGCTTTATCACCATCACCGCCTATCAACTTCCTAAGGACGAGGGATTTCGACTGGAGTACCACTGGGACATCAATGGCCAGTTGCTGGGATTTTCCTTTCCGCTTGCCGGCAAATCCATCGACAGCATTTATGACCTGTGCGAAGCAGCGGATTGGATTGAGCGCGAGATTCACGAAGAATATGGCATCGACTTCACAGGCCGCGAATATGAGCCGCTGCTTCTGCGCCAGGGAGAGACTCCGGGCGTGAATCTGCGCGACGCTGTGGCCGCGAGTAACGCTGTGGCCGTGAGTCAGGAGAAAATATGAGCTACAAAATCCCCATGGGCCCCTATCACCCGGCTTTGGAAGAACCTTACAAGCTGGACATGATCTGCGAGGGCGAGACGGTTCTCGACGCCAAGCTGCATATCGGTTTCAACTTTCGAGGCATCGAGCACCTGGCCGAGACGCGCAACCATATTCAGGCCATCGCGCTGATGGAGCGGGTCTGCGGCATCTGCTCATTCATTCACACGCTCACCTTTTGCCGCGCGATGGAAGGGCTGACGGGTCAGACGCCGCCGCCGCGCGCGCAATACATTCGCGTCATCATGGCGGAGCTGGAGCGGCTGCACTCGCACGTGCTGTGGGCCGGCATCGCGGCCAAGCTCATGGGATTCAAAACCATGTTCATGACCTGCTTTGAGATTCGCGAGAAGGTGATGGACATCCTCGCCGCCATTAGCGGCAACCGCGTCAACTACTCAATGAACCGCATCGGCGGCGTCAACCGCGACATCACCGACTCGCAATCGATTCTCAAAATGGTTGAGAAGCTGGAAGGCGAGATGGTGCGCACCGTCATTCCCATCTTCACCACCAGCAGAACGGCACGCTCGCGCTGCGCGGGCATCGGCGTACTGACCAATGAAAAGGCCATTTCCTGCGGCGTTGTTGGCCCGGTGGCGCGCGCCTCGGGATTGCCTCAGGATCTGCGGAAAGACGCTCCCTACGCAGCCTATGCGGAAATGGAGTTCAACGTGCCCGTGCAGCCCGATGGCGACGTGCGCGCCCGGCTGCTCGTCCGCGCACTCGAAATCATGGAGAGTTGCAAGATTCTCCGTCAGGCGCTAGCTAAGCTGCCGCCCGGCGAGTTTCATACCGGCGACGAAAAATTCAACTTCATCACTGGTACCTCGACAGCCCGCGTCGAGGCGCCGCGCGGAGAGGTCATGTACTCGGTCTCCTGGAAAGAGGGTTCGCGAAATCCCGCTCGCGTTCATGTGCGCACGCCAACCTTTGCCGTAATGCCGGCCATCCGTTGGATGGTGAAGGGCGCGCGACTCGCCGACACGCCGCTCATCCAGGCCTCCATTGATCCTTGCTACTCCTGTACCGACAGGTAGCGCGATAAGCCGGAGCGTTCCGCTCCGGCTTGCACTCTCCTCATAATCCGGCCCAGCGGAGATACGCGGCGATAATGTGCTGTCCCCATAAGGCGCTGATGATTCCGCCGATGCAGAGAAACGTGCCCAGCGGCAACTTGCTCAGCGCCCAGCTTTCGGAGCCTCTATGCGCCGACGGAATGAGCAGCAGAACAATCGCAACCAAAAATCCGAGCACAACTCCCAGAACAAACGAAAGAAGCGCGCCCGGAAGGCCGAGCCACGCGGCCAAGAGAGCCATCAATTTGGCGTCGCCCAGTCCAATGCCCTCGCGGCGGCGAACGAGCCAGTAGAGCCAGCGGATGAGCAAGATAAGAGCGGCGGCGGCAAGGATGCCGAGCAAGTGTTCCCCCATCTGAATCCAAAACTGTGATTGCTCTCGTAGAGGCGTCTGCAATATGGACTCAGACAGTACTGAGAATGCAATACCTAACGCGATTCCCGGCAAAGTGATGGCGTCAGCAATCCAAAAATGCTCTGCATCAAGTACTGCAATTCCGACAAGCAGCCAAAGGAAGAACATTGTTCCGAGTAAAGGAATAATCCCAATGTGTGGTGGGACAATTCCAAGTTGAATTGCAGATTCTGAAATCACAAACTGCTCAGAAATACGCCATACGAAAGTTGCCCACAGCGCCCCCACCGCCAACTCCACCAGCGGATACCGCCAACCGATCCATGCGTGGCAGGTGCGGCAACGGCCGCGCAGTGTGAGCCAACTGATGAGCGGCACATTCTCCCACCAGGCAAGCGTGTGGTTGCAATGGCGGCAGTGCGACCGCGGACGGATGATGCTTTCGCCCGCGGGCCAGCGGCTCAGGCAGACGTTCAGAAAGCTGCCGAAGGCCAGTCCCAGCAGTCCCGCAAAGATAGTCCCTAGAATGCGAATCATAGTCGAGTTGAGTATACGGCTTCAGAGACGCATGAACCATCTCTACTGCTCGCGCCCAAGGTAGACTGAATGTGCATGGACCCTTCGCCTGAAAGCTCGACTGCGCAAGATTCTGCACTGCGGCTTGCATCGGACCCGGTAGGGGCAACCGATCCGGAGCGTGCGGCGGCTTTGTTTCAGCAGTCGGTGGCCATCATGGCGCGGCTGCGGGCACCCGGCGGCTGCCCATGGGACCGCGAACAGTCCTTCGATTCCATTCGCAAATACACGCTGGAGGAGACCTACGAGGTCTTCGACGCCATTGAGCGGCGCGACTGGCCGCACCTGGCCGAGGAGTTGGGCGACCTGCTGCTGCAAGTCCTGTTCTATGCCGAGATGGCGGCAAACGAGGGCCACTTCACAATTGCCGACGTGCTCGACCACCTGAATAACAAACTGATTCGCCGCCATCCTCACGTTTTTGGCGAGGAGGCTTCTCGGGCTGCGGGCAACCGCGCTGATGTCGATGCCGATGTGGAAGGCTCTTCGTCAGCGGTGCTGCACAATTGGGACGAGATCAAGGCAGCGGAAAAGGCATCGCATGCAGCAGACGCGCATTCGGCGGCATTGCATGCAGCGGACGCGCATTCGGCGCAGATATCTTCGCCGTCGAGATTGGACTCCGTGCAGCGGGCGATGCCGGCTCTGGCCGAAGCTGCCAAGCTGGGCGCCAAGGCGCGCAAGTCGGGCTTCGACTGGCCCAACTGGCGTGACCTGCTGCCCAAGCTGGCAGAGGAAACCGCCGAGCTGGAAGCCGAGGCTGCTTCCGGTGATCCCGCGCGCAAGCCTAAAGTCGAGGCGGAGCTGGGCGACCTGCTGTTTACCGTGGTCAACCTGGGCCGTCACCTGGGCGTGGATGCGGAGATGGCGCTGCGCGGCTGCAATCTGCGTTTCCGTCAGCGCTTTCGCGCCATGGAGCTGGCCTCCGGGCGTCCGCTTGAAGAGCTTTCCGCCGCCGAGCTGGAAGAGTTGTGGGTCATGGCGAAGCGGAAGCTGGCGGAACAGTCAGAGATGATGGAGGGGGAGTAATCCCTCAGGGGCTAAAGCCCACGTTGATTATGTCGGTTTTATACGGGGGTAGAAACCCCCGCCTCCCTCCACGTTGCCAACCATATGAAGATCAGGGCTTCGCTGTTGCAGGCGTAGGCTTTTTCGGAGTAGTTGCAGCTCTCGCCGGAGCAGCAGATTTTGCCGGGGATACGGTATTGCGAATGGTGGCGGTTGCCGGCGGTGGCGAGGTTCTGAGGTACATAATTTTCATCGTTCCGCCCCCGCAATGGCCGACTTCCTTACCTTCCGCTTCTTTGTCCTTGGGAACGATTTCCAGCGTGTATGCCTTGGCGCCGTGGGCTTCCACCTTTTTGGCGATCTCCGCCTTCAACTCCTCACAGGACTTTGGCCCTTGCGCGTATGCCAGCACCGACGCAAATGACAAAATAATGACGCGAGCTACGATTCTCATAGTGTGATCTCCTTTGATTTGGCTCAAGGCCAATTCGGGGCCAAGATTAGCTCATTCAAGTTGCCGGCGTCAATGGCGAATGTGCGGTGGCAAAACCTGGCGATTTCGCGCCATCCCGTCCTCACCCGCGTAATGGGCTATGCGGATCCCGGCATTCAGGAAAAATCTCTCTCAACGCTTCTTTGCTGATTCGGACTGCGCTGACCTCAGGATAAGGAGGGCAATGAGATTCCAGAAGAGGATTGCGAGCACGATGTAGAACAAGATCGCAGAGAGCTGTTCCTGATTTCTGGCGACGAGATAATCCCTGTTTGCAACGATGTCTGCGTACGACTGGCCGCAACCCTGATAGGAGACAGAAAGAAATCCCAGCAGGGCGGGGAAGAGCAATCCGCAAGGAAAGAGGCGTTTGAGGAGCATAGGAAGATGCTTGCCTGGCGCAGAGACGGCCACAGCAGCGAAGGGCCGCCGAAGATAGAGATAGACCAGGATGCCCGCCGCTAGAGAAAAGGCGGCGCAGACGAAATAGGACACGATCAGATATTGATCATCTGTCAACTTTGACCTTCAGCGTGGCAACCAGAATGGTGATAAGAACCAGGTAGATGGAAACAAATATGACCAAATACTGAATGGATGAAGACAGGCCTGCGGCTTCCTTCCAAACGTATTCAATGAAGTGGGATTCCGGCTTCAAATCAAAGACGATTCCAATGGCGCCCGACAGAGCCGCAAGATAAAGAAGGAGAAGAAAGGAACGCAGATAAAAAGTGATTCCTGCCTGCAGCTTGAGAGTGCGGCGCAGCAAATCGGCAAGACTGTCGCGCAACAGAAGAAAGAGAATCGTCGGGATGGCCGCCGCGAGCGCCAGCAAGACCAGAAATGCGATTAAGTTCAGGCTCATATTGTTGTTCCCCATTTCCAACCGGAATAACCGTTCTTATTTCAGTTACGGAACAGTATAGCGCTAGTTGATACCGCGGGCCGAGTTTTTGTATGCGCTTAATGCTCAGGCAGGCTGGGAGGAAAGTCACGCACTGTTTCTACTGCCGGGCAGCGTTCACCGCCTCGGTCAGGGCCGGAACGAATTCCATCAAGTCGCCGGCAATGCCATAATCGGCGGCTTCGAAGATGGGTGCGCCGGGGTCCTTGTTGATGGCGACGATGCATTGCGAGCCCTTGATGCCGACCAGGTGCTGGATGGCGCCGGAGATGCCCAGAGCCACGTAGAGCTTGGGTGCGATGGTCTGTCCGGAGCTGCCGATTTGACGCTCCATGGACAGCCAGCCGTTGTCGCAGATGGGCCGGGATGCGCCCAACTCCGCGCCGAGGGCGATGGCCAGCTCTTGAACCATGGGGATGTTAGCGGCGTCTTTGATGCCGCGGCCAACGCCGACGATGAGTTGCGCCGAGCCCAGGTCCACGGTCTGCGCCGCGCTGCGGAAACGCTCGCTGGGTTTGGTGCGAATCTGGGACGGCTCAATGGAGGGTGAGAAGAGGGAAATTGCTACCGCGCCGGCTTGAGCCTCGTCGGCACGAAAGGCTCCGGCCTGCACGGAGACAATGCAGGGGCCTTTGCCGGTGTGCCGGTAAGAGCCGTTGAGGCGACCTTGCATGAGTTGGCGGGTGAAGAGGGGGCCGTCTGCGATGGCGGTTACATCGCCGATGAGCGTCTGGCCGAGACGCGTTGCAAGCTTGGGAGCGTAGTCGCGCACCTGGTAGGTGTGAGGGAAGACCATGTAGTCCGGTTTTTCGGTGGCGAAAAACTGTTGCAGGGCCAGGGTAAAGCCGTCGGCCGTGTATGCAGCCAGCAGCGGGTGCTCGATGCGGACAACTTTGGCCAGCGCTTTGGCGGCAACTTCGGCGGCGAGGGACTCGGTTTTTGCGCCGAGGACGACGGCATTTGCGGGCTTGCCGACGAGCGCGGCTAGTTTTTGACCGGCGGCTACGGCCTCCCAACTGATGCGACTGACGCGCCCATCCCGCTCTTCGATGACCACCCATACGCCGCTCATAGCACCCTCGCTTCGAACTTCAATTTTTCTACCAGCGCCGCAGCGGCTTCCTTGGGCGAGCCGGCGAGCATCTGGGTGGATTTTTGTTTTTGCGGCAGAGATACGCGCTCCAGAATTACGACTGGGGCAGTGGTTACGGCTAGATCGGCTGCCATCACGGTGCGCACCTCCTTGGTTTTGGCGCGCTTGATGCCCATCAGAGTGGCGTAGCGCAGCTTGTTGCCGCCGGATTGGATGGTGAGCACGGCGGGGGTGGGCAGCTCAATCAACTGGAACCAGCCTTCTTCGAGTTCGCGCTTGACGGTCAGGCCGGTCTCAGTTTTGTCCACATGCAGGATGAGCGAGGAGTGGGGCAGGCCGAGCAGTTCGGCAAGGATGACGCCGGTCTGGCCCTGGCCGAGGTCGTCGGACTGGAGGCCGGTGAGGATGAGGTCGGGGTTTTCGGGCTTGACGGCGGCGGCGAGGAGACGGGCCACGCCAAGAGCGTCGCGCTGGGCGATGTCGGCGCAGTCGATGTGAATCGCCCGGTCCGCGCCCTTGGCCAGAGCCTCGCGGATGGTGGAACCGACGCGCTCAGGACCGGCGGTGAGCACGACCACTTCGCAGCCGTGCTTCTCCTTGAGCTGGAGAGCCTCTTCGAGGGCGTAGGCGTCGGACTCGTTCATGGTGTACTGCAGGCCGGATTCTTCAATCCATTTTCCTGCGGCGTCGATGCGGATTTGCGCATCACGCTCGGGGACTTGCTTGATGGCGACGATGATTTTCATATTTTTCTCTTGTTGATTTTAATTGAGTGTCCCAGATTTCGATTATGTGAGCTGGGAAACACAAAACTCTAGCTTGTTCCGCTTGTAGGCAATCCTCGCGCGGTCAACTGGGCAATGTCGAGCAGTTGCGGAGCGGCTTCGCCTTTTTCCGCCAGCGCATCGCGGAAGATGCTGTTGCAGAAGGGGCAGGCGGTGGCGATGGTTGTGGCTCCAGTGGAGACCAACTCAGCGGCGCGCACCTTGCCGATGCGCTCGCCGGTCTCTTCGCCGAGGAAGACCAGTCCGCCGCCCGCGCCGCAGCAGAAGCTGCGAGCATGAGAGCGCGGAGCCTCGACCAGCTTTCCGGCCAGCTTAACTACGGTGCGCGGCTGCTTGTAGACATTGCGATAGCGGCCCAGGTAACAGGGGTCGTGGTAGACGATGCTCTCCGAGCTGGAGCGCTTTTTGGGGAGCTTATCCGCATGGCGTGCGAGGAATTCGCTGTAATGCTCGACGGCGGGCGGCGTGCCGTACTCTTTCCAGTCTTCCTGAATGGTGCGCACGCAATGGGGGCAGATGGAGATGATTTTTCTGGTTTTGGTCTGGGCCAGGGCTTCGAGGTTGGATTCGGCCAGCTGCTGGAAGACGAGGTCGTTGCCCAGGCGGCGGACCGGGTCGCCGCAACATTTTTCCTTGCGCAGGACGCCGAAGCTCACGCCGAGGTAGTTCATGACGCGGGCGAAGTCGGCGATGATCTCGCGGCCCTTGGGATCGTAGCCGCCCATGCAGCCCAGCCAGAGACAATACTCTTGAGTTCCATCGAAGATGGGTAGGCAGGCCTTCTCGATAAATTTATCGCGCTCGGACGCGGGCAGTCCGTGGGCGTTTGAGCCGTGTTCGAGTGCCAGAAAAAGTTTCGTCCCCCGGCCGTCCGCCCAGGACCCGGTGTTGACCGCGCCGCGGCGCAGGCCGATGAGGATGGGCAGATGCTCGATGCCCACTGGACACTGGAACTCGCAGGCGCCGCATGTGGTGCATTGAAAGGGCACCTGCGGTGCGGCCAAACTTTCCATTAGCGGTGCGTCCGAAGCAGGGCCGAGATCGTTTAGATAGCCGCGCAGGCCAAGGATGATCTCCTTTGGATTGAGAAGTTTGCCGGTGTTCGCGGCGGGGCAGTGCTCGGTGCAGCGGCCGCACTCCACGCAGGAGTAGGCTTGCAGGCTTACCAGCCGGGTCAGGTCCGTTCCGGCGATGAGGCCGAAGTCCTCGTCGCCCGCGAGCGGAGGAATCCTGCTGAAGCCGCCGCGAGAGAGAAAGACGGTTGCCGGACTGAGGACTAAGTGCATGTGTTTGGTGTAGGGAATGATAGGCAGAAAGATCAGAATGGCCAGCGTGTGGACCCACCAGAGAATGCGCGTGGCGGGATCGGCGTCGACGACAAAAAACGCGGCCAGGTAGGTGACCATCAGCAGGAAGATAAGAAAGGCGATGAAGCCGGATTGCCAGGAAAGTTTTTCGCCCAGCCATTTGGGGCGGACGAGGAAGCGGCGGACGAAAAGGCCGAAGATGCCAGCGGCGCAGGCCAGGGCGAAGATGGCGGCAAAATCGAAGTAGAAGCGGCCAAAGCGGCTTGCGGGCGAGAGAAAGCCGAAGCCAAGTCCCGAGGCGAAGTGGTTCAGTGTGACCAGGACAAAGGAGCAGAAGCCCCAGAAAACAAAGGCGTGGGCCAGGCCGGGCAGAGGACGTTGGCGGATGACTTTGGCCTGGAAGGCGACCTCCCAGAGAAAATCCAAGAGGCGCTTGCCGATAGGGAAGAGGCGGAAGCCGGCGTCGGGCTTGGAGCGGAGGATTTTGCCGAGTACGATGCGGAAACGGAGCCAGAAGGCCGTGGCGGAGGCGGCGATCAGCAGGACAAGAAGCAGTTTCTCCGCGAGAGAGAAGGTCTGAGGTTCAGCCAGGGTTGCAGATAGAGGGAGCATAAGCGAACTTCCCAAAGATACAAGATGGGGTGGGCGGCTGTCGTGGGGTGTCCAGGAGGTGCTACAAGCCCGGCTTTTGGTTGTACCGCTCCAGCATGGCGGAGGTGATCTCCGAACTGGCCGGCCAGTGGCCGCGCCGTTGTCCTGCATGAGTCTGGTAGCGGTCAAGATGGTCCGGGTCGGGCTGGACCACGCGGCCATTGTCCAGGAAAAGCAAGCCTGCTTTTTCGGTGGGCATGCGGGCGACGAAGGTTTCGGCCTGCTCAAGAGCGGCACGCAGACGAACGAGGACTGTTGCCGGGTCAATCGGTTCAGCGGTGAGCAGCGCCTTCCAGTCGGCGGCAGAATAGCGAGCGTTACGGCGAATCTCGGCGATGAGACCCTCCGGCGTAAAACCGGGCGATTTGTCTACAGCGGCCCACACAATGGCGCCTAGTGGAAGGACGGTCTCATGGATGTTTACGAGATCGACAATGTCGCGCACCTCGCGCCGCCCAGCAGCTGCTATGGCCTTGTTCATGGCCAGATCGGCGGGATGCAGTACGTAGCCGAAGACCTCATCGGGAATGGCGGGGAAGAAGCGAAAATCGCTGTCTGCTACCCATTCCAAACGTGTCGATTCATTTCCTGAGACGATTTGGGCAGTATGGATCGAGGGAAGCTGGCGGAGCCAAGTGACGCTGTAACCCGTATCTTCCAGGGCGCGGGCATCGTTGAGAGCGGCTTCCGTAACACGTTCCTCACGGTCATGGAATATGTCGATATCGCCGGAGCGGCGCAGCGTGTTGCGGTTCAGCGGTGTCGAGCCTCCAACAAAGCTCTCCGGGCTCCGGTGCGAGGACAGCAGCCTGAGAATATCGATTTGTAACTTAGACAGCGGCATGACAGGCTTGCTCGATCTGTTCCGCCAAGCGGCGCGCAACCAGGTCGCCTTCAATGCGCAAAGCCCGCGCCACGACCAGCGCATCGTCGTAAGAAGGCGAGTCGAAGGCGCGCAGGTTCCACAGGGCGTGCGTTCCGTATTCAGCGAAAGCCCGCCTGTAGAGGGTTACATAATCGGGTTGGATTGTTTCAGTGCTCATCCAATGCTGTCCTATGGTCATTATGAACGCTGCGGCGAAGACATGCAAGTGCCGGAGAACAAAGAGGACCAGATGCGTCCAGGCGCATCTGGCCGAGAAATAGATAGCATCTCTCAGCAGCGCACAATTTTCGGCGACTCGTTGCCTTTGGTGGCGTTGCGTGTGTCAATCACCAACTGCGATTGCTCGACGATGGCCTTGTAGTCGTAGGTAGAGTGATCGGTGACAATGACCACGGCGTCGTATTGGCCGAGGTTGTCGAGCGGAGTGTTGGTCATGTCGAGGGCATAGTGACGGCCGTGGCCCACGGTGGGAAAGTAGGGGTCATTGTAGGAGACCTCAGCGCCCTTTTCGCGCAGCAGCTCGAGGATGGTCAGCGAAGGCGACTCGCGCAGGTCGTCGATGTCGCGCTTGTAGGCCACGCCCAGCACCAGAATCTTCGCTCCATTGATGGATTTGCGCTGCTGATTGAGGGCGGCGGCGATCTTCTCGATCACAAAGTAGGGCATATTCGTGTTGATTTCGCCGGCCAGCTCGATAAAGCGGGTACGGAAATCGAACTGCCTGGCCTTCCAGGAGAGATAAAAGGGGTCGATGGGGATGCAATGGCCGCCGAGGCCGGGGCCGGGATAGAAAGCCTGGAATCCGAAGGGCTTGGTTTTGGCCGCATCGATCACCTCATGGATGTCGATGCCCATCCTCATCGAGAGCTGCTTGAGCTCGTTAACCAGCGCGATATTGACGCAACGGTAGATGTTTTCCAGCAGCTTGGTCATCTCCGCCACCGAGGGGCTGCTGACCGTCACCACGCGGCGGAAGATGGCGCCGTAAATGGCCGAGGCGAGTTGGGTGGCTGCCGGGCCGCAGCCTCCGACGACCTTGGGAATGTCGTGGCGCGCCACATCTGTGTTGCCGGGGTCCTCGCGCTCGGGCGAAAAGGCAACGTGGACACCGGACTGGTCGAGTGAACGCGAAACCTTCAGGCCGCGCGGGTTGCCGGCTTCCAGCAGGGGCACGACAATTTCCTCGGTGGTGCCTGGATAGGTGGTGCTTTCCAGCACAATGAGCTGGCCTTCATGCAACCAGGGAGCGAGCGAGGTGACTGTCCCGGTTACGAAGCTCAGGTCGGGCTCGTGGTGCTCGTTGAGAGGGGTGGGGACACAGATGATGACCACGTCCATCTGGGCGGCCTCGGAATAGTCCGCGGTGGCGCGGAAGCCGGCCTTTTGCGCCTCCTGAATCTCGCTGGGGGAAATGCGCACAATGTAGGAGCCACCGGCGTTGAGCGTTTTCACCTTGTCTGGAGCGACATCGAAGCCTGTCACCCGGAAGCGCTGGCCGCTGAACAAAAGCGCCAGCGGCAGGCCCACATATCCCATCCCGACGATGCCGATGCGGGCTTCCCGGGAGTCTATTCTTTCTTTGAGGCCGGCCAGCCGGCTCTCGGACGCAGTAGTCATGTTCTTGATTGTAGAGCCAAAAACTGACCCTGCTGTTTACAGGTTGCATACCAACGGCTTGCCCTGAGAGTAGTATTCTCTCTAGAGTGGGCTGCGGAAGAGGATGTCCGCCGCAAACAGGCTAATTTTTGGGGAATTTTCTTGCCTACTTATCTCGTAACCGGAGCCGCGGGCTTTATCGGCCGCTCGATTGCCGCAGCATTACTGGCTCGCGGCGAGAACGTCCGCGGCATCGACAGCTTTATCACCGGCAAGCGCTCCAACCTGGCTGGGTTGGAAGCGATGGAGTTTATTGAAGGCGACCTGAGTGATCCGGCAATCTGCGCGAAGGCCTGCGCGGGGGTGGAGATTATCTTTCACGAGGCGGCGCTGGCATCGGTACCGCGCTCTGTAGCCGATCCCGCAAGCACCAACCGGAACTGCCTGGACGCTACCTTGAATTTGTTATTATCCGCCCGCGACGCCCATGTGCGGCGGGTGATTTACGCGGGGTCGTCGTCTGCCTATGGGGATACGCCCACCCTGCCCAAGCACGAAGAGATGCTGCCCAACCCCATCTCCCCCTACGCAGCGGCCAAGCTGGCAGGCGAGTTCTACATGAAAGCCTTTACCCGCGTGTATGGGCTGGAAACAGTGACGCTGCGCTACTTTAATGTTTTTGGGCCGTATCAGGACCCAGGCTCGCACTACTCAGGCGTACTTGCCATCTTCTGCCGCAGGATGCTGTCCGGAGAGCAGCCCGTCATTTACGGTGACGGCGAGCAGAGCCGCGACTTTACCTACATTGACAACGTGGTGGAGGCCAATCTGCTGGCCGCTGCTGCCCCAGCGGCAAAGGTCTCGGGGCGGGTGATTAACACGGCAACCGGCAGCCGCATCACGCTGAATGAGACATTCGCAATGCTGCGGGAGTTGACTGGCTACAACGGCAAGCCGGCCTACGCTCCGCCACGCGCCGGCGACATCCGCGACTCGCTGGCCGATATTCGCCTGGCCGGGGAACTGCTGGGTTACACACCCAGCGTCGATTTCCGCGAAGGCCTGCGGCGTACCGTCGAGTGGTACCGAAGCGGCGGCGATTGCAGTGAAAAATAGCAAATCCTGAGTGCTTTTTTGCCGGTGAGCCTTGAGAGGAAGGACGAGTCGAGGTATGCCCAGGGCATGGTTGCTTAAGTATTTTCAATGCTCACACGGAAAACGCCTCGGGCCTCAAACTGGATACTCGGCGTGAATTGTGGCAGCAGATATCAGTTTTCGCATGAATCGCATAAATCGTTTCCCTTCATATTACCTCTGTACGCTAGACTCGCTCATTCATTGAGATACTTTTTCCTTTTTGTGTCGATGACCACAAAGAGAGAAAAAGTCAATGAAAATCAGCACATTATCTCTGTGGTTCGCTGTGACGCTTCTAATGATAGCCGTTGCGGGTTGTCAATTGAATTCCAAAATTGTATCGTCTGGTACAGCCGAATCGCCGCAGACGGAAACTGCCTCTGCTGTGAGCTTGTCGCCAAGCAGTTTGACCTTTGCGAGTACCCCTGTGAATACGGCATCGGCAACGCAGGCCATTACACTCACCAACACCGGAAACGATGCCCTAAGCCTGAGCGGCACTGGACTGGGCATTTCGATTTCCGGCGCAAACGCCGGCTCCTTCTCTCAGACCAACACGTGCGGCACGAGCGTGGCAGCCGGTGCCAGCTGCGTGATTACGGTTACGTGTATCCCAACTGCAGACGGGACGTTGAATGCGGCTGTAAGCATTGCGGATAACGCGAGCGGATCGCCGCAGACGGCGGTTCTGAGCGGGACAGGGACTATCCCGGTGGTGAACCTGTCATCTCCGGCCAGCTTGACCTTTGAGAGCACCCCTGTAGGCGCGACCGCGGAGGCGCAAAGCATCACGCTTTACAACACAGGAGACGGAGCGTTGATCCTGAACGACACGGGGTCGGGCATTTCGATTAGCGGCGCCAACTCCAGCTCCTTCTCGCAGACTAACACGTGCGGCACGAGCGTGGCGGCGGGCGGCAGTTGCACCATTACGGTGACCTTCAGCCCGATTGCTTCCGGGACGTTGAATGCGGTCGTGAGCATTGCCTCTGATCTTAGCGAAACAGCGCAAACGGTGCCTTTAAGCGGCACGGGGATCGCGGCGGCAGCGAGTTCATCGAGTGGATCGGGAAATGTGTATTACGTGGACAACACCATTCCTGATATCAATGTCGCCTCTGCAACGCCTGATTGCACTACTTACAACCCAACAACCTTTGTTTGTGGCACAGGCTCGGCAATGGCGTTCGCAACCGTTGCCGATATTAGTTCCAAAGCATTTAATCCAGGCGATACGATTCTCTTCAGGCGTGGCGAAATATGGCGGGAACAGTTGATGGACATAGATGGCGGTCATATGTCCAATGGTTCCGTAGGCGAGCCGATTACCTTTAGTGCATTCGGAGATTCTGCATCCCCTCTTCCCATCATCAGCGGGACGAATTTATTTTCTGGTTGGCAGCCGGAACAAGTTACAGCAGGCACGGCTACGGCAATCGTTTACTATGCTCCGTATACAGTTACTCCTTCGACCGAAGGCAACTATGAATCTGAAAATTATGCGACTATTCCAAGCCAGGTCTTTGAGGACGGCAAAAGGCTTACGCAGAATACAACGAGTGTCAACTCGCTTGCGGTTGGACAATGGTATCTTGATACGGCGAATAGCGAAATATGGATACGGCTGACTGGTGACGACAATCCAAGCGGACATACCATCGAAGCGAGCCAAAGGGATTATGCCATCGAATTGTATGCCGTTTCGTATATCACCATCTCCAATATGCAAACCCAAGGCGCGAATGTAGTAGGCGTAGGCCTGGGAGCTGGTGGTGATAATAATGTCATCATTTCCGGAGTGACTTCGATTAACAATTACGTTATGGGCATTCAGATAGTCTATTCCGCGAACGATACGATCAGCTCTTCTACGGTTGCATATAATGGCGGCGAAGGAATCAATATATTCCAATCGTCAAGTGTTCTAATCGACGGAAATACCGTGCATGACAACGGCCAATTGAGCACCGTTCCGACCGCAGATCAGGCGTCTGCTCTTAACGGGGGCGGCCCTTTAACGACAAATATTATTGTCCAAAACAACCTTATTTATTCAAACGGCGTAGCGGGAGGAAGCGCGGCTCTGCGCGGCATGGATTTTGACACAATCGGAGCAGGGGCAATTATTCGTTACAACGAGGTATATTCCAATACCGGGGACGGCATCGAGTTGGATGCAGATAGTGGAGAAACTGTTTACGGCAATGTTGTTTACGGAAATGGATCCACTGGTATAAGAGCTTTTGCCGATGCGCAACAGAGTATTACTGGGATACTGATATATAACAATACAGTAAGTGGCAATACCGGCGGGGGCATTGTGCTTATGGGACCTAGCAGCGGCGCTGTTCCGGGCGGATGCGCGAATAATTCCGTAATCAATAATATCGCCGTGAACACGATAAATGGCCCGAATTTATTCGTTGGCGAAGGCTGTGATAACTACGGAGTGTATGGTTCCGGAAATGTCTATACTTTTAATGACTTCGGGCCCGCATCATCAAATTTTATTGTATGGGGGATTCAGCCAACCGGAGCAGGGTATGACAGGTATGAATCAACTTATGACGCATGGGAATCTGCGCCAGGCAATTGCGGCGGAACTGGATGCTCCCATTCCGTGGAGTCTGATCCTCTCTTTACAAATACTTCAACGAACATTTTCACGCTTTCCCAGTACTCTCCCGCCATCGGCGCAGGCTTGAATATTGGACTAACGTATCAATATGAAATCAACCCTGCCTCGGCCTGGCCGTCAAATGTAATTCTTAACAGCCAGAATAGCTCTGGTGGCGGGTGGGCCATCGGCGCGTATACGTATCCGCTGTAAACATGATTCCATAGGCTAGTGGCGCGGCGTGAAAACCCGGTAATCTGGCGATTTTTCCACACCCGGATTTCACCAGTAAGGGAATCTATTGACGGATTGATTTCAATCAGGCAAACTGGCGGAGATTCACTTTGTAGAATTGTCACGTTTTGAATCCCAGGTCTGCCTCCACCTAATGAATATTGGGAGGGAGGAGCCCTGTCTGTGCCGGAAGTAAACGACGTTCCGTTTGATTCACCCTACGATTCCGATCAGGAGCCTCATGCGCAGCCCGCCAACGGCGGGCACCACTCCACACGAACCCTGAGTGAGCTTTGGGAGGTGCTGGTTCGCCGCCGTCGCCTGATTGGCTGGGTGGTGGGTGGATTGCTGCTGGCCTGCCTGCTCTATTGCCTGATTGCTCCCAATCAATACGAAGCCAGCGCCAAGGTGGCGTTGCGCAGTTCGCCCCTCTCGGCGCTCAACCTGGAGGCGCAGGAGCCGTTTGTGTCGGCCTCCATTCTCTCCGCGCCGGTGCAGCAGGAGACGCTGGCCAACGTCTTCCGCAGCGACCAACTGGCCTGGAGGGTGATTACCAGCCTCAAGCTTTATCAGGCGCCGGGGTTCATGGGCAGATTTGCCAGCAAGTTTCCTGATTTTCGCGCCGATGCGCCGTCTGCCGATGCCCAGGAATGGCTGCTGGAACGCTTCCAGCGGCGGCTGCGTGTGCAGACATTGCCGCGCACGCTGCTGATTGAGATTCGCTTCCGATCGACGGACGCGGCACTATCGGCCAACGTGGTAAATGCCCTGATTCGCGCCTATAGCGAGCAGGACACGGAAACGCGGGTGCAGGCCACCGCTCAAGCTACGACATGGTTGGATAGCCAGCTCAAGGAGTTGAAGTCCCGGGTGGATCAGGACCAGCAGCGGTTGGCGGCCTTCCAACGGGAGCATGGCCTGCTGACCACCCCCGAGACTCTGGCCAATGGCCAGCCGGGTGAGACCGAGCACACCTCGGCCGTGCTGGAGATCGATGAGCTGGGGCGGCAGTTGGTGGCCGCCTCCACGGACCGCATTCTGCGCGAGGCTCAGTACCGCGCGGCCCAGCATGGCGATCCGGAGCTGGTGATCGCCTCTGACCCGCGCTTGCAGGCTGAAAGCGGCAACTTTGCCACAGCGCTGCTGGAGCAGATTCACTCTCGTCGTAGCGAACTGGAACAGGAACAGTCCATGCTGAGCATTGAACATGGCCCCAACTTTCCCCGCGTAGTGGAGATTCGCGGCCTGTTACAGAATCTGGACCAGCAAAAAAAGGCTGAGGACGCCAAGCTGGTAGAGCGATTTCGCAGCGCCTGGCAGACGGCTGCCGACCGCGAGCAACTGGTGCGCAGGAATCTCGAAGAACTGACCGCGGAAGGCATGAAAGCCAATGAGGCGGCCACGCAATACGCGGCCATGCGCGAAGAAGCCAACGCCAGCCAGGAGCTGTATGTGCGGGTGCTGGAGAAGGTAGAAGAAGCAGGGCTGGCCGCCGGCGTGCAAAGCTCGAATATCTCGGTGGTGGATGCTGCCCGCCAGCCGGACAAGCCGGTGGCGCCCGATCTGCCGCTTTATATGCTCATCACACTCTTTGTCAGCCTTTGGCTGGCGATTGGAGGCGCGTTCCTTATGGAGTCGATTCACCCCTCCTCTCATTCTTCTGCTGGCCGCGCGGTTCTGGCGCTGCTTGCTGTTCTGCTGGCCGGTGCGGCCATTCACGCCCAGGCGCCCACGCCCAGCACCTCTGGCCTGCCCACGGGAGTGGTTCGGCTGCCCGCCTCGCAGGATACGCGCATTCTTCCCAATCCCAAGGAGGCGCCGGCAACCTGGGACAACCCCGGACAGGCCAGTGTGCCGCCGATGGCCGGCATACAGTCGGCCACTCCCATGCCCGCTCCCATAGCGCCCGGCGATTTTCTGGATGTGAGCGAGGTTCACACACTGGAGTTCCATTCCATGGTGCGCGTATCTCCAATGGGCACGGTGACGCTGCCCATGATTCATGAGGTGCAGGTCGGCGGGTTGAACGAGCAATCTGCCGCGCGCGCCATCGAGGCGGCGCTGATCGCCCAGGGAATGCTGCTGCATCCACTGGTCTCCGTGCTAGTGACCTCCTATGCCGGGCAGGATGTGAGCGTGCTGGGCGAGGTAGTTCGTCCCGGCGTCTATCCCTACACGCTGCATCATCGGCTGCTGGATTTGATCTCGGCCGCCTCCGGCCTGTCACCGAACGCGGGGCGGCTGGTGAACGTCTTCCACCGCGACGACGCTAAGACGCCGCATCCAGTGGTGCTGGATCCCAGCGGAACCGACACTGCCGTTGACCACAATCCGGAACTGGCCCCCGGCGATACCGTGCAGGTGAGCCGCGCTGGGCTGGTGTACGTAGTGGGCGATGTACTGCGTCCCGGCGGGTTTCCGGTCGACCCTGCGCAAGGACTGACGGTGGTGCAGGCGCTTTCTCTGGCCTGGGGGCCGTCACAGAATGCCGCTCTGAGCAAGGCTATCCTTATCCGCGAGCAGAAAGGCGGGAGAACGCTCACCAGCCTCAACCTGAAGCGCATGTTGCACGGCCGAGAGCCGGATCAGCCTATCCGCGACCGCGACATTCTCTACGTGCCCGACTCGACGGCCAAAAACATCTGGAACAAGACCGTGGAATCGGCCATACAGTCGGCGATCGGCGTCACGATTTACTCCGCGCTGGTTTATTCTCAGAGGTACTGATGATTTGAGAGATTCTAGGGATGATGCATATAAATATGACATCAAATGATGCTATAATTGATGCATGGAGGCTGTATGAGAACAACACTTGCGCTTGACGATGATCTTGTCCGCACGGCCCAGGAATTCACGGGCGTAGCCGAAAAGACTGCTCTCATCCGAGAAGCTCTGAAATCCCTGATTGAGCGGGAAAGCTCACGCAGGTTGGCTGCGTTGGGCGGCACTATGCCGGAACTCAAAGATATTCCACGCCGACGGGTGGAATAACAATGATCCTAGCGGATACAACGGTTTGGATTGACCATTTTCGCTCAGATAACAAGGAGTTGCGCAGGCAGCTTGCCAAGTTAAATATCGTCATGCATCCGTTCATCGTTGCGGAGTTGGCCCTTGGATCGTTGCAAGAGCGTACGAAGACACTTGCATGGCTGGACCGATTGCAGCAGCTAAGTGTGGCGCAAATCAGTGAAGTACGGCAGATGATTGAAATGCGTTCCCTCTACAACCGGGGAATTGGCTTGGTCGATGCACACCTGATTGCTTCCATCTTCCTCCATTCGTCCACCCTCTTGTGGACGAAAGATAAGCGGCTCCGCGGCATAGCAGAAGAGCTTGGCATTGCCGCAAATCTTCCCTGAGAGGTTTCGCATCATGCGCCGCATTGCCTGGTTCTTGTTGCTGATCTTCGCATTTGCGATTCCCTGGGAGTACTCCCTGGATCTGGGTGAGCCGCTAGGCAACATTGCCCGTATTGTGGGCTTGCTGTTGCTGTTGGTGGCGATTCCAGCGGTTCTACAGGCCGGCCGCATACGCACTCCCGGAGTGATGCAGTGGATGGTGCTGGCCCTCTATCTCTGGTTCTGTTGCACCTACTTCTGGACCATCGAGCCGCTGGTTACCCTGGGCAGGATGCGCGGCTACTTCCAGGAGATGATGATCGTGTGGCTGGTGTGGGAGTTTGCCGAAAGCGCCGTCGATCTGCGCGCGTTGTTGCGAGCCTTCGTAACCGGCAGTTGGGTGCTGGCACTACTGACCATTGCCAATTTCGTCTCCGCGGATGCCATGGCTGCCGAGCAGATCCGCTTTGCCGCTGCCGGTCAGGACCCCAACGATGTGGCCCGTTTTCTCAACCTGGGATTTCCCTTGGCGGCTCTATTGGTAAACAGTGAGCGGCGCTGGCCGTGGCGGCTGCTGGCGGCGGGCTACCTGCCGTTGGCGCTGGTTGCAGTACTGCTTACCGCTTCTCGCGGAGGATTTCTGGCGGCGGTGGTGGCGCTCGCGGGCAGCGGAGTTTTGCTGGTATACGGCCATCCGAAAAGGATTTTGGCCGGAGCGCTGGTTCTGCCGCCGCTGGCCGCTCTGCTGTGGTGGATAATTCCCAGCGGCAGCTTTGAGCGGCTGGCCACCATTACCGAGCAGCTTCAGGGTGGCGGCCTGAACCAGCGGTGGAACATCTGGACGGCCGGCTGGCATGCTTTTGTGCGGGCGCCGGTCCTGGGCACGGGGGCGGGCTCGTTTGTCTCGGCGGCGGGCCTCGCGCCCCTCGACACGGCGCATAACACGGCGCTTTCCATCGCTGTCGGCGGCGGCCTGGTTGCGCTGTTTATGGCTGTGGCCATTGTGACCGTTGCGATCTGGTCCATCACGCAAATGAAAGGGCAGCTTCGCTGGGCGATGGCTCTGGATCTTTTGGTCTGGGGCATTACCTCGATGGTGGCTACCGTGGAGGAGAATCGCAGCACCTGGCTGCTACTGGCGATCATCGCGCTGGCCGGACGGCTGGCTGCCGATGAGCCGGAGGAGGTGGCCGAGTGCTTTCCATCTGCTGTGCCAAACTCCTACAATAGGTCAGTTTCTGGTTAAGAGGAAGACCACCATGAATAGAGCACATATTGCAAATGTATCGATCTGTTTGCTAATCCTTAGCGCAGTTCTCTGTGCACAAACTACCCCGAAAAAATGTACGAGTAAGATTTATATCGGGATTCTAGATGATGCGCGAGAGGAAATGGTTAACTGGAAGCCAGGAGTAGCCAGTCAGCGGCTAATTCGGCCAGCATTCAAAAAAAACTGTACCGGATGGCATGATGTGACTACCGGCACGATACCTGCCGATATGGTATGGACGGTTGCATTTGACGGCAGAAGTCTTGGTGAGGTAAGAGGTCATGCAGAACCTACCGATAGAGATTCGAAAAAATGGTGTATAGGATTTCTAACGTTTGTTCAGTGTATTGATACTCCCTTCAACTCAATTCCGTTTGTTGGCGCTCCGTCTCAGCAATTTGCAGGATTGATGGCAGACGGGCCCGGCAAAGTAAGACGCCCACTAGTTTTGGTATCCAAGCCATTTGTGAGTGATCCGGATGGCTGGAAGCGTATACCCAAGCCACCTGATGAGATTGCGACTCTTGTCCGTGCAGCATTTCGCCGTGACTATCCTCATGTGGATCGTTGCAAGGAAGAACAGGTTCTACAACACAACTGGAAGTTTCCAGACTCTTCCCTAAGTTTGCCTGTTGCGTATGCGTCGAATAAGAATTCATTCTTGGTCGAAGCGACTTTGAATGCGGGAGAATGTGGATATGTCGATGACCCCAATGATCCACTTTCCGATCCGTGGTTTTTTATTTCTGCAGATGGCAACGTTCGACGGATCGGCTCATTCATGTCTCTCCTTGATGCTGGCGATTACGACAATGACGGAAGGTCTGAACTGATCTTTTTTCTAAGCCAGCCAGAAGATACGGATGGTTTTGTGCTGTTCGATGCTGACTTACACAAGCAGGGAAGCTTGCTATGGCGCTATCACTAGCCCTATTACCTGACCAGTTCACTTTCTCTACGTTCACCCATGTTTCCTATCCCCCAACTCGCACGGCTTTTCCAGGGCGCAAGCGTCAACCGGCGCATTTTCCGCGCAGCGGCGTCGGTGACCGCGGCGGGGATTCTGGTAAAGATTGTCGCCACCTTCAAGGAGTTCACCGTCGCCGGGGTCTATGGCCGTTCGGACGCGATGGACGCCTTTCTGGCGGCCTTTCTGATTCCCAACCTACTTATCAATTTGATCTCGGAATCGATGAACCAGGCGCTGGTGCCGACGCTGGTACGGGTGCGGGAGCGGGAGGGCCACGAGCGCGCGCAGCAGCTTCTGTCGAGTTCGATGCTGTGGGTCTGTGTGCTGCTGACCGCGGCAATTGTCGTGATGGCACTGACCGCGCGCGGCTTTTTTCCACTGATTGCCTCGCATTTTCCGCCGGATAAGCTGGCGCTCTCCATCCGGCTCTTTTATGCGCTTCTGCCGGTAGTGCTGATTACCGGCATCGCCACCAACTGCACCGCTGTTCTGAATACATTTGACCGTTTTGCCTGGCCCGCGCTGGCGCCGGTGGCGACCCCGGTCCTCATCATTCTGGGAGCGTTGCTGCTGAGCGGCCGCTACGGAATCTGGGCGATGGTTTACTCGACACTGGCGGGCGCGCTCGTCCACGCCGTGGCGGTGGCGTGGATGATGGATGCGCGCGGCTATCGCTTTCGCTTGTGGTGGCACGGAGCCACCGAGGCCACGCGCGAAGTAGCGCGGCAGTATGGCCCAGTGCTGCTGAGCGGCGTGGCGGCC
Source organism: uncultured Acidobacteriaceae bacterium (assembly GCA_963806565.1). Taxonomy (GTDB): domain Bacteria; phylum Acidobacteriota; class Terriglobia; order Terriglobales; family Acidobacteriaceae; genus Telmatobacter. Next base: position 1,398,807 of record CAWDYE010000002.1, read on the forward strand.
TCCGGCGGACTGCTTGTGGATCAGTCGATGGCGGCCATGCTACCCGCCGGAAGCGTTTCAGCGCTGGCCTACGCCAACCGCTTTGTGAGCGTAGTGATTACGCTGTTGGCCGGGGCGGTCTCATCGGCGGTGACGCCGCATTTCTCGCGCATGATCGCCCACCGGGAGTGGGCCGGATGCCGGCATACGCTACGCACCTGGGTGCGGTTGACAGCGCTGATCTCCACGCCCATCGCGCTGGCGCTGATCGCCGGCTCGCATTGGCTGATTCGCGTCGCCTACCAGCACGGCGTCTTTGGGCCGCGCGACACGGCGCTGGTGACGCCGGTGCTGGCCATGTATGCCATTCAGATTCCGTTTTTTGTCTCCAGCCGCGTTTTCTACCGCTTTCTGGTAGCCATGCGACGCACGGATTTGATTTTCTATTGTGGCGCTCTGAACCTAGCGCTTGATGTAATTTTGAATCTGGTCCTTATGCGCTGGTACGGCGTGGCGGGAATCGCACTAGCCACTTCGCTGTGGACCGTGAGTACGTTTGTTTTTCTCTGGTTTTGGACTCGGAAGCTGCTTCCTAAAGAGTCTCAGGAACAGGCGTGAAATTAAAGCTGGTTCAATGATGGAAGCCGGTAAATCATTACCGATAAAACGAGAATTCACTATGGGAGCAACAGCATGATTCCCAGGCCGGCACAATATCTTCTGCGTTTCGACGATCTTTGTCCAACCATGGAGTATGACCGCTGGCAGCGCTGTCTTCAGCTGATCGAAGAGTTCGCGCTGAAGCCGATTCTCGCCGTGATTCCCGACAACCAGGACACGGAACTGAATCTATCGCCGCCGGACCCTGAGTTTTGGCCGTGGCTGCGGGCCATGGAGGCGGCCGGAGCCACGATTGCCTTGCACGGGTATCGTCATCTCTGCGCCAGCCAAGGCGAGAGTCTGTTGCCGCTGCATCACCACACCGAATTTGCCGGCGTGCCGGAAGTGACTCAGCAGCGGTGGATTCGCGAAGGGCGGGGGATACTCCTCGGTCACGGGCTCAATCCCACAATCTTTGTCGCGCCGCGCCACGGTTTCGACTGCGCCACCCTCCGCGCGCTCCGCATGGAGGGAATTCCGTTGCTCTCGGACGGCTTTGCCCGCGTTCCATTCAATCGCGGCGGCATCACCTGGATTCCGCAGCAACTTTGGGGTCCGGTGGAAAAGTCCAGCGGGCTATGGACCATTTGCATCCATAGCAACTCTATTCATGCGGCTCAGGTGGACGAGCTTCGCGCATTCATTCGCGAACATGCCGCGCAGTTAACCTCTCTGGAGTGCGTGCTGGCTGAGTATCCACCCGGCAGGCTCGGCCCGATAGAACGGCTTTATGAAGCCTGGGCGCTTTGGCGAGCCCAGGTTCACCAGGAAAGGAGACGGCGGAAGCTCTGTCTCAGCAAGTCGTAGCAAAAGTTAAGCTTTCTCGCGCCTCTTAAGCATTTGGTCGATCATGCGTTCATAGGCATGGATAGCGCGATCGATGCGGTAGTCTTCGATGAAGCTGTGGACAAACCGTTCGCCCGGCAGCAGGGCATGGAGAGCTGCCAGCAGGGAAGTGGCCAACGCCTCGGCGGTGATTTCAGACGCAAGCCACACCCCGGGCTGATTGCGCAACAGCTCCGCGACGCCTCCGGAGGCAGGCAAGGCCACAATGGGGAGCCCCGCGGCAGCCGCCTCCAGCAGAGCATTGGGCAGGCCCTCGTGCCGGGATGGGAGTACAAAGAGCGTTGCCGCCGGAAAGAGCGTCCAGGGACGGTCGACGTAGCCTGCAAAGCGCACTTCCTCGTCCAGCCCCAGCGCATGGCATTCAGCCTTCAGCGCTGCTTCATCCGGGCCGGAGCCGGCAATCAGCAGGCTGGCCTGTGAAAACTCTTTCCGGACTGAAACCAGGGCTCTCAGCAGCAGATCGAAACCTTTTTCTGCAGCGAGTCTTCCCACGGCGAGCAGGCGAGGACCAGAGCCGATTTTTGGGGCCGGATTCAGGCTGATGGAAGCGCGAATCTCATCTACATCCACCGGGTTGGGCAACACCGCTAGCCGGTTCTCCGCAATTCCCAGCTCTCGGACCATATCTTCGGCCATCGACTGCGTCTGGCAGATAACCCGGTCGGCGCGGCGATAGAGTAACCGGTAAAGTAAGCGGGTGTACCAGGGCACTCCGCCAAAGGCCAGGGTGGCGGAAATGGCTCCGTTCTGGCGAACCAGAACGCGTGTCCCGCGCGGGAAGAAGGGGCGCAGCAGCAGCACGAGAAAGTTCAGGTGCGCCATTCCAGAGAGAATCAGATCAGGCTTGAGTCTGCGAACCAACCGGAGCAGCCGGAAAGCTCCGGCGCGCACCCGACGAGCGCCCAGAGCGTGAAAATTAACTGAGGCCGGCAGCGATCTATCTCCATTTGTTTGTGCGATCAACCCCAAATGCAGTTCGTACTTGTTTGTTGCGAGGCCTCGCGCCAGAAGCGCCGTCACACGCTCCGCGCCGCCGCCGCCAAGGTGCGGAATCAGCAATAGAACCTTGGGGAGCGGATTCGCGGGCATGGGGTTATCCTAGAAATCTCAGTGAGAGTAGAGCAAGCGAACTGAGGTGTCTGAGCAAATGCGCACTTTTCCAGAAGATATTTTCTACTTGACATTCTTAAGCTCAGTAATGTTTCCTGTGAGTACTGAATTTGCTTATCTCCAGTGGAAGACCGCCTTTTTTGGCTTCTTCTGCGTTGTCACGAGGAGAGCGGCTGAGACGGAGTATGGGAGTGGACATACCGGCGCAGGGAATCGCCCGGTAGAGCGTTCAGCAAGCATGAGCTCCTGAATTCGTCGAGCGCCTTTCCTACCACGTTTCAATTCATTTGGAAACGCGAAGGCTCTTATTGGGAGCAACTCGTGCACAAACGCAATGGAGAAATTGCAGATTCTATTTTTTTACACCCATCTTTCAGGGTGAGCAACCGCTTTCCTGCCTCCGCTCATCTGGCGGAGCCTTCCTGCACCTCGCAACGCCCCCATATCGTCATCGGCATCACAAGCCCGCTAACCTGCCTGGTTCTTGGCGGCCGCCTGCGCACGTTGCGCGAGGCGGGCTTTCGGGTCACGCTGGTTTCAAGTTCCGGCAAATTGCTCACCCGCACCGCCGCTCAGGAAGGGGTGGAGTCGATTGCGATTCCCATGCGCCGGGAGATGGCGCCATTATCGGACCTATGGTCGCTGTTGCGATTGTGCTGGCTGCTCTACCGGCTCAAGCCCGACATGACGGAGTTCAGCACGCCCAAGGCTGGGTTGCTGGGCTCGGTGGCCGCCATGCTCTGCGGCGTACCCTCGCGGGTCTATCTTCTGCGCGGGCTCAGGCTGGAGACCTCGACCGGCCTCAAACGCCGCGTTTTATTGGCTGCCGAGCGTCTGGCCTCGGCCTGTTCTCATGCCGTGCTGTGCAACAGCGAGAGCCTGCGAAAACAGGCGCTGGCTTTGCGCGTGGCTCCTGAAGCCAAGCTGCGCCTGCTGGGGAGCGGCAGCAGCGGCGGCGTCGATGTCGAGCGTTTCTCGCCGGGACCGGGCAGCCTGCGCGCCCGGATTGGCCTCCCCCCAGATGCGCCTGTGGTTGGCTTTGTGGGCCGCTTAACTCGCGATAAGGGACTGCCGGAGTTGGTCGAAGCATTCGACGCCATCCTGGCCGCCAAGCCGCAGGCGCATCTGCTTTTGGTGGGCTGGTTCGACGACTCCGATGATGCGATCGGCCGCGATCTGCGCACCCGCATCAGAAACCACCCGCGCATTCACATGACAGGGTATGTTGCCGACACGGCGCCCTACTACCGCGCCATGGATGTAATGGTCCTGCCCACCTGGCGGGAGGGATTTCCAAATGTCGTTCTGGAGGCCGCGGCCAGCGGGATTCCCGTAGTGACCACCTTATGCACCGGCTCCCGCGACTCTGTGGTGCCGGAGGTGACCGGGTTGCTGATACCTCCCGGCTACCCGGCAGCCATCCGCGAAGCCGTGCTGCAGTTGCTGGGCAACCCGAAGCGCTGCTGCCGCATGGGCAAGGCCGCGCGCGCCTGGGTGCTCAAAAACTATGTGAAAGGCCGAGTTCTGGGACTGACTGTGCACTGCTACATAAGCCTTTTCGAGCAAAATCATCCCATCGACACAAGAAGAGTGCCGGTCCCTGCCGATTCCTTACTCAATCCGATTTAAATCAGGGCTGCGACTGCGGCCTGATAACATTCACAGGCGCACTGATTTCGGCCGGAGGCGCTTGCAGCGTATACGCGCCGGATTCGGCTGCATGCAACACGTCGCCGGGGACAATTCCCAGCACCAATGTAGCCGCAACCGCCAGCAGCAAGGCCGCGCCCACAGCTACGCCAACTTGTGGCGACCCATGCGGTGAGGCAGACGTTGCTTCGACATCGGAATCCGGACGCTGAGCAGTTACCAAAGCCAGGCGTAAATAGTACGCGGCGGCCAGGCCGGAGTTGAGCAGGCCGATGATGGCCAGCCAGATGGCTCCGCCGCCCACCGCGGCTGCAAAGGAATAAAACTTGCCGAAGAATCCGCCAGTGAAGGGAATGCCGATCAGTGAAACCAGGAAGAAGATCAGCAGGCTGCCGAGCAGGGGAGAGCGGTAGATAAGGCCGCGATAATTGTTGATGAGCGGCAGCTTTTCGTCGTATCCGCTGACCAGCGTAACCACGGCAAAGATGCCCACGTTCATGGCTGCGTAGGCTGCGGTGTAGAAGCTGGCGGCGGCGATGCCGCCAGGGAAGCTCCCGGAACTCGCCCCGAGTCCGGCGAAGGCCGCCAGCAGGTAACCGGCATGGGCGATGGCGGAGTAGGCCAGCATGCGCTTCACATTCTGCTGGCGCAGCGCGGCCAGGTTGCCTACGGTCATGGAGAGCACGGCCACCACCCACAGCAGCGGCTGCCAAACGGAGTGTAGCGTGGGCAGCATCTCGTAAACCACTCTGAGCAGCAGCGCGAAGGCCGCGGCCTTGGGCGCGGTGGACATCAGAGCCACCACCGGCGTGGGCGAGCCTTCATAGACGTCGGGCGTCCACACATGGAAAGGGACGGCAGAAACCTTGAAGAGAATGCCCACCAGCATCAGGCCCATCCCTGCCAGGATGAACGCGTGATTCTGTGCTGTGGGCACGGCGCTGGCGATCTCGTAGATCTGCGTGGTGCCGGTGGCGCCGAAGATCATCGCAATGCCGTAGAGCAGAAATGCAGTGGCGAATGAGCCGAGCAGAAAGTACTTGATGGCCGCTTCCGGTCCGCGGGCGGTGTGCTTGCGGTAACCCGCCAGAATATAGGTGGCGATGGAAGAGATTTCCAACGCGATGAAGACCAGCAGCAGTTCGACCGCGCCGGTGAGCAGGCACATGCCCACCGCGCCAAAGACAATCAGCGCGTAAAACTCGCCTTGGTGATGGCTAGTTTCCGGCAAGGTGTCCAAAGAGAGCAGCAGCGCAACCAGAACGATGCCGCAGATGAGCACGTGGAAGAAGATGGTAAAGGCGCTGGTTTCCACCGTGCCATAGAAGCCGGTTCCTTCCGGCAGAGAAAGCTGAAAGAGGCTGGCCCATAACGCGAAGGTAGTTCCAAGAGCGGCGACCCATCCCAGCGGACGGCGCGCCCAATGAGAAGGCAACGTCGCGTCAATGAGCATCACCAGCACGCCGGTCAGCGTGAGGACAATCTCGGGAAGGATGCGATAGATGTCGGGAACAGGATTCACCGCTGGCCCTCCCCTTGAGACGAAACAGTAATGGTCTGCGCGTGCACAGGCGGAGGATGCGCGCCCTTCTCAATGGTCGGCAGCCAGAGCATCGGAGCCACTCCCATGGCCAGCATCAGCGCGGCCAGTGGCCAAAGGACGGCTAGTTGACCCAGGCGAAGGTCTTCAGGAGGCTTCGATGCGGCCAGCGCGCTCTCCGGCCCGAAGAAGAGCCGCTGAATCAGCCAGAGCATGTAAGCCGCGCCCAGAATCACTCCAAATGTTGCGGCAATCGCCCACTCCTTGCTGACGCCGGTAAAGGTGCCGAGGAGAATCAGGAACTCGCCGACAAAGTTGCCCAGCATGGGCAGCCCGATCATGGCGAGAGAAGCGATAACGAAAAATGTTGCCGTGCGGGGAAGCCTGGCGGCCAGTCCACCATAACGGTTGATCTCGCTGGTTGCGTAGCGGTCGTAAAGAATGCCCAGCAGCAGGAACAACGCGCCGTCCACCACGCCGTGATTGAGAATCTGATAAACAGCGCCCTCCCAGCCGGTAAGCGTCAGTCCGTAGATGCCCAGCGTGATGAGGCTCAGATGGCTCAGAGCGGCGAAGGCCATCAGCCGCCAGAAATCGCGCTGGACAAGAGCAAGGCAGGCGCCGTAGAGAATGCCGATGACCGCCAGGCCAACCAGCACCGGAGCCACAGCCCGCGCCTGTGCGGGGAAGAGGCCGATGTGGAAGCGCAGCATGGAGTAGAGGCCCAGCTTGCCCGCGACGACCATGGCCAGGGCAACCGGCGCTTCACAGAAGGTGTCCGTGAGCCAGCCGTGCAGCGGGAAGACTGGAACCTTGACGGCAAAGGCAAAGAGAAACGCCAGAGCCACCCAGAAAAACGCTCCGGCGGGGAAGTTTCCGTGGGCGATGAGAATTTGCAGCGTGATGAAGTCGAAGCTGCCGGTTACGGAGTAGAGCCACAGAATCGCTACCAGCAGCGGTGCCGAGGGAATGAAGGTGAAGAGGAAAAACTTAAGCGCGGCTTTGGGCCCGTCTTTGCGGCCGTACATGGCAATGAGAATGGCCATGGGGACCAGCGACAGCTCCCAGAAACCGTAATAGACCATTAAATCCAGCGAGAGAAAGACGCCGAACATGGCCGTCTGCTGAATCAGAAAGAGCGCGAAGAAAAGCTTGCGCCGCTCGCGGATGGCCTTCCAACTGGCCACCACGCCGATGGGCGCGAGCAAGCCAACCAGCACCACCAGCCACAGACTCAAGCCGTCCACGCCCAAGTGGTAGTGGATGGCAGGGCTCTCGATCCACGGAATGTCGATCACGAACTGGAAGCCGGGCTGTGTTGAGCTGAAGTGCGCGGGCAGGTGCAGCGTGAGGCCGAAGGTGACGAGAGTGGTGAGCAACGCGATCCAGTTGGGCAGGTTGAAGCGGTCGGGGACGAGCGCCACCAGCACCGCTCCGGCCAGCGGAACGAGGAGGATGAGTGTGAGAATCGAGTTGTTAATTACATCCATTTCGATTGCATTCATTTCTTAGAACCCGACAAAACTTCATTGCTCGCGTCTTGAGTATCATCAATTTTCCTAAGTTTTACTATTTCTTCTTTGAGCGAGTACAAGCCCCAAAGAAACAAAATAGGGCTAACAATGGATCCCCAAGAGTATCCTTTCTGCCAGTCATAAGTAGTGGCAAATACACAAACGATCACAAATACAATCCAAATAATAATTTTGGAGTACTTCCATCGTTCCCCAAACCAAAAGAGCAATCCAAATACAATGAAGAAGATGGTCAGTCGAGATATACTATGAAGTAAAACATTCGTTGTATCATGCCATTTCCAGATAGAGGATAGAATCATCGTTATCAGCAAAATTACATAGATAGCTGCCAAGACAATCATTCTTTGCCATCTCCCTGAAATCTTCATAGCCATCGCTCCTTTATAACAAACTGAAATTCTCTCAATGCCCCATCACGCCAAGGTGAATTGCAGGAAGATTAGCCAGCACCGTTGCCCACGGAACCAGCAGGAAGAGCAGCACCGCCGCCGCGCCCGCGGCCAGCCACGCCGCATAAGAGCGCAGATTGCCCGATTGCCAGCGCTGCAGGATCGCTCCCGCGAATGTAGCAATGCCGCCGAGCAGCCAGGCCGCGCCGCCCAGGATGCCGATGTCCACCACCCACTCCAAAACGTATTTCGAAATGCTAAGCAGCGGCTTGACGATCACAGCGCTGTAGAACTCGTCGACATAAAATTTGTTGGCCAGCAGCTTGTAACCGGCAGGCAGCGCCGCTGCATACTGCGCGGGCTTGGTCAGTTTGCGACGGTAGAATTTGTCGGCGATCATCCAGCCTTCCAGAGCAAAAAGAACGGCTACGACGCTGAGGATGATCTCCAAAGGAACAGTGAACCGGGAATGGGGAACAGAAAAACGCCAGATATCCGCTTCGATAACTCTCGCGCCAACTGAAGGAGCAAGGAAAGCGCTGAAACGTTCCATGCCGATCCAGCCGCCGCAAATCGAGAGCAACGCAAGAATCACCAGCGGGCCTCGCATCGACCATGGGCACTCATGTGCATGGACATTCTCGCCGCGCGACTCACCCATAAAGGTCATGTACCACAGCCGGAACATATAGAAAGCAGTCAAGAGCGCCGTTAAAAGACCAACAGAATACAAAATCTTTCCGTTGGTTCCCTGTAAAAATGCCGCGTAGAGGATTGCATCCTTGGAAAAGAAAGCGGCCAATGGTGGAAATCCTGCGATGGTGAAGACGGCCGCTGTCATTGTCCAGAAGGTAATCGGCAGCTTCTTTCTGAGGCCGCCCATCTTGCGCAGGTCCTGCTCGCCGCCGATGGCGTGAATCACCGAGCCAGCCGCCAGGAAGAGCAGCGCCTTGAAAAAGGCGTGGGTCATCAGGTGGAAGATTGCCGCCGAATAAGCCGCCACGCCGCAGCCGAGGAACATGTATCCGAGCTGCGAGATGGTGGAGTAAGCCAGCACGCGCTTGATGTCGTTTTGCACCAGAGCGATGGTCGCGGCGAAGATTGCCGTGGCCGCGCCGACAATAGCAACGACGCTCAACGCAAATGGCGAGTGGTCAAAGAGAACGTGCGCGCGGGCGACCATGTAGACGCCCGCCGTGACCATAGTGGCCGCGTGGATGAGCGCGGAGACCGGCGTTGGGCCTTCCATTGCATCCGGCAGCCAGATGTAAAGCGGAAGCTGCGCGCTCTTTCCCGCCGCGCCCATCATCAGGCAAAGGGCGATGATGGTAAGCATGCCGCCCTGCCATGCGGGAGTTGCATTGAGCTTCGCGCCTATTTCGCTGAAGGTGAGCGTGCCGAAGTTGGCCACCAGTAGAAACATTCCGATCAGAAAGCCAAAGTCACCGATGCGGTTGACGATGAAGGCCTTTTTGCCGGCGTCTGCGGCAGACTTTTTCTGGAACCAGAAGCCGATGAGCAGATACGAGGCCAGGCCGACGCCCTCCCAGCCGATAAACATCACCAGTGCGTTGCCGGCCAGCACCAGCACCGTCATGAAAAACAGAAATAAATTTAGATAAGAGAAGTACCGCGCATAGCCCTTGTCGTCGCTCATGTAGCCAACCGAGTAGACGTGAATCAGGAAGCCGACGCTGGTGACCACCAGCAGCATGATCAGAGAAAGCTGATCGAGGACGAAACTGAAGTCGATGTGCAGAATGCCTGCGTAGATCCAGGGCAGCGGGCAGGTTTCTGTGAAGGGCAGGTGAATGTAGCCCCAATCAGGGGGACTGCAAGGCACACACGGTGGAACGATATAAACATAGATTGTTGCTGCTGCATTGAGCACCACGCCGAATGCCGCCAGCGAAGCCAGCAGCGCGACCGAGGTCACAATCCATTTGGGCAGCCGCCGACCCAGGATTCCGTTGATGAGGAATCCGGCGAAGGGCAGCAGCGGAATCAACCAGAGATAGAGGTGTCCGTTCATAGTTTCATCCGGTCGATGCGGTCGACGGCCAGGGTGGCGCGGGCGCGGAAGACGGCGATGATGATAGCCAGGCCCACGGCAGCCTCCGCAGCGGCCACCATCATCACAAAGAAGACGAAGATTTGCCCCTTTATCGCGTGCCACTGGTGAGCAAAGGTGACAAAGGAAAGATTCACGCCGTTGAGCATCAGTTCAATGGACATGAAGACGGTAATCAGGTTGCGTTTGATAAGAAAGCCAACCACGCCCAGCGAAAACAAGACGGCGCTTAATAAAAGATACCAACTCAGCGGAACTTCCTGCGTGAGAAGAGGACTCATTCTTCGCCCGTCCTTTCTGCTTGTTCTCCGTCGTCGTGACGGGCCAGGGCAACCGCGCCGAGAATGGCGATGAGAATCAACACGGAGGTGACTTCAAAGGGCAGCAGCAGTTTGGTGAAGAGCACCTTGCTCAACTCTTCTGTAGACGTGATGCCTTCGCTCAACCGGGCCACGCCCAACCCTTGCGCATGCAGAATCATGGTGGCGATCACGGCCAGGATCGCCGTCACCGCTGGAAAGCCGATGGCCCACGCCGCGCGGCTGCCCAGCGTGCGCTCCTCGCGTCCGGCATTGAGCAGCATGACGACAAAGGTGAATAGCACCATGATGGCGCCGGCGTAGACGATGACCTGCGCCGCGGCCAGAAACTCCGCGCCCAGCAGCAGGTAAAGCACGGCCAGCGAGGTCATCACCACAATCAGCGACAAAGCGCTGTTGATGGGATGAGTCTGGAGGAGGAGATTGATCGCTCCCGCCAGGCAAAGTCCGACAAAGATGAAAAACAAAATCAGGTGCATCGCACGCTCCGGGAATTTCTCCCCGATAAGTAGATCAGCGTAAGGCAAGCCACAGGCTTGTCGCCACAATGTTCAGAATGGCCAGCGGCATCAGCCAGCGCCATCCGAAGTTCATGAGTTGGTCATAACGGAAGCGCGGCAATGTTCCCCGCACCCACACATACAAACAGAGAAATGAAAAAACCTTGAGCACAAACCAGAAGAGGGGCATCAGCGCCTGGACCAGAATGTTGTGCGGGCTGCCGAAGTAATTGCCGAAGGGATTCGTCCAGCCGCCCAGAAACAGCAAAGTAGCCACACAGCCCACGTTAATCATGTTGCCATATTCGGCCATGAAAAACATGGCGAATTTCATGGAGCTGTACTCGGTGTGATAGCCGCCGGTCAGCTCGCTTTCCGCCTCGGGCAAATCGAAGGGTGAGCGGTTGGTCTCCGCGAAGGCGGCCATCAAGTAAATAAAAAAAGCCACGAACTGCATTCCGCCAAAGATGTTCCAGGAAAAAATGCCTCTGGTCCCCTGCTGTTCCACAATATTTTGCAAATTGAGAGTTCCCGCGCGCAGCACCACGCCCACAAGTGATAGTCCCAGCGCCAGCTCGTAGCTGACCAACTGCGCCGAGGAACGCAGCGCGCCCAGCAGCGAGTACTTGTTGTTCGACGACCATCCGGCCAGCGCGATGCCGTAGACGCCGATGGAGGTGACGCCCAGGATCACCAACAGGCCGACGTTCACATCGGAGATCAGGAACAGGTTCGGACTGCCGAAGACGGAAACCGGCGCGCCGAAGGGCACCACGCCAATCAAAATCAGCGAGCAGCCTAGTGCGAGGATGGGAGCGAGCAGATAGAGCGGCCGGTAAACGCCGGCGGGGATGATGTCCTCTTTCAGGAAGGATTTCGCGCCGTCCACCAGCGGCTGCAAAAGTCCGAACGGCCCCACGCGGGTAGGTCCCCAGCGGTTCTGAATGCGTCCCACGAGCTTGCGCTCCAGCAGCACGGTGTAGGCGATGCCCAGCAGCATTACCACCGTCACCACGGCTACCTTGAGCACGCTCCACAAAATGAACTGCAAAATCGTCACTGCTCTTCAGCCTCTTCTTTTACTGCTTGCAAAAACTTACTTCGTCCGAATCTTTACCAACTGTGCCGCCTGATGCTGCGCGAGTTCCTGGAGCGCCTTGCTGTGTTGCGAGAGCGTTCCGGATGTAAACAGCCCATCGTGAGCGGGCGTAATCTGGCCCCGTGCGGCAGATGTCGAAGCTGGCGTGGAACCCGGTTCGGTCCGCACATCGTTGCCGCTCAGCAGATTCATGCGATCCAGCGCGTATCCGGGAACTAGTCGCGCAATTTCGTCCAGCACTGCCAGCGGATCGAAGGGACTCAGCTTAGGCTCCAGATTGTTGGCCGCCAGCCACACTGCATGGCGGTCCGCCTCGCCAGCTTGCGCACCGCGCGATTGGCCAAGGTCAGCTGATACACTGCCATTGCCAAACGGGACCAGAGTTTTTACATCCACGCCCATTGCTCCGGCCAGCCGCACAAGAATCTCAAACTCCGGCTTCACTCCGGCGCGGTCGGCGGCCTTGCGCACCAATTGCACGTCGCCGAAGGTGTTGGTCACAGTGCCGGATTTTTCATAGAGACTGGCGGTTGGGAACACCACATCGGCCATCGCAGCGGTCTCGGTGAGGAAGATGTCCGCGACGATGACGAAGGTCTTCTTCAAGGCCTCTGGCTTGGGTCCCAGTTTTGCAACGGGATCAGCGCCAACCACCAGCAATGCGTCCAGTTCGCCCGTGCCGATTGACGCCATCATATCCGCCAGCGTCTTGCCGGGATTCGTAGGCAGTCCCGCATACTCGGCAAATGCGCCAGTGGTCGAAACCGGCACATAGCCCGGAAGCAGGTCAGGGAGCAGTCCCATATCCGCCGCGCCGCGCGAGTTGGCGTAGCCGCCAAGAAATGCAAAGCGCACATTGCCGCGCTTCAGCCCCCAGGCAACCAGCTCCGCAATTTGTGCGCCGTTGTATTCGGGACCGAAGATTACCAGCAACGACTCCTCGGCAAGCACAGCCTTGCTGAAGGCGGAGTTGCTCTTTTCCAGGTACTCAACCAGGGCAGCATAGCCGTTCTCCGGCAACTGCAGCGTCGCCTTGGCCATGCGTTCCAGCTTGATGGCCTTCGCATTGGCGATGTAAAGCCGCGCGCGATTGAGCCGAACATTCGTCCGCAGATTCCATGCCAGCAGCGGATGCTCTTCGGTTGGATTGCCGCCGATCAGCAGAATGGCAGGCGCGGTGGCCGTCTCGCGCAAACTGGCTGCCTTGCCACTGTGTCCGGCGAGAGCGCGCGTAAAGGCCGCATAATCCGCGGTCCGCTCGTGATCGATGTTGTTCGTGTTGAGCACGGTCCGCGCAAACTTTTGCAGCAAATAATTCTCTTCGTTGGTGGTCCGGTTGGAGCCGACGACGCCGATGGCCGCGCCGCCCTTGCTGTCGCGAATCCTCTTGAGTTTGCCGCCCGCCATACGCAGCGCATGTTCCCAGCTGACCGGCTCCAGCTTGCCTTCGCTGTTGCGAGCCAGCGGCTTGGTCAGTCGCTCAGCACTGTCGACGAAATCAAATCCAAAGCGGCCCTTGGCGCAGAGAAAGTCTCCGTTGATGCCGCTCTTGTCGCGGTTGCTGGCGCGGAGAATTTCGGAGCCGTCATTGGTCTGCCGCACGCCCAGCGTCACCTTGCAGCCGTCGGCGCAATGCGTGCAGACGGTCGAGACGTGGTTCATCTCCCATGGACGGGTTTTGTAACGGTAGCTGCCTGAGGTCAGCGCGCCCACTGGGCAGATGTCGATGCACATGCCGCATTGCTCGCAGTCGAGATGATTGCCGCCATTCGGCGCAATCACCGAGTTGACGCCGCGATTCTGCACGCCCAGCGCCCACACATCCATGCCCTCGCCGCAGACGCGGATGCAGCGGTAGCAGAGAATGCAGCGCGGCCGGTCGTAGTAAACGGCCGGCGACCACTGCTGCTCCTCGCGATGCGCCTTGGCCTCTTCGTAGAGGCTCTCGCCCGCGCCGTACTTGAAGGTCATGTCCTGCAGTTCGCACTCGCCGCCCTTGTCGCAGACCGGACAATCGAGCGGATGGTTGCCCAACAATAATTCAAGAGTTGCCTTGCGCGCCTGCGCAATCTCCTCGGACTCGGTGACAAAGACCTGGCCCTCGGCGACCGTGGTGGTGCATGCGGTTTGCAGCTTGGGCACCTTCTCTTGGCGTACCACGCACATGCGGCAGGCGGCCTGCAGGCTGAGGCCGGGGTAATAGCAGAAGGCCGGAATCTCAATGCCCGCCTTGCGGCAAGCGTCGATCAGCAGCGTCCCCGCGGGAGCCGTCAGCTTCTTTCCATCGACAATGAAGGTTACGTCTGCCATTTTTCCCTATGTGGGCTACTCGAATTCCGTGAATGAGCTTGACCGAAGAATTAACTTTTCCGTTTCTTCTTTGGTTGATCTACTGCGATTGTGACGAGACTGAAAAGCAACTCCATTTTTTCTTTCCTTTTTTTGAGATGCCATCATCGAAGCACAGATCAGTATGCTGAGGCTCATAGGACAGCGCCCGTTCCCAGGCCGGGGTCAAGTAATACTTCTTTATATACCCTAATAAAGTGTCTCCAGTCCTCATAAAGTTACACTGTCCGACAAATTGACCATCTGCATGATAAATTACTCCGTCCACACTCTTTGCAGACAAAGAGCAAGTATCTACGCCTATGTATACCGATTGTATGGTGAAGGCCGTTGTTGGTGGCGTCTGATCTGGCTTCGCTGCTAATACCCGCATAGAGATCAGCACCAATACCATTGCTACAAAAAAGTTTCTCATTATCATTTCCTTTCCTTTTTGCGTTCGTATCCTTTTCATAAACCACCAAGTATTTGCCGCCTCTTATTTCCTTTTTGGCCTCCTGCTGAGGATGTATTCCAAAGAGTCCTTAACGATCGCCCTAAACAGAGGCTCATGCTTCTGGAGGTCAGCGAGCGTCAACCCGTAGAAGTACCACTTGTGCTTGAAAAACGGCCGACTCGATTGCCGGTTCTCGGGGCTGAATCCCGCTGCAATCGTCTGTTTCACCAGATCGCTTGAAGGTATGTGAAACGACACAGAGTCCTTACGCCACCGCACGGTTGCAGCGTTTGAGTATGAGCCGTCACCGACTTTCAACGCGATGTAGCTCGTATTCTCTTTCTTTGAGAGAACCTTTGAGCTCAATTCAACAATTCTTTCAGCTAATCTCGATTGCGCTTCCTTTGAAGGAACCTGAAACACTTGCATTCTTTCTCCTCCTTTTTCCGTCACACGACTGCCAAATCCACGTGCTTTGCGAACGGGCAGGGCTTCCCGTTCAGATGGTCCTCGAACTCCTTGCGAAACTTTTTCACAAATCCCAGCATGGGCATGGCTGCCGCGTCGCCCAGCGGGCAGAATGTCCGGCCCAGAATGTTTTCCGCGAGGTACTGAATGTTGTCGATGTCCTTCGCCTCTCCGAATCCGGCGTGGAAGCGGGTCAACGATTTCTTGAGCCAATCCGTTCCTTCGCGGCAGGGAGTGCACCAGCCGCAGCTTTCGTGCTGATAGAAGCTGATAGTCCTGAGCGCAAACTCGACGATGCAGGTCTGGTCGTCGATGACCACCACGCCCGCCGAGCCTAGCATCGAGCCGGCCTTGCCCACCTGGTCGAAGTCCATGCCGATGTCGATCTCATCCGGCAGCAGCACCGTAGTCGACGACCCGCCGGGGATGACGGCCTTCAATCCGCGCCCGCCGCGAATGCCGCCCGCAACCTCGTAAATCATCTGTTTGAGGTTGTAGCCCATGGGTAGCTCGTAGACGCCGGGGCGTTCCACGTGGCCGCTGATTGAAAATAATCTTGTTCCGCCATTGCGCGGCGTGCCGATGGAAGCAAAGGCCGCGCCGCCCATTTCGATTACATGTGGCACGGTCGCAATCGTCTCGGCGTTATTAATGACCGTAGGCCCGCCGTAGAGTCCGACGACGGCAGGGAAGGGCGGCTTAATCCGCGGCACGCCTCGCTTGCCTTCCAGCGACTCCATCAGCGCCGACTCTTCGCCCACCTCATAAGCGCCCGCGCCTGTCTGCGTGATGATTTGAAATTCCGTGCCGCTGCCGAAGATGTTCTTGCCCAAAAAGCCTTTGGCGTAGGCGTCGGCCACGGCTTTTTCCATGATTTCCAAAAGATAGCGATATTCGCCGCGCAGATAGATGAAGCCTAGCTTGGCGCCGATGGCCAGTCCCGCGATAATGGTGCCTTCGATAACCGCGTGCGGATCGTGCAAAAAGATCAGATGGTCCTTGCAGGTTCCCGGCTCGCTCTCGTCGCCGTTGACCAGAACATATTTTGGCTTGTCGCATTGCTTAGGCACGAACGACCACTTCATGTCCGCCGGGAATCCCGCGCCGCCGCGTCCGCGCAGGTTCGATGCTTTCATCTCGTCGATGATCCACTCCGGCCCCTGCTTCAGGCACTTTTTCACAGACTCATAGCCGCCGAGTTCGATGTAGCGGTCGATCTTCGCCGCGCCCTGGCCAAAGCGCTTGGAGACAATCTTGACTTCATCGGGATGTGAGACCAATACAGGCAGAGAGGCCTTGGTTGCTGATTGTCTGTAGCCGGCCAGAATAGCAGGCACATGCTCCGGCGTCAGTTTATTAAGAAAGTCGTAGTTGACCTGAATGGCCGGCGCCCACGAGCAAGCCCCAATGCACTCCACCTCTTCGAGCGAGAATAATCCATCAGGCGTCACGCCTTTATGCCCGATTCCCAACTCCTGCTGAAACCGCTCGTAAATCTCGTAACCGCCGCGCAACATGCAACTGATGTTGGTGCAGACCTGCACGTTGTACTTGCCCGCAGGCTTGAAGCGCAGCATGGAGTAGTAGCTGGCCACGTTGCGCACTTCCAGCTCGGTTATGCCGATGCGCGCGGCCACTTCGGCGATCACTGCGTCAGAGAGATAGCCGACTTCGTCCTGCGCATAGAGCAGCATGGGAACCAGCGCCGAGCGGCGCAGCGGGTACTTCAGGACCAGCGCGTCAAGCCGCGTCGCCAGTTGGGGAGAAAAGATGCTCATGGATTCCAGACTCATGCAACGCTCCCTGGTGCGTCATAAATCAGTTTGATGATGCGCCTCGCGAGATCATCCAAATATAATGGCTTGTCGAACGTATTGGCATAGAATCCTGTTTTTACTGGATCATCCCCTCCTACCAGAAAACGCTCAACTTCGGTGCCATCAGAGTACTGAACACGGCTTGCTCCAGCTAAATGCTCAGCGGCAATGCCTTTATGCCAAACATCAAGCACTGCTTTTCCATAATCGAGAAATACATGGGTCTCTAGTTTGGCCGGAATGTTTTGTTCGACCTGGCTTGGTCCCCCACTCAGTCTCTGTTGTTTCTCCAAAAGAATCGAATTGGGAAGCGGCGGCCCCAGTACCACCCATGGAAATGTTTTTGTACCCGCATAAAGCTTATCGAGTTCACGGTAGATTTCCTCTCTGAGGTGCGATACGAAGAGTTCGGCGTTTCTCTCATTCATACAATTGACTCCTTTGGATGGCCATCGCCATTCGTCTCTCTTCTCCCGTTACTGGAGGCTTCTCCTCCTACTTACAGGGGAAAGCTGCCCTCTCAGCGTCTAAAGCAACAAAGAAAAAATCCTCATGGTAGCGCTCTGGATGCTTTTTTGCGTATTCGTAAAAGACGGCAATGAGCTGTGTGCGGGTACTCTCTTCTGGGGCGCAAACCTTGAAGAAAGGGTGCAAAGGATGCTTATCGCTTGGATAATCCACGATCATTATCATTTGTTGGAAGACCAAGAACGCGCCCCAACAGATGCCCGATGCCCGATCTTCACGGATCATTACTTGATCGTTGGAAACAGGTGCATTGACGACGGAATGGCAATTCGACACCATCTCTTCAACGGTTTCCGCCTTACAGATGCTAGCTCCCAAAAGGGACAAAAACAAAACCGCGAAGATGCGGATAATGTTGCCGATATATCTCTCACGCCTCACTTGTACGTCCCCCTGACTGGCCATAGGCCAAAATTTCTTATCGAATGGCGACAATTCATAGTCCCTACCTGTCAATCTCCCCCAGCACAATGTCGATGGAACCGACCACGGCGATCACGTCGGCAATCATACGGCCCTTCAGCATCGTCTCCAGCGCCTGCAACGTCGCAAACGATGGATTGCGGAAGTGGACACGATAGGGCTTGGCCGTGCCGTCGGAGACGATATAGTAGCCCATCTGCCCGCGCGGCGATTCGATGCCCTGATAGACCTCGCCGGCCGGGACCGCGAAGCCTTCGGTGACGATTTTGAAGTGATGGATGAGCGCCTCCATCTGCGTCTTCATCTTCTCGCGGTCGGGCAGCACAACCTTCGGCGCGTCGGCCTTGATCTCACCCTCGGGCATTCCGTCCAGCGCCTGCTGGATCATCCCGACGCTCTCACGCATCTCAATGAGCCGGATAAGATAGCGCGCCCAGCAGTCGCCCTCGGTGGCGATGGGCACCTTGAATTGAAACTTCTCGTAGCCGGAGTAGGGCATATCGCGGCGCAGATCAAAATCCACGCCCGAGCCGCGCATATTCGGCCCGGTCACGCCCAGAGCGATGGCGTCTGCCGCCGACAAAATGCCCACGCCCTTCAGGCGGTTGCGGAAGATTGGATTGCCGGTGAGCAGATTCGAGTATTCGTCGATCTTTTCCGGAAAATATTTAATAAAACCCTGCACACGGTCGAAGAAATCCAGCGGCGGCTCCATCGCCAGGCCGCCGATGCGGATGTAGCTGGTCATCATGCGCTGGCCGGAGAGCCCCTCGAAGATGCGCAGAATCTCCTCGCGCTCGCGAAAGCAATAAAGAAAGACGGTCAGCGCGCCAATGTCCATTGCGTGGGTGCCCAGCCAGATCAGGTGCGAGTTCAGGCGGGTCAGCTCGGCCAGCAGTACGCGCAGCCATTGCGCCTTCGCGGGAATCTCCAACCCTAGCAGCTTCTCGACGGCCAGGCAATAGCAAAGGTTGTTGGCCATGGGGCTGAGGTAATCCAGCCGGTCAGTGAGTGGGACGACTTGCTGGTAAAACTTGGCTTCGCAGGTTTTCTCGATGCCGGTGTGCAGGTAACCAATCTCCGGCTGGAGGCGGACGACGATCTCGCCGTCGATCTCCACCACCAGGCGCAGAACTCCGTGCATGGCGGGATGCTGCGGCCCCATGTTCAGAATCATGTGCTGATCGCGCGCGCCTTCAGCGACGGGAGCTTCCCCAATAGGTGTTCCAATCTGGATGGGTGTGACGGGATTCATCAGCGATACCCCTCCACCGGATAGTCCTTGCGCAGCGGATGGCCCTGCCAGTCATCGGGCATCATGATGCGCCTCAGGTCGGGATGGCCTTCGAAGCGAATACCGAAGAGATCGTAGACCTCGCGTTCGTAAAAATTGGCCGAAGGCCAGACGGATGTGATCGATTCAACCGCCGGTGCTTCGCCATCCACCATCACCCGAAGCCGGATGCACTCTTTATATAGGTGCGAAAGAATGTGATAGCTCAACTGGAAGCGCGGCGAGGAAGGGAACCAGTCCACCGCGGTCACATCCTCGAAGAAGTTGTAGCCGACGGCCTGCACGGTCTTCGCCGCGGCGCGAATCTGCCCGGCGGCTATGGTCAGCGTCAACTCGCCCCGGTCAAACTTTGCGTCAACCAGAGCTTCGGGCTTCCACGCCAAAATTGCCTTGACCACAGGATGTTTGCGGAGCCCCTCTAGTACGGCCGCCTTGCCGACAAGTGTCTTCATTTCGGCCATCTCAGAGGTCCGCCTTGTCCTGGCTCCAGTTCAGGATGCCCTTGCGCACAATGTAGTAGAGCCCCACGGCCACAAAACCCAGGTAAACCACCATCTCCCAGAAGCCGAAGAGCTTCTGGCCGGTGATTCCATAGAGTTTGAGATAGATGACCGCCCAGGGCATCATAAAAACCATTTCCACGTCGAACAAAATGAACAGCATGGCCACCATATAGAAGCGCACGCTGAAGCGCTGCCGGGCATCGCCTGTGGCCACAATCCCGCATTCGTAGGGAGCCAGCTTGACCTGCGTGTTGCGGTGCCTCCCGACCAGCCAGGAGGCGACCACCATGATCACTCCAAGCCCAAACGCTGCAAGGATTTGCAGAAACAGCGGAAGATATTGCCAGTGATAAGGGATCATCGCCATCCAGTCCGGGGAATTGTATCCGTCTCAGCGAAGCCAAAACTGCTTCACAGCGGCAGATTGCTGGTTTGAGATTAGGTTTTCAGCCTTGTTCCGTCAAGGCAGGCCAAAAATCGGCGAAGGCCGTTGCAGATGATTTCGTGGTTTAGATAGACGTTGCCCCTGAATCTTACTTGCGTCCAGTCTTGGCCCGCAGGTTGCGCGCCAGCTTGTCTTTTCCCGATCCGCCACGCATTTATCCACGGATTGCTCGCGGGAAACGGTACGTTCGTCATCTGAAAAGCACGCCCACAGCGCCGAAGAACAGGATGAGGATAAAAAGCATGGCAGCCGCTACGACCACAGGCTTCGCGATTCCGGCCTCCGCGCCGGTGCTTTCCATGGCTCGTGTACGCGCTCACCGCCGCCGACGCATCTCGTCGCAGGCAGGGCATGCGCTGGAAATCCTCGCCCACGCCATCGAATACCTTACCGACGAGTTCGTGCACCAGGGCCTCGCGTTTTCCGCAAAGAATGAGCAGTTAGAGGCCGTGCAGATGCTCATGGCCATCAACCGCCAGGTTTATTTCGAGTGTCCTGAGGTGCCGAGCTTTGGCGAGCGCTGTCGCGCGCTGCTGCATCTTCACGCGGCGTAATCTCTATACGAATTTCCTCAGAGTTGTCCCCCGCCACGCCTGAGATCACTCAAAACATCTGAAGCTTTGCTTTGCCTATCTGGATGTGACGGTCATGTATCTGAGCCTTGCTTATCGCGCCGGTCGCCCGATGCGATAAACTTTGCCAGTATGCAGTGCAATTTTTGGAAACATGGCGTCTGGAAGTTGTGGGCCGCGGCCATTCTCTCCGCCGGCCTGCTGGAGTTGCCTTTTCCGCTGGCCGGGCCAATGCCCGTCTGGCGGTCAATCTTCGCCTGGTTCGGGCTGGTCCCGCTGCTGTGGGCGCTACTTTCGCCAGCCACAGTGGATGCGCCACGCCCCCTGCGCCGCGGCTTCCTGCTCGGCTATCTCTGTGGCGTGCTCTGGTACATGGGCAATTGCTACTGGGTCCGCGACACCATGCTTCACTACGGCGATATGCCGCCATTTGCCCCGTCGCTGCTGCTGGTGGGATACAGCCTGGTGCTGGGGACCTACTGTGGCCTCTTTGGCTGGGGCGTCGTGCTCGTGCGCCGGGCCACGGGCAGCACGCGGCTGGCGCTGGCCTTCGCGCCTTTTCTGTGGGCTGCTCTGGAGCTGGCCGCCGCGCGCATCACCTCCGTCCCCTGGGATCAACTTGGCTACTCGCAGGTAGACAACACATTGGTCAACCAACTCGCCCCCTGGACCGGTGTATACGGAATCAGCTTTGTGCTGGTGGGCGTCAATGCGCTCCTGACAGGCGGGCTGATGCTGGAGTCTCGCCCGCATATCGGGCACAGGGACCGGATGATTTTGCGCGCGATTGGAGTGTTGCTGATGATGGCGGGTGCTGTCGGGGTTTCGATCCCGCCACCCGCTCCCGCCCCCACTGCCACCGCCGTCCTCATTCAGCCCAATCTCGACGTGGCCTCCGACAATCTCTGGTCGCACCCCGGCGAGTGGGAGCAGCACATCGCCGAGTTTCAGCGGCTGGCCGGCGAACAGTGTAAGACTTACATCGCCGGAATCCCCCATACCGGCGCGCCCACCGGCGAAATCATCTGCCCGCCCTACCCCACCCATCCCGACCTGGTCGTCTGGCCGGAGTCGCCCGCGCCCTTCATCGAGCAGAACGCGCGCTATGAGCAGGCGATCACCGCGCTCGCCCGCCAAATGCACGCTCCTCTGATCGTGGGCAACCTGGGCGTCGACAACTCACTTGAGGGCGGCTTGCATTACTACAACTCGGCTCGCGTCGAGGGCGCAGATGGGGCGCGCGTAGGCCGCTACGACAAGACCCACCTTGTTCCCTTCGGCGAATACATTCCTTACAAAGAGTTGCTCTTCTTCGCCCACAAGCTCACCGGCCGCGTCTCGGAGTTCACTCGTGGAACGGACCGCAAGGTCTTCAGGCTGCCGACGTCGAATGGCGAAGCCCACCGCTACGGCGTCTTTATCTGCTATGAGTCGGTCTTTGCCGACGAGGTGCGCCTCTTCGCGCAACTGGGTGCAGAGGTGCTGGTCAACATCAGCGACGACGGTTGGTACGGCGACACCAGCGCACCATGGCAACACCTGAACATGGCGCGCATGAGGGCCATCGAGAATCGCCGATGGCTTCTGCGCGACACCAACAACGGCGTCACCGCGGTCATCGACCCCTATGGCCGCGTCCGCCAGTCCATCCCCCGCCACCAGACCGACGCTCTGCCCGCAGGCTACGCCTTCCGCAGCGATGTCACCTTCTACACCGCCCACGGCGACATCTTCGGATGGCTCTGTGTCCTGCTAAGTTTGGTCGTTGTCGTCTTGTCGGGAAGAAAGTTGTTGCGCCAGTATGTTGCCGCTCCCTCTGCACGAAGATAAATTCAGGAGGTTGTCATATTCTGGAGCCTAAGCCGACCCAAATGCTGAGGGTTAGTAATGTCGCACCGATAGCGAAAGTCCCAATTTGACCGAAGAATAACCACCAGGTCAATTTTCCTAAGGTCTCTGCATCATCATGACACGTGCCATGATCTACTGTCTTTTTCCATCGAGCGTATGCCGCCTGCCGTGTGTAGCGAAAATCCAGGGTTCTAGTTACATTTGCAGATAGCGAAAGGAGAATTGAGATTCCTAAGAACGGTATAGACGCAAGAAACATACAATGCGCACAACCAGGAAGAGGAACCTTAGATTCCATCATTGTTTTGATTACAAACCCCAGTATGACGCCTGACAAGGTGAAGATCAGATTGATTGTGTAACCCAATTGTTCAAGGGATATCTTCTGCCATCGGAGGTAGCTATCGCGATCCCGCTCCTCTTCTCCACTTTCTTTTGGACATTCGCTTTCCATCTTTGATCCTTTCTTGGAGATCAGTTTGATTACGCCCGTTGCCATCACCTGCTTCTTCGCCAGAATATGGCATTCCAGCGATACGAGGTAGATCGCGATCCAGACGCAACCCTGCGAAGTATATTAGCGTTGTACAATGATTTTCAACGATTTATTTGGAGATATATGGGAGTCAAGAATTGGTTTGCGAAGAATGTCGCTGGAGCCGGTGCGTATGGTGGCGTAATGGGCCGCGAAAGCGCCAAGAACGGCCTTGCATTGGGCAGGATACTGTACTTAGGGCACGGATCCCAGCCGTGGGTTGCATACGATTCCGTATTTGAGGACGTTGATTCTATGGAGGCGGAGGGCTTTATGCCCTATTGCACCGATCCTGCCAATTGGCCGCCCGTTGAAGACGCCTCCACACTTTCGACTTTCACCCGGGCTGTGGGAGTAGCATTCGCAGCAAAGTTGACTGATCAGGCAGGGTTTCAGTTATTTGCGAATTTAGAAAATAAACGTAAATTCTCCGGATCGGCCGGTGCTTCCTGCATGGCTTATCTTAGGGAGAATAGCCCCGATATAACATCTGATCTTCTCGTGAAGTTCTTTAATGTAAGGCTTCCTGAAGGGACACCTCTCGTGGATTACGAACAGCCTGGGACTGACGATTTCCTTGGGGCACTCCTTAAATTGGTATCGGACGAAAACCTAGATCAGTCAATCGCTTTCCAAAGGAGGGGCATTTTGGGATTTGACAAGTTTGCCGTTGAATTATCCAAGCAGACGCTCGCAATGATTCAGAAAGCTGCGAGTGACTTTGGCTGGTGATCAGGTGATAATGAGTAGTCAATGTTGAGAGCGAGTAAGAAAAGCAACCAGCACAGTGATATTCTAAAAATGTAGTCGAAAGAACGCATCTCACACTTCAATCCAAAGTCAGGTCTTAAGAGCCAAGCCATGTCGTTGAACGATCTCGAATTCGCTTATGCTCCCGTGCGCGACCAAGTCCGCGACCTGCGGGAGTATCTTTGACCCTGCCCGCATCCGCAGGGAAGCAGCCGAAATAGAAACCAGGCTGGCCGATCCGGCGCTCTGGTCCAATCCCAACGCCACCAAACCTTTGATGCGCGACCGCAAGCGCCTGGAATCGCTTGTCGCCGACGATAATGAACTCGTCCGCCGCACGGGCGAGATCGAGACCTATTTCGAATTGGCAAAAGAGGGCGAGGACGTGCTCGCCGATTTGGAGCGCGAGATTAAAGCCCTCGGCACATTTGCCGAGGAGTTGGAGGCCCGCACCACACTCAACGGCGAGGCCGACCCGCTCAACGCTATCGTCACTGTGCATCCCGGCGCAGGCGGCACCGAGAGCCAGGACTGGGCCGAGATGCTCTTGCGTATGTACCTGCGCTGGGCCGAGCAGCAGGGATTCAAAACCGAAATGAACGACTACCAGGACGGCGAAGAAGCGGGCATCAAGTCGGCCACCTTCACCATCATCGGTGAGTACGCCTTTGGCCAACTGGCCGGCGAAAGCGGCGTCCATCGCTTGGTGCGCATCTCGCCCTTCGACCAGGCCAAGCGCCGTCACACCTCATTCGCAAGCGTCTACGTCTCGCCGGAAATCGACGAGACCATCCAGGTGGACCTGAAGCTCGAAGACCTGCGCATCGACACCTATCGCAGCGGCGGCAAGGGCGGCCAGCACGTCAACACTACCGACTCCGCGGTGCGCATGACGCATCTGCCCACCGGCATCGTGGTGCAATGCCAGAACGAGCGCTCCCAACACAAGAACCGCGAGAAAGCGATGAAGATGCTCCGCTCACGGCTCTACGAGTACGAACTAGAAAAGAAGCGCGCCGTCTCGAAGAAGCTCGAAGACTCCAAACTCGACATCAATTTCGGTTCGCAGATTCGCTCCTATGTCCTGCAGCCATATCGCATGGCCAAAGACCATCGCACCAAGGTCGAGGTGGGCGACGTGGACAAGGTGTTGGATGGCTACCTGGAGCCGTTCCTGCGCGGCTACCTGCTGGCCAAGCGCCGCGGCACCGCCGTAGCCGCCGAGCCGGAGGACGATCTGGAAGTGTAACCGCCTGAATCGTCCGCTGCTCTGATGCGTCCAAGGATGAGGAGTAATTAATTATCCGCCATGAGTATATCTCGATTGATCTTCGTTCTGCCGTTGCTGCTTGCCGTCGCCTTGCCCGCGCGCGCCGCGTCGAGTTCCGCCGATGCGCCCCATGTGCACGTGCAGCTGGTATCATCTGGTTCCGAAATCGCGTCGCGTGGTCCCAATCCGATGCTTGGCCTTTATTTCAAGTTGGAGCCAAGCTGGCACATCTACTGGAAGAATCCGGGCGACGCGGGCGAGCCCCCGCATGTGAAATGGATCATGCCAGAGGGAATCAGCGCTGGACCGCTTCTATTCCCCGCTCCCAAACGGCTCCCGCTCGGGCCTCTGATGGACTACGGATATGAAGATGAGGTTCTCTATCCAGCCGAAATCTCAGTCGCGAGTTTGACCAAAACGGGTTCGGCTGTGATTCATGCCAAGGTGGATTGGCTCGTTTGCAGTTCGCGCTGCATTCCGGAAAATGCGGACCTGGAACTTCAACTTCATGTACTAAGTCCACCTCTTGACTACATGAACGTCGGACCACTTGCGGAACTATTTTCTATAAGAACAAGAAGCCTGCCTGAACTTCCGAAACAGTTGCCGAAACGTGACAGGGCAGAGTTTCAAGTGAATTCGGGAGGCTTCCGCCTCTCTGTTGAAACCGGCCAGAAAGAAACAGAGGCTGTATTTTTCCCGGAAGACCAGGACATCATCGACAATCCCGCCCCGCAAAAGCTCACCCCCACAGCAACTGGCCTGATTCTCGACCTAAAGAAAGATGCGCTCCTTTCCACTAATCCCGCGCAACTTAGGGGTGTTCTGGAGCTTTCCGGCCGACGGGCGTTTGATATTGTGGCGCTGCCGCCGGGGGCGGCGTCACAAACGCCGATTTCTGCGGTTGCCTCAACGACCTCTTCCAGTCCGCCGCCAAATACAGCGCCATTACTTTCCTTGTCGCTGCTGCTGCGGATATCCGGTCTGGCCTTTCTCGGCGGCCTGCTGCTCAACCTTATGCCTTGCGTCTTTCCGGTGCTCTTCCTCAAGGGCCTCGCGCTGGTCAACTCCGGCAATGAGGAGAAAAGCAAGCTACGTGCGCATGGGCTGGTTTATACAGCCGGCATTCTCGTCTCCTTCTGGGCTCTGGTCGCCGTGCTGCTGGGGCTGCGTGCTGCGGGAGCAACGCTCGGCTGGGGATTCCAATTCCAGTCGCCGGTCTTTCTCTCGTTGATGGCGGGGCTGCTCTTTTTCCTCGGCCTTTCGCTGGCCGGGCAATTCGAGATTGGCCTCACGCTGACCAGCGCGGGTGGTTCGCTCGCCGCCAAACAAGGCTACGCGGGCAGCTTCTTCACCGGCGTTCTAGCCGTAATAGTGGCCACTCCTTGCACAGCGCCCTTCATGGGAGCGGCCATCGGCTACGCGCTTTCCCAATCCGCCTTGGTCACCTTTGCCGTCTTCACCGCACTCGCTCTGGGCCTTGCCGCGCCCTACGTCGCGCTCACGCTGCAACCCGCCTGGACGCGCCTGCTCCCCAAGCCCGGTGCGTGGATGGAGGTGCTGCGCCAGGCTGTCGCCGTGCCCATCTTCGCCACAGTCATCTGGCTGGCCTGGGTGCTCGCCAGAGCCTATGGCACTGGCGCATTGCTGGCTCTGCTAACGAGCTTCCTGTTGCTGGCCGTCGCCGGATGGTTTCTGGGCCGCTGGCCGGCTCGGCGCTGGGCTACGTTGGTCGCTACATTGATTCTGCTATGTGTGATTGCCATTTCTGTGTTTGCATCGAGAGAAATGATAACTGCTTCTGAGACCTTGTCTCCGCCGGAAGCTCAAAGCGCATGGCAGCCATGGTCCGCCGACGCCGTCAGCCGCTACCAGTCTCAGGGCCGTCCAGTCTTTGTGGATTTCACCGCAGCCTGGTGTCTGAGCTGCCAGGTGAACGAGCGCGTCGCTCTGAATCGTCCAGAGGTCCAGCAGGCCTTCCTCACCGCCAACGTCGCTCTGCTCCGCGCCGACTGGACCCGCCACGACGAATCCATCACGCAAGCTTTAACCGCCCTGGGCCGCAGTGGCGTTCCTTCTTATGCTTTATACGTTCCGGGGGAAACGAGCCCACGGCTCCTGCCCGAGGTGCTCACGCCGGGAATTGTGACCGACGCGCTGAGCAAGCTGCCGAAGGTTGAGCGTTGATCCTTTACTAATCTATGACTCAGAATGGGGACCAAGGGCACCTGATGGGACGCCATAAGTCGCCGTATCATCGTTGGGAGGGATCTTTGTCATGAGGCCGAAATCGAGGATCGTACGTGATGGAGAACGACTCATGATCGAAGTCCCCGAAGAGATCGTTGCTCGCGCTTCGCTATCTGCTGGTAACTCAGTAGAGTGGTTTGTATATGAAGATGGGAGTATCGGATTTGTAAAAAAATCGATCAGTGACGGTCTTTTGGAAATTGAAGACAAGATCGCTGAGAAAGAGCGTAGGGAAAAGTCACTTCTTGATGAGAGGAAACTCGCGGAACTGGGTGACGTAAATGCGCAAAGCTTCCTTGGCTCGACCTTAAAGGACAAGGTTGAAGCAATGAGATGGCTCCGACTTGCCGCGGAACAAGGTGACAGATTCTCGATGTGGTATCTTGGTCGCTTGCTTGTGGACGGAGATGGGATCAAGAAGAACATTGCGGAAGGATATTTCTGGCTATTCCTCCACGTGTCCACCTATAGCCTGAAATCTGGGAGGCGCGCTGAAATGAACGAGAAGTGCAGGGAACTTAGACGCATAGCGAAGAACTTGACCGAGGAGGAGCGGAATCGTATTGAAGAGCGCGGCCGAAACTGGCTTGATGCGCATAAACTGACTAAATGCTTCAAGCCAAAGCTATCATGATGCGCCCAATTCCCCCGGACATACAAATGCTGTCCATGAGATACCGTAAGCATTTGTGGCGAGAGTCATTCCCGGTATGACGTGATGTGGCTGTCTCGCGGATCCGGCATTTGTTGCTCAATTGATTCGAGTTTCCGCAGAATTTCCTTGAGTAGGTCAATTACGCTCCTCTCAAAGGGTGAGAACGTCCTGGGATTAATATCGGTCTTGGTCATAACTCTTGACTCAACTTTCTCATTTGCATTAGGAACGGATTATTGGTGCAGTATCGCTGCATCGGCATCAATCTCGGCTAGCAACGTGTCATATTCATCGGCGATGGCTCTACTCATCTCTGCCGCGGTGTATTCAAGCGGGTCCTTGGCTGTGCCGACACCCTGAGCGTCAAAAAAGTAGTCGCGGCGCCTCCGAATGGCGCTAATGATTCTGTTCGAGTCCATATCTGGACCTACCTTCTGCGGAAATTAGTGCACAAGAATAGCGGTAAGTAAAGGCATTTCGCTGAGCAGGACCACGTGTAGGGACGATCTGTCTCTGTAACGCTCTGAATAATATGCTTTTACGTCTCAACTGCGCTTCCCCGCCCTTATCCGCCGAATCTCCTCCATGCGTTGCGCCAGCAGCTTTTCGCGCCCCTCCTGGGTGGGGTGGTAGTAGCTGCGTCCCTTGAGCGATTCAGGCAGGCAATCCATGTCGGCGACCTTGCCCTCTTCGTTGTGCGCATAGCGGTAGCCCTTGCCATAGTCGAGTTCCTTCATCAGCTTGGTAGGCGCGTTGCGCAGGTGCAACGGGACCGGCTCCTGGCGAGTCTCCTCAACCTCCTGCTGCACAGCTCCGTAGGCGGTGTAGACCGAGTTCGACTTGGGCGCGAGGCAAAGATAAACCACCGCCTCGGCCAGCGCCAGATCGCCCTCCGGCGAGCCCAAAAAATCAACGGCCTCCTTGGCGGAGAGCGTCAGATTCAGCGCCTCGGGCGCGGCCAACCCGATGTCCTCGATGGCCATGCGCACAATGCGCCGCGCCAGGTACAAAGGGTCCTCGCCGCCGGCAAACATCCTCGCCAGCCAATAGAGCGCTGCGTCGGGGTCGGAGTTGCGCACGCTCTTGTGCAGCGCGGAGATCAGGTTGTAATGCTCCTCGCCGGACTTGTCGTACATCAGCACGCGCTGCTGCACCGCTTCGCCGGCCAGCTTTTTGTCGATGCGCTTGACCGCTTTCCGGCCCGGCTCCAGCGCCAGTTGCGCCGCTACCTCCAGCGTGTTGTACGCGTTGCGGCAGTCGCCGCTGGAGTAGCCGGCAATCAGTTTCAGCGCATCCTCATCGGCGGTCAATTCCATAGCTCCCAGGCCGCGTTCCTTATCTGCCAGCGCGCGCTTGAGCAGCGCGACAATCTGCTCCTCGGTGAGCGGCTCCAGCACGTAGACCCGGCAGCGCGAGAGCAGCGCTGAAATAATTTCAAAGGAGGGGTTCTCCGTCGTTGCGCCGATCAACCGGATGGCGCCGCGCTCCACGTAGGGAAGAAAGGCGTCCTGCTGCGCTTTGTTGAAGCGGTGAATCTCATCGATGAAGAGAATCGTCCGCGAGTGCATTTGCGATGCCCGTGCCGCCGCTGCCATTACTTGTTTAATCTCCTTAATGCCGCTCATCACGGCGGAGAACTCGATGAAGGTGGCCTTGGTGGTTTCGGCGATGATCTTGGCCAGGGTAGTTTTGCCCACCCCCGGCGGACCCCAGAAGATCATCGAACCGGGGTCATCGCGCTCGATCTGCACGCGCAGCGGCTTGCCCGCGCCGACCAGATGCTCCTGTCCGCTCAACTCATCCAGAGTGTGCGGGCGCATCCGCTCGGCCAGCGGCGCCATTGCATGGAGCGGAGTTTTGGAGGAGTACATCGGGGAATCAAGCTCACTGTCAAAGAGACTCATCGCGCACTCCTTCTCTGCCGCGAGGCCTCATAGAGCAGCACGCTCGCCGCCGCCGCCGCGTTCAGGCTCTCCACCGGGCCGGGGCAGGGAATCGTCACTGCTCCATCGGCCTGCGTAGCCAGTTTTTGCGGCACGCCATTGCCTTCATTGCCAATCACGAGCGCCACCGGCCCTGCCAGATTGATGTGGTCAGCTGCTTCGGCCCCGCTCACGGCGGTAGTCCAGATCTTCATGCCAGCCTTCCGCAATCGCGCAAAGCAATCATCCGTGCTGACGGATAGCAGCGGTACACGGAAGACGCTGCCCGCCGAGGCGCGCACCGCCTTGGGGTTCCACTCGCTCACCGTTCCCGGCAGGCTGAGGACGGCGCTGGCGCCGAAGGCCTCCGCCGAGCGCAAAATCGTTCCCAGGTTGCCGGGATCCTGCAATTCGGCCAAGACGACGATTAGTGGTTTGGCATTCGCTGGCAGCAGAGCAGCTTTTTTCGCGCCGCCCAGCACGTCGGCCCAATTCCACTCAGGCGGCTCAACCAGGGCGGCGACTGGCTGGGGCGTCTCCGTGGCCAGCGCCGAATCCAGCAGTTCCCTGGGCAGCAGCAGCACCTCGGTCTCCGCCGACAGCGCAAGCCCTTCCAGCAGATGCTCCGCACCCTGTGCAACGAAGACACAGGAAATCCGCAGGCCGGCGCGCAGAGCCTCCTCCAGCAGTTTCGGCCCCTCGATTCCCGCCAAACTGCTCCTGTCGAGGCCGGGGTGAGCCAACGCGCGGCGCAATTCCTTCAGGCGCGAATTCTGCTTACTCTGTACAATGCGAATAGGCATACCGGGGCAAACTATTCTTTCTCTAGCGTGATTCTAGCTCGTTTGCGCGGATGTGACCGGGCGAAAGACGTAGCATGGCTTGAACCATGGTCGGCGTCGCGATCGCTTCAGTATTTATGGCAGCGCAATACTCGGAAACTGAGGTAAACCTCCTTGTCCGCGGAGATGTTGCAAGTCCATCCCGATGAACCCCAGCCGGACCGGATCGACTATATTGTCTCCTGTCTGCGCAAAGGGGATGTGATTGCCCTGCCGACCGACACCTTCTACAGCCTGGCCGTCGACCCGGTAAACCTCCATGCGGTCGAGCAGGTTTATCAGATCAAAAACCGTCAGAAGAACAAGCCCATATCGTTGTTGATTGCTTCATTGGCCCAGGCCTATGAGCTGGCCCGCGACACTGAACCCTTGCTGGACAAGCTGGGGGAAAGGTTCTGGCCCGGTCCGCTCACAATCATCGTGAGGGCTGGCTGCAAACTGCCGCTACGCTCTACGGCGAACACCGGCAACGTGGCTCTACGTATGCCTGCTGCCGCCATTCCCCGCGCAGTGGTGGAGCGCTTCGGACTGCCCATCGCCGCCACTTCGGCTAATCTGCGGAGGGCCTCCGAGTGCAGCAACGCAGAGTGCGTCCGCGACCAGATAGGCGACCGTATTCCGCTCATCATTGATGGCGGTTCCACTGGCCGCGCACAGCCTACCACCATCGTCGATGTCACCTTGGGCGAGGGTCGCTGGGATATTCTCCGCGAGGGTGCCATCCCCACGCATGAGATCGTGGCGGTGTTGCGGCGATAATAGTGGTCACTGAATCGAAGGTTCCCATGAAGCGCCAGATCAACCCAAAACGCCGTAAATGGATCCTGCGTGTCACGCTTTTGCTGGTGCTCGCGCTGGTTGTGGCAGCTCTGGGCTGGTGCCGCTGGGTCTACCTGCAGATTGAGCGTTATGCCAGCCTCGATCAGGCTGCCCAGGTCGACGGATCAGTTCCTGTGGACGCCATAGTCGTCTTCGGCGCGGCGGAGTACGACGGCCGGCCATCCCCGGTCTACCGCGCCCGCCTGGACCACGGCCTCTCGCTCTACCATCATGGCATCGCCAGGCTCATTATCACCTTGGGCGGAAACGGTGGCGACCAGTACAACGAAGGGGCGGTGGGACGCGAGTACCTGATGGGCATGGGCGTTCCCCGGCAAGCTATCATTGCCGAAACCGTGAGCCGCAACACCGAGGAGTCGGCCCTCCGTGTCAGCGTGATTGCCCGCGCCAACGGGTTGCATAGGCTGGTGATCGTCAGCGACGGAACACATCTTTTTCGCATCCATGAAATCTGCGCCGCTGAGGGCCTGGACGTACTCACCTCGCCTCGGCCTTACGTAGCCGTCGAGGGTGGGACAGGAGAGAACGGGTTGGGGTTCAAGCGCATCGCCCACGAAATCCTCAGCTATACCGCATGGCGCTTGCATCTGCACTGAGGCGGAGCTTTGATCGAAGCGATAGAATTGGAACGCGCATGAAAGAATGTCAATCATAATGGGCAACTACCGGGAGAGTCACGATGAAGACGCATGAAATCGCATACTTTGTGGCTGTCCTGACATTCCTGTTCGCGTCCTGCATGGAGTTGCTGGCCGAGAAGCCAAACTGCGGTGAGATCGATGCCATTGCCGGGATGGCGCGCGCCATCTCGACGGCGGAGTTGACCGGCTATAAGGAAAAGGCAGGAGAGAGTTACCGCGCGCAGATTGTCTACGCGGTAAAGCTGTCGGAACTCGAGCCGCAACGGCAGGATGCGGCTGTTCTACTTCTCAATCTCATCCCCAAAGACGATGAACAGCAGCGCATTGTAATGACCTTGGGCGAACATCAATGCGAGACGGAGTCATACCACGAGATGAAAATGCTGGGGCAACTGGAAGAACGTATACCGCACGATCTGGCCAGGGCCGTGCTTATGGTTCCTCAAAAGATTCCTGAATATGTTGTTTATTCCCTATCCTCGGTCCAGGACCCGCACAGCGACTACGCGCTGCAAATGCAAAAAGTCTGCCGCGCCAGGCATCCTGAGTTTGTAGAAGCGGTGACTAAGCTGCCCAGGGAGAAGAGAGACCGGTTTCTGAATTACATCTTCGATCTCGACGGGTGTAACGCGCTCTCGTTACCTGAAGGCCCTTAGTCCTCTAATCCTGTCTTCCATTCAGGGATGAGGCAACACCGCCAGCATTCCCAGCGTAAAGGCCATCGCGCTGGCCGTCGACAGGTAATTGACTGCATCATTGTTCAGCCAGCCGCGGTGTTCCAGCGTCGCTCCCAGCAGGCTGTCGAAGAACAGGCCGAAGATCCCGCCCGCGCAACTGACCACGAACAGGGTCCGGCCGCCGCCCAGCGCCCAGGCTCCAACTGCCGCCACAATCCCCGCCGCAGCCACTCCGGCCAGCGTTCCAACCAGGCTTATTCCGCCGTCCGTGCCCGGTTCTACCTCGCGCAGGGTGGTGATCATGCGCGGCCTCCCGCCCAATACTTGGCCTATCTCCGAGGAAACGGTATCTGCCGCGGCTTCAATCAGCGCAGCGAGGCCCGCGGCAAACAGCAGCGCCGGGGCAATATGTGAAAACCAACTGCTGCCAGCCAGCCACGACTGCGCCAGTCCATCGGAGGCCAGCGCGGCCATGCCCAGGTTGGCTGTCACCTGCGCCGCGGTTCTCCTTTGCCATTGCTCCTCCGTGCCCAACTGCAGTTTTTGCTCTCCGGCCAGCCGCGTCGCGAGGTGGCTGAGTACAAAGACCGCCAGCACGGGCATCAGGGCAGTGTGCCAGGGGGCATAAGCAAGCGAATCGCCGTGAGTAAAGGTCGCTGTGGAAAACATCAGGCCGGCAGTGATTACCGCGCCGGCAAAGGCCCCGCCCGGTGTGGTCGCGCCAAGTTTCAGGACCACCAAGCCGAGAAGCAGGCTTAGGCCCAGCGTCCAGATCGCCACTGGCCTGTAGTTCACCGCCCACCAGTGAGCCTGCAGCACTACGCTGGCGCCCGCAAAGGGCAGCACAAGAAGCAGCACCAGCTTGGATTGCCAAATCAGCTCGATTCGCGCCACGCATCCATCGTAACCCGCGGAGCATGTTGCGGGCCGGCGTCCATGAGTTCGCCGCTCTGGCCGTTTCGATACCCTTTCGCATCCCTCCCGCGTCAAAAACCCGGTCCCCTGATTTACAATCACGGTGTAAGCAGGAAAGAACTGAATGAGGCTTTTACGCATGAATTTTAGTCAGGCGCATGTGCGGTTGGTTCAGGTCGGCGCGGTCTTTACGGCTGCTGCCTTGGTTGTCGGCTGTGGCAATAACTACCGGCCCGTGGTTTACCCCGTCAATCCCAGTGGCCCCGCCCCGCAACCCCTATCGTTAGCGGTGGTGGTTACAGCCCCTTCGACCACCACGCCCGGCATCGCCACGGTCATCGACTATGCCGGAGATTCGATTATGGCTACGGCTCCCATCGGTCCCGGTCCAACCGCATTTACCCTGGATGAAACTGGTTACAACGGCTACACCATCAACAGCGACGGCACTATCACTAACATCCCTGTATCCACCTTGCTGCAGGCCAAAAACATCGTATACTCCACGCTGTCCAGCACGGCAATGCCCTTAAACCTGTTCTCGCCAAGTGGCGGATTGTGGGCTACGGATCTGTGCGCCACATTTCCTGCCAATACCTCGTGCATATCCGGCAGTCTGTTCACTCAGGTTCCGGGTGTTGACGTCTTCACCATCAACCCCGCTACGCAGAACAAAGCCATTCCCGTGGCGCCCACGCCGGTGATGGTGGCGGGTTCTAGCATTAGCGGCTCACGCTACTTTGCCTTGAGCCAGAACATTGCCAATCCCACCGGCGTGGAGTGTAATAACTCGCCCACATCCCAACCCCCCGGCGTGGTGACGCCAATCGAGACCGCCAGCTATACCACTGACACGCCGATTACGGTGGGTATGTGCCCGGTCTATGCCGTCGAAAGCAGCGACAATCAAAGGCTCTACGTGCTCAACCGGGGCAGCGACACCATTTCAGTGATAAACGCGCAGTTCGGAACGCTGGACAACCAATGTCCTCCGCCAACCGGTTGCGTGAACCAGGCTGGGCAGACATATTTTTCCCATCCCGCCCTGCCGCTTTCCACCGTTGCGCTAACCGCCACCGGCATCATCCCCCCCAATTGCAACTACATAGCCGACCCGACATGTGGCGGCATGCCCACTACCGCAGGCCCAGTCTATGCCGAGTACAACGCCGCCAAGAACCTGCTGGTTGTGGCTGACTATGCCGGCAACACCATCAGCGTCATTGATGTCAGCCTGGACGAATATGGCAACGACAGCTCCACCTTCGGCACCACATACACGATTCCGGTGGGCCAAAACCCCGCCAGTGTGACCGTTTTGTACGATGGCAGCCGCGCCTATACGGCCAACCAGACCGACCAAACGGTGACCATCGCCGACCTGAACAGCTACACGGTGGAAAAGACGTTGCCGGTCACCGGCTACCCGCGTACCGTGGTTTCCACCCAGAATTCGACGTACGGCAAGGTCTACGTAGGTTCGCCGAACACGAACTACCTGACCATCATCCGCACCGATCAGGACATTGTGGATACGACTTTGCTGTTGGAAGGCGACATCGTGGATGTGCGCGTGACCACGCAGAACGGCGTCAAAGGAAACAACAACAACCTGAGTCGGATTCCCGGCTACGGCCAGCCCTGCAACCTGCCGGGCTCCGCGTCTCTGGTATCGCTTGCCGCTTGCCAGAAGCAGCCTTAGCGCATTTGCGTTGGCAATGGGCATCCAGACAGCCAAAGAGGTCTTTTCCGCAAGAATGGCCACTTTGGCTGTTTCTGCGTCTGCTTTGGAACTTGTTGGCTGATATTGGCTGCCTTGTGAAACGATAAAGAGCATGTCCGGTTCAGCAAAGATGCGCATAGACCTTCTGCTGGTCGAGCGCGGCCTGGTCCCCAGCCGCGAACGGGCGTGTGCGCTCATCCTGGCCGGGCGGGTTCTGGTCAGCGAGCAGAAGGTGGAGAAAGCCGGCGCCACCGTTTCTGCCGACGCTTCCATCCGCTTGCTAGGCGAAGACCAGCCCTACGTGAGCCGTGGCGGCCTCAAGCTGGCCGCGGCGCTGGCTCACTGGCAGATCAACGTCCATGGCCGCGCCTGCATCGATGTGGGCGCATCCACGGGCGGATTCACCGATTGCCTCCTGCAAGCTGGCGCCGCCCACGTCACTGCCGTGGATACCGGCTTCGGCCAGATCGACCTAAAGCTGCGCAACGACCCCCGCGTGCGCCTGCTGGAGCGCACCAATGCCCGCTTTCTTGCGCCGGGTTCCCTGGCTATAAAGGTTGGAGATAAATTCGATCAGATGAAGGGTACAGGCTTTAGCCCGTACAACAGCACTGCAAATAGAACTGGGGCTTTAGCCCCTGAGGAAACTCCAAATCTCACGCTGCTGGTGATGGATGTTTCTTTTATCTCCGCCACGCTGCTGCTCGGGCCGGTCTTTGCTGCCGCGCCCTCGCTCAACGAAGCTGTCGTCCTGGTCAAGCCCCAGTTCGAGGCCGGGCGCGGCCACGTAGGCAAGGGCGGCATCGTCCGCGACCCTGAAGCGCACCAACTGGCCGTAGATAGGGTGGCCGATTGCCTTCGCTCGCTGGGCTGGCAGGTCGTCGAGACCATTCCCTCGCCCATCACCGGCGCTGAGGGAAACCGCGAGTTTCTGCTCTATGTACGACGGGCTAATGCCTAAAACAGCGACTCCGCCTTCAGGCGGAGTCGCGGAAGATACAACGCACATCAAATTGGTCGCCGTGAGTGGCTAGGCTCCCTTGGGATTGGGGCCATATTGATTCGCTCCCGGTGTGCTATCCAGCACCATCAAAATCAGGACAATCAGGCCGCCTACAAAAGGCACCAGGCAGAGCAGAATCAGCCAGCCACTCTTGCTGGAATCATGAAGCCTGCGTACGCTAACGGCCAAGCCGGGAATCAGTACAGCTAGCCCATAGAGGCCTAACAAAACGTCGATGAAAATTCCGAGTCCGTCCGAAACTTTCGTGAGTAAGAGGCCTAGAATCATCGCTGCGAAACAGATC
This sequence comes from uncultured Acidobacteriaceae bacterium, assembly GCA_963806565.1. GTDB lineage: Bacteria > Acidobacteriota > Terriglobia > Terriglobales > Acidobacteriaceae > Telmatobacter. The sequence goes on from CAWDYE010000002.1 coordinate 1,435,522, forward strand.
AAAATGTTAAACAGCGTGAACATCCAATACTCTTTGCGGCGCGACCGCCCGCTGAACTCGGCATACTTCTTCAATACCATCAAATACCAATTCATCTTCATCCTCCATGAGTGGTTGTTGGTCAAGTCTTGCGCCGAGCGCTGCAGCCCTTACGCCGTCTCGCCGCACATTATTGGAATTGCACCGGTTTTGGGTGCGTAGCCAATATACACTGGTTTACCCTATAGAGTCGCGCAAAATATCTCTGTTATCGGCGCACGCCACAACTGCTGCAAAATGGTGTTGCGTCCTTGAATTGGGTGCCGCAAGCGCTGCAAAACCCATAGTTGCTCGAGCCGGTGAAAGGTTGTGGCTGCCCGCCAAGCCCTATCGTGGTAAAACCGGCGTTCCCGGCAAGCTCCGATAACTTGGGGTTGGGACCATATTGATTGTCTCCCGGATCGCTGTCCAGACACATGAGCACGATCTGGGCCACACTGGCTAACAATCCTATGATGGGGATAATACCAAGCACTATAAGTAGAAGCAGCAACCAGCCGCTCTTGCCGGAGTCGTGAAGCCGGCGCACGCTGACGGCTATCTCTGGAATAATCACGGCCAGAATATAGATGCCAAGCGGAATGAACAGGACGCCCCCGTAATCCTCTGATATTGCCAGTCCTATGCCTCCCAATACAGCCAGCGCGACAACGGCCAGGAAATTGAAGAGTACAAACATCCAATACTCTTTGCGGCGCGAGCGCCCGTTGAACTCGGCGTACTTCCTCCATACCATCAAATACCAATCCATCTTCATCCTCCATTCCTGGTTGATCGTCCAATACGAAGGCATGGACGCCTGCTCAATAGCGCCCCTTTGCCCGCGCAGCTGATGATTCGTAGATGATTTTCGTCTTCGAGCAATATACACGCAAACACACGATCCCGGCACCAACTTTTTGCAAAGTCTGTCGGCATCCTTACAGCCCCAACGCAGGTTGAAGATTGGCCCTGCCGCATGTCTTCCGTTACACTAAAGCCGCATGGTTCGCGTCGCGATTGTCTGCAAACCGGAGAAAAATGAGCTGGCCCGGCTGCTGCCGGAGCTGATTGCATGGCTGCGCCAGCACGGCTATGAACCGCTGCTGGACATGGAGGGCGGGCAGTACACCACAGCTGCGCCGGCCATGGACCGCGCGCGGATGCCCGAGCAGTCGCCAGGACTGGTCATCGTCCTGGGCGGCGATGGAACCCTGCTCTCTGTGGCACGGATATTTGCCTCCACCGGCACCCCTATTCTGGGCGTGAACCTGGGTTCTCTCGGCTTTTTGACCGAGGTCCGCCTGGCCGACCTCTATCCGGCGCTGGAGAGCTGGCACAGCGGTTGCGATGGCTGCCATGCTCTCGATACACGCGCCATGCTTCATGCCGAGCTGTGGCGCGGCGGCGTGTTGCGCTCCAGCCATGAAGCCCTGAACGAGGTCGTCATCTCCAAGGGCGACATAGCCCGCATGGGTGACTTTGCCGTCGAGCTGGACGGCAAGAGCGTGGCCCGTTTCCGCGCCGACGGCGTCATCGTCTCCACCCCCACCGGCTCCACAGCCTACACTCTGGCCGCCAACGGCCCCATTCTGACCCCCGACGTGGATGCCATGGTGGTCACGCCCATCTGTCCGCACCTGCTCACACTCCGGCCCATCGTGGTGCGCGGCGATTCATCACTCACGGTCCGAGTCGAGGGCGTCGTCAACCCGGCGCTGCTCACCGTCGACGGCCAGAAGGGCATCGAGCTGCTCATCGGCGACGAGCTTCACTGCCGCAGATCCACGCACACCGTCAACCTGGTTCGCATGAGCGGGGGCGGCTTCTTTGAGGCGCTGCGCAGCAAGCTCAGTTGGGGCGAGCGGTAAGTGATTTGGATGTATACTGCGGACATGAAAAACCTGCTCAAATTAGCCTTGTTGCTGGCGGTTTTCATTACCCATCTTGTCGCGCAAAGTCCCGCGTCAAATCATAAGTATGATGACAAACCAGCAGATAAATCGCATTGCGGAATTATCTATGGCGAGTCGGTCGGATTCATGGTTTGTGCTCCCAAGGGATGGACAGTGGATAGCAAGATTGGCAGTCAGTATGACATGTATGCGGTCTACTATCCAGACGGCTCATCCTGGGATTTAGCCAGGCAATCTGGCTCCGTCATGTGTATCACTATCGTTGATAAGCCGGACGATAATGCCACGGTTGAGCAATTGATGGCTATAGATGCGGATGTCTTGAAACGGAACGTGAAATCAGCCGTAGTAAAAAAAGGAGAGCCGATTCAGTTGGGAGACATTAGTGTGCCGGTCCAATTATTTGTACCTGGCGGCTTTAATCGCTATCAAGCTCAAGCATATGTAGACTCACCCAAGGTCGTAATCACCTTCATCATGAATTCAGTCAGTGAGGATGCTTTCAAACGAGATTACCCAGACTTTGTCAAACTGATTCAGTCATACGTTTATTTGGACCCAATGCGCCCCTCAGCCACAGGAGAAACATCGCTCCCTCTTTAGGCAGCGTGCGGCTCCACGGTCTATACTCTCCTCTGTCGGATTTTTTCGAGAGGGAGTACACTCATGTCTACACCTGCTGTAGCCTACGCCCGCCAGAACCAACCCCGCTTTTTGAAGGAACTCAAGGATTTACTGCGCATTCCTTCCATTTCCACCCTACCCGAAAACAAGGCCGATTGCCGCCGCGCCGCCGAATTCATCATGCGCGAGCTAACCCGCATCGGCTTCGAGCACGCTCGGCTCATCGAAACCGAGGGTCATCCGCTGGTTTACGCCGACTGGCTGCACGCCACCGGCAAACCCACCGCCCTGTTTTACGGCCACTATGATGTGCAGCCAGTCGATCCCGTTGACGAATGGCTCTCGCCGCCCTTCGAGCCTGCGGAGCGCGACGGCAACATCTACGGCCGTGGCACCTGTGACGACAAAGGCCAGATCTGGGCGCAGATCAAAGCCCTCGAGTCGCTGATGGCCGTCAACAAAGGCAAGCTGCCCGTCAACGTGCGCGTCATCTTCGAGGGTGAAGAAGAGGTCGGAGGGGAGGGAATTGCCGCTTTTGTCGCCTCCAAACCGCCCGAACTGAAGGCCGACTTTGCCCTGGTTTCCGATACCGAGCTCTTCGCCCCCGGCCTGCCCACCCTCTGCGTCGGTCTGCGCGGCATGATTTACACCGAGCTCGAAGTCCGCGGCGCAAAAACCGATCTGCACTCCGGCATGTACGGTGGCGCGGCCCCCAATCCCTTCGTGACCATCGCGCAGATGATTGCCAAGCTCAAAGACGAAAACGGCCACATCCTCATCCCCGGCTTCTACGACGGCATCATCCCTCCCAGCTCCGAGGAACTGAAAGCCTGGAGCAGCCTGCCCTTCGACGAGGAGCACTACCGCAAAACCGAAGTCGGCTCCCGCTCTCTCGTCGGCGAGCCCGGCTACAGCGTCATGGAGCGCACATGGGCACGGCCCACGCTCGACGTGCACGGCATCCCCGGCGGCTTCATCGGCGCGGGCGCAAAAACCGTTATCCCCGCCAAGGCCATCGCTAAGATCTCCATGCGCCTGGTTCCCGGCATGACCCCGGCCAAGGCCTTCGATCTTTACAAAAGCTATGTCGAGAAGATCGCCCCCGCCGGTGTCGAGGTCGAAGTCCGTCTGATCAGCGCAGGAGACCCCTGCCTGGTTCGCGTCGACAACCCCTACATCCAGGCCGCCACTCGCGCCCTTCACGAGGTCTGGGGCAAAGACACGGTCTTTATCCGCTCCGGCGGCTCCATCCCCATCGTCGGCGACTTCGACCGCCATCTGGGCGTGCCCAGCGTCATGATGGGCTTCGGCCTGCCCGACGACTGCATCCACGCCCCCAACGAAAAGTTCTGTCTGAAAAACTTCGAGCTTGGAATAGAATCCGTCATCCGCTTTCTCGAGGAAGCCGGCAAATAAGCTAGGCCCCAGGCATCATCAGCGAGGTCTGGAACACCCGGCCGAGGCCAATCTGGAGATGATAAGGGACGGCCCCAGAAAGCCGGCGTCTCAGTGAAAGGCACACTGTAAGAAGATGTCGACAACGAACAGCAAAACCGTATCCCTGGTTCTCGGAAGTGGCGGCGCTCGAGGTTTGGCGCACATTGGCGTCATTCATTGGCTCGAAGAAAATGAGTTCAAGATCAAGTCCATCGTCGGCTGCTCCATCGGCGCGGTCATCGGCGGCATTTACGCTGCCGGAAAACTGGATGTGTATGAGCAATGGGTGCGTGCCTTGACTAAAGTCGACATCGTCACCCTGCTCGATCTTTCCTGGGAGAAGGGTGGGCTGGTGAGAGGGGAGAAACTCGTCAACACCCTGAGAGGCCTGGTGGGGGAGAAATTGATCGAAGACCTCCCCATTTCATTTACCGCTGTCGCTACTGACCTGAGAGGACAGAAGGAGGTTTGGATACGCTCCGGCAGTCTCTTCGATGCCATGCGCGCCTCTTTCGCTATTCCTCTCTTCTTCACTCCCTTCAAGTTGAAGGGTGTCGATCTTATCGATGGAGGGGTTTTGAATCCCGTGCCCATCGCGCCCACTTTTGGCGATCAAACCGGCATTACCATCGCCGTGAATCTCAACGGGCCCGATGAGACTCCGAGTGAGCCAGTTGTTGTGAGTACCGCACCGCACTCCCCTGCTTCCCCCATCCGCGAGAAGATCAATCGCTTCATCTCCCGCCTCCAGCCATCCATGCCAGGCAGTGGCAGCCGAGATTGGGGAGCGTACGAAATCGCCTCTCAGGCCTTCGAAGCCATGCAGAGTGCCATCGCCCGCCAGAAGCTGGCTGCCTATCCACCGGACATGGTTATCGATATACCCAGGAACGTGTGTAAGACGTTGGAGTTCGACCGGGCAGCAGAGATCATCGCGGTGGGATACAAAAAGGCCAGAATGTGCGACTTCACGGCTTCGGTTGGCAGGCGATAGCAATCGGCATCGTATGAATGTGCGCAAGCCAGGCGCAAGATAATTCCCAAGTCGTACCATTCAGCATCGCTGCATAGATGGACGGGAATCCCTCGTCAGAAAACTATATTATTTGTGAAGAGGGAAGACGGAAACCTCAGCCGCCGCCCCAATCGCGTAATCTGTTTCTATGCCCACGTTCGAATTTCTCGACATGTCGGAGCAGTCCCCGGGGCAGGAGCACTTCATCTCCTTCAGCCATGTGGGCATCTCCTTTGGTGACCGCCAGGTTTTAGAGGACATCAGCTTTTATGTCGATCGCGGCCAAACCCTCTGTATTCTGGGCCGCAGTGGCGTGGGCAAATCGGTGGCCCTGCGCATGTTAATGGGCTTTCTCACCCCGGATGCGGGTTCCATCCGCGTCGATGGTCAGGAGATCACCGCCCTCGACGAAGAGGGCATGAGGGCTATCCGCAAGCGCATCACCATGGTCTTCCAGAATGGCGCCCTATTCGATTCCCTGAGCGTGCGCGAAAACGTGGCCTTTCCCCTGCGTGAGCGCGGCGGCATGGACGAGAACGAGATTATGGAGTCGGTGGACCGGCTCATCAGCCTGGTGGGCGCCGAAGATGTGCTCGACTCCTTGCCGGCCAGCCTCTCCACCGGGCGCAAGCGCGCCGTGGCCATCGCCCGCGCTCTCGCCGCCAAGCCGGAGGTGGTGCTCTATGACGAGCCCACCACCATGGTCGATCCCATCATCGCCCGCCTTCTCGGCGACTTGATCGAGATTCTCAAACGCCAGCTTCGCTTTACCAGCATTGTGGTCACACACGACACGCGCTTTGCCGAGCGGCTAGCCGACCTGGTCCTCTTCCTCCATCAGGGCCGTGCTTTGTATTTCGGTCCCCTCCAGGGTTTCATGGCCTCTTCCGACCCTGATATTCAGCAATTTCTGGCTCTGGATGCTTACACATTACCTTCGGAATAAGATGCTTCTCAAGCCGTAACCACTCCCCAACAGATTATCCTTGCCGTCATTGCCGCTTCGGGCAATGCTTGAGAGTGAGGTGAATTTGTGGCCGGAGTGCTTATTGGGGGAAGAGATACGGCGACAGCGTGTATTCCGCAGCTAAAAGTACTGTATAATTCGTTACCAAAGGATTTTATTCCAGTTGGAGCGGCTCAAATCCCCGGCAATTGTTCATTGGATTCGCTCCGTTACCGGTCAAACTGGCTTCCTTTGGCCCAATGACCACTAACTTCTAAGCGGCTGGCTGCTGTCTGATCGTTTGAGGTCTGCGAAACGCGTATGGCAACTTCGGGATTCTGGCAAAAAATATATACGTCTGCGACTTTACCTCAGGCAATGACCGAAGGCGCGGCAGAGGGTTCTGCGCGTGGTTCGCAAGGCAAGGTCTGGGTGTGGATGTTCCTGGATGCGCTGACGATTCTTCTCGCAGCCGTTGTTGCCACCCTATACAGACAGCATCAGAACCCATTGTCGGGCGCAAGAGGGTTCTGGAATGGCACGCTCATCCATGGCCGTTCCATGGGAATTCTGCTCGCCCTTTTATGCTTCTTCGCAGTCACACTGATGTTCACCAGCCGGCGGTTGAATCTGTATGCGCCCATAAGGCTGACCAGCATCCTCCGCGAACAGATACTCAGCGCGCGTGCCTGCTTGGCATCAGGCTTGTTTTTGACCGGCCTGCTCTACCTGGTGAAAGCCGAGGACATTTCCCGGTTTATCGTTTTAGTCACGGTGGGGCTGGTCACGGTCGGCCTCGGCCTGCGCCGCCTTCTCTATCGCCTCATGCTCTATCGCAACTTCGAGCGTGGCGTGGGCACGCGCAACGTGCTCATTGTAGGCACCGGCCCAGAGGCGCACGCCCTGCGTCATCACCTGGAGAGCCTGCGCCACATGGGCTATGCCTTCAAGGGCTTCATAGAGTTGCCCGGCTCGCGCCTCAGCTCTTCGCCGCCCACCCGCGACGTGGTTGGCACTCTCGACTCGCTCTTTCAGAACACGCGCAAACAGTTTGTGGATGAGATATTCTTTACTACGCCCTGTGAGCGCAGCGTCGTCCAGGACACTCTCGTGCAGGCTCGCATCCACGGCGTGGACCTGCGCATCGTTCCCGAGATGTACGATGGTCTTACCTGGAACAACCCCGTCGAATTCATAGGTCAGTTTCCCACCATTCCCTTGCATCACAGCGATGTGCCCGAGGTTGCGCTGTTTCTCAAGCGTGTAGTCGACTTAGCCTTCTCTATCCTGGTGTTAATCCTGTTTTCGCCGCTCTTGCTGCTTATAGCCATCGCCATCAAGCTGGATTCCCCTGGACCGGTCTTCTATCTTTCCGAGCGCATCGGTAAAAAGGGCCGAGCATTCCGCTGCATCAAGTTCCGCACCATGGTCCACAACGCGGATAGGCAGCGCGACGGCATGATGCACATGAACGAGCGCAAGGGCGTGCTCTTCAAGATTGCCGGCGATCCCCGCATCACCCGGCTGGGCCGCTTCCTGCGCAAGTATTCGCTGGATGAGTTTCCCCAGTTCTTCAATGTGCTGCGCGGCGAAATGAGCGTGGTCGGTCCACGGCCGCCCATCGGCAGCGAAGTGCGCGAGTACCAACTGAGCCATCTGCGCCGCCTCGACGTGCCCCCCGGAATCACCGGCCTGTGGCAGGTGCAAGCCCGCCAGGACCCCTCCTTCGACAGCTATATCTCGCTGGATGTGACTTACATCGATAACTGGAGCGTCTGGCTGGATATCCAGATCATCCTGCGCACCATCGGCGTAGTCCTGGCTGGAACCGGAACCTAGCCATTATTTTTAGGAACCCCTGATTTAGTCGATGTTTTGAAAGGGCATGACTTCAGTCGTGCCGCAAATGCAACAATACAAATGTCGGGCTTTAGCCCCTGAGGCAATGCCGCGGTGGGGATTTTATGCAACAGATGTCGATGATTCGCGACGGCGTGAAGCACAACTATTGGGCACGCGATCGCCAACTCCAGGTGTGCGCGTCTCTGACCGCGGATCAGTTTCTCCGGCCTGTTGGAGGCAGTTTTCCATCATTGCGCGACACCCTGGCGCATATGGTTGCTGTTGAGTGGCTCTGGCTGGAACGCTGGAAAGGCAGATCACCAAAATCGCTGCTTCCCGCCGGCGATTTTCCAACGCTGGAAGCCATGGTGAAACGTTGGAACGCGGTCGAGCGCGAGATGTGCGAATATCTGGCAGGTTTGGATGAGGAGGCGCTGGCGCGCCCTCTGACCTACATGAACTTTCAAGGCGAACAGTGGACCTATCCGCTTTGGGAGATGATTGTGCATGTACTGAATCACCAGAGCTACCATCGCGGCCAGGTGGCGACACTGCTGCGCATGTTGGGAGTGCAGCCTCCGCCGGTTGACTTCCTCGTGGGACAGGACATGGGCTTTCGGCTTTGATTCCACACTGCCGTCGCTAGAAAGAATATAAGTCCTGAGCGCCGAAGTTCCTGCGAATCTCCGCGCTGGATTAAACTGGAACTGTGAAGATCGCGCTGGCCCAAATCAATCCAACTGTCGGGGATTTCACCGGAAATCTTGATAAGATTGTCGCGGCCAGCCGTCGCGCCGCCGCACAGGGCGCGCGCCTAACCGTCTTTTCTGAGCTGGTTCTCTGCGGTTACCCTTCCGCCGACTTCCTGGAAAAGCCAAGTTTTCTGGCTCGCTGCCGCGCGTCCGTCGATGAGCTGGCAGCGGCTACACGCGATTTGCCCATAGCCGTGCTGGCGGGCGTGGCTCTGCCGGCCGAGCGTGAGAGTGCAAAGTCGGGGTCCCCAGCGACGGATCCTTGTCGCTGGGGTGGAAAGCCAGTGTCCCAACAAGCCGGAATTTGCTGGGGTGAACGACCTGCCGTCAACGCCGCTGTTCTGCTCGATGGCGGCCGCCTCCTGCTCGAACAGCACAAGCAGCTTCTGCCCTTCTATGATGTATTTGACGAGCAGCGCTACTTCGCCCCGTCGCGGCCTCAGCAAATTGTCGAGCTGGACGGTGTGCGGCTGGCCATCACCATCTGCGAGGATGCCTGGAACGACAAGAATTTCTGGCAGCAACGCCTGTACGCCGTCGATCCGATCGAAGAGCTGATGCGCCAGAAGCCCGGCCTTCATATCAATCTCTCCTCGTCGCCCTTCTGGCACGGCAAGCGCGCCCTTCGTCGCCAGATGCTCTCGGCGATTGCCCGCCACAATGGAATTCCGGTACTGCTGTGCAACCAGGTAGGAGGCAACGACAGCCTGATCTTCGACGGCACTTCGCTGGCCTTCAACGCGCGCGGAGAGCTGATTGCCCAGGCCGCTTCCTTTGAAGAGGACCTGATTCTGGTCGATCCCTTCGACGCGCCGCCTATGCCCGTTCCCGAAGAAGACGACACCGAGGCCGCCTACCGCGCCTTGGTTCTCGGCACGCGCGATTACGTGCGCAAGTGCGGCTTCAGCAAGGTTCTGGTGGCCTTGAGCGGCGGCATCGACTCCGCGCTGGTGGCGGCCATCGCCACCGATGCCCTGGGCGCGGAAAACGTTGTCGGCGTCGGCATGCCCAGCCCCTACTCTTCAGCAGGTTCTATCGACGATAGCCATCGGCTGGCGGCCAATCTGGGCATCCGATATGAAATTATTGGCATCAGCGGACTCTTTGCGGAGTTCACCCACGCCCTGGAGCCGCTTTTCACGGGAACCAAGCCCGACATCACTGAGGAAAACATCCAGTCCAGGATTCGTGGCGTCCTGCTCATGGCCCTCTCCAACAAGTTCTCCGCGCTGGTGCTCACCACCGGCAACAAGTCGGAGATGGCCGTGGGCTACTGCACCCTCTATGGCGACATGGTCGGCGCCCTGGCGGTCATCGGCGACCTGGTCAAGACCCGCGTCTACCAGGTCTGCCGCTGGCTCAACAGGGACAGGGAAGTCATTCCCGTCCCAATCCTAGAAAAGCCCCCTTCTGCCGAGCTGCGTCCCGGCCAAAAGGATACCGATTCGCTGCCGCCTTACGAGGTTCTCGATCCCATTCTCGAAGCCTACGTCGAGCGCTATGAGACTCCCGAGCAGATTGCCCGGGATAACGGATTTCCCTTGGAGCTCGTCCAACAGGTTGTGCGCCTTGTGGAGCGCAGCGAGTACAAACGCCAGCAGGCCGCCCCCGTCCTGAAGGTGACCTCCAAATCCTTCGGCATGGGCCGCAGATTTCCCATCGCCGTCAAAGTTCGGGTGTAACCTAGTAATTGGGAGACTTCCCGCAGTTCAGCTTTTCCACAGTTGAAGGAGAAACAACTTTGATCCGTCTGTCGATTCGTTTTGCCGGTGCCTTGGCGCTGGTCGCTTTATCCCTGCCCGTCCTCCAGGCCAATGCCCAGCAGGATGTGCCCGCTGCGCCTGCCGCGCAAGCTCCCGCCGCGCCGGCCCCCGCTGCGCCCGTCTTTCCCAAACCTGATCCCGCCAATTTTACCGCTACAACGCCCACCAAGGAGACTGTCAACGCCTTCTTGCAGGCTAATTGGGGCTACGACGAGAACCGTGTCTGGGAGGTGATGGCCATCCAGAAGACTGAAGTAGATGGCATCAGCAGGGTAATCGTGTTGGTGGGCGACAAAACCGGCAAGCAGAGGCTCATTCCTACCCAGTTCTACGTCCTGCCCGATGGCGAGCACATCTTTGCCGGCGACGAAATCATGCCCTTCGGCGCCAATCCCTACGCAGAAGCGCGCGCCATCTTGCAGCAGCGTGCCGATGGTCCCTACCGCGGCTCACCCTCCAAAGACCTGGAGATTGTCGAGTTTGCCGCCTTCAATTGCACCCACTGCAAAGATGCGCAGCCTAATATGGACAAGTTGACGACGGATTTTCCCAAAGCCCGCTTCGTCTTCCAGGACTTTCCGCTGTCCATGCAGTCCGCGGCTGCTCCTGCGGCTGTCTATGGATACTGCGTAAGCAAGCAGGGTGGCAGCAATGCCTTCTTCACCTACGCCGACGCTGTCTATGACGGTCAGGAAGGTTTGTCGAGCGCCGACGGAACCATTATGACCCTGAACAGCGCCGTCACCAAGGCGGGTCTGGATCCAGCGGCGGTTGCCGCCTGCGCCAAAACCCCGGCTGCCCATGCCGCTGTTGAAGCTATGGTGAAGCTGGCTGTGGATCTGAATATCAATCAGACTCCCACTCTGGTAATCAACGGCCGTTATGTTGTCGGAACCATTCCCTACGACACACTCAAGCAGATCATTCTCTATCAGGCAAAGATGGATGGCGTGGCGGCCCAGTAAGAAGAGCCGGTAAGCAAGTAGATTGATTTGCCGACAAAAGAACATCCAACAAGGGCGGACAGGGATTCAATCCCGTCTGCCCTTGCCGTTACTGCCCCGGCCCCCGCTCCACGCGCAGCATCGGCGAGTGGCCGGCTGCCTGCGTACCGCGGATCACATGGGGAGTGATGATGATCAGCAGTGTTGCGTAGTTTTTCTGCGTTTCATTGCCGGTCAGATCGTTCAGCCCCGGTATCTCGCTGATTCCCGGCGTGCCGCTGACCGCGCGGCTCTCAGACTTGTCCATCTCGCTCACCACCTCCGCGGCCTCGCCCTGTTTCACCGTAACCACCCCGGACCAGGCGCGATTGTTGAGTACCGGATTGCCGTTGATGGAGGTCCCGGCCAGCGCATCGATCTTCATATCGATGGTGAGCGCCACATCGCCGTTGCGCAGCACCTTGGGAGTCGCCTTCAGGGTCAGGCCCAAATCCTGGTACTCCACTTGTGGAATATTCGGCATACTGCCGCTATATGTGGCCAGCAGCGAGGAGAGGCTGCTGGAGCTTCCCGCGCCGGTCAGACCCGGAATATTCGGAACGCTGGCTCCCAGGCTGGAGAACGAAGAGGTCTGGATGGGATATTTCGTGCCTGATTTGATGGTCGCCGTCTCGCCGTCGCCCAGGCGCAACTGCATCTGGTCCAGTTCGCGCGAGTCCGAGGAGTTCAGGTTCAGGTTGCCCGAGACCGCGCCCGGAGCCAGCGCGGATTGAGTAAGCCCGCCGCCAAACAAGGCAATCCCGTTAGAAAACAGGGAACTAGACACTTGGCCAGATGCCAGCAGAATGCCCAGTATCGTCAACGTGTCGCCAGGGGCGGCCAATCCGGAGGAGATAATCTGCTGCACCAGGCTCTGGTTGGCGTTCAGGATGGATTGCTCCTCGGCATATACGTTGAAGGCCGTCATGCTCTGTGGTGGCTGCACTCCGGTGTTGCGCGTGCTGGTGTGCGCAAGCTGGATCATGCGCACCTCCAGCATCACTTGGTTTCGCCCATCCAGCAGTTCGCGCATAGTGGCGTTGAACGCATTCATCGTGCTTTGTGAGGCGTGGATGGTTATCGTCCCGGAGGCGGGCTCAGCCGCCGCCTGCCGAGCATTGAAGACATTTTTGGCCAGGTTAACCACGTCGGTCAACTCTGTCGCGCTCAACCCCGGCAGGTACACAGTCTCTAATTCCAGGGGTGTAAACTGCTGGCGGTTTTCCTTGGTATCACGGGCTGCCAGCACGTGGTGCGCGTCCAGCGGAATGTAGAACGATTCCGTCACCAGTCCAACCACGCGCGCCGCCGTCTCGAAATCTACGTCATCCACGTCCAGCCGGGCCTGCTTGGCGAGGATGGTGTTGTCCACCGAAACCTCAATTCCATAGGCCTTGAAGACCTGCTGGATGATCTGGCGCTGATCGGCTCGCAGGTGAAAGCTGTGTACTCCGGCCGTGGGCTCGAGTACCGCCGCATCGCCCGCCACGCCCGCGCCTTGCTCGTAGACAGGCCTGGACTGACCCAGCAGGGCATCATCACCCAACTCGTACAGGTGTTGGGTCACCTGAATGTTCTTTGGCTCCAGTTCGAGCGCATGGGCCAGCAAAGCGCGCGCTTGTGCCGCATCGCCGCGCAGCCGGGCCTTGGCAGCGGCCTGAATCAACGCCGTCACCGCATGGCTGCGCGCCACGCTCGCCGCCAGCCGGTAGTCTGCAATGCCGGGATCCAGCGCGGCTGCCTGCTCATAGCCGTGCATAGCCTCTTCAAACTTCTCCTCAACGAAAAGCTTGCTGGAAGCAAGGTAGAGTTTGGCTGCTCTCCGCCGGTCGCTGCTGCGCGCCGGAATGACTGGCTGCGCGTCCTGAGTTTGGTCCGTCGCGGAAGCTGGCTCAGAGGTTGTGCTCTGCGCTGGTATTGCAGGCGATGCCTGAGTCTGTGCATGCAGCCCAGCCGCCTGTGCCTGGAGGCTGCCGGGAAAAACCATCATCAGCAGTGAGACAGTCAAGAAGCGCGCCCATCGCATGATCGCCGGGTTTGTCATAGGGTGCGGCTTCACGGCATCACCTGTGTGTGCGCCAGCAAATCGGCCAGCGACGATGCGCAGACTTCCGGCCTAAGCTCGAGCAGCTCGTCGAAGCTGAATTTGCCTGTGGCCACGGCAATCGCCGCCAGGCCGTTGGCGCGAGCCGCCTCGAAGTCGCGCGGAGTATCGCCGACCACGCAGACCCGCGCATCGGCGCCGGCCATCTCCCGAGCCTTGCGCGCGGCGTTGCCCACCAGCTCGGCGCGGATCGGAAAATGGTCGCTGAAGCCGCCCATCCGGAACCATTCCCGCAGCCCGACCTCTTCGAGCTTGATCCAGCCAATCGCCTCCAGATTGCCCGTTGCCACGCCCAGCAGCGCGCCCTTCAGCGCCAGATGCGCCAGCGCTTCCTTCACGCCCGGCATGATCCGTATATCCATCTCGTGGCGCCGCTCTTCGCACGCGCGGTGAATCGCCTCAACAATCGTATCCCATTGTGATTCAATAACCTCGCGGGGTATGCCCGCTTTCTCAAAGGCCTCGCGAAGAATCATCGGATCGGTGCCGCCGGGCGTCAGAAAAAGAAACGGCTGAATATCATATCCCGTCACCTGTTGAACGCCGATGACGAACGATTCGCGGTGGATGCGGTCGCGGTTGCGCAGCAGCGTGCCGTCGATGTCGAAGAGATACGCCTCCTGCCCATCCCAGGCAAAGCCCGGCTCAATGTATATGCGCGCGGCTGGAATATGTTCTTCGTGAGTCTGGTGAGTGGTCTGCATGTCCTTGAGGAACGCGTCAGCCCCGGCCGATGACCTGGCGTGTCGCGCTATAGACAGGACGTTCACTGCGCGGCGGACGCTTGAGGCAGGCGCGAACTTCGGTCAGGCTTAGTCCCAGTTCCGCCATCGTCCGGCTCAGCGTGTTGCGGTGCATCCCCAGCTCTTTGGCCGCCTTGCACTGGTTTCCACGGTGCGCCACCAGCACTTCGCGCAGAAACTGCTTCTTGAACTCGCGTACGGCCTCCTCATAGCGGATACCGCCGGAATGCATTTGCGTTACCAGGCCGTCCAGAGCTCGTTTCACGTCCACCTCAGCTTACTCTAATAGATTGCCATATTCCGTTGGGTTGCGCCTGCAAAAAAAATCACATTGCGCCGCTGCCGGGGTGCAGCCACACCGGCGACTCTTCTTCCAGCTCCTTGAGACCCTGCCGGATGCGCCGGGCCAGCTCTGCCGGGTCCATATGCGTGCTCAAATGACAGGCCCCGAAAAAATATTTAGGCAGTTTGGCCTCGCTCAGCCAGTGTGCCTTGGGAAAAAAGGCCAACGCTGTCAGAATCACCAGCATCACCAGAAGGGCGCCTTGGAAGAGGCCGAAGGCCGCCCCTGCCAGCCTGTCCAGGCAACCAAACCCCATGCGATGGAAAAGTTTGGACAGAATCTTGCCGGCAACCATCGCCAATCCCATCACCAGCAGCGCAATCAGCAGAAATCCGATCGCATTGGCAACTGCCTCAATGCGAACCAAGGGCAACAACAGCTTCGCGATGAGGCCGTAGTTCCACGCCGCCAGCACCAGGCCCAGCAGCAGGCCGCCCAGAGCGAAGATTGAGCGGAAAAAGCCTTGGGTAAGCCCTCCGATCATGGCCAACAACATCACCACCACGATTGCCCAGTCCACTAGTGTCATTTCTTGCTCCTTCTGCACTCTCCGGAGTCGCCTCTGCTGCCTGCAAAGATCTCCCATGCGCACTCAGTTAAGGCTGATTCTTGCTCAGAAGAGCTGCCGGGGGGAATTTTTCCTCTGATAAAACTTAAGTCTACGATTTTCTAAGCAGAGGAGCACTTTGTCAATCTCTCTTTGTGGCTGTTGACAAGAAAGAGCTTCCGAAGCGGAGTGTGCGATCCGGCAGAGAAGGTCTTCAAAATAGCCGGAATAAAATTATTGAGAGTTTTTTCAAATCTGCATTACTACCGCTCTTTGAACTTGTTACACACGTGTGTGATGGCCGTCACGGTAAGACCTCCTCTTATGGGAGACACTCCAGTTGTCAACATGGTTCGGAGGGCGGGTACAAATGCCCTCTTTGAGCCGGGCGACACGGAGTAGCCGTGGAAAGGGGAAGCCGCAGCTAGCTTCGTTTGTGCAGGGATCACCAGTAGCCGCGTGCTACCGACCTCCAGTGCCGGCTACTGGTCCCCGTCTTTCTTGTTACGTACAAGCGCCTCCGAAGTGACGTCATCCTTCGGAGGCCTTTTTTCGCCTGTTTTCTGTGATGAATCCGGGTGCCCCACCCTCGCCGCTGTCATCCTGAGCGACCTGAAGCGTAGCGCAGGGGCGTCGAAGGACTTGCTTACGGCGCCACGGCAATGCGGATAATGTCAATAGGGCGTATCTCTGTAGTAACGAGCAGAATCGTCACGGTAGGATGCCGGGCGAAGAGGTCCGACTGAATCACCAATGCGGGATATTCTGCGATAACTCGTAGCATCCAAACAACTCCGGCAGGGCGAAGGCCCTGCCGGAGCTAAATCTGAGCAGTTTTTTTTACCGGCTCTTGGATATTTCCTCGACGGTAACCGGATCGAGAAACGGCATGGAGGCGCGCAGTTCCTTACCGATGATTTCGACCGGGTGCTTGGCTTCGGCTTCGCGGAAGGCCGTGAACTCCTTCTTGCCAGTATTCAGGTCGTTGAGGAAGCGCTTGGCAAAGCTGCCGTCCTGAATCTCCTTGAGGATCGCGCGCATCGCCTTGCGGCTCTCTTCGTTGATCACGCGCGGGCCGCTGACGTAGTCGCCGAATTCAGCCGTATCCGAGATCGAGTAGCGCATATAGGCCAGGCCGCCGCGATAGATCAAATCCACGATCAGCTTGAGCTCGTGCATGCACTCGAAGTAGGCGCTCTCCGGCTGATAGCCGGCTTCGACCAGTGTCTCAAAGCCCGCCTTGATCAGCGCGCTGATGCCGCCACAGAGCACCGCTTGCTCGCCGAAGAGGTCGGTTTCGGTCTCCTCCTTAAAAGTCGTCTCCAGCACTCCGGCCCGGGTACAGCCGATGCCCTTGAGGTAGCTGAGAATGAGCGCATGCGCTTTGCCGGTCGCGTTCTGGTGGACGGCGATGAGCCCCGGCACGCCGCCGCCTTCGATGAAGACCTCGCGAACGCGATGGCCGGGCGCTTTGGGCGCGGCCATGCCCACGTCGATGCCCGCCGCCGGAACGATGGTCTTGAAGTGGATATTGAAGCCGTGCGCGAACATCAGCAGCTTGCCCGCCGTGATGTTTGGCGCAATATCCGCGGCATAGATCTTGGCTTGAATCTGATCGGGCGCGAGAATCATGATCACATCGGCCCACTTGGTCGCTTCCGCCGCCGGAACCACTTCGAAGCCGGCCTTCTTTGCCTTGGCTACGGACTCCGTTTCCGAGGCGGGCAGGCCGATTTTAACCTGGACGCCGGAGTCCTTGAGGTTGAGGGCATGAGCGTGCCCCTGCGAGCCGTAGCCGATGATGGCTACCTTCTTGGCTTGAATGAGTGAGAGGTCCGCATCGTGATCGTAGTATGTCTTCGCCATGTTTTTCTCGTTTCCTTTGTTTGAGTGTTGAAATGTTGATCAAAAATACGTTTGACTGCATCTTTCGCAAGCCTATTCCGGCTCAGCCGCGCCGTCTTCCTCGGGCTCCTCCGCGGGCGCGTCCGTCCCGCTGCCCATGGCCTTGAGTACGCCGCTGGTGTGGTGGCCGCGGCGCATCGTCATCTTGCCGCTGCGGCTGATTTCGAGAATGCGATCATCGCTCTCGTTGAGAATCTGGATGAGTCCTTCAATCTTACTTTCCACGCCGATCAACTGAATAATCAACGACTCCGATGCTAAGTCAATGATGTCGGCGCGAAAGACCTGAACCAGCTCGAAAATATGCGAACGGTTGTGCGGCGTGGCGGCCACCTTGATGAGCGCCAGTTCCCGTGTCACCGACGGCGCCTGGGCGATGTCGTCCACATCCACGACATTCTCCAGTTTATACAGGCTTGCCTGGATGCGGTGGCCGGCCCCTGCCGAGGCCTCGCAGGCCAGTGTCAGTCGCGACAGGCCCGCGCGCTCGCTGTGCCCCACGGTGAGCGAGTGGATGTTGATGTTCAGGCGGCGGAAGAGCGAGGCCACGCGCGTCAGCACGCCCGGCCGGTCTTCAACGTAAGCGACAAATGTATGCAGCATAAATCAGCCTTTCTGACCCCTAATCCTTGCCCGGTCGCCGAATCATCTCGTGCAACGAGGAACCGGCGGAAACCATCGGGTAAACCGAATCTTCCTTCTCCACCTTAAAATTGAGCAAAAAAGTTCCCGGCGCTGAGCGGGCCGTGTTGACCGCCTCTTCTACTTCGGCGCGGGTGCGGACGGTGAGTCCCTTGATGCCGTGAGCGTCTGCCAGTTTAACAAAGTCCGGGCTGACCATCGGCGTAGCTTCGTAGTTCTTCTCGTAGAAAAACTCCTGCCATTGGCGCACCATGCCCAGGTAACCGTTGTTGATGATGGCGATGTTGATCTTAATGTCTTCCTGCACGATAGTCGCCAGCTCGGCCGCCGTCATCTGGAAGCCGCCGTCGCCAACGATCACCCAGACCTCCTTATCCGGGCAGGCAAACTTAGCACCGATGGCCGCCGGCAGCGCGAAGCCCATCGTCCCCAGTCCGCCCGAGGTGATCAGTGAGCGCGGCTGCTCATGGTGGAAGTATTGTGCCTCCCACATCTGGTGCTGGCCCACGTCGGTCACCACGATGGCGTTGCCGCCGGTCATGCGCCAGATGTCGTTGATGACGTGCGCCGCATAGAGGTGGCCGCTGTCGGGCAGATTCTTGATGTCGCGCACCGCCACCTCGCCCTTGCTGGCTTCGATAGTCTTGATCCATGCCGAGCCATCGCGGCCGCTAATGCGCGGCAGCAGCAGCTCCAACACCTCGCGCAGATCGCCCACCAGCGCCACGTCGACTTTTACATTCTTGTTCACCTCGGATGGATCAACTTCGATGTGAATCTTCTTGGCTTTGGTGGCATACGTCGAGAGGGTTCCGGTCACGCGATCATCGAACCGCATACCGCAGGCAATCAGCAGGTCGGCCTCCTGAATGGCTTTATTCACCCACGACTCCCCGTGCATGCCCATCATGCCCAGGTTGAGCTTGTGCGAGGCAGGAAAGCCGCCCAGGCCCAGCAGCGTCAGCGCCACAGGAATCTGCGCGCGCTCGGCCAACGCGCAAACCTGCTTTTCTGCGCCGGATTCGATAATGCCGTGGCCGGCCAGAATCACAGGCCGCTTGGCGTTGCGAATCAACTCGGCAGCCTGCTCCAGCCCACTCTTCTCCACCGTTAGCATGGGGTGCGGACGATACGGACGCGGCTTGGCTGCGGCAAAGTCGAACTCCGCCGTGGCCTGCTGCGCGTCCTTGGTAATGTCTACCAGCACCGGTCCTGGACGGCCCGACCGCGCAATCTGGAAGGCATCGCGAATCGCTGGAGCAATATCCTCGGCGCGATTGATAAGGAAGTTATGTTTCGTCACCGGCAATGTGATGCCGGTAATGTCCACTTCCTGAAACGCGTCTGTGCCCAGCAGCTTGCTCGACACATTGCCGGTGATGCAGACAATGGGAATCGAGTCCAGCATGGCGGTGGCGATGCCGGTGACCAAATTCGTCGCGCCCGGTCCGCTGGTGGCAATCGCCACGCCTACCTTGCCCGATGCCCTCGCGTAGCCGTCGGCCATGTGCGCCGCGCCCTGCTCATGCCGCACCAGCGTGTGATGAATGGGAAACTTGCGTAGCGCGTCGTAGACCGGCAGAATCGCCCCGCCGGGATAGCCGAAGACCTGCGTAACGCCCTCGCCCTCCAGTGTGGCCCACACAATCTCCGCGCCGGTCAGGCGAGCGGGCGGGTTATTCGATGCTTGCATCTTGGCTTTGTTTCCCATGAAAAAACCTCCTTTGAGCTGTTCACTGTCCACTGACCACTGTTTTTACGTCGTGGCTCCTTCTGACGCGCTTGTCACCCGGTCCACATATTTCTTGAAGACTCCACGCGGCCAGCGCAGCGCGGGTGGCTTGAAGCCCTTCAGCCGCTTGGCCATTTCCTCAGCGCTGATTTCAACGTCGAGCTTGCGATTTGGAATGTCGAAGTGGATGATGTCGCCTTCACGCACTGTTGCAATCGGTCCGCCATTAAATGCTTCTGGCGCCACATGGCCCGCAGTCATGCCACGTGTCGCACCGCTGAAGCGCCCATCAGTCAACAAAGCTACTGTTGCGCTCAACGCAGAGTTGGAGCTGATGGCCGCGGTCACTTGCAGCATCTCTCTCATGCCCGGCCCGCCTTTTGGTCCCTCATAGCGAATCACCAGCACGTCGCCCGGCTTGATTTGCCCAGCCTGCACAGCTGCAAATGCGTCCTCCTCGCGGTCGAAGACACGCGCCGGTCCGCGATGCTCCACGCGATCAGCAGCGGCAATCTTCATCACGCAGCCTTCGGGTGCAAGATTCCCTTTGAGAATCACCAGGCCGCCATTGGGCTTGATGGGCTTCTCAAACGTGCCGATAACCTGCTGCCCCGGAGTCTCCTTCGCCAGCGCAGCCTCTTCCGCCAGCGTCTTGCCGCTGATGGTCAGAGCCGAACCGTCGGCGTGTTTTGCGTCAATCAGCCGCTTCGCCAGCAACCGCGAGCCTCCTGCCGCCTGATAATCCGAAGCAACAAATTTTCCTGCTGGAGTCAGTGAGCAGATGTACGGCGTGCGCTTGCTGATCGCGTCAAAATCGTCAATCGTCAGCGGAATATTTAGCTCCCGCGCAATGGCAATCAGATGAAGCACGGCATTCGTCGATCCGCCGCTGGCGGCCACGCTGGCAATGGCATTCTCCAGCGATTTGCGCGTAATGATCTGCGATGGCCGGCGATTAGCGCGTACCGCATCCATCAACATGCGGCCTGCTTCACGCGTGGCAGCGAGCTTATCCGGACTGGTGGCAGGAACGCCGGAAAGTTGAATCGGCGAGATGCCAAGAATCTCTCCGCTCATGGCCATCGTGTTAGCTGTGAACTGCCCGCCGCACGCCCCCGCGCCCGGACAGGCGTTGGCTTCGAGAGCTTCCAGGCCCGCGTCGTCGATCCGTCCGGCGGCATGCGAGCCGATGCCCTCGAAGACATCCTGGATGGTGATGTCCTTGCCGTTCAGTTTGCCGGGAGCAATCGACCCGCCATAGAGCATCATCCCCGGAATATCCAGCCGGCAAAGCGCCATGATGATGCCCGGCATATTTTTGTCGCAGCCGCCGATGCCCACCAGTCCGTCGAAAAGATTTCCTCGCGCCACCAATTCAATCGAATCGGCAATCACTTCGCGGCTCACCAGCGAAGCCTTCATGCCTTGAGTGCCCATGGTGATGCCGTCATGGATGGTGATAGTGTTGAACTCCATTGGCGTGCCGCCCGCCTCGCGAATACCTTCCTTCAGCGCCTCCGCGATCTCGCGCAGGTGCATATTGCAGGTGCCGATCTCCGTCCAGGTATTTGCAATCCCAATAATGGGCTTGTGCAGGTCGTCTTTGCTGAAGCCGACGCCGCGCAGATAAGATCGCGCTGCGGCCCGGCTTGGTCCTTCGGTCATCGGAATGCTTTGGCGCTTGCCTTCAATGGTCATTGATTTCTCGCTTTCAGCCAAATGGCTTGGTCGTGTTTGGTTTCAAATGTGTCCAGCGCTGCTGCGTGACGCAGCGTCAGGCCGATGTCGTCGAGTCCTTCGATCAAACAGAACTTGCGGAACGGATCGATCTCAAAGCTTGCCTTGAATCCCTTGCCGTCAGTGACGGTTTGTTCTTCCAGCGAGATAGTAAGTTGATAATTTGGAATCGTCTTTGCGTTGTTCATCAACTTGGCCACCTGCTCTTCGCTCTGGCGAACCAGCACAATTCCGTTCTTGCCCGCGTTGGAAAAGAAGATGTCTGCAAACGACGGCGCAATCACCACGCGAAAACCGTAGTTTTCCAGCGCCCACGCGGCGTGCTCGCGGCTCGATCCGCAGGCAAAGTTCTTGCCCGCAATCAGAATCTGCGCGCCCTTGTAACGCGGATCGTTCAACACAAAATTGGGGTCGGGCTCGCCCGCCGCTGTGCGCCGCCAATCGAAGAACAAAAAATCGCCATAGCCGGTGCGCTCGATCCGCTTCAAAAACTGCTTGGGAATAATCTGGTCGGTGTCCACGTTCGCCCGGTCAAGAGGCGCGGCAATTGCGGTCAGTGTACGAAAGGATTCCATCAGGCCTTCACCTCCCAATTGCGAATGTCAACGAAGTGCCCGGCAATCGCGGCTGCCGCGGCCATCTCCGGCGAGACCAGATGCGTGCGTCCGCCGCGTCCCTGGCGGCCTTCAAAGTTGCGGTTGCTGGTCGAGGCGCAGCGCTCGCCCGGCGAAAGAATGTCGGGATTCATGCCCAGGCACATCGAGCAGCCCGGCTCACGCCACTCAAATCCAGCCTCGCGGAAGATGCGGTCCAACCCTTCTTTCTCCGCCTGCGCCTTCACCGCATGTGAGCCGGGAACCACCATCGCGCTTACCTTAGCCGAAACTTTGTACCCCGCCGCAATGCGTGACGCCGCGCGCAAATCTTCCAACCGTCCATTGGTGCAGGAGCCGATGAAGACGCGGTTGATGTTGATGGTAGCCAACGGCGTCCCCGCCTTCAGTCCCATGTATTCAAGCGCGCGTTCGAGGCCCTTGCGCTCCTGCTCGTTTGTCGAGGCGGCCGGATCGGGCACGGAGGCCGTAATCGGCGCCACCATCCCCGGACTCGTGCCCCAACTCACGTACGGAACCAGCTTCGCCGCATCGATCACCAGCTCGCGATCAAACTTTGCGCCGGGATCAGTCGACAGCTTGCTCCACTCAGCAATTGCTTTCTCCCACTCCGTGCCGTTCGGCGAAAAGCGGCGGCCCTTGAGGTAAGCAAATGTCTTTTCGTCGGGAGCGATCATGCCCGCTCTCGCGCCGGCCTCGATGCTCATGTTGCAGACCGTCATGCGCCCTTCCATCGAGAGCGCGCGAATCGCCGAGCCTGCGTACTCCACCACGCAACCGGTTGCCCCGTCCGTCCCAATCTGCCCGATGATGGCCAAAATAATGTCCTTGGCTGTGACGCCCCTCGGCAGCTCGCCTTCAACCGCGATACGAAAGGTCTTTGGCTTGGATTGCGGCAGCGTCTGCGTAGCCAGCACATGTTCCACTTCGCTGGTGCCAATTCCAAAGGCCAGTGCCCCGAATGCCCCGTGCGTGGAGGTGTGCGAGTCGCCGCAGACAATCGTCATGCCCGGCTTGGTCAGCCCCAGCTCCGGACCGATTACGTGCACGATGCCCTGATCCGTCGAGTCCACGTCATAAAGCACGATGCCAAACTCCGCGCAGTTCTTGCGCAGCGTGGAGATTTGCGTCGCCGCAATCTGATCGACGATCTTCAGCCGGCCTTCTTTTGTCGTCGGCACATTGTGATCCACCGTCGCAACCGTGCGGTCTGGCCTGCGCACCTTGCGCCCTGCCAGCCGTAATCCCTCAAAAGCCTGCGGCGAGGTCACCTCGTGCACCAACTGAAGATCGATATACAGCAGTGCCGGCTCGCCCTTCGGCTTAACCACCAGATGCTGCTCCCAGACCTTCTCAAATAACGTCTTTGCTTGGCTACTCATCCGACTCCTTTAACCGGGTGCCCCACCATCGCCGCGTATTTGTTTTTGCGGCTAGGGTGGGAAACCACAAACCTACTTCAACAGCTTCTTCACCATCTCCCGCACCTTCGCTCCCATCTCCCGCGTTCCCAGCACGGTCAATCCCTCGGGATTGGTGCGTGCCAGGTCCTGCGTGCGGAAGCCTGCTTCGAGAACCTTGCGCACAGCCTTCACAATCGCGTCGGCCTCGGCATCAAGCGCGAACGAGTGGCGCAGAAGCAGGGCGCCGGTCAGGATGGTAGCCAGCGGATTGGCGATGTTCTTGTTGGCGTGCTTGGGCGCGGAACCGTGAGCCGGCTCAAACAAATTAATCTTGCCACCGACTGTCCCGGAGGGCAACATGCCCAGAGAGCCGGTAATCACGGAAGCCTCGTCGGTGAGTATGTCGCCGAATGTATTCTCCGTAACCACCACGTCGAAGTCGCGTGGACGCTTCATCAGGTGCATCGACATGGCGTCGACAAACTGGTGCTCCAGCGTCACATCGGGAAACTCCTTGGCCACCTCGGTCACTGTGTCGCGCCACATCTGCGAAACCTCCAGCACATTGGCCTTGTCCACGTTGGTCAGCTTCTTGCGCCGCTTCTGCGCCAACTGAAAAGAGACGCGTGCCACGCGAGCCACTTCATCGCGCTTGTAGATCATGGTGTTGAAAGCTACGCCCTTTTCCTTATCCCACCCGCGCGGCTGGCCATAGTAGAGGCCGCCCAGCAACTCGCGGACAAACATAATGTCGGTTCCGTCGATGATCTCTGGCCGCAGCGGGCTGTTGACCGTCAGCTCCTTGAAGGCAAATACGGGGC
This sequence comes from uncultured Acidobacteriaceae bacterium, assembly GCA_963806565.1. GTDB lineage: Bacteria > Acidobacteriota > Terriglobia > Terriglobales > Acidobacteriaceae > Telmatobacter. The sequence goes on from CAWDYE010000002.1 coordinate 1,459,409, forward strand.
GCAGGTTGGCGAAGCCGCCCAGTTTCGCGCGCAGTCCGAGCAGACCGGCCTCGGGGCGCTGGCTAGCGGGAAGGGAATTGAATTTGTCGTCGCCCACCGCGCCGAGAAAGACGGCTTGAGAGTCGAGAGCAGCGGCAACGGTGTCGGCTGGCAGAGGCGTTCCATCCTGCTCGATGGCCACACCGCCAATGCGCTTATAGTCGAGTTGCAACGTGTGACCTCCGGCAGCCGCAACCTCTTGCAATACTCCGATGGCTTCTACCGTGATTTCGGGGCCAATGCCGTCTCCGGGTGTAACCAGAACTTTCAACTTCATTTCTTGCTCTCCTTGATAATCAGTTAACAGTTGTCAGTGGACAGTGGTCAGTTTGCGGCTTTGAGCTTCGATCTTGCGATGAAGAACTCAGACAATTTCACAACAAGAAGCAAAGTAATCCAGATAATAACAAAGTTCAGAACAATCATAATCTCAAAGAATTTCAACGAATGATCCCCTCCGGGGAGGACAATCTCCGCTCCCCAGATTCCCGGACTATAGAACGGAAGAACAATACTATCATTTCCAAATACGAAAACCAGCAGATTCAGGATCGCAGATGCGCTTGCTGTCATTACGAGTTGTGTGATGAGACGTTTGATTCTTGCTTGCATAACGAGAATTTCAATCGATAAAAAACATTGTGCAGCAAGGAACAAAAGCATCCAGTTGCATAGCCACCACATGAGAAATAGCAATCCGAAGTTGGGCATATGCCCGTGCATCCCTCCAAGCCAACCGGTAACGGTTACACCCGGCATAATGAACGGTGAAGCAAGCCACCTAAGGCCGATACTGTTTAGCGCTCCCCCAAGCACAATAAGTAATGGCGACGCGAACGCAGTCCACACGAGATGTGCCTTCAAGCGTTTATTCATCTCTTATCCAATTCAACAAACATAATCAGTCTAATTCGGCGACCGGCTCGCGACGCTTTTCCCGAATCTGATCGGGCAATATGCTCACCAGATCGAAGTCGTAGATGTTCTTCTTGCGATCTGCCAGCGCCACAAAGCGGTAGTAGGTGTGCTGCAGTTCATCGCGGGTAAGGGTAAAACCCAGTTGCTCCAGACGGTTGCGCAGCGCCGCGCGCCCGGAGTGCTTGCCCAGCACCAGATGCGTCTTGGCCACGCCCACCAGCTCCGGTGTCATGATCTCGTAGCACAGCGGGTTGGCCAGCATGCCGTGCTGGTGAATGCCGGACTCGTGCGCAAAGGCGTTGTCGCCCACGATAGCCTTGTTGGGCGATGGGCGGAAGGTGATGAGCTGGCCCAGCACCTGGCTGGTGGGGTAGAGCTGCTTCAGATTGATGCCCGAGGTGACGCCGAAGTGGTCGCCCCGCACATAGAGCGCTGCGGCAATCTCTTCCAGCGCCGCGTTGCCCGCTCTCTCGCCGATGCCGTTGATGGTGCATTCCACTTGGCGCACGCCTGCCGAGATGGCGGCCAGCGAATTGGCCACCGCAAGTCCCAGGTCGTCGTGGCAGTGCGCGGAGAGAATAATGCCCTTTTCGTCAATGGCCGGAACGCGCTCCCGCACCTCGCGAAACATCTGCGCGTACTCTTCGGGGGTCGTGTAGCCCACCGTGTCCGGCATATTAATCGTTGTCGCGCCAGCCTCCACGGCTATCTTCACCATCTCCACCAGAAAGCTGCGCTCTGAGCGCGTAGCGTCCTCGGGCGAAAACTCCACATCGTCGCACAACTTTCGCGCCAACCGCACCGACTCGCCGGTTTGATCCAGCGCCTGCTGGCGGCTCATCTTCAATTTGTATTCCAGGTGCAGGTCGCTCGACGCCAGAAAAACGTGAATGCGGGCGCGGTCGGCGAACTGCAATGCGCGCGAGGCCATCTCGATGTCTTCGCTCTTTGCACGGGCCAGGGACGCGATGCGCGGCTTGCGGATAGCCTGGGTAATCGTGGCGATGGCCGCAAAGTCGCCCTCCGAGGCCATGGCGAAGCCGGCCTCGATGATGTCCACGCCCAGGTCCTCCAGGGCGTGCGCCATGGTCAGCTTTTCCTGCGTCGTCATGCTGCACCCCGGTGACTGCTCGCCGTCGCGCAGCGTGGTGTCGAAGAAGACAATGCGGTTAGTTGCCATCAATCGGCCTCCGCGGGCAATGTTTTGCCTGAATTATCAGTATTATAAATGTCGCGATATAAATCAAAGTTATTATTATTGTAGAAACGATAAGAATCACTTATACTTGTAATTGCCATGGAACTCCACCAACTGGAAACCTTCCTCGCTGTAGCCGAGGAGCGCAGCTTCTCCCGCGCCGCGGTGCGGCTGCATCGCACCCAGCCCGCGGTCAGCCAGGTCATCCGCAAGCTGGAGGCCGATGTAGGCGAGACGCTTTTTGACCGCGCTGCTCGGGATGGTTCGCTAACCGCGTCCGGTGTACTGTTGCGCGACTATGCTCTCCGCCTGCTGGCCCTGCGACGTGAAGCGGCAAGCGCCCTTGGCGAACTGAAGAGCCTGGAGCGGGGCCGGCTGCAACTGGCGGCCAATGAGTACACCTGCATCTACCTGTTACAGGCCATCCACCGCTTTCGCCGCGAGTTTCCTCATATCACCGTCACCGTGCACCGCATGTTGGCCTCGCGCATTCCCGAAGAGCTGAGCCTGCGCACCTTCGAGTTGGGCATAGTCTCCTACCGCCCCGATCCGGCGCACTTCCGCTCTATCGCGGTATACGCCGACAGCCTGGCCTTTATCGTCAGTCCCAGCCATCCGCTGGCCGGAGCCACGCACGTCTCCATCTCCAGACTTGGTGAGGAGCTGTTCGTAGCCCATAACGTGGCTTCACCCCTGCGACGGCGGGTGATCGAGGCTTTTCAGAAGTACAGAACGCCCCTCAACATGGGCATTGAGCTGCCCACCATCGAAGCCATCAAGCGCTTTGTGGCCATGGGCAACGGGGTGGCCCTCGTGCCTCATCTCACCGTGGCCAAAGAGCTGGAGGCCGGCGACCTGGTTCGTGTGCCGGTCGACGAACTGGAGGCAAAGCGCGTGCTGCGCCTGGTCTGCCGTCGCCAGGCCGAGTTCTCTTATGCCGCCAAGGCATTCTTGCGCACCGTCCGGACGCTGGCCCAGGAGCAGGGTCCACCCTTCCACTACCATGTGGAGCGAGCCGGCTGAATTAAAAATGTCGTCATCCTGAGCGGAATTTGACGCAGAAACGCGCAAAACTCCGTCGAAAGCCTGCCCTGAGCCCGTCAAAGGGGACCTGCGTCTCAGGCGAATTTGCCACTCGGAAACGCCCCTTTGCCACTCAACGCGTCTATAGCCTCAGATGGTTCCGGGGATGTGGCTTGTGCCATGGACCGCCCTGGCCATTTACAATGCTGAGAGTGGAGCCCGGCGCAATCTGAGGCGCCGAAATCGAAAGCTCGTTGCCAGCCGGACGGTTGAGCAGTCGTGAGGATCAGAACCGTATGAAGAAGATCGCATTAATTGCATTCCTGCTGACCGTGTGTGTAGCCGCAGGCCGCGCTCAGGAAAGCCGCCAGGACATCAGCCTTAGCGGAACAGCGCTTGTTGAACCGTTTGTTGCCTCGTCAACGGACGTCTATGTACACTCAACCCCCGCCTACGGCGCTTTAGTCAGCTACCGTTTCATGCTGACGCCCAACAGCGCACTCGAGGCCAACTACGGCATCACCTACCAGAACAAGATCACTTACGATACCAACCCTCTCGTCATCCACGTGTTGACTCGCACCCAGGAGATGTCGGCCGCCTACGTCCGTAGCTTCATCTTCCGCAAGTACAATCCCTTTGTCGAGGCCGGGCCGGGCGCGCTCATCTTCCTGCCCATCATGAACTCCGGCACCACCTCGCTGGACGCTCATCAGCAGACCGAGATAGGCGGCGTTTACGGCGCCGGCATCGCTCGCGAAATCAGCCCCAGCTTCGACATTCGCGCCGAGTTCCGCGGCTTCGTCACCAAGGTGCCCAACTTCAACTACCCCGTCGTGAACGGCGGATCGAACACGCTCACCACCAACAGGTGGTACAACATTTATATGCCGGTGGTTGGCGTGGCCTACCACTTCTAATCCACTGGCAAGTGTTTTTGAATGAGGGGGATGGGCTTCGGTCCATCCCCTTCTGTCGTTGCTTTCCTTAACAGGAATCGCGCTCTGGGCGTAACCCGTGTATCCTCACCCCATGGATAAGGACGTCTTCCCCACGCCCGCCAACCTGCTCGAACACGCAGCCTCCTCCTACCTGCGCTCCGCGCGCCATCAGCCTGTCCGCTGGCATCCCTGGGGTGATGCGGCATTTGCTCTCGCCCACTCCGAGGACAAGCCCATCCTGCTCGACATTGGCGCCGTCTGGTGTCACTGGTGCCATGTCATGGACCGCGAGTCCTACGAGAACCCGCAGATCGCCGCCCTCATCAATGAGCATTATGTGGCCGTGAAGGTGGATCGCGACGAGCGCCCTGACGTGGACGCGCGTTACCAGGCCGCCGTTTCGGCCATTACCGGCCAGGGAGGCTGGCCGCTGACCGCCTTTCTCACTCCCGACGGGCGGCCCTACTTCGGCGGCACATATATTCCTCCCGACGAGCGCTATGGTCGTCCGGGTTTTGGCCGCGTGCTGACCACCCTGGCCCAGGTCTGGCGCGAGCGCCGCGATGAGGCGCTGGAAACCGCTGCCAGCGTCATGGCCGCCATCGAGCACAACGAGTCTTTTTCCGCTGGTGGAGGGAATCTCTCCCTTGATTTGGTCGACAAAATTGCCGCCTCCATCCTCAAGCAGTTCGATCTGCGCAACGGCGGCTTTGGTTCTCAGCCCAAGTTTCCTCACCCCGGCGCCCTCGACCTGCTGCTGCACGTGGGGATAAATCGCGGCAACCAACCTGCTGTGAAGGCCTTCTCGACTACCCTCGAACACATGGCGCGCGGCGGCGTCTACGACCAACTGGCCAGTGGCTTTCATCGCTACAGCGTGGACGAGCGCTGGCACGTTCCGCACTTCGAGAAAATGCTCTACGACAACACCGAGCTGCTGCGCAATTACCTGCACGGCTTCCAGAGCCTCGCCCACGCGGATTTTGCCCGCGAGGATTTTCGCCGCATCGCCGAAGAAATCGCCGCATGGCTGCTGACCACTATGTGCGACCGCGAACAGGGCGGCTTTTATGCCTCGCAGGACGCCGACATCAACCTCGACGATGACGGCGACTATTTCACCTGGACGCTGGCCGAGGCGCGTTTGGCCCTGCTTGCGGTCAATTTTTCTCCGGAGGACATTGGCCTCGCCCTGCGCTACTGGGAGATCGGCGAACTGGGCGATATGCATCACGATCCGGCACGCAATGTCCTTCATCTCAACCAGACCATCGAAGAACTGGCCGCCGAATCCGGCCGCACCGTGGACGAATTGCGCCCGCTTCTGGACTCGGCCCGCCGCACACTGCTCGCAGCCCGCACCCTGCGCCCCACGCCCTTCATTGACCGTACGCTCTACACCGGCTGGAACGCCATGGCCGTCAAGGCCTGTCTCGAAGCCGCACGCATCCTCAAGCTCACCTATGCCGCCAACTTTGCGCTGCTCACCCTCGACCGCCTGCTCCGCGAAGCATGGGATGGCGGCCAATCTCTGCGTCACGTCATCTGTTATGTTGAAGGCTCTGCCGATGGCGGTGCTCAACCAGACAAGGTTCCCGGCACGCTCGACGATTACGCCTTTACAATCCACGCCTGCATCGACGCCTGGTTAGCCAGCGGCGATATGAGCTACTATCACGCAGCTGTCAAGCTGGCCGACGCCATGATTGCCCTCTTCCACGACCCCATCGCCGGTGCGTTTTTCGACACCGCCAATCTAAATGTCGCGCCGTTGGGAGCTCTGGCCGCACGGCGCAAGCCGCTCCAGGATTCGCCCACCCCCGCCGGCAATCCCACCGCCGCCTCCGCCCTTCTGCGCCTTGAGGCTCTCAGCGGCCGCAAGGAGTATCGCCAGATCGCCGAGAAGACGCTCGCATTCTTCGCTGGTATTGTGGAGCACTTCGGGCTCTACGCCGGCTCTTACGCTCTGGCCCTCGAACGGCTGCTCCTTGATCCGGTGCAGGTTGTGGTGATCGGTTCCGGTTCACAAGCCGAGTACCTCGAATCGCAGGCCCTGGTCGGCTTTGCCGTCAACAAGACCGTCATCCGTATCGCTCCCGAGCGGCTGGTTCCAGGTGGCCTTCCAGAGGCTCTGGCGGAAACCCTGCTCCATGCTCCCCGCCCGGACGGCGTCCAGGCCTGGGCCATCGTTTGCCGTGGGCACACCTGTCTCCCGCCATTTACCGGCGCCGATACCCTGCGCAAAGCGCTGGAATAAGCCTTTCAGGATCACTGGCCCCTTCTGGTCTCTCATTCGCTGCTGAAGGGATTCCCCTCCACCGGCTTTAGCATCGTCGGATCAGCTCCCGGCGCCGCCTCTACGGCTGGCCGGCTGCTTGCCGCCTTGTCCATGAATGTGTTGAAGACCCGTAAAGGATCTCCGGGCAGCAGATGTTGCTCCTCCATCGCCAGCCGCACCCGCCGCCGAAACTCCCGCACCGGCGCGTACTGTTTCGTCGCCAGCGTCTTGAAAACCACCGGGAAGATCAGCTCCGAGCCTTTGATCGCATCCACGCCCAGAATCTGCGGGTCGGCCACAAAAACCTCGCGGAACTCCTCACTCGAGCGAATCTCCATGGCAATCTTCCGCAGCAACTCCACCACTTTGTCGGGATTGGCGCTGAAATCCACGCTCACGTTAACGGTGGCCACCGAGTAGCCCACGCTCTGGTTGGCCACGGTGGTGATCTGAGAGTTGGGAATGATGTACAGGGTTCCGTCGGCGTCGCGCACCGTGGTGTTGCGCAAAGTCATCGCCTCCACGGTTCCGGCCACACCGGCCAGCCGCACCGTGTCCCCCACATTGAACTGATCCTCGATGAGGATGAGGATGCCGTTGAGTACGTCCTTGACGATGTTCTGGGCCGCCAGACCGAGAGCGATTCCGGCAATCCCCGCCGAAGCCAGTAACGGCGCCAGATTCACGCCCAGGGCATCTAGAATCTGCAATCCAGCGATCAGCCAGATGATGGCAAGTCCGGTGGTACGGACGATCCCGGTAACCGTCTTGACCTGGGCAATATGAACGGGCGTGGCCGAGTGACGCTCCGCCACGCGGCTTATGTGAAAGGTAATCATGCGAAGCAGACGCATGAGAACAAAGGCAATTACCGCCACCACAAACAGGTGCGGCAGCTTTACGCGGATAAACTCCTGGGAATCGACAGCCCATTCGCCTACCACGCGCCCCAGAAACTGCCCATCCGCAAACCAGCCCGTCCCTGCCGCAAAAATCAACACAAGAGGATGCATCCGAATCTCCTCCATTTAGAATAGACTGTGTGCGGAACGGTGGTTCATGGTTATCCACTCATGCGCTTGGGAAAGTCGGATGAAAGTGGCATCTGGAAAGATGCTTGTGAACAGAGGAGCTGTTGGAAATTTGGTCGCAGACGGGAGAGCAAATGGGAACGAGCAGGAAATCGATGATCCGTTTATCGTTCACTGGCATTTTGTTAATGGGGGTCTGCGTTCTTGCCGGCTCCCTCATTGCGCAGGACAGCGCAGCGAAATCGGAGCTGGCAAAAATTGAAGCCTACATTCATGGCTTAGTTGAACAAAACGGGTACTATCAGGATAGCCCCAATGGAGAATTTCACAGCCAGCGGGATCACATCGTCTTTGACGGCTGCAACGCCACCCTGAATGTGGAGATGGTTCTTGCCGAGGCCCCGCTCTACAAAAAGCAATCTGACAACTTCGAGATTAAATTCAAACTGGGGGATTTAAATCCCAAAATAGTACCCTCCATTAACCTCTACGGTAGCGGGGATGACGAAAAGCTTCCGGACAAAAGGGAGTGGGTCATCCTCAGGACTGCGGACGGGGGCGAGTCGATCATGGTCAGGCATGGAGAGACTGCTGAGAGCGCTACCTCCGCCTATCCGTTACAGGGCAGCGCCAGCCACACGGAGAACCTAAAGCTGGCCGACGCACTCAGCCGTGCCATTACGATTTGCAGCCAGAAACAGTGATGAACCCTACCTCTGTTCGACATTCCGTCGTATTGCTACAATCAGAAATGTAAGTTCTTGCGTCCCCGCAATGTAAGAATACAGGCATTTTAGGAGTGAAGGGAATGGAACGGACAGCTTCCAGCGCTCGTGAGTCCCTGTCGGCATCCACCGCCAGCCTGCTCCCTCGGCAGTTGATTGAAATCTACCGGCTGATGCTGCTCTCCCGCCGTGTCGACGACCGCGAAATACTGCTCAAGCGCCAGCAGAAAATCTTCTTCCAGATCTCCGGCGCCGGCCATGAGGCGCTCGGCGTGGGAGCGGCACTGGCCATGCGCCCCGGCTACGATTGGTTCTTCCCCTACTACCGCGATCGCGCGCTCTGCCTCGCTCTCGGTTTCACCCCAGCCGACATGATGCTCCAAGCCGTCGGCGCGGCCACCGATCCCTCCAGCGGTGGTCGCCAGATGCCCACCCACTGGAGCAGCACTGCGCTCAACATCGTCAGCCTCTCCTCCGCCACCGGCACGCAACTGCTCCACGCCGTCGGTTGCGCCGAGGCCGGCCGCTACTTCAGCCTCCATCCCGAAGCCGCAGACAAAGCTGAGGGCGATTACCGCGCCTTTCGCGACGTTAAGTTTCACGGCGACGAGGTGGCCTACGCCTCCATCGGCGAGGGTTCCACTTCGCAGGGCGAGTTCTGGGAGGCCATGAACACCGCCTCCAACAATAAACTCCCCGTCATCTTCTGCGTGGAAGACAACGGTTACGCCATCAGCACTCCCGTCGAGGTCAGCACCCCCGGCGGCAACATCTCCCGCCTGGTGGCCAACTTCCCCAACTTCCACTTTGTCGAGGTGGACGGCACCGATCCCGAAGCCAGTTTCCGCGCCTTTCAATCCGCCGTAGCTCATTGCCGCGCCGGCCTCGGCCCCGCCTTTGTTCACGGCCACTGCGTGAGGGCCTACTCCCACTCGCTCTCTGACGATGACCGTCTCTATCGCCCCCAGGCCGAGCGCGAGGCCGACCAACTTCGCGACCCTATCGTCAAAATGCGTGCGCGCCTGCTCCGCGAATCTATCCTTACCGAAGCCGAACTCATTGCACTAGAGCATTCAGTCGAGCACGAAGTTTCGGAAGCCGCCGACCTCGCCCTCCAAGCCCCACTGCCCAAGGTCTCTGAAATCACCCGCCACGTCTACTCCGACGACTTGGACCCCACCAGCGCTACCTTCGCCACAGAAAAAGTCACCGCGCCGGTTTCAGCAACCAACAAAGAAAAGTCCTCGCCGGACGCGAAGTCCCCCAAAACTATGGCCGACCTCATCAACGCCTGCCTCCACGACGAAATGCGCCGCGACCCGCGCATCGTCGTCTATGGCCAGGACGTGGCCGACGCCAGCCGTGAAGCCGCCCTCGCCGAGGTCAAAGGGAAGGGAGGCGTCTTCAAGCTCACCGCCGGCCTGCAAACCGAGTTCGGCTCCGAGCGCGTCTTCAACTCCCCGCTCGCCGAGGCCAACATCGTCGGCCGCGCCATCGGCTACGCCCTCCGCGGCATGAAGCCCGTCGTCGAAATCCAGTTCTTCGACTACATCTGGCCCGCCATGCACCAGATTCACAACGAGCTCTCCGTCCTGCGCTGGCGCTCCAACGGCCAGTGGGCCTGCCCCATCGTGATCCGCGTCCCCATCGGCGGCTATCTCACCGGCGGCTCCATCTACCACTCGCAATCCGGCGAGAGCATCTTCACTCACATCCCCGGCCTGCGCGTCGTCATGCCCTCCAACGCCCTCGACGCCAACGGCCTGCTGCGCACCGCCATTCGCTCGGACGACCCCGTCCTCTTCCTCGAGCACAAGCGCCTCTACCGCGAGACCCACGACCGCGCGCCCTATCCCGGCCCGGACTTCGCCATTCCCTTCGGTAAGGCCCGCATCGTCCGCCCTGGCTCTGACCTTACGCTCATCACCTACGGCGCATTAGTCCCCCGCTCCCTGCAAGCTGCCGAGCGCGCCAAGCGCGAGCACAACATCGATGTAGAAATCCTCGATCTGCGCACCCTCAATCCCTACGACTGGGAATCCATCGCCGCCTCCGTCCGCAAAACCAGCCGCGTTCTCGTCGCTCATGAGGACATGCTCAGTTGGGGCTACGGCGCGGAGATCGCCGCACGCATCGCCGATGAATTATTCGATGCGCTCGACGCCCCCGTCCGCCGCATCGGAGCCATGGACACATTCGTCGCCTACAATCCCGTGCTCGAAGACGCCATCCTCCCCCAGCCCGACACTATCCTCAAAGCCATCGTGGAGTTGAAGGCATTTTAGTACGACAGTTGTATATTAACCTGTGATCGATGGTCGAGGTTTATGACCTTCGAACCATCCACGATGAAGCTGCGGGAAGGATGAAGTGCCCGCTTGGCAAATTCTCCTTAATATGTACCTCTTCATCAGGTTATTTGACGATCAGGCATTCATAACTACTGCTGCCATAAGACGGGGGATTCAAGAATGTACTGCCGGACTTCACTGGCTCTCCTGGATAGACACAGGCATAGTAACGAACGTCCTTTGGGACATTATCAGGCCAGCCCATAACCATAAAGGCTCCTGCCATTGGTGCGCCTGGCCCATTGTTCCCATATCCATTCGTTGTGAGCATCAATGTAATTGTGACATTGCAGGTGTTGTAGAACCGGCTGAAAGCATTTGGGACATTATTGGTTCCAGCCGGATATTCCTGCCTACTGACGCACTGTTGAGCGGGTTGCGTATAACCTGGACTGGCGTCAATCTTACTTACTGGAGCCAATATTGCCAGAGCAAGCACTACCACAACTGTGCCGACGAATCCAACCAAAAAGTTCTTCACATCATCCTCCTTTGTGATTTCATGGTTATTGACTCATACAAGTAAAGCTGGTCCCCATTCATCGCAAAGAGGACGTGATGAATGGGGCACCTGCATCACGGCTATCTTCCCTTACCACTGTAAAAGCACACGACACTCCCCAGAATATGTCATTCCCGGACCTAAGCGTCTCCGGCATCGGCCAATTGCATTAGAAGTAGCATCATCTGTAGAGTTAGTGAGGGCACTATAGTAATCGTTGAATGTACCGTCATCCCGTGGGACACCTACAACAGCGCCATGCGAAAATTCACATCCACTTGCGACGATCATAATGCCCGGCTCTGGACCGCGCCCATCACCTACGTCGGGGTTAATACTGATGCCGTTCATTTGTTTTAACAATTCAGTTTTTGCACCAGCTTGTGCATCGGCGAGGGTTGCCCTGCCCCATGCTGCACCGAAGTAGACGACCGATCCTTCATTCCCAATCGGTGCAGCCTCATAGACTACCGCACAGGTTCCTTGCTGCGAATAGCTTTGTCCAAAAGAAAGTGCAGGCTGAGTGCCAATGGAGGCGCACGCCAGCGTAAGAATGGCCCACACAGTGATTTGCTTTGGATAGTTCATTTCAACCTCCTTTTCCCGCTAATACGGGAAATGCGGCCTCAGCCGCTTGTTTGTTTGAATTGAAGGGGTCTCGAACCTGATGAGAGGGGAAGCCTTCATCAGGCCGTCTGGTAGCTCAGTTAAATAATTAGAAACACAGTACGAACAGAAGATTCACAATATATTTCGACCGGGCGCCACATATCTGCCGTGTTCTGTGCGGCAGATGTAGGAAACCACGAATCTCATGCGAGCGAAAAGCGAGCGGCTGCCCACCGCAGGTGGTGCAGATTATTTCCCCACATCGTGCACAATGATCCTCAGATGTCTTCCCTCCAATCGTCCCGGTACGCCCTCTTCGCGCATCCTTTCAGCTCGAAGAGGCCGAAACGGCCCGTAACTCCTTATCCAGGAGGATTTTGCAGGGAACTCCTTTGTTTTGACGATTTTGCAGCGCAATCCTGCCTGTAAACTCAAGAAAACGCGGTAAAAGAAACCGGTCTGGGTTCGTGGACTTCCAGGTCTCAAAAGCGAGACCTGGAAGTCCATTCATTTCAGGTTGGTCAGACCCGTGCCACCTGCCCAAAGACAAAGACGATCCGCGAATCCTCTAGGGCAGAGAGATTTGCGCGCTCTGCGGCCCGTTCCCAACCTGCGCGTAGCAGAAGCCGTAAACGTTGCTTCCGTCGGTCGAGAAGCTCATGGTAAGGTTGACGTTCGTCGAGTAGATTCTTGGGTTGTCGTGAACGTAAACGTAGCAGTACACTGACGCGCCCGGCGTCGCATCGGCAAACTGTATTTTATAGGTGATCGTGAACATACTTCCGCCTGTGGGCATACAGTTTGATGTGCACGTTCCCCATTCCTGGTCCGGTGGCCCGGTCCAGTAGACGCCGGTAGGTCCACCTGTTGTGGGAGGCTGGCCCCCATTGACGCTCACACTCATATTTGTCACATAGGGCGCTGCCGGTGCTGTGGCTTGGGCAGCGGCCGTGAAGGAGTTGATACCAAAGGTTATGATCCCCAGCGCCACAAGCAACGTGACGCTGCCACGAATGATCTTTCTGGTTACAATGGTCATCTTCTTCTGTGTCCTCACTTTCATTTTTTGATCCATGCAGCAGCGCTAAAGTCACTGCTATATGTGTAACTATAGTACACTACTTGTGTTACTTGTCAAAAACTTCTACAAGAAATAGGAGAAAGACTCTTGTTCATAGGCTCGCGCATGCGTCGATTTTCTCTTGACGCGCGCCAAATTCGCCCCTGGGAGATTTTGTGACTCATATCGTGCGAGAAAGAATCGGCACACTCATCGCCATCTGTCTTTGCATCGTGGTCGTTGACTCTGCCGCCCTTGCCGCGCCAACTGGCGCCGTCATCGGCAGCGTCTACTGCTCTGATAGCAACAGCCCGGCCCGTTTCGCCCTGGTGACTCTGGAAAGTGTTCCTGAAGACAATCGCGCCAAGCCCGCCAAGCCCACCCAGTTGCAAGGCGCGGGAATGAACCCGACCGCGACCACCGACCTGCGTGGCAACTTCGAGTTACGCGACATCCCGCCCGGCCGTTACTACGTGATTCCGTATCTGCGCGGGTATGCCTCGCCGGTTTCGTCGATTGATCCCGAAGGAGCCAGCCCCAGTGCCATCGCGCAATCCCTGGCCGATGCAACCGTCGTCGAGGTGGAAGCCAATCACACCGTGCAGATTCAGATCCGGTTAGAACACGCGGCGAGCATCTCGGGAACCGTCACCTTCGACGACGGTTCGCCAGCCATCGGCATGAGCGTGGATGTCTTTCGCCAAGCAGCCGACGGCGGCTTTGTCAGCATCAGGAACAGCCTAGGCGGACCCAGCGGCATCTTCCGCCAGATCAACTCGACCGACGGCTCCGGCCGTTACCTCGTCGACAGCCTGCCTGAGGGCCACTACGTGATTGCGATCTCCACGCCCACGCGGACTACAGGATCGATGGGAAGCTTGTTGCAAGGCAGCGGCGCTTATACCCTGAAGGCCGAGTATGGCGACCAGCTCACCGTCTATACCGATCAGGCCATGCGCTTGAAGGACGCAACACCAATCGAACTACGCGCCGGCTCCGATATCCCTGGATCGAATATCGTGATCCCGCTCGCCAAGCTTTACACGGTGGCTGGATTCGTCGAGGACGCGGCAACCGAGGCAACTGTCGGCAGAGGGGCGGTGCAGTTGCTCTATGCGGACGACCAATCGGTCGCCCGCTTCACCACCATCGACCCGAGCGGAAAGTTCCGTTTCAACGCCGTGCCTAGCGGCTCCTATGTGGTTCGCGTGGCCAATGCCTCGCAGATTGCCGGCGATCCTCAGCAATCCGGCAACCAAAGCGTGGGACTGACCTACGGCAGTGGCCAGACCAACGTGCAGATCGACCGGGACGTTCTTGACATCGTCGTTCTTGTGCCCGAACTCAAGAAATAGCCGAGTGCCCCATCCTTTCCGCGTTTTTTGCGAAAAGGGTGGGAAACCACGAACCCCACTCGCCCTAGTCCCAAGTCCCTTAGTCCCTAGTCCCTTAGTCCCATAGTCCCTTAGTCCCTCAATGCTCCCCCGGCGGCAGCTTGCAGCAATCTCCAGCCTCGGGCGGCTCATTCGCCCCCGCGTCCAGCGCCACCTTCCACTGCCCGTCTGCCTGCTTCTTCCAAACGGTGATGTACCGTCCCTTAATCGTCACCGGAGTGCCGCTGGCGTCCTTGCTGTGTCCCTCGAAGTGGCCCCATGTGTAGCCCATATCGCCCGACGGCCCCATCATCGCGTCGGTTGGCGTCCACGTAAGTTGATAGACCTTGGGATCCCAATTAGCCGACTTCGCTATCGCCACCTTGCCAATCCGCGGAGCCTCCCCGTTGCCCAGCGCCACGCCGTCATCGGCAAACCAATCGGCAAAGCCCGCCCCGCCCCGCGCCAGCACGTCCTTGGCAAAGCGCGCCTCCAAATCAAAGAGCAGTATCTTGCCCGGGTTCACCGTCGCGTCGGTCAACGGATTGGGCTTATCCTGCGCCGCCGCATCCGGAAACGCCAACTGGCCCAAAGCTCCCTGCAAACCCATCCCCACCAGCACCACCGCACAAAGAAAAACTCTCCACTTTCCAGCCACGTTCCATCCCTCCTGCAACAAAGGTTTATCTGCCTATCAATAAATTAGCCTCTACGCCCCTTCCAGCGCCGTCAGTATCTGCGGCCCCAGTTGGCTCACGCTGCCTGCGCCGAGGGTCAAAATCAGGTCGCCCTTCTTTGATTGCGCAGCAACTGCGGCAACAGCCGCTGTAAAATCTCCAGCAAACTGTACCTCCGGTCCCTCAATGCGCTCAGCCAGCCGCTCCGCCGTCACGCCGGGGATAGCTTCCTCGCTGGCGGCATAGATAGGCAGCACGATGACCGTATCCGCATCACGAAATGCGCCGGCAAACTGCTCCATCAAATCAAGAGTCCGCGTAAACCGGTGCGGCTGGAAGACAACGTGAATTTTTTGGTAGCCGCACTCCCGCGCAGCGGCCAGCGTGGCGCGAATCTCCGTAGGATGGTGCCCGTAGTCATCCACCACGGTCACGCCGCGCGCCCTGCCGCGCAACTGAAATCTCCGGTCCACGCCGCGAAAGTGGCTTAGCCCCTCGGCAATCTGGGTCGCTTCAATCCCCAGTTGGTGGGCGATGGCCACCGCGGCCGTGGCGTTCAGCACGTTGTGCCGTCCCGGCACATGCAGCTCAAATGGACCAAGCGGCCCCAGCGCGGTCATCACCTGGAAGCGCGCGAAGCACCGTTTCTCTGCATCCAGAATCTCCAGCCGGTAATCGGCCTCCGCCGCCACTCCATAGGTAAACACACGCCGCTGTGCACGCGGCAGAATACCAGCCAGCAGCGCATTGTCCACGCACGCCGTCACCGCGCCGTAAAACGGCAGCTTGTTCATAAATGTGAGGAAGGCCTGCTCCACGTCGGCCATGTCACGGTAGCAGTCCATGTGCTCGCGGTCCAGATTCGTCACCACCGCCAGAATCGGCGACAGCTTCAAAAACGAGCGGTCGCTCTCGTCGGCCTCCACCACCATGTACTGCGATTTGCCCAGCTTGGCGTTCGATCCCAGCGCGTCCACGCGGCCCCCAACCACCACCGTCGGGTCCAGTCCGCCCGCGGCCAGCACCGCCGCAACCATTGAAGTCGTCGTCGTCTTGCCGTGCATCCCGGCGATGGCGATGCCGTACTTCAGCCGCATCAACTCGGCCAGCATCTCCGCCCGCTGAATCACCTGAATCTTGCGCGCCCGCGCCTCCAGCACCTCGGGATTCGTCGCGCTCACCGCCGAACTGGTCACCACCACCGTGGCCCCGGCTACGTTCGCGGCATCATGCCCCTCGTAAATCGTCGCGCCCATCTTGGCAAGGCGGTCGGTCACCGCGGAGCGGCGCAGATCAGAGCCTGAAACCTTCATGTTGAGGTTAAGCAGAATCTCCGCAATGCCGCTCATGCCGATGCCCCCGATGCCGATAAAATGCGCGTGCTGGGAGGTGGCGAACATGAGAGGGTTAACTCCACTGTAACATTTTGAATAGCGATGATTGTCAATCGTGCAGCGTTATTGCATCGTCTCCTCGACGAGAACAATGTCATAACTCTTGCCGTCGCTTGAAGTATTTTTCTTGGCCAGGTAATGCAGTTCGTTGGCGGAATCGAAGTTGCATGTCGTCCCTTTCACCAGCCCATCGTATTGCTTGCCCTCGTTGCCGTCCACCACGACAAATTGCTTGGCCTCTGCTCCGGCCACATAGGCCACATGACGGCTGTCCGGGCTGAAGTTGAGGCCGCCGATGCCGTCATACGGTCGCTGCTCCATGCCACCCACCACGGCTGACCACTTCTCACTGACATTGAACCGTTTCTCGCTGACTTTGGCCACGTAGGCTACGCGTTTGCTGTCAGGGCTGAACAGAAAATGTTTCTCTATGTAATATGCATCCCAGCAAAACTCATCATTACAACCGTGCACTAGCTTCATTGCATCCGCTTCGACGATTGAAGCGTATGGTTTCCCCTCTTCTCCGTCCACCACGAGTACTTTCTTCTCGCCGGAATCAGCTAAATAAGCCAGCCGATGGCCGTCCGGGCTGAAGAGAAGGCGGCTGACGCCATCGTAGGCTTTGCCTTCTTTGCCGTTCTCTACCGCTACCCACTTGTCGTCAGTCTGGGCGGCATAAGCCACCTGCGCGCTATCAGGGCTGAAGATGAGATCGCCGACAGCATCGTAGGATTTCCCGTGCTTGCCGTTGACTACGACGGTCCACATATCTTTGCTTTGCGCTCCATAGGCCATGCTACGGCCATCAGGGCTATAAAGAACTTTCATGTCGCCGATGGTATCACTGCTGATGTAGTCGTAGGACGCTTGCTTCTTGCCATCGACCAAAAGAACTTCCTTCCCCTCGATATTGACTACATAGGCCACATGCTTGCTGTCTGGGCTGAAGCTGAGCACTTGCGCGATGTCGTACGGCTTGCTCGCATTGCCATCTACCACTACAATCCATTGCTCGCCGGCCCTGGCCAGATACCCCATGCGGCTGCTGTCCAGGCTGAACGTCATGCTTGGCTCTGAGATGATGTCATAGGGCTTCTCCTCCTTGCCATCCGCCACCACGAGCCACTTCTCGCCAACCTTGGCTGCATACGCCAGTCGCCGGCTGTCCGGGCTGAAGAGGAGAGCTTGCGCGTCATCGTACGGTTTTCCCTCTTTGCCGTCCACCACCACAAAGTGTTTCCCGCCTGCACTCGCCACATACGCCACCCGTCGGCTGTCTGGGCTGAAAGTAAGGCTCGACGAATCGATAAAGTCGTAGGGCTTCTCCCCTTTGCCGTCCACCATGACGAGCCGCTTCGCCCCAGCCTTCGCCACATAGGCAACCCGCCGGCTATCCGGGCTGGAGACAGGCTGGCCGATGATGGTCTCGGTATCAATGTGACAGATCAGTTTTTCCGAGCTGACCCTGCCTCCGTTGAAGAGTGCGGTGATTTGCTTGCAGCCGGTGGCGGGCATAAGCACTGCCAGCAGAAGCAGGGCATTGATTGTTCTCATCGTCATTCCTTTCTTCCGGCGTCGCGCATTGGCGCGTCCGTGCTTTAGGCCGGTCTCCAAAATCACTGCGAATTATGCATTAGCCAAGTTGGCTGCCATCGCAACAGTTCGCCGGGTACGCTTGAGCAGCGGCAACACCTGTGCCTGCGCCGCATCCACCGTGAGCCCATATTTCGCGCGCAGCTCCTCCACCTTGCCGTGCTCGATGAACTTGTCGGGCCAGCCGATGCGCACCACCGGAACAGCGCTGCCCAGCTCGTCGAGTGTTTCAATCACCGCCGAGCCGAAGCCGCCCATCTTCACGTGGTCCTCAAAGGTGACAAAGGCAGCCACGTGTCCGGCAAATCCGGCAAGCATCTCGCGGTCAATCGGCTTGATGAAGCGCGGATTGATGACTGCGGCGGAGTAACCGGCGCACTCCAGCCGCGCGGCCAGCTCCTGCGCCAGCGTGATCATCGGTCCCAGCCCGAGAATGGCCACGTCATTGCCATCCTTGAGGATTTCAGCCTTTCCAACAGGAATCACCTGCGGCTCGGGCTTGCGCGCCGCATCCGGTCCCACGCCGCGCGGATAGCGGATCGCGCTCGGCCCCGGAAGCTGGAGCGCGGTCTTCATCATATCGGCCAGCTCATCCTCGTCTTTGGGCGCCATCAATACTATCTCCGGCACGCCCCTCAGGTAAGCGATGTCGAACAGGCCGTGGTGCGTCGGGCCGTCATCGCCCGAAAGCCCGCCGCGGTCCATGCAGAAAAGCACGGGCAGTTTTTGCAGCGCCACGTCGTGCACAATGCAGTCGAAGGCCCGCTGCAAAAAAGTTGAATAAATCGCGCACACCGGCCGGTAGCCGCGCGCGGCCATGCCGGCGGCGAAAACCACCGCGTGCTCCTCGGCAATGCCCACGTCGAAGTAGCGTTTGGGATGATGCGGCCGGAATAAATCCAATCCCGTCCCGCTGGGCATGGCGGCGGTGATGGCCACGATGCGCTCGTCATGGTTCGCCAGTTGCGCCAGCGTGGTCGCGAAGACCTCGGCGTAGTTCAGCTGGCCAGCGGGCTTGGTCATGCCCGTATCCGGATCGTAGGGTCCCAGCCCGTGAAACTTCTTCTGCCCATTCAGCGCCGGCTGGTAGCCGCGGCCCTTCTGCGTCAAAACGTGCAGCAACACCGGGCGATTCTGAGTCTTGAGAAAGTTGAAGGTCTCCACCAGCAGCGGAATGTTGTGGCCGTCGAGGGGGCCATAGTATTGCAGGCCAAACTCCTCAAAGAGGATGGAGGGCCACAGCATGCTCTTGGCGGCTTCTTCGGCGCGCCGCGCCACCTCCACCGCCGTCTTGCCGCCCACCTTCTCCAGGATGCGTTTGGCCCGTTCGTGCAGGCTCGTGTATTGCTCGCTGGTGACAATCTTATTGAAGTAGCGCGCAATCGCGCCCACGTTGCGGTCAATGGACCACTCGTTGTCGTTCAGCACCACGATCAGCCGCTTGGCCTGCTCGGCAATGTTGTTCAGGGCTTCGAATGTAATTCCATTGGTGAAAGCGGCGTCGCCGGCCACTGCGATCACGTGCTCTGTGCCGCCGGCCAAATCGCGCGCCACGGCAAAGCCCAGTGCCGCTGACAACGCCGTGCCTGCGTGTCCCGCGCCGTAGCAGTCGTGCTCGCTCTCGGTGCGCAGCATGTAGCCGTTCAGCCCGCCCGGCTGCCGAATCGTCCCCATCCGCTCCAGCCGTCCGGTGAGCATTTTGTGCACGTAGGCTTGGTGGCTCACGTCAAACAGCAGCTTGTCCGTGGGTGTGTTGAAAACCGTGTGCAGGGCAAGGGTCAGTTCCACGACTCCCAGATTCGGCCCCAGGTGGCCGCCAGTTATCGCGAGAGTTTGTATCAGGAACTCGCGAATCTCCTCGGCCAGCTCCGTCATCTGCGTAAAATTCAGGCGCTTCAGATCGGCAGGCGAGTGTATGGATTCCAGCAGTGTTCCCATGCTCATCCTTCCCCTGAAAAAGGCCGGGCAGCCAGGCAAAAAGCCCTCTGACACACAGCGGAACCAGAGTTAAAGTATCTCGAAACCGCCGAACTCAAGTCGACGCGACCATCAGGGAGCGGTGACCCGGCACAAAGCCCAACAGGACACCGTGATTCTGGTTCCGCTCTAGATGCCATCGAAACCAGCTTAGCCAACCGCTAGTATACCAACGTTGAGGATTCAGCCGCTGATGGGTCAGGGAATCTCTGCTTAAGTCAAGATTGTGTCAGGGTACGACTTTAGTCATGCCGCAAATGCAACAAAATGACAGCGGGCTTTATTGAGAATTACATAAGTAATGTCCTGGCAGCCGCGCCGTAGGCGCAGAGTTTGTTAGTCCCGTGCGTTACCGTGGGGTTAACTGCCGCTCATGGCTTTGTAGCTGGCACGGTCAGCCGTGCGGCGGATAAAATCCCGGCAATCTCCTTTGCCATGGGAGAGGAAGCAATAATTCCGTTAAAAGCGGTTACTTTGCCTGAGTCAAGCACGATACTTGTCTTCCTATCGGAGAGGACGTAGGTGTGAACATTCGTGAAAACGATTCGGTCGACTTCGATCAGCAGGTCAGCCGCGCTGCGGTCCTCAACAATGGTCAGCCCCAGGTCCGGCCATTCCTTTTGTTGCGTAAGCGCGCGGTCCAGGGTATCAGCGGTCAGAAACGCGGTCTTCGAGTGAATATAAATGCTATTGGCATTTTTAAGAAGTTGCTTGGGGTCGGTGCTGACGGCAGCAGTCGTGCCTGGTTGTGCAACCGTTTCAGCCGGCTGCGCTAGCAGTTGCAGCGAGGCGCCCGAACCGAATGCGGTGCGTGGGCCGGCTTCAGGCAGTCCGAGGACGCTTTCAATGGGAACTGCGAACGGGGATGCAGCCCCCTTGGGTCCGGTGATAATGCCGATCAGAGCTCCGTTGTGGTCCACCAGCGCGCCGCCGCTGGCGCCGGGCGCTACGTCTGCGGTGAACCGCAGTAAGTTAAATCCTGAGCCGGCTCCGGAGATTTCTTCCGCGGGACTGATGGCGTAAAGAATTCCTTCGGTGGTTAGCCAGGTGAGTCCGCTGGAGTTGGTGACTGCATAAACGGGATCGCCGAGGGCCAGGGCTGTGGAGGTGCCTGTAGTCAGCGCCGGAAGCGCTCCAGCGGAAATCTTCAGCGCGGCCACATCGCGGCGCTCGTCGAAGCCGAGCAAATCGACACGATCGAAAATTTCTCCGTTGGCCAGTCGGATCTGCACAGCGGCTGCGCCTTTCACAGCATGAAGCGGAGCAAGAATCACTCCTTCCTTCGAAATGATGACTCCGGTGGAAATGGAGGTGACGCGGCCATTGGTCTCGCCGGACAAAATAAGCACGCAAGCGGCCTTTGTGTGTTCGTAGATCGCTTTGGAGTCAGGCGCAGGCAAACCTTCCTGGGCAGCGGTGTAGAGAGAAAGAGCAGCAAAGGCGGCAACAATAAGGGCTTTCATAATTGATGAGAATTATAGCAACAGAATGAATGAAAATCATCTGCGACAGCTGCAAAAAAGGCCGCCCTTAAGTGGCCTTTCTATTGCTTTCATGATTCTCAACAGGGAACGCCGCTCTACGGCTGCGCCTGTTCTTGCTGGCTAGTAGCCGGCCACACGGTGGACATGTTCTGCTGCGCCTTGGCCGTAAACCAGTTGTTATCCCAGAGATTCTGGTAGAACTCGCCGGTCATCTCGGCGGCGCGCGGTCCAAAGGTAGGCCTCCCGCCTTCCAAAAAGAATACCGTCACCAGGCTGCCTTGCGGCGAGTCGGCCCAGCTGGCGAACCAGCCGAAGCGTGTGCCCTTGGCAGAGCAGGTTCCCGTCTTGCCAAACACCGGCAGCTCGTGGAAGTTGGCCTTCAACCGCCTTGCGGTGCCGTAATCCACCGCGCCGGCCATGCCGTCCTGCAGGTCGGGAACAAAGCGG
Organism: uncultured Acidobacteriaceae bacterium; assembly: GCA_963806565.1. Lineage (GTDB taxonomy): Bacteria > Acidobacteriota > Terriglobia > Terriglobales > Acidobacteriaceae > Telmatobacter. Next base: position 1,481,032 of record CAWDYE010000002.1, read on the forward strand.
GAGATATCCAGCGTACGCTTCACCCTGGGTTCAAAGCTCGCTGCCTCTTCCCGCGTCGTCGGATGCTGCAAGTAGTAGAGCGTTCCTCCGTTGGCCAGTGCGGCCACAAAGGCCCCCAGTTGCAGCGGCGTCAGTGAAACTCCCTGGCCGAAGCTGCACATGCGGCCCACTCCGCCTTGGGATGAGGGGAGTGCCTCGTCGGGATAGACGCCCAGTTGTTCGCCTTTGATGTTGTATCCTGCCAACTCGCCCAGGCCAAACTGGTTGGCGTAATAATGCACGCGCTCAAAGCCCAGTTCACGGCCCAACTCCTCAAAGTACTGGTTGTTGCTCTTGGCCAGCGCCTGCGTCATGTTCATGTGGTAACTGCCCAGCCTGACCGGCGTGTCGCGTGTGACCAGTCCCTCGGAGAGAGCGGCCAAAGCCACCATGAGCTTGATCGTGGAGCAAGGCTCGGCGCCGGGCGAGAGAGCCAGCTTCTGGTTGACCATGGCCAGTATTCGCCCATTGGAAGGGTTGATGACCACCGCCGTGCCGTTCATGTCGCCCATCGCTTCGATAGCCGCCTGGCGGACCACAGGGTCCTCGCCCGCCGTCACGTCATCCGCAAAAATGTCTCCCTTGGCATAGGAGCTGGCGGTAAAGTGCTCATAATGGCGATGGCGGCGGCGGTGGGTAGTGACGGTGGTGCGCCGCGTCCTGGCCCGGGCGCTGCTTGTGCTCCGATGAACAGTGCTCTTGGCAGGCACTGCTTTATGCGCTGTGTGGGAAGCGCTGCCGTGAGTTGTCCCCGCATGAGCCGTAGTTGAGTGAGTCGTTCCGGAATGTGCGGCGGTGGTGGACTTGCGGGCTGCCGGCCCTGCCGCATGAGTTGTGGCATGAGGCGCGGTATGTGTCGCGGCGTGATGGCTGGCGGAGCGATGCGGCTCTGCCGGATTGGAGTTGCTTGTCTTGGGGTGGTGCTGAGGGCTCGGAGCGTCCAGCGCTGCCGCTGCTCCAGCTCCCATGCCGAATCCGGTCAGAAACAATGCACAAGCACAAATGCGAAAAAAATTCATCCAGCCGATTTCCTCTCTACTGGTGGAGTGTCGTGCCGTACGCATTCAAACGCAACCTATTACACTGTTGCAAAATAGAACAATTCCAGTTCATGCGCGCAGAACAGCAAGCGCAATTAAAACCTACTCATCCGCTTTCTTACTCACAGTATACAACTCTCCAGGTCTCTTTCATAGTGAACCCTCCCTACAACTGTAAGTTGCGCAAGAAGGTTGGCTTTTCCAAATCCGCCTGCATCTCCTCGTCCGTCTCGGGAAATAGCGAAGTGGCCGGCTGCATCCGCTTCTCCTCCACCGCCGCGTTGCCGCGCACACCGTTATTGAACGCTGCAGCATACTCTTGGGGTTGAGGAGTGTATGCCGGTTCCTCCGCTAATTCGGCAAACCTCGGAGGCGCGGGCGTGGCTGTTGGTTCCATCTCTTCGATCTCCATCGCCGTAACCGTCTCCACAGGCGGTTCCGCAACAGCGACCGGCTCGGGGTCGGAAAAGAAGCCGCCTTCATCCCAATTGTCGGATGTGCTCGATTTCTCTGCTTCGTTGGCCTTATCCAACTCGCTCGTGACTTCCTCGTCTTCTTCCTCCTGCGAGAGGAAACGCGGCGGTTTGGGCGCTGCTACAGGAATAGCCACAGGCGCGAGCACCGGCGCCGCTTCCGGCTCATGGAATCCGTCGTTGCGCGGAACCAGGGAGATCTGCGCAACCGGGGCAGGGGAGAGCGGAATCGAAACCACCGGCGTCTCTTCTTCCACCTCCAACATGCGCTTGCGCCGCTCCGGCATCTGATCGCGGAATCCGGTGGCGATCACGGTAATCTTGACCTCCTCGCCCATTTTCTCGTCCTGCACCGCGCCGAAGATGATGTTGGCCTCCTCATGGGCGGCGGACTGAATCAGCAACGACGCCTCGTTGACCTCGGAGAGCTTCAGCGAACTGGAGCCGGTGATATTAATAAGGATGCCGCGTGCGCCGTCCATGGCTCCGGTTTCCAGAAATGGCGAAGCCATCGCAGCCTGCGCCGCTTCCACGGCGCGATTGGCGCCCGAGCGCGTCGCCGTGCCCATCACCGCTTGACCCATGCCCGCCATGGTGTTTTTCAAGTCGGCAAAGTCGCGGTTGATGATGCCGGGGATGGTGATGATGTCGCTGATGCCCTGCACTCCCTGGCGAAGCACGTCGTCGGCGATGCGAAAGCTCTCGAAAAACCCCGCGTCCTTGGCCACCTCCAGCAGCTTCTCGTTGGGAATCACCATCAGCGTGTCCACGCACTCAATTAACTCAGTAATCCCGCGCTCCGCCTGCTGTTGGCGGCGCTTGCCTTCAAATACAAACGGCCGCGTCACGGCGGCAACGGTCAGTATGCCCATCTCGCTGGCCAGCGACGCGATCACCGGCGCGGCGCCGGTGCCCGTGCCACCGCCCAGACCGGCGATGATAAAAACCATGTCTGCGCCTTCCAGCGCCTCGATGATCTTCTCCGAATCTTCCAGTGCGGCGCGCCGGCCAAGGTCGGGGTTCGATCCCGCTCCCAGACCCGAAGTTAGCCGCACGCCCAGTTGCAGCTTGACCGGAGCCTGCGAGCTCTTGAGCGCCTGCACGTCGGTGTTGGCGGCGATAAACTCCACCCCTGCCATGCGCGACTGAATCATGCGATTCACCGCGTTGCCTCCGCCGCCGCCCACGCCGATCACCTTGATGTGCGCCCCGCGCACGCTCTCTTCGTGGTACTGAATGCGCATCTCCAAAACTTCTTTCCTCAACTGTTCCATTTGGGCTTAGCCCTCCTCATGGATGCCTGTTGCGTAATTCTCAAAAACTGCCGGTAAATATGCTCCGCCATTTGGAGCGCAACGTCGTGTTCTGCTCTGCGCTGATCCTTCTGATGCGCTGGACATACAAAATCATGCCAATGGCCGCGGAAAAGCTGGGATGAGCCAGTTCGCCGGGCATATGCGAAAGGCGCACGGGAACTCCGGTGCGCGCCGGAACCCGTAACTGGCTCTCGGTAACGTCCAGCATTCCGCGCAGCATGGCCCCGCCGCCGGTCAGCACGCAGCCCGCGCAAAGGGCTTCCAGCACATCTGCATCGCGCAGGTTCTTTTTCACCAGTTGAATCAGCTCGCAGGCCCGCGGCTCAAGGATCTCCGCCATCCTGCGCAGGCTCAACATCTGCGGCTGCGGGTTGGAAATCTCAATCGCCGCATCCATCGGCACGTCCGTCACCACCGCGTTGCCATAGAGTCTCTTAAGCTCCTCGGCCTGCGCCACCGGCATCTCCAGCCCTATCGCCAGGTCATTGGTAAAGTGCTGCCCGCCAACCGGAATTGACGCTGTATGCACCACCGCGCCTTCATAAAACACCACCAGGTCGGTGGAGTGGCAGCCGATGTCAAGCAGGCAAATGCCCAGATCCCGCTCGTCGGCCGATAGAGTGGATTCGGCGGCGGCTATCGACTCCAGCACTGCGTCAATCACCTCAAGTCCGGCTCGGTTGGCGCAGGTCACCGTGCTTTGCAGCGCGCTGCCCGAGCAGGTGGCAATGTGCAGCTCCACTTCCAGCTTCTTGCCCACCATGCCCACAGGGTCGAAGATGCCCGGCTGGTCATCGAGTATGAACTGGCGGCGCAGCAGGTGCAGTATTCTGCGATCCGCTGGCCGTTCGATGGAGCGTGCCTGTTTGACCGCGTTTAGTACATCCTCCGCGTCGATCTCCCGCATGCGGCCGCCCAACTCGATTCCCCCGTTGCTGTTCAGCCCCCGAATATGCGGTCCGCCCACGCCCACCACGCACTCGCCAATGTTGATGCGCGCTGTAAACTCGGCCTGCTTCACAGCCGCCTCCACCGCTTTGGCCGCCGGCGAAAGCTCGGCGATTAGCCCCCTGCGCATCCCTGCCGATCCCACTATCCCGTGCCCGCAATAGCGCGGCGCGCCCTCATTCAACTCTGCCGCCAGCACGCGCGTCCACGCGCTGCCGATGTCCAGCACTACGATCAGGTCATCACGATTCTGGCTCATGGCGCTCACTGGCCCGGCTCGGCATATGAGGCCGGGTGGGTGGTTGGGGCGATCTTCTGCTTGTTCATGTTCAACGCGGCGCGTTTGCCCGCCGCGCGCTTCCTATTCTTCGCCTTGACTCTCGTAGAAGCCTTCCTGGTCTTCGCGTTCGTCTTCTTCGCCCCCGTGGCCTTTACCCTGGCAGCGCCGCGTCTAGTTGCTTTATGGGCCTTGTCAGCGGAGGCGTGTTTGAGGTGTGGATTGACTGTAACTTGTCCAGTTTCTGCAACTTGGCCTGACGACGTGTTGCCTTCGCCGGTGCCCTCGGCGCTCTGCTCCCCGGCCTGCGCGTTGCCGGTAGCCATCTCCAACACCACCTGCTGGTCATAGCGAAGGTCTACCGACGCCAGCTTGGGATACTGCTGACGCCATTCGCTGATGTGCTCCTTGTAGCGCTGGTAACGCTCCAGAAAATGCTCCTGGCCAAAGTGAGCCAGAATGTCGGTGTCCTGTTCGGGCATCAGCACGCGGACGTCCGCCGGATCGCTCAGATCGATCTCCGATATCTGCTCGGAGAGCTTCTGCCCGCTCGCGTCCAGCTCATTCAGCAGGCGCTGATAAATCGCCATGCGCGCCTTGCGCAGAGCAAGCGGGTCGTTGGCGTCGATGCCGGTCACCACCGGGAACGAGTAGTGGCGCTGGGCCATCATTGCCGCCGGCATGGTGAGCAGAACTCCGCTCGCGTCTACCAGCCCGATCTGCGATCCCTGGCGCACGAAAGCCACCGGCTGCCGCTCCACAATCGAGACCTGAATCTGGTTCGGAAGCAGGCGCATCACCGTAGCTTTTTCCACCCAGGGAATCTCTTCCAGTTGCCGCCGGCGCTCGGCCAGCGGCACATAGAAGATATTGCGCCCGATGTCTTCGCCAAACACCGGCAGCAACTCCGTGCGGCTGACCTCGGTCAAACCCGTCGCTGTTATTTTGTCTGTGCCGGTGATGCGGAAGCGTTCGTCGCTGCTCAGAAAGTGAATGAGAAGGGAAGCGGAGGTCGCCAGCCCGCCCAGCAAAACCAATGCAGCCAGCGTCAAAAAGAAGCGCTTTCCTTTGCTTGCCTTGCGCCGCCGGGGCTTGCTCGAATCGTCAAAGCGGCCCCCGCCAAAGCGAGGCTTTCCCCTCAGAGGAAGCTCATCATCCTCCGGAACCTCCATCTCAATCACTTTGCCGGGTAGTGCGCTCGCCCGTTTTAGCGCATCCTGCTCCGCGCGCCGCGAGAGGGGCTCCTCGGGCGCTTCATCTTCCCAGACGAAGGAACGGGTTGTGTTACTGCGTTGAGTCTTCACGCCTGAGCAAGGTCGTGAGAATCGCCAACTCCAATATAGTCCGAGTCCGCCTGCTTTATCAACCTTGATGCAGGGGGAACCCACTATGTTACGGGCTATCTGCCGTACTATGAAGGTGTAGCACACCGCCTCAGGAGCACCCCATGGCCTACGACGATCTGCGCGACTGGATCAAAACCCTCGAAGATCACGGCGAACTGAAGCGCATCCGCGAAGAAATCTCTCCCGAGCTGGAAATCACTGAAATCACCGACCGCGTCACCAAATCCGGTGGCCCCGCGCTTCTCTTTGAAAACGTCAAGGGCCATCCCGGCCACCAGGTCTTCATCAACCAGTTTGGCAGCCAGCGCCGCATGGCCATGGCTCTCGGCGTTGATAATCTCGATGCCATCGCCGACCGCATCCAGGCCCTCCTCAACCTCAAAGCCCCCGAAGGCCTCATCGACAAGCTCAAAATGCTCCCACAGCTCGGCGAACTCTCCAGTGCCTTCCCCAAAACCGTCAGCGCCAAAAACGCTCCCTGCAAGGAAATGATCCGCCGCGAAAAATTCAACCTCAACTACTTTCCCATCCTCAAGTGCTGGCCCCACGACGGCGGCCGCTTCATCACCCTCCCCTGCGTCGTCACCCGCGACCCCCGCTCCGGCAAGCGCAACATAGGCATGTATCGCATGCAGGTCTACGACGGCCAAACCACCGGCATGCACTGGCAGCGTCAAAAGGTCGCCGCCGAGCACTATCGCGAAGCCATCCGCAACGCTGTTTCGTCCGACGATCTCAACCAAAACCAGTACGGCCCGAAGGGCGCCAGCGTTGCCGCCATGGCCGAGTCAGCCGGCGGAGCCTGCGCCATCCCCGACTTGGCCCAAGGCGGCCTTCCCCAAATCGCTCTCGGCAATCTCAAAGGCTCGCGCCTCGAAGTCGCCGTCGCCATCGGAACAGATCCCGCCACCACATTTGCCGCCATCGTCCCCGCCCCTCCCGAAATCGAGGAGTATCTCATCGCCGGCTTCCTGCGCGGCTCACCCGTCGAAATCGTCCCATGCGAAACCGTCGATCTCCAGGTCCCCGCCCGCGCCGAAATCATCCTCGAAGGCTACGTCGAACTGGGCGAGCTGCGCGCCGAGGGCCCCTTCGGCGACCACACCGGCTTCTACACTCTCGCCGACCAGTACCCCGTCTTTCATCTCACCTGCGTCACCCATCGCCGCAATCCCATCTACGCCGCCACCATCGTCGGCGCTCCGCCCATGGAAGACGCATGGATGGGCAAGGCCGTCGAGCGCATCTTCCTCCCCGCCATGCGCATCTCCATCCCTGAAATCGTCGACATCCATCTCCCCGTCGAAGCCGTCTTCCACAACCTCATGCTGGTCTCCATCCGCAAGAGTTATCCCGGCCACGCGCGCAAGGTCATGAACGCCATCTGGTCCCTCGGCCAGGCCATGTTCACCAAAATCATCATCGTCGTCGACGAGGACTGCGACGTCCAAAACATTCCCGAGGTCGTCCTGCGCGTAGCCAACAACATTGACCCCGAGCGCGACATCCAATTCACCCTCGGCCCCATTGACTCGCTCGATCATGCCTCCCGCCTGCCCAACTTCGGCTCCAAGATGGGCATCGACGCCACCCGCAAATGGCAAGCCGAAGGCTTCACCCGCCCCTGGCCCGCAATGATCGAAATGGACCCCGCCACTAAAGCCAAAATCGACGCCCTCTGGCCCTCCCTTGGCCTGTGATTTGTCATCCTGAGCGTAGTCGAAGGACCTGCTTTTGCATTTAGTCGCCCCCCCATCCACCCCGTCCCGTAGGGCCAGGATGAATACGAAACCGATTTCGGCATCAACCGGGAATCGTTTCAGGCGACATGGGCGTTGTTGAAGACTGATCTAAAATAATCCCAATTCGACGACGACAAACTGAGCTCGATATCGAATGTTCCAAGACTAGTTTAGATAGACTGTAGCTCGACCGAGTCGAATATCCCGTTGATGAAAGCTTCTCTTTCATATTCACAGAATTCACCGATTTCCTCGATTGATCCGACCTCATAGAAATCCCTTGCTCTACATGCCCCACCACAGATATAGCGAAGTTCACAAGCTGAACACTTTCCTAATGTATCGACAGTGATGTTTCGCAGCCGATTAAAAACAGGTGATTTATAGTAGATTTCAGTTAGGGAGCATTCATGGATATTTCCAGCTTTAAACTCTGATGAATGAAGCAGTTGGCACGGATAGACATCGCCAGTTTCTGAAATGCTTATTTCGCGTTCAGCCATAGCGCACCGCTTTATTCCTCGCCCCCTGATTGATTCAAGCGTACTCGCAATCATTCCCATTGGGGCGACGCCATCAACCGAGGCGAGAGCTTCGTAATACTCAAGGCCTGTTAGTGACAAATCATCTTTGTCTTGGCCACGTCCTGCCTTAAACAGTGGTTGGAACGCCAGACGTGACCCAAAACGAGAGACCATATTCGGGATATCGCTTCGGTTCTCCCTCGTCACAGTCATAGCGACAATAACATTGGCCTTTAGGCTCACTAGAAGATCAATTGCTCGAACGACCTTTTCAAAATTGTTCGTTCCGCGCGTCTTTGAATGTATATTTTCACAGCTGCCATCGAGGCTAATTTTAACCATGTCCGCAACTTTGCTAATGCGCTCTGCATTCTTCTCATCAATCAATGTGCCGTTTGTAAGGATATGGATTGTATTGCCAGACTTCTTAACTATCTCCGCAAAATCGAGCGCATGTGGACTAAGCAATGGCTCTCCGCCGGAGAGAACATACTCAACAGAACGCGAAATTGAGGCAACGCCTTTTGCTATCGACTCGAGGTCTCCGAAGGAGAGCTCATCGGAAGGTTTACCGCTTTGCGCATAACAATAGTTGCAATGAAGGTTGCATTGGTTGGTCAGTTTTATGTAGACGCTACCGAGGACGGGCTTATTAAGCCTTGGCTCTGCAGGAGGCGCAGCTTCCGGGCTTCCGTTCGAAGCAGAAGCTGAGTCAACAAGAATGCCGCGACTAAGAGCCTCAGAAAACAGTGCATCGACTTGAGGTAGGATGCTTCCGAAGGCCGAATTTGACGCAGTAATTTCCCTCGAAGTTGCGCTGCCGTCACAACGCGAGAGGAGAATAGCTCCATTCTGATTAACGACTAGCCAATCTGGCACACTTGGCTGCAAGAAAAGGTGTTTTCCGTCTCGCTCTGTATAAAAAACGCCATCAGCGAGCTTCAGTTTGCAAGAATTATCCTCCATCTGTCAGCTTCCAGTGCAATTATAGGCAGACCCACATTTTCCGCCTCCGCCAGCACAATCGTAGGCTGAACCGCACTTGCCGCCTCCACCAGCACAATCATAGGCAGAACCACACTTGCCGCCTCCACCAGCACAATCATAGGCAGAACCGCAACTCCCACCTCCGTCTGGCTTTTTGCCTGAACCAGTGCAATTGTATGCTGAGCCACATTTTCCGCCCCCGCCAGCGCAATCGTAGGCAGAACCGCACTTGCCGCCTCCACCAGCGCAATCAGAGGCAGAACTACATTCTCCGACGGCTGATGCTTTCGCTTCCCCAAAATGCATTAAGAGCTTGCCAATCTTTACTCCTTCTCCGGAAACAAGCTTAGAAGCCCCTAGGGTACCGATAAGAGCTCCAGCAGAAATCAAAGCGGTTCTTAAGAATTTTCTACGGCTCTCGGTTGAGTCTGACATTTCCCCTCCTTTGGCTTTGCACAGTCGGTCTTGTTATATTTTTGACTGTGTCTTCGCCCGCGATAAGCATCAAGCATATTTACAAAATGCGACAGGTTGCCTTAGCTTTCGAGAGAACCCTTCACTTTTCAGCTTCCAGCACAATTTGAGGCAGAACTACACTTGCCGCCGCCACCAGCACAATTTGAGGCGGAACTACACTTGCCGCCGCCACCAGCGCAGTTTGAGGCAGAGCTACACTGTCCGCTTCCACCAGGACGCCCGCTTCCAGCACAATTTGAGGCAGAACTACACTGGCCGCCGCCACCAGCGCAGTTTGAGGCAGAGCTACACTGGCCACCGCCACCAGCGCAGTTTGAGGCAGAGCTACACTGGCCACCGCCACCAGCGCAGTTTGAGGCAGAACTACACTGGCCTGCGGCTCCCGCAGTTCCCGTCGACGTTAGACGTCTACCGATCCTAACTTCCTCTCCAGGGGCAAACACAGATGCCCCCAGGGTGCCCATAATGGCCCCAGCAGAAACCAAGGCGATCTTTAAGAACTTTCTGCGGCTCTCAGTTGAGTCTGACATTTCCCCTCCTTTAGCTTTACACAATTGATCTTGCTTTTCATTTCGACGGTATCTTCGCCCAGAAACAGCATCAAGCATCCGTGTTAACGCCCTCAGATAGAATCTGTGCATGCGAGATATCGTCCATTGTTAGCTTCCCGCGCAGCTGCCTATGGCACCGCACACACCCCCGCCACCTGCACAGCTACCAATAGCGCCACATACACCGCCCCCTCCTGCGCAACTGCCAATAGCGCCGCACATACCTCCGCCACCGGCACAGCTACCAATAGCACCACACACACCGCCGCCACCCGCGCAACTGCCAATAGCGCCGCACATACCTCCGCCACCGGCACAGCTACCAATAGCACCGCATATACCTCCGCCACCTCCATATCCCTTTGACCTGAAGAACGTGCCGATCCTGATTCCTTCTCTGGGGGTAAGATTTGATCTCCCTAAATTTCCAGCAAAAGCCCAAGCAGGAGTCAAAGTGGACCCTAAGAATCTCCTCCGTTTCTCGATCGAGTCTGACATCTTCCCTCCTTGGCAATGCCCGGACCCCTACATATCGTTCCGGCGTATATTTACACGCATCAAGCATATACCATTCGAAAATCAAACTGTCGAGAAAAATTATCACATGCCGGGAGCCGGGTGCCCCAGGTCCGGATTTTCGGACTTGGGAAATGTGAGCCTCTGCGGGAGGCGCAGGTTGACCATCCCAAAATGACTTGGTATCCCATATCTGGCGCAGTTTCATCGCGACAGATATGGGATAACACAAACCTCAACCAGCCAAGCCGAAGGCCGCTGGCCCCACCGCAGGTGGCCCTGAGGTATGCTTTTGGTTCGCATAGGCTTGCGAAACCTGCCCTTCTCGTGGTATATTGCAGACATATACAGAGGCCGCCCATGTTCTACACTGGGTTCGACTGGGACGAAGGCAACGCCAGAAAGAACGAGAAGCATGGCGTCTCCAAATCCGAGGTCGAGCAGGTCTTTCTCAATAAGCCTCTGCTGTTGGCCGATGATCTGAAACACAGCCAGCGTGAGCGGCGATTTCATGCGCTGGGCAGGACCGATCTGGATCGCCTGTTGCATGTCACCTTTACCGAGCGCGGAAACGGAACGCTCATTCGTCCCATCTCGGCGCGCACCATGAGCCGGAAGGAGAGAGCCATTTATGAGCAAGCAGTTAAAGCCCATTCCTGAGTTTAAAAGCGAAGCCGAGGAGCGTGCCTTCTGGGAGTCGCGGGGCAACGATAGCACCGAGTATGTGGACTGGAGCAAGGCCAAGCTGGTGACCTTTCCTAAGCTGCGCCCTTCCACCGAGACGATTTCGTTGCGCATGCCGGAGGATATTCTGAATACCATCCGCAGCCACGCGCGCAAGCTGGATGTGCCCTATCAATCGCTCATCAAGCTCTGGTGCGCGGAGAAGGTTGCCAAGCTGGTTCATGGTTCGCCCGCGTCCCAGCGCGGCCGGGTTTCCTAGACCTCGCAGGATGGCAGCGCGACTCGCTCTTCAAGCCGAAAGTAGTTGGCCCCACCGCAGGTGGTTTTTCAAACCACTTTTCACTTTTCCAATCCACTTTTTTTGCTTTTCAAGCCCGTCTTTATGCTGCCCAATATCTCTTAAAAAATCTCCAAATATTTTGCAGTTAATTAAATGGTAAACTCGAAACTAAACTCAACAGAATGAATATGTTCCACGTGGAACAATTTTGCCAAATTCGCCTGCTCTTTCACCCCATAAATCCACCCTTTTTCCACCCATAATTACAGATTTTCATGTCCTTAAATGCACGCGTAATTCACTTCAAACAGCACCAAAACGTGGCCTCCCAACCCCACTCTGCTATATCTAATCCATGCGATTCGTCTCTTCTTTTCGCCATCATGTTTTGCTCGCGGCCCTTCTCGCCGCCCCCCTCCCCATTTCCCTCTTTGCCCAGCCAGCCCCCGACGCCTTTCGCTGGATCGACTTCCACTCCGCCGCCGACCAGAACGTCATCACCTGGGTCACACGCTCCCTCACCGTCGAAAAATGGACCGCCATTCGCGAGATCGGCGTCGAATACGACGCGGCTCTGGTCATCACCACCACGCGCTCCACGCCGCAGTCCCTGCCCGCCTCCGACACCTTCACCGTCTGGAGCCTCTCCCTCACTAACCACAGCTATGTCGCTCTGATCAAGGGAGTTAACCTGCGCCTGCTGGACTGGATGCTCTTTGACGATGGCCAGCCGCGTGAGCTGGCCGCTCTTTACGACGACTGCGCCAACTGCCAGCCCTCTACCTATTTCACGGCCTTCCACTATGACATGGAGCGCCACGCCTGGGCCGCTCGCTGGATGCGCGGCCCCCAGGCCGCCCTTGTCTGGAGCGAGAGCATTCCTCAGGGCGTCGCCCTCACCCAGCTCTACGCTCTGCTCACCCAGCCTAACGGCCGCTCCATGATGTGCACCTGGAATCACATTGACCACGGCAAGCAGAAGCCGGAAGACATTATTGTTTGCTATGACTTAGACCCGCTCACCAGCTTGGAGCGCACGCAACTGCTTGGCCACCGCAAGGATGCCGATGCCATGAAGCCGCGCATATGCGGCGCGCAGAGCCTGATCCCCGCCCTCATGCGCGGCCAGGATTCCCCGCTCTGCCAGCTGTGGCTAAAAGCACACCCGGAACGCAAGCCCGTCACCACCCCGCCTGCCAACAACCGCGGCCAATCCGCCCCGCCGCGTGCCCGTCACTGAGGATATCCATCGTATACTGGCCTCATGTCGATTGTGGGCAACATCGCCGGCATCGCCAAGGGCATGAGCATCACCTTTGGGGAGATTTTCGCGCCCACGCAGGTGGAGAATTATCCCGACGGGAAGGGGCCCTTGCGCGGTGCTGTCGTCGAGCCGCGCTATCGTGGAACCCATGTCCTCGAGCGCGACGAGAACGGCCTGGAAAAGTGTGTGGCCTGCTTCCTCTGCGCCGCCACCTGCCCCGCGAACTGCATTTATATTGAAGCCGCCGAGAACACCGAAGCCCTTCGCATCTCCTCCTCTGAGCGCTACGCCAAGGTCTACAACATCGACTACAACCGCTGCATCTTCTGCGGCTATTGCGTTGAAGCCTGCCCCACCGACGCCATCACCCACGGCCACGGCTTCGAGCTGGCCACGCTCAACGCCACTAATCTGGTCATGCGCAAAGAAGACATGCTGGTGCCGCTCGCGGCGCTGACGGCGGCAAAATAACGCCTCGTTACATTTGCAGATCGGCTTAATGTAAAAACTCCAGCTATCCTAATAGGTAGGCCGCTTACCCTGTATTTCCCAAACGGCTCATGAACCCAGGAGCACCATTGGCGGATTTTCTTTCAGAACTGAAACGGCGCGTGCTGATCTATGACGGCGCGATGGGCTCCAATCTGCAAACTCGCAACCTCACCGCCGAGGATTTCCATGGCAAGGAGGGATGCAACGAGCTGCTGGTGCTCTCGCGTCCGGATGTGATCCGCGATCTTCACGCCTCGTTTCTTGAGGCCGGATGCGATGTCATCGAGACCGACAGCTTCGGCTCGACCAGCATCGTTCTCGCCGAATACGGCCTTGAGAACCGCACCCGCGAACTGAATCTAGCCGCTGCGCGTCTGGCTCGTGAAGTGGCTGACAAGTACTCGATTCCGGCCAAGCCCCGCATCGTCGCCGGCTCCATCGGCCCCACCACCAAGTTGCCTTCGCTGGGCCATATCAGCTACGACGCCATGGCCGCCGCCTATCGCGAGCAGGCCGAGGCGCTCATCGAGGGCGGCATTGACGTGCTGCTCATCGAAACCTGCCAGGACCTGCTGCAAGCCAAGATCGCCCTCGCCGCCTGTCAGGACGCGATTCGCGACGCCCGCGAAGGCCGCATTCCTTCAACCGGCCGCAATGTCGCTCTCCAAGTCCAGGTCACTCTCGAAGCAAGTGGAACCATGCTCCTCGGTTCCGAGATTGGCGCTGCTCTGGCGGTTCTTGAAGTCTTTCAGCCCGACGTGATCGGCCTCAACTGCGCCACTGGCCCGGCGGAGATGAACGACGCGGTCCGCTTTCTCTGCCAGAACTCCAACCTGCCCATCAGCGTTCTGCCCAACGCCGGCCTGCCGCACAACGAGGGCGGACGCGCGGTCTACAAACTCACACCGGACGAACTGGCCACTTGGCTCCGGCGCTTCGTCGCTGAATACGGCGTGCAAATCGTCGGCGGCTGTTGCGGCACCACCCCTGAGCATCTGCGCGCTGTTGTTGATGCGATGCACGGCTTAAGGCCCGCCGCACGCTCCGTCGTGCAGCAATCGGTCGCAGCCAGCGCCTTCTCCGCCGTGCCTCTCGAAGCGGATGCGCAGCCCATCATCATCGCCGAGGAGATGAACACCACAACACGCCTCGAAACCTTTCGCAACATGGTGCGTGCGGGCGACTACGACGGCATTCTCGCCCTCGCCAAGCGGCTGGCCGCCGAGGGCTCCCAGTTGCTTGATCTCTGCTGCGCTATCGTCGGCGAGGACGAGCAAGCCTACATGAATTCCGTCCTCGAAAAAATCGCCACTCGCGTTCCCGCGCCCATCCTCATCGACTCCACCGAGGCCGCCGTCATTGAAGAGGCGCTCAAGCGCATCCCCGGCAAGCCCATTATCAACTCCATCAACCTCGAAGACGGCGAGAAGCGCACCAGCCAGGTTCTGCCCATGGCGCGCCGCTACGGCGCCGCGGTCATCGCGCTCACCATCGACGAGCAGGGCATGGCGCTTACCGCCGGCCGCAAGGTGGCCATCGCCCACCGCATTCACGATCTGGCCGTCAACAAATACGGCCTGCGCTCCGAGGACCTACTCTTCGATGCGCTCACTCTGCCCATCTCCACCGGCCAGGAGGACTATCGCTCGGCAGCCATTGAGACCCTTGAAGCAGTGCGCCGCATCAAACTTGAGTTGCCGCGCTCCCGGACCATCCTCGGCGTTTCCAATATTTCTTTTGGCCTCAACGCCTATGCGCGCCGCGTGCTTAACTCGGTCTTTCTCAAGGAGGCCGTGGACCGCGGTCTCGATGCGGCCATCGTCAACTACTCCAAAATTTACCCGCTCTACAAGATTCCCGAAATAGAAGTCGAGTTGGCCCGCAAGCTTATCTTTCAGGACCGTAGCAGTGGCGACCCGCTCCAGACTTATATGGCTTACTTCGCCAGCCTGGGCAAAGCTTCCGTTCAAGAAGAGGAGTTAGTGGTCGAAAGCCTCACTACCGACGAGAAGCTTAAGCAGATGATCATTCGCGGCGAGCGGACCATTGGTCTGCACGAACACAAACTAACTCTCGAAGCAACTCTGGAGGCGGCGCTTCAAACTCACTCACCGCTCGATCTGATTAACACCGTATTGCTTGACGGCATGAAAACAGTCGGCGATCTCTTCGGCGCGCGCAAGATGCAACTGCCCTCGGTGCTCGATTCCGCGTCAGTGATGAAGACCGCGGTCGCCTACCTCGAACCGAAGATGGAAAAATCCGGCGGCGGCAAAGGGACCATGGTGCTGGCCACCGTCAAGGGAGATGTGCATGACATCGGCAAGAATCTCGTGGACATTATTCTCACCAACAATGGTTATCGTGTTGTCAACCTGGGCATTAAACAGCCCTCTGACGCCATCATCGCTGCCGCGCGAGAAATCAGCGCTGATGCCATCGGCCTCAGCGGCCTACTGGTAAAGTCTACGCTCGAGATGAAGTACGTTTTGCAGGATTTGGAGAGGCTAGGCTTGTCTGTTCCCGTCATCTGCGGTGGCGCGGCGCTTACGCGCAAGTACGTCGAGGAAGACCTGCGCAAAGAGTACTCCGGCCCCGTTTTTTATGCCGAGGACGCCTTCGCCGGTTTGCATGCCATGGCCGACCTTACCTCGGCCGACGCAGCCGTGCGCGAGAGCAGGGAAGCGGAAGGCAAAACGGTGAAGGTCTTCGCCAAGAGTAACTCCAACGCTCCGGAACTAACAATCGTCGAGTTAACTCCGGAGGGCCGTTCGCCGGTCGTCGAGCGCCTCATGGAGATTCCAAAGCCCGCATTCTGGGGCGTGCGTGTCTTTAACAATTACAAACTCGAAGATATCTTCCCCTATCTCAACGAGACCGCGCTCTTCAAGAATCAATGGCAACTTAAAACCGCCGCGCAGGGTGATTATCTGCGCCTGGTCGAAGAAAAATATCGTCCCATCCTACTCAACCTTCAGAAAGAAGTAATAGCAGCGAACTGGTTTGAGCCTAAGTCCGTCATCGGCTTCTATCCCTGCGCGGGAGACGGCAACGAGTTAGTCGTCTTTGATCCTAATGATCCGGCCCGCGAGTTAGAGCGCATCGCCTTCCCGCGCCAGGCGCAGGGTCGCCGCCTTTCCATCGCAGATTTCTTTGAGCCGCTCAATGCGTCGCAGCGTGACGTCGTCGGCTTCTCCATCGTCACCATCGGCGACGAAGCCAGCCTCCAGACCGCAAAGTTATTTGAGACTGGCGACTTCACAAAATATCTTTATCTGCACGGCCTATCGGTGGAAACCGCCGAGGCGCTGGCTGAGTTCGTCCACAAACAGGCGCGTGAGTTCCTCGGCATCGCCGTCGAAGACTCTCCGCGGATCTCCGATCTTTTTCATCAAAAGTATCGTGGTTCCCGATATTCCTTCGGCTATCCCGCATGCCCCAATCTGGAGGACCAGGCGAAGATCTTCCGCCTGCTCAAACCCGAGGAGAACATCGGCGTGCGCCTCACCGAGCAGTTCCACCTGGAGCCAGAGCAAAGCACCAATGCCATCCTAGTCCACCATCCCCAGGCCAAATATTTTGTTGCGTGAATCTCAGGCCATAATATCCGTAAATAAATCGCAGATCATTGCGTATAATTATTGACCTTTGTGTAACAGTAGAAATAGTCAATCACAGAAACCGAGAATGTGTGGTCCTCCTCGAACGGCCGGGGCTTGATTACGATCATGGCTGCGCTCCCGGCCGTTCGCATTTTCAGTCCACTGCCTCGCGGTAGCGCCCCAGCTCCTTGACCATGACGCAATGCGGTTTGAGGGACTCCACCGCTCGCGTAGCCTCCTCCGCCGAGTGAATCTGGCAATCCACATAGAAAATGTACTCCCATGGCTTGCCGTGCACCGGTCGTGACTCGATCTTGGTCATATTCGTGCCCATTGCAGCCAGTTCGTTCAGCGCCGCCACCAGCGTTCCGGGGCGGTTCTCCACAGAAAACGCCAGACTTATTTTGTTCGCCTGTGGGTCGGTCACGGCATCCGCTGCGCGCCGTACTAGAAAAAAGCGTGTATAGTTTTCCGGGTTGTCCTCAATGCCGGTCTCCAGAATCTCTGCGCCATAATAACGTGCCGCCGCCTCGCTGGCGATTCCCGCGACGTGCCTGTCGCGCAACTTGATCAACTGCTTCACGCTGCCCGCTGTGTCATAAAAAGCGACCGCCTCCGTGCGCGGATGCGCGGCCAGAAACTTCCGGCACTGCGCCAGCGCCACCGGATGCGAAAAAACCCGCTCGATTTCGCCGATTGCCACGCCGGAGAGGCCGATCAGATTGTGCCGGATGCGCAATCGCGTCTCCCGCACTACCCGCACGTCGTGCGTCAGCAGCAGGTCGAAGTGCTCTGCCACCGAGCCCGCCAGGCTGTTTTCAATGGGAATGACTGCGGCATCTGCGTCTCCGCTCTCCACCGACGCAAAAACTTCCGCCGACAACGAACAGGGAACAATCTCCCCATCAGGCACAAGTTTCAGCGCAGCTTCGTGGCTGAAGGAGCCAGGCTCGCCCTGGATTGCAATCTTCATCAAATTCTCCGTTCCTCAATTAATTATCCGTCATCCTGAGCGAGCGCAGCGAGTCGAAGGACCTGCATTTGTTCTTTATCCGGCGGGTGCCCTTGGTCAGGCTTTTCAGTCTTGGGATACCACAAACCATATGACGCGTTAGCGTCACCCGCCTGGACGGCCAGTCCCACCACCGCTGGTGGTTACCGCAGCCACAAATCCCCGGCCACAAATCCCAAAAACACCATGGCAATTACGCCGTTCATGGTAAAAAAAGCCGCATTAAGTCGCCGCAAATCGCATGGAGAAACCAGCGAGTGCTCATAAGTCAGCAGCAGCCCCACTACCGCGATCCCCGCCCAACCCAGCCTCTGAAAATGAAACAGCAACCCAAACCACACCAGCAGCCCCAGCATCGCCAAATGCATCACCCGCGCCGTCCAAAACGCCACCGGAATCCCCATCGCCTGCGGCAAGCTGTGCAACCCCGCCGCGCGGTCGTGCTCATAGTCCTGGCAGGCGTAGAGCACGTCAAATCCCCCCGCCCACAACGTCACTGCCGCCGTCAGCACAAGGATGCGCGCGTCCAGCGAGCCCCTCACCGCAATCCACGCCGCCGCCGGCGCCAGTCCCAGCGCCAGCCCCAGCCCCAGGTGCGACCAACGCGTCACGCGCTTCATGTAGCTGTAGCCCCACAGTACCATGAGCACCAACGGCGACAACTCCAGCGCCAACCGGTTCAGCTCCGCCGCTGCCAGCACAAACACCGCCGCCGCCAACACGGTAAATCCCATCACAAAATTGCGCGTCAGCAATCCGGTAGGAATCGCGCGCGTCTTCGTTCGTGGATTGGCCGCGTCCAGCTCCGCATCGGCCCAGCGATTAAACGCCATGGCTGACGAGCGCGCCGCCACCATCGCCACCAGAATCCATCCCAGCGTCCGCCAGCCCGGCCGCCCGTTCGCCGCCAGCAATACCGCCGTCAGCGCAAACGGCAGCGCAAAGATGGAGTGCTCCCACTTGATCATCTCCAGCGTCGTCCGCGTCCTGGCCCACAAGCTCGGCATGGTTGGCTCTCCAACGGTATGGGACCAGTGTACTTGAAAGGAATCGCAAAAAAATGGATACAGCGAAGGGGCTGTTGAGGTATATTGGCTCGTGCCGGAAGAACACAACGGCAGCATCAGTCCAAAGGAGGAAACATGAAATTCAGCAAAATTGCAAGTATTGTTGGGATACTTCTCTGTCTTGGATCTGTCAGCGTGATGGCTCAGAGCGTTCGGGTGGGAGGGTATTCATTGCGTGCAAATGGAAATATTGCCCAGGGCTTTCAATACACGGGCTCCTGCCCCGTCGATCTGAAATTCGGCTGGGGCTTGATCAGCACCAGGCACACCGAGGTAGTTTACCGCTTTGACCGCAGCGACGGCGGCCATACGACCCACTCAGAGAGGGTCATGATTCCGCAAGGTAATCATTCCGTGCCGGTCTACTATGATTGGCAACTCGGCGCGAATACACATCAATTCGCCGATTTTCACGGCTGGGTGAACATCATCATCGAATCTCCAAATTCAGTCCAGCAGAAAATCAATTTTACTATTCATTGCCGGTAGGGGAAGATAAAGTACGCGTGCCGGCCAGCAGGCCGGCCGTAAAGCCAAACGACGCTGGAGCGGATTAAGTGCTCCCACTTGATCATCTCCGGCGTCGTGTGCATTTGGCCCACAAGCTCGGCATGGTTGGTTTCCATTCGTAAGTTCACTAGAGCGTAAGGGAAGCTCCGTATACGACAATAGCTTCATGGACTCCCTTCGCATCGACAAATGGCTTTGGGCGGCGCGCTTCTTCAAAACCCGCGCGCTGGCCTCCAAGGCCTGCGATCTGGGCCGCATCCTCTCCAACGGCCATGAAGCCAAGCCCTCCCGCGAGGTTCGCGTCGGCGATCATCTTGTCGTGAAGAACGAAGGCGGCGACTTTCGGATTGAAGTTCTTGTGTTGAGCCACATGCGCGGCCCGGCCGCCGTGGCGCAGACGCTCTATCGCGAGAGCGAGGCCAGTATCGCCGCGCGCGCCAAAGCTGCCGCCGAGCGCAAGGCCATGCAGCAGTACGCGCCCTTGCCTGAGCGCCGTCCCTCCAAGCGCGACCGCCGACGCATCATCAGCTTCCGCGGCCGAGCCTGACTACTGCTTCGCGGCCCACTCCACCATCGCCAGCGTCAGCAGCAGTACCCGCTTCAGTCCCGTTTCGCGGTCTTTGGCCGAGTACCACTCCGCCAGCGTGTGCGCCCCGCCGCCCTCGCCGCCCGCTCCCATCGACAGCGCCGAAATCCCCAGCGAAAGCGGAAGGTTTGCGTCGGTCGAACCCAGCCGCAACTCGGTTTTCAGGCCCAGATGGCGGTCCACGGCGTTAAGAGCCTCCAGAAGTGGCGAGTCTTCGGGCAGTTGCGCGGCGGGCCGGTCGCCAATTTTGTCAATCTGAAAGTTCAGCAAACCCCGGCATTGTGCGCCAGCCGTTTTTGCCTGCGCGTTGCAATGCTCCGCGGCATCTTCCACAGCGCGATGCAGCTCAACCTCCAGTCGCACCAACTCGTCCGTATTTGTCGAGCGAAATTCGACTGTCCCCTGCGCGCTCTCCGGAATGGAGTTCACGCTGGTGCCGCCGCTGATCGTCCCCAGATTCAGCGTCGTCCGCGGGGCCTCTTCTTGCGCGTTCTGCGGCAGTTGCGTCTCGGCCACGACCGTCAGCGCCAAAACCAGCGCGACAATGGGGTTAGGCGTTCCCGCGTCGGTAAAGCTGTGCCCGCCCGGTCCGGTGACGGTGACGCGGTAGCGGCGACTGCCCAGCGCCTGCGTCACAGCCGAGTCCGCGCCCGCGCCGTCCAGCACAATGTGCGCGGCAATCCGTCCGGCCAGCGCGTTCTGCTGATAGAGGTGGCGCACGCCGCGCAGATCGCCCTCGCCCTCCTCGCCCACGTTGCCCAGAAAAATCAGTGGCGCGGCCAACTCCACCTTGGCCTCCACCAGCGCTCGCGCATTGGCCAACATTCCCGCCACTCCGGCGCAGTTATCGCAGGCCCCGGGAACTGTCAGGTGGTCGCCGTCCAACACCGGCTTCAGCGGCGTCTCGGCCGGGAAAACGGTGTCCAGGTGCGCTGAGAGCACCACCGCCGGCCCGCTGCTCTCCTGCGGCAATTGTGCGGCCATCAGCCAGCCGAAGACGTTGCCGACTGAGTCGATTTCCACTCTCTGCAAACCGGCTTCGGCAAAGCGAGCCACAAGCCACTCGGCTCTCGCCTGCTCGCCAAAGGGCGGCGCGGGAATGGCCGCCATCTCCGCTTGCCAGTCCATGATGGTTTTAGGATTGCCGTGCAGCCAGGCAAAAGCTGCATGAACCGGCCTTTGCTCGGCCAGCGCCGTCACGCGTGAAAATGCCGAGTTGCGGGGAATGAGCGCCATCGGATGGTTTCAGGGTAGCAGGGAAGTGCAGGCGCGAACGTCAGAATAGATTTCTGGCAGTTCTTTGTATAGGTTTGCTTTCTGTTGTTTTAGAGGATTCCACACCAAACTCTCGCATGATCTCTTCAATTGAAATCGTCTCTCCGGCCTCAATCTCCTTGTCAGCCAGTGCCAGAATCCTGAGCAGTGCTTGTGTATCATCTATGTCATTGTATTTATGTGATTTCCGTGGCATTATTCCCCCTCCTCGTACTCCACCGAACAAAGAAACAGCCCTTGCGCCGGTGCAGTCGGTCCGGCTGCGGCACGGTTGCGCGCGGCCAGAATCCCCGCAATCTCGTCAACTCTGGTTCGTCCTCGTCCCACATCCAACATTGTTCCCACCAGGTTGCGCACCATGTGGTGCAAAAAGCCGCTGCCCCGGACGCGATAGACCAGCAATTCGCCATCCGGACATGTACGCGTCTCCCAAGCCGAAGAATAAACAGTCTTTACCGTCGCCGGCCTCGGCGGATCGACCTTAAATCCCGATCTGGGAAGGGGCCGCTCCTCAGGTTCCGCATCCTCATCCAGCTCGCGGTTGCCCAGCTCCGGATCGGTGGCCGCAAAGCTCAAAAAATCGTGTGTGCCCTCAAAAATCCGTGCAGACTTTTGCAGCGCCTCCACGTCCATAGGCCACGAGCAGGCGTACATGTATGGAGCCAAAAAAGGCGGGCAAATCGCGCCCCGGAAGACCCGGTACTCATAAGTTTTTGCCAATGCCGAGTGCCGCGCGTGAAATGTGCTTGGCACGGTTTTCGCCTCCAGAACGCGAATCGCCGGGGGCAGCGTCCGGTTCAGCGCGAATTGCAGGTTTTCCGCCGGAATGGGCGCCGCCAGTGAGAAACTGGCCACCTGGCCCAGCGCATGAACCCCGGCGTCGGTGCGTCCCGAGCCCTGTGGCAGGGGCGATTCCCCGCAAATCCGCCCCAGCGCCGCCTGCAGCTCGCCCTGCACGGTTCGTTCGCCCGGTTGCACCTGCCAGCCGCGGAACCCGGTCCCGTCGTAGGCCAGGATCAGCTTCCAGGTCTGGAGCGCGAGCGCGGGTTGTGGGTCTTCGGTCATCTCTGTTGGCATTGACAGTAGCGTAAATGACAGTGCCGTGCCAGCGGCAGTTGGCCCACCGCAAGTGGCGGCCAGTCCCCGCACTTCAGGTGGTAGGAAGTTCGGTCAAAGAAGCTAGTGCGAGCGAATAGCGAGCAGTTGGCCCCACCGCAGGTGGCTGTGGAACGATTTGGCCTACATGCGCGTATGTATATGGTAGGCGGAAGGCTGCATACCGGGCTGCAAGTTAAAATGGTGATAGGAACTCGCTTGTCTGCGTCCGGAGAGGCGTTCCGGACGTCTAAGAAAAGAATGTCTCATATGCCTCAGCAATTTATGACGTTGAATCATGTATTGGAGAGGAACCATGCATTTGTTCGGTCTATGTATGTTTGAGCAGCAGGAGAAGATCGCGGTCAGCCATAATGAACTGGCAGGACGCCGACAGGCAGGTAAACGGCTGTGCGCGGTAGCGGCGATCCTGCTGGCGTGGGCGGCGGGAATCTCATGCGGATATGCCCTGCAAGTGCCGGGTGCGGGAGCAAAAACTCCAGAAAAGGAAGCCTCCGAGCTGCCTTCGGCTCCCTCGGTAGTGCTGACGGAACCAGTGAATCTGCGTCCCTCATTGCGGGATTTTTCTAAGCCCGCGGGCAGGATGTTGGGCAATCCAATCAATATCTACCGGCCCACCAGCATCGCCAAGGCCAGCTTTGCAAACTCGGTGCGGCTGAACGACCTGGTGAAGGAGGGCAAAATTTACCTCAGCCTCTCCGATGCCCTGGCGCTGGCTCTGGAAAACAACTACGATATCGCCATTGCCCGCTACAACCTGGATATCGCGGACACCGATGTGTTGCGGACACGCGCAGGGGGCACGGTGCGCGGCGTGAATTCGGGTGTTGTAGCCAACACACTTGGCGGTTCTACCTCGACGCTGGTATCGGGTGGCGGTCCTGGCGGCACCACAGGCGGTTCCGGCGGCGCGGCCTCGGGCAGTTCCGGCCTGGTGCTCTCCACATCAGGAGCCGGCCCCCAGCCGGAGAACCTGGACCCCAACTTGAGCGGCACGGTCCAGTTCGACCGGGACAAGACGCAGCAGACCAGCCTCTTCAGCCCGGCTTCCAAGACAAATACCGAGCAATATAACTTCACCTACACCCAGGGCTTTGTACCCGGAACCTCGCTGACCGTCGCCTGGAACAATAGCCGCAATGCCACGGATAATATTCTTGCCAGCTACGTACCTGAGCTTTCCTCGGTCTTCAAAGCCACTGTCACCCAGCACCTGCTGCAGGGCGCAGGTATCTGGGTCAACAAGCGCTTCATGTACCAGGCGCTGAATGACCGCCGCATTACCGATGCCTCCTTCCGCCAGCAGATTCTCTACACTGTCAATCAGGTGGAGAATATCTACTGGGGACTGGTGCAGGCCTACGAGGATGTGCAGGCCAAAGAACGCGCCTTGGCGCAAAGCACCAAGCTGGACAACGACGACCGCAAGCAGTTGGAGATTGGCACCGTGGCCCCGCTGCAGGTGGTGCAGGACGATTCGAATGTCAATAGCGATAAGCAGGCCCTCATCACCGCGCAAAGCTCCTTGAACTATCAGCAGCAGATTATCAAGCAGGCCGTGGCCCGCAACCTGAATGATCCAGCGCTGTCCATCGCCCCGGTTATTCCCACCGACCGCGTAACCGTGGAAGAGATTCCCGAGGAGAAACAGCCGGTCGAGGAGTTGGTGCAGGAGGCTTTTCGGCAGAGGCCGGAACTAGAGCAGGCCGTGCTGCAACTGAGGAACAATGAGATCACGCTAAAAGGTGCGCGCAATGCCCTTCTGCCCACCCTTGACGCTTACGGCTACTACGGGGCCAGTGTGATTGGCGGCACCGTCAACCCGAATTGTAACTTCAACGGCATTCCCTGCGTCGTGCACAACGCTGCACCGACCGGCTTTGGTGGCGTGCTTCAAGGTCTGGGCAACAGCACCGCCCCTGACAAGGGAATCGGCTTCAACCTCACCATCCCGCTGCGCAACCGGACGGCGCAGGCCGACCAGGTCCGGTCGCTTATTGAATATCGCCAATCGGAGTTGAGGCTGGAGCAGCAATACACACAGATTCGCATGCAGGTAGTCAACGCGCGGTTCGCGCTCATCAACGACCGTGCGCAGGTGCTGGCTGCCATCGCCGCCCGGGACTACAACAAGCAGAATGTCGACGCTGAAATCACGAAGCTGCATCTGGGCGCTTCCACCAGCGCCACTGTCATGCTCCAGGAACGCGGCCTGGCTACGGCGGAGGACAACCTGATCGCCGCCAATGCCGCCTACGCCAAGGACCGCGCCGGCCTCTACCAGACGCTGGCCACCACCTTGCAGCACTATGGCATCAACCTGAATGAGGCGGCCTCTGGCGATATGACGACGACGCCCGTCATTCCTGGCGTTGCGCCGTCCAAGGAAGCCGTTACGCCCGCGGCCAAACCGCCGGCCAGCCAGTAATCTTTTTAGTGATTCAAGAATGGAAAGGCCCGGCAATTGCCGGGCTTTTTCATTCTTCTGCGCTAACTCGCTGACTCGCCTCCTACCTCTCGGCCACCAGATCCAGCAGATCAAAAAACTCCGGAAAGCTGATGGCGGCTGACTCCGCTCCCTGAATCACCGTCTCCCCCTCGGCTCTGAGCGCGGCCACGCTGAAGGCCATGGCGATGCGGTGGTCGCCGCCGGAGTCAATCGTAGCTCCATGCAGCTTCTGTCCTCCGGGTACATCCAATCCGTCCTCGAACTCCGCGACCTCGGCGCCCATGGCGCGCAGATTCTTCGCTACCAGCGCGATGCGGTCCGACTCCTTCACGCGCAACTCCTTGGCGTCGCGAATGCGGATTCCGCCGCTGGTATATGGCCCTATCGCCGCCAGCACCGGCAGCTCGTCGATCAGTTGCGCCGCCAGCGCCCCGCTGATCTCCACTGTCCCCAGCCCTTCGGCAGGTCCCGTCACCTGCAGCGTGCCCACTAGCTCCGCGTTCTTTTCCTCTAAATTCAAAACAGAGACGCGCGCCCCCAGAGTCGTCAGCACATCCAGCAGTGTGGCGCGCGTGGGGTTCAGTCCTATCTCACCAAGCACCAGGTTCGAGCCGGGAAACAACGCCGCCGCGCAAAGAAAAAACGCCGCCGAAGAAATATCGCCCGGAACGGCAGCTTCAATGGCGTGCAGTTCTTGCGGCCCGATGATCGAAATGGAATCCAGCGTCCGCTCCACCTTTGCGCCAAAGGCCCGCAACGCCAGTTCGCTGTGGTCGCGCGTGCGCACCGCCTCGCGCACCGTGGTCTTGCCCGCTGTCTGCAATCCGGCCAGCAGGATGCAGCTCTTCACCTGCGCGCTGGGAACCGGCATGGTGTAGTCGATGGACTTCAGCGCGCATCCTTCAATCGTCAGCGGCGCATGGCCTTCAGTCAGCGTCAGCCGCGCGCCCATCATCTCCAGAGGTTTGCGAATTCGCTCCATCGGCCTCCGTGAGAGCGACTCGTCGCCCACCAGCGTGAAGCGGCCCTCCTGCGGCGCAAGCAGGCCCGAGATCATGCGCATCGTCGAGCCCGAGTTGCCGCAGTCCAGCGGCGCATCGCAAGGCGTCACGCGCCCGCCCACCCCGGTCACATCCACCGAGCCGTCTTCCAGCCGCCGCACCTTTGCGCCCAGTGCCTCCATGCAACTCAGTGTCGAGGCGCAATCTGCCCCTGTTGAAAAATTCGTAAACCGCGAGGTGCCTTCGGCAAACGCCGCCAGCATTCCGTAGCGATGGCTGATAGATTTGTCGCCCGGCAAGCGCAGGCTGCCATAGACGTTCTTTGCCGGGCGGATGATGCGTTTAGTGTGCAAAGCAACTCCGAGGGTGTGAGCTCTGTCCAAGTTTAACAGTGCAGCTTCTGGCAGCTATAAGATCTCTTTACCTGACTTTCAGCACAATAATCGTCTCATCGTCAAACCGATCCTGTTCGTCCTGGAAGCGGCTGACGTCAGAAAGAATCGCGTCGGCAATCTCCAGCGCGGATTGCTCGCGGTGGTTGCACAGCAAACTCGCCAGCCGCTCCTGCCCGTACATCTCGCCCTCGGCATTTTCCGCATCCAGTATCCCGTCCGAGATAAAAACGATCACGTCTCCCGTCTCGGTGGCCACGGTCAGTTCATCGTAACTAACATTAGGAAACATCCCCAGCGGGAATCCCTCGGCGCGCACCGGCACTGATTCGCAGGAGCGGCATACAACTGGTTGCACCGCGCCCGAGTTAGCCACCTGCAGGGTGCGGCTCTCATCGTTCCACAGGGCAAACAGCATGGTCACATACTGCGATTCCAGCATGCGTTCCTGCAATGCGTCGTTCAGCTGGGCCAGCATTAAAGCGGGTTCAGGCCGTTGCTGCGCCGCCGAGTGCATGATGCCGCTCACCAGAGCCGCAAACAGGGCCGCCGGCGCCGCCTTGCCGCTCACGTCGCCCAGCACAATAGCGGTCCGTCCCGGCCCATAATCCACAAAGTCGTAGAGGTCGCCGCCGATGGTGCGCGCGGGCAGAAAACGCGCAGCCAACTCTGCGTGGGCCATCTGCGGCGCCGCAGCGGGCAACAACCGCAGTTGCACCTCGCGCGCCATGGCAATGTCCCGCTCCAGTTGCGCCTCCTGTTGGCGCACCGCCTGGTAAAGCCGCGCATTTTCGATGGCGATGGCCACCTGCGCGGCCAGCGTGGTCAGCACGCGCTCATGTTCTTCGTTGAAAAATCCCACCCGCGTGTGTTCCAGGTCCAGCACGCCGATAATGCGCCCCTTGTGAAACAAGGGCACAATCAGCTCTGAGCGTGACTCCGGATTGGTTTCCAGGTAGCGCGCGTCCTGGAGTACGTCGGGCACGTTCACCAGCCGCCACTCGCGCACCGCCGCGCCCACCAGCCCGCTGTCAACGGGAATCCGCCGCTGCGGTGCGTGCGCGTGCCCGAACCGCCAGGCGTAGCGTGTGATCAGCGTCTCGCCCTTCTCGTCCAGCAGCAGTATGGTGAACATCTGGTAGTCGATCAGCCGGCGTAGCAACTGGCCAACCTTTTCCAAAAGCGGGTCCAGCTCCAGAATCGACGACAGCTCCACGGCGATCTCGTTGAGTACTGTCAGCGTCTGCGCCTGGCGCGAAGCGCGCGCATAGAGTCGCGCATTTTCAATCGCCTGGGCAATGCGTGAGGCGGTCAGCGTTAGCACCCGCAGGTGTTCGGGGCGGAAATAGCCGGCCTGCTCGCTCTCGATGTCCAGCACGCCGATCAGACGGTTCTTGGCAATCAGCGGCACGGCCAGCTCGGAGCGCACCTCCGGATTTACCTCGACGTAGATCTCCGAGGTGGTCACGTCATTCAGCAGAACAGGCTGACGGGTCAGCGCCACCTGGCCCACCACGCCTCTGCCCATGGGAACATGCAGCTGCTCCACCTTTGTGGTGTGGCCGATCTGGAACCTCACACGCAGCTCCCGCGTACGGTCATTCACCAGTAAAATCGCAAATATGCTATAGGGAATCACGGCCTGCACCAGCTCCGCGGTGCGCTTTAGCAGGGTTTCCAGGTCCAGCGTGGTGTTCAGCGCATCGGCCAGTTGCATCATGTAGGCCACATCCGCCGCTTCCACGCGAATTTCCCCTGGGTCATAATACGCCCCTGGGTTTGCCGGGTCGGCAGGGCGATAGTCGCCCTCGTACTCGGGTTCAGCGCGCGGTGATGGAGGTCCGTTTTGCATATGTGTAAAAGAAAATCATAACAGTGCAGGGACTAGGGACTAGGGAATAGGGAATAGGGAATAGAAAAACGGCGCTCATCGCTTCAATTTCTTCATCATGGCAACGAGCATCCGTCCGATTTCGTCACAAAGGCCTTCAGCCGAGCGTCGTGCATCCTACGCGCCAAATCCCAGCGCCTGCGCAATCACAAGCTGCGTTTCGACTTCACAGTTTGAGCCTCTTGCATGACCGAGAAAAAGAAGATACTCTCCCTTCGTCGATCTGCCATAACCTTCAGCAATGTTGCTGGAGACAGAAACAGATGCTCGCCGAAGTTGATTTGTCAGGCCGAACCGCTCACAATCCGGAAAAGATGAAGTGAGTTTATAAATTGCAACTGTCAGTTGAATCGCTCGCTGCCAAACGATAAGATCCCTAAATGATTCGCCCACGTCGCCGCCTCCTATTCCCTAGTCCCTATTCCCTATTCCCTCGTCCTTACTCCGCTCCCATCTCCCGCACAATTGCTACCGAGGCGGAAGCGCCGATGCGGTTGGCGCCGGCATCCAGCATCGCCTTTACATCGGCCAGTGTGCGAATGCCGCCCGCGGCCTTCACGCCGCAGCGGTTGCCAGCCACGCCGCGCATCAGCGCCACGTCGGCCGCGGTCGCCCCGCCTGTTGAAAATCCAGTAGAAGTCTTGATAAAGTCCGCTCCCGCCTGAATGGCCAGTTCCGATCCACGCAGTTTCTCTTCCACGCTCAACAGCGCGGTCTCCAGAATCACCTTGAGCAGCGCGCCATGATGGTGAACCACGTCGGCTGTGGAGCGGATGGCGTTCTGCACGGCCTGGTAGTCGCCGCTCTTGAGCAAGCCGATGGGAATCACCATGTCCACCTCGCGCGCACCCAGCTTGCTCAGCGCCGCCGCCTCCTGGTGGAGCGTGGACACCAGCGACGCGCCCAGCGGAAAGCCAATCACTACGCCCACCGCAACGCCGCTGCCGTTCAGCGCCCCCACCGCCGTCGAAACCCACATCGGATTCACCATGGCGCAGGCAAATTGGTAGCGAATCGCTTCCTCGCACAGCTTCTCCACCTGCGCGCGGGTGGCCTCGGGCTTCAGCAGCGTGTGATCAATCACGGCAGCCAGCGACTGCCAGTTCTTGAGCGTACCAGCGGCAAATGCCGCGGAATCATAATGCCCGCTGTTCAACTCCGCGTCCTGATGGGGTGTGGTTGCGCTCACGAGATGATGCTCCTTGCACTTCTGCGTTGCGCTCAATCGGCGGCACAATCTCTGCCTGCCGCAGATGAGTATAGTGCCTGCCGCGCGAAACCGCCAATTTGCTGCGCTGGCTGGTAGTGTCCTAATTTGGAATCCAGGGGTACAATTTTTATATCTCCAAAAAGGAGTGGTAAAGCATGGACGAGCAGAAGGATACATCCATGAAAAAGGAGGAAATTCCCAAAGAAGTACCCCCGCAAACTCC
The DNA here is from genome assembly GCA_963806565.1 of uncultured Acidobacteriaceae bacterium. Taxonomy (GTDB): domain Bacteria; phylum Acidobacteriota; class Terriglobia; order Terriglobales; family Acidobacteriaceae; genus Telmatobacter. Next base: position 1,510,322 of record CAWDYE010000002.1, read on the forward strand.
GCCTTCCGTTGATCCACGCCAAACCGCACCAAACCCAAATCCCGAAGAGGACAAGCATGATAATAAGCCAAAGAAATCCAGCACAATATCTGACAAAGTAATGGTTTTTGCTACTTGCGTCATTGCGGTAGGAACTTTGGTGAGTGCCGCCGCTATTATTTTGCAATGGAGAGAAATGGTAAAAGGAGGAGCAGATACTAGTGCACTTGTGGGTTATGCTCAAAGGCAGGCTGACAACGCCGACAAGATCAAGGAGTCTGCGTATAAACAGGCTTCGGCTTCCCAGCAGTTCGCCGATACCGCTGCCCTGATAAACGGCGGCATTGGAGATGCCGTAAAGAAGTTGGATGTCCAGGCAAAAGCGACTCAAAAATTCGCCCAAATCGCCAAAGATTCCTTGTACTTGGAGCAAAGACCGTGGGTCGGAATACAAGTTATACCTGTTCAAACCAACCCAAATTTGATTGCTAGCGACAATACTGTGTCGAGTGTCCAGATTGTGGCCATCAATACCGGACGCACCCCAGCATTGATGTTTCATAATGAATGCTGCGAGTCTCCTAGTCTGGATTCGGAAGATAACATTCCAGACTATGATTCTCTCCAGGCCCAAGAATCTGCGGAAGATAACACGAGAAGGGCAGAGTGGCTCAGGCGGGCCATTGAGAGCGATCCGCTGCACGCCGATCAAATCCGCGCCAGCGATAAAGCGTTTTGGGAGCGGAGAAACCTTTTGGTTGCGGAGATTAAGGGGCGTTGGGTGCGAATGCAAGTGATTCCCCCAAACGTCATCACACCGCTTGAAATGAACTCCTATTCCGGTCCTGATGACCGGAAATACCATTTTATCATTGGTAAATTTGTATATAGGGACCCTATTGACCCAACCAAAGAGCACACCACTAAATACTGCTTGGTTGCTCACGGGAGCAGCCCGTTGCGGCTGTGCCGTACAGGGCAAGATGAGAATTAATGTCATCGCCAAAACCCGAATTAGGACACTACCCGCATGCTGCCGTTTGGGTTGTAGACTGAATACGCGTCAAGAGGAGGAATCAAGGATGGTTTCATTCATTCGCAGGTGCTGCATTCTTCTTAATATTATCGTTTTCCTTGTTGGCGGTTCCATCCTCGTTGCCCAGGAGAATAGGGTTGTTCTTGAGCGGGGCGGCAGCACCATCGTTCTCGAGCCGTACGCGCCCAACATTCTGCGCGTGACGCTCAGCCTCAATCGCGCTCCCGCGCTGTCCGCTCCGGGCTATGGTATCTTGGCCGCGCCCGCCGCCGCCGGATGGAAGGCCAGCCAGACCAAGCTGGCCGATGTGTATCAATCAGCCCGCATCGTCGCCACCGTGGAACACTACCATCAGATCTCCTGGGGCGATGCCGGCAAGTACTTCAGCCCCTCGGTTCCCGGCGCGCACATTACATTCACCACGCCCGATGGCAAAACGCTTCTGGAGATGACCGGTTGGATGCAGTCCCAGCCCAACCAGAAGGATGGAACGGCTGAGGTGCTCCGTGACCGTCGCCCGACCGATGCCAAGTTCTACACCGTGGGCGCGATATTCGCCTCGCCCGCTGACGAGCATTACTACGGCCTGGGCCAGAACCAGGAAGGCTTTCTCGACCATCGCGGCCATGTGGTGCGCTGCTGGGCAGACTATCTTGCTCCCGCCGCTCCCAGCTTCTGCGTACCCTTTCTGGTGACCAACAAAGGCTACGGCCTGCTGTGGGACAACCCCTCCAAGACCACCATCGAGCCGGGCTTCAATGAGCAAACCAAGTGGACCTCGCAGGTGGGCGACCGCGTATCCTTCTTCGTAATCGCCGGCAACACCGCGGATAAGATCTACGCGGGCTATAAGCTGCTCACCGGACCCACGCACATGCTGCCCAAGGCCGCCTACGGCTATATCCAGTGCAAGCAGCGCTACTCCAGCCAGAAGGAGGTGCTGGATGTGGCTCAAGGCTATCGCGACCGCCATCTGCCCGCCGATGTGATGGTGGTGGACTGGTTCTACTACACCAAAATGGGCCAGTTCGACTTTGATCCTAAATTCTGGCCGGATCCGTCAGCAATGAACAAGCAGCTCCATGCCATGGGTTTTGAATCCATGATCAGCGTCTGGCCGCGCTTTGTGCCAGAGGACCGCTACTATGCGGAACTGCTCAAAAAGGGCTGGCTCATCCACAAAGCCGACGGCACGCCCATCGACGGGTTGCCCTATGACCGCGCCGGCTCGGACATCGACACCACTAATCCTCAAGCCGCCGAGTGGTACTGGAAGATCATCCGTGAGAACATCATCAATCAGGGCTTCGACTCGCTCTGGGCCGACGAGACCGAGCCCGACCTGCCTCCCAATGGCGCGTACTTCCACATCGGCCCCGGCACGCAGTTCTTCAACGTCTATCCGCTCTTCCACACCGCGGCGCTCTTTGACGGCTACCGCAAGGATGAGCCAAACAGGCGGGCGCTAATCCTCTCCCGCGACGCCTACATCGGCGCGCAGAGCAACGGAACCATCTTCTGGTCCTCTGACATCTATCCCACATGGGATACGCTCCGGCGGCAGATTCCTACCGGCCTTGATGTCGCCGCGTCGGGAATCGCTTACTGGTCCAACGACACCGGCGGCTGGCAGTCTCTTCCTGAAACGCATCATCCCGCCCACAAGCCGCTGCTCGATCCCTCCGACGCCCGCGCTAATGTCGGCGGCTACGACGACTATCCGGAGCTGTACACCCGCTGGTTCCAGTACGCCGCCTTCCTGCCCATCTTCCGCACGCACGGCAGCCGCCCGGCCAACGAGGTCTGGTCCTACGGCAAACAGGCGGAACCGATTCTGGAGAAGTATCTGCGCCTGCGCTACCAGCTCATGCCCTACATTTATTCGCTCGGCTATCAGACCTGGCTGACTGGCGCGCCCTTCATGCGGGCCTTGCCTCTGGATTTCCCCAACGACCCCAAGGTAGCTGATGTGCGCGATGAATATATGTTCGGCCCGGCATTTCTGGTTGCGCCGGTTACCGAGCAAGGCGCAACCAGCCGCGAGGTCTATCTGCCCGCCGGAACCGACTGGTATAACTACTGGACCAACGAGCTGGTGAAGGGCGGCCAGGCCATCACCGTGGCCGCGCCCATTGATACGATTCCGCTTTTTGTGCGCGCCGGCTCCATCATTCCACTGGGAGCGCCGGTCGAGAGCACTCATCAAACGCAGGCCATCGAAAAGATTCGCGTCTATCCGGGCGCGGATGCGGCCTTCACGCTGTTTTCCGACGACGGCATAACCTACGCCTATGAGCAAGGCGCGGGATCCATCACTCACTTGCGTTGGAATGACGCGGCAGGCAAGTTCACTCATGAAGGCGCGGTAGCCTGGAGCCGGCCGGACAACGAAGTTGTAGAGGTCGTCAAGCGCTAGAGATGCTCTACTCCGGATGGTCGGGCGACATCACGCAGATGTCCGGCAGGTTCCGGTAGCGCTCCGCGTAATCCATTCCGTAGCCGATCACGAACAAGTTGGGAATGGAAAAGCCCACATAGTCCGCCGTGATTTTTTCCAGGCGGCGCGAGGGCTTGTCGAGCAGCGTGGCGATGCGCAGCGTCTTGGGATTCTGCTGCATCAAGAGCTTGCGCAGGTAGCTGAGCGTCAGCCCAGTATCCAGAATGTCCTCCACCACCAGCACGTTCTTGCCCTCGATCGATTCATCCAGGTCCTTGACCAGCCTCACCGCGCCGGATGACCTCTTCCCCTGGCCGTAGCTCGTGGTGGCTACAAAGTCAAACGTGGCGTCAGCCTGTATGGCCCTCGACAGATCGGCCAGAAACGGCGCCGCGCCCTTCAGTACTCCCACCATCACCAGCTTCTCGCCGTTCAGGTCGCGGGTAATCTGAGCGCCCATCTCGGTCACGCGCTCGGCAATCTGTTGGCGGGTATAGAGAACCTCAAGACCCTGGGGGACGTTCGTTGCCATGCACCCAGTATCGCCTGTATCCCGCGCCGCGAGGCAAGCGCGTCTGTGAAAATCCTGTCATTTCATTCCAGGACAGGATGTTGAGCGCTGCCTCCGCCCGCGCCCGTCTATACTTGAGAAGCATGATTCCCTATCTGCACCTATGGAGTTTCAACCTGCCCACCTTCGGGCTGATGCTTTGGCTGGCCGCTGTGGCCGCTGCTTTCGTAATGGACCGCTGCTTCCGCCGCGCGCGCGTCACCGCCGACGCCCTGAGCATTGTCGCCGTAACCTTGGTGGCCGGCATCGTGGGCGCCAAGCTCTGGCACGTCATCGACACCCCCATCGAGTTTCGCTATCTGGGCTGGAGCGTGCTGTGGCAAAGGGACGGCTTCGCCTGGTTCGGCGGCCTGCTCTTCGGTATCTGCGCATTGCTCATCCAGGGCAGGTGGGCCAAGATCGGCATGTTACGCATCTTGGATTTAGCCGCTCCCGCTGCCGCCATCGGCTACGGCATCGGTCGCATCGGCTGCTTTCTCTCTGGCGACGGCGACTATGGTATCACCATCACCACGCTTCATTTTCTATCTTTCAAATTTCGCCCCTGGGGCATGGCCTTTCCCAATGGCATTGAGCCGGTCTTCGTCCCCGTCTATCCCACTCCGCTTTACGAGCTGACCGCCGGACTGCTCATTGGCGCTTGGCTCTGGTGGAGACTCGGTAAACAACACAATGTCGGCGCCATCGTCGGCCAGTACCTGCTGCTCAGCGGAATAGCTCGCTTCTTGGTTGAATTTATCCGACGTAACCCTAAGATTATATGGGGCTTATCTAACGCCCAATTGGCCAGCGCCGGCTCCGTTGTCGCGGGCATTATCCTCATCTGGTGGGCCGCTACTCGCCCCTCCACAAGTCCGCAAAAAGCCGCCCACGCGCTGGACAAAGCCACGTAAGGACAAATCACCTTGAGAACCACGGATTGATGAGTCGAACGCCGCAATGCTCGAAATCGCGAATGTTACGCGTGGCAAGGGTAGCCCCGTTCACTTTGGCGATTGCTGCAATTTGAGCGTCAATTTCATCGATGGGGCGGCCTTTTGCCTGACGTGCCGCCAGGATAGGGCCATAAGCACGGGCTGCTGATAAGTCGAAGAGTAGAATCTGGTCCACGAAAAGTGTGGGGACCAATTGTTCCATCTTTTCCCGAAGGAGCTGTTGACGCTTGCCGGCCGGCATCAGGTCAACTCCTGAAAACAACTCAGCCAGCACTACCGTGCAAGTCCAGATTTCGCTGCGAGGCACAGATCGAAGCCAGGAAAGCACTTCAGGCTCAGGGGCTGGCCGCAATACCTCCGAGATGACGTTCGTATCGAGGACGATCATTATTCAAATGTTGGAATTGGACGGTGAGACTTTCGGCGAGGTGGAATTTTCAACTCCACTCCACCCAGCGGTGCAAACAACTTGCGAATAGCTGTCCCAAAGTCTTCTTCCGGTTCCACTCTTGATCTCGCTGCTTCCGAATGCGGCTCCGGTAGTCCAGATAGCGCTTCTCGCGCCTCCGCCTCCATCGAGCGCCCGTTCAGCGCCGCGCGCACTTGCAGCCTGCGCTTGACCTTTTCATCGAGATTGCGAATCGTAAGGGTTGCCATGGATTTAAAATAGCGCAAATCCGCTAGCAATGCAAGCAATGCTAGCAATGACAGCAACGAGTAGTGGGTCAGCTAGAAGTGTGCGAACATAGCTGACTGCGGAACAATTCGATACAGAGGGATGCGCGTTTTCAGCCGAATGTAAAGGAGAAAGCCTGTACTCCCGGATCGAGAAATTCAATCTCGAAGGTGCGGTCTTTGATCGTTCCGTGCTGGCGGATGAGTTGATAGAGCCGGTCTTCCGTCACGGTTCCGAACCCCTGTTCGTCGCAATCGACGCCATGATCCGCGCCGGGGGCTTGTCCATCAATGCGAACGCGAAAGCGAATCGGACCGGCGCCTGGCCCCCCGGTACTTGGTCCAAGGACAAGATGCAAATCCCGCGCGTGGAAGCGGAAGATAATGCTGCCGTGCGCCGTTTCGAGCACCGCCGCCTCGCCGTGATCGATCCATGTGCCGCTGAAGCCCCAATGATTCAGATCAAGATGCGCCGGTGCGCGATAGACCTGCGCTCGGTCGGAATGCAACCCGCCGGGCGAGTCAAAGCGCTCAGCCCGAAGGTAGCCGATATAGGTCTCCGGCGAATCCATGTCTTCAATATCTGCCGGAATCTCGGCGCCGCTGCCGCTCAGCACGAGAGGCCCTGCGGAAGTCTCCTCCGCGTCATTGCGCTCCTTTAAGAGTTTCTGAATCCACTGATCCGATTCCTTGTAATCTCCCTCGCCGAAATGGTGGTAACGAATTCTTCCATGGGCGTCAATGAAGTAGTGTGCGGGCCAGTACTCATTGTTAAAGGCGCTCCAGATGAGGCGCTTGCTGTCGACCGCCACCGGGTAAGTAATCCCGAATTTCCGCAAGGCTTTCTCAATGTTTGCTGGATCTTTTTCAAAGTCGAACTCCGGAGTATGCACGCCGATAATCACCAGGCCGCTCGACCTGTACTTCGCGTCCCAGGCGCGCATATAGGGCAGGGAGCGCAGGCAATTGATGCAGGAGTAGGTCCAGAAGTCAATCAGCACCACCTTGCCCTTGAGTTGCGCCCGAGTCAACGGTGGCGAATTCAACCAGGAAGTAGCCCCGGAGAGATCCGGCATTTGCTCGCCGCCGGCGCATTCGGTCGTTGCCAGCAATGCGACCGCGAACAATGCAATCGCCGCTCTCCGCGCCCACACTCTGACAAAAGCTGCGTCCTGTGACCGCTTTGTTGCCGCGAATACCCATCCAACCGCGAAAATCGCTACGACCAGACCTGCCATGAGTCTCTACCTCATTGCATTTGAGTCCGCAAACCTCCATTTGGTTGCGGAATTCATGGCTGCTGGTCACACGTAGCTGGCTTTCGGTTCATCAGTTTGTGAGTTGCATGCCACTGACTGTAATGGAGGTTAGAGAGATTCCCTATCCTTATGTGCCATCCGTCACCGACTCCGGCATAGATGGCCTTAGATCATCCGCTCATGCCTGTATTTGCCTCATGCGGCGAGGCCCTGGCTCTGGGTTTGGCGTCAGGTCCTGCCTGTATAGCAGCCTGCGGACCCGTCCTGGTCCCCACTTTGCTTACCGAGCGCGCGGGCTTCCGCCCTCACGCCCGCTATCTCTCTGTCTTTCTGGCGGCGCGCCTTGTGGGTTACATGCTCTTTGCCGTTGTAGCCTGGGAGCTTGGCGAGCTGGTCTCGCTGCCGCCCGCGCCGCGCCTGATGATGATGGGCGTGGTTTATCTATTGCTCGCCGGCGTGCTGCTTTGGTACGCAGTTTCCGCCCGGCGCAGCTGCGCTCCATCCTGCGCAAATTCAAAACTGGTGCAAATCGGTGATAGCAGGAATCGCGGCGTCGCCGGAGCTGCCTCGGTGGGATTCCTCACCGGTTTGAATCTCTGTCCTCCATTTCTTGTTGCCGGCATCAGGGCAGCCCAATTGGGCAGCATGGCCGCCGCCCTGCTCTTCTTTATTTTCTTCTTTTTGGGAACTTCCGTCTGGTTTATTCCGTTTATCAGCCTGGGCTGCATCGTGCGCAACCAGGCCGTCATCACCGTCGCGCGGATGGCGATGGCGCTCATCGCCCTCTATTACCTCTCTATGGGAATCGCCATGCTATTGGGGAAAAAGACTTATGGCTACTGACGCTCGCACACTGCCGCTCGCCGCCCGCCCGGTGCCGCGCGGCATCCTTTGGTCTCTGTTTCTAACTCTGCCCATTCTCATCTGGTCGTTGCTCATGTTCTTTCATCCCGGAGCAAGCGCCGATCCGGTCTCGAGCATCGCCGCCATCATTACCTCGCTCTTCATGACCATGCTCTTCTTCATGATGATGCGCACCCATAATACCTATCGCTGGCGTCGCATTTTTTTCGTAAGCCTGGGAGTCCTCTTCCCCATTGGCTTTATCTCCAACATTGTCGCCATGCGCGGCACCATGGGCATTCCCATCGAAGAGATGATCGCCGGTCGCACGCCCTTCTGTTTCATGCCCATTCCGCTCCTTATCCTGCCGGCAGCCTTCACCCGTACGCTGGTCTTTCCCGGTTCCATTGCCAGCACCAGCCACGGCATGGCGGCCATGGTGGGCCTCTGGCTGGCACTTACGCTGGTGATGGGCAAAGGCTGGTGCAGCTACGCCTGCTTCTTCGGCGGCATTGAAGAGGGCGTAGCCGCCATTCCTCCTCGCGCCAAAATTCGCAAGCTAGACCCCCGCTTGCGTTACATTCCCTGGGCCGTGCTGCTGGCCATGGTGTTGCTCTCGCTGGCCCTCTTTGAGCCGGCTTACTGCATGTGGCTCTGCCCCTTCAAAGCCGTCACGGAGTACGTCACCGCCCGCAGCACCATCGGCCTGATCCAGAACGTCATCTTTATCCTGCTCTTTGCCGCGCTGGTCATCGTGTTGCCCTTCCTGACAAAAAAGCGCACCCAGTGTTCCTGGTTCTGCCCCTTCGGCGCATTCCAGTCCATCTTCAACAAGATCAGCATCTTTGAAATGAAAATCGACAAGGATCGCTGCAAGCCCTGCCTGCTCTGCCAGAATGCCTGCCCCAATCTCTCCCTCTCGAAGGAATCCATTGCCCGAGGCGAGACCTTGCTCTCCTGCATGAAATGCGGCGCCTGCGTCGATGCCTGCCCGAGGCAAGCGGTTGTCTGGCACATCAAGGGAACTCAAATCGCATGGAAGCCGGAGCGCGCGCGGCTCATGTTTCTCTATGGCGCTTGGGCGTTGGCCGTCATGTTCGGCGGCACCATCATCGCGAATGGCCTTGCCACCATTCTGCACTTTGTCGTTTAGGAGGCATTGATGAAACTTCGTCCTATTCTCGGCTACACGGCGGCAGGCGCAACCTTGCTTGCGGCGCTGCTGACTCCATTTCTGCTCTACGGCCTCTTCTCCAAAGGCGTTGCCGCCCTCCCGCTCCACGTCGACGAGGTGTACACTGGCGGCTCCAAAGTGCGCTCGATTCCCATGGGCGCTTACTCCATCGACATTCACCGCCCCGTTTATCCGCACTTTCTGCAAAGCGAAAAGCCCTTTGTGCAGCTCGATTGGACTCCCGTGAGTGCCCTGCCGCAACACGTCTCCGATGTGGTCGATGTGGATGGCGATGGGAAGCCCGATATCCGCGTCAGCTTCGACGTGCCCCGCGACCCCAAAGCGCCGCTATCGGTAAACGTGGAATCGATGAACCCGCGCTACCCGGCCATGAGCAATGTGGGCAAGGATAAATTCTCCCGCCTGATTGTGCGCGTGGATAACGCCATCCTGGTCCGCGTTCCGCTGCGAAATCCCTAATCGGCGCCGCGAAAATCCCCCCTACAGCCGCTTGATAAACGCCTGCGCCTCTTTTAGCTGCGGAAACAACTTCTCTTCGTTCTTGAACTCCCTTGAATGCACGCACCGCCGCACCCCCCGCATCTTCACCGGGTGCTTCAGGTGCAGCATCTCGTGGAACAACAGGTATTCGATGGCGTAGCGCGGGCTCGATGGCCGGTCAAAGACCCGGCTCACCACAATGGTGTTGTGCGCGGCGTCGTAGTGGCCCAGCGAGCGCTTGGCCACGCTCTCGCTCCAGGTCAACTCGGGCCGCCCCAGCATCCCGCCGAAAAATCTTGTGTTCAGCGAGTCGAAGACCTCTTCCAGGTGGTAGAAGCGTCCCTCCGGTCCGGAGAACCGTTTGCTCCCGCGCGCTCCGCGAATCAGCTCCGTCTGCCGGCTGACGGCGGCGCTCGACGAAAATCGCTTGTAGCGCAGGTTGTGTGCCGCGTCGATGGGCTTTTTGTAGAGCTTGGCCAGAAGAATGTGTGCGATGGCGCGGATCACTGTCTCCGGCGCACCCTCCAGAAGATCGGAAAGGCTGACCGTAATCTGCCCCTCGCGCAGCCGGATCCGAGTATTTAGCGAGGTAAATCGACGGAACCGTACCGTGATCGCCGGCATCGGCGCACGCGGGCGCAGCGCCCGGTACTCTTCCTGAAAGATGGAAATTAGATCGAAGGCCACTGTTTACAGCTTACAGCGATCAGCCGGCAGCTCACAGTTCGTTATCCGCGGTTGGTATTTAACTGTGAGCTGTTAGCTATCATCTGTCAGTTATTTCTTTTCCAGCACCATCAGCCTCTGTCGCGCCTGCCACTCCTGATTGGGAAACTTCCCGGCCGCCGCATCAAGAAAATGATGGTAATAAGCCGCAGCCTGCGCTTTTTCGTGGAGCGCATCATAGCTGATTGCCCAAAGGAAGTAGGTCGACGGAATTTCCGGGGCATATTTTGACCGCATAGTCAGCGCGTGAATCGCGATCGCGTGCTGGCCGGTCCTCGATGCTGCATAGGCCAGGCCGCTCCAGCCATCGACGTTGGCTTCATCCAGCCGGGTTGCCTTGTCGAAGGCTGCAAAGGCCTCGGCATACTTGAGCTGTCGTACTAAATTCTGTCCGTGCGCCACCAGCAGCGCCGGATCATCGGGGCTGGCCTCGAGCAGCGAAACGTACAGCTTGTCCGAACCCACAGCGTCTCCGGCATCGTCCAGCACCGCGGCCAGCATGCGAGTAATATTAGTGTTCTTGGGGTTAGCCTCGTGCAGCTTTTGTAACAGTGGCAGCGCCTCGACTTTGTCCTCGGCGGCTAATACGGTGGCCAGTTGCGCGGTCAGTACCGTATCATCGGGCGCTTGCTCAAGCGCCGCCCGCAGCAGCGTCTCCGCCTGCGGATACTGCTTGCGCGCGATAAGCAGATGAGCCAGGCCGGCATTGGCCGCGGCGGACTTCGGATCCTTCGCCAGTATGCGGCGGTAGGCTTGCTCTGCCGCGTCCAGTTGCCCTGTCTGTTCTGCCAGGCTGGCGGCCAGCAGCGTGTCATTCGGCGTCTCCGGCGAGATCTTCAGCGCTTCTAACAAATCCTCAGACGCCTTGGCCGGATCGGTAGCCTTGTCAATCTCCGCCAGCGCCCGCCATGCGCGCGCCTTTGCGTCGGCTCCGGCCTCGCCAGGGTCGAGCCGTGTGGCCGCCGTCAGCTCCGTTCGCGCCTCGTCCAACTTGTCTAGCCGCGCCAGCAGCAGCCCCAGCTCAATATGCGCTTCAAACGACTGCGGATTCGCCACCACCGCTCGCCGGTAGAATCCAGCCGCCGCCTCCAGGCGATTTTGCGCATCGGCAACGTAGCCTGCGTCAAACAGCGCTCGCGCATCGGCCGGGTGGGCCGCCAGCCAGAGATCGAGCTTGGCCTCCGCCGCCTTCCAGTCGGATTTAACGATAGCCGCCTCCGCGGCCGCCACTTCGTCGGAGACAGTCTGGGCCGTGTCGCTCGTGGATGCGGCGTCAGGTATAGACTTACCTGGATTCGCCGCGGAACCCTGACCGAAACCGGCAACCGATGCCAACAGCAGGATAAAAAGAACAAAACGATGCACGGAATACCTCACTCTACAGTTTAACGTCGCGGAGACGGGCAGGAGTATCTGAGGCTTCGACGCGCTGGGAACAGAAAGGAAATCGAGCCTTTGCCCAGGATGCTAATAGAATGGCAGGCCGCTCCGCAGGCAAATGTTGACACTGAGAATAAATCCTTGATGGGTAATATTGTAAGCAGCCGTTTCAGTTAAATCGATGCGGCATGAGGTAATCGCCGTGTTGTTGCCTAGCGTGGCTCAATAACTCCATCGGCCCGCAGGAGTAGCCCGGTGTTAAGCATTTAGCCCTAAAAAACAGCCCCGGAGCGAGGAAACTCGCCCCGAGGCGCATATAAAAGAAACAGTTTTCCTATATTCGCTTAGAAATGGATGACGGCGCCGGCAGAGTATCGGAATCCTTCCACGCCGAGTTTCTCATCCCCAATGTATTCGTTTTCCAGAGCGCCAATGGAGACCATCTGGTTGAAATATTCAAGCTGCACCGGACGAACCGAGATGTGTTTGCTCACCTTCACATCAAAGCCCCCACCGGAGGCAATCGTAAACGGATTTGCGGTGCAGGCTGCCCCTGTGCCAGTTCTATCACCGCAGGGCTCACCGTCGTCCGCCGTGATCGCGATATGTGTGAAGCCAAAAAGTTGATGAGCAAACAAGCTGTACCGCGTATCCTTGATTCTGTAGCGCACGGTGGGACCAAACAGATAACCCTCCGTTTTAAAGGTAGCGCCATCGGTATCATTGGTATAGCCGGCCATTTCAGCTGTCGCGCCGAGATGCTTGTTGAAGAAGTAGGTCGCCGAGGCTTGTCCGCCTTGCAGTATCAATGGGAAAGGATATTCACTCACGACACTGGCCCTCGAAAATGAGTAGCCGGCGAATATATCCCACTTTTCTGGTGATGCCGCTTTCTGCTGTTGAGCTTGCGTTAAAGTCAAACAGCACATCAATACAAAACACACTCCGATTAACTTACGCATCAAACGTCTCCTCTGCTGATCATCAGCAGTCGTTAAGGACTTCGGCTAGAGTGGCCGCCGCATGTCGTTCTTGGTTACGAGGATTGATGGCCGTGCTCAGCAGCATTGCGTCGGTCTGGGGAAAACCCTCAGTCTAAATACCTCAAACCATTTGCCTTACCCAATATAGGCTCTCGGGTTTGAGGTTCTTTTATGGGTAGATTCAGTCTACTTCGAATTGGTTGCAATATTTTTGCTCAGATAGAGTGCCCTGCCTGCGCCTCGGGCGTAGCCGCCTATTCCATACGACCGGATTGCACCGTCTCTCCCGATGCGCCGGGCTTATAATGGATAATGGCCGTTTGCATCCCGAGCCTCTATAAGGCCTCTGGGAAGTAGTGGCGCGACTTCTTGCCTGGTGATCTCCCTTTGAACGATGCCATCATCATCCGCAATGCGCGGACCCATAACCTGAAGAACCTCTCCTGCGAGATTCCCCACGGCAGGCTGACGGTCATCAGCGGCGTCTCCGGTTCGGGCAAATCCTCGCTGGCCTTCGACACCATCTACGCCGAGGGGCAGCGCCGCTACGTCGAGTCGCTCTCCGCCTATGCGCGCCAGTTTCTGGAGCGCATCGAAAAGCCCGATGTGGACGAGATAGACGGCCTCGCTCCGGCCATCGCCATCAAGCAGAAGAACTCCACCCGCAACCCCCGCTCCACCGTCGCTACTGCCACCGAGGTTTACGACTACCTGCGCCTGCTCTACGCCCGCTGCGGAACGGTCCACTGCGTTCACTGCGACGGGCTGGTCAAGCGCGACTCCATCGACGAGATCGCCGAGGCCACTCTGGCGCTGGGTGAGGGAACTCGCCTCAACGTGCTCTTCCCCGTCCGCCACGCTGAATCCGCGCCCGAGACCGAAGCCAAACTCCTCCGCCGCGCCGTCAAATCCGCAGCCAAATCCGCCTCTGAATCCCCGCTCACCGAGGCCTTCAAGGCTCGCCTCATCGAGCTGCGCGCCGCCGGATTCAACCGCCTCTATCAGCAGGGCAGCATCTTCGAGTTCTCCACTCCCGAGTCGCTCCTCGACCTGGACTTCACGCTGCCTGTCTTCGTTCTCCTCGACCGCATCGTCGTCAGCGCCGAAAATCGCGCCCGCATCGTCGACGCCGCCGAAATCGCCTATCGCGAGTCCGGCGAGGTTATCTTCGAGGAACTGCCACATGACGACGCCGCTCCCCGCCGCCGCCACCGCTTTAGCGCGAACTACGAGTGTAAGAGCTGCCATCGTCCCGGCCGCGAGCCGGAGCCGCGCCTCTTCAGCTTCAACAATCCCTTCGGCGCATGTCCTCGCTGTCAGGGCTTCGGCAACACCATGGACTTCGACCTGAACCTGATCATCCCCGACAAATCGCTCTCCCTCAACGACGGCGCCATCGATCCCTGGAACCGCCCCAAGTACCGGCCCTGGTTCACGGAGTTTCGCAAGCATGCCGCCGAGCTCGGCGTGCCCCTCGACGTTCCCTGGCGCGACCTGCCTGAAGCCGCCCGCGAAATCGTCCTGCGCGGCAAAGGCACATTCATCGGCGTCTTCGGTTTCTTCGCGCAGATGGAGCGCAAAAAGTACAAACTGCACGTGCGCGTCATGCTCAGCAAGTATCGCGGCTACGCCGAGTGTCCCGACTGCCGAGGCCAGCGTCTCCGCGCCGAAGCCCGTAGCGTCCGCATTAACGGATTAAGTATTTGCCAGGTCACCGCGCTCACCATCGCGGAAGCCAAAGCCTTCTTTGTAGCGCTCAAGCTCTCGCCCATGCACGAGGAGATCGCCGGCCCCATCCTCCTGGAGGTGCGCCAGCGTCTCAATTTTCTCGACGCCGTCGGCCTCGACTACATCACTCTCGACCGTCTCGCCTCCACGCTCTCCGGCGGCGAGGCGCAGCGCATTCAGCTCGCCACATCGCTTGGCTCGCAGCTTGTCGGCGCGCTCTATGTCCTCGACGAGCCTTCCATCGGACTCCACTCCCGCGACACCGCCCGCCTCATTCGCATTCTCAAAGAGCTGCGCGATCTGGGCAACACCATCATCGTCGTTGAGCACGACGCCGACATTCTCCGCTCCGCCGATCATCTCCTCGACCTCGGCCCCGGCGCTGGCGAACTCGGCGGTAAGCTCCTCGCCGAGGGACTACTCGCCGAGATCGAAGCCAACCCCAGCTCTCTCACCGGCCGCTATCTCTCCGGCCAGCTCTCTATTCCCATCCCCGCGCGCCGCCGTCCCCCCGGCCGCGAGCGCCTCATCCTGCGCGGAGCCACCGCCAACAATCTCCACTCCCTCGATGTCGAAATTCCTCTCGGCCTGCTCGTCGCCATCACCGGCGTCTCCGGCTCAGGCAAATCCACGCTCGTCCATCAGGTGCTCTATCGCGCCGTCGCCCGCGCCCTCGGTCAGTCCGAAGGCGCCGACCCCTCCAGCGTCTACAAATCCCTCACCGGCGTCGAGCGTCTCAACGACGTCGTCCTCGTCGATCAGACCCCCATCGGCCGCACGCCGCGCTCCAACCCCATCACCTACATCAAAGGCTTCGACCTCGTCCGCGAACTCTTTGCCGCGCAGCCCGAGGCCCGGCGTCTCTCCCTAACTCCCGGCCACTTCTCCTTCAACGTTCCTGGAGGACGCTGCAACACCTGCGAGGGCGACGGCACCGTCACTGTCGAAATGCAATTTCTCGCCGACGTCGAGCTGCCTTGCGAAGACTGCAACGGCACCCGCTATCAAACCCGCATCCTCAACGTCCCCTACAAGGGCAAAAACATCCACGAAGTTCTGCAACTAACCGTCAAGGAAGCTCTGCGTTTCTTCGCCGGACAAACCCGCCTCCTCGAAAAGCTCGCCGTCCTCGACGAGATCGGCCTCGGCTACCTCCGTCTCGGCCAATCCGCCACCACACTCTCTGGCGGAGAGGCGCAGCGCGTCAAGCTCGCCGCCCACCTCGCCCAGGTCCGCGCCGTCAACGCCACCGCCATGCCCTCCCAGGCCAGCCGCGTCCTCTACATCCTCGACGAGCCCACCACCGGCCTCCACTTCGACGATGTCTCCAAGCTCCTCACCGCCTTCCGCAAACTCATCGACGGAGGCGGCTCCCTCATCGTCATCGAGCACAATCTCGACGTCATCAAATCCGCCGACTGGGTCATCGACCTCGGCCCAGAAGGCGGAGAAGCCGGCGGCAAAATCGTCGCCGAGGGCACTCCCGAAGAAATCGCCGCCAACCTCCACTCCCACACCGGCAAATGGCTCGCCCGCGTGCTTTGAACAATTCAACAATCGATCATTAAATGTTTGGGTGCCCCAGGTCCCTCGCATTTGGGGACCTGGGTTCGTATGCTGGTAGGTCAAGGTTTTAACCCTGACTGCCGTAAGCGCAATAAAAATTGTCGGGCTTTAGCCTCGGAGGGACTCTTCCCCCGCCCCCATCAACACCAGCGAGCGCTGCGCAAAGGGCGAGTAGACCAGCGGCGTCATGCACGCCAGCGCCACTCCAAAATTGATGTGGTGCAGTAGCAGGAAAGGCGATAGCGCCCACATCTCATCGAAGATGAGCAGAAACGGCCAGAGCTTGAGAAACTTCACACGCGCCCCCGGCGCATGGAAGAGCGTGGCGGAAACCACGAAGAGGCGAACAGGAATCAAAATCGCCGCAGTTACGATCAGTACAGCGAACCACTCAGTTGCCCTCGGCAGTGGCGAGAATAGCTCTTCGATCTCTTCCAGGTTTGCCAGCGCCCCTACATAAAATCCTAGGTACATGATCTGCAACAAAACGAAAAGTGTCGTCACCAAACGGTGCGAAACCCTCGGAAGCTCCTCCGGCGTGGCCAGAATCCGAAAATCATCTTCCGTTTCAAGTCCCGCTTCCGCCTCCGCCGTTTGCGGCTCGTCAACGTTCTTCAGCATTCTTTCAGCCGGGGAAGGGAACTCAGCCCTTCGCCGGCCCGCATCCTCGCCAGCGTCCATTCGCTCCACCGGAGCCACAAAGCGATAGCCGCGCCTCGCCAGTGTCTCTACAAATCGCGGATTCCCCGCCGTATCTCCCAACGCCTCGCGGATGCGGTTGACCGCCGAGTTCACGCCATGTTCGTAGTCGACAAACGTGCCGTCCGGCCACAGCTTCCGGCAAATCTCCTCTCTCGTCAGCAACTCTCCCGGCCGCTCCAGCAGCATGACAAGCACCTCAAACGGCTGTGCATGTAACTTGACGCGTAGTCCCTGCCTGCGCAGCTCTCCCGATGTAGCGTCTGCCTCATAAACGCCGAAGCGATAGCGCCGTGCTGGCCGTGCGTCTGTCATGATTCCTGTTCAGTGTATCTGATTCGATGTTCAATCCAAATCGTTTACACGATGTACAACTTTTATCAAGTTTAACCGTAACAATCACTTGCAGAGTGACAAACAATCTTCAACAAGTGAGATTCTTTGCATTGCCTCTCATGCCAGTCTCAGCGTAAGGTGCTTTCATGATGCAACGTCAACCATCCAATCCGCGAATACTTATCGCTATCGTCGTTCTCAGCAGTCTCCTGCTCCTTACTGCAACGCCCGTATGCCTCACCGCTGAACCCTCGCCCGCCGCGCTTTCCGCCTTCAACTCCTATATCAGCGCGCTTGAGTCGCGCCTCGCTCAGCAGCATCGCTCGCCAAACGGCTTCCTCGCCCCCGTTACCTTATCCGAACAAAACGAAACGCGCCTGCGCCATGGCGATTTGATCATCGAGCAGATCACGCCCTCCACCGCTGCGGACTTGCCCGGAGCCATGCTCTACCACTGGCGCGGCACGGCTTTCGCCCCCGGCGCCACGGCTGCCGGCTTTGAACGTCTGATGAAAAACTTCAACGCCTATCCGCAAATATATTCTCCTCAAGTCCTTCAGGCAAAAATCCTCTCTCAGCAGGGCGATCATTTCCAGGTCATCATGCGCGTCCGCCAAAAGCACGTCCTCACCGTCGTCATGGATACCACCTATGACGTCACCTTCGGCCGTCTCGATGCGTTCCACGGATACAGCCTTTCGCGCAGTACGCAGATATCCGAAATCGACTCCTCCGGCACTAACCACGAACGTGCGCTGAGTCTCAATGAAGAGCACGGCTTCCTCTGGCGCTTGAATACCTACTGGAGCTACGAGGAGCGCGACGGCGGCCTCTACATGCAGATAGAGTCCGTCTCCCTCACGCGCTCCATTCCCACCGGCCTCGGCTGGGCCATTGGCCCCTTCGTCTCCAGCGTTCCCCGCGAGTCGCTGGAATTCACCCTGCGTTCCACCTGCAACGCGCTGCGCAAATAGCGCGTATTCAGCTCAGAATAATCTTACTGAGGAGAAAATATTGGAGCCTAACGCTAACTTGCTAACTCGCTAACCCCGCGAATCGGTGCTAACTTACTGCCTTTGGAAAGGAAACGATCATGGCTACGCAATCCGCAACAACAAATCAAGCAGCCTTCATCACCGCGCGCCGCGTCAACCACTCCCTCACCGCAGCCCTCGAAAAGCGCGCCTTGCTATGGATGGCCTCTCGCGCCCCCCGCTGGCTCACCTCCGACCAGCTCACCCTTCTCGGCCTCGCCGCGCAGTTCGCCGCCGGCCTCTTCTACGCGCTCTCCCGCTTCAACCGCTACGCTCTCCTTCTGGTCATCCTCTGCCTCGCGCTCAACTGGCTCGGCGACTCGCTCGACGGAACCCTCGCCCGCGTCCGTCATCACGAGCGTCCGCGCTACGGCTTCTACGTCGATCACATGGCAGACATCTTCGGCTCCGTCGCGCTCATCTCCGGCCTCGCCCTCTCCGGCTTTCTCCATTGGCAAATCGCCATCGCCATGCTCGTCGCCTTTCTCATCCTCTCCGCTGAAAGTTTTCTCGCCACCTATTCACTCTCCTGCTTCCAGCTTTCGCAGGGAATCTTCGGCCCTACGGAGATTCGCATTCTCCTCATCATCGGCAACCTCGCGCTGCTGCGTAATCCCTACGCCAATCTCTTCGGCTATAAAATCCTGCTCTTCGACCTCGGCGGCGCCATCGCCGCCCTCGCCATGCTTGCCATGGCCGTTCACGTCACCCTCCGCCACACCGCGCAACTCTACCGCCAGGAACCGTTGCCGTGAACCTGTTCATCCGCTGGGGCAAATTCAATCTCGTCGGAGCCGCGGGCATGGTCGTCCAGCTCGCCTCTCTCGCTCTCTTCAACCGCTGCTTCGCCGGCCATTATCTGCTTGCCACGGCTGCAGCCCTCGAACTTACGCTCCTGCACAATTTCATCGCTCATCTGCACTACACCTGGCGCGACCGCCGCCACAACTCCGAGTTGCTCGCTCAGCTCCTGCGCTTCCATCTATCCAATGGCCTCGTCTCCATGCTCGGCAATCTCGCCCTTATGCGCCTTCTCGTCGGAGTTGCGCACCTTCCCCTGCTCGCCTCCAACTGCATTGCCATCCTATGCTGCTCCATCCTCAACTTCAGCCTGGGACATCACTGGGCCTTCGCCGCAACAACGTCGTGAACCCTGGGTCAGCGTCCGCCCCCACTCCGCCCCGTAGGGCCAGGACGACTACGAAGACTATTTCATATCATCCGGTAATCTTTCTCGTAACATCTTCGTTGTTAAGGACTGATCTGCAAAATTCCCAATTCGACTGCTTCATACTGATCTGGATGAGCGAGTTGAATTGTTGGCAATCGTCGAGGCTCAACTCCCGAATTGCATATATACATCCATAACTTGAAGACTCACCGCCCAAAATGGCGATATTGTGGAAAGCCATCCAAGAGAGAATGTTTACTTCATGCAAATGTACCCATAAATAGTCCAAATAGAATACTTTAGAATCCGTTATGTCGAATCGTGTTGTTAACATTTAACATTTACACGTACTATCTATTACTTGAAACCCGCTATATATAGATATTTGTCGCTTCAAACTAAAGTACCGAAACAAACTGAAAAAAGTGTTGCATATTGGAACATGTTTGGAATAAATATTCATGCATGTAGGATTGAACAGGCGTAGCCATGAAATTCATTAACATGGCATTCGCGTTAAGTCTGATTGTGTCGGATCTGGTTCCGTATTCGGCTTTTGCAGCAACACAAATCGCCTCATTTAGTGTCACCGCAACGGTTATATCCTCCTGCCAGATCTCAGCCCATCTCACATCTTCCAGATCCGACATCGCTGCAATGGTGTACCCGGCGTCCCCCGTATCGGTTATTTGCACAAGCCCTACGCCATACAATGTCAGCTACAGTACCGGCATGGCGCCCAGTGTAACCGTGACCACGCGGAAGGCAGTCAGCCGTGAAGCTGCACCCGGAACAGGCAATAAATCTTCCCCATCAGACGCTATTTCTAGCCGGTCCGCTGAAGCGCCGCATGACATGCCCTATGCGAATGCCCATTTGGTTATTATTAACGTCACCTATTGATCATTGCTCAGTAGGGGGGTGTATGGGCGGAAGATTAAGCAGCAAGTGACAAGAATCGTGGAACTGTCCGCTATAACTACTAATTCGAAAAAAATGCCCATTTCACTCGAAGGGCATAGGGGTGATCTAGGGCGGGATATCTACAACTACAAATTATCCCGTAGGGAGAACATGAAAATAGCCCAGGACTCGGGGTCCCCGGCGAGTGATTTTTACTCGCTGGGGTGAGAGAGTAAAACCCTGGGAATGTATCCGCAACACAATCTCCAGCCCCGTA
Organism: uncultured Acidobacteriaceae bacterium; assembly: GCA_963806565.1. Classification (GTDB taxonomy): domain Bacteria; phylum Acidobacteriota; class Terriglobia; order Terriglobales; family Acidobacteriaceae; genus Telmatobacter. The sequence goes on from CAWDYE010000002.1 coordinate 1,530,535, forward strand.
GGGGCGCTTGAAATCTCGTGTATCCCACCCACGCCGCGTTCTTGTATTTTGCTTGTACTCCTGAGCGCAATTAAAGGGCAAGAAGCGTCAGGGCACGACTGGTAGGTCAGGGTTTTAACCCTGACTGCCAATAATGATTTCAAAAGGAACCGGGCTTTAGCCCCTGCGGAAAGCATCAATACGGAGGGAGCAGGGGGCTTACCAGGCTCCCCAGTGACTCGGGGTCCCCGGCGAGCGATTTATGCCCGCTGGGATGGCTAGTCCCTATTCCCTGCCGGGGTCCCCGGCGACAGGTCTTCGTCGCTGGGGTGGCTATTCCCTATTCCCTGCCTTTACCCCCATCCACCCCGCCCCGTAGGGCCAGGACGAATACGAAGGCGATGTCGCATTAACCGGGAATCGTTTCTCGCGACATCGGCGTTGTTGTGGAAATATCTGCAATAACCCCAACTCTATCCGGGAATCCTACAATCAGGCCCATGTGAGATTATGGCCGATTATAAGTTCCTGCATGGTCGTGTGATGCGTGTTCATCATGGAGATAAGCCGGGTTGAAAATCCGTGTCGGGTTGCCATCTGGATAACTTCCTCGTCATTGTCGTACGTCATTAGGAGTTCGCCTTGTATCTTTTCGGATTGTCGGAATAATTCCTCATGGTCCAATTCGTTGTGAGTGTAAAGACGTTTTCCGGCGCGTTTTCCGTTCTTTCCTGCGGTGTAGGGAGGGTCGATGAAAAAAGCCGTCGTCTTCTCTGTAGCATATTTCTCAATTATCGCGATGCCATCGCCCTGAATGAAAGTAATCTTTTCATGGAAACGCTGGATGTTCTTGATGCGTTTGGCTAGGGTCTGGGCATACCAGCGGGATTTTACGCCTTTCCCGTTCTCGCCGTGCTTCAGAACGCCACTCCCAGGCGCAAGGATTCCTCCGTGGTAGGTTCGATTCCGTAGTAGAGTCTGAAAGCCGTGGTGCTTCGTATCAGAGGGTGGGGTCGCAAGTTCTTTTCGGAGCGACGGGAGGGAGATGTCAAATGACAGGACGCGCTCGGCAAGCCATTCGTTGTCATCCCCGAGTATCGTTTGCCAAAGAGCGGCAACATCTTGGTCAAGTTCAACCATAATGATTCGATCTGCAAGCTCTTCGAAAGCAACGGTAAGGCTCACTATACCGCCGCCAGCAAATGGCTCAATGAATGTCCTCGGCCTCCGTGGAAGGCTTTTGAGCCATGTCCGGATATGTGGAATGAGCCACGTCTTTCCTCCCGGATAGCGGAAAGGGCTTCGTTGAGGAATTTGCGCAACATTGACCACAGGTTCATCGTGGGGGGTCTCGCTAGTCCATAGAGCCATTTGCGTCGCCATTATGCCATTATAATAATGCGTCGATGGTTTGGTTGGTCGGTGCAGTCCCACCGTTCAGTTTTTCGTCCAGCTTTTCCTGAAGTAGGGAAAGGAAGTCCTCAACATTTCCCGCATCGGAACGGGTAATCTGGTTCAGTGCGTCATCAAATCCCGTGTAGACGACCTTCTTTTGTACCAAGGAATAGCGGTTCTTTTTCTTGTCGTGCTCGAGGTCGTAAATGAGCCAAGCGATCTCGGCTTTTGATTTTGGAACTTCCTTTAGCTTCGGGAGTGTATTGAAGAATCCTTGGTCAAGAGCGACAGCTGATTTCTTCTGCCACATGTTCAAGATGCCACCCTTGAAAATGAGTTGAGGTGCGAGACGTTTGCGGGAAGAGGAAAGGTAGTCTGGCCCCGGATAGTTCGGTTTTCCTTTCCATTTCATATTCGTTCGGTTCGTCGGGTCTTTCATGTAGTATTCAAATGGATTGCGGACATTTCCTGAAATATAAACGCCTTGTACCTCCAATGCCCCGAAGTCTGTCACCTTCCCATACCGGTCGTATGAAACGAGGACAAGGTCGATGTTGCCAGCGGATTTTCCATATTTATCCTTTAGGCGGACTTCAGTGAGCGAGGTCCACATCGCGCCTGGCGGGAAGAAAAAGTCGGCTCCGTCATCTGCGATGAGCCAGTTTTCGCGGAACCTGATGGGGCAGGTGATTGCAGTATAGTCGGCCTCGAATACGCTGCAAACCCCTAAGGGGTCACTCGCCTTGTCCTTCGTGCAATTCGGAATTTTATTGTTGAATGGGCAGAGTTTCCTAGTTCGATATCGATTTGCGGTTTCGGATAGATTATTGATGGGAAAACCAAAGACTTCAGCGAGTGGTTGGATCCTGAGTGTCATAATGAACGGAGTTTAACACTCTTGGGTGTCACATTTCTCGCTTTTCGGATCTGGGATAACTCCCGTCCCCTCACACCACCACCGCCAACTCGCTATATTCCCTCAACCGCTCATCCGTCGTCACCAGATGCAGCGGCTCGCTCATCGCCTGCGCAATCAGAATTCGGTCAAATGGATCGCTGGCTGGCAGCGGCAGGCTCGCCACTAGTGCCGCATCTCTGGCTGATCTCTGATCCCTGATCGAAGCCACGCCGAAAGCCTGCCCTGAGCGCAGTCGAAGGGGCCTCTGCCTGGACAGCCTGCCCTGAGCCTGTCGAAGGGGCCAGTCCCCGCCCGGACAGCCTGCCCTGAGCCTGTCGAAGGGGCAACTCCTCGCTTCCCAAATAACCCAATTTCACGCAAAAAACCTCTGCTTCGAAGCAGAGGTTCGATAACGCGAAAATCTCATAAATTCTACTTATACGTGGACTGTTTTTGGCGCGAGAACGCCCGAAAAATCGCGCTCTACCACCCCAGAACGTAGGCAAAAATCAGCGGTGCAACAATCGAAGCGTCCGACTCAATAATGAACTTAGGCGTCGTCTCCCCCAGCTTGCCCCAGGTGATCTTCTCGTTCGGCACGGCGCCGGAGTACGACCCGTAACTGGTTGTAGAATCACAGATTTGGCAGAAATACGCCCACAGCGGCACATGCTCCCGCTTGAGGTCCTGATGCAGCATCGGAACCACGCAGATGGCGAAGTCGCCGGCGATTCCGCCCCCAATCTGGAAGAATCCCAGCGGACTTTTTGCGGTCGTGGCCGTGTACCACTCGGCCAGCTCCATCATATATTCGATGCCCGTGCGAACGGTGTGTATCTTCTTTACATCCTGTGAGATACAGTGACCGGCGTACATGTTTCCCAGCGTCGAATCCTCCCACCCCGGCACGAACATGGGCAGGTTTTTCTCCGCCGCCGCCAGCAGCCAACTGTCTTTCGGATCAATCTGATACGACGCCTTCAACTCCCCTGAAATCAGTATCTTATAGAAGAACTGATGGGGAAAGAATCGCTCTCCAGCCTGGTCGGCGCGCACCCATTCTTTAAGCACTTCTTTTTCGATCCGCCTCATCGCCTCCATCTCAGGAATGCAGGTATCGGTGACACGGTTCATGTGACGATTCAACAACTTAGCCTCATCCGCCGGGGTCAGATCGCGGTACCCTGGCACGCGCTCGTAGTAGTCGTGAGCCACCAGATTGAAGACATCTTCCTCCATATTCGCGCCCGTGCAGCAGATCCCATGAACCTTATCCTGGCGGATCATTTCGGCCAGCGACAGCCCCAGTTCCGCCGTGCTCATGGCACCGGCAATGGTGACCAGCATCTTCCCGCCCGATGCCAGTAACTTGTTGTAAGCATTAGCCGCATCCACCAGCGCGGCGGCGTTGAAGTGGCGATAATGGTGCTTGATAAAGGATGTAATGGGCGGCATAAATCCTGGCTTTCTCCCACCCCTAAGCTAACACAGAGCTTCCGTTGTACGTCCCAAAGGCAGTTTGCCCCACCACAGGTGGTTGGCTCCATTGAGGTTACGCCTTTTTGGCCTCCAGCAGCGCGTTGACCTTGGCCATCACCGGGAAGGCGTCGGCTACGTAGACCACGTCGGCCTTGCCTCGTGTCCAGCCGCAGTTGGGGTCCAGCGAAATCGCCCGCCTGTCGCCAATAAACCGCCAGCCCACCACGTGCGGCTCCTCGCCGTGGCAGCAGGTGGAGAGGCCCTTGGCGTGGCGCGGTGTCGAGCCCGTCTGCCCGATTTGATTCATATGGGTGAGGAAGGGCAGCACCGGCTCGCCCTCGCCGCCCTGATCTACCAATGACTTACTGCTTCCCAGTGATGCGCCGGTTGCGCGCAGGAAGCCGAGAATCAGCTCTCCAGCCTCTGTGACATGTATCTGGCCGTCGGGCTGCTTTTTGGTCCATCCTGCTCCAGCGACAAAGAGCATCTTGGCATCGGGACGGATGGTCTGCTGACCCTGCTCCGGAGCCCGGAAGCCGCTGACGGTGGTGCGCAGCGCCGGCAAGGTAACCATAACCTGCTCAATCTGAACAGGCTGACTCTCGCCCGCAAAGGCTGCGTGGGTTCCCGCATCCAGCAGAAGAAACCATGGGCGCACATTGCGGCTGATGACCGCCTCGACCCGCTGGCGATAGAACCAGCGCGAGGCTTCTACATTGTCCACTCCGCCGAGAGCCGTGATGTGCGTGTCGATGAAGCCGCCCAGCCGATGCGCCACGCCCGCCGTAACCCGCATGAAGCGCGAAGTTCCGGGAGCGAGGACGATAGTGGCATTCGCAGCGCGGCAAAGTGCTTCAGCAGCAACAACATCCGAGGCGTAGCGTGCTTGCGCAAAGGCATCACCGGAGACGGCCAGTAAGCGTGCTCCGGCCTTGGCCACTGCACTCGCTGCCGCCGCCGCGTCCTTTGCCACAATACCGATAGTAAGCGTGGCCGAAAGCCGCGCCGCCAGTTCCTTGCCGGCAGTGACGGCTTCAAGCGAGGCTTTGCTGAGTGCGGAGCCGGATTCATCTGAGTGCGTGAGTACAAGAATGGTTTCCATTATTCGGCTCCTATCCACGCGACCAGCTCAGCGGCAATCTGATCTGGGGTCATGTCTTTCACGACGCGAGTCTCGCGCTGCTGTTTGGGCAGGCTAACTGAAACATAACTAAGGCCGTTCGCTTCGAGCTTGGCGGCTTTGGCCTTGGCCAGTGCGGGCATGATGGTGCGCATATTCACCATGCCAATTTGCGGATTGTTTCTAGGCTCTGCGAGATTGCCGGTAGCCCAGCCAAGAATAGCGGGCGTTCCGGCGCAGATCGAAACCTGGTGCTTGCCGCCCTCGACGCGCTCCAGCACTTCAAACGAACCGTCGTCGCGCACGTCAATCTGGTCCACGCCCTGAAACTGGTCGATAATGCCGAGGCGCTCGCCGACTAACTGAAGCGTCACGCCAGCCCCGCGCGTAGCCGACTCCCAGCCGCCGAAGAGCAGCAGCTTCGTTTTGTCGAGGCCGGGTAATGCGGCGATGGTCACGGCCAGAACGGCTGCGGTCGAGTGCGCGTCAGGGAAGCCGCCGATGGGTCCGTCAATGGGAACCAGCTCGAAGGGGACCTTTTGCGCAACGGTCATCATCACCTGTTGCAGTTTGGCTTTGGGGCCGAGCGAAACCAACCACAGCTTGCTGCCGGGGTTCTTCGCAGCCAGAGCCGCCGCTTCATAGAGCGCGCAGGCAGCCCAGGGGTCGAGGACCGCGGGCAGGACCATCTCGTTTTTCAGCCCCGGACCTGTTGGCCCAGTGACTGGCTCCAAAGTTTGCAGCGGATCGGGTACGATGCCCGCGCAAACCACGATGTGCAAAATGTTTGCCATTGTTTTTCCTTAATTTTGACGATACCTGTCGGTTCCATCCCAAAAGGAATAGTAGAACCTGCGGTTGCAATTCGCCCATTGTCCGCGTTATTCGGAAATTCCAGCGGTAAAGCAATGCCAAACGGCGCCATCAGGCATGAGAAGATCATATGCCTGACTAAACAATGTTCTGTCTGTGTTGTGAATGTCTTTCGTGAGCCGGATCTGATAGTCACCCGGTTTGATGAGCGAGTAGTTATTCGTGGTGATGATCGCACTACCCTCTAACTCAATCTTCTTGCCGTTCAGAATTACATCTGCATAAAGTTTCCAACTACAAACGTTATTGAAGCATTCAGTTTGAAGATGCGATGCGGAGATATGCGCCGTTATGGTCTGGTTAGCTGTGTCGGTTTTGACTGTGTTCTGCTCATTTTGCATTTTTTGTGCATAGAGCAAAGACGTGGAGCAGAGCAGAAAAAACAATACTGCGACGAGTTTATTCATAGAAAGCCTCCCAGAAGATTATAGCCAATGCACTGTTCAATGAGAGCGGCAGTGAAACTCAGTTTTCCGCCGAGTGCAGCCCGCCCGCGCCGGCGCGGAAGTCGATGTTGGAGTGTTTGCCGTCAGGGGATTGTCCGCAGTTCCACAAACATGCGCCGCAATAGACGCACTTCTCGCGCTCGAAGACGGGCGCGCCATCCTCGCCCTGCGTGATGGCCTGGCCGGAGCACATGGCGACGCAGGTCTTTTCGCCGCAGGCGATGCAGAGTGCGGACGAGCGGAAGACGACGTGATCGGCGAATCCGGGCATGGCCTGGACCTTGCCGCCCATCAGCAACGCGTCCTGCTGCGTGACCAGCAGACGGCCATCGAAGGGAATCTCCGGCCAGCCTCGCGCCGAGAGAAGCGCATCGTGGAAGGAGCGGCCATCGGCAATGGCCAACGCAGCGGCATCCTTCAGCTTGAGGCCCTCGGGCGACCGCGAAGAAAAGGGACGAATCTGCTTGTGAGGCGGGGGGATGTGCGCCTTAATCGAAAGACGCCCGCCGGTTAAGCCGGCCAGCGCCATGCCGATCATGCCTTTGACGATGCCGTCCTGGAAGCCGTTCCGGGCATTCTCGGCTTCCAAAGCGCCGCGCTCAACCCAGCTTGTGCGGCGGCGAGATTCGTAAGTGGCGGCGAGATTTTCCTGCGTGAAAGGCTTGCCCGCGCGCAGCAGCTCGACCACCGCCTCGCCCAGTTGCGTGCCCGTGGCCCAGGCCTCGTCCACGCCGGAGCCGGTGAGCATATTCGTGCTGCCGGAACCCTCGCCGATACGCGCGTAGCCGTCGCCGCAGAGATACGGTTCGCCGTGCTTGCCCGATTCTTCCAGAGATTTTGCGCCCCAGGAGCGCAGCGTTCCATTCTTCAAATACTTCCACAGCGCGGGGTGCTGAATGTAGTGCTGCAGGTAACGATAGGCTGTGCGCGAGGGATCGTGCATCCACGAGGGGACGAAGATGCCCACCGAGACCAGCCGCTCCGGATGAACGTAGAGGAAGCCGAAAATCTCCGGCTCCGGATAACCAAAGCTATGCCAGACGGTTCCGGGCTTCAGCGGAGTTTCTTCTGGCAGCTCAATGACGAACTTCATGCCCAGGGCCCACTCACGGTGGGTATGGCCGAACGGAAGACCGAGCTTGTTGTCAATGGCTTGGCCGACTGCGCCGACGGGACCGTCGCCGACGACGGTGAGTTGCGCGCGCACGTCCATTCCGGGCATAAAGCCATCGGTGGGCGCGCCGGATTTGTCCACACCCTGATCGGCGAGACGGAGTCCTTCTATTTTGCCGCCGTGCCCTCCGGACTCCTGAGAGAAAAGCGGCGCGGCAACCGGAGTGCCGGGCCAGATCTGTACGAGGCCGGAGGCCATCAGTTGCGAGCCAACCCACTGGTTGAACTGGCCTATGCCCAGCACCAGGCCGCCGTGCTTATTGAGGAAGGCCGGAGTCCAGGGCAGCGTGAAGGCATGATCTCTCACACCAACCAGCTTTCCTCCGATGCGTAGAAAAAAATCGCCGATCCGCAAAAGCGCGGAGCGCCGGCTGGCGCCGATGGGGTCCAGCAGGTACATGACCCGCTCGCTCGATACCGGGACGGCCATGGGAATTTCTGCCGGGTTGAGGGCAGGGAAGCTGGCGCGGATCGCTTGCCCGCGCGTGACCACGCCGCTGACGCCGGAGCTTATATCATCAGCGCGCTCGTAGCAGAGAACTTGCAGCGGCATTCCCGGCGTGACGCGGCTCTCGAAGGCCGGGTCGGCGGGGTTTTCGTTCCAGGCCTTGGTGAGCGTGGTGAGAAAGCCGCCTGTGGCCGGACCAAAGCCGACACAGGCGATGTCCACCTCCATGGAGGGACGGTCGATCTGCGTGGATTCGGTCGTATTGGTTTCCACACTCATGCCGGGTAATCCAGCGCCTCGGGTATCATCACTTTGCTGACGGTTTCGGCGGCACGGTCCTTGGCCAGTCGCGAGCCGGTCAGGCAGGCGGTCAATCTGTTCTGCATGCGCAAAAAATCGCTATTTCCGGCGCAACCTGCGCAGGGTCCGGCCTTCTGCGGATGCGTGCCATCGGCGGCGAGCACATCGAAGGCCATGGCGCTGATGCCCGGCATGGTTTCCTCGAACTCTTCCAATTCGCCGGCCAAAAAGCAACTGCGATGCTCTTCCTCGTCCCAGGAGGGGTGGCAGTTATAGCCGAAGACCAACTCGGCGCAGATGCGGGAGACCTCACCAGCCGCCTGCGCCGCCTGCGTGTGGCAGAGGTCGCTGAGAAATTGCACTGTGCCTTGCAGGCCTTCGCTGGCCACTGGATCGCTGGGGCCTTTAGCTTCGAGTTCGAGCACGTCGAGAATCTGCGCGCGAGATGCGACCAGCCAACAGAGCGCGTCGGCCAACGCAAAGGTCACGCCTTGGCGCTGCCCATGATAGAGCTTGCCGCCGCTGGGGTCGGTGGCCTTTTGCAGATAAATCAGCGTCCACAGCCACATCTGCATGGCCGATGCCAGTGTGCATGCGCCGGTGCCGGGCCGCGAAGAGGCGATGCGCCGCATCTCTGCGGTCCAGACGCGGAACTGGGCCAGAAAAACCTCCGAGGTCATGGTGACGGTCAACTGGCGGCGTTGCACGGCTTCAGGGCCTTCGTAGGTAGCTTCGAGTTGCGCGTCCATCCATTTATTGCCCAGGAAGCCGGGGCAATCCTCGGTGATGCCGTAGCCGCCCATCAGGCTGACGGCCTCACGCAATAGATTGGCGCCGTGGCCGGTGTTCCACAACTTGGTGGCCGGACAAAGCACGTTGGCCTCGGCGTCCTTCAAGACAAACTGCACCAGCGGATCTGCCTCCAGTTCCTTGCGTCGCGAGGAATCTGCTTTGAGCGACAGCAGCTCAATGGCCCGCTGCTCGCTCTCCTTGAGCGCCTTCAACTCGGCGCGCCCGCCCTGGATGCCGCGCTCCTTAAGGATTGCGTTCTTCTGTTTTTCGATGGGGTCCAGTTCGTCGAAGAGGCGCGCGGTGGCAAAGCCCAGCGAGGTAGCCGCTTCGCCGGTGGCCCAGACGTCCACCAGCCTGTGCAATGCGTCTTCTCGTTGCTGGATGCCTTGTTCATAGCGCACCGAGCCGGGCTTGGTGCCATCGGCTCCGCGGAAGCGTCCGCGCTGGTAGCGGATGACCGGCTCGACGGCCGACAGCAGCTTGGCGGCTGACATGATGCCGACCGGCACGCGGGTGCGGCGGAAAACCGCGTCGATAATCTCGCCGTGGTTGTAGTTGGGAACGATAACGCCATCCTTGACGGTGTATCCGCCCACGATGCGGCTAGCAGGAATCTTCATGTTGAAGATGGGATCGCCGGTCGAGGAGAGCTGGTGTACCAGCTTCTTGGTGGGCGTTCCGTGGTCAAAGGTGCCTTCGTCGGTCTCTTCCATGATGACGAAACAACTGCCCTTGATGCGCGGGTCGTCGGAGGCGACGGCGGCGGTAACGAAGTTGGCGAAGGCGATGTTGGTGATAAAGCGGCCGCGCTTGTCCACGTGCAGCAGGGGCTCTTTGCCCTCCTTCCACTCGGCAACGCGCACCTTGCCACTCAACATGCTGGCGTCGACGCCCACATAGGGGATGGGTTCTGTCAAAACAAAAGCGCCGCGCCAGGGCTTGCGGTTCTCGCCCGGCTGGGGAGGAGCGGCGAGACTTTTGTAGTGGTTGATTTGCTCCGGCGTGCCGCGCTCGTGAATGGGCGAGAGAGCCAGAAAGCTGGCCAGGCTGGCCGTGGCCGCGCCGCCGTCCACCCAGGCAAGCTCGAAGGCAGCCAGCGACAGCGCCAGGTTCTTGGGTCCGACAATAAAGCCGCCCTCTTCCGGCTCCATAAAGGCCGCGGAGACGCCGGCGAGGTCAAAGGCCTCCATCATGCCGTTCTTGCCGGGGGTCCACTCGTGGGTGTTGCGCTCGCCAGCCGCCACCAACTGCGCGACGGTTCCTCGCGCCACGCCTCGCGTCGATTGAACCAGCATCTGCAAATCAAAACGGTCCGCAAAGCGCCATTGAATCTGGCGCACCGCGTCCCCAGGGAGAGTAAGCATGATTTTTGAATCAGTTACAGCAACCGAGCCCATAGTTTTCCTCGAGTAGAGGTCCTATTGTGCCTGATAAGACGCGTTGCGGCAAGTGACCTGCATCACTTTGGCGCTCTGCCTGCTTGGTTTGCCAAAATTGGAAGAAGCAACGAATCCTTATGTGAAGAATACTCGAATGAATTGGCCTGGGTACGGAAGCCGATCCTATCGCTGTGTGACCGGCGTCACTTCCGGCAGCGCAACAAAGACTATATGACAGGTACTTGACCGGGAAACTCCAATTCGACCGGCCAAGGAGCAATTTTATGACTCAAGGAATCAGAGCGGCGGCCGTGATCCTGCTGGCCGCGTTTATTGCGGCGCCTGCCTTTGCGCAGAACGATGCCGCAACCCTTTACAAGACCAAGTGCCAAATGTGCCATGGCGCCGACGGTAAAGGCCATACTCCGATGGGACCGAAACTCGGAGTGCGTGACTTCCATTCTCCACTGGTAGCCATGGAGTCAGATTCGCTGCTTTTTAGCATTACGAAAAACGGCAAGAACAAGATGCCCGCCTACAACGGCAAGCTGACCGACGATCAGATCAAGGATTTGGTCAAGTATATCCGTAGCCTGAAATAGCGGCGCTCGCGAGGCGGTTCCAACTGTGCACGTGAACCGGGAGAGAAGGGCCGCAGTCCTTTTTCTCCCGCGCCTGGGATGGGGCCGGCTTTTTAGCGTAAGGTCTGAAAGCGTAAGAATTGATCGGAGCCGAGATGAAGACTGCATCCTCTATTGTGCTCGCCCTGGGGGCGCTATTGGTTTTCGCGGCGCCACGTGTCGCGCAGGCGGAGACGGATTGCATCGCCTGCCACGGGAACACGAGCCAGCAGGATGCCTCTGGAAAAACTATTGCCGGCGTGGATACCGGCGTCTTTCACGCCAGCCTGCACGGCAGCCTGAAGTGCATTGATTGCCACACCACCATCAAGGATTACCCCCATCCGGATCAGATAACGCCGGTCAAGTGCGAGAGCTGTCACGCCAGCCAGGCGGAGGAGCTGGTGGGAAGCGTACATGCCAACCGGGCCGAGCATCCCTGCACCAGTTGCCACGGAGATGCCCACGCCATCTTTCCCAAGGACGATCCCCGGTCGGCGGTCTATCCGCTCAACATTCCGCGCACCTGCGGAAAATGCCACGGCAACGATGCAATAGCGAAGAAGTACGGCCTGCCTAACGTGTATCCGCTGTATATCGATTCCATTCACGGATTCGCGCTCAGCAAGGAGGGGCTGCTGGTGGCGGCCAACTGCCAAAGCTGTCACGGATCGCATCACATCCTGAGCCACACGAATCCGGAAAGTCCGACTTACAAGACCAACATTCCCCAGACTTGCGGCAAATGCCACGCGGGAATCACCGCCGATTATATGGGCGGGGTGCATGGAAAGGCGGTCGCGTCCGGCAATCTGAATGCGCCGGTCTGCTCGGACTGCCATACCGCGCACGCCATCGAGCAGCCCACGGCGGCGGCCTTCCGTATGCAATCAACGCCTATCTGCGGAAATTGCCACAAGGATAAGTTCTCCACCTACCGGGATACCTTCCACTCGCAGTTGGGCTCACTGGGCGGTTACGTGGAGACGGCGCGTTGCTGGGACTGCCACGGAGCGCATGATGTATTGCCCGCATCCGATCCCCGCTCCCCGATTGCCCCGGCCAACCTGATTCAAACCTGCGGCCGATGCCATGCGGGCGCCAACGCCAGCTTCGTGCGGTATCAGCCTCACGCCAACGCGCGCAACCGCAAGCTGAATCCGGCCCTCTACTATACCCGCTTATTCATGAACCTGCTGCTGGCCGGCGTGCTGGTGTTCTTCGCGATTCACACCATTTTGTGGCTGGTCCGTTCGCGATACCAGCAGGTTAAAACACGGTCGGCAAAGGGAGGCAAGAATGGCTGATTTCGAGCAAGCCGCGGATAACATCGCGCAAAGCCATGCGGGGGAGCGGTACTTCATGCGCTTCACGCGCGGACAGAGATATATGCATGCCGTCCTGTTCACTACATTTCTGGGACTGGCGGCCACTGGGCTGACCATGCGTTTCAGCGAGAGCTTCTGGGCGAGGCAATTTGCGAGCGGCGTAGGCGGGTTCGGAACCATTATCTTCTTTCATAAGTTTTTCGCCCTGGTTTTGACATTTGCTTTTCTTATCCACGTCAAGGACGTCTTCACACGCGCGTTTGTTCGTCACGAAAAAGGAATCTTCTGGGGAAAGACCTCCATGGTGGCCAACTGGAAGGATGTGAAGGACCTCTTCGGCCACATCCGCTGGTTTTTAGGACTGGGACCCAAGCCGCAATTCGAGCGCTACGCATATTGGGAGAAGTTCGATTACTGGGCGGTCTTCTGGGGCATGGTGGTCATTGGCTTTTCAGGATATGCCATGTGGTTCGCCCCCTTCTTTGCCCGCTTTTTGCCCGGCTGGGCGTTGAACGCGGTGCTGGTGATTCACAGCGAGGAAGGGCTGCTGGCCATTCTGTTCATCTTCTCCATCCACTTCGTCAACACCCATCTGCGCCCCGACAGTTTTCCCATGGACATCGTGATCTTTACCGGTGTGGAGAGCGAGGAAGAGTTCAAGAACAAGCGCCCGGAAGAGTATCAGAGGGTTGCGGCCGAGGGAAAGCTGGAGACCAGATTGGCAACCAAGCCGCCGCTCTGGCTGCTCAATTTCTCCAAAGCGGTTGGTTACTCGGCAATCTTCATCGGCCTGCTGCTTCTGGTGCTGACTCTGAGCGCGTATTTTAGGGGCTGAGCGGGCATTGCATGGACCAAAGCCGATTCAATCGCTTGGCGTCAAAGAAGGGTATGGGCTGAAGCTCATACTCTTCGCTGCATAAGTTGATACTGGTGGATGGAAGCCTCAACTGGCGATTGGCGTTGTGACTCCAATCACTGCTAGTTTTGCTGCCTAAGCGTCTCCTCAAAGGCGTGAACCCTTTCAGAAATATCCTTGTCCAAACGCTCGCTTTGTCCCTGTTTTTCTGCGCTTGCGCGGCTCGCGCCGAGCAAAAGCCGAAGGATAAGGATTGTCTTGCCTGCCACTCCGACTCGACTTTGACCATGGAGGTGAACGGCAAGCAGGTCAGCCTGTACGTGGACGAGGACAAGCTGAAACATTCCGTTCACGGCGATCTCTTCGCCTGCGTGGATTGCCACAAGGATGTGAAGGGCCCGGTCCATGAGACCACGCCCAAGAAGGTCACTTGCGCCGAGTGCCATGCTGACGCTCAGCAGGCCTACGCGCACAGTCTGCATGCCACGGCAAAGCCGGGCGCAGCCACGGCGGCCAACTGCCAGGACTGCCACGGAGGCGCGCACGAGATTCTGGCTGCCACGGATGCCAAGTCGCCGGTCAATCACGCCAACATTCCCGCCACCTGCGGCCGGTGTCACGGACAGAAGTTTCTGATGGAATCGAACGGGGTGAGCGCTCAGCCGTTCATCTCCTATCAGGACAGTGTGCATGGACGCGCCGTCGAAAAGGGATCAATGCAGGCCGCGGTCTGCACCGATTGCCATGGCGATCACGAGATTCTTCCCGCCAACAATCCTAAGTCGCCGATTTACAAGTTCAATGTTCCGGCTACCTGCGGCAAGTGTCATACGGCAATCGAAAATACCTTCATGCAGAGCATTCACGGGCAAGCTATCGCGCGCGGCAATGGGCTGGCCCCGGTCTGCACGGACTGCCATGGAATCCACACCATCAAATCTACTGTGAATCCAAACTCTCCTGTCGCGGAGCAGAACCTTTCCCGGGATGTCTGCGCCCGCTGTCACGAAGGCGTGCGGCTCTCGCAGGAGTTTGGCGTTCCCGGTGGCCGCGTCTCCACTTATTTGGACAGTTATCACGGATTAGCCTCCGAGGGCGGCTCGGTGGTGGTGGCCAACTGCTCCAGTTGCCACGGCGTGCATAACATCCTGCCCTCCAGCGATTCCCGCTCCACCATCAATAAAGCCAATCTCGACGCTACCTGCGGCAAATGCCACAAGGGAGTTACGCGGGAGTTCACGCTCACCCCGGTGCATCTGGGGGATGGTCTCTATCCCAAGGACATCGGCTCCATCGCGGTGCGCTGGGTGAGATGGTTTTATCTGGTATTGATCCTCGTCGTGATCGGCTCCATGTTCCTGCACAACACAATTATTTGGCAAAGCAAGGCCAGAACGCTGCGTGCCATGCAGAATCCCAAAATGACGCGCATGAGCACCAACCAGCGCTGGCAGCACCTGATTCTGCTTACCAGCTTTATCATTCTGGTCATCACCGGCTTTGCTCTCAAGTTTCCCAACTCATGGCTGGCCGATGTGCTGGGCATGGGCGAGAGGCTGCGCAGCATAACTCACCGCGTGGCGGGAGTAATCCTGATCGCCGCCGGAATCTATCACATCTTCTATCTGGCGATAACCAAAGAAGGGCGGAGGCTGATCCGCGACGTTGCTCCGCGGCCCAAAGACGCTTTCGATGCCTGGGCGGCGATGCGCTATTACCTTGGCCTGGGCGGTGAAAAGCCCAAGTTCGGCCGCTTCAACTATGCGGAGAAGGCCGAGTATTGGGCGCTGGTTTGGGGTACGGCGCTGATGGCCGTGACCGGCGTGATGATCTGGGCCAAAGTCTGGGTTGGAGACCTGCTGGCACGCTGGTGGGTGGATGTGGCCACCGCCATCCACTTCTACGAGGCGATTCTGGCCACGCTGGCGATTGTGGTCTGGCACTTCTATCAGGTCTTCCTCGATCCCGATGTCTATCCCATGAACTGGGCCTGGTGGGACGGCAAGATGCCGGTCGAACACTATCGCCATGAGCACGAATTGGATGCGGAAGCATTGACCGGGGCAGAGCCAGAGGCGCACTCGGCAGAAGGTTTCGGGGCAATGTCTGAAATAAAGCAGAAGAAATAAGCAGGACAGGAAGATGGATTTATAGATTCTTTGGAGCGGTGGCGGCGCGGTGGTGCCAGCCGCTCCGACTGACAGGACAACCAAGCTCTTCATCACTTATTGAAAACCATATATTTATTTGTACGTAACATCTTATCGAAAGTATTGTTTATGTTGAATAAGCGTTGTCGAAGCGCGATTTACGCATGATTATCTTGACAGTGCCAGAGCCATATTGTACGTTTTAGTGGCTCGAAGGATTTTCCCCCAAAAACCTCATGAAAGGTAAAAAGCATATGGTTCAGGTGCAGAAGTATGGTGCATTAGGATGCGCTGTGGCTGCGGCGTTTTTTTGTATCGGGTTGGCAGCCCAGGCAGGCGACTACGGTACGCTGATCCAGCAGAAGCTGGTCTCTCAAATCAATCTGACGAAGGCTACGGCAGACCACTCGGATATTGTCACGGCCGGCGATGTTGTGGTTTTACACAAGGATGGACTGATGATGTGCAGTTCAGCCTCTTCCTACGCATTTTCAAACACTTACAGTAATGGGGTTCTGGCTGCGAATTACAACAACCGCGCCAGGGACGCAGGGAAATCGTACGCGAAGGCCTTTGGCTTGAGCAGACTTGGATTGGGGGGCGGGGCCAGCGTCTCCGATTCCGCCAACAATGCCTGCGCGTCGCGGAAGTTTGTCGCTGGTGAGAAGTTCTGGATTACCGGCATTACGGCTCTAAAGGACGGGATTCTGGTCAGCACCTTAAGCGATCCCTATGATGACGTCCGCTATTACGGGGAGATCAAGTTCCCCTTCACCAAGGGGTCCGTGCCGTCGGTGGACGATTTTCTGAAGACAGTTGCTGAGGTCATCACGGTTCAGCCCGCCGAGGGGCAGGGAGACCAGGGCGGTCAGCCAGCCCCGGCAGCTTCTTCCGCACCAGCAGATACGGCAGCGGCTCCCGCAGATCAGACGCCTCCGCCGGACAATGCTGCGCAGCCTCCGCCGGACATTGCTCCGCCGCCTCCGTCGGCCGATACTCCCCCGCCGACAATCGCCCTTGGCCAGACCAAGGATGATGTGATTGCCGCCTTCGGGCAGCCGTTGAGAATTGCCAAACTGGGAGTGAAGCAAATCTTCTATTACAAGGATATGAAGGTGACCTTCACGAACGGAAAAGTCAGCAATGTTGAGTAGAGCATTGCGCAGCCGCTGGCTTACCCAGCCAGGTTAGCGCAGTCAGGTTTGCACAGCAGGTTGGCGCTTCGTGGATGGAGCGCAGGACCAGGAAAATGAAAGGGAAAAGAGGATCCAATGACGACACAACTTTTTCGCAGGGCTATTCGCACTAGCTCTGCAGTACTGATTCTAATGGGGCTTCTGATATTCGGCGCCGTAGGCAAAGCAGCCGCTGGAACCAGGCCCAATCAGCCGCCCTCGCACCCAAGCGGCGGCGGCGGATCGCATGGACCGAGCGGCGGCGGCGCCTCGCATGGACCGACCGGCGGTGGGTACCACGGACCAACAACGCATGGACCGACGACCGGTGGGTACCACGGACCAACAACGCACGGACCGACGACCGGCGGGGCTACACATGGGCCAACTACCGGCGGTTTCACCCATGGGCCGACTACCGGCGGCGCCACACACGGACCAACCACCGGCGGGGCTATGACGCACGGACCAACGACCGGCGGTGGCAGTACACAAACACATGGACCAACCACTGGCGGGGCTATGACGCATGGACCAACGACCGGCGGGGGCAGTACACAGACGCACGGGCCAACCACTGGCGGGGCTATGACGCATGGACCAACGACCGGCGGGGGTAGTACACAGACGCACGGGCCAACGACTGGCGGGGCTATGACGCATGGACCGACGACCGGCGGCGCCACCTCACATGGACCAACGACCGGGGGCGCAATGCAGACGCATGGACCAACGACCGGGGGCACCATGCAGACGCATGGACCGACGACCGGCGGAGCCACCAACATGAATACTGGTGGCGGCGGACCAACCACTGGCGGAGCCACCACACATGGGCCGACGACCGGTGGGGCAACCATGCAGACGCATGGTCCAACGACCGGCGGGGCCACCAACATGAATACTGGCGGCGGCGGAACCACCACGCATGGGCCAACGACCGGGGGCACCATGCAGACGCATGGACCGACGACCGGCGGAGCCACCACACATGGGCCAACGACCGGCGGGACCACCACGCACGGACCGACAACCGGCGGGGGTACGCACGCCACGGATGGCGGAATTACGCACGGAGTTACTAGTGGTGGCCACAACCTGAACAACACCGGCGGCACGCATGCCACGGATGGCGGAATTACACACGGAGCAACCGGCGGCATGCACACTACTTCACACCTCACCGGCGGCGGACCCCACACGGCGACCGGGGGTATACAGCCCAGGGGAAGCAATACGCACTTCGCCGGGAATGGCGCCGCGATCACCAGGCGGCCTGGTGGCAGGATCAGCGATGTGCATGACCCCAAGCGCGGCATGGATGTGCATCACGGGCTGAACGGCAACCGCAGTATCCATGTAGAGCACCCCGACCACAGCGGCATCTACGGAGCGCGCGGCCGTCCAGGCTATGTGCAACGTCCTTACCGCTATCATGGCCACGATTTCGGGAGGCGCAGCTACTTCTATCACGGCCATGAGTACAGCCGCTTTTATCACGGCTACGGCTATCGCGGGTTGTATCTGAACGTATATGCTCCGGGCGTCTTCTTTAACCCAGGCTTTTATGGATGGGCGTATAACCCATGGGTAAGCCCCATCCACTTTGGCTGGGGTTGGGGAGGCGCTCCCTGGTACGGGTACTACGGCGGCTACTTTGCGCCATATCCGGTGTACGCCGGCCCCCCCTTCTGGCTGACCGACTATATCATCTCGCAAGACTTACAGGCTGCTTATGCTGCTCATCAGGAGGCCGGCGAAGTGGACGGCGCTCAGTCATCCGCGGGTAGCGGCCCTCCGGAGCTCACGCCTGACGTGAAACAGGAGATCGCGGATGAGGTAAAGGGCCAAATCGCGCTGGAGAACCAGGAGCAACAACAAAATGCGCAGCAGCAGGACACGGACCCCGGCTCCAGCGGGATCGCACGTCTGTTGGCCGACGGTCATAAGCACGTGTTTGTGGTCGGCAGCGCGCTGGATGTGACGGACTCAAACCAGGCCGAGTGCGCTCTAAGCGACGGCGATGTGCTGGCGCTGATGAGCCCGCCACCGACCGACGCGACAGCGGCGGATTTGGTGGTGCTGGCCAGCAAGGGCGGCAACGAGTGCGCGAAATCCAGCACGGTGACGGTGCAAGTGACCGACCTGCAGGAGATGCAGAATCACATGCGGGAGCTGATCGATCAGGGCCTCCAGGAACTGCAGAGCAAGGAGGGTAAGGGAGGAATCCCGCAGGCTCCGCCATCGGCACAGGGCCAGCCAGCTCCGGCGCAGTATGCTGAAATTGCGCCTCCAGCCGACCCCAACGCCGGGACTGAGATTCAGCAGCAGACCCAGCAGGCCAATCAGGCAGAGACAGATGTGACAAATCAAACGGCCCAGGACAGCAGCACTACGCCGCCTCAATAGAACCAGGCCAGACCACCGGCCATGTTACTGTGTCTAAGGGTGTGGGGAGGGAATCGGCGATTCTCTCCCCGCATTTTCATGTGAACATTGAAAACCCCGTTTCGGTCGCATGGCTGAAGAAATGGGAGAAGAGAGGAAAGTATGAATTTATTTGGGATTCTTGATCCGTTTTTCCATGCATTGAGCGATGGAAAGATCATTCGCCAGACAATTTCATGGGTTATGAGGATTCAGGCGATCATCATAGCGCTAGTTGGGTTGTATAGTTGTTACTCCATCATAAGATTGGGCATCAAGGCGCGTAGCTCGATCATTGACATCGAAGGAAATATCGTAACCCACACGGCCATTGCTTTTCTGATCGGATGCGTGTTACTGGCGCTCTTTGTCCTGGCCTGGGGATATTTGACGGCGGGCGTTCTCGTCAATCGCGCGCGTTCGGTAATGGAGATGGAGGACAGTCACTTCACCGCGCTCTCGATTCTTTCGATGATATTTCGCGTCACTGGCGAGCTGGCATTTGTGACTTATTCCCTGTTTGGTGTAGGCGGCTGTTTGTTTATCTGGATAACCAGTAACAACCCATTTGCTCAGATGGGATTTCTGGGAGAGATACTGCCTTTTGCAGAACGCGGAGGCCCCGGCTTCCTGGGCGGAGTCGGGCTATGCATCATCTTTTTGCTGGTCGCTTTCACCTATATCGTTATCTTCTATGCGCTGGCGGAATATATCGCGGTGCAGGTGGAGATAGCGTTGAATACGCGGGGATCGCGCAAGGCATAGTGAACGCCGGTTAAACCCAAGAACAGGGAGACTGGCGGCGATTCTTTCCCGGACCTCTGCCGCAAAGACCATGAAAAACCCGCCATGAGACATCAAGGTTGCCTCGTGGCGGGTTTTTCGTTCTGAATTACTTTGCGCCAGGATTCTATGCGTAATTGATGGGATGCCTTACCAGCCACTGCTCATCGCGCACCTTGCCGATGTTCCTCAGCGCGCCGCTGGCGACACTGGCGCCGAGATGGCGGCTTTTCCAGGCCATGCCGGTAGTGAGCCCGATGGCGCAACCCAACAGGCAATATGCCCACGTGACAGACGATGATTTCCGCCGGCTGATGGGATAACCGACCAGCACGCCGACGCACGCGCCTACCGCGGCGGGCAGCAGCGCGCCTTTGACCGACTCGCCAAGATAGGGAACAAGAGGTTCTCCATTGAGGAACTCTTCCTGACCGCTACGCGCCCCCTCGATTCCGGAGCCCACCAGCCGCCGGCCATAATCGACATTGGATTTTACCCACTCACCCAAAGCCATAAAATCTCCTCACATTCCTTAAAACACTTCCTAGTTTACCAGATCATCAACCGCTAATGAGAGCAGATTTTTGCTCATTCCCAGTATCTGGGAAGCGGATTGGTACATAGGCAACATTCGGCCCAAAGCGGGATGCTGTCAAAGCCTGACCGCGCGCGTTATCATCGTCCCACTTGATCTTGTGGCAGGGTGTGAGTGAAATGCGGATCACTTATATGCTCACCTCGCTGGGTGTTGGCGGAGCGGAACGGCAGGCAGTGGCGCTGGCAGAGCGCATGGCGACGCGGGGCCATGCGGTCGCGCTGCTCATCCTCCGTGGCCGCCAGCCACAGGAGTGGCATACTAATCTCGACCTGATTCGCCTGAATATGCGCAGGAATCCGGCCAGCATCCTGGCGGGCCTGTGGAAAGCACGTCACTATTTACGCGATTTTCACCCCGATCTGATTCACAGCCATACTTACCCGGCCAACATGGCGGCCCGTCTGCTCAAGATTATGTCTCCGGGGGTGGCTGTTCTTTCCACCATTCACAACGTCTACGAAGGAGGCTGGCTGCGCATGCTGGCCTATCGGCTTACCGATGGATTGAGCCGCCACACCACTGCTGTGAGCCAGGCCGCTGCTGACCGGTATGTGCGCCTCAAGGCTGTGCCGGACCGCAAGTTTTCGGTCCTCGCCAATGGAATTGACATTATGGAATTCGCGCCCAGCCCCGAACGCCGCAACCGCATGAGAGAGGAGATGGGCGCCGGCGACGAGTTTGTCTGGCTTACAGCGGGGCGTATCGTACCGGCTAAGGATTATCCGAATCTCTTGCGGGCCTTTGCCCTCGTCCGCGATGCCGTCCCCTCGGCGTGCCTATGGATTGCCGGAGAGTCCCTCGGCGCTGGTTCCGCAGACATTCATACCCTGGCGGCTGATTTGGGAGCCTCGATTCGCTGGCTTGGTTTGCGCCGAGATATGCCCGCGCTGCTGGACGCCGCCGACGGCTTTGTGCTGGCCTCGGCCTGGGAGGGAATGCCGCTGGTTGTAGGCGAAGCGATGGCTATGGAGAAGCCGGTTGTCGCCACCGATGTGGGCGGGGTGCGCGAGCTTGTGGGAGACGCTGGCGTGCTCGTCCCCGCCAAGAGCCCGGAGAGCCTGGCCCAGGCGATGCTGGAGACGATGCGAAAAACAAACGATGAGCGCCGCAAAGTGGGCCTGGCGGCGCGTGAACGCATATCGGCCCGATTCAGCATGGACGCCAAAGCCGATGAGTGGGAAGCGCTATACAAGGAAGTGATGGCGCGATAGAAATACACGGCGATCAATCCTGGCTGAATAATAGATGAGTTTGCTGTGTTAGCGCCCCATGATACGCTTCATGAGTTGCCTCTCCTGGCCGGTCAAGCGGTCCAGCGGAAGGCCCGGAGGAGACAGATGCGAGTTGCAAGTGCCGGTCGGCGAGTTTGCTGCGTCCTGTTGGGCGCGATTGTTGGCATGGGAGGAGAAATGGCGCGGCCGCAGGCCAAAGTGATTCCGGTTCCGGATGCAAGTTTGTTGAAGAATGAGGTTGTTGCTCTCGATCACGGCTGGCAGTTCCGGCAGATCACGGCCGGCGCCGGGCAGGGAGAGAACGGCTGGCTTCCTGCCACAGTTCCTGGCGACGTGCATCTGGATCTGCTGGCTAACAAAAAGATTCCTGACCCGTTCTATCGCGACAACGAATCCAAACTGCAATGGATTGAGAACGAAAGCTGGGAGTACCGGCTGAACTTTGAGGTTGCTCCGGCGTTGTTGGCGCGCTCCAACGTCGATTTGGTCTTTGACGGCCTTGATGGAGCCGCCGAGGTTTCAGTGAACGGCGCCAAACTGCTCAACGCCGACAACAGTTTTCGCGTCTGGAGAGTGCCAGCCAAAAGCCATCTGCACGCCGACACGAACCAGCTGAGCATTGTTTTTCCGTCGCCCATCAAGGCCGCAGCCGCAATCGCAGCCGGCGACCCCTGGCAGCCGAAGACAAAGGTTGAGGCCAAAACCTACCTCCGCAAGCCGGCCTATGAATATGGCTGGGATTGGGGTCCGCGCTTTGTCACCAGCGGCATCTGGAAGCCGGTGCGGCTGGAGGCATGGGACAAGGCTCGCATTGTTGACTTTGCGATTCGCCAGCGCGATGTGAGCAGGGAAGTGGCTCACCTCGACGCGGAGATCGAGATCGAAGCGGCAAGCGCAACCACCGCCGATGTAATCGTCACCTATTGGGGTAGTGGTGAACCTTTGGCTGGGAAGAAGCCAACATTTCCAGTTCACGTCACACTCCATGCCGGTCACAACGTCATCGATCTGCCTATAGAGATTCGCCAGCCTAAGCTCTGGTACCCTGCCGGATACGGTGAACAGCCGCTCTACGACTTTGATGCGACTGTCCTCACTGAGAGCGAAGCAGTCGAAACCCGCAGCGTTGTCGCCGGTCTCCGCTCTATCGTGCTCCGTCGAGTGCCAGACAAGTGGGGACGCAGTTTTGAATTTCTGGTCAACGGCATTCCCGTCTTCGCCAAGGGCGCGGACGTGATTCCCTTCGACAGCTTTCCCAATCGCGTCACCACGGCCAACTATCGCCGCATTCTGCAATCGGCGCGCGACGCCAACATGAACATAATTCGCCACTGGGGCGGAGGCTACTACGAGAGCGACGAGTTCTACGCGATTTGCGACGAGCTGGGCATCATGGTCTGGCAGGACTTCATGTTCGGCAACGATTGGCAGCCGGGAACCTACGCCTTCAAGCAGAACATCGAGGCCGAGGCCGAGGACCAGGTGCGGCGGCTGCGCAACCACCCCAGCATTGTCATCTGGTGCGGCAATAACGAGACGGAAAGCGCCTTCGGCTGGGGGCAGAGGAACAGTTTTCCCGCGGATGTCAGGTTGCAGATGTGGCAGGATTACCTCACCGAGTTCAGCGGCATCCTGCCGAGAGTCGTCGCGCGGCTAACTTCGGAGACGCCATACTGGCCCAGCTCGCCCAGCGCCGACTACGAAGCGCTTAACGACCACTACCAGAGTGGCGATCAGCACGATTGGAGCGTCTGGCACGGACGCGTGCCCTTCAGCGAGTATGAGAAGCACTACTGGCGCTTTGTCACTGAGTTTGGCTTCCAGTCCTTTCCGGAGATGCGTACCGTGCAGAGCTTCACCCAGCCCGAAGACCGCACCGGCATCTTTACCCCGGTAATGCTGGCCCACCAGAAAAACAACGAAGGCAACTCCATCATCCAGGACTACATAGCCAAGGATTATCCCGCGCCCAAGGATTTTCCGAGCTTCCTCTACGTCAGCCAGGTGGTGCAGGCCGAGGGCATTAAGATCGGCGCGGAGCACTGGCGCCGCTCGCGCCCGGAGACCATGGGTTCCATCTTCTGGCAGTTGAACGACTGCTGGCCGGTAGCCTCGTGGTCCTCGATTGATTATTACGGCCGCTGGAAGGCGTTGCAATACTATGCGCGTCGCTTCTACGCGCCGGTATTGGTTTCGCCGCACGTCGAGAACGGCGCTTTGAAAGTCTACATTGTCAGTGACAAGGTGAAGACCGAGCCAGCCACACTGCGCGTGCGGCTCATGGACGTTGACGGCAAGGTGCTGCTGGAGGAGTCACATGAGATAAAAGTTGAACCGCTCGCCAGCAAGGTCTATCTCGACTGGCCGCTCAAGAAGATGACCGACGCGGGCGCGCAAGACACTTCGCGCGTATTCGTAGTTGCAGAGCTTATTGCGGGCGGCGCGCAAATTTCGCGCAACATTGTTTACCTAGCGCCGACAAAAGGTGTGCATCTGAAACCGGCGCAATTGAAGGTGGAAGTTACCGGCGATAACGGTAACTATACAATTCGTATCAACTCGCCGGTGCTGGCGCGCAGCGTATATCTATCGTTCGGCAATCTCGACGCGCAGGTTTCCGACAACTACTTTGACCTGTTGCCGGGCGAGACGGCGGAGATCGCGGTCAGCAGCGCGGTTTCGCTTGATAAGCTGAAGGCGCAGTTGAAGGTTATCTCGCTGACTGATGCCTTTGCCGTTGATGACCAGCCCGCAGCGGTAACAGCGGCAAAGCCGTAGGAATATCCCCCGCGTAAAAAAACGAGGACCGGAGCATTGCGCTCCGGCCCCGGTTTGGTTGCTCTCCACAGCTCAGAATTGGAATACGGCTTGGAAGAAGATGCGCCGCGCAGCCGAACTTGTAGGCGATGAGAAAATGCCCCTGGCAAGACTGGTCGACTTATCAAACTGGCTTCCCGGACCATACAACCCAGTGCTGGTATTGAGGGTTGGAATCACGCTCCCAGATGGTTGTCCATAGTTGATGTCGTTAAAGAGATTCAGCGCGTGGACGCTGAAGTTCAGCGAATATTTATGGCCGGTATTCGTGCTGCCGAACATACCGCCGGGACCGCCTCTGCCTCCGCCAAGGCCACCAGGACCAAGGCCGCCGCCCGGTCCGCCATGGCCGCCGTGAGGCGGACCACCCGGAGGTGGTCCACCTCCAGCCTGATTGTTCGCTGCTGCTGTCTTTGGCCCGATGCCGATAGAGCGGCTGACGCGCAGATTAAAGGCGACCGCGGCCGGACCGTTGCCCATATTTGCCGGGATGATGCTATCTCCAGCTTGCGGATCTGTGTTCAGGCAGCCAAATGAAGTCTGCGCGTAACCCGTGTTGGGGCTGGTGCAGAATGAATTGGCGGCCAGCGATGGCCGATCATTGAAGAAGGCGTCGCCTGTAAGGTCGTTGTTGGTGGTGATATTGAAGGGCTTTCCGGATAGAGCAATCAGGAAGGGGTTGAAGGTAATTCCCCACGGACCGGTGTAGTTACCCATCAGAAAGACCATATTGCGCGAGACAAAGCCGGCTCGTCCGTAATCCTGTTTCAGGTTGTAGGAGTTTGAAGCCGTTCCCGTATCCGCGTTGGCAAAGGAGAGGTTGTAGAAGCCCATCATGCCGAATTTAGGCGAGAAGCGGGCGTTGATGTTCACGATCATCTGGTTCTGCTTGAAGACCGCCTCGGGGTAGAACTCTTTCACAATGCCCAGACTCGGAATGGGACGCGGACCCGTGGTGCTGTTATAGAAGAAAGTTCCAGGCAGAGGCTCAAATGCATTCGAGTCGCGCGTGGCCATCTGGTGTACGCCATAGGAGCGCAGATAGGTGAGCGTCGCGGAGGTGGTTTTGGTCAACTGGCGTTCCAGGCTGGTTCCAAGCTGTTCTGTGTAAGGCGCATGGTAGTTGGGCGCAATTTGGTAGATTTCCGGGGTGGCTGCGGTTCCTGTGCCGCATGAGGTCAAACCGCCGCTAATGTCGCTCAGGCTGGTGGCGTTGAAACACTGCGGGTTCGCAATGCTGATCTGTGTTTGGCTATTGCCGCCGGTATTGAAGCGTTCAAGTGACATCAGGTTACTGATTTGGAAGCGGTCATAAAAGAAGCCATAGCCACCGCGCAGAACCGTTTTGGCCTGCTTCTTATCCTTGTGGCCATCGAGCGCGTATGCAAAAGCTGCGCGTGGGGCCCAATCACTGTGGTCCGCGGTGTGGTTCTGTGTCTCCCAGCGCAGGCCGCCGGAGAGCGTGAAAAATTGATTCACCTTCCAATCGTCCTGAAAGTAGAGCGCGGCGTCGAAGACGTTGCCCACGAACGCCTGACGGCCGGTGGTATAGGTCAGATTGTTGGGAATGCAGCCGCCGGTTTGCGTGGCCGGGCAATTAGCTTGAATGGTCGCAAAAGATTCGTTATTGATAAGCCCGTTCAGCGTGGCCACATAGGCATCCACCGAGGGGAAGCTGAAGCTGCCGTTGAAATTGTCGTTGGTCGAATTGGCGTTGCGATTGTCGCGTATCCATGTACCGAATTTGATGGCATGGGCGCCAGCCGACATGGTGGTCATGTTCTGCAGCTCCAGATGGTCGCTATGATCTGTATTGGTTTGTCCACTATAGCCGCCGCCCGTGAAATCTCCCGATACGCTAACTGTTGGCGACGTACTTACTGGTGTCGTAGTAGAGAGAGCGCGCCGGTATTGAAAGTGGGTTTCGTTGACCATGTGTTCGTTGATGATATGGGATTCGGTTAATTGGATAGCGTGTTCCGAGGAGGTGCTGGAGGTGGCCTGCGCAGGCAGGGAGATCGTCGAGCCAAGACTCCCGCTCGAGCTGCCGCGCTCGTACTGATAGCGCAGGGTCAGCGTGTCTTTCTGTCCCAGTTGCAGATCAACTCGCGGCGAAATCTCAATGCGCGTTGATGGACTAAAAACAGAACCGGTCTGGGGAATAATGTCACCACTGGAGTTCGTGGGAATGTAGTAGAGACCGGTGGTCGTATTCAGAACCGCGGTGCTGGCGGTGTAAATGTTATAGTCCTGAATGTTGCGCCCCTCCATCGTGAAGGTAAACGACGCATTCTTATTGAACGATCCGCTGATGGTGCCGTTGTACTGGATGCTGTGATAATCGGGAATCGGGACGAATGGGTTGCCGGTATTGAAGAGATTGTCGTTCCCCATCACAAAGGCGCGCCCGTGCAGCTTGTCGGTTCCCGGCTTGGTGAGAATCTCGATGCGTCCATAGCCTAGTCGGTCGAATTCGGCCGAAAACGGATTCTGGTTAATGCGTATCTCGCGAATCGCCGACTTGGGTGGCAGAGTCCCGCCGGTGAAACCGTCAATGTAGATTTGTCCGCCATTCGGACCCGCCGAGGGGCCGGCCAGCGCCGTCAACTCATTTGATAGTTCGTCGGGATCGTCCGAAAGCGCGTCCAGATCCTTGCCCTTGAGAATGATGGAGTTGCTGTTGCCGCCGGCCTCCACATTGACTTGAGGCGACTCATCGGTAACCACCACGCTCTGCTGTGCGACCACCATGGCCATGGAGATGACTACGCGCTTCACCTGCCCGGCCGCAAGCTGTATGGCTTGAGAAGTAAAGGGAGCAAAGCCCTCAACGTTACACTGCACGATGTAGCTGCCGGGAGCCAGGCCGCTCACCACATATTGGCCGCTCGTGTCCGAAGTCGTTGTGGTCACAGCCTTCCCAGCCGATGTTGTAATGGTGATCGATGCGCCTGGAATCAGCGCGCCCGTCGGGTCGGCGATGTGTCCGCGCATCGTGGCTGTTGCCGCCGGCGTCGCCGGCGCGGCAGTAACCGTCGCGGCCACTGGAGGTGCAGCCGGAGCAGCGGGAGCTTGCGCCTGCGCTGCAAAGATTCCGGCTGCGCTGAAAGACAGTGTAACCAGAAGTTGAGTGAAGTAACGCGATTTAGGAAGCATTATGACCTCGCTTGTTTGAGTTTGTTCTGTGTAGGCTTATTGGGAAACATCCGGCGCGCTGGTGTTCATGCTCCAGTTGGCAAGCAGATCCTGTGTGGCCGCGGGAGCCTCCAGCAGTGGCTCAACGCCCGCCAGCAGCGTGATGGCAGTAACCTCGGCTGTGCCCTCTGTAGATACCAGCATTACTGCATCGCCCTTCTTCAGATCGCGGATTTGAATAGCTGGCGCGCGGTTCAGCACCTGCTGCGGATCAGAAAAGCCGCCGCCCGGTCCGCCATTCCGCCCAGCCCAATGTCCGTTGCCGGAGCTGCCGCCGCGTTGCCCGCCTGCCGGGTAGTTTCCGCCCGCCGCAGCCGCGCCCGAATTACCTTTCAGCCGAGCCGCCAGAAACTGCGCCATCATCTCTGGCAAGCGGCGTATCAGTGTATCCGAGGTGATGTGAATCGTGACCGGCTTCTTGGTATACAGGTCCTTGACCACCAGTGTCGAGCCCGCCACATCCAGCGACGAAATCGTTCCTGCAATGTTTCGGAAAGTTCCCGTTACCACATCTTCGGCTGTAATCTCCGTCCCCTCGGCATTTTTAGTTCCGCGCGCCCGCAACTGGTCGCCCGCGTGGATGGCATCAATCGGCGCAGGCTTGGCATCATCAAAGCGCACTGAGGCCGGAGCATAGCGTTTGAGTGTAGTCGCCTTGGTTGTATGCACGGTGATGGTTTTAGCCGTGATTCCCGAACCGCTGAACAGCACGATATCGCCTGTGGCTGTATCGACGCTCTTCACCAGTCCACCAACGCCTCGTAGTTGCCAGTCCTCGCGATCCTTCTGCTGCTTCAGCGCCAGGTCGGATTGCTTGATGGCTATGATCTGCAACGCTTCTTCAGTGCCGGCTGGCGCGTTGGGATCGAGCTTCACCAGCGCGCGGTCGCCAATGGCCAGGTTGCTGAACAAGATCATCTCCGCAGCGCTCAAATCCTTTTGGCCGGGGGAAATGCGCTTGATTGGCGTTCCGGCAGGCACGTTCACTTGATGAATCCCGTCCGCGTCAGTCTTCACTGTGAGCGTGTTGCCGCCAATTGCAGTTATGGTGCCTAAAAACCGCGCGGGCGTCTGCGCGCCGGCCACGACAGTCCCAGCGATGCTCGCGGCAACAAGCAGGGCTATGCTCATGGCAACATGCGACCTTAGAAATGCAAACCGTTTATTCATCTCGTTCTTCCTCATTCGACATTCCGCCGCCAGCGCCATACACGTTCGGAATGGCAAACTTCATACTTGTTTTGGTAGACGAGTCAGGCCGCCAAAAGGTTGAGAGAGCCGTATCATAAAGTGGCTGGTTGCTGTGAACACTATGAATTTCAGTGCATTCTACTACGTATATGTCACCTGTCCCAGAATCGCCGGCCGCATTGCGCCGGTTGCCCGGGGCACATTTCCCGGCAGGTGATGCCACGTCTGCCAGGCCAGCAGGGCAAAAGCCGCGGCTTCCTTGGCTTCTGCGGGCAGGCCAAACTCTTCGCTGGCTGCCAGTTCGCAGCCCATAGGCTCCAGCCTGGCGGCCAGCATGGCCATCAGCGTGGCATTGCGCGCTCCGCCGCCGGAGACAATATAATCCACTCCGCAGCCCCTCATCCCGCGCCGGGCAAAACTTTTGTAGCTCTGCGCAATCGTTTCGGCCGTCAACGCGGTCGCTGTAGCCAGCGTGTCCTCGGGCTTGCCGCTGTGCCGTTGGCAACTGGCGAGAAACTTTACCGCGTACTCGCGGCCAAACTGTTCCCGTCCTGCGGTGCGTGGCGGTTTTATTTTGAAGTAAGGATTGCTCAGCGCCTCGGCCAACACCGGCCCGAGCACTGTGCCCCGCGCGGCAATGCTTCCGTTGCGGTCAAAGCGTTTGCCGAAGAGTTCCTGGGCTAGCCAGTCAACCACCATATTTCCTGGCCCAGTGTCGAAGGCCATCACCGCATCGGGCTTGGCGCCGGCGGGAATCGCCGTCAGGTTGGCGATGCCACCGATGTTCTGCAGAATCCGTCCGCGCTTGCGGTCGGCAAAGAGAACATAGTCCAGCAGCGGAACCAGCGGCGCTCCCTGGCCTCCAGCCAGCATATCCGCCGGCCGGAAGTTCGAAACTACGGGAACGCCAGAAGTGGCGGCAATCACCGCTGCCTCGCCCAGTTGCCAGGTGCAGCCGAAGCGCCGTCCCGCGTAGCTCTCTGCGCGCGGCTGATGATAGAGCGTCTGTCCGTGGCAGCCAATCAGGTCGAGCTTCACTGCGTGCCGCTTCACAGTCGCGCTGACTGCCTCGGCGTAGGCCAGGCCGAGCCTCCAGTTGAGCCGCGCCAGCTCTGCCGTCGAGATTGCAGCCGCGTTCATTGCTGCCAGCACCGCACGACGCAGCGGGGCAGGGAATATAAACCCCTCATGCGCCAGCAGCTTCAGCTCAGGCCGCAACTTTCCCGGCATTATTCGCACCACGGCCACATCGATCCCGTCGGCCGAGGTTCCGCTCATGATGCCGGCCACCGTCATGGTCTTTGCGTTCATGCTGGCTGCGCTCCCTATTCCTTCGTTTCTTTCAGCTCTTGCTGAAGTTCTTCCAGCAGATTCAGCGCCTGAAGCGGCGTCAGCGAGTTCACGTCTGCCGACTCGATCCGGTCCACAATGCGCTGCGAGAGCGGCGTGAAGATCGTCAACTGTACCGGATCAACCTGTGTCTCCACCTGCACGCTCTGCCGCTCCTGCCTCTCGTGCTGGCGGAGCAGGTGTCTGGCCCGCTCGATCACCGCCGCCGGCAACCCCGCGAGCCGCGCCACCTCGATGCCATAACTCTTGCTGGCCGCGCCCGGTTCGATGTTATGCAAGAAGATAATCCCCTCCGCGCCCTCTTTCACCCCGACGCGCAGATTCCTGACGCGCGGCAGCTTCTCAGCCAGCATGGTCAGCTCGTGATAGTGCGTGGCAAAGAGCGTCCGCGCGCGGGTTTCCGCGTGAAGAAACTCCACCGTCGCCCAGGCCAGCGAAAGACCGTCAAAGGTCGCCGTCCCGCGCCCCATCTCATCCAGAAGGATCAGCGATTTGCTGGTTGCCGTATTCAAAATCGTCGCCGTCTCCGTCATCTCCACCATGAACGTCGAGCGGCCCCGCGCCACGTTGTCGCTGGCCCCGATGCGCGTGTAGATCCGGTCCACGAGGCCAAAGCGCAAGCTCTCCGCCGGGACAAAGCTGCCCATTTGCGCCATCAGCACCAGCATTGCCGCCTGGCGCAGATAAGTACTCTTACCGCCCATGTTAGGGCCGGTGATCAACAGCAGGCTTGGTCCCCCATTTTTCTCATTCGGGTCCGCCGCATTCAGATAGATGTCGTTGGGAATGAACCTTCCCTCGCGCGTCTCCTCCATCCACTGCTCGATAACCGGATGACGCGCAGCCTTGGCCTCGATCACCGGTTCATCAGAAATTGTGGGCCGCACATACTTGCGCCCCGCCGCCAGATGCGCAAAGCAAGCCAGCAGGTCCGCCTCCGCTACGGCTGCCGACGTTCGCTTGATGCGCCCCGCCGACTCCAGCACAGTTTTTCGCAACTCTGCAAAGATCCGCTTCTCAATCTCGATGCACCGCTCATGTGCGGAAAGAATCTTGCGCTCATATTCCTTCAACTCAGGCGTAGTGAACCGCTCCGCATTCACCAGCGTTTGTTTGCGCTCATAATCGGCTGGCGCCATCGATAAGTTAGCTTTGGTTATTTCGATGTAATAGCCGAAAACCGAGTTATAGCGCACCTTCAGCGAAGCAATTCCGGTCCGCTGCCGCTCCCGCTCCTCGATGGCCGCAATCTGCTGCTTGCCGGTTTTTGAAATCGTTCGCAGTTCATCTAACTCTGCGTCCACGCCCGCGGCAATCGCTCCGCCATCGACCAGCGTCAGCGGAGGCTCCTCGACCAACGTTGCCTGAATCCGCGCCGTCACGTCTTCCAGCGTGTCCAGCCGCTCCGCCAACTCGCGCCAACGCGCTGCCTTGATTGCGTCGAGCGCCTTCTTCAACCCCGGCAACCGGCTCGAACTCGCGGCAAGGGCCCGCACATCCCGTGCTCCGGCCGAATCCAGGCTCAGCCGCGCCAGCAGCCGCTCCAAATCCAAAAGTCCCGCAAACGCTCGCCGAATCTCCTCGCGCTTAAGCAGGTCTCCATGCGCCTCGCCCACCGCCTCGTAGCGAGCCTCCAAAATATTGGCGTCCACCAGCGGCCGCAGAATCGTGGCTCGTAAGAGCCGCTTGCCCATCGGCGTCTGGCACGCATCCAAAGTGTGAAACAGCGTCGCCCTGTCATCCTGACCGGCGAAGAGCGGTTCCACCAGTTCCAGATTCCGCACCGTCACCTGATCCAGCTCCAGCGCCGTCGAGTGCTCCTCAAACTTCAAACTGTCGATGTGCAGCGCCTCGTTCTTCTGCGTGGTGCGCACATAGTGCAGCACAGCCCCAGCCGCAATCGCCGCCGCCGGATGCCCGGTAAGCCCAAACCCCTCCAGCGAGCGCACATTCAACTGCCGCTCCACCAGAGGAACCGCAAACTCCCGTGTCCAAACCCAATCCTCGACCCGTGTCCGCGCCGGAATCCGCTCCAACTGCGCCGGCAACTCCGTGCTTGCAGCCACCAGCACCTCGCTCGATCCGGCCTTTTGAATCTCGTCCACCGCCTGCTGCCGCGCCGTCGCGCCATAAAACTCCGCCGTGCGAAATTCGCCCGTGGAAACGTCCAGCAACGCCACTGCGCACACCGTCTCAGACGTGGCTTTAGCTTTATGTGCGCCCTTAGACTCGAAATACGCCGCCAGAAAGTTGTTCTGCTCCTGCCCCAGCCCGGCATCGAGCGCCGTTCCCGGCGAGAGCACTCGTGTTACCTCGCGCCGGACGATTTTTTTCGTCAGCTTGGGGTCCTCCATCTGGTCGCAGAGGGCAACGCGGTAGCCCTTGCGCAGCAGCCGCATCAGGTAGCTCTCCACGGCGTGGTATGGAACCCCGCACATCGGCTGATTTCGCTCCCGATCGCGCGCCGTCAGCGTCAGTTGCAGTTCACGGCTCACCGTCACCGCATCGTCGTAGAAAAGCTCGTAGAAATCCCCCATGCGAAAAAACAGCAGCGCATCCGGATTCTCCCGCTTGGCCGCCGTCCACTGCCGCATGAACGGAGTCAGGTCGGCGGGAATCTTGTCCATCGGAGAGGACTGCGAAGCCGCAGCGGGTTGTTGATCGTCTCTGATCACGCTGGCTTTAAGAGTATCGCGGCGGGACGGCAGCGTGGTAGCATAGCTTGGGAAGCCGGGAGGTTACGCCAGTGCGGTGTGCGTTCTCTAACCTCTGGCCTTGCTCATGGGAGAACGATTACACTCTAACAAGGCGAGTTGCGGGGTTACCTTTCTTCCTGTATTTCGCTATGATGAACCTGTAACGCATTGATTCTGCACGAGAAAGAGCCGATGGAAGCGCTTCCGACAAACTTTCCCCATCTCGACGAGGCTGAGACGCCTGGGAGAGATTTGAACCCAGCGCCTTCCGCCCCTGTGTCCGCGCCACGCCGTACATACGGCGGCTTGACGTTATTGCTGCGCGACATACTGATCTCCGTCGTCATCGCAATCCTCATTGTTGTTTTTCTTTACCAGCCGGTGCGCGTGGAAGGCACCAGCATGTTGCCGCGGCTGGATGACCAGGACGGGCTCTTCATCAACAAGTTCGTCTACCGATTCACGGCCATTGAGCGCGGTGATGTGGTGGTTTTTCACTATCCGCGCGACCCGGAGAAGAGCTACATCAAGCGCGTCATCGCCCTGCCGGGCGACCGGTTGCGCATCGACCACGGCACGGTCTGGCTTAATGGCCAGCCGCAGGCTGAGCCGTATGTCCCTGAGGAGTACCGAGACAGCGTTTCCTATCCGGAGACCGTTATTCCAGCGAACAGCTATTTCGTAATGGGTGACCATCGTTGCATCTCCTCTGATAGCCGCTCATTTGGCCCCGTAGATCGCTCATTCATCTACGGCAAGGCTGCTTTCGTCTATTGGCCGGCAAGCGATGCGGGCACGGTGCGATAAGCTGTCAAATCTGTCCGATTTCTACCACCATATTCACCGCAAATCCTGTTAGAATCATTTGAATTTAACCCTTCGGAGAGGCGATGCAGGCAACTCTGGCGCTCGAAGACGGGCGCATCTTTCGCGGTCACGGCTATGGGCACCCGGGCGAATGCGGGGGCGAAGTTGTTTTTAATACATCGCTTACCGGCTACCAGGAAATCTTCACCGATCCCTCTTATGCCGGCCAGATTGTGGTTCTCACCAACCCCCAGATCGGCAACTACGGTACCAATCAGGCGGACAACGAGTCAGCCCGGCCTTATATTGAGGGCCTGATTGTCCGCGAGTTCTCGCCCATCGGCTCCAACTGGCGCTCCGAGCAGGTAGCTGACGAGTACATGGAGCGCTATTCGGTTCCCGTTCTGGCCGAGATCGACACCCGCGCCCTGGTCCGCCACCTGCGGACTCATGGTGTGATGCGCGGCGTGATTTCGACGGCAGAGAGCAATTCCGACGTTCTGGTAGCTAAGGCCCGCGCCATTCGCAAGATGGACGGCACCGATCTGGCGCGCGTGGTTTCGACCAAATCGATTTTCACATTCGACTCCGCCGACAGCCGCAATCAGACGGGTGAGCCCTTACTTCCCACTGCTCTCTGCCAAGAAGCTGAAGCGCGGAGCACCCTTCATGTAGTGGCTTATGATTTCGGCATTAAACTCAACATTCTACGTATGTTAGTGCGCGTGGGCTGCCGGGTGACGGTGGTTCCTGCTGAGACCACAGCCGAGGATGTCTTCGCCCTGAAGCCCGACGGCGTCTTCCTCTCCAATGGCCCCGGCGACCCCGAACCAGTCGATTATGCCGTCCGCGCCATTCGCAAATTTATGGGCCGCGTGCCGGTTTTTGGAATTTGCCTGGGCCATCAGCTCACCGGCATTGCTCTGGGCGGCAAGACTTACAAGCTCAAATTCGGCCACCACGGCGGCAACCACCCGGTACAGAACAAGATCACCGGCAAGGTGGAGATCACCGCCCACAACCACAACTTCGCCGTCGATCCGGATTCAATCAACGCCAACGAGGTGGAGCTAACCCATGTGGACCTGAACGACCAGACCCTCGAAGGCCTGCGCCACCGCACGCTACCGTTGTTCAGCGTGCAGTACCACCCCGAAGCCGCCCCCGGCCCGCACGATTCGAATTACCTCTTCCGCGATTTCCGGCGCATGATGGAGGAGTGGAAATCATGAGCGGACTTGCAGCCAGAAGGGAAGAACCGGAGCCGGGAGCGATCATCATCCCGGAACTGGACCTCTCATCTTTTCTGCATGGACAGCTTCAATTTGACTCACTGGAACAGACCGAGATTCCCCGGTTGGCCCGCAACCCAGCCGCAATGAAACTGTTGGAGCAAGTAATCCTGCGCATTCCCACCAGCCATTATTTGGTACATGGAGACGCGCGCCAAATGCGTTCCCTCCATCCTGAAAGCACACATCTGGTATTGACCTCACCTCCATACTGGACGCTAAAAAAGTATGACGAGGCCAATGGGCAGCTTGGCCATGTGAGCGACTATGACGATTTTCTGGCAGAGCTAATGCTCGTTTGGCAGCGTTGCTTTGACCTGTTGGTTCCCGGGGGAAGGCTGATCTGCGTCGTTGGCGATGTTTGCCTATCCAGGCGACAGAACGATGGCCGGCATACGGTTGTCCCTTTGCATGCCTCCATTCAGGAGCTATGTCGCAACATTGGCTTCGACAATCTTGCGCCGATTATCTGGCATAAGATTGCAAACGCCGCTTATGAGGTTTCCGGAGGAGGAGGCTTCCTCGGCAAACCCTATGAACCGAACGCCGTTATCAAGAATGATGTCGAGTACATTCTGATGTTCCGTAAACCCGGCGGCTATCGTAAGCCCACCGCTGCCAAACGACTGCTCTCGATCATCAGCGCGGAGAACTATCAGAGCTGGTTTCAGCAGATTTGGAACGGTCTAACGGGAGCTTCGACGAAAGATCATCCCGCACCTTATCCAATCGAATTGGCTGAGCGGCTGATCCGAATGTTTAGTTTTGTCGGCGATGTGGTGGTCGATCCATTCTCTGGCTCGGGAACCAACTCAATCGCAGCAGCTCGAACCGGGCGAAACAGCATCGGCTATGAAATTAGCGCGAGGTATCACAAAATGTCCGTGGCGCGTTTCCACCGTGAGACCGGCGGTCTCTTTTGGCGGCCGAAAGTGACGGAAATGGAGGAGCCATGAGCTTGCAACCCTATTGGGAGAACCGAATCCGCAAAGCCATCAAGCAATTCTGGTCGACTCGTGGGAACCAAGCCCAGAAACAGGGTGCAAAGACTGGGGCAAGAGACGCTGGGAATCGGACGGCTGTGACCGGTGGCAAACAGTTGGATGGATTTGTCGAGTTGGTTAGGGACTACCTAATTGAGTGCAAGGTTAAACAGTCCGACATCTTCTTTAGTAAGAAGGTAGAACTGCCTGGATGGTTCCGTGCAGAGAAGCAGTGGGATTTGCTCGTCGTAGTAGATGGAAAGCTGATTGCGGCAATGGAATTCAAATCGCAGGTTGGTTCATTTGGGAACAACTTCAACAATCGCACTGAAGAAGTCTTGGGAAGTGCAACAGACATTTGGACCGCTTATCGGGAAGGCGCATTTACTCTTTCCCAACGTCCTTGGCTTGGATATGTGATGTTGTTGGAGGAAGTGGATGAGTCTCTCAGTCCGGTCAGCGTAAAAGAGCCGCATTTTCCAGTATTTCCCGAGTTCCGCGATGCTTCCTATGCAAAGCGATACGAGATTTTAATGACCAAACTGGTAAGGGAGAGGCTGTATGACAGCGCGGCGCTGTTGCTCTCAAGTCAGGCCTCGGCCAAAGATGGAAGCTATCGTCAGCCTTTGCCCGAACTGAGCCTTGAAAACCTTCTTACCTCGCTCAAAGCGCGAGCCATGTCAATCTTAGGGGCTTCAAACTAGACTATGCCACGCAGAAATGACATACAGAAGATCCTGGTGATTGGCTCGGGCCCCATCGTGATCGGGCAGTCGGCGGAGTTCGACTACTCCGGCACGCAGGCCTGCAAGGCTCTCAAGCAGGAGGGCTATGAGGTGGTGCTGGTGAACTCCAACCCGGCCACCATTATGACCGATCCCGATCTCGCCGACCGCACCTACATTGAGCCGCTCACGCGCGAGTATGTCGAGGAGATCATTCGCATCGAAGCGGAGATGCTCGGTGCTGGCCGCACGGGCGGACCTTTGGGTAAGTTTGCTCTCCTGCCCACGGTCGGCGGGCAAACGGCGCTCAATCTGGCCGTCGATCTGGCTGACGCTGGCATTCTTGACCGCTACAACGTCGAGCTGATCGGCGCCAAGCTCGAAGCCATCAAGAAGGCCGAGGATCGTTTGCTATTCAAGGACGCGATGCTGCGCGCCGGTCTCGAAGTTCTGAAGTCCGCGCTAGTGAACAATCTGCGTGACGGCCTTGAGTTCGCCGGCAAGCTCGGCTTCCCGGTGCTCATCCGTCCCAGCTTCACGCTGGGCGGCACAGGCGGCGGCATCGCCTACAACCGCGAAGAGTTGATGGAGATTCTGGCGCGCGGACTGGACATTTCGCCGGTTCATGAGTGCCTCATTGAGGAGAGCGTGCTCGGTTGGAAGGAATTCGAGTTGGAGGTGATGCGCGACCTCGCCGACAACGTCATCATCATCTGCTCCATTGAAAATTTCGATCCCATGGGCGTGCACACCGGCGACTCCATCACCGTGGCCCCGGCGCAGACGCTCACCGACCGCGAGTATCAGAAAATGCGCGACGCGGCCATCGCCGTGATGAGGGAGATCGGCGTCGAGACCGGCGGCTCCAACGTGCAGTTTGCCATCAATCCCGTCAATGGCCGCATGACGGTCATCGAGATGAACCCGCGTGTCTCGCGCTCCTCGGCGCTGGCCTCAAAGGCTACAGGATTTCCCATCGCCAAGATCGCCGCCAAGCTGGCCGTTGGTTACACGCTTGACGAGATTCCCAACGACATCACGCGAAAGACTCCCGCCTGCTTCGAGCCGACCATTGACTACGTCGTCGTCAAAATTCCCAAGTGGCAGTTTGAAAAGTTTCCCGGCTCCGACGAAACGCTTGGCCCGCAAATGAAATCGGTGGGCGAGGTGATGTGCATTGGCCGCACCTTCAAGGAAGCGCTGATGAAGGCCTGGCGGGCGCTTGAAACCGGCAAGAAGACCGGCGCGGAGATTCTGGAGCCGCGGCGGTTGACGCAGATGCTGGTTACTCCACGGCCGGAGCGGCTGGGCTACATCCGCTATGCCTTCGAGCGCGGCATGAGCGTGCGCGAGGTGGCGCGGCTCACCGGCATCGATCCCTGGTTCCTGCACCAGATTCGCGAGATTACGCTGGCGCAGACGGCTATCGCGCAAACCACTCCCAAAGAAATCAACGCGGAGAACTTGCGCCAACTCAAGCGACTTGGTCTGAGCGACGAGCGTATCGCCAAGGAGTGGAAGCTGGAAGGCCACGCCGGAACGCAGCAGGTGAGGGAACTGCGCGAGAGCAAAGGCATCAGGCCCGTCTTCAAACTCGTCGACACCTGCGCTGCCGAGTTCGAGTCCATGACGCCCTATCTCTACTCCACCTACGACGAAGAGAACGAAGCGCCGCCGACTTCGAAACCCAAGATCATCATTCTCGGCTCTGGACCGAATCGCATCGGCCAGGGCATCGAGTTCGATTACTGCTGCTGCCACGCGGCCTTCGCGCTCAGGGAAGACGGCTACGAGACCATCATGGTCAACTGCAACCCGGAGACCGTCTCCACCGATTACGACACCAGCGACCGGCTCTACTTTGAACCGCTGGTGCTGGAAGATGTGCTGGCCATCTACAACCACGAGGCTCAATCCGGCGCCAAGATCGGCATGATTGTTCAGTTTGGCGGGCAGACGCCACTCAATCTGGCGCAGCGGCTGCGCGCGGCCGGCGTACCCATCATCGGCACCTCGCCGGAATCGATTGATCTGGCCGAGGACCGAAAGCGCTTCGGCAAGATGCTCGACGAGTTGAAGATTCCCCAGCCCGCCGGCGGCACGGCCACCAGCGTCGAAGAAGCTCTGGCCATCGGCGAGCGCATCGGTTACCCGGTGCTGGTCAGGCCCAGCTACGTACTCGGCGGGCGCGCCATGGTCATCGCCTATGATGCCGAAGCTGTCACGTTATATATGCGCGAGGCGGTCGAGTACTCGCAGGAGCGGCCGGTGCTGGTCGATCATTTTCTCGAGAACGCCATCGAAGTGGACGTGGACGCGCTCTGCGACTCGAAAGACGTGATCATCGCCGGCATCATGCAGCACATCGAAGAGGCCGGTATCCACTCCGGCGACTCCTCCTGCGTGTTGCCCGCCGTGGACATCCGCGAAGAGACGCTGGAGGTGCTGCGTGCCTATACGCGCAAGCTGGCGCTGGCGCTTAAGGTCGTCGGCCTGGTCAATCTGCAATTTGCAATTCAGCGCGACGCTCAGGGACAAGACCACGTCTACGTCATCGAAGTGAATCCGCGCGCCTCGCGCACCGTGCCTTATGTCTCCAAGGCAACCGGAATTCCGCTGGCCAAAATCGCCTCGCGGCTGATGACCGGCCGCAAGCTGCGCGAATTGCTTCCCGCACAGCTTGCTTCAGGAAAGGATCTCGAAACCGGGACGCATTTCTACGTGAAATCTCCGGTATTTCCCTGGAGCAAATTTGCCGGAGCGGATATGGTGCTGGGCCCGGAGATGCGCTCCACCGGCGAGGTGATGGGGGTAGCGACGAGTTTTGGCGAAGCCTTTGCCAAGGCGCAGCTCTCGGCCGGCCAGATTCTGCCCACCGGCGGCACGGTCTTCTTCAGCGCCAACGATCCCGACAAACCGGCAGCCGTCGAACTGGCACGCCGCTACGTTCACCTGGGCTTCAGAATTGTTGCCACCGAAGGCACGGCTAATGTGCTGGAGAAGTCGGGCATCACGGTGGAGCGCGTCTTCAAGGTCAAGGAGGGCCGGCCCAATATCGTGGACCTGATCAAGGGCGACCGCATCCAACTCATCATCAACACCCCGCGCGGCCAGGACACATTTTTTGACGAGAAGGCGATTCGCCGGGCCGCGGTGCTGGCGCGCATTCCCACCATCACCACCATCGCCGCCGCGCGGGCCGCCGCCGAGGGAATCCATGCCATGCAGCTTCGCCAAACCACGGTCTACGCATTGCAGCAACTACATGCCGTGACCTGTATGTGAAAATTATGGGATTTGAGATAGCACAATAAAGTATATTGTTATCCGATGAGGATTGATTTATGCCAGATCAAAGGAAAGGACATGAAGCGAAAGGCGTGAAGGAAAAAGCATCGAATCAGCCTAAGACATATCCTATGCCGCCCAGGAATTGGGCAATTGTTCTGCAAACGGTCGCTTCTATAATGATTGCTTTTGTGTCTATTGTTGCACTCGTTACGACATACAAAAACGCCATTCTTGATCAGCGAGCATGGGTGAATGTCGCAAGTGTTCAAAATCCTGATCGAAATGCTAAGACACTTATCGGTAAGGTTCAAGTAAACATAAAGAATACTGGGAAAACTCCAGCATTTAACGTCAAGGTGACTGCTTTCGTAAGGCAAACGAAGGTCAGGAACCTACCTGATCTGAAATCAGAAATCGAAGGCAAGAAAGAATATCTTGATGGTGTTCGCATCATTATGCCTGGTCCCGAGAGCGGGTACCAGCCGGAGTGGGCAGAAAAGAGTAATGGGGCGGAAAGGGTTTTTCTCGATCAATCAATTCTGGATGAGATCAAATCTGGCCAAGCTCTATTTGTGTATGGCCGTATTGATTATAATGACGTGTCTGGTGCACCACATTGGACAACATACTGTCAACAATTGGATGATAGGGAAATATGGATAGCATGTGAGAAGTACAACGAAACAGATAGTATAGGCTGGTGGCACTGGCTCTGGTGATTACGTAGCAGCATAATCGTGCGAGCCAGTGGACGCATCAAGCAAAATAACACACAACTGCTCCGGTCTATCGAAGACTCACTGTTTCTTCTACAATCAAGACCATGCTGTTAGAAGGCATCTTTGCCGCAGTTCCCACGCCGTTTTACGCCGACGAGCGGGTCTACTTTCGCAAGCTCGAAGCCAACATCGCCCGCTACTCCCGTACGCTGCTCTCCGGGATGCTGCTCTTAGGCTCCAATGGCGAGGCTCCGCTGCTCAATGACGTAGAGTCCTGCGAGGTATTGCGCGTTGCCGCTGAAGCCGCCGCGCCGGAAAAGGTGCTCATCGCCGGCGTGGCGCGCGAAAGCGTGAAGTCCACAGTCGCGCTGGCCGAGGCAGCGGCTGAATTCCGTTACGACGCTGTTCTGCTCCGCACTCCAACCTACTACGCCAGGCAGATGACCGACGCAGCCGTGCTCCACTACTTTCGCAGCGTGGCCGACCGCTCGCCCCTGCCGGTAATTCTCTACAACATTCCACAGTGCGTTCCCTACAACATTCCTGTTGAGCTGGTGACCGAGCTTGCGCAGCATCCCAACATCCTCGCCATCAAGGACTCCTCGGGCAGCATCGAGCGAATTCGCGCATTGGTCGAGCATGTCAGCGCCGCGCCCCGCCGCACCGTGACAGTCACGCCCGTCTTCGAGGCCGTCACCGGAAGGATGCTCTCGCCCAGAGCCGGAAACGGTGATGCGCTGATCTCAGCTGGCGACCTGGCCGGCGGCGCAGCCATAAAAGCGGCTTCGACCGCTGCGCCCATCAAGACGCGAACCAAAGAGGTAGACTTCCAGGTGCTTACCGGCTCAGCCGGAACGCTGCTGGAGTCGCTCGAGGCCGGTGCATCCGGTGCCATTCTCGGATTTGCCGCTTGCGCGCCGCAGGCCTGCCAGGAGGTCTATCTTGCCTGGAAGGACCACGACCTTAAGCTCGCAAATGAGAAGCAGGAGCGCATCAGCGGTCCCAGCCAGCGCATCGTCGGCCAGTTGGGCATTGCGGGCGTCAAGTACGCCTGCGACTTCAACGGCTACTACGGAGGCCGCGCCCGTGCGCCGCTGTTACCGGTCACTGCCGCGGAAAAAGCGGAGATTGAAGGGCTGCTGGCCGGAATTCGCAACTAGGAATTAGGTTTTGATTGAACCGGCCATTCGAGATTCTTTGGCCCCAGAAGGTTTTTATCGACAACCGCTCCCAGCACTACCGAGGTCGATGTAGTTCCAAAGGGCGTCAGGTGGTCAATCACGTCGTTCAAATGCTCGACCGAGATGACGTGCACCTTCATGATGAAAGAATCTATACCCGTTCCGCGGTAGCACTCGACGATTTCCGTCATGGAGCGGAGCTGAGCGGTCAGCCTAGGCAGTACATCGCCCACGATGCTCATGCGAATAAAGGCTGTAATGGGCAATCCCACCTGCAATGGGCTGATCTCGGCGCGGTAGGCGAGGATAATGCCCGCTTCTTCCATGCGGCGAACGCGCAGCGCCACGGCAGGCGTGGAGAGCCCCACCCGGCGGCCCAACTCGGCAAAAGAGATGCGGGCGTCCTTTTGCAGCTCGATGAGCATCTTCCATCCCAGGGGATCCAGGTGTTTTTCCTTGGCGGAATCGGACATGCCATGCCTCCTTTGCCTATGGCTTACGTTCGTAAAGTATATACGCAAGAAATCTATTATTTCATCAACGTATCGGGAATAAAATAGCAAACTAGCCAATAAGTACATTCATTTGCTGCCACATTCACCGGAGGTGTAATGTCGCAACGTTAACGTGACCCGGTGCAGCGCAGGCAGTGCGCGACAATGGCAGGAAGACGGCAAGTCTTGGTTTTGAGTTCCGCTTGGTGATTTGCGTCACAGTATACTGTTTCTTGCACCAGTAAGGTGAGAATCGAAATGGATGTTCTTTGGCTCAGAGTTGCGGCAATCCTCTATGCGGCGGCCGCTGTAGCCGTTTTTCCGGCCGTGCTCTACGGCATTGAGCGCTGGCGCAAAACCTGCGTCCACCTGGCCGGCATGGCCTTCTTCTTCCACTTCGTTTCATGCGTTGAAATGCTCTTCCAGGCCGGCCATTTAATGCCCGTCGGCGTCCGCGAGGTCGAATCGCTGCTGGGTTTTGCCATGGCCGGCCTGTTTTTACTTGTCTGGTGGTTCTACGATGCCATCTCCCTTGGAATCTTTGTCCTGCCGCTCACATTCTTCGCGGTTTTTATCCCCTGCCTGGGGCCCGACCGCTACACTTTCCCCTCGCAAGGGGTGCACACCAGTTGGCTTGTGGTCCACATTTCAGCGTTGATGGCGGCCTACGTCGCCCTCGGTTTCAGCCTGCTGGCATCGGTGCTTTACCTCGTCCAGGAGCGCCGCCTGAAAAGTAAACAAAAGCACGGCCAGGATTCATGGTGGTTCTCCCTGGACTGGCTGCCGCCCCTCGATACCCTGGAGCGCATCGCCCACGCAACGCTGGAATTCGGTTTTCCCTGTATGACAGTCGGATTGGTCATTGGCTCGGTGCTGGCTGAGACGACTCGCGGCGCCACTTACTTTTACGACCCCAAGGTTATCGCCTCCTTTGCGATGTGGGCGGTTTACGTCACTCTGCTTTTTGTCCGCCGCGTCGCCGGCCTGCGCGGCCGCCGGGCTGCCATTCTCTCCGGCGCAGTCTTCCTCATCATGTTGGTGGTGCTTGCGGCCAATGTTGTCAGCCGCCTTCATAGGTACAGTCCGCAATGACCCTGGCCCTCATCGGCGTCAATCACAAGACCGCGCCTATCGAGCTGCGCGAGCGCATCGCCATCTCCCGCGAGGAGCTGCCGGAGACCACCCGCGCCCTGGCCGCCGTGCCCGGAGTAGCCGAGTGCATGATTGTCTCCACCTGC
Organism: uncultured Acidobacteriaceae bacterium; assembly: GCA_963806565.1. Classification (GTDB taxonomy): domain Bacteria; phylum Acidobacteriota; class Terriglobia; order Terriglobales; family Acidobacteriaceae; genus Telmatobacter. The sequence goes on from CAWDYE010000002.1 coordinate 1,573,965, forward strand.
AACCGCGTGGAGATTCTGGCCGCCGTCGAGTCGCCGGCTATCGATGTAGCCAGCTTCCTGCACCGGCATTTCGGCCTTGATCCTGCGTTACTGGCTCAGCATCTTTACGCACACCACGACCAGGAGGCCGTCCGCCATCTCTTCCGCGTGGCCGCCAGCCTGGACTCGATGGTTGTGGGCGAGCCGCAGATTCTTGGCCAGGTGAAAGAGGCCTTTGCCGTGGCGCGCTCCGCGGGAACCATCGGCGGGCAGCTCGAACACCTCTTACAGAGCACCTTTGCCGTTGCCAAACGGGTCCGCACCGAGACAGAGATCGGCTCAAACTCCGTTTCCATCGCCTCGGTAGCGGTTGAATTGGCCCGCAAAATCTTCGGTTCGCTTCAGGGCCGCACCGTCTTTTTGGTTGGCGCGGGCAAGATGAGCGAGCTGGCCGCACGCCATCTCGTTCAGCAGGGCGCTGGCGCGATTCTGGTCACCAACCGCACCCAGGAGCGCGCGCGGCGCATGGCGGAATCCTTTACCGGCCAGGTGATTCCCTTCGAAGAGCTTTACGAGGCGGCCAGCCAGGCCGACATCGTCATCAGCTCCACCGGTGCGCCGCATCCTATCTTCCGCCGCGAGCACGGCCAGGCCTTTCTTCATCGCCGCCGCAACCGGCCTATGTTCTTCATCGACATTGCCGTGCCCCGCGACGTGGACCCGCAGATGGGCGAGCTGGAGGGCATCTTTGTCTACGACATCGATGACCTGCAGCAGGTGGCTGTGGCGCACCTCTCCGAACGCAGCCGCGAAGCTGCGGCAGCCGAAGCGCTGATTGCCGGCGAGGTCGAACGATTCCATCAGCGGCAGCTCACCGTCAACGCGGCTCCGGCCATCGTAGCCCTGCAACGCCAGGCCGAGGAGATTCGTCAGGCAGAGCTCAAGCGCGCGCAGGCCCGCCTGGGACCGTTGAGCGCGGAGCAGATTGCGGTTGTCGAAGCGCTGACCCGCGGGCTGGTCAACAAGTTTCTTCATCCGCCCATGCAGGCGCTCAAGCAGGCTGCCCGCGAGAACGATGCCGCACGCCTGGAAGCGCTCTGCGAGACCTGGTCGTTGCCCGCCGGTACGGATAATCATGTAACAGAAAAAGCACAAGTGAGCGATACCAGCGAGGCAGGCCGCAAATGAACCTGCGCATCGGAAGCCGTGGCTCGCAATTGGCCCTCTGGCAAGCCAACCATATCGCCGCCTTGCTCCGTAACGAAGGCCATTTTGTTGATATTAAGATCATCAAAACCACCGGTGATCGGCTGCACGAAATTACCTTCGCTCAGGTCGGCACAAAAGGAATGTTCACCAAAGAGATTGAGGAGGCTCTGGCCGCCGGAAGCGTGGACCTGGCCGTTCATTCGCTCAAGGATTTGCCCACCGAGCTGCCGGAGCCTTTCACACTGGCTGCCACGCCCAAACGTGTCGATCCGCGAGATGTCTTTGTTTCGGTGAACTATGAAAGTCTCGCAGCGTTGCCGGTAGGCGCGCGCGTGGGCACCAGCAGTCAGCGCCGCCGCGCTCAGTTGAAGACCATGAGACCCGATATCTCAGCGCAAGAATGTCGTGGCAATGTGGATACACGCCTGCGCAAGCTGGCCGAGGGTCAGGTGGATGCGATTCTGCTGGCTGTGGCCGGCCTTGACCGCCTGGAAAAAACTGAGTGGGTCCGCCAGCGGCTGGAGCCGAAGGAGTTTTGCCCGGCGGCCGGCCAGGGTGCGCTGGGCATCGAAACCCGCAAAGACGACGCGGCGACAATTGCGGCGGTTGCCTTTCTCGACCATGCGCCCACGCGTTTTGCCGTCACCGTTGAGCGGGCTGCACTTGCCGCTCTTGGCGGAGGCTGCCAGGTTCCCATCGGCATTCACTGCCGTCCGTGGCTGAATGAGGATTCCGGCGCAGAGGAAGCTCTTTGGGACGAATTCTTTGCCGTCGTCGCTGCTCCGGAAACCGGGAGGTCTGTCCGAATCTACCACATGGCGCTTCATGCCGGCGCGGACCCCGTCGCGTTGGGCCGGCAGGTGGCGCACAAACTGATCGATGCGGGAGCCGGGCCGCTGCTTGAGGCTGCCGGAGGCTTGCGGTGAATGCGCTGCCGTTGGCTGGCCGCCGGGTTCTGGTGACCCGCGCCGCGCATCAGGCCGGCATGCTCAGCGAAGGCTTGCGCGCGCTGGGAGCCGAGCCGGTCGAGGTTCCGGTGCTGGAGATACGTCCTCCAGCCAGCTTCGAGCCGCTTGACGCAGCTTTGCGCCAACTTGATAGCTACGATTGGCTGATTCTGACTAGCGCCAATGCGGTGCGCGTGCTTGCTGAGCGGGCGGCGGCGTTGGAGATTGAGCTGGAGCAGCCGGCACGGATGCAGGTAGCAGCAATTGGCGCAGCGACGGCATCAGAAGCACGCAAGGCTGGATTGCAAGTTGCCTTTGTCCCGCAGGCCTACGTTGCCGAAAGTTTGATCGAGGGGTTGTTGCAATCGATTCAGAACCGGCCATCCAGGCAGAAAATCTTGCTGGCCCGCGCCGCCGTTGCGCGCGACGTAATTCCCGATGCCTTGCGCGCTGTGGGCGCTCAAGTCGATGTAGTGGATGCTTACCGCAACGTCCTGCCTGAAGCCGCGCCAGAACAGCTTCGCAGGGCCGTTGCTGAAGCTCTGGATGCAGCCACCTTCACCAGTTCCTCCAGCGCAATTCATCTGGCCGAAGCCGCCCGCGCAGCCGGTGTTGCGTGGCCTTTTGCCGCCGTTCCGGCGGTTTCCATTGGGCCAGTTACCAGTCAGACGCTCCGCGAACTTGGCTGGCCGCCCGCCGTCGAGGCAGTGCCTTCTGATATTCCCGGCCTGATTGCCGCAGTCGAGCGTCTGTTCCGCTGACAATGAACTGGAGTATACTGACCGGTTGGATAGGAACAGGGGGAGATATTGATGTTACGGCTTGGAATCGTTCTGCTCGCTCTTAGCGTGGTTCTGTCCCTTGGGATAGTAATTCTGGGCGCCAACGGAGTCTACATCTTAGCCGGCGACTGGGGGGTGGGCTTTGGAAACTTCTGCCTCTACTTTATTTGGGTGATCTTTGTTGTGGGTCTCGGAATGACGCTTCTTGGCAACGTCCTGAGAATCATGCGCAAGGAACGCGACTAAAGTGTGTTTCAAAAACCTGTTTTGTGTCAGGGCACGACTTCAGTCGTGCCGAAAAGGGCCGTAAAAATAAAGGGCTTCAGCCCCTGAGAGATGCTTTCTGCGGACTGAATTGTGTTTATGAGATGGTTTCTAGTCTAGGAAAGCGACAACCTCCATATGGCGCGCCGAAGGCAGTTCGCCCCACCGCAGGTGGCTAACTCCGCCACGTCTTCTCCTTTGCCGTACAAAGCTGCTCCAGGTTGCAGCGCTCGCACTTGGGCTTGCGCGCTACGCAGACCGCGCGTCCGTGATGGATAATCTGGTGCGAGAAGCTGATCCAGCGCTTTTGCGGCAGAATCCGCATCAACTCCTGCTCCACTTTTTCGGGCGTATCGCCTTTGGCCAGGCCCAGCCTGCGCGCAATGCGAAAGACGTGCGTGTCCACCACCACGCCTTCAGCCTTGCCGTAGGCGACGCCAAGAACCACGTTGGCCGTCTTGCGCGCTACGCCGGGAAGGGTGATGATCTCAGCAAGCGTCTGCGGAACTTGCCCTCCGAATTCCGCGACAATCTTGCGCGCCGCGCCCTGAATCGATTTGGCCTTGTTGCGAAAAAAGCCCGTCGTCCGGATGAGAGCTTCAAGTTGCGGTAGCGTCGCTTTGGCCATCGCCGCTGGGGTAGGGAAGCGGCGGAACAACTCCGGCGTGACCATGTTCACGCGCACGTCGGTGCATTGCGCGGAGAGAATCGTCGCCACCAGCAACTCCCATGGTGAGCGATGCGTGAGCGCGCACTCGGCGCGGGGATAGGCTTCGTCGAGGCCGTTGAGAATGGCGGCTATGCGGTCAGGGGCTAATGCTCGATTGATTGTGCGTGTTGTCGTTATGAGTTTCGTGGACATCATGGTTCGCCAAGTTTTCCCTTCAGCCATCCGCCGAGCTTCTCCATCAACAGCCTCATGCCAATAAAGAACTGCCCAAAGAGCGCATACACCGCGCTGAGTTCATCGCTTACCCGCCCAGGCATCTTCGGTGATTTTCTTGATTTGAGCGATTGTGAGCTTCGGCCCACCCTCCTGAACCAAAGAGCCGCAGAAATCTTCGATTGACCTAGTCTGGCGCTGATACGTGCCGGATTTTAACAGTGGCCATGCCACTCGATAAGGCATTAGATGTTCGTGCTTCGCGCGCCAATGCGCGTCTATACCGTCGTATCCACTGCCCTTAAAGAGATGGCCACATTCAGGGCAAATCTTCTGATCTTCGGGCTTCTCCATATCAAGCATTCTACTCTGAACGGAAAATCTACAGCTTTCCTTCGAGCCACTCGCCCAGCTTCTCTATCGGCAGCCTGACGCTGATGAAGAACTGCCCAAATTGCGCATACACCGCGCTGACCTCGTCGAAGCGCATCTCGTAAATCAGCTTTTTGAAGACCACCGGGTCGTCGGCGAAGAGGTCTACGCCCCACTCCCAATCGTCCATTCCAATCGACCCGGAGATGATCTGCTTCACCACGTCGCCATACTTTCTCCCGATCAACCCGTGCTCCTGCATCATCCGTTGCCTTTCCGTAAAAGGCAAGGTGTACCAGTTGACCTGCTTTCCGCGTTTGCGGTCCATGGGATAGAAGCAGAGGTACTTGGCCTCCGGCACAGCGGGGAAGAGGCGCGGCGCCATGGCGGCGGAGGCGCGCTCCAGGCTGGCGGCAACTTCCGCCTGGAATTCGGGAGAGTTCGGCTCAAGGCCCTTCGCGGCGGCGGCTTCCCAGGTCTTGCGGCTCGATTCGTAGAGGCCGAGTTCGACTACCGATACATACGAGTGGCGCAGGTCGAGGAAGTCGTACAACTTGGTCTGCGCCAGATCGAGCTCGACCTGATTGAGCGCCTCCAGCGAGTCGCGGAAGTGAAGCAGAATCAGGTCGCCCTTGTGTCCTAGCTGTGAATAGAGCGCCGTCCGCACGGGCGCGTCAGGCGCTGCACGTTCCAGACGCTGAAGCGCGGCAATAGCCTCAGCGGCAATGCTTTTGCGTTCGCTGTCCGCGCAGGACTGCCACGCCTTCCAGTCGAAACGGAAGAACTGGTGCAGCACGAACGAGCCTTCCAGGGTCAATGGGACAGGTGAAAAATCTGTCATGGCACTCACCTCCAACACAACTCTAACTTGCAGCCGCCATCTCATCGTAACAAAATGGAATTGCAGACGTTTGCAATGATGTTTTCAGCCACTTTCGTATCATGGGAACACCCATTGGCACAATGGCTTATACTGAAAGCGCCCATGAATGAAAAGATCATTACCCTGCTGGTGCATTTTGTAACCCACGTGATCGATATGGGCGGCTACGCCGGAATTATGGCGCTGATGGGAATCGAATCGGCCTGCATTCCGTTGCCCTCCGAGATTATCATGCCCTTTGCAGGGGTTCTGACGATCTACCATCACAACGGCTTGGACCAGCTTCTCACTCCCGGACGCTTTGGTGGTGGCAACGTGTGGCTGGGGCTGTTTTGGGTCGCAACCGCCGGGGCCATCGGCTGCAACCTGGGCTCGATGGTTGCTTATTGGATAGGCGCCAAGGGCGGGCGGCCGCTGGTGGAGCGTTACGGCCGGTGGGTGTTGATGAGCCACCACGATCTGGACCGTATGACGGAGTTTTTCCTGAAGTACGGCTCCATCACAGTGCTGATCGCGCGTCTGCTGCCGGTGGTGCGCACCTTTATCGCATTTCCTGCGGGAATCGCCAAAATGCCGCAGCTGCGTTTTCACATCTATACTTTTGTCGGTTCTTGGCCGTGGTGTTTCGCGTTGGCTTATGCGGGCATGAGGCTGGGCGATGCATGGCACACCGACCCGCGCTATCACGCCGCCTTCCACCGCTTTCACCTGGTGGTGGAACTGGCGCTGCTGGCGGGGTTGCTGTGGTTTGTCTGGTCGCACTTAAAGCGCGCTAGGCACGCGGAAACTGCGTGAACGTGAAGTGGTTGTCTGAACAGATTTGAACGGCCCGGAAAACCGGAGCCAGCAAAACACGATTAGGAGAAACAATGGGAACTGAAGAGCAAGGCGGCCAGAAAACAGCAGGCAAGATTGAGCCCGCAAAGGGCAAACTAGGCGTGATGGTGATCGGCCTGGGCGCCGTCGCCACCACTATGATCGCCGGAGTCGAGGCCGTTCGCCGAGGACTGGCCAAGCCAATCGGATCGCTGACGCAGATGGGCACTATTCGTCTGGGCAAGCGCACAGACAGCAAATCGCCGCTGATCAAGGACTTTGTACCTCTGGCCGGACTGAACGACCTGGTCTTTACCGGATGGGACATCTTCACCGACAACGTTTATGAGTCCGCCGCGCACGCCAAGGTACTGGACGAGAAGACTCTGACGCAACTGAAGCCCTATCTGGAGACCATCAAGCCGCTGCCTGCGGTCTTCGACCAGTACTATGTGAAGCGCCTCAATGGCACGCATGTCAAGAAGGGCAAGAACAAGCGCGACCTCGCCAATCAGGTCATCGCCGACATTCGCGCCTTCAAGAAGACCGTGGACCGCGTGGTGATGATCTGGGCCGCTTCGACGGAGATTTTCATCGAGCCGACGGCTGTCCACCAGTCGATAGAGGCCTTCGAGAAAGGCCTCGACAACGACGACATCGCCATTGCGCCCTCGCAGATCTATGCTTACGCGGCGCTGAGCGAGGGCGTGCCCTTTGCTAATGGCGCGCCCAATCTCACCGTCGACACCCCGGCCATGATCGAACTCTCCAAGCGCAACGCCGCGCCCATCTGCGGCAAGGACTTCAAAACCGGCCAGACCCTCATGAAGACAGTGCTGGCGCCGGCCTTCAAGGCGCGCATGCTGGGCGTCAGGGGCTGGTTCTCCACCAACATTCTCGGCAATCGCGACGGCGAGGTGCTGGACGATCCGCAATCCTTCAAAACCAAGGAGGAGTCCAAGCTGGGATCGCTGGATTACATCTTCCAGCCGGAGCTTTATCCCGATCTCTACAAGAACCTTTACCACAAGATTCGCATCAACTACTACCCGCCGCGCGGCGACGACAAAGAGGCCTGGGACAACATCGACATCTTCGGCTGGCTGGGTTACCCCATGCAGATCAAGGTGAACTTTCTCTGCCGCGACTCGATTCTGGCCGCGCCCATCGCGCTCGACCTGGTGCTCTTTCTCGACCTGGCCAAGCGCACGCCGTCGCTGCGCTCCATCGGTATTCAGGAGTGGCTGAGCTTTTACCTGAAGTCGCCGCAGACCGCCGCCGGCCTCTATCCCGAGCACGACCTCTTCATCCAGTCCATGAAGCTCAAAAACACCTTGCGCCACATCATGGGCGCGGACCTGATTACCCACCTGGGCCTGGAGTATTACGACTAGCCACCTGCGGTGGGGCCAGCGGTCACCCTTCGATCACAAAAGCAAAAGCGCCCCATCCGCAAGGGTGGGGCGTTCGTATGTGTAAATAATACCTGCTCGATTGGCCCCGCGGAGTCCGAACTGCGAAAATGGATTTGGGCAGGAGGTAGGCGATGAGGACGATTCGCGGAACTTCCCAAGTGGCGGCGATGGCGGGTTTGACGCTTGCCCTGGCCGTGACAGCCTTGGCACAATCCACTTCAGCCAGCACGCCGCCACCAAGCTCGCCTCCGGCAAGCCCGCCCACAGCCCAGCCCGCTCCCGGAACCACGCCAGTCGGCGCAGATACACCGGCTGCTGCCCTCAATCCCAACAAGGTAATCGAGCCTGGCAGTCAGTTGGTCAACGTGAAACCGGGCTCCATCGACGACGTGAATGCCGTGGGCAATCGCGAAATCGGCGGCCGGGGGTTCAGGAATTTCTACTCGACAGATTATGAGATCAAGATGGGCCGCACTTACGCCATGCAGATCGAGAAGAGCACAAGGTTTATCACCGATCCGGTGGTCACCGAATACGTGAACCGCATCGGGCAAAACATTGTCAAAAACTCCGATTGCAAGGTGCCCTTCACCATCAAGGTGATCGATTCGGACGAGATCAACGCCTTTGCGCTGCCCGGCGGCTACTTCTTTGTCAACTCCGGTCTGATCCTGAACGCTGACGAGGAGGCGGAACTGGCCGGGGTGATGGCCCACGAGATTGCCCACGTCTGCGCCCACCATGCCGCACGCGAGATGACGCGCCAGAATTATGCCCAGATCGGCATGGTTCCGCTGATCTTCATCGGCGGCTGGACGGGTTACGGTGCCTACGAGGCTGCCAGTATAGTCGTGCCCGTAACCTTCCTGCAGTTCTCTCGCGACTTTGAGGCGCAGGCCGACTACCTGGGCGTGCAGTATATGTACCGCGCCGGCTACGACCCGCAAGCCTTCATCACCTTCTTTGAGAAGATTCAGGCGCTGGAAAAGCGCAAGCCCGGCGCCGTCGCCAAGGTCTTTGCCGACCACCCGCAGACCCCCGAACGCATCCTCCGCACGCAGGAAGAAATTGCACGCATCCTACCCGCGCGCGATGAGTACCTGGTGACCACCTCGGAGTTTGACGACGTGAAGGCGCGGCTGGCGCGCATCGAAAACAAGCGCCGCCTCACCGGCTCCAGAAACACCAACAAACCCTCGTTGCGCAAGGCCGGCGTCGGCTCGTTCAGTCCGTCCAGCACTTCCAGCCCCAGTGGCGACGACAGACCAACCCTGCACCGCCGCGACGACCCGAACTAAGACCGCAGCGCACCATCCTGCATAACAACCCAAGCTCTTGGGGTAGGCTGTCACTGCGCCCCAACAGGATGCGTACTTGGCCGGAATTCCTCTGGAAAGCTTCCCAAATCGGTATCCCTAAAGCCGATGAATTTCCTGTAACTGTCTGAAATCCCTTGAAATCTCCCTTGAAACCGCGTTATATACAGAAGTACCGGCAGCTTTGCCGGAATCCCGCCCAAGGCTACCGTACCTTTCGGAGGAAACCATGCGCAGCGCCGCCGTCCGCTCTAACCTGCTCGTCCCGGAGGTGCGCGAGGTCATGGACATTCGCCAGGCTTCGGACTACCTCGGCATCTCCTCCGACACGCTCTACAAATATGCCTCCGAGGGCTTCGTCCCCGCCTTCAAGCTGGGCAACCGCTGGCGCTTCAAGCGCAGCCGCCTCGACGAATGGATGGATCGCCAGAGCGACCAACACGCCGCCGACGCCAATCCTGAGCAGAAGAAGCCGGTCCGACCGGCGTTCTAGAAAGTTATGCTCTATGGCAACACGTCGCAAATTCGGCATGACTGGAAGAGCGAGGTTTGCAGAAAGGCGATGGAGTGATGGGTAGATGGGGAGGAGCAATATGCGCGTTTTTATCTGTTTGCTGCGGGGGGTTGGTTGATCACCATTCCTATGGTTTGGCCACGATATGTTTTTGTTTTTTCCTTACATTTCTCGCTGGAGGAATTTGTGAGGAGATTCGATCCTTACGGCATGAGTGAGAGGAAAGAACATTGCCAACATTCGCACGGTATGAATGGGTCATGGTATATCTCACGGCAGTTTACGTGGTCATTACTGCGTTCACTCTGATAGCAATCTGGCAACAGTCCAAGCTAGCTCGTGCTACACTCGTCGCGCAGTTTCGACCTAAAGTGATTGTCAGGACCATTAAGCTTGACCCCATCACTTCCGCAATCTATGACGGTCTTGATAATAAGCTATGGAAGATTCAATTGCAGATCACAAACACTGGAGGAACGGTCGCCCGAATCCTAAAATGCATGGCCCAGTCTTACTTGATAAGTGAAGCTCATGGTATAGAGCGAGAAGATGTTTGCACTGAGGAGTGGGAGAATTTCATGCTGATTCCCGGAGAACGCCGTCAGTTGGATTTGAAGTTCACCAGCGAAAATTTCCGTGCCGCTCTTCATGTGATGGAATACGTTATTAGCCACAAGGAAAAGCAGTACACGTGGCCTGTATGCGCTGGCACAATAACCTATTCGGATGACAATGGATTTACACGTGAGACTGGATTTCAGCGCAATTGGGATGTAAAGAGCCGACGCTTCAATGCTTCTACTGATCCCGAATGCGAATATGCTGATTAGCAATACAAACCAAATTTGGACCCTACCGACAAGCGCGGATTGTGTGCAAGCATTCTCCGTGATTCCTGATTACTGATCCCTAATCTCACGCCTCCTGTTATCCTCAACAAGTGGACCACTTTCGCCGCATCGGCCTCTTGCGCCGCCGTTTGACCAAAGCTGGCCTTCATGGGCTGCTGGTCACACACCTGCCCGACCTCCGCTATCTCTCTGGTTTCACAGGCTCTAGCGCTGCGCTGGCCGTCACGCGCCGCAGTGCCCACCTCTTTACCGATGGCCGCTACAAGACGCAGGCGGCCGCCGAGGTCTCCGTCGCGCAGGTGGAGATTGTCGCCAGCTCTCCGGCTGTTGCCGCTGTGCAGTGGCTTGCCGCGCAATCCGGCGTCGAGTTCGCCGGCTTCGACCCCACCCAAACCACAGTTGCCAATCTGGCTCGCTACCGGGCCGCGTTGCCCGCTCGCCTGCGCCGCAGCTTTCTCTCCGCACTGGCCGCGCCCTTGATTGTGCCTTTGCGCCAGATCAAGGACGAGGACGAGTTGGTGTTGATGATCGAGGCGGCGCTCATCGGCTGCAAGCTCTTCGAACACATTCTCGGTTTCATCCGGCCCGGCCTCGCGGAGGTTGAAGTTGCCGCCGAGATTGAGCACCAAGCCCGTCTACTGGGCGCCGAGGCCATGTCCTTTGAAACCATCGTCGCCTCTGGCGTGCGTTCCGCCATGCCGCACGGACGCGCTACCGCCGCCAAGCTGCCACGCAGAGGCTTTGTAACCCTCGATTTTGGTGTTATTCTCAATGGTTATTGCTCGGATATGACCCGAACCGTGTACCTGGGCAAGCCCAAGGCCAGCGAGCGAGTCGCATACGAAGCGGTACTGGTGGCGCAGGAGGCCGCTGTCGCCGCCGTGGCTTCGGGCGTAAGCTGTGCGGAGGTTGACGAAGCAGCTCGCGGTGTGCTGCGCAAGGCAGGATTGGCGGAGGTTTTTTCCCACTCCACCGGCCATGGTCTCGGCCTGGAGATTCACGAGCCGCCGCGCATCGGCGCTGAGGAGACGGCCCGGCTTCTCCCCGGCATGGTCATCACCATCGAGCCGGGAATTTATTTAACCAATCGCTTCGGCATCCGCATCGAAGATATGGTGGCTGTAACCCGCAACGGAGGTCAGGCGCTCACGCCCGCGCCCAAGGCCCTGATTGAACTTTGACCGAACACGAATCGAACTTTGATTAACCCCCTCCGCCAAGCGGCTGGAGATCAAGGACCGAATGAAAGCACAAGACATTGCAGATCTGAAACAACTGATTGAATTCCTCAAGGAATATAAGGTTGCCGAGTTCGATCTGGATCGCGGCGACCTGAAGATCCGTCTCAAATTCAATCAGGCGGAGACTTCGCCTGCGGGATTAGCCGACCTGGCGCGTCTGCTCGGCTCGGCTCAGCCTGCTGCGTCGCCAAAGGCCGCGGCAAACCAGCCGGCGTCCCGGCCCGCTCCTGAACCCGCGGCCGATGACCCGGAGGCCGGCCTGCACATCGTCAAGTCTCCCATTGTCGGCACATTTTACGGTTCGCCTTCGCCCGGCGCAGCGCAGTTTGTCTCGCCCGGAGATCACGTAAACAAGGGGCAGGTGATCGGCGTTGTCGAAGCCATGAAGCTGATGAATGAGATCGAGTCCGACGCAACTGGCGAGATCGTCAAGTGCATGGTTTCCAACGGCCAGCCCATCGAGTTCGGCCAGCCCCTCTTTTCCATTCGGCTGGGATAAGTGAGACGACGCTCAAAGGGATTCAATGCTTCGTAAGGTACTCATAGCCAATCGTGGTGAAATCGCGCTGCGCGTCATCAACGCGTGCCGGGAACTCGGCATTCGCACCGTCGCCGTCTACAGCGAAGCCGACCGCCACTCGCTGCACGTGCGCTTCGCCGACGAAGCCATCTGCATCGGCCCGCCGCGCGCAGCCGACAGCTATCTCAACGTGCCTGCGGTCATCTCTGCCGCTGAAATCGCCGACGTGGACGCGATTCATCCCGGCTACGGGTTGCTCAGCGAGAATGCCAACTTCGCCGAGGTCTGCCGCGAATCGAACATCAAGTTCATCGGCCCGCCGCCCGAGGTCACACGCCTGATGGGCGAAAAGGACAAGGCCCGCCAGGCGATGAAGCGGGCTAAAGTGCCCATCCTTCCCGGCTCCGACGGCGTGGTTGCCACGGTGGATGAGGCGCAGGAATGGGCAAAGAAGGTGGGCTTTCCGGTCATTCTCAAAGCCAAGGCGGGCGGCGGCGGCCGCGGCATGAGAATCGTGCGCGCCCCGGAGGAGTTGCCCAATCTCTTCCACGCGGCCTTTACCGAGGCGGAAAACGCCTTCGGTAACGGTGAGCTGTACATGGAAAAATTCGTCGAGAACCCCCGCCACATCGAGTTCCAAATGCTGGCCGACGAGCACGGCAATGTGGTTTCGCTCTTTGAGCGCGAGTGCTCCATCCAGCGCCGCCATCAAAAACTTATTGAAGAGGCGCCCAGCCTGAAGGTGACGCCCAGGATGCGCGAGGAGATCGGCCGCACCCTCTGCCACTGCCTCAGAGAGATCGGCTACCAGAACTGCGGCACGGTCGAATTTTTAATGGATGAGGAAGGCCAGCTCCACTTCATCGAGATGAACACCCGCATCCAGGTCGAGCATCCCATCACCGAGGCCATTACCGGTGTGGACATGGTCAAGGCGCAATTGCTGATCTCCGGCGGGGAGCGGCTGGACGCCATTCTGCCCCCCAAACTCGAGATCCGCGGCCACGCCATTGAGTCCCGCATCAACGCCGAACACCCGCAAAAGTTCACCCCTTCAGCGGGCACGATCACGGTCTTCCACGTCCCCGGCGGCAACGGCACACGCGTGGACACGGCGCAGTACGCCGAGAGCGTGGTCCCGCCCTACTATGATTCGCTGATTGCCAAGCTGATCGTCCACGGCCGCGACCGGGCAGAGGCGATTGCCAAGATGGAGCGCGCGCTGAGTCAATTTGTCGTGCAGGGCATCGAGACCTCGATCCCGCTGCACCAGGCCATCTTTGCCGATCCCGGCTTTCGCACCGGGGAATTCAATACCAAGTTCATGGAAAACTTTCTGGCCGAAAAGAACTGAATAAAGCGGAGTCAAGCCAGACTAAATCCGGCATCTTGCGGCACACCGTCAAACGATGCGATCAGGCCGTTATGTGCGGCGCTCTATTGGGCAATCGGAATAGGCGTCAAAATATCCTCACGCGCGCTAGGGTCGCCGGCGGCCGGACCATGCCACACGCTGCCGCCAAACGTGGTGATGTAGATTTTCGATGAGTCGCTGGGATCGACAATCACACGGTGGCCCCACTTGAAGTTGTAACCCTGAATTCGTGTCCAATGAAGGCCGGCATCGATCGAGCGGTAAGCGGCCGCATCAAAGCCGCAGATATAGAGCTTGTCCGGAGCGCCTGGATCAATCGTTACATCGTAAACATGTTGGGACTGGCTGAAGATAGGCTTCCAACTCTGCCCCCCGTCCGTGGACAAGAATACTCCGCCCCCGGTGTCTACGCCTTCTCGCTCCTGTCCCCATGCGGCCAGGTACATGCGACGGTTGTCTCGCGGGTCCAGCGCCAATCCGTTTGGCCCGTTGACTCCTTCAGGCAGCTTCATCTTGGTCCAGTGCTCGGCCTTGTCGATGGATTTGTAAAGCGCGCCGCTCCCATTTGTCTCGCCGAAGTAGCCTTCGTTGCCGCGGGCCACAATCAGATAGAGCGTGCCATCGCCGGCTTGCGCAATGCGCCACGCAAAGGGCTCTGATTCGGTGATCCCGTTATTCTTCAGTTGCCAGGTTTTGCCGTTGTCTGTCGACTTATAAATGCCCACGCCAAACCCGCATGCATACAGGGTGCGCTGCCCAACAGGAGATGCGGAATCGAGCAATATATGCGTGACGGATGTTTCCCTCATCCCGCTGTTGGAAGGGCTCCAGCTCCGCCCGCCATCGGTCGAAATGCCGACGCCTCCCGTGGCCCTATCAACAAAATTTCCATTCCGCCACATCTTCGGCCGGGGAAGGTCATGGATTCCGCTGAATGCCCCCCACATCAGGCCCTTAACCTGCGGATCGAATGCCAGCCAGTACGTTGTGTTCCGCCAGGCATCCGCAACCCCGTTGGTAGCCGATTCCCACGACCGGCCCCCGTCCTGGCTGTCAAATGCTCCTATATCGGTGTAGTCGATAAAGATGTGCCGGGGATCGAATGGGTCGAATTGCACGCCGTAAGCCGTAGTAACGTCAAGGCCGCGGGTTGTCCAATGATGATCTGCCGTGCGTGCGGAATTCACTTGCGCCCAGCTCTTGCCTCCGTCCAGCGTCCGATACGTTCGGAAGAGGTCGGTGGCGTAGCAGATATCCGAATTGCCGGGAGCGACACCCAAGCTGTATGGAGCATCGAAGATGATGCTCTTGTAGCCCTCCCACTCTGTGCCAACCGCGCGTTCTTCGATCCAGGAAGCATCTAGGTTGGATGCGGCCCTGGTCGATTCGCGGAAAACAATCGACCAGCTCTTGCCCGCATCGAGAGTTTTCGCGATGCCGTTATAAAGGTTTTCAGGGCCATCGCCGAGCTTCAGACCGCGAAACCCGATGTAGGCAATCCGCCCATTGCCGCTTGCCGCTGCGATTGCGCCAAACTGGCCTGACTGCTGGCCGAGCGCCGGCGTTCTCATTTGCCAGCTTGTGCCGTTGTCTTCGGAGACAAACACATCTCCCTTTTTCGTTGTTGCAAAAACGTAAATCTTGCCGTCTGCTTCTCCGGCGCTGGCATGTGCAATTTTCTCGTCTGGCCTGGCAATGCGCCAGGCGGATATTGCCCGTCCTGGATAGGCGCCATGCTCGCCAATCGCCAGCCTGTTCCCGTTGCCATAGACGAGGAGAAGGATTTTATCCGACGGATACGTGTCCTCGTGCAGGAAGGATGCTCCGCCGTCCCTTGAAGCCAAAAGCGTTGTTCCTCCGTTATGCGGATCGGTGAACGCAATGTGGACCTCATTCGAATCCACAACGATCTGTTGGATGCTTAGCCCGGTGACGTAATTCCTGTCGCTTGAAGTCAGGCTATAGCCTCCGTGATCGCCATTCTGATGCTCGACAGTCTTCATGGCTGGATTAGGGAATATCATGCGCCACGTCTGGCCGTTGTCGTCGCTGCGCCACAAAGCAGCGCCTCCCGCGTAAATGCGCCGGGGATTACCTGGATCGAAAGCAAAGGTGACGATGCCCGCACGCAGGTTGAACATGCGCCACGTCTGGCCGCCATCCAGCGTAATGTAGTTCCCGGTCATGTCGCAGCGTTCCAGCACAAGGGTAGAATCATGCGGGCTGATTGTGGGAGAAATCATGGTTCCTCCGCCACCCGGACCGATGATCTTCCATGCATCAAGGCGCGGCGCCGATCCGGCTGATTGCGCGGCGGCAGCAATAGCCACCACGAGGGAAGCCGACGGAATGAAGAACTGCCATTTCATACGCATCCTCACGCCCTGAGAATACTCGCTTTCAGCGTCGAATTTTGTCGATTGAACGCTCATCTCTCAGAGTAATTCAATTTTCACCTCCAATTCTGGCCGGCTTGTTATATGCTTACTTTGCAACTTGGGAGGTTGCCGAATGGACTTTCAAAAGGAACTGATTGCCGAATTCGACCGGGAAACCGCCAGCACACGCAAGCTCCTTGCGGCCATCCCCGCAGACGCCGACTTCAACTACAAACCTCATCCCAAATCCATGAGCCTGGGTCGGTTAGCCGGACACGTCGCGGAGACGCCCGGTGAGTGGGCGATTGAAATCCTGACCAAAGAAAAGATGGAATTGTCCTCAGATCGCAAATTCGAGCCTTACGTTCCAGCTTCTACAAAGGCGCTCATGGAACGCTTCGACAAACAGGTGGCTGAGACGAAGGCGGTGCTGGCCAAATTCAACCCTGGGAAGTGGGAAGAGCACTGGAAATTTATCTACGACGGCCAGACCTATATTGACGAACCGAAGCACCAGGCCTTTCGCACTTGGGTGCTCAACCACATGATCCACCACTGCGCCCAGTTGGGTGTCTACCTGCGCCTGCTCAACAAGCCAATCCCCGGTATGTACGGTCCGTCGGCGGACGAGACGTAAAAGGGCAGGGAACAGAGATTAGGGAACAGGGAACAGTCGCCGCATGGCGATTCTTGGGGCGTTCTGTTCCCGGTTCTCTCCGCTGGCGCGCATTTAGTATGGATGCAGAGGCGCCAGCATTCATGTTCACACCGCAACCGATTGGGTTTGTCAGCAGCCCTTTCAGCGATACAAAGGCAATCCCCAAGGGGCTTGGCGCAAAACATGAGGCGGAGGGCACGCTGAATGTCCTGCCCGCATTTGAACAGGGTCTTACCGGCATCGAGGGTTACTCACACCTGATTGTGCTTTGGGCCTTCGACTGTTCCGATGGATTCGATTTGATGGTCACGCCGCCCTCCGACGACCGCCCCCACGGTGTTTTTTCCACGCGATCTCCGCGCCGACCCAACCCCATCGGCCTCACAGTTGTCGAATTGCTGGGTCGCGGGGCAGCTCGCTTCATGTGCGCGGCGTGGACATGCTCGGCGGTACGCCGATTCTGGACATCAAGCCTTACCTGTCGAGCATCCCAGAGGAGCGATTGCGCCGAGGCTGGCTGGCCGAGGCCGAAGCGCGGAAGCAATGAGTGTCCATTGTTACTAGGATGTGTTTTTAAGAAAAATGCTTTGTGTCAGGGCACGACTTTAGTCGTGCCGAAAAGGTTCTTATAAACAAAGGGCTTCAGCCCCTGAGGGATCGCAACCGTATCAGCAAAATCATTTTGAAATACGCTCTATGAAAGTCGACGGTGAGTTGAATATGCAATCTTCTAATCAGTGGCCTAAGGTCTACCCCATCCTCGATTCCTCCTTCATTCCTGCCACCGGACGCACGGAGTTTTTGCGCCGCTTGGGCGGCTCACTGACAGACGCTGGCGTAACGCTGCTCGAATACCGCAACAAGACCGGCGCGGAGGCCGAACTGCTGGACGATGCCACTATTTTGCGTGTTGCACTGCCTGCCGGAAAGGTAAAGCTGATTCTAGATGATCGTGCTGATCTGGTTGATAAAATTGGCTTTGATGGCGTACACGTGGACGCTGGCGACATGAAGCCTGCCGAGGCTCGCAAGCTGCTGGGACCGGATCGAATCATCGGCACCTTCGGCGGCGGTGCTGCGGGATTGCTTCCAGGGATTCTCGATGTTCCGGCGGACTACTACTCGATCGGTCCTGTCTTTGCGACGCGGACCAAGCAGACGACTTCGCCGCTGATCGGCATGGAGGGCATAAGGCGGCTGTGCGCGGAGGCTGGCGCTGGCCCGGTGCTGGTGGCCATCGGCGGTATTACGCTGGCCACTGCTGCCGAGGCGCTCGCAGCCGGAGCCACACTCGTCGCCATCGCCGGGGCGCTCTTCCGCCAGCCAGACCCGGCAGCCGAGTTCCGCAAATGGATGGCCGAATTGGGATGAGCGCTGTCAAGCATGGATTCGTGATATTACACCCTATTTCGGCAGAAATCGGGCAACAATAGTGCACGTGCTTTCGATTGTTTGCATTTACTTAGAGACCAGAAAGAATAACGACAAATATTTTCAAAAACCTTGCTGTTAATTATCGCGTTAACATGCATATAAAGCCAACAGAATCAAATAGTTCCACGTGGAACAATTTGAGTGTATAAGCAGCCCGCCCTTAAACCACGACAAATCAGCGGCTTCTATAAAAATCGATGCAAAAGTGTCCTGAATTCATACAAAATGTCCCAATTTCAGCCACTTTGAGAAAATGCAAGACAATCACGCCCAAATCCGATACAACATTCTTCAGGTGACCACTTCAAGCTCCAAGCCCATTACTGCCTCCAAAGTTCCAGCCAACCCTCCCGGACTGGTACAGAGCCTTGGCCTCTTCTCTTCCACCGCGATCGTGATGGGATCGATGATCGGCTCCGGCATCTACATCGTAGGCGCGGAGATTGCCCGTGAAGCCGGCTCACCGGCGCTCTTTCTGGGCGCGTGGGTGGTCACGGCCATCCTGACCTTCACCGCCGCGCTCAGCTATGGCGAGCTGGCGGCCATGATGCCCAAGGCAGGCGGACAATACGTCTACCTGCGCGAGTCGCTGGGTCCGCTGTGGGGATTTCTCTACGGATGGACGCTTTTTCTGGTCATTCAGACGGGAACCATCGCCGCCGTCGCTGTGGCCTTCGGCAAATTTCTCGGCGTCTTTTTTCCCGCTGTCTCGACGACCCATTGGCTCTGGCACATCGCTCACGTTCCCGCCTTACCGGTAGGGCCGATGGTGCTGGGCAACATGGAGATCGGCGTCAATACCGCCAACCTGACCGGCATCTGCATCGTGATTTTTCTCGCCATCGTGAACATCTTCGGCGTTAAGCTGGGCGCGCTGATTCAGAACATCTTCACCACCGCCAAGGCGCTGTCGCTGGCGGCGCTGATTCTGTTGGCCTTCACGGTGGGACGCAACGCCACAGCGATTGCAGCCAACTTCGGCGCGGAGTTCTGGAAGAATGCCGGCTGGCACTCGCTGCACGTGATCCAGGTGGGCGTCGGCGGGCCGTTGGTGCTGGTGAATGTGCTGGTGATTCTGGCCGTGGTGCAGGTGGGCTCGCTGTTCTCCTCCGACGCATGGAACAACATCACCTTCACGGCCGGCGAAGTGAAGAATCCTAAGCGGAACATTCCGCTCTCGCTGATTCTGGGCACGGGATTTGTATTGGTGATCTATTTTCTGGTCTCATTGGGCTACCTGCTGGTTTTACCCATGCACGGCAACCCGAACGGCGCCACGGTGATGGCGCGCGGCATTCAGTATGCGACCGAGGATCGCGTGGCCACGGCTGCTCTGGAGCAGATTTTCCATTCCGGCGGAGCGTACCTGATGGCATCGGCCATCCTCATCTCCACATTCGGCTGCGCCAACGGAATGTCGCTGGCCGGGGCGCGCGTCTACTACGCCATGAGCCAGGATGGTCTTTTCTTCAAGTCGGTCGGCAAACTGCACCCGCGCTACAAGACGCCAGCCGCCGGACTACTGGTGCAAGCCGCCTGGACCGTCGTGCTGTGCGTCTCCGGTTCCTATAGTCAATTATTGGACTACATCATCTTCGCGGTGCTGGTCTTTTACATTCTCACTATCGTGGGCCTGTTTGTATTGCGCTATAAACAACCAACCGCGCCAAGGCCTTACAAGGCCGTGGGCTATCCGGTGCTGCCGGCGCTTTACATCGCGTTGGCAGGGTGGATCTGTGTCGTTTTATTGCGATACAAGCCACAATACACATGGCCGGGACTGGTTCTGGTTTTGCTGGGTATTCCTGTCTATCTCTTCTGGTCGCGACGGCCCGCGCGTAAAGCCCCTGTGAACTAAACTACCCTTGCTACTACTTCCGTGGAGGAAGTCCATCATTCATGTCCAGACTGCTGCGCATCATTTGAAAAATGGCAGCACGTCAAAAGAAATACAAGCGCATGATCGATCAGGAAAGGAATTGCATGGCAAGCAAACTGTTTGCGACGAAGCCACACAACATTATCATGGCGGAGGCTGCCGAGACGCACGAACACTCGCTGAAGCGCGCGCTGGGCCCGGTGAATTTAATCACTCTTGGCATAGGCGCGATAATCGGAGCGGGAATTTTCGTTCTGACGGGCACTGCGGCAGCTCAGTTCGCGGGGCCGGCGATTGTGCTTTCGTTCGTCATTGCGGGAATCGGATGCATTTTTGCCGGCCTCTGCTACGCTGAATTTGCGTCCATGATCCCGATTGCGGGCAGCGCCTATACCTATGGCTATGCAACGATGGGCGAGTTTGTGGCCTGGATTATCGGATGGGCGCTGGTGCTCGAATATGCGTTCGGCGCGGCGACCGTCGCGGTCGGCTGGAGCGGATACGTCAGTAGTCTCGCGGGCTTTTTCGGAGTGAAGCTTCCCTTTAACCCTACGCCGGCGATTTCGCTCTCGCTCCTGGGGCACACCTTCGCGGCTAGAGTGGATATTTTCGCATTGATGGCCATCGTGGTAATTACGATGGTTCTGGTCGTAGGCGTGCGCGAGTCGGCTAATTTCAACAGCGCGGTGGTGATGATTAAAGTTTCTGTCGTGCTGATATTTATTGGCCTGGCTATAGCATTCGCGTTCGCTCATTGGTCGCACATGGTGGCGAACTGGCACCCCTTCATCCCCAAAAATCTAGGTCATTTCGGCCAATTTGGCTGGTCGGGTATCATGCGCGGCGCCGGCGTCGTTTTCTTTGCGTACATTGGATTTGACGCCGTCTCCACCGCAGCACAAGAGGCCAAAAACCCGCAGAAAGATATGCCGTTTGGGATTCTTGGATCGTTGATCATCTGTACGGTCCTTTACATCATCGTGGCGGGGTTGTTGACCGGCCTGAAGTCCTATACCACGCTGAATGTTGCGGCTCCAGTTGCCGATGGGGCGGCGGAGATAGGGGTGCGCTGGGGAATTCTATTAATCGATCTTGGCGCCATTGCCGGGCTGGCATCGGTGATGCTGGTCATGTTGCTGGGACAATCGCGCGTGCTTTACACCATGTCTCGCGACGGATTGTTTTGGAAATGGGCGAGTAAGATTCATCCGCGCTTCCGGACCCCCTATATCACTTCGATCGTAGTGGGAACGTTTGTCGCCTTTCTCGCGGCCTTTTTCTCCATCGCCTTCCTTGGGGAGCTTGTTAGTCTCGGCACGTTGCTGGCCTTTACCATTGTCTGCCTCGGAGTATGGATTATGCGCGTGAGGCAGCCCCATGTGCCGCGACCGTTTCGTACTCCCTGGGTACCGCTGGTGCCGATTTGCGGCATGGTTGTGTCTTTGGCGCTGATGCTTTCACTCGATGAGCCGGCCTGGATCGGCTTCGGAAGCTGGCTAGTCCTGGGCCTGTTTATCTACTTCGGCTACTCGATCCGCCACAGCAAGGTCCGGAAGCTGCTCAAGGCGCAGCAGGGTGACTGATTCAACGTAGTCAGGATGAATAACCGAACGGTCTCCCCGTGCGGGAGGCCGTGATGGCTTGCGTAAGTAGTGTAGCCTTTATCTGATGCTTATCGAACAAAACAAGCCGCTTGCGCCCTTCACTACCTTTGGCATTGGCGGCCTTGCGCGCTGGTTCGTGGAGGCAGCAGGCGAAGCGGAGATTGTTGAGGCCGCCGCCTGGGCCGGCGAGCGCGGAGTGGCGTTGTTTGTGCTGGGCGGTGGAAGCAATCTGCTGGTCTCTGACGCCGGATTTGATGGCCTGGTGCTGCGGGTCGCACTCAAGGGAATTCATGTCCGTGAGGGAAAGCCGGGTTCAGGCGAACGCATCTATGAAGTTGCCGCCGGCGAAGACTGGGAGCACTGCGTGCAGCAGACCATTGAGGATGGTTGTGCGGGTTTAGAGTGTCTGGCCGGCATTCCCGGTACGGTGGGCGGAACTCCGGTGCAGAATGTCGGCGCTTACGGGCAGGAGGTGGCGTCGGTGATCGAACGGGTGCGGGCCTACGACCTCCGGGAGCATGAGTTTGTCGAGTTTACGGCGGGCGAGTGCGGCTTCGCCTATCGCCGCAGCCGCTTTAACTCTGCGGATCGCGGGCGGTACATCGTTACACGAGTGGACTACAGACTGACGCCCGGCGGCGCGCCGACGCTGCGCTACGCGGAACTGCAACAGGCCTTTCCGGAGGGCATACAACCGAGCCTAGCCGAGGTGGCGGCTCAGGTACGCCGCATCCGCCAGGCCAAAGGAATGTTGATGATCGAGGGCGATCCCGATTGCCACAGCGCGGGCAGTTTCTTCAAGAATCCCGTAGTGTCTGACACTGAATTCCGGCAGATAGCGGCCGCCTGCAAGACGTGGCCACCTTGTTTTCCCGCAGGCTCGGACTCTGAGAATCAGGGCAAGATCAAGGTTCCGGCAGCCTGGTTGATCGAGCAGGCGGGCTTCGCGAAAGGATATGCGCTGGGCTCTGCCGCCATCTCCTCGCGGCATACGCTGGCGCTCGTTAATCGTGGCGGGGCCAGCGCGGCGGACGTATTGGCGCTCGCCTGCCAGATTACCGCTGCTGTCGAAAGGCGCTATGGCGTTCGTCTGGAGATGGAGCCGGTGATGGTGGGGATCTGAAACCGCGCACCTGTAGCCTCTGTGGATATGTCGGCGCTTTTTATAGAATATTCACGCAACTATGTGCGTTGTGCTGTGTTCAATTAATCACGATATCGCAGGCATTGGCGATATTCTTTCATGAACCTCAACTCCGGCAAGCCGATTGCCATAATCGCATCAAACAAAAAGATGCAGACTATTTCCCGAAAACAGGGCATACTGAAAGTGTTCGATATTGACCACATTGACCACGGAGGACTGATGCGCTCGACGCGAAAGTTGCGCATATTTGCATTTGCTCTCATGGCCTTAGCGGTTTTGGCCATCTCTCCCGCGCCGGGCCGCGCGCAGGCAGCGCTGCTGTTGGAGGAGCCGTACGGTTTTTTTGGTTCCGTAAATCCAACCGGGCACAATGCCATATATTTTGAGCGCATCTGCGCCGAAACGCCCGTCAAATTGCGCCGCTGCCAGGCTGGCGAATTGGGCTCTGTGATCGCTCGCTATCAGGGCATCATGGGGTACGACTGGATGGCGATCCCGCTGGTCCCATATCTCTATTCCGTAGAGGACGCCTCCGCTGTTCCGTCACGCGCCAACCGCGAGACCGTAAATCAATTGCGCAGCCATTATCGCGAAACACATCTGCTCAGCCTGGGGGCAGACCTGCCGGCCGGCGGCTTTACGCATGGCGGCTGGACAGAGCTTGTGGGCGCCTCCTATGAGCGGCGCATCTACGCCTTCCGCTTTGAGACCACCGAGAAGCAGGATGACGAGTTCATCGCGCTGATGAACGATAGCCCTAATCGTTCGCACTTCCATCTTTTTTACAACAACTGCTCGGATTTTGCGCGCGTCCTGCTCGATTTTTACTTTCCCGGCACCTTCAAGCGCAGCATCTTTCCGGACGCAGGCGTGACAACCCCTAACCAGCTCACTTATAAGCTGGAAAAGTATGCGCGCAATCACCCCGAGACGCAACTGACAATCTTTGAAATTCCTCAGATTCCAGGTAGCCGACGCCACAGCCGCTCTACCAAAGGCATCGCCGAGTCGTTTTCCACTACCGGCTATGCTATCCCCATCACGTTGGTGAATCCATATCTAACCGCAGGGTTATTTGCGGATTATCTGGTGCGCGGCCGACACCATCTCATCCCCAAAAATCCTCAGATGCTGGCTCCAGACAATTTATTTGCGTTGACAGTTACGGGCCGCTCATCTGAAAATCCCGTCAGCGCGGGTGCGCAGGCCCCCAGCGCTGCTGCCGGCGGTTCAGAGGAAACAAAAACAACCGCGGCATCCAACTCCGGCCTGACAGAAAATAAGGTCGCACATGAGCAAATCCTCTCCGCAGAATCTCAAAAACCACGGCCGCATTGATCCGCCGTTTCACTTTGTGCTGCTCTTCGTCCTGGCCGCCAACCTGGTTTTCGCCGTCTTCCACATGATTCACCACTGGAAAGATTCCTTCTGGTTCTCCAAGTGGTATCTGCTGCTATCGCTGGTGGTTTTTATCCCATTCTGGAAGATGCGTTCATATCCGCTCAAGTTGCAGGACCGCTTGATTCGTCTCGAAGAGCGGCTGCGCTTGCAGGCGCTGGCCCCGGCGCAATGGCACCCACAGATCAATCGCCTCACTGAGGACCAGTTGATCGGACTGCGCTTTGCCGCCGATGATGAGGTGGTGGCGCTGGCCAAGCAGGCTCTGGAACATCATCTGACTCGCAAGCAGATCAAGGAGCGCATCCAGAACTGGCGCCCCGACCACTTCCGGGTGTGAAATGAGGCTTAGCTATCCTATGTGGAGCGACGGCTACATGGCCCTTTTCTGCGCTGTCACATACTCGCGCAGCGCGGCATTGATGCGGCTTTGATAGCGCCTTCCGGTGGCGCGAAAGAAGGCTATCAGGTCGGCATCCAGTCGTAGCGTGATCTGTTGCTTATTTTCAGCAGGAACCAACTCCGAGACGCGCCGCCAGCCGCCACCGGTCTGCTCAGGAATATCGCTCAGATCGATGTCTTCGTCACGCAAATCGCGGAGTGCCTGCTTTTGCTCCTCAGTCATTTGCGGCGGATTGTCTGGGTCAAGCCGATACCTGACCATTCCAGTACTCGAAGTGCTCATGGTATGTCGCCTTTCTGGCGGAAATGATGCGAATTCGATCCAGTCGGGAGGTGTAAACAACCAGGAGTACAAATTCCTCGACTCTGCCGATAACCAGCCACCGTTCCTCCCCTCCATGATCGCCCTCATCGGGGCGCTCAATGCAGTTTGGGTCCAGAAAGACACGGGTAGCGTAATCAAAAGTCACCCGGTGGTCACGAAGATTGCTCATGGCTTTCGCCGGATCCCACTCGAACTCCATGCCATTTGGTGACTGCCAATACACAGTTTCCATTCATAATCGCTTTCTTCCTCGGTATGCGCTATCAAGATTTTTCTGCACAGTCGACGATCTCCGACTGCCAACTGCAGTATACCACAAATATAACCATAAAAGTAGCTACAGTGCTAAATTTCTAAGTTCGGGTGTTGAGCCAGATCCTCCGTGGTGCTTTGGTCGAACTTTTTGAGGTAAGCGTTGGCGCACGGCACAAACCTCGGTATAGTTTCGAGACGCTCAAGCGCAGTGTTGCAAGCCGCACAAAGGAGCCCACGACGACATTTGTCGCAAGCCCCCCCTGCCGGACAGCATTGGTGGTCGTGGTCAATTGCGAATCTACCCCCGCTGCCTCCCGGCTCTGATGAGCCACATATACCGCACCCATTATGTTGATCGGCAAGAGTGCGATGATACCATTCCGGGGTGACACCAAATTTGCTGAGGTTGTATTTCCACGTTTTCTGCGGATCGTGTTTGGGATATGAAGACTTGCAGTAACGACCACCTGACGCCGGAAAATCACTTGGATCATGGAATTTTTGGTGTCCGGTACACCATTTCTTGCCTGCCTTCTTGTTTTCAAGGATTTCTTGCTCTGAACGCCAGTTCCTTTTCAACTTACTTACCGATAATGCCAACCCCATCTTTTTCTTTGTTTCTGCACTGGCCTTACATCCCTTTTTCGGCATTGACCATCTCCTTCGCGGTTCTCGGCGAATACCAAGTAGAAACGCAACACTGCCCTAATGCGCATACCGCTTCTGATGCCAGATCCAGGCGGTGCGGACAATCTCGTCGAGTTGGGTGTAGCGGGGTTTCCAGCCCAGTTCGCGGATGGCTTTATCGGAGCTGGCGACCAGGACGGCGGGGTCGCCGGGGCGGCGGGGATGGACCTCGGCGGGGATGGGATGGCCGGTGACACGGCGGGCCGATTCAATGACTTCGCGGACGCTGAAGCCCTTGCCGTTGCCGAGGTTGAAGATCAGGCGGCTTTGGGCGGCGGGGGCGGTTTCCAGGGCATTGAGGGCCAGAAGGTGGGCGTCGGCCAGGTCGGAGACGTGGATGTAGTCGCGGATGCAGGTGCCGTCCGGGGTAGGGTAGTCATCTCCATAGATGCGGATGGAGGGGCGTCGGCCAAGGGCAACGTCGAGGACCAGGGGAATCAGGTGAGACTCGGGTTCATGAGCCTCTCCGCGAGTAATGCCGTTTGGCCCTTCCGGGGCGCCGGCCACGTTGAAGTAGCGCAGTGAGGCCGAGCGCAGCCCGTGGATGCGATGGAACCAGCCGAGCATCCGCTCGACCAGCAGCTTGGACTCGCCGTAGACGTTGGTCGGCAACAAACGCACATCTTCTTTGATTGGAACCACTTCCGACTCCCCATAGACGGCGGCAGTGGAGCTGAATACAAGCCGGCGTGGACCATGGGCGAGGATGGCCTCTAGCAATGCGAGGGTGGAGGCGGTGTTGTTACGGAAGTACTGTTCGGGATGGAGCATGGACTCGCCGGCCTCAATGAGGGCGGCAAAGTGGAGGACGCCGTCGAAGGGTTTTCCCTTGGATTTGGCGGTGGTGAAGATATTTTCAAGCTTGGGACGGTCTGACAGTTCTCCCTCGACAAATTCGACGCCGGGGGGCAAAAGATCGCGCCGGCCATGGCTAAAATTGTCAAAAACGACGGTTTGATGCCCATTTTGAGTCAATAAACCCGCGACAGTACCACCTATGTACCCCGCGCCGCCAGTAACGAGAATCTTCATTAAAAAACTCGTCCTTCCCAAACACTTTGGTTTAGCTTAAAGTCTAATATGTAGGGTCGAGTTGGTCAGGTTGATGGCCATCCGCCTTCAGGCAGCCGGAAGAACGTTGCTTTAGTTTTTTTGTCTTGCCGGGGCGAGAAAGACTGAGGAAGGCGCAATGAAGCGCAGCACGGAAGAGAAAATCCTACCGTAAGGAGGAAGTGCATTTTTGTTGGATGCCCTGGGCGTGAATTTTAACGTTTGTATGTTCGGGAGCCATGCGATCGGCAGTGCATATTGCATGGAGCCTCTCGAGCCAGAAATTGGCCGTAAGGGCAACAGTTTTTTTGGACCAACTACGACACGCATGAACAGAGTTTTTCCTTTATCCCCCATCCGATCTACGCATGGGCAGTTTGCATCCGGTCAAACGGCCGGACACGGCGCGGCCCCTATGGCCGTGTGCGAGGATTGAGATTATGCCGGTGATGCCTAATCCAGTACAAGCCACTTTCGGATTGCTCCCCGAGCCCGAGCGCAGCCCCCGCTCTTTTCTCATCAGCATGTTGATCAATGGATTGATGCTGGCTGTGTTTATCTACGCCGGAACGCTGGCCAAGAAGACAATCCTTCACAACTATGATGTGACAACGCTGATCATTCCGGCCAAAAAGGAGCCGCCTAAGCCCAAGGAAAAGACGCCTCCGCCGCCGGTCGAGCAGCCAAAGCCTCTGGATGTGAAGTTTGAGGCGCCCCGGATCAACATGCCAAAGCCGGAGCCCAAGCCTGATCTGAAACCGATCCAGATTGAAGCCAAGCTGACGATGCCGGCTATCAAGGACAACAAGCTGGATGTGAGGCTGGCGCCGCAGCCCAAGCCTGTGCTGGCCCCTGCGGCCATGCCTGCTCAGGATAGTAGCGTCAAGCCCTCAACAAGGCCGGTGCATTTTGGACAGACCTTCGGCGTCGTGCCCAACCCCAACGCGAAGGGTCCAGCCACAGTGGCGGCCATTGGCAATATGTACGGCGGAAATCGGGGGCCTGCTATTGCGCCGCACGGAGTTGTAGGCTCGACAGGCATCGGCGATGGAACCAAATTCGGCAACAACCAGGGAAGGCCAGGCCGAAAAGTAGCCTCGGCCGTTCCCGCGGGCACGGTCGCTACTCCATCGGGCAATGTGGGCAAAGTGGCCTCTGTCAGCATACCCACTGCGCCGACAGCTGAGGCAGCAGCACCCATGATGAACGTGGGTCCGCCCCCCACAGACGTGGTGGTCATCTCCAAGCCAGAGCCGGTGTACACCAGCGAAGCCAAGCAGCTTAAGGTGCAGGGTGACGTGATTTTACGGGTTACGTTCAAGGCCAGCGGCCAGGTGGTGGTGCAGGGCATCGTGCAAGGCCTGGGTCATGGCCTGGATGATGAGGCGCGCCGCGCGGCGCAACAGATTCGTTTTCGTCCCGCCACACGCAACGGCCAGGCGGTGGACAAGACTACAAACGTGACCATCACGTTTCAATTGGCGTAACATCGGAATTGCATGAATGAGAAAAGCTATACCAAGCCGCGGGATGCTGGAACGAAGCCAGCGGCCAGACGAAGAAGTAGAATAACCCAGCTTAGGAGTCTGACATGAAGTTTCGGAAGATATACATCGCCTTGCTGCTCATCACCCTGTGTGCCACGAGCGCATATGCGTTGGGGTTTGGGTTGGGCAGGAGGAAGGCGCCCAAGCCCAGCAGGTTCTCGCAGATCCGCCAGCTCACCCCGGAGCAGTCGGCGCTGATTGATAAGGCCATTGGCAGGGAGAAGGTGCTGATTAAGAACATTCAGCAACGCACACCCCTGGTGGAGACGTACATCCAGACCACCAAGCTGGATATAAAGCTCTACGAGGTGCCGGTCTCCGACGAGTACATGTTGAGCCGCATCGACTTCGGCAAGGTCTTTTTCGACAAGTCCTACTTGCCCAGGATCAATAAAGCCAATTCAAAGCACAAATTCTTCAAGGGTTCGCTGCTTTCGGTTACCGGACTCAGCAAGGCGCTGAAGCTGGATACGCATTTGGTATACAACCCTCTGGGGTTCACGGAGATGATGTTCCTGGATCCCAAGGGCTTCGACAAACAGCACTATGCGTTCAATTATGTGCGGAAAGAGTTTTTGGGATCGGTGCGCACCTGGGTTTACGATGTGCAACCCAAAGTTGCCGGTGTGGGGCGGTTCTATGGACGCATCTGGGTCGAGGACCATGATGGCAACATTGTCCGTTTCAACGGTACGTTTACCGCACCCCGGTCAGAGGATGACTCGCGCTTCTTCTTCCACTTCGATAGCTGGCGGATGAACATGCAGCCGGGAATCTGGCTGCCGGTGGCAATCTACGTGGAGGAGACTCAGCGTACCGAAGGCGACAAGCTCGGGCTGAAGGCCCAGACACACTTCTGGGGCTACTCCCTCAAGCTGCCCACGCGGGAAAGCGAAAATGTGAGCGTGAGGGTGGACGACGCGGTGGACAATAGCGACAACTCGCAGGATGTGGGTCCTCTGCAAGCCACGCGCGCCTGGGTCACGCAGGCGGAAAACAACGTGATTGATCGTCTGGTTGAAGCTGGTCTGGTGGCGCCGCTGGCTCCCGGCGGTTATGAAAACACAGTTCTGGACCAGATCGTGATCAACCTGCAAGTGCCCAATAATCTGGTATTTACGGATCAGGTGCACACCCGCATTTTGCTCACGGACACGGTGGAAGCCACCACCGTCGGCAACACCATCCTGATCAGCAAGGGGCTGATCGACACCCTGCCCAGCGAGGAAGCCATCGCCTCTGTGGTGGCCATGGAACTGGCCCACATCGTGATGGGCCATCACATCGACACTCGTTATGCATTTAACGACCGATTGCTGTTCCCCGACGAGGCAACCTTCAGGCGTATCGATATGTACCACTCGGATCACGACAACGAGGAAGCCTCAAAAAAGGCCATGGAGTACTTGCAAAACTCCATGTACAAGGACAAACTGCCCTCGGCGGGGCTCTACTATGCGCAGTTAGTGAATAGGGAGAAGGTGTTAAAGGCCCTGAATACGCCTAAACTCGGCGATTCGCTACTCAAGGCTGACGGAACCCCGTGGATGTCCGAATTGAAGAGCATGGCGCCGGCGCTGAACTGGGATGACCTCGCCCAGCGTCCGGCTTTGCCTCTGGGCAGTTGGCTCAAGACCGATCCTTGGGACGACCGGGTGCATCAGCTCAATGCGAAGATTTATGCATACATGAACCCCCGCGACAAGATGCCGCTAGAAGTGACGCCGATCTTCTATAAATTGCGGCGCTATGATGTTTCGAAGCTGACGCCGCCCGCTGCCAGCGAAGCGCCACAGCAATCCGCAGGCACATCGCTTCCGCCAGCGCAGTAAGCCTTTACCGGAAATCTCTGGACATGGATTCGCAGTGCGCGGACTCCAGTCCAGGGATTCCAGAACCTGTTCGCTAAGAAATCTGTCACTGGCTGCGAAAAAATATGCCGGGACTGAAAGTGCCTTCGACTTATGAGACAATTTAGCGCGTTTTTGTTCATGATTCTTCTATTTGCCGGAGCAGTTGCCGCCGATGCGCAAGCGGTTTACTCCGCCACCGGACGGCAGGTTTCGATTACCGCCGGCGGGATGGCCTCGATATTTCAGCCGGACTATGCAGGTTACGGTATCGCGCAAGCCAGCAACCAACCTCTGTTTGGCGTGGGCGCTTATGTGGATGTAAGGTTGAGGCGCTGGGTGCAGTTCGAGGCCGAAGGCCGCTGGTCGCGCATCAATGCGTTCGATGGCATCACCGAGGACAACTACCTGATCGGGCCCAGACTTCCGGTATACAGTTTCTGGAATGGGAAGGCAACGGTCTACGGCAAGGCTCTGGGTGGCTTCTCGAAGATGAACTTCGGCTATTACTACGGAATTCCCGTAGGCACCGGCAATTACACAAACATCGCCTTCGGCGGAGGCATGGACGTGAAGTTGACCAGGAAGATCAGTCTTCGAGCAGCGGATTTCGAGTACCAATACTGGCCCTGTTGGGACTTTGGCAACACCAAACTGTCGCCTTACGGGGCTAGCATGGGCGTGAGTTACAAGATTTTCTGAGGGCCTGATAAACTTTCTGAGAACCTGACAAATAAGGAGGCCACTCCGAGTGGGGTGGCCTTTGGTTTAATACCGAGTTGCCGGATTGCTTTCGCGGCGCTGCCGCAATCATCCCCCGCAGGTGGCTATGCCGGTGAGGGCGAGCCTTCCGGGTAGGCCGGTCCACGGCTTCCCGGCTTGAGAACCTCCTGCACATCATTGCCGCCGGTATCTGAGGGCGTGGCCAGATTGGAGCGCACGGGAGGGAGTTCCTTGCCTTCGATGAGCATCTTGATCTCATCGGCGTCGATGGTTTCGCGCTCCAGCAGCGCCGCGGCGATGCGGTGCATGGCGTCGGCGTTGGTTTCAACAATGGTATGAGCCGATTGGTAGGCCTCGTCGATCAGGCGGCGCACTTCCAGGTCGATCTGGCGGGCCGTCTCCTCGCTGAAGTCCCTGTGCTGGGCGATCTCGCGGCCCAGGAAGATCTGCTCCTCCTTTTTGCCGAAGGTGAGCGGGCCGAGGCGGCTCATGCCGTACTCGCAGACCATGGAGCGCGCCAGATCAGTGGCCCGCTCGATATCGTTGCCTGCGCCCGTTGACATCTGGTTCAGGAAAACCTCTTCAGCCACGCGCCCACCATAGAGCATTGACAGGCGAGTTTCAAGGTATTCGCGCGTGTAGTTGTGGCGATCATCAGGCAGGTGAACGGTGACGCCCAGAGCCATGCCGCGAGGAATAATCGTGACTTTGTGCACCGGGTCGGAATGTTCGCGCTTGAGAGAAACCAGCGCATGGCCGGCCTCGTGATATGCGGTGACGCGTTTCTCTTCGTCGGTGAGCAGCATCGACTTGCGCTCCGCGCCCATCAGCACTTTATCTTTCGCCAGCTCACAGTCGTACATGGTGACATGCTTGCGGTTCATGCGCGCCGCGCTGAGCGCGGCCTCGTTAACCATATTGGCCAGGTCAGCGCCGCTGAAGCCGGGCGTGCCGCGAGCCAGGATGTTGAGGTTTACATCCTCGGAGATGGGAACTTTCTTCACATGGACGCGCAGAATCTCCTCGCGGCCGCGGATGTCGGGCAGGCCCACGACTACGCGGCGGTCGAAGCGGCCCGGTCTGAGCAGCGCCGGGTCCAGCACATCGGGGCGGTTGGTGGCAGCCACCAGGATCACGCCGTCGTTGGATTCAAAACCGTCCATCTCGACAAGGAGCTGATTCAACGTCTGCTCGCGCTCGTCATGCCCGCCGCCCAGCCCGGCGCCGCGATGGCGTCCCACTGCGTCGATCTCGTCGATGAAGATAATGCAGGGCGCGTTCTTCTTGCCCTGTTCGAAGAGGTCGCGGACGCGGCTGGCGCCCACGCCAACAAACATCTCCACAAAATCCGAACCGGAGATGGAAAAGAACGGTACGTTGGCCTCGCCGGCAACAGCGCGAGCCAACAGCGTTTTGCCGGTTCCCGGAGGGCCCACCAGCAGCACGCCCTTGGGAATGCGGCCGCCGAGCTTTTGAAACTTGGCCGGCTCCTTCAGGTACTCGATGATCTCCTTCAGCTCTTCTTTGGCCTCATCCACACCGGCCACTTCCTTGAAAGTAATCTTCTTCTGCTGCATAGAGAGCAGGCGCGCGCGGCTCTTGCCGAAGGACATCGCTTTATTGCCGCCGGCCTGCATCTGGCGCATGAGAAAGAAGAAGAGAATGACCAGCAGAACGAGCGGACCCAGATTGATCAGCACCTGCATCAGGATGTTGTTGCTTTGCGGGTCTTTCAGATCGAAATGTGTCTTGGCCGCGTGCAACTCCTTGACCAGGTCGTCGGCGGTGTTTCCGGAAATCGTAGTGTGGAACTCGTCCTTCGATCCCTTCAAGTGGCCGTGAACGTCGGTACCCTGGATAGTGGCGTCCTGCACCTGTCCGGCCTCGACCTTATCCAGCAGATCCGAATAGCCAATTTCCGTGGTTTTGCCCACGCTGGCGTTCTTCGTCACCCAGTTGATAAGAATCATGCCGAAGGCGATGATGCACGCCCAGACGATGATCGATTTAACGGTCGAATTCACCAGGATTCCTCTCTTCAGGTATTGGAAGTACTGTCAAACGTATCTCCAGCACCGCCTCTATCTCCTTTAGACGCCGGTACCTTCCACAAAGTCACAGAAAATACACGGAATCTGAGCGATAGACACACATACCCCCGCCCGGAGGAGCAGTAACTTAAATTGTACTCTCCGGTCCGGAAGACTTGA
Source organism: uncultured Acidobacteriaceae bacterium (assembly GCA_963806565.1). GTDB lineage: Bacteria > Acidobacteriota > Terriglobia > Terriglobales > Acidobacteriaceae > Telmatobacter. The sequence goes on from CAWDYE010000002.1 coordinate 1,606,879, forward strand.
AGCATTTATGGGGCCGGTTCCATGGCAGTATCCAGGCTGGTAATCCCTATGGAAATTCCTGGTTCAGGTTCCACTTCAACACCTCGCATCCATACGATGCGGCCATCAAGTTCGAGAACCGGCCAAAGGGCACGGCTGGAGCCGGTAACTTTAAGGCGCTCCAGCACTTCCTTCACCTTGCGCGGGGCGGAGGTGTGGCGCAGCCGGACGCGGTCTCCCGGCCTCCAGTTGCGTAGTGCGGCAAACTGAGCTCCTTTGCGCTGATAAGACGCATCTACCTCGATCCGCAGCCGCAGCCCGAAGATCGGGGCGGCTACCTCGCCGGGAATGGCTACCGTGTATTCGGCAGCCAAATCTACGCTTCGCTCGTCCGCCTCGGCGGCAAGCCGCAGATGCAGCTCCCTTGCGGTTCGCTCCGCGCGGAGTCCCTGGGCCAATTGGAGCTTCTGTCCGGCGTGACCTGTAAGGGCCAGATTGCGCATCGCTTCGGTGGAGGGAAAATCGACGGCCGCGCCCAACTGTTCTGCGGCATGACGCAAGAGCCGGCGCTGGAGGGCCGGTGGAAGTGCGGCCAGACGGCTGACTTCTAGGGCAAGGCCATCTCCGGCGGCTCGGCCACCGCCCCGGACCGGACGGCCGTGCAGCAGCAACTGAGGTGTCAGGCGGGCCAGTTCAGCTTGCCACCAGGCCTCTTCGTCGCGGGCCAACTGGGCCATCTGCGCCAAGTGCTCGCGCAGTTGCGGGTTCCAGCCCTCCAGCAGCGGCAGCAGCTCGTGGCGGATGCGGTTGCGGGTAAAGGTGAGATGGCGATTGGAGGAGTCCTCGCGCCAACCCTGGCCCAGCGCCCCTAGATACGCTTCGACTTCAGCTCGCGTTGTGGAGAGCAGCGGACGCAGAATGCGGCCCTCAGGGAATTCGAGCACAGGGTAGATGCCGCTCAATCCCTCGGTCCAGGCTCCACGCAGAAACTTGGCCAGAACGGTTTCAGCCTGGTCGTCGCGGGTGTGGGCCGTGGCCACGGCGTCCACCTTGCCCAATGCCATCAGTTGCCGGAACCAGCCGTAACGCAGGCGGCGGGCTGCCTCCTCAATGGTTTCGGCGTTTTCTTTGGCAGTTGTCCCGGCATTGACACGCGCCTCGTGGAAGGGCAGGCCAAGCTGGGTTGCCAACGTACGGGCAAAGGCCAGATCGCCGTCGGCCTCCTCGCCGCGCAGGCCGTGGTGCAGGTGGGCGGCGTGGAGCACCAGGCCCAGCTCCCGGCTCCGCTCCGCCAGAGCGCGCGCCAGGGCAACGGAGTCCGCGCCGCCAGACAGGCCCACGGCCAGGCGGAGTCCGGGCCGGAGAAGCGACACATCGATGGGCAGCTTGGTGCGCATTTCAAAATGATAAGGCGGCGATGGGGCGCCTTGCCGGAGAATGTTCCACAAGAGAATACCGGGCAGAAAGTTTGCCGCAACCAGAGCCGCTACGTTGTATACTCCAACCGATATGCAAGTCTTTGCGATTCTACCCGCTGCGGGGCTGGGTACCCGAATGGCCGGTCCGCAGCCCAAGCAGTTTCTTGCGCTGGATGGGGTTCCCATCCTGATTCACTCGTTGCGCGCCTTTGCTTCGGTGGAGCGGGTGAGGGCGATCTATGTGGCCGTGCGCAAGCCCGAAATGGAGCGTGTCCAGGCGCAGATTGCCGAGTATGGATTTGCTAACCGGGTCCGCGTGGTGGAAGGCGGCGACACCCGCCAGGAGTCCGTCTACCACGCTCTAGCCGCTTTGCCGGCTCAGCCCGATGATGTTGTCCTGGTGCATGACGCCGTTCGGCCGCTGATCGACGCGGCAACCATCGATCGCACCATCGACGCGGTTCTGGAGCATGGAGCGGCCATCGTGGGAATGCCCGCCGTGGATACCATCAAGCAGGTGGAGCGTACCGCGCACGGGGCGCTGATTACCTCCACTATTCCGCGCGAGTTTATCGTGCTGGCGCAGACGCCGCAGGGTTTCCGCTTCGGCCTCTTGCGGAGCGCCTTCGCGGAGGCCATGGCAGACGGATTTGTGGGCACCGACGAGGCTTCGGTACTGGAGCGCGCCGGCCATCCGGTGGCCGTGGTGCATGGCTCTACGGTTAATCTGAAGATTACCCAGCCGGGCGACCTGGAGTTAGCCGAGTTCTACCTGCGCCAGCGCGCCCGCTAAAAGCGGAATCAATGCAAGAACAGGCAGGGTAAGCATGGAAACACGGATCGGATATGGCTATGACTCGCACGTCTTCAAGCCAGGCGTGCCGCTGCGCATCGGCGGAATCTCGCTGGACCACCCCGAGGGCCTGGAAGGACACTCCGACGGCGATGTGCTGTTACACGCCGTAACCGACGCCCTATTGGGCTCCATCGCTGCCGGCGACATTGGTACCTTCTTCGCGCCCGGCGATCCGCGCTGGAAAAACGCCAACTCGGCTGTCTTCCTCAGCACGGCACTGGAGACGCTGCAGCGCGCCGGCTACCGCATCGTGAACATCGACACCACGCTGATTCTGGCCGCTCCCAAAATCGGTCCCGTCTCCGGCGAGATACGCGCCCGCATTGCCGACCTGCTGGGCCTGGGTACGGATCAGATAAGCATCAAAGCCAAGACCCCGGAGGGACTGAAGCTCGACCGTGTCGCCCAGTGCCACGCCATCGCCCTGGTGGAGCGCGTAATTGAGCCGGAAGACCTGAAGAGCATGAGTGCCGTGATCGAAAGCCAGCGCCAACTGGAAGATGTCGTCGAAGACCTGCTCAGCACTGTCCACGAAGTGCCCAAAAAAAGGGGCGACCCGGATTACGATACCGAGGAAATTCCATAAAGCAGGGAACAGCGGTCAGGATACTACGGAGAAAAAGTTGATGAAGAAGACATTTTTGCTATTTGTCCTGGGATTGTTTCTGACACCCGCTGCATTTGTTGCATCATGTAAAAACTCAGCAGAGGACGCGGCAATTCAACAGGCAGCATCCTGTACGGATAATACGAAAAGTTGCTGCCAGGCAAAACGCACCGCATGTGAAAAGGATTGTGAAGAAGAGAATCACGACGCTGACAGCCGCAGAATTTGCAAATATTCATGCATGTCTTCTTACTACGACTGCATTGAAAAAGCTCATGATTGATCGCAAGCATCAGGTTGCAGTTTTCGCCGTTTCGCTATACCGTAACTGCGAGTACCCATTTCACTCCTGGAGAGTTCTGAATGCAATATTTGGCGTTTTTCCTGCAAAACGAGCCCAATCCTGAGGCCATTAAAGCTATTCTCATGACCATGGCCGTGCTTATCCCCATCATCATTATCGTGGCGATTGCCATCGTTATGGTGCCCTGCTGGTTCATCCTGAAAAAGGCAGGCTTTTCGCCTTGGCTGTCGCTTCTGTGCATCATGCCGTCGCTTGGCACCTTGATTCTTCTCTACATTCTGGCCTTCTCCGATTGGAAGGTTGTGCCCGCGCCTCAACCTGTCTGGCAACAGCCTCCACCGTATCCGCCGCAATCTCCGTATCAGCCCCGGGGTTGAGCCAGCACTGGTAAGCCGAAGAGGGAGCGCTGCCTGCGTCGCGGCTGTAAATTCACCATGCGAGCGGCCAGAATTCTGGCTGGTGGGCAGATGTGTCCGTGTTTCTGAACCATGAAAGCCGGAGCAGCGTCGCAAGCAGGCTGCCGAAGCCAGCCTTCAATCGCTCGCTTGAACATAGACTGCACACGGCCCTTCGCATGAAATAATAAGTTGCAGCTATGACCAACGCAAATTCGGAAAGCCAAGCCGCCGCCAGCACTGAAACCCGCCCCTCCAACTTTCTGCGCGAGATCATTGCCGAGGATGTGCGCACCAAAAAGTACGGCGACGCCCAAATCCAGACGCGCTTTCCTCCCGAGCCCAACGGCTACCTGCACATCGGCCACGCCAAGGCCATCTGCATCGACTTCGGCCTCGCGGACGAGTTCGGCGGCAAGACCAACCTGCGCTTCGACGACACCAACCCCGAAAAAGAAGAGCAGGAGTACGTCGATTCCATCATGGAGGACGTGCGCTGGCTGGGCTTCGAGTGGGAGCGCCTCTGCTATGCTTCGGATTATTTTGGCCAGCTCTACGAGTGGGCTTTACAACTCATCAAGGCCGGCAAGGCTTACCTCGATGACCTCTCCGCCGAAGAGATTCGCCAGCACCGCGGCACCCTGACCGAGCCCGGCAAAGACTCGCCTTTTAGAAATAGGTCAGTAGAAGAAAATCTCGACCTCTTTCAGAGAATGAAATCCGGCGAGTTTCCCGACGGCAGCCGTGTGCTGCGCGCCAAGATCGACATGGCGTCACCGAATCTGAATATGCGCGATCCGGTCATGTACCGCATTTTGCACGCCTCGCACCACCGCACCGGAGATGAGTGGTGCATCTATCCCATGTACGATTACGCCCACGGCCAGTCGGATTCGATAGAGCGGGTCACCCACTCCATGTGCACTTTGGAGTTTGCCGACCACCAGCCACTCTACCGCTGGTATATCGAGCAACTCGGCATCTTCCCTTCGCGGCAATTTGAATTTGACCGCCTCAACATTACCTACACCATGCTCAGCAAGCGCAAGCTCCTCCAGCTTGTCGAGGAAAAGCACGTCAACGGCTGGGACGATCCCCGCATGCCCACCCTCTGCGGCCTGCGCCGCCGCGGCTTTACCCCGGAAGCCATCCGCACCTTCGTCGCCCAGGCCGGCGTCTCGCGCACCAACGGCAGCACAGACATTGAAATGCTGGAGCACTTCCAGCGCGACGACCTCAACCGCCACGCAAGCCGCGCCATGGCCGTGCTGCGCCCGTTGAAGCTCATCATCGACAACTACCCTGCCGGAAAGGAAGAGTCCGTCGAGGCCGCCAACAACCCCGAAGACCCCTCAGCCGGGACCCGTGGGGTCCTTTTCTCCAAGGAGATTTACATCGAACAAGAAGACTTCCGCGAAGTTCCTCCGCCCAAGTACTACCGCCTATCGCCCGGAAAAGAGGTGCGTCTGCGCAACGCCTATTTCGTCACAGCCCAAAGCGTAGTCAAAGACGCGGCCGGCAACATTTTCGAGGTCCACTGCACCTACGATCCGGCAAGCCGTGGCGGCAACTCGCCCGACGGCCGCAAGGTCAAGTCCACCATGCACTGGGTCTCAGCTGCCCACGCCATCTCCGCAGAAATCCGTCTCTATGGCAACCTTTTCGCCAAGCCCGATCCCTACGATCTCGCCGAAGGCCAGGATGTCCTCGACAATCTCAACCCCAACTCCCTGGAGATCATCACCGGCGCCAAGCTGGAACCTTCACTCGCCAATGCCAAACTTGAAGACCGCTTCCAGTTCGAGCGCGTCGGCTACTTCTGCCTCGATCCCGACTCCAAGCCGGGCAAGCTGGTCTTCAACCGGACGCTAGCGTTGAAAGACTCCTGGGCCAAGATCGAGAAGAAGGCGGGAGCATAAACCACCTGCCTTGGAATCAAATTATTTTCAGTAGCTTTTTAACCAGTTTTCCGCAGCCTCGCGACCCGTATGCGGTGATAAGATGAGTTGCATTCATTGAATGAGGCGGAGCGGATTGGGCGCTGGAACAGTCGTATAGTTTTTCCGGTTGTTGGCCTGCTTAGCTCGGCACTACAGAGGGGGAAGCATAAGGATGGTTGCATTTCCGAATAGAGTTGTACTCGTCGGTTTTGGGGCGGTGGCGCGCTGTACGCTGCCTATTCTGGTCAAACACATGAGCATCGACCCTAAAAAGGTCACTATCATAGATTTTGATCAAAACGATGACGCTCTGAAGCCGTGGATCGCGCAGGGCATGACCTTCATCAAGGATCGCGTGACCGAGGAGAATCTGGGGAGCCTGCTGGGAAAGTACCTCACGGCCGGAGACCTGCTCATAGACCTGGCGTGGAATATTGATTGCTGCGAAATTGTGCAGTGGTGCCACGACAAGGGCGTCCTCTATGTGAACACTTCTGTAGAGCTTTGGGATCCCTACGCTGGAGCCAAAAATAAGCACCCAACCGAGAGAACCCTCTACTGGCGCCACATGAATTTGCGGCGGATGATTTCAAAGTGGAGCGAGCCGGGGGCAACGGCGGTGATCGAGCACGGAGCCAACCCCGGCCTGATCAGCCACTTCACCAAGCAGGCGCTGCTGGACATTGCGCATCGCGCGCTGGCGGATAAGAAATTCAGCGGGGCTCAGGGGGAGAAGATCGCACACCACGCCAAGGCGCGGAACTTCAACCACCTTGCCCATGAACTTGGCGTCAAGGTCATTCATTGCAGCGAGCGCGACACGCAGATCACAGATCAGCCCAAGCAGGTGAACGAGTTTGTGAATACCTGGAGCGTAGAGGGCTTCAGGGAGGAGGGGACGACTACGGCGGAGATGGGCTGGGGCACCCATGAAAAAGAACTGCCTGCACTGGCCTACGAACATGCGAACGGCCCCAGGAGCCAGATATGTCTGGCGCGGATGGGCATCAACACACTGGTTGCGAGCTGGGTGCCACCCAATCACGAAATCGTAGGCATGATCGTGCGCCACGGCGAGGCGTTCACTATCAGCGATAAGCTCACTGTTAGGGAAAACGGCAAAGCGATTTACCGTCCCACGGTGCACTACGCGTATTGTCCGTGCGACGCGGCCATTGCCTCGCTCTACGAGTTGCGCGGATACGACTACCGGTTGCAACCGAATATCCGCATCATGACCGACGAAATCATCAGCGGAGCCGATATTCTGGGCGCGCTGGTCATGGGGCACCCTTACCAATCGTGGTGGTGTGGGACCGACCTGGATATCGAGGAGTCGCGCCGCCTGGTGCCGCATCAGAACGCTACCACGATGCAGGTGGCAATTTCTGTTGTCGCCGCCTGCATGTGGATGCACGAGAACCCGAGCAAGGGGCTGTGTGTGCCAGACGATTTGCCCCACGACTTTGTACTGGACATCAGCAAGCCTTACCTGGGCAAGTTTGTCTCCGTGGCTTCGGATTGGACCCCGTTGAAGCACTACTCCAACTTCTTCAGCGGATATAACCAACCGCAGCTGGACAGGTCTGACCCGTGGCAGTTTAAGAATTTTCTCATCACGGAAGGAGACGGCATTTGAACTCCAACGCGGCGCAAAGGGAATCCGCGAGACTTGCAAAATCCATCCGGAGCGCCGCAATATCACGATGTAAGACCTGGAAGCTGTGGAGCATACGCTATGGATCCTAAAGCACTGCTTGAACTGGCTAAGCAGCACGGCACCCCGCTTGTAGTCGTGGACCATAAGGTGCTGCGGCATAACTACGAGCAATTCCGAACGCATCTTCCGCGCGTGCAGGTCTACTATTCGGTCAAGGCCAACAGCGATCCCGCAATTGTGCAGACGTTCTACGACGCCGGAGCCAGTTTCGATGTAGCCAGCATGGCCGAGTTTTTGCTGGTTCACGAAAAAATCGAGCATCTTCCGCCGGAAGAGAAGCAGGCTTACATCTGGGATCGCATCATTTACGCGAACCCCATCAAAGCGATTGAAACGCTCGAGCGGCTGGATCCCTACAAACCGCTGGTCACCTACGATAACTACGAAGAGGTAATCAAGATTGCCCGCTATGCGCCGCACGCGGGCTTGGTGCTGCGGATACGCGTCCCCAGCACCGGATCGATGGTGGAACTGGCAAGCAAGTTTGGCGCCTTGCCGGGTGAGGCCGTGGACCTGATCGCCTTCGCTCACAATAACAAGCTGGAGGTGGAGGGACTCAGCTTCCACGTCGGCAGCCAGTGCACCAACCTGAAGAATTACAGCGAGGCGTTGAACCTGGCCGCGGGCGTCTTTGCAGAAGCTAGGGAGCGCGGCTTCGATCTTAAGATTCTCGATATCGGCGGTGGATTTCCCGCTCCCTATGACGACTCGGTTCCACCTTTCAAGAAGCTCGCCAAAATGTTGAACTCCGAGCTGGACCGCCTTTTCCCCGCGCCGATAGAAATCCTTGCGGAGCCGGGGCGTTTTCTGGTCGCCAGCGCCGCCACCGCCGTCGCCCAGATCATCGGCAAGTCCGTCCGCGGCGGCAAGCTGAGTTACTATCTCAACGATGGCGTCTATCAAACCTATAGCGGCATCATCTTTGATCATGCACAGTACCACCTGAAAAGTTTCAATGACGGCCCCACTCAGTTCTGCGCAGTCTACGGTCCCACATGCGACGCGCTCGATACCATCGGCCTGGTCGAGCAACTTCCGGTCCTGGACATGGGCGAACTGGTCTACTCCGAAAACATCGGCGCCTATTCCATCGCCAGCAGCACGTACTTCAACGGCTTTCCGCCGGCCAAAGTCGTGCACGTGAACCAGTGACAGCGAGCGATCCAATTCTCGGTCAGGAATTTCTGGAGTTGCGTCATGTGAACGTGGCGCGCGGCGAGCGCATTGTGCTTGAGGATGTGAACCTGAAGATTCGCACCGGAGAGCATGTGGCGATTCTGGGTCCGAATGGCTGCGGAAAATCTACGCTGATTCTGACCATGAGCTGCCAGCTTTATCCGATTGTGCGGCAGGGAATGAGGGTGCGCATTTTCGGGCGGGAACACTGGGATCTAACCGAGTTGCGGCGGCATTTTGGCGTGGTCGTGCCGGGCTTGATGGGTACGGAGCTGCCTGGAGAGAAGACAGCCATAACCACCGGGCTGAATGCCGTGATTGCCGGATTCTTCTCGGCTTCGACGCTGTGGCCCAATCTGCATGTCACCGGAGAGATGCGGGAAAGGGCCGTGGAGGCTATGGAACGGATGGAGGCCCTGCATCTGGCGGAGCGGCTGGTGGGCGAAATGTCCGCCGGGGAGAAGAGACGGATTCTGATTGCGCGCGCGCTGGCGCACCGGCCGCGGCAATTGCTGCTGGACGAGCCCTCCAACGCGCTTGATCTGGCTGCGCAACGCGAGCTGCGCGAGACGCTGCGGCGCCTAGCTCGCGAAGGCACTGGATTGGTGCTGGTCACGCACCATTTGAGCGATATTCTGCCGGAGATTGAGCGCGTGATTTTGATGCGTGGAGGCCGCATTCTGGGCGACGGGCCGCGCGAGGAGCTATTGACTGAGGCGCGGCTGAGCGAATTGTTTAACACGCCGGTGCGGATTGGCCGCGATGAGCAGTGGCTGCATAGCTGGTGAGGGAGCGACTGCTCTATCCGAAGAAAACTGTCGCCAGATGGTTGACCGCGTAAGCCGCGATCCAGGCCAGCGCCAGCATGTAGAGAAACTGGAATGCGGGCCACTTCCAACTGTTGGTCTCGCGGTGGACGACGGCGATGGTCGAGGTGCACTGCATGGCGAAGGCGAAGAAGATCATCAGCGCCAGCGCTCCGCCTAACGTCATGTCGTGATGCAGGGCGGTTTGCAAGTGCATGGCTTGGGTGTCGGGATCGGCGCCATACAACGTTCCCATGGTGCTGACCATCACCTCGCGGGCCAGCACGCTGGAAAGCAATCCAATGCCGATCTTCCAGTTGAAGCCGAGGGGCGCGATGGCCGGCTCGATAAAGTGGCCCAGGCGTCCGATGATGCTGTCAGCCAGTTCGGGCGCGGAGATTTGGCCGTTCGGCGCCTGAATCACCGGCAGATGAGCCAGCACCCAAAGCGCCAGCGTGACACAGAGAATGATGGTTCCGGCCTGGCGCAGGAAGACCTTCGCGCGGTCCAGCAGTCTCAGCCCCAATGAGCGCAGCGTGGGCATGCGGTACTGCGGCAACTCGAGGATGAAAGGCGTTTCGCTGGACTTGAGGATGGAACTCTTGAGCAGCCATGCGGTGGTCATGGCGCCCACAAATCCGGCCAGATAAAGGCCCAGCATGGTCAGTGTTTGCAGGCCGAGAAAGCCGTGCAGGTAGGTGATGTTGGGAATGAAGGCGGCGATCAGGAGAATATAGACAGGCAGCCGGGCCGAGCAGGTCATGAAGGGCGCGACCAGAATCGTAGCCATGCGGTCGCGCTTGTTCTCGATGGTACGCGTGGCCATGATGGCCGGAACGGCGCAGGCGTAGGCCGAGAGCAGGGGGATGAAGGCTTTGCCATTGAGTCCGGTGGTGCGCATCACGCGATCGGCGATCAGTGCAGCGCGGGAGAGATAGCCGGAGTCTTCCAGGATGCCGATAAAGAGAAAAAGCAGCAGGATTTGCGGCAGGAAGACGAGCACCGACGAGATGCCTTTCCATGCGCCGTCAAGAATCAGCGATTGAATCCAGCCGGAGGGAAGTAGAGGGCGGATGAGGTTGCCCGCACCGGCCAGGATAACGCCAAAACCATCGGAGAGTGGCTGGCCGATGGAGAAGACCACTTCGAAGACGCCGACGACGACAACAAGGAAGAGCAGCGGCCCCCAGATGCGGTGCAGCAGGATGTTGTCGATCTTGTGCGTGCCTTCGACCGAGAGTGGAGCGCGGTAACCGGTGCGGCGGCTGACCTGCGCGGCCCAACTGTGCGCGCTGGCGGCGTTTCCCACGACAGGCAAGGAGAGAGGCTTGGCTGCGGCGCGGTCGGTTTGCTGGTTGAGAAAGAGCGGAACGGCGTCCAGACCGGTTCCGTTGACGGCGCTGATCTGGGCCACGGGCGCGCCTAGTTCACGCGCCAGTTCGAGCGAGTCGATGTGGCCGCCGCGGGCCTCCATCAGGTCGCTCATGTTGAGCAGCACCAGAGTGGGCAACCCCAGCTCCAGCACCGGCGCGGCTAACATCAGTTGGCGGGTCAGGTGCAGGGAATCGAGGACCAGAAGCACCGCGTCCGGCTTAGGCGTGCCTACCATCTTGCCGCGCAGCACGTCGATGGAGACCCGGGCGTCCTCGCTGTAGGGGTCGAGCGAATAGATGCCGGGCAGGTCGATGAGAGTGAGGTCAGGGCGGCCCACCCCGGCCATCAGGCCCATCCGCTGCTCCACAGTGACCCCGGGGAAGTTGGCCACCTTCTGGCGCAGGCCAGTCAACCGGTTGAAAAGAGTAGACTTACCGGAGTTCGGCGGGCCGATCAGCACCACAGTCTGGAGCTGTCCGGCGTGGGGCAGAGTTTTGGGCAGTTCGAAGGCTGGAGTCTCGCAACAGGCGCTCATTGGGAGGCCTCAATCAGGTCAGTAGCGTTCTTGGCAACAACCTTCGGGAATTCCACAGGCTGGGTTTCGGCTTGGGCAGGGCGCATACGGATGGCCGCGGCAGTCTCGCGCCGGAGGGCAATCTCCATGCCATCAACGCTATAGACTGTAGGGTCGCCGGCCGGTGCGCGGCGCAGTACTGTGACCAGCGCATCGGGAACAAAGCCCATGTGCATCAGATGGTTCTGCACGGATTCAGGCAGATCAAGGCCCACCAAGACCCCGCTCTCGCCCACATTCAACTCACTCAGCACACTCAACCGCTGGACTCCGATGGCCGCTCAATAGGCGGAACTCTGGAAATACGACTAGATTAGTCGTATTTAAGTATACGACCAATCAGCCCGTGCCGCAAACGCCGATTTGATCTTCTTCTGTAGAGCTTCAGAGTAAAATTCGTTTTGGGAAAAGCGAAATAACGCATTGCGGTAGCGACAAAAACCGGGAAAAAACAGTAAAATTCCGGCATTTTCCGGCGATTTATAGAGGCCGAATCTCACGATGCAGGACATTTTGGGGCAAATATATTTACACAGGCGTTGATTCCAAAGAGTTTACAAATAATCTGCTACGTTTCAGGGAAAATTTATACCCCCGGGGGTAGAGGGGGGTGGGGGTACCCCTCCAGGGGGCAGGGAAAAGAGATCAAGAGTCAGGAACGGCCCGCGCATCTGGAGATTGTTCATGGAATGATTGTGCGCCGGTGGAAGGTAATTATCTGCAAAGACTTGAACTTGTTGGGATGAAAATATTCTTACTTGAAAAGGGGAAGAAACGGTGAATCTGTGCTATTCTTGTGGCTATTCTGAGAGGCGTTATGGAAAGACACCGGAAGCAACTCGCCAATACGCTTGTCCTTGCATCTGCACTGATTGCAGCCGTCACGACTTTCCTGCTTCTTCCTTCGCTCCAGGCCCAAACTCAGGCTCAGACCAAAGGCATTGATCCGGCGCTGCTTGCGAAGGCGAAGGCTGGCGATGCTGAATCCGAGTTGCTCGTTGGACAGGCATACGAAAACAAGCAGGACTATGCAGAGGCAGCCACTTGGCTCCGTAAAGCTGCGGAGAGCGGAAACGCCCTTGCACAAGATCATCTGGCCTTTCTCTATGATCAAGGGAACGGAGTTCCTCAGGATGGCGCGCAGGCCGCGTTTTGGCTTCGTAAGGCAGCGGAACAAGGAGACTCATACGCACAATCGAGTCTTGGCCTTCTGTACGAACAAGGTCTCGGTGTCGTGCAAGACTCCACACAAGCCGCAGACTGGTATCGCAAGGCGGCAGAACAAGGAAACCTTGCCGCGCAAGCTAGGCTTGGCTCTCTTTATTTTGTTGGCGTAGGTGTTCCGAAGGACTATTCGCTGGCCGCAGATTGGCTAGGGAAGGCAGCCGAGAAGGGCGATGCTAAGTCGCAATGGAATCTCGGTTACCTTTACGAGCACGGCAAAGGCGTCGCAGAGGACCTTTCAATGGCAGCAACTTGGTATCAAAAAGCTGCCGAACAAGGTGATGTGGCCGCACAACTTTGCCTTGCTTTTCTGTATAGTAACGGGCGGGGGGTTCCGCAGAACTGGGCAAAAGCGGCAGTGTGGTTTCGCCATGCAGCAAAACAAGGGGATGCAGATGCACAGTTCAATCTCGCGGGGCTGTACGACCAAGGATATGGTGTCCCGAAGGACTATGCACAGGAAGCGACTTGGCTTCGGAGTGCTGCCGAACAGGGCCATGCCGAAGCTCAGCACCTCCTTGGCTTGTCATACATGATGGGCAGAGGCGTCACGCGAGACTATGCGGAAGCCTATTTCTGGCTGGACATTGCAGCATCGAGCAAAACGCATATACCCGATGAGGTAGCTAGGGATCGAGATGATGCAGCTTCTCACCTGAGCGGCGCACGCTTGTTACAAACTCAGGAACGGGCGCGCAAATGGTTTGAGAGGCATCCGACACGGCCATAGCAGGGTCTGTGCGTGACACGCGGAGCGGTTCTCCGACTGAGTTTATGACCTGTATACTGCGAATTCGTCGTCTGCTGGGTCGCCTTCGAGGCCGCTGTGTGTGCATGGACGCTGTCACAAGTTTTGAAAGTATTCGAGACGCTGGCGGCTTGATTCCAATTAAGGATTTCGGCGAGATGCGGGACAAATGTCTTGCACTTCGCGAAGTCTTATTACCCGATCCAATCTGGCAAAAGTTCCGAGACTGGCACAGTAGCCCAGACAGTGTGGCGAGGCACTGCTCCATATTACTTCTCGCGTTCCGGCGCGGCTATTTGAGCCGTGTCACAGCGCCGATTCACAGATACATCATATCGCGAACGGGCATTCTTCCGAGCGTCCGGAAGCAATACCTGCAGGATATTCGAGAGAAGTGGATGCTTGATGACGATCCGCTCAAACGCAATAAACTGTCGCGGGAATTTCGAGGGCGCCTTGTTGAATTGCAATTCGCCGTTTGGCTTGAGAGTCAGTCACATAAAATTGTCGGCCTAGAGGCGACCCGCGTAGGGCCCGACATCGAAACCCTGTCGCCCGACGGGGCGGCAAACACATTCGAGGTGAAGTTTATCGGCCTCGAAGACGAAGACTTCAGAATATTTCTCGGGAGCATCGCTGGGTTCCCCACGGGAAGGTCCGCATCGCCATATACAGCTATAAGTTATCTCCTCTTCCGGGTATACGAAGCCGCCCACCAACTGCATTCGGCTACGGGGAATAGGACCGTCATCGTAATCATTAACGACATAGCATGGTTTAGGTTTGAGATGCAGCTCACAGCAAGCTGGATAAACTGGAACAATCCGACTTTTGTTTCACAAGAGGACGTATGGACTCAGTTCCTCACTGAACAGCGGAAACACTATCCCGATCTTCTAAACGATCTTGCGCCGACCCTGCAAGGGATCGATTCAGTAAAGATATTCCGGCAAACATATGCGTTTGAGTTTTGTCTGGAATACGACCTGAGGCTTCGATAGCCGTTGCTTTCCATCGGTGGCGCTCCTTAGTTTCAGCAATGAGCTTGCTCCTACCGGCCATTCCAAAAGGCGGGATTTGGCCCCCATTATGTGCGTTGCATCACAGCGACAAAAGTTCCCATAGAAGAGACTCGGAATAACGGCTTTTTATACGCCCAACCCGTTATGAGGTTCAGTAAATGAGTGATAAGGAAATGGTAATTCTGGATGGGAACGAGGCAGCCGCCTCGGTTGCCTATCGACTCACCGAAGTGGTGGCCATCTACCCCATTACGCCGTCGTCGCCGATGGCCGAGTGGGCCGATCAGTGGCGCTCTGAGGGGAAGAAAAACATCTGGGGCGCATTGCCCATTGTGGAAGAGCTACAGAGCGAGGGCGGGGCGTCGGGCGCGCTGCACGGCGCGTTGCAGGCGGGAGCCTTTGGGACCACGTTTACGGCCTCGCAGGGCTTGCTGCTGATGATTCCCAATATGTACAAGATTGCCGGCGAGCTGACCCCGGCAACGATGCACGTGACAGCCCGCACGGTGGCCACGCACGCGCTGTCGATTTTTGGCGACCACTCCGACGTGATGGCTTGCCGCTCGACAGGCTGGGCGATGCTGGCCTCGAATTCCGTGCAGGAAGTGGCGGACATGGCGCTGGTGGCGCAGATTGCGACGCTGGAATCGCGGGTTCCGTTCATGCATTTCTTTGACGGCTTCCGCACCTCGCACGAGGTGGGCAAGATCATCCCTATCAGCGACGAGACGATTCGCGCGCTGGTGGACGACAAGTACATTATCCAGTTCCGGCAGAATGCGCTCTGTCCGGACCGGCCGTTCATTCGCGGCTCGGCGCAGAATCCCGATGTGTTCTTCCAGGCGCGCGAGGCCTGCACGCCCTTCCACGCGGCGGTTCCGGGGATCGTGCAGTCGGTGATGGACCGCTTTGCCAAAGAGACGGGCCGCGCCTATCACTTGTTCGATTACTACGGCGCGAAAGATGCGGAGCGGGTGATTGTGTTGATGGGCTCCGGGGCCGAAGCTGCCGAAGAAGCTGTGGAAGCGCTGGTTGAGAAAGGCGAGAAGCTGGGAGTGCTGAAGGTACGCCTCTACAAGCCCTTTGACGCGAGCGCATTTCTGGCCGCTCTGCCGAAGACGGTGAAGTCGATTGCCGTTTTGGACCGCTGCAAGGATCCAGGCGCAAGCGGCGAGCCGCTCTACATGGATGTGATGACGGTGTTGGCGGAGAACGCGGCCAAGCTGCCGTTTGCCAAGATGCCCACGGTGGTGGGCGGGCGCTATGGATTGTCGAGCAAGGAATTTACGCCGGCGATGGTCAAAGGCATCTTCGACGAACTAACCAAGGCCGCGCCGAAGAACCATTTCACCATCGGCATCGACGACGATGTGAGCCACAGCAGCCTGGAGTACGATCCGGCCTTCTCGACGGAAGATGCGAAGACAGTGCGCGCGCTGTTTTACGGGCTGGGCTCCGACGGCACGGTGGGAGCGAACAAGAACTCGATCAAGATTATCGGCGAGCAGACGCCGAACTTTGCGCAGGGCTATTTTGTGTATGACTCGAAGAAGTCGGGATCGATGACGACCTCGCACCTGCGGTTCGGCCCCAAGCCGATCCGGTCAACATACCTGATAACCCAGCGCCAGCTTTGTGGCCTGCCATAACTTCAGCTTCCTGGAGAAGATGGATGTGCTGGAGGCGGCGATGCCGGGCGCGGTATTCCTGCTGAACTCGCCTTACTCGGCGGCTGAGGTATGGGACAAGCTGCCAAAGACCACGCAGGAAGAGATGCTGCGCAAGAAGATTGAGTTTTATGTGATTGACGGCTATGAGGTGGCGCGCAAGGCGGGCATGGGCTCGCGCATCAACACCATCATGCAGACCTGCTTCTTCGCCATCAGCGGCGTGCTGCCGCGCGAGGAGGCGATCAAGCAGATCAAGAAGGCCATTTACAAGACCTATGGCAAGCGCGGCGAGGCAGTGGTCGAAAAGAATTATGCAGCGGTGGATCACGCGCTGGCGCACCTGGAAAAGGTGAAGCTACCGGCGGCGGTTTCGTCCAAATTCGATCTGATACCGCCCATCTCACCCCATGCGCCGAAGTTTGTGCGCGAGGTGCTGGGAGAGATTGCCGGAGGGCATGGCGACCAGCTTCCGGTGAGCGCGATTCCGGCGGGAGGCACCTTTCCCAGCGCAACAGCGCAATGGGAGAAGAGGAATATTGCGCAGTTTATTCCCGTTTGGGACAAGGAATTGTGCATCCAATGCGGCAAGTGCGTGATGGTTTGCCCACACGCGGTGATTCGCGCCAAGGTCTACTCGCCGGAAGCTGCCAAAAAGGCGCCGGCAACTTTGCAGTGGGCCAAGCCGAAGTGGAAGGGGATGGAGCAGGACCGCTACACGCTGCAGGTTGCTCCTGAGGATTGCACCGGCTGCGCGGTGTGCGTGGAAGTTTGCCCGGTGAAGAGCAAGAGCGACGCCAGCCACAAGGCCATCAACATGGCGCCGCAAGCGCCGCTGCGCGAGGCCGAGCGCGCGAACTGGGAGTTCTTCCTTGGGCTTCCTGAGGTTGACCGCAACAAGCTGTCGCACAGCCAGGTAAAGGATCTGCAACTGTTGCAGCCGCTGTTTGAGTTTTCCGGCGCCTGCGCGGGCTGCGGAGAAACGCCTTACATCAAGCTGCTGACGCAGTTGTTCGGCGACCGGCTGTATATCGCCAACGCCACTGGCTGCTCGTCGATTTATGGCGGCAATCTGCCCACTACGCCTTACGCTACTAACGCGCAGGGCAAGGGGCCGGCCTGGTCCAACTCGCTGTTTGAAGATAATGCCGAGTTTGGTTTCGGCATGAGAATCGCACTCGACCAGCAGAAGGAATTTGCCGAGATGCTGGTGTCGCGGCTGGCAGGGGCCATCGGCGAAGAGCTGGCGAAGGGTCTGCTGGAGTCCAAACAGAATACCGAGACCGAGGTGAACCAGCAGCGCGAGCGGGTGAAGGCTTTGCGCGAAAAGCTGGCCGCCAACAAGAGTTCGGACGCGCGCAATCTGCTGGCTATAGCCGACGTGCTGGTGCGCAAGAGCGTGTGGATTCTGGGCGGCGACGGCTGGGCGTTTGACATCGGCTTCGGAGGACTGGACCACGTGCTCGGCTCGGGCAAGAACATAAACGTACTGGTGCTGGACACCGAGGTCTACTCGAATACCGGCGGGCAGATGTCCAAGGCGACGCCGCGCGGGGCGGTGGCCAAGTTTGCCGCCAGCGGCAAGACGAACAGCAGAAAAGACCTGGCCATGGAGGCCGTCAGCTACGGCTCTGTTTACGTGGCGCAGGTGGCCATCGGCGGCAACGACACCCATGTGGTAAAGGCCTTCCAGGAGGCCGAGGCGCACAATGGGCCTTCGATCATCATCGCCTACTCCAGTTGCATCGCTCACGGCTACGACCTGGTGCACGGGCTGGAGCAACAAAAGCTGGCCGTGCAATCTGGTTACTGGCCGCTGATGCGCTATAATCCGACGTTGCGCGAGGAGGGCAAGAATCCCTTCCAGCTTGATTCCAAGGCGCCGGCGATCCGGCTCAAGGAGTACGCATATCGCGAGGCGCGCTATACAATGCTGGCGCGGGGCAATCCGGAGTTGGCGGCGTTTCTGCTCAAAGAAGCGCAGGATGATGTGGAGCGGCAGTGGCGCGTATACTCGGCGCGGGCCGCGATGCCGGGACGCGGGGAGACGCCCAATATCGCTCCCGCGGAGAAGCCAGAGGATACAGCGGAACAAAAGCTGGCGGCCGAGGCTGCCGGAGGTGCGGAATGATCGATTTTTCCACAAAGTATCTTGGTATGAAACTGAATAGCCCCGTGGTGGTCTCCTCCACGCCGTTGTCAGAGAACATAGACAATGTTCGCCGCATGGAAGATTGCGGCGCCGCGGCTATCGTGTTGCACTCGCTCTTTGAGGAGCAGTTAACCCTGGAATCACGGACGCTGGACGATGACCTGTCGAGGGGCACCGAATCCTTTGCCGAGTCGCTTGACTACCTGCCCGACCTGAAGGACTACCGCATGACGCAGGAGGTCTACCTGGAGCACCTGCGGCATTGCAAGGAGACGGTGAAGATCCCCATTCTGGGCAGCCTGAATGGCGCCACCCCCGGCGGTTGGGTGCGCTTTGCCAAGGATATGGAGCAGGCCGGCGCCGACGCCATCGAGTTGAACACTTATGCACTGGCCACGGACAAGAGCCACACATCCGCGGAGATGGAGGGGCAACTGCTGAAACTTGTGTCCGCGGTTACTGCCGCTGTCAAGGTGCCGATCTCGGTGAAGCTGTCGCAGTCGTTCACCAGCCTGCCGCACCTGGTTGCTCAACTGGAGGCGGCGGGAGCGCGCGGCGTGGCGATATTCAACCGCTTTTATCAGCCGGACTTCGACATCGAGACCCTGGAAGTGCGGCCCACGCTGCACTTCTCCAAGCCATCGGAGTTGCTGCCGAGGCTGCACTGGGCGGCAATTCTCTATGGCCAAGTGAAGCTCGACATCGCCATCACCGGCGGCGTTCACTCCGCCGAGGACGTGCTGAAGAGCATCATGGCAGGAGCGGGCGTGGTGTTGATCGCGTCAGCCTTGCACATCTACGGCATCGATCACATCAAGAAAGTGCTGGACGATATGCGCTACTGGCTGGAGAAGCGCGAGTACACCTCGCTGTGGGAGACGCGCGGATGCCTCAGCCGCCGTTCCGTTCCCGACACTTCCGCGTTTGACCGCGGCAACTACATCAAGACGCTCAGTTCGTATAGTTTGCGGCAGACGATTGCCGCGTTCTAGGACTGCTCGTCCGGCGAATCGCCCAGGTCTCAAAATGAGACCTGGGACACCCGGCTAGCGGAAACAACTGGTAGTTATGATGGCTTGCAGTTAGGGGAGGAAGATGGAAATATCAAATGAAAGGAGTAGTCAAATGACGAAAGAGCACATTACCAAACATGAGCATGGCGACGGCACATGGTCCGAAACGAAGACGACCACTTACGATAGCGGTGCAACAAAATCCGTGACCAAAGACATAACGGAACGTACTCTATTACACGATGGCGATGTTGTTAGCGTAACAAGGACCGACAAGGACGGTAATTCCCGCACTGAGAGATATTGATATTAGGTAGTGGAAAATGCCAATAGGTGTGACTCGCCGGGTGCCACACCTGCGGTGGTCTTAGCCTACCATTTTTCCATTCCGTTGAGAATACGCAGGATAGTCTCTTCGATCAGCTTGCAGGCTTCGGGAAGCGCGGCGGTTACTGCGGGGCTGAAGGATTCGCCTAACTCAGTTAAGCCGGCGCCGATGGTGAGTTGCAGCGCCTCTCGGGGCAGGGAACTGTAAAGCTCGCGGCCCAGGGCGAGAAGTTCGGCTGCGCCGAGGTGATGGGTGTTGTGTTCCGGGCCGCTGGGGGACGGCACAACGGGCGTCAGATGGAGTGAGCCGGTATCGGAGCCAAGGGAGCAATCGATAAACAGAACGGAGCGGGCGTGGGCGACGTCTTCAGCGAGTTCCGGAGTCCATTGATGGTCGGCGACGACGCGCACGCCGGGTTGCTGTGAGAAGTGTTGCGCCGCCCACTCGGCAAGCCAAAGCCCGACACCGTCATCTCCGCGCAGCGTGTTGCCGCAGGCAAGAATGAGGCAGCGGGTTGGATTCAACTGCGGCATCGCGTGGTCAGAGTACCACCGCGTATGCAATATAGCCAATTAAGACAAGGGAAACAAACAGATCGGTTACCATTACCAGGTTTTGATTTTGGTTCCTGTGCTTGTCTGTCATGTGCCGAATACCAGCGATCCCTAAAAATAAGGACGCGATGATTGCAACTGGCAGAATAAAGCTGGGTTGCCAGATAGACAGTATTCCAACGGTCCCCGACGCAAAATTTGCAATTCCCAATTCCCGCACGTAGAGCAATGCATCGTCACTCCGTATGCCGAATATCTCTTTTGCCGTAAACCGAGGTTGGAAGAACTGCTGCAAACCGGCGCCAAAAATCCTCACTCCCGCACTCCAAAAGACGAACCACTTGCCGACCAGCAACATCAGTGGCGCAGGCGAATGGAGGATGTAGTGTTCATTGCCTATCGAGACGATGGGCAACAGAACCATCAGCAAAAGTACACTTACGGCAAACATGGAGGGGCACCCAGATTTGAGGTTTCCCACCCATTTTGCATAGAACGCGAAATGGATGGGGCACAGAGCTCCAATGGATTCGAATTGGACGGTTAGCGAACGAGCCGGTCCACAACCTCGCCGTTGGCGTTGACCAGCGTGAGATCCAGGGGCATCTGGCCGAAGGCGTGAGTCGAGCAACTGAGGCAGGGATCGAAGGTGCGAATCACGGCCTCGATGCGGTTGAGAGCGCCGGGGGTAAATTTGCCGTCCTTCACGTAGGCCTTGGCCGACTGAAGAACGCCCTTGTTCATGGCGTTGTTATTATGACCGGTGGCGACGACCAGGCTGGCCCAGGTCATTTTGCCGTTCTCATCCACCTTGTAGTGGTGATTGAGAGTGCCGCGGGGAGCTTCGATCTGGCCCGCGCCCTCGAGGCGATTGACGCCGGCAGTGGCGCGCACGTGCTTGTCGAGGATGAGCGGGTCGGCGAGAATCTGCTCGATTCTCTCGAGACCGTAGAGAGCCTCGACGAGACGCGCATGGTGATAGAAGAAGGAGCTTTCGACCGGCCCTGTTGGCGATAACTGCTTGAACTCGGCCAGTTCCTTGTCAGCCTTTGGCGTGCCCATTCGCTTGACGATGTTGAGCCGCGCCAGAGGGCCCACGCGATAGCTTCCCTGGGGATAGCCGAGAGGTTTGTAGTAGACGAACTTGGTGTAGCTATAGTTTTCGACGGCCTCGCCGATTACCTCGGTGAAACGGCTGGCGGTGATGCCGTCCTCGATGACAGCGCCCTTGGGATCGATGAGCCGTAGTGTACCGTCGGTAAACTCGATGGACTCGTCTTCGTTGATCAGGCCCAGGTAGTTGGAGGGGAAGTTGGCGAAGACCTTGATCTCTGGCTTGAAGGAGCCGGCAATCTGCTTGTAGGCGGTCAGCGCCAGCTTGAGATTGGCGTAGGCCTGGGGAATCATGGCCAGCATCTCGTCGCGATGAGCCGAACTGAGCGGCTCGGTGACGCCGCCGGGGACCACCCAGCCGGTATGAATGCGCTTGGTGGCGAGCAGTTCGATGATGTGCTGGCCGAAGCGGCGCAAACCGATGCCAGCCAGGCCCAGATCGGGCCGGGCGGCGGCCACGCCAAAGATGTTGCGCGCGGCGGGGTCGGATTCCATGCCCAGAAGCAAATCCGGCGAGGAGAGATGGAAGAAGCTGAGGGCGTGCGACTGGACGAGTTGAGCCATATTCAACAGGCGGCGCAGTTGCGCGGCGGTATGCGGAATGCGGACCGCCATGATGGCTTCGCAGGCTTTGGCGGAGGCCAGCAGGTGAGAGACCGGGCAGATGCCGCAGATGCGCGCCGTCAGGCTGGGCATCTCGTAAAACGGACGGCCTTCGCAGAATTTCTCAAAGCCGCGGACTTGAGTGACATGAAAGTGCGCGTCCACCACCTCGCCCTGGGGGTTGAGCTGGATGGTGATTTTGCCGTGGCCTTCAAGGCGCGTAACGGGATCAATGGTGATGGTCTGGGTCATGACTCAGGCTCCAAAGCGGGTGAGGGCTGAAATATCCAGCGGCTCACCGGTTACCAGCGCGGTCAGCGCTGCGTGAAAGGTTTCGGCAGAGGGCGGACAGCCGGGTAAAAACACGTCTACAGCCACGACCTCGTGAATAGGCCGTACAATCTTGAGCAGCTTGGGCACTACGACGCAGGGAATCTGCTGCTGGAAGCTGGCGTTTTCAATATACGCGCGATTCAGGATTGCTTCCGGACCGATGGGATTGCGCATGGAAGGCACGTTGCCGGCTACGGCGCAATCGCCCATGGCGATCAGCGTTTTGGAGTGGGCGCGAACCTTTTTGATCTTCGCTTCGTCGTCCACCGAGGCTACGGCTCCCTCGACCAGGGCGATGTCCACCTCGTTAGGGAACTCCTTGGCGTCCACGAGAGGACTGTAGACCACGTCGATCAGCTTGGCCAGCTCGAGAATCTTTTCATCCATGTCGAGAAACGACATATGACAGCCGGAACATCCGTCCAGCCAAACGGTTGCCACTTTTAGTTTGCTCATACGGCTTCCCTCATCTGGTTCAGAAAGGTGAGAAAATCTGGATACTTGGGGTGATCGGAGCCGATCTTGCTCTTGTCGAAGAGGGCTCCGGTGGGACAGACCTGCACGCACTTGCCGCAGCGGGTGCAAGCGGAGCTTCCCCACTCCTGGTGCAGATCGGTAATGACGATGGAGTCGATGCCACGGCCCATAACGTCCCATATGTGCGCGCCTTCAATCTCGGCGCAGACGCGCACGCAGCGGGTGCACAGGATGCAGCGGTTGTGATCGACGGTGAAGCGCTCGTGCGAGGCATCTACGGTAAGCGCGGGATTGCGATAGGGCAGGGTAATGTGGGTCAGGCCCTGGCTCTGGGCCAGCGCTTGCAGTTCGCAGTGGCCGTTGGAGACGCACACCGAGCAGATGTGATTACGCTCGGCGAACAACAACTCAAGGATGATGCGGCGGTGCTTGCGCAGCCGCTCCGAATCGGTCGAGACCTCCATGCCTTCGTGGATGTGAGCCACGCATGCGGGAAGAAGCTTGTTGCTACTCTTGGTCTCCACCAGGCAAAGGCGGCAGGCTCCGACCGGGCCGAGTCCATCCATATGGCAGAGGGTGGGAATGTTAATGTCATTTTCCCGCGCCACTTCAAGGATGGTCTGGCCGGAGCGCGCGCTGACTTCCTGGCCGTCGATGGTGAGAGTTTTGACGCCCATGCTTTCGCTCATGCCAGCACCTCCTTCGCAACGGCAAGGGGCGTGGGCGCTTCCATATTGCAGACGCCGGCCGGACAGCGCTTATGCTCGATGTGCTCGAGATACTCGTTTTTGAAGTACTTGAGCGTGCTGAGCACGGGATTGGGCGCGGTCTGCCCGAGGCCGCAAAGACTGGTTTCCTTGATGGTCTCGCACAGGCTCACCAGCAGGTCGAGGTCTTCCATGGTTCCGATGCCGGAGCATATGCGGGTGAGCAGGGTGTACATCTGCGCCGTGCCCGCGCGGCAGGGAATGCACTTGCCGCAGGATTCGGTCATGCAGAACTCTACGAAGAAGCGGGCCACGTTGACCATGCAGGAGGTGTCGTCCATGACGATCATGCCGCCGGAGCCCATGATGGAGCCGACCGCCATGAGGGCATCGTAGCTGACGCCGAGATCGAGCATCTCGGCGGGGATGCAGCCGCCGGATGGACCGCCGGTCTGCACTGCCTTGAACTTGTGCCCGCCCGGCACGCCGCCGCCGATGACCTCGATGATCTCCCTCAGCTTAATGCCCATGGGAACTTCTACCAAGCCGGTGTTGGCGATCTTGCCGGTGAGAGCGAAGACCTTGGTGCCCTTGCTTCTCTCCGAGCCCATGTTGGCAAACCACTTGCCGCCGTTGCGGACGATGGGCGCGATGTTGGCGAAGGTCTCGACGTTGTTGATGAGCGTGGGTTTGCCGAAGAGACCGCTGACCGCCGGGTAGGGAGGACGCGGCCTGGGAGCGCCGCGCTTGCCCTCGATGGAGGCAAGCAACGCCGTCTCCTCGCCGCAGACAAAGGCTCCGGCGCCGAGGCGGATTTCAACATCGAAGTTGAAGGGGGTATTGCAGATGCCGTTGCCCAGCAGACCGCGGCGGCGAGCCTCGCGAATGGCGGTGGTCAGACGGGAGACAGCCACCGGGTACTCGGCGCGGACATAGATGAAGCCCTTGCTGGCGCCTACGGCGTATGCGGCGATGGCCATGCCCTCGATGACGCGATGCGGGTCGCCTTCCATCACGCTGCGGTCCATAAATGCTCCGGGATCGCCCTCGTCGCCGTTGCAGACCACGTACTTCACGTCGCCCGCGGCCTTGGCAACCGTTCCCCACTTCAGCCCGGTAGGATAGCCGCCGCCGCCGCGCCCCCGAAGACCGCTTTCGGTGATGCGGTGAATCACGCCGTTGGGCGTCATCTCGGTCAACATGGTCAGCAACGCCTTGTAACCGTCACGGGAAATATAATCGTCAATTTTCTCCGGATCGATGTAGCCGGCATTCTCCAGCACCACGCGCACTTGCTTGTCGAAGTGCTCGTTTAGGTCGCACTGCAACTTGGGCACAGGTTTGCCGCCCAGGCTTTTCACGATGGCCTCGGCGTGGCCGGCATTTACATGGTGGTATAGAGCCTCGTCGGGATCAACGCGAACCAGAGGCCCGGAAGAGCACGGTCCCATGCACCCGGTGCGGCGGATCAGCACATTCTTTCTAGATGAGGCGGCGGCCTTCTCCAGCGCATCCCGCAATTTGTCTGAACCCTGGCTCACGCAGGCCAGATCCATGCAGACATTTACTTCAAAATCGAATTTATCGTTCTCCTTGCAGACGCTTTTGGCAACCTGCTCGAGCTCTTCAAGTGTCATTCCACTGCCCACCTTTCTAGTTGCTCGAGCATTTGTTCAGAGGTCATCTCGCCGACCACTTCGCCATCGCACAACACCACGGGCGCGCGGCTGCATGCGCCGACGCAGCGAGCGGTCATCAGGCTGATCTGGCCGTCGCTGGTTGTCTGTCCACGGGAAACGCCCAAGTGCTTTTCGGCCGTGGCCACCAGCTTGTCGGAACCCTTGATGTAGCAAGCCGTGCCGGCGCAGATTGTCGCTGTGTGCTTGCCCGGCGGCTTGAGGCTGAAGTAGTGGTAAAAGGTCACCACCCCGTAGGCCTGGCTGAGCGGCACGCGCAGGGATTGGGCCACAAAACGAATCGAGTCGTCGTCCAGGTAGCCGAAGGCGGACTGGACGGTGTGAAGCGTTTCAATCAGCGCGTGACGGGCAAAGCCATTTTTGCGCATGGTGCCGTTGACAATCTTCCAACGATTGTCGTTGCTGGGCAGCGGCGGTGGGGTAAATGCAGGCAAGAATCCTCCGTACATGGAAGGTAGTGCACAGCGACTGCATCGCCGCGCCAGGTTCCATGTCTATCTTTCTTATACGGGCTCGAGCCAGATTTTCTCCGTGACCACGGTCACTTGGAGTAGGAGTGGATTCCATTCCTGACAGGCAGGAAATCATTCTGAATGGGAAGAGAAATCTGCCCGCTAACCAAGCGGCGGCAGACGGTCAGAGATTCCGAAGAGGAAGATGACTCCGATAATGAAACTATAGGCGGCGCCGGTCCAGGCGATGGCGTGGTAGAGCAGGGGATGGTGGTGTCCGCTGGCGTTGAAGGCTCCGCCCATGGTTGCGGTCATCAGGGCATTCATAGCTACCAGGCCGATGGCGAAGGCTGCCAGGCCCATCATGCCGCGCGAGGTTCCGCCAAGGTTGGCGGTGAGGAAAAACAGAGCCAACTGGCTGGGGGTTTCAGCGCCCAGGCCGTGCATAATGCCGATGACAAAGACCGACTTGCCGTTGTACATCCACTGAAATCGATCAGGTTGGGGCGCATGAGGATTCCAGAAGCGGCGTATCCGCCAGCCTAGCCATAGCATCCCGTTGATGGCGATGGCCAGACGGCTCTCGACGCGGCTGTGGGAGTGGCCGTGCGCGTCTTTACGGAGAATTCCCGCCACCACCCCGATACCGAGAACGATGAGGGTGAGGCCGATCAGCCGCTCCGCCCAGTGGTCCAGGCCCTCGGGAAGGCCCAGGTGCATCTCCAGCACAGCGATGCCCAGCACGGCCACCGTGAAGGCATGGCCCAGGGCGTAGGTCATTCCCAGGCGCAGGCCGCTGCGCCAGTTGCGCTGTACGGCGGTGATGTCGCTGATGGCGGCCAGATGATCGTAGTCGAAGCCGTGGCGCAGCCCCAGCACCAGGCAGGAGCCCAGCGCGGCATCGAGTTTCCAATCGCCGAAAACAGGTATCACGAAAATCAGTATAACGCATACGCGCAACATCGTGCGGACAATGAGGCTGGTTTCGTCACTTCGTCGAACGCAACTGGATGTGGTAATCCGAATAATCGATGGTGACGGTTGTTTTACCGAAGAGAAAGCTGTTGGAGACAGCCCGAGCATGGGTAGCCATGGCAAAACCGCTCATGTTGGCGTATTGGCGCATCATCTGCGTAGGTCCAGCCCAGAAAGACGGGCTTTTGGAGGCCATCCCTTCGATTTCAACGATCGAATCGTCTTTGGCGTCCACCCAGAGAGTTCCTTTGATCATATTGGGCGCCTTCCGCCGGGGAGTGATGTCCAGTGCATAACAGTCGCGTCCATTCAGCCGCTCTGGTTCGCCGGGCTTCAGACTCATTTCATAGTTTGCTGAAGTGAACCACGACTGTTTCACTTTGTCGGGTTCGTTGATGTTCTTTTCATTGTCCAGCAGAGTGTTAAATGCCATTCTTTGCACAATCTCCGGGCCGGACTTCGAGAGGATGGTATAACTCTTGCCCTCACCCTTTCGATAGAGGGTCTTGACGGTCATCTCCGCCATCGGCTTGGTTGCGTCTTTTCCCCGGTAGACGGCATAGTGCTCGATGTCCGAGAATTCCACGATATTCTCATATCGGGCTTCGTTGATGGCGTCGATATGGCGAATGATTGAAGAGGCGTCGGGCTGCTGGGCGTGAATAGTGGCGGCTGTAAGCAAGATAAAAAAACAAGCAGCGCCAACGGCCTGTGCAGCGCCGAGCCGACAGCCACTCATCAAGCTGAAACTCTTTGCAGTCCTGCTCATCTTAAGAGTAAGTTTATCCGCTTCCGGGACATTGGTCATCAACAGGATGCAACCGCCCAAATGCCGGGATTGAGCTCGGCGGGGTAAATAGGCGATGATGCGCTATGCTGGTTTGCGGCGAGAGGCTCTCTCTTGACGGGTAAAACCCATCCAATACGAGAACCGCGCGAAGCGTTGCGCCGGGGCGTGGTGGTGCGCGGCGTGGTGCAGGGGGTGGGGTTTCGTCCGGTTGTCTACCGGCTGGCCATGGAGGAAGGCTTGGCGGGATTTGTGGGAAACGATACCGATGGTGTAACCATCGAGATCGAGGGGCCGGAGGAGCGGGTGGAGGCGTTTCTCGCCCGTCTACAATCCGAAGCGCCGCCCTTGTCGCGCATCGACTCAGTTGTAGTGCGGGAGCTGGCCGTTGTGGGGGATTCTGGCTTCCGGATCGTTGCCAGTGAGGTGCTGGGCCGGGTGAGCACCGGAATTCCGGCCGATGCGGCGACCTGCCCGGATTGTTTGCGCGAGCTGCTGGACCCCATGGACCGGCGTTTCCGCTATCCATTTTTAAATTGCACCAATTGCGGGCCGCGCTTCACCATCACGCGGCGGATTCCCTATGACCGGCCACAAACTTCGATGGCTAAGTTCCCGATGTGCCCGGAGTGCCAGCGGGAGTACGACGACCCGCTGAACAGGCGCTTTCATGCGCAGCCCAATGCGTGTTGGGTGTGTGGGCCGCGGGTGTGGTTGGTGCAGACGGACGGCCCTGAATCGGTCTCAGGTGAAGAGGCAGTGGAGCAGACGCTGCAACTTCTTATGACGGGGAAAATTGTGGCCATCAAAGGCATCGGCGGCTTTCATCTGAGCGTGGATGCAACCAATCAGGCGGCGGTGATGCGGCTGCGAGAGCGCAAACAACGCTACGGGAAGCCGCTGGCGGTGATGGTGCGCGACCTGGAGGCGGCGCGGCAGGTGTGCGTGCTGACGGCGGAGGAAGAGGCGCTGCTCTTGACTCCAGCACGGCCCATTGTGCTGGCTCGCCGGCGCGAGGGCTGCGTTATTGCGGAGTGTGTTGCGCCGGGAATTCCCTGGCTGGGCGTCTACTTGCCTTACGCGCCGCTGCAGCATCTGCTTTTTGCCGACGCTCGTGTGCGCGCGCTGGTGATGACCTCGGCCAACCTCAGCGAGGAGCCAATTGCCATAGACAATGAAGAGGCGAGGGCGCGGCTGGGCGGAATAGCAGACGCCTTTCTGATGCACGACCGCGAGATTTTGCAGCGCTGCGACGACTCGGTAGCCGCAGTGGTGGATGGTGCGCCGCAACTGATCAGGCGTGCGCGAGGATTCGTGCCGATGGGTGTGGCGTTGCCGTTTGATGCTCCGCCGCTGCTGGCCGTCGGAGGCCATCTGAAGAATGTCTTTGCGCTGGCGCGGGGCCGGTTTGCCTATCAGAGCCAGCACCTGGGCGATCTGGAAAACCTGACAGGGCTGGAGTTTTTCCGCGAGTCGCTGGACCACCTGATGCGGACGTTTGGGATTGAGCCGCGAACCGTGGCGCACGACCTGCATCCGGGCTATCTATCGACCCAGTGGGCCAAAGAGTGGGCGCAAGAGCGTGGCTTGCCGTTAATCGCCGTGCAGCATCATCATGCGCATGTGGCTGGCTGCATGGCCGAGCATGGCCTTACGGGCAAGGTGATCGGCCTGGCGCTTGACGGTACCGGCTACGGGAGCGACGGGAAGATATGGGGCGGGGAAGTGCTGATCGCACGCTTGGCGAGCTTCGAACGGTTCGCACATTTGGAATATGTACCCATGCCGGGCGGCGAGGCGGCGATCAAGGAACCGTGGCGCATGGCGCTGGGGCATCTGAGTGCGGCAGGATTCGATATGGATTCTGATGAGTTGTTGAATCTCGTTAGCGCGACGAAGAAAGAGGCTCGCGTGCTGGCGCGGATGATGGAACGGGGCGTGAATGTTCCGCTCACTTCGAGCCTGGGACGGCTCTTCGACGCAGTGGCCGCTGTAGTGCTTGGGCGGCGCGAGGTGGATTACGAGGCGCAGGCGGCGATTGAATTGGAGGGGCTGGCCGTGGATGAGCCAGACGGCGTGCCTGGTTATGCGATGGAGTTTGCAGGCAGGGATTGGGCTGCGCGGGAGCCACTGCGGATGAGCACTGCTCCGTTGTGGCGCGAGTTAGTCGAAGATTTGCGGACTGGAATGAGCAAGGCGCGTATGGCAGCGCGCTTTCATGCAGGCGTTGCCGCAGGGTTCATTCACGCTTCGGTACTAGCGCGCGAAGCGACGGGATTAATGCAAGTCGCGCTGAGCGGCGGCTGTATGCACAATCGCAGACTGGCGCATCTGCTACGTGCGGGTTTGGAAGAGGAGGGCTTCGAGGTCTATCAGCATCGCAACGTCAGCCCTGGAGATGGAGGCTTGAGTTATGGCCAGGTTGCGGTGGCGGCGGCGATGCTGAGCCAGCCGCGGTTATCCGGAGATACGTACTAGCTGCTCAGCTTCTTCGCGCGGGCCGAGGATGGAGACGCGAGGGATGCGGCCGCGCACCATGGCCACTTCATCGCAACGATTTAAGCGCGGGCAACTCTGGCAGTCTTTGAAGATCTTGTCGGGCAGCACGGTTTTGTCTTCGACGGTGCGAAATCCGAACTTGAAAAAGTATTCCGGGATGCGCGTGAACAGGCAGATAGATTGAATGCCGTGCTCTTCAGCCTCCGCGATGAGCGTGACGAGGATGCGGCTGCCGGCGCCCTGGCTCTTGGCCGCGGGCATGACGGCGATGGAGCGCACCTCGCACAGATGCGGCCCGTAAAAGTGCAGAGCGCCGCAGCCCAGAAAGATACCGCCATCGGACAAGGCAACGGTGAAGTCGCGGATGTTTTCGCAGACTTCCGCGAAGGATCGGTGGATCAGCGTGCCGTCGGGCGCGAGCGAGTTCACCAGGTCGAAGACGTTGGCTGCGTCCGAGAGCAGTGCCTTACGAACCAGCATGAGCGGCCTCCAGTGCCAGGGCGGCGAGCCGTTTTGATGCGGCAGCAAGGGCTTCTTTGACGCGATCCCGCGCGGTCCCTCCCGTCACGTTGTGGCAATCGAGCGTAGCTGTGAGCGAGATGGCGGCAAAAAAGTCTTTCTCGAACTCTTCGCCAAACTGGCGGAGTTCGTCGAGAGTGAGGGCGTCGAGTTCAACGCCTTTCTCAATGGCGAAGCGCACCGCGTTACCAATTATTTCGTGGGCTGTGCGGAAGGGAACGCCCTTATGGACGAGATATGTGGCAGCGGCCATGGCATTCAGGCAACCCGATTGCGCAGCTACTTTCATGCGCTCACGATTGAATTGAAGAGCGGCGGTAAAGCGCGCCACGAGCCAAAGCATTTGCGGTACAAACTCGACGGCAAAAACCTGCTCCTGAGTCTCCTGCAAGTCCTTATTATAGGCTAGAGGCAGGCCTTTCAGTTGCAGAGTGACAGCTTCGGCGGCTCCATGAATTCGCCCGACCTTGGCGCGGATCAGTTCGGTAAGATCGGGATTTTTCTTTTGCGGCATGGCGCTGGAGCCCGTCGAGAATGCTTCGGGAAGCGTAATAAATCCGAACTCCGCTGTTGCGAAAAGCGTAATTTCTTCGGCAAAGCGGCTCAGATGCAGACCAACAAAGGTGAGCGCCTGCAGATATTCCAGAATGAAATCGCGGTCGCTGGTGGCGTCGATGGAGTTGCCGGTGGGCGCTGTGAAACCTAACTCGCGGGCCGCAATGGTACGGTCGAGAGCAAGCGTTGCGCCCGCGACCGCGCCCGAGCCCAGCGGACAGAGGTTGAGCCGCGCGGAACAATCGCCAAGGCGCGCCGCATCGCGCATAATCATTTCGACATACGCGAGCAGCCAATGCGCTACCAGCACCGGCTCGGCGCGCTGCATGTGAGTGTAACTTGGCATCACCGATTCGCTGGCGGCGCGAGCCTGCTCGACCAGTGCATTGGCCCACACGATGAGCGCATCAAGGGTGAGTGCAATTTGCTGGCGCACGTAGAGGCGGAGGTCGGTCGCAATCTGCTCATTGCGGCTGCGCCCGGTGTGCAGCTTGAGGCCCAATTGGCCGACTCGCTCCACTAATGAAATTTCGACAAAATGATGGATGTCTTCAGCCGTCGCATGATCGCGCACCAGCGCCTTGCCGGCTTCCGATGCGTGGTCGGCGGCAATCGCATCGAGCGCATTACGCAACTCTGCTGTTTCATCCTTTGTAAGAATCTTCGCGGCAAGGAGAGCGGACGCGTGCGCCTTGCTGGCGGCAATCTCTTCATCGAGTAGCCGCCAATCGAAGCCAATCGACCTCTGCCATTTTTCGAACTCCGCATCCAGCGGCTCGCGAAAACGGCCGGACCACATCTTTCCGGATTGTTGTTCGTTCGACATTGATTTAATCGTACCTCACACTACTCTTTCTCCTTCGCGCTATTTAACCTGGGCATTTCACATCCTTTGCTGAGGGTGAGCAGGCCGCTCGCGGCATAGGTAAGCAGCTTGGCACGAGAGTCGGTGATGTCCAGATTACGCATGGTGAGTTGGCCGATGCGGTCGCGCGGGGAGAAGGTGGATTCGGTCTTCTCCATGCTGAGACGCTCGGGATGGAAGGTGAGGTTCGGCGACTCGGTGTTGAGGATGGAGTAGTCGTTGCCGCGGCGCAGCTCGAGTGTGACCTCGCCGGTGATGGGTTTGGCGACCCAGCGCTGGGCGGATTCGCGGAGCATGATGGCTTGGGAGTCAAACCAGCGGCCCTGGTAAAGCAGACGGCCGAGCTTGCGGCCATTGTCACGGTACTGCTCGATAGTGTCCTCGTTGTGAATGCCGGTGATGAGCCGCTCGTAAGCGATGAAGAGCAGGGCGAGGCCGGGGGCTTCGTAGATGCCGCGGCTCTTGGCCTCGATGATTCTATTCTCAATCTGATCGGACATGCCGAGCCCGTGGCGGCCTCCGATGCGGTTGGCTTCGAGAAGAAGCTCGACGGGCGAGTCGAATTGGCGGCCGTTCAGGGCCACGGGCGAGCCCTCTTCAAAGCGGACGGCGACCTGTTCGCACTGGATTTCGACATCGTCGCGCCAGAAGGCCGTGCCCATGATGGGAACAACGATCTTGATCGAAGAAGAAAGATGCTCCAGGTCTTTGGCTTCATGGGTTGCGCCGAGCAGGTTGGAGTCGGTGGAGTAGGCCTTCTCGGCGGACATCTTATAGGCGAAGCCGTGGCTCTGCATGAAGGCGGACATCTCGGCGCGGCCGCCAAGCTCGTCGATGAAAGCGGAGTCGAGCCAGGGTTTGTAGACCTGAAGACTGGGATTGACGAGCAGGCCATAGCGGTAGAAACGCTCGATGTCATTGCCTTTGAAGGTGGAGCCGTCACCCCAGATGTGGACGTCGTCCTCCTGCATGGCGGCGACGAGCATAGTCCCGGTGACAGCGCGGCCGATCGGAGTGGTGTTGAAGTAAGGGACGCCAGCCGTCGTGATGTGGAAAGCTCCGGCCTGCAGCGCGGCGATACCTTCGCGGACTAGAGAGCCGCGGCAGTCAATGAGGCGGGCCTTTTTGGCGCCGTATTCGAGGGCCTTGCGCGGGATCTCGTCGTAGTCGGATTCGTCCGGCTGACCAAGGTTAGCCGTGTAGGCGTAGGGGATGGCTCCCTTCAGCTTCATCCAGTGCAGGGCGGCGGAGGTGTCCAGCCCGCCAGAGAAGGCAATGCCGACTTTCTGGCCGACAGGCAGTGATTCGAGAATTACGGACATATTTGAAAACCTCAAAAAATATCTAGCTTCTGGCTAGAGTCGAATTGCTACGAAATGATATTGATAGCATCCAGGTTATTCAGTCTGCCGAGCAGCAATAGCAGCAACGCCTTCTGCGCGTGCAGGCGATTTTCCGCCTGGTCGAAGACGATGGACTGCGGGCTGTCGATCACGGCATCAGTCACCTCTGCATTGCGGCGCGCAGGCAGGCAGTGCATGAAGACGGCGCGGGGCGCGGCCTTCGCCATTAGCGCCTCGTTGACCTGGAACGGCCGGAAGATGGGCTCGCGCTTGGTGGCTTCGTGCTCAAAGCCCATGCTGACGCAAATGTCGGTGTAGACTGCGTCGGCTCCCTCAACCGCGGCTTGCGGGTCTTGCAGCAGGCGCAGCTCGCATCCATTAGCCTGGGCAATGTCGCGCGCTTTGGTCACGATCTCAATGTCCGGCGAGTAGCCGCGCGGCGTGGCGACAGTCACATTGGTTCCCAGTTGCGCGCCGGTCAGCATCAGTGAGTGGCAGACGTTGTTGCCGTCTCCGACATAAGTGAAGTTGAGTCCGGCGGCTGTGCCGAAGTGCTCTTCGAGGGTCATGAAGTCGCCCAGAGCCTGGCAGGGATGCTCGAAGTCGGAGAGGGCATTGATGACCGGCACCTTGGAATTGGCTGCCATTTCGGTAATGGTATCGTGCGCGTAGGTGCGCAGCACGATCACATCGACCCAGCGTTCAACGTTTCGCGCCACGTCGGCGATTGACTCGCGTTCGCCCAGCGGAGAACTGGTATGGTCGACGAAGATGGCGTTGCCGCCCATGGTGTTGATACCAGCCTCGAAGCTCAGTCGCGTGCGCAGGCTGGCCTTTTCAAACATCAGCACCATCTGTTTGGCGTCGAGAGCGTGGCGATACACGCGAGGATTGCGCTTGACCTCGTGGCCCAGCTTGAGAATGGCGCGCACCTCGGCGCTGGAGAAATCGGCGATGGAGCACATATCCTCGCCGGCCAGCCGTGTTGACGCGGCAAGAATGTCGGGATCTTTTTCGACGGAAACGACGGGGGCCCGGAGTTCGATGGTTGCTTTGCTAGCCACGTGATTGTCCTCCTGTGGAGTGGGCTGCGGATGGAGCTGCCGCGTGGGCGGCATGTTCGGTAAAAATTTCGTCCAATGCGCGGATGGCTGTGTCCACGTGCCTGCGTTCGAGGATATAAGGCGGCAAAAAGCGCAGGACGGTGTCGCTGGTGCAGTTGATGACGATGCGCCGCTTGAGCATTTCAGCGACGACGAGCTTGGCCAGGTCGGCAGAGTTGACTTCGGCGGCAATCATCAGGCCCCGGCCGCGCACGTCAATGAAGGCGCTGTGGCGCAGGGCCAGGGCGCGGAGTTGCGCTAGGAAATAGTTGCCGACTTCGGTTGCGTGTGCAAGAAGATTATCCTTTTCGATGGTGTCGATGACGGCGATGGCCACGGCGCAGGCAAGGGGACCTCCGCCAAAGGTGGTGCCGTGCATGCCGGCGTGGATGGCGCGCGCGGCCTCTTCCGAGCAGACGATTGCCCCAAGTGGGATGCCACCCGCAAGCGGCTTGGCCAGCGTGGTGACATCGGGCAGAATGCCGTAGTGCTGGTAGGCGCACCATTTGCCGGTGCGGCCCATGCCGGATTGAATCTCATCGGCGATCAACAAGGCTCCCGTCGAGCTGGCCAAAGCGCGCGCCTCGGCGAAGAATTCCTGCGTGAGCGGGCGTATGCCGCCTTCGCCCTGGATGGATTCGACGAGGATGGCGCAGACTTCATCGGAGAATTTTGCGCGCAGGTCGGCGACGTCATTGAACTTTACAAATTCCACGCCGGGAACGACGGGACCAAAGGGCTCGCGGTACTTGGCCTTGTGCGTAGTCGAGACAGAGCCGAGGGTGCGGCCGTGAAAGCTCTGCTCAAGGGCGAGAAACTTTGTGCCGATCTTCTTGCCTTCGCTGCGCAAGAGTCCGGCGTGCGCACGGGCCAGCTTGAGCGCGCCCTCCCAGGCCTCGGTGCCGGTGTTGGCAAAGAAGACGCGATCCAGGCCAGTGCGCTCGGTAAGCCGCTGCGCCAACTCCGCCTGACCCTCGTGATAAAACAGATTCGAGACGTGGATAAGCGCGCGGCTCTGCTTCGCAATGGCATCCACGATGGCCGGGTGAGCGTAGCCCAGCGCGTTGACGCCGATACCGCTCAACAGGTCGAGATAGCGCTCGCCCTGCTCGTCGATGAGGTAAACGCCTTCGCCGCGCACAAAGAGAATGGGGTTGCGGTCGTAGGTGGAAAGCAGCAGCCGTGCTTCAGCAGCTTGAATTTGTTCGAGCTTGTTCAATTTGTCCAATTCATCTCTCCTGGTTGTTTGTCCTGCGGACCGCCGTCCGTTTGTCTTGCGGAACGCTAGGCCACCATGACTTCGGTGCCGTGAGCTACGCGGGAGCTGCACAGGTCGGGAAGGGAACTGGCAGCTTCGGCGGGCAGAATTCTTACGCGCTTGACGCCGTTCAAAAGAGCCTCGCGGCAGGCGCTGAGCTTGGGCAACATGCCGCCGGAGATGACTTCGCTTTTGGCCATCTCGGCGATCTGGTCGATGGAGAGCCATCGCAGCACCACTCCATTCGCGCCCTTGACGCCGGACACGTCGGTAAGGAAGACCAGTGCATCGGCGTGACAGGCGATAGCGCAGGCCGCGGCCATCTCATCGGCGTTGACGTTGTAGTATTCGCCGTCAAAACCCAGCGCCATGGACGAGAGTACGGGAATGCCGTTCAACTGCCAGATGGCGTCGAGCCAGCGCGGATCACTGGAGGCGATCTCACCCACGAAACCCAGGTCGGGCGTAGTAAGCTTTTTGCGGGCGCGGAAGATCAGGCCGTCACCGCCAGAAAGGCCCATAGCCGGAACGCCCAGAGCGCCCAGACCGGCTACGAGCTGCTTGTTCACTTTTCCGGCCAGAACCATCAGCGCCATGTCGCGTGTATCAGCGTCGGTGACGCGCAGGCCGTTGATGAACTCGCTCTGTAGCCCGAGCGCCTTCAACATGCTGGTCAACTGTTTGCCGCCGCCGTGGACCACCGCAACCTGATGTCCGTCGCGCGCCAGTTCGGCAATCGCGCGCGTGCACCCTTCCAGGAGCGACGGAACTTCCAGGCCAGCTCCACCCAATTTGACGACGTACTTCATTCAAAGCCCTCCGCGACACATTTCATTCGTGACCTTCCGCGGCGATTTTCATTCGAGACCTTCCGATTCAGGCCAGCCGAGCATGACATTCAGATTTTGCACGGCCTGGCCAGACGCGCCCTTCAACAAGTTATCCAGGCAACTGACAATGACCGCGCGGCGGCCGTCGGCTGCGAGTTGGAATCCGATGTCGGCATAGTTGGTGCGAACCGAGAACTGAATTTGCGGCAGCGTTTTGTCGTAGATGCGCACCATAGGGCTTTCGGCAAAAAATTTGTGGTAGACCTTGGCAATGTTCTCCCTAGTCTGCGGTTCGCAAAAGCGCACGTAGATGGTGGCGAGAATCCCGCGCGGAATGGGCAGCAAGTGCGGCGTAAAAATGATTTCGCTCGCGTCAATGCCGATCTGCTCCAGCAACTCACCGGTGTGGCGATGAGAAAAAACGCTATACGCGGAGAGATTGTCGGCCGCGTACATGAAGTGCGTCCTGGCGGAGGGCGCTTTGCCCGCGCCACTCACGCCGCTTTTGGCATCGGCGACGATGCCATGCGTAAGGTCGATCAGACCGGCGGCAACCAGCGGCCGCAGGGGGAGAATGATGGTGGTTGCATAGCAGCCGGGGTTGGCGATAAGACGCGCGCCTGCAATGCGGGTGCGATGCAATTCGGGCATACCGTAGACAGCCTGTGCCTGGGTTGCCGCGGCCTGTTCGGAACATTCATCCTCGAAGGCATAAACGGCGCGATTGGCCGCTTCATTCAGCCGCCATGCCGCGCTCAGGTCGATGACGCGCAATCCGCGCTTAAGCGCCTCCGGAGCCCATTCCCGCGATTGCTCGTGCGGCGTGGCGAGAAACAGAACTTCAACGCCCCGGCTGGTCAGCAACTCCCACGAAAAGGGTTCCAGCCTGAGGTTACCGCTGCCGCTGGAATCAGCCAGTTGCGGGTGAATCTCGCTCAGAGGAACACCACCCCGCGCCGCGTCCTTTTCGTCCACGCGCCCCGCAAATACCGGCGGCGCACCCTGGAGACGAGGATGCTTCAGCAGCAACCTGACCAGTTCAGCGCCAGCGTACCCCGTAACTCCAACTACAGCGGTTTGTATAGCTTTGGTCATGATTCCAGCATCGCCCTCAAACGGGATTCCACATCGCCAGCGCGGCGATAGTCAGAACAGATAATCAGCACCGTATCGTCGCCAGCCACGGTGCCCACGATGTCGTTCCAGCCGGCATGGTCCAGGGCCGCAGCAAGGGGCTGGGCGCCGCCCGCAGTAGTGGTCACCACCACCTGGTTCATCGCCCTGCGCACGCGCATGCCGAAGTCTTCCATCATTTCCTCAATCGAGGGCGGACTATTGTCCTCAGGCGCCGGACCGCCGCCATTCGAGAACGAATAGCCGCTAGGGCCTTTGAGGAGACGCAATTCATGAATGTCTCGCGAGAGCGTGGCCTGAGTTACCGCAAAGCCGCGGCGGCGCAGCTTGCGCCGCAACTCATCCTGGCTGGCAACCAGGGATTGGGCTACCAGTTCACGAATCGCATTGTGGCGCAGAGTTTTCATCATCCGTTCCCGAACAAACGAGAAAGCGCGGCTCTAAATGGGACGCCCGCGTATGAATAATTATACAGCATAAGCGCATAAGTATGCAAATCCGGTCAAGAAATTCACAAAAAATGAAGCCGGCGCCCTCGACAGAATAAATCAGCACGAAAGCAAACGCTGACGCGACCCGCATCAAACTCGTTGGTAGTGGGTCAGTTTGAAATTCGCACGGCTTGCGCTCGGCGTTCGGACAGTTCAAACTTGAGGTATGCCTAGACGCTCAAGCAAAGACAGGGATTTCGCCGTCAACGCCTTCAGGGTCGTGGAACAGGCCATCGGCGAACACATGGACGGTAGACCGCTTGAAGACCCCGATGCGGGCAAAAACCCGGCGGCTGTGGCGCTCGGCAAGCTCAGCGGCGCTAAAGGCGGCAAGGCGAGAGCGGCTAAACTCTCGCCTACAAAGCGCAAAGCGATAGCGAAGAAGGCGGCTGCGGCACGCTGGCGCAAATCCTAGATACTGGCCGCCAAAGACTTCATTTCATTCTGGTAGCGGGTGATTGATTCATTAACCTCAAGTCGTTGTGCCCCAATTACATAGGACTCACGAATACTTAACTTCGCCAGAGGAATTCGCTTGGTTCCGCTGATTCTGCCAGCAGAGTGAAAATCGTCCAATAAGTGAATTGCGTCTATCGGGTCAGCGTAGGTAAATAGATCGGCATTCTGAACAGCGATGTCGATTACCTGTGACAGATATGCTTGCGTGGAGCGATCTGGAGTAAACGAAGTCTGTCGGTTCCATCCACAGTGCGTCATTGCGATAGCGTGTATCTTCGGGATTTTCGTTATTCCTGCCTGTTTATTAAGGCGGACAAAATCCATTTCCTCCTTCCGAAGCATCGAGAGTGTCAGCTTTAGAGCTTCCATCGAATGCTGATCCACGCGAACGGGGATAATGAGCGCATCTGCCGCTACCCATCCAAGGTGAGTTGCCCCACCAAAGAATGGACTCGTGTCGATGATGACCTTCGACGCCTTAAGGTGAGAACGTACAGTCGCAGCAATTTGTTCTACAGATTGAAGGATGTTTCTGCTGGTTTCCATACTTCTACTGCCAAGATTTGCCGAAGAACTCAACTGCGTATAGAGCAGACTGGGAAACAAAAACAATTCCTTAGACCCTGGTATCACAAAGGCCCCGGAACCATTTTTGAAATCCGGGCAAGAAGGTGGAACGCTAACAATGAGATCATCCAATTCAACGGATGGAGTTCCAGCCATCACGCGGGACAATAGCGCGTCGTAGATCGTCGTATTGCAACTGTCAATGTCCTCGCCGAGTAGAGACTGCGTGAAATTGCATTGAGGGCAGAGGTCAATCAAGAGTGATTTTTTCTTTCTGGATACCTCCCAGGCCAGGTTAAATGCCAACGTGCTCTTTCCTATTCCGCCCCTGAAATTGGTTATCGCGTATGTTGTGAAGTTGCCTTGAGAGCGAGGAACGTCCTTGCCTTCAACAACTAACTTGAATGTTTCCAACAGTTTGTCGAGATTACTGCCCATAAATTCAAAGCTCCTTTGCTTGTTGTTGACTCGCATGACACACATAGGCTACAGTAAGTGGGTGAAGCGTGTCAAGACAAAAATTGCGGGCCAAGGTGCTTAACCCACATGGCCCGAAAATAATCCTTGACAATGCAGGAGCGTTCAAGCATAATGGTCAATATGAACAGGCTAGACACATCCCGGCAAGTCCAAGTCGTCAAGTGCCTTTGCGAAGGCGTGAGTATTCGCGGAACCGTTCGTCTGACCGGCGTAGCAAAGAACACTATCGTCAATCTTCTCAATAAGATAGGTTCTGTCTGTGCGAATTACCACGATCAAAACGTGCGTGGTTTGCGGGTCCGCCGCCTCCAATGCGATGAAATCTGGAGCTTTATTGGCGCAAAGGCAAAGAATACATCCATCGAAAAGAAGGCTGAGGGTTGGGGCGATGTATGGACTTGGACGGCCATCGACGCTGATACAAAGCTATGCGTCTCCTACCTGATTGGCGGACGGAATACCGGATGGGCTAGAGATTTCATGCTCGACTGCCGGGAGCGCATTGTCGGGAATCCGCAGATCACCACGGACGCCCACAAGCCGTATCTGAAGGCCGTAGAAGAGGCGTTTGGCGGAGACGCGGACTTTGCAATACTCCACAAGGTCTATGGGGCTTCAAACGAGCCGGAACACCGCTATTCCCCGGCAACCTGCATTGGTTGCGATATGAAGACGGTGAGCGGTGACCCGGACCCGGCGCACGTCAGTACCAGCTACGTTGAGCGCCAGAATTTGACCATGAGAATGTCCATGCGCCGGTTTACCCGGTTGACCAATGCGTTTTCAAAAAAGGTTGAGAATCATGGTCATGCGGTCGCACTTTACTTTATGTTCTACAACTATTGCCGGGTCCATCAGACGCTCAGGGTAACGCCAGCAATGGAGGCAGGGCTTGCAGATCACGTTTGGACGATTGAGGAACTATGCGCCTTACTGCCAGTGCCAACCGTAGCCAAGTTTACAAAAGACAGGGAGTTGCTCAGAAAGGCACTTGGAGAGAATGACTAAACGGGAGTAGTATTCAAACACAAGAAAACCCGCCTGCCAGCGGGTCACTTGTGCTTCTAGGGTGTAGCGTCGGGCAACGCTTAAAAAGAGCGTATCACAGGAGTGTGCCCGATGGCCAGCCAAACTTTGGAGTTTCCCACAATGGCAAGAATCCTCGCGGACAAAGACATCCAAAAGCTCCTTGGAACTGTGATTCAGAATGCGGACGAGAAGAGAATCAATCCTAACGGAATTGAGATTCGACTTGGGAAACACGTCCTCTTTCATTCCACAGACGAAGAGAAGGAACTCGGCCCCGATATGTTCCTAAAGGTGCTTCCTGGGGAGAGTGTAACCATCTCCAGTTTTGAGGTGGTAGATTTCAGAAGTGATACTGTACGCAAGGTTTTTCCCGGTTGCAACATGATGGCGTTCATCACTCCCACAACGACGATGATGCGCGAAGGGATTACGCAACCCTCAACAAAAATCGACTCAGGTTGGAACGGACAACTAAACTGGGGGCTGCGCAATAGTTCCATTCACGATCTCGTTGTTGGATTCAGCGAACCAATTTTCAAACTTACGTTTTTCCTTTTAGAGGGCGATGAAATACCAGACACGCCTTACGGACATCGCCCCGACGACCGCTACCAGAATACAGTGGGAATAGCTCGCTCCACTCGAAAGATTCCGGCGACCATCCCAACAAAGCGTTTGGTCAGTTCCAGTGTCGAGAAACTCGATCCTCAAAAGCAATTGCGAGAAGCTGGCTACCCATTCAATCACATCAGCGAAGAGTTGACCACGCTTCATGGAAACTTCGTGACAGTCTCCACCGACGTTGCGCTACTAAAGACCGCCATCACGGACGAGACAAAGAAGCTGACCGAAAAGCTGGACGCCGCACAAATCACGCTCCTAGAAAAAGTGGAGCATTTATTCCATCGCAAGTTTGTTCAGATTGTTGGTGCGGTCGTATCTTGCTTTACCGTGATGTTTGCGATCTATACTTTTCTGAAGATCAACGGCGTCCAAGGGACTTTGATGGGATGGTTTGCGCTGGTGGGCGGACTATTGATTGGCCTCATCGTTTACATCGTTGGCAGACGTGACACACCAAAGTCCTAGTATCTTTCTCGTTCTAGCCCTGTGGAATTTCAAACTGACCCACTACCAACTCGTTGTATTGATTGACACGCTCCGCGCCAACTGGTACAAATTACCAGTGTATTTGTTTTTATATCTCTTCTCTGTAGAAAGGTAAAATATGCTGCCTGGCTTTATCCGGAGATCCCGGCTGGTGTTCTTTTACAAACGAATAGCCGCGGAGCCGGATTTCCTGTTTTGGAAGTTGAAAGGGTCTCCTCAGCCAAAAGTACCGCACCTGATCAAACAAAGGACGCTGCGGGAATATGCTAAACGATTTCAGCTTGCGGTTCTGATCGAGACCGGGACGCAGTTCGGGCAGATGATCGGCGCCATGGAGAAGTATTTTCGCGATATTTATTCGATCGAGTTGGACGACATCAATTACGCGCTGGCGACGAAGAATTTCGCAAACCATGCGCATATTCATCTGCTGCATGGCGATAGCGCGGTGGAGTTGCCGAAATTACTTCAGTCAATTTCCGAGCCTTGCCTTTTCTGGCTGGATGGGCATTCGGACGAGACGCCTATTATGGAGGAATTGCGCGCTGTATTCAGCCATGGACAATCCAAGCACGTAATTTTAATTGATGATGCGAACTGTTTCGGCTCAAGCAAATTCTATCCTACGATGGATGCCGTGAGAGAGCTGACGGCGCGCCACTGGCCGGGAGCGAAGATGGAAGCGCGGGACAACATCATTCGTATACATCAGACTTAAAGTGTGCCTACAGGACGCCTGCCGGCGATTTTGCCGTATTTTCGTCCCCCCCCCTCCCACGCCATGGCATCGCGCTGATAAACTCTCGAATATTCAAGGCAGAGGTTTAAGCGTGACACAATCGGCCAAAATGAACAAACGCCCTTCGATCTCCACCATTAATGACCTGTTTAGCCGCGTTGCCGCGGCTGCCAATCCCCGCGCCATCCTTTGGCAGGACGAGTTTGGCCTGTGGCAACCCATTTCCTCCGACCAGATCTACCAGCGGGTGCGAGCGCTGGCTCAGGCATTTCTCATCTGGGGCGCGCAAAAAGGCGACCGCATCGCCTTGATCGCTGAAAACCGCTGGGAGTGGGCGATTACCGATTTTGCGACACTGGCCATTGGCGCGGTGGATGTGCCTATTTACCCTACGCTTACCGGCGAGCAGATCGCAGCACTGGTGGCTGACGCGGGTTGCCGCATTGCCGTAGTCTCCACCCGGCAGCAGTTTGACAAGCTGAACGCGGTGCGCGGGCAGACTTCGCTGGAGCGCATCTTGATGATGGATTCCGCCGCGGCGCCCGAGGGGGCGATTGCCTTTAGCGAGGTAATGGCAGGGGCAGACGAGCGCGGCGCAGAGCGTGACCCGGTCTTCGACGCGCTGGTGCGCACGGTCGAGCCAAAGGATCTGGCCACGCTGATTTACACCTCCGGAACCACAGGCGAGCCCAAGGGAGTGGCGCTTACCCACGGCAACATAGCCGCCAATCAGAATTGTGCTCCCGCGGAATTCAGTTTCGACTCCACGGACGCTTTGATCTCCTTTCTGCCTCTCTCGCACGTCACCGCGCGCGCTCTGGACTACATCATGTACGGGTTTGGGGTGCAGGTGGCCTATTGCTCGAAGTTTGACAAGCTACCCGAGGCCATGCGGCAGATTCGCCCTACGGTTTTTGTCGGCGTGCCGCGGGTTTTTGAAAAGATTCGCCAGGAGATTGAGCGGCGCGCGGGACTTTCGCCGATCAAGAAGCGTCTGCTTGCCTGGGCGTTGGGCGTGGGCGCCAGCCACGGTGATACGGTTTACGACGGCAGCCGGCCCTCTTCACCGCTGTGGAAGCTGGCCGACAAGCTGGTCTACTCCAAGGTGCGCGAGGCCTTCGGCGGACGGGTGAAGGTATTCGTCCCCGGCGGGGCGCCTTTGGGCATCGATACGGCAAAATGGTTTGCCTCGGTGGGAATTGCTCTCTGGGAGGGCTATGGGCTGACCGAGACCTCGCCGGTTATTGCGCTCAACTCACCCCTTACCCACCGCATGGGCTCCGTGGGCAAGCCAGTGTCCAATGTTGAAGTGAAACTGGGCTCGGACGGGGAGCTGCTGGTGCGTGGGCCTTCGGTTTTCTCCGATTATTGGCAAAAACCGGAGATGACCGCTGAATGTATTGATCCCGAGAGCTGGTTCCACACTGGCGACATTGCCCACATCGACAACGATGGCTTCGTCTTCATTACAGATCGCAAGAAGGAGCTGCTGAAGACCTCTGGCGGCAAGATGGTGGCTCCTCAGCCGATTGAAAACAAGCTCAAGAACAGCCTGCTGGTGGCGCAGGCCGCGCTGGTGGGCGACAAGCACAAATTCATTTCGACGCTTATTTCACCCAACTATGTGGCGCTGGAGGAGTGGGCGCGCCGCCACCGTATCGAGGCGACGGATCGCGCTGAATTGGTGGCCGACAGCCGAATCGTTGCGCTCTACGCCGAGATTGTGCGCGAGGTAAACGCGAGTTTGGCCAACTTCGAGACCCTGAAGCGCTTTCACGTGGTGGCCGATGAGTGGTCGCAGGAGACAGGTGAACTGACGCCCTCGATGAAGCTCAAGCGGCGCGTCATTACGGAGCGATACGCGGCCCGGATCGCCGCACTTTATGAGGATGAAGCAACCTCACACGGCGAATAGGGAAGGTCAGGCCCCGTCCCAACTCCTTGCCAAAATGAGCGCGCTTGTCCCACAGGATGTGCAATCCGCGGAAGAACGGCGCGCCCCATGCGCCCACCGCCAGCAGGCTGCCGAAGAGGATGACGGCGTCGATTGAGTAACGCCCGGCGTGCGACCAGTAAGCATCCGGTTCCAGGTCAAGCCAAAGCGCAAACTCGTCGAGAGTCAGCGCCGCGCCTACCCCGTAGCTGACTGACATCAGCCGGCTGAAGAAGATGGAGAGCGGCGAATGAGATCGCCCCAGATCCATCAGCCATCCATAACCGACCAGCAGCAGGATCAGGATTCCCCAGACCAGGTGATGTATGTG
This sequence comes from uncultured Acidobacteriaceae bacterium, assembly GCA_963806565.1. Taxonomy (GTDB): domain Bacteria; phylum Acidobacteriota; class Terriglobia; order Terriglobales; family Acidobacteriaceae; genus Telmatobacter. Next base: position 1,651,125 of record CAWDYE010000002.1, read on the forward strand.
CCGCCCATGCACCACCACCCACTGGAAGGGTCCCTCGTTGTGCATGATGAGCCGAACCAGAACCCGTACACCAATAAATGTCACCAGGAAGGAGACCGAGGCGATAAACATCCGCCGACGCGGACGGTCGGGGATGGTGGAGCGGACCAGATAACCGAGCCGCGTCAACTGCAGAAGCACCAGCAGGACAACGACGACCAGGCTGGCGAAGACCAGCAGTAACAGTGCTCCGGTTCCAAGCATAATCCCTATTGAACCACTTCCAGCACAAAGCATAAAGTTCTTGCTACTCAGGGGCTTATGTCGCCCGCCTATCAGCAGAGTGCTCTTGAATTGCCTCAGCAAGCCTTACTGGCTCGTGCTCTGATGAATCCAAACCCGGCAATTCCTGCAAGACCCATTGCAAGCAGGGACAGAGTGCTAGGTTCAGGGGTGGGCGTAGAAGCATCAAGTGCTATTTGCCCCCATCCTATGGTTCCCACAAGGCCGGTGTCATCGGATGGTGGAATACCCAATGTAGTGACCACAAGATCATATTGCGTACCGGGCTCCAGCACGACTGGGGAAAGAGAATAATTGGTCCCATAGAAATACGTGGTGGTTTGAATGCCTGTGTCAATGACGTTGGTTCCCTGTAACAAGACCACGCTGCTTTCTGAAGACCCAACAAAGGTCGTGTACTGCGAGTTTTCATAAATCGTCGCTGGCGATGCCACGAAGAATGAGAAATCGAAAATGAATGTCGGGTTAGAGCTTTCCGGATAAGAGGTGTTGTAGGAACCGACTAGGAAAGTACTGCTGGAATAGAAGGCAGGATAGGGCGTTTCCAGCCCAGTGTCATTTACCCCGACTTCTAACAGGAACTCATTGTTGGTGCTATCGACCTGCAAAGTCCCAGCCGCCAAGGCAAGTACCGGATCCGCATTTGCTGATGAAGAAAAAACCAGGCCGATTATACCTACGGTGAACACACACAAAAGTCGTTGTATCTTCCTCATGCAGCCTCCTGTTTAAGGATTATTTGGCACACAGGATACCACAGTCTGGAACCGAGAATGCCTTTTTAATACCTTTTGTCTTTACAGCGGTAGGGTAAACTGATTATGGCGTCAATCCTGCACTTCCGCGGCTTATTGACGCACATTTCAGGGAAATCTTCCCGGCACGGTCCAGGCGACTGTGCAACATACTATCAGGAGACTTTACGATGCGAGTTGCTTTGTTAACCGGCGGCGGCGATTGCCCCGGTTTGAATGCGGTGATCTATGCGGTTGTGCGCAAAGGCATCAACTACTATGGCGATGAGTTCATCGGCTTTCTCAACGGCTGGAAGGGCGTGCTGGATAACAACTTCATTCACCTCACTCTGGAAGCCGTGGACGGCATTCAGTTGCAGGGCGGCACCATCCTGCACTCCTCGCGCACCAACCTGAAGAAGATTCCCGGCGGCATTGAGAAGGTGCAGGAGGTTTTCAAAGCCAACAAGCTCGACGCTCTGATCGCCCTGGGCGGCGACGACACGCAGTCGGTGACGCTCTTCCTGTGCGAACACGGTGTCCCCGGCGTGGGCGTGCCCAAGACCATCGACAACGACCTCAGCGGCACCGACCAGACCTTCGGCTTCGACACCGCCGTCATGATTGCCACCGAGGCCGTGGATCGCATTCGCACCACCGCTGACTCGCACAATCGCGTGATCGTGGTCGAAGTGATGGGCCGCGATGCCGGCTGGATCGCCTACGCCTCAGGCGTGGCCGGAGGCGCGGATGTCACCTTGGTTCCCGAAAAAGAAATCGACATCGACCACGTCTGCAAGCTGCTCAAGTACAACTACGACCATGGCAAGCACTATGGCGTGGTGGTTGTCTCCGAGGGCGCCAAACTGCCCGAGGTTGGCCAAGTGATCAACGAAAACGTTAAGCTGGATTCCTTCGGCCATGTGCGCCTATCAGGCATCGGCGAGGCGCTGGCCAATTTGATCGAGAAAAAAACCGGCTATGAGACCCGCTCGGTCAACCTGGGTCACACCCAGCGCGGCGGCGTCCCCACAGCTTACGACCGCATCCTCGGCCAGCGTTACGGCTTGCACGCCATCGACATGGTTCACGAAAAGAAGTGGGGGCGCATCGCCGTTCTCAGGGGACTGGATATCACCGACATCTCCATCAAGGACGCCATCGCCACCAACCGCCGCCTCGATCAGCGCTTCTTCGACGTGATCAAGGACCTGGAAGCGAAGATCTAGTCTTAGTTTTTCTGTGATACGCAAAAAGCCGTTCTCATTGTGAGGATGGCTTTTGCATCTCACTTACCGTAGAGTTGGACTGTGCTGTATCGCCTCTACAAGCCCGAGGACTTCGACCAGCTGTACGCTCTGGAAAAGCTTTGTTTTGAGCCGCCTCAGCGATTTAGCCGGCGATATATGCGGTCGCTTGTAAGCCGTGCGAATGGGGCGACGTGGATTGCGGAAGAGGCTGGGCGTCTGATGGGCTTTGCCATCGTCGATTGGAGAGAAGGGAAGCAAGGAGTTACGGCTTACATCCAGACAATCGAAGTTGCCCCGGAGGAGCGTAGCCGGGGCGTGGGCCGCGAGTTACTTAGCCGCATCGAGGGTTCTGTGCGCGATGCGGGCGCTGGCTTGATATGGCTACACGTCGAAGCCACAAATGCCGAAGCCATACGCCTCTACGAATCACAGGGCTACCTCTGCGAGAGCAGGAAAGAGAACTACTATCCACTGGGCCGGGCGGCGCTGATCTATGCAAAGTCTTTGGGGGGCCGAGGATGCGAACTGAAAATGCTGCGCATTCAATCAATATCATCAACAGGTTAGGTCTGCTTTCTTGTGATGAGTCCTTCTTACAATTCTGTGTATATCGGATACTAATTTGACTTTTTCCATGATATATATCATGCTGTATAACAGAGGTGAACGATGGCGCTTCTTGAGAAAGCAAAGGTCTTTATGAGTGGACGAAGCCAGGCCGTCCGCATCCCGGCGCAGTTCCGTTTTTCAAACAGCGAAGTCTATATCCGCCGTGACCCGAAGAACGGAGACCTGATCCTTTCGCAGGCGCCGGCCAGTTTGGCGGAGATCTTCGCCGCGCTCGATGAGGTGGGAGTACCGGTTGATTTTCTCACTCCTTCGGACCGTGCCCAGGGTCCGCCGCAGAAGAGGCCTGAGCTATGAGCATTCTCTATATACTCGATACCAATATGGTCAGTTACATCATCAAAGGCCATTCCAAAGCCGCTCGTATCCGGATGCTCAATCTTGGTGAAGATGAGGTTACCTGCCTCTCGGCGATTACGGAGGCGGAGATTCGCTACGGTCTGGCCAAGCGGCCGGAAGCCGTCGCGTTGCGGGAGCGCATGGAATGGTTTCTCGCGGCGATCAAGATTCTGTCGTGGGGCAGCGAAGAGGCCAAGGCATACGGGGCGCTCCGTGCCAGGCTGGAGTCCTTCGGCATGACCCTGGAGAATATGGATATGCAGATTGCCGCCCATGCTGTTGCCGCGGGCGCGGTGTTGGTGACCAACGACAAGGCCTTTGCCCAGGTTGATGAGTTGCATGCGACAGCGAACTGGGCAACAGATCTGCTGTGAGACTGGTTATCCAGCAATAATTCCCAGTGTCTGATGCCGATTGAGGTTCGTGGACTTCCATGTCTGAAAATTCAGAAACTCCGATCGCTGATCCTATTTGCCCTCCGCCTGCGTGCTCTTGATAAAAGCCGCCACGCGGTCGTGGAGCTGCTTGAGGCACTCGTCGCGCACGTAAACCATGTGCCCTGACTCGTACCAGTCATACTCGATGTTCTTGGCCAACGATTGCGGAATGGGCAGGTGCTTGTCCTCGTACTGAGCGGCGAAGAAGGGCGTAGCCAGATCGTAGTAGCCTCCGTTGACCATGATCTTCAGCCGGGGATTGGTCTTAAGCGCCTCGGCCAGATCGTTAGAGACATTGAGGTTGATGGGGTTGCGATCGTGCACCAGGTTCCAGTGCGTGCCGCCAAAGAGCGCTTCGGGCAGATAAGTCTGGCCCTCGCCGTACTTCAGATCGCGGCGCACATAGTCATTGAAGAGCGAGACGTAGGCCGAGGAGATGGCCGAGCTTTGCGGGTCGTACTCGGCGCCCTCGCTCAGTGCGTCAAGAGTGGGTCCGGAGAAGCGCGTGTCCAGCCGGCCGGTGGTCAGGTCCTGATCATCTTGCAGGGTCTTCTCGAACTCGCCGCCGTTCACCCGCAGGTTGGCCTTGAGCAGGTAGGCCACAGGCAGGCCGGTGTACTGATGTAGCTTTTCGGCGACTGATTGTTTTTCATCGGCGCCCAGGTCGGTTCCCAGGGCCAGTGCGTGCGCATAGGGGCCCATGGCATAGTCTTCGACCTCTTTGAGGAAGGGCTCAAGCGCCGCTGGCTGCTGGGGCAGCTTCTTGTGATACCAGGCCGTGGCCGCGTAGGTGGGCAGCGCCAGCACGTAGGGCAGGTCCACGCCGGGATTGCCGGTGGGATAGTCGATGTCGGTGGTGAAGTTAAAGATCTGCGAAAGCAGCATCACACCGTTCAGATCGATGTTTTTCTTGTTTTCTAATATGTTCGCCAAAACCGCAGAACGCGTAGTTCCATAGCTCTCGCCAAAAATGTACTTGGGCGAGTTCCAGCGGTTGTATTTGGTGATGAATCGGGCGATGAAACGTGCAAAGGCGTTGGCGTCCTCATCTACTCCCCAGAAGGCCTTATCCGCGTCCTTGCCAGCCAGCCGCCCGAAGCCGGTGCCGGGCATGTCGATGAAGACCAGGTCGCTGGTATCGAGCAGGGAGTAGGCGTTGTCGACGAGTTTATAGGGTGCCGCGGGCAGGTGCTGGTCGCCGCTGGTGACTACGTGCTTGGGACCCAGCGAGCCCATGTGCAGCCAGACGGTGGAACTACCCGGCCCACCGTTGTAGAAGAAGGTGATAGGCCGGTCTTCAGCCTTCGCGTCTTTCTTGAAGTATGCCACGTAAAACATACGCGCAATAGGGGTTGCGTCCTTCAGGTCTTTAGGCTCGGAGAGGGCAAGCTGGCTGCCGGGCTGGGGCTTGCCGTCCATGCCTAACTGCGCGTCCTGGATGTCGGTCGAGCCTACCGTGAGCGTGCCGGCGATGGCCGTGTAGGCGATCTTCTCACCCGAAACTGTGATTGTGCCCTGGGTGGTAACTTCAGCGGGAAGAGTCTTTTCGGCGATTTTGTCGGCAGTAGCAGGCTTTGCGGCTGATTCGTCGTCAGCTCTCAGAAGGACCGGTACAAAGAAAAGAGAAATTGAAAGCAGAACGGCGGACAAGCGTTGGATTGGGAACATTCAGAACCCTCCTGAAAAGGGGATGGTGTGAAAGGCCAGTATAGTGCCTGGAAGTGAGTGTATCTCTGAGACAACCTTCTCTTGGCAATAATGGGTACACTGCATACGTCCTAGGTTGCAAAAGGATGGTTTGTTCAAGCCTCGTTTGCGCACACGGACCGGACAATTGGTAAATATCGAGTGGGATTGCTACTTTTGACCCTTGTCGAATAGCCGCTTTTTATTGGCTGTCACTGCGCGCCCCACTCTATATTGGCAAGAGCGGGAAGCCTAGCCTCCCAGATGTTCTGCAATCAGGCGGTCAACAAGTGCCATGAGATGCTCGCCCGTGCGCGGCAGCGTAAACGCCGTGGCTGCCTCGTCCCAGTCGAGTTTGAAGCTGGTGGATAGCGCCGAAATCCAGATCTGGCGCACCGGCGCGTTGGGCGTAATCACGAATTTGCCCGCCGGCTCCTCGAAGGTAATGTTCAGCACGCCGGCTTGTTCATCGACCTCAAAATGGGCCTCTGCTTCCTCCTCGCGCGCGATTAAATGCTGCAACAGAGAATTTAGAGCAATTTCGGCCAGACGGCGGAACTCCAGTTCGTCCAACATAGCGACAGTGTAACAAGTTTGGCTAGGTAACCGAATGCGTATGCCGTGGGTGATGGCTGGGATTTTAGCGGTAGCGCAAGGGGCCTGCGGTGCCCATGCCCAGCCGCCGATGCCGGCCGATCAACTGGTTCGCGAGGTCGCCTACAACGAGCTCCACGACCACGCTAGCCACGGATACTGGCGCTATTGGGTGGAGAGCCACTCGCCAAAGGAATGGCTCCTCGAAGAATTTTTGGAGACCTCCGAAGGACCGATCTCGCGGATCGAGTTGAGAAACGGCCATCCACTCGATGCCCAGGGACTTCAGTTAGAGCAGACACGCCTTCAACGTCTGCTCAACTCCCCCGCCGAACAGGCCCGCCACCGCCAGGAATATGACGACAATGAAAAACGCGTCGGCCGCATCGTGGCGATGTTGCCGGATGCATTTCTCTTTGAATATGCCGGGGAGGAGAACGGTTGCTACCGTTTGCGCTATCACCCTAACCCGGATTATCCAGCTCACTCCATCGAGACCCGCATCATCCACGCCATGAGCGGGGAACTATGGGTCAACGCCAAGTACAAGAGGATGGTTCGCCTCGATGGCCGCCTCGATCAAGATGTGCTCTTCGGCTTCGGCATTTTGGGCCGGCTTTACAAGGGCGGCTGGTTCAGCATGTAACGGGCCCAGGTCAGCTCCACCGAATGGAAGACGGAACGATTCGAGTTGCATATGAAAGGCCGCGCCATTCTCTTCAAAATCATTACTCAAGAGATCAGCGAGGTCCGAAGCGGCTTTGTTCCTGTGACTGCAAGGCTGGATTTGATCAAAGGAGCGGCCCTGCTCTATCAGATCGAGCCTGAAAGCGCCCATGTTTCAGCAGCCAGCTTACCCATGGAGCACGAGCCCTCGCATCCGTGAAATACCCAGTTCATCCTGCATCAAGCCAGCGAACCAAGTTTGCAACGGCAACTTGAGGCAGGTCATTTAGGGTTTATGGGATGTTTTGTTGGTCTTATTGCCTATATTATTGGTTTATTTACAGTAGCTTGCAGAGGATTACATCTCTTTCAGCCATACTTTGCCTGAGTTCAATCCATCGGCAATGAGGTGGCAGAATGCGTACGAGATTGGATCTGGCGGGAATGATCGTTCTGGCGCAAGTTGTTGCTTGCATACACGTTCATGCTCAAAGTGTTCAACTGACGATGCCGCCCAGCCAGTTGGTGCGCGAGGTGGTCTACAACGAACTCCACGACCACGAGCGCCACGGCTACTGGCGTTACTGGATTGAGCGTCATTCGCAAAAGGGGACACGACTCGATGAACAGATAGAAACTGCCGAAGGTCCCATCACGCGCTTTGACCGGAGCAACGGCCATCCGCTGGACGCCGCCGAGCGCCTTGCGGAACAAGATCGCCTGAACCATCTGCTCAACTCGCCGTCTGAGCAGGCTCGCCATCGCCAGGAGTATGCCGAAGACGAAAAACGCATCGGCCGCATCGTCGCTTTGCTGCCGGAGGCATTTCTCTACGAATATGCCGGGGAGGAGAACGGCTGCTACCGCCTGCGCTTTCGCCCCAACCCGGATTATCCGGCCCGTTCCATCGAAGCCCGCATCTTCCACGCCATGAGCGGGGAAGTATGGGTCAGCATCCGCTATAAACGGCTTGCCCGGCTGGACGGACATCTGGAGGAGAATGTCGATTTCGGCTATGGAATCCTGGGCCGGCTCGACAAGGGTGGCTGGTTTCAGTTACAGCGGACGCGGGTCAGCGACACGGACTGGAAGACCGAACGACTGGAGGTGCACATGAGAGGCCGCGCCATGCTCTTCAAGACCATCGCCCGCGAGACCAGCGAGTACCGCAGCGGCTTTTCTCCGGTGCCTGCATGCATCAGCCTGGATCAGGGGGTCTCCCTGCTCAATCAAGATGAGACCAGAAACGCACGGATTTCACCAGTCAGCATGTCTTTCAACCGATAACTCACTTGGTGCCGAATTCGCGGCGGACTGTCTTGAATTAGGACATTCTTTATGCCATTCGTAACGTTATCAGTGGCGTATACCTATCAGAATCTGGTGTAAATTAACGACTTGAGTAAACTACGCGCTAAGTGTCCTGATTTTGTACACGATTTGCTGGACAGATTCATGTTTTAGCTCGGCCAGCCGATAGGCTCCGTTAGGGGAGTTCCCGGACAGGAGCAGACGACGATGGAGATTGGCCCGGTAGCCAGTGTTCGTATCGCACCGATGGTCAGGCCCAAAGAGGCCTATCTGGGACTGACGGACGTGAATGAGGTCGAGCGCATCACCCAAAGCGGCGACGAGATCTATATTCCCAGCGGCACAAAGGCCACCAGTGGCTTCGAAGATGAAGAGGATAAGAATGAGGATCTGGGTGAAGAGCTTGATGGGGAACTCCCAGGGCGTTCTGATGGAAAAGGCAAAATAAGCCGATTCGCGTAAATATAGCTGATATTTACTGATTCTATTGAAGTTAGATAAAGATACTTGCAAATTTTCTGGAGCTATGATAATTTACTAACTGGTTAGTTAATGACTATATCAGCCCCAATCCGCACCCAGACTGAACGCGCCGATCAGACTCGCGCTCGCATCCTTGACGCAGCTGTGCGGCAGTTTAGCGCAAACGGCCTGGCAGGCGCGCGCACCGAGCAGATTGCCGAAGAAGCTGGTGTCAACAAGGCGCTGCTTTATTACTACTTCAAGAGCAAGGAAGACCTCTATGCCACCGCGCTGGAGTTCGTTTTCGAGGATGTGAGGGCAGACGGCGTTGCCGTGCTGGAAGCTAGATCCTCGGCCGGAGAGCGATTCCTGCAGATGGTGCTGAACCACTTTGATCGTTCCTATTCCCATCCCGCATTGCAGTCGCTCATACAGCAGGAGATGGTCCGGCTGCACCAAGGCGAGGAAAACCAGATGGCGCTGTTGGCAGATCGATTTTTTCGCCCGATGTGGTTAAAGGTGCAGGAACTTCTGGAGGAGGGAATCGCTTCAGGCGAACTGGTTAGGGTCGATCCGCAGCAAATCCGCTACGCGGCGCTGGGCGCGAATATCTTCTATTTTCTTTCCGCGCCGGTCGCGCGACTGGCCTTTGGCATCGATCCGATGGAGCGGAGTGAGTTGGAGCGTCGACGCAAGGCAGTGGTGGAGTACCTGGGGATGGCGATCTTCAACGATCGGGAACACGGCGCGCGCGTGGCCGAGCGGGTGCTGGCAGCGACGCCAATGCCCCTGCTAAACCAACTCCAATCTAAACAACTTGAAAAATCAGAAATTCAAAACCGCAAGGTCGCATCGGGCGTAATGACACTAGATGAAGTGAGGCACAAGTGAACGCACGCAATCGAGTATTTCTACTTCTGGGCTTGCTGACCGTGGGGTCGCTCATCTGGTACCTGGTTACGGTGCGGCCCAACAACGATCTGCAACTGATTGGCACGGTGGACGCCAATGAGGTGGTGGTGAGCAGCAAGATTCCCGGACGCATCCAGACGCTGCTGGTCGACGAGGGCCAGGACGTGAAGGCCGGCCAGTTGATCGCTGTCATTGAGAGCAAGGATCTTGCCGCGGCGCGCAAGGCCGCCGAGGCCACGGCTGCCAGCAATGGGTGGAAGCTGGGCGAGACCGTGGAGACCGAGCGCCAGGACCGTGGAGAGACCAGCAACGCCACCGTCAACGCCGAGGCCCAGTTGCGGGCGGCTCGGGCGGCGCTGGCCCAGGCACAGGCCAACTACAACCATCAGCAGGCCGATACCAGCCGGACTGTCGCCTTGGCCCAGCAGGGAATCATGAGTGAGCAGGCCAGGGACGACGCGGCTACCAGTCTTCAGGCCACTAAAGCCGCTGTTGATGCGGCCCGCGAAAACGTTGCCGCCGCCGAAGCCTCGTTGCGCCAGGCCCGCGCTCATGAACTGCTCACAAATGTCGCTGCTCGCACCGTGGACGAGACCCGCGATCAGGTAGAAAATACCCGCGCCCTCGCTGAGCAGGCCGGCGTTCAGCTGAGTTACGCGCAGGTTTATGCCCCGGTCAGCGGTAAAGTCAATGTTCTCGCCGCGCGCCAGGGCGAGGTGGTTGCCGCCGGCGCGGCCATCGTCACCATCATGGATCTGACGCAGACATGGATTTACGCGCCGCTGCCCGAAACCCAGGCCGACGCCGTCCAACTCGGCAACTCGCTGCGCGTGGTTATGCCCTCTGGCGCAACGCTGCAGGGCAAGGTCATCAACAAAGCCGCCGAGGCCGACTTCGCCACGCAGCGAGATGTAAGCGCTCGCAAGCGCGACATCAAGACAATTCAACTCAAGCTGCTCATCGACAATCCCGGCGAGCGCTATGTTCCCGGCATGATTGCCGAAGTTTATATTCCAAAAAACAAGCTGGTGAAGCAATGAGCACATCAGCGAATGTAGCGCCAGCAGCAATCGAAGTCGTTCATAGCGTTAAGCGTTATGGCGACTTTGAAGCGGTCAAGGACATCAGCTTTACGGTCGCCGAGGGTGAAATATTCGGGCTTCTTGGACCAAACGGCGCAGGCAAAAGCACCCTCATCCGCATGATGACCACGCTGATTCCGCTTACGGCGGGCAAGGCTATCATTGCCGGACACGATGTAGCCAAAGAGCCTGACGCGGTTCGCCGCTTGATCGGAGTGATTCCCCAGGCGCTCACCAGCGATCCCGACCTCACTGTCGAAGAAAATCTCAGCATCTACGCCAAGCTATACAGCGTCCCACATCATGAGCGCGAGAAAAACATTGCGGATGTTCTTCAGGCCGTTGACCTCGTCAAGTGGCGCGGCGCCCAGGTCAAAACGCTTTCCGGTGGAATGAGACGCCGCGTTGAGATTGCCCGCGGTTTGGTCCACAATCCCAGCATCTTCTTTCTCGACGAGCCCACCACCGGCCTCGATCCAGTTTCGCGCATCGCCGTCTGGGAGATGCTCGACAATCTGCGCAGCAGCCGCAAACTCACCATCCTCATCACCACTCACTACATGGAGGAGGCCGATAAGCTCTGTGACCGCGTGGCCATTGTCGATTACGGCAAGCTGGTTGCCCTGGGCACGCCCATCGAGCTCAAGCACAGCGTTCCCGGAGCCAACGTAGTCGAAGTGCACTTCGATAAGGAAACCGAGGAGTGGCAAGGCCGCCTGGAAAAGCTGGAGGGTGTAACCGGCGTGCAGGCCGAAAGCGCCGGATTCTATCGCATACTGACTTCCTCCGGCTCTACTACCACCATGCAGTTAGTCGAGTTAGCCGCCTCTCTGGGCGAAACTCTTACTTCGCTCAGCGTGCAGAACACCACGCTCGATGATGTCTTTGTTCACTACACCGGCCGCCAGCTTCGCGATGAGCAGGTCAAACCGCCCGTATTCACACTGCCGCCGCGTCCGGGAGCACAGCCATGAAAAGAATGTTCGCCATAATCGAGCGCGAGATGCGCAAGTTTTTCCGCTCGCCGACGCTGATGATCATGTCGCTGATGATGCCGCTGCTCCAGTTGGTCATTATGGGCAACGCTTTCGGGGGTAAGATCGTCGGCTGCCGCATCGCCGTGGTGGACTACGATCATGGCCCGCAGGCAGTGAAACTCCGCGAGGCCTTTGACTCCATCGCCGTCAATATCAAGACCTTCACCACCGTCGAGTACACCTCCGAGGTGCAGGCCCGCGAAGACGTGCGCACCGGCAAAATCGACGCCGCTATCGTCATTCCCGCCCAGTATTCGCGCCGTGTTTACGCGCAGGACGCGCCAGTCATCGGCCTGGTCGTCGATAACACTGATCCGTTTACATCGAGCAGTATCGAGGCAGAAATGCAGTTGGTGGTCAGCGCGCTCACCACGCCCGTTATCCAACCGCGGCTTGCCAGCCAAATCGCTCTGGAAATCGTCGAGCTTTATCCCTACGTCAACTATATGAAGTTTCTGTTTCCCGCCACCATTGCCCTGGCCATGTATATCTCGGTGATGATCGGCGGCGGAATGTTATACATCGACGACAAGGCTCGCGGCGTTCATGAGGGTTATCTGGTCACTCCCATCACCAAACTGGAGTTGGTCTTCGGCATGAACATAGCCGGTTCACTCAAAGCTGTATTAGCCGGTATCTCGCTTTCCGTAATCGGATCGCTCATGGCCGGACTGAGCGTCATCTTTCATCCCATGGTGTTGATTGAACTGCTGTGCCTGATCCTGGCTTCCTCCATCGCCTTTAACGGCATGATGTTTCTGCTCATGGTGCGCGTCGACGATCCGCTCGTGCCTCGCGCCATGTTTGGCGTATTGAACACATTGCTTTTTTATCCCTCCGGCGCCATGTATCCAGTCGCCTCCTTTCCAGCCTGGCTTCGCGCTATCGCCGTGGTTGACCCTTTTACGTATGTCATCCACGGATTTAAAGCCATCATTCTCAAAGACGGCGGCTTTCAGGCGATTCAATTCGACTTGTTCTTTCTCTTTGTCTTCGGCATAGGAACACTGCTCATTGCCACGCCGTTGTTCAAGCGCACTCTCTGATGCTGTAATTCCGAGCCTTCAACAAAACTCCAGCGAGCGAATAGCGAGCAGTTGTCCCAACCGCAGGTAGTTGTACACTAAGCCTGTGATGCATCGATTGCCTGATACATGGGCAGTGACGCGAAGAACGCCTTTACGCATCGGGAGTTTGCCGTGCCGGAAAAGCAGGAACTCACCGAGATGGCAAAGTTCTTTGACCTGGGCATAACAATGGGCGCGGATACGATGATTACTCACACGCTCAACGACGCTGTTCGGCCCGAACAGCAAGGTGGTTCGCTTTTATCTCGGCACCGAGCGGACGCCGGAGCAGGTGCTGGCTTAAATAAAGCAGTTGTCTGAATCATCCAATTAAATCAACTAAATCACTTGATTAAGTCAGAAAATAATAGTTAGCTTCGCAAAAGAATCCAATTCAATCAACTGCTGTCCTTCAGGCGCGGGGTCCAGTGTGGCGTGCTCCAGAACCCAGGTGTCTTTATGAAATAGAAAAACAGCGTTCAAGCCAGCGGCGAGGGCGGGGTTGATGTCGCTTTTGGGGCTGTTACCGATCATCCAGCTTGTGCGCGGCGATAACTCATGGCGATGAAGGACTTCGCGGTAAGCCGAGGGGTCTTTCTCGGCGGCGATCTCTACGGATGTGAAGTATGTAGCAAGGCCGGAGCGGCCCAGTTTGCCGGCCTGCTCGGCGTGGTTGCCCTTGGTCATGAGGATGAGCTGGTGGCGCGTGGCCAACTCCGCCAGGGTTTCGGCCACGCCGGGAAGCAACTCGATCTCCTGCTCGGCGATAGTCCGGGCAAAGCCTTCAATGCGCAGGCGCTTTTCTTCGGTTATGGATTCTGGGCTGAGCCGCTCAAAGCAGGCGAGCAGCGAACGGGTGAAGCTCGGCAGGCCATAGCCGTGGGTAAGGATAGTCTCGCGTTCCACGGTGTTCAGGGCCTGACGCACCTCGGCGGGCGTGTACTCGTGGTGATTCAGGTAGCTGATGAAGGCGGCGATGGCGCGCTCGAAGTAGACGTTGTTCTCCCACAGCGTATCGTCGGCGTCGATGAGCAGCGTTTGGCCTGGAGCAAATTGCGGCATCAGTCTGATCGTAGCGAATCGGAGTGCTATGGCTTAGTCTGCGTCACCAGCCACTTCTTCAGATTCGGCTCCTGCAGTGTTCGCAGTTCGACGCAGCCGTCAATGTGTTCCAGCGCGTGCTTGAGAGCCTTATCGGAGGAGGCCACCTTGTGCGTGGCGAAGAATTGTTCCACGCTGGCGCGGTCCTCGACAGAGCAGAAATTGCCTGTGGCACTCACGAGCTCGGCGCCCATATCGGTGGTGAACTGCGCCTGCACCTTCTTCCAGTTGTTCTGGATATACTTCCATGCCTGTTCGCGGTTTTCGTCACTGTTCAAGGCGATGGCGAATTGGATAATCGCGTCCTGGTTGCGAACCTTACCCGAGACGGCGTAGTTGAGAGAGCGCTGCACCTGCGCGGGGTTTTCAAACCGGGCCATTAATCGAAGCGCACCTATCTGAAAATCCGGATTGGTTGAGGTTTCGTAGATTTTCTGCAACTGATCAAAGAGAGCATCGTCGCCATTGCGGGCAGCTATGGCCAGGGCGGTCTGGCCGAAGGTGGCATCGACAGAGCCGGGATTGGCCAGGTACTTGTCCGCAATCTCCCGCGCCTGCGCCAGGACGGCGGGGTCTTTGCCGTAGTTGCCAAGGAGGAAGAACAGTTGGGCGCGCAGCTCGCGCGTATTGGCCGAATCGGTGTCGCTAGGCGGGCCTAGCCTGGCGTATTGTGGCGCAAAGGTCGCGCAAATCCAGGCCGCAAGCGCGGCACGCTCATCAGTAGTGGAGGCAACACTGGTGTAGGCCGTTCGCAAACCGCTCGTGGCCTCACCGACAACCTCCGAGTCGGAATCGTTTTTGACAGCCGCCACCAGGTCGAGATAGGCGCCGATGGGATTCTTGTTTGAGCGCGCCTGCGCCCACTCGTCGCCGATCAGACTGATGCGCTCGGCGGGAGTGAGTGTAGCTTCCACCTGCTTCACCAGGGCCGCATATTCGCTGGGCGGATAGGCGCTGCGATAGTAGCCCTTGCCTCCGGCATTGGCAAAGAAGAGTGTGCCTGTGGGCGCCTTGAGCCTGGTATTGGAAGGAGTAAGAAGCTCGCAGTCCTGGCCCGTTTTGTTCTTAAAGCAAACCGGGAGCGTCCACTTCTGCGCCAGGTCCGGCTGAATGCTGGGACTAAGATAGAAACGCTTCTGATTTACGTCAACTTTGCCCCTGGCCGGCTCGCCGAAGGTGAGGATAGGCTCGCCCGGCTGGGCCACCAGGCTCTCCATGATTTTGTCCACGGGCTTATGGCTGGTCGCGGTCTGCGCGCCCCAGAAATCCTCCGCAGTCGCGTTTCCATAGAGGTGAGCTGCCAGGTAGTTGTGCACGCCCTGGCGGAAAGTCTCCTCGCCCAGATAATTCTCGACGGAAAGAAGAACGATGGCAGCCTTGCCGTAGGAAATGCCGTCAAACATTTGGTTGATCTCGTCCGAGGTATCGGCCTTGGCGCGAATGGCGCGGGTGGTGGGCTGCGCGTCCAGATTCAGCACCTGATCCATTCCGGAGGCAACCATTTGGTCGATATTCCATTCCGGATGCATAATCGCCACGGCCTTGGTTTCCATCCAGGTGGCAAAGCCCTCGTTGAGCCAGATGTTGTTCCACCATTGCATGGTGACCAGGTCGCCGAACCACTGGTGGGCCATCTCGTGGGCGATGGTCAGGGCCACATCTTTCATCGCATCGACGGAGGCCGTTTTGGGATCGATCAACAGCGCTGTCTCGCGAAAGGTGATGGCGCCGAAGTTTTCCATGGCGCCGGCCTCGAAGTCAGGCAGCGCGATCAGATCGAGCTTCTTGAGCGGGTAGGGAATGCCGAAGTAGGTGTTGTAGTAGTGCAGTACGTATTTGGCGACACCGACGCTATAGGGAGTGAGCGCCACCTTGTCGGGCGTAGAGCAGGAGCGGATGGTCACGCCATCGGATTCGCCTGATGTGCATTGAAAATCGCCTACCAGAAAGGCGACCAAATAGGTGGACATTTTGGGCGTGGTGGCAAATTTGAGCGTGTGCTTGCCGGTCGCCGGTCCGGGCGTGTCGCTTTCAATGGGAGTGTTGGAGATGGCCGTGTCGCCGTTATCGACCACCAAGGTGACATCATACGTTGCCTTGAAGGCCGGCTCATCGAACGAGGGAAATGCGCGGCGCGCGTCCGTGGCCTCAAACTGCGTCACGGCGTAGTTGCGCTTGGCGGTTTTGGAGAGATAAAAGCCGCGCAGCTCGTTGTTCAGGATGCCGGAATAAAGGATGGAAAGCCTCGCTTTGCCCGCGGGCAACTTTTCGGGGAAGGTAAAGGCAGCCTGCTCTTTGTCCTTGTCGAGCGAGACGCTGGCCTTAAGCGTTTTTCCTTCACTGCCGTAACCGATGCTGACAGCCTGGAAGGTGATTTCGGCGGCGTTCAGCGTAATGTGATCCGTGGGCTCGGCCAGCGTCATGTCAATGGTCTCGATGCCGGAGAAGGTTGCAGCCTTCAGGTCGGGCGTGAGGATAAGCGTGTAGTGCTCCGGGCGAACGGTTTGCGGCAGCCTCTGAGCGCTAGCAGTGCTCAGAAAAATGCAACCAAGCGCGGCGATTACAGCGATGGTCACGCGAAACGAAGGGGTGGAAAATTGAATCTTCATGCAATCCTCGCGGGTGGGTGGATTTTACGAGTATAGCCGATACGCTATAGACCAATCGGGCCTGAAAAGGTTACGCGCCTCGTGGACGAAAGGTTCCATTTCGCGATTTCGAGCCTAATGCGTTGGCCTCTTCTTGGGCAACAGCATATCGAGCATCAGCAGGCACGCGCCGGTGACGACGGAGGAGTCGGCAATGTTAAAGTCCGGCCAATGATAGCTGAAGATGTGCACCTCGATAAAGTCCACAACTGAGCCGTAGGCGATGCGGTCATGGACGTTGCCTAGCGCACCGGCAAATATCAGCGCCAGTGCGACGGTGGTGAGCGTAAAGCGGTCGCCGAGGTGGACCATGAGGAAGAGGACAATCAGCGCCATCAGCGACGAGAAGCAGATCAATCCCCAGCGAACCACGTTGGGCGAAGCGGTGTTGGCGAAGAGCGAAAAGGCAGCGCCCTCGTTGGTCCAGTGGGTGATGCGAAGAACATGTGGAATGACTGGTATCGCACCGCCCATGGGAATGCGCAGCGCGACCCAGGTCTTGGTGAGCCGGTCAAGAAAGATGATGACTACGGAGATGATGAGCAGCCAGTGCAGGCGGTGTGGTGCTTTGAGTTTCATTGGTTTTCCTTTGATTTGTCCATTGGAGCCTGGGGTGGGGCAATCTTCATTTCTTTCAGCGCATTCTGGCAGCGGGTACAGACATTTTGCCAGATGCCGTAGTTCGAGACTTCTGGCATGAAGTTCCAGCAGCGGGCGCACTTGTGGCCGGAAGCGGGTAGAGCCCTTATATTCAATGCGGAGCCGGCAATCACCGTGGCATGGGAAACGTTGACAATCTCCTTGAGGCCGGCTGCATGGCGCTGCAAAAGGGTGAACTGCTCTCCCGATGCGGTGATTTCCAGTTCCGCTTCAAGCCCTTTGCCGATGCGTTTGGCTTTGCGATCCTCTTCAAGAACGCGCAAGGCTTCATCGCGGACGACGAATATTTGCTTCCACTCTTCCAGTAACGACGCTGGATCTTCGGAAAAGATCTCCGCTGGGGCAGGGAACTGCGCCAAATGAACCGATGCCTCGCGGCCCTCTACTGCGGGCAGGTAATCCCAAACCTCGTCGGCGGTGAAGCTCAGGATCGGCGCGACCAGTCGGACGAGAGCTTCGGTAATCTTCCACAGCACGGTCTGCGCGGAGCGGCGCTCCTTGCTTGTGGGCGCGAAGGTGTACATGCGGTCCTTGAGCACGTCGAGATAGAACGAGCTCAGGTCCACGATGGCGAACTCGTTAACCGCATGGTAGACGCGATGGAATTCGAAGCGCTCGTACCAGCCGAGAATATTCTCCGTCAGCTCGCGTGTACGCGCCAGCATATAGCGATCCAGCAGCAACAACTTCGTTTCGTCCTTGATTTGGTCAGTTTCTGGGGAAAAACCAGCAAGATTGCCCAGCAGGAAGCGGAAGGTGTTGCGCAGCTTCTTGTAGATTTCAGCGCAGCGCTGCATCAGGTTTTCACTTGCCGCCATGTCTTCGCGGAAGTCGATAGAGGCCACCCAGAGGCGAACGATCTCGCCGCCCATGTGGTTGGCAATATCCAACGGGTCCACGACGTTGCCCAGCGATTTCGACATTGCCCGGCCCTGCTCGTCAAGGGTGAATCCGGCGGTAACAACGTGCGAGTATGGAGCGTGTCCGCGCAGAGCCACCGAGGTCAGCAGGGAAGAGTGGAACCAACCGCGGTGCTGGTCGCCGCCTTCGAGGTAAAGAACATCAGGTCCGTTTCCATTTTGGAAGGCTGCATAGGCGGCTTTCAAATCAGGATCGGACTCGCAGACGGCGTACCAACTGGTGCCGGAGTCGAACCAGACGTCCAGAATGTCGGTCTCCTTGCGGAAGGCCTTTCCGCCACAGTGCGCACAGGCGGCATTGGCCGGCAGCAAAGCGGCCGTCTCGGTTGTGTGCCATGCCTCTACGCCGTGCTCCTCGAACAACTTCACGATCTTGCGATTGAGCGACGGATCGAGGATGGGCTTCTGGCAGCCTTCGCACAAGAATACGGCGATGGGCACGCCCCAGATGCGCTGACGGCTGATGCACCAGTCGGGGCGCGTGGCGATCATGTTGGTGATGCGCTCCTTGCCCCAGGCCGGATCCCAGACCACTTTATCGATTTCCTCGATGGCCAGATCACGAAATTTAATCTCCGAGCCGTCCTCACGCTTGACGGGCGTGTCAAGCGAGATAAACCACTGCTCGGTGGCGCGGAAGATGACCGGATGGTGGCAGCGCCAGCAGTGCGGATAGGAGTGTTCCAGGTCGCTCACGGCCAGCAGCGCGCCACGCTCTTCCATCATGGCCACGATGATCGGGTTTGCAGCCGTGACCTTCAGGCCATCGTAGGCAGGAGGCGAGGCCATCGTCCAGGCTTCGGGGTCCACATGGATTCGGCCGGAGGCGTCGACGCGGCAGGTGGGGTCGAGGCTGTACTTCTGACCGGTGTAAAAATCCTCCGCGCCGTGCGAAGGCGCCGTATGCACCGCGCCGGTGCCCGTGTCGGCGGTGACGTAGGTGGCCAGCACGCCCAGGATGCTGCGCTCCAGAAACGGATGCTGGAAGGTAGCGCGCTCCATCATGCTGCCCTTAAAACGGGCCAGCTCCGTGGTTGAGCCGAATTTGCATGCGACGGCCACGGCAGCAGCTAACTCGGCGGCGACGATGTAAACCTGGTCGCCTGCAGCCAGCGCCACATAATCAAAATCAGGATGAAAGGCCACGGCCATCGACGCGGGCAGGGTCCAGGGAGTGGTGGTCCATATAATCGTCGAAACCTGCTTGCCCTTGAGAGCCGGGCTGATTGCCGCAGGCTCCGAAGCCAGCCGATAACGCACGTAGACCGAGGGGCTAGTGTGCATCGCGTACTCGACCTCGGCCTCGGCCAGCGCGGTGCGGTCGTGAATGCACCAGTAAACCGGCTTGAGGCCGCGATAGACAAAGCCTTTTTCCAGGAAGCCGTAAAAGGCTTCCAGGGTGCGGGCCTCGTAATCGCGGGACATGGTTTTGTAGGGCGTGTCCCAGCGGCCCAGGCAGCCAATCCGCTCAAACTGCGAGGTTTGCAGGTCAATATACTTCTGCGCGTAAGCGCGGCAGGCATCGATAACTGCCGGCGCGGGCATCTCGAGCTTTTTCCGCCCCAACTGCTCATCTACCTTGATCTCGATGGGCAGCCCGTGGCAGTCGTAGCCGGGAACGTAGGGCGCATCGAAGCCTGTCATGGTCTTCGACTTAACCACAAAATCCTTCAGCCCCTTGTTCAGCGCGTGGCCCAGATGAATGGGGCCGTTGGCGTAGGGAGGGCCGTCGTGTAATAGGTAGGCGGGGCGGCCCTGGGCAGCCTCGCGCAGCTTATCATAGAGCCCGAGCGAGGCCCAGCGGGCCAGCCGAAGCGGTTCATTCTGCGGCAGGTTAGCCTTCATCGGAAAGGCGGTTTGCGGCAAGGTAAGGGTCGCCTTCAACTCCGGTGCTGGGGACATCTTCACTCCCTGGTCTTTCGATGTGATTCCTTTTCAGTGTAAATGGCGAAACAAGATTTCATCGGTAACAACTTATGGGTTCTGACCGTCTATAGATTATGGGATACCAGACAGTGCCTGAATATGAGAGACTGGATGAAGATACTCTCCCGGACGAGACACAAGCGGGAGGCATCAAGCATAATGAAAGTACGGTCCTGGAAACGAGAACCCCCCAGTTCGGTCGGCAGACCAGGCACCCAGAGGCAATAGAACCAGACGCAACGATGGCCAACGACCTGCGCGACCAAATTACAGAATCCCGAGCTGCCGCAGCCACTTCGGACGGTGTCGAACTCGACCTCGCTTTCGGAGTTCCCGTAAAAGACACGCCCCTCTTACTCGATCTCTATGAGAGCATCCGCGACATCTTTTTCCCGCCCAAGCTGCCCCCTCTGGAGCTGACCTCGACGCCGATTCCGGTGCCAGACCGGATGGCGGTAAAACGCAATCCATGGGCCTTCGGCATCTCCGCAACGTTCAACGTGGGGCTTGCGGCGCTCGCCGTATTGCTCGGAGTGAACACCTATATTAACAATGTCAAACCGAAGCTGCAGGTGACGCCGATCGACGTAACAGACTGGAAAGCTCCCAAATCCATCATTTCCGCGGGAGGTGGTGGCGGAAGCCCGGACAAAATGGAAGCAGTCAAGGGCAAAATTCCCCCGCGGGCGAAGGAACCGGATCCAACTCCCAAGGTAGAGGCGCCGCCGACCCCCACCATCGATGTGCAAAACAACATCACCATTCCCGACAATATGAAACTGCCGAACTTCGGCCAGTCGAACTCGCCCAACGTCAAGCTGGCCGCGCTGGGAAACGGCTCCGGAATCGGCGTAGGTTCGGGGCATGGAAATGGATACGGGCCGGGATTCGGCGGAAATATCGGCGGCGGGCTATACCGCGTGGGAGGCGACGTCTCCGCTCCCGTGGTCATTCACAGCGTGGATGCGGAGTTTTCCGATGAGGCGCGGCGGGCGAAATATCAAGGCCTTGCGCTGGTGGAGATCATCGTGGATACGCAGGGCAATCCAAAGAATCCGCGGATTGTGCGTCCGCTTGGCATGGGGCTGGATGAGAATGCCATCAAGGCGATTATGCAGTTCAAGTTCAAGCCTGCCATGAAGGATGGCAAGACGCCAGTTCCGGTGATGATCTCCATCGAAGTCAATTTCCGCATTTATTGAAATCTTGTTGCAGCGTGAGTGGAAAAGAGCGAAGCGCCCATGCGCTTCGCTCTTTTCATAAGGGAAGGGGTAAGTATTGTTGCAATAGCCAACGGCCTTTGCAGCTATAAATGAGAGTCTGGGAGAATGAATGAGGGCCCGGGAAAATCGCAAATCGAAGAAAGAAATGGTGCGCCCGGAGAGATTCGAACTCCCGACCTACTGGTTCGTAGCCAGTCGCTCTATCCAGCTGAGCTACGGGCGCATGAGTAAATCAATGACAGAATATCAAGGTTCCTGCGTCAGCGCAATCGCGGAATTTAGGCTGCCGGCGCCTGCTCTTGAGCCGGCTGCGCGGAAATCAAGGGCAATTCTGCACTGATTTCCAGGCCCGCCTGGCGCACCAGCTTCGTCAATGCTGCGGCGTTGAGCCGGGTGGCGTCGTACTCCACGCACAAAGTGCAGGCGGCGCGGTCGAATGTAAGCCGATGAATGCCGTAAACCTCGCGCACGTTAGCCAGTGCGCAGATCACCGCCTCTGTAGGCTGGTTGGCGTAGCGAAAGTGAATCTCCACTGTGGTCACAGGGAAATGATAGCAAGAATCTACAGGCTTTTCAGATATGCGCGGATTTCAGGGCTGTTCCAGTCCTGTGGGCCGACGACTTTGCGGCGAATCACGCCGTTTCGGTCGATGATATAGGTCTCCGGCCAGCCTTCGGTGTGAAAGAGCTTTGCGGCGCGCTGTGCAGGGTCGCGCACCGTGATCAGGTCCACGTGGTGACGGATTAGAAAGCGGCTGTAGGCGTCAGGGTTTTCGTCGATGCTGACTGCCAGGATGGCCAGATCGGGCCGGTCGTGGTGCAATTCGAGTAGCGAGGGCATCTCTTCGACGCAGGGCTCGCACCATGTGGCCCAGAAGTTGAGCAGCACTACGCGGCCCCGGTAGCCGGCCAGATGGATGGTAGTCGATCCGTCGGAGATAGTGAAGTCCGGGGCTTGCTTGCCGGTCTGTGCCGGATGGGCGCCACGGTCGCAGCCGGGCGCGAGCGCCAACGGGAAAAGTAAAGCGAGTGTAATAAGCCGAGGCAGCCGC
This sequence comes from uncultured Acidobacteriaceae bacterium, assembly GCA_963806565.1. Lineage (GTDB taxonomy): Bacteria > Acidobacteriota > Terriglobia > Terriglobales > Acidobacteriaceae > Telmatobacter. The sequence continues at coordinate 1,673,141 of CAWDYE010000002.1, forward strand.
ACATCTCTATAATAACGAGCGAAAGGCTCCAACGGAAACGATGGTGGACGAATGAAGAGAGAGCGGGAAAGCGAGGCGGTTGAGGAGGGCGGTTTCAAGCCAGTGCTTGGGCTTTCCGAGGCGCCTGCCGCGATGCCGGTGCAGTGGGGAACGGTTTTCGATCAGCCCGAGACGAAGAAGTTGCTGGAGCTGACCGTCATCGTTCCGGCGCGCAACGAGGAAGAATGCCTTGCCGCTTGCCTCCAATCGCTGGTTAGCCAGTCTGAGGAGCTTTTCAAACTAGGTCGCGATTGGGAATTGATTGTGGCGGACGATCACTCGACCGACCGGACCGCTGAGATTGCCCGCGGCTTTGCAGGGGTCATCGTGCTGGAAGCGGGAAAGCTGGAGGAGGGCTGGACCGGCAAGAACAACGCTATCTGGACCGCGGCCCGGCGAGCGCGCGGACGCTGGCTGCTCTTCACCGACGCGGATACACTCCATGAGCCGGGAAATCTGCGCCGGGCGCTGCATGAGGCCGCCCGGCACAAAGTGGGAATGTTGAGCTACTCGCCGCGGCAGATCGTCAGTGGACTTTGGCAGCGGTCGCTGATGCCTCTGATATTTTCGGAACTTGCTCTGGCCTATCCTCCAGCCAAGGTCTCCGACCCCGCCGAGCGCATCGCCGCGGCCAACGGCCAGTTTCTGCTCATCGAACGGGAGGCGTACCGGCGGCTCGGCGGACACGCGGCGGTCTCCGAAAAGGTTTTGGAAGACGTGGAACTGGCCTTCATGGCCAAGCGGCGCAAGGTCGGCCTGCGCTTTCGCTACGCCGAGGACGCAGTCTCCACGCGCATGTACCACTCAACTGCGGCGATGATCGAGGGCTGGACCAAGAACCTGGCGCTGCTCTTTGATAACTGCCTGGCGCTGGCTGTCTGGCGAGTGATCGATATTTTTCTGCTGGCTGCGCTGCCGTTGTTGGCGGTGGAGTTTTGGAACGCGCGCCTCTTCGCCCATTCAGCGCAGTGGCTGATAGTCGGCTGGGTTCTGGCCCTGCTCTGGGCGCGCAATCTCTTCCGCTTCTATGGCCGCGTGGCCAAGAGCAATTTTTCCTTTCTAAATTGCGCAATCTCGCCGCTGGGATTGCCGCTGTTTATCTGGCTTCTCTATCGCAGTTGGTTCCAACACCGCATCCTGAAGCACGTAAGCTGGAAGGGGAGGGAATACGCGGCATAAATCAGTTTCAATGCATGAAGCCTTGGCCGGGGCTTAAGCATCTTTACATTGAGGAGTTAGAATGATCTACCTGACGCGGCGGGCTACATTTTCCGCTTCGCACTACTACTGGAACCCGGCGTGGACCGCGGAGAAGAATGAGCAGGTCTTTGGCCGCTGCGCCAATCGCAACGGGCACGGGCACAACTACACTCTGGAGGTTACGGTCGAGGGCGAGCCGGACCCCGTCACCGGCTTCGTTGTCAATCTGACGTGGCTCAAGGAAGTGATGGAGCGCGAGGTGCTCTCCGCTTGGGACCATCGCCATCTGAACTTAGAGACGCCTGAATTTGCTGTGGCGATGCCGACTACAGAGAACATAGCCATTGCGGCGTGGAAGCGGCTGGAACCGGCTGTGAATGCCGCCGGCGGAGCACGATTGAGCCGGGTTCGGGTTTACGAGACACCGGAAATCTTCGCGGAATACCGAGGCGAGCCATGAAAGCGTATTTTGGCCGCCGCTACACCATCTCCGCCAGCCACCGGCTGCACACGGATGTGCTTTCGGCGGAAGAGAATCGGGCTATCTACGGCAAGTGCAACAATCAACATGGACACGGACACAATTATGTTGTGGAGGTGCAGGTTGCTGGAGCCGTGAACCCGGAGACCGGTATGGTAGTAAACATGGCAGCGTTGGACGAGGTGGTGCGCAGCCGCGTAATTGAGCGATTTGATCATGCCAACCTGAATCTGGACCCGCTGTTTGTGAATCGCGTGCCGACGACGGAGAATCTTAGTAGAGAGGTCTTTGCTTTATTGAAGGATGCACTGCCCACCGGCAAGCTAGAGCGAGTGCGCGTGGAAGAGACGGAAAACAATTTCTTTGAATGCGCAGGCGAGTGAATTCGACACCCTATTCCCCAGGGAGGATAAGTAGCATGGCACAACCGATTGCAGTAAGCAAGAGGATTCATCGGGAAATCGAGACGAATGAAGGCCTGAGCACGTTCAGCACTCCGGAGATGTACCGCGAGATTCTGAGCCGGCTTGGCGAAGACCCCAGCCGCCAGGGATTACTGGCCACGCCTGGTCGCGTGGAGAAGTCAATGGCCTTCCTGACCAAGGGCTACGGCGAGAATCCGTCCGACATTCTGCGCGGGGCGCTCTTTGACGAGGACTACGACGAGATGGTCATCGTCAAGGACATCGAGATTTTCTCGCTCTGCGAGCATCACATGCTGCCTTTCTTTGGCAAGGTACACGTGGCCTATATCCCCAAAGGTAAGGTAATTGGATTGAGCAAGATACCGCGATTAGTTGAAGTGTTTGCTCGACGTTTGCAGATCCAGGAGAGGCTCACCCGCGAGATTGCCGACGCTATTCAGAACGCTATCCAGCCGCTGGGCGTGGGCGTCGTCATTGAAGCGCGGCACCTGTGCATGATGATGCGCGGCATCGAGAAGCAGCACTCCTCCACAGTGACCTCAGCCATGGTGGGCTGCTTCCGTCAGAAGGAGTCGCGTCTGGAGTTCCTCTCGCTGGTACGGAGTCCCGATTCGGGCGGGGTGTGAGCGGTTGGCTGGGTCAGCGACTGCATTATCAGGGATGATTTTCTCGTAGCGATAACACTCAAGTCGACGCGACAACAAGGGAGCGGCGACACAGTACGGTGTTGGACAGGACACAATTTCCCTGGTAATGCCGTAAAGTGAAGAAGTGAACGGGCTTCTCGTTATCGACAAACCGTCCGGCATGACCAGCCACGACGTGGTGGGAATACTGCGCAGAATTACCGGCGAACGTTCCATCGGCCACCTGGGTACGCTGGACCCCATGGCTACCGGCGTCCTGCCACTGCTGCTGGGTAAATTTACGCGCCTGGCGCAGTACTTCACCTCCGCGGAAAAGAGCTACTCAGGAACTATCCGCTTCGGATTTGCAACGGACACGTACGACTCCGAAGGGCAGCCTGCAGGGCCGGACTCCCTGCCCACTCTGACGCTGGAGCAGGTGCGCGCCGTGGTCAGCCGTTTTCGTGGCGAGATGGAGCAGATGCCGCCGCCGTTCTCAGCAAAGAAGATTGCCGGCACGCCAGCCTACAAGCTGGCCCGCGAGGGCAAGCCGGTGGAACTGAAGGCCGTCGCGATCCGCATCCATAGCTTTGAAATCGTTGCGCTCGATGGCGCAGAGGCCTGCTTCACAATGACCATCAGCGCCGGAGGCTATGTGCGGTCAGTTGCTCACCAACTGGGCCAGGAGTTGGGCTGCGGCTCGCACCTGAGCAGTCTGCGCCGCACAAAGGCTGGGGTCTTCTCGCTCGCCGAGGCGCACTCTCTGGACGAACTGCAACCGCTGACCGGGAACATTGAGGCACTAGAGTCGTTGTGCGTCCATCCACGCAGCTTGTTGCCGGAGATGCCCTCGGTTACCGGCGATGCGCTGTCTCTCGGACGCCTGCACAACGGCGCGCAGGCTAACCTTCCAGAGTTTTCTAGCGCGCCGCTGGTGAAGGTCTTTGCAGGCCAGAATGAGCTGGTGGGAATTGCCAAGAGGGTAGCAGGAACGCTCTTTCAACCGGTGGTGGGAATGGACTAATTGATTTTGTGCAGCAAAGGCGTCAGCACTGGCAGCAGCGTTCGCGCAATAATCTCGGAGCCTTTGGCGGTGGGGTGGATACCGTCGGGCTGGATTGTGCCGGGAACATTGACCAGATTTTTATAGATCATGGGAATGAAGGCAGTGTGGTGTTTTTTCGCCAGGTCACGGAAGACCTGCTGAAATTGCTGGATATATTCCTGTCCGTAGTTGGGCGGCAGCGTGATTCCAGCCAGCAGGGTTTTGATGTGGGCGTTTTCGAGGGCCGTCAGTACGGCGTCGAGGTTGCGGCGAGTCTCTGAGAGTGGCAGGCCTCGCAGTCCGTCATTTCCGCCGAACTCGACGATAACAACTTCGGGGTGCAGCAGCAGGATGGAGTGCAGATCAGCGACCGCATCCTTGGTGGTTGCGCCGCTCGTTCCATGATTCAAGACTTTGTAGTGGTAACCGCGGCGATCGAGGTCGCGTTGCAGAGCTTCGGGAAAGGATTGGCCGGCCTCCAGGCCGTAGCCTGCGGTGATGCTGTCGCCGTAACAGACTACGACGGGCCGTTCGGCGGAAAGCAGCGGCGCGACGGCCAGTAGAAACAGCCCAAACGAAACAATCAGTGAGCGGAAAACGTACACAAGTACAGTGTAGCGAAGAGTAGGAAACAGTAAACAGAATACAGAGTTCTGGAGGCAGCCTGAGTGATCGAGGTACGGGACGCGAAGAAGTGGATTCAGAACGGCACGCGGCGGGTGGAGATTCTGAAAGGGATCACCTTGACCATTCCGTCCGGTCAGTTTGTGGCTATCCTGGGCGCGAGCGGCAGCGGCAAAAGCACGCTGCTGGGCCTGATGGCGGGCTTAGACTCGCCAAGTACCGGTGAAATCTGGTTGGATAGCGTTCCGATCCACAATCTGGCCGAAGCGGAGCTGGCCGCAGTGCGTGGTGCGAAGATCGGTTTCGTCTTTCAGTCGTATCAATTGATCGAGACGCTTACGGCTCTGGAAAACGTGCTGTTGCCCTACGAGTTGAATATGGAGGGCAGCGGCATCGCGCGGGCGCGGCGGTTGCTGGGTGAGGTTGGTCTCACGGAGCGGGTGGACCACTACCCAGTGCAGCTCTCCGGCGGCGAGCAGCAACGCGTGGCGCTGGCGCGAGCCTTTGTCGTCGAGCCTCCTATCGTGATGGCCGATGAGCCGACGGGCAACCTGGACTCCGCCAATGGGCGTATGGTGCTGGACCTCTTGCTGGAGAGCAAACGCAAGGCGGGGACGACGCTGGTGCTGGTGACGCACGATCCCGAGATAGCCAGCCGCGCCGACCGCAAAATTTTGCTGCGCGACGGGCTGATCGTAGAAGACACGTTGCCTTACATCGGGCCGAGCGCGGCTGCAGTTCTAGGTCAGGAGAACAATGGCTAAGCGCGCGTTGAGTTGGAAGCGGGCAGGAGCCATCGGCTGGCGGGATTTGCGCTCCGCTCCGGGCAAGTTCGGCTTTGTTGTGCTGTCCGTGGCCGTGGGTGTTGCGGCTCTGGTTGGCGTTCGCGGCTTCAGCGAGAGCTTCAAGCGGACGCTGAGCACGGAAGCGCGATCGTTGATGGCCGGCGATCTGACCGCGCGTCTCTTCCATCAGCCGACAGCCGAAGAAAAGGACAGGATTGCGGCCATCGCACAATCACGCGGGATTCGCACAACATGGGTGACAGAAACGGTTTCCATGGCATCAGCGCCACCGGACCCGGTGCCGCTGCTGGTTTCGCTTAAGGCCGTGGACCAGGCTGAGTACCCATACTACGGAACTGCGGAGCTGGAGCCGGCGATGAGCCTCAAGCAGGCGCTCGACGGAGACTCGGCGGTGGTGGCTGAAGAGTTTCTTATCCGTCTGAATGCACGGGTGGGCCAGACTCTGCGGCTGGGCGGCAGAGTATTTCGCATTACCGCTGTACTGAAACAGGAGCCGGACCGCCTCAGCGCCGTAGCAGGACTTGGACCGCGTGTGATGATCTCGCAAACAGCGCTCGAACGTACTGGCCTGCTGGCTCCGGGCAGCCGCGCCAGCCAAAAGCTGCTCATGAAGCTGCCGCTGCAAGCTGATCTTGTCTCGTTGCGCAAGCAAGTAGAAACGGCGCTGCCAGATGCGCAGGTGATGGATTACAGAGAGGGCAATCCTGAACTGAACAGGGGTCTGGACAACGCCACCGCAATTTTGAGTCTGATCTGTCTGGTCGCCATGGTGCTGGGAGCCATTGGAGTGGCAATGGCCATGCACGCGCACCTGGAGCAGCGTATGGACATGCTGGCCATTCTGAAGGCCGTGGGCGCAAGCTCCGGCGATCTGCTGCGGATTTTTCTCCTGCAAACTTTGGGTCTGGGACTTGCTGGGGGCCTGCTGGGCGTGGCCGCGGGCGTGGGCGTGATGGCCGCTCTGCCGGCGGTCTTCGGAAAACTGCTTCCGGTTCATACGATGCTGGAATTTCCCTGGCGCTCGGTTGCCGCAGGGCTGGGAACGGGATTGTTGACGACCTTGCTCTTCTGTTTGCCGCCACTGCTGGACGTACGGAATGTCAGGCCAGTGCTAGTCCTGCGCCGGCTTGTCGAGCAGGGGCCGGATGGCATCGGAGGATGGTTTGGCCGCTTGTGGTCGCGCCGTTTACAACTTGGAATTTCGGCGATAGTGATTGCCGCGCTGGGCGGAATCGCCTGGGCGCTGTCGGACTCAGCCGAAGTGGGTGGCTGGTTTGCGCTGATCCTCACAATTGCGCTGGTGGTGTTGCTGACGCTGTCGGCTGTAGCGTTGCGCACATTGCGCTTCTTACTCAATCGCGTCCGGCTTCGGCTGCCTTCGTTCCTGCGGCACGGGCTGGCTAATCTATACAGGCCGGGAAACCAGTCAACGGCGGTGCTGGCTGCGCTGGGCACGGGCGTGATGCTGATTCTGGCGGTCTACCTGATGCAGGCGATGCTCTTGCGCGATCTGCGCGATACAGCTTCGCCCAAACTTCCCAATGTTTTTTTAATTGATGTAGCAACCGACGAAGTTGCCGGGGTAAAAGAATTCTTTGCGCACCAGCCGGGAGTGAGTCAGGCTCTGGACTTGATGCCAGTGGTGACCGGACGCTTTGTTTCGCTCAACGGCAAGCCGGTGGAGCAACTGAAGGAGCAGCATTTCCCGCGGCGTATGCTGGAAAACGCGGAGCTGAGCTGGGCCGATGCGGCACCGGCGGGCGATAAATTGATACAAGGCAAGTGGTGGACGGCCGCGGACGCCTCGGAACTGGCGGTAGGTGAAGGAGCGGCCCAACGACTGCATTTGGGCCTGGGCTCGACCGTCGAGCTGGAAGTGGGCGGAGCGGTGCGGACGCTTAAAGTTGCAGCGATTTATCGCGCCGACGGGCAGCATCTTGGCGCGCGCATAGCGTTCGTGTTGCCTTCGGGGCAACTTAAAAACGAGCAGGCAACCTGGTATGGCGGCGCACACGTTGACCCAAGGCAGGTGGCAGCCATGGAGCGGGCGCTCTTTGCAGCTTATCCAACGATAACGGTGATCAATCTTGCTGATGTGCTGGAACGCATCGAGAGCGTGGTCGATCAGATTACATTTGTAGTGCGTTTCCTGGCCGGCTTCTCCATCTTCGCAGGGCTGATGATTCTGGCTTCGAGCATTGCCAGCACGCGCTTCCGGCGGATGCGCGAAGCGGTGGTGCTGAAGACGCTGGGCGCCACTCGCTTGAGAATAGTCCGCACCTTCAGCGTGGAATTCAGCGTGCTCGGCCTGCTGGCGGGGTTGGTGGGCGTAATTTTTGCCAACGTACTGACGCGAGTGTTGCTGCGCAAGCTGGATGTGGGCTTCCAAATTGAGTGGGGGGCAACGCTGATTGCGCTCGTTGGAACAGCAGTACTGGCCACGGCGACGGGCTGGATCGCGAGCTACCGAATTCTCGGGCTGCGTCCGCTCGAAGTGCTGCGCGAAGAGTAGCTTGAAAAACCCTAACTAAAACTCCTCGGTAGATTCAACCGCAGGCAACACATCGTCTTCACGTGCCGCCCACACATAGAGGGTGGGCAGCATGAAAATGCCGATGGCCAGCGTGGCCAGCAGCACCCAGGCGAGATTTAAGGTTAACTCCATTCTTGCCTGATTCAACATTAGGGGCGTTGCACGAAAAGTGAAAGCACTGCGTGTTTCTACCGTCAGGTTTGACCTTAAGCCGAGAATCCCCTTATGATGAATCAGTTGGCTGTTGGTTGCCGGCGCCATGCCTGGACCCCTGCCAACGCGGCTGCAAGACAAGCCTGCGCGTTCTTGTTGCCCCCTCGTTCAATGGTAGGACAGCCGCCTCTGGAGCGGCATATCGGGGTTCGAATCCCTGGGGGGCAGCCATATAGAATCATCCTCTTGATTTGTATCTTCTTTCGTATCAATCTGTTATGGTTGCGCCCTGGCTGCGTATTTCAGGCTATTCCTATACCCTCTGAACAAAATCAACAACATTCCTGGTTCTGCTGCGAAAACAGATGAAAGAATAAGAAATGGAGGGTTCACATGGTAAAGGTGACATTGGTTTTTGCAGTTCTATTGATTGCCCTTGGCTTGGCTGGCTATCTGGGCACCGGCAGTTTGCACCCTACCGCGCTGATTCCCGCCTGGATCGGCGTTGCCCTGGGCTTTGGCGGCCTGCTGGCTATCAGCCCCAGTGAGAGCAGGCGCAAACTCTTCATGCATATTAACGTGGGCATCGGAGTTCTAGGTTTTCTAGGCGGAGCCGTTGAAGTATTGCGCACCTATGTGCACGCTACGTTTGCCAATACTGCCGCAATGGCCGCCATGGCATCGAAACTCGCGCTGACCACGCTGTTGCTGATCTACTTGCTTCTCTGTGCGCGCTCCTTCTCAGCTGCGCGGCGCTCCGGGAAGGTCTAGCCGGTGGGTGGACTGCGCGGGCCTGGTGGCGGGATGAGTATGGGTGGGCGCGCTGAACGCACACCGCGAGGCGGCGGAGCGCGCGCGGGTCAGGCTGATCTGCCCAAGCGCAAGCCCAGACTGAAGAAGTTGTGGCCACAGATTCGCGCGCTGGTAGCCCCGCGCATCGGGTTGCTGGTGGGCGGAATGTGCCTTATGGTCATCAACCGCATCGCCGGTTTGGTGCTGCCCATTACTTCAAGGCCGCTGATAGATATAGTGTTTTCTACATCGCATCCGCGGCCGGATCTGCTGCCCATCTTCATCGTCCTGGTCTTCGGGGCCATGGTGGTGCAGGCCATCACGTCTTTCTCACTCACGCAACTGCTCTCCAAGGCCGGCCAGCGGCTCATCGCCGAGATGCGCTGCCAGGTCCAGCGTCATGTGGGCTTGCTTTCCGTCTCCTACTACGATGAAAACCGCAGCGGCACGCTGGTGGCGCGCATCATGACCGACGTGGAGGGCGTGCGCAACCTGGTTGGCACCGGCCTGGTGGAGTTTGTAGGCGGACTGCTGACCGCCGTGATGGCGTTTATCTTCCTCCTGCATCTGAGTGTTACCGTTACACTTACGGTCTTCTCCGTGCTGGGAGTCTTCGTCTTTGGGCTGCAATATGCTTTCAGAATCATCCGCCCCATCTTCCGTGAGCGCGCCAAAATCAATGCTGAAGTGACCGGCCGGCTCACCGAGTCGCTGGGCGGCGTGCGAGTCATCAAGGGCTATCATGCCGAGGAGCGCGAGGCGAAGGTCTTCTCGGCAGGCGTGGATCGCCTGTTGGCCAACGTGATGAAATCGCTGACCATGACCAGTTCGCTTTCCGCAGCCTCCACCACCGTGCTGGGTCTGGTCTCCGCGATTGTGATGGCTCTCGGCGGCCATCTTATCTTCGGGAAAACCTGGACTACTGGCGTTTATTTTCAGTACTATATGTTTCTCGCTTTCATGATCGCTCCCGTCTTCCAGATCGTGAACATCGGCACGCAACTGACCGAGGCCTTTGCCGGCCTGGACCGCACTTACGAGCTCATGGACGAGCCGGAGGAGAACCAGAGCCCCGGACGTATCGTAAAGATGCCTCCCATTAAGGGCAACGTGCGCTTTGAGAACGTGGAGTTTGCCTACAACCCGGAGAAACCTGTGCTGCACGGCGTTAGCTTTACTGCCGAACCGGGAATGGTGACCGCGCTGGTGGGTTCGTCGGGATCGGGTAAGTCTACTATTATCAGTTTGCTATGTGCCTTCCACACGCCCTGCAAGGGCCGCGTTCTGGTCGATGATGTGGATTTGGCGCAGGTCAACCTGGACACCTATCGCAGCCAGTTGGGCGTGGTGCTGCAGGAGTCATTTCTCTTTGACGGGACGATCAGGGAAAACATCTTGTTTTCGCGTCCCGACGCTACCGAGGAGCAATTTCTCTCCGCCTGCCGCACGGCGCGCGTAGATGAGTTTGCCGAGCGCTACCCGGAGGCCTATGACACCCTGGTGGGCGAGCGCGGCGTGAAGCTTTCCGGCGGCCAGCGCCAGCGGCTTTCCATCGCTCGCGCGCTGTTGGCCGAGCCGCGCATTCTCATCCTCGATGAGGCCACCAGTTCGCTCGATTCCGAGTCCGAAGCGATGATCCAGGCCGGGCTTCGGCAACTGATGCAGGGGCGGACGACCTTCGTCATTGCCCACCGCCTCTCGACCATTCGGCGCGCCGACCAGATTCTGGTCGTCGAACAGGGGCTTATCGTGGAACAGGGTAACCACACGAAGCTCTACGCGCAACATAGCCGCTACTACGACCTCTACACGCGCCAGCATGGGTTGGAGGCTAACCTCTTCCTTGCGCCGGGTGAGGGGGATGCAGTGGACGAGAACACGGGCTGATGAGCCGGCGAAGATTGATTTTCCAGGCATTCAATTTTTCGGGGACACGCTGAAAGGCCTTGGCCTCTCCGCTCAGTCATCGCCGGCAAAAGCTACCTGGCCCATGGTGGAAACGAGCCCTGCCTCCCATATGCGCGAAGGAAGCTCTGGCAGGGGCTTCGCTCGAAAGAGCTTCTTGCATTGCCGCGCTGTCCACTTGGCCCAGGCCTTTGACTTTTTGCGGCGCGCACTATCGGTGGAGATGCCCGTGCCCGCATACATCTGCCGGTAGAGTTTGGATAGAAACATGAAGGCGACCCGGGATTTTAGATTCGGGCAGCAAGCAGACCTTGTCCAGATCGCACCCCATTGATAGAACTCATCCCAGACTTTTTGCGTGCGCTCCCGAATTTCATCCGAACTCATAGTGGGATGCGGGGTGAACATCTTAGGCCGGACCGCGGTGGGAATCAGCCAGTAGCGGGTAATCGGCACATCGCCCACCATGGTGGTGTTTGCTGCCTGCTCTTTCTCCCACTTTGCAAAGTCCACCGTGCCAGGAAACGGTGTCATCATCACAAACTGGGCGAAAGTGATGCCCGCCTTCTGCGCCATAGCAACCGTGGCGTCGAAGGTAGTGGGCCTGTCTGTCGGCAGTCCGAAGATGAACGAACCCAGCACATGAACGCCGTGCTTCTTGAAGGTTTGCAACTGCGTAGCCATGGCGTCGCCAGCGAGATTCCAGTCCTTATAAATCGCCTTCAGTCCCTCCGGTGTCACCGCCTCGATTCCCACCAGCGCGCCCTTGATGTTGGCCTTCTTCATGGCATCCAGAAACTCAACGTCCTCACCGGCTTCCATGGTCATCTGTGTGTAGAAGACCATGTCTCTGGGAAGCTTGGCCAGCTCCTCCATCAGGCGGAAGCGCTCGGCGCGAATCGCCGTTAGCTCCTCCAGCCTGGCGGTGTTGTTCTGCTCCCTGGCCAGTCGAAGATCGGTGAAGGTCACCGGGTAGAAGTTATCATCGGCCAGGGCGATGAAGCGAAATCCGATCCGGCGCAATTCCACAATCTCGTCGATAACTCTCTGGTGGTTCCGCTGCCGGGGCTTCTGCCCATCGGTGCGCCAAACGCTGCAAAAGGAGCAGTGCTTGGGGCATCCGCGAATGGTTTGCACCGAGGCCCACATATACTTTTCCGGGTTCATCAAGTCCCAGCGCGCGGCCAGAAACTCGCTGCCTTCAATCCTTCCTCCGGCGTAAATTCTCTCCGGCCTTCCTGCCAGGCAATCTCTAACCACTTTGCCCCACACGACATCGCCGTCTCCGGTGACCACGACGTGCGCCTGCCCGCGATCATGCGCCTCTTCGGGAAAGAGCGTGGCGTGAATGCCGCCGTAAACCACCCATGCGCCCCGGCTGCGAGCGATTCGGCCCACTTCGTAGCCGCGCAACGCATTGCCTGTGTGCACGCTGATGCCCACAATGTCTCCCGGCTGAATCGTCTCCGGAACAAACTGCTCAAGAGATTCATCTACAAGAATTGGATCTCCCGCTGACCGGGGCGTCGCCGCCGCCAGCACAAACAACCAGCGCGGCGTAATGACCGCGGTGCCAAATGCATTGTCGCTTGGATTTACAAGATGAACGCTCAGTGATCCAACCTTTCCTCGTGCAAGTAGAGTTGCGTGCGAGTACAGTAGCATCCGGGAGCGTTGCCGTAATCGGACACATCGATAGTGGAGATGCAATTCCGCAAGATTTCCGAGAACGAGCCGTTCCACTAACAGTCTTCTCAGTTTTTCAGGCTTCCTGCGATATTGAGTGTGCAATATTGACCACTTTTACACGGGCAGGTGGAAGATTTCACGAGAAATGTTTGATATGGGGTACAGGTTGAACCTTATCTCATCCGGGCACACTCTTCCATGGGAATCGCCACCTGCTCGACGATCTCCAGGCCAAATCCCTCCAAAGCGGGAATGTGCATGGGGGTATTCGATAGCAAACGTATGCGCCGGATGCCCAGGTCCGACAAAATCTGGCCGCCCAGGCCGATGGCTCTCAGAATGCGCCCGGTTCGTGCCTGCGAGCCCTCGCGCGCACGGAGTTCCTGGTGCAGGACAAGCCGGCTGGCGCTCAATTCTGATGCGGTTTGCACAGCCGCTGCTCCGCCCGGCTCAAAAGCACTGGCTTGCGCCGTAGCGCGGTCAATCTCAAAGCCCCGCGAGGTGTTGTGCAGATAGAGCAATACTCCGCAGCCCTCCTCGGCGATCATACGCAACGATTGATCGAGAATCTCGCGGCAGTTGCAGTCGGCGGCAAAGACGTCGCCCGCCGTGCAGCGTGTGTGAACGCGTACCAGAACGGGACGCTCGCAGGGCGGCCTTAGCTCAGATGGGGCAGGCGCGCCGTTGTCCGGCTGGCCGACGGCGGGGCCAGCGTGAAAAGCCGGGCAGTCGTCGCAAAGATCGCCGCGCACCAGCGCGATGTGGCTCTCGCCGCCGTTCACCTGGCTCTCGTAGGCAATCATGCGGAACTCGCCGTAGCGCGTCTGGATGCGGCTTTCGCCGGCGCGCACTATGTAGCGCTCATGGCGCAGCCGGTAGCGAATCAGTTCGGCGACTGTAAGAATCCGCAGCCCATGCTCCCGGCAGAAGGGAATCAGATCCGGAACGCGGGCCATGGTGCCGTCGTCTTTCATGACTTCGCAGAGCACACCGGATGGATTCAGCCCTGCCATCCGCGCCAGATCAACCGAGGCCTCGGTTTGCCCGGCGCGCACCAGCACGCCACCACGTCGTGCGCGTAGCGGAAAGACGTGGCCGGGACGGGCCAAGTCGGCAGCGGTCGATGTCGGCGAAATTGCCGTCCGGATGGTGTGCGCCCGGTCGTAGGCGGAGATGCCGGTGGTCACGCCCTCGCGCGCTTCAATCGACTCGGTAAACGCCGTACCGAATCGCGAGGTATTCTGCTGGGTCATGGGGAAAAGGCGCAGATAATCGGCGCGCTCCTCGGTCAGCGCCAGGCAGACTAATCCGCGGCCATGCTTGGCCATGAAGTTGATAGCTTCCGGGGTGACAAACTCGGCGGCCAAGGTGAGATCGCCCTCGTTTTCCCGGTCTTCATCGTCGACCACAACGATCATGCGGCCGGCGCGCACCTCGGCCAATGCGCCGGGAACATCGGTGAAGGGAAGCTCGAAGGTGCGTGTAGATTCTGGCATCGGCTCTTCCATTCTCGCTGATGAGAGGGGAAACAGCAAAATCGCCTGACCTAAGGGCGGCTTACGCTTCAGCTTTGCTGGTCACACGACCTGAACCCGGAAGTTAGAAGTATAGCGGCGAATGCTGAGTGCGTTGGCGCATCAGCGACAACTAACCTGCGACATGCCTGATCAATGTTCTAGGTCCAGGAAATACTGATCGCGTAAACTGTTCTTATGCCATCTGCCGCAACCGCTGAGAACCAGCCTAAAAGGAATTGGATCGCCGACCTTGGGGCGCGTACGAGCGCGCATCTTCACGAGCGCGAGGAGCAGGTATTTCTTCTTCTCTCGCTGCTGATTGGAGCGCTTACGGGGATGGCCGTGGTGGCGTTTATCGTGCTCACGGAGCGCGTGGGAATTCGCTTTTTCCCAATAGGAAGCGCCGCGTGGAGGCGTATTGCCATGCCCGTCGCTGGCTCGCTGGCCATGGGTTATCTACTTTTCCGCTATTTTCCCAACGCCAGGGGCAGCGGCGTGCCGCAGACCAAGGCCGCTTTGTTCGCGCGGGATGGATTTATCTCCCTGCGCACCGTTCTGGGCAAGTTTTTCTGCACGGCAACCACGTTGGCGAGCGGGATTCCGCTGGGCCGCGAGGGACCGTCGGTACAGGTGGGCGCGGGAATAGGCTCCGTCCTTGGCCGCTGGCTCGGATTAAGTCCGGAAAAGGTGAAGGCCCTGATTCCCGTGGGAGCGGCGGCGGCCATTGCCGCGGCATTCAATACGCCGATGGCGGCGGTGGTGTTTGCCCTGGAAGAAGTGATGGGCGATATGAACGCGCCGATCCTGGGATCGGTGGTGCTGGCCTCCGCCACTTCCTGGGCGATGTTGCGGCTGCTGCTGGGCAACAACCCGCTCTTCCAAGTACCGCAGTATAGCCTGGTTCACCCGCTGGAACTGGGTATCTATGCCTTGCTGGGCATTGCCGGAGGCTTTCTCTCCGTAGCCTTTACCAAGATGCTGCTGGGAATGCGCGACTACTTTCTGCGTTTGCCCAGGAAGACGTGGTGGTGGCATCCGGTGGTGGGCGGCGTGACGGTTGGCCTGATGGGCTGGTTTGTGCCCCAGGTTCTGGGCGTGGGCTACACCTATGTCGGCGACGCTTTGAACGGGTCAATGGCGCTTAAGCTGCTGCTGCTGCTGGTGGTGCTCAAACTGGTTGGCGTTACAGTAAGTTACGCCTCCGGCAACGCCGGCGGAATCTTCGGCCCAGCGCTATTTCTCGGCGCCATGCTGGGAGGGGCCATCGGCACCGTGGCTCACACTCTGCTGCCCGGATATACGGCCACGCCGGGAGCGTATGCTCTGGTGGGCATGGGCGCGGTATTCGCAGGCATTGTGCGCGCCCCCATGACCTCGGTGCTGATGATCTTTGAAATGACGCGGGATTATGCGGTCATTGTGCCCTTGATGATCGCCAACCTGACCAGCCTGTTCATCTCGCGGCGCTTCCAGAAGCAGCCCATCTACGAGGCGCTGGCGCATCAGGATGGGATTCATCTGCCCTCTCCAGGCACGCTTCACCAAAAGAGCCGGCTTACGGTGGTTCAGGTCATGCGGCGCACTCCGGATGTGCTCTCCGCACAGATGCCCGTCCAGGATGCGGTGGAAGCGACTCGCTCCAGTCCATTTCGCATCTGGCCGGTGATGGAGAAGGATTATTTCCTGGGCATGTTGAGCCGAGAGACGCTGGAATGCGCGCTGGTGGATGGGAGGAAAGCACAGCCGCTGAAAAATATTGTGGAAGCGCAGCACGTTCAGCATGTGCACATGGATCACGCCCTGCACCTGGCACTGGAACGCATGAGCACCTACCACCTCGATGTGCTGCCGGTGATTCACCGGGCAGATATTCACAAGCTGCTCGGCCTGGTAACGCTGCGTGATGTGATGGCTGCGTATGGCATCGACCGCATCGGCTCAAAATAATGAATAACGACAGGATATTCATCGGAAGATGAATCTGAAGAGAACCAAGGCTATGATTTTGCCGTCTGCCTAAACTGCCCAAGACCACCGCATACAGCAAAAGCGCCACCCGAAGGAGGCGCTTTGCTGAAACACGCAGAATGGGATGGGTTTACAAAGCTGACTCAATCTCAAAGCCCCAGGCTTCTAGAAGAGCCTCGGGGATGTACTTGGAATTCTTGTTGCGGCGTGCCCACTCGCGCAGGCGAGTGGACCGGATGTACTGATCCGGGCTGAGCTTGAACTCCTTTACAATCTGCTCGAAGGAGGTCACCGTGGGCACAACCGGGCCGATGGGCTCGGGCTTGCCCCAATTTGGATTTCCACGACGCTTTGCCATCGATTTGCTGTCCTTAGAGAAGGTGTGTTGACCTTAAATCAAGAACTGCGGGCCGGGGATATAACGGGCCCTGAGAATTAACCACGACTCCTATTTTACGGATTTTTCCTTCAGAAATCAATAGCATAATTGCATGCGCTTCAGAATTAAATTAGACTGCCCGTTGACCATGGGAGGATGTCTATACGGCTCTCCCAAATAGAGTTATACGATTATCACAGCTCTGGAAAAGTGGGTCGTTATCTTTGACGCTTGATTATTTTAGCGTTAAAAGTTGATGCAATGAGGCCTATGCGCACCAGGCGTTGAAGGCTCCAGCCCTTACGGCTTCGGCCATCGCCTCAATGTCGTGAGCCAGGGACCGGTCTTCGTCCAGCCGTGGCACAACCGCCCGCACAACCGTGTGAGCGCGCTCCACCTCCCGGCTGGCCCGGAGCGGCCTGCGGAACTCCAGACCCTGCGCGGCGCACATCAACTCAATGCCCACAATCCGCTCGGCGTGCTCCACAATCTGGCGCAACTTGAGCGCTCCGGTCATGCCCATGGAGACATGATCCTCCTTGCCTCCATCGGTGGGAATGCTGGAGGCCGAGGAGGGATGAGCCAACACCTGGCACTCGTTGATCAGCGCCGCAGCCACAATTTGCGCCATCATGAAGCCCGACGACAACCCCGGATCGGGAGATAGAAAGGCCGGCAGGCTTTCGTTGATGTCCATGTTCAGCAGCCGGTCAATGCGACGCTCGGTGATTCCGGCCAGGTCGGTGAGCACAATGGCCGCGTAATCGAAGGCATAAGCCAGCGGTGCCCCATGAAAATTTCCCCCAGAGAGAACTCCGCTCTTTTGTGTTTTGGTTGAGTTCGCTGGAAAAACAAGCGGATTATCCGTAGCCGAACCCGCCTCAATCTCCAGGATTGCGCGCACGTGCTCCAGCGCATCGCGCACCGCTCCATGCACTTGCGGCATGCAGCGCAGGCAATAGGCATCCTGCACGCGCGTATCCCTGGTGCGATGCGACTCGCGAATCGGCGAGTCGGCAAGCAGCTTGACCAGATGCTCGGCTGAGCGAATCTGGCCTCCATGCGGACGAGCCTGGTGGATGCGCGGGTCAAAGGCGTTGGGCGTGCCCATCAGCGCCTCCAGGCTCATGGCTCCCGCCAGGTCGGCCAACTGCGCCACGCGTCTGGCGCGCGCCACAGCCAGTGCTCCCACGGCAGTCATCGCCTGAGTTCCGTTGAGCAGCGCGAGACCCTCCTTTGCCTCCAGCACGATGGGCTGCAATCCGGCTTGCTTGAGCGCCTCGCTGCCAGCCATGCGAGCGCCACGGTAAAACGCCTCGCCCTCGCCGATGACCACCAGCGCCAAGTGAGCTAATGGCGCCAGGTCGCCGCTCGCGCCCACCGAGCCTTTTTCTGGGATTACCGGATGCACCCCAGCGTTGAGCAGCGCCACCAGCAGCTCAACCAGCCCCGGACGGCAGCCGCTGAAGCCTTTTGCAAGCACATTGGCTCTAAGCAGCAGCATGGCCCGCGATTCGGCCTCAGAAAGCGGCTGGCCCACCCCGCCGGCATGGCTGCGCACCAGGTTGAGTTGCAGTCGCGCCAGGTTTCCTGCTGGGATGCGCACATCCGACAGCTTGCCGAAGCCGGTGTTGACTCCGTAGACCGTCTCTCCAGAGGCCAGAATCTCCTCAATCAGCGCCCGGCTTTGGGCCGCGCGGGCCAGTGCAGCGGGGGAAATGGCCACCGGGTGGCGGGAGAGCGCAACGGCCTCAATCTCGGCCAGCGTCAGCGGCTGTCCGTCAAGGATCAGAACATCCATAAACCGATAGTAGGCTGCCGAAAAGCCCCGGTCCAGAGTGATGCAAAGTGAGAAGCGGCGGGAAACTGGTTATTTCGCCAGCTTGTCGAGGGCGAGGTTGAGCTTGAGGACATTCACCCTGGGTTCGCCAAGCAGGCCTAACTGGCGGGGAGAGATGTGCTGCTCGATGAGCTTTAGAACGCTCTCTTCGCTCAGGTTGCGGGCTTTGGCGACGCGGGGAGCCTGATAGTAGGCGGCGTCGGGGGTAATGTCGGGATCGAGCCCGGAGGCGGAGGTGGTCACCAGGTCAATGGGCACTGACTTGCCGGGGTTCTGCGCAGCCAGCTTGTCGATGTCGCCCTGGATGCGCGTGACGAGTGCTTTATTGGACTGAGCCAGGTTAGAGCCGCCGGAGGAAGTAGCGTCGTATCCGTTGCCCGCGGCCGAGGGGCGAGGATGGAAGTAACGGTCAGAGGTGAAGCTCTGGGCCAGCAGCTCGGAGCCGATGACGGTGCCGTCGTTAAGTTTGATGAGGCTTCCGGCGGCCTGGCGGGGGAAGAGCAAGCCGGCGATGCCGGTGACCAGCAGTGGATAGCCCAAGCCCAACAGTATCGTGGTCACGATGGTGAAGAGAATCGATGTCTTCCAGACGGAATGCACGGCCTGCTTGGCTTGCGCGGTTGAAGCGGAAGGCGGAGCGGATACGGAATGCATGTTACATCTCCTTACAGGGCAGCGCCCCTGAGTCTTACGCCAGATGCAGGGCTACCAAAAACATATCAATGGCCTTGATGCCGATAAATGGGATGATGATGCCGCCCACGCCGTAGATCAGCAGATTGTTGCGCAGCAGGATATGGGCCGACTGTGGCACATATTTGACGCCTTTGAGGGCCAGCGGAATGAGGGCCACGATGATGACGGCGTTGAAGATAACCGCCGAGAGAATAGCCGACTGGGGCGAGTGAAGGTACATGATGTTAAGTACGCCCAGCACCGGGAAGACGCCGGCGAACATGGCGGGGATGATGGCGAAGTACTTGGCCACGTCGTTGGCGATGGAGAAGGTCGTGAGCGCGCCGCGGGTCATCAGAAGCTGTTTGCCGATTTCCACGATTTCGATAAGCTTGGTGGGGTTGGAGTCGAGATCGACCATGTTGCCGGCTTCCTTTGCGGCCTGCGTGCCGGAGTTCATGGCCACGCCCACATCGGCCTGAGCCAGAGCGGGTGCGTCGTTGGTGCCGTCGCCGGTCATGGCCACCAGCATGCCTTTGCCCTGCTCGCGCTTAATCAGGTCCATCTTGTCCTTGGGTTTGGCCTCGGCCAGGAAGTCGTCCACGCCGGCCTCGCGGGCGATAACGGCGGCGGTCAGCGGGTTATCGCCGGTGATCATGATGGTGCGGATGCCCATGGCGCGCAGGCGCGACAAGCGCTCCTTGAGGCCGCCTTTGACGATGTCCTTGAGGTGAATGACGCCCAGGGCCGTCGAGTTTTCCGCCACCACCAGCGGAGTGCCGCCTAGGCGGGCGATCTCCTCTACTGTGTCGCGGACCTTCTTGGGCAGCGAGGAACCTTGTTCTTCGAGGAAGCGGGCAATGGCGTCCGCAGAGCCTTTGCGGATGCGCACGCCGGGAAGGTTGACGCCGCTCATGCGGGTCTGGGCGGTGAAGGGCACGAACTCGGCGTGAATGCTGCTCAGGTCACGCCCACGCAGATTGTATTTCTCCTTGGCCAGCACGACAATCGACCGGCCCTCGGGAGTTTCGTCGGAGAGCGAGGAGAGTTGCGCGGCGTCGGCAAGCCGCTCGTGGCTAACATCGGGGGCAGGAATGAACTCGGTGGCCTGGCGATTACCCAGGGTTATGGTGCCGGTCTTGTCCAACAACAGGGTGTTCACGTCGCCGGCGGCCTCAACAGCGCGTCCGCTCATGGCCAGCACGTTGTACTGAACGAGACGGTCCATGCCGGCGATGCCGATGGCCGAGAGCAGCCCGCCAATGGTCGTCGGGATCAGGCAGACAAGCAGGGAGACGAGCACAAAGACTGTCTGCGGAGACTTGGAGTAAATCGCAAAGGGCTGCAATGTTACCACTGCAAGTAAGAAGATAATGGTCAGGCCACTGAGCAGAATGCTCAGCGCGATCTCGTTGGGCGTCTTCTGCCGGGTGGCGCCTTCGACCAGGGCGATCATGCGATCCAGGAAGGTTTCGCCGGGATTGGCGGTGATTTTGACTTTGATCCAGTCCGACAAAACCTTTGTCCCGCCGGTTACTGCCGAGCGGTCGCCACCGGCCTCGCGGATTACGGGGGCCGACTCGCCGGTGATGGCCGACTCGTCCACCGAGGCCACACCCTCAATCACTTCGCCATCGCCGGCAATGTAGTTTCCGGCCGCAACATAGATCACGTCGCCCAAACGGAGCAAGCCGCTGACAACCTCCTCAAGGCCGCCGTTCGCCGTGTACCGCTTGGCAATGGTCTCGCCCTTGGCCTTGCGCAGCGTGTCGGCCTGGGCCTTGCCTCGGCCCTCGGCCATGGCCTCGGCAAAGTTGGCGAAGAGTACCGTGACCCACAGCCACAGCGTGATCTGGAGGTTGAAGCCAAAGCCGGCGCGGTGATGCACAGTGTTGTCGATCAGCAGCAGCGTGGTAAGCACGGCACCCACCTCGACAACAAACATCACAGGGTTCTTGACCATGCCGCGGGGATCGAGCTTGCGCACCGAGTCCAGCAGCGCCTGGGCCATGATTTTCGTGTTCCAAAGACTCTTTTTTTCAAGCATGACAGTCCGTTTCGCCTTGTCCTGTGCGGTATCGGTTAGAAAAGCTGTCCCGCGTGAAGCTGCAGGTGTTCCAAAATCGGTCCCAGGCTCAACGCCGGGAAGAAGGTCAGCGCACCAAGTAGCAATACCACGCCGATCAGCAGCACGGCGAAGAGCGCGGTATTCACCGGGAAGGTGCCGGGCGAGGGAGGCACGCTCTTTTTGCTGGCCAGATTGCCTGCCAGGGCCAGCGCCGGAATCATCATGAGAATCCTTCCGATCAGCATGTCCCATCCCATCGCCACGTTGTACCACCAGTTGGTGCCCAGGCCGGCGAACGCCGAGCCGTTATTGCCCGCGCCCGAAGTGAATGAATAAAGAACCTCGGAAAACCCGTGCGGTCCGGGGTTGGCCATCGCTGACTGTCCAACCGGCAGCAGAATAAAGATCGCGGCAAAGGTGAGGATAATGAACGGAAAGATGAGCGCATAGAGCATCGCCATCTTTACGTCATAGGATTCGATCTTCTTGCCTAGATACTCCGGCGTTCGGCCCACCATCAAGCCGGCGATGAAGACCGCCAGCACAACAAAGACCAGCATCCCGTAGAGGCCGGAGCCGACGCCGCCGAAGACCACCTCGCCGAGCATGATATTAGACAGCGGGACCATGCCGCCCAGCGGAGTGAAGCTGTCGTGCATGCCGTTGACTGCGCCGCAACTGGCGTCGGTGGTGATGGTGGCGAAGAGGGCGCTTTCGGCGATGCCGTTGCGCACCTCCTTGCCCTCCATGTTGCCGCCCGGCGCGGTTGCGGTGCGGGTTTGTTGAGCGCCGTGAATCATTGGATGGGGATGCGCCTCGGCCCAGTAGCAAACAGCGAAGCCGGACGCGAAGAGTATAAACATGGCCGCGAAGACTGCCCAGCCGTGGCCCGGCGAGCCGGTCATCCTGCCCAATGTGTAAGTGAGACCCGCGCCGATAAGAAAGATGGAGATTATCTGAAGGTAATTGGACAAGGGCGTGGGGTTTTCATAAGGATGGGAGCTGTTGGCGTTGAAGAAACCGCCGCCGTTGGTGCCCAGCATCTTGATGGCTTCCTGCGAGGCCACAGGCCCCTGACCGATTGTCTGGGTCTGACCTTCCAGCGTGTACGCCTGTGTATAGGGATTCAGGTTTGCCGGAACCCCCTGCCAGACCAGCAACAGCGCATAGACCAGGCAGATCGGGAGCAAGACATAGAGCATGGTCCGGGTCATATCCACCCAGAAGTTGCCGATCGTGGCCGAGCTGGTCCGCTTGATGCCTCGAATCAGGGCCACGGCCACCACGATACCCGCCGCCGCCGACCAGAAATTGTGTGTTGCCAGGCCGGCCATCTCCGTGAAATAGCTCATGGTCGACTCGGGCGTATAGAACTGCCAGTTGGTATTGGTAGTGAAGCTGGCGGCAGTGTTCCAGGCCAGATCGGGTCCCACCCCGGCCAGATGCTGCGGATTCCACGGCAAAAACGCCTGCAAGCGCTCGATGGCATACGTCAGAACCATGCTGACTGCAGACAAGCCCAGCAGGGCGTAGGCATACTCGCGCCAGTTCATCTCTTTATCGGCGTTTACGGCGCAGAGCTTGTAAATCATCCCTTCGATGGGACGAAACACCGGGTCCAACCAGGTGCGTTCCCCCTCAAAGACCCGCGCCATATAAGTGCCTACGGGGCGAACGCCGGCCAGCAGAATTAGCGAGTAAACGGCAAACTGCAACCAGCCATTGACAGACATTTAGAACTTCTCCGGGTAAAGCAGGGTGATGATCAGGTATCCGAACAGCAGGACAGACAGAACCAGCGAAACGACGGTGATGATGCCGGTTTGCATGGGTTACCTCAACTTCTGGCATGCCTTGACGTAGAGAAACGCCAAGGCGAAGAAAACTGCCGTGAACAGCAACATCGACAAATCTTGCAACCAAGTTTGCATTGCGGGTTTCTCACTTCCATGAACAGGACGTTGGGGAAGCCGCCTGCTCAAGAATGATTCTGGATCATGTCTTGTTTGAGTATCGAAAAGAATTCCTAAATAAAGCGTAAGGATTGCGGCGCAGAAATAATCACGCGAATACCGGGATGCACAGGGCCTAGAGATGCCGTTTACAAACGTCTATGCCGGAGGCTACTCTTCGTTGCCTGTCCATCCCTCGGGAACGAAGCGGTAGCCCACCCAGGGTTCGGTCTGGATGTATTGCTTGCCAGTTTCAGTTTCGAGCTTTTTTCGCAACTGGCCGACGAAGACGCGCAGATACTCCGGCTGATGGGCCGACTGCGATCCCCACACGGCGGTCAGCAGCACGCGATGCGTCATCACCTTGCCGGCGTGGCGGGCCAGGTGCAGCAGCAGATCAAACTCCTTGGGCGTCAGGTGAATGGGTTTGCCCAGGACGGTAATCGAGTGGCCCTCCACATCCACCACGAAGTCACCGGCCTCCAATGCCGTGGTCGTCCGTTCCGGTGCGCGGCGCAGATGGGCGCGAACACGGGCCAGCAGCTCCTGAATGCTGAAGGGCTTGGTCACATAGTCGTCAGCTCCAGCGTCCAGGGCCTCGACCTTGGAGCGCTCGTGGTCGCGAACAGACAACACCACAATGGGGATTGCCGAATGAGCGCGGATGGCGCGGCAGACCTCGACGCCGCTCAGACCGGGCATCATCAGGTCGGTCACCACCAGGTCCGGCAGCCAATCGCGAAAGAGCAGCAGGCCCTCCTCCGGATCGTTGGCGGTGCGCACGTCAAAGCGCTGCGCGGTGAGCGCGGCGCGTAGCACGCGGGTAATCTGCGGTTCGTCGTCGATAACCAGTATTTTGCCCGGCATGGCGCTTGCTCCAAAAGAAGATTACATCATTTCTGCCGAACAGGTATGATTTCTCTGGGAGAAAAATGCAACTGCCTTCCTATGCGCGAGTTATTGCTCGCTGGCTTGCGGCCACTTTGGTTGCCGTAGCGATCACCAGCCTGATGGTCTGGCTGGGCGCCAACTCGACCACGGCGGGGCTGGTTTATCTGGTGTTGGTGGTGTGGTTTGCCTCACAGGCGGGAATCCTGCTCGCGCTGTATGTCACGCTGCTCTGCGCAATTGCTTTCGACTACTATTTTCTGCCGCCGGTCGGAACGTTTCGGCTTCAGGGCATAGAGGCGTGGGTGGCCATGATCTCGTTTCTAGTCAGTTGCGCGGTGGTGGGACGGTTGGCCGAGAGAGCGCGCGGCCAAGCGCGCCAGGCCGAGCAGCGCCGCGAAGACGTGGAGCGGCTGTACGAACTCTCGCAGGAGATGATGCTGCAGGAGGACGCTGCAGGACTGATCCGCGATCTGCCACGGCTTATCGGGCAAATCTTCGCGCTGGACGGGGTGGCGCTTTACGTCCGCAACCACGACCAGTTCTATTCCTCAACCTCCGATCTGCCGATGGGCATCGAGGCTAGCCTGCGGGCCATAACTCAGGAGCACAATCCCGCACCGGCTATTCCGGACGGTTTCACGACGATGACGTTGATGCTGGGGCTGCAGCCGGTAGGTGCGCTGGGCCTGCGGCCCGATGTACTTTCCCGCGAGGTGTCCGCGGCGGTCAGCGCGCAGGTGGCTATCGCGCTGGCTCGCGCCACGGCCATTGAGGCCTCTGCCCGCCTGGAGGCGGCACGCGAGGCGGATCGGCTGCGCGCCGCGCTGATCGACTCATTGACGCACGAGTTGCGCACGCCTTTGACCGCCATCCGCGCCGCCGCCACCACGCTGGTTGAGGGCGAAGGATTGGACGAAGCCGGGCGGCTGGAGCTGGCGGCCATCGTCGATGAGGAGAGCTCGCAGTTGGATCGGCTGATTGGCGAGGCCGTCGAAATGGCCGAGATCGACGCCAACGTGGTCCAGGTTCGCCGTGTGCCGCACCATCCGCGCGCTCTGCTGGATCAGGCAGTCGAGGAATCGCGGCATGCGCTGGCCGCGCATCGGGTGGTGATCGCCGTTGAAGATCCGGGCAATCTGGACAAGCCCGCCTGGTTCGATCCGCACCTTCTGGGCCGTGTGTTGCGCCACCTGCTGGAGAATGCGGCCCGTCACACACCGGCGGGCGGACGCATTCTGCTGGGCAGCCAGCGCAATGGCGGTCGGCTGGAGTTTCGCGTGGAGGACGATGGCGAAGGCATCGATGCCGCCGATCTGCCCTTCATCTTCGATAAGTTTTACCGGGGCAAGAAAGGCGTCGGCAAAGGGAAGGGAACAGGGATGGGATTGGCTATCTGCCGCGCTATTCTGGCCGCGCACGGCGGAGAAATCGAAGTCGAGAACGCTCCCGAACACGGGGCTTGCTTCCGCTTCTGGGTGCCGCTGGTGGAAAAAGAGCCGGTGGGCGCGCGAGCTGTGCAGAATAATTTGAAGTAGAACGATCTGGCGCACAGTCCTCGCCGCGCACCTAAGACCGGTAGGTGTAGATGCCGGGATAGCGCTGGGCAGCTTTATCCGATGTGCGCTCTAGAACGGCGGCCAACTCCAGCCCATCGACCGAGGAGATCAGCGGAGCATGAAAGACCCGCCCTACCATTCCAAATCAAACCAAGCCGACACGAATCATGCGGCGCCTCCAAAATCCCGGCCAATGGTCTCTAAGGGAATCTATGTGCATGATAAACTCGCGACGCGCTCAAACCTGATACTCTTCGACAGCGTTTTGTGTACGGGACACGCGCTGGCGGCTTGAAACAACTTGTTCCGTTGCTCCTCTGTCAGTTCACCGTCGAGTTCGACTTCATACCGGAAGACAACTTCGTCGGGACGGGTTCTGTCTAAGCTGACATTCGTGGTCACGCCTCGCAGAGGAATACCGTGGTTATCGGCATACATTCGCACGATCATGTTCACGCAAGTCGCCAGGGATGCCACCAGCAAGTCGTGGGGCCGGAAGCCGGCATGTGAGCCGCCTTTGTCGGCAGTCGTGTCGGCGATGCCCTCGTGTTCGCCGTCGGAAAAGCGGGTTTTGTATCGATTCAACTCACTCTTGGCGCAGATCATTTCACTCTTATCACCGTGCCCGTCAAATTGGTGAATGTTTGAATCAGCCATTCAAACGCTCACTTGCTTCGCTTAATGCGCTTGCCGTCAAATAGAAAATGTTTAAACCTCCCGCCGTCCCTCCAGCGCGCGCGCCATGGTCACCTCGTCGGCGTATTCGATGTCGCTGCCGGCGGGAACGCCCGTTGCGATGCGCGTGATTCGGACCTTAAAGCCGCGCAACGCGCCGGCCAGCCAGTGAGCGGTGGCTTCGCCTTCGAGAGTGGGACTGGTGGCCAGGATAACCTCGTCCACCTCGCCGCGTTCCACGCGGGCGACCAGAGTGCCGGTGCGCAACTGATCGGGTCCCACGCCGTGCAGGGGCGAGAGCGTGCCATGCAACACGTGATAAACGCCCTGGTAGCCGCCGTTTGAGCTCCGTGTGCGCTCCACTGCGGCAATGGTCGTGGGCTCCTCGACCACGCAGACCAGGCGGTGGTTGCGCGTTGGGTTTGAGCAGTAGGCGCAGGGATCAATGTCTGTGACGTTGTTGCAGAGCGAGCACAGGCGCAGGCTCGCCTTGAGGCCGCGCACCGCTTCTGCCAGGGCAGCCGCATCCTCATCGCTGGAGCGCAGGATGTGGAAGGCGAGGCGCTGAGCGCTCTTGGTTCCCACCCCCGGCAGCTTCTTCAACTCTTCAATCAGCCGCGCCATCGGCTCGGCATAGCGGGTCACTGTGCGTGCCTCCTACAGCGTTCGATAGACGATGCCGGTAAATGTATCGGCGTTCATAAAGCCTTTGGCCATCGTGGCGTCGAACTCCGCTGTCGGCTTCTTGGCGATGGCCTCCTCTTCGCTGGCGCCGCTGGCTTTGAGTGCGGCCACCTTGTCGCGAATCGCCGCTAGCAAATTGTGATACTTCTGAAGATCGGCCTTCGATCCCAGCGGCCCGTGGCCGGGAATGATCTTGGTGTCGCTGCCCGCCACAGCCAGAGCTTTTTCCGCGGCGCGAATCATGCCGCCGATGGAGCCGCCGGTGTCTTCGTCAATGAAGGGATATAAGCCGTTGAACCAGATATCGCCCACATGCAGCACATTGGCCTTGTGAAAGTGAATGAAGATGTCGGTGTCGGTGTGCGCTGGGGCAAGGTGCACTAGGTCGAGCTGGTCGCCGTTGCGCCAGATGCGTAGAGCGTCCTCGAAGGTGACTGAAGGCAGCGCGCCGGTCGGCGCATGCTGCGTGGTGGTGTGAAACAGCCGCATGGTCTGCGGAGTAGAAAGCCGCTCGCGTGTATTCTGATGAGCGAAGATCGTGAATCCTGCCGCGTGCATGCCCTCGTTGCCGCCGGTGTGGTCGCCATGCCAGTGGGTGTTGATCAGCGCGAAAGGAGCGTCTTTGCTCAACGCGGCGATGGCCTCCAGAATCCGCGGAACCGCCGGAGCAAAGCTCGCATCGATCAGCATATTGCCTTCCAGACCGGTTTGCAGCGCCATGTTGCCGCCCTGGCCCTGGAGCAGATAGACGTTGTCATAGAGCTTCGTCGTCTTGATCGGCGTGGTTGCGGCATCCTGGTGCGCCTGCGTGGGGTGGAGGGCTGCGGTTGCGGCCTGGGCGTTCACAGTGTGGGGAAGCATCGTTGCCGCGCCTGCCGCTACACTCATTTCAACAAAGCTTCTGCGATTCATTCCTTCAAGCATCGTTTCAACCTCCATCGGTTTCGAATATGACGTTCAGAGTCGAGTGTCAGCTCATTCCCGGCAGCTTGAGTCCGCCCAGCATTCCCTGCACACTGGATTGGATCGCTTCATCGGCCTTGTGTCCTGCGTCGTTGACCGCGGCCACTACCAGGTCTTCGAGCATTTCCACATCGGGCTTGTCGCCGCCCAGGCCAATCACCGCAGCGGGCTCGATGCGAATCTTGAGAAGCTGCTTCTTGCCGTTCATGGTTGCGGTCACGGCGCCGCCGCCGCTGCTCCCCTCGACCACCGTCTGGGCAAGCTTATGCTGAACCTCTTCCTGCATCTGGTTTGCCTGGGAGAGCATCTCGGAGATTTTGAGCGGGTTGAGCATGGCTTGTACTCCTCATCTGGAGCGTGCATTTATTTCTGGCGGAGGTCCACGACGCTGCGCACCTCGGCTTTGAAAATCTCCCGCGCACGCTGGACTAACGGATTCGCCAGCGCGGCCTCTTGAATGCTGCCGACTGGCGGCGTGGGCATCGGCGCTGCTTGCGCAGTTCCTTCGCCGGGAACGACGAGAAAACGCGCAGGCGCGCCCAGCCGTTGCAACTCCTGGCGGATGAGCTTCTCCGCCGCAGTGTTGACTGTGAGGGCCAGCATCTTCTTGCCCATGCCGGTTACTTCGATGCGCAGGCTGGCGCTGTCGATGCTCCACTTGCCCGCGCCGAGAAGTTGTGCAGCCGAAACGTGACCACCCTCGACGAGAGCGCTGCCGACGGCGTGGCGAATCTGCTCGATGGAAGGAAGACTGGCCGCGTCAGCAGCCTGAGGAGCCACGGCCAGCGCGCCATCGGTAATCGTTGTAGCGTACACGATGGCTGTTGCGGTCGCGGCTGGAAAGGGCGAGGCCGCTGAATCCTGCTTCATACCGGATTCCATCTTCGCTCCTAAACTCATACTGTCTCCTGCAGGCCTAACTGGCGAAAGAGGCGCCGGAACAGGAGCAGAGGATGCGGACGAACGTGCCTGGCTTTGGGCTGTCCGTGGAGCAGAAGATTGAGCTGCGGATCGCGCAGCCCCCACGCTGCTCAGCAACTCCTCAATCGGCAACAGCCGCTGCGCGTGAATCAGCTTGAGCAGACCTAGCTCCAGGTGGAAGCGCTGCTCCTGGCGGTAGTTCAGGTCGTCAAAAGTGCGCAATACGATCTGCAGGTTGCGGGTCAGCTCTTCCTCGGTGAAGAGTTGCGCGGTGCGCGCGGCGCGGGCGCGCTCATCGGCGGAGATTTGTAGCAACTCGGTCTGCTCGCCTCCCAGCTTGGCCATCAGAGTGTTGCGCAGGTAGCGAACCATCTGACGCGCCAGCGACGAGGGGTTGTGGCCGGCATTAACCAGCAGGTTCAATTGCTCCATCAACTCAGCGCTCTGCCCTGCGGCGACGGCTTCCAGCAGCCGCTCGAAGACGGCATTGGGAACCGCACCCATCAGTTCGCGAATCTGCGCCGCCGAGAGCACCGGGCGGCCTTTCTCCACCGGCGCGGAGGCGATGGCCTGATCCATAATCGACAACGCATCCCTCATCGACCCGTCGCCCGCCTCGGCCAGCAAGGCCAGCGCAGCATCCTCGGCATCGACCTTCTCCTCAGTCGCTATCATCTTCAACTGCGCCAGAATGTCGTCGAATTTGACGGCGTGAAAGCTGAAGTGCTGGCAGCGCGAGCGTATGGTCTGCGGAATGTCCTCCGGCTGCGTCGTTGCCATCATGAAGATGACGTGCGCCGGCGGCTCTTCCAGGGTTTTAAGCAGCGCGTTGAAGGCCGCTTCGGTAATCTGGTGGGCCTCGTCGAGAATGTAAATCTTGTACCTGTCACGCGATGGCGCGTAGCGGGCGGCGTCTCTCAGCTCGCGAATTTCGTCGATGCCGCGATTGGTGGCGGCGTCGATCTCGATCACGTCCACGGCGTTGCCCTGGCGAATCTCCATGCAGGAGTCGCAGGTTCCGCAGGGCTCGGGCGTAGGCCGGGTTGGTGCGCCTACTTCGGTGCGGCAGTTCAGCGCCATAGCCACGATGCGGGCGATGGTGGTCTTGCCGATGCCGCGGTGCCCCGAAAAGATGTAGCCGTGGGCGACACGGTTCTGCCTGAGGGCGTTGAGCAGGGTGCGGGTAACGTGATCCTGGCCGGCCACGTCGGCAAAGCGCTGCGGACGGTATTTCCTGGCTAGAACCTGATAACCCATGGGTAAACCCGCTCCCTCGGCCAGCCCGGAATGGAGGTGGCCTAGAGGGGATTGTATCGCTCCGGGGGGACTGCGCGTCTGGCGGATTTTATCGTAATGCGCGCGCCGTCAAATCCTTATCTTTCATCATGAACCCGGCTGTGGCATATAGCGGTATAACTGACCATTTCTATCGTCTAAAATTGTACGTTGACGAAGGAGGGCGGAATGAAGAACGCATTTTCAAGATCAAAATCAGCAGTTTTCATGATGGCCCTGGCTATTTTGTTGTTGAGCCAAATCGCGTATGCCAAAACCGAAGTTACTTGGTGCTACTGCGGAGAGATTACCAGCATGGGGACGCGCAGTGAAGGCTTTGTCGGAACTCTGTGGTACCACAATACACAAGTTCCCGGCAAGTTGAGCCAGATTGTGACTCCGATTGGCGAGTACAAATATGACGGTTCCGCAGGATCTCCCTGGTCTCATCGCGGCTGGCTGAAGACTCAGAACCTGCCGATGGCCCCTGAATCCAGCGCAGTATTTGATGCAAGCAAGCCGGAAGAAGCGCATTGGTATCAGGACGGCAAGCGGCGGGGAACTCCAGGCTCGTGGATATATTTGCCGGTATATAAGTATTGGCTGGATCCCGACTCCATGCAGCAGTTTGTGGACACAGTGCTCAAGAACACCCCCGAACCGGAAACCTCTCCGCTGGCCGCGTTTCTTCGCGACATTGCTCCTCCTTCGGACAACACGCCCGAAAAACTGGACCGGGACTCTGGCGTGTTTATCTACAAGTTAGGAATCGCGGCAAAAGGAAGCAAATCAGCCGGAGAGCGCGGCATTCTGCTTTACAACAACAAACCAATCGAATGGACAGGCACCCTGAAAACCCCCATTGGCACGTTCTTCCATACCAGTTCGGATTTGCTGTGGAAACCCCAGGGCTGGTTTCCGGCGGCCGATGTAAATGTTGAGGACACGGGTCTTCCATTAACACGCGACGATATTAAACAAGGAAGCTATGAAGGCCCACGACGCGCGACTACGCCTACGGAATGGTGCTATTCGCCGGAAACAAAGACCTGGTACGCGCCGGAAAAACTTCAATAATTTCAAAAACGAGGATTATGTCAATCGTCAAAATATTTTTCGCAGCCATCGCGTTACTTTCCTCCTGCGCCTACGCCCAAGACACTTATAGCTGTACTCGCGTGGCCACGCAGGAGGACGGGCGTCACGCCATCCAAACGGACAGCCACGTCAACTTTGCCCTAAGCGGCGATCAGGTCAAAGTGCGGCTCCAGCTGCCCGCTGACGATGCGGATAAACAGATTACCTTTAGGCGGTGTTTCACAGTAAAGCAGGACCAGAGCAATTTCAGCAAATGGTTCGAGCTGGAATGCCGAGGCATGGAAAGTATCGATGGGTCTGCTGTAAATATCAAAAGAAATCTTACCGGAGCCTACGCAGGCATCTCGCCGGAGGTGACACCCGCATATTCGATGTGGCAAAGCTTGTCGGCGGCAAGCAGGGAAATAGGCAGGACGATACCCAGTCGCACCTTCGTGCTCTACTCTTTGGATGGCTCGCCGGTGTATGAATTTTTCTGCTATCGCGATCAGAAACTTTGATGAATTGCACATATTTTCGCAGGTGATCTCCTCGCAGGGGGCGATCTTCTTGATAACCTTATGCACACCGATCACTCTATACTTGTAGGGTATGAGGCGAGAGAAATGAAACGCGCATTATCAGTTGCGATGGTTGGCTGCCTGGCAGTTTGGCTGACGGCTGGGCCTCGGCTGCGTGCGCAAACGCCAGCTACGGGCGATACAAAGAGCCAGAGCAAGCCGGCTGATGATAGTAAAAAGCCGCAGTCCAACTCATCGCGGCCGGCAGCGGCCACTCAGTCCAGCAGCAATCCCTTTCCCGAGGATACGAGCACGGTTCCTGTGATGCCTTCGAGGACCACGCCTGTACTGCCGGAGGGAACTTATCACACGCCGGCAAGCTATGGATTCCCGCTGCGGGGCGACGACGTTGACCCGGTGCGCAGCCCGGACGACCCTATACCGGCCGCCAGCGGCCCGGATACCGGTTTCAGTTCCAGTCTCTCGGGCATAGAGACGCTGCTGCCCACCCCGGGGGACGATCAATCGAGCGATAAGAAGAGAAAACTCCTCGTTATCAAGGAGCCTACACACCAGGAGGCCGCCTCCAAAGACATCGAGGTAGGCAGCTACTATTTGCAGACCCGGGACTGGAAGGGTGCTCTTTCGCGCTTTGAGTCCGCGCTGGTGTTGGACCCGGAGAATCCCGAGGTTTATTGGGGATTGGCAGAGGCGGAGCACCATCTGGGCGATTATGCTCATGCCAAGGAGAATTATCTGAAGCTGCTGGAGTACGACCCTGACGGTCCGCACGGCAAGCAGGCGCGCAAGGAACTGAAGGACCCGGCGCTGGACAAGGCACCGAGCGGCCAGCCTGCGGCAAAGACTCCAAAGTAAGAACTGCATCCTCCAAGCCCAGAGACGCAATGTGAGCGCAAATCGCCGCGCGCTGGTAGGCTAAAACCAGGCATGAACGAGATTTTGCACCAATTGTGTTGTATCGGATGCGGGGCGCGGATCGCCGGCGCTGCTGCCCGGTCGGACTTTCGCTGCACCGTATGCGGAGAGCTGTTTGACGTGGAATACCCCGGCTGGAGTCAGCGCGGAGGCCCGGACCGGCCCAATGCAGGCGGGCTCAAGTGGGTTTGGCGGGAGCGGCGCTCGTCAACTGAAGCGGTGGACCAATCCGGCGTTTGGCGCTTTCGCGAGCTGCTGCCCATTCTGGACAACTTTGGCAACGCGGTGACCCTGCGCGAGGGCAATACGCCGCTCTACCACCTGACGCGCGCTGCCAAAGCTCTGGGGATCGACCAGCTCTTTGCCAAGCATCAGGGAATGAACCCCACAGGCTCTTTCAAGGATACGGGCATGACTGCGGCGATGAGCGTGGCCAAAGCGTGGGGTTTCGAGTGCGTGGCCTGCGCATCTACCGGGAACACTTCTGCCGCCATGGCGGCTTATGCGGCGCGCGCCGGGCTCAGAAGCCTGGTGCTGATTCCCGAAGGCAAGGTCGCCTGGGGCAAGCTCTCGCAGGCTATGGACTACGGTGCGGTGACCTGCCAGTTGAAGGCCGATTTCGACGGCTGCCTCCGCCTGCTCTCGCAGATTGTGAACGAGGCGCCCATCTATCTGCTCAACTCCGTTAACCCCTACCGGCTGGAGGGACAGAAGACTCCGGCCTTCGAGATTGCCGAGGCCTTCGACTGGAGTGTTCCCGACCATCTGATTGTGCCCGGCGGCAATCTGGGCAATAGTTCAGCGCTGGGCAAGGGCTTCAGGGAGATGCTCGAGCTGGGGCTGGTGACGAAGATGCCGCGCATCAGCGTGATTCAGGCCGCGGGAGCGAATCCTTTGGTGCGCAGCTTCGAGGAGCATCAAGCGGCCTCGCTGGAGCCGGTGGAGGCTCACACCCGCGCCACGGCCATTCGCATCGGCAATCCGGCCTCGTGGCGCAAGGCCGTACGCGCCATTCAGGAGACAGGCGGCTGGTGCCTGGATGTAACCGAAGCGGAGATCGCCATCGCCAAAGCGGAGATCGGCGCCGAGGGGCTGGGCTGCGAGCCGGCCTCTGCGGTCACGCTCGCCGGGCTGAAGAAACTGCGCGCCGTGGGCAAGGTTGCTTCCGGCGAAACGGTGGTTTTGTTGCTGACCGGCCATTCGCTCAAGGACGCCGACTACACCATCGACTTTCACCGCGGAACCCTGCTGAAGGAAGAAGAGATCACGGGCAGGGAAGCGGAGATTGCCGCTCTGCGGCGTGACGCGATGACCGTGGAGGCTACGCCGGCATCTGTATTGGCCGCGCTGAAGAGGAGCGTCCGATGAGCAAGGGCATGAGCGCGCATTCCGGAAAAATCCGGCTGCGCCTGCCGGCCACCTCCGCCAATCTCGGCCCTGGCTTCGACGCCACGGCCGTGGCCCTCGACTTTTACCTGGAGATTGTGGCCGAGCCGGCCGCGGAGTTTTCTATTACCGCTACCGGCCGAGACCGGGAGCAATGTTCCCAGCTTGAGAACCATCTCATTCTTGGGATTTACAAACAAATGCTTGAAGCGAACGGCCGGCAAGTGATTCCTCTGGCGATGCAGATGGCCAATGATATTCCTCTGGGGATGGGTTGCGGCTCGTCGGCAGCGGGACGGCTGGCAGCCATATGTCTGGCGGTCCATTTTGGCCGGCTGGAGTGGAGCGCGGAACGGATTCTGGAGGAAGCGGCGGAGCTGGAGGGCCATCCGGACAACGCCGCTGCATGCTGGCTGGGTGGTTTTGTGGCGACTGCTTGCGAGGGCAGGCAGGTTCATGCGGCTCGCGTAGTCCCTCCAGCCGAGTGGCGAGCTATTGTGGTCTTGCCCGCCGAGCCTTTGGCCACCAGCGAGGCTCGCGCCGCCATGCCCGCAACCTACTCTCGCGCTGACGTAGTGGCAAACATTCAGTCCGTGTCGCTGCTGGGGCAGGCCTTTGCCCAGGCGCGTGGCGATCTGCTGCGCATGGCCATGCGCGACCGTATTCACCAGCCCTACCGCGCGCCCCTCTGTCCCTTGCTGTCTCCGCTATTGCCGCTGGCTGGAGAACACGGCATTCTGGGCGCGGCTCTGAGCGGCGCGGGGCCCTCAGTTCTGGTTGTCGTCGGTAGCGAGGATCGCGCGCCCGAGGCTGCGGCTGCCATCCGCAGGGCGCTGAACGGACTAACTGCGCCGGAGCTTAAACTTTGTCGGTTCGAGCCGGTGGGGGCAAGCCAATCCTTTGAAGTGGCGCGCCTGAAGCATTGACCACAAAATTACCGGCTGGAATGTTACTTTTTATTCTGCAAATCCTTACTAGTATGTTACTTAAGTTGTTACTCAAGATTGCTTGCTTTTCACCCTTAAAACTCCTAAATTCGCACACGTGGGCAGTTCTGGGGGAGGGCTGCTCTAGCGCCCGTGATCCTTCTCAGGATCCGGGCGCTTTTATTTTCTCTTCATGTGAATCATTTATATTGTGACGGTCATATACAGAGAGATTTAACCCTTTTCGATGCCGTAGGCTATGTTTTCTCTTGACCATAAACGAGCGGTATGCGACTTTGCAGCCTTCTGCCGCATCCCATGAGAGCCCGGTTGCCTTTACACTGAATGAAGGCAGTGACCGCAAGGAGGATCATGGCTGGATTAAGTGTTCTGGAAGTAAGCGATGCAACATTCGACCAGGAGGTGCTCAAAAGCGAGCAGCCGGTTCTGGTGGATTTTTGGGCCAGTTGGTGTGGACCCTGCAAGGCTATAGCACCGATAGTGCATGAGTTGGCCGCAACCTATGCCGGCAAGCTGAAGGTTGCCAAGGTAAATGTGGACGAGAACGGCGCCACCCCGTCACGCTACGGCGTTCGCGGGATTCCCACCCTGCTCTTTTTCAAAGGCGGCAAAGTGGCAGATCAGGTGGTTGGTTATGTTCCTCAGAACGTGATTGACGAGAAGATCAAGAATTTGCTGGCATAACTGTTTTTTTAGCGTCTGCCGTTGGGCAGTGCAAAGAAGGCCTGGCGAATCTGCCGGGCCTTCTTCGTGTTGATGGGTTCAGCCTACGCTGACTGAGATGCTGAAAACGTCGCAGAATCGCGGACAGGCCAGCATTATTGCCGGTATTTACGCAGTACGCCCAGCACGCGGCCTTGTATGGCCACCTGCGAGGCGGGAACGTAAATGGGCTCCATCTCCATGTTGGAAGGTTGCAGCCGTACCCGATTCTTCTCAGGGTAAAAGCGCTTCAGCGTGGTTTCGGCGCCACGCAGCAGAGCGACTACAATCTCGCCTTGGCGCGCCGTGCGCGTACGCTCCACCAGCACATAATCGCCGCTGATGATGTGTTCGTCGCGCATCGAGTCGCCGCGCACTTCGAGCGCAAAGACGTCGCGATTGCCCACCACGTCGTGCAGCGAGATGCTCTCCTCGTTCTCCATCGCCTCAACGGGGAGCCCGGCCGCGATGCGCCCGGCAAGCGGCAGACGGTCACTGGAGCGGGTGCGCGTTCCCGGCGGCACCACGTCAATGGAGCGGCTGCGGTTATGCACGCGGTCCAGCAGTCCCTTCTTTTCCAGGTTGGTAATGTGCTTATGCACGGTGGCCAGGCTCTTCAGCTCCATCCCGCGCGCGATCTCTTCAAAGGACGGGGAGTAGCCGTTGCGCCTTACAAACGACTCCAGAAAGTCGAGAATCTCTTTTTGCCTGCGTGTAACTGCCATGCGCGCATTATAGCGAATAAAAAGCGAACTGTGTCAACTTTTTTTTCGTCTAATTTTCGATCACTGAACAAACTGGCTTCCGAAGACCGCCTTCACGTGTTCCAGGCGCTTGCGCAAGGCCTCCGCCTCCTCCTTCAAACCGAGCTCCTCGGCAAGTCCGATGGCGTCGTAAAAATAGTCCTTGGCATCGCGGTAGCAGTCGTTTGCGTCGCGGAAGGAGTGTACCTCGTACATTTTGTCGTAAGCCTTTTCAGCCTCTGCTTTGCACTTCGCAAGGGAGCCTTGCTTGGATTGCCTCTCTTCTTCCGTCATCCTCATCTCTCCGGGGTCGAACCACCGCAACGAGGCAACCTACCCACAATAGATCAGCTGCGCCCGTGCGTGCCTTTCAGCTTGCCCATGCGGCGCATTTCCTTGTCCAATTCCAGTTCCGTTAGCACCACCCAGCAGCGCAAGCACGTGGGTTTGCCGTCGCGCCTGCGCGAAGTAAGTTTCTGGCAGCGCACACAGGGCTCTGCTGGCAATTTGCGTTTCATGGATGTATCTTCTCAGGGACGACGCACACACAAGGTTCGTAACCCGATGTTAATGGTACGAATGACAATCCCCTGTCCATGATTTTCGCGGGCGTAGTAGTAGGCCAACCCCCAAGAAGGCAGGCCTCCATCCGAGCTGCTCCAGACCACCGAAATCGCTTCCGGAGAAGTCAGACGAATTCCGCCCTTGATGTGGCGGAATTCACCAAGGGATGGATCGTCGATGGCTTTCAACTCCTCAATGGTTGCCATCCTCCAGCCGGAGTACCCGCCTAGCCGCAGATTCGCGCAGTAGCTTCTTGCCTGGTCCCAATTTATATCCGCCCCGTTGTCCTGGTTTGTCCACATCAGCCCGGTAGCTGGGTCGGTCCAGGTTGTCTGCGCTCTTGCGGGCATGCTGATCATCCCGATCAGGACCAGATCTGCTACGAGTCCAAACAACATCTGTTTCCGCATTGTTCCGCTCCATTTTCGCCGCTTTCGCGGCGTTCCAGATCGAATCCTGTGAGTAGAAACCAACTTTTTCAGTAAGGATTCACGCCCCTATCCTACATCCATAGCTAAAGATAAACCAGAGAATTGCCGATATACCGGTGGTATTGCCTCCGCGTTTCATCCATGCGCGGAGAGTGATTACGCGAGGAACGATGATCTCCATCAAACATTATCTTGAAGAGACGCAAACGGAGTCCGGCGAAGACGGTGAGGCGGGTGCGCAGTCTCTACTGCCGTTGACCGTTGCCGCATATTGCTCCTCCCTGGTGGAGATGGGCAACTGCGGCCAGGATGCTTGCCCCGCTCTGGGCGGGGAATTGAAGCAAGGCTTGGGCAAGCTGGAAGAAAAGCTCTCTGCGAAACTCTCCTGCGCGGCGATTAAGGAGACAGAAAGCGGCGTACGGGAGCATCTGCATGGTTGGGGACGGCTCACGGCCATGCATTACCAAAAACAGACCGGCGAGGTAAAGGAAATCCTGCTGATGATGGCACGTACCGCCGAGTCGGTGGGCGAGCGGGACCAGCGCTGCGCCGCGCAGATCACCGAAGTCACGAAGCGGCTGAAGGGCATCGCCAACCTGGAAGACCTAACTGCAATCCGGGAGTCGATCAAGCAGAGCGCCACGGACCTGAAGGGTTCGATAGACCGGATGACCTCGGAAGGCAAGGCGGCAATTGACCAGCTCAAGAAGGAAGTGACAGCCTATCAGACTCGGCTGGAAGAGGCCGAGGAGATTGCCTCGCGCGATGCGCTCACCGGGCTGCGCAGCCGCCTGTCTGTGGAAGGCGATATTGAGCAATCGCTTCACGGCCGCGCGCCGTTCTGCGTCGCCATTATCGACATCAATGAGTTTAAGCGGGTTAATGATGAGCATGGACACCTGATTGGAGATGAATTGCTGAAGAAGTTTGCCGCTAAGATGCGATCCGTCTGCCGCTCTACGGACACCATCGGGCGCTGGGGCGGCGATGAGTTCGTGCTCCTGCTGCATTGCGGGATCGCTGAGGCCCGGGCACAGATTGACCGGCTGCGGGAGTGGGTGTGCGGAAGCTACACGGTTCAGGGAAGCGCCACTCCCATTAAGCTGCGCGTAAAGGTTTCGATCGGCTTTGCTGAGCGGCTGCCCGGCGAAACGTTGAAGGCGCTGGTCGACCGGGCCGACGCCGAGATGTATCGCGATAAAGCAGCATCGCGGAAAAGCAAAACCAATTGTGTTGATAATACGGCTGCTGCTTGAGGTTGTATTACCGGCCATACTGAGCCGTCCAAAGAGGGACGCGACCCGCTTTCTCGCAGGTTTGCGCGCTCTCGCCGTTTCGGGAACTCTCGTCGCATTGTGCCGTTCCCGGAACCGCTCTGCCTCCTTTTTTTCTTCCAACTATTGAGTTTCATCTCCCCACGCGGGATGGTTAGGTGAAGCCGTCCGTTAGCGCGCGCTAAGCTGGCCGGCCAGGTAATTTGAGCAGACAGGCGCGGGAGCTTAGGGCGCCGCTCAACGAGAGAGGTAGCCATGAGGTTATTAATTGCCGAAGACGACAAGGCGCTGGGATTGTTTCTGAGCCGCGGCTTAGAGGCCGACGGGCACCGCGTCCACCTGGCTTACGATGGAGCCGCCGCAGTAGAGGCATTTCGCCAGGAGATGCCCGACCTGACCATTCTTGATTTGAATATGCCGGTCAAAGACGGGGAGCAAGTGCTCGAAGAGGTTCGCAGGATGGACGCGGATCTTCCGGTTCTTGTGTTGACCGCCCGCCAGGAGGTGGACACCAGAGTCCGCTGCCTTGACCGCGGAGCCGACGACCTGATGATCAAGCCCTTCAGTCTGCACGAACTGCGGGCACGATGCCGGGCGCTGTTGCGCCGCAAGCGCGAAGCGCGCCTGCTGTTGCGCGCCGGCGATCTCGAACTGGATCGGCTGGACCACACTGCCCGCCGGGCCGGCCTGTCGATTGTGCTCACCAACAAAGAATTTGCCCTACTCGAACACCTGATGCTCAATCGCGGCCAGTGCGTCACGCGCGTGGAGTTGCTGGATTCCGTCTGGAACCTGGAGCCGACGCAGACCACCAACATCGTGGATGTCTATGTCAACTACCTGCGCCGCAAGCTCAAGGATCCGCCTCCCGGACTACTGATCCGCACCGTGCGCGGCCAGGGTTACATGGTGCCGCCGGAAACCGATTTTGCGCTTTCGCCGCTGCCCGTGCTTTCCGTGCCCGCAATTCTGTCTGGCGTGGCTCTTCCGGTGGCGGCCGCTTAGTTTTTCGGCGCACATTTTTTTGATTCAACCAACTCGATTGACGCACAGGAGAATCTTCATGGTGACCGTTCCCATTTCCACTCTTCCCCTCGCCAGCCGTATTCGTCCGCGCACCGCGCTGGTCGCCAGCGCTGATCGCAACTTTCGCCAGCGGCTCTCCGAGACTCTCACTGGCCTGCGCTGGCAGGTGCGGGAGGCCGAAGGCGGCGCCCAGGCCTGGTCAGCGGCGGAAGCGGCCCCGCCGGAGGCTGTCATCGTCGATTCATGGCTGCCCGATCTCGACCTCGCCGAGTTTCTCTGTGACTTCCGCGCATTTTACCCCGAGGTGGACCTGGTGACCGCCAGCGGCTCGATTGCGCAGGAGAGCCCGCGCGGGCCCTACCGCCAGGAGCTGCTCTATGCGCTGCGCCGCTCGCAGGACAATGACACGGCAATCTGGAACGCGGCTCCCGCGTTGAACAAACCGAACCCGCCGCTGGATTCTATGCACGCCAGTTCGTGGCCGGTTCCATCTCTTCCAGAGATTGCCTTGCCGGTTATTCCGCCACACAGCGCCTCGACCGACGTGATCTATTCCCATGCCGGCCTTCCCCTAGCCATACCTGCCCAAACGGATTTGCCTGCGGCCGGAGTCGAACCGGCATCCAGCGAGCGGCTACCGGAGATCATTGGCTACGCTCCCTGCATGCTCGAAATCAGCCGCCGCATTCGCCTGGTGGCCTCGCGCGCGACCCCGGTGCTGATCGAAGGGCCTACCGGCTCGGGCAAGGAGCTGGTGGCCGAGGCCCTGCACCGGCTCTCGACCCGCAGCCGCAAGCCCTTTGTCGCCATCAACTGCGCCGCGATTCCTGAAGCACTACTTGAGGCGGAACTTTTCGGCCACACTCGCGGAGCATTTACCGGCGCGGTGCAGGGCCGCGTGGGGCGGATTGAGGCTGCCGACGGAGGCACGCTCTTTCTGGACGAGATCGGGGAGATGCCGCTGGCCCTGCAATCCAAGCTGTTGCGCTTTGTGGAGTGCGGCGAGTTGCAGCGGGTAGGCGATAACGAAATGGTGAAGGTGGACGTGCGCATTGTGGCCGCCACCCACCAGGCACTGGCCCAGCAGACTCAGGATGGCGGCTTCCGCTCCGATCTCTACTATCGGCTGGCCGTCTTCCTCATTCGTACCCCGTCGCTGGCCGAGCATAGCGAGGATCTGCCGCTGCTGGTCAATCACTTTCTGGCGCGGATGGGCCGCGAGGCGCCGATCAAGCGGGTTGACTACGGGGCGCTGGCCAAGCTCACCTCCCACAACTGGCCGGGCAACGTCCGCGAGCTGGAGCACGTGCTGGAGCGGGGCGCAATTCTGGCCGGCGAGGAGTCCGTCATCACCGCGCGGGAGATCGACTTCGGGTTGACCATCAACTGAAGGAGGATGGAGATGCAGATTGAGACCCAACTCAGTGAGCAGATTACCCGTTATCTGGACCTCGCCGTCAGCGAGGCCAAGCTGACCGCGGTCAACATGGCCAATATCGACACTCCCGGCTACCGGGCAGTGGGCATGGACTTCGAGGCCGAGATGCGGGAGGCGATGACCGAAGTGGAGAAAGGGCAAGCGGCCCGGCCGGTGCGCGTCAAGGCTGTGGACGGGCTGATTTCACGGCCCGACGGAAACAACGTCTCCATGGACCGCGAGGGCTTGAACCTGGCCGAGGCGCAGTTGAGATTTAAAACCGGCGTGACGCTGCTCCGCCAGGAGTACCAGCGCATCTTGGACGCCATCCATTCTGACAGCAAGTAAGTGGAGAGCAACGTGCAGGGATTCATCTGAGGATTGCGCGGCAGATTGTTTTTGCGTAAGAAGGAGGAGCAGATGAACCTCTTTGCGATGATGGAGACCTCGGGCAGCGCCATGCAGGCCGAGCGGATGCGCGCCGAAGTGGTAGCGGCCAACATGGCCAACGCGGAGACGACGCGCACAGCAAACGGCACCCCATACCGCCGCCAGCACGTCGTTTTTGCCGCCAATTCCGGCGATTCGGCTTTCATGAACAGTTTTAACGCAGCTTCAGGGAATCCCCCTTTGGAATCGGCGGCCTCGGGAAGCCTTGCGGCGGCGGCGTTGCCCGCGCTTCCCGCTCCTTTGCTTCCTCTAAATATGAGCAACTCCGCATCGGCGGCGCCGGGCGTGCATATTGCTGCTGTGGTTGAAGATACCTCGCCCCCGCTGAAACGATATGATCCTGGAAACCCGGATGCCGGCACGGACGGATATGTCTCATATCCGGACATTAATCCCCTCACAGAGATGGTGGACCTGATGGGGGCGACACGTGCTTATGGTCTGAATAGCTCCGCCGTGCAGGCCGAGAAGGGCATGATTACATCGGCATTGGAGATTGCCAAGTCGTAATCGCCAATCAGGAGCTGGCGGCTGTTTTTAAGCTCCAGTTGAAGATGCACACAAAAGACGGAAATCGCCAACGGCGGCAGCAGGGAGAAGCAATGATACCCGCAATCAATCCCATGACTACAGCGACGCAGGCTTTGCAGGGTCTTTCCGGCATAGGCTCTGGTACGGCCGCAACTTCGACAAGCGGCTCTGGCGCCGCATCCACACCGTTTTCCGAGCTATTGACCGATGCGGTAGGCCAGGTGGACCAGCTCGAAGCTCAGGCGCACACCGCTGTCGCCGGGTTGATGACCGGCTCCGGCGTGGATGTGCATCAGGCGATGATTGCCACCGAGAAGGCAAACATGGCCTTTGAACTGGCTCTGGCGGTGCGCAACAAGGCAGTCCAGGCCTACCAGCAGGTGATCGGAATGCAGTTTTAGCTGAATGAGTTGAGAGCGGCGGGACACGGAGATCATGGCCACCGGAACACAGTTGCAGAAGAGCGCGCCGACGATGCCCGGCCAACCCCAGTTGACTGACCGGCTGGCCGGACTTTGGGGCCGGACGCGGGTTTTCTGGGCGCAAATGCATCCGACGCAGCGCGGCTGGACGGTGGTTTTGATCCTGCTGCTTGCCGGGTTGGTTGGAGGCTTGTTCTGGTACGGTCTCCGGTCGGATTGGCACGTCCTCTACGCCAATATGGACCCGGAGGATGTGCGCCAGGCCGGACAGGTTCTGGCCCAGGCGCAGATTCCCTTTGAGCCTTCGGCCGATGGAACGGGCATCTTGGTTCCGGCCGCGCAACTGGACAAGGCGCGCCTCTTGACCGCGGCCAAGGGAATGAGGAGCGGGCGTCTGGGTTTTGAGCT
Organism: uncultured Acidobacteriaceae bacterium; assembly: GCA_963806565.1. Taxonomy (GTDB): domain Bacteria; phylum Acidobacteriota; class Terriglobia; order Terriglobales; family Acidobacteriaceae; genus Telmatobacter. The sequence goes on from CAWDYE010000002.1 coordinate 1,715,658, forward strand.
CTTTGACAAGCCCAACTGGGTAGGATCGGAGTTCGACGAGCAGGTCAATTATCAGCGAGCGCTGGAAGGCGAACTGGAGCACACGGTTGGAACTCTGGCGGATGTTGAATCGGCGCGGGTACACCTGGTGCTGCCGCACGACTCGCTCTTCCGCGATGCGGAGCGTCCAGCCAAGGCCTCGGTAGTGCTCAAGCTGCGCCATCGCACGCTGGCTGATGGAGAGCCGGAGGCGATTCGCAACCTGGTGGCCTCGGCAGTTGACGGCCTTACGCCGGATTATGTGGTGCTGGTGGATGCCTCCGGCCACCTTCCGCTTGGCCCCAAGACCGCCGACGCCCTGCGTTTGAGCGCCGAACAGGCTCTGGAAGAGAAGCTGATCGCCACGCTGGAACCGGTAACTGGAGCAGGCAACGTGCGCGCCTCGGTGACCCTGGACTACGACTCTGAAGCCTCGGAAGAAACCAAAGAGAGCTACGACCCTGACCAGACAGTGACTTTGTCGATGCAGCGCACCGAGCAGGCCAGCGGTCCGCAGCCGGTAGCCGCCGGCATTCCCGGAGTCGCTTCGAATGCGCCCAACGCGCAGGCCTTGCCGGTCTATCCGACGCAGACCGCGGCGCCGCAGACCGCCAAGAGCGAGGCCAGCACCTATGCGGCCACCAAGACCTTGATGCACGTAATCGAGAACCCAGGCAGGGTGCGGCGGATGACCGCGGCCATCGTGGTGAATGACCGGCTGGCCCAGCCCGCCACCCAGGACAAGGCAGCAGAGTGGCAGTCTCGTCCACCCGAGGAGTTGCGCAACCTGACGGCCCTGGCCCAGGCCGCGGTGGGCTTTGACGCGGCGCGCGGCGACCTGCTCGAAGTCAAAGATCTGGCCTTCGAGGATAACCGTTTTCAGCCGCCGGTCTCGTTGCAGGAGAAGATTCTGGCCACCGCCGAAGGCTCGCCGGTATTAATCAAGTATGCCGCGCTTTTGATAGGCCTACTGGTGGTGGTGGCCTTCGGAGTGCGCCCCGCCCTGCGCCACGCCCGGCTTGGCTCGCTGGCAATGGGTGGGGGCAGGGAGTTGCCGGGACATGCGGAGTCTGCTGCATTCAGGCCGCCTGAGCCGGTCGAGATCGACCCGGAGCGGATCAGGACACAGGAGATCTTCGAACAGGTGAAAAGTCACCTCAAGCAGGAGCCCACGCAAAGCTCCCGCCTCTTGCAGAGTTGGATCCATTCCGATTGATCTGGAATGCAGGAGAAAGGGGCGCGGCGCGAATTAGGAGACAGGGAATCAGTGAGCTGAATTTGCTCACAGACATGAGTAGCAGACGCGGTATAGTCAGAGCGCAAAAGAAGCCTGAAAGAAACCAGTGAAAGGACCGGGGACTTGGCCGATCAGGGATACCAGAACGCGTCACCTCGGCGCCAGCTTACGGCGAACATGAGCGGGGTGCGCAAGGCAGCCGTCTTGCTGGTGGCCGTGGGCGAGGAGTTGGCCAAGGAGGTGCTGCGCGCCCTGCCGGAAGCGGATGTGCAGATGCTCACCGAGGAGCTTGCAGAACTGCGCGGCATTACACCGGATATGTCTGCCGGAATACTGGAGGAGTTCTGGGGGCTTCTGGACACCCAGAATTTTATGACCCACGGCGGGCTGGACTACGCCAGCCGTCTGCTGAGGGGTACCTTCGGCGCGGCGCGCGCCGAAGACATGCTGATGCTGGTGCGCCGCTCCCAGGAGGAAGCCCATGGCAATCTGGCCAAGCTGCAGCGCACCGATCCCCAGCAGTTGGGCAAGCTGCTCGACAGCGAGCATCCGCAGACTATCGCTTTGGTGCTGGCCCACCTGGATCCCAAGCGGGCCTCGATGGTGCTGGACAACCTAAGCGAGGACCACAAGGTGCTCTCCATCCAGCGGCTGGCTGAGATGCGCCAGTTTTCGCCGGAGATGGCGCAGAAGGTGGCCCACATCCTGCACCGGCGGCTGGAAAACGTGGGTGACACGGGGCGCAAAAGCTACTCCGGCTTCAAGGCGGTGGCCGATCTGCTGAACCGGCTCAACGCCGAGGAGTCGAAGAAGATACTCGAAACCATCGAAGAAGGCCAGCCGGAGCTGGCGCTGGCCATCCGCAACCTCATGTTCACCTTTGAAGATCTGGTAACCGTGCCGCCCAGCCACCATCCGCGAGATCGTCTCCGGGGTGGACAAGCGGCAACTGGCACTCGCCCTGCGCGGCGCCAAAGACGATCTGCGCGCCCAGATCTACAAATCCATGAGTTCGCGCGCCGTGGAGATGCTGAAGGAAGACATGGAGGTTCTGGGTCCGGTGCGCTCGCGCGAGGTGGCACAGGCTCAGCAGGAGATTCTCAATCTGGCCCGGCGCCTGGAGGCCGAGGGCAAGGTAATTCTCAAGCTGGAGACCGGCGACGAGATGCTGGCGTAACACAGCAGACAGCAAACAGCTTACAGATAACAGTTTGCGTAGGCTGGAAGCTCTTAGCGGTTAGCTGACAGTTGTTCGCTGTTAGCTGAGGTAATAACTTGCATCAGACGATATCGTCAACGAGTAAGAACGCTTCCGGGCGCATCGAGGTCTTCGAGTACCCGGCCGGCCCCGATGCGCCTTTTATACCGGAATGGAATGGATGGGAGAATGTCGAGGATGCCGCGCCCAACGCAAAAGCAGCGCCGGCCGGGGATGCCGCATCCGTAGACATCGAGCCCCGGCCTCACTACGAGTTCGAGGCTCGGCTGACCGAGGAGAAGCGTCGCGCCTTCGATGCGGGCTGCCAGGAGGGCCACAAGGCCGAGCACGAGGCGCAAAGCGGCTCCCAGGCCGCGACCCAGCGCGAGCGGGCGCAACAGGCCGCCGGGCTTCTCGAGAGTTTTACCCAGGAGCGTGACCAGTACCTGCAGAAGGTGGAGCACGAGGTGGTGAAGCTGTCGCTGGCTGTTGCGGCGCGCATTCTTCGCCGCGAGGCGCAGATGGACCCGCTGCTGCTGACCGGCGCGGTCAGGGTGGCGCTGGGGCAGCTCTCCCAATCGACTCAGGTGCGACTGCGCGTCCCCCCTGCCGAGCTCGACCTGTGGACTGAAGCCATCGCCCTGGTGCCCAACCTGGCCGTTAAACCAACTGTCATTGCCGGCGAAGGAATGCTGTTGGGAGACTGCGTGATGGAGACCGAACTGGGCTCGGTGGACTTGGGGATACGCGCGCAGTTGGGAGAGATTGAGCGAGGATTCTTTGACCGCGCCGGCGGCTCCAGAGCCGGCACTTCAAAAAGCGACTCTGCCGAACCGGAGAACGCTGTCAACGGCATCGTCCAGGAGGGCTGCGCATGACGCCGTTGCTGGAACGCTATTCCAGCCGTCTGGAGCGCGGCCAGCCCTGGCGCTGGCGCGGACAGGTGCTGGAGTCGGTAGGCCAGACCATCGAGTCGGCTGGGCCGCTGGCCTCGGTGGGCGAGTGCTGCGAGATTCATGACCAGCATGGCCGTGCGCATCTGGCCGAGGTCATCGGTTTTCGCGGCTCCAATGTATTGTCGATGCCGGTCGAAAGCACCGAGGGCATCCGCTTTGGAAACCAAGTAACCGCATGGGGCGTCCATCCCCAGATCGAGGTGGGGCCGGCGCTGATGGGCAGGGTGCTGAATGCGCTGGGCGTTCCGATTGATGACGGGAGCCCGCCTGCCGTCTCCGGGGCGTTGCCGCTGGAGGGGGTAGTAAGGTCACCGCTCGACAGGGTGGCGATTCGCACTCCGCTGGGCACTGGAATTCGTGTTCTCGACGCTCTTTTGACGGTAGGGCGGGGGCAGCGCGTAGGCATCTTCGGCGGCTCAGGGGTGGGCAAGAGCACGCTGATCGGCATGATGACCCGCAACACCGAGGCGGATGTGACGGTGGTGGGCCTTGTGGGCGAACGGGGCCGCGAGGTAGGCGAGTTTCTTGAGGATTCTCTGGGCGGCGAGGGCCGGGCGCGCTCGGTGGTGGTGGTCTCCACCTCCGACCAGTCGCCGCTGATGCGCATGAGGGCGGCGTTGGCCGCCACCACTATCGCCGAGTTTTTTGCCGCGCAGGGCAAGCATGTGCTGCTGGTGCTGGACTCGCTGACCCGCTTTGCCATGGCCTCCCGGGAGATTGGCCTGGCTGCGGGAGAGCCGCCCACCAACAAAGGATATACGCCATCAGTTTTTAATCGCCTGGCCAGGCTGATCGAGCGCGCCGGGCAATTCCGGGTAGGCTCGATTACCGCCTTTTATACCGTGCTGATGGAAGGCGACGATCAGCAGGATCCGCTGGTGGACGCGGTCCGGGCGCTGCTCGACGGCCATGTGGTTCTCTCCCGCGCGCTGGCTGCCGAAGGCTGGTATCCGCCCATCGAAGTGCTGGACTCGATCAGCCGCCTGATGCCGGTTGTCACCCAGCCCGCGCATCGTGAGCAGGCTGCGCTCTTGCGCAAGATGATGGCTGTTTACGCGCGCTCGGAGGATTTGGTGCGCATCGGGGCCTACAAGCCGGGCGCGGACCCGGACCTCGACCGCGCCTTGAAAGCCCGGGAAACGATGCGAGCATTCATGACCCAGGATATGCATGAGCAGCTTCACTTTGTCGACTGTTTACGCCGGCTGGAGCAATTGGCCGCGGAGGTCTGAGCCATGGCCGTTTCGCGCGCGTTGCGCCGCCTGTTGCGCATTCGGGAACTCCAGGAAGAGCAGAGCCGTCTGGCTCTGGAGTCCGCGCTGGGCGAGCTTCACCGCCTGGAGCATGCGCTGGCGGCCACCGTAGAACGGGAGCGCCGGGGCAGAAGCCTGATTCAAACCAGTGCTCAAACAGGCGAGTTGACAGATCGCATTGCAGGCATTGAAGAGACGCGCTCGGCTAAATTTCATGCCGCCACGCTCAGTCCCAGAATCGAAGGAATGGGAGAAGAAGTCACAGACCGGCGCGAGGAGTTTCTTTTGAAGAGGGTGGAACGCCGCCAGGCCGAGACCCTGATTCAGGAGACTGAGGCGCGGAATGCCATCGAGGACGGACGGCGCGGCCAGCAGGCGCTCGATGACTGGTACAGCTCCCGGCTTTACCGTGACAGAGACAAAGAAGAGGCCGATGCTGAACCAGTCGTCTCTGCAGCGGAAGGAGTAGCCTCTCATCGGAATGCCGTTTCCTAATCTGTCGCCATAAACGAGTCGTGCGCGTGAGAAATAACTTTAGTGAAAATCCATTTAGAAGGCGACCTGAGTTCTGAATCGGGATCGCCGGTTCCATTCCTGACAATGCTCTAACCCATCCCTGCCGCCCTTTGGCACAGCGTCTGCTCTATCACTTCGCATGACAGTTGCCACATTCATTGGAGTAGGGGAAACTCCGGCACAGGTCCTGGGCAAGACGCTGGACACAGCACACGGCGCCGGGCGTGCTGGTACGGCCGCTTCCGGTCCTTTGTCGTCTACTGTTCCCGCGGCGACGAGCTTTCGCTCCGGCTGGCAATCGCTGTTGGCCTCGATGGGTTCCGGCGTAAAAGCCGCTACCCGGAGCGTGAGCGAATCGGATCAAGGGAATCCCTTAAATAGACTGGCGACTGAGCAGATTCCTGAAACAACTTCCGCTTCGACCCTGGCTGCCATTATTAGTTTGCGCCAAGAGCAGGGACAGGATCAGGGAACAGAGACTGAAAATGTAGAGACGAGCGCAGAGATGCTGTTGTCTTCGACCGGGGTTCTGGCTCAAACCTTGCTAGCTGAGCAGGCCTCGACCAGTGTAGAGGAGAAAAAACCGGCTGCGGAGCCGGGAACTGATTCTGCAACAGAATCTACTCATAGTTCGCGTCCCGCGCGGCCCACCAACACTACCAAGACGAATGCTGTTTCAACTGAGCCCTTACCGGGACTCGTTCCGGCAGCCATCGCAAGTCTTTCGCAGGCAGTACCGGCGGCTGCGGTCGTCAACCAAATTGCGCAGAGTACGGACAAGAGTGCGCAACTTGCCCAGACAGGGATCTCTGCCGCTCTCTCAACGGACCCGCAAGCCGCTGTTGCTTCTGCTTCGCTTGATGCGCATCCTCCAGTCATGGAGACACCCGGGAATCATGTCGATGCGGTGAATGCAACCATGCAGCAGACTGCGGAAGGCCCGGAAAAACCCGCGTGGCAGAGACTAGCATTGCCTGTTTCCAACCTGAATAGCTCATACGGCTCAACCCTTTCCGAAGCAGAATCAGCGGTAGCGGACAAAGGCGCACCGCCGGTTGTCGCGATGCTTGTCGAGGGCGGGAAGACGGCTGAAATATCAGCACCGGCCCGCGGCCTGACTCTGACAGCAGCACAGAACTCGAAACCTGCGGAGACACTGGCGACGAGCCAAGTTCCCTCTCAGACGCTTGATTCAAACCGAAACCGGACTCCAATGTTCGTTCAGAGCCAGGAACAGGTCGCAATCCAACAGGGAAACCTGGGGGTGAACGCTCCGATTCCCGGCGATGGCTTGAGTCCCTTGCCGGTGACCGCCAGCGCCGTCGCCCAATCCGGCCAGCTTTCCGCTCAACTCCCCGCACTGGGCAAGCCAGGCTCAGCCGGCGGCGGGAAGTCATCAACGCCCGAATCAATGCGCGGAAGCGGCAACTCTGTCCAGCAGGTGAGCCACCCCATAGTAGGACAGTCGGCTGTGGATACCGCCGCAATGGCGCGCGCATTGGCCGGAGCGGCAGGAATCGTAAGTACCGCCAGTGACGCGGCGGGAGCTTCAAGCACTGCGGCAACCGGTCCAGATTCCCGCGAGGCCTTTGCCACACTCGACGCAGCGGGCGCGCCGATGGCCACAACCTGGATTCATGCCGGAACACAGCGGGCCGAGGCAGGTTATCAGGATCCTGCCCTGGGTTGGATTGGCGTTCGTGCGGATTTGAGCGGAGGAGGAGTTCATGCACAGCTGGTGCCGGGTTCAGCCGACGCAGCCCAGGCGCTGGGCAGCCATCTGGCAGGATTGAACGCCTATCTTGCCGAACATTACACGCCGGTGGAGACGCTCTCGCTGACATCGCCCGAGAGCGGTTGGTCGGGATTGGGCAGCGGCCAGGACACGGGAGAGGGAACTCAGCAGGGGGCAGGCCAGCAGAGTGCGCAGAACGCTGATGCAAGCACACCGTCAGGTCAATCTTCGCAATCTGTGATTCAGTCGCCGGCAGCTTCGGCGGAGTTGCCGGCATTCTTTGGGGATATGGACGGAATTACACATTCAGCAAGTCTGGACGGCTTCCACATTTCGGTGATGGCCTGAGCCTGAGGGCAGGCTCACGGCACGGACAGGGCAATTATCAAAGACGCGGAACAACGCAAATCGAAACAGAGAAGAACAGGGAGGCAACATGGCAGCGGCAATTTTGAATCACCACATCACGGCGGTGCAGGCTCTTATGGGCTCAACCACAACTCCCACGGCGTCAGCGGCCAACGGTACAAGTGGAACAGCCGCTACGGCAAACGCGACCAGCAGTACCAGTACAACAAGCAGTGATTCGGCCACCATTTCGGCCAACGACTTTCTGACTTTGCTGGTCACTGAGATGAAGAACCAGGACCCAACCGCAAACACCGACCCCAACGAGTACATCAACCAGTTGGTGAATGTAAACAGCCTGGAGCAACTGATCTCGATCAACCAGACGCTGACGACGGATCTGGGCAGTCCGACGGCCGCTTCGAGCGGCAGCGCGGCCCCGGCTCAGGCCAGCAACGCAAGCTCGCAGGCGCAGCCGGTCTCGTCCGCAGCCGCAACAACCCTTCCCGGCGCCATCAACGCGTCAGTTGCCAAACTGGCTCCAGGCAATCTCAGTGTTCCCGCGGCCAATCCAGCGGCCGAGCGCGTAGCTCAGGCTATGAACGGCAGGCAGCAGTAGCGATTCGACGGGCCGCGCATGGCCCAGGACCAGCATGATTATCCGCCAGCCCCATGGCCCGCGCCAACTTCAGATGCAGTGAGAGGAGATTCAACATGCCAAGTTTTTACATTCCACTCAGCGGTCTCGACGCCGATAATACGGCGCTGAACACCATCGCCAACAACTTGTCCAACATGAACACCACCGGCTTCAAAGCGCAGACCACCAACTTCAGCGACCTGTTTTACCAGCAGGTGGGCACCACAGGATCGGGAGATCAGATTCAGGTCGGTACAGGCGTGAAGGTGGCCTCGAACAGCACTGATTTTACGGGCGGTTCGATCGCCTCGACCGGCATTTCGACCGATGCCGCAATTGACGGCACAGGCTTCTTTGTGCTGGACAACAACGGAAGCCAACTGTATACGCGCGATGGCAACTTTCAGTTGAGTTCAAATGGCACGCTGGAGTCTACCACCGGCCAGGCGGTCATGGGGTATGCCGCGGCGAACGGCGTGGTTAATACCAGCGGAGCTTTAAACGATATTGTGGTTCCCACCGGGCAAGTGATGCATCCTTCGGCGACGACTACCATCAGCATGACCCAAAACCTGAACTCCGAGTCCGCCATAGGCGCGACTGCCTCCGGCCCGGTAACTGTCTATGATTCGCTGGGAAATAGTTATGTCGCCACTGTGAACTACACCAAAACGGGGAATAACACCTGGTCTTACAGCATCACGATGCCTGACACGCTGACGCCCACCTCAACCCATGTGGGGGCGGTCTCAACAATCAAATATGACTTTGGGGCGAGTGGCGCCACGCTGGGCACCGTCGATCCGGGAACGAACCTGACGATTACCGCGCCTGCCACGGCCGGAGGCACGGCAACCACCGCGCTGCCGACATTCACTGGCTCGCCAGAGACGGTTGCCAATTATGTGACAGACCTGAATACCGCGCTGGGAGCGGCCGGCATCACCGTTGGCGCCGGCGGCGTGACGATTACGTCAACTGCTGCCGGGGTATTGACCATCTCCGGAGCCAACATCTCCACCAGCGGAAGCGTGATCCAGGATCCAGTAGGCACAAACACTACCGGAACGCTGACCTTCAATTCCAGCGGCAACCTGGTTAACCCTGCTGGAGATGTAAGCGGAATCACCTTTGCCGGACTCTCCGACGGGGCGGCGACGATGAACATGACCTGGGACTTGTTTGGAAGCGCGGGCACGGGGAACATCAACCAGACTGCGGCCGCCAACTCGACCTCGTCCACCAACCAGAACGGGTACACAAGCGGAGAATATCAGAGCTTCACCATCGGCTCCGACGGCACCGTAGCGGCAACCTACTCGAATGGCCAAACCCAGGATGTGGGCCAGTTGGCAATTGCCACGGTAAGCAACCAGCAGGGATTGGTTGATGTGGGATCAACTGAATATCAAACGAGCAGCGCTTCCGGACAGGCTTCAGTGGGGGTGGCTGGAGCGGGCGGACGCGGCACGCTTGAAGGGAGTTCTCTGGAGGCGTCGAATGTCAACATCTCCGCCGAGTTCTCCGACCTTATCGTCGCCCAGCGCGCCTTCGAGGCCAACGCCAAGGCAGTGACCACCTTCGACACCGTAACCCAGGAAACCATTGAGATGATTCACTAAGCTCGTCGCGGGGCGGCCTTCGGGCTGCCCCGATCCTTCAAAGTCTTAACTAAATATTGCCGACCAAGCAGCACTAGCCGGGCAGATCATTTAAGATCGGTGGCCGCTGCGCGCCTCAATAAACAATCCCTTTCCTTCTGCCAGAACGTGACCTCTTTCGTTGAGAAGCCTGGCCTCGGTCCAGTGTTTGCGGCCCTCGCTGCGCACCAGGCGCCCCTCCAGTCGAATCGGCGCACAAGATTGGACAGGGCGGATATAGTCAACCTCCATCTGCCGGGTCATAGCCGTCAATCCCCGCGCCCTTACAGACTTGCTCATAGCCTCGTCCAGCAGCGTGGCGATGATGCCGCCGTGCAGATAACCAGCCGGCCCCTCGAAAATCTCCGGAATTGTCGGCAGGCAAACCACACTCCCATCCTCGGCGAGCAGAAACTCCAATTGCAGGCCTACCGCATTGGCCGGACCGCAGCCAAAGCAACGATTCTGGGCCTTGTGCGCCATGGGGGTAAGTTTCTCGGATAATCCATCCATGGTTTCAGCATAAAGGAGTAGGCGTAGTTCATATCGGAAAGGAAATCTCTGAATTATCACGCAGACTTTCCTGATTCCGGCGCATCGAACAATTATGGAGGTTTTCACACATGAACCGCAGAACCGCAATCAAGCATATGGGCGGCGTAGCAAGCGCGCTGCTGTTGACTGAAGCCATGAGTAGTCAGGCACTCCCCGCCGGACAAGCAACAGCCAAGCCCGCAGCGCCAACTGGGCCTTTCACCCTTCCGCCGCTCCCTTACGCCTATGACGCTCTGGAGCCGTATTTCGACGCCGAAACCATGCATCTGCACCACGACAAGCACCATCAGGCCTATGTGAATAACCTGAACGCCGCCGTGGCCGCGCACCCCGAGCTGGCCGGAAAGACGCTGGAGAATCTGGTGATCAATTGGGCCAGCCTGCCCGAGGCCGCGCGAACCGCCGTGCGCAACAACGGAGGCGGCGACGCGAATCATTCGTTCTGGTGGCCCACACTGTGCAAAGCCGTGCCGGCCTCAGCTCCCACCGGCGAACTGGCCAAGGCCATCGATGCCAGGTTCGGCTCGCTCTCCGGCTTTCAGGAAAAGCTGACCGCCGCAGCGTTGAGCGTCTTCGGCAGCGGCTGGGCATGGCTGGTCAAGCTGCCCGATGGAACCGTGTCTATCGAAACTACTCCCAATCAAAACAGCCCCCTGACCATAGGTCACAAGCCAGTGCTGGCGGTGGACGTTTGGGAACATGCCTATTACCTGAAGTATCAGAACCGGCGCCCTGAGTACGTTAAGGCCTTCTTCAATGTAGTCAACTGGGATTATGTGAGCGGGCAATTTGCTCAAAAGGCGTAGATAGAGCGTACTCTCGATGCTCCGGCAAAAGGTGGGCTTGGCTTTGTTTGTATAGAGTTGGCGGCCAGCCTCAGTCTGATTCTGGCCGGGCTGCCACTCAGCGCCATCGCTCCCCCCTCAAGAAGCCGAAGGCAAGCATCTCTGCCAGGTTCGCTGCGCCTAAATTCATGAAGATAACGACTTGGCGCTAAACAAGATCCCACCGGATCTGCATGAGTTCTTTGCGCGCAAAATGCTGCCCTGTGGAGTTCCTGCCATGGATGAAGCACTGCGGCAGAACGTGCTGACAGGGAAGGGAATGATGCCCGGTTTAGCCGGCCACTTCACCGATGAACAGATGGCCGAGCTGCTTGCCTACCTGCATATCGGGCTGCGCTGAACTCTCATCTTCATGCGATCCGATAGCCGCCAAGAAGCATCACTGTGATTTGCATCACATAAATTGAAAATATTACCATAGTAATGCTTGTGTCCAATTATCTTACACTTCAGTAATCAAATACGGGTAAATTTAGTATTGCTGTTCGGCATCAGTTTTATCTTTCGCCATAGATGAGAGGGCTAAGACAATGATTCAGAAAATCTGCACAAATTTCGGCAAATGCGCACTCGCTGACAGTCATGAAGACTTTTCTCTTGATAAGAGTGTCAGGAACTGTTGTCCACTTTGCGATAGCGCGCTCAGTGAAGTCAGAAATATAGCAGAGATCAAAAATTTGATGCTCGCCAATGTCAAAACTGCGCCGCCCAGGTACGTGAACTCGATCTTATCCGATCTGGCCCTGGCTTTAGTTCTAATCGCTTTTCTTTTTATAGCCGTAGGAAAAGACTGGATCAGGTCACCGCAAGGTACCTATGCCGCAGAAATGAAGATCATTCATCAGAATGCAATCCTTCGTTTCGCGGGTTCTGACATTATCGGAGATCGCCTGGCACCCGAGTTAGCCGAGGCCTTTCTTCAATCTCAAGGCGCGACAAATCTTCAAATTATTACTGCAACAAACCCGGAGGAAAAAATCGCTGTGGGTATTTTGCCCGGTGATACAGAGCCCTCCTCGATCGAGATCGCTTCCCATAGCTCCGCAACCGCGTTTACCTCCCTGGCCCATGAAACCTGTGACATTGGGATGAGTTCGCGCAGAATCAATCCGGACGAGGTAGCCAAACTGGCGACATTGGGCAATATGACATCAGCTGCCGACGAGCATGTTCTGGCGCTTGACGGCATCGCGGTGATCGTTAATCCCTCCAACCGTGTTAACGAGCTTCGCAAAGATGAGATCCGGCGAATCTTTACCGGGGATATTACCGATTGGTCTCAAGTCGGGTCCTCCCACGGTTTGATCAAAATATACGCAAGAGATGATCAGTCGGGGGTCTTCGACGCGTTCAATAGTATGGTGCTGGCTGGTAAACCCCTGGCATCAACAGCCCGGCGCTTCCAGGATAGCAATGCGCTCTCCGATGCAGTCTCCGATGATCCGTACGGTATCGGTTTCGTCAGTCTTCCTTACGTCCATAATGCGAAAACTATTGCCGTATCGGAGAAGGGAACAGTGGCGCTCAAGCCGACCCGGCTGACTGTCGCAACGGAAGACTATCCGCTCTCCAGGCGGCTTTATCTCTATACGCCAACAACCGCGCGGAACAAATACATGCAAATGTTTATTTCGTTTGCGCTCTCATGGCGTGGCCAGGAGGTGGTTGCCGCCAACGGGTTTGTCTCCCAGAATCTTCAGCATGTGACGCAAACTGTATCCAATACAGCTCCGGACGAGTACAAGCTGCTGACGGAGGGCGCCGAACGCCTGTCTGTGGATTTTCGTTTTCCGGCCGGAAAATCGGAGCAGGACAGCAAAGTTCAAGCGGATCTGGACCGGATCGCCTCTCTGATCGCGGACCAGGAAGGCGCGGGAGATCGGATTCTGCTCTTTGGGTTCGCAGACGATGAAGGCACTCCGGAGGAGAAACAAGCGATGTCATTGAACCAGGCCAAGATCGTTGAGAGCCAATTAAACCAGCGCGGTATCAAGATCGCGGTGGTGCGTGGCTTTGGCTCAGAGTTGCCCATCGCTACCAACGACACCAGCGAAGGACGAGAGAGGAACCGGCGCGTGGAGATTTGGATCAAGAAGAAAGCGAAGCTGGATCGAGCCGCAGTTAGTGAAGTGGCGCAGGGAATCGCCAATGTTCCCCAGTAGCTTTATGCTATAGATTGTTATGGCAACCGGCAAAACCTTCTATATTGGAACCTTCGGTTGCCAGATTAAGGCGCACAGCATCAGTGTAACGGTGGAGAGAACTACAACATCCAGGCTCTGCATGACATCACACGTGGCGGCGCACAATGCGCCTGCATACGGGACTGCGCTGATTATTTTTCTACTGCATATAATTATTCATTACCCTTTAATGACTGTGGTCACCTTTTCCAGATAACCTGTGCAGTACAACTCGATACATCTTTGAACCGCGTATCTCTGACTCGACAGAGTCACGAGAGGTGCGAGTCGGTGTCTCCGGAGATTGGATGAAGAACGACGATTTGCTCTGAGTTTGTCTCATGCATGCTCAGAGCGAGACACGAATATGCAACGAGAAAGGTGGGCCATGTATGACTGTTCGCTGGGGAAGATGTTTTAATTTTAAGAAATGCAAGGACGCGCAAGATAAGCAGCATATTCCCATTCCACAAGGTGCTCCATTCATTTGTCCCGAATGTTCAGAGCCGCTGCTGGATGAAAACTCTGTGATTCCTAAAGAGGTTCAACCCACGCCCCGCAAGAAGTTGCCGAATACTCTGCTGGTCGCCATCGCGGTATTGCTTCTTTTTGCGTTGGTTGCCGTGTTTGCAAGATGGGGCACGCAGCACGGCGCAAAGGCGGCAACGTCAAAGACGATCCTTCGCCTGGCAGGCTCAAACACCATTGGAGACACGCTGGGGCCGGCACTGGCCGTGGCATTTCTCAAGGATCAGGGAGCGACAAATGTTCGCATTCTCCCCACAGCCAACCCTGTGGAGAGGATCGTTGAGGGCGTGCTGCCCGGCGACAGTAAACCTTCTTCGATTACCATTGCGGCGCACGGTTCCGCGACGGCGTTTACCGCTCTGGCCGGGAACAGTAGCGATATCGGTTGTGCTTCGCGCAAGATCAAGCCCGAAGAAGCAGCTAAGTTAACGTCGCTGGGGATGGGGATTATGACTTCCGTCGCAAACGAGCACGTCCTGGGTCTTGACGGCATCGCCGTCATTGTCAACCCTGCCAACCCCATCAATCAGCTCGACAAAGACAGGATCATGCGCATCTTCACGGGAGAGATTACTGACTGGTCGCAGGTTGGAGCATATAAAGGAGCAATCAAGGTCTACGCGAGAAATGATAATTCAGGCACCTATGACACCTTCAAAAACCTGGTGCTTGGGGGCAAGCCGCTGGCTGCGGGCGCGCAAAGAATCGAGGACAGCAAGGTGCTCTCCAATGCGGTTGCAAGCGATCCGTATGGCATCGGCTTTATCGGTCTTCCATACATCCTAAGCTCCAAAGCGATCGCCGTCTCTGATAAGGGGACGCTGGCGCTGATGCCGACCCGGCTCACCGTGAGCACGGAAGACTATCTACTGGCGAGAAGGCTCTATCTCTATACGCCGGCCAATCCGAGCAACATATATACGCGCCAGTTTGTAGAGTTTGCCATTTCCCGTAAGGGTCAGGACGTCGTTGCCGCCGAAGGTTTTATTGCCCAGAATGTGGCGCAGGTGGCGCAGACGGTTCCGGCGGATGCTCCATCGGAGTATAAATCGCTGACTAAAGATGCAAATCGCCTCTCGCTCGATTTCCGTTTTGCCTCCGGACAAATGGATTTGGACAACAAGGCAAAGATCGATCTTGATCGGGTAGTCTCTCTGCTTGCGGACTTGAATATTCCAGAAGACAAGATCATGCTCTTCGGTTTTTCAGACAGCACCGGAGATTACGCGTCCAACCAAGCGCTTTCGCTGAGCCGTGCCCAAGTTGTTGAAAGACAATTGACACTGAGAGGGATAAAACCGTCGATTGTTCGCGGATTTGGCCCGAACCTGCCAGTCGCCTCCAACGATAGCGACGAAGGACAGGCGCGGAACCGGCGCGTTGAGGTTTGGGTCAAAAAGTAACTCAGTTTCCGCACTGCGGCCGGCGCAATGGGGCAGGGAATCGCCGGTTGTCACTGGTCGCGGTATACTTTAGGTTGCTATGGCAACCGGGAAAACATTTTATATTGAGACCTTCGGCTGCCAGATGAATGCCCATGACTCGGAGAAGGTCATCGGCACATTGCAGCATGAGGGTTACCGCCAGGTTGAGCGCGAGGAAGATGCCGGCCTGATTCTCTACAACACCTGCTCCATCCGCGACAAAGCCGAGCAGAAGGTCTTCCACCGCCTGGACGAATACAAGCGCCAGCAAAGAAACGGCAAGCGTTTCGCCGTACTGGGCTGCGTGGCACAGCAGGAGGGCAACAAGATATTCGAGCGGGCGCCGTATGTCTCGCTGGTCTCGGGCTCGGCCTCGTATCGCAAGCTTCCGGAGATGCTTGTGCGCCTTGAAGCCGGGGAGACGCGCATCATCGGACTCGACGATCGCCAGACGGATTTAACCTTCGAGACTGAGTTCACCGCCCGCCAGAATCCTTATCGCGCCTACATCACCATCGTCGAGGGCTGCGACAAGTTCTGCGCCTACTGCGTGGTGCCGTACACGCGGGGCAAAGAGCGCAGCCGAAGTTCGGCCTCCGTGCTGGCCGAGGCCTGCCGCGCCGCCGATCAGGGCTACACCGAGATTCAGCTCCTCGGCCAAAATGTGAACAGCTACCGCGACCCGGAAGGTAAGAGGAGCTTCGCGGAATTGCTGGCTGCGGTCGGAGAGGTGAGCGGCATCCGCCGTGTGCGTTTCACCACCAGTCACCCATGCGACTTCACCCGCGACATCGTCGAGGCCATCGACGCCGTGCCCACGCTCTGCGACCATGTTCACCTGCCGGTTCAGTCGGGTTCCTCGCGGATTCTCAAGGCGATGAACCGCGAGTACACCCGCGATAGTTACCTCGAGCGGATCGGTTGGATCAAGGCCGCGCGCCGGCCCATCTCGATTTCCACCGACATCATCGTCGGATTCCCTGGCGAAACTGTGGACGACCTTGCCCAGACCATGGACCTTCTGGCCGAAGTAGAGTACGATTGCGTCTTCGGCTTTAAGTACTCGGGCCGGCCCAACACCCCGGCTCTGCACCTCATCGATTCCATCCCGGAGGCAGAGAAGGTAACCCGGCTTCAAGTTGTGCTTGACCGCCAGCGAGAGATTCAGAGAGTCAATTATGCCAGGCACTTGAGGCAAACAATGGAAGTAATGGTTGAAGGCGCCAACCCGGCGCGAGGGCAGATTATCGGACGTAGCAGCCAGAACAAGCCGGTAAATTTCACCTGCACACAGCCCATCGCCCCGGCTCCGGGAAGCTACCTCCAGGTGAAAATAACCGCGACGCATCCCAACAGTCTGGTAGGCATAGCCGTCTAATATGGGTAAGGGCTAAGGAAGGGAAGCTATGGAAAGCGACCTGAAAAAGCGGATCGAGGCGTTGCGCATGGAGGCCGAGGAGCAGACGCGCAAGGGACAACTGGACCGCGCTGCGCAGATCCAGTTTGGCGAATTGCCCAGGCTTGAAGCCGAGTTGAAGAAGCTGGCTGACGTGCAAAACGGATTGCAAAACACCAACGGAATCATCGAGGTGCGGATTCGTGGGTTGATGATGGACCCCTCCACCAACATGCCCATCGTCGTGCTTAAGGATGTCGCATCCGAGACAGTCATGCCCATCTGGGTGGGGATATTCGAGGCCAACGCCATTGCCTTGGAAATTGAGAAGGTAGCAGCGCCGCGTCCCATAACCCACGACCTAGCTAGAAACCTCATCCGCAACTTGAATGCCCGGCTGGAACGTGTTGTGATATCAGAACTTAAGGACGACACCTTTTACGCAACACTGTGGCTGCAGCAGGGGAATGAGCCCATGGTTCTTGACGCTCGTCCATCGGATGCCTTAGCTTTGGCGTTGCGCGCGGATTGCCCCATCTATGTCACGGATGAGGTGATGCAGAAGGCCAAACTGAGTACTACTGGCCAGGCCGAAGGCCCTACTGCCGAGCAGTTGCGTGGCTGGCTCGAAGGCCTGAACGACGAGGACCTGGGCCGTTACAAAATGTAGCATTAGGAGCATGAATGGGCGACGTTGCAATTTGCGCCTCCATTGAAGAAGTTCGCGCCAAAATCGACCGGATTGATCGCCAGATAGTCGCTCTGCTTGCCGAGCGCGGTGGTTATGTCAAGCAGGCAGCGCAGTTCAAGAAGACTACAGACGATGTAAAAGCCCCTCAGAGGGTGGAGCAGGTTATTAAAAGAGTGAAGGCTCTTGCCGAAGAGTTAGGTGCGAACCCATCCGTCACTGAGAAGGTTTACCGCGCCATGATCTCCGGCTTCATTGATGCCGAGCTGGCTGAACATGCAGCGCAGCAAGGCGGAACTTCATAATTCGGGTCTATACCATCATGAAGGGCTTACGGAGATTTTGGCAGCGCATCACCGATGGCATGGCGCTCAGCCAGCTATGGAGCCAATTCCACGCCGATGCCCGCTCCAGCTACAGGCTTTATTCGCAGGAAATTGATTCCCGCCGCACACCCGGAACCGGAAGGGTAAGGCATATTTTCCGGATGGTCAAATCGTTTATATGGGCCATCGTTGACAAGCTCTCTCCTGCGCGCCGCGTCCTCCTGTTGATTGCACTGATCTTATTTTTCCCAAGCATGCATCTAACTGGCTTTTCGACCAGTGGCATCTTTTGGGGCTGCATTTTGCTGTTGGTGGTGTTGGTGCTGGAAATCGCTGATCGCGTTGTCATGAAGCGCGACCTGCAGATTGCCAAGGAGATCCAGGCATGGCTGTTGCCTCCATGCCCGCCGCAGGTTCCCGGCCTGGAGATCGCCTTTGCCACCCGTCCCGCTAATACAGTAGCAGGAGACTACTACGACGTTTTTCCTCGTCCAGCCTCGCCTTCACCCGGAGGCACGTATCTGATCGCCATCGCCGATGTAGCCGGCAAGAGCATACCCGCAGCCATGCTAATGGCCACCTACCAGGCAAGCCTCAAAACCTTGGCAGGTATCTACAGCTCATTAACCGATCTGGCGGGACGCATGAATAACTACGCTTGCAGCAACAGCCAGGATGGACGCCGGTTCACCACCACATTCATCGCCGAATACGACCCTGCAACGCGCGGCCTGGTTTACGTCAACGCCGGACACAACCCGCCCATCCTGCGCCGGCAGACGGGAGCTATTGAGCGCTTGTCGGAGGGCGGAGTCCCACTCGGAATCCAGGAGAACGCTTCCTACAAATCGGGTAGTATCACGCTTCAGTCTGGCGATTGGCTCGTCATATTCACCGATGGAGTCACTGAAGCGGAAAATATTCGCCAGGAAGAGTATGGGGAAGCGCGTTTTATGGTACTGCTCTACGCAAATCAGACTATGACGCCGCCGGTGCTGCTGAACACCATCCTGGCGGATATAGAACACTTTGTAGGGAACACGCCGCAGCACGATGACATCACACTCATGCTGCTGAAGGTAGTGTAGAGGTACAACCTGATTGTTTCGGCTATCCTGATCAAGTATCAGTCGCGGTATACAGAATATACGTTATCAGACATTACGCATATGCCATAAGTTCTTTATTTTGCTACTAAATCTTTGCTTTAATCAGTAAATCTCCGGGGAAATCAGGTCCGTCATCGTCTCCCGGCGTCGAATCAGCCGCGCCTTCTCGCCTTCCACCAGCACCTCGGCGGCACGAGGGCGAGTGTTGTAGTTGGAGCTTTCCGCCATGCCGTAGGCTCCGGTATCGAGAATGGCAAGCAAATCTCCCTGCTCAACAGGGACTAGTTGCCGGTCGCGGGCAAAAAAATCGCCTGTCTCGCAGATTGGCCCCACCACATCGACGGCCCTGGACTTCCCTGCCCTCGGCCTGACCGGCACAATCTGGTGATAGGCCTGGTAGAGAGTGGGGCGTATGAGGTCGTTCATGGCGGCGTCGGTAATCACAAAGGTCTTCTTGCCGCTGCGCTTGACCTCCAGGACGCGCGTGACAAGAGCTCCTGCCTGGGCGACGATAAAGCGGCCCGGCTCGATGAGCAGGCAGCCCTCAAAGCCAGCCAATGCGTTTTGTATGGCTGCGGCGTACTCTCGAACCTTGGCGGCAGCATCGAATTTTCCGGAGTGATAATTAACTCCCAGCCCTCCGCCCGCATCGACGGCCTTGAGGTCGATGCCTTCGCGTTCCAGTTGGCGCAGCTGCTTGCTCACCCGCTTCATAGCCGTTCCAAAAGGCTCCGCGGATAGAATCTGCGAACCGATGTGAACGCTGACGCCGTGCGGCTCAAGCCAGCGGTTTCTGGCGGCGCTCTTGTATATTTTCAGCGCCTTGCGAATATCGACGCCGAACTTATGCTCGCGCAGGCCCGTGGAGATGTAGGGATGCGTCTCGGCAAAGACGTCGGGATTGACGCGCAAAGCAAAGCGCGCCTTGCGACGGAGCTGGGCGGCGCGGCTGGCAAGCAGCTCCAGCTCCGCCTCGCTCTCAGCGTGGAATTCGAGAATGTCAGCCTTGAGCGCCAGGTCGATCTCGGCAGCCGTCTTGCCTACGCCTGAGTAGACAACCCTGCCTGCGGCCTCAGGCGCTGCCGCCAGCACCCTCTCCAACTCCCCGCCAGAGACGGTGTCGAAGCCAGCGCCATGCTCCGCCAGCAGCTTCAGAATGGCCAGAGCGGAGTTGGCTTTGACCGAGTAGCAGACCAGATGCTCCCGGCCGGCCAGCGCCTGCTGAAACAGGCTCAGCCGCTCCAGAATTTGGTCGGCGGAGTAAACATAAAGTGGTGTTCCGTGGCTCTTGGCCAGCGATTCAATGGATACCTTGCCGCAATGCAGGGCACTGCCCTGTTGCGGATGATGAAAAGGACGCGGGATTGAAGGCGAAGACTGGGTCAAGAGGCGCTTTCCGAAAAGAATCTCTCTCTTGAGCCTACAACATTTTGGAGAGGAGATCTTCCTACAGGTGATGTGGACTATCTGATCTTAATCCAGAGAACTTCCCTGCCCCTCAGCCTTCGAACTTGCGCAGCCACTCGCCCAGCGGCGCGGCAACCTTGCGCGGCTGTTCATAGGCGGCAAAGTGTCCGGCGTCGGGCAAAAGGTGGAACTCGCATTTACCAGGCGCGGCTTTGAAGGCTTCCATCTCCTCGGCACTCACGACTGTGTCTTCGCCGCCGGCAATGGCGAATACAGGAACAGTAATGGTAGCCACGGTAGGCACGGAGTCCGGCCGCGTGGCGAGACCCGCCTGCACAGCCACCAAAGCCTCAGCGGTGAGCGTCATGCGTTCGCGTAACTGAGTCACAATTTCGGGATGCCGCGCGCGGGCGGTTGCCCCGATCAGGTTCTGGGCCATGCCGTCGAAGAGCGTTGCGCTCTTGCCCTCTCTAGCCTGTGCGATGGTTGCAGCGCGCCGGAGTCGATTGGCCTCTGCGTCCGGCTGCGGCTTGGAGCAGATGAAAGCCAGCCCACGCACCCGCTCAGCGGCCTGACGCCAGATTTCCAACAGTACGTAGCCGCCGATGGAGCAGCCGGCAAGGACAGCCGACGACAAATGATGATGATCGAGCAACGCAAGTATGTCGGCGGCCAACTGCGCCACGCTCAGCACCAGAGCATCGGGAACCAGCGCAAATCCGCCCACAGGCAGGGTTCCCAGTTCGGATGCGCCATGCCCGCGCAGGTCAGGAACGACCGCGCGAACGCCAGGCAGGTTCTCGGTCAGTGGGCTCCAGAATTCCCCATCGAGGGGCGTGGGATGAAGAAAAACCACGGGCAGGCCAGTCCCCGTGTCACGATAGGCCAGTGCCGCTCCGTATGAGTTGTATTTACCTTTCATAGCAACAGAATACGCTCAGGGCAACGGAACCGGCTCCTCGGGAATGCCGATCCAGCAGGCCAGGTAAGCCACTCCCACCAGCCCGCTGGAAAAGAAAAATCCTACAACCGTAAAGATGCGAATCAGGACGACATCCCAGCCATAGGCCTGCGACAGGCCGATGCAGACCCCGGCAATCTGACGGCCAATAATCGGACGCACCAGCGGCCTGCCGGGAACGTAGTTTGCGACTGAAACGACCGCGCCACAGTTGGAACAGAACCGCGCGCCCACGGGCAACCCGGTCCCACATTGTTGACAAAAGAAGGCCATTGCGATCCCTCCTGCCTTATCCATTACTTATGTAGATACGGTAGAGGTGCCTCATCAGTTCCATCTTCAGAACAATGGCCAGCCAGGCGGTCACGCGCCGCGGTAAGGATTGCGCAGGCGCTTGCGCGCCGTATCGGCACGCGAAGTGTTAGGACCGGCATCGATGGCGGCCTGGTAGTCCTTTACCGCCAGTTGGCGCTCGCCGTTCATGTCGCGGCATTCGCCGGCTGCCAGTAGCGAGCGGATTTTGAGCTCCACTCCAACATTTATGGTGTCGGCGGCTTGCTCGAAGGCCTGCGCAGCCTCACCAAAGTGGCGCTGGCCGCGCAGGGCGTCGCCCAACCCAAAGTAGGCCAGTTCCAGTTGCGCCTGGGCAAAATAGCCGGGCTTGGCGCTGTCGACGATAAGATCCCTGTAGGTCTCCACAGCTGCCATGCCCTCGCCGGCATCCCTGCGCAGGTTGGCCACTTCCAGGCAGAAAAGGAAGTTGTGGGGATACTGACTCTTGAGCTTGCGAACCACCTCGATGGCCTCTTTGTACTTTGCCTCGCGGCGCAGAAACAGTGCAATCGCAGTGCGCGCTTCGATGCTGGTGATTACGCCGCGATTGCCGTCATCGTTGAGCATCGCCAGGCCTTCGCTTTTCGAGCCGGTGATCCCGGCAAAGCCGATCAGCAGCTTGAAGGGCCATGGCAGCGCGCCTACTACGTACTGATACACCCCCGTCACCAGCTTGGCGTCCACATAATCCGGGTCGAGCTTGAGCACGCGCTCTTCATCGTCTTTGGCCTTCGTCGCCAGCCGAAATCCGGCGCCATACGCCCTCTCCACCATGGCAATATAAGTACACTTGAGGCTGCGCGCCCAGCCGCGAGCAAAGAGAGCGTCGATGTCTTTGGGGTTGCGAGCGATGCGCGCGTCAGCCTCGTGGATAGCCTCGTCAGCCAGCCCCAGGATGCGGTCGCGGGCCTTGGGATCCTCCTCCGTCGCGTGCCGCCCGGTGAGAAAGCCGTCATTGGCGTAGAAGGTGGTGTCCAGCAGGTCGAGCCGGTAGAGTTCCTGGAAGACCATGGCGTTCAGCAGCAGCGCCGTGGCCTGGGGATCTCCCGGATGCGCCTCATGGATGCGCTCAAACCGCTCTACGGTGCCGGGATAGTCCAGGTTGTAGAAGTGCTCATACGCCTCGCGCACCTGCGGCTCGAGGTTCAGCGGATTGGTATGCACTTCCGAGGCCCAACCCAGGCAAGCCGCCAAAAGCAGCGCAAATCCGTATCCTCCGGCACGCATCCAGCGTGAAACGCTCTTCAATTCCACTTCCCCTCCCTGCTCTCAGGATACGCCGCAGGCTGAAGTAGTCTGCATCGCATAAATTTTCCTTGCGGATTGGCGTCGGCAAGTATATAAGATTCATAACTTAAGAAGCTGACAATAAAGTGCTTGTTGTCAGAGAGAAGATTTCCCCGGAGGTAACTATGCTGGCTCGATCGATACCTATCTCGCTCATCTCGTTGTTTTTCATTGTGTCTGCGACAGGCTTGGCATCTGGCCAGTCGCCGATGGCACTTCCGGCCATTCAACCCTATGTTGGCGACTGGGTTGGCGAGGGCTGGGGAAACGAAGTCCGTTTCGTGCAAAGTCAGAGTGACTTTGTCCATCAGTTTGAGGTGATGGGGCATCCAGTTCCCGGCGCGAAAGACTTTCAGACCGGTCCTGCTACGGATAACATGACGATCATGTCGCTGACCGTCCGCCACATCACCCACTTTCATTTCGTAGTCGACGAAACGGGCGCGATCACCGGCGAGGGCGATGTGACCTACGACCTGTTTCCCAACCTATGCGGATTGGCAGCGTTAACCAAACAGGTCAACGAGCAGATCAACATGATGAGCATGATACCGACCATCTTCAAAATGGCGACGGATATCGGCATCAGTTGTACAGATCGTTTCAATCAGGAGTTCTACCAGGAGGAATCCCAACTCTCCGCGCAAGTCGAGGACATCGTTACCAAGGCGAAGAACTTCCAGGCTGCTGGTGGGCCGGACAATCCAGACTTGTACGATCCCCAACTCGCAACCTCCTTGTTATTGAAGAAGGGTCAAACCCAGGATGTGAAGGATCTGGTTACCGCCGTCGTGCTTGGCCGCTGCGGGAGCAATCCAACTTACAGAATCTCCGGCAGCTCCAGGGCTTGTCTCGATTTATTGGTCAGACCGGGATCGAAAACCGTTCAAGACGCGGGAGAAACAGCCTTCAACGCCTCCCTCAAGCTCACTTTCAATATGCTTAAAAGCACCACCAAGTCAAAACTCCAAAACCTTGATTTGCAGGCGCAGCAGGAGGTCGCGGCATGTTCTGGCGGCGGCAATGCTCTGCGCGGGGGAACCATGGTCGGTCCCGCCGACGCTCTGGGATTAGGCAAGAATCTTGCCGCGAACGGAACCAAGGCGGCAATGGATGTGGCCACTGGCAGCGCCCCAGTCAGCCTCATATTGTCGATCCCCGGCGTTACTCAGGTGCAGTACTACTACAAAGGACTGCCGAATGGCTCAGAATCGCGCGACTTCAAAATCAAAGGCCATCTGGTTCCGGCAGTAGGCGGCGCCAAAATCTATCTTGAGATGGACGGAGATGTCACCGGTGGCGACAAAAATCTGTACGACCAGTACACCGTCAACTATCGCACGGAAACTGCGCCGTTTCCCACATGGTCGCCGTTCCTTGACAATCCCGGCGATGCGCAGCCCTCTGGAATTCAGCGTGTTCCGCAACTCATCGAAACCACTAAGCAGGTTGAGTACACCGACTCGGTCACCGGTCAAACTCTAACAGTCAGCGTTCCACAGCAGCATGTGACCTACGAGGATATGGCGAGAGGCGAGCCTTTCGCCAGTTTTGATGAATCCGGCACTCATCGCAACGGCTCCACGGTCTGGCACGATTACGAGTACGTGTGGGACGCATGGAAGATCATGGAGCCGCCGCCAGCCGGACAACAATAAGGTAACGGAAAAAGCCCGGCAGTCACCGGGCTTTTTCTTAACGCCAAACTTAAAGGGACGCTTAAAGCTTCTCGTAGAAGTCGCAGGCGGAACACGAGATGTAGACGCCGCCGGGGACGCCGCGCTCGCGGTCCTTCACGCGCTTGACGATGCGCGTTGGCTTTTTGCACTTGGGACAGTCGGTCGACTTCGTCGTGTCCATTACCTTGTCGCGGTGAGCGATTTTTGCAATCTTGGCCATCGGTAGGGTAGTTCTCCTTCTTGAGGTGTCTCTGCACTCACGCGAAAAACGCGCGGCTTCAACAGCGCGGCCAGTGACACACAAGTCAGCCTGACTCGCTTCAACCAGTTTACATCAAGGCGCCTGACCATTTTCTCTGGATCGTTTGGCCATAACCAATGGCTGATAATAGCCGCTTTCAGCGGGCAAAAGCCAGTGAATATCCGTGGATCCTGCCTCCCGCAAGAGACTCGAAAGCTCTTCGCGCAGCAGGCAGCGATATTCCGAAACAAAATGATGCGCCTGCCATGTCCGGCTGGATTCAATCGTGATGTACAAATGCACAATGTACCTGCGATCATCGATCCAATCCCAAACCTGGTGAACGATACGCCGATTTCCCGGCGCGCCATAAAACGCAGGTTGCTGAATCGCAGGTCTATCGAGTATGAGCGCATCGTAGTCGCGAATGCTGGCCACTAAAAGGCCATTCGGCTTGAGTTTGGAGGCAATCGCTCGCGCTGCTTGTCCGAGCTGCGCAGGCGACAGGTGCGGCAAAGCATTATCCATAGCCACCACGGCATCGAAGCTGTTCTCCGCTATCTCTTCAAGCGAGGTTATGTCCGAGATGCAAAAAGTAATATCCAGCGACCGGCGTTGAGCCTCTCGCCGTGCGCGATCAACCGCGCGGTTGCTGATATCCGAAGCAACAACTCTATGGCCAATCGTGGCAAGCCCGATTGCCTGCGTCCCAATCCCGCAAGCGCAATCCAGAATCTTCGAGGGAATTCCGCAGCCCTGTGAGGCTAGCAGGGAGCCGAGAACTTTAGCCTGTCGCTCTATGGAGTCATCCCAATTCTCAAAGATGAGATGGTAGTATTCGGCGAGTTCGTCGTAAAAACTGCGGATTTGCTCGGCCATTGCGTGCTCTCAAATCACAAGACTATCAGTTCGGCTGGCTCTCTTCGCTAAAATTGATGTTTGGAGGCTGACGCGATACCCATTCTCTGGATGAGTGAAAGCGACACTCGTGAGTTTGTTGCCGCGCAGACCGAGGGTCGCATGGCCACCTGCAACGCTGCCGGACAACCGTACATCACGCCGCTCAATTATCTCTATCGCGAAGGAAATATCTACTTTCACAGCAAGCTGACAGGGCGGAAGCTGGACAATATCGCCGAGAACAACCGGGTCTGCTTTGAAGTGAGCAAGGTTGAAAAGATCACGGTCTCCAACGACCGTCCCTGCGCCTGTTCCACGCGGTATTCATCGGTGCTGACCTTTGGCGTGGCGCGTGAAATCCCTGACGGCAAGGAAAAGACCGCTTTGCTCAATCTGCTGGTGGAGAGATACTCCGCAGGCAAGCCGTTTCAGCCTGTGGAGGATAGTCACGCCGCCGAATGTGCCGTCATGGAGATTCGCATCGACGAAATCAGCGGCAAGAGGAACGTCGATCCTGAGTAGTGGCTATTCCGCCTTAGGCGGCTCTGAAGTTGCCGGCGGTGTCGTGGCAACCGGCAAAATCTGCACCAGGCCGGGCGCGACGGGCGCAGCCGTGCCCATAGCAGCTTCATGCTGGCGGTGGCTGGCCGCATCTAGGTCCACCGGAATGCCGCCGGGCACAATCACCGGCGCGTTATAGAGATAGTCCAGTTCACGCGTGAGGCGATAAACCACAGGTAGGGCGGCGAGCAGGACAACAAACGCCACCCAATTGCCGTCCAGGCCGAAGCCTCCGCCTGTGAGCCAAAATGGCCCCATCGGATTGCCCTGCACCACGGGCGAATGGCTGTTGTCGCCACTGATGGCCAGCCCGAAAACCAGTGCCCTGCTGGCCTTCCAGCCGAAGTTGATTCCCCAACTCAGCCACAGAGCGCGTGTGCGCACGTAAGATAATGACAGAACTAGACTTAACGCGACAGAAACGGCGACGCTTGAGTGGCTTGATCCAGGCGAAAGTGCCTGCATGATGGCATAGAAAGCTGCAAAGCCAAGTGCCGCTCCCAGCGAGCCTACGACTTGCTCAAAGCGCTGAAATCCGTAACCGCGGAAGGCAACCTCTTCGGCCAGCGCAACCAGCGCGAAGAATGCGGCGTCCGTCACGAGCCATCCCCAGGCCGAGGGCCCCAGAATAAGCACAATAGCAATTCCACCACCTACGACCATGGGAAGAACGCAAGCTACAGCCAGCGCCCAGCCCACGGCCAGGCCCAATCCCGCCTCGCCCAGCCAGCCCTCCCGCCTTGGCAACCCCTGCTCTTTCAATGGATGCAGTTGGCCGTCAAGCGTGAATCCCATGCCCGCATAGCCCGCAAGCAGCAGAAAGAGGAAGATGGCCTGCTCGACCAACGGCTGACACTGCTCGTCCGTCAGACCAAGCGCCTCGTGACGCGCCAACGCCCGCGCCACAAAGAACCACAGCACGGCGACGATAAATCGCATGTAAGCGCGGAAGCGGCTTGTGGCTGGCTGGCTATAGCTCATTCGTTGTTCTTAACCTTCCGTATAAAATTGCGCAATGTTGCGGAATTTAGCCTGGCGCGCGGCCACCAAAGCATCAATCGGCTGCGCCTTGAGTTCGGTCAGATGCTTCTTGAGCATGGCGCCCAACAGCCCCGTGCCTGCCTCGCGGTCGGTGTGAATGCCCTGTGGCGGCTCGTCTACGATCTCATCCACGCAGCCCAGCGCTGCAACTTCAGGAGCGGAAACGCGCATGGCTTCGGCAGCCAACACCTTGTGGTCTGCATCGCGCCACATGATGGCCGCGCAAGACTCAGGGGTAATCACAAAATAAAGGGCATTTTCCAGGATCAGAACACGATCCGCGACAGCCAGGGCCAGCGCGCCGCCCGATCCGCCCTCGCCGCTGATCACCGAGATAGTGGGCACGCGCAGCCGCGACATCTCCAGCAGATTGCGTGCAATAGCCTCGGCCTGGCCCCGTTCCTCCGCCCCCAGGCCGGGAAAAGCACCGGGAAGATCGATGAAGCTGATAACCGGCCGTCCAAATTTTTCCGCGATCTTCATTGCCCGTAGCGCCTTGCGATAGCCCTCGGGATGGGGCATGCCGAAGTTGCGCCGCACGCGATCCTTGGTCGACCCTCCCTTGCGATTGCCGATGACCAAGACCTCTTCCGCGCCCAGCCGTGCCATGCCGCAGGCCACGGCCTCGTCGTCGCCAAAGGCGCGATCACCGTGAATGTCGCTGAAATCGGTAAAGATACGCTCGATGAAATCCATGGGGTAAGGCCGTTGGGGATGCCGCGCCCGCTCGACCCTGACCCACGCTGGCGACGCCGCCTGCGCCTGAAGGTAATGCCTTGCTTGCTGTTCGCTCATCAGTTCCTTGTCGCTCAAGGTCGGGTGGGTTTCAAGATCAGCGCGATCAACCGCCTATGCTGATTCTACGGGGCGGAAGGCATTGGCACAAATGGGGATGGAAATGGCGGGTTTCGTACCTTGGCTAAAATCACAATGATCGAGACACACAACCAGATAGGTCGTTCGGATTATAAAAAAGTGAAGATGGCTTACCGCACGCCGTTCGCGGAAACTGCCCTCTGTGTGGCCAGGCGGCTGACAGTTTCGCTCTCCTTGACCATCTCCGTCACCGAGAGGCCCTTTTCCGCAAGTGCTCCGGTGGGGCAGGCCTGCACGCACTTGCCGCAGCTGGTGCAGTTGCTCGATTTGCCCCAGTCGTCCTTGAGGTCGCTGACCAGGCGTGAGTAAATGCCTCGCGATGCTACCTCCCAGACATGCGCTCCTTCCACCTCCGCGCAGACTCGCACGCAGCGCGTGCACAGAATGCAGCGATTCTGATCGAGAACGAAGCGGGGATGCGTCATATCCACGGCGAGGCGCGGATTGTTGTAGGCGTAGCGCACGTGGGTGATGCCCAGTTCGCGTGCCATCGCCTGGAGTTCGCAGTGGCCGTTGGAGACGCAGGCCGAGCAAATGTGGTTGCGCTCAACCAATAGCAGCTCAACGGCCATCCTGCGATAGAGCGTCAGCTTGGCCGAGGCAGTCTTGATCGACATGCCCTCCTGAATAGGCGTGGTGCAGGCCGGCAACAGGCGGTCAGTGCCGGCAAGCTCCACCATGCACACGCGGCAGGCGCCCACCGCGCTCAAGCCCTTCAGGTAGCAGAGCGTGGGAATCTTCTTCCCGTTGGCTTGGGCTGCCTCCAGGATAGTCTGCCCTTCCCTGGCGTTCACCAGTTCGCCATCAATTCGTACGGAAATCGTTTTAGTCGGCAACGCGGCGCTCCTTTCTCAATTGACATCCACGGTGGGTCGCAAATCGCAACGCATGCAGCGACGGCACTCTTCCAGCGCCTCATTTGGCTCTAAACTGGAAATCACTTCCTGCTGGGACTGAATGCGTAGCTCAGCAGCCAGCGCGTGCGAAGTGTGGCGGCGGCTGAGACGGGGCTCTCCCGGCGCAACCTGGCTGTATTCGTAGGCGGGGAAGAGCTTCTCCCAGCGGCGTTCTCCCATCAGGCGCTCGTCGATATTGCGCGCCGCCTGCTTGCCGCCTGCCATGGCGTTGGAAACATTGGAAGCGCCGGTAATCACGTCGCCGCCGGCATAAAAATTGGGTCGGCTGGTCTCGTACGTGAAGCGATCCACGATGATCGTTCCCTCTTCCTTGAGCGCCAGGCCGGAGGCGCTGCAGAAATCCTTGTCGAAGGTCTCGCCCACAGCCAGGATCACGCTGTCGCAATCAAAACGCTGCACCTCATCGGTGAGAATAGGCTTCTTGCGCCCGGAGTTGTCGTACTCGCCGAGGTGCGTCTTGACAATTTCCAAGGCTTTCACCTTGCCGTCCTTACCTCCCAGGATGCGGTGTGGCGCGGCCAGAAAGACAAAGTGTACGCCCTCGTCCTCGGCGGCCTGGATTTCCTCGTCGATGGCGGGCATATCCTCTCGCTCGCGGCGGTAGAAGATGGTGGCTTTAGCGCCCGCGCGTATCACAGTGCGGGCTGAATCGATGGCCGCATTGCCGCCGCCAATGATGGCGACGTTGGAGCCGACGGGAATCTGTTCGTGCCTGGCCACCGTCTCCAGGACAGGCAGCGCAGGATGAACATTGCGCAACTCGGTTCCCGGAAGGTAAAGCCAGGACTCCTTCCAGGTTCCGATAGAGAGGAAGACTGCGTCGAAGCGGCCGGCCAGATCGTTTAACGGCAGGTCGAATCCGACTCTGCAGTTAAAGGCCATCTTGACGCCGACGCCCTCGATCAGATCCAACTCATGCCGCAAGACCGACTTGGGCAACCGGTACTCGGGAATGGCGAAACGCAACATACCGCCGGCCTCGCTGCGCTCTTCAAAGATCGTCACCTCATGGCCGAGCATGGCCAGGTAGAAGGCGGCCGTGAGACCCGTTGGGCCGGCGCCGGCCACGGCAACCTTGCGGCCTGTCGGCGCCAGCTTGTGCTTCAGTATCCGCTTCAGCATCGGCTCGAAGCGATCAGACAGATAAATCTGGTCTGCAATCGAGCGGTGCACCTCGCGCATATTCACGACCTCGTCGATGCCCTGCCGCCGGCAGCGGTTGTCGCAGGGATGCTGGCAGACCCTTCCCGTGGAGGCGGGAAGTGGATTGTCGAGGATTACCGATTCGAAAGCGTCTTCCAGCCGGCCCTCCTGGTAAATCTCCAGAAAGCGCGGAATGTTCATGTGCAGCGGGCAACTGTTCTCGCATGGAGAAAGCGTCAGCTCCTGGCAGACGCCGGCGCTACAGCGGTGGGCCACGATGTGATCTTCGTACTCCTCACGGAAGTGGCGGAGCGTGGTAAGCACGGGATTGGGTGCCGACTGACCGAGGCCGCAAAGCGAACTCTCGCGGATCATCCGGCCCAGCTCATCGAGCTTGCTCATCAGTTCGCGTGTCCCTTGGCCTCTGGTGATCGCGTTGAGAATGCGCAGCGCCTTGTTGAGGCCGACTCTGCAGGGCACGCACTTTCCGCAGGACTCCGAGTGGGTGAACTCGACGAAGTAGCGGGCCACGTCGACCATGCAGTTGTCTTCGTCCATGACCACCATGCCGCCAGAGCCCATGATGGAGCCGATATGCACCAGACTCTCGTAATCCACGGGAGTATCGAGCATCTCCATGGGGATGCAGCCGCCCGAAGGTCCGCCGGTCTGCACGGATTTGATGCGGCGGCCATTGATGGGACCTTCCCCAATATCGTAGATGAAGCTCTTCAGTGGAGTACCCAGCGGCATTTCGACCAAGCCTGTGTTTCGAATCTTGCCCACCAGCGAAAAGACCTTGGTTCCAGGACTCTTCTGGCTGCCGGTCTCGGCAAACCAGGCAGAGCCGCGGGTAATGATGGGAGCAATGTTGTACCAGGTTTCCACGTTGTTGATGTTGGTCGGCTTGCCCCACAGGCCCTTCTGCGCGGGAAACGGCGGGCGAGGATGGGGCCGGCCGGCGTGGCCTTCGAGAGAGGCGATCATGGCCGTCTCCTCGCCGCAGACAAAGGCTCCCGCGCCTTGCACCATCTCAATGTCGAAGTTGTAGCCGCGGCCGAGGATATTGGCGCCTAGCAGGCCATACTCGTGCGCCTGCTCAATGGCGCGTTTCAGCCGGCTGACCGCCAGCGGATATTCAGCGCGCACATAGATAATGCCCGCGGTGGCGCCCGTCGCGTAAGCGCCGATAATCATGCCTTCCAGCAGCGAATGAGGGTCGCCCTCAATTTCGTTGCGGTTCATAAAGGCTCCAGGGTCGCCTTCGTCAGCGTTGCAGATGATGTACTTGGTGTCCGCCTTGGCCTTGGCCAAAAAATCCCACTTATTACCGGTGAGGAAGCCGGCGCCGCCGCGTCCGCGGAGCCGGGCTGCCTTGATCTGTTCAATGACAGGTTCTGGGCGTCTGTCGATCAGCACCTTGTAGAGCGCCTGATAGCCACCCACCGCGATGTACTCCTCGATGTCCGAGGGATTGATGATGCCGCAGTTGCGCAGAACAATCTTCTTTTGCCCCTTGAAGAAAGGGATCGTATTCCAGGATGGAATATCCGTATATCCCTGGCCGTATTTCAGATGCGCGGTGATGTGGTCCCATTCCTCAATCTTGCAGTAAGCCAAATCGGCCGGCATGGAACCGGTGGAGACAGCCTCCAGGATGCGGTCAGCGTCGCTGGTTTCCACACGGCTCAGCACTACGAGGGGGAATCCCGGCAACCGGACGCTCACCAGCGGCTCCTGAAAGCAGGAGCCGAAGCAGCCCACGCCGGCCAGCATCACATCGACGCCGCTGAGATGGATAGCCTCATTCAGAGCGTCATAGACTTCTTCGGCGCCATTACCCTGGCCGCAGGTTCCCATTCCCACTGCTATGCGCGGAATAGGCGGCATCAGTTTGGCAAGCCCCGATTCACGAACCGCGTTGAACGCGCCTATATCCAGAATTCGCGGCATTATTTCCTCCCCTGCGTCAACGCCTTCACTGCCCGCTGAAGCGTGCGCTCATTGACGTGGCTGAGAATATGGTGGTTTACCTCGACCACCGGGGCCAGCGCGCACTGGCCGAAGCAGGAAACGGTGCGAATCGTGAACTTGCAGTCGGGGGTTGTGAGTGCCAGCTTCTCGGTCTCTTTGGCCTCGCCCGGATGGTACTCGTTCAGCCCCAGGTCCAGGCAGACCTTCTCCAGCAGATCGCGGGAGCCGCGCGTATGACAGGCCGTCCCCCGGCATACGCAGATCACGGTGTCGCCCTCCGGCTCGAGGTTGAACAACGAGTAGAAGGTTACCATGCTGTAGATCGAGGCCGAGGGAATCCCGGTTCGGTCCGCGATGTAGCGCAACGCCTCCATCGACAGATACTTGTGCGCGTTGGCGGCCTGGATCGTTTCCAGGATTCCCAGCAGCGCCCCGGGCTTGCCTTGGTGCTCGGCAACCGCCTGGTCGATCAGCAGCTTTTCGTGGGCATTCAGCTCTTCATGGGCGATACTCTGCATGATTCCTCCGCTTCTCAGCTGACTTCACTGGCAGCCTGACAGCTTGCTCTGCAATTCATTGTTTAGTAATAGGATATATGCAGTTCGAGGCTGCGGCAGCTGCCAATAAAAAACAGCGCACACCTGCCGCGCAAACATTGTGGAGTGACGGGATGGAGAGGGCGACATAGCCGTACCCTGCTCGCTTCTGGACCCTATTCGGGGAGTATTAGGAGATAAAAAAGACATTCGCCTATGAAGCCATGCATGCCCGGCAAATAGGTCATTGCACCTGTTGGATAGGCGCATTTCGCAGCGGCTTGCACCCCAAAAAATGTCCGTTAGAAGTCTGACACCGAAGTGTGCCTTGGACTGTGCCTTAGATCACATCGGCTTGTGATAGTTACCCGTATCCGCTGTGCTTATAGTAGTTCGACTGCGGAATCAGCCTTTTTTCTGGTCTCCGGAGCTGCCGATTCCTGCTTTTCGTTGACCATGGTCTCATTGCCGGACAGACGCCTTTGCAGCAGATCCACGCGATAGCCAGCGGCTTCGATGGCCGCCAGCTTCTCCTCAATGGTTCTGCTCATCATCCGAACCGCAGCGCGGTTAGCCGCCACTTGGCTGGGAGCCTTCTCGCCCGCCATGCGA
Source organism: uncultured Acidobacteriaceae bacterium (assembly GCA_963806565.1). Classification (GTDB taxonomy): domain Bacteria; phylum Acidobacteriota; class Terriglobia; order Terriglobales; family Acidobacteriaceae; genus Telmatobacter. The sequence continues at coordinate 1,748,721 of CAWDYE010000002.1, forward strand.
AGCAGCGACGGCATGAGCAGCCACCAGAGCAGTTCCTCATAGCGCTCGCGCACCAGATATTCGTGGCCCTCCGCCTCATGCACTCCGCAGAGCCAGCGCACATCAGGGTCGGACCATAAGCCGGGCCACAACTCTGGCGTATGAGCAACCCGCTCGCCTGTGACTGATTCAGGTTCAGTCGCCTTGCTTGCTTCAGCCAGCTTACCAACCCCAGCCCCGGCAAGCAGGCCAACCTTGACGCGAGCAGCGACGCGCCAGCCCTCCTCGCCCTCGAATCCGAGCGCGGCGAAGGCCTGAGCGAAGGGCTCACGTAAGCGAAGACGGTCAAAAAGCTCCAGGGCCACGCGCTCCGGATTCTCACGATCAATGGATTCGGCCAGCAACTCCAGCACGCACCATACAAGCACCGGTCCCCACATGGCCGTGGCAGTAAGCTGCGGGCTGGGACTGGGCAGCACACAGCGGGCAGCCGCTGGCCACGGAGCCGGAAAGAGCGATTCGACAACGGGAACGCGCATGGCGGCTCGCAAACGCGCGCGATAGGCCGCGCGCAACAGGCTGGGGTTGGCAGGTTGTACGCCGCCGGCCTCATTCCTGGCGCGCTCCTGATAAGCCCGCTGCGACACACGAAGGAAATTTTCGCAACGCGCCCAGGCTGCCTCGAATAACTCCGCGCGCTCGGCTTCGATTTCCTTGTTCACGCCAACATCCAGAGTGCGCGGATGTTCGGCCAGGTCGGCAAACTGGCGCACCATCCCGGAGTCCAGCAACGCGCGCAAAGCGTTGTGCACCGGCTGCAACTCCAGACTCACCAGCGCCTCGTTCAGATTTGCCACGCCCCGCCCGTTGAGATGATCTGAGAGCCGATCCCACGGCTGGGCTTCTGTTGAATATAACTCGCGCCAATCGAGAAAGACGTGGCATTGGTAGGCGTGCAGATCAAGGGCCAATCCGCGCTCCGCTAAATCGCTCGCCCGACGCAGGTAGTGTAAGCCGGTAAGCGAATCACGCCAGGCCAGCGTGATGGCGGAGTTGCCGCTGAGGCCCAGTCCCTCCCTCAGCCTCTGCTGGCGCAGTTGATTGGCGCCCTTGTCGGCGTAGGCCGCGGACCAATCAATCGTCCCGCGCGTCTCTCCGTAGCGGTTGTTATAAACCACCAGGGCGCGTTCATCCCCTCTGCGGTTGGAGTAGGCAAAGACGTTTTCGTCCACCGAACCGTTGTTGCGGAAAAAGTCGTAGAGACAGAAGTTGCCGCTCTCCGCAAAGAGCCATCGGCGCTGCAACAGGGGCGCAATCTCTCGTTGATGGCGTTCGACCATCCACGGATCCGGATTCTCGTCGTAGCGCGGCCGCTGGTACTCCATGCCGTATTTCTCTGTGAATCCCTCGATCTGGCCGTGGCCGAACATGGGCAGTCCCGGCAACGTCGCCATCATCGTGGCAACGCCGAAGCACTTGTCACCTTTGCCGAATTGGTCAATCGCAGTGCGCTCGTCGGGATTGCTCATGAAGTTGACATAGCGCTTCATGATGTCCGGATCGAACTCCAGCGTATTCTTGATGACAGAGCGGTACTTGGCGTTCTCCTCGTCGCGCAGCATGACCATAAAGGCGCTGTTATAGACGCGATGCATGCCCAGCGTGCGGACAAAGTAGCCCTCCATCAGCCAGAATGCTTCGGCCAACAGCAGCGTGTCGGGAACCTCGGCGGCCACGCGATCCACCACCTCGCGCCAGAACTCATGCGGCATATGCCGGTTGAACTCCGCCTGGCTCATGCCATATTCGGCGCGGGAGGGAATTGCGCCGCTGGTCCCGGAACCGGGAAACCACAGCCGCTGGAAGTGGCGCTTGGCCAAAGTCATCGCCGCGTCGAAGCGAATCACTGGGAAAAGGCGCGCTACGCGCAGGATGGTCTGTATCACCTGCTCGCGTACTGCCGGATTCAGGTAGTCGAGCTGCGCCGTGTCGTTCCAGGGAAAGCTGGTGCCGTCGTTGCCGTGATAGATGTAGCGAGTCTCGCCGCTCTGCCGGTCGCGGCGGCGAAAAACTACGGCTGCATCCGATTGCTCATAGTAGTGGTCTTCAATCTTGATCTCCACGCGCCCATCTTGAGAGAGATCGGGACCGTTGAAGCTGTAGGCGGGATAAGGCGGCTCAGGCCGCGAGATGAACCAATCCGGATGCTCGACAACCCAGGGCGAGTCGATGCCCATGTGGTTGGGCACCATGTCGCTGGCCAGTCGAATCCCATGATGATAGGCGCGGTCGCGCAGATTCACATAAGCCGTCTCGCCGCCCAGATCCCCGGCAATCGCGTAATCAAAGAGCGAATAGGCTGAGGCTACGGCGTCCGTGTTGCCGCAGAGCTGCTTGATGGTCCTCGACGCGCGGCTGCGCTCCCAGATGCCGATCAGCCACAGCGAATTGAGCCCGCGCCGCGCCAGGGTCGCCAACTCCTCGTCGGGAATCTCATCCAGCCGTCCGATCCTGCGGCCGTATTGCCTGCTCATCTGCGCCAGCCACACATAAGTGCTCTTGGCGATCAGCACAACGGTGGGCATCCAGGCCGTGTCGGACGAGAATTTTTCGTATTCGTGTGCCGCTTCGCTGAAATCCGGCACTTCCGCGGTAGCGATCGTGGCGCCGGGGGGATGGAACTTCATCCAGATGGCCAGCTCTTCCTCGTGCAGAATCTCGCTCGCAATCAGCAGCAACTGCTCCAGGCTTGCGCCCAGCAGCGGCTTCCACAGCTTGCGGATGAGGGCCAATTGCTTGGCCAGCGAGCGAGGCGCGCCCAGGGCCGGCGCGCGCAACAGTTCAAGCAGGTTCATCGGCTTGGCGCCCGGCAGCGGAATCAGCGGGCGCGTGGCAAAGTACTCCGGAAACTGCCGTGTCACCTTCCGGTAAGCGGTCTTCTCAGTCAGAGTTTTTTCCTCGAACAGCTCCTCGAAGGGCTGAAAAGCCTCGTTACGATTAGCGGCCCACAACAGCAGCAGCTCTTCCAGCGCCGCGGCCCGGTGAGGTATGCCTTCGCTTTGCCCCTCCAGCCATTGCTTCGGCGTCTCGATGCCGCGAATCACTGAAATGCCGGGAAACTGCTCGACGAAAGCAAGCAGCATCTTGTCCAGCGCCTCTGCACCCACCCTGCCGGAAAAAAACTCCAGGGCGCCGGTCATTACCGCGGGGTCGTACAGCTCGCGATAACGCGCTATCAGGATGTGGCTGGCCTCGTCGATAATGCCCATGGCATAGAGTTGGCCGGCATGAACCGCCCGTTGGGGATGTTTTTCAGCCTCGCGAACCGTGTTCATGCGCTGCGCAAACTCCCGGCAGGCAGCCACATTGGCAAAAACCACATTCCCCGTGTAGGAAAACAGCGACTCCGCGAACAGGTAGCGTTCACGCGCCTTCCGGGATATATGGAACTCCATCACTAGAAGCGAACTCCCAATAGATAAAGGTACATCAAAGAGGTCAAAGAGGCTGAACCCTTTGATTCCATTCTGTCGATAATTTCTTTTTAATCTTAGTCCAGCGCCTTGTGGAAGCGGAGAACGGCCGCCGTCAGTAAAGCTACCCCCAGTCCGGCCATTGCCGCCATCTGCGGCCACAAAATGTCCATCCCCACGCCCTTCAGATAGGTGCCGCGAATCACAATCAAAAAGTATCTCAGCGGAATCAGATAGCTGCAAAGCTGCATCCAGTGCGGCATGGTGCTGATGGGAAATCCAAAGCCGGAAAAGGTAATCGCCGGGATGATAAAGAAGAATGACGTCACCATAGCCTGTTGCTGCGTTGCGGAGACGGTGGAGATCAGCAGCCCCACCCCCAGCATGCACAGCAGAAACAAAACTGCGCCCGTCGCCAGCACGGCAATATTACCGCGAAACGGCACCTGAAACCAGAGAGAGCCGACCACGGCAATCAGCGTCACATCGAAGAGGCCGATGAAAAAAAACGGCAGCGTCTTTCCAAGAATGAACTCCGCCGGACGGATGGGCGTGACCATGATCTGTTCCAGCGTTCCAATCTCGCGCTCGCGCACCACGGCAAAGGCCGTAAGCGTAACCACCAGAACCAGCGTCAGACTGCCGATTATTCCCGGCACAAAGAACCAGCGGCTCCTGAGGTCGGGGTTGTACCACGGCCGCGGCGCAAGCTCCACCGACGGCATCACCTCCACTAACTGCGGTGCGATGCGGTAGATGCGGTCCTTCTGGTACTCCTGCGCAAACTCCCGCGTGATCTGCGCAATGTAGCCCGAGGCGATCAGCGCCGTATTCGAATTGGTCGCGTCCACAATCACCTGCAGCGGCGCGGTCTGCCCGCTCTGTAACTTCGCGGCAAAGCCCGCATCGATTTCCAGCCCCGCCGTCGTCTCTCCCCGCTCGATCATATCGCCGAGCTGGCGCGAGTCCGTCAACTGCCGTTGCACATCGAAGTAAGGACTCGATGTAAAGCGCGAGATTAGTTCTCTGCTCTCCTGCGAGTGATCCAGATCGAGAACCACTGTCGGCACGTGGTGGATTTCGTAGTTAGCCGCGTAACCGAAGACCATCATCTGAAGGATCGGCGGGATAATCAGAATAAAGCGCGTCCGCTTGTCGCGCAAGGTCTGGATGAACTCCTTGATGATCATTTGCTTCAGGCGCGCAAGCATTCTTCTCTCCTCTAATCCAATCTCTTGTGGAAGCTGTGCGTAGCCACCGTCGCCAGCACTAACGTAAAGACAACCAGTGGAATCAGATCCGCATAGAGCATCTGCGCGGTTGTTCCCTTGAGAAATATCTTCTTCAAAACCGAGACGTAGTAGCGCGCCGGGATCAGAATGCGCGTGATCCATTGCAGCGCAATGGGCATCTGCTCGATGGAAAACAAAAATCCCGACAGCAAAAACGCTGGAAGAAATGTAATAATCAGCGCAATCTGACTGGCCGCGAACTGGTTTTTTGCGAGCACGGAAATAAAGAATCCCAGCGATAGCACCACCACCATGAATAGCGCCGAAGCAAACATCAACGTCACCCACGAGCCGCGGAACGGCACCTGAAACCAGTAGATCGCGATCAGCGCGCTGATGACCGTGTCAAATATACCCAGCACAAAATACGGGGCCAGCTTACCCAGCATGATCTCCATCGCTGTCACCGGAGTTGAGATCAGCTGTTCCATCGTTCCCCGCTCCCACTCGCGTGCTATGGTCAGCGAGGTGAGGAACGCGCCGATGACCGACATCACCAACGCCAGCACGCCGGGAATGATGAACGCGCTGCTCTCCAAATCTTCGTTGTACCAGGTGCGAGTTTCAACGCTCATAGATGCGGGCTGAATCGAAACTCCACGTTCGCGCAACCAATCGATCTGCATCTTCGCCGAGTAGCCCTGCACCACGGCTTCGGAATAACCGATCAGCACGTTGGCCGTGTTGTCGTCAGAGCCATCGACCAGCGCCTGCACCTCAACCGGGCGCCCCTCGCTCAGACGCTGCGAAAAATCCCAGGGAATCACAATGCCCATCTTGGCGTGGCCATCATCAATTGCGCGAGTCAGCTCCGGATAGTCTTTAACAATGCGCTCAACGTGAAAGTATTCGCTCTCCTGGAAGTGCTTCAGAAGGTCCTGGCTCTGCTGACTGCCTTCTTGATCCAGCACATAAACCGGCAGGCCCTTAAGGTCGAGATTGACGCCGTAACCGAAAAGCAGCACGAGTACTACGGGCATGAGCACGACAATAATCAGGCTGCGCGCATCGCGCAGTATCTGCACGACCTCTTTTCGTGCGATGGCCAGCAGACGAGTCAGGCTCATGGCTTTCGCTCCTCTGCCGCTTCACGGCCCGTCGTCAACGAAACAAAAACATCTTCCAGGCTGGGGTGAATCTTCTCCATGCGAGTTACAGTGACGCCGTATTTGGCAAGATAGCTCTCAAGCTGTGGAGCGGATCGAGCGGCGTCCGCGACCACCAGATGCAAAGCGTTGCCGAAGACCGCGGCATCCATCACGCCCGGCGCGGATTGCAATGCCTCCACCGCTGCGCCCAGCGGCTCGCACTCAACGAGAAGTAGCTCGCCGTTCATTGAATCCCGCTTCAGCTCCGACGGCGTTCCCAGCGCCACGATCTTTCCGCGAAAAATCAACGCCAGGCGATTGCAGTACTCGGCCTCTTCCATGTAGTGCGTAGTGACGAAGACCGTAACCCCATCCCCGGCCATCTGATGAATCAGCTCCCAGAATTGACGCCGCGTGATGGGATCGACGCCCGAGGTCGGCTCATCGAGAAAGATTACGGGAGGCTTGTGCAAGACAGCGCATCCCAGCGCCAGCCGCTGCTTCCATCCGCCGGGCAACGTGCCGGTGATGAGATTCTCCTGTCCTTTGAGGTTGGCCATCCTCAGCGTCCATTCAATCCGCTGCTTAAGATTGTTGGCGGGCACGCTGTAAAGTCCGGCAAACAAGCGAATGTTTTCAATGACCGTCAGATCGTTATAGAGCGAAAACTTTTGCGACATGTAGCCAATGTTCTGGCGCACGGTTTCCGGATATCGACTCACGTCGTATCCCACTATCTCAGCGCGTCCTGACGTTGGTTTCAGCAGCCCGCAGAGCATGCGAATCGTTGTGGATTTACCCGCGCCATTCGGACCCAGAAAGCCGAAAATCTCGCCCTTGCGAACTTCGAGATTGACCTGGTCCACGGCAACAAAATTCCCGAACCGCTTCACTAGCTTCTCGACCACGACCGAGTTGTTGTTATCAGGCATGAGGGTCAGCTCCCGTGCCAACAGCGTCGACAAACAGATCTTCAATCGATGGCGCGACCTGCTGTATGGCATCGAAGGGTATACCGGCACGCTTGAGCCTGGCCTCAAACTCAGGAATCCGGCGCGCAGCATCGTCCACCACCACGTGCAGTCTATCGCCGGTCAGCAGCAAGCTTGATATTCCCTCCGCTTCTTCCAGTGCGTCGCGCAATTGCCTTGGCTCAGCTGCTGTAATCGACAACACTCCCTTGCCTAATTTCGCTTTTAGATTTGCCGGCGTGTCGCAAAACAACAACTTTCCCTGATGCAGCAGCGCGACGCGATGGCAGCGCTCGGCCTCGTCCAGATACGCTGTCGATGTTAGAATCGCCACTCCTTCCGCAACTAGCTCGTAAAGGATGCGCCAAAAATCGCGCCGCGAAACCGGATCTACGCCGGTGGTCGGCTCATCGAGCAAAATCACCTGGGGCCGATGAATCAGCGCGCACACCAGGCCGAGTTTCTGCTTCATGCCGCCGGATAGCTTGCCCGCCAGTCGCTTGCGAAATTCACTCATGCCCGCGGCCTTAAGCAACTGCGTAGAGCGCGTGTCACGTTCTCTTTTGTTTACTCCGAACAGGTCCGCATAGAAGTGAATGTTTTCATCGACAGTTAAATCTTCATAAAGCCCGAAGCGCTGCGGCATATAACTGAGAGCGTACTTGGCGCCCTCCGGATCGCGCGCTATATCGAAGCCCGCAACCGATGCCTTGCCCGCGTCAGGCGACATGATCCCCCCTAGCATGCGCAAGGTGGTCGTCTTCCCTGCCCCGTCCGGACCCACCAGCCCAAAGATCTCTCCGGCACTTACGTCAAAGCTCAACGCATCGACGGCGCATACGCCGGGAAAGCTCTTGGTCAATCCCTCGACCACAATCGCGGATTGGAGCGAGTCTGTCATTTATTTATCGGCGTATTGTTTGATGCCAGATCAATGCGCGCGTCGGCAGGCATGCCCGGCTTCAGCTCGTGATTTGGATTGTCGATATCGATCTTGATCCGGTAAACGAGCGTAACGCGTTCTTTGTATGTCTGTACGCTCTTAGGCGTAAACTCCGCATCCGATGAGATGAACGAGATGCGACCGTGGTATTGCTTGCCCGGATAAGTGTCGGTCGTAATGGTCACGTCCTGGCCCCAGCGTATGCGTCCCAGATCGGTCTCGGCGACGTAGGCTCGCAGCCAGATATGGTCAAGGTCCGCCAGCGTTATTACCGGAGAACCGGGCGCAACCACCTCACCCAACTCCGCTTGCCGCACAGTCACCACGCCGGCCGATGGAGCGCGCAGCACGGTGTAACTCAGATTTACCTGCGACAGGCCCAGGCTTGCCTGGGCCTCGTTTAGATTGGCGCGCGCGATGGCGATGTCTTCCTTACGGCTGCCTTCTACGGCCTCGTTGTAGCGCTGTTGCGCTGCCTTGAAAATCGCCTCTGCGCGCTTCTGCGCGGTCGCCGCCTGATCCCGCTCCTGCGCTGTTACTTCATCCTTGGCAAAAAGCTGTTGCGCTCGCTTGTTATCGAGCTTCTTCTGCTCCAGATCAGCTTCGGCGTCAATCATTGTCTGCTGCGCCGCCTTCACCTCCTGATGACGTGTTCCGGCAAGAGTGAGTGTGAGGTCCGATTCGCGCACGCGCACCGTAGCTTCGTCGATGCGCACTCGCTGCTTGTAGTCGGCATCGTCCAGCCTCGCCAGCAACGCACCCTGCTCTACCTGCTGACCCTCTTCAATTGGCAGCTCGACAATGCGCCCTAGCACCTTGAAGCCCACCAGGCTCTCGTGCGCTTCAATATTGCCGGAAAGCGTGAGCTGGTTGGCCGGCGCGGACTTATGTATCCATTGCGGGTAATAAAACACGCCTGCCGCAACCGCCGCCGCCAGAAGAATCACAATAGGAATAACTCGTTTCATGCTTCATACCTCTTCGCAGTTTCCGATTTCTGTTCTACTGTCATTGATTCCCCATAAACTCAAGTATGTTTTTCTCCGTATCGCCCATCGCGCGAGCCAGCGCAAACTTTGCGTCCACATGACTGCTTACGGCGAGAATATAGTTCTCCTCCGCGCGCGCCAGCTCATCCTGCGCGGTGACTACCTCGACATTGTTGGCGGTACCCGACTGAAAACGATCCTGCGCCATTTCCAGCTCGCGCTGCGCCAGTTCCTGCCCCTCTTTGGCTACTGCCACTTGTTCTGTCGCGGACTCCAGATTCAGCAGCGCCGCGCGTATGTCCTCCTCAACGCCCCGCCGCAGATCGGCAATCTGGTCGTCAATGCGCTTCACGCGGCTGGCAAGCTCCTGCGCCTCTCCGTTTCGATCACGGTCGAAGAGCGTGAAATCAATCTGGCCTTGCAGCAGGCCGGTGCTCTGCATTCCTCCGATGCTGCGCCCAATCTCGCCAAAATTCCCGTTTATGCTCAACTTCGGATAGGAGCGCGCGCGGTTGGCGCGCTGTTGCTCGACCAGCCCCTGCCGCTGGCTTTGAAGTGAGAGATAGTCGGCGCGGAACTGCAAAGCCGCCGGTACAATCGTATCGATTTCCGGCTGATTCAAGACCCGATAGTTAAGCGGTTCCGCAAGCTCCAACGGCGTGGCAGGGTTCATACCCAGGTTGTGCGCCAGCTCCAGCAGCGACTGCTTCAACTGGTTATTGGCGATCAGCAACGCCTGCCGGTCGTTGGCCAGTTGCACCTGCGCGCGGAGCACGTCCACTCCCGTTGCTGTCCCGGCGTCGTGCTTGTCTTTGGCCAGTTTGTACAGCGCGCTTGAGTCTGTCACGCGCGATTGCGCCGCATTCACTCGCGCCTCCGCCGACTGGGCGTTCAGATAGAGCGCGGCTATGGCGCGCACGATCAGATCACGCGCATCCCGCTCATCCATCTTGCCGGCATCGAGAGCGCGTTCGCTGGCCTTGAAATCGCGATAGCTTTGCAGATCGACAATATTCTGCTGCGCATAAACGCGGAAATCGTAATTCGAGAGCGGCCCTACCACCTTCGGAATAGGAAGACCTGTAAAAGAGAGTCCTTCGGCTTGCAGATCGTGGTTTTGATAATTTGCATAGGCCTGAGCGTTCACGCGCGGCAGCAGCGCGGCCGACAGGCGGCGCATCCGCGTGCCTTCCGCCTCTTCAACTCGCGTACCCGCGGCCAGTACGCTCAAGTTGGCCTGAAGCGCCTTCTGAATTGCATCCTGCAACGTAAGCCGATAAGGCGCGGGTTGCTGCGCTGTGCTGCAAGCACACGCGGCCAAACCAGCTAGTAAAAGAAAAGCTATAATGCGCAAGTCAGATCTCATGATTTCTGCCCTCGACCGGAGAGGGCGACCGCTCTCCAGAAGTGTTGAAAGCTATCTTCAATCCATTCGTTGAGCGCGGACTCCCCGTGAGCCGACCACAGCAGGATCGTGCCCATCGCCGCCTGCATGAGCTGTGTCGCAACCTTTTCCTTTTGCAAGCGGGGATCGATCTCTTTGCGCCTTTGTCCAGCGGCCACAACCTCTGCGATCATCTTGTGACCCTCCATCATATTGCCCACAATCATCTTGCGAACGCTTTTGCTGGCCAAAAATGAGGAGATCAGCGCTCGCGCAAGATCGGGACTGCGTCCAGGCTCCTCGGCAAGCCGCAGCATTAGCCGGTGCAGAACGGAATAAATCGTCCGCTTGCCCTTCTGGGCGACAGATAATGCTTCCCTCACCTTGCCCAGTTGTATCTCGGTCATCACGCCCAGCACGTGATCCTTGGTTGCGAAGTAGTTAAAAAAGGTTCCCTTGCCCACGTCCGCCGCTTCGGTGATCGCCTCCACCGTGACAAAGGGAAAGCCGCGCTCGGCAATCAACTGCAGCGCGCAGCGGAAGAGGCGCAGGCGCGTTTCGGCAGCGCGGCGCTGGCGGCGTCCGGCGTCCGGCGGATTAGCCCGCCCACCGGCTGTCAGCTTCTCAACGAGCGCAGTGGAACGCTTTTTCTGACCCTTACTCATATTCGATTTTCGGGCATTTATGACCATGAGTCATGTATAACGCGAAAGACACGCGCTGTCAAGTACAATCTCTGCGGCCTGGCGGCATCTTCTTTCTCGCCTCTTCCGGCGCCGCCTTTCGGATCATAATTCGTAGTTCGCTCTTCTACTTAACCTTACGGAACAGACTCAGCATAGGTTACATGCATATTTCTGCTCTGCGGCCTTTTGCGGTGCGTAAATTGGCTGGATTTGTATACGTGCTCTCCCTCTCAACCCGCAGACGCTATTTTCAGCTTTCGCCTCTCCGGTATTACATCCGTAGCTCATTGACCAGTAAACTATTTGTGGGCAGATTGCATACCTGTTGTATTACAGAAATCAGTGAACACGCGGAGAGATGGCAGAGCACGGTTGAATGCACCGGACTCAAAATTAGGCATGCTCGTAATGTCACCCCACCCCTAATTAGCTTATTATCAACAAGTTAATGCTATTTTTCTGCGTACGCTTTAACGAACTGTATGCTGGTTTTTAGATCAACCCAATATGCGAAAAGTCGTGTCTAAACGCCGCTGAACGCTGAAAAACCGCCATCGATAGGAATCACTACGCCGGTCACAAACTCCGAAGCCGGAGAGAGCAGCCACAGCACGCACCCCAGCAGATCCTTGGGTTCGCCCAGCCGCCCCATCGGCGTGTGCCCAACGATTGTCATGCCGCGCTCGGTCCACTCGCCCGTTTCCTTGTCGGTCAACAGAAAACGGTTTTGATTGGTGAGAAAAAAGCCGGGCGCGATGGCGTTCACGCGAATCTTCGGCGAGTATTCCTGTGCCATGTGTACGGCCAGCCATTGCGTAAAGTTGCTCACCGCTGCCTTGGCCGCCGAGTAGGCGGGAATGCGGGTCAGAGGCCGGAAGGCGTTCATCGACGATATATTCAAAATCACGCCATACCCCTGCTCCGCCATGACTTTTCCAAACGCCTGCGAGGGCAAAATCGTGCCCAGAACATTCAGGTTGAAGACCCAGCGTATGGCGTCTGGTGGCAGATCAAAGAATTTCAATTCAGCGCTGGTGGTGGCCTGGGGTTTGTTGCCTCCCGCGCCGTTGATCAGGCAATCCAGCTTGCCCAGGCGGCTCACCACATCTTTAGCTGTTTGAAATATATTCTCGCGGTCGAGCACGTCGCACTTGAAAAGGGTTATCTGCTTTCCGCGCTCTCCCATACGTTCTACCAGCGCCTTGCTGGCATCTATATTGACGTCTAAACTGGCGACATTTGCGCCACATCCGGCCAGAGCGCAAACAATTTCACTGCCCAGAACTCCAGAGCCACCGGTAATGGCCACTGTTTTGCCTCTGAAGTCGTACATCTTCGTCAGTTCTGCTAGATCGAAGACGCATTGCCCGCGCTCCTGCTTTTGCTCACTTCCCGCTGCTTCCATTTTCCCCATTTCGCGCTCCCTATCGTAATTTCGTATCTTCATTCAAATCAAAGAAACTTCAAAGCGTAATCTCAAGCGCTTCGCCCCAGAAAGACAGGAGCGATGTGACGCTTGTACAGGTTCTCGGTTACATTCTTCGCGATCACTGCTTCGTTGGCTTCAAGCAGGCTGAGATATCGACGTCCCAGTTTGGCCGCTACCTTGTAGCCCACATGCAACAACTGACGCAGGCTCGGGTTGTATACCGCTGCTCCGCGTACAGGCCGCAATGCTGAGGTGTACTGCTCGGAAGACCAGCCATTGACTTCTGCGGGCATCGGCAGCTTGGCTGTATCAATATCAATGACGGTAGCGTAGGGCGCGCACAATTCCTCACGGTGCGCGAGAGCCTCGGCGTAAATCTCCTTGGCCAGAGCCAGCCCGTCACCTCCTGCTTCAGCCAGGCCAATCAGCTCCTCCAGCCACGTGGTTCCTGCGGTCTTCAGGTGAACGCCGGCGTTGAACCTTTTCATAGTCGCGTGAATCGCCGGATAGATGGAAAACTTGTCCGAGCCGGAGTGCATGTTCAGCTTGAGATTTCCGGGCAGGCCGAAATGTTTCACGGCGTAAGCGATGGCCGCGACATCCAGCGTAAACTCGCGCTCGAATTGCGCTACGTCGCCTACATAGTCCACGCCCTTATTAAATCTACCGCTGAACTTGGGCGCGATGGTCTGCACGGGAATACCCTCATCGCTGATGGCCGCCAGAATAATCAGCAGCTCGATGGGACTCTGCGCTGTGTCCGTCTCGTCCATCGAGACTTCGGCGATAAACTTCCCTTCCCCCTTGGCTGCCACGATGGCGCGATAGATCTCGCCGGCCTTCTTCACGGCGGTCAGATATTTCCGCGCTGTCTGGCGCAGAATCTCCGGCGTAATCTCAAAGCTCTCGTTGACTCCTTCGAGCTGGATGTGCCCAAGCAACTCCTTATGTTTGCCAATAAAGTGATCTACCTCGGTTTCCGGCGCGGGCTGTCCGATAAAGTCTGCCACATCGTGCGTGTAGAAATCGCAGGCGTCAAAGAAGCGTCCAACGGTTTGCAGAGTAATATGGTCGGCGTCGCAGAAGTAAGGCAACTTCCAGCCCAGCGCCTTGACTGCGGCATCGGCAGCAGCGCGCGTCGCGGCCGGTTCCGAGCCAATGATAGTGTGCTCACGATTCGACTTGTTCCATACAGGAATCACTTCAACACCGGCCTCAAGTGCCTGAATGCAGGCCTGCAGCTGTGCTTTGGTTTGGTGCTCAAACCGGTCTCCGGTTCCCACGGAATACTTCGGAAGAATCAGTTCGTTCTTATCCATTTTCCTCCGAATTAAAAGCGGCTGCGATGCGCCCACAGCCCCAGACCCGGATTGGAGATGAAGAAAATCTCTTCCCCATCAACCTTGTTCACGCCGAGCGAGAGCTTGCCTGGGTCGTAGCGCTTGAGCATGGCCTTCAAATCTCCATAACCAAAGCCCACGCCCTCGACCTCTTCCTTGCTGAGATGGCCTGGGCACCACGTAATCCTGAAGCGCCCTTCCGAGGAGCCGTGAATCAGGTGAGCGGCCGCGCTTAGATCGTTGGCTAGATCGGCATTGGCTTCCACCGCCTTGAGCGTTGCCGGTGTGCCGCGATAGCCGTATTTGCGGATCAATGCGTCAATAGTCTTGTCTTCGCCGAATTCCCTGACGGCCGGCGCCAGCACAATCAATTCAGCGCCGTCGGCCAGCGCCATGCGCGTGCGGTAGATGGCCTTGTTCCCCAGCCAGGTGGAGTGAAACTCATCGGGATCGAGATAGACGACAGCTTTCTTGATCGGTTCGTCGAGCATCTCAAAGTTTACCTTCAGGCTTAGCGCGGCAGCCAGTGTGAAGCACTCCATGTCGTCGCCGATATAAAGGCCGCGCACCGCCAGCCCGCCGTCCGTCCTGCGGCTCACTACCGTCAGCAAATAAACAATGGGCAAATACGTCAGGAAATGATCTGCGGCGTAGTTGAGCACGTTGCGCACCGGATTGATCGCCCGGCCCATAATCCGCTCCATGCCGTAGACTGCGCCCAGATAATGGCTGCGATTGATGCCGTCGCGCCCTCCCGTCCCCACCAGAATGTTCTTGTTGTAGTTGGCCATGCCGATCACTTCATGCGGCACTACCTGGCCAATGGAGAGAATCAGATCGAAGCCGCCCCGCGAGATGAGCTTGTTGATCTGCGCAGGCCACGCATAATTCAGCTTGCCCTCCGACTGCTCTCTGATAAACTCCGCCGGTACCTCGCCCAGTGTTTCGATGTCCGTACGCCAGTTATGAACTTTGAAAAGCTCAAGCGGCATTTCGCCGAACATGGCCGCGACCCGTTCGGGATTCATCGCCACATGGGTTCCCAGCGCGGGCAGAACTGCCTTCAGCCGCTCGCCGTAGTGCTTCCATGCGTAGCGCGTCAAATCGCCGGCGCGGGAGTGTGCGCGGGTTTGATCGGGCGGCACGGCCAGCACTTTGTTGCGTGCCCCCAGCTTGGCCAGACCCTCCACCAGCAGATCGTTCAACTGCTTAGCGGTCAGATCGGCATCGACGCTTCCAACTGCGCAGTATAGACTCATGCGGTTAACTCCACCTTTTTCAATCCGGGAGCGAGCAGTACCAGAATAAGCAGCGAGATAAGATAAACACTAGCGGCAAGAATGAAGAGGGTGGCATAGCTGCCCGTCAATTGTACTATATTGCCTGAGTAGAGCATCAGCAGTGCGCCACCAACCGCTCCGGCCATGCCGCCGATGCCCGTGACAGAACCCACCTCACTTTTCGGAAACATGTCAGACGGTGTGGTGAAGAGATTGGCTGAAAATCCCTGATGCGCGGCCGCCGCCAGGCCGAGCAGGCCGATTGCTACCCATTCGGAGTTGGTGTAGTTGATCAGAAAAACGGGAATAACAATGCAGGCGCAAAGCAGCATGGCCGTCAGCCGCGCACGCTCTGCCGAAAGCCCTAAACGCATGAAAGGAGCGGGCAACCAGCCTCCGCCGACGCTGCCAACAGTCGACGCGCTGTAAATGATAATCGGAGGCAGCCCCAGATGCGCGATGTCCAGATGATATTTATCGCTGAAGTAAGAGGGTATCCAGAACAGATAGAACCACCAGATGGGATCGGTGAGAAATTTGGGGATGGCAAACGCCCAGGTCTGGGGGATGCCCCACAAGTGGATGCCCAACATCTCGGCCAACGATGTCTTGGCGGGTGTTTCCTTCTCGGTTATTCCTTGGTTGATGTAGGCCAATTCGGCGGCCGAGAGCGCCGGATGCTCGGCGGGCTTGCGGTATTTGGTGAACCACAGCAGAATCCACGTCACGCTGAATATGCCGGTGCTCAGAAATGCATAATGCCAACCGTAGTGAATCACCACCCAGGGTACGATGGCCGGGGCCAGGATGGCGCCCACGTTGGCGCCGGAGTTGAAGATGCCAAATGAGAACGAGCGCTCCTTCTGCGGGAACCACTCGGCATTGGTCTTGTTGGCTGCGGGAAAGTTGCCCGATTCGCCTATCCCCAGAAAGGCGCGCGCAATTCCGAACTCGAGCATAGTATTGGCCAGCGCATGGCCCATCGCCGAGAGGCTCCAGACGCCCATGATCATTATGTAGCCGATGCGCGTGCCAACTTTGTCCACAAAGCGCCCCGCGACCAGCAGGCCCAGTGCATACGCAACCATAAAGGCGGCTGTAACGTAACCGTAGCCCTTGTCGGTCATGCCGATGCCGTGATTGGCAACGCTCTGCATGAGGGTAGGCTTGACAAGCCCGATCACCGAGCGGTCCATGTAGTTGATCGTGGTGGCGGCAAAGAGCATGGCGCAGATCGTCCAGCGCACGTTTCCTATCTTCGTGACCGGTGATATTCCCGCCTCGCTGATAGCCCGCGAACCTGGATTGCCCATCCTCTATCTCCACTTACAGTTTGTACGCCTTTTTCACCAATCCGTATGCCAGTTCGTAGGCAACTTCAAACGCTTCCTCCTCGTCCAGACGGTCTTCGGCAACCAGCTTGGCAAGAAAGGCGCAATCCACGCGCCGCGCCACATCGTGCCGCGCGGGAATCGAAAGAAAGGCGCGCGTGTCGTCGTTGAATCCCACCGTATTGTAGAAGCCCGCCGTCTCCGTCACCTGCTGACGGAAACGCATTATCCCCTCGGGGCTGTCATTGAACCACCACGCCGGCCCCAGACGCAGGCAGGGATAGTGCCCGGCCAGCGGCGCCAATTCGCGGCTATAAGTCGCTTCATCCAGCGTGAAAAGAATGATCATCAGCTTGCTTTCGTTGCCAAAGCGGTCGAGCAGAGGCCGCAGCGCATCCACGTAGTTTGTCGCCCGGGGAATGTCAGCGCCCACATCGCGTCCATATTTTTCGTAAAGCTTGCGGTTGTGGTTGCGCACGGCGCCTGGATGTATCTGCATCACCAGCCCGTCTTCCAGGCTCATCCGCGCCATCTCGGTCAGCATCTGCGCCTGAAAGAGCACCTTCTGTTGTGAATCGGCCTTGCCCGTGAAGACCTTTTTGAATAATTCGGCGGCATCGGCTGCGGGCAGATCGGCAGTTTGCGCGGTCAGGTGCCCATGGTCGGTAGATGTGCAGCCAAGCGTCTTGAAGCGTTGTCGCGCCTTGCGCAGAGCATTCAGGTAGCCTGTCCAGGTCGATGTATCTTCGCCGTTCTGCTTGCCCAGCTTGACTATTGCCTTAGAAAATCCGTCAAACTCCGGATCAACAACCGGGTCGGGACGGAAGGCGGGCACAATCCTCCCTTTCCAGCCCGATGCGCGGATTGCCTGGTGATCGGCCAGAGAGTCGAGGGGAGAATCTGTTGTTGCCAGCACCTCCAGATTGAATCGCTCATAAAGCGCGCGAGGTAAAAACTCCGTCGTCTTCAGTTTCGCGCCAATGGTATCAAAGTACAGGTCGGCCGTCTTCGCCGATAGCCGCTCCTTCATTCCAAATAATTCCTGAAAAACGAAATCCAGCCACATGCGCGTCGGGGTTCCGCGAAACAAGTAGTAATGGCTGGCAAAGATGCGCCACACCTTGCGCGCGTCCTTGAGCTTCTCCTTCCCAATCTCCAGCTCTTCGAGAGTAATTCCCTGGCTGTAGAGCATCCGGAAGACATAATGATCGGGCTGCACAAACAGCGTTGCCGGGTCGGGAAAAGGTTCGTTCCTGGCAAACCAGCCCGCCTGCGTATGCCCGTGCGGGCTGATGATGGGCAACCTGCGGACGTGCGCGTACAGAGCTTTGGCTATCTTTCTCGTTGCCGCGTCGGCGGGGAATAAGCGATCTTCGTGGATTAGCATGACTAATCTCTGCCTTCCTTGGGAGATGTGATCTTCGACCAACCCAGAGGTCAGACCTCTGTCCTGGAACATGCCTTACTAAACGGTATAAGTCGAGGAGGAAACTCGCCCTCCATGTCCCGTCCAGTTGGTGTGGAAGAACTCGCCGCGCGGCTTGTCGATGCGCTCATAGGTGTGCGCGCCGAAATAGTCGCGTTGCGCTTGCAACAAGTTAGCTGGCAAGCGCGCCGTGCGATAGCCGTCATAGAACGCCAGCGCCGTTGAAAATGCAGGCGTGGGCACGCCCAGTTGCACCGCATGAACCAAGGCCTTGCGCCACGAAGCCTGATAGTTGTTGAGCGCCGCGGAAAAGAAACTGTACAGCAGCAGATTCTCGATTCCCGGGTTCTTGTCGAAGGCCTCTTTGATCTTGCCCAGAAAGCGGCTGCGAATAATGCATCCGCCGCGCCACATCAGCGCGATGCCGCCCATGTTCAGGTTCCAGCCATGTTCCTTGGCGGCGGCCCTCAGCAACATGTAACCCTGCGCGTAGGAAACGATCTTTGAGCAGTAAAGCGCCCGGCGCACATCCTCGATAAATGCGGCTCGGTCGCCGGCAGAAGCCTTCACCGCCGGCCCCTTCAAAATCTTCGCTGCCTCCACACGCTCTTCCTTCAGTGCGGACAGGCAGCGCGCAAAAACCGACTCGCCAATCAGAGTCACCGGCTGGCCGAGATCAAGCGAGCTGAAGACCGTCCACTTGCCTGTGCCCTTCTGCCCGGCAGTGTCCAGAATCTTGTCCACCAGCGGCTTCCCGTCTTCGTCCTTGTGGGCAAAGATGTCCCGGGAAATCTCGATAAGGTAGCTGTCCAGTTCGCCCTTGTTCCACTCCGCGAAGACCTCGTGCAGCTCATCGGCGCTCAATCCCAGCCCGCGTTTCAGCAGGTCGTAGGCCTCGCAGATCAGCTGCATATCGCCATACTCAATGCCGTTATGCACCATTTTGACAAAGTGTCCGGCGCCATCCTCGCCCACCCAGTCGCAGCAAGGCGTTCCGTCCTCCACCTTGGCAGCGATGGCCTGAAAGATTTCCTTCACATGCGGCCACGCCGCCGGATTCCCGCCCGGCATAATCGACGGTCCGTGGCGCGCGCCTTCTTCGCCGCCGGAGACGCCCGTGCCGATAAACAAAATTCCCTTGGCTGCCAGGTACTTTGTCCGGCGTGTGGAGTCGGTAAACAGCGAGTTCCCGCCATCAATAATAATGTCGCCCTTTTCAAGGCAAGGCAGCACGTGCTCAATCGTTTCATCCACGCTGGCGCCCGCCTTAACCATCAGCATCACGCGCCGCGGCTTCTTCAGCAGTCCGGCAAACTCCTCGACAGAGTGCGCCCCCACCACCTGCGTCCCCTTGGCTTCGTTCGTCAGAAAGACGTCCACTTTAGACACGGTGCGGTTGAAGACGGCAACTTTGAAGCCGTGGTCGTTCATGTTGAGAACAAGATTCTGTCCCATGACAGCAAGTCCAATCAGGCCAATGTCACACGATGCATCTGCCATACAACCTCCCAATTTCCTGAAATGTTTTTAGCGCTGAATGCGCGCCGATCCGCCTTTGGCGAACGCTCTCACCTGCTCCACGGTTGCCATGGTTGTATCGCCGGGGAAGGTGGTCAGCAGCGCGCCATGCGCCCATCCCAGTTTGACGGCCTCTTCCGGCGCTTCGTCAGTCAACAGGCCATAAAAAAAACCCGTCGCAAAGCCGTCGCCGCCGCCCACTCGATCCAGAACATCCAGCTCCGCCGTCGGAGCGATATAGGTCTTTCCCTCAACCCACGCCACCGCGCTCCAGCTATGCCAGCTGGTGGAGTGCACCTCGCGCAGCGTCGTGGCCACCACCTTCACATGCGGATGCTTCTTCACCACCTTGTCGATCATGCCGAAAAACACGCTTGGATCGAGCTTCGATTTCGCCGCCACCTCCGGCCCGGAAATGCCCAGACCCTTCTGCAAATCCTCTTCGTTGCCCACCAGCACGTCCACATTTTCCACGATCTTGCCGATGGTCTCCACGGCCTTCCCCGCTCCGCCGTGTATATTCCACAGCTTCTCGCGAAAATTCAAATCGAATGAAGTTACTGCCCCCGCCGCTTTGGCTTCCCGCATCATCTCCGCCGCCAGCGGCGCGGTAGTCGGCGATAAAGCCGCAAAGATTCCGCCGCTGTGCGCCCATTTTACGCCCTTGGCAAAAATCGCCTTCCAGTCGAAATCTCCCGGCTTCAGTTGCCCCGCCGCTTCGTTGCAGCGGTTGTAGAAAACTACCGGAGGTCGCACGCCATGCCCCTGGTCGCTGTAGACCGTGGCCATGTTGGGGCCGTTCACCCCGTTGTGCTTGAAGTGCTTATAAAACGCCTTCACCCCCATGGCGCGCACCCGCTCCGCAATCAGATCGCCAATCGGATAATCCGACATCGCCGAAACGATTGCCGTCTTCAGGCCAAAGCAATCCGAAAGGTTGGCAGCCACATTGAACTCGCCGCCGCTGACGTGTATCTTGCACTCCGTCGCCTTGCGGAATGGGATAATTCCCGGATCGAGCCGGTGAACCAGCGCGCCCAGCGATAGAAAATCCAGCTCCGCATCCTTGAGGATATTTAATCCTTGACTCATCGGCCGTTGACTCCTCTTCTTAAAGGGAATGATGAAAACCGCAAAATTTTATGCGGCGTTCCGCTAAATCCCATTTGTACCATGTTCAGGCACAGTAACATCTGTCCTGCCCGCCCCCACTCTTCCGTGACACTTCCGCCTCTCTCGCGCTACCCTAAAAGAGTACACACGGCATAACCAAGGAGCGCTCCAAACCCCATGCCTATCCAAGCCACCTCCAAAATCTGGCACAATGGCAAACTCATTCCCTGGGAACAGGCCAACATCCACGTCATGAGTCATGTGGTCCACTACGGCTCCAGCGTCTTTGAAGGAATTCGCTGCTATGGCCAGCCCCATGGCTCGGCCGTCTTCCGCCTGCCGGAGCATATGCAGCGGCTTCTGGACTCGGCCAAAATCTATCGCATGGAGATCCCCTTCACGCTCGACGAGCTCTGCGCCGCCGTCGTGGATGTAATTGAGGCGAATGGAGTTGCTCCCTGCTACATCCGTCCCGTTGCCTTCCGCGGCTACGGCGAAATCGGAGTCAGCCCCGTAGGCTCGCCCGTCGAGGTCTACATCGCCAACTTCCCCTGGGGCAAGTACGTCGCCGGTCATGGCGGCGCAGACGTGTGCATCTCCAGTTGGAACAAGCTGGCGCCCAACACCATGCCCGCCCTGGCCAAGGCCGCCGGCAACTATATGAACTCGCAACTGATTCGCATGGAGGCCGACATCAACGGCTACGCCGAGGGCATCTCCCTCGACGTGAACGGCATGGTCAGCGAAGGCTCCGGCGAAAACGTCTTTGTGGTGCGCAGCGGCGTGCTCTACACCCCGCAACTCGGCAACTCGGCTCTCTCCGGCATCACCCGCGACAGCGCCATAGCCATCGCCCGCCACCTGGGATATACGGTCATCGAGCAGCCCATCCCGCGAGAATTGCTCTACATCGCCGATGAGGTCTTTTTCACCGGCACGGCCGCCGAAGTCTCGCCCATCCGCTCCATCGACCGCATCCTCATCGGTGATGGTAAGCCCGGCGAAGTCACCAAAAAAATCGCCGACGAATTCCTCGGCATTGCCAACGGCCTCAAACCCGACCGCTTCGGATGGCTCACTCCGGTCAAGGTAAAAGCCAGTGAGACAGTCAGCGCATAGTTTTTTCACGGATTGCGACTGTTCACTATTAGCTGTTCACTATTCACTGTCGTAAAGGAAGCTCGCGCGTGAAACCTGAGATGAAAGTCTCGCTGGCAGGCCTGGAACTGGCCAGCCCCGTCATCGCCGCCAGCGGCACCTTTGGCTATGGCATCGAGTTCGAAGAGATCGTCTCCCTCGAGCGCATCGGCGGATTCGTCACCAAAGGCATCTCGCGCGAGCCCATCCCCGGCCACCCCGCGCCGCGCATCATCCAAACCGCGGCCGGCATGTTGAACGCCATCGGCCTCCAGAACGTCGGCGTCGAGGAGTTCATCGCCCGCAAGCTCCCTCCACTCCGCCGCTACCCCCGCTGCAAAGTCATCGTCAACGTCTTCGGCTACACGGTGGGCGAGTACATCTCCGTCATCGAGCGCCTCAATCAGGCCGAAGGCATCGCCGCCTACGAGCTGAACGTCTCCTGCCCCAACGTCCACGCCGGCGGAATGGCCTTCGGATCCGATCCCGGTGAGCTCGAATATCTGGTCAGCCGCGCCAACACCGCATCCACCCGCCCGCTCATCGTCAAGCTCTCGCCCAACGTAACCTCCATCGCTCACATGGCCAAAATCGCCGAAAACGTCGGGGCAAATGCCGTCAGCGTCTCCAATACATTTCTGGCCATGGCCATCGACCCCGAAACCCGCCAGCCGCGCCTCTCCAACATCACCGGAGGCCTCTCCGGCCCGGCCATCAAGCCCATCGCCCTGCGCATGGTTTACGAGACCGCCAAGGCCGTCAAAATCCCCATCATCGGCATGGGCGGCATCACCACCCCCGAGGACGCCGTCGAGTTCATGCTCGCCGGAGCCACCGCCGTCCAGGTCGGCACCGCCAGCTTCGCCGACCCTCGCGCCGTCGAGCGCATCTCCCGCGGACTCGAATCCTGGTGCCGTAGCCACAACGTCGCGCGCGTCTCCAGCCTCACCGGCGCTCTCGAAATCCCCCGCGCCTGAGCGTGATTTGGAGGGAGCAGGGGGTTTCAGCTCCCTGAATGCAGGCATGGCTATCAACGTGGCTTTAGCCACGGGCCTTTAGCTTTTGCCACGGGGTGACGTGTATCTGTATTTTCGAACCTGGGAGTAATGCTATTCCCTTTTCCCTGTTCCCTGTTCCCTGTTTTTTACCTCTCACTTCACTCTCCCCGCCAACCCCGCTGCAAACAACCGATCATCCACGCGAGCCATTCGCCGCCCAACCCCATTTCGCATCAACGCCACATGAGGAATCTTCTCCAAATACTCGCTGATCACCCACAGATCCTCCTCCGCCGTCATCCAGCCAATGCGGTTAAACCGCGCCAGATTCACCGGCCGCGAGTAGCTGCGCAAAGTCTTCTCCCGCGCCAAGTTAAAGTAGTGTTCAAAGTACGACATCACCAGTTCGCGCAGGCTGCGGTACACCGGCTCCCGGAATCGCAGCCCGCTGTAATTCGATTTGGCAATCGCGCCCCAACAGCCCTGCTGCTTGAAAATCGCCAGCACGTGGTCGTCGTCGTGCTTGGCCTCCAAATCCAGCAGCAAGGCCGGACACCCCTGTACCCTGAGCGCCGCCGCCCCCAGCAGCGCGCCTTCAAAGCAATGCGCCACCCCATCGCGCAACACTCGCCGCGGAGAGCGTATCGTGTCCCCATCCGGCTCTTTGTTATACGCGATTTCCGTATCCAGAAAACGCTGTATGCGTTCCGCTGTCTTCAGCGACTTCAGTACGCGCATCTCTCTGGCATCTAATCCGTACTTCAACATTGCAACCAGTTTATCTTTCCACACAACATTAGGTCTTCATGCTTGTCGGTAATCTACTGCGCACCGGGGCAGGTCTCCTTCAGTGTATCCCCCAGATCTTCCTTCTGAATTTCCAGCGTCGCGTGCAATGCGCTGTTCTTGCCTGTCCTCGTGATGTGAAAAACATAGATCGTGTCATAATCGCTGTTGGGCCACTCGGGAACCTGCGCGGCATTGCTCCCGTAAGACTCCAGCATCTGTACGGCGAAATTACGCAGCATGACGTGCTCCCAGGCAACAAAAATCAGCGAGTGGGCATAGGAAGGCTGGAGCAATTCTCGCTGCAACTTGTCAATCTGGTTGTATCCCATATCTGTATTCACCGGCATCCCCAGGCGTATCGCGGTCGGCTCGATGGTTGCCAACGGCCTCACGTAAGAGTAACTCGGCAGAACGTGGCCGTCGTTTATTTTCACATTGGGATTCGGCGCATAGATGGTATCCGGCTTGCCATAGCGGCCAATCAGCAGCGATGGCAGGGCCAGCGAACGGTTCAGTCCTTTGCAGGTCAACTGCCCAAGTCCGCCCGGCGGTTTTTCCCCATGCCGTATCAGCACAATGGTCTCGCCATTGGCCGGCGGCGTTTGCGCTGCACAGAATGTCAGATTTCCAAGCAAACAGGCGACTGCAAGACTCATTCTGAGGCTGCGTTGCGCAAATGCCGATCGCTTCATGGCAATTCTCCTCGCGGCTGCTATGCTCATCAGTGTACGACAGCCGTGCATGAGTTTGCAGTATGGAGGGAATCAGGGGTTTCAACCCCCTGAAAGATGCCCATGCGAGCTAGGCCGCACCGCAGGTGACGCAGGGAGCAGGGGGTTTCAACCCCCTGAAAGAGTGTGTCTTGATATCGAGGGCCTTCAGGCCCGGGCCTTTCGCCGCTGACCACTACTCCCTGATCCCCGGCTCGCAATCTTAAAGCGCACCCCACCCCAGCAGGCTCGACAAGTGCATTGGGTTGTTGGCACCAACTGAGACTCTGGCGTGAGTAGATCGATGTACGCTGGCCGACTTCACGGAAGTGATCCAGTTGCGCTGAGAACGTGGTTTGCTAACCCGTTCATAGAACTTCTGAAGGCTTGTTCCGACTCTTACGCTTCCGCACCGTATAGCCGTTAGGATCGATGTGCGAATGCGGCAGACGGACCAGCGATAGAATCGGCCTCATCTCCAAGGTCCAGCGTGTTTGACGATCAATGCGGCTTCGGAATCAGAGCCTTCAGGATCGGCTCGTTCCACTTGTTGGTTTCCACGTCGTAGACCACGAAGTCAGAGTCGAACTGCCAATAGGCCCAGCTGAAACCGCGCTCTTCGGCGGTCTTGCGGATGAAGGCATCCCAGCGGACGCGGCTCTCTATGGGAGCCTTGTCATAGGCGCCGAATTCACCCAGAAGGATGGGGCGATGATGCTCCTGACTCCACTGCGCGACGCCATCGAAGTCGCGCTCGACGATGAGCTGCTCTTCTGTCTTGCCCCAAGCAATGTCATGCCCACTGCGAATCTCTTCGCCAGCCCAAGGCGCTCCCTGATGTGTGAAGGGGAGAGGCTCGTAGTAATGGAAGGTCACAATAATGTGACCGTCGTCGCCGGGCAGGGCAAGATCTTTCAGCGCGGCGCGGCTGTTCCAGACACCGGGTCCGATGACAATGTTACGGGTGGGGTTGGTTTTGCGGACGATGGCGAGCAGCTCAGGAAAGAGGTTGTTCCACTCCTGGTTGGAGATGAGGCCGTGAGGTTCGTTGAGGAGTTCAAAGGTGACGCTGTTGGGAGTGTCTTTATAGCGGGGTGCGACCTGCTGCCAGAAGGAGAGGAGCTTGGGCTTGCACTCGACATAGCTCGTCTCGCCGCAGTAGTTGAAGTCATGCTCGTCGAGAATGACCTGCAGATGCGCTTCGGTTGCGTTGGCGACGACCCAGTCGAGCATGCGGAACCAGGAATCGGGCAACTTGTTCTCTGCCGTCATGTACTGGAAGGCCTGCAGGTTGACGCGCACTGTGGCGAATCCGGCGTCATGAATCTTGCGGAAGTACTCCTTCTTAAAACGGCCCTTGGAGAAATCGGCCCAGATGGGGTCGTAGCCGAGCACATTCACTCCACGCGCCATCAATATGGATTGCGCAAAGGGGTCAATGGTGGCAAAGCCCGCGGGCAGCGTGACTTCGGGGGCAAGAGATTGTGCGTGAATGGCCGCAGCCAACCCAATTAGAAGAGATAAGGCAAAAAACGGCCGCGCCAAGCGGGCCAGACAAATGCGACTCAACATGATCGATCCACTCCAAAGCCTTCGGTGAGTGCAAAAAGGCATCGCCCTATTATAGTCAGTGCTGGATGCTCTTCGCGGCGATTTCTAATCTACAGTGCCTGGATCTGTGCAGACGGGCCTGCGTTGTGATACAACATAATTTCTAGATGACACCGCCGCAAAACGCCAGATAAAATGCGATCCACTACGATGCTGCCATCATGACGCATTCTTCATTTAGAATTGATGGTGTTTAGCCGGGCAACTCATAAGCTCGATTTCAATTTTTCTTGAACAACAGGAGATTCATCATGGCTGAAACAATCTTTAGCTCTTTCGAAACAGTAAAATACGAGGGTCCTTCCAGCAAGAAGGCCCTCGCCTACCGTTGGTACGATGCTGACCGGGTAGTACTCGGCAAGCCCCTCAAGGATCATCTGCGCTTCGCGGTCGCCTACTGGCACTCGCTGGCGATGCGAGGAGGCGACCCATTCGGAGGGCCCACTATCCAGCGCCCGTGGTTTGCCGCCGGCGACCCGATTGCACAGGCCAAGGTGCAAGCCGATGCGGCCTTCGAGCTTTTCCGGGTCCTCGGCCTGCCCTTCTTTTGCTTCCATGACGCCGACATCGCGCCCGGCGGCGACACGCTTGCCGAGACCCTGAAGAACTTCCACACCATGGTGGATTATTTCGAAGAGAAGATGCGCAAGTATCCGACCAAGCTGCTGTGGGGAACTGCGAATCTTTTCTCTCATCCGCGGTTTATGGCCGGCGCTTCCACCAATCCCGATCCTGAGGTTTTCGCCTGGTGCGCGGCCACGGTGAAGAATTGTATGGATGCCACCAAGAGGCTCGGCGGCTCGAATTATGTGCTCTGGGGCGGACGCGAAGGTTACGAGACTCTGCTGAACACCGATATGAAGCAGGAACTCGAGCAGATGGGGCGCTTCCTGACTCTGGTGGTGGAGTATAAGCACAAGATCGGCTTTGACGGCCAGATTCTGATCGAACCCAAACCCAAGGAACCGACAACCCACCAATACGACTTTGACGTCGCAACGGTCTATGGATTCCTGAAGCGCTTCGGCCTCGAAAAGGAAGTCCGGGTCAATATCGAAGCCAACCACGCCATGCTCGCCGGACATACCTTTGAGCATGAGATTTCGACTGCGGGCGCCCTGGGATTCCTGGGATCTCTGGATATCAATCGTGGCGATGCACTGCTGGGCTGGGACACCGACCAGTTCCCCAACGAACTTTGGTCGATGACGATGAGCATGTACCACGTCATCAAAGCCGGCGGCCTCAACAAGGGTGGGTGCAATTTTGACGCCAAGGTGCGGCGCCAGAGCTTTACCGCTGAAGACATGGTCCATGCCCATGTGGGTGGCGCCGACCTCTGCGCTCGAGCCTTCCTGACGGCTGCCAGGTTGATCGAAGACGGCCGCTACGATGAGATCATCAAGCAACGCTATGCAGGATGGAAGTCGCCTGAGGCGGTCGCCATGCTCGGCGGAAAGGTTTCGCTTGATCAGATCGAGGCATTGGCTCTCAAAAACGCCATCAATCCTCAACCGCGCTCTGGCAAGCAGGAGCAAATCGAGAATCTCTTGGCTCGTCTCATCTATACGGACGCAGTCTAGACACGGTTGTCTCTTCCAAAATATTTGCGACTCTCAACTGCGGCACTGGCGACCATACGCCGGTGCCGCATTGCATTTTGCTCGCTGCCGGCTCTCTTTCGCGAGCCTCCGGGAGTTCGCTCCAGGACGCTCGTTTGAGGTAGCCTCCACAAAGGGCGAGATATATGCGATTTGAACGCAGAGGCGGGTCCGGTTTTGTTGGGCCAAACTTTTCCGTCCGGGGATGAGGTTCCTCCGGCACATATCGGGTGCTGTTGCGCCCCTTGTGTCTGCGAACTCAACGAGAAGAGGCAGCCTAATCCCGCAGGGTTCTGTTAATTCTCTGATTCTGGCGTAATTTCGATGTACAACTTAAACCCTGCCGTGGGCAAGAGCAGTTTCAATTCCCCTACTCTCTTCGCAAACTCATTGATCGTGATTTCGTGGGTTCCGCCCTCGAAGCGCACCCACGAATTTCCGCACTTCGGGCACTTAAAAAGGGCCTCCGCTAAATTGGAGGATAGGGGCACAGATAGCGAAGCGCCGCACCCGTTGCAGTCACAGCGAACCGAGAGAATGTCCTCCATTTCAATGTACTGTTTGGTCTGCGATGTCATCTCCCCATACTCCTCTCTGAATTCTACGACTTGCGCCCCTCATCAATTCCAGGCCGATCTTGTCCCGCCTTACCCCTCCGCTTCCCGCCACATCCCGTCACTTGCGTAAAGTACATACTTCCGCACTTTTTTATCTTCAAAACCTTGCTGTTAATTATGTAGTAAACCTACATATATACTCAATAGAATGAAATAGTTCCACGTGGAACAATTCGAAGATTGTGCCGAAGGCCTCTGCCCTACCGCAGGTGGCTGCTTCTCAGATTCCCGCCAGCCGCAGCAGCTCCTTGATCGCATGCTCTTCGGGCGTCTCCCACAGACGCGGCCTGCCCTCAATCTCCCTTTTGTCATCCCTCTTCGTGCGCCTGATATCGACCACCTTCTCTCGCTCCGCCCGATGCCCCTCTGCCATCTCGCCCAGAGTTCCCTTCCGTGGCGCAATGGCGTAAATCAACTCGCAGTCCAGAGCCTCCGCCGCACGCCGCAGCGATTTCAGCTTGATGAGCGACTTCGCCCCGGCCCGCTCCATCCGATAAACCTCCCGCTCCTGCACTCCCATCCGCCGGGCGAATTCAAGTGCCGGCATCCCCACCGCCTGCCGCACCGCTCGCACCAGCACGTTATCTCTCCCGCCGCCGCCGACGGCAACCCTCCCGGCACCGTTACCCGCACTACGCCTAAATTCTCGCGCGACTATCCGCCCACGCTCACCGCGCATGATATCGGCGTCAAGAATCTCTTGGATGTCTTTTACATTCAGGGCGGAGGCCCCGACGTCGTTCTCTACGCCATCACCATCGATCCCAGGCAGCCTATATCGATGGAGCTCTCGCCTGCGATTGCCAAGGCCGCCGAAGTGGCCGTCGCCGAGATCCTGGCGGAGTTGGAGCCCAATTCCGCCGCCTGACTATTTGGCCCGCGCATTCAGCTTTTCGATCACCTGCTTTAACGCTTCGAGTTTTTGTCCGGCCTCGGCGAGTCTGCCTGCCGCCGTGAGACGCTGATAGTCGTCGAAGTCCCTGCCCGCCTCTACAATCAACGCTTTCATATCCTGTTCCGGCTGCGGAGCGCCCGCCGTAGCAGTGGCCGCTATCGGATTCTCAGTGACACTCAGCGACGAAACTCCACCGCCGAATAACGACGAAAGCGCCGCCTCGAAGGTAGGTCCATAGGCGAGTTTGTCCTGCAGAGCCAGCACCACGAGGCGCAACTCCGGCATGGGGCTGGTGTTAGCTTGCAGATAGATCGGCTCGGCATAGAGCAGCGCCTTGCCGGAGGGAATGACCAGTAGCGTACCTCGCCGGACATGCGAGCCTTGCTGATTCCACAACGTCAATTGACCGGAAATCTGCGCGTTCTGATCGATGCGCGCCTCGATCTGCAACGGCCCATCTACCTGCTTTGTCTTGGGAAAGTCGTAGACAATCGAAGTCCCATAATGCTCGCCGTCGCTGCGCCCGGCGATCCAGCCAATCAAATTGTTTCGGTTGAGAGGCGTAAATGGCAGAATCTCGACAAACTCCACGCCGCTCTCTCCGGGCAGCTTCATCAGCACGAAGTTGGGCTCCATTGTTTCTGTCTGCTGCTCGCCGCTATCGCCCATGCCAATCTCCGTCGCGACCGTCCACTGGTCTTCCTTGTTGTAAAAAACTTCGGGATTGGTCATGTGATACAAGCCGTAAACTTCTGCCTGCAACTTAAGAAGCAGTTCGGGATAGCGCACGTGCTTGCGCAACCCTGCCGGCATGGCCGACGCGTCCTTAAAGAGGCTGGGGAAGATAGCGCGATAGGCCGCCAAGATCGGGTCCTGAGAGTCGAAGATGTAAAACGTCGTCGTTCCATTGTAGGCATCCACCACAACCTTGACGCTGTTGCGCATGTAGTTGACGGACTGGCCATCAACTGTGTAATGCGTTGAATAGGGATACGTATCCGCCTGCGTAAAGGCATCCATAATCCATGACAGCCGGCCGTCGTCGCCCAGCACGATATACGGATCCTGATCAAAGGTGAGAAACGGCGCCAGAGCCGCGACGCGATCGCGCACCGTGCGCCGCATCAACAAACGGCTCCCCGCGTTTACATCATCACTGAATGGCAACTTGGCCAGGTCGCCGCGATCAAAAGCAATGAATACGCGGCGCAATAAGCCGCCTAACTCGATGCCGCCGTTGCCCTGATAAGAGGTGTAATTGTCGTTTTCGCCCTGCGGGTAGTTAAACTCCTTCTGCCGCGTCTTCACGTATACATCGGTGGTGGTCTGCTCGCCGAAATAAATTTCGGGCCGTGTCACGTTGAGTTCAGGCACCGTGCTTTGCACCGGCATATTGCTCAGCAGCAGAGTAGGCCGGCCTTCAGGCGTGAACCCATTGACGGTATTCATCGTGAGGCCATAGCCATGTGTATAGATTAGTTTTTCATTGATCCAGTTTTGGCTGCTCTCCGGAAGTTTGTCCTGCCTCAGCTCACGCGCGGCCAGCATCACCTCGCGCATGGAGCCGTTGATCTGATAGCGGTCGATGTCGATGTCGGGAAAATCGTAGTAGGTGCGAATCTCCTGAATCTGGCGCAGCGTATCCTGGAGCGCATGCCAGTCCCATAGGCGGATGTTCTGCAACGTTGCCTGATTGTTGGCCGGATCAGTGGCATCGACAGTGGTTTCGGCAGGAAACTCGCGCTGCTGGAAGCGGTCCAGCCCGTAGGCCTTCTGCGTCATCTCGATGTTATTCGCGATGTAGGGCTGCTCGCGAACCAGCTCGTTGGGCTTGACAATAAAGCTGGAGACGTACCAGCCCACCAGCGCTACTCCGGCGTAACAGACTATGGCTGGAGCGATAGCCACCGCCAGCCAGCGTGCGCGCGGCGTCAACACGCCGCTCGCGGCCGCGATCACCGCACCCAGCAGCAGCGCCGCACTAACTATGAGCATACCTGTAAGCGTGATATGCGCTCCCGTATACGTGACTCCGTCGAAGATTGTGTGGTGATCGAAGAGTTGCTCGAAGCGGCTAACATACACGCGCAGGCCGATGACAAGCAACAGAAATGCCATCGTGAGGGAGAGCCCGCGCAAGGGTAACTTAGAGAGACTGCCGCGGAGCGCGCGCGAGCTACCCGAAACAATAAGAAACACCACGGCAAGTACGCAGGCGATTACGCTGAGCGTCAGCAACCATCCCAGGATGAGTTGCCATGCCGGCAGGGTAAACAGATAGAAGTCGAGCGGCCTCATGAAGATAGGGTCAGCCATGCCGCTGGCGCCTCGCGGCGCGTACCACCACAAAGCCAGCGTTTGCCACTCCGCTGCCATCGCCCCGCCGGTGAGAAGCGCTATGACCAGCGAGCCGCCGATGGAAACGAAGCGCAGCACCGGCTTAAGCGATAGATTCACCTCCTGGCCGGCGATGATTAGGGTGTGATCGCTGGGCAAATCGTCGGCATGGGCTCGCTTGAGAGCGGAAAATGTCCCCCATAAAATGAGAAATGTCAGGACAAAAAACGCCGTAAAGATGCCCCACTGAAGCCCGCGCATCTTCCAGAACACATCGCCGTAACCAAGCGACTGAAACCATAGCAGGTCAACCCAGTATGAGATCGCTGTCCGGCCGCCGAGAAGCAAGACAGCGACGACGGCGATGAAGAACAGCAATCCGCGGCGGTTGCGGCGCCGTGGCGATGTCGACTTAGGCCAATTGATGGTTTCAGGCATTTCTCTACTCCACTCTTTCCATTTCTGCGACTGCAGTTTCGGAACCGCAAATTACAGGCCTCTTCAACTTCACTTTAGTCCTCCTCTGAGATGTTTGCAGCCTAAAATGCCCACCCTGCGCTTCGAATCTGCGTTGCACCTGCTAGCCAGCTCTTCAGATGGACGATAATTCGCAATTTTCCTGAACCGGGACGCTCGCCCATGCTACCCTCACAACACAGCATGAGCCAGACCTCTTCCTCGCAAATTCAACCTGTCATGGCTAACCTGCCACGTGTGCTGGGCGCCAGCCAGGCTACGGCCATCGTCGTTGGCACCGTCATCGGCAGCGGCATCTTCCTTGTGCCCAGCGAGATGATGCGCGACACTGGTTCCTCGGCGCTCGTCTATCTCGCCTGGATCGTAGGCGGCCTGCTCTCTCTCTTCGGCGCCATGACCTATGCCGAGCTGGGCGCCATGCTGCCCTACGCCGGCGGCGGCTACGTCTTTCTGCGCGGCGCGTACGGCGACACGCCGGCTTTCCTCTATATGTGGACCTGGTTTTCAGTGGCCAAGCCGGCCTCTGCCGCGGCCATCACCATCGGCCTGGCGCGCACACTGGAGTTCTTCCCGGCCTTCAGCGGGCTCGGCAATGAGGCCATCGGCGGCCGCTTCCACTTGCTATGGTCGCAGATATTTGCCATCGCCGTGGTCTGGTTCATGACTGGCCTGAATTACCTGGGGATCAAGAAGGCCGGCAACTTCCAGTTGGTCTTCACCGTTCTGAAAGCTATTCTCATCCTCATCGTGGTCGCGCTTTGCTTCGCGTCAGTCTCCGGCTCCTTCAGCAATTTCTCCACTACTCTGCCCCATGCGGTAGGCGGCTTCCGCGGCTTCATGCTGGCGCTGATCGCCACCCTGTGGGCTTACGACGGCTGGCCCGACCTTCCCATCCTGTCCGGAGAGATCAAACGGCCGGGGCGCAGCCTGCCCATCGCGCTCATCGGCGGCCTGTGCATCGTCGGCTTTCTCTATATAGCCACCAACGCCGCCATGCAGTACGTCCTCCCCGCCACACAGGTTGCCGCCAGTGAACGACCAGCCGTGGATGCGCTGGCCGTTGTCGCCGGCCATACCGGAGCAGGCTTTGTGGCCGCCGCCATGGCCCTCTCCATCTTCGTCACTCTCAACGGAACTGTAATGAGCGGCGCGCGCGTCCCCTTTGCCGCCGCCCGCGACCGGCTCTTTATTCGCCAGTTTGCCCGCATCAGCCCGCGCTTTCAATCCCCTTCCACCTCGCTGGGCATCCAGGGAATACTGGCCACTTTGCTGTTGCTGTTCTTCAGCCAGTTTGAGATGCAGTTTGATCTGGCCATCTTTGCCGAGTGGATCTTCTACTTGCTCATTGCCACCACCATCTTCGTCTACCGCCGGCGGCGGCCAGACCTCGAGCGTCCTTACAAAGTCTGGGGCTACCCGCTGCTGCCGGCGACATTCTGTGTTTGCGGAATCCCCGTGCTCGTCTACAGTTTTTTAGGCAACCTGGAAGGCTCGCTGCTCGGAGCCGCACTCATCCTGCTGGGACTGCCGGTGTTGTGGTTCGTGCGTCGCACTTACGGAGCCTCAGTGCCAGTTGAAGAGAGCCACGGCAAATAGAAATGCTTTAACGCGAGCGCCCCGCTGTAGTTAATCTTTTAAGGGCAAATCAAACTGGTGCCAACTCCATGGAGACGATGAACTGTATTCCGGGGACATACGCATGGGATAGCCGGTCATCGTTCGTAATAAACAGATCGCAGCCTGCACTCGCCGCCGTTGCCAATTGAATGGCATCAGGAGCTTTAATAGCGCGGTCCTGACGAATCCGCGCGAATATTTCCCCTGCCGCCCTGTCGAATGCAAGAACCCTCACTTCCGGCTCTCGCAACAGGTCTCTGTACTTGACTTCCAATGCGCGATTACCTGTTCGGATAGGCTTCACCAGCACTTCTCCTAACGTAAGAGTGGAGGTGAAAACTGTGTCTTTACGGCCGGATAGCCGTTCAAAGATGAAGTTAGCTCGATTCCCTCGCGGACCAAGGTCCTCGAGTTGGTAAATGAAGAGATTGGAATCGAGAAAAACCTTGCTCATTCCCATCCCTCGCGCAATTCCCGGATGTAGTCGTCGGGGTCGATCCCCGCCGCCATCTCCGCCCCAATCCCACGTGCTAGAAGTAGTCCGTCCAAATGCCTAAAGCGTTGTTGACCATCTTTGGCGACACCGGCGAGGGAAGTATCAGAACTATCCTGTTGTTGGTAAATACGCCCATCTGGATCATAAGTCCGTTGGACCTTCTTAGTGCGCGCCATCTCATATCGCTCCCTGGCCCACTCCAACAGCGGGAGATACTTCTCAGGAATCTCATCTGCTTCCGGCATAATCTTCCCATTTCTTCCCCGGTGAATCTCATCGCCTGGTAGAAGCAGGCGGCGTGTATGCTTTCCCGTAGCAAAAAGCATCCTGTACCGAGCCGGTTTAGGCTCCTTATTTGCTACACAATGAGAAGAGGCGTGAACATTCACGCCGGGGCGCAAATCTCCAGTAACATTCTCCTGCTCCGCTCGATTCACAATCTCTTGAATCAAGAAATCCTTGCGCTCTGGATGTTCTCGATGAAGAAGCGCCGTCGCAATGAATACTTCAACAGCACATGTTACATCTACTACTGCGTCTGCTAATAGCGTCATCTCGTCCTCCATAGCTTGGAAATCATGCCAAAGGATAGCGTATAACGAAGGAATGAATGTGTCAAGTTAATTCATTCGTTCTATAGTATTCATTCGCTCAAGCCCGTTTACTCGCCACCTCCTTATACACCGCCGCATACTCCCGCGCCGGTTGCGCCCAGCCGTAGTCCTGCGCCATGCCGTTGAGCATCAGTCGCCTCCAGCCTTTCTTGTCCTCAAACGCAGCCAGCGCCCGCTCGATGGCCGCCCATAGACCCTCGGCTCGCAAGCTCTTGAATTTGAAGCCCGTCCCGCTTCCCTGCTGAGGGTTCCACTCCTCAATGGTGTCGTCCAGCCCGCCTGTGGCCCGCACCACCGGCACCGTGCCGTACTTGAGCGAATAAATCTGGTTCAGCCCGCATGGCTCGTAAAGCGACGGCATGAGGAAAATGTCGGCCCCGGCCTCGATTTTGTGGGCCAGAGCGTTGTCATAGCCGATCCGTACAGCGACGTTGGCCTTGTTCCAAAAGGCCCAATCGCGGAAAAACTTCTCGTATGCCGGTTCACCCGCGCCCAGCGCCACCACAGCCACGTTCAACTCCGACAGCCGGCCGGCAATCTGCTCCACCAGATCAAAGCCCTTCTGCGAGACAAAGCGCGAAACGATGCCGATGACCGGTGTCGAGTCCTCCACCATCTTCAATCCGAAGGCATTCAGCAGATCTGCGCGGCAAAGCGCCTTGCCGGCCAGATTCTCAGGTGAGTAATTTGCCGCGAGGTTCCGGTCCGTGGCCGGGTTCCATTCCGCATAATCCACGCCGTTCAAAATCCCGCGCAGGTCCGCCGCTCGCCCGCGCAACACGCTGTCGAGCCCTTCGCCGAACTCCGGCGTCTGAATTTCCTCGGCATATTTGCGGCTCACCGTGGTCAGCATATCCGCGTAAACCAGCCCGCCCTTGAGGAAGTTGAATTTGTCGAACTGCTCCAACTTATCCATGGTAAAAATCTCCCATGGAAAAAGCAGTTGCTCGGTGGTCGCCGGCGGAAACGCGCCCTGGTAGGCGGCGTTGTGAATCGTCAACACCACGCCAGCGTGGCTTAACAGCGTGTCGGAAGCAAAAATCGTGCGCAGATAAACGGGAATCAGCGACGCCTGCCAGTCGTGCACATGGAAGACCTGCGGCACGCCCAGCTTCTTGCTCGCCTCCAGAACCGCGCGGCAGAAGAGCGCGTATCGCTCGGCGTTGTCGGGATAATCGCCCGCGGATGTTCCATACAGCCCCTCCCGTTCAAAGAGATCCGGGCAATCCACTAAGTAGTACTGGACTCCGGCGAGCCTGCCGCCATCCACAATGCCCGTCTTGCGCTTGCAGTGTTGAAAAGGAATCGTAATCGACCGGACGGCGTAGGTCAATTTTTCCGGGAGTTGCCCTCGCGCGCATATGTAGAGCGGCAGGTAGACCGTCACCTCGTGACCCAGCTTAGCCAGCTCCGGCGCCAGCGCCCCGATCACGTCTGCCAATCCACCGGTTTTAGCAAACGGCACGCACTCCGATGCGGCAACGACAATGCGCATGAAAGCAACTCCCTGGCAAACGAACAAATCCGCGGCAACTGATCAAAAACGTGTAACCAAAATGTCAGTCTACTACGCTCATACTTTACGGCACGCAGTCGTTTCATCCGTCCGGCTTCATCTACCATCAAATCAGCCCATGCCCGTCAAGCCCAAGCTCGGACAGAACTTCCTCGTTGACACCGAGGCCAGTCAGCGCATCGCGGCCTCCATCGGCGACCTCTCCGGCCGTACCGTGGTCGAAATTGGCCCCGGTCGCGGAGCCATTACCGCAGCCCTGGCCGCCCGCGCCACTCACGTGCTGGCCGTCGAGCTGGACCACGAGCTAGCCCTCCATCTGCGCGTACAGTTTCCGCCGGAGCGCGTTACCGTCGTCGAGCAGGACGTGCTGGATTTTGATTTTGAAAAGGCTTGCGCGGAGTTTTCGACAGATTCGACTGTCAAAAGCGAGCGCCTGCTGGTAGTGGGCAACCTGCCCTACGGCATCACTTCGCCCATCCTGCTTAAGCTGGCCGCAAGCCACACCGCTCTGGACCGCGCCGTCCTCATGGTGCAGCGCGAGGTGGCCGACCGCGTTACCGCTCAGCCCGGCTCACGCGATTACGGCCTGCTCTCGGTCACCGTGCAGATGTACGGACCAGCCCAGCAGCTCTTTACACTTCCGTCCTCGGCATTCTCCCCGCCGCCGGATGTGCATTCCACCGTCTTCCGCTGGCGGTTTGCCCCGCTCTTTGCCGAATTGGGCGTTGAAGAGGCCTCCTTTCTGCGCTTCGTGCGCCAGTGCTTTGCGCAGAAACGCAAGACTCTGGCCAACAATCTACGCGCCGCCGGAATTCCCCCTACTGCCATTACCGCATCGCTGGCCGCAGCCGGCCTCACCCCCCTGGATCGTGCCGAATCCCTGTCCTTGGAGAGCTTTGCGGCCCTTTGGCGTTGCCTGAAAACCAAAGGAGACGCCTCGACCAGTAAATGAACCGTTCCATTTTTACCCCTGAGGAAAGGGTTGAGGCCGCATTTGTTTTCACCGGGCAAAGATAGCGTGCTACAGTGTGAGCATTCCAGGTTTTTCTGATTGTTTATGTCCGAAGATGAGCTGAAACCGAAGGCTGCATGGGTGATTGGGCGCGCGCAGGACTGCGATCTGGCGGTGCCAGAGGCGCAGGTTTCCGCTCACCATTGCCGTCTGACGCACCAGGCGGATGGATTCACGCTGGAAGACCTGGGCTCGACCAATGGCACCTTTGTGAACGGGGCCAGAATCCCTCCCCATGAGCCGGTTTACGTGCCGCATGGGGCACGCGTTACCCTGGGTGGCCAGGTACCTATGCCCTGGCCCGTCGCTCCCGCCGGATCGGCCGCGGCAAGCTCTCCACGACCGCCCGTAATCCCCGGCAGCGGCCGCCAGATCACCATCGGACGCGACCCGAAATCCGTTGTGCAGATTGACCTGCCCATTGTCAGTTGGAATCATGCTGTCATCACAGAAGAAAACGGCCAATTTATCCTCGTAGACAACAACTCGCGCAATGGAACAGCCATCGGAGAGCTGAGCCATCGCATCCAAAAAACCGTTTTGAAGCCCACAGACCAGGTCTTTCTGGGCTCCTACAAGATCTCCGCCGCACAGCTTCTTAATCTTGAGGCCAAGGTCGAGATCGGCGAGGCCGCCTTCCAGACGGTCTCCTTCCACGGCAAATCGATGGAGGCCGGCCGCGACCCTGAATGCGATATTCCCCTCGATTTCCCCATGGTCAGCTGGCGCCACGCGCGCCTCACCCGCACTCCCGAGGGCATTCTGGTTGAGGACCTTGGCTCCCGCAACGGCACTTATCTCGACGGCGTCCGCGTTGCCGGCAAGGTGCTGGCCCGGCCCGGCCAGGAGATTGGCCTGGGCAGCGTCCGTTTTCAACTGATGGAAAACGGCCAACTGGCGCAGCGGGACTACAACGGCAAGGTCACCATCGAGGCTAAGGAGATTGTGGTCCTCGCGCCCAACGGCACACGCCTGCTGGACCCTGTCTCCCTCACTGTCTTTCCCTATGAGCTGGTGGCCATGATGGGCCCGGCCGGAGCCGGAAAGACTACCCTGCTCAAGGCGCTCAACGGCTACACCCGCCCGATCAGGGGCACGGTGCTCTTCCGTGGCCAAAGCCTCTACGACTACTACGACCTCTACCGTCACATGATGGGCTATGTGCCCCAGGACGACATCGTCCATCCCCAGTTGACCGTCCGCCAGGCGCTCTATTTCTCTGCCCGCCTGCGCACCGACCTGACCGACGCGGAGATCGACGCCCGCACTCAAAAGGTGCTCGACGACCTGGGCATTCCCGACAAGATCGATACTGTCATCGGGTCTCCGGAAAAGAAAACTCTCTCCGGAGGTCAGCGCAAGCGCGTCAACATTGGACTGGAACTTATCACCGATACACCTGTTTTGTTTTTGGACGAGC
Organism: uncultured Acidobacteriaceae bacterium; assembly: GCA_963806565.1. Lineage (GTDB taxonomy): Bacteria > Acidobacteriota > Terriglobia > Terriglobales > Acidobacteriaceae > Telmatobacter. Next base: position 1,786,810 of record CAWDYE010000002.1, read on the forward strand.
CGACCTCCGGCCTCTCATCCTACGACGCCGAGTCGGTCGTAGATCTGCTGAAGGAACTATCCAAATCCGGCAAGACCATTCTCACCACCATCCATCAGCCCAGCCTTAAGGTCTACAAGCAGTTCGACGACCTGCTCATGGTCTCCCGCGACAAGGGAAGCAAGCCCGGAGCGCTGGTTTACTTTGGTCCGGCTTATCCGGATTCAATTCAGTTTTTCAATTCTCCCGCTGCCGGCCCCACCGACACAGCGCCCCTTCAGAGTGACGAACTGAATCCGGAGATGCTCTTCTCCGGCATGAACACTGTCCCGGAAGCCAACCGCACAGAGACCTGGCGCCAGCGCTACCTGGCCTCCCATTACCGCAAGGAGTTTGTCGAAAATCGCAGCGGCAAGCAGCCCGCCGCCGCTGACAAGACCGGGGAAGAAAGGCCACGCCGCCAGTTCGACCTGGGGCAATGGTTCGCCCTGGTCAAGCGCAACATCATTGTCCGCTTGCAGGACCGCGCCCAGACCGCCATTCTGCTGGCGCAGGCGCCATTATTTGCCGTGCTGGTGGTGCTGGTGAGCTACCCCATGCGCCCCGACCATTTCGACGAAATCTCCCAAAAGCTGCCCATCGTCCATTTCCTCATGGTGGTGGCCGCCATCTGGTTCGGCTGCAACAACGCCGCCCGCGACATTGTCGGCGAGTGGACCATCTACAAACGCGAGCGCATGGTCACGCTCAAGCTGCTTCCCTATGTCTTTTCCAAGTTTGCCGTGCTGTTGGGACTATGCATCTTCCAGTGCGGCTCCATGCTGGCCATCATCTACTTGATCGATGGCCTGCACAGCAACTTCCTCTACGACTTCCTCGTTCTGCTGCTCTCTTCCATGATCGGCGCGGGACTCGGCCTCTCCATTTCGGCTCTCTCCAAAACCACCGAGAGCGCCATCGCCATGCTGCCCGTGGTGCTGTTGCCCATCATCGCCCTGGGCGGCGGCATGAGGTCCATCTACCTGATGCCCCATGCCGGCCAGGTTCTCAGCGCCATCATTCCCTCCCGCTGGTCCTATGAAGCCAATCTGCTTCATGAGGCTTCGGCTAAAGAGTGGGCAACGAGTCAGTATCCCGACTACTCCTGCACGATTCAGCTGCCACAGACTCCCGCCGGCGGACAACCTACGCCACCCATGGCATCCATACCGGCTGGTGCGTCAATGCCGCCTGGGGCATCCCTTCCCTCAGCAACGTCCTTGCCGCCCGGAATGAGCTACAACCCCAACGACCTCAACCCCTCGCTCCATATCCCTGCCGATGCGGCCGAAGGAAGCATTCCGGCCTACCTCATCACCTTTACCGACCCTGTTGGGACCAAACACACCTGCCGCGCCTCAGCTGACGAGCAGTATCCCCACTACGGCCCCATCGCTCATGCTGTCAGCAATCGCCATCGCTTCCGCTTTTCTGCGGCTGTGCTGTGCGCGATGCTGGTCGTGCTGTTGGCTGGAGTTATCGCCATCCTGCGCAAGCGCGACAACGACCCACAATGACGTTGTGCATCGATTGAAGTAAGACACGAAGGGACGGGCCGAAGTCCGTCCCTTTAATCATGGAAATGAATCCTGCTCTACTGCGCAGGCGCAGGAGCGGACACCGGTGCAAGCGCAGGCGCCAACAAATCCGCAGGCAGAAACGCCCCTGTCTGCTCATTCTGCACCAGCCCGATCACCCCATCCGGCGTCACAATCGGCGAGCCGAAGACCGCCGCATCCACCGGTTCGCTCAACCGAATGCCCTGACCCTCCCGGCTCGCACCCAGTTGCAGCACTTCCACCGATAGCTTCTTTGTCGCGGCATCCTCGCGCAGGCGAAAGACGGCAACATGCTCCCAACTGTCCTGAGTTGCAACAGTTGCCGGAGCCGCGGACATCGCCTCTGATGCGTGCGGCGCATGAAGCGTCAGCACTACCAGCGCGCTGGGCGATGCGCGCTGCAATACCTTCATCTTGCCGTGTTTGCCGTCTGCGGCAATCAGAGTTTTTTCCTGGGGAGCCCCGCGCATTTCCACGGTAAAATCCCTGGCGCTCAGCCGCATCGGATCACCTTGTCCCACGGGTCGAAGCTGGATATCCAGGCTGTTCTTCACCAGCCTGAGCGCGCGCGATTTCACAGCTTCTAGAAACTCCGCATCGTATTTCCATGGCGCATTGGCCTCGGCCGTGGTCACCACTTGAGAAGGCTTTATGCGGAAGCCCAACTGAACCGATGTCACCGGGTAACTCGCGTGTGCCTGCTTCAGCGTATAACTCGATTCCACTGCAAACAGATTCGCCGGAGCATCGGCCTCAAGATCGCGAATCCATTGGGGCTTCATGCCCGGAATGTACTTGTCCACTACAGATTTGGCTTTGAGCCCTGTATCGATCACCCCCAGAATGGTCAGCGCCATTTTTCGCTCTATCGCCGTGCCGCCCAGGGTAACCAGCACGTCCTGGTTAAGCGCGATCTCCACGCTGGGATGCTGGGTATGCAGCGCCAGCTTATCCATCAGGGTGAGCCGCACGTCCGCCACCACTTCGCCCTCGAGCTGGACGCTTTGGTTTTCGATCATCCGGCGCAACGGTTCTGTTGTATGCACATCGCGAAACATCACCGTAATGTATACCGGAGGCAGAGCCGTCGACACGCCCTTCTGGATCACCATCTCCTGGTTCAAGGGCAAGGCGAAGACCGGCATACCATTCAGATGGAGCGAGCAAAGACGCAGATTCTCCAGGATCGTCGACTGCGACGGGATCAGGTTGAGATCCACGACCAACTTCACATGGGATGTGTCAATCTCCGCCACGTTGATTTCCTTGACCTGGAAGTCCCCTACCGTCGGCGTCTGCAGGCCAGGCTGAGCCATCCCGCCTGCCGCCGCCAATACACTCATTCCGGCGATTGCAACGCGCAAAGCTGCCTTCATTTCGCCCCTTTCTCTGCGAACATAATACCGCCCGCAAGCTGCCTGAACGGTTAGACGTGCTAACGGCAATGTTGGCCGCCCAAAAGGGGCTCTGGAAAGAGTCTTATTGGCGTGTTTACTTGTTTGGGACGAAACAGATGCAAGAAATAGTCCAAACGGAAGCAATGGGGAGTATATTGTTTGTAGCCAAAAGAGATTTGGCCAATCTGGCTGGTTTCCGTTCCTTTTCTTTTCACGTCTTTAGCGTGGGAAACCTCAACCTCTTTCCACATCCCGATAAGGAGGGCTCATGCCCGAATCGAAAAAGTCTGGCCTCTCTGAAAACTCACTCGGCGCAATCGCCTACATCACCGTAGTCCCGGCGCTCTTCTTCCTGGCAGTTGCGCCCTACAACAAGAATGCCAATGTGCGCTTCCACGCCTGGCAGTCCACAGCGCTCTTTGTTGTGACGTTTGTCCTCTGCTTAGTCCTGAGCTTTTTCCCGATGCTCAATACGTACCACATGTCTCTTCTTGTCTATTTGGGCATCTACATTCTGGTATGGCTTCTCTGGATTCTCGCTTCGATCTGGTGTGCATTCACCGCGTTGAACGGCAAGCGCACCAAGATCCCGGTTATCGGCGCCTGGGCTGAACAGAAGTCCAAACAGTAGCCCGCCTGCACGACTCTGAATTTCTGCGAACGGCCACCGCATGGAGGCTGTTTTTGCTTATTGATCCTTACTTTAGTCTGCAAGGCAGACAGTCCGCTTTTCATTTTGGAAGAGAGTCTGTTTTATTGTCGGAAGATTTATGGTGGGCGCTGCAGGATTTGAACCTGCGACTTCCACCGTGTGAAGGTGGCACTCTACCGCTGAGTTAAGCGCCCCTAACTAAGGCTTGCAACAGCTTGCAAGGGCTGGTGAGGAAGAGCCAGCGGGGCATCCCATGGGTTAGAGTAACACCAGCGGGGCTTTGCGGCCAACCCTGGCGGCCAAATCGGGCCAACCGGAACCTGCACCCAACTGTCCATGCGCTGGAACGCCAGATCAATTCGCCGTGCAGCCGGCTTTCCCCCAGATGGGGAGGTTGTTTTGTGCCCTGTTATAGCCCCCGGTGACCCTGGATTGGCGGTGTCTGGCCCGGCTGCTTCAAGCCTTTCAACATCAGGTTTCGCGCTCCGTATGGCCAGTACGGGCGGCAATCATTCCGGCACCCGCGCAGCTCCAACGACAGACGATAAATTCAGCTTGCAAACCGCTCTTTCTGCGCAACATTCCGGCTCGGATAGTGTTCCTGTGGATATGGCAACGCTGGTCCTGGACAACCCGTCCCTGGGAGTGGGCCTGGTTACGCAGCCGGATAAGCGGCGAGGTTTGACCACAAGCCACGACTCGTCTGGTCTTGACCCCTGCGACGACGCCGCCATCATGCTGCGCGCCGCCGCCGGCGACGAGGAAGGGTTCAACTACCTTGCGGTGAAATATCACCGGCCCATCTTCCACTTTCTTTTTCGGATGGTCCGCAACCAGGCAATTGCCGAGGAACTGGCGCAGGAAGTGTTCCTGCGCGTCTACCGTTCCAGGCAGAGCTACCGGGCGGAGGCGCGGTTCTCTACCTGGCTTTACCGCATCGCTACAAACCTGGCGGTGAACCACGCGCGCGACACAAAGTCCGAACGGATCGCGCGAACTGTTTATCTGGACGCGCCGGATGAGCTGACCGGCGCCACGCCGGACGTAGCTGACGATGAACCGTCTGTCGAACAGAACCTACTGCACGACGAGCGCATGAAAGCCATTCGCACGCACGTCATGGCTCTGCCCGAACGGCAACGGATGGCCGTCTTGATGCACAAGTATCAGGGAATGGATTACCGCGAGATCGGCGTTGTGCTCAAGCTGAGCGAGTCAGCAACCAAGTCGCTGCTCTTTCGCGCATACCAAACGCTGAGAGGCAAGTTGAAAGATTTTGTTTAACAGGAACAAGCCGGGCTTGACCGGCGGAGAAGTGGGGTGGAGCCAATGGTACGAATGTCAAACATGCGAATGAAGTTGAATTGCAAAGGGATGGACGAGAAACTGGCTCTCCTGCTGCTCGATCCTGCCGCTGCGTCGGCCGCTTTGCCGGACAATGTGCAAACGCATCTGAACGAGTGTGACCGCTGCCGCCGTGAGCTGGATGAGTTGCGGACGACGATCGACCTGCTGGATGCCTGGAAAACGCCCGAGCCGAACCCATACTTCCTCTCGCGGCTGGAGGCGCGCCTCAGGGAAGAGCGCGAGGCCGCGCCGGCTGGATGGTTGGCAACTCTGCGCGCCCGCTTCGCTTTTCAACCGGTGGCCCATGTTCGTCCGCTGGCAGCCATGGCTCTGACCATCTTGCTGCTGGTGGGCGGAGGAGCCTATCTGGGCATCACCAACTGGAACCAGCCGCCAGCCATTCCCCCACAGACCGCCGTGGTCCATGACCTGCAAACCATGGAAAACAACGCCCAACTTCTGGACCAGTTGGAGGCGCTCTCCAGTAATAACGAAGACAGCGGGGACTAACTACCAAACCAGAGACGGAAAAATGTTGACTAAATCACACAAAGCGGGATGGATCTGCCGCACGGCCATGGCTGCGGCATCCATACTTCTATGTGTGCCTGCGGCCTGGGCCCATGGCCAGCACTCCGGCGCGTTCGCCCCTCATTCCGCTTACTCATCGCGGCCGGCCCGGCCACCAGCCAGTGCCCCGCGGCCTCCTACGCGCGGCTACCCTAGGTCCCACACCGCGTATCCGCGTCAGCCGTACATGGGTCAAGGCTATGCCCGTCCTTCTTATCCGGGTTATACCCGTCCGCCTTATCCGGGCCATGTCCCTCTTGCTCCAGGACCTCCGGGCCATCTGGGCGACTGGCTTAATCAGCACCGCAATTTACCCATCCAGGAGCAGGAACGGGTATTGCGCAGCGACCCCAACTTCCGCCGCCTTTCTCCTATCGACCAGCAGCGGGTTGTCCAGCAGTTGTATCAGGTAAACCAGTTGCCTGAGGAACAACGGCAGCGCCGCCTGGCACGCGCCGAGATGATCGAACACCTGCCGCCCCAGGAACTGATACGGATCAACAACTCCGCGCGCCTCTGGGCTACCTTGCCCGTTGACCGCCAGGCGATGATGAGGCGTGCCTTCCAGGATTTACGCGCGGTGCCGCTGGAGCAGCGCCCCATGGTGCTCAACTCCGCGCGCTACCAGGGAGTCTTCACTCCCGAGGAGCGCGGCATCCTCACCGATTTACTGCGCGTCGAGCCTTATCAACCGGCGCGATAAGAGCGAGAATTTCCCATTACCCATTCTTTCGCGCTCTTAGCGATTCGGGGTCACCAATGACACCACAGGTGGTCAGTCCGCCACCATATCCTCTCCTGGCAAAATCGGCCGCGTCCGCAGCAGCATTCCACGATACGCAAACCAGCCCATCAGCGCCAGCACGCCAACAAACGCTCCCAGCTTTACCAGATTGGTTTCGCCGTTGATTGGCAGCGTCTTCCACAGCACCAGCAGCACCGTCTGCGCCGCCGTTACCGCCCAGACCGAGCCGTAGAAGTAGCGCCGATGGGTGCCTTCTTTCCTGGTCGAGGGTTCCACGCGCGGCAGCTTGCCCGCCGCGCCCAACAGCAGAATCACCGCCGCCAGCGGCAAATAAGCGTAGTTGTAAATCTGGCCCATATACCACTTGCTGGTTACAGCCGCGATCAGCAGGCCGCACAGGTTCAGCAGCGCATAACTCACCGCGGCATTCCACGCGAAGCTGTAGCAAACCCGCCGGTAAAGCGGATTCGGCTTGTCCTCGTCAAAGCGCAGTATGTACGGCGCTGGTTCGCATCCCGGCAGACACCCTCGCAATGCGGCCACGCCCGTGCCCGCCAGCACCAATCCCAGCCAGGCCCAGTTCCACCAATTAATCTCATGCGCAAAGAGCTTGAATGTCAGCGGTCCGGGCGCCAGGAAAAAGACAAAAATCCAAATCGGCCAATGCGCCAGCCGGTAGAGACGCTTATTCCGCGTCCGCAACTTCCTCTCCCCGGCGTACTCCACCTTCCCTTTGTATTCCATGCGGGCAAGTTTCGCAGAGCCGCCGTCGCGCAGTCAATCCGCAGGATATGCTCATACGAACATTCCCGCCCTTGCAAATCGACAGGAACTTAGCGGCGCTCCGCCCTTTGCATCGCCAGCGTCTGCGCGGTATGGATGTGGCAGATGGCGATGGCTAGGGCATCGGCGGCATCGGCTGGCTGCGGCGCCTCGGCCAGCTCTAGCAGACGCGCCACCATGAACTGGACCTGCTCCTTTTTTGCCAGCCCATAGCCCACCACGCTGGACTTGATGGTCAACGGCGCATACTCGGCCACTGGAAGCTTCTGCATCGCAGCAGCCAGCAGCGCCACGCCCCGCACCTGGCCCAGTTTCAGCGCCGACTTGGCGTTCACTGAGTAAAAAACCTCTTCGATGGCCACCGCATCCGGCTTCCAGCGCTCCAGCTCGGCGCTCAACTCGCTATAAACCTGCTCCAGCCGCTCAGCCGTCGTCCTGGACTTGGCCAGCCGGATCGCTCCCATGGCCTTCATCACCAGCCGTGGCTGCCGCCCGGAGTCATCCGTCTCCACCACGCCATACCCGGTGATCTCTGTCCCGCAATCGATGCCAAAGACCCGCATGGGCCTGAGTGTACCGCAACCATGCCTGTCCCGCCTGCCGAATATCATGAAGGGTATGGGAAATCGAATACGCCTGCATAGCGATGAACACGGAGTGTCCAGGTTTGGGACAATTCACTCAAAGCCCATGTATTTCTTCGCAAATTATTCACATTTGCCGGGTCTTCCTAAGCCTGAAATCCCAGGCTCATGCATATTACTATCTTCTTATTTATCAATGCATTACGGAGAGACTTAGAGAATTCAGAAATACTCCTTGACACAGCATATCAAGTGCGTCTATAAGACTTATTAGGAAGAGTCTGTCGGAACGTGTGTCTAGAGTAACTCAACTCCCGATGCCGGTTTCCATGAACCTCGGTTATCGTAATTGGTATCCCTAGCCAACCAATACACTAACCGAAAGAGGGCCATTTTTGATTTCCCCTGATATGGCCCGGAAAAAGGACTAGTACGTGAAGACCTTGCGCAACACATCGATCTTCACTCTCGCAATCGTAGTATTGACGCTCGTCGCGGCTTCACCTGCGGCAAGTGCGGACACGCTGACCTATACCACAACAGAAGCCAATGCTCCGGACAATTTGACCAACGAGGTCGTGCTTCCTGCTATTTACCAGTTCAATAATATATCTGGTCCGTATACAGGAGATGTGCTGAACTCAGTAACCATCACTTTCGTGGGTTCTGGCGTGACGACACTCACTGCCACGAATTCCAGCAGTAACACTTCAACGAAAGTTCAGGTTAGCTCTGACACGACGGTCACCTTGGACAGCACAAATTCCAGCATAGACTCCATCCTTGTTGCCAATAATTTTTTTGATGATGTGTTGGCAGGTGTATCGAATCAAACGGTGAATGGACACTCTACAGTGGATTGGGGTCCATATACAATGACCTCTTCTGGTGGAGACTCAGTCGAGTTTACGTCGGGCCTCGCACTTTTTGAAGGGATTAGCTCCCTTGGATTTGAACTCAATTCGGATACGTATGTTTCTGGCGGGGGCAGGGGCGGGACTCTGACGCTTGGCCAGACCAATAATGGATCCGGCGGCACGGTCACGGTCACATACGACTACTCGCCGCCGCCGGTCATTCCTGAGCCCGGCACATTGACCCTCTTCGGCACCGGTCTGATCGGATTGGCGGGATTGCTTCGCTACAAGTTCAGGAAGTCCCGCTAGGCGAGGGTCTCGAGTAGCGGTTTGTCCGGTTTTTCAGCGCAAGGAGAAATACTGTCAACGCCCATGTATTTCTTCGCAAATTATTCACATTTGCCGGGTCTTCCGAGACCTAAAATCCTCGGCATATCCAGACTACAACCATCTTATTTATCAATGCATTAGGTGAGACATTAGAGTATTCAAAAATAATCCTTGACACGGCCCATCAACTCCGTCTATAAAATTTCTTAGGAAGTCTCACTCTCGGCTCGAGTGTCCAGAGGAACTTAACGCCCGATGCCGATTCCAACAACCCTGGTTATCGTAACTGGTATCCCTAGCAAACCGGAACCCTAACCAAAATAGGGCCATTTGGATTTCCCCTGATTTGGCCCAGAAAAGGACGAACCATGAAGACCTTGCGTAACTCCTCGATCCTCGCTGTTGCAGTCGCCGCCCTGGCGCTGGTTGCTGCCCCCGTGGCCATGGCTGGCACAGTCACGTATACAAGCAATACCATCCCCGACACAACGTCGATCAGTTCCAGTATGGGTACGCTCAGCGTGAACCAGTTCAACAACACCAGTGGCCCCTATGCAGGCGATACGCTTAACTCGATGGTTATCACTCTGTATGGTGATGGAAGCGTAATTTTTACTGCTGAATTGGTCGCCAACGGCGGTTCAGGCGGCAACCTTACTGTTGATTCGCTTACCACCGATGTCACGCTTACGGCGACGGGCGCGGTCGCTCCGGTGCACCTTAATCTTACTGGAACCTACACTCCTGGATCGCCGATCGTGATTACCACCCCTGGGCTTGCTGGTGAAGTAACCACACCGTCTACAGTAATTCCACTTGGCAGCATGTCGAGTGGCACACTCACGGATTCTACGGACCTGCTGGATTTTACCGGAACAGGAGATGTCGATTTTCTCCTCTCCGGCTTGGCGCCTGTCTTCTACACGGGTAGTGTCTCGGATGGCTACCTTGCCGCGGTTGGCGGAACTACGGATGCCGGCGGTTATGCCACGGTCACCTACAACTACACGCCTCCGAACTATACACCCGAGCCTGGCACGCTGAGTCTCTTCGGAACTGGTCTGCTCGGTTTGGCTGGAATGCTTCGCTACAAGTTTATGAAGGCCCGCTAGGCCTGGGTCTGCTCCTGCGGTTGTTCGATTTTTCGGCGCAAGGTAAACGAAAAAGATGGGGTGCGTTCATCGCATCCCATTTTTTATGCCCCTACATACTATGCACGCCATCAATCTGGCGTGTTCTGTTCCCTATTCTGTATTCCCTGCCCATCTCCCTTGTATGATTAAATAGATTGAAGCTCATCACCTGAATGTCTGACGCTACCCAGTTCATGCTACTTCGTGGCTTCCGTTTTGGCGCCGCCAAGGCGGGGCTCAAGAAGAGCGGCCGCGCCGACTTTGCCCTTATTGTGGCCGACGCGCCATCGAGCGCCGCAGCCGTCTACACAGCTAATCGCGTCACCGCCGCTCCGCTGATCCTCGACAAGGAGCATCTGCGGGCCACCGGAGGCAAAGTGCGCGTAGTGGCCATTAACGCCGGCAACGCCAACTGCGCCGTCGGCCAGGCCGGACTGGATGCGGCCCGCGCCACCTGCCAGGCCATCGCACGGCAATTCGGCTGTCGGCCCGAGGAGGTCTTTCCCTCCTCCACCGGCGTCATCGGCGTCCCGCTGCCGGCTGAGAAGCTGATTGCCGTCCTGCCCGGAGTGGCCGCATCGCTAGGCGCTGATTTCGACCACTTTCAGCAGGCCTCCCAAGCCATCCTCACTACCGACACGGTGGAGAAGACCGCCTTCGCAAAGCTGGAGCTCCCCGGCCCGGACGGCGCGCCGCGTGAAGTTCGCATCGCCGCCCTGGGCAAGGGCGCGGGAATGATTTATCCACAGCTAGTTCCCCACGCCACCATGCTGGTCTATATACTCACCGATGCGGCCGTCGAGCCGGCGTTGCTGAACGGCTATCTGCGTTCGGCCATCGAGGTCAGCTTCAACCGCATCTCTGTGGACGGCGACACCTCGACCAACGACACCGTGCTGCTTTTGGCCTCGGGCGCGAGCGAGGCAGTCGTCGGCCCGGGAAACGCAGCCTTTGCCGCCGCCCTCACACAGGTCTGCACCTCGCTGGCCCGGCAGATTGTGGCCGACGGCGAAGGCATCTCTCATGTTGTCGAGTTGCGCATCGAGGGAGCGGCCACGGACGCGGACGCGCTCAAGATCGCCAAGACCATCGCCCACTCGCCCCTGGTCAAAACCGCCTGGGCGGGCAGCGACCCCAACTGGGGACGGCTTGCGGCGGCCATCGGCTACTCCGGCGCGCAGATTGACCCCGAGCGTTTTGACATCCGCTTCGGCGATCTGGCCATTTGCCGCAATGGCGGCCGCGCAGTGGAGTTTGACGAGGCCGCTGCTCACGCCTACATCGCACAGCGGGAGTTTTCCATTAACATCCAGCTTCACCAAGGCTCCGGTTCCTGCGTCTTTTGGACAACCGACCTGACCCATGAGTACGTCAGCATCAACGCGGACTATTCTACCTAGGCCGCTATTCCGGCGAAAGCTGGTTTAAGAGTGCAAGCCATCTTGACCCGCGCCTGTCTTTGGCTCTCGACCACCTGCATCCCAAGGAAGAGTACAAGACACAGAGCCATCGCGCCGCAGCAATCCAGCAGCACATCGCTGAACTGGCCGGTTCGATTGGGCAAAAAGCTCTGGTGAAACTCGTCCGCGCTGGCCGCCAGGAAAGTAGCCAGAATCGCCAGCCCGTGTGCCCGCAGTTGCCGCGGCAGTTGGAAGGCCGCGTTCTGCAACGTAATCCAAAAGCTGCGAAAGCAAACCAGAGAAAATATTCCGTAGCCCATGAAGTGGCCCGTCTTGCGGATGAGATGGTGGATCAAACTCCAGTGCACGCATACGTCGTAGCCTAAGATCGCCTCGACTACGCGTTGCAACGGAGCGCTGGTGCGATCCGCCCCAAAATAGGACGTGGACTCGACGGCAAAGACCATTGCGAAGGCCAGCACCGGCAGCCATGTCCTCATTTGCGAGCGCAACCGGAGATGCCATTCGCTCGAAGTTGGCGGCGCATAGGACACAAAAGTTATGGGAGATGAGGCCATGATAATCGCTCCTATGACCTGCTCAGGGATTGGGCGCAGAGCGCTTGCATCCATGCGGTATAAGCAATCTTTCGGCTCAAAGCAGCGAGACTTGAATAGAATCTTCAAATATTTGAAAAATCTAAGCTTGCACTGTCCTGAAACTAGTCAATGAATACAACCATCAAAGCAACTGCCATGCCTGTGAATTGCCAGTTCAGCGCATGCGGATTTGTCCCTGGCACTTCACTTTTCCTGCATCCATGCAAGGCAGGCGAATGATAAAGTGAGGAGTATGAATGTGAGCAATCGCAGGATCGTGGCTGCTGTTATCCCATGTGCGATGTTATTGGCCGGGCTTTCCCTCCTGGCCTCTGCCACGGCCGCGGCTGAAGATCGCACCGCGACCGATTGTGAGCCCGCCGCGCTCGGCTCTCCGTATATCCCGGTCGATAGCTGGGTCTATCCAGCCGTGCTGCGGCTCTACTCGCTCGGCTTTGTGGACAATGTATTTCTCGGTATGCGCCCCTGGACGCGCGCCAGCGTGAGCAACATGCTCGAAGAGGCAGGCGAACGCATCGAGGATGCCGATGACGGCCCGGACACAGACAATGCCCGGGCGATATACGATGCGCTGATGCACGAGCTGCGCAACGAGATGTCAGGACCCTGCCTGACGCACCATGGCAACTCCCGCATTGAGTCGGTCTACTCCGTCTCTCGCGCCATCAGCGGCACGCCCCTGCGCGACAGCTATCATCTCGGCTCGACCATCATCAACGATTACGGCCGCCCCTACCAGAGCGGATTCAACAACTACTCCGGCGCCAGCGGTTATGCCGCCGCCGGCCGCTTCGTGCTCTATGCGCGCGGCGAATTTGAGGCGGCGCCCTCGGCCACCGGCTACTCCCAGGCCTTGGCCCAGGCGCTCTCAACGGTGGACAGCACAACCTTCCTAAACCCGGTCACCGATCTTCCCTATCCCCAGGCCACCATCCCCATGGGGCCAATCGCCAACACCGCCGACGCGCGGGTCATGGAGGCATACGTCTCCGCCCATCTCCTCAACCACGAAATCTCCTTTGGCAAACAGGATGACTGGCTCGGGCCGGGACTGGGCGGCGGCATGGCCTATTCCAACAACGCGGAAAATATTTATTCCTTCCGCATCAATCGCGTTGAGCCGCTTCACATTCCGCTGCTCTCCCGGCTCACAGGACCTTTTCGCTACGACTTTCTGGTTGGCAAGCTGCGGGGACATACTTACATGCCGAACCCGGCGAATCCAGGCGGCACCAATCCTGATCTGCCCAACGTGATCAATCCCGGCGACCCCTGGGTGCACGTTGAGAAGATCAGCTTCCGGCCCACGGAAAATCTGGAATTCGGCTTCGAGCGCACCGTGATCTGGGGCGGCGAGGGACACGCGCCCATCACTTTTCGCACTTTTGCAAAGAGTTTTATCAGCCTCTCCTCGCCCAGCAGCACATCGAAGAACGGCCGCGATGATCCCGGCGCGCGCTTTGGCGCATTCGACTTCTCTTACCGGCTGCCCTTCGTCCGCAACTGGCTTACACTCTACACGGACTCCGAGGCGCACGACGACGTCTCTCCCGCCGACGCTCCTCGCCGCGCCGCCTACCGGCCCGGCATTTACCTCTCCCACGTACCCGGCCTTCCCAAGCTCGACCTGCGCGTTGAAGCCGCCTCCACAGACCCCTCCGCCTCGGATCATCCGGCAAGTTACTCTTACCCCAGCCACTACGGCCAGTTCATGTACTACGAAGGAATTCAGAAGCAGGGCTACACCAACCAGGGGCAGCTCTTCGGCGACTGGATTGGGCGCGAGGACAAGGGCGGCCAGGCATGGATAACCTGGCACTTGAGCGGCAACGAATGGATCCAGATTGGCCTGCGCAATCAAAAAGCTACCAGTTACTTCATCCCCGGCTCGACGACTCAGACTATCCCTGCCGGGAGTCCCGGCTGCCCCGGTACAACCGCTTGCCTGATCCCCGGTGGCACCACGCTGAACGACATTAACTTCCAGGTGGTCAAGCGCATCGGCAAGGACTTCGAGATCAACGGCAACTTCGCCTACGAGCGCTGGAAGGCGCCCATTTACCTTCCCGGCCAGCAGACAGTGACGGCCACGACCATACAACTCACATGGTTCCCGGGACGCAAGATCAGCTTCTAGCAATCTTGGATTTCATCCGGAGTTACCGCGCTCTGGGATGCGTGCGGTCGTAGACTACTGTCAATTGCGCGGTAGTCAGTTGCGTGTAGCGCTGCGTGGTGGAGAGGCGCTCGTGGCCCAATAATTCTTGAATTGCCCGCAGGTCGGCGCCTTCTTCAAGCAGATGCGTCCCGAAAGCGTGGCGCAGGGTGTGCGGATGGACATCAGCAGAGAGGCCGCACAGAATGGCGATGCGCTTAACGATGCGGCCGATGCTGCGGGTCGTAAGCCTAGCTTCGCCGCCGAGCTTGTCCAGACCGCGCAATTGCAGGTTGAGAAACAAGGCTGGAGTTGCATAGCCTTTTGTATCGCCCGCCGCAGCCAGCCGCGCGGCGCGCTCGGCGAGATAGGCGCGCAACGCTTGCGCAGCCGCGTCGCCCAACGGAACGTAACGCTGCTTTTGTCCTTTGCCGCGAATCAGAATCGCTTCGTTGGCCCAGTGAATATCTTCGAGGTTCAGCCCGGTCAGTTCCGCGTTGCGGATGCCGCAGCCGTAGAGCAGCTCCAGTATCGCTGTGTCGCGCGTGGGCCAACTAGCCGCGTCTTCGCCCACCGAATCGACTACGCGGTTCATCTGCTCGATGGAAGGCACGCGTGGCAGATGTCTGGGCAATTTCGGCGTAGCCACCAGCGAGGCCGCATTCTGCTCCAGGCGACCGGTGCGCGCCAGCCACCGGAACCAACTGCGAATGGCGGCAAGCGCCCGTGCGGTTGAGGCTTTTGATAAACCGCGGTCATAAAGCGTGCCCAGGTATGCGCGGATGTGCGTGTGCTCGATGCTCTCCGGGCCTTGATCCTTTCCATGATGTTCCGCGATATAGGCGGTGAATCCACGCAGCTCGCGATCATAAGCGCGCAGCGTATGCGCCGATGCGCCGCGCTCATTGGCCAGCACGCGCAGATAATCGGCCACCAATGAATCCATAGAAGCGGCGGACTGCTCGGGCAAGGAAACAGCTGATGCGCTCATATGGTCTCCTCGCTTGGATTGATGCTCGAAACCAGATGCAATCCTCTTCGTGAAACTGCAATCTTCACATCCTGTGCGCGCTGCCGCGTGGCGCGCGGATGGTGCTGGCGATGCACCTCTTTCAGCCGGCCCAGCGCCAAGTGGGTGTAGACCTGCGTGGTGGAGATGTCGGCGTGGCCCAGCAATAACTGCACGCTGCGCAGGTCGGCGCCGTGCTCCACCATGTGCGTGGCGCAACTGTGGCGCAGCCGGTGCGGGCTGGCGGCGGAGTTGGCCATCTTCACCACATGCCAAACCCACTGCCGCGTCAGCGGCATTCCGCGCAGAGAGAGAAACAACCGGGTGGCGTCTTGCCGCGCGCCGGTCTTGCCCGACGAGCTAATGCGCGCCAAGTGCGGCCGTCCCTGTTGCAGATATTCCTCCAAAGCCTGAAGCGCAGTCCGCCCCAGCGGCACAATGCGTTCCTTGTCGCCTTTGCCGCGCACCTGCACGCGGCCCAGGTCGAGCGCCAGGTCGCCGGTTTTAAGCGCAGTGACCTCCGAAACGCGCAAGCCGCCCGCGTAAAGCAGTTCCAGAATTGCCCGGTCGCGCAACATGGTAGCCCGAGCCTGCGGATGCTCGACGTTTAGGCGTGCCCGGTCGAGCATCTCCGCCACCTCTGGCTCGGCCAGAGACTTGGGCAGCACCTTCCACGCTTTGGGCGACTCGATGTTGACGGTGGGGTCGTGATGGATGCGCCGGTCGAGCAGGAGCCACTTATAAAAGCCTCTCAGGCAGCTCAACTTGCGTGCCGCCGAACGCTGGTCGATGCCGTGCGAGCGCAGATGCTCCAGAAATGCCGCTACATCTGCTTGCACCGCCGTCAACAGCACGCCGCTGCGCCCCTCGATAAACTCGGCAAAGGTTTTCAGGTCGCCGTCGTAGGCCTCGCAGCTCAATGGCCGCAGCCCTTTTTCCACGCGCAGATACGCCTGGTATTCTTTCAATAACGAGAGATTACGTGCAGTCTCCACAACTTCGATTATCGACGGCTGAGGCGGCGGCCGCCGCTGTCGAGCACGCTGTCGTACCTCGTTCATCATGGACTCAACTTCGGCAACAGCGCATTCCGGTTAATCAGGGAAAGCTCGGGCCTCCGTTTGCGGTTATCCGATGGCACATCCCCGGCCCGACAGCGTATAACGCTGGAATGGGGGCCTTGGAGGCAATTGAGATCAATGCGTGGCTGCGCGATGGTGGCTTGGTGGTCACGGCCAGCGACCGCGCTGCTCGCGCTCTTACCGCTGCCTTTCATCGCGCCCGCAGGTCTGAGGGACTCTCCGCCTGGCCCGCGCCCAACATCCTGGATTGGAAGAGCTTTGTCCGCACAGCCTTGGAGCAACGAGCCTCAGACGCACGCTTGTTGCTCAACTCTACGCAGGAAGAGGCTCTCTGGGTTAAGATCGCCGGTCAGGATAGTTCCCTGGCTACGCTGCTCGAAGGCCCGCGCCATCGGTTGGCGGCACTGGCCATGGAGGCCCATGAGCTGCTTTGTGCGTATGCGCCGCAGTTCCTGCGTACGCCGGTCCGCGCCGCCTGGCAGCAGGATGCAGCGGCCTTCAGCGGTTGGTTGACGGCCTTCGACGAAGCCTGCAGGGCTGAAAGGATGCTCAGCCCCAGCCGCCTGTCCCACGAGCTGATTTCACTGTTGAAGGCCGACCCGGCGGAGCGGCCGCCGCTGCTATTGGCCGGATTTGATCGCATACAGCCTTTGCAGCGCAGTTTCTTCGACGCTTGGGGCGAGTGGCATGAAGCTGCAAGAGGCGAACTAGCTGGCGTAGCTCATTTCCATATAGCTTCCGACTTCTCTGCCGAGCTTTCAGCCTGCGCGATCTGGTGCAGGCGACGGCTCGCAGCCAACCCTGACGCACGCCTGCTGGTCGTTACTCAGGCAGTCGGCACGCGCCGCGGCGAGATCGAGCGCGCCTTCCTTCGTCACGCCGGTGCTGCATTCGAGTTTTCGCTGGGAGTCCCGCTCGGCCATGTTGCCCTGGCGCGGGCGGCGCACATGGCGCTGCGCTGGCTCGACGGATCTCTCGACGAGCAGGAACTCGACTGGCTGCTTTACACCGGTTACGCCACCACCAACTCCCAGGAGACGGCCGCACTGCAGGCGTACATGCGCGCCCTGCGCCGCTACGGCCTGGAACGAACGCAGTGGACGCTGGGGGCTTTTCTCGGCGAGCGGTGCGCCTCTGAGTTGCTGCCAAACTCGTGGATCGAGCGCATCACTGCAGCTCAACGCCTCCTGGCCGCTTTTGTGCTGCGCCCGCAAACTCCGCTCGACTGGGCGGAGCTGGTTCCTCGGCTGCTGGACGAGCTTCACTTTACCGGAGCTCGCCCGCTTACGAGCGCCGAATTCCAGACTGTCCGCCGCTGGCAGCAGGTTGTGGAGAGCTGCGGCTCACTAGGCTTCGATGGCCGCAGGATCCAGTGGAATGATTTTCTCTCTCAATTGGGCCGCGCGCTGGATGAGACTCTCTTCGCTCCCGAGTCCCATAACGCGCCCATCCAGATCATCGGACCGGCCGAGTCTGCCGGTCTCACCGCCGACGCAACCTGGTTTCTGGGAGCCGATGAAGACGCCTGGCCTGCCGGCGGCACAACGCACCCACTGCTGCCCATTGAGGTGCAACGCGAGGCCAAAATGCCCCACGCCACTCCGCAACTCGATTGGGAGCTTGCCGAAGCCATCACCCATCGCATTCTGGCATCCGCGCAGGAGGTCCACTTCAGCTATGCAAAGCAAAACGAGACCGCGGAAGCCCGCCCGTCGCGCCTGATCGTACAGTTTGCCGGCGAGGCACAGAAGCTGCCGCCGGAGTTGAAAGCGACCTTTGCGCCGCCTCCGATGAGCATTACATTTGAGGACCGCAGCCGGATTGCATTCCCTCCGGGCAAGGTCAAGGGCGGCGCAGTGGTCCTCACAGCGCAATCGCAGTGCCCCTTCAAGGCCTTCGCAACGGCTCGGCTCGACGCGCAGGGTTGGGAGCCCGCCGAGGCCGGCCTGTCTGCCAAGCAGCGCGGCATCCTGCTCCACGCTGTGCTGCATTCCGTCTGGGCAGGTCCGCCTGAGGGCATTAGGACCCACGCGGATTTGCATAAGATTCTGCAACGTCCCGGCAAATCAGAGCCGGATGTGCGCAGACTGGAGGCTTTCGTTGCGGGTCACGCTCGGCGCGCGCTCAAGCGGGAGTTGCGTCCGCATCAGCGCGAGTTGATGCCTCGCCGCTATTTGGAACTGGAAGGGCAGCGGCTGACGAAGCTGGTCACCGAGTGGCTGGAGTACGAGGCCGCACGCGTTACATTCGAGGTCGCCGACACAGAGGTCAAGCGCACCGTTCATCTTGCCGGACTCACGCTCGACCTGCGCCTGGACCGCGTTGATCGGCTGAAGGATGGCTCCCTGCTGGTGATTGATTACAAATCCGGCAACGTCTCGCCCAACGCGTGGGAGTTACCACGGCCCGAAGACGTGCAATTGCCGCTCTACGCGGGCTTTGCCCTGGATAGCGATGAAGTGCTCGGCGGGCTGGTCTTCGCCGGTGTGCACACTGGAGACATGAAATTTGCTGGGCGGGTGGGCAATGCCGCAGACACACTCTCTGCTGACCTTAGTGCAAGAAGCTCCCTCACGAAGAACACGCTCACAGGCAAGCAGCTTGACGATTGGCGCAAGTGCATCGAGCAACTGGCCATAGATTTTGTCGCAGGCAAAACTGAGGTAGACCCGCGCGATCCCCCAAAGACCTGCGAACGATGCGGCTTGCAAACTCTCTGCCGCATACAGGAGCGCGAGGCGCGACTCGAAGGCGAGGACGAATCTGAAGACAAGGAGGACGGCGATGAGTAGACCTGTCCGCGCCGAGCCTCCCGATCAGCATGAACGACTGCGCGCCCTTAATCCTGGTAGGTCCATACTGGTGCAAGCCCCGGCTGGCTCGGGCAAGACCGATCTGCTGGCTTGCCGCTTTCTACGCCTGCTGGGTGAAGTAGAAGAGCCCGGCCAGATCGTCGCCATCACCTTTACCAACGCCGCAGCCGCCGAGATGCGCAATCGGATCCTCGATGAGCTGAAAATGGCTGCCGATCGCCCTGCTCCGGATTCCGATGAGTTTGCTGATGAATTTTCAATGGCTGCTCTTGCCCGACGCGCAATGGAGCGCTCCCAGGCGCTCGGCTGGAAGCTGCTCGACCTGCCCGCCCAGCTTCGCATCCGCACTATCGATTCATTTTGCCGCGAACTGGCCATGCAGCAGCCACTGCTTTCCGGCCTGGGCGGCGGCATCGACATCGCCGAGCAGCCCGAGGAACTCTATCGCCGCGCGGCCCGCGAAGCCCTGAGAAAAGTCGACCAGACAGACTCGGAACTCGGCACGGCTATTGAAGAGCTTCTGAAGTGGCGCGATAACGGCTGGCAGGAGATGGAAAAACTGCTGGTCGAAATGCTCAAGAGCCGCGACCGCTGGATGCACGGTTTTGTCCTTGAGCGCGAGCCGGATTGGGATGCGCTCCGCGAGCGGCTGGAACGGCCCTTTGTGTATGCCGTACGCAACGCACTACTCAGACTGAGTGAACTTCTCGACCAAGTTAGCGGCACGCGCGACGAAGTGCTGGAAATGGCGCGGTTTGCCTGCGTAGAATCGGGTGAAAACTCACCGCGGAATTTAGCGGAATGCGCCGAATTTCCCTTAGCACCGTACCAGGAAGGGATTGAATCCGCTCATGATTTCTTTGTTTCACTCTCTGATTTCCTGCAAACGCAGAAAGGAAGCTGGCGTTCTGAAAAGGGCCTGAAGACTTCCGATGGCTTTCCGTCCAGCCCTCGTGGCAAAGCGGGCAAAGCTCGGTTCGCTGCACTGATTGCAAAGCTTGCGGCGGTTCCCGGCCTCGAAACCGCCTTGGCCGCTGTCCGCAATTTGCCTTCCGCCGGCTACACCGAAGCAGAGTGGAAAATCGTGAAGGCCTGCTTCACGCTGCTTCGTCGGGCCGCGGGCGAGCTGCAAATTGTCTTTGCGGAGGCAGGCGCAGTGGACTTCACCGAAGTGGCGCAAATCGCACAGCGCGTGCTCCGAGGCGACGACAATCTCCCCACCGAGGCCGCTATGGGTGTTTCGGACAATATTCGCCACCTGCTGGTGGATGAGTTTCAGGACACCAGCCGCCGCCAGCACCAATTGCTCTCCACCCTCATCGCCGCCTGGCCGGAACGCGACGGTCGGACCTGCTTTGTGGTCGGCGACCCCATGCAGTCCATCTACTTCTTCCGCGAGGCCGACGCTGAACTCTTTCCGAGGGTGAAGGCGCTCGGCCTGGAAATTCCCAGCCCCGATTCGCAGATCGCCGAGCCGCTGCTCTTCGATTCTGTCTCCCTCACGACCAATTTCCGCACTACGCCTGGGCTGGTTGAGCGGCTCAACCTGGCCTTCGAGCAAATTTTCGCGACAGACGACGGCAGCGGCATTACGTTTGCCGAGGCCAAGCCCGCGCGTGAAGAGACAGCTAAACCCGGCCCGCCATTTACTTTGCATCTTGATTTTGTTCCCCAGGCAAGTATCCGCAAAACCGACGATACTTGGCCGAATGCGCAATACTTTCCCTTACACAGAAACCCCCACGGAGTGGTCATCCCCCCTTCGGTTATTTTTGGCAAGAAGGCAAAAGATAACGGAACTCAACCCTTATTCACAAACTCAGACGCCTCCATCGAACAGGAAGCAGCCCGAGACGCACAGGTTGATAAAATCGTCGAGTTGATTCGCAGCCACCAAGATCTTGTCCAAAAGGCGAAGGAATCGGGAGAGAAATTCCGCATTGCCGTCCTAGGCCGCGCAAAAACTCACCTGGTGCCTATCGCCCAGGCCCTACGCAATGCTGGAATCCCCTTCCGCGCCGTTGAACTGGAGCAACTCGCCACTCGCCCCGAAGTTCTCGACGCGCTGGCCCTGGCCCGTGCCCTATTCAATCCCCAGGACCGCGTGGCCTGGCTGGGCGTTTTACGCGCTCCCTGGTGTGGCCTCTCGCTCGACGATCTACACCGCATTGCCGGCAGCGACGAGCATGAGTCGCGTTCCCGGCCCATTCCGGAGTTGATTGCCGAGCGGCTTCCGCAGCTTAGTGAAGAAGGGCGCATGGCAGCCGCGCGCGTGCTGGAGACAGTGACTTCAGCGCCCATCCTTCGCGCCGCTAATCCAACCGCATCGCTTGGAACGTGGCTCGAACTCGTCTGGCTGCGGCTAGGTGACGCAGCCTGCGTGGACGCTACTGCCCGCGCCAACCTCGACCTTCTGTGGAGCTGTCTGGACCGCCTACAGGGCGGCGAACCTGAGCTGCTTGGCACTGGCCTCGTAGCAGCTCTCGACAAACTCACAGCCCTGCCCGACCCCGGGGCCAGCAGCGATTGCGGCGTGCAGTTGATGACCATCCATAAGTCCAAGGGTCTGGAATTTGAGGTTGTCATCGTCCCGGAGATGCAGGCTGGAGAGGGACGCGGCAAACCCAGGATGCTCTCCTGGCTGGAACGCGGGTTAGCCGAACCCAACGACTCGGGCGAGATTACCGAGTTTCTGGTCGCACCTTTCCAACCCAAGGGTGCCGACCGTGGAAAGGCCAAGGAGTGGGTTGATCGCGTTTATCTCGAACGCGAGAGACAGGAGACTCGTCGCATACTCTACGTTGCCGCCACCCGCGCCCGTGAGGAACTTCACTTTTTCGCCCGTCCCTCCTGCAAGGAGAAAGACGGGGAGTTGACCCTGGTGGAACCGGCAAACAGCCTTCTGGCCACAGCCTGGCCAGCGCTGGAAGATGAGATCCGCGCACGCTTTGAAGAGTGGAAGAGCGCCAGAACTGCCTTGGTGGTCCCCCAGAGCCAGGAAATTGAGTCCCTCGCCGCCTCCGGCGAGAGCAATCTGGCTGTCATGCCGTCTCACATTCAGCCAACACTGCTGCGCCGCCTGCCGCTGGATTACCGGCCTGCGTCAGCCGAAGCATCTTTGCAAGCCTCCACGGAACCACCTGTATTGGGGATAGGAACTGGCCCCACCCAGCTTTATCCCCGCCACGAGGGCGGACTGCTCTCTCGCGCTCTGGGAAGATCCGTCCACACGCTGCTTGAAGAGCTGGCCCGCCTGCACGCCAGGCTTAATTGGGAGGCTGCTCGCTCAGCCCTGGCTGGCTTTGAGCCGCGCATTGCCGCACAAGTGCGCGCCGTCGGCGTGGATCAACCCCAGGCCTCACAAATCGCCGCCGAGGCGCTTCAGTTGGCGCTCAAAGCCTCCCATGACCCCATCGGTTCGTGGATTCTATCGCCCCATGCCGCCGCAGCTAGTGAAGCTGCATGGGCCGGGGTCGTCGCCGGCAGCGTGCATGCGGTTCGCGTGGACCGCGTCTTCCAGGCCGGCCCCACGCCCGGCAGCAACCAAGGTGATTGCTGGTGGATCATCGACTACAAGACAACCCACGCCGGCAATATGGACCCGGCTCAGGCCCTGCCGGGGCTACGCCAGCTCTTTGCTCCCCAGCTTGAGGCCTATGCCAGCCTCCTTCGCAACCTGCATGGCGGGGACGCGCGCCTATTCGCCGGCCTCTATTATCCGCGCCTGACGCTGCTGGATTGGTGGGAAATCTAGCCATCGTGGGCCTTCTGGCAGGGTCTTTTGACGGGCCTTGGCCGGGTTTGGTCCCCCCGGCGTTACCGGAGCCGAAAACCCTGTCCGGCACAAGTTTTTTAGATTCAAAAAGATTCCTTGCACGGAAAGGCCAGTAGCGGGTTACAATCTCCACGAGGAGACCCATGGCCGGAGATATGCAACTTACGTGCAGCGATTGCGGGCAGGACTTCACCTTCACCGCTGCGGATCAGACGTTCTTTCAGGAACGTGGTTATTCGACCCCAAAACGTTGCAAGACTTGCCGTCAGGCAAAGAAGAGCGATTCGGGGGGCTCCGGCTACCGTTCGGGCTCGGCACAGGGAACACCTGTGATTTGTTCGGGTTGCGGACAGCCTACAACAGTGCCTTTTGAGCCGCGTGGCGACCGCCCGGTCTTTTGCCGGGATTGCTACCAGGCGCGCAAGGGCAGCGGCGGCAGTTCGCGCGGCAACCGTTAACAGGTTTTTTGCGGGCCCAATGCCGTGTTGCATCGTGCCCGTTGACGTTCGGCGTATCCGGGCAAAGCTCACAAGCGACGGCTGATTTGGCTGCGGCTGCCAGTAGCGAACTTTGATAACTGGTTTTTTGTCCGGTGATTTCTTTGCACCATTAGACACAATCCTCGTGCATAATCCTCTCAAATCGACAATCTATCGATAGACATAACGATTACCGGCCGATAGACTTGTATTCAATATCTCCCTGATTGATCCCATCATTGAGGGATTTTCCTATCGTTATGTCCTCTCAACTCTCCTTTACCGGTTTTGCATGGAAGAATCTCTGGCGCAGGCGACTGCGCACGCTGCTGACGCTGGGCGGCATTGCCATGGCCATCGGCGCCTTTGTCGCATTGGTCGGTTTTTCGCGCGCGTTTGAACACGAGTGGCTGCGCATGTACCAAGGCACCGGAACCGACATTGCCGTGGTGGAGAAGAGCTTTCTCAACACCTCGCTGGATGAGTCGGTGGGCGCGAAGCTCCGCGCGCTGCCCCAGGTCGAACAGGCCAGGCCCATGATTTTCAACCTGATGGATCTCACGCCGGAGATTAATGCGTTGGTCTTCGGGTGGCAAGCCGATTCCTACGAGCTCGATTCGCTCACCCTTACGTCCGGGCGGCGCTTTCGTGATGGGCATCCTGAAATTCTGCTGGGCGACATACTGGCTGAAAACCTGAAGAAGCGTGTTGGTGACACGCTGGAGATTCAAGGCACAACCTTCACCGTGACAGGAATCGTTCATGGCGGTTCGGCTCTGGAAGCCGGCGCGGTGATCATGCCCCTCGATCAATTGCAGCAGGTATCCAGCCTGCAAGGGAAGGTCACAGCCTTTCATGTGCGGCTTCGCCCGGCGCCGGCCGGCGAAGAGCAGGACCATTACGTAAAGCGTGCTGTTGCGGAGATCAATGCCGCCCTGCCCGGCTTGCACGCTATTCCGGCGGCGGAGCGCGCCAGCAATAACCAGATCGTTTTACTGGCTCATGCTGCCGCATGGGGCACATCCTCGATTGCCCTGCTGATCGGCATCCTGAGCATCGCCAACACCATGGCCATGTAGGTCTTTGAACGAACACGCGAGATCGGCATCCTGCGCGCGCTTGGCTGGAAGCGCTGGAGCGTCATGCTGCTTATCCAGACGGAAGCGGCGGTGCTCGGCCTGGTCGGCGGTCTTCTCGGCCTGGGTATCGGATGGGGTATTCTGCGGCTGCTATCCACCATGCCGCAAACCGCCAGCATTGTCTACGCATCCGTTTCTCCGCTGCATTTACTGGAAGCGTTGGGCATTGCGATTCTCTCTGGATTGGCTGCCGGAGCACTCCCCGCCTGGCGCGGCGCTCATCTTTCGCCGGTGGAGGCCTTGCGCCATGATTAGTCCCCTGTTGGAAGCGCGCAACCTATTCAAGAGCTACGACGAAGGACACATTGAAGCCCTGCGCGGCGTAGATCTTTCCATCGCCCAAGGGGAGTTTCTCGCCATCAGCGGACCCAGCGGCAGCGGCAAATCCACCTTGCTGCAACTGCTCGGGGGACTCGACACTCCCACCGGCGGCCAAATCCTCTTTGAGAACACGGTGCTCGACACCACTTTCAACCTCGACGACTACCGATCCCATCGGGTGGGATTCATCTTCCAGGCGTTTTATCTGTTGCCCACGCTGCGCGCCATTGAAAACGTGCAGGTGCCAATGCTCGCCGTCAGCCAGGATGCACACAACCGCGCCGAACGAGCCGAGGCTCTGCTCTGCGAAATGGGCCTCCACCACCGCCTCAACCAGTATGCGAACGAGCTCTCCGCGGGGGAACGCCAGCGCGTGGCCATTGCGCGCGCTCTGGCCAATCATCCCTCCATTCTGCTGGCTGATGAGCCCACCGGAAACCTGGACAGCGTCAATTCGACGCGCATTATGGAAATCCTAACGGGAATTCAGAAACAACGGGGAATGACGCTGATTGTGGTAACGCATGAGAACGAGATAGCGCACGCGGCGGCACGGCAGATTCGCCTGCGCGACGGAAGGATCGAAGCATGAGCCACATGCGGTGGGGCAGTCGCCTTCGGCTCGGAGAAATGGTAATACAAGCCGCTCTGTCCGCGTGCCTCCTGATATCCATGACCGCGCAGGCTGCCGATGCCCGCTCCATTCTGGCTGTCCCTCGGCAACGCATCGAGTCAGCAGATTATCGCGCCAGCGGCCATCTGGTCCGTGTGCAGTCGAACGGCATCCGCATCAGCGCTCCCATCACCATCAAGGCGCACTGGTTTCCCGGCGTGCTGAGAGTTCTGTTGGAGTTTGGCACAGGTTCGAAGTCTAATTCGAACCCTGTGTCGGCTTCCCTACATCTCCCCGCCCACATTCTTCTCGAAATGAGGCCTAATGGGCGAAATGTGGTCCAAATTGCACACCCGGGAGACGCAAATCCCGTTATTCTGCCCTTTGACAAATGGAGCGATGGTCCGCTGGGCGCGGGATTCAGCTACGAGGATTTTCTGGAAGCGCAGTACTTCTGGGAGGGGCAAACGGTATTGGAGAAAACGAAGTTTGGCGCGCGCGATTGCGACGTTGTGAAGAGCGCGCCCGGCGCGACCGACAAGACGAACTACGTTGAGGTCAAGAGCTGGCTGGATCATACCATCGGATTTCCCGTGTATGTTGAAAAGACGATGAAACGCGGGACGGTGAAGGAGTTTACCTACTACGGTCTGCGACAGGAGGGCGGCATCTGGTCGGCACATCAGGTGGAAGCGAAGATGCGCGGCCAGGCAGGTCCAACGCTGCTGATCATTGACCGCGGCACGCCGAAGGCAAACCTCAGCCTGAAGGACTTCAATCCCGCGCAACTGACGCATTTCCAGGACGGCAAATGAATTTGCTTTTTTACCTTCTCGGCGTGGCCGCGACCCTGATTATGGCGGGCATTGTGTATCAAAGCCTCGGTGCATATTTCGACCGGAGGCGCTATGCCGGCGAGGGACGTAGGATCGACATCGGAGGCAGGCGCAGGCTCTACTTAGTGGAAAAAGGGTCGGGATACCCGACGGTTCTGTTTGAGGCCGGGATTGCCGCCACTAATCTGAACTGGTTTCACATTCAGGAGCCGGTTTCGCGCTTTGCTTCGACAGTTTCCTATGATCGCGGCGGACTGGGCTGGAGCAGCCCTTGCCGCACAGCGCGCACGCCCGCCAATATCGCCGCCGAACTGCATCAATTGCTGGAGGGAGCTGCCATTCAGCCGCCTTACATCCTTGTGGGACATTCCTTTGGCGGGCTGGTGATGCGTCGCTTTGCGCTTAACTACCCAGAAGAAGTGGCTGGAATAGTGATGGTGGACCCCATGCGCTGCGAGGAGTGGCCGCCGCTGGACCCGAGCAAACAGTCCGAGCTCAATCGCGGCAGGAAGCTCTTTCGCATTGCAATTCCCGTTGCGCGCATCGGGCTTGCCCGTTTGGCAGTTACCTCACTCTTCCTGCGCTCAGGACGCGCCGCACGGCGGCTGGCCGGCGCCGCTGGGGATGGCGGCCGACATGTGCTGGACCGAATAAAGGATGAAGTCGGCAAAATGCCACGGGAGGTCTGGCCCATTATTGCCGCACATTGGTCGCGACCGGAAAACTTCAAAGGGATGCGCAAGCACGTGGAGGCCGTTCCTGACACCGTCCGGGAGATGCACAACGCCGCACCCATCCAGAACATTCCCGTGCTGGTGCTGACCCCTGGAAAATCATCGCCGCTCTCCGACGAGTGCCTTCACCGCATCGGCAACAACGTGCGGCAGGTGATTGCGCCGGAAAGCGCGCACTGGATCCATCTCGACCAACCAGACCTGGTAATTGATTCAATCCGTAAGATGACGATGGCAGCAGCAGAGGAGCCTATGGCGGCAGCCGGTTGAAGTCTGGATCGAATGCAGAGTGCTGACCGGGCATTTCTGCAGAAAAACGACTGGAAGGATTCGAATCAGCTAAACGCCTCTAGCGCTTCTTTGCCGACTTGGGAGCAGGTTTCTTGACTGTCGGCTTGGCTGTCTTGGCCGGCTTTCGACTCGAAGCAGAAACAGGCTTCTTCTTTACAGGCGCGGACTTGGGAGCCTTGGCCTTCGCCTTGACTGTCAGCTTGGAAGCAGCTTTGGCCTTAACCTT
This sequence comes from uncultured Acidobacteriaceae bacterium, assembly GCA_963806565.1. Lineage (GTDB taxonomy): Bacteria > Acidobacteriota > Terriglobia > Terriglobales > Acidobacteriaceae > Telmatobacter. Next base: position 1,814,278 of record CAWDYE010000002.1, read on the forward strand.
CACCTTGGTCTTGACCTGCGGCTTTGCAGGCGCTTTATGGGCCGTGGGCTTACTCTGTGGTACTGGCTTTTTGGATAGTGTGAGCTCAGCCTTGACCGGCGCGGGCTTGGATTTCTGCTTTGATTGAGCCGGTAGCCCGGCAGACGGCTGGGGCTTTTCTGTCTTGGGCTGGGCCAGCGGCTCGGCAACGCCCTTGATCGGAACCGGTTTGGAAACTGTCTTCTCTGCCCGAGCCTCCTCCTCATCCTCGTCTTCGCCGGAAGTGGTTTCTGTTTCCTCGGCTAGGTCGATATCCACGCCAATTTTGGGCAGTGCCAGGCCCAGATCAAGGACATCTTCCTCAACTGCGGGAATGTCGTCCAGATCCTCTTCGTCCTCCAGGTGGACCTCGGCCTCCTCTTCGAAGGAGTCACCTTTCATCTTGGCATCTGTGCGCTTGACGCGTGGCCGCTTGATAACGACCTGAGGCGGCGGAGCGGGAGGCGAATACGGCTCCAGGAAGGCGCGGGCTTCCTCCGGAGTTGTGAGTTTGCCGTCGATTAGTTGCAGAAAGATCGTTTGCACGATCTCCCCGTAAGAAGGCAGTTCTGCTGTGATGCGCATCTCCTGCATAAGAGCGTATGGGATGCGCTGGCGAGCTTCAGGCCAGACCTTGAGGAAAAGGTTGAAGCGTTCTTTTATGGCTGCATCCCTGCTGGTAAAGCCAAGCCAGAGAACAGCTTCCGGGTCATAGCTCATGAAGAGCTTGAAGCATATAGAGGGCGTGGCATTTTGCTTGGCGAGCAGTACTTTGGCAAATCCAGCAGCCAGCGAGTCCAGGTCGCTCCACTCATAGACGAAGCCGGGACGCAGCATCTGCTTTTTCAGAGCAGACACTTCCCTGCCTGACAGCCTTGCGGTCAGCAATCGCATCTGCGCTGCCGACATATCCGCATGAACGCCCTGCAGGAGCAGTTCGACGGCTAGATCGTGCAGAGCCGTCAGCCCTGCCTCGTCGGCCTTGTTGGAGGTCCAGACCGGGAACAAAACCTTCATCCAGCCCTCAGCTTCAAGCGCCTGTAATACCTTCAGCCCCTCCTCCTCATGGCCAATTTGTTCCAATTCCCGCTTACGGGCCTGGTTGGAAAGACGCTCAATCACACCTTCTTCTCTGGCATTCAAGTAACGAGCGCGAGTCCTGGGGTCCATCTCCCAGCCTAGGCGCGCCATGTAACGCGTGGCGCGAATCAGCAGGGAGGGTTCTTCAAGGAAACCGTAGTTGGAGACCAGGCGCAGCGTCCGGGTCTCGATGTCAGCGGCGCCGTTCATGGGATCCATAAGCAGCCCGAAGGATCCCTCGTTGAGGGAGATGGCCATGGCGTTGACGGTAAAGTCGCGTCGGCGGAGGTCCTCCTGGATGGATGCGGGCTGATAGATGATCTTGCCGGGCTTGGGATACTCAATGCGGTGCGTACTGACCAGATCGAGGCGAACCGTACCGGGAAAACACAGGTAAAGAGCGCGGGAATCTTCGTCTTCTCCCCATACTTTTGCGCCCAATTTCACCATTGTTTTCTTATACTTGAGCGCATTCCCATGGATCGCAATTTCAAGATCGCGGACAGCGTGGCCGCTGGTCAGGTCGCGCACCGCATCCCCGGTAAGAAACAGAATTGTGCCCGCCTCGCGGGCAGCCTCGCGCACATGGCGCAGAGCACTCTGCTGGTCCGCCGACAGGCGGTTTTCCAGAAGATAGATGTAGTCGGGCATTCCGCTTCCTGCTTCCGCTTTCTGATTTCCACAGCCAAGTGCCTGATGCGGTTGCTCTTACAGCAGGCTCCGGTATTGGTTGCAAACCAGTACCTTAACACAAGTCGGCCCGGTTTGCTATGCCCCAGTGCACTGATAATGCAGCTTTTCCCCTTCCCGGTTGTGGCGCGCCATGCGACAATCCAAAGCGATGGCCTCTCAGCGCAAGCCTGTCATTGTACGCAAGTTCAGCCGCGATTGGTGCGCCGGTTATGCGGGGGTCAGTTTTGGCCAGGATGCGGCGGAGCTGGAGATTCTGGACCTCGGCGGCAAAGTGCTGCGCATTGGCTGGGAGCAGGTGAAGTGGGTCTGTTACGTGCGCGATTTCCCTGCGGGAGAAACTGCCAATCCGGAGCGGCTGCAGCACAAGCGCTTCTCCATTCGCCCACGAACTCCCGGCCTGTGGCTACGCATGACCCTGACCGACGGCGAAGAGCTGGAGGGACTGGCTTCCAACGACCGCGCACTGGTGGATGGCGCCGGAGTGCTGCTCACCCCGCCGGATACACGCTCCAACACGCAGAGGATCTACGTGCCTCGGCAGGCGATTCAGACGCTGGAAGTGGTGAGCCTGATCGGCGCAGCAAGCCGCAAGCGGACAGAGGCCGCCAGCCGGGCAACAGAGCAGCCGGAGCTGTTTCCGCAGGAGACAACGGGGGAATAAGGCGCACTTATTCATATGTTCCTGGCCGGTGCACAGCGGCTGCCACTGCCATTCCGGTACAATTCTTGCCATGAAGCTAGGCGAATTGGCAAAGAGGCTAGGCGCGGAGTTGCGCGGAGACGCGGAGCTGGAAGTCACTGGCGTGAAAGGGATTGAGGAGGCCGGGCCGACGGAAGTGACCTTCGTCGCCAATCCCAAGTATGCGGGCCTGGCGCGCAAGACAAAAGCGGCCGCCGTGCTGGTCGAGCCGGAGTTCCCGGAGATTGAAGCGGCAACGCTGCGCATCAAGAACCCTTACCACGCCTTTTCGCGAACCTTGGGCTTCTTCTATCAGCCACCTGTTTACGCGTCGGGAATCCATCCGACGGCGGTCATTGATCCTACAGCGGTTATCGGCGAAGGAGCACACATAGGGGCTTACGTTGTAATCGGACCGCACGTCAAATTGGGCGCGCACACTACGCTGCTGCCCCACGTGGTGCTCTATCCTGGCGTCGAGACAGGCAGCCATTTCTTTGCTCATGCTCATGCCGTGGTGCGGGAGAACTGCGTTCTGGGCGACTACGTGACCCTCGAAAATGGCGTCATCATCGGCGCGGACGGTTTCGGCTTCGCCAAAAACGAGCAAGGCCATTGGGAGAAGATTCCGCAGTCAGGTCCGGTGCGGCTGGGCAACCGCGTGGACGTGCAGGCCAACGCCACCATTGACCGGGCGACGGTGGGCACAACCGAGATCGGCGACGGGACCAAGGTAGACAATCTCGTCCAGGTGGGCCACGGCTCGCGCGTGGGAGAGAATTCGCTGATTTGCGCGCAGACGGGCCTGGCCGGCTCGTCGATGGTAGGCAACAACGTCATCCTGGCCGGGCAGGCGGGCGTGGCCGGCCACTGCACAGTGGGCGACGGGGTAATTCTTACCGCGCAGGCCGGCATCTCGCACGATATTCCTGCAGGCAAGACAATCTCCGGCTCGCCGGGCTTTGACAACCGCGCGTGGCTGCGCGCGGTGACCATCTTCCAGCGATTGCCGGAGCTGCTGAAACGGTTGGAGCGGATGGAAAAGAAGCTGGCGGCTCAAGTCCCAGCGGAAGGCACAAAGGACGGCGACGGGAGCCCGGGATAACGCTTCGTACCGGCATTTCGACGGTAGCCGCTGTGGCGGCGCTGCTGGCCCTTGTAGGATGCTATTCGTAGCACATCGAAACCATAATCGATAACCACACCGGAGGGCCGATACGACTGCTGGAGGTCGACTATCCGTGCGCCAGCTTCGGGGTTGACAGCCTGTAGGCAGGCGCGGAGTACCACTATCGCATCCAGTTGCGAGGCAGCGGCCCGATCAAAGTGCGGTATCGCGCCAACGATGGCACTCTGATCCAGGACACCAGCCCATCTTCGCTCTCAGACCAGGGAGATTCAGTCTGCGCATTGAGTTGTTGACCCACGATGCACAGTTTCATCTCCGGCCCTCTTATCAACCTTGAAATCTGCTTTAATGCACCATGCTCTTGAAGAGCGGTGATTGCAAAAGGCTGCTAAACTCCGCATCGGATGTGGCGAAGTGGATCGACAGTCGTCCGGAGTCGGAGGAGATGGAGGTGGCGCTCAACGCCTGTTTTTCGGCGTCCGATCCGCTCATCTTGCGCACCGCCAACGCGGCCGTCAGTAGCGAAGAGAGCGTTGCCGCGGCAAAGGTGTCGCCGGTGGAGATAGTGAGGTCGAACTTTACGCCGTGCTGGAAGTTCATCGAGTACCAGGAGGCTATCAGGCGCTTCTGCACACTTTCATAGTCGGTCAGCGAACCGGCCTGGCCCAGCACCTGCTTCATCATGGTCTGCGTGCCCTTCTGGTCGAGGATGCTCCATAATGGCTCGGAGTCCACGGAATTCATGGCATCCATCATGGGCCCGTTGGTGAGCAGGTTGGGAGCAAGCCCGTCGCGGGCGTCCAGCGCTTTGTTAACCGCATCCTCGTCTCCAAAGACCATGGTGGAGGGGTCAACGAAGCAAACTACCATGCCGGTTTTGGCCAGCGGCCAGACCCTATTGGTTCGCACCAGCTTGGACTTCAATTGCTGTTTACGGAAATTGGCCTGAATATCCTGCACGGAAAACTGCCCTTGGGCAATACCGACCGTGTCCAGTTGGTCGCCGTCAGCCTTGGGACGGAAGAGGGCGAAGGCCAGCGATTCGACGTCATGATTCTCATTCAGGCCTGATTTGTGCAGCGCATCCTCAAAGCGCGTAAGTTCGGGGGGCATGACGCGGTCGCGCAGATCCATGGCTGAAGTTGAGTTCTCCATGGCGTGGTAGTCGATGGCCACCAGCTGCTGCACATCATGCGGAATGGCGGTGCGGGCATCGGTGGACAACTGCGCCGCAGGCGCCGAGGCAGCCGCGGCAAGCAAGATAGCCGGAATTGAAACTTTCAGAATGGCTTTCAAATAATTATCCTCCACAGTTGCGGCAGTTCAAGAATTCATGTGCGGAAGCTGGCCTTAAAGCCATGCCTGCCCGTACTCCTCAGTTAAATGACGCATCCCATCGCGATTCCGCTCAGATGTTTATAGCGAGTTGAGTTCTGCCGAGGCCAGAACTCTCCTGCTTCACGCAATCATTTCCAGAAGGTGTAGCCCACCTGCACCTGGAGGCTGGCATTGACGCCGGGGTTGTGGTCGCCCAGCGAGGCAGAGGAAATATGCTCGGCATTTACCCCCACGTCGATGGAGCGCTTCTCGCGGGTGAAGTAATGAAGGCCTATACCGCCTTGCGGCGAAAAGTTCCACACGCTGGTCGAACCGTCGACGGGAAACCCCGGCGCACTCGAATAGCTAGGCGGAAACTCGCGGGTGGTATAAATAAGCCCACCCGCTCCCTGGAACCAGGGTTGAAAGCGCCGCGATTGGGTCAGGAAGTTCCAGCGGAAGATGACCGGCGTGAGGCTGACGCCACGATAGATACCGCCGGCAACCGGTAGAATGCATGGTGTAGGTGTACCGCCTACATCACAGGTAAAAGTTTCGGTGTGCGCAGCCGGTGTATAAGCCTGCCAAAGGGGCATGATGTTGCCGCCAAATTCGAACTGGCCGCTGAAGATGCCGGCATGAAGTACCGGTGTGAGAGGCTTGGCTAACTGAAAGCCGGCCGAGAGAAACTTGTAATCCGAGCGATCGCCGACGCCGTTGCCATAGCTGACGAAGGGGCCGTACTCCCAGCTTTTTGCATTACGAACCTGAGCTACCGGGTTGGCTGCTGCCGGACCAGTGGCGATGGCTTGGCCGCCCGAAGTTTGGGCGGCAGCGATCATCGTTCCTGCCATCATGACAAACGCGAAAAGTCTTGCAATTCGAGTCAACGTTCTTTCCTCCACTGGATGAGAACTTGTGTATCTCCATAAAAAGGCCGCCATTAGCGGGCGGTCCCGTGAATGCCTTCCCGCGTTGTTTAGCCGGTCGCGGCTTCCATCTGGTCGGCGTCCATGTCAAAGTTCGAATAGACGTTCTGGGTATCGTCGCAGTCTTCAAGAACCTCAAGCAGGCGGATCATCTGATTGGCCTCTTTGCCTTCCAGCTTAGTGTAAGTGGAGGCGACCATGGTCACTTCGCACATCACCGTGGAAATGCCGGCGGCCTTGACGGCCGCTGCGACAGCCTCATGGTCGGCCGGATCGGAGATAATCTCCCACGTATCGCCTTCGTCGTTCAGGTCTTCGCCGCCGTTTTCCAGCACGATGTCCATCAACTTCTCTTCGCTGGCAGCTGATTTTTCCACGGCGATCAAGCCCTTCTTGTGAAACATGAAGCGCACCGAGCCGGTTTCGCCCAGGTTGCCGCCGTTCTTCGTAAAGGCGTGGCGAATCTCGCTTACCGCGCGGTTGCGGTTGTCGGTCAGCACATCCACCAGGATGGCTACCCCGCCCGGACCGTAGCCCTCGAAGGTGATCTCCTCGTAATTGACCCCTTCCAGTTCACCGGTGCCGCGCTGGATGGCTCGCTTGATGTTCTCCTGCGGCATGTTTTCCGCTTTGGCCGCCAGGATGGCGGTGCGCAGCCGGGGGTTGCCGTCAGGGTCGCCGCCGCCTTTAGCGGAGATGGTAATTTCCCGGATCAGGCGTGTGAAAATCTTGCCGCGCTTGGCGTCCAGCGCGCCCTTCTTGTGCTTGATAGTGGCCCACTTTGAATGGCCGGACATGAGAACCTCAGAGAGAGTAAAAAATAGCGGCGCGGGCACGCGCCTGACGTTGTGAGTATACCATTGGGGACGATACGCATCGCACGGCGCGCTATCCAACCGCCGGCTGCAACTCGGCCTTTCGGGTGACAATCACCAGCTTTGCCGGGGTCAGTTCGGGGCCCTCCCAGCCTTCCTTGACTGCCTCGATATGGATCTCGCCAGCGCGCCTTGTGGACTGCACAATCAACTGCGCCAATCCGTTGAAAAGAGAGCGTTTAGGTTCCTTGTCGCTCTCTTGGCAGTTGGGATCGCCGTTGCCCACGCCAAGCAGCACGCCCTCGCCAGCAACCTTGAAACCGATGAGATTCGAAGCCGTCGGAACAGGCCGGCCTTCCTTGTCCAGCGCCTCGACGGTCACCATCGCCACGTCCTGACCGTCGGCATTGAGCTCCATGCGGTCCGCTGTTAGCCGGATGGCCACGGTTGCTCCGGTGGTCTCGCGCTTCTCGGTGAGCACGAACTTACCATCCTTGCTGCCCCGTGCCTCGATCACGCCCGGCTCATAGCTGACCTTCCACTCCACGTGGCCCAGAAACGGAACCTTCTGACTACCCATGCTCTTGCCGTTCACCAGGAGCTCAACCTGGTCCAGATTCGAGTGGACCCAGACGGGGATTGCTTCGCCTTCCCTGCCCTCGAAATTCCAGTGCGGGAACAGGTGCAGCACCGGCTCCTTTCCCCACCAGGCCTTGTAGTAATAAAAGGTATCTTTGGGGAATCCGCAGGTATCCACGATTCCGAACTGTGAGTTGATGGACGGCCATCCGTAGGGCGTGGGCTCGCCGCGATAGTCGAAGCCGGTCCATGCAAAGCCGCCCGCCTCCCACTCGCGCGTCGCGTAGAACTTCCACCACTCCTCGGCCTGCTCGCCCCAGCCTGGATTGTTGATATCGTAAGCGCTTACCGTGTTGCGCAGCGGATCGGTTGTGTAGACGCCGCGTGTCGAGACCGCGCTGGCAGTTTCCGAGCCAAAGATCGGCCGTTTGGGATTCAACTTGTGATATTCGTCGGGGCGGTTTAAGCCGTAGTTGAAGCCGATGATGTCGAAAGCATCGGAGACGCCTTTCTTGTTGTCCCCGTTCACCGCAGCGGAAACTACGCGCGTGGGGTCGAGTTCGTGGCAGCGGCGCACCATGGTTGCGGCGATCTTCGCGCCCTCTTCGGCCATCGCGTCCTGCAACTGCCATTCCTCGTTTCCGATCGACCACAAAATAATGGAGGGCGAGTTGCGGTAGCGCTTGATCATGGCCTCCAGTTGCGCCATGCCTTCGGGGTTGGAGCTCATTTGCCGCGTCTCGCACATCATCATCATGCCCATGCGGTCACAGGCATCCACCCACTCCGGGGTGGGCATATTGTGCGAGGTGCGGACGGCGTTGCATCCCATCTCGCGCAGCACGCCTAGCCGGAACCATTGCAGCCGGTTCGGCAAGGCCGCGCCTACACCCGCGTGGTCCTGGTGGTTGCAGGTGCCTTGAATCTTCAACGGCTTGCCGTTGAGGAAGAATCCCTTGTCCGCGTCGAAGACCGCCGTGCGCACGCCAAAGGTAATACGTTCGGCGTCGCGTACTTTGCCTTCTGACTCCACGGTCACAACGGCGGAGTATAGGTTCGGCTCATCCACCGACCACAAGGCCGGGTTGGCCAGCTTTGTTGTAGCGGAGAAATTTGCTGCTCCATCCACCGGAATCAATTGTCCCGGCTCCTCAGCCGTAGCTACTGTCTTACCCGCAGCGTCGAGAATCTGCCAGCTAACTTTAGCGTTCTCGACTTGCTTGCCTTCGTTCACCACAATCGCTCCCAAGTTAAGAGTGGCGAATTTACCCGGAGTCCGAGATGTTGCGCTAGCGCCTAACACAGTCCGCACCGTGCTCTCCCGCTGGCCGAGGTGCAGCGCATCGGTCTTGGTCAGCCACACATGGCGGTAGATGCCGGCGCCCTCATAAAACCAGCCGTCACCGAAGCTGGCGTCTACGCGCGCCACGATGTAATTCTTCTGGCCATAGCTTAGAAAGTCCGTCAGATCAAAACTGAAGGGCGCGTAACCATTGTCGTTGCGGCCGATAAAGCAACCGTTGACGAAGACCAGCACGTCGCGAAAGGCGCCGTCGAACTCGACCGTGACGCGCCGACCTAGATCGCTGGCCGGAATCTCGAATTCGCGCCGGTACCAGCCCACGCTGGTTTCGGGATAGCGGCGGCCGAGTGGTTTATAGCCGTGGGATTTCTGGACCTCGTCGTAGACAAAGGGCAGCTCAACGGCCCAGTCGTGCGGCAGGTTCAGGGCGCGCCACTTGGAGTCGTCAAAGTCCGCTTTGGCAAAGGCGAAATCGCCGGTCTTGGCAAAGTCTCCCTGCCCCATACCGAAGCCAAGATCGCGGGCCGGGTCAGTGCCGTGGCCGAACTGAAACTTCCAGCCAAAGTCGAAGACCAGCCGCTCGCGCGGCGCCAGAGCGGCTTGCAACTCGCCGGATGCAGTACCGGGGGAGCCGGCTATCATTGCGGCGGTGCGCCCCCATGCCGAGCGGGCCACAAGGGAAGAAACTGAAAGAGCAAGTCCGGATGAGAGCAATTCTCGACGAGAGATACCAGCCATAAAAAACCTCTTTCCAGTGAAACGTCAAATTAAACGACCGGAAAATGCCGGGCGCCAGGCAAAAATAAATTCTATACCCGGCGGGGCGGATAGCAGACGGCTTCATAGCTGTGGAGATTTCAAATATGCATCGCATATTGCCATTGGCTGGCTTGCGGGACCACCACTGGGGTATTATTCACACCACGAGGGCGAGAAGTTGATACTCAACGGGTATGAATTCATGGGCTTTGGTCTTTCCGTTTCCAAAGGCAACCCCGATCCTTACGATACGATTACCGAAGCGGCATTCCCCTGCTCCTTTCTCCCGCGACTCTGAGGATCGAACACAGAATGATAGACATTCACCATCATCTGCTCTACGGAATCGACGACGGCTCGCCCGACCTTGAGACCTCCCTGGCTATGGCACGGGAATCAGCGGCCAACGGCGTAACCCACATCGTGTGCACTCCGCACGCCAGCGAGGAGTATCCCTACGATACCCCGCTCATTGAAGAGCGCTATGAACAACTGCGCGAACTGTTGAAAGGCCAGATGGAGTTGAGCCTGGCGTGCGACTTCCACATGAACGCGGAGAATATCTCGGAGGCTGCGGCCAACCCCCTGCGCTACTCCATCGACGGCAAAGGCTACCTGCTGATCGAATTTTCCTTTAATGCGATTCCCCCGCAGATGAACGACGCCATGTTCCTGCTGCAATCCACGGGCTACCGGTTGATCGTTACCCATCCGGAACGCTATCCGGCCGTGCTGGGCAGGCCGGAGATGCTGGCGGAGTGGCTGCGCATGGGTTGCCTGGTTCAAGTGACCTCCGGCTCATTGTATGGGCGCTTCGGAAAGATGGCGGAAGCCTTCTCCAACGAGTTGCTGGAGCGCAACTGGGTTCACTTTATCGCCAGCGACGCGCACAACATGACCGGGCGGCCGCCGCACTTGAGGAAGGGCTACGACTATGTGGCCAACCACGCCGGCGAGGAGACCGCGCGCCGGCTTTGCGAGAGCAATCCGCGGGCAGCGGTCGATGGAGCGCCGTGGCCTGCGCAGCCCGAGCCTGTGGGGCTTTGGGAGTATGAACCCATGAAGTTCCGCGCCAGGAAGTTTACGGGGCCTCGGTGGAAATACGCCTCAGAAGATTCCGAAAGTAAGCTTCCCAGGGAAGGCTTACACGGCTTATTCAAGACACTCTTCGGACGATAAAAGTCCCTATATCTTGACTCAGGACCATACTCAATGTCACTGGAAAAGCTTTGTTTGGTAGCCTTTGTCCCGCTGAATATAAAAGTGATTACGCAAGGACAACTGGATGTATATTGTTTGCAGCCTGAAAAGACAATGAAAATTCCGGCTAATTCTATCGTGTGCCTCGGCACGGGCAGTGTGAGTCCTTGAATGATTGCTCGCAAACGTTCCAATTCGAGCGATTCATAGCTGAGAAAGGGGATTCCAAATGAAACGCTTTGCCGTTTTAGCCCTTGTCCTCCTCCTGTCGGGAACTTTCTCCGCCAAGGAAGAGCAGCATCAGTGGAAGGCGTTGCAGGTAAAGCACCTCACCGTTAACCCCGGCGTGAACTTAACGCAAGAAGAAATCGGTTATTTTCACGACGGATTACTGGATGGTATGCGCAAGAGCAAATTAGCCGAGCAGGTTCTGGATGACGGAGCGAAGGTGCCTCAGGACATTGCCGCTGATTCCGTGGTGATGGAGGGTACCCTCATTTCTTTTGAGCAGGGGGGTGGTTTTCGGTCACCGCGCGCGCAAGTCGAATTCAAGCTGTACCGCGTGAGTGATCATCGATTGATCACGACAAAAAGTTGGCAGGGCGAGGGCCTGGGTCATGGGCCGAGTCACGGCAAGGCCTGGAAATCCATTGGTCTTATCGCTGCTTACGATGTCAAAAAGTCTGCTAAGGAATTGCAGCCACTCTCTTCGTTTCCGCCTGCCGCCCCGGCCATAGCGGTAACTCCGGCCACTGTAGGCACTACTCAGCAGGTTTCTTCAAATGCTGATGCGTTGACCAACAACTCCATCGTGGAAATGGTTACGGCCAAACTTCCGGAAGAGGTGATCATCACCAAGATTCAAACATCGCCGAACAATTTCGACCTCTCCACCCCCGCCCTGTCGGAGTTGAATCAGAAGGGCGTTTCCGCCGCGATTATGAAGGCCATGCTGACGGCCCCGAAGGCGGCTGCGCCTGCGGCTCCTCCGGTCAATATGGGTCAGCAAGAAAGCGCGGCTCCCGCGGGCAGCGACCAAGCTAATTCCTTCACCGGCAAGCTCAAATCCATCACTACGCTCATCGTGCATACGCGCTCCAATGCATACGCCAAGATGGAGGCCGTGGCCGACGACGGGCAGACACTCACCTTCTACGTCTACCCCGCCACAGCGGTCACGGACGCAAGCGGTAATGACCTGACAAGAGGCGGGAAGTATTTCGGCGGACTATTTCTCAAGAAGGGTCGGCAGATAGAGGTGAAATACTCGGTCATCACCAACGGCTCACGAATCACCAACGGCCAGTATGGGGCCTCCTCGATTCACGCTCTCGACTAGTCGGGAAGAATCGGCGTGTTTGGCTGATGTTGGTTGTGAAATGAATGAGCAGCCGCCTACAACCCCAGCCCGCCATCCACGGCCAGCACCTGGCCGGTGACAAAGTGCGGCCCCGTGGCAAAGAAGAGCACCGCCTTGGCCACGTCGTCCACGCTGCCGTTGCGCCGCATTGGCGTTTTGGCGGCGAAACGCTTTGACGACTCGTCGGCGTCTCCACCTATCTCGACCCATCCCGGCGCGACGCAGTTGACGCTGACCTCCGGGGCGAAGGCCTTGGCCATGGCCCGGGTGAGCATGTGCAGAGCGGCCTTGGAGGCGCAATAGTGAGCGTGATCGGCCCAGGCTTTCATCCCACCCAAAGACCCAATGTTGACGATCCTGCCTTCGACAGCGCGCAGATGCGGCAGCGCCTCGCGCGCTACAAGAAAAGGTCCACGGGCGTTGGTCTCGAAGACAGCATCCCACTGCTTTAGGGTGAGCGAGTCGAGCGGCGCGGATTCAAAAACGGCGGCATTATTAACCACGAGGTCGAGTCGCCCAAAACGGTCCATGGTGGCAGCTACAGCCGAACGCACCGAAGCCTCGGAGCGCACATCGCACTCCACAGCCAATGCACGGCGGCCAAGACTCTCAATTTGACGGGCAGTCTCGACTGCTTCGTCGTGGGAGGTGCGATACGTAAGTGTCACGTCAGCGCCGGCCTCGGCCAGGGCCAGCGCAATGCCGCGGCCAATGCGCCGCGCGCCGCCGGTGACCAATGCCGATTTACTGCCGAGGGGTTGGTTGATCATGACCCTGCTCTGAGGTGCAAACTTTATTTCGGCTGTGGCTGGCTCGAACCAGGCTGCGCCTCCGGCCGTGTTGCGGGCTTGTCATTCGGCGCGGGCGCAGGCGAAGGAGCCGGGGTGGTCGCATTCGGGCTCTTGCCGCCCTGTGTCACATTGGGGTGAGGCTCATAAATGGAGTATTGCTCGCCGGGGCGCTTCATCCGTATATCGATCGCGATCTTGGCCTTGTCAATCTTGTAATCGTCCCCATAGGTCTGGAAGCCCTTGGCGATAATCTGCAGCCGCACCGTATCCCCAATGGGCAACACGTCGATGATGGCCTTGCCATCCTCGTTGGTCTTCAACTCCATGTTGCCCTCTTCCTTCTCACCCAGAATGGGATGGAAGATGACAGCGGCATTCTCGAGGGGCTTGCCGTCCACGTTACGCACCACGGTGACTTCAATGCGCGCGGTGGGCGGTGGCGGCTTGTACTTGCGGCCGCGATAGGAGGTTTTTTGCTCAGCGCCGGCGGTGAGCGACGCGAGGACCAGGCCAAGCACGGCCACGATGATACTGAGACGAAGAAGAGAACTGCGCATCATGGGTTTCATTATAAATGGTGAGCAATCCCGATATGAATCCCCTACAAGGACGCTGACGAAGGAAATAAGGGCCTATATGAGTGCATCTCGCTCAGATATTTACCGTCCCTCTTGACAAATATCCCGGAGTTGCCTATCGTTAGCAATTGGAAGGCGAGAGTGCTAGCACACGGCTGGTGAAACTGCTCGCCGGGGCTGCTGCTTCAGTTTTTTAGCCGCAACACGCTCATTCCAAAGAGATTTTCTAATATCACCCAAACCCCGCGACGGGGTTCACCCTGTCCGCGTGTGAAGGAGAAGCGAAGCAATGGCATCAACATCTGTAGCGACGACGTTCACCCCGCTTCATGATCGCATCCTCGTCCGCCGTCTGGAAGAGGGCGAAACCATCCGTGGGGGCATCATCATCCCCGACAGCGCCAAGGAAAAGCCCCAGGAGGGTGAAGTCATCTCCGTGGGCAAGGGCAAATCCAACGACGAGGGCAAGGTCTTTCCCCTGGACGTGAAGGCGGGTGACAAGATCCTTTTCGGCAAGTACTCCGGCACCGAGATCAAGATCGACGGCGAGGAGTTTCTGATCATGCGCGAGGAAGAAGTTCTGGGCATCGTGAAGAAATAATAGTTGACAGCTGACAGCGAACAGCTGACAGCAGATGAGTTTCAACGATAACTGTTAGCTGACAACTGTCAGCTGATAACTGGATGAGGAGAGATACAGAAATGGCAAAGCAGATTTTACACGGTGAGGAATCCCGTCAGGCGATCCTGCGCGGCGTCAACACGCTGGCAGACGCCGTGAAGGCGACGCTCGGGCCCAAGGGCCGGAATGTGGTCATCGAGAAGAAGTTTGGTTCGCCCACCATCACCAAAGATGGCGTGACGGTGGCCAAGGAAATCGAGCTGAAGGACCCGATGGAGAATGTCGGCGCCCAGCTGGTAAAGGAAGTTGCCTCAAAAACATCCGATGTTGCCGGCGACGGCACGACGACCGCAACGGTTCTGGCGCAGTCCATCTTCCGCGAAGGCGTGAAGACGGTGGCGGCCGGAGCTAACCCCATGGCTCTGCGTCGCGGCATCGAAAAGGCCGTGAGCGCGATCATCGGCACGCGCGACAAGGAAGGCAAGTGGACCGACGGCGGCGCTCTGGGCAAGTTGTCCAAGCCCGTCAACGAGGGTTCCGTGGCCCAGGTGGGCGCAATCTCAGCCAACGGCGACCAGGAGATCGGCGACATCATTGCCGAGGCAGTCAAGGTTGTGGGCAAGGATGGCGTCATCACCATCGAAGAGTCGAAGACCATGCACACGGGTCTGGAGACGGTCGACGGAATGCAATTTGACCGTGGCTATTTGAGTCCATACTTTGTCACCGACGCCGAGCGTCTGGAAGTGATTCTGGAAGAGCCCTACATCCTGATTTACGAAAAGAAGATCAGCGCCATGAAGGACCTTCTGCCCTTGCTGGAGCAGATTGCGCGCGGCGGTAAGCCGCTGCTTATCATCGCCGAGGACGTTGAAGGTGAAGCTCTGGCGACTTTGGTCGTTAACAAGCTGCGCGGCACTCTGAACGTGGCCGCGGTGAAGGCGCCGGGCTTCGGCGACCGCCGCAAGGCGATCCTGGGCGACATTGCCATCCTGACCGGCGGCAAGGCCATCACCGAGGATCTAGGCATCAAGCTGGAAGGCGTGAAGCTGGAGGATTTGGGCAAGGCCAAGCGCATCACCATCGACAAGGACAACACAACAATCGTGGACGGCGGCGGCAAGCCCTCTGAAATCGAGGGCAGGGTGAAGGAGATCCGCGCGCAGATCGAGAAGACCACCTCGGACTACGACAAGGAGAAGCTCCAGGAGCGGCTGGCCAAGCTGGTCGGCGGCGTGGCCATAATCAAGGTGGGCGCGGCCACCGAGACCGAGCTGAAGGAGAAGAAGGCTCGCGTCGAGGATGCGCTGCACGCCACCCGCGCGGCAGTCGAGGAAGGCATTGTACCCGGCGGCGGCGTGGCGCTGCTGCGCACCATTCCCGCGGTGGACGAGCTCATCAAGAAGCTCGAGGGCGACGAGAAGATCGGCGCCCAGATCGTCCGCCGCTCACTCGAAGAGCCTATGCGCCAGATTGTCGCCAATGCCGGCGAAGAGGGCGCGGTGGTGGTAGCCAAGGTCATCGAGGGCAAGGAGAAGGACAAGGATCCTTTCAACCCGCATTACGGCTATAACGCTGAAACTGGCCACTTCGAGGACTTGGTAAAGGCTGGCGTCATCGACCCCACCAAGGTCGCTCGCACGGCGATGCAGAATGCCGCCTCCATCGCGGGATTGCTGCTCACCACTGAAGCCTTGGTTGTCGAGATTCCAGAGCCCAAGCCCGCTCCGGGCGGCGGCCACGGCGGCGGTATGGACGGCATGTACTGAGCACTTGCGAACGCCCACACAGAACAACAGGCCTCCAGCTTCTGCTGGGGGCCCGTTATTTTGATCGTATTATTTTTGCGCGGCGCTTGCTAACGATTGGCGACCGCGATCATCCTGTCCCGCATGGTGTCGTAGTCGAAAACTCCATCGATAAAACCAAACAAAGCCTGCGACTCGGGCCAATTGGCATTTTTTCATTCTTCCGGAATGTATCGATTGAAAAGCGCCGTTCACCCGGCTTAGTAGCCTTGAAAAATGCCTGGTCAACATCCATGCTTTCGAGTTCAATGCGGTAATCTTCTTTGCCTTCATTTGTGAAAATCAACGCCTCCAAATATGCGTTGTACGGAGCCAGAGGCTCGAAGGGATAGAGAAAGAGAGCGTATCCGGAATGCAGCTTGACCTTCTGGATAGGAAAGATATGCAGCTTGGTAAAGTCCGGATCCTTTGACTGCTTATGCAGTGCAATCAGGTGTGCTACTTGCTGATCGCGCAGTGCTTTCTCGCCGCTCTCGGCATAAATGCGCACAAGAATTGCTGCCGCATGCCAATCCTCCGGGTGTGCGTCAACAAAGGGCTTAATGAGGGTTAAAGCATAACTTATATCACCAGTTTCAGTCGCTGCTTGTGCTGTGATTTGGGTGATGAAGTCGGCCAGTGGAGTGTTCGTCTGTAGTGCGGGAAGTAGCTTTTTACCGTTTGCCAGCACATCGGCGTCGTGTCCCTGCTGCGCAGCTTCACGTAATGCATCGAAAAGAGCGCGATTTTCCGGGCTCAAATCTGCGAGTGGGTCGTGTTGCGCTTGAAGACTTCCTGTGCCGGTCGGGGCGGCTGCTTGTTGTGCTGTTAATTGCCAATTAGAAGTTGGCCTAATTAAAAGGCTAAACGCCCCAAAAACCATGAAGATCTTCCATTTCGCATTCATAATTCTCCTTATGAGTTAACAACAATGAGAATGCCATAGCCCAATGCTCGTGTTCAATAGGCGCAACACATCTTTTTGTTTTTGCGATAGTGAGCAACTATGTGCTGGATCTCATTCGCATACGGCCACGGCAGCATGGACGGCATGTACTAACCACATTCGGCGCGGCAGCCGCGCCTTCGGCGTAAATGCAACGGCCTCCAGTTTCAGCTGGGGGCCTTTTTGTTGTGAATTGTTATATTTATGCCGCGATCGATCGTCCTATGCACAGTCGCATATCGCCTCAACCGCCATGCGGCGGCAAAGCGAGAAGCCGTTCGTCAGGCTAGGATGCCATCGCGGCCACATTCGCTGAGGCGATGGGCGCCGTGGCTGGAGCAGTCTGCGGCCGCATCGAACGCAACCATCCAGCGGAGAGCCAGGAGCGCGGAATCGAAAACTCCGACCAGCCGCAATCAAGGCAAACCAGGACGTCGGGCGACGGCGTCATGGGGGGATGGCTTAGGGTGCGATGGCAGTTGCGATACAGACGAATCTCAGCAGGTATAACGGACAATGACGGAGACTGACATTTCGGGCAATTCATGGGGGTACCTCTATAGCCAAAAAACAACAGAAAATGCAAAACAACAACCTGAGGAAAAGTTAACTCTAATCTTTTCTGTACTGGTTTTTCAACTGCTAATATGCAAAATTGAATAGAGATAGCATAAATACTGCAATTTATAGAAGATCTACTTTTACTATATCAAATATCTTTTAAGTTGTTTTTGGCAGACTCTCCCTTATATCGCCTGTCCGGATGAGAGAATTCGGCTGTAATTACTCGTTCAACACAACTTTCGCACACCTGGTTCGAGTCTGCAACTCGCTGGGCAAAAAAGGGCGGCAACCGAAGCTAGCGATCCGGCCAATGGCCGGCAAATGTCTTTTTCCATAAGCAGATAGGGCGCCTGCAAGCTGGCCAATCAGAAGAGGTAAACGTGAAAATCACGCCCAAAATAGGCGCAAGGACGGTGTAGAAATAGTAAAAATTGTGCGAATTCTCAACTGCTTACCTCATCCGTGAACGCAATCCGAATCCCTCAGCGATTGCCAACCTTGGTCCACTCAATGCGCAGGCCGGTACGGATGTTGAAGGGCAAGCTGGGATAGCCGATGGGAGCTATTTGCCGGTTGTTGGTGAGGTTTTCCGCCTGGCCATAGACGCTCAGCCAGGGAAGCAGCTTGAAACTCGCGCCCAGGTCCAGCTTGGCGTAACCGAAATCCAGATTCCGATTGGGCAGTAGAAGAGAATTCTCCTGATTGATGTCCTGATATTCCAGGTAGGTGGAGTCGTCGCTACGGCTGGCAAAGGCCGATGTGAAGACACCAGTGAGCCGCTTGCCGGCGTAGCTGGCGGTGAAGAAGCCCGTGTGCGGCGGTCGGCGAAAAGGACGAGCGCCAACCAGCGGCGTATATCCTCCAATGGGAATGCAGTTTGCAGTGCCCAGTGTACAGCCATAGGGATAGGTGGGCGCATAGCCGCCCAGCAGAGCCTCATTGTCGCTGTCAAAGGAGCGCTGCACCACAGCGTCGAGATAGGTGTAGCCGCCGCGGAAGAAGAGGTTCTTGCCGATGCCGCTCTCGACGGTCGTCTCAATGCCCTGCGCGCGGAAGGCTCCGGTGTTGACATAGAGGCCGGCGTCTTGTGCGTACTTGGAACCGAGATCCTGCGGCGTCAAGCTGGGAATCAGATGGACTAGCAACTGCGCGCCCACAGATTCAATCTCCCTGCCGAACTCATTGTGAAAATAGCTGGAGCGGAAGATAATCCGCTGGCCCCAGAATGCCTGTTCCACACCGCCCTCGTAGGTCCTCGTCGCCGGAGCGGCCAATGGGCCTAAGTGCAGTTGCTGGGGAGTGACTCCATTGCAGGTAGTGCAATTGATAAGAAATTGGTAGAGTGAACCGAACTGCTCGGCAAGTTTTGGCTCGCGCACGCCATCGCCATAGTTGAACAGGATGCGGGTTCCGCTGAAGATGCCCTTACGCGGACGCAGCGCATAATACGAAAGTCCCACGCGCGGCGAAGTCTGCGTGCCGAAGAGCGAGTAGTGCTCCAGGCTGCCGCCCAGCGTGTAATAGAAGCGCCTCTTGAAGTCGCCATGCACGCTCGCCAAGTACACATAGTTCATGCGTTCTGTTGCGTCGTCCTCAGAATAAGAGGGATCGACATACGTCCCGCTTTCATCTTCATAATGAAAGCCGGCGAGCGCGATCAGATGGGGAGTGATTTTGTAATCGCCCTGATAAACGAGCTGGTCTCGGTTGGAGACTATCTGGAACCCGCTCGGGTAGACAGCATAGTTGGCGGTACTGTAATCCAGCAACGTCTGGCCCGTTACGCTGTATCCGTTGGCTCCCTGGATGGTGACCGGCAGACCGTAGAAGTTACCCGCGCCGGCTGTACCTGGCGCTTCATCGCAAGTGTTCGCCGGAATACAGATACCCTCCGGTGACCATTGGTTCCATTGCTCCCGTTTGCGGGTCAGGCCGTAACGAAGCATGTTGTGAAACGAAGCCGTTGTCTGGCTGTCGATGGAGGCGCTCACAAAGAGGTCCTGATCCTTTTGCGTGGCGTTGTCGGCGACGTGATAGAAATCCCATGCGTTGGGAACGCCGGTGGCATCGACGCCATAGTGCAGCGTTCCTCTGATTTGAGTGTTACCGCTGGGCTGCCAGCCGAAGTTGGCCGCCGTTGTAGCCACGTGGTACTCGTCATTGGGCAGATCGTTGGCCGTTTGCAGCCAACTGAATGCGCCCAGATAATCCAGCTTATTGTGTGCGCCCGCCACTTCCAGCTCTTCGCGCGAGGTATGGAAGCTGCCCGCGTCTCCTTGAAAGAGCAGCGAAGGAAAACTCGTGGTTCCGCGCGGGGTAGTAAGGCTGACTACGCCGCTGCCCGCGCCTGCGCCGTAGAGGTTTGAATCGGGACCCCGATAAACTTCGGCGCGCTCCACTGCGGTGGTCGAGAGCGGGCCGAAGTCGAAGGTTCCACCCAGGTCAGTAGCATCCACTCCGTCGAGCAGGATTTTGTTAGCGTCCGAATCGCCGCCGCGAATAAAGAGCGAGCTCGCCGCGCCTATCTGGCCGGACTGCACCACGACCGTTCCCGGCATTAAGCGCAGAACGCTGGACAGGTCCGCGCGCAGCGCCAGATCGATCGGCCCCAGTACGCTGGTGGCTTCGCTGGTCTGCGGCTGGGGCGTGGGAGTCCCTGTAGCCGTGACTACGATGGATTCGCGCACCCACTCGGGTTCGAGCACCACGTTGCGCTCGATCGAGTCGAGCCGTCCAGCGTAAAAGCCGGGCGTCTCTAACTGGCGGAAGCTCTTGGCGGAGACTAACAGGAAGAAGCGGCCTTCGACGCCGGTAATAATCTGAAAGCTGCCGTCAGCCGTGGAGACGGCGGCGCCGACCGCCTTGCCGCTGCTAAGCAGAACAACGTTAGCGCCCGTGATCTTGGCGCCTGAGGCGTCCGTAACTACGCCGCGGATGGAGGCAGCCGGACAGATAGTGGCGCAGGCTGCTAGCAGAAGCAGTGCGAATGCGCGAGGCAACTCTCGCGGCAGTAAGCCGTTAAAAAATGATGGCGTATGAACAGACATGATGGCTCCTTCGTTCCCCTCGGAACGCAAGTTGGTTGAGGGCGCGAGGACCGGTCTCCTGACTTGCGCCTTTCCAGCCACCTTCCCACAGACGCGCTCCAGAGAGCTCGCCGTGCAGTGGTTCACAAGGGGTCTCCGCGACGAGCGAAAACTCCCAGGCTGGTTCCCTGCCCTAGCCGACTGAACGGGCCGCTGGGCCGGGGCGCTCACAGTTGCGGGGCAGTGGCGGAGTTTCACCGCCTTCCCGAGCATCCTGGCGATTGCCGTGGTAGATTGCGCTGCCCTTGCAGAGCAGCAGGTGCGGCACGAAACCGATTTCCATGCCACCAACGTTTATAGACGGCGCGGCGCGGCGGAGTCAAACGAGCGGAGTAAAGAAGTTTGCCGGATTACAAATAAGTTTTATCGGGCTGCAATGCATGAAGAAATGGTGACCCCGGGAAGACTCGAACTTCCGACACGCAGTTTAGGAAACTGCTGCTCTATCCACCTGAGCTACGGGGCCACAATGCAAATTGTTCGCAGCAGTTTCAGGAAACTGCTGGGCTCTTCTTATTCGGCCCTGCGGGCCGGGGCCACCTGAGCTACGGGGCCACAACGCAAATTGTTCGCAGCAGTTTCAGGAAACTGCTGGGCTCTTCTTATTCGGCCCTGCGGGCCGGGGCCACCTGAGCTACGGGGCCACAACGCAAATTGTTCACAACAGTTTCAGGAAACTGCTGTGCTCTTCTTGTTCGGCCCTCGCGGGTCGGGGCCACCTGAGCTACGGGGCCACTGAGCTGCGACGCCACAATGCAAAACCACGCTATTAACTATTAACAGGTTAGCATTACTCAGCTTGATGGAAAGGCTGGCTTTTATCGTGCGCTTATGGGGGTACCCCCACCCATATTTTGTAAACAAATTCCTTGTTTTCTTGAGGTTACAGGGAGGGTTGCGCTGTAAAATCGTCATAACAAAGAAGTTCCCTGCAAAATCGTCCAAGATAAGGAGTTACGGGCAGTTTCAGCCTCTTTTAGCAGCTTCCAGCTGAAAGGCGGCGCGAAGAGGACGTGCCGGACGATGATTTGACGGAAGACTTCTGAGAATCATTGTGCGGCGAAGTGAGGAAATAATCTGCAAGGGACAGGCTGTCCAGGCGGGCAGTGTTTCGCGCATGGGGTTCGTGGTATCCCAAGTCCCCAAATGCGAGGGACCTGGGGCACCCGGCTATAGTTTCACACTTTTCGATCAAACGACCAAAGGTCAGTCCGATTGGATTTGCTTCACAATTTCCTTAACAATATCTGCACGGCTTGGACTATTGATCGCATATATGCTCAAGTGGGGCAGGCCAACGAGTTTCTGACCTGTTTCTTCAAGTCTCGAACATCTCCATGTCCAATTGGCATGCTTGCATTTCTGCGGTTCTTGAATGAGCTTTCCTTTGAGCTTGTCACTGATGAAATCAAACGGCAGGCTGCCATGTGTGATGATCACTCGCGGCTTGACGATCTCTCGGATCATGGCTTCATGGACCGCCCAACACTTATCCGCCATCTCCCATCCCCCAGAATCTTTTTCCTTCTTGCCACTCGTGAAGATCAGATTGGATGCACAGACCGCGTAGGGATCATAAACTCGCAACGCCGTCTCGAAAAGAAATTTGAACCTTTCCTGTAGTGGCCGGAGCTTTGTTTCCTTCGGATCGTCGTACCAGCTCACGTTGAGGAATTGGTTCTTGCCAGCTTCCGCAGTAAATCCGGTCAGGCCGTCCAAAGAATCGTAAACCGTTTTCGGAGGGTCTTCTTCAGAACCCGCTGGATTCACGCCAATAAAATAGTAGTCACCATGCACCAGCGTTGTGTATGAACTGTAGAGTATCCATCCCGGCTGACTAAGTACATCTTCATCCATTTTCGCTGCAATCTGGCGTATTTGTTCGACATTTTGTCGGTATGCAGATTGATCGACAGGCATTATTTCTCCTCGTCCTTCCACTCCATTTCCCAACATTTATCAACATCCGTTCGCATATTCCCAATGATGTTGATTCTATACACAAGTAAACCTGACATCTCAATAAATTTACCAGTTCTCCTCATTTGATCGGGATTTTGACCCGGTTTTGGACAGGGCGCGGATGCGGGTTGGCGTTTAGAATCAAGTCAGCCATGGCTGAATTTACGCATCTGCATTTGCACACCGAGTACTCTCTGCTGGACGGGGCTTGCGACCTGACCAAGCTGATGGAGCGCGTGGCGGCGCTGGGGCAGAAGTCTGTCGCCATGACCGACCACGGAAACATCTATGGCGCGGTGCACTTTTTCGATGCGGCGAAGAAGCAAGGCATCAAGCCGATTCTGGGCTGCGAGCTTTATATCTCGAAAAAAGAGGACCATCGTGCGCCCGGCGAGGGGGACGACAACAACCACTTGCTGGTGCTGGCTGAAAACGAAGAGGGCTACCGCAACCTGATGCGGATTACCTCGGAGGCTTCGCTGCACGGTTTTTATCGCAAGCCGCGCGTGAGCAAACGCTACCTCGCCGAAAACTCAAAAGGCCTGATTGGATTTTCCGGCTGCCTGAGCGGGGAGCTGTGCGAAGAGCTGGTGGCGGGCAACTACGAAAAAGCCAAGAGCGTGGCGCAGCAGTACGAAGATATCTTCGGCAAGGGAAATTTTTATCTGGAAATTCAGGATCAGGGGCTGGAGCAGGAAAAGCAGATTCATGAGGCGTTATTCAGACTTGAGCGGGAACTGAATATTCCGCTGGTGGCCACCAACGACTCGCACTACCTGTGCGGCGATGACTCGCACGCGCATGACGTGATGCTGTGCGTGCAGACCGGCTCGAAGCTGCAGGATCGCGAGCGCTTCCGGTTTGATTCAGACCAGTTTTTTGTGAAAAGCGCGGAGGAGATGGAGCGGCTCTTCAAGGATTCGCCGGACGTATTAAAGCGGACGATGGAGATTGCCGAGCGTTGCGAGTTAGAGCTCAAGCCGGTGGAGGATCCGTTTCCGTTGTTTGCCGTGCCGGAGGGACACACAACCAATAGTTACTTTGAGCAGATCTGCCGGGAGGGTTACAAGAAGCGGCTCGACACGACGGTGCGCGGCCTGGAGGCGCGAGGAGTGTTGCGCTCGCCTGCGCATGATTATGATGCGCGGCTGGAATACGAGATCCGAATCATCGAGGAGATGAACTACGCGGGATACTTCCTGATCGTGTGGGATTTCATCAAGTATGCGCGGGACCATGGGATTCCGGTGGGACCGGGGCGCGGCTCGGGCGCCGGCTCGCTGGTGGCGTATTCGATGGAGATTACTAATATCGATCCCATGCAGAACGGGCTGATCTTCGAGCGGTTTCTGAATCCGGAGCGGAAGCAGATGCCGGATATCGACGTGGACTTCTGCATGAACCGGCGCGGCGAAGTGATCGACTATGTGACGCGGAAGTATGGGCGCGAGCAGGTGGCGCAGATCATCACCTTCAACACCATGGCGGCCAAGGCGTCGATTAAGGATTGCGGGCGCGTGATGGATATGCCCTACGGCGACGTGGACCGGATTGCCAAGCTGATTCCGGGGACTGTGGGCATAACCATCGACAAGGCTCTGGAAGATGTGGCGGAGCTGCGCAATGCGTACGAAAAGGACGCGCAGATTCGCGAGTTGATCGACACGGCGAAGAAGCTGGAGGGGCTGGTGCGCGGGTCGGGCGTTCATGCGTCGGCGGTAGTGATTGCGCCACGTCCGCTTATCGAGCTGGTGCCGCTGTCCAAGACCAAGAATGAGGAAATTGTCACTGCCTACGACATGACGGCCATCGAAAAGATGGGCCTGCTGAAGATGGACTTTCTGGGGCTGACGACGCTGACGGTGATTGACGATTGCCTGAAGCTGATCGAGCAAAACCGCAGAGTGAAGCTGGACATTGACGCGATACCGCCGCAAGACGAGGAGACTTTCAAAAAGGTATTTCATGCGGCGCTGACTTCGGGAGTCTTTCAGTTTGAGTCGAGCGGGATGCGCGACGTTCTGCGGCGCTACAAGCCGGATACGGTGGAGGATTTGACGGCGCTCAATGCGCTGTACCGGCCGGGGCCGATTCAGGGCGGAATGATCGACGACTTTATCGAGCGCAAACTGGGACGGCGCAAGGTGGAGTATCTGCTGCCGGAGCTGGAAGGGATTCTGAAGGAAACCCTGGGAGTTATCGTCTATCAGGAACAGGTGATGCGGATATCGAACGTGCTCGCCAGTTACACCATGGGCGAAGCGGATGTGCTGCGCAAGTCGATGGGCAAAAAGAACATGGATGAGATGGCCCGGCAGCGCGACCGCTTCATGGACGGGGCGGTGGCCGCGGGTCATTCGAAGACAACGGCGAGCGAGATCTTTGACCAGATGGATAAGTTTGGCGGCTATGGCTTCAACAAGTCGCACGCGGCGGCTTATGCGCTGCTGGCTTATCAGACGGCTTATCTTAAGACGCATTACCCGATGGAGTTCATGGCGTCACTGCTGACCTCGGAGACGTCGAAACCGGAGAATGTCGTCAAGTACATCGCTGAGTGCAAGGAGATGGGCATTCGCGTGGAACCGCCGGACGTACAGGTTTCCGGGGCGCAGTTTACGCCGCATGGAGATGCGATACGCTTCGGCCTGGCTGCGGTGAAAAACGTGGGCGGCAATGCAATCGAATCGATTCTGAAGGCGCGCGCGGAGGCCGGCGGGCGATTCCATAGTATTTGGGAATTTTGCGAGCGGGTCGATCTGCGCGTGATGAACAAGCGCGTGCTCGAGTCGCTGATTAAGGCTGGGGCGCTGGACTCGCTGGGCAAGCGCGGGCCGCTGATGGCCGCTGTCGATAAAGCGATGGAGCGGGGGCAGAAGGCACAACGAGATGCGGCGCAGGGACAAAGCGGCCTCTTCGGGCTTTTCGATGAGGGGCCTACGTCAGAGCGCGGCGATGATCTGCCCAAGGTGGCCGATTGGGAAGAAGGTGAGCGGCTGGCCAATGAGAAAGATGTGCTGGGCTTTTTTGTCTCTGGGCATCCGCTGGATAAGTACGCGGAGAAGCTGCGCAACCTGGTGGGAGTAATTTCCGTGGCCGAGGCGCTGGAGCGTAAGCCTCCGGAGAGGCGCTGGGGTCAGCAGGCGGACCCGGGAGACGAGATTCAGGCGGCGGGAATGATTCTGGGTCTCAAGGTGCAGAAGAGCAAGCGGGATCAAAAACTCTATGCGCAGGCGGCGCTCGAAGATGCCACCGGCAAAATCGACCTGATCTGTTTTTCGCGGGATTACGAAAAACTTGCCGGACAGTTGAAGATCGAGGCGCCGGTCGTGGTGCGCGGCGTGCTGATGGGCGACGAGGATGCGGCGCCGAAGATTGCCGTCAACTCGATTCAGGCTCTGGAAGAGGTACAGGTGAAGCTGCCAACCGGGGTGCGGATTCGCATCAACGTTGAGCGCGCGACGGAGGATACGCTCGCCGGCCTGAAGAGCGCGGCAGATGCTGCGCCGGGGCTGGGCAAGGTCATGCTGCATCTGGAAAAGAAGAACGAGTACGCGGTCATCCTGGAGCCGGAGGGAATGAGCGTGGCGGCGGATCGCGGATGGGTCGAACGAGTCGAGGGGCTGGTGGGCAAAGGCTCGGTGCAGGTGCTGGCGTAGAAAACAAATGAAGTGGGCGCTGAATCTCCCAAAAACATACAGAATTTATATAGAGTCTTACAGACTGCCACTTATCGGCCTGGGGTTGCATCTACAATGGCAATATGTCCCCTTCGTTGTCCAAGCGCCACACGTCCAAGGCGCCTCCACCGGGTGAAACCGGCCACGAGGCGCTCTATCTGCGCTCACTCTGCGAACGCCAGGTCAACGTTCAGATCAAGATGCGCGACGGCGAAACGGTGCGCGGCTGGATCGAGTACTTCGACGAGGGAATGTTGCGCCTGACCCGCGAGGGCAAGCCCAACCTATTCATCTACAAGCAACAGATCCGCTCCATAACGGAAGTGGGCAAGCTAACTCAGCGCCGCTCGAAGGCCGCAACTCAGGAAACAAACGGATCGGCTGAGAACGGGGTGGCTTCGTGAGCGGTCTGAATACGGCATCCGAGTGGGAATGGGTTCCCGCGGCCACGGTCATTGCTCGCGAGGCTGGCGCGCGGCTGCGCGAGTTCTTTTCCCAGGGCGTCGAAACCGAGTACAAAGGCGATGTGGACCTGGTGACGGTGGCCGACCGGACGGCGGAAAAGCTGATCCGGGAGCGGCTGAGCAAGGCCTTCCCCGAGCACGGAATCTTCGGCGAAGAGGGCACGCGCGACCGGCTCGAAGGAGAGTTTCGCTGGTATGTGGACCCTCTGGACGGGACCACCAACTTTGCCCACGGTATGCCGCAGTTTTGCGTCTCCATGGGCCTGGAACGACGGAGCAGAGATCTCGTGCCCGATGCGGACGGAACGCTGTTGGCCGCGGTCATCTACGACCCTTTGCGGGACGAACTCTACGCCGCCGAACGGGGACGCGGCGCGCGGCTTAACGGCAGGCCGATGCACGTTTCCCGCACGCCGGAGTTGGCCGAGGCGCTGATAGCCACAGGTTTTCCCAGCCGCAAGCGCCACGAGAGCCCCAACATCCACTTCTATCATGAGTTCAGTTTGCGCTCCCACGGCGTGCGAAGGGCCGGCTCGGCCGCTCTCGATCTGGCTTATGTTGCAGCGGGCCGCCTGGATGCCTTCTGGGAGTTCAACCTCAATCCCTGGGATATAGCAGCCGGCATTCTGTTGATCGAGGAGGCTGGCGGCCGCATCACGGATTTTTCCGGCAATCCTTTCCGCATCCGCGGCCGTGAGCTTCTGGCCTCCAACGGGCTGATCCACGCCGAGCTGGTGGGCCTCTTCGAGGATATGTTTGCCGGACGCAATCTGGCGCCCATCCCCACGCCCCGCGAGTTTGCGGCCCGTCGAAATGCACCGAAGGCTGGCTCGTGAACCTCAGAATGATAAGCGGGAGAGAAGTGCCGAGTGATTGCCGGCCGTTCAAAACTCTTCTATAGAATTGACAGATGACTCATTCGGCATCCACAAATTCAAGGATTCCCTATCTCGATGGGTTGCGCGCATATTCCATTCTTTTAGTATTATTTGGCCATACAATCACATCCAATTCCTGGCTTGAATCGAAATGGTATTTGAAGATATTTGTGGCCAATCCCTTGCTGGGCGTTCGCGTCTTCTTCGTGCTGAGCGGATTTCTCATCACCACGCTTCTGCTCAATGAGCAGTACGCCACTGGCCGCATCTCCATTCGCGGCTTCTATTGGCGCCGGATCGCCAGAATCTTTCCGGCATTTTATCTTTATTTCGCCGTCATCGGAGTCCTCACCGCCTTTCACGTCATGCAGGTTCCGGCAGCATCCTTTTATGCCGCCGGAACCTATACATGGAATTTCTTTTGCCTCCAACCTTGCGGAAATGGAGATCCGACCGGCCTCTTCGGTCATATGTGGACGCTCTCCACCGAGGAGCAGTTTTATCTGATTTGGCCGAGTTTACTGGTCTTTCTCGGCGGACGCTGGACACAACGCCTGGCGCTGGTCGGAGTTGTGCTTTTTCCTCTGATTCGTTTTGGCGCTTTTTTTATGCTTCCTCTCGGTGTTCAGCGCGATGAGATTCTACTCCACACTGGCCAGGACATGATTCTCTGGGGCTGTTTGGGCGCATTCGCGCTCCGTTCCAGCCTGCTCAACCGCTTGCTCACATGCCGCTTTCGTTTCTTCAATCCACTCGTCTGCGGCCTGGTGGTCTTCGGACTGGGCGGGCTGATAGTTGCTCACCTGCTTGCCGGATTCTCGTACTATATGTTTCCCACGCTGGAATGTATTGCGACGTTGCTGCTTGTATTCTGGCTGCTCTCGGGGGAGGGCGGCTTGCTGCGCCGTCTCCTGGAGACCTGGCCCGTGGTGCAGTTGGGGCTGATTTCCTACAGCCTCTATATCTGGCAGCAACCGTTCACAAGTTGGCCGAAAATGAGTTGGCTGTCCTTCCCCTGGAACGTCCTTCTACCCGTGGCCATGGCCATCCTCAGCTACAGGCTGGTGGAGGTGCCCCTGCGCAAGCTGATCCGGAGATGGTTCTCGCAGCCGCAGCCGGCGCACTGAAGCTTGTCGATTGCCTGAGAAACGAAGACGACGTTGAAGCATACCATTGGTGTCCTGTGCTAATATGAGCGTCGAGGATTTCATTTCCCCTGGGAGAAATCAGAGATGGCATACGTCATTGCAGAACCCTGTATCGGCACCAAGGACACCGCCTGTGTAGACGCTTGTCCGGTCGATTGCATCCACCCCAAAAAGGACGAAGACGATTTCGGCAACTCCGACCAGTTGTTCATTGACCCGGTCGAGTGTATTGATTGCGGCGCCTGCGTCCCGGCCTGCCCCGTTTCGGCCATCTTCGCTCTGGACGACCTGCCGGCCAACTGGGCCAGCTATGCCGCCAAGAACGCCAAGCACTTTGGCCACTAAGCGGTTCCCAGCCGTCGCTTCATCCAGCTTTACAGACGCGCATCCTGCCAGACGGGGTGCGCGTTTGTGTCTGCGTTGGAATAGTTACCCGACCAGTTCCATTCCCGCATCGCGCGCCGCCCGGTGGTCGAAGGTGAGGGTTCCCTCGCACCCGGCCGCGTGAGCGCAACAGGAGATCAAACAGTCGGCAAAGTCCACATTGCCATTACGATATAGATACAGTGCCTGACGAACGGCCTCAACCCGCTCGACGACAATCTCTTGTATGGTAAGAAGCGCGTGTAGTATCTGATAAATTTCGTCACGCTTCATCCCATAGGAATCATCCAAGACCCACACAAGTTCCAGAACCACGGCCATTCCAACCCAGACGGGATCGGAAGCAGAAAAAGATGCTAAGATCGCCTCAGCTCGTGGACTTTGTACGGGATCGTCCTGCGTGAAAAATCGAACCAGTACATTAGTGTCGATGGCTTTCATTGAGAAAATGCCTTATCTTGTCTTATTTTTGGTCTTGATTTCTGGTCGGATGCCATAATCGCTGCGAGTCTCAGCGTCCAATCTCGCTGCATGTCTGAGCACAGCCAAATTCATATCTTCAATGGAAATGGGGTGGTCTGGCTTGGGGACGCAGCCTTTCATCTCCATGATCGAGCCGATCTTGGGCTGTAGGACATATTCACCGTCTTCGACCTCAAAGAAATCGACCCGAATGCCCGGTTTGAGCCCCAGCGCCTTGCGAACCTTGACGGGAATAGTGATCTGGCCTTTGGAGGTCATCTTTGCTGTCGGCATCTGTATTCCTTTCTATGTTTATTATACCTTACTTGTCGTAATATTCTTACAATCTATATTAATCCTTACTTAATGGTAAGGAATTTGCACTGGCGATGCCTTTGCGGTATGGCCGCAGTGCGAAGATAGTATTCGCATGAGCCTGCTTTCCTCCGAAGCCGTGATTCTGCGCACCTGGCCGGTCCACGAGGCTGACCTGATTGTGAGCCTGTTTACGCGCGACTATGGCCGGCTGCGCGGCGTGGCCAAGTCGGCGCTCAGGAGCCGCAAGCGCTTCGGTGGCGCCCTGGAGCCCATGACGCTGGCCCGCGCCTGGTTTGCCGAGCGCCACGGGCAGGAGCTGGTCCGCCTCGACCAACTGGAAATCCTCCGTTCCCCGCTCTCGGCCCCCATCGACCCGATGCGCATGACGGTACTCAGCTTTTTTGCTGAGCTGCTGGACGAGTCTCTGCCAGACCACGATCCCCATGAAACGATCTTCCGCCTGATCGGCTCCGTGCTGGAGCAAACCACGGTCGAGCAGCCGTGGATGCCGCTGACTTATTTTCAGTTGTGGATGACGCGCCTGATGGGTCTTCTTCCGGACATTGCCCACTGCACGGCTTGCGGCGAATTGCTCACCGCCGGCGAGGCTAGCTTCGACTCCCTTGGCGACGGCTTGTTCTGCCAGATTCATCGCAACGGCAACGCCAGCGGCCTCTCCGCCGATTCCTGGCAACTGGCGCAGCGCATGTTGCGCGCTCCGATCTCCGCCTTTACCGCCGAACCCTGGCCCCGCCGCCGCGCTCAGGATCTGCGCCGCTTCACGCTGCAAGCCCTGGAGCGCCACCTGGAGCGCAAACTGCGCTCCGCAGAGGCGCTGGCGAGGTTGTGAGCTGATCGAGCGGCTGAATAGGGCTGAAAGGCTGTTAAAATCTACCCAGTCCCATCAAGAAAGAGTTCGCCGTGCCTTTATCCCAGGTTCTATCCAAATCGAAGAGCGCTTCGCTCACCTTTCAGGAGCTTTTGTTCCGCTTGCAGAGCTTTTGGGCGGAACGCGGCTGTGTCCTCCAGCAGCCCTACGACGTGGAAGTGGGCGCGGGCACCATGGCCTCGGAGACCTTTCTGCGCGTGCTGGGGCCCAAACCTTATAAAGTCGGCTACGCGCAACCCTCGCGGCGTCCCGCTGACGGCCGCTATGGTGAAAACCCCAACCGCCTCTTCAAGCACACGCAGTTCCAGCTTATCCTGAAGCCGCCGCCGGTCAACGTACAAGAGCTTTACCTCGAATCCCTTGAGGCCATGGGCATTGATCTCTCGCAGCACGACCTCAAGTTCGAGGAGGACAACTGGGAATCGCCGGCCATCGGAGCCTGGGGCGTCGGCTGGCAGGTCATGCTCGACGGCCTGGAAATCACTCAGTTCACTTACTTCCAGCAGTGCGGCGGACTGGAGCTGGACCCCATCTGCGCCGAGCTGACCTATGGCATGGAGCGCATTGCCGCGTTTTTGCAGGATAAGGACTCGATCTACGAAATCATTTGGGCCGTCGGTCCGGATACCAGCGAAGCCATCACCTACGGCGACGTCCGGCTGCAAGAGGAGTTGCAGTTTTCGGTCTATAACTTCGAGTTCGCCGATGTCGACAAGCTATGGGAGCACTTCCGCATTTATGAGTCCGAGGCGCAAACTCTTCTTGAACAGGCAAATGCTCTGTTCGCACGCGAAAGCGCGGGAGCGCTTGAGAAGCGGCGTTTTCCGCTGCTGGCTACCTATGAACTGGCGCTCAAGTGCTCGCATCTGTTCAACCTGCTGGATGCGCGAGGAGCTATCAGCGTCACCGAGCGAGTCGGCGTCATCGCGCGCATTCGCAATCTGGCCGTTGGCGTTGCCAAGGCGTATGTGTTGCAACAGGTAACTTAGCGAATAAGCGGAGTTTTCTGTTCCCTGCTCCCTTTTTCTTAAACGCTGTTCACAGAAAGTAATACACATTATGGCTGACTTTTTGTTGGAGATTGGGCTGGAAGAGGTTCCCGCCCGCATGATTGCCGGAGCCGAGGCCGAGTTAGGCCGCCGCGTCAACGATCTGCTCATGCGCGAACGGTTGCTCGCCGCGGGAGCCAAAATAACCACCTACTCCACGCCACGCCGTTTGGCCGTGCTGGTCGAGGGCGTTCTGGCGAGTCAGGCCGATACCGAGGAGCAGTTGACCGGACCGTCGTGGAAGGTGGCCTTCAAGGACGGCAAGCCCACCTCCACTGCCGAAGCCTTCGCCAAAAAAGCCGGCGTCGCGGTTGCGGCGCTCGAAAAGATCACTAACCCCAAGGGCGAATACGTCGGAGCCACAGCGAAACGTCAAGGACGCAAGACAGCAGAGCTGCTGGCTGCCGAATTGCCCAAAGAAGTTCTTAGCCTCTACTGGGCCAAAAATATGTACTGGCGCGCGGGCAAGCCGGAGCGCTTTGTGCGCCCTGTTCGCTGGGTCGTTGCGCTGCTTGACGTGGCCATCGTTCCGCTGGAGATTGCAGGCATTAAGGCTGGCAACATCAGCCGCGGCCATCGCGTGCTGCATGGCGAAAAGCCAATCGTCATCGCTAGGCCGGCGAACTACGCAGAGGCGCTACGCAAAGCATTTGTTGTGGTCAATGTGGCCGAGCGCAGGCTTTCGATTCGCAAGGCTCTGGACGAGGCTGTGAAGACGGTCCCCGGCGCGCGCTGGCGCGAGGACGAACCGCTCATCGAAACCGTGGTTCACCTCACCGAGTGGCCTACCGTGGTACTGGGCGATTTTGAGCCGGAGTACCTTGCCCTGCCGGAAGAGGTTCTGGTCACCGTGATGCGCGACCACCAGAAGTATTTCGCCGTCGAGGGTAAAGACGGCAAGCTCGCGCCGCACTTCCTCGCCGTTCTCAACACGCAGGTCGACGCGGAAGGCGAAGCCATCATCCGCCACGGCAATGCGCGCGTCTTGAGAGCCCGCTTCAAGGACGCCCGCTTCTTCTGGGACTTCGACCAGAAGACCCCTCTTACTGCCCGCGTCGAGAGCCTCAAACACGTCACCTTCCAGAAAGAGCTGGGCAGCTATCACTGGAAGACCGAGGCCAATCTTGCCGTGGCGCGCGCGCTTGCTGCAAAGGTGAAAGCCGCAAGCGTGCAGTTCGATGAAGCCGCGCTGCTCAAGGCTGTCGAACTGGCCAAGACCGACCTGACCACCGAGCTAGTGAAGGAATTTACCGAGCTTCAAGGAGTCATCGGCGGACTCTACGCCATGGCTCAGGGACTCGGCGATGTCGTCGCGCAAGCCATCTACGCGCAGTACATTCCGGCCTCAACCGATGATGCGATTCCGAAGACAGTTGAAGGACAGTTATTGGGGCTTGCCGACCGCATACAGACAATCACTGCAATGTTCGGCATCGGCAATGCGCCCACCGGCTCAAAAGACCCGTTCGCACTGCGCCGTGCGGCCAACGCCGTGATCAAGATATTGGCTGAATCAGAACTGCCGCTAACTCTGAACGATGTTGTCGAAACCAGTGTAATCGAAGTGAGTAAAGAAGATAAGGCGAACAAGGAGCAGGTTGCGGCCTTCCTGCGCGAGCGCTTGAGCTTCTATCTCAAAGACGTTCGCGGCTTTGCTTACGATGTGGTCAGCGCCGTGCTGGCCGCCGGAGCCAACGATGTGCGCGATGCCATTGCCCGCGCCGAAGCTCTAACCGCCGCGCGCCAATCCGCTGATTTCGCAGCCATCTCCGCGGCCTTCAAGCGCATCAAGAACATTCTGCGCCAAGCCGAGGAAAAGGGATTTGCCCTTGGCTCGTCAAAGGACGTGAAGCTCGCGCCTGAAGCACAGCAACTTGCCAGCGCCGCTGCCGCGCTTGCGCCGCAAGTGGCCAGGCTCCGCCAGCAGCGCGCCTACGGCGAAGCACTGGCAGCCATAGCCACGCTCCGCCCAGTAGTAGACGCCTTCTTCGACAAGGTGATGGTACTCGATAATGATGCGGCAATTCGCGGAGCAAACCTGGGCCTCATCGACGAAGTGCTGCGCGGCTTCTCCGGCATCGCCGACTTCAGCGAGATCGTGACGGGGTAGACGCTCGCTAGCTGCTCGCAATGGCTCTGGGGCACCCAGTTTCCAATGAAAAACACCTTTCGATCCCTCCGCATCTCCGCCTCCGCCCGCCCGTCTACAATCAGTAGAGATGTCCGACACGCTTTATCTGAGCCTGTGGTATCCCAACCTGCGCTTGGCCGGGCTGGCTGACAAGCTAACGGCGGTGCTGGGCGCATTTACCGTGCATGGAGGAGAGAAGCG
Source organism: uncultured Acidobacteriaceae bacterium (assembly GCA_963806565.1). GTDB lineage: Bacteria > Acidobacteriota > Terriglobia > Terriglobales > Acidobacteriaceae > Telmatobacter. The sequence continues at coordinate 1,848,079 of CAWDYE010000002.1, forward strand.
CGTCTATTCGGCAACGGTTTGGCCCATCAATTGGAATGAGTCGCCGGTCTTTGAACAGGTCTATGGCCGCAGAGCCAGAGCGGTCGGCGCCGGAACTGATGTGAAAGGCTCCGTTGAGCTGGGCGTGGAGCCGCGCCTTGCGGTCGAAGACGCGCTTGAGCTGCTGCACGACGACTACGCTTACGAGTTTCAGATCGGCTGGAATTTGTGGGAACTGGAAGAGTTGTCCCCACCGCAGGAGGCTCGCTGGACGCGACAGCCACGCTTAGTGCGGGTTGTGGGATTCGGGCCGCTCTTTGACGAAGCGACTTACGAGGCTGACGGGCACATCCGCATCGACTTCGGCTCGGACACTCCCTTCCTTGAAGAAGATTTGGCATTGGATTCTGTGGCCGCGCGGCACGTGGAAGAAAATGTGCGCCAGTTGGTGGAGTTGACCGCGGCCATCGAGAAGGCATCCGGGGCCACGGCGCGGATCTTATGGAGCGAGTTGGGCGAAAGCCTGGCGGAGCGGCTGGCTGCTAGGCTATCGACGCTGGTTGGGAGAGCGAACTGACAGTGCGATTGACCATTGAAAAATTGCGGACTCTGGTGATCGGCACAGGAGTTCTGCTGCTGGTGGCGCTGGTCGTGTTTCTGGCCGTGGGCAAGGGCAAGAATCCCTTCAACCGGCGCGACCTGCCCAAGCAGTTGGGGGTTGATATTCAGCAGGAGGCCAATGGGGTCACCTACACGCAGGCGCATGGCGGCCGCACTCTGTTCAAGATCCACGCAGCCAAGGTCGTTCAGTTGAAGCAGGGCAACGCATTGCTACACGACGTGAAGATTGAGCTATATGGCGAAGACGGCAACAGAGTTGATCGCATCGAAGGCGACGATTTCGAGTACAACCAGCAGGCTGGTCTTGCCGTGGCCGCCGGACCCGTGGCAATTACGCTCATGCGTCCCGGGGTTGCTCCGGCCATCGCGCCCAAGGCTTCGGCTGGACAGGCGGTGAGCGGTAAACCGAAAGGCGCGCCCGTCGCCTCCGTAGCCGAAGCTGCCGCGCGCGGCGAGATTCACGCGCAGACCCGCGGTCTTATCTTCGACCAGAAGAGCGGAGTGGCCAAAACCAGCCAGCATGTTGATTTTTCCATGGCACAGGGAACAGGCAGCTCGATGGGCGTCACCTACGACTCTGAGAATGGCCTGCTGGTGCTGGACCACGCTGTGGAGCTGACTACCCGGCGCGGCACACAGACGGTTCAGATTCACGCCCAGCACGTGGAGTTCGAGCGCAGTAATCAGTTGTGCCTCTTGCGCGAGGCCACGGCCGACTACCAGGGTGGAGAAGCAAAGGCCGGCGACGCCAAGGTCCTCTTCCGCGAGGATGGGTCGGCAGTGCGGCTGGATGCGATGAATGGATTCACGCTGGCGACCGCAACCGGCGGACATCTGGCGGCGCCCTCCGGGCACTTAGAGTTTGATGAACACAACCAGCCCCGCCACGGACACTTGGAGGGCGGGGTGACGCTGGACTCTGTAAGGGAGAAGTCGGGACTGCGGCGGCAGTTACACGGAACCTCTCCCACTGCGGATTTGGAATTCAACGCGCAGGGCCAGTTGCGCCACGTTCACCTGGAGCAGGGTGTGACCATGGACAGCCAAGAACTGGGTGAGCAATCTGGCCAGAAGTTGCGCTTGAGCCGCCACTGGCGTTCACCCATCGCCGACATGGAGTTCCGCGATTCCGGTCATGGGCAAGTCGAGCTGAGCGCGGTATATGGAACCGGCGGCGTGATGGTTACGGGCGAGAGTCAGCGCGGCCAGGGGGCGGTTGTTCCCTCGCGGCTTTCGGCCGATGACGTAACAGGTAAGGTAGGGCCTCATTCAGTGTTAACCAGCCTGAACGGGGTTGGCCATGCCAGCATCGAAGAGACCACCGAGACGGGAACCCGGCAGACCACCAGTGGTGACCGTTTTACGGCGCATTTTGCGGCTTCTGCGCCTGCCACAAAACGCGGGCAGAATCCCGAATCACAGCTTCAGTCGGCAACGGTCGAGGGCCATGTGGTGCTGACGCAGATGCCGGCAGCCAGGCCCGGCGCGCCGCCGCAGCCGTCAATGCGCGCTACCGCAGGCCGCGCCGACTATGAAGGCCAGGGTGAGTGGCTGCATCTGACCGTATCGCCGCGCGTCGAAGACGGCGCCCTGCAGCTTACCGCCGACAAGGTGGACGTTTCGCGCACCTCGGGCGATGCCTTTGCGCGTGGCAACGTCAAGGCGAGCTGGATGGATGCAGGCTCTGCCAGCAACGGTCAGCAGGGAAATCCCGCAAGCAGCACGTCCGGCCCGGGCATTGTGGCTCTGGGCGGGCAGGGCCCGGCGCATGCTGTCGCTGCTGAGGCACAGTTGCTCCATGCTGTTGGCGGAACGATGGGTGAGGCAACCTTCCGCGGTCATGCGCGGCTGTGGCAGCAGGCCAACTCGGTGGCCGCGCCGGTGATCGTGCTGGACCGCAAGCGGCAAACGCTCGTGGCGCGCACCACGGATGCGTCTGAGCCGGTGCGAACCGTGCTGCTCAGCGCGGGTGGGACTGAACCTGGCAAAGAGCCGGGGAAAGCCAGTCAGCCTTCCGTGATCCGGGTGCGCGGTGGCAACCTGAAATATTCTGATGTCGAGCGCAGGGCGGTGATGCACGCCGGTGTTCTGGGCACGGTAGTGACCGAGACCGGAACGGCGACCTCGACCTCGAATGAAGTTGAGGTCACGCTGCTGCCGGCGAACAAAGCCAAGGAAAGCGGGCAGTCCCAGGTAGACACCATGACGGCCCGCGGCCATGTCGTACTGACCAGCGAGGGACGGCGCGGAACCGGCGAGCAGTTAATCTACACCAGCACCACGGAAGAGTACGTTCTGACCGGAACCGCCGCCGTACCGCCCAAAATGTCCGACCCAGCGCGGGGAACGGTGACCGGCAAGGCTTTGATCTTCCATGGCAGCGATGATAGTGTCAGTGTCGAAGGCGGCGGAGAGAAGACTACGACAGAGACCACGGCACCGAAGTGAGTATGCAAGATAGAGTTTGAAGGGTGGGGAAAGCAAACCGAATGGAAACATTGGTCGCTGAAGGAATCAGCAAAAGCTACAAGGGACGGCATGTGGTCCGCGCTGTGGACCTGAATATCTCGCGCGGCGAGGTGGTGGGCCTGCTGGGGCCGAACGGCGCTGGCAAGACCACCATCTTTTACATCATTGTGGGGCTGGTGGCGCCGGAGAGCGGGCGGGTGCTGGTGGACCAGACCGATATTACCGGAATGCCGATGTATTTGCGCGCCCGCAATTTTGGAATTAGTTATCTGCCTCAGGAACCCTCCATCTTCCGCAAGCTGACCGTCGAGGAGAACATCATGGCGGTGCTGGAGGCGCAGCCCCTGGACAGCCCGGAGCGGCACACTCGCACCGAGCGGCTGATCCACCAGCTCAACCTCGGCCATATCCGCACCACGCGGGGCTATGCACTCTCTGGCGGCGAAAGGCGCCGGGTGGAGATTGCGCGCTCACTGTGCATCCAACCCAGCTTTATCCTGCTCGACGAGCCCTTCAGCGGCATCGATCCCATCGCCGTGCTGGAACTGCAAAAGATCATCTTCGACCTGAAGACCAGCGGCATCGGCGTCCTCATCACCGACCACAACGTGCGCGAGACCTTGAGCGTAACCGACAGGGCTTATATCATCGCCGAAGGGAGGATTTTCCGCTCCGGAACTCCACACGAACTGGGCAACGACGTGGAGGTGCGGCGGGTCTATCTGGGGGAGGGTTTCACGCTGGGTGATGAGAGCCTCCGGCAGGCAAGAATGTAAGGCGTTTGACGGCAATTTGTTCGCCGTCAATCCCTCTACTTTCAATGCAGTACGCTGCATTCCAGAGGGATATTCCCGGATTGGGCACTGCCCAATCCGAAACAAGTGAGTCATTGTGCGACATTTTGACCTTTAGCTTTTTTCTCGCTTCAGTACACTGGCGTTAACTCCTAACGGGAATCGGGTTCCATTGTATGCCGATGTTGCAACCAAACTTAAACGTAAAGCTATCGCAACGCCAGATTCTCACTCCTGGATTGATGCAGATGGTGAGCGTGCTGGCGCTCAACAAGCTCGAACTGAAGGAGATGATCGATGCCGAGATGGTGGAAAATCCCGTCCTGGAGGAGATTGACGAGACAGTTCCGATGCTGGATGAGGTTGCGGGCCGCGAGGAACGCCGCGAACGCGCAGTTGAGGAACACAGGGTCGAGGAGCCCGCGGCCCCGCCCCAGGATCCTTTCAACGAGATCGACTTCGGGTCATACTTTCAGGAGTACCTGGACCCCGGTTACCGCACACAGCCGGAGTATGAAGAGAACGAAAAGCCCTCGTTTGAGAACTTTCTCTCCCAGCCTACAACTCTGGCCGATCACCTGGCGTGGCAGTTGGGAGATCTGACCCTGGATCCCAGCCTGCATGAGGCCGTGGAGTTCGTCATCGGCAATCTGGACGAGGACGGATATCTGGCCGGCAGCGAAGAGGAACTGGCTGCGGCCTTCAGCAAATCCCCTGTGGAACCCGAATCCCAGGTAAAACCGGAAAAAACAGCGGCGCTTGAACTGCTGCGCCGCGGCATCGACCTGGTACAGCATCTGGACCCGGCCGGCGTGGGCGCCCGCGACCTGCGCGAGTGCCTGCTGATACAGATTACCGCCCAGCAGCACGAGTTCGCCCATTTATTCACGCGGCATTCTGAAGAGGATATCCATCGCAGCTTCCGCGCCGAGGCCGAGGCGCGCATCGAGGAGCGGCGGCGCAGCATCGAGGTGGCCGCGCTGATTGTAGACCGGCATCTGCACCTGTTGCAGAAGCGCGACGTGAAAGATCTGGCGCGGGCAGCCCAGATCACCCCCGCCGAGGCACATGCGGGAATCGAGTTTATCCGCACTCTTGATCCCCGGCCCGGACGCCAGTACAACCGCGAGCAGTCGCGGCTTATTGAGCCGGACGTGATGTTTATCAAGCGCGGCGACGCTTGGGTGGTCTCCATAAACGAGGAGGGTCTGCCCAGCCTGCGGCTCAGCCGGCGCTATCGCCAGATGCTCACCTCTGAGAACACCGACAAAGAGGTGAAGGAGTACGTGAAGGAGCGCTTCCGCTCCGCGCTGCAACTCATGCGCAACATCGCACAGCGCAAGAGCACCATCCTGCGCACCTGCGAGGTCATTGTCCGTCGCCAGCAGGACTTTCTCGAGCAGGGCATTGAGGCCCTCAGGCCCATGATGATCAAGGAAGTGGCAGAGGAGATCGGCGTTCATCCATCCACCGTAAGCCGCGCTGTGGCCAACAAGTACGCGCACACCCCGCAGGGAGTCCTCGAGTTGCGCTTCTTCTTCTCCGAGGGATCGAACGGGCCCGAGGGCGCTGACACGCCGTTGCTTGTGCTCAAGCGCAAGGTTCGCAAACTGATCGCCGAAGAGGATGCGCGCCATCCGCTCACCGACGACCAGCTTGCCGCCGTGCTTCAGGCCCAGGGCATCCAACTAACGCGCCGCACCGTGGCCAAGTACCGCGAAGACATGAACATCCCCAGCACTCACCAGCGCCGCCAGCGCGACGCATAAAGGCAGTTGACAGGTCAGTTGCCAGTTATCAGTTAGCTTGTTCGCAGATTGGCGGAGTGTCAAGTGCTTTCTCTCGGTTGCCCCCAGTTGAAGTTGGATGCTGCTTACTGAAAACTGACAACTGACCACTGCTCGTTATACAATCCGTAGTTCTCCTGCACGGGACATCATGCTGCGAGAATAAGGAGTGGAGGTAGACCATGGAAGTGGAGTTCACCGCCAGGAAAGTAAGAATCTCCCGCGGGCTGCGCGCCCAGGCCGAGGAGGAGATGAACCGGATTGCCCGCATTCTGGGCAAGAGCGCGAGAGCCAGCATTGTCTTTAGCGCACAGAAGCGTTTGCGGTTTGTCGAAGTGACAATTCAGGCCCGGTTGCACACCATAGTGGCCGAGGGTAAGGCCAACACGCTGCAATCGGCGCTGCACCAGGCCATCGAACATGCTGAACGCCAGGCGCGCCGCCACCGGGACCGGAGAATGGCAATCAAGCGGAAGCCCAAGCAGGAGAAGGCGCTCTCTGCGCCTCCTGCATCCCGGACCAAATCCCGCGCCGTACAGCCCGCGACAGAAGTTACTTTGGAGAAGCCGGTACGCGCCGGCACAGGTATCGCCGTGCGCTCCTTCCCTGCCGCCTCGGCGGTCGTAGAGCCGCGCATCCTCACCAGTGGCGAGGCCTTTTCCCTTAGGCCCATGACCATTGAGGAAGCCGTAAAAGATGCCGAGTTCCACAATCGCGATCTGATGGTCTTCCATAATCTATCCGGAAAATTGTTTGTGCTCCACCGCCGTCGCGGCGGCCAGTTGGAACTGGTGGAGATACCTTAGAGAATGTAGTCATTCCTCGGGGGGCATACGTTTGAATTTAGCCAATAATTCGGACACCGCCCAGCAGCGGCTGATGGAGAATGTGCTGGCCAACATTCCCGAAGCCGTGGCCGTGGTGCGCGGTACGCAGGCGATCTATGTCAATGCAGCCTTCACGCGCATCTTCGGATTCACTGCTGAGGAAGTCATCGGCCGCAACCTGCGGGAGTTCATTGTGCCCCAGACGCTCCGGCACGAGATAACGCGGGTGCGTAATGCCGTGGATCAGTTTGGCTCTGCATCGCTTGAGACGTTGCGCATGAAAAAGGATGGTGGTCTGCTGGATGTGGCGCTGGAGGCCCGGCCGTTGGTGGTGAACGGAGAATACAGCGGCTACATTTTCGCTTTCCGCGACATTAGCGACCGCAAGCAGACTGAAGCCAAGTTGCAGTACGACGCCATGCACGACGCGCTAACAGGATTGCCCAATCGCGCGCTCTTTCTGGACCGGCTGAGCCAGGCGTTTACCCAAAGGCTGCGCCACAGCGGCCATAACTGCGGCGTATTATTCATCGATCTGGACCGCCTCAAGGAAATCAATGACACGCTGGGCCACGCGGCGGGCGACGCTTTGCTTATCGCCGTTGCCGAGCGGCTGCGTGGCGCGCTGCGCCCGCAGGATACGGCAGCCCGACTGGGCGGCGACGAATTTGCCATTCTGGTGGAGAACATCCAATCAGTTTCCGGAATGGAAATTGTAGCCAGCCGTGTTCTGGAGGCAATGGAGCGCGACTTTGAAGTGTGCGGGCACAACATCCACGCCAGCGCATCCATTGGCGTGGCAATCGCCGGACCGGACCTCGCGGTTCCCGAGCAGCTTATCCGCGACGCCGACTTTGCCATGTATCGCGCCAAGCAGAACGGCGGCAGGCGCTTCGAGATTTTCGACAAGCGGTTGGAGGTGCATGTTGCCAGCCTCCAGGAGCGCGAGCGCGAACTGCGCCAGGTGCTGGAGAAGCGCCTCTTCGAGGTCTGGTATCAGCCGATTTTTCGTCTTCAGGACGGAAAACTGCAGGGCTTCGAGTCCATGCTCTGCTGGCGGCAAGCAGACGGCTCGATGGCCGCTCTCAGCGACCTGATGCCCATTGCAGAGGAGACTGGGCTCTCCATCAGCCTGGGCCGCGATATGCTGGAGGCGGTTTGCAGGCAGTTGCACAACTGGACTGAAGTTCTGCCCAAGGCCGGGCTGACGGTGGCTGTCAACCTGACGCAGAGGCAGTTTTATCTTCCTAATTTGATTGCGCATGTAATAAAGACACTGGCGGCCAGCGGGGCCGATCCCACGCGCCTCCTTCTGGAAGTCGAGGAGAGCGCTTTGAGCGAGAATCCCGGTGCGGCTCTGGCCATTTTTGAGCAGCTGCTGGGGTGCAATGTGCGCCTGGCGGTGGACAACTTCGGCTCCGGCCTTTCGCCGTTGAACCACCTGGTGCGACTGCCCATCGATGTGCTGAAGCTGGACCCCAGGCTGACCCAGGCCGCAACCCAGGCCGGCCGCCAGTTGGCCGTTCTGGAGTCACTGATTCAATTAGGGTTAAAGCTGGGCGTGCAGGTCGTGGCGCAAGGCATCGAGAGCCCGGAGCAGCTGGCTGCGCTCATCCGCCTGGGCTGCGAACTGGGCCAAGGTCCACTGCTGTCACCCGTATTGCAGCCATTGCAGGCCCAAAAGCTTGCCGAGCAGGGCTGCTGGAAGCTCCCACCCCAAGCCTGACAAAGGCTCAGGGAAGGAAGGATTATTGCCCGTTGGCGCGAAAACACATCTCCACTTGGGAGTGTAGGTTATTAGGCACAGAATTGGGCTATTTGGGAAGCGGTTTCGGTAACAAGTTGAGCACAAAAGCCGTCCTAACAGTGTAGGATGTTGCCCATGGCGCCTTCCAAACCTTCCCCGCGAGCTACCACCCCGCGTCAGGCCGCGAAACCTGCCGGGCAAGCCCCGCGCAAGGAGCTGGTCATCGTCACAGGAATCTCCGGCGCGGGTAAAGCATCGGCCCTTAAGGCATTCGAGGACCTGGGCTATCACGCCGTGGACAACCTGCCCCTGGAACTATTGCCGGATTTTGCCTCCCTGGTGGCTAAATCCGCCGATATTCAAAGTGCCGTAATCGTTGTGGATGTCCGCGAGGGCCTGACCCTCGACCGTCTCCCGGAGATTCTCAAGGGCGTGAAAAAGCTGCTGAACACGCGCGTGGTCTTTCTGGATGCGCAGGACGCGGTGCTGGTGCGGCGTTACTCCGAAACCCGGCGGCCGCATCCCCTGGGCCGTCAGGAGACAGTCTCCCGCTCCATCGTCGAAGAGCGGCAACTGCTGGACCCCATACGCAACGTCGCCGATACGCTAATCGACACCTCAAACTACAACGTGCACGAGCTGCGCGCCAACATCCAGGACCGGTTTGGCCACGAAGAAGAGACCAAGCGCCTGCTGGTCAGTTGTCTTAGTTTTGGCTTCAAGAACGGCGTGCCGCTGGATGCGGATATGGTTTTCGATGTGCGCTTCCTGCCCAATCCTCACTTTGTGCCGGAGTTTCGCAAGCTGACCGGTCTGGACCACGAAGTGGCTGCCTATGTGCGCGGCTTTCCGCAAACGGCGGAATTTCTTGACCGCGTCACGAAGCTCCTGCTTTATCTGCTGCCTCACTACGTGGAAGAGGGCAAGAGCTACCTGACCGTAGCCTTCGGCTGCACCGGCGGCCAGCACCGCAGCGTGATGATGGTGGAGGAGATTGCCGGTGAGCTCAAACGCGCCGGCTATCAGGTAAAAACGCTGCACCGGGATGCGCCGCGGTGACCGACAATCTCATTCTGATTACCCTGCTGGTCAAGCTGGGTGTTGTGGCCTCGGTGGCCAGCGTACTGGCGCGGGTCACCACCTTCCGGCGGCTCTTCTTTGCTGAGCAGCGCCGTCCCGCCCAGACCCTGGCGCTGCTGGCATTTTTCCTGGTGCCGCTGACGCTGGGCGTGTGGATTCGCATCGCTGTGCCCAACTTCCTGGCCGCCGACATCTCCTTTGAAACGGTCATTCTGCTGGGCCTGCTGTTGGGGCCGGAGTGGGCCATTCTGGGCGGCGTTGTGCTGTCGGCGCCGGCCGTCTTCCACCACGAGTACCTAGCCCTGCCCTTCAATGCCGCGTTAGGCCTGGCGGCGGGCCTGCTGGGCCGCTTTGTCGACAAGGAGGACGTCTGGTCCTTCACGCCCTTTGTCGATCTGAGCCTCTACCGCTGGGTGCGCCGCAACCTGCGCCATCCACGCGCTGACCGCCAGATTCTGATGCTGGTCCTCATCGCCGTCATGGAGATGGTCCGGGACTGGATCGCTCACGCCTATCCCCACCGCCTCTTTGCGTTGCTTGCCAGCCAATGGTGGCTGCAAGCGCTGGTCTGGCTCAGCGCGCCCATCGTGGTGGGCATCGCGCTCAAGGTGTGGAACGCTCTGCGCATCGAACTCAAGCTGGAAGAACAGAAGCGGCTGCTGCTCGAAGCCCGGCTCGACGCCCTGCAACGCCAGATCAATCCGCATTTTCTCTTTAACACGCTGAACTCCATCGCCTCACTGGTGCGCATGAAGCCGGAGTTGGCACGGGAGATGATCGTCAAGCTGGGCAACATTCTCCGCGCCCTGCTCAAGGAGCACGACAGCTACGTGCCACTGAGCGAGGAGCTCAAGTTTACCGACGATTACCTTGACATTGAGGTCGTCCGCTACGGAGCCGGCAAGTTAAAAGTGGAAAAGGAGATTGACCCGCAGACGCTGGGAGTTCTGGTGCCCAGCATTTTGCTTCAGCCGCTGATCGAAAACAGCATCAAGCACGGGCTGGAGCCGCGCATCCACGGGGGAACGGTCACGCTGCGCAGCCGCCTTGAAGGAGACCGTGTGCGCATCGAGGTAGCCGACGACGGCGTGGGCATGCGCAATCCCCCGCCCTCGGCGCTCAACCGCGAAGGCGCAGGCATCGGCATGAAAAACGTGCAGGAGCGGCTGGAGGTGCTCTACGGCAATGAAGCGCGGTTCAACGTGGTCAGCAATCCGGGTCGCGGCACACTGGTCTCGATTGAGATTCCGGCGGAACTGGCGGGAGCGTCTTAGACAAGATTCTGGTATTAAGAAGATCCGCTTCGTCTCTTGATGCGGGCTACCATCCATTGTTCGTACTCTTCTTTGACGGTCATTCCGGGCTTGCGCAATCTGGGGTCTCGATGAGCGAGATATTGGGTCCACGCTTCGTGGTCCTCGCCGGTAGCGGTGGCGATGGCATTGGCGGCGGCGGCCTTTTCTTCGGGGGGGATTGAAACCTCCTTCTTCCTTTTTTCCTCCTGTAATTTGGCCGGGTTTGCGCTGAACAGCCAGGTACATTCAAAAGGAGCAAGAGCAGGTATAAAATAGCGAATCAGCCCGAAAAACGGAATCACATGACGTCCTAACCCCAGGGTAACGACGACCGCGACACAGGCCAGGTGGGTTAAGATCGTTGGACCGACGGGAAGGGAAAAGCCCGTCTTGTGCTCGGTGGTGATTACCAGCCATATGAGAAAAAGGTGGTATGAGACCAGTATCGAGACGAAGGTCGACCACGCGCCTGCTGGGAAAAAGTATCCCGCTACTAATCCGAGAGCACTACAAATCAGATATCCGAGTAACTTCATGCTGACTGAACCAGTTCTCTGCGATGCCCATAACGCTATCACAGGTAATAGAGAATTATGTTGGAATGATAATTCCATGGCTGGCTTTGAGTGTCAAATGGGAAATAGATAGTTGCGTGAATGTTCTTGCAGTTGTCCAAAGGCGCCCCCGCCTCTGCGCGATCAACAGCCCCTCGCGGTATCCTCAGAGCATGGTGCGATTCACGGTGCTGGCGTCGGGCTCTAGAGGCAACGCAACGGTTGTGACCGGCGGGCGCACGCGCATTCTGGTGGATTGTGGGCTGAGCTGCCGGGAGCTTTTCCGGCGGATGAAGCTGGCGGGCGAGGAGCCGGAGACGCTGGACGCGATCCTCATCAGCCATGAGCACTCCGACCATGTGGGCGGCGTCGCCGTGACCGCACGCAAGCTGATGATTCCGGTGCACTTTACCGAGGGTACGCACCGCGCCTGGATGCGCTGGCTTCAGCCGCGCAAACAAATGACGTATGCCCAGTGGATGGAGCAGATGCGCAAGCAGGCTGCAGAGCGCCAAGCGGAGGCGGTGAGCGATGAGGGTGAGCCGGACGAGAGCGACCTGGTCTTAGATTCGTCTGCCGAGGCTGCTGAATCTGCCGAGCCAGACAATCCGGACAAGCCAGCCACGGCAAAGGACCCCGCCTGGCTTCCGGCGGTGGAATTCTTTACGGCTGGGGGGCCATTCGAGATTGGCGACATCCGCATCAGTCCCTTCACCACTCCCCACGACGCCGCCGACCCGGTGGGCTTTGTTTTTGACTCCGAGGGGGTGCGGATGGGCTTTGTCACCGATCTGGGCTACATCTCACCCAACGTCAAGGCACAGTTGAAGGACTTGGATCTGCTGCTGCTCGAGTCTAACCATGATCTGGAGATGCTGCGGGACGGTCCCTACCCCTGGGCGGTCAAGCAAAGGGTTATGTCGCGGGTAGGACATTTGTCCAACGAGGCAGCGGCGGGGTTTCTGGAAGAGGATTACGACGGCCAAGCAGCCTACGTGATTCTGGCGCATCTGTCTGAAAGCAATAATCTTCCAGAGCTGGCGCGGGTTACCGCCGAGCGCGCATTGAACGGCCGCGCGAGCCTCATGGCCAACCGCCTGCTGCTGGCCGCCCAGCACGAGCCACTTTCTTCTCTTTACTTTTAGTGTTTATACGTTACAATAGTAAGACACAGGAGTCACTCTGTACCAGGTAGAGTGGAAAGGGAGACACCAGGGCATTCCGCCTTGGGCGACGCAGAGCAGTTCGGGCGGCGAGCAAACCCTGCCTGAAGTTTGAGCATCTGGGGTTAAAGCCTCCCGGACCATGTGAACCGTGAAAATCATCACGGTTAAACACATCCTTGCAAAGTGAGTCTAAAATATTATGGCAACAACCCAATGCACAGATAGAGTCGCAGGCAGCATCCTGGCGAGCTGGCGCTATGACATCTCCGGGATTTCTCCGGAGATGCGCAAAGGCTACGAGCAGCATTTTGCCGAATGTCCCCACTGCCGCGCGCGGCAGAATTTTCATCGCAGCCTGGATGTTACGCTGACTGTTTTAACCTCGCTGGCAGTCTTCTTCTTCCTTTTCGCACTTGCGGTTCTCAATCATTTCAAGCCGCTGGAGCATATGGCCTTCAACATCTTCGGCCTCGATAAAGTCGACACCTACCATATGCTGGTCTCGGCGGGCGTTGCGGGATTGATTTTCTCGGCGATTTTGCTGGCGCTAGTGCTGACGACTACGCCAGCCCCGTCGTACCTGGGCGGCATCGCCGCCGAGCGCGCAAGAATAATCGAAGCGCGACTGCCCGCAGCCATCAAGGCGCTACGTTCGCGCTAGAGTTGAGTTAATTCGACAACACATACCTGAGAGCCTCCCCGCGCGGGAGGCTCTTGTGCGTTCGGGCAGCTTGGGGATTCATTCATGACAACCAGAACGGTTGCAGGGCGGCGGCGGTTGCCGGGACTCAAGGTTGGCGAAGGGTTTTCGCGCCACCCGTTCGACGAGGAGTTCGGGGTGCGGACCAGCGGCCTGGTTGCCGGGCGTCACCTTAAGAGCGGCCATCTGCACGACCGCCATGCCACGGCTTACTACGGGGTTGCGCCGTCGGTCTTCCACGCGCTGATGAGGCGATGGCGGAGGAGCCGGACGGGCTGGGCGTTGGATAAGGTCAGCTTTATCGATGTGGGCGCGGGAATGGGGCGGGCGGTTCTGCTGGCCGCCGGGTTGCCCTTTCGCCAGGTTGTAGGAGTGGAACTGAATCCTACGCTTGTGCGGATTGCTCGGCGTAACCTGGCCCTTTGGCGGGCTGCTGGGCGGGCGCGGGCTCCGATGAAGATGATCTGTGGCGATGCAGTTGAGTTTTCGCTTCCGGCTGGGCCATGCCTGGCATTTATGTTCAATCCCTTCGGAGCGCCGGTGATGCGGAGATTGCTGGCAGCGTGGAAGATAGCTCTTGCTGGGACGGCACGGCAACTCGACATTTTGTATGTGAATAACGAGCAGGAGCGCGTGCTGGAGCGGCAGGCTGGATTTGCGAGGCTGTTTTTGGGCCAGATTCGCCGCTCGCGCGCCGATGCGATTGCTGACCATCGCATCCTGACTAACCAGCCGGACGGGGAGTATGCCCCGGCGAATTATGAGGATTGCTCGATGTGGCGCTGGGTAGGATAAAAACCAGCAGGCGCTTAGTATCAATCCGCCGTTTTTTTCCCTTTGTCATTGGCAGAGTTGGGTTGCTATATTGCATCTTATGAAAATCGATCTTTACACCAAATCGCTCCTTACCGTGATTGCGGTGCTGTTGGCCGTAATCGCCTACAGCCTCTCTGTCCGCCCGGTGAAAGCCGCGCAGTTGGCAGGGCAGTTTAGCGGCGTGCAGTATGCCAGCACTGTAGGCACCGTCTCTTTCTTCAACCCCAGCAACGGCGAGGTCTTCATCTATGACGCGAACCCCAGCAGTCCCAAGGGTGGCACATTGATAGCAGCCTGGAAGTTCAGCAAGTTGGGAGCCAGCGCGCAAAAGCCCAAGCCGGGCGCGAAGGACGCGTGGTTGAATCCATAACCGCCGGAAGTCGCCACTTATAGCCGCTGCGTGAGCCGAGGCACGAACCGGGGATGGAAGCGACGCCTTCGACCTCCGGCTCGACCGGTGCGCCTATCCTGCGACAAAGAGTTCCGGCGCTGAAAAATTGCTTATACGCATTGTCACCGGGCGCTGCTTTCTGTAGACTTACCCGCGTATGCGAAAACTTAATTTCTCTCTCGCTCTGCTCATCGCTTCCCTGCCCTTGAGCCTGGTTGCCCAGGCGCCCTCGCTTGCTGTCCAGGTGGATCATCCCACGGCTCAGGTCAGTCCCATGTTTTATGGGCTGATGACCGAGGAGATTAACTTCTCCTATGACGGCGGACTTTACCCTGAGCTGGTGCGCGACCGCGCCATCGGCAAAGGGTGGGGCGCGCTCTTCCACTGGTCGATGGTGGCGCGGGGAGACTCCGCGGTAAAGATTTCATTAGACGAAACGACCGGCCCCAGCGCCGCTCTGCCGCGCAGCATTAAGGTCAGCGTGACCGCGGCCTCCGAAGCCGCACCCGCCGGGATCCAAAACGACGGCTTCTGGGGCATTGCCGTTCGTCCGCGAACTACTTACACCGGTTCCTTCTACGCCAAATCTGATAGCGCCGGCGTTCCGGTGACCGTGAGCCTGGTGAACGATGCGACGGGTGCAACCGCGGCCACGGCGACGGTTACCATGCTGACCAACGAATGGAAGCAATACAATTTTACACTCAAGACTGGGGAGCTTCCGGTCACGGCAAACAATCACCTGCTCCTGACCATTCCGCGGCCAGCGACTCTCTGGCTGAACCTGGTCTCGCTCTTTCCGCCAACCTATCACGACCGCCCCTTTGGCAACCGCATCGACCTGATGGAGAAGCTGGCGGCGATGCACCCCAAATTCCTGCGCCTGCCGGGCGGCAACTACCTGGAGGGCAACCACATTGCCGATCGCTTCGAATGGAAAAAGACCATCGGCCCCTGGGTAGACAGGCCGACGCATCCCAGCCCCTGGGGCTATCACTCCTCCGACGGCATGGGCCTGCCGGAGTTTATGGAGTGGTGCGAGGACCTGAAGATCGAGCCGGTGCTGGCGGTTTACGCCGGCTACTCGCTGGCGCAGGAGCATGTGGAGCCGGGTCCGACGCTGAAGCCCTATGTGGACGACGCCCTGGACGAGATCGAATACGTAACCGGCGGCCCGGAGACCAAGTGGGGCGCGGAGCGCGTCAAAGACGGCCATGCGGCTCCCTTCCCGCTGCATTATGTGGAGATCGGCAACGAGGACGAGTTCGATCATTCTCGCTCGTACGACGGCCGTTTTACGCAGTTTTTCATGGCCATCAAGGAACGCTATCCGGATTTGCAGTTGATTGCCACCACGCCGGTGAAGAGCGTGAAGCCGGATGTGCTGGATGAGCACTTTTATATGCCGGCGCAGGAGTCATTCTCCTCGGCCAGCCACTACGACAAGTACGACCGCACTGGGCCAAAGATTTTTGTGGGCGAGTGGGCGACGCTCGAAGGCGTGCCGACGCCCAACCTGGAGGCGGCGTTGGGCGACGCTGCCTGGATGACCGGCATGGAGCGCAATGCCGACCTGATTATCATGGCCAGCTATGCGCCTCTGCTGGTGAATGTGAATCCCGGCGGAATGCAGTGGGCTCCGGATCTGATCGGCTACGACGCACTCTCCAGCTACGGTTCGCCCAGCTACTGGGCGCAGGTGCTCTTTGGCAAGTACCTGGGCACGGAGGTGGTAACCGCAACTCTCACCAATGTTGGCCCACGGGTGTATGCCTCGGCCACGCGCGACCAGAAGCAGCGCAAGCTCTACGTCAAGGTAGTCAATGCTACGTCGGCGGAAGTGGCGTTAAACATCGCGCTCAACGGCGTGGCCAGCGTGGAGCGCGAGGCAACGCTGATTACCCTCAGTGGCAAGACTCCCAATGAAACCAACAGCATCACACATCTCGATGCGGTGGTGCCGGTGGCGCATAAATTTGAAGTCACCGGACCGAAATTCAAACAGAGCTTCGCGCCTTACTCGATCAATGTGCTGGAGTTGAGCTACTAGGGCCTGCAATAACATGGATGCGGCACAAAGGGCGGGGCTTCCCGCCCTTTCCGTTTTTCGGGACTGCCGCAGGGCGAAGGAATCTGAAGCTTGAAGAATGAACCCTTTTATGTGCTGGAAAACAAGAGCCAGAAGCTGGGAAACAAGGCGAAGCGCCGCGCAGGGTTCACAAGGTGGGATGAATCGGCGAAAATGGAAGGTACAGCAGTCGGCAGGACGCATCTTTTTGCCAATAACCGGCCTCAAACTGGTAGGTTGATTCTGAAGGGTTTGTTTCGATGATGGCTTCCAATCCGTATTTTTCGCTGGCCGCTCTGTTTTTTGCGGCGCTGGGCTTCGGGCTGGCTCCGCTGGGGCTGGCGTGGCTTTGGGCAATGATCTTCTCACCGCCTAAGCCGAACAAGGTCAAGAACGCCATCTACGAGTGCGGCCTGGAGTCCAAAGGCGATGCCTGGTTGCAATTTCACTCGGCTTATTACCTCTATGCCATCATCTTTTTGATCTTCGATGTGGAATCCGTTTTTCTGCTGCCCTTTGCGGTGGCCTTCACCGGGCTGACTGCCGCAGCCTGCGCGGCCATGCTGGTCTTTGTGCTGCTGCTGGTCGAGGGCCTGGCATGGGCCTGGGCAAAAGGCGTACTGACGTGGGCGTAAACGCAGCTGACAGCCAACAGCTATCAGCAGACAGTTAATAACAGTACGGCGATAGTAAAGATTGATTGAGGGGTACTTGGAATTGTTAGCTATTAGCTGTTAGCTGTTAGCTGACAACGGGAGCAAAGCAACCATGGATGATAGCTTAAAAATCGAAATGGGCAAGCAGGGAGTCTTCGTGACGACCATCCAGGAGCTCTACAACTGGGGCCGGCGCAGCTCCGTCTGGCCCATGCAGTTTGGCCTGGCCTGCTGCGCCATCGAGATGATCGCCACCACCATGGCGCGCTACGATCTGGCGCGCTTCGGGGGCGAGGTATTCCGTCCCTCGCCCCGCCAAGCCGACCTGATGATTATCTCCGGCACGGTGACCAAGAAGATGGCGCCCCAGGTTGTCCGGCTCTACAACCAGATGGCCGAGCCGCGCTACGTCATCGCCATGGGAGCCTGCGCCATCAGCGGAGGGCCCTTCAAGCAGGGCTACAACGTTCTGAAGGGAATCGACCGCTATATCCCTGTGGATGTGCATATTCCCGGCTGCCCGCCGCGACCCGAGGCGCTGATTCAGGCCTTCATGACGCTGCAAAAGAAGATCGACGGCCAGCATTTGACCGGCGAAGACCGTCCGCGCTTTCTTGATGCGAAGCAGCAGGGCGAGTTTCCCGTGCCCGTCTTTGGAGAGCACGACCTGGAGCCGGCGTCGAACAAGGGAGTCTGGCCAGTGCCGGTGTTGATCAAGCCAGCGAACAGCTAACAGCGGACAGCTTATAGTTTTGAGGACAAGATTTGAAGACCGTAGAAGAAATCAAATCGGCGATTGAGGCGGCGGTTCCGGGGGCTGTGGTGGAGATTGCGCCCAACCCCAACCCCGCCCTGCCGCACTCGCTGCGGATTGCGCCGGAATGCGTGCTGGCGGTGGCGAAGTTCCTGCGCGACGATGCGGAACTCAAGCTGGATTACCTTTCCAACGTGACTGGCGTGGATTGGCCGGATTCTCTGGAGGCGGTCTATCACCTCTATTCAGTCGAGAAAAAGCATGGGCCGGTGGTCATCCGCATGCACACCGTCAACCGCACCGATCAGGTGGAGCTTCCCTCGCTGACGCCCATCTGGCGCTCGGCGGAGTTCCAGGAGCGCGAGATTTTCGATCTGTATGGAATTGTCTTCACTGGCCATCCGGACCTGCGGCGGTTGCTGATGTGGGAGGGATTCAAAGACCACCCCATGCGCAAGGATTACGTGGAGCCGGACGACTTTGAGTACGAGCCGACGGCGCACGATGAGGTGCTCAAGCGGGCGCATGCGCATCAGCCCGCGACTGCCGGACCGCCAGAAGCGGAGGCCGGCGCATGAGCGAACCGCTAAGTCATTCCGCAATCCTTGGTGACAAGCCTGAAGGCTGGAATCGTCCCTCGGTGCAGGAACCGGATAGCGAGGGAGAGCTGCTGGAAGTGGCCATGGGGCCGCATCACCCCTCGACCCACGGCGTCTTCCGCATGGATGTGACGCTGGACGGGGAACGGGTGATTCGCCTCAGACCGGTCTTCGGCTATCTGCATCGCAACCACGAAAAGCTCGCCGAGGGGCAGAGTTATCTGGCCTCCATGCCCTACACCGACCGGCTGGATTACATCTGCCCCATGACCAACAACTGGGCCTACGCGCTGGCCGTCGAAAAGCTCACCGGCCAGGAGGTTCCCGAGCGCGCCGAGTACCTGCGCGTGATTGTAGGCGAGCTGACGCGCTTTCAGAATCACGCCTCCACAATTGGTTTTTTGCTCCAGGAGATGGGCGCCAGCGGCACGCCGCTGATGTACGCCTTCCGCGAGCGGGAAAAGATTCTCGACCTCTTCGAGGAGTTGACCGGCGCGCGCATGATGGTCAACTACATGCGCTTCGGCGGTTGCCGCGTGGATGCCTCGCCGGGGTGGCTGGACCGGACGCGCAAAGTGGTGGCAGCCCTCGCCGGTTTTACGGATGAGTTCGACCGGCTGCTCTCGACCAACGAGATTCTGATGGCGCGCACGCAGGGCGTGGGCGTGCTGCGTCCGGAGCTGGCGATCAACGCCGGCGTAACCGGGCCGATGCTGCGCGCCTCAGGCGTGAACTACGACATTCGCAAGGTGGATGATTACGGCATCTACAACCGCTTCAACTTCCGCGTGCCGCTGGGCGATCACGGCGACGTCTACGACCGCTACATGATTCGCTTGCTGGAGATGCGCGAGTCGATTGGAATTTTGCAGCAGGCGCTTAAAGAAATTCAACCTGGCCCGGTGATGAGCCCTACAGCCAGGATTCGCGGCCTGCGTCCCAAGCCGGGCGAGGCCTATGGTCGGATTGAGGCGCCCAAGGGCGAATTGGGCTTTTACCTTATCAGCGACGGCGGACCGAACCCGTATCGCTATCGTGTACGGCCGCCCAGCCTGATTAACCTGACGGTGCTCGAAGATATGTGCCTGGGCGTCAATGTGGCCGACGTGGTGCTGATCTTCGGCAGCGTGGACATTGTGCTGGGAGAAGTGGATAGATAGCTTCTTTGGAGGGATAGGTGTTAGGCGAAGGCATTTTGAAGGGCATGGCGGTGACAGCGAAGAATTTCTTCATGAGCTATGTCTCGCCCGAGCGGCTGACAACTGTTGAGTATCCGGAGCAGCGGATCGCACCGTTCGAAGCGGCGAGAGTCTTTCCCTTCCTTGTTTTTGACGGCGCGGATTGGCAGGCGGGTTTGCGCTGCGTGGCCTGCCAGATCTGCGAGAAGGAGTGCCCGCCCAAGTGCATCTTCATCGAGAAAAGCACGGACAAAAAGCCTGACTTTGTGGGCAAGCAGCAGTTTTACCCGGCGCGCTTTGACATCGACATCTCGGTCTGCATGAGTTGCCAGATCTGCGTCGAGGTCTGCCCCTTTGAAGCCATCAAGATGGACACGGAGTTTGAGTTGAGCACGGATGACCGCTTTGGCGGGCTGTTGCTCGACCGCGAGCAACTGGCAAAATCAAACGAGTACTATCATCAGATTCATTCCACTGAAGCAACCGCAGTGGACGCGCAGTTAGCCATAGAGAAGGCCAAGGCCGAAGCCAAGGCAAAGGCCGTGGCCAGCGCTGCCACAGCTAAAACCGCGGCCATCGCCGGAGAGGGAGCCTAAGCGATGAGCAAGACGCCCTTCTTTGACAATTTTGACCAAATCTTCGTGCTGCTCCAGCACTGGTTGGTCAGCTTTCTGCCCGCCGCATGGCAGCCTGTGGCCGGAGTGCTGCTCAGCGTGGCGGCCATCGTCTGCCTCTTCCCGGCGTTGTTTGCGTTAACAACAGTCTTCGAGCGCAAGGGACTGGCCCGCATACAAAATCGTCTCGGCCCCAACCGCGTCGGCCCCTTCGGTTTTTTCCAGCCAATTGCCGACGGCATAAAGTCGCTGACCAAGGAAGACATCGTTCCCTCAAGCGCGGATGAGGTGGTGCATTTTCTTGCGCCGGTGTTGCTGGTGATCACCGTTTTCATGGGCTTTGCGGTGCTGCCCATGGGACGCAACATGGTGCTCGTGGATATGGATGCCGGGTTGCTCTTTTACTTCGCCATGGGCGCATCCACGGAGCTGGCAGTCTTCATGGCCGGATGGTCCAGCCGCAACAAGTATTCGCTTTTGGGCGCCATGCGCGCCGTGGCCCAGATGATCAGCTACGAGGTGCCGCTGCTGCTCTCCAGCGTTGCAGTAGTGATGATCACCGGCTCGCTCTCGCTGACCAAAATCGTCGAAGCGCAGAACCACTACACCTGGGGCTTGCCGCACTGGTACATCTTCACGCCCTGGGGATTTGCCGGCTTCGTGATGTACGCCATTGCCACCACGTCGGAGACCAACCGCTCGCCGTTTGATCTGCCCGAGGGCGAGTCGGAACTGGTGGCCGGCTATCACACCGAGTATTCCGGTTTCAAATTCGCGCTTTTCTTCCTGGCCGAGTATGTGGAGATGTTTTCCATCTCCGGACTGGGCACGACGCTCTTTCTCGGCGGATGGTCCGCGCCGTTTTCGTTTTTGACCTGGGTTCCGTCGTGGATCTGGTTCTTCTCCAAGCTGATGCTCTCCATCTTTGTCTTCATCTGGATGCGGGGAACTTTGCCGAGGCTCAGGCAGGATCAGCTGATGAACTTTGCCTGGAAGTTTGTTTTGCCCATGTGCCTGGTGAACCTGCTGGTCGCCGGTTTGTGGCGCTTCATGGATGATGGATGGCTGCGTTGGGTTGTATGCTCGACGATTTTAATTGCTGCCTACGCGGGCATGGGCCTGGCGGAGATGCGCAAGCAGCGCCTCGGCCCGAGGAGTTATCGCTATGCGGAGTGATCGATGAGCTTTGTCTTCTATCTGCTTGCGGCTATTACCGTGGCTGGCGGCCTGGCGGCCATGCTGCTGAAGAACACGGTGCACTGCGCACTGGCGCTGACGGTCGCGTTCGCCGGATTAGCGCTGCTCTTCCTGAATCTTGACGCGCAGTTTGCCGGCTTTGCGCAGATTCTGGTCTACATCGGCGCGGTCGCGATTCTTATAGTCTTTGCGATTCTGCTTACTCGGGGTTCAGAAACTCCCCAAGACGGAGTCTTCAGCCGTACATGGCTGGCCGGTCTCGCCGTCGCCGCGACGGTCTTTGCGGTGCTGGGTTGGGCGGTGTTGCAAAGCGCGCGAGTTCTGCCGCATGAGACGGCTGTGCCGACGGTGACGGTGCAACAGATTGGCGTGGCGCTCGTCGGCCGCTACGTTTTGCCGCTGGAGATTGTGGCCATGCTGTTGACAGCCGCACTGATTGGCGCGGTGATTGTGGCGATCCACGAAAAAGTTGGGCATGAGAAAGAGGAATCACAATGACGCCGCTTGCGGGTTATCTTCTGGTGGCCGCGCTCTTATTTTCGATTGGCCTGGCCGGGGCGCTGACGCGGCGCAACGCCATCCTGGTGCTTATCGGCATCGAACTGATGCTGAACGCGGCCAACTTGAACCTGATTGCCTTCTGGCGCTACGGGCCGCATCCGGAGGCGCTCACCGGAATGATGTTTGCAATATTTTCGATTGCCGTGGCGGCAGCCGAAGCTGCTGTTGGGCTGGGACTGGTGATTCAGATCCATCGCCACGCGCACACGACCGACCTGGACCAAATGAACAGGATGAAGGGGTGAGAGGTTGATTCAGGAAGCAATATCGTCCACTCCACAATTGCCGGCTACTTCCATCACGGAGATTCTCTGGCTGATTCCCGTCGTTCCCATCGTGGCCGCGGGCCTGACAGCGCTGCTGAAGCAATCCTGGCGAAAAACTGCCGCAACCTTGGCCATCGGATCGCTGAGTTTTTCTCTGCTGCTCTCGCTGGTTGCCTTTGCCCATGTGCTCAGCGACTGGACTGCCGGCATAGCAACGCGCGAGGTTGTCAACTTCACCTGGATGCAATTCGGCGCATCGAACGTCGACCTGGGCTGGGTGCTCGATCCGCTTTCGGCCATCATGCTGGTGATGGTCAGCTTCGTCGGCCTGCTGATCTTTATTTATTCCATTGGCTACATGAAGCACGACGAGAACTTCACGCGCTTCTTCTGCTTCATGTCGCTCTTTGCCGGTGCGATGCTGGGCGTGGTCATCGCCAACAGCTTGCTGTTGCTCTTCATGTTTTGGGAGATTGTCGGACTGACCTCCTACTTATTGATCGGCTTCTGGTATCAGAAGCCGGCAGCCGCTGCTGCCGCCAAAAAAGCCTTCCTCACCACGCGCATCGGCGATGTCTTCTTTCTGCTCGGAATCGTCTGGCTTTTTGCGCAAACCGGCACGCTACTTTTTTACAACAATGGCGCGGGTTCCATGGAAGCGGGCGCACTGCGCCTGTTGCTTGGCCAGCCCGCCTTGCTGGGCCTGACCGCGGCGGGAGCCATCGGCCTGCTGATCTTCTGCGGAGCTGCGGGCAAGAGCGGCCAGTTCCCGCTACATGTCTGGCTGCCGGACGCGATGGAAGGCCCCACGCCGGTCTCCGCGCTGATTCACGCGGCGACGATGGTAGCCGCGGGCGTCTACCTCATCGCGCGGGTTTATCCGCTGATGGCCGCGGGCGCGCTGGCCGGAGGAACCACGACGGCGCTTACCGTTGTCACCTGGGTCGGTGCGTTCACGGCGGTTTTTGCCGCGCTGATTGCCGTGGCGCAAAGCGACATCAAACGCATTCTGGCTTACTCTACCGTTTCGCAACTGGGTTACATGATGGCCGGCTTGGGGCTAGGCGGCGTTGCCGTGGGCATCTTCCATTTAATAACTCACGCTTTCTTCAAGGCGCTTCTATTCCTCGGCGCAGGCTCGGTAATTCACGGCTGCCACGAGGAGCAGAATGTGCGCCGCATGGGCGGGCTGAAATCCGACATGCCGATTACTTTCCTCACGTATGCCATTGGCATGTTGGCGTTGTGCGGCTTTCCGCTGCTGTTTTCAGGTTTCTGGAGCAAGGATGGAATCCTGGAAGCCGCCCAGCAGTGGAGCGTAACCAAAATACCGTTTTATATGCTGGTCTTTGGCGCGTTGCTGACAGCTTTTTACATGACACGGCAAGTCGCCTACGTCTTCTTCGGTCAATGGCGGGGTGGCAAGCCCGCGCATGAGAGTCCGGCGGTGATGACTGCGCCGCTGGCGATTCTGGCCTTCTTCGCCATGGCGCTGGGATTCATTGGAACTCCGGCCTGGCCGTGGTTTAGAGCCTTTCTGGATGGCCGCATAGCGGAGTTCGATTTGAATGTCTTGATGGAACCGGGACTGTTAATCCTGATGGCGACATCGACGGTTGTGGTCTTTCTGGGCATTGGGCTGGCGTGGCGACTCTACGGAGATCGCTCTCCCCGGCCCACGGCGCCGGATGCGCTGGAAAAAGCCGCGCCTACCGCATGGAGCTGGCTAAGTCACAAATTCTATGTAGATGAATTTTACGGCGTGACGGTGATTGCTTTTTACAGTTGGTGGGCGCGCGTCTCCGATTGGCTGGACCGCTGGGTCTGGGGCGGCATAGTCGCCGGAGTTGCATGGGCCTTTGGCCTTGGAGCGCGGCTAAACCGCTTCCTCGATAACAACATTGTGGACGGCAGCTTCGACAAGGGTTGCGAAGAGTTGACCGTGGGTGGAGGACTGTTGTCGCGGGCGCATACGGGCCGCGTGCAAACCTATCTGAGAATTCTGGCGCTGGCTGTAGTTGTGTTGGCCGCGATTCTAATCTGGAGCTATAGAACATGAACGGATTCCATCTATTAACATTGTTGACTGTGCTGCCGCTGGTGGGTGCGGCGCTGGCGCTGGCTGCGGGCAAGCACGCGCGCGCCGTGGCTTTGGTCACCACCTTCGTCAGCCTGGCGCTGGCCCTCCTGGTCTGGACAGAGTGGAGCCGGCTGCCCGTTATCGGCGGCTACGGATTCATCGAGCAGCACGCCTGGGCGCCTTCACTGGGCATCGAGTATCATCTCGGCGTGGATGGGCTGAGCGCGCTGATGCTGGTGCTCTCCGCCATCGTAACGTTGATGTCGGTCGACGCCGCTCACCACGTCCATCATCAACCGCGGCTTTACTTCGCGCTGGTGTTGACGCTGGAGGCTGGACTCTTCGGTTCCTTTACGGCGCTCAACTTCTTCCACTGGTTCTTGTTCTGGGAGTTATGCCTGATTCCCGCCTTCTTCCTCATCAAGCTGTGGGGCGGATCGCGTCGCGGCCCGGCAGCGACGCAGTTCTTCATCTACACCATGGCCGGAAGCGTAGTGTTGCTGATCGCGTTTCTGGCCGTCTTTCTTTCCACCGGCAGCATGGATTTTCCCCGCCTTACCTTCCTTGCCTCTACCGGCGAATTGGAACATATGGTCACGGCGCACCTGGGGCCGGTGATGCTGTGGCTGGCTATCGGCGTGCTCGCCGGCTTCGCGGTCAAGGTGCCTATGATTCCCTTCCACACCTGGTTGCCCGCGGCCTACGCTGAAGCTCCTTCGCCGGTGACCATGCTGCTGACAGGCGCCATGTCCAAGATGGGCGTCTATGGCCTGTTACGCATTGCGCTGCCTCTCTTCGGCCATCAAATCTCTCAAATCCGCATACCGCTGCTGGTGCTGGCCGTGGCCACCGTCGTGTTGGGAGCCTGGGCCGCCGCGGCGCAGAAGGATCTGAAGCGCGTCTTCGCGTACTTGTCGGTGAACCACCTGGGCTATTGTTTGCTGGGTATCTTTGCGCTGGCGATTCCGGCTGTTGGTACCGGCATTAACACCGCCGCGCTCGCCAGTCAATCCGCGGCCCTCAACGGCGTGATCCTGCTGATGTTCAACCACGGCATCACGGCGGCTGCGCTCTTCTGGTTTGTAGCCATGATCCAGCAGCGTACCGGCGGTCATCGCGGCATCGACCAATTCGGCGGGCTGCGCAAGCCTGCTCCGGTGCTTGCAGGGCTGATGGGCATTGTTCTGTTCTCATCGCTGGGCCTGCCGGGACTGAACAACTTTCCCGGCGAGTTCCTCATCTTCCGCGGCGCATTCCCGCTGGCTTGGGTTGCGGCCACCGTTTCACTCCTGGGCTTGCTGGTAACCGCAGCCGTGATTCTCACCGTGATTCATAAAGTCTTTTGGGGTCCGCTGCCGGAGCATTGTGTCAACTTCCCTGACCTGCACCACGGCGAACGGTTGGCGCTCGCCCCGGTCATCGTCCTGATGTTCTTCGTTGGCTTTCTGCCCTCGTTGATTACGAATAGCGTGAACCCGACAGTCATCAACCTGCTGGCGCACTGGAGCTTCTGATGTTTTCGATCTGGCATCCAAACTCGGTGTCGTTACTGGCCTGGACGATCTATCTCTCCTTTGCCGGAGCGCTCACGCTGGCGCTCGTGCCCGCAAGGCGGTCGGGCCTTTCGCGTTGGCTGGCGCTGGCCTTTGCCGTGGCCGGGCTGGCCGTGGCAGTGCAAGGATTTGTTGCCGGTATGGGACAAGGCCGCGTGACGCTGGTCGATCTCGTCTGGGCGCCGTCCATGGGGATTCACTTCCTGTTGGCTGCCGACGGCATCAGCCGCGTGCTGGTGCTGCTCACCGGCCTGGCCGCGGTCGCCGGTGTCCTCTTCAGTTGGAACATCGAGCTGCGCACCAACGAGTTCTTCGCTTTCTATCTCGCGCTCATCGGCGCGGTTTACGGAGTTTTTCTCTCCTTCGACCTCCTTTTGCTTTTTGTTTTCTACGAAATCGCCATCGTGCCCAAGTATTTCCTGATCGCCATCTGGGGCTCCACGCGGCGCGAGTATGGGGCGATGAAGCTGGTCATCTATTCCTTCGCCGGTTCGGCGATGGTGCTCATCGGTTTGCTCGCGGCTTACACGACTGCGGGCAGTCATTCCACCGGACTTGTCGAGCTGGCCCACGCCGGCCTGCCCGTCAGCTTCCAGATGTGGTGCTTCCCGCTGGTCTTCACCGGCTTTGCGATTCTGGCGGGCATGTGGCCCTTCCACACCTGGGCGCCCACTGGCCACGTCGCCGCGCCCACCGCCGCCTCCATGCTGCTGGCCGGCGTGGTGATGAAGCTGGGCGCATACGGCTGCCTGCGCGTAGGCATTGCTCTTTTTCCCCGCGGCCTCGATCCCTGGGGATTTTCCTTCATCGGCATTGGCTCATGGCGCGACGTCTTTGCCGTGCTGGCGATTATCGGCATCGTTTACGGCGGGCTGGTTGCCCTGGCGCAGACCGACTTCAAATTTGTTATCGGCTACTCCAGCGTCAGCCACATGGGCTTTGTGCTGCTCGGCTTGATGACCCTGAACCAGATTGGCGTCACCGGCGCGGTCTTGCAAATGTTCTCCCATGGCATCATCGCCGGGCTTTTGTTTGCCATCGTCGGCCGCATCGTCTACGACCGCACCCACACGCGGCAGTTAGCCGAGCTGGAAACCATGCATCTCTCCCGGCGTCTGCCCTTTGCCGCGTGGGCCTTCGTGATTGCCGGAATTGCCTCAATCGGGATGCCGGGCTTCTCCGGCTTCGTCGCTGAGTTACAAGTTTTGGTAGGTGCATGGAAGGTAAACCCATGGTGGGTGGCGGCGGCCGCCGTGGGCATCGTCGTGAGCGTGGCCTACATCTGGCGCGTCCTGCAAAAAGCATTCTTCTCCGATTTATTGCCCAGCGCTCATGTCCTTGAGCAGGAACAAGGCCAGCACTTCGCCGCTATCACCTGGCCTGAAGTGACCGGCGTGGCTTTGCTTGTGGGAGTCAGCTTGTTTGTCGGCGTCTGGCCGAGAATCCTGCTCGACACCATTGAACCGGCGGTAAAGGCGCTTCTCGCGGGAGGTGTGCAATGAATTACGCAGACCTCTTCCGCGTTACTCTGCCGGAGACCGCGCTGGAACTCGCGGCGCTCGTGGTGTTAGTCGTGGACTTGGCCTTCCTGCGCAAGGCCGCGCTCAAGGTGCGGGTGACTGTTGCGGCGCTGTTGGGCGTGGCTGGCTGCGGGGCTGCTATTTGGGCGTTGCATTTCCAAAGCAATAATTGGGATACCTATTACATTGATGGCTTCGGCTCCGCGCTACTCGTCACAGGCGCCTACGTCAAGGTGGCGCAAATTGGAATCCTGATTCTGACGGCGCTTACGTTGCTACTCCTCATAGATTCGGATTTCACCCGCCATGTAGGTGAGTTTGTTGCCGTCGTGCTGATGGCGGCGACTGGCGGCTTGCTGATCGCCGGTGCGGCGGATCTGCTGGTTATCTTCATCGGATTGGAGTTGCTGAGCCTTGGCCTCTATATCATGACAGCCTTCGCCAAGACTTCCGGCAAGAGCGCCGAAGCCGCGATGAAGTACTACTTATTCGGCGGTATGTCGGCCGCGTTTCTGCTCTTCGGCTTCAGTTACTTTTATGGGCTGACAGGCAGCACAAATCTATCGGAGATTCAACTGGCCATTGCGGAGTCAGGACCAAGTCCGCTCTTTTACGTGGCGTGGATTCTGGTAGTCGCTGGACTTGGTTTCAAGATTGCCGCTGTGCCCTTTCATCTATGGGCGCCGGATACCTATGAAGGTGCGCCGACTCCGGCGGCAGCGTTTATCGCTTCCGTCTCCAAGATCGCGAGTTTTACATTATTACTTACACTCTGCTGGAATTGGATGACGTACCAGGGACAGTTTGGTTACCCAATGGATCTAGTCAACAAGATAGAGATGCATTCCGACCGGACCTGGCTTCCCTTGGCGACAATTCTTCTTATCGTTGCGGCCGCTTCGATGGTGGTTGGCAATCTTGCGGCTTTGGCGCAGGTGAGTGTGCGGCGATTGCTCGCTTATTCTGCCATCGCCCATGCGGGGTACGTCTTGCTGGGTGTTGCAGTATTCCGGATGCACACGGGCCATGAAACGAATATGTTCGAAACTCTGTACCCGGTGGTTGAAAGCCAAAAGGCCGTCCTCTACTACATCCTCACCTACGGCCTGACCGTCATCGGCGCATTCAGCGTGGTCTCCGTCGTCGAGCGCGCCACCGGCAGCGATCGCCTCGACTCCTTCCTTGGCCTGCACAAGCGCAATCCGCTGCTGGCGGCGGTGTTGTTAGTGTTGTTGCTCTCCCTGGCCGGAATTCCCCCATTAGTCGGCTTCTGGGCCAAGTTCAACCTCTTTGCCGCCGTTCTCGGTGTCTCCGCAGGTCCGGTTCCCTTCGCTCTGGTAGCTTTAGCCATTGCTTTGAGCGTGGTTTCACTCTATTATTATTTACAGGTACTTAAGCGGGTCTATGTTATGCCCGCGATCGATGAAACGCCAATTAAAGCGCATCCGGTCACTCTGGCCGTGCATCTATTGATTGTCACGGCTGTTGTAGTGCTGGGCTGCTTTCCGGCTCTGCTCCTGCGATGGATTGAGAGCTTCTATCACGTGATTTAGTTCGCATAACTGTGAGCTAACAAACATTCCCCGGTAGACCATTTCCCCCAATGGCTACACGAATAGGATTCCGCTCAGATAACAACCGAGTCGGAATACCACAGTAAGTTGGGCCCAACAATCCGGCAATATAAGCCGGAACCCCGTCTTCTGACCAGAAGACACATGTTACTGATTTCCAGATTACGCATTACTGCAGTAATGCAGTGAGTAATCTATACCTGCTTTTTCTTTGGCTAATACCTGTTCAGCACAATTGCAGCTCGGCAATGTCCGGAGTGCTCCTCCGGGCTATACGAAGTGCCTGTTTTGTCCTAACTCGCCTCACAGCAGCGAACGATTTCGCTAGGTGTGCGCGCATAACCAGAGCTCATTCAGACGATTGGGCTCGCCCGTAAAGGGCAGGAAGGGAAAAAGAAATGATGAAGAAGTTCAATGTTGGTCTGGCTCTGTTGGTCGTTGCGGTTTGTGCCTTGCTTTTCAGCCCGGTGAATGCTTACGCGGACACGGTAACATTGAAGTTTGAATCAGTCGGCGGGCAGTCCTCCGGCGGGGAGTACGTATACCCCTACAACTTCAGCATCGATGGCAGTTCAACCACCACTCCACTGATGTGCCTCAACTTCAATGAAGAAATTAAATTTGGTGAGAGCTGGGAAGCAATCGTCGAGCCGGTCCTGGGCAACACGGAGTACGAAGAAGCAGCTTACATCTTCTCTCTGGCCGCCGCTCCCGGCGCATCTCATACAACCATCGCGGACGCACAGTGGGCAAATTGGGAACTCTTTGATTCCGGCGCATCGAGTAGCTTACCTGGCTCTGTACATCAGGCTGATGTAACCACTATCCTGGATAACGCGGCGGCGTATGTCCTCAACAATCCCAACTCCAGCCTCTACTCCAATTTAGAGGTTTTTGTCCCGGTAGCCGGCAGCCAGCCTTGGGGTGACGGCACTCCTCAGTCATTCATTGGCGACACGGCTCCTACGCCTGAGCCCGGCAGTCTGTTCCTGCTCGGATCCGGCATGCTCGGTCTCGCCACCTTCTTGTATCGCAGAAAGAGAATTGCTTGAGTAAGAAAAACTATACGCGCGCGTCTGAAGCAGGCCTACTGTAGGAACGTTTACATGTTGGCCTGCTCCGGTGGCGGAGTGTGTCGCATCCCTCGAGGATCGCGAGTTTACCCAGTTGCTTCGCTCTGGCGGACCTGACTGATATGCGGGCGGCCTTCTCTCTTCTCGACAGAGGAGCCGATCCGATATTGGTTTATTCTGGTTTGACGTCGCTTCCGCTGGCAACAGCGCTGCTCATTGACGCGGCTGCGTCGATGAGATTTCGCCTGCACGTATTTTCTTGTCCTGCTCAAGCGCAGTCTGCTTGTGACTGCGCTGCAGCTGGTGCTTCTGCCGCAGGCTGGCTTCTGGGCATGGTTCAACCTCTGTCTTCCCGCAGGCCGCGTGAGGGTCAATGTCGTGGCGTGGACTGGTCGATTCTGGGACAGAACTCATTGCAAGAATCCTAAATACTATATATTTCATCAATTTACAGCGAACGATCCGGCGATTTCCCATCAGTACAAACAAAAATCGACATCCAGGCGGAATGATCAAGCTGGACATACCATGGTAACCGGATAGTTACTTTGTGCTAACGATTGCTCTTGCGCGTAGTGCCATTCCTCGGTTAAGCTTCCATTGAATGACTTGAGGCTGCTAGCTCAAGGTCTTGTACCTTTTTAGGGCTTCCCCCTTGCCACGCGGATTGGAAGAAGCCTCGGCAAGGTTTCTACTTCTGCGGCTGGGTTCTAGACATCAACCCGGCAGCATGAGGCTCTATTTGCAGAGGGCAAGCAATGTCACACTGGGCGCTGGATTAAGACACACGGGTTTCCAATCATTGCAGATTTTTGGGGGCACCAGAAAGGATTTGCATGTGACGAAGGAACTATTAAAATACACATTATCGCTTGGAATTGTGTTCGTCATATGCGTCCCCGCCCATGGCTTGGCATTTCACGGTCAACCGACCCCCGAGATTGATCCCAGCTTGGCTATCAGCGCTCTCACGCTGCTAGCAGGGTCGCTTGTAGTTCTGCGCATCCGGCGCAAAAAGTAGACGGTACCTAAACTGAAAGCGGCGTCAAAACCCATATGCTCCACGACTGGGAAAAGAAGCGCCCGGTCGATATTGGATATTATTCTGCCGAGCCATCTCCTGGGCCGGTTCTATTTTTTGTTTGCCCTTGTGATATTTGAGCTGTTGTTCTGCTTTGAGGACAGGGGAAAACCTCCCACTCATATGCATTTGTTTGGGATGTACTCAAGTATGTACGGTCAGATTCCCATCTTTGCATATGTGGTGTTTCTGGGTTTTGGCCATTTCAGGTTGAAAGCTCTGCGTGAAGTTATTCCCTTCAGTCCCATCCTTTTTATTTGCCATCTTGTCTGCATTGCCGCGGTACTTTCCATCACATTGGCGGCGCGTCATGGGCTGGGCTGGCTGCCCTTCGATCCCTACAGCTACATCAAGAGCGCTATCTACGTGATGGGAACCATTCTGTTGGCCCTGGCTTGCGTACCATTCCGAAGCTGGATGACGGCGATTCGGGCTACCGGCAGATTGTGGCTCTACGCGCCCCTTGCCGGTGTAGCGGGTTGGTGGTTTAGCACCCCGGTCAAGCTGTTGTGGAGCGCAACCATGACCGCTCAGAACGGCATGATACAAAGAGCCACCCTCCATGCGGTAGGCGCGGCTCTACGCCTTTTTCTTCCTGATGTCATCTCTGATCCGGCTACTTTCACGATTGGAACCCCTCATTATTTGATCACCATAGCGGGTGGTTGTTCCGGAGTCGAAGGTCTGGGACTCGTGCTGATTTTCACCAGCCTCTGGCTTTGGGTCTATCGCAAGGTGACCCGCTTCCCACAGGCGCTTCTGCTCATCCCCTGCGCGCTGGGATGCAGTTGGCTACTGAACATTGTCCGGCTTTGCGCTCTTATCCTCATCTACAATGCGGGTGGTTCCCCTGCGCTCCTGGACGGCTTTCACACTCAGGCTGGCTGGATTGCGTTCATCATGATCGCACTGGCTTTTTCCTTGGCCACTCAGAAAATCTCCTGGATGCGAAAAACGCCCGCCTCCGTTACGAGCGCCGCCGGTAAGCTCCCCAATGGAGGAATGGGAAACCTTTCAGGCGCATCGCAGCATCTGCTTGTACAACCGGGAGAGTCTCCCGCAACTCGCGCTTATCTACTCCCCTTTCTTGCCATTCTGATCGTGGCTTCAGTCTCCAAATTAACTACGGGAACCTTTGATTGGCTCTACCCGCTGCGTTTTATTGCCGCGGCTATCGTCCTGTGGTATTTCCGGCCGGAGTTGAAAAAACTCGACTGGCGCTTTGGCTGGCTCGCGCCGACCGTCGGCGTGGCCGTTTTTCTTCTGTGGATCGCGCCTGATTGGATCGCGTCATTTGGGTGGGCGCATCAACCCGCGGCCAGCCATTTAGGCGCGAACCTTGCAGCGCTTTCGCCCGCTACACGCTGGGCCTGGATTGCCTTCCGCGTCGCCGTCGCCGTCGTCACCGCGCCCATCGCCGAGGAGCTGGCCTTTCGCGGCTACTTGGCGCGCCGCTTCGTCAACCGGGAGTTTGACCAAGTCTCCTTTACCGGATTGACCGCGTTCTCCATCTGCCTCTCCTCGGTTGTCTTCGGCCTGGAGCATATGAGGAACCTGATGGATTGGCAACACCTGGCGCTCGGCACACTGGCCGGCCTGGCCTTTGCCGCCGTTCTTCGCCGGCGAGGACGCATGGGCGATGCCGTAGCCGCGCACGCCGTCAGCAATCTCCTGCTTGCCGCCTGGGTGCTTGGCTTCGGCGACTGGGCGCAGTGGTAAATCCGGATTTCCGGCGCGCATCCGGCCATTCTCATCAATCCGCCAACTTGCTGCCATTTTCGATAAACCCGTGCGCTGGCAATTAGATTGGAACCATGGAGCAAACGCAAGCCAAGTGGAAACAGGAACTCGCCGCGATGGTGGCGTTGGCGGTCCCGGTGGTGCTCAGCGAGCTGGGCTGGATGGCCATGGGCATCGTGGACACCATCATGGTGGGCAGGCTGGGACCGGCGGCCATCGGCGCGGTAGCCCTGGGAAATGCCGTCTATTACACTCCGGCTCTGTTCGGCATCGGCGTATTGCTCGGCCTGGACACGTTGGTGGCGCAGGCCTTCGGGCGCAACGACCACGATGAATGTCACCGCTGGCTGGCCCAAGGCGTCTATCTTGCCTGCATCGTTACGCCTCCGCTGATGCTGCTCATCTTTTTAGCCAGTTTTGGCTTTGCCCCCTTCGGTATCACTCCCGAGGTGGCCGCTCCGGCCGCCGCTTACCTGCGCATCCTCAACTGGGGCACTCTACCACTGCTGCTCTACGCCGGAACGCGCCGCTACCTGCAAGGCGTGGGCGATGTGCGCGTCATTACCCTCACCTACGTCGCGGCCAACCTGCTTAACTGGTTCGGCAACTGGGTCCTCATATACGGAAAATTCGGATTTCCTGCGCTGGGAGTGAACGGTTCAGCGATTTCAACGCTGGTCGCGCGCATCTTCATGGCCGCGGCGATGCTGGGCTTTGCCTGGCGCTATGAGCGCAAGCGCGGCCATCCGCTCTTCCGCCACTGGGCCGGACCTCATCTGGCGAAGCTTCGCGAGCTGGCGCGCCTGGGCGTTCCGGCGGCAGGGCAAATTGTGCTGGAAGTCGGCGCATGGAACCTGGCGACGCTCTCGGCCGGATGGCTGACGCCGGTGGCCCTGGCCACCCACCAGATCGCCCTCAACTACGCCAGCCTCACCTACATGGTCCCGCTGGGCATTTCGGCAGCCGCCGCGGTCAGCGTTGGCCATGCCGTGGGCGCGGGAGACCCTGCGCGGGCGCGCCGCGCCGGCTGGCTCGCACTGGGGATGGGCACCAGCTTCATGCTGCTGGCCGCCGTTATCTTCCTGGTGGCGCCGGGGCCGCTCATCGCCCTCTACACGCGCGACCCTCAGGTCATGGCCGTCGGCCCCAGCCTGCTCGGCCTGGCGGCGGCCTTCCAGATCTGCGACGGTATCCAGACCGTCTCCACCGGAGCCTTGCGCGGGCTGGGCGAGACGCGAGTTCCCATGCTGGCAAACCTCGTCGGTTATTGGGTGCTGGGTTTGCCGCTGGGACTGACGCTCTGCTTCGTGCTCCATTGGGGCATCTACGGCCTGTGGATCGGCCTTCTGCTGGCCTTGTTCATCATCGCCGCCACGCTGTTGGCGCGCTGGCAACGCGACTCAGCGCGGCTGGCGGCTACTGCTGTTTCAGTGTTGAGTCTCCAGGTCGTGGACCAGGCGCAAGACTCCAGCCCGGCGCCAATTCCAGTGTCCACCCTTCCCCCTTCAACGGGCGCTCCTGGGAGTTAACGGGCGCGGGCACCTGTACGCGCAGGACCCGATTCGCCCTGCGGACGATCAGAAAACCATCTGGGGAATGAAGCACTCCCCAGATGTCGCTGACTTGCCCTCCTTCGTAGACAGTGGAGCTCTCGTCCACGCTCAAAACGTGATTGGGATCGAAGCCGTAGCTGAATTGTTCGCCTACGGGAAGAATCAGTACTGGATCGTCTACGAAGCGCTTGCGCGCGGCAGTCAACCGCGCTTGCCGTTCGCGGTTGCGTTGCGTTTCCAGCGCAATGATTTCATCGCCTTGGTATGCTTGCGCACGCCGCACCGCTTCCTTCTTGTTCGGCGCGGGAAGCTTGATTCCGGCGGAGCGTGCCAGCAGTGCGCCCAGGTCTGACTGCGGTGTCAGGCCCTTGCGCCAAGTCGGAGCCGCGTAATCGAGCAGGATTCCGTAGGCCGGACCGGAAACATAGGCAAACGAGCGCACGAAGTTGGGATGACGGTCGTGAGCCTGACGGAGCGCCGCATCCTCTACCATGACGAACTCCGCGGCCGATGCCGTGCTGAGCTTGAAACCTGTATACTCCGCAAGACCCTCGTTAGTTTCCTGCAAGTTTTCTTCGGCCGCCCCACCGGGAAAGAGCGAACGCCGGTAGGCGCGGAAATAGAGGGCGTCGGCTACAGCCTCCTTCCTGGCCGCACCCTGGCGCCACATGGCCTGTTCAAGTGCTCGCCACTCCATCTGCATCCAGATGCGTCCCTCAAGCGTATCAAGGTGGTTGGGTGGGGGAGTATCTGTGGCCGCAAGACCGATGTGAGGTGCCACGCGATGAAAGCATTCGTGCATTAGTAAGCGCAGTCGCGGTTGGAGGAACTCAGGAAGCGGCCACATGACCATTGTCCAGTCCACACCGGCCCATCGAATCGCCGTATTGGCTGGCACGATTTCGTCAGGCATCTTTCCCACGTAGACGCCGTCGCGTGGCATCAGCTTTCCTTCCCGGTCAGCTTGATTTGCCACAACCGTGTGAGTATCCGGATCAAGAAACAGCAGTGGTCCATAGAGTGGCTGGCCCCACAGGGTTCCGTGGTCATGGTCTGAAACCGCTTTGGCGTCTTGAAAATAAGCCTTTGCAAGTTGGATGTCAATCGGCATCTGCTGCGCCATGGCAATACACGTCACAACACAAAACAGTATGGACGCGAACATGCAGGTCAAAGACTTGATTGACAATCCTCTGTTTGCAGAGCGAGTCGATTCGACATTCATGGCAAGCCTCTCTTATAAACCTGTCTCGTCGCACCACAACCCAGGATGTAGGGGATTTTGCGGCCCATCGGAGTGATGTCAATGCGGGTTCCTGTTTTGGTTTCCTGATGCAGCGCAATTATATTCCCTGTTGCCTCAACCATTTGGAGAACAACAGATTGCGCGAAATGGAACATTGCGTCCCAAGTGATTATAATCACATCTGAGCGAAAGATAGACGTTCTACCCGAGTTTATCGGAAGGGAATCCCGCCAAATGGCGAAAGGCAATCCAGTCCTGGGCGAAGCGCAGGGCGTAACAAACACGCGGCAGCGCATCACAAACGATTTCAGCATCAATGTATCTACGGTGAACGGCTCCGGCTCGCAGTCCGCCAACAGCGTTCTGCTCAAGAGCATCTTTGCAATGGGTGTTCCCGTCAGCGGGAAAAACCTTTTCCCTTCCAACATTGCCGGGCAGCCAACCTGGTTTCTGATTCGCGCCAGCAGGGACGGATACGTTGCCCGCAAGCGCGATTCCGAGATTCTTGTCGCTCTGAACCCGGAGACCGCCGAAACCGATGTGCAGGCACTTCCCGCCGGCGGCGTGGCCATCTACGAGGAGAATCTCAAGCTCGACCAGGCGCGTGGTAACGTGTTCTGCTATCCCGTGCCCTTTGACAAGATTACGTCCTCCATCTGCCCCGAGGCCAAGCTGCGCAAGCTGGTCAAGAACATGGTCTATGTGGGCGTTGTCGCCCAGTTGCTGGCCATCGATCTGGGCGTGGTGGAGAGCTGCCTGAAACGGCAGTTCGCCAAGAAGCAGAAAGTCTTCGACCTGAACTTCGGCGCCGTCAAAGCCGGCTTCGACTATGCGCAGCAGAATCTGATCAAACGGGATCCGTTCTTCATCGAGCGGATGAATAAAACCGAGGGCAAGATCATCATCGACGGCAACGCGGCCTGCGGCATGGGCGCGGTCTTTGCCGGGGTGACAGTGGTGGCGTGGTACCCCATTACGCCCTCGACTTCGGTGATCGAGGCAACCACCGACCTGCTGAAGAAGCTGCGCCTGACACCGGAGGGCAAGGCAACCTTTGCCGTAGTGCAGGCCGAGGATGAGTTGGCCGCCATCGGCATGGTGCTGGGCGCGGGTTGGGCTGGCGCTCGCGCCATGACCTCAACCTCCGGCCCCGGCATGTCGCTGATGGCGGAGTTCTGCGGCCTGGGTTACTACGCCGAGATTCCCGGCGTCATCATCATCGTCCAGCGCGCCGGGCCCTCCACGGGTCTGCCCACGCGCACCCAGCAGGCCGATCTGCTTTCGGCTGCCTTCCTCTCCCACGGCGACACCAGGCACCCGATTCTGCTGCCCGGTTCTGTCAAAGAGTGTTTCGAACTGACCCAGGCGGCCTTCGACCTGGCAGAGCGATTGCAGACCCCGGTCTTTTTGCTTACCGATCTCGATCTGGGCATGAACAACTGGATGTCGGAACCCTTTGATTATCCCGCCAAGCCGCTGGATCGCGGCAAGGTGCTTACCGCAGAGGATTTGGACAGGTTAGGCGGCTTTGCCCGCTATCGCGACGTGGACGGCGACTCCATCGGATGGCGAACGTTGCCCGGAACGCGCCACCCCAAGGCCTCCTACTTTACTCGCGGCTCGGGACACAACGATGCGGCCGAATACACCGAGAACCCGGAGGAGTACCAGGCAGTGATGGACCGTCTGGCGCGCAAGTTTGAGAACGCGCGCAAGCTGCTTCCCGCCCCAATCATGGTCAGGAACAGTAAATCGAAGATTGGTTTCCTGGCTTTCGGCTCCACCGATTGCGCCCTCAATGAAAGTCTCGACCAGATCAAGCAGCGCTATGGGAAGGACGTGGATTATCTGCGCATTCGGGCCTGGCCCTTCGCCTCGGCGATTCACGATTTTGTGGCCTCTCACGAGCGCATCTATGTAGTCGAACAGAACCGCGATGCGCAGTTGGCCAGCCTGCTCAAGCTCGATCTTCCCGCCACCCAGGCGGCTAAGCTGCGCAACATTCTCCACTACAACGGATTGCCAGTAGACGCCGAATCCATCACCGCAGAATTTGCTCGGCAAGAATTTGCTCTTAAGGAGGGCCTCTAAATGGCAACCGCCACGCCTGCTCCCAAAGTCAACCACATCGGCCTCCCCATTCTCGATTATCGCGGCGGCAAGAGCACGCTGTGCGCCGGCTGCGGCCACAACGCCATCTCCGAGCGCATCATTGACGCCTTATTCGAGATGGGCGTGGAGCCGGACCGCGTCATGAAGATGAGCGGTATCGGCTGCTCGTCCAAGAGCCCCGCCTACTTCCTGAGCCGCGCGCACGCATTCAACGGCGTGCATGGGCGTATGCCTGCCATCTCCACCGGCGCCATCATCGCCAACCACACCATGACCACCATCGGCGTCTCCGGGGACGGCGACACCGCCTCTATCGGCATGGGCCAGTTCGTTCACCTCATGCGCCGCAATCTGCCCATGATCTACATCATCGAGGACAACGGCGTCTACGGACTCACCAAGGGCCAATTCTCGGCCACCGCCGATCTCGGCTCCACGCTCAAGACCGGCGTGGTCAACGATCTGCCCGCCATCGACACCTGCGCGCTGGCCATCCAGTTGGGTGCCACCTTCGTAGGACGTTCGTTTTCCGGCGACAAGAAGCAGTTGCTCTCCATGCTCAAGGCCGCCATCGCCCACAAAGGCACGGTGATGCTCGATGTCATCAGCCCCTGCGTCACCTTCAACGATCATGAAGGCTCGACCAAGAGTTACAAGTTCATGCAGGAATACGACGAGCCCATCAACGAGATCGGCTTTGTGGCCAGCTTCGACGAGATCGCCGTCGATTACAACTCCGGCGAAATCTACGAAGTGGAGATGCATGACGGCTCCAGCCTGCGCCTGCGCAAGCTGCATGAGGACTACGATCCCAGCGACAAGGCCAACGCCGTGCGCACCCTGATGGAGGCCCACGACAACGACGAGATTCTCACCGGCGTTTTCTACATCAACACCGAGAAAGCTACCTTCCTCGATCTGTTGAACCTGGTGGATGAGCCGCTGTGCACGCTGCCCGAGTCGCTCACCCGGCCCCCGAAATCAGCTCTCGATGCCCTCATGACCACCCTGAAATAATCTCCGGCTTCAGGCACATAAAGACAGAAAAGCCCCACAAACGCGGAGCTTTTGCTGCCAGTCCTCCTCGGGTGGAACTGTCCTAGTTTTGCGGCATGGGCAGGGGCGCTACGCTGCCGCAGTCCGGGCCTTTGTAGACGGACGAGGAATTGACCGTGTATTCGACTGTCCTGGAGTTCGGTCCCATCTGCATTGTGCCTACAAAGTGCATTTTGCCGATGGCGTGATTGGGGTCCGTCCACGAGGATTCCAGGGTTGCCTTGCCCGCCATTCTGCCGCTGCATACCATGTCGGCGGTCATGCTGGTGGCGTGCAACACCACGTTGCTGATTTTGCAGTCGTTATTGGATTGCGGCACCGGTGCGCCATACTTGTTGATCATGGCCTGAGTCAGGCAAACCTGCGTGGTGTGGGTCATTCCTGGAGGCATGCCCGCCTGTTGCCAGCTCATAGTGGTGGTCATCTCCCACAGACCGGGTTTTCTTAACGATTGTGCTCCGGCAAAGAGCGTCATAGCGAACAGGCAAAAGCAAACGGTGATCAAAACTCGTGTCTTGTGCATGGATTCTCCTGTCGAGTTGCGCCGGCTCGTGGCAGCGCTCACTTCACTCTATCGCAGCTCGCATAGTGTAGGGAAGAGAAAAACTCAGCCGCGCTCCGCCATGGCTGCGCCGCCCAGCGCCAGCAATGCGCTGCTGACCCGGCTGGCGGCATGGCGAACAACGTTTTCTTCGCTGGCAAAGTCGCCGGTAATGACGCGCACGCCCAGCGCTTCGATGCGCTCGATGTCAGCGACGATGGGGGATGCTCCTTCGGCCGCGTAGCGGGCCAGCGTCTCTGCGGAAAAGGCCTCCGTGTTCACCAGGGCATAGTCGAAGATGGGCGCGTGGGTGTGCTCATAAATCCGTTCAATGTGCTGCGAGGCGGTCAATCCCAGGCTCTCGTTAGCCTGGCTCATCAGGTTGCAGATGTAAACCCGTACGCCCCGGGCGCGCGCCAATGCAGCGGGCAGACCCTGCACCAACAGATTCGTAATCAGCGAGGTATAAAGCGACCCTGGCCCCACCGTGATCAGGTCGGCGCGCTCAATGGCCTCCAGCGTCTCCGGCAAGGGAGCCGCATCCGGAGGGTCGAGCATCAATTCCGCAATGCGCTTGCGGCTGGCGGTGATTTTGGTCTCGCCCCGCACCAGCGAGCCGTCGTCCATGCGCGCCACCAGCGTGGCATTGGCCGTCGTAACCGGGTAGATACGCCCCCGCGTGGCCAGAATCTTCGACGCCAGTTGGATGGCGCGGGCAAAGTCGCCGGTAATCTCGGTGAGCGCGGCCACAAAAAGATTGCCGAAGTTGTGCCCCTTCAGGGCGTCGCCCTTGCCAAAGCGATGGCCGAAGAGCCGGACCAGCAGATCCTCCTCCTCGCTGAGCGCCACCATGCAGTTGCGCAGGTCGCCGGGGGGCAGCATATTGAAATCTTTGCGCAGCCGGCCGCTGGAGCCGCCATCGTCGGTCACCGTGACCACGGCCGCCAGATCAGCGATCAAGCCCCCCTCCGGTACGCCCTGGCTGGAAGTGGCCACATGGCGCCGCAGCCCGCGCAGCAGCGTCGAAAGGCCGGTGCCGCCGCCGATGGCTACCACGCGCAGCGCGCGAGCAGCAACTACTCCCGCTGCCGTCTGCATAGGCAGTTTCGTATCGGTGGTCGAGCTTTTCGCTGAAGTCAAGAGAGCTTTATGGTACCTCGGGATACAACAACTCGGTAAAGCGGGGATCGTCCGCCATGCTCTGGAAGTCGTTGTCGACGCGCGCCTGAAGCCGGTTCCTGGGGTTCAGTTCGATGGCCCTCGCCAGGTTGCCCAGGCAGTCCTGAGTGCGCCCCGTTATCGCGTCCAGAAGCGCCAGCCCATACAAGGCGTAATCGGCCTCTGGATGGGCTGCCAGAATGGCGCCAAACTCTTCGCGCGCCTCCTCGTAGTAGCCGGTGTTCAACAGCGAGACGGCGTAGTCGTAGTGCTCCTCGGGCGTAGGAAACGTCCGCCCTTGCTTGTCCAGTTGCCGCTGGCAGATGCTGATGTACATCTTGCATCGTTCCAGCAGCTCGGCTGGCGCGGTAGCAAGCAGCTTCTCGAATGCCGCCAGTGCTTTATCGAACTTGCCCTGCTGCAGCAGAACCGTGGCGGACTGGAAGTGCTGGAAGGCAGGTCCGGTGCCTGTACTGGTGTGTACGCCGGGTTTGCCGGAGGTCGAAGATTCTTTATTGCGGTCGTGCGCCAAGGATCGAGCCTCTTACATCGTGTTTTTGCTGCGTCTGCATCTCTCAGGCGCATTTGAGCCGGTTCGTTCCCGGCAGATAACAGCGCCTGAGAATTGCGCTGCTAGGCAACCTTTATACGCACAACCCCGCCTTCCGTCAAGCCAGCCGGCAAAGCGGGCCTCATTCGCCGGGCGCTTTGGCCCTGTTGAAGGCGCCGTAAATGGCCGGATTCAAGGCCGGATCGTTGTACATCTTCAGATGGCGATAGAGCTTGAAGCGCCGCGTTCCCTCAAGCGTTTCGCGCCACAATGTGTCCAGGCAGGCAGCCAGATCCCGCCGTTGCTCCTCAAGAATGGCCAGCCGCTCCAGATTGCGTTCCGCGTGTCCTGCCGGTGCGCCGGCCCGCTCCGCCTCCTCGCGCGTGTGATAGATCTTCAGCGCCAGAATCGAGAGCCGGTCGATCATCAGACCCGGAGACTCGGAGTTCAGCTCCGCTGCCGGGTTAGGTAGCCCTTTCGGCCCCAGCCATCCCAGCAAAATGCGGTCCAGATCCTCGGCCAGGTCATTGCGCAACTGGTTGGTCACATCCACGCGCCGCTTCACCCCGGCCAAATCGGCGTCGCTTGCGCCCGGTGCCCGGGCCTCGTCCTCGATGTGCCACAGCTCGAAATTGGCGCGGTGCTGGTGGCGGACGGCCTCCAGCCAATCCGCGCGCCTATCCGGGCCGGCATCGGCCTTCGCCACGGTAACCGCCGCCTCATGGTGCAAGACGCGCGTCTCCTTATCCTGTGCCTCTACAATCTCCTCTGCCGATACCATGCTGGACTATCCTTCGATAGATTCCGATGCGCAATGCCTGCGTCTGGTTGCAGCGTCCATGGTAGAACGATCCCCGCTCAGTTGTCAGTTTTCAGCTTTGTTCGAATCTCTGACTTAGTCTGAACTTATAGGACGCGGCTCTCGGAGCATGCCATAGCACCAATTCCCAATTCCCTATTCCCTATTCCCTATTCCCTGTTTCTGATTCCCTTCCCCGCCCTGAACCGTCACAATAAGGCGTGGACCTTTCTGACCTCCATCATCGCGCCAGCGACCGTTACGCCTCTCGCCGGAACTCATCGCATCTGGCTATGCCTGCCCTCTGCGCCGCGTTTCTGCTGACAGCAACGCTGCTCCCGGCGCAGGAGTACATTCCTCCAGGCCCGCTGCAATCCTCCGAGGCCAACACCGCTCCGCCATCAGGTCCGCTGGCCACCCTTCATGGCGTAGTCCTGAACGCCGCCACCGGCTCGCCTCTGCCCCGCGCCCTGGTTCAGATTGAAGGCGACGCCAACACCGGCGCATTGACCGACGGCGAGGGCCGCTTCGAGATTCCCGGCGTGCCAGTGGGGCCGCAGGCCGTGCAGATCGTCAAACCCGGCTTTCTGGACCAGGCTTTCTTTCCTGGCGGAGACCCTGGCTGGGGAATTGGGCCTAACATGAATCACAACATTCTGGTGGCCGCACAGATGCCCGATCTGGTCTTCTCCATGGCGCCCACCAATGCCATTCACGGCCGCATCCTGCTTTCCACCGGCGATGCGGCGCAGGGCATCGGCGTCACGCTGGCCAAGCGCACGGTGGAAGACGGGCGTGCAGCATGGCGCGAGGTCTATAAAGTCAAGACCAACAGCGAAGGGGCTTATCGCTTTGCACGGCTCGGCAATGGCGACTATGCGCTCTATACCGAGCCGGCGATGGACAGCGAACTAGCCGCTCTTCTCGCCGCAAACGGCAAAGAAGGCTCCATGGCGCGCAATGGCTTCCCCAGCCAGTTCTATGCGGAGGCCAACGATCTGGCCGGGGCCGCGAAGATTCATCTCGCCGGAGGCCAGGAGGCTGAGGCCGACCTTTCTTTGTCGCTCCAGCCCTTCCACGCCGTAAGCGCGCAAGCCACTCTGCCATCGGGGAAACGTTATGGCGACCAGAATCCCGCCTGGGACGGTATGGCTCTCACCGCTCGGGTGCTCGACGCGCAGGGCAATTGGCTTCCCTACCATGCCAAGTACGACCAGGAAACACGTGCGCTGCACGCCCTTTTGCCCGACGGAAACTACTCATTTTCGGTCACCGTAACCTTTTCGCGCTTTACCGCCTCAACCGCGGGCAACAATAACTTCACCCCCGCCATGGATGCAGAGCCCTTGACCGGCCAGGTGGATTTTTCCGTAGCCGGCCACGATGTTGCAAACCTGCGCATCCCGCTACTGGCGTACCGCGACAATCCCCTCCAGGTCACCGTGACTCGAAGCGGCGCGCAACCCTCGCCCGGCAACTCTGAACAAAGTGGAATATACGTCGCTCTCAGCGAGGCCGGCGAATCGCTGACCAACGGCATGGTGAGCGTCTACGCTGATGGAGCCGGCCCCGGCGAGCTGAAGACGACCTTCATGACCTCCGGTTCCTATTGGGCGCATACCAGCATCACGCAGCATGGCCTTTGCCTGGCGTCATTCACCGCCGGCGGCGCAAACCTGGCCCGTGAACCCCTCGTGATAGGCCCTGCCGGAGTGACCGCGCCGCTGGACCTGACTCTGCGCGACGATTGCGCGCGGTTAACTCTCACCCTGCCCACAGCCGGCGCAACTCTTGCCCCCGGAGAAGAGCGCTGGTACACCGTCTACGTGGTCCCGGACTTTGAATCTACTGAAAACGCCACGCCTCAAATTCTGCGTCCCTCTTCGGGAGGAACGGTCACACTGGAAGGGCTGACGCCGGGCAGCTACCACGTCTACACCTTCGCTGCGCCGCTGGTCATCGAATACCATAACCCCGCCGCGCTCTCCGCCTTGCCCACGCCGGGACAGGCCATCACCCTTTCGCCCGGGACCACCAGCAACCTTGTCCTGGAGGTGCCCGTGCAATGAGCAGATTCCACACAGCAACAAATCTCGATCCAGAGGGAGGCGGGGGTTTCAACCCCCACATAACGCCGACAGAATCAACGCGGGCTTTAGCCCCGGAGATATGCTTTTCGCGTTTTTTGCATGAAAATTGGCTTTCTCCAGCAGTTCGTCTTGTCTGCGTCCTCACGCTGCTCTTGGTCTGCCTCCCAGCCCTCTCACAGGCCGCCCTCTACCGCATCACCGGCACAGTGGTGAACTCAACTTCCGGCGAACCAGTGAGCCGGGCAACGGTGGCTGCGCTCGCCGTTTCAGATCACCACGCCGTCGCCTCCGTCGAGACCAGCGACAATGGTCGCTTTGCTCTCGAGGGTCTCGCCGCGGCCAAGTACGATCTGGTGGCTGTCAGGCGCGGATTTCTCCTCTCCGTGTACGATCAGCACGAGCTGTTTAACACCGCCATTGTGACCGGCGAGGGCCAGCAGACAGAGAACCTCATCTTCCGGATGACGCCCGTCGCCTCCATGCACGGCGTGGTCACCAGCGACGACGGTGATCCCGTCGAGAACGCCAAGGTTTTGCTCTTCCTCAAACCCCGCAACCATAATCCCAGCGCACGAATGACCCAGAAGGCCGACACCACCACCGACGACACCGGAGCTTACGACTTTGGCGATCTCGCGCCCGGCGAGTACTTTCTAGCAGTAGCGGCGCAGCCCTGGTACGCATTGCATCACTCCGCTCTCCGGCAAAGACCGGAGGCCGATTCCAGCGCGCCCCTCGACGTCGCCTACCCCATCACCTACTTCGACTCCACCACGGATGAAGCCTCGGCAACCCACATTATCCTCGCCGCCGGCGGCCGCGAAGAGGCCAACATCAATCTCCGCACGGTTCCCGCGCTGCATCTGAGGGTTGAGTCGCCCAATAAACAGGACGAGATCGCGGCCCGCGCGGAACTGCGCCAAATCATCTTCGGCTCGCTGGCCTCCACCGATTCCATCACTCCTCCACCCGCAGCGCAAACCGGCACATCCGAGTTTGCCGGCGTCGCCCCCGGCCACTACGAACTGACGCAGGGCAATCCACCGCGCATTGCGGAACTGGACGCCGATGCCAGCCAGCCGTTGGACCCCAACCTCGGCAAACCCGCAGTGGACCTCTCCGGA
Organism: uncultured Acidobacteriaceae bacterium; assembly: GCA_963806565.1. Lineage (GTDB taxonomy): Bacteria > Acidobacteriota > Terriglobia > Terriglobales > Acidobacteriaceae > Telmatobacter. Next base: position 1,893,048 of record CAWDYE010000002.1, read on the forward strand.
AATCTGCGAACCACCTCCGGCGCCGCATTGCCGGATAAAGTTACGCTGAGCATCGAATCTCTTGATGGTGTGCAACTTCAGCTACCGAACCAAGTATTCTGCAATAACGGTCAATTCACATTTCAATCCATCCGCCAGGGAAATTACGAGCTAACGGCCAGCACTTCAGACAAGCAGCTTCCCATCACCTCCATCACCATTGGCAACCGCACCTATCCCGGCAACCGGTTGACCGTACTCGACAAGCCGTTGCAGGTGGTGGTGACGTTAAGCCTGAGCGAAACCCGCATTGAAGGCTTTGCTCGTAAAGCTAAAAAAGGCCAGCCCGGCGTCATGGTCGTGCTGGTTCCAAAGGATTTGGCGGCCTTCCCGGCCCTGGCGCGTCGCGATCAGTCCGACTCTGACGGCAGCTTTGCCCTGCGTGATGTGGCCCCCGGTCAGTACACCATCGTTGCCATTGACGACGGCTGGGACCTGGATTGGGAGCGCCACGAGGTCATCGGACGCTATCTTCCCGGCGGTATTCCAGTCAATGTTACGGAGAGCTCCGGCAAGCTCGTGCGCCTCTCCGAAGCGGTTCCTGTGCAGAACCGATAACTGGAATCCGGCCACACAAATCAACCCGGACTTCGTGGAACCGGGCCTGAGAGGTTACTCTAGGAGAGGATTGTTTATGAGGGTAGCCGCCCATTTTGCGGCGACGGCTCAAAGGGTTCAAGCCCCCACGGCCAGCTGTAAACAAAGTTATGCACTGAGGAGAGACCCAAATTGAAGAGGAAGTTTTTGCTTGCGATTCTGGCCATCGTTGCGGCCGTGTTTATGCCCCTGTCGGCCTCCAGCCAGTTCCTTCACATTCATCGTCATCATGAAGAGGCTCCCGCCGAGAAGCCTGCCGCCGCCCACAAATATGAGGTTTTTGCCGGCTACGGCTACACCAGCATGAACAATGTCAACCAGTCGCGCTATGGATTGCAGGGAGCCAACGTCTCTGTGACCCGCGATTGGGGCAGATTCTTTGGCCTCACCGCCGACGGCGCCTATTACAAGTACCCCTTTGGGCACCCTGCCATCCAAAACAGCCCACAGTACGCCCCCTCGCTGGATGCCGCGCTGTTTGGGCCGGTGCTGCACGCCCACCTCTTCAAAAACTACGATGCTTTTTTTCGCGTGCTGCTGGGCGCGGAACACATCGGCGGCTTGAACGCCTATCCCGACCTCTCGCTTGCGGGGGGAGTCGGCGTCGGCGTGGACTACAAACTGACCTCGCACTTTTTCATGCGCGTCTCGGGAGACGACATCGCCTCATCGTTTGTCGCGCCGGTTTATCCTGCCGGCTCTGGAAATGCCTGCACAACGACCTCAAATTGCTCCCCGCATGAGCGCCACAGTTCCCGCGCCGCATTTGGCGTGGTCTACAAGTTCTGAGAACTGAAGCCGCCCAAACCGGATCATCCTCACCATCAGGTTGCTCGTCCGGCACACGCCGCCGGACGGGCGCCCCGCCATCTGCAATTGCTCCGCCGGCGCAATCCATCCACCTGTTCCTGATTCCCGGTCTTCGTCAGTGAGCACCGGCCATCATTATGACCCCAATAAATGGGTGCCGGTCATCACCGCGACCAATAGGTCCAAGGGCCAGTGGGCAACGATAAACGGCGCTAGGCGCCGGATGCGTAAATAGATAAGCATCCAAACCATCAGAGGCCAAAACATAAGAAAGCGATACGTCACATAGTGCCAATCGGCAACGAAGGGGATCATGCAGTGTTGCGCAGCCCACCAAAACCCGACAATCACGAAAGCAGTCCAGGTGCGACCGGTAAGCACCTGCAAGCGCGGTAGCACATATCCGTTGTAGGTCATCTCTTCAGTGGCCGACTGAATGATCCACCATATGGTCAGTGTGTATACAGTAGCCCATAGGGGCAGGGAGTGCAGTTGCAGAATTAACTCCATAGGGACTTTGGCCGTGGAACCATACACCAACGCGGTCGCGAAATAGCCGCCACCGATCAGGAGCGGGTAGGAGAGAACCAGAAGCCCGAGCCCGAGCCACAGGTCGCGTCCCCAGCGCAGGCGGATCGGCCCAATCAGATCGCGGAGACGAATGCCCTCTCGCCGCGTGAAATAGCTCATCCCCAGCAGACAGCATCCATCGCTGAGTGTGCCATAGAGCATCCACCAATTACCCGCCGTCTGGAACGGATGGGGGCGATGCAGAGTGAGAAAAACCAGCGCCAACAAGCACTGAAACGTGAACCACAGTACCGTGCGCGCGGGCACCAGCAGCAGCGGTCCGATCCACGGGATGCGCCCGGCGGCTACGCGCTCCTGAATACGAGAACGTGAGTTGACGGGGATAGTAACTGGGCTTGCATCTTCGCGCATTGGCGGCATACGGTCTGTCTCCAGCGAAAATCTTACTACGCGCCGGAGACGAGAGTCTGTAACAAGTGAACTACGAAGCCGTTCAACCATGCAGCCTGTTCACCCTGCTGTCAACTGGCAACTGCTTTTATTGAATGTTCCCGCTCACCGACGCCCTGCCAATCAGCCGCTCGATGCGTTTCTGCACCGGCGGATGAGTTGAAAACAGGTTGGCGAAGCTCTCGCCGCTAAGCAGCGGCGCAATGATAAACAGGTGCGCGCTGTTAGGCGAGGCCAGCAGAGGAACCTGGCGGCTGACGGCGGAGATCTTTTCCAGCGCGCTGGCCAGCGCATAGGGATTGCCGGTCAGGTGCGCGCCGCTGGCGTCGGCCTCGTACTCGCGCGTGCGCGAAACCCATAGCTGAATCAGCGTGGCCGCAAGCGGCGCCAGCAGCAGCATCACCAGCATGCCAAGCAGCCCGCCGCGCCGCCTCCCGCCGCCAAACCAGAAGGCCATGCGGCCCAGAATGGTGATCGCTCCCGCCAGCGTAGCCGCTATTGAGCTGGTGAGAATGTCGCGATTGCGCACGTGGCTCAACTCGTGCGCCAGAACGCCTTCCAGCTCTTCGTCGTTGAGCAGCGCCAGAATGCCGTGCGTTACGGCCACCGAGGCGTGGTTGGGATTGCGCCCGGTAGCGAAGGCGTTGGGAGACTCGGTGGGAATCACGTACACTTTCGGCATCGCAATCCCGTCCCGCGCCGCCAGCCGCTCCACCACCGCATACACCCGCGGCAATTCCTCCCGCGTTACCGGCTTCGCGTTGTACATGCGCAACGCAATCTTGTCGGAGTAGAAATAACTGATGAAGTTCATGATGGCCGCTATGCCAAATGCCAGCAGCGCGCCGTCCTCGCCGCCAAAATACATTCCGGCAAGCACCAGAATCAGCGTAAGCAAGGTGAGAAGAAGAGTCGTCTTGAAGATGTTCATTATTTAAACTCCTGACTGCTGGCTTTCAGCCGCTAGCTTGTTCGTTTCGGCGTCTTCATTCTGCATTTGCAAAATGGAGACGTCTGTATATTTGACTCAATGCCGCGCGGATAGTTTCATACATGTTTGATGCGCGGAAAAACAGTAGGTTAGCAGCTACAAGCCGCGCTTCAACGCCCGCTTCAACACCGTCTCCAGCGCCGCCTTCAACTCCGCGTACTCTGCCGCTGAAATCTTGCCGGCGATCTTGTCGCTCTCCAACTCAAACAGCTCATCCTTGAGCGCATTCAGCAGCGCCGCATTGCTGGTCCCGCCCGTTGCCGGTTTGCGCAGCATAAAGGCCGCGACGCCCGACATCACTAGCACTATGACGGTGATAAACCACCATTTGTACTTTGTCAGCGGATCAGGCGTGTTGATGGGGTTGGCCATCCCGCCGCCCGGCTGCGCTCCGGGTGCGCTTGCGCCCTCGTCGCCTTGCGCCTGCTGCTCCTCGCGCGGAATTGATCCCGTGCCCGAGACGGTAAACTCCAGCGCCTTGCCGGGAACCGCGTTCTTGGCCACATAGGTGGGAAGGCCTTCCTGCGGCGCGAAGAGGAATGTCGATCCCGCGCCCGCGGCAAAGCTCATGCTCTTGGGCAACATTACCCAAACGGTTCTGGCCGGTATCGTCACCTGGGGATGGAAGGTGAACTTGCCGCCGCTGTAGGGCAATTCATATTCAACCTGGAAGAGAGTGCTCTTCTCGCCGTCGTCCGGCTGAATGGGAAAGTTGAAAGAGTAGTGCCCCTTGGCGCCGGCGTTGTCCAGCTTGAGCGAAGTGGGCAGCCCGCCGGGCCTCTGCGCCGATGCGTCCTCCACTACCGCATCCTCCGGCAGCACAATCTCAAAGCTGCGCGGGCTCCACTGCGTGCGCGGAGGCATACTGGAGTTGTGTACCGCATACCGCTCCACCACCCGCAACTGCCCATTCACCGACTCCACAATGCCGATCACATCTTCATCGATGAGCACCCCATCCACCTTGGCGGCCACGTCATATACCGCAATATCGCCCGCCGCGCCACCCTCCGGCGCGCCAATAAAATAAGTCGCCCCCTGATGCGTCACCCGCACCAGGTAATTGCTGCTGCCCGGCTTGGTCAGCTTGTAGTGTCCGCCGGAGTCGGTGGTGGCCCTGGCCACCTCGCTCATGCTGGCCCGCACGTCAACCAGCGCCACCGCATCGCCCGCCGCAGGCTTGCCTGTAGTCTTGTTGGTCACCGTGCCGGTGATTTGAGCCGCCTGCGCCCACGCGCCCGCGAGCAACAAGCTCAGGGCAACAGTGCGAAAAACAATCTTGGTTAATTTCATCGTCGTCTGAAATTCCTCTTGGTAAGCGCTGTGAATTGTTTCACGCCCTCTGCAAAATCTCAATCTCAGCCATCAACCGCGACGTCTCGTTTTCAAGCTGCGCCCGCTGCGCCTGGAAATCTTCTTCAGGATACTTGCCCGCCTTAAATTCGAAGTTCAAATCGCGCAGATTTTCGTTGAGCTGCTCCTTGCGCTCCAGCAGGTACTCCAGCCGCGTCTTCTCCAGTTGGCTGGCAGAAATCTTCTCCGGCCAAAAGGTGTACACCAGCAGCCCAATCAGCAGCAGCACTCCGGCTACAAATCCCTGCGTCTCAGTCATCGCTTACCAACCTCCTTCGTCGCTGCCGGAACTGTTAGCTGTTTGCTGTCTGCTGTCCTCTGACTCGGCGTCAGCGCCACCAGCGTGCCCAGCACCATCATCAGCACACCGGCCCAGATCCAGCTCACCAGCGGATTCAGAAACGCCTTGATGATCGGCTGGTCGGTATCCGGATTTGTGCCCTCATACACCACATACAAATCCCATGCGGGAACCGAGTGAATCGCCACCATGGTCTGCGGTTGTCCACTGGCCAGATAAACCCGCTTCTCCGGTGTCATCTGGAAGAGCTTCTTGCCGCCCTTCGACACATCCAGCAGGGCATACCAAGAGTCAAAGTTGGCATTCGAGTCCTGGGTGGCGCCAACATTTTCCAGCGAGTACGGTCCGATGACCAGCTTGTCGTGCAGCGCCAGTTCCTTCTCTACGCTGCGGTTGAATGCCGAGCCCGCCAGCCCTACCACCACAATCACCACGCCGACGTGGACGATATAGCCGCCGTAGCGCCGCGTGTTGCGCCGGATCAGCTGATACTTCGCCCAAATCAGGTTTCGTCCGCTCTGCCGGGCAATCACCAGCATCCCGCGCAGAAACTCCGAACCGATAGCCGTCAGCACGCCCGCCCCGAGCCCAAACGCCACCAGCGCATAAAAGTGTCCCCGGTCAAATGACCCATCGTGCCACGGCCGCACGCCCGCGATCAGGCATCCAATTACCGCTACCCACAGCGCAATCACCGGCAGCACAAAGTTGCGCCGAATGCTCTTGAACGACGTGCTCCGCCACGGCAGCAGCGGTCCCACCCCGGCCAGAAACAGCAAAAACAGCCCGATGGGCACGGTTACGCGGTTGTACCAGGCGGCATCATACGTGATTTTTGCGCCCTCGATGTATTCGCTCAGAATGGGGTAGAGCGTCCCCCACACAATCACAAAGCAGCCCGTCAGCAGCACCAGATTGTTGAACAGGAAGCTGGACTCGCGGCTGACCAGCGACTCCACGCGCTGCTCGCTCTGCAAGTGGTCGCGCTGCAAAATATAGGTGAAGATGCACACCGCCAGCACGATCACCATGAAAACCATGAACCAGTTGCCAATCGACGACTCCGCAAAAGCGTGCACCGAGCTGACCAGCCCGCCGCGCGTCAGCATCGTGCCCAGCATCGTCAGCAGAAACGTGGAAAAAATCAGCCACACGTTCCAGCTCTTCATCATGCCCTTTTTTTCCTGCATCATCACCGAGTGAAGAAACGCCGTTCCCGTCAGCCACGGCATCAGGCTGGCATTCTCCACTGGGTCCCAGCCCCAGTAGCCGCCCCAGCCCAGCACGGCGTAGGCCCAATGCATTCCCAGAAAGACCCCGCAGGTCAAAAACAGCCACGTCACCATCGTCCATACGCGCGTAATCTTGATCCATTTTTCGCCGGGATAGCGCATCATCAGCGCTCCCAGCGCGAATGCGAATGGAACGGAAAAGCCCACGTACCCCAGGTACAGTATCGGTGGATGAATCACCATCTCCGGATACTGCAGCAGCGGATTCAGCCCGTAGCCGTCCTCGGGAATCACGCCTTTCAGCAGCGCGAACGGCGGCGCGGCAAAGTTCAGCACCAGAAGAAAAAACACCTGAATCCCGGCCAGAATCGCGCCCGCGTAGGCGTACAGCTTCACATCGGTTTTATGCGTCAGCCGCAGCACAAACCCGTAAGCCCCCAGCAGCCACGCCCACAGCACCAGCGAGCCCTCCTGCCCGCTCCACAGCGCGGCAAACTTATACGCTGCCGGCAGCGCGCGGTTGGAGTGCTCCAGAATGTAAGTAATTGAAAAATCGTTGGCAAAAACCGACCACACCAGCGCAAAAGCCGCCGCCGTAATCGCTGCAAACCCCGCGATTCCCGCCCGCCGCGCCGTATCCGCCAGCCGCTCAGGCGAGATGCGCGCCGGCTGTCCGGTAGCGATCAACCGCAGCGCCAAAGCCCCCGCCAGCAGGTTGTATGCGGCCAGCGCCAACGCCACTAAAAGTGCAAAACTGCCAAATGCTGCCATCAAGTCTCCGCTATCCACTATCAACACACTATGATTCCGCGCGCTGCCGGGTGCCCCATCCTTGCGCGTTTTTTGCGGAAGGGTGGGAATCCACTAACTCCTCACCGGCCTCTCGTCCTCGTCATTCTCAACCCATCATAGTCGCTTTTGGTGTGATCTGGCTCACACTATGGGTGGAGAATCCAATAAGGGAAGAATTGTGTTTCGCTTCTCAGTTGCTAAAATACGGCTGGCTGCGAAAAAAAGTCGGACGGTTGAGGTTCGTGGACTCCCAGGTCCGAAAATCCGGACCTGGGGCGCCCGGAAGGTTAAATTGGCATCAGCGAGGCGGTCGGCTGTATGCTATCCCCGAATCGGAGAATCAAAATGGAAGCACCCGGCGCATCAGATGTCAACGCTTCCCCTACCCTCACCATAAGGCTCCAATATGGTCAGCTTCAGTTAATCGATCCGCTGGATGTCCTGAAAAATTGTGTCATTTTCATTATTTTCCCGGATAGCAGATCTGAGAACCTATCGATTGCAATTAGCCTAGCTCAGTCGACAACTGTTTACGGCGAACAGAAGGTCGGCGGACGAACAATGCACTGGGCCGGGATCACTTCCGCCTTGGAGGATTTAAAGAAAGGAGCTGAATTACTCCGGCTTGCGGGTAGCTGGAAAGGCACAATGACGCAGATTAATGGCGAATTCGTAAGCGATCCATTTAACGCATATCTGACGATTTCTTGTTACTTAGAAGGACGACAATGCACCAGCCAGAAGGCTCATTGCCATAGGGTTATAGACGATCCGTTTCACCAGAACTTTGACGCGTTCACACAAACTGTGAAAATCGACTCCATGTATCGGCCAAGCCCGGGCGACGTTGCCGTAGTCGCTACGGAGCACGTCAAACAATATGCATTTCCTTGCAAACGTATGCTGGAACAATCGCTGTTTCGTTCGCAATTTAAATTCGAGCAAGCGCACCGCGCAGCTCCTCAAAATCATATCCAGGCGGCAGCGGTAGAGTATGGAATTAACATTTGCCCGTTCTTCGATTCCTCTAAATTCCGAGAGGTAAGCGCTCGGGAGGTGGAGGTTGTTTTGCCGATGAAAATGGCGGGTGGCCCCGGCAGTACACCCGAGCAGCACCCATAGAGCATATACCTGGGTCACCTGCCTTTTGTATACATCCAGAAGCCTATAGGGACAACCGATCCAGAAGCTCTTCTTGTCCGGAGAGCAATCGCGAAGGTCGCACAATACCCGACTCTATGCCGAATGCTTCGCAAATTTTGGCCACACTGGCGGGAAAAGGTTCTCCGGCGTAAGGCGATATATGAATGGCCTTCACCAAGGCTTTAACATCGATTGGCAACCTTACCGGTGCCGGTTCCCAGAAGGCGACATCGGCGCCCACACGGTCCGGCGCAACTTTTGCAATGAATGCGCGAAGCTCATGCTCGTGTTCATATGAGATTCGTTTCAGGAGGGGTATATGGATGCCTTCGACGAGGCAATCATGTGGCTGAAGTGCGGAATCGAAGAAGTCCAGATACTTTACTGGATAGATGTACACGACGCTTGAAGACTCGCGCCTCTGAATGGATTCTTTCAGGTCATCAAACGTAGTTTCAACCGCCACCGCCTTCCCGTTTTCGGAATAGAGGCGCCACATCGCTTCTGACTCACACTCGTTCATATGCCAACAGTTGACCATCGTAGCCTTCGCTATCGCAGGTAAGATGCGACGCTGGTGAGACCGCAGATCTTCCAGATCTGCCTGAAGTTTTTCTTCTTCTGCATTCGTCAGAGGATATCCCCGCTTGTTTCGATATTCTGCCACCTGCTGATGTGATCGCTCAAATTGATTCACAATTGGTTGAAACGTGGAGGCAATCGCATCAAGCGCTACCGACGGGAGGTAGCCCTCAAACGGATCGGTCTTCACGAAGGTCGCGAGAGGAGCAAAGAACAACTCGCTCGTCGAAAGCAGGTCAACCAGCTTATCGACCGAAAGATATCGCCATAGTTTGGTGGCTCCTGCAAGTTGCGTGGAGGCTTGCACTTCTGTCATAGTGCGTTGAGTCTCTCCTTCCAAAGGAAAGTCCAAGTTTTATCTTACGCTGCGGACGGAATCCTCGATCGTCAGCGGGCGGGTGACCTATGTCTGGATTTTCAATCCTGGGAGGGTTCGCCGGTATCTTGTCCGCCATGATGGTTGGCTCCGTTCGCAGGCAGGAAGGCTGGAGAAAACTGAGCCGGGTGCCTCAGGTCCCTCGCTGTTGGGGACCTGGGAATCGACGAACTCAGCCGGTCGATTTTTCATGCTCCATCCTCACCCAAACAAAAACTCCTTCTCCCTTAAATCTTTGATGCTGTCGCGCAACTTGGCCGCCCGCTCGAACTCGAACTTCCGCGCCGCCTCCCGCATCTCCGCCTCTAATTTGACAATGAAACTGTCAAGCTCCGCCTGGGTGGCAAACCCCTCCGGCATCCCCGCCGTCTCCTCCTCGGCCACTTCGCCGTACTCCGCCTTCAGAATCGCGGCCAGCCCCATCTCCACCGGGCTGATAATCGACTGCGGCGTAATCCCGTTCTCCTCGTTGTAGGTCCGCTGAATCCTCCGCCGCCGATCCGTCTCGTCAATCGCCCTCCGCATCGAATCCGTCACCCGGTCCGCGTAAAGAATCGCCCGCCCCTCAATGTGCCGCGAAGCCCGTCCCATGGTCTGAATCAGCGAGCCAGCCGAGCGCAGAAAGCCCTCCTTGTCCGCGTCCAGAATCGCCACCAGCGAAACCTCCGGCAAATCCAGCCCCTCGCGCAGCAAATTAATCCCGATCAGCACGTCGAACTCGCCCTTGCGCAGCCCCGCCAGCAGCTTGACTCTTTCTAAAGTCTCAATCTCCGAGTGCATGTAGCGGCAGCGCACGTTCACTTCCGTGTAATAGCCCGCCAAATCCTCGGCCATGCGTTTCGTCAGCGTCGTCACCAAAACTCTTTCGCCGCGCTGTGCCCGGTCGCGAATCTCCCCCAGCAGGTCGTCAATCTGCCCCTTCACCGGCCGAATCTCCACCTCCGGGTCCACCAGCCCCGTCGGCCGAATCACTTGCTCCACCACCACGCCCGCTGATTTGGTCAACTCATACGGCCCCGGCGTTGCCGAAACATAAATCGCCTGCTGCACGCGATTCTCAAACTCCTCAAACCTCAGCGGCCGGTTGTCCAAAGCCGAAGGCAGCCGGAATCCGTAATCCACCAGATTCTGCTTCCTGCTCCTATCCCCGTGCCACATCCCGTGCACCTGCGGAATCGTCGCGTGGCTCTCGTCCACAAACAGCAAAAAATCACGCGGAAAATAATCCAGAAGCGTCGGCGGAGCCTCGCCCGGCAGCCGCCCGCTGAAGTGCCGCGAATAATTCTCAATCCCGTGGCAGTAGCCCATCGACTTGATCATCTCCAGGTCGTAGCGCGTGCGCTGGTGAATCCGCTGCGCCTCCACCATCCGCCCCTCGGCCTCCAGTTGCGGCGCCCACTCATTCAACTCCTTCACAATCGACTCAATCGCCTGCGCCTTCGTCTCCGGCTGCATCACATAGTGGCTCTTGGGATAAATCGGCAGCCGCGCATACTTCTGCTTCACCGTTCCAAACAGCGGATCGATCTGTGCCAGCGACTCAATCTCGTCGCCGAATAACTCAATCCGGTAAGCCGTCTCGTCATACGTCGGATAGACCTCGATCACGTCGCCCCGCACCCTGAACGTCCCACGCCGGAAATCCGTATCATTGCGCTCATACAAAATCTCCACCAGCCGCCGCGTAATATCCTTGCGGCTGATCTTCTGCCCTTTCTCCAGCAGCAGCAGCATCCCGTAGTAAGCCTCCGGCGAGCCCAGCCCGTAGATGCAGCTCACCGAACTGACAATGATCGCGTCCCTCCGCTCAAACAAACTCCGCGTCGCCGACAGGCGCAGCTTATCCAACTCTTCATTCACCGTCGCTTCCTTCTCGATATACAAATCCCCGGCTGGAATATAAGCCTCCGGCTGGTAATAGTCGTAGTAACTCACAAAATATTCGACCGCATTATTGGGAAAGAACTGCTTGAACTCGTGATAGAGCTGCGCCGCCAGCGTCTTATTGTGCGCCAATATCAGCGACGGCCGGTTTGACGCCTCAATGATCTTGGCCATGGTGAAGGTCTTGCCAGACCCCGTCACCCCCAGCAGCACTTGGTGCTTCTCCCCCGCCGCAAGCCCCCTCATTAGCTCGTCAATCGCCCGCGGCTGATCCCCGCGCGGCACGTAGCTCGTCACCAGTTGAAAGTCCATGGCAAGCATTATAACCGAATAGCGAAGATTGAGCGAAAATGTGCTATACTTGCTTTCCATGGAAAAGCTATTCTCTTGGGAAGTCACCAGTGTCGTCGTTGGTCTTGCAATTACCGTTGCACTGGGAACCCTAACCTTGAATGATTTTGGACCGGCCAAGTTCTTCTTCCTGATTGCAGCAGTCGACGCAATCGGAGGAGCAATCATGGGCATAAATCGTTCAGGATTCAGCGTATGGTGGCAGGGAGTTTTGGTGTTCGCCGCTGGAGGCTGTGTCTGCCTTTTGTTCTTTCTCGCGTTTAGGTATGTGGACAATAAGAAAGAGAAAGCAACTGTCAATTCACCTTTGCAGGAACAGCCGGTCCAGAAGGACACGGCTGTTCCCGATGTAAAGAGACCACTCCCTCAACCTGCATCAATCGCATCGTCCAGTCCGCAACATCATTCCTCACCACATGAAGATGTATTACAATCCGGTCACAGTAATGCGCAGAGCGCTCAGTCGGGTACTGGCAATAAACAAACGATTGCCGGCCATGATGCACCCGTGCAAACAATGATTGATTCGCCTGGAGGCATTCAGGCCATCGGAGACGTAAACATTACCGGGAAGGTCACTCCACCACCAAGATTTATCCCACAGTCCAAGTTCGCAGCTGCGGTTTCAATATTGAAAACTGCGCCTGCAGGATCGAAGGTCAGCTTCACAATCGTTGGAGGTGGCAATGAGATCACCGCCATTACCAAACAAATACAGGGCCTTTTTACTGCCGCCAATGATAAGTGGGAGATTCTACCTGGTAGTTTTATTGGATCCTTGAACAGTACTGTAGTAACAGATTCCGGTATCGAAACTCATCATGGCGAGGGAATTAACTGTACTTTCGGCTCATCTGAGACCTTGGCATATCGTATCGGAGTCAGAGCAATGGAAGCCACCGGATTAACTTGTGGAAACCAACACTTCAGTGCGGATAATTCAAGCGCGGATATTTCCATCATGATTGGAACTCGAATCGTACCAGAAGAATGAGCATAAAATATGCAATCAAATACCCCGCCGAAGGGCTCCGCCTGGACAGCCTGCCCTGAGCGAAGTCGAAGGGGCCAGTCCTCATTCGCCCTTGCTGGTCTGCCTGGACAGATAGCGCTCCAAACCAAGATCCGCAATCTGATGTAATTGCGTTTCCAGCCAATCCGCGTGCCCTTCCTCTTCCTTGAGCAGTTTGATAAACAGCTCGCGCGTGCCGATGTCTTTTTCGTCCGCCGCAATCCGCGCCGACTCGTTGTACATTGCAATGGCTGCGATCTCGGCCTTCAGGTCGGACTCGATCATTTCCTTAACCTTTGCGCCAATTGATAAAGCCAGCGGCTCCATCCGGGGCGAGCCGTCCAGAAAGAGGACGCGTTCGATAAGCGCCTCGGCGTGTTTCATCTCGTCGATGGACTGCTTCTTGATCTGCTTTGCAAGCCGCTCGTATCCCCAGCTTTCGTACATCTCGGCATGAACAAAATACTGGCTGATGGCGGTGAGCTCCTCGCGGAGCGCGCGATTCAGTTGCTCGATGACCTTTGGGCTGCCTTTCATATCAAACATTCTCCTTCACGCAAGCATTCTACAAGAGGCCGCGGCAACTTGTAAAAACTCAAGAAATGCGTGGACGGACAACGCCCATGCTGATCTCTCCGCCATGACAAGTGCGCAATTTCTCGATGCCGCAGCCGCACTGACTCCGCCGAAGGCCTCTGCCTGGACAGCCTGCCCTGAGTAAAGTCGAAGGGGCTAGTCCCCGCGTTACAATGTTTTCAATCAAGGAGGTCCCATGCGCCGCATTCTTCTCGCCGCTCTCGCCGTCGTCTTCGCCGCTTCGCTCGTCACTCCGCTTGTCGCCCAGGGCGCGCCGCCGCAGGTCAGTGCCGACCAGCCTTACACCATCGAGTACTACTACAAGTGCCAGTGGGGCCATCAGGCTGAGTTCAAGGAACTCTTCCTCAAAAACCACTACCCGCTGCTTGAGAAGATTCAGTCCACGGGCCGCATTCTCTCCATCAAAATCGAGTCGCCCGCCTACCACACCACCGAGGACGGCCGATGGGACTATCGCGTCACCATCCGCTACAAAAACTCCACCGTAGCCACCACCGCCAACCCCGATGAGGAGGCCTTCATCAAAGAGCTATGGCCCGACCAGAAGAAGTACCAGAAAGAAGAGCAGCGCCGCTTTGAAATTCTCCTCGCCCACTGGGATCTGCCAGTAACCGACATCACGCCAGCAAAAAAGTAAATCGAAGCGGACAGCTAACAGTAGTCAGACTTAATTGTTGGCTGACAACTGTTAGCTGTTAGCTGGGTGCCCCATCCTTGAATCGCTTTTTGATTCAAGGGTGGGATAGCACGAACTCTAACCAATTCCCTATCCTCTGTTCCCTATTCCCTGCTCTTCCACTGCCTCACCAAATCCTCCGCCGCTTCCGCCCACTCCGGAAACTCAAACGGAAATCTGGCCTTCAGCAATCGTCCGGGAACGGCGCGGCAGCTTTGCAACACCAGCTCCGATTCCGTCCGCATCAGAAGTGCGCCCAGCTTGATGGCCAGCCACGGCGCGGGCAATCCATTCGGCACATCCCAGGCCCAGCGCAACGCCGCCATGAACTCGCGATTGGTCAGCGGGTGAGGCGCGGCCATGTTGATTGGCCCATCTAGATCTTCACGCTCAATCAGAAACTCCACCGCTCGCGCATAGTCGGCCTCATGAATCCAGCAAACATATTGCCGTCCGTTGCCCTGCTTGCCTCCCAAACCCAGCCGCACCAGATTCGACAGCACTCCAAAGGCGCTGCCGGCCGTAGGGCTCAGAACAACGGCGCTGCGCAAGGCCACTTTGCGGGTGCGCGGCGTCTTCGCCGCAAAAAACTCCGCCTCCCAATCCCTGGCCACGCGTGCGGAAAACCCTCGGCGCTCGGTCCATCGTTCTGCTTCGCCCAACGGCTTATCCGCATTTAGCGCACTTGCTTCATCCACTGGCCGATCGACCCCATATTCGTCCAGCACGCCCGCTTCATCCACCGGCAAATCGATCCCATCGTCGTCCAGGGCGCGCTTGTAGATCGTGGCCGCCGAGGCGTTCATCCACACCCGCGGCGGCTCGCTGAGTCCGGCGATCACCCTGCCCAATAGCCTCGTGCTGCCAATGCGCGACTCGTAGATGGCCTGCCGGTTCGCTGTATCATAGCGGCAGTTCACGCTACGCCCGGCTAGGTTGATACAAACGTCGGCGCCTTCTAGAAATTCCGTCCATGGGCCAATCTCTTCGCCGTCCCAGTGAACCGTCTGCCATTGCGCTGTGTATGGGCTGCGTGTCAGCACTGTCACCTGATGGCCGCGCTCGGTAAAGTAGCGCGCCAGCGCCTGCCCCACCTGCCCGCTGCCCCCGGGCAGCACAATTCTTAGTGGGTGAAGAAAGCACGGAAGCGCTGAAGCAATCGTGGCCATAGATTCAGCTTACGGCGTCGGACTCGCTAGCTTGCATTTTTTAACAGCAAATTCAGCAGCAGTACTCCAGCAACATCTTTTCTTCGCCACCACCTTGCCGGTTATTGCCGAAGCTCGCTGCTCGCGGGATTGAGCGCCGCCGGCCAGTCCGCCGGCGAATCCACAATCACATCCGGTGGATTTGACGACAAACTCTCCGGCGCAAGGCCGAAGGTGCAGCCAATGCACCACGCCCCCGCATTCCGCGCCGTCTCCACGTCCACCTGGCTGTCGCCGATCACCACCGTCTCATCGGGTTGCGCGCCGGCCTCGCTCATCAGCGCTCGCAATCCCTCCGGATTGGGTTTCTTGGTCGCAAAGCTGTTGCCGCCATAAATATTCAGGAAGTAGGGCGCCAGGCCCAGTGCTGCGCAGATCTCCCGCGCCGGGCGAACCGGCTTGTTGGTCAGCACCGCCATCGCCCGCGCCGCCCCACCCGGCAGATCGTGCAACTCCTTTAGCGCCGCCAGCGCCTCCAGAACCCCTTCGTAGGCATAGGTGTAATCCAGCTTGTGCTCGCGATAGTAATCCAGAAAATACTTGTATGCCTCGGCCAGCAACTCCTCATTCGCCGCCGCGCCCTCCGCCGCCGCAAACGATCTACGCACCAGCATCATTGCCCCGTTGCCGATAAATCCGGCGATAGTCTCATCCGCCAACTGCTCGCGCCCATATCTCCTCAAGGTCGCGTTCACGCTGTTGCACAAGTCCTGCGCGGAGTCGATCAGCGTGCCGTCCAGATCGAAAACCAGCAGTTTCAGCCGTGCCACCGGAAGCGGGCGAAGAATGTGAAGCATGTTTCTAGTGTAAAGCTCCCGCTGAATCTGACTCCTGTTCGCTCTTCTCTGCCAATCGCCCGTCCTCCGATTCTGCAAAGCCTTCGCCAGTTTCCTTCGCCGGATACGCGCGCTTCCTCATATCCACAACGATCGTTTCTGCAAGCCGGTCCTGCGCGCACATCCGGTTGCGGTCCCAGAAGTATTGCAGAAAACCCACGCCTCCCTCAAGCACCGCGGCGCCATAACCTAGCGCCCGCTCGAAGGACTGCCACAATCCCATTCGCTCGCCGGTCAGCGAGAATATCTTTGTTCGCGCCATCCACTTGCCGGGAGTCCGGCCATTCCCAAAATAGGTGAACAGCCCCCAGTAAAGGAGCATCACGATAAGATTTCCCGGTTCGTGGTAATCCCATTTAATAAAAATATCCTTCTCATGTAAAACAAAGTACCGCCAGAAGCCCTCCAGCGGCGCCCAAAGCATAATTACAATGGCAAGGTCGATCCAGTGTCCCAACCACCTCTGCCAGAAAAATGCCAGCGGCAGTCCATTCAGCGATTCCATTCGCGCGCTTTCGTGAGCCTGAAACCTGCGCCTTTCCTCTTTCTGTTTCTTACTCATGGTTCACATCATAACTGATCCCTGAACCCTGGTTTCAACCGTGCCACCGGAAGTGGGCGAAGAATGTGAAGCATGAATTAAGTGTAAAACGAATCGAATCGACCTTCATCACCACCAGTTCGGGTGCGATGATTATGATGGAGTCCGGCGCGCGGCAATCGTGCCTATCCAAAAGGAGCTTTCCCGTGAAAAAGCAATTCGCTATTCTCGCGACGATCGTTGCGGTCCTTTTTGCCCCTCTATGCCTGACCGCGCAACAGCCGGCCCACAAGCCAACCCCACAGCAGCCTGCCACAAGCGTAAGTGTGCTTGCGCGTGCCGAGAGCATCCAGAACATCGAAAGTCCAGACATCCATAGCTTGAAGATTCAGCTCAAGCAGTACCACGAATGTACTTGCAAATGCGGCTGCTATGCCCGTGATCTTGACCGGCAGGCGGATCGCGCCATAGCCTTTCTACGCGCCCGCGCCGCCCATCGCCGCCCCCAGGAAAAGCTCGCTCTGGTGCTGGATATTGATGAAACCACGCTGTCTAACTACGAGGAATTGTTGAGGGAGGATTTCGCCCACAACGATAGCGCCTTCGACGCCTGGATCAAATCAGCCCAAGCCCCGGCAATTCCTGGAACTCTGCGACTTTACAACGAGGCACAGCGATTAGGTGTAAGCGTGTTTTTCATTACTGGCCGGCGAGAATCAAAGAAAAAGCAGTTGCTCGTCCCTACAGAGACGGACCTTCGTAACCACGGCTTCAAAAATTGGCATCAACTGATTCTGCGTTCGGCCGCGCAAGAATCTCTAACCGCGCTCGAATACAAATCGGCCGCCCGCGCATCCATCGTCGCGCAGGGATACACGATTGTTCTCAATGTCGGTGACCAGTGGAGCGACCTGGGAGGAAAGCCTGAGGCTGAACTTTCCGTAAAGTACCCCGATCCCTACTATTTCATTCCGTAAGTTATTTGTACCAATGAAAAAATTGGCGAGGCCTACCCCGTAGAGCGTCGAGGCCTCGCCGGAGGAACAATATGCTGTTAGCTGTTAGCTATTAGCTGTTAGCTGTCAGCCGTTAGCTGTTAGCTGTCAGCTGTTAGCAGTCAGCCGTCAGCCGTCAGTGAATGCGAATATCTCCCGATCCAGTCTCGATGCGTACCGTGGGTCCGCCGCCGTTCAGCTTGCCAACCAGGTGATGCCGGTTCGTCTCGCCCTGCGTAACAACCTCGTGCTCAGAATGTATTTCGCCCGAGCCCGTCTCGGCGTTGATCGTGATTCCTATATTGCTCGGCCAAAGATCCACATTACCCGAGCCGGTCTCCAGCTTCCAGTCAGCCGTAGGCATTCCGCCCACGTTGATGTTTCCCGAACCCGTCCCGGCCTTCAGCCCGCCGCGCAGATTCCTCAGCTCCATGTCGCCCGAACCGGTCTGGGCCTTCACGTCTCCCTCGCCCGCCTGTTCGGCGTAGATGTTGCCCGATCCAGTCTCTGCCGAGAAACCGCCGTGCAGCCCGGTGGCGTGAATGTCGCCTGAGCCCGTGCTCAGCTTGGCGTTCTCGCCCAAGCCCTCCACGGTGATGTCGCCCGAGCCCGAGCCGGCATCAAGAATTGCATTCTCCGGTGCCTGAATCTCGTAGTCGATGCTGATGTTATTCAGCCTCTCGTGATGCCCGCCGATGCGCACAATGTTGCCCGTCTGCTCAATGGGCGGGTTAGCAGCAATTTCCTTCACCCGCTCCTCGCTGGTGCTCCAGCCGCCTTTCACCTTGCCCAAGATGTGCACCTGGTTGCCTGCGCCCCGCGTCAGGTGAATGTTCCCTGAACCGGTCGCCACCGATAGCTGCACCTGCCCGCTCACGGCAAGCGTGCGCTCAAACGTTGCCTCCGAAGCCAGCGCCGTGCTCGCCGCCAGCCCCAATACCGCTGCTGCCAGTAACAATTTCTTCATCCTATGCCTCGTTTCTCAGGAATGATTGTCCGGAAATCAGGAAAATGCTGATCGAATACAGTAATTCGCAGCCCGCAAACTCAGACGGAGCCTGCCGGCCTTCGTCAACCACCCCGCAACGGCCAGCTTCCGTCCCTCGCTCTTCCTTCCATACGTAGGACACGGCAACTTGGTTCCCCGTTGCAAAATGTTGCGTAGGATCCCTATTCCCTATTCCCTGTTCGCTGCTCCCTACTCTCTGCTATCCTCACATCGGAGATGTCCGCTCTCTCACTGCTCCAATACGTCGCCGTCGGCCTGCTCATTCTGGCCAATGCCTTCTTTGTGGCCGCCGAGTTCGCCCTGGTTTCCATCCGCGGCACCCGCGTCGAGCAGATGCTCGCCGACGCCGTTCCCGGCGCCCGCGCTGTCCGCCGCCTGCAACGCGAGCTGGACGACTTTCTCGCCGCCATCCAGCTCGGCGTCACCCTCTGCTCCCTGGCCTTGGGCTGGATCGGCGAACCTCTGGCCGCTTCCACCCTCATGGGTTGGATGAGCGCTCTGCGCTTCACACAGGCCCACGCCCTCCTCTATGCCCATGTAACTGCCATTGCCGCCGTCACCCTCGGTTTCGCCCTCATCACTTACTTCCATGTGGTGGTCGGCGAACTGGTGCCCAAGTCCCTCGCTCTGCGCCGTGCCGAGGCTCTGGCCCTCGCTGTCGCCCGTCCCATGCTCTTCTTCATGGCCTTGGCCCGCCCCGCCGTCCGCTTCCTCAAAAGTTCGGCTGCCATCATCCTGCGCGGCTTCGATATTCCCCTTACCGAACGAGCCCAGGTACACTCACCCGAGGAGCTTAAGCTCATCGCCGCTGCCGCCCGCCGCCTCGGCGTTCTGCCCCCCTATCAGGAGTCCCTCATCCACCGCGCTCTCGAATTGGAGGATGTACCCACCCGCGAGATCATGACCCCGCGCCAGAAGATCTTTTCCCTTCCCTCCAACCTTCCCGTCGAAACGGCCACCGCCCAGGTCATCGAGCACAAGCGCTCCCGCGTCCCCGTATATGACGAATCGCGCGGCCCCGAGCACATCCTCGGCGCCGTCTACTCCAAAGACCTCGCCCGCCTCATGTTCTACCGCTCTTCCAAACCAGTCGAATCTCTCACTCTCCGCGACGTCATGCGCGAAATCCTCGTCGTCCCCGAAACCAAATCCGTCCTCGACCTCCTCCGCGAACTCCAGCAGCGACGCCGCCCCATCGCCATTGTCGTCGACGAGTACGGCTCCACGGTCGGCCTGGTCACCATGGAGGACGCCATTGAGCAGCTTACCGGAGAACTGGAAGACGAGTATGACGCGCCTGCCATCCCCGTCCTCCCCACCGCCGACGGTGCGTTGCTCATGGACGGCGGCCTCAACCTCCGCGACCTTGAAACCGAGATGCAATGGGATCTGCCCCGCAAGGGCGGCATCGAAACCCTGGCCGGCTTTGTTCTCATGCGCCTCGGCCACATCCCCAAAGTCGGCGAATCCATCACCTTCGAAGGCCGACGCCTCACCGTCGTCGAAATGGACTCGCGCCGCATCGCCAAAATTCGCGTCGAGCCAGTCGAAGAAGCGCCGCCGCCCGCAGCTACAGATCCCTCCTCCAGCGATCAATCAAATTAAGCCTGTCATCCTGAGCGTACACAGCTCCTCCCGTAGGGAGCGAAGGATAATAGCCCAGGATAAGCAAAGCGCAGTCCTGGGAAAGCAGATCAAAAGATGCGTTAGCCCCGGAGGGGCGATGTGATAATAGCCCAGGGTTTCAACCCTGGGACAACATCCACCGGTTTTTTGAAAATCAATCCACGCGACGAAGTCGCGATTAAAAGTTACGGGCTTCCGCCCGTTTCTTTTGCCAGGTAAATTGTTTGATCGGCAACCTCTGAATTGCTGGCAATCCGAAATCAACGCATTCCAATCATATGGTGAGATGACTATGGGCGAGTTAGCCGCATTCTGGACCTACTCAAATCGGCATGCGATCTGAAGATCGAGTCGACAAGTCTACTGCAACTAGAAGTAGCTCGTGCCAACGCTGCGATCTGTTCTTTACATGCAAATATTTTCGTACTATGAGGATAGTTTAGGCGATGATCTACCTCGCCCCATACTTCTTCCATCAAAGTGCGAACTTGAATTTCACATGTGATTGCCGTCTTCTTATTTGGCTTGATGACGTAGTGCACACTCGTGTAGAACGAAGGTTTCGAGGGCTTACTCACAATCTTGAAGCCCATGTTACTCAGAAGAACCTTTGATTCATCATCCCAAGTACGAGCGGATGGCTTCTCGATTAATCTGTAGAACTCTTCATCAAAAAGTTCTTTAAGACCTTTAGCAATAAATGGGAGTTGGTCTGTGTTCAAATGCAGAATCCGTAAACCTGCAAGATCATTGATCTTTAGGAATAAGTTATCTTTTTGAATACTGAATTGTTTTTTTGCTTTTCTGGCTTCATCCAATTTTCGGAATATTTTATCTTCGAGACTGATAGATGTCTTCGTTCTCACTTTCAATGAATGAATGTATGGAATAAGATTAGGAGCGGTGCTGATCTGATTCTGAAGGCTATTCAAAAACCTTTCGAAGGAGGGTTTGTACTCCTCATAATGAGAAACCAACTCTCTCACCATCTTCCGGTCCTGCTGAGAGCGCCGGTTCATAGTCAACTCGTCCTCTGAATAATTTTCTTAGCGATCCCGTGAAAGCTGGCCTTTGCCTTTGCTTTTTCATTCGAATTCCCCACATCCCATATCGGAACACCCCGGTCTTGTCCTAGTACTGCGCGTCTTCCAAAATCTTGTACTAAGCCTAGCTTCGATTGATACTCCAGTGGAGCAAGATCGTTATCAACGGTGCGCAGTTTGGCTCCAACATCCGCAGAAATCCGCCTATCTATGCGAGGCAAGAAATGGGCATAATTGGATGCTACACTATCCGCATATACTCTAAACCTTTGTGGAATATAACCAATCATCTTTGGCTTGCCTGGTAATAGGTAAACATTATCTGGCGCGAGAGAAACTGCGGTAGACCAATCCCGAATCCAATCGGCCAGCGTTTCACCGAGCGTCTTGAGCGCGCGTACAGAGAAAGAGTCGCATGCGGCAGGGACAATGAAGTAATCGCAATCTAACAGAATTGATCTATTCAGTGGTCCAATATTTGGCCCAGAGTCGTAGAATACAAAATCAATATTATTGGCTGCCGAAATCTCATTGACTAACGCGCTGAGTGCAGCCGTCCCTCGGTAGCCGCGAACACGCCTTACAAAACTATCCGACCAAAACTGATACAAATCTTGTTCAAATTTCGATAGCAATATATCGCCCGGTATTAAGAACAAACCATTGATTTCCATCGGCTTAACTATGTGTGCTTCGCCTACGCCCTCGGCTACAGGCTTGATCGCAGACCACAATGTTCTTCCCTTAGCCGTCTCAGAGGAATCAAGCATATCATCGACGACACTTGCGTCTACCAAATAAGATGTGAGGTTGCATTGCGGGTCGGAGTCCACTAACAAAACATTCTTACCAAGATCGGTCAGGGCATAAGCAATATTTACAGTGAGAGTGGTTTTGCCAACGCCACCTTTGTGGTTGTAGATGGCAATCCGCTTAGCCTTATATCGCTTCGAAATTGAATCATCCGCCATCAGTCATTTACCGTTTTGCGCGTATGCACTTTCTTCGATCCTCTCTTTGGGCGAGAATACGCTAATGCTGCATTAGCGGCTTCTCTATCTGGGAGTGCCTCCACGTACATTTCGCCCGCGGCACTGAGTTGTTTCAGCCCTTTTGTTGCTTGAGCCAAATAGCCGGTTTTGGTTGCATTATCAACCGCCTGGGCGGGATTCGAAAGTTTGGTTTGAGCTGCTTCCGTATTGAGCTTGCTAATGTCGAAAGTCTTAAAATGCGGCTGATCTCGATAATGTGATAGATAATAGCCGAGACAAGCAACTCGTTCCACATCACTTCTGGGCTGCTTCTTGAAGAGAAACTCCTTAGGAGATAGACTTTGCTCTTTCGAAAAACGTTCTGTCGCCTCGCCGTAAGAAACTGTTCTAGGGCCGGTAGAGACCTCAGGCCCAATAGTGATACCAAATAATGTCGATAGGGTCTTGAGCAATCTAACCCGTCCCTCGTCGTCCAATTTGCGAAAAATTACGACTGCTTCATTAAGCGCGTTGCTGAGCAGTCCGAGCCTATCTTCGCTTTTCGAGCCTATCTTTGTCATGCCGGTTGCCTCAGTAGTCCTCTACACATGATGCACCAATCTAGATGCACTTCGCAATGAAATTATTCTTGAGAGGCCGGGTTACTACCCATCCAGACTCGCGTCTCACGCCGCCGTCCGAACTGGCTGCACGCGAATCAGCTTCTCCCGCTTATGTGTCTGTGCTCTCGTAATAAGCCGATTGCATACGCATCAGCGTGACCATTTTCATGCCGAATGCCGCCTGCCCGGACGGCCTGTCCGCGTCTGGACGGCAAGTCCCCCCACCGCAGGTAGTTTCTCAAACCACTTATTTCCGTTTCCAAACCACTTTCAAACCACTTTTTTTGCTTTTCAAACCCGTCTTTTTGCCGCCCAAAAATACCCAAAAATAATCTCCAAATCTTTGCTGATAATTAAGTGGTAATCTCTCAACTAAACTCAATAGAATGAATATGTTCCACGTGGAACAAATTTAGCGATCATATCCCCGTTTTTCTGATCTCAAACCTCTGATCGAAACCACGCCGAAGGCCTCTGCCTGGACGGCAAGTCCGACCACAAATGATGTGTGCCCCAGGTCTCGCTACAGAGACCTGGGACTATTTGACTAGCTAACAGTGCGTACCCTATGGTACGCTTGTGTACGCAACACCAGGAGGCGCAAATGGAAGCCGTCAAAGTTGGAATTCGCGAATTTCGCGACAAACTCGCCAGCTATCTGTTGGAATCGGATGCTCCCATGGCCATCACTCGCCACGGCGACACGGTGGGCTACTACATCCCTGCCCGCCGCAAACGCAGCGAAAGTGATCGCGACGCGCTCCGGCAAGTCGCAACGCGTATGCAGGGAATGTTGGCCGCCGAAGGAATCTCGGAAGATGAAATCCTCGCCGACTTCAAGAAATGGCGTGCCGGAAGCCACAAATGAAACAGCCCAAGCCTCTGGTCCTCGATGCCAACATTCTGCTTCGCGCGGTCTTCGGAGTCCGTGTCCGCGAACTCCTTGAATCCTACGAGGATTTGGCCGCGTTCTACAGCCCCGACGTGTGTTTTGAAGACGCCAGAAAGTATATCCCCAACATCGCCAGCCGCCGCCACTTTGATGCCGCGGTTGGCTTCGCCGTACTCGACCAGATCGCGCGCATCGTGCAAGTCGTGGATCGAAGCCTTTACGAAGAGTATGAAGAGCTTGCTCACGCTCGCATTTCCACCAGAGACCCGAAAGATTGGCCGGTTGTTGCAACAGCTCTCTTGCTCAAGGCTCCCATCTGGACCGAGGATCAGGACTTTTTCGGCGCCGGGGTTGCTACCTGGACCAGCAACAGAATCGAACTCTATTTGCAGGATTCATGAAGTCACGAACCTCAACCCGCTCTGCCGAAGGCGTCTGCTTTACCGACGGGTACTGACCACTGATCACTGACCACTGGTACGAATTTCCCCGAAAAACTCCCCCTAGCCATGGTCGGTCAGGGATATTCACTCTTCCTTCTACTACTTGCCAAAAACAACTACTGAATGATTCGCCACCATTGTTCCGATTTCCGGTGAGCTGTACCTCTCCGGTGTCCGAAAAACCGGAGCACGCCAGCTCACCACTTTGCCCAAAACCGGTGAGCTATAGCTTTACATTCACCCCAAAACCAGTCAGCTATAGCTTCACATTGTCCAAAATCCGATAACCTAGCGTACATCACTTTTACTACCAGCTAACCGTCGCACTTCAGCTCGACAATCTCGGCCTTAAACTCCCCGTCCAACGCCACCGTCAGCAACCCCACCGTCACCGGCAGCCGGAACCGCCGCGGCCCGCACGATCCAGGATTGAAGTACAGCACCCCCTTGCGCCGGTAGAAGTTGGGCACGTGCGTATGTCCGCTGAGCACGGCGGCAAACTTCCCCGCCGCCGGGTCCAGGTGCAACGTCTTCAAATCGTGCAACATGTAGACGTAGCGCTCGGCGATCAGCACCACCTCCGTCTCCGGCAACTCGCTCAGTGGGCCTTCGCGGTCCACGTTGCCGCGCACCGCCGTCACCGGCGCTATCTTCTCCAGCTCCTTGAGAACAGAGGCCTTGCCCACATCGCCCAGATGCAGAATCCGCTCCACGCCGGCCAGCGCTCGCGCTGCCTCCGGCCGCAGCAATCCGTGCGTATCGCTGACCACGCCAATCTTCATCGAGCCCCCTTACCTGGAACAGAGCCAGAATACCGCGACTACCGCACACCATTGGGGTTCAATGAGTTATGAACATTTCACGGCAGGCTTTGGTTGTGTATTTGGCACTGCTTGCGCCTGTAGTTTTCGCGCAGGCGCCCTGGTCCCGGCCTTCGCAAACGGCAAGCTCCAACGCCATCCAGCCGGAGGCCTGGCAGATCGTTCAGTTGGCCAATCAGTCTCGCGCCCAGGCCGGAGCTGGGCCGCTCCGGTGGGATGCTGCATTGGCCACAGCCGCCCGCCAGCACTGCCTGCGCATGGCCGCTAATAGTTCAATCTCTCACCAGTATGCGGGTGAGCCGGACGTATCAGAGCGCGCCGCGCAGGCCGGAGCCCGCTTCAGCCTGATCGAAGAAAACGTGGCGATTGCCCCCACTCCCTATGAGATTCACGACGCTTGGATGCACTCCCCAGGACACCGCTCTAATCTGCTGAATCCACAGGTGGATCACGTGGGCGTGGCTGTGGTGGCTGGCCGCAATGGCCTCTATGCCGTGGCCGACTATGAGCGCGCCGTACCGGAGCTGTCGCAGTCCCAAATTGAGTCTCAGGTTGCCGGTCTGCTGCATGGCGTCTCCATCCTGCCCAATGCCACTTTGGCCCGCACCGCCTGTACCGCGGAAGGCTCGCTGCCTCGCCCCGCTTCCGGCCCAAAACCACGCTTCGTCATGTACTGGGAGGGCGCGCAACTTACCCAACTGCCTAAGGATTTAGCAGATGCACTCGCCACAGGAAAATATCACCAAGCGGCCGTAGGCAGCTGTTCGACGCAGGGCGAGGAGGACTCCTTCACGGCTTATCGCATCGCCGTGCTGCTCTACTGATTTACGTTTCCCATGCGCCGTTCCAGCGCCGTAGGCACTTTCACAGAGGCCATTCCCGCCGCGGTTGCCGCCTCAATGCCCATCTCCGTGTCTTCAAATACAAGGCAATCGGCGGGTACAACACCCAGCCGCTCGGCAGCCAGCAAATATCCATCTGGTGCCGGCTTGCCGTGCTTGTAGTCATCCGCGGAGACGATGGCGTCAAACTTGTCCATCAGGCCAAGCACGGTGAGCGAGCCGACCACCGAGTCGCGCGTGCTTCCCGAAACTACGGCGAAGGGAATCCGTCCATGTTCGGCCTTGATGTGCTCGAGCACCTCAGGAATCGCCTTGAGCTGTGGAATCTGTGCCAGGTAAAGGTTTTCCTTGCGCGTGGCGACGGTTTCGATGGGCATCTTCAGCCCGTGAATCTGGTTCAGGTCGGCGATAATATTCCGCACCGGCTTGCCGCCCCAGGAATAGAAGAGCTCCTCCGGATAATCGCAATTCCAATCCGCCAGCGCCGCCTTCCAGGCGTCGTAGTGCAGCGGCATGGAGTCGGCGATAGTGCCGTCGCAATCAAACAAATAGGCTCGGAAATTACCCGCAGGCAGCTGAAGTTTCATGCCGTGCAACCGCCTTCGCCGGGTTTCGCCGGCTCTATCACGCGGAGCATAATGGGCACATTGCCGCGCTGAGCAAAGGCGTTGTCGTAAAGCGCAGCCATTTCAGAGGTTATCTGGCTACGTTCCAGCCGCAAAATCCGAGACATCCGTTCTCCAATCGAGACTCCGCTTAAAGCAGGCTCTCGATTCTTCTATGGTATCGTCTGCACCGGCCCCCGGCCCGCGTCCTTGACGGCCAAACGTCCTTCGCCGGTCCTGTGTACTCCCGGCAGATCAAATACGGAAGACAAGACCTGTTCCACCCATCATTTTTTTGACGCGCCGCCCGCTCTCTGCTAACGTGGTAATGAGGAATTTCACTCACGACACTCCTCAGTAGCTCAATGGCAGAGCATTCGGCTGTTAACCGAAGGGTTGTAGGTTCGAGTCCTACCTGAGGAGCCAAATAGAATCTTAGACTTACGACCTTTTCTCAATCCCAGATGATCCTCAGAAATACCCGATTGCGGGGGATTTTGTGGGAACCCTCCAAATTTTCATCCTAATTTAATGAGTATTTGATTTCCCCCTCGAAGAACAAGCATAAGATAAGCCATTTCCGATTGAGACTGAACACAGAGCCTCGACTTTGAGTGATGAAACGGACGCATTCCGGGAAACGGTTATGTTCGGCTTTGATCACTCGAATCCAGGGCATTCCGTTGATCTTTCACGAGGGTTGCCTGCACGCCGCGCGGCCCCGGCGGGCACCAGTTTTCCGCATCCCACTGGCCAGAGGTATGATATGTTTGGAGTCGTAAAATCATTCTTTTGGAGAGACGCGATGTCGAACGAACGAGACAGTTTTGTTGCGGCCAAATTGGCGAAAATGACCCTGGAGGAGAAATGCGGCCAGGTCCTCACCTTCACCTGGCGCGGGGCTTACCTGACGCCTTCGGGGATCGAGCAGATCACCAAGCTGCACGCCGGCGGCCTTTGTCTGGAACCATATGCGCTGGAGACATGTAAAAACAAATATTGGGGACGTTCGCAAGTCGACCCCAACTTTAAGAAGCCAAAGGACTGGTTCGATATCGCGCATACATACTTCGATGATCGCAGCTTCGGCGTGAGCGTTACTCCAGAAGAGCTAACCGGCAAGCTCAACAAACTGCAGGAAATCGCCATGAAACGGCCTTCGGGGATCCCACTGCACATCACTATCGACATGGAAGGCGATTTCAAAAACGATTACACTGCCGGCCATGTCCTTCAATTCCCGCCGCCAATGGGAATGACCGCCATCGGCGACCTCGATTTGGCCTATAAGGTGGCGAATACACTGGGCAAACAGATGGCTCTCATCGGCGTTACCCAGTTCTATCATCCGGTTTGCGACGTCAACATCAATCCGTTGAACCCGGAAATTGGCGTGCGCTCCTTCGGCGACGATCCCAAGGTTTGCGCAAAGTTTATCGAAGCCACGGTGCGCGGCTATCAGGATGCCGGCATTGTGGCCACGGTTAAGCACTTCGCCGGCCGCGGCGATTCGGGGACCGACGCGCACGACGTGCTGGACACGTGCCGCGGAGACCTGAAGCGGATGCGCGAGGTTGAGCTGGTCACCTTCCAGGCGGGCATCGATGCGGGCGCCAAGGCCCTGATGACGGCGCATACCATCTTCCCGGCCTTCGACAAAGAATTCCCCGCCACTCTCTCCTCGAAGATCCTCGTCGATCTTCTGAGGAAGGAAATGGGATTCAAGGGAGTGGTGGTTTCCGACGCCATCGGCATGGCCGCCGTGCTGAGAAAGTGGCCGCTACCCCAGGCGTGCGCCCTGGCGATCAAGGCAGGCGTGGACACTATCCTGCTTAAGGCGGACGACGAATCCCGCTCCCAGTGCTTCTTCGGGATCAAGGGCGCCGTGGAGCGCGGCGAGCTTTCCATCGAGCGGCTCAACGACGCGTGCCGGCGGTTGCTGTGCATGAAGTACGACCAGGGCCTCTTCGAGAAGGCCGGGAAGATGGATCCGGCGAAGACCGCAGCCCACGTTCACAGCAAGGAAACCCAGGACTTCTCCCGGGAAGTGGCGCACAAAGCCCTGCTGGTGGTGCGCGACGACAAGAAGCTGCTGCCGGTGAGCAAGGACAAGAAAATCCTGGTCATCGAACAGGTTATTCCTTACTCTTTCCTTGGCAAGGATCTTTACAGCCACCCGCACATGTTCTGCGAACAGATGGCCAAGCACTCCACCAACCTCATCCTCGATGACACGGCTTTCTTCGCCGGCGACGAGGAAGTTGAGGAGGCGCTGAATCTGGCGAAACAAGCGGACCTGGTGGTGATGACAAACTATTACGCGCGCATTGAAAAGCGCGGCAACAACCGGCACCTGGTGCAGGCCTTGAAAAAAGCGGGACATACGGTCATCGTGGTGACCAACTTCCCGTACCGCAAAGGCGTAACCACGGAAGCCGATGCCGTGATCTGCAATTTCTCAGGCTCGCCCGATTCTATCCGCGCGGCAGCGGATCTTGTCTTTGGCGCGATAAAGACTTATCCATCGACGAAGATGCCTATCGACCTGAGCGCCGAGAAGAACCTTCCCGATGAGAAGCCCGCGGCTCTCCCGAAGACGACCGCAAAAAAGAAGGGGAAAGAATCCAATCCATGGGCAGGAAAGTGCTAGGGGAAAGAACCCTCCGCACAGAGAATTCAATTCATGATTCCGGGCGCCGGCGACGAGTCTGAAATTCCGTGCTGGCGCTCAGAAGAGCAATTAAACGCAAGAGCATATCAAGTACTGCGCCTGCGGGCGAAACACAAAACCCATGAGGGAAAGTAAAATGCCAAAATCCACTGCGTTCGATGTGCGCGATGTTTATACCATCCCCGGACCCAAGGTCACCGCCATCTATGAACACAACAAAATGGCGGTCCACTTCCAGGGAATGTCCAAGACCCTGCAATTTCCGCAAACGGTGGCCCTGCAAGGAGCGCCCACATGCTCGATTGGCATTTCGCCCTATGGGCTTTACAACCGCCTGAACGACGCGGGCCGGCTCATCATGCTCAACCAAACGGCGGTCCAGTTCGCCTCCGCGCCCTTCATCCGCATCGGCGATAAGTTCGCCATGCTGACCCAGAAGCAGCCGGGAGTTCCCGAACTGCCCGACGACATTCCGGCGGTTAAGAACTACTACCACCCGGCGGTTCCCGAAAAGAACGTCGCCCTCACCATCGCAACTCCATCGTTGGAAATTGCCTACAAGCTGGGGAAGGTTAAGGTAACGCGGAGGCTGATTTCTCCGTTGCTCTCCGGTGGAGACCAGGTGCTGATGCCGCTCGGGGTCGAAGAGTTCGAAGTGGAAAACGCCGGGAATGAGGCTGAGGAGATCACGCTGGTGGTGCCCCGGCCGTCTCTCGTCAACCTCCTGGAGAAGGAGCTCAAGCCGACCGACCAGGACAGCGTCTACATTGGCGTTGCCGCGGTCGATGGCCAGAAGCATGAGGAGTTCGAGTCGGCGGGCGTGCGCGGCGTAGTCATGGGCAGCAAGGAAAGCCACAACCGCATGGTGCTGGCGGTTCCCGAATTGCCTGACGTTGCGGTGGACATTCAGCCTTACTTCTGCCTGAACAAGTACACGGGCGATCTGCTGCTCAACGAGGACGGGAGCTTCTTCGAAAAACGGCAGCCGCTTCTGCGCAGCGACTACGGAGCGGCCATCAGCCTCACCTTCACCCTGGAAGCGAAATCCACTAAAAAGATTCCGGTGGCCGTGGTGCTGGATTTCCCGGAGCAGGTCTATATTGACGGCAAGACATTCCCGCGCAAATACATCAAGAGCTTCACGAACGCCGAAATACGTGCGGTCGAGATGACAAAGCTCGCCTTGGAGAGCTATCCGCAGTGGTGGGAGCGGACCGTAACGATTCAAAAACGAATTTTTGGCCGGATCCAATCGAGCCCCGCCTACAAAGGTGATCGTCCCGGAGCCTTGCGTCTGACCCGGTTGATCCTGAATGAACTCCATTTCCCTCTCTCCAACGCCATTGTCTGGATCGAAGACGAGAAGGGAAAAGAGCGTGCCCGGTTCCTGGAGTGTTTCGATTACGCGTACATCGACCCGTCGGACGTGGACTGGTATTCGATGGTGCTTTTGATGCTCTTTCCGCGCGTGGAAAAAGATCTGTGCCAGGGTTTCATCGATTCGATTCTGGCCGAGGATTCCTCGCTGCGCTTTTACCACAATCACGCTTCGAATGTTGAAGCGAGGCTGCATTTCAAGGAGCACCCGGAACAATATGAGGGCATGAGGCTGACGCAAGTCCGCGACGAATTCAAGACCAAAGGCAGCGTGGCGCACGACCTGGGCGCCATGCCCAAGGGCCATCCCCTGCGCAACGTGAGCGATTACGCCTGGTATAACAACAATTACTGGGTTGACCTGTTCCCCAAACTCATGATGCGGGTGCTGCGCAATGTGAAGTTCACCGGGGACATGGATTTTCTGAAAAAGAACTGGGAGGCGCTCAAGTTCGGGCTGGATGCGGCGTTGAAACTCGATTTCGACGACGACGGCATTCCCGAGGGCTATCCCGACGATGTGAAGAACACCTTCGACAACCTGGTTCTCTTCGGCGCCGACGCCTACGACGCCACGCAGTTCCTGGGCGGATGCCAGGCCATGATAAAAATGGCTCGCATGCTGAATGACAAAGCCGGCGAAGCACACATCCAAAAGGTCTTCGATAAGGGCTGGAAGAGCCTGGAAAAATTGTGGCGGGACGGGAAGAACAAGAAGGGCGAGAAACTCCAGTATTACGTCACCTGTTTCGATCCCGAGAGCGGAAACACCAACACCGATGTCTGGACCAACCAGCTGGATGCCTTGTGGTACCTGATCTCCATCGGCGAAGAGCCGTTCATTCCGGAAGACCGTGCCAAAAAGATCCTCAAGACGATCTACCGGAACAACCGCTCCTTTATGGGCTGGGCCATGTGCAAAACCAAGGACGGCAAACCAGTAGAGTCGGATCAGGGAAAAGACGTCTATACGACCTCCAATTACGTCTTCGCCGAGCTGCTGGATTATTACGGCATGGCCAGAGAGAGCAAGGAAGTTTACAAGGCCATGGACCGGGTGGTCTTCGATTACGCAAATTCCATGATCACTCCGGACAATCTGCGCGCTGAACTGGAAACGGAAATGGGAGAGACGTCCCCCGGCCCGCACTACATTGTCGCCGCTTATCCCCGGCCGGGAGCTGTCTGGACGCATCTGGTCATGAACTACATCAAGGACCTGCAGGCGAAGAAGAAAACCGGGACCATCGAATCGCCGGACCTGATGCCGTTTTTCCCCGATCTGCTCAAGGGTTAGGGCAACGGAAGATGAAAGTTAACCGCCAGATGCGCATAGATGGACACGGATAAGATGGGACGAGAATATCGCGAATGGGCCGGGAAAAAGGCGTGAACTCGCCCCACCTTCTGATCGTGTGAGTCCGCGTCCATCTGTAGCCAATAACACTAACGCTTAACTGAGGAATCAATCGACATGTCCAAGAAGTACGACATCACCTTCATCGGCCACATGTGCTACGACGAGATTATCCCCTTCGGAGGGAAACCCCACATCGCCCCTGGAAGCGCCGTGTTGTGCGGCGTCATGGTCGCCGCCCGCATCGGAAAGCAAGTTGCCGCGGTGGTGAAGATGGCGAAAAAGGACGAAGGCATTCTGCAACCGATGAAGGATGCCGGCGTTGACACCTACGTCATTGCGAGCGCGGAGACCACCTATTCGAGGGTCTTGCACGAGAGTGAAAATGTCGATGAGCGCAAACTCACGCTGGTCAAATCCGCCGGCCTCATTTCCATTCACGACGTTCCGGAGCTGCGCTCGACGTGCGTTCACCTGGCAGGGATTTCCGATACCGAATTCGATATGCCGCTGATGAAGGGCTTGAAATCCAGGGGCTACAGCCTGTCGGCCGACATGCAGAATTTCGTCCGCCACGTCACCCCGGTGACCCATGAAATTGAGTTCAGCGACGTCGCCAACAAAAAAGAAATTGCGGCCATGATGGACAAGCTCAAGCTGGACGTCGTGGAAGCCAGGATTCTGACCGGCACGGAAGATCTGGAGAAAGCCGCCATCATCATCGAGTCGTGGGGTTGCCAGGAGATACTGATCACACATTCCCAGGGCGTCCTCGCCCGGGTAAAGGGAGTAACATACTACGAGAAGTTCTCCAACAGCAACGTCACTGGCCGGACCGGCCGCGGCGACACGACCTTTGCGGCGTATCTATCCTGGCGGCTGGATCACGATGTGCGGGAATCCCTGAAGTTCGCTGCCGCGCTGGTTTCAATCAAAATGGAAACCCCCGGCCCCTTCAAGGGAACGCTGGAGGACGTGCAGAAGCGATTGAGGGAAAAGCATTCTTCCTAGGGCTTGCCCGGAATGCAGGCAAAGTCTGCGTGATGGGCGTAACGTAGGAGGTTGCAAAGCAAAATAGGCGCGGCCGGGAAGGCCGGCGAAAGGCAAAACGGCGATGATAGAGAAGCTTTCTTTTGGAGAGAAATTCGGATATAGCCTGGGCGACATGGCGGCCAACTTCGTCTTCCAGGCCGTGCTGGCGCTGCAACTGGACTTCTACACCCACACCTTCGGCCTCACTGCGGCGCAGGCGGGAACGCTATTCCTCGTCGTCTTCCTCGGCGTGGCTTGTCTCAATCCGGTCATGGGCGTGATCGCCGACCGCACCAACACCAAATGGGGCAAGTTCCGGCCCTGGCTACTGTGGACCGCAGTGCCCTTCGGCATCATTGGGGTGCTCGCCTTCACCACGCCCAACCTCAGCCCAACCGGCAAACTCGTTTATGCCTGGATAACCTATTCCGCGCTCATGATCACCTACGTTATCAACAACGTGCCCTATGCCTCGCTCAACGCGGTCATGACCTTGGATCCAGATGAGCGGGCCAGCGTCTCATACTACCGCCAGATCCTCGTCAACATCGCCGGCTTCATTGTCGCCAGCCTCGCCATCCCGATGGTCGGGTTTTTCGGGCACGGCAACGACGCGCGCGGCTATCAGCGCACCATGGGCCTGCTTTTTATGCTGAGTGTCATCTTCTTCATCATCGCATTCTTCTCCAGCAAGGAGCGTGTGCACCCCGACCCGCAGCAGAAGACCTCGCTGAGCCAGGATCTTTCCGATCTCTTCAGCAATCGTCCCTGGGTGGTGCTTTTTCTGGCCACGCTGTTTTATTTCGCGGCCATCGTGATTCGCGGCAATGTCATGCTCCCCTACTTCCGCTATCTTGCCGGCAACGCGAACCTCTTCGCCTGGTTCAATGGATTCGGCCTGGCCTCGTTGATCGCGGGCGTCGCTTGTTCCGCCCTGGTGTGGAAGCGCATAGGGAGGCGCCAGCTCTTTATCGTCAGCATGATTCTGTCAGGAATACTCGCCATAGCGCTGCTCTTTCTTTCGCCTCATGCCACGGTCGAAATTATTGGCGTCGAAGTCGTACGCCAATTCTGTTTTGGACTGTCGGGGCCCCTCATCTGGTCCATGATGGGAGACGTGGCCGACTACGGCGAGTGGAAGACGGGCCGCCGCGCCAGCGGGACGGTCACGGCCGCCGTCATGTTCGCGCTTTGGGCAGGCCTCGCCGTTGGCGGCGCCATTGCCGGCTGGATCTTATCTTTCTTTGGCTTCGCGTCAGCGTCAGCGACGCAGACGGCACACGCGCAGAGCGGTATCCTCTTAACCGCCAGCGTCTTCGCGGGCCTGGCCTTCTTTGCCGCGGCTGTCTGCTTCTTCTTTTATCCCGTGACAGGGGAATTAAACCGGAAGATCGCGGACGAACTGGCCGAGCGGCGCAAGGGCTTTTCGTCCCAGGCCTCATAGGAAGCGCTTTTGTCTTCGATTGCATCAGCTGTCCGGTTGCGAACGCGTTGTTTCATCTGATCCGCGCGTCCCTTGACAGTTGTGAGGATAGAAAACCATTCAGGAGCGTTCATCCATGTTCAATCGCCGGTTTATGGCAGTTGCCGCAATGACAGCCGCGACTTTGGGGGCAGCCGCGCAGACGCCCGCTTCACTGAAAGAAGCCTACCGTGGCGACTATCTGATTGGCGCAGCTATCAACACCGCTCAGATCACTGGCCAGGATAGCCGCGGGGACGCCATCATCGAAGCACAGTTCAGCACCATCTCGCCGGAAAACGCCCTCAAGTGGGGGAGCATTCATCCCAAGCCTGATACCTACGATTTCACTTTGGCCGACCAGTACGTGGCCTTCGGGGAGAAACACCACATGTTCATCGTGGGCCATTGCCTGGTGTGGCATAACCAGGTTCCGGCGTGGGTCTTCCGCAATGACAAAGGAGAATTGGTCGACCGCGATACATTATTGAAGCGCCTGCGCGACCACATTGACACGGTTGTCGGCCGCTACAAAGGCCGCATTCAGAGTTGGGACGTGGTCAATGAAGCGCTCAACGACGATGGCACGCTGCGCCAGTCGCTGTGGTACAAGATCATCGGCCCCGACTACATTGAAAAGGCATTCGAATACGCGCACGAGGCCGATCCGCAGGCGCAACTTACCTACAACGACTATTCGCTGGAGAATGAACCGAAGCGCAAAGGGGCGCTCGCGCTCATTGCCAGGCTGAAGGCAGAGGGAGTTCCTGTCACATCCGTCGGCATACAGGACCATGACAATCTCACATGGCCTTCGATTGAGGATGAGGACGCCACCGTCTCCGCCTTTGGCAAGCTAGGGGTCAAGGTGGTGATAACGGAGTTGGACATCGACGTGCTGCCCCACGCTACGCAACAGCAAACCGCCGAGGTCTCCCTGAAGATTCAACAGGACCCAAAATTGAATCCGTACGTCAACGGATTGCCGCAATCCGCACAGCAGGAGCTTGCGCAACGATATGCCGATTTATTCGGGGTCTATCTGAAGCACCGCGATGTAGTCTCTCGGGTAACGTTCTGGGGCGTGACGGACGCGGATTCCTGGCTGAACAACTGGCCGGTGAGAGGGCGCACCAGCTATCCGCTGCTTTTCGATCGCGGCGGTCAGCCGAAGCCGGCCTTCCAGGCAGTCATTCAGGCAGCTACCGCAGGCCTTTGAAGCAGAATTGGCCCAGGCCAAAAAACGAGAATTATGGCGCAAACAAGGCCAGGGGAACGGCATTACCCATAGCCTTGTAATCCGCTCCGCGCATTCCGCTGAATAAACGCGATCGTAGAAATCGCTTACCCCGCCGTGAGGCCTCCGTCTACAGGAATCGCGGCCCCGTTGATGAACGAGGCCTCGTCGCTCGCGAGGTAGACCAACGCGTTGGCGACATCTGTTGCGCTGGCGAGCCTTCCCAGAGGCACTTCGCCGAGTCTCTCTGCCCGGCGCTCGGGGTCCTTGAGCATGGCCTGCACGAGGGCGGTCTCCACCGTGCTGGGGTGGATGGAGTTGCAACGAATATTATCCTTCGCGTATCTCACGGCCACCGATTTCGTGAGCATGGTTAGGGCGCCCTTGGTCGTTGTATAGGCTTCGTTTGTGTACTTGTGGCCGACCAAGCCGCATATCGAGGACATATTGAGGATGACCCCGCCGCCCGCGGCTCTCATAATCGGCAGGGCGTGCTTGATGCCGAGAAACGGTCCCTTGACGTTCACAGACATCATGGCGTCGAAGGACTCCACCGGCATCTCTTCTATGTTCTTCCTGACGTTGATGCCCGCATTGTTGACGAGGATGTCTAGGCGTCCGGTCCGCTGGAGCACAACGACAAGCGCGGCCTTCCAGCTTTCCTCCGAAGTGACATCGAGTGAGATGAAGACCGCGCCCATGGACGCGGCCGTCTTTTCCCCCTCCGCGCGGTTCACGTCACACACGAATACCGAGGCGCCTTCCTCCCGAAACCTTCGGGCGATCTCCGCGCCGATTCCTCCCGCGGCGCCCGTGATCAAGGCAGTCTTGCCGGAAAGACGCATCGCGCTCATTTCGCGCCTCCCTTGCGGACCTTGACCCCGGCGAGCTTTTCATAAAATTGGATGAGGCCTCCATGGTCTTCGGCCTGTTTCCCGTCAACCTTGAGTGCCTGCATCATCTCCATCACCTGGCTGGTGAGCGGAATCGGAACGCCGGTCTCGTGCGCTGTATCGAGCGCGTTCTGCAGGTCCTTGATGTGCAGCTCGATCCTGAATCCAGGCTTGTAGTTTCCCTCGAGGACCATGGGCGCTTTTGCGTTGAGAACGGTGCTTCCCGCGAGGCCTCCCTTGATGGCATTGAAGACCCGTTCGGGATCCACTCCAGACTTGGTCGCGAGAACGAAGGCCTCCGACATGGCGGCGATGTTCAGCGCGACAATGATCTGGTTGGCGAGCTTGGTCACGTTGCCCGCACCGATCTCTCCGCAGAGAACCGCGCTCGTTCCCATCTTCAGCAACACATCCTTCACCTTCTCGAAAACGGCTTCCTTGCCGCCGACCATGATGGCCAGCGTCCCGTCGATGGCCTTGGGCTCGCCGCCTGAAACCGGGGCGTCGAGCATCTCAATTCCCTTCCCAGCGAGCGCGGCGGCCACCTCGCGACTCACAAGGGGAGCTATGGAACTCATGTCGACGAGTACGCTTCCCGGCTTAGCCCCTTCGATCACGCCATTCTTCCCCAGTACCGCCTGCTTCACGTGAGGCGAATTGGGCAGCATGGTGATGATGAGCTCGTTCCGCAAGGCCACGTCCTTTGGAGATGAACCCGCCGCCGCGCCGGCTTGAACCAGCTCTTTAACCAGCGCATCGACAATGTCGTATACCACGAGCTTGTGGCCCGCCTTGAGTAGGTTTTTCGCCATGGGCTTGCCCATGATACCCAGTCCGATAAATCCGATGTTCATTTCCTTCTCCCTCTCAAAAGTGTTTTTACAGCTTTGGAAATGGCCTCCGAGGTGAGCCCAAAGTGCGCGAGCAAATCGTCATAGCTCTTCGCCGATATGCCAAAGCTGTCCGGGACGCCCACGAACTCCACGGGAGCGTGTGCAACTCCCCGCAGCGCCTCCACAACGGCGGAACCGAGCCCGCCGATCACGGAATGTTCCTCGGCTGTAACAATGGCGTCCACTCCGCCCGCATAGCGGATGATCGCATCGCGGTCCAGGGGCTTGAGAGTGCTAACGTCGAGCACCCTCGCCGAGATAGCCTCCGAAGCAAGAGACGCCGCGGCTTCCAGAGCCTTGGAGACCATGATCCCCGAAGCAAAGATCGCCGCATGGCTCCCCTCCCGCAGCATGGTCACCTTGCCGATGGAGTATGGCTCTTCCGGCGGGTACACGAAGGGAAGATCGTTCCTGTTGATCCTGATATAGACAGGCCCCTTCCAATCCAGAAGGCAGTCCATCATCTTCTCAATCTCGATGGCATCCGCGGGGCATAGCACAGTCATGTTGGGAAGAGCGCGCATGAGGGCGGCGTCCTCTATGCCCTGGTGAGTCTTGCCATCTCCGAAGTCGGAAAGTCCGGCGCTGGAGCCGCAGATGCGGACGGGGAGACTCGGAATGCAGATAGAATTGCGAAGCTGATCGTAGTCCCTCCCGGCGGCAAAGACAGCAAAGGAATGCATGAAGGGAATCATTCCGGCTAGGGCGAATCCCGCCGCGGTGGAGGCCATGTTTTGCTCCGCGATTCCCATCTGGAAGTAGCGGTCGGGAAACTCCGCCTGGAACATGACAGACTGGGTAGATTTCCCGAGGTCTGCCTCCAGGGCCACGACGCGCCCGTCTTTTCTCCCCAATTGGACAAGGCTGGCCCCATATGCGCTTCTCTGATTCGGCGGCGTCATTGCAGCCTCCTCCCGGATTCTTCAATTTCAAAGAGCGCCTTGTCATATTGTTCCTGGGTTAAAGCAGCATTGTGGAAGGCCACGAGATTCTCAGCG
The DNA here is from genome assembly GCA_963806565.1 of uncultured Acidobacteriaceae bacterium. GTDB lineage: Bacteria > Acidobacteriota > Terriglobia > Terriglobales > Acidobacteriaceae > Telmatobacter. The sequence goes on from CAWDYE010000002.1 coordinate 1,931,140, forward strand.
AAAGAGATTCCCTTCCCTTTGATCGTATCCGCCACAATCACAGTGGGAGACCCCTTTGTTGCGGCCGCTTCATCGAGGGCATCAAGGACCGCGCCCACGTCGTGACCGTTCACGTTCAGAACATTCCATCCGAAGGCCCGCCATTTCTCCGGGATATTGGGGATGTCGAATATCTCCTTTGTCGGTCCCGTGGCTTGAATCCGGTTGCGATCCACGATGCCGGTAAGGGAATCCAACCCGTAGCGCGTGGCGGACATTGCCGCTTCCCAGAGCTGTCCTTCGGCAAGCTCGCCGTCCCCCATGACGACATATACCCGCGAAGGGCTTTTTGCGAGCCGCAGCGCGAGCGCCATGCCCACGCCTATCGAAAGTCCCTGTCCGAGAGAGCCCGTGACCGCCTCCATCCCGGGAGTCATCATGTCAGGATGGCCTTGCAGTTTACCCGCGAGGGTTTTCACCTTCCCCATCTCTTCCCTGGGGATGATGCCCAGCTCAACCAAAGCCGCGTATTGGATAAGAACGCAATGCCCCTTGCTGAGCAGAAAGCGGTCTCGGCATGGATCCTGCAATGCTCGTGGATCGAAACGCATCTTCTCGAAGTACAGTGCCGCGACGATCTCAGCAAGCGAACACGAACCGCCCAGGTGTCCCACCTTGCCGACGCCAATCATCTTCACGACATCAGCCCGGAGGTCCCATGCGATCCTTTCAAGCCTCCGAATCTTGTCAGGTTTGGCCATCCATTTTCCTCCCGGCGCTGAAAAATCCTTCGATTTCAGTGTAGATAGCACACTGAGTTGAAGCGCTTGTTCTCCGAGATGTTATAACACTTGTGTGCCCGATGAACAGGTCCAGGATACGGCGAATTGGCGGCGTGGTTTGAGCCGCCGCTGGATATACCTCATGCCGGCGGTCTTCGTTACCTATAGCCTCGCCTATCTTGGCCGCTCGAATTTCGGTTTTGGTGCGGCGGCCGGACTCGCCACAACACTCAAGATCACCGAATCACGGGCAGCATTTCTGGGGTCGGTTTTCTTTCTCGGCTATTTTCTCTTCCAGGTTCCCGCCGCGACCTATGCAACGCGCAAGAGCGCCACCAGGCTTGTCTTCTTTGCGCTCATCAGTTGGGGCGTCCTTTCAGCGCTTACCGGCGTCATCAGGGATTATTGGCTACTTGTTATCGACCGCCTGCTGCTGGGAGTGGCGGAGAGCCTGATCTTTCCATCCATGCTGATCCTGCTGACCAACTGGTTTACGCGGTCAGAACGGTCGCGAGCAAATGCGATTCTCATGATTGGAAATCCGGTTACAGTCACCTGGATGGCCGCCGTTACCGGGTTTCTGATCAAGGCAGTCGGCTGGCAGATGACCTTCGTTCTCGAGGGAATACCTTCGATTTTATGGGCGTTTGTCTGGGGGCTGGTGGCGCGTGACCGGCCGCGCGATGTGACCTGGCTGAGCAAGGAGAGCAGCGAGCAGCTTGCCGCGGCGCTGGAGCTGGAGCAAACTGTGCTTCCGCAACACGGGAATCTGTTTTCGGCGCTCCGCGTACCGGGCGTAATTCTCTTATGCTTTCAGTATTTCTTCTGGAGCTTCGGAGTATACGGACTCGTTTTGTGGATTCCCGAGATGATCCGGTCCGGATCGACTCACGGAATAGAGACGGTAGGCCTGTTGAGTGCCGCGCCGTTTCTGCTGGGAGTGATTCTGCTGCTGGCGGTTGCATATTTTTCCGACCGCGCGCTCCATCGCAAGGTCTTCGTATGGCCGCTCCTTTTAATCTCTGGAGTTGCGTTGCTCTGCTCTTATGCGGCTGCCGGGAATCACTTTTGGTTGGCATATGGTTTCCTGATAGTTGCTGGTGGAACGATGTACGCTCCCTATGCTCCTTTCTTCGCTATTGTGCCGGAGATGCTGCCCAGGAACGTGGCCGGCGAAGTGATGGCACTCATCAATAGCTTCGGGGCGCTGGGCGGGTTTGCCGGCACATGGCTGGTCGGTTTTCTTCAGGCGCTCACCGGCAATTCGCGCGCCGGGTATCTTGTCATGTCCATGTCGCTCATCCTGGCCAGCGGAATCACCTTCTGTCTGCGAACCACGAATCCTGCAAGCAATCCGTGAGAAACACTACGGCCTGTTGCGAAGCAGGGTTGACGTTCCTCGTCCCGGAGTGGATTGCGCGTGAATGCACCTTTGATCAGGCGCCAAATGCCAAGCGAATTTTCATCATTCAATTCATCCGGCAATGCGGCCTAGTGAAAATCCTGAAACAACACGGCCCGCGGCCAATCACAATGTTGCGTGTTGGGCGCTCACCAGAGCGCGAATGAACTCCGGCGTGGTACCGCAGCATCCGCCTAGAAATGCGGCACCTGCATCACGCAGGACCACGTAGTGCGAAGCGAAGAACTCCGCCGACGTGCTGTAGCGGATGGATGTCCCCTCCATGGTGGGCAGGCCCGCGTTCGGCTTGATCCAGATGGGCAGTTCGCAGGCCGCGCGCAATCGCCGACAGATGGACACAACCTGCTCCACGCCAACGCCGCAATTTGCACCGACTGCGTCTGCTCCTGCCTCTACCATCGCCTCGGCCACGGCCTCGGGCGTTGCACCCATCATGGTGCGGTCCTTGTTCTTGCCTGAATCGAAGGCGAAGGAAGCAACGACCGGGAGCCCGGTGCGCCGGGCCGCGCCCACTGCGAGACGCGCCTCCTCGATGTCGCTCATCGTTTCTAACAGCAGCGCGTCCGCGCCCGCCGCAACGAGAGAACGAGTCTGCGCGGCAAAGGCCGCGGTAACTTGCTCGCTGTCGATTTCGCCCGAGAGCAGCATCTTACCCGTAGGCCCGATGGAGGCAAAGACCAGCGCCTCGCCTGCCGCATGTCGTGAAAGCGAGACACCGGCACGATTGATTGCATCCAGATCGTCCTCAGCGCAGCCGTGCATGGCAATGGCGTTGGCGCGAAAAGTGTTGGTGAGGATGACCTGGCTGCCTGCCTCCACATAGGCGCGCGCCACCGATTCCACGCGTTCGGGATGGGCCAGGTTCCAGGTGTCAGGCATGGTGCCGGGGAGCAGGCCGCGCGCCTGTAACTCGGTTCCCCAGGCGCCATCGGTGATCACCAAGCCGTCCGCCAGCCACTCATGCATGCGACTCATGCCAGCCCCCTTTTGCGCAAATCAAGCATACGAATCTCCGCTTCATCATCGAATGGAACTCAGCATATCAAATCACTCACAAGCTGGTGAAGACCTTCGGCAATTTGTACTACTGATGCTACAAACAAGTCTTCGGCCTCGACATAATTATCGATGTGGATTTATCTGTGGAAAAGCAATACAAGCGGCGAACTCATCCTGAAAATTTGGGTCGGCAGCAAGACTTATGTGTTCGATCCTGGGCATGACGGGCTCGCTAGCTGATAGAAGCAGGATCTTGGCGCCGCGCAGCGCCGTGTTGCCGCTGGCGTGGATGCGCTCAATAGGCGCTTCGATGAGCCCGATGCGGATGGCGCTTTCGGCCTGCACATAGTTGCCGAAGGCGCCGGCGAGGTGGATGCTCTTGAGAGTTCCGGCGTTTGCGTTCAGTCGCTTCATTAAAAGCCTGAAGCTAGAGGCGATGGCGGCCTTCGCCAGTTGCAGTTCACGAATATCGGCCTGATAGAGAACGACCGGGGCCTTGACCGGAAAGAGCTTTGTGCCATCGGCCACGCGCCCGGAGGACAGAATCGCTCCGCATTGCAGGCCAGCGGCTACCGCATCCACGAGGCCGCTGCCGCAGATGCCCCGAGCCTCTACATCGCCGATCACAGTGGCGCGCATCTCGCCATGAGAGAGCGAGACGCGCGAGATGGCGCCGGTGGACGCTCGCATTCCCATGCGGATGGAACCGGCTTCAAATGCCGGACCCGCCGCCGTCGAGGCGCAGACAATGCCGTCGCGGTTGCCGATGGCAATCTCGCCGTTTGTGCCCAGGTCCACCAAAGCAAGCAGATCCTCGCCGCGCGCGATGCCGGCGGCAAGAATTCCGGCAAGAATGTCCGATCCCACAAAGCCTCCGAGACAGCGCTCGAAGCGAATGGTGCAGTCTGCAGGCAGCGGCCAATCCAGTTCGTGCGGACGTAAAGACTGCGCGCCCAGATGGGGAGAGTCGAACGGCGTATGCGATAGTGGCTCAACATCAAGCCCGCAGAACAGGTGATGCATCACCGTGTTGCCGACCAGGACCACTTCGACAATCTCCTCTTCGCGGCCGTGAGCCAGCTTTGCGATCATCTGCCGCAGATCAATGCGCACCACCGCAGTCAGATCGGCCCCTTGCAAGGCCGCGCGAATCCTGCTCATCACATCCGACCCAAACGATGCCTGTGGATTGAGAGCGGTCTCGACTCCGAGCACGTTGCCCGTAGCCAAATCGTTCATCTGTGCAGCGATGGTGGTCGTGCCCAGGTCGATGGCAATTCCCAAGCCGGACTTGCCCGCGCCGGAGAGGATGGAGTCGTCCGTGAGCACATCCATGCGCCATTGTCCGCACTCAAGTACCAGCGGCGTCTCCGCGCGCGCCTGGCAGGCGAGACGCCATCCGTCGGCAAGTTCACCAGACGAAAAGACTGAACGGTCGGATTCTGTAATCGAGAGCGATCCTTCTAGTACGCGGACGCGGCAAGAGCCGCAGAGAGCTGTTCCGCCGCATGGAAACTCAACACCCACATCTGGCAACACCGATGCGAGTGGTGCTCCGCGCGGAACTTCCATCACCGCCGACGATGGCTCCAGTTGAACGCGCACTCTTTCACTGTTCATATGGCTTCCACGATGGATTCGCCCAACAAGCCTTGCACGGACGCGCCTGGGGGCACAACCAGAAATTTCGCTGCATCCCACTCTCCATTGACGAGGCGCTCCAACAACGCGAGTGAACCCGTAACTTCTTCAAAGATCCATCCCTCCTTCTCCGCTTCAGCGCGCGCCTGGGTGCGGAAGGCATCCTCGGATTCTACTCCGGTGGAGATATAGGTCAGCCCGGAGTAGTTGCGGCGAAAGGCCTGGAATTGCTCGAAGAGATAATTTCCGTTCTCCTCTCCATACTGGGCGATCAATTCCTCGTGGCTGCTCCGCTCACCTATCTTGTTCTTTACTGAGGCATGGGCCGGTTGGAGAGTCTTGTCCATTGTTGAAAACTCGACCCAGCCGGGAGAGCGGAAATAAACGCCGGGATGGGCGTCGAAATAGGCCTGATATCGATGTCGGTCTCCCATCAACAGGCCGATGCAGTCATGCGCGCGCGGCAGAACGAGTTGCGTTTTTCCCGCGCGCAGGCCTTCGCTCCCCCTGCCGCAGAGCGCATATCCCAAAAGGATGGCGTCATACCCGTTCTCGTCTGCCGCATCGACTCGCTTCTGCAAGCGTGGGCGCATCAACGCCCCGAGTTCGTGCAGGCCCATCGGCAGTATCTCCAACTCGATCGTGTGTGGAGACCGGGAGATCGCGCTGCTCATTTCTCGCGTGAGAACCTGGCAACAGATCGCTTTCAAGCGCATGGCTCACCCCGAAGAGATCTCCGATACCGCGTACGGCGCAAAAGCGCAAACAGCCTGGAATCACTCCATGCCATAGCTCGTTTTATTGTAGAGGCTTCCATACTGGGCATGCAGACGCACATAGCGTTAAGACTGCCTAAGAAAGTCCAATGACGCGTCCAGTCTGTGTATCAAGGTCGATTTCGTAGAAGTTGGGACGACTCGACAGGCCGGGCATGGTGCTCATCTTTCCCAGCAGCGGATAAACGAAACCAGAGCCGGCGCTGACGTGAACGTCCATGATAGGCACGATAAAGCCCGCCGGCACACCCTTCAGTTCAGGGTCGTGGCTGAGGCTGTATTGGGTCTTGGCCATGCAAACGGGGAGTTTGTCGAATCCCTGCCGCATGTAGATTTCGATCTTCTTCTCCGCTTCGGGAGAGTACTCAACGCCCGCGCCTCCGTAAAGTTCACGCACAATGCACTCGATCTTATCTTTGATCGAGGCCTCCGCCGAGTAGAGGAAATGGAAGTTGTTCGGCTTGTTGCAAGCGTGAATCACGGCCTCAGCGAGCGTCTCGGCGCCGGCTCCTCCCTCGGACCAATTGTCCGCCATGATTGCGTTCTCGGCACCAGCTTGGCAAGCGATACGGCGCACCAACGCAAGCTCGGCCTCGGTGTCGGTATCGAAGCGGTTCACAGCCACCACCACTGGTATGCCAAACTTGTGCACGTTTTCTATGTGCTTTACAAGATTTCCACATCCCTTTTCCAGCAACTCGAGATTTTCCTCCGTGTAAGCGCTGTCAATTAGCTTGCCAGCGACAATTTTGGGACCACCACCCTGCATTTTCAAGGAGCGAATAGTGGCCACCAGCACGGCGCAGTTCGGAACCAGCCCGCTTACGCGGCACTTAATGTTGCAGAATTTCTCAAAGCCCATCTCGGTGCCGAATCCGGCCTCGGTAACCACAATGCCTTCCCTGCCGACAAGCTTCAAGGCGATCATGTCGGCCAGGATGGAGGAATTGCCATGTGCGATGTTGCCGAACGGACCTGCATGCACAAATACCGGCGTACCCTCCAGCGTCTGCATGAGGGTAGGCATGATGGCGTCCTTCATCAGGACCGCCAGCGCGCCTCCCACGCCAAGATCGTCGGCGGTCACGGGGCGCTCCTGCCGGTCATTTCCGATGACGATGCGTCCCAGGCGTTCACGCATGTCGGCGAGGCTGGTTGTCAAGGCAAGGATTGCCATAATCTCGCTAGCCACGGCAATGTCGAAGCCCGTGGCGCGCGTCATGCCCTTTTCTTGCGGCCCCTGCCCAATGGTTATACCGCGAAGCATACGGTCGTTGGTGTCTGTTACGCGGCGCCAGGTAATCGTGTCAGGATCGATGTCGAGGCGGGCGAAGCGGGAGCGCTCTTCAGTGGTAAGTTCGTTGGGGTTGTCCTTGTCGATGCCGAGCTTGCTCAGGCGGCGGCGCATGACCGGTGTGAAGCGGCGAGCGCCGCTCTTTGAGGGCTGGCAGAGCCGGTCAAACAGTACATCGTCATCTTTGATTTCACTCTCGTGCAGGATGCGGGCGTCGATCGCCGCCGCCAGCAGATTATTGGCTGCTGTGATGGCATGAATGTCGCCAGTGAGGTGGAGGTTGAAATCCTCCATGGGGATGATCTGGCTGTATCCGCCGCCTGCCGCGCCCCCCTTAATTCCGAAGGTCGGCCCCATACTCGGCTGGCGCATGCAGGCGAATACTTTCTTGCCCAGATGAGCTCCAAGCGCCTGGCTGAGGCCGACGGTCGTAGTCGTCTTCCCTTCACCTAATGGAGTGGGCGTGATGGCGGTTACCACTACGTACTTGCCGCCCGGCAGGCGCTTCAGGCGATTCAGAATCGAGAGGCGGACCTTGGCTTTGGTATCTCCGTACAGTTCCAATTCATGCGCGAGAATGCCGGCCTGGTGCGCAATACGGCCAATAGGAATGGGAGACGCGGCTTGCGCGATTTTAATGTCACTGGGTACAACCGTCTTCTTTTGCTCCCGAATTTGCGGAACTTCAGCCGTTCCGATCGATGGCAATGTATCCGTAGGCACGCTCAGTCACTCCGCAGCTATTTCAAGCTCCCTCTGGCACAAGCGTGGAGATCAAGAGACTCTCATAAAAGAAGCTTAAAATGATTTTCTCATCACTATACACTATATACAGAATAAATACTATTGAAAGGCTATTTAATATATTCAGAAAAATAATCTGTATTATAATCAGAAGAACGCGCAGAGTGCATGAATCTCTTTCCTAAAGCCGGTCTCGGGATGGACGAGTCGAAAGTCGAACCGACGGAAGTCGCGCAATTCGGCAGGTACGAGTTTTCGCTCCACGACGCAAACACGTTCAGCGTCACCTGGGAACTCGTTCCCGGACGCGGAGCCTTCGAAAAGGCGCAGCTGGACATGATCGACGCCGCGGCTAAAGCTGCAGCCAGCGGACGGATTCACGCGCTAGCCATCACAGATAATCCCGGCGGCAACCCCGCGATCTCGGCCGAGATGCTTGGCGCAGAGATCCGCCGCCTGGGCATTGAGCCGCTCGTTCACCTGACCTGTAAAGACAAAAATCGCAACCAATTGGAAAGTTTGCTCTATGGATTGGAGCGGGCGGACGTTCGCAATCTACTGGTAATGAGCGGCGATTATCCCAAGGTTGGGTATGGCGGCGCACCCAAGCCAGTCTTCGACCTGGACCCGATTACTCTGCTTGGTCTTATCTCCGAACTCAATAAGGGAAGAGAGGTCCCGAAGCCGGGAGGCAAGACGACGAGTTTCTTTGCCGGTGTGGCGGCAAGCCCCTTCAAAGCGCTGGAAGCAGAGCAGATGGGGCAATATTACAAACTGAGAAAGAAGCTTACGGCGGGAGCGAGGTTCGTAGTTTCTCAGTTGGGCTTCGACGCACGCAAGATTCACGAACTGCTCCAGGTAGTGAAGCTGCTTGGTTTTGGGAATATACCCGTTGTCGGCAATGTCTACCTGCTTCCTCTGGGAGCGGCAACGCTGATGAATCGTAACGGCTTGCCTGGCTGTGTGGTTCCTGACAATCTGCTGAGAAATGTGCAGGCGGAAGCGGCAGGCCAAGATAAGGGAAGAGCGAAACGTCTGGAGCGCGCTGCAAAGCTGTACGCCCTGTGCAAGGGAATGGGATATGCCGGCGCGCACATCGGCGGACTCGGCATGACTTTTTCTGACCTGCTGGAAGTGATTGAGCATGGCGAAGAGTTATCGCAGCGCTGGCCGGATTTCGTTTATGAATTCGACTATCCCCAGGAGAACGGCTGGTATTTCTTTGAGCGCGACGAAAAGACCGGATTGAACACGATGACGCCGGTCTCGCGAGAAGCGCATTCATCAGCCGGTATTGGTTATTCCACATTGCGAATGCTTCATCATCTCGCTTTCACCAAGGAAGGCGCGCTCTTTAAGCCGATGCGCGCGTTAGCCGGGATGGTAGACGGATCCGCACTCGAGGGAGCATATACGAAATGCGAGCAGATCATCAAAGGCCTGACTAACGATTGCCGGCACTGCGGCGATTGCGCCATGCTGGATCTGGCTTATTTGTGCCCCATGAGCCAGTGCCCCAAAAACCAGCGCAATGGTCCGTGCGGCGGGAGCTACGAGGGCTGGTGCGAAGCATATCCCAACCAGCGCAAATGTGTATACGTACTCGCCTATGAAAGGCTCAAAGCGCACGGCGCAGATCAATCGCTTGGAGAGGATCTGGTTCCGCCAGTGAACTACGATCTGAACGAAACCTCATCCTGGATTAACTTTTACCTCGGACGCGATCATTCAGCGCAGGAACTCAAGATCGAGACGGTTGCCCGAAAAAAGAAATCGAATAAGAAGAATGCGAAGTAGTGGCGCGAAGCGAGAAAGGATTCATTGATGCTGATTATCGGGGAAAAGATCAACGGTACTCGCAAGCTGGTCAATAAGGCCGTGCTGGAGCGCGATGCCGCCCATATTCGCCATCTTGCCGTTTCGCAGGTTGAAGCAGGCGCCGACGCCCTGGACATCAACGCCGGCACCTTGCCCGAACGCGAGCCGGAAGACATCGTTTGGCTGATCAATACGGTGCAGGAAGTCGTGGACAAGCCGCTTTGCCTCGACAGTCCTAACCCTGAGGCGTTGCTTGCGGGTATCTCCGCCACCAGGCAAGTGCCCATCATTAATTCCATCAGCATGGAAGTGCAACGCATACGCTTAGTTCTGCCTATCGTCGCTAAGCATGGATGCCGCGTTTTGGCTTTAGCGTTGGACGGAAGCACCATTTCACAGAGCTGCGAGGGCCGCATTGCAGTTGTTCGCCGTCTTTTCGAAGAAACCAGAAAAGCCGGCGTGAAGGACGAGAACATGTTCGTGGACGCGCTTATCATGTCGGTGGGTACAGAGAGCGACGCATGTTTGACTACCCTGGCGACCATGCGCGCGATTCGGGCCGAATATCCCCAGGCCCACCTTACCGGCGGCCTTAGCAACGTCTCCTTCGGGTTGCCCGCGCGCACGCTTCTCAACCGCGCGTTCCTTACTTTAGCGATAGAAGCCGGCCTCGACTCCGCAATCGTAGACCCGACCGATCGCGGCTTGATGGAAACCTTGTATGCAACCAATGCGGTTCTTGGACTCGATCTCTATTGCGCGCAGTACAACCGCGCGTTCCGCGCTGGTAAGATCGGGCCCAAGCTGGATGAAAGAAAGACCGAAAAGAAGAAGCTGAGCGCTGCAACTTCCGCGTCCATCTAGATTAACCGATAAATGAGAGCGCTATTCGAAGCGCGGCAGGGCAGGCTGTTGATAGTACGGCCGCGATGGGCATCACGGTCCTTCTGGTTTGAACTACTTTGTAATCAACGTGTTGCGGAGCAAATGCGGCCGCGAGGCTTAGACCCCCAGCAGGGTTTTGACGAGACTTACAGCGCCGCTGGCGTTCTCGCTGTAGCCGTCCGCGCCGATCTCTTTGGCATACTGCAGAGTGACAGGAGCGCCGCCAATCAACACCTTCACCTGCGTACGCAGCCCCGCAGACTGCAATGCGTCGATAGTTGTCTTCATGGCCGGCATGGTCACCGTCAGCAACGCCGACAAACAGACAATCTGAGGCTTTTGTTCCTTAACTGCGGCCACAAACTTCTCCGGTGAAACATCGGTGCCCAGATCAATCACCTCAAACCCACCGCCTTCTAGCATAGAGCCCACAATATTTTTCCCGATGTCGTGCAAGTCACCCTTGACCGTGCCTATCACCACTCGCGTGGACAGCTTTTCGCCGGAGGCTGCCATCAGCGGGCGAATCAATTCTAAAGCGCTCCGCATAGCGCGGCCCGCCAGCAGAAGCTCTGGGACAAAGTATTCTTCTGCTTCAAACAGCCGTCCGACCTCATCCATTGCCGGCACCATAGACCCATTGATTAAATCCATCGGCACGACTCCCGCCGCCAGCGCGGCCTGCGTGGCGTCGTGCGCCTTCTTTGCATCGCCGTTCAGAATCGCGTCGTAGAGTTCGTTCGATTGCGTCATATTTCTGCACCTCAAATCATTATTAACATGCTTAATAAATGAATTTCCTTCAGTACTCAAATTATACTGTTCTTTAGCAGTTTGCGAATATCTGACGTGCGGCATTTTCTGAACATTCCATTTAGACAGGATGAAAGCTGAATTTTAAGTCCAGAGAGCTCACTCTGTCTACAAAGGTGAAACGGACGGGAGGATTAAATCGTGCTGAACCGATGACCTTTTCCATGCAAAGGTGATAGAACAGAGACCGGAGAAACAGGTATGCCAGAGAAGATAGTCGATTTGATTGCGGGCCTTGCGGCCGTGTTCGTTCTGGCAGGCGGGCCTACAGCCCCCGCGCAAACGGCAGATCAGGCATGGTTGCGATACGATGGCTCGCATAGCAGAATCCTCATTCCCCTCAAGGTGCGCGCTCTGGGAAATGGCACACTGGAGAAATCCGGCGTTCAGGAGCTGCAACGTAGCCTCCCATCCATCTCCGATGTGGGACTGACGGCGCGCACGAGGCAAATTATCGGCGGGGAGACCATCATCGGGACGGTGGAGGAAGTGCGACGGGCCTTCCCGGAGCTGCCAGTACCCACCGATCTTGAACCGGAGGGCTATTGGATCTATTGGAATCGTTCAGCTGACCAACCCATGCTTATCATCGCTGGTGCCGACGACCGTGGCGTCCTCTACGGTGCCTTCGCATTGCTCCGCCTCATAGCAACCGGTGCCGATCTCGCTCATCTAGATCTCCGCTCCCATCCCGCCATGCCTATACGCTGGGTTGACGAGTGGGACAATCTCGATGGCACAATCGAACGCGGATACGCCGGCCGGTCGATTTTTTTCGAAGGCGGCAACGTCCGCGAGGATCTGACGGCGGTGGGCGAGTACGCGCAGCTGCTGGCCTCGGTTGGCATCAATGGCTGCAACATCAATAACGTTAATGCCGCCCCACAACTCATCGATTCAGACCACCTCAAGCAAGTTGCACGCATCGCTGATGCTATGCGTCCCTGGGGAGTCCGGCTAGCCATGAGCGTTGACCTCGCCAGCCCGCAAAAGATCGGTGGCCTAACGACCTACGACCCAGCTGATCCAGCTGTCAAAGCATGGTGGGCAGCCAAGGTCAACGAAATCTACTCCCTGATCCCCGATTTCGCTGGCTTCACCGTCAAGGCCGACTCCGAGGGTCAGCCCGGCCCCGCCAGCTACGGCCGCACTCCCGCCGATGCAGCCAACACCCTGGCCGCGGCTCTTGCGCACCACGGCGGCGTGGTCCTGTACCGAGCCTTTGTCTATAATCACCGCCTCAACTGGCTCGACCCAAAGGCCGACCGCGCCCGCGCCGCTTTTGATATCTTCCATCCACTTGACGGCGCCTTCGCGCCCAATGTCGTAATCCAAACCAAGGAAGGACCGATCGATTTTCAGGCCCAGGAGCCGGTTTCGCCGCTCTTCGCCGGCCTTCGCCGGACCAACCAGGCGATGGAGATTGAAGTTACACAGGAGTACACCGGCCAGCAGCGCCATCTGGTCTATCTCGCCCCCATGTGGAAGTGGGTTCTCGATTTTGACCTCCGCGCTGGCGGCAGATCCACGCCGGTGAAGGAAATCATCGCGGGCAAGAGCTTTCATCGACCCCTGGGCGGCATGGTCGCCGTGGCCGGAGCGGGGCGCGACGGCTGGCTTGGTTCGCCGCTGGCTCTGGCCAACCTCTATGCCTTTGGGCGGTTGGCGTGGAATCCTAATCTCACCCCCGAACAGATCGCCGCCGAGTGGACGCGCCAGAGCATCAGCAACGATCCCGCGGTAGTCAGTACGGTGACCAAGATGCTGATGCAATCCTGGCCGGCTTATGTGAATTACACCGGACCGCTGGGAATGCAGACCCTCACCGACATCACCGGCAGCCACTACGGTCCCAACATCGAGTCCAGCGAGAATAACGGATGGGGCCAGTGGCACCGCGCCGACCACCTGGGCGTGGGCATGGACCGCAGCGAGAAAACCGGCGCTGGCTTTGCTGGGCAGTATCCGCCCGAGGTGGCGAAAATCTACGAGTCTGTTGCCAACACCCCCGACGATCTACTGCTCTTCTTCCACCACGTGCCCTACACGTACAAGCTGCATACGGGCCAGACCGTGATTCAGTACATCTACGACAGCCACTACGAGGGCGCGGCGCAAGCGGCGGCTCTGGTGGACGAGTGGGCCTCCATCAAAGGGCACATCGACCCCGCGCTCTACGAAGATGTGCGCGCCCGCCTTGAATATCAGGCTGGCCACGCCATCGTCTGGCGCGACGCGATAGTGCAGTATTTTTTGAAGCTCAGTGGCATCCCAGATGAAAAAGGCCGCGCCGGTCACTACCCCGGACGCATGGAAGCCGAGGATGCGCGCCTCAACGGATATAAAATCATCGACATCAACCCATGGGAAGACGCTTCCGGCGGCCGTGCTGTGAGCTGCGATCCTGGCGCAAATCAGCCAAGCTGTTCGGCGGAGTGGAACTACGCGAGCCAGAGTGGCCGCTTCAATATCGCAGTACAGTACTTCGATCTGCAGGGCGGCATAGCGAAGTTCACCCTGCTGCTCAATGGACAGCCCATTGACTCCTGGCTCGCCGACGCCACACTCCCCTCCCGCCGCCCCAACGGCGACAACTCCACACGCCACACCGTCTGCGGCATAGAACTCAAGCCCGGCGACCTTCTGAGCGTGGAAGGAACTCCGGACCAAGACGATCCCGCCGCGCTTGATTACATCGAAATTGCGCCCGCAGTCTCAATCCGCTGTTCTGAAGACAACAAGCATGGTCTGGGCGGAGTTTCTGGGACGAAGACACAATAGACAACATAATTCGTAAGCCGAAGATAAATAATTGACTAGTTTCTTGACCGGACTTGAGGAATCGTTCGACAATTCTCGGATCGCGTTAAGTTGTATATTTTAAAGGACGGGCGTTGAGTGATAGAATCATCGATCAAACTTGTGGCGAGTAGTTTTCAGAGACAAAGGCAAGAGGACATCGCGATTAGTGGATTTCATTCATGCGTTGTAATTTATTCGACTTGAGAGGAAAGATCGAGACTATTATGAAAAATGCTTTTGAAGTTAGGAATCCCGATCTGAATCTGAGCCCGCTGACCGGAATGACAAGGAAACACTACATCGAATGCGCCAAGTATGTGCTACAGCGGGCATTACGGCACGTGAAGTCGTTTAACTCGCCAATCGTGTTTCCGCAGGTGCCAGGCAAGTCGTATCCGCAGCCGGGTGCACCGCAATGGCGCCATCGCTCCAACGAATTCGAAGCGCTGGAGAGGACCTTCAATCTGGCGGCCCCGCTGATCCACGTGGATCCCGAAGTCAGTATCGGTGGCATCAAGCTGCGCGATTATTACGTTAATCAGTTCTATAATGCGATGACGCCGGGGCATGTGAACAGCTTGCCCATGCCCGAGGATCTGCCGGACGCAACCTATCAGTTCACCTGTGAGTTCGGCGGCTTAGCGAAGACGCTGCTGCTGATGCCCGATGTATTGTGGCCGTACCTGACCGGAAAGCAGCGCGATGAGATGGCCGTCACCATCTCCAAGTGGGCCCATCACCGCACAACGCAGAATAATTGGCGGGTATTCAACATCTGCGCGCTCTCGCTCCTTAAGAAAAATGGATATGACATCGACGACGATCTGCTGAAAAGCCACCTGCAGTGGGTTGCATCGTATCACGCGGGCAACGGCTGGTATCTGGAGCAGAGCTACAACTACTACACCATCAGCCTCTTCGTCGTTTACGGCACCATCTGGAGCCGTGCCTTTGGCCGTGAACACTATCCAGAAATCGCTGGCGTGCTCGAAAAGAGTTTCCAGGAACTGTTCAAAACGTACACCAGCTTCTTCGGCCGGAATGGCTTTATCAATATGTGGGCCAGAAGCATCTGCTACCGCCTCTGGATTTCGGGCGGCTTCCCGGTGTCGTTTCTGCTCGCCTCGGAGCCACCGATCGATGCCGGTTGGGCGAGGCGGCTCTGTTCCGGATCGATTCTGCAATTCACCGGGCGGGAAGACTTTTACGAGAACGACATTCCCAGCCTCGGCTTTTACCCCCATCGGGAATTCGCCATTCAAAACTACAGTTGTTCAGCCAGCCCATTCATCATGTTCCTGCCCTTCATTAGCTTGGCGCTGCCGGAAGATTCTCCGTTCTGGACCGCGAAAGAGAATGACGGAATGTGGGAAGGATTAGGAAAGCGCTCGAAACGGACCGTGCTCGAACTGCCGGGTATCGTTCTGGTCAATCACGGCAGCAGCGGCGCTTCCGAGATCGTCTCCGGCAAGGTGTATGACGACGATCACAACTACTCCAAGCTGGTGTTCAACACCCATTTCCCATGGGAAGACCACAATCCGAACGGCGGCACATCCCAGGAATATTGTTTTTGCAGCCTGGATCCTCGCGATCTGAGGGGTGTGGACATCAATTTCTACCTCACGGGGCGCGCCGTCGATAACGCCGCATCAAAGAGCGCCGCCTACGTGACCTCGCAAAGCATTCTTTTCAACGGCGTGCGCGACGGTGTGCTCTACCGCCAATTGATTATGCGGAAACCGCCCAACAACGGAGTTGGATACATCATTGACCTCGCGGAGATCACGGTTCCCGGAGGCGTCATTCGCGTCGACCGCTGCCGGTTGGCCTTCGAGCATGAGCTCACGCTCGGTCATTTCGGCCTGCCGCATTTCGGCGGGAAGAAGGCCGCGTTGCACACGTTCGAGAACGTTATGAAGCAGGGGATCACGGCCTCGATTCCGGGCAGATCGGTGGCGATGATCGCGTACAACGGCTGGGACTCAATTCAGAGTCAGGTCCACCGCGGCTTCAATGCGGAAACGGAGGAGAGCACTGTGCTGTTCGTTCATCGCAAACGCGCCGCCAAGAACCCGGCGATGGAATTGATGATTACGGCGATGCTGCACAAGACCGATAACACCCCCTGGACGCCGGAAGAATTGGATCCGGTGAAGTCTATCCGGATCATGGAGGTGACTCCTTCCGGTTCAGTCCTGGGAGCGGAGATAACGCTGGCAGATGACACGACTCACCTGGTCGACTATAAGAATATCGACGGGCTTAAGAACTGCTGATACAGTTAGGGGAAGTCTCGGGAGTTGTCCCTTGGAATACCCCCAGTCTGCGAAAAGGCGAGTAGAGCCCGGCTTAATAAGTGGGCGGCTGAACAACCTGCTATTCTGAAAAGTAGTATTTTTCCAGACGGAGTCAACCGGCAAGAATGAAATCAATCACACCGTCGGCACCTACAACACGTGGAATCAAGCGCATCGACCTGGCCTATGTTCAGTTAGCGACCAGCGAAAGCGCGCGGGATATCAATCGCGATGTGGTTCTTGAGATCATTCGTTCCCGGCAGCCGGTATCCCGTGCGGACCTTGCGCGGGCCTCCGGCTTGCAACCCAGCACGGTTTCCGCGATAGTCGAGCAGTTGATCGCCGAAAAATGGGTGAAGGAGGGCGCCATTGAACGGCGGCCTCGCGGCAGGCACCCCACTCTTCTTGCGCTCAACGATGAATTGGTGATTTTGGCCGTTGATGTCCGGCCCAAGCAGGCGATTGTCGCTCTTCTCGATCTGAATGGGCGATTCCTCGCGCGTGAAGTGGTGCCGCTAGTTTCGGATCCAGAGAGCGCGATCGGCAAGATCGTTCAGCGTATGGAATCCATGCGCGACAACCATCCCAACCATTCCTTTGAGGGGATAGGCATCAGCATGCCCGGCCGCATCGATCCGGAGTCGCAACTTTTGATTCTTGCTCCCAATTTGAAGTGGGGCAGCTACGATATTAAGCGAGCCATCGAAGACAGGATGCGGTTGCAAGTCGAGCTGATGAACGCCGCCAACGCCTGCCTGCTTGCCGAGCTATGGTCAGGCAAGCTCGATGGCATCCGCAATGCCGTATTAATCACAGTTTCGGAGGGTGTTGGCGCGGCCATCCTGGCCAACGGGCAGATTATCACCAGCCGCAGCGGCCTGGCCGGCGAGTTTGGCCACAGCCCTATTGACCCCACCGGCCCCTTGTGCGGCTGCGGACAGCGCGGATGCTGGGAGGTCTTTGCATCTTCCAACGCGGCGCTTCGATATTATGCGGAAATATGCCCCAACGATGCGCCCGTGAACATTCACGAACTGCTTCACATGACCGAAGAAGACGACCCCGCTGCGATTGCAGCCGTCTCCCGCCAGGCCGCCTGCCTGGGCCGCGGACTGCGGCTTGTTACTGCCGCGCTCTCTCCTGAAGTGATTCTCATTGCGGGCGATATCACAACCTGCTGGGCTCGCTTCGGCCCCATAATTCAAGCCGAATTGGAGGCCTCCATGCTGGCAGGGCATACTCCGCAATTGGTAATCACCAACGACGGTGAACTCGCCCGTCTTCGTGGCGCCGCCGCTGTTGTCCTGCAGCGCCATTCGGGTTATCAGCGTTCAACGTCAAAAGTTGCCAGAGCCTTAAAAACATCATCCAAATAGTACTTAACGCGGCCGACAGAACTGTATTGTGAACTCACAGTGTAAACGCCACATGTTTCCTCTTAATGAAACTATGCTGAAAAACACGCGCTGGAAAAGCCAACATGATTCGGTCTCGCCATTTGTCGCTCCAATCCGAATGTAGCCGGCTGCAGAATACCTGCACGCTAATGCACAGCTTGTGCGGTATTGCGATAACTCTCAGGAGGCCCAAGATAACTGGGCGGCAGAGGACTGGAACTGATTACTAGTTTTTCCAGCACCACGCCGGGGTCAACCATCCGGAATTTCAGCGTATGATAACCCGATCCATCCACTTTGAGCGTGGAAGTAATCTTCCGAACGCCGTCGCTGACTGCCTGCTCCCAGTCCTTTTCTGAGTTATGTTCCAAAGCATCGACCATTTGCGGCTGTTGATCGTCAAAGGAGAGAGCATACCTCAGTCCACGGCCGGGAACGAAGTTCAGTGTGGGCGCCAAAATGGCTTCCACATTGAACTTGCCTCCCTCAAATAAGTACATCTTGTATTCGAGAACCGGAGCCGGTCGCGGCGGTTCCGCGCTCGGCGCAGTTACCGGGAAAACAGTCATCCCGGAGAGCGTCTCGCCAAAGCCTGGAATCTTATCCCAATGAACTTCGCCTGCGCTTGTCTCGCCGGTGAAGTGCTCCGCCTCCATCGAGACGTAGTGGTTGCCTTCGACAAAACCCTGCAAGGATTCTCTCGCAGGCACTGGTGGATTCAGCGCCCTCACGCGGACATGAATCTCTCTGCCGCCTTCTTGAGTGAGCATAACCGTGCCGTCATTCTCACCCTCGGAGACTCCGGCCCAGTCGATGCTGACAAGCAGCCTTTCTTCCTTGGTGACATGCCCATGCGTTTCACTTAGCTTGATCCATGGCCGATCCGTGCTTGCGGAAAATTCAAAAGGTTCTGTCCCGCGATTGAACGCATCGATGAACTGAGTTTGCCGATTGAAAACATCGAAAGCAGGCAGCGCCAGAACTTGAATGTCGCGCGAGCTAACAAACGGCAATCCTTCGGCAGCCACTGCCATACTTGGCCCGGAAACCGGTTGAACCTCAGAGACGGCCGGCATGGCATTGAGCGGCGGCTCGTTCCAGAAGGTGTACCCGATGTGGGTCTGGTCCATCATGTGGTCCCATTTGCCGTGCGCGAGCCTGTGATTGTACTCATCGGAAAGCGCGGCGTCCTCCGCAAAAAGGGCCCGCGCCTCGGCGGCAAGATCGTTTGCGCTAACTCTGCCTTGCGCGGCATATAAGTGGTTCTTGCCGGCTGTAATGTATAACTCATTCACGATGGCAGAGGCCTTCGTTGGATAAAGCACCAGCTCAAAGAATGCGTCGCGCTTGTCCTCTGGAAGTTTTTGATATACTCGCTCGGCTCTCTCGGTGAGCGACTTCCATTCGGAATAAACGCGGTCAGCTTCCTGGTAATTTACCTGGCTGAAGGTATCCGGCTCCAGTTGCTCCGGCTTGCGCCGCCCATTGTATTGCGTGTACTTGGAGACAATATCCGCAATTTCCGCTGCGTGTTCCGGACCGAATTTGCGCTCGGCCCAAAGTTCGGTGAATTCCTGAAGGTGATCCTTGCCCCATCGGTTCGGGTCCCGAGCCATATTGAGAAAGAACTCTATCGGAAACTCCATCGGCTTCAAATCGCCTACATTTACGATCCAGATGCGATTGGCCCCATAGGCGGAGGCAAGATTCATTTGCTCCCAAACTTTAGTAATGGAGTAAGTATTGAGCCACTTATAGGAGCGCGGACCGCCCACATAGTCAAAGTGGTAGTAGATTCCTGCGCCGCCGCTGCGCTTTCTTTCATCCGCTGTAGGCAGCCTGCGTATATTTCCCCAGTTATCGTCGCACCATAGCAGCGTCACGTCGTCCGGCACGCGCATGCCTTTCTCGTAGTAACCCTGCACCTCCTTATACAGTGCCCAAACCTGGGGATCGGAGGCGAGCGTGGGCGTCTGGTGACGGGCGATGATCGCTCGCTGATCTGCTACGATCTTTTCCAGCAGAGCTATATCATCCTTTTCGGCCATCGGCTTGTCTCCGTCGCCCCTCATGCCGAGCGTGATGATGCTCTCATAATTCTTGTTGCGCTCGATTCCTGCTTCCCAAAATGCATCGAGGTTCTTGGCGTTGGTCGCATAATTCCACGGCCCCACGCCGTGGCGCTTCCACTCTTGCTGTGCGCGCAGCATCGGCTCATGATGCGATGTGCCCATCACAATGCCATATTCATCGGCCAGCTTGGGATTCAGGGGATCGTCTTCGTTGAAGGCGCTGTCCCACATTGCCGGCCAGAGGAAGTTGGCCTTCAGTCGGAGCAACAACTCAAAAACCTTCTCGTAAAACTGGTGGTTAAATCCACCATACTTCTCATTGACCCAGCCGGTCAGCGAGGGGGCCTCGTCATTGAGAAAGATGCCGCGATATTTGACCGCTGGTTCGCCTTGCACCCAGCGTCCCGCCTTCACATACAACGCATCCTTGTGTTCCACGGGAACATCCGCCCACCAGTACCAGGGCGAAACTCCGATCTGCTCGGAGAGATCGTAGACCCCGTAAATAGTCCCGCGCTTATCGCTGCCCGCGATCACCAGGCCGCGGGCCACGCCAGGAAAGGGATGGGGGACTACCTGAATCAGCGTCGATTCCCACTTGCCGGCTATCTGACTCACATCAATCTTCCGCTCGCGAATCAGCCTGTCGATGATTCCGCTCTTACCGATCGTGCCGATGAAAACCACGTCGCCGGAGAGGGACTTCCCGTCCTCTTTAATCTGCGCATTGCGGCTACTCACACGGAAGATGTCAGCCTGCAGATCGTGAGCTGCGCGTGTCACACCTGCATAGTCGTTCGCATCCACATAGAGCATCGCCACGCTTCCCTCATGCACCAGCCGGAAGCTGTTGGAAGCGGGGGTGGTCTCAACATATTTCGGTTGGCCAATGCTAAAGCCGCGTAACGGGAAGATCGCAGCAGCTATCAAAAGAAGCCAAGTAATGATCGACTTCCATACGCGGGGCCTCAGGATAATAAGACGTTGAAGCAGGGCGCGAGAGCACACGCAAGTTGGCATTGGCATCAACCCCATACATATAATTTGTGGAGTGAAGCATATAACCGGAAAGCGTGAAATGTCAATCAGGCCGCTTGGGCGTGATACTCTGACTGCTATGAATATCGGCAGAGGTGGGCTCTATGAGAGCGCTGCGGCGGCGAACGATTTGGTGCGCCGTTTGACGGAAGTTTAGATTCGAAAATTGTGCGAGGTAAGGCAGGCCATGACCGACCAGCAATGGACGACGCTCGTCTCTGTTATTCGCGGAGAAACGATTCATCCTCTCCCCACAGCTTTCATCATCGATAGTCCCTGGCTCCCGAATTGGGCGGGGCATACGATTTTGGATTATTTCACCAACGAAAGTATTTTTCTGGACGACAATCTCCAAGCCATTCGCACCTTTCCAGAAGCGATTTTCCTGCCGGGTTTCTGGTCCGAATACGGGATGTGCACGGAACCCTCGGCCTTCGGCTCTGTCTCCATCTGGGGGGAGAACGAATTCCCCTTCGCCAGGAAAGTTCTGCACTCTCCATCCGAGGTCGAGCATCTGGAAAAACCCGATCCGCGCAAACACGGCTTGCTGCCATTTATGATCAAGCGGCTCAAGCACCTGCAGCCGGAAATCGAAAAGGCAGGCCACAAAATCCGTTTCGCCGTGGCTCGCGGTCCGCTCAATATCGCCTCGTTCTTGATGGGAACGTCTGAGTTTTTAGAGGCTCTGAAGATGGAGCCGGAGCTGATGCATCAACTGCTCGCTATCGTCACGGACTTTTTAGTGGACTGGATCGCGTTTCAGCGCGAAGCATTCCCATCAATTGACGGCATCTTTTTGCTCGACGATATTGTCGGATTCATCAGCCGTCGCGATTGCGAAACATTCGCTCTGCCGTATTTACAACGCGCATTCAGTGCTGACGTTACTGTAAAGTTCTTCCACAACGATGCCCCCTGCAAGGCAAGCGCGCCTTTGCTAGAGGCGGCGGGAATCAATCTGCTCAACTTTGGCATTCAGCATTCGCTGGCGGAAATGAAGAGTTGGACAAACAACCGGATTGCGCTCATGGGTAACATTCCTCCACGCGACGTGCTGGCCGAAGGAACGCCGGCTGATGTGAAGCGCTCGGTCAGGGAGATGCTGAATGTTCTCAATGACCGGTCACGCTTGATTGTTTCGTGTGGTGGAGGAATGCCTCCTCATGCGCCCACGGAGAATATCCAAGCGTTGATCTCGACGGCTGCAGAAGAGACCGGGTAGGCCGCTGTCATAAGGAGTGAGGGTTCAGGCGCCTCCCGTAGCTTCAAAATTCCATAAATCATAATGGGGGTGGAAAACGGCTTCGGCACGATTTTCGTCCTAGTCATGCAATAACCGTCCCAGGACCAATTGCGCAGAGTCTTGCCGTTAGCTTCGGCTGCCCGTTTCGCAGCCTGGCGAGGTGACGATTGCCCAGCGGCTGTGTCACACTGAGAAAACAAGAGGGCCTGTAGCTCAACGGTTAGAGCAGGGGACTCATAATCCCTTGGTTCGGGGTTCAAATCCCTGCAGGCCCACCATTTTCAACAACTTACATCAGGTCTTCTTTCTTACATCTACTGCCGTTTGATGCGGACGCCGCACAGCTATTCCCAGTTCCCTGCTCCTGTATCATCGAAGAGGCTTCTTGGGACACGTTTTTCCTGTCGGGAGCCTTATAGGACGCGCATGAAGACTGGCATCATCGGCCTGCCACAGGTGGGTAAGACATCACTGTTCAAGATTCTGACCAAGGCCAGGCTCGAGGAGCACGGCCACTCTCGCCAAGAGCATATCGGAGTGGCGCGCGTGCCCGACGAGCGACTGGACAAGCTCTCGGCGCTCTACTCGCCAAAGAAGACTACCTACGCATCTGTCGAGTTCGTGGACGTAGCGGCTATCGGGCAGGAGGCGCTGAAAGAAACCGCGTTCCTGGCCAGCCTGCGCCAGGTGGATGCGCTGATTCACGTGCTGCGCGCTTTCGAGGAGGAGTCGATTCCCCACGTCGGCCCCATCGACCCCCTGCGCGACATCCGCAACGTCGAATTCGACCTGATGATCAGCGACCTGGCCCAGGTGGAAAAGCGTCTGGAGCGTGTGGAAAAAGACTTGAAAAAGCAGCGCACCGGCGAGCTGGAGCGTGAACACACCCTGCTCGTGCGCTCCAAAGCGGCCTTGGAGAAGGAGCGGCCGCTGCGCGAGCTGGAGATGACTCCCGAGGAGAAGAAGCTCATCAAGGGCTTCATGTTCCTGTCGCAGAAGCCGATTCTTTACGCGCTCAACATCGGCGAGAGCACTACGCTGGGTGATGATCTGGAGGCCGCTGTCAGCCGCTTCAAGCTGGATGAGGTTGCGCACCGGCCCAACGCCGGCGCCACGGCCATCTGCGGCAAGGTGGAGGCTGAGCTGGCGGAGATGGACGACGAGGAGGCAGCTGAGTTTCTGGCCAGCTACGGGCTGCATGAGAGCGGCCTGGTGCGGCTGATCCGCAAGAGTTACGAACTGCTGGGGCTGATCAGCTTCTTTACCGCCGGCGAGGATGAGTGCCGCGCTTGGACGATTCCCGCAGGCTCGAAGGCGCCGCAAGGAGCCGGGGCAATTCACTCGGATCTCGAGCACCACTTCATTCGCGCCGAGACCATCCGCTGGGACAACCTGCTGGCCGCCGGCTCGGAAGCTGCGGCGCGGGCCAAAGGCACGCTGCGGCTGGAAGGCAAGGAGTACGTGGTGCAGGATGGCGACGTGATGCACATCCGGCATAGCGGGTAAAGGGTCAATGCTCAGGATTTCTCTCATTCTCGGCGCCATTGCCGCGCTGGCCGACGTGGCTGGCGGCTTTGTGCTGGTGCGCGCCAAAGGAGTTGAGCGCTATCTGCGCTACTTTGTCGCCCTGGGCGCGGGCTTTCTGATGGCCACCGCCGTGCTGGAGATGATTCCTGAAAGCATGAAGCAGAGCCAAAGTCTTGCGCCGGTCCTCATCATGGGCGGCTACTGCGTGGTGCATCTGCTGGAGCACACCATCAACGCCCACTTTCACTATGGCGAGGAGACGCATACAGGCGAGTTTGTCTCGCGGCATACCGGCATTTCTGTGCTGGCCGGACTGAGCGTCCATGCGCTCTTTGACGGCGTGGCCATCGGCTCGGGGTTTGCGCTCTCCAACTGGCTGGGCTGGCTGATCTTTCTGGCGATTCTTCTGCACAAAGCGCCGGAGGGATTCACCATGGCCTCGGTGATGATGGCCAGCGGACGAAGCCGGACAGCGGCCTTTTATTCTGCCGTGGCGTTGGCGGCGGCCACATTGGCCGGCGTGCTTGTGATTGGGATGGCTCCCGGCCTTGTGCTGTACGGGCTGCCCCTCTCCGCCGGCGTGGCTCTTTATGTGGCGGCCACGGATCTGGTGCCAGAGGTCAACCGTGAGCCCGGAATTCGCATGGCGCTGGTCTTCTTTGCCGGCGTGGGCGGGTTCCTGCTGCTGCGCATGCTGCTACCGGCGCTATAATCTGAACCTGTCTCAGCCTCGGTGCCAAAAGCCGAATCTTTCTGCGTAGAGCCGGGCCAGCAGCTTGGCATAATCCCAGCCCACTTTGAAATTGGCCTTGCTCGTCCCACGATGGCGGCTGCCAAAGGCCAACGGAACCTCCGCCACCGAGCGGATACGGCCGCGCACCAGAATCTCCAATAATAATTTGAAGCCGGAGGGTTGGAAGGCAATTCCGTCAATGCATTCACGGCGAACAAGAAAAAATCCGGTCATCGGATCGTGAGCGCGGATACCCGCTCGCTGAATAGGCCAGGTGGCCCAGACGGCCGCGGAGGAAAGAAACTTCCGCACAGGATTCCACTTACCCACCTGCCCGCCCACGGTGTAGCGGCTGCCAATCGTCAGATCGTTGCCAGCAAGAATGGCTGAAATCAATGCGGGCAGCAGCTCCGGTGGGTGCTGCCCGTCTGCGTCCATCACGCCTAGAATCGCCGCCTCCGTCTGTCGCCAGCCGTAAAGAACGGCGCCGGACAAGCCGCGCTCTCCTTTGCGGACCAGCAAGCGCACGCGCGTATCCTTTTGGGCGATGGTGGAGACAATCTCATCGGTACCGTCGCGGCTGTCGTCATCGACCACCAGAATCTCGTAATCAATTCCCACAGGATCGAGCACGGAGCGCACATGATTGAGCAGGCCGCCAATATTATCGGCCTCGCGCAGGGTAGGAATAACCAGCGCCAGCTTATTTTGACCACGCGTCTGAGGCTCCGCCGCAGGCTGGGACCGCGTTGCCGCTCCCTCCGCCGGCGTGTACGATAAAGCTATCTTTGTTGGTAACATTACGAGCTTGAGTATACGGGGTTTATCCGTTTGAGGCGCTATCTTCCGGTCAATTTTTTACTGACCATGCTGTTCACGACGCTCGGCCTGGCCGTCATGGGCTACCATCCCGGCTTCGAGGATGACGGCATTTATCTTACCGCGGTTAAATTCGACCTGAATCCCTCTCTATACTCCCACGACTCCTGCTTTTTCCGCTATCAAATGCAGGCCAGCTTTTTCGACAACTGGGTCGCCGGGTTTGTCCGCTGGACCGGTATTTCCGTGGCCGCCACGGAGCTTTTCTGGCAGTTTGTATCAGTCGCGTTCATCGTCTTCGGCTGCTGGACCATTGCGCGCAGGCTCTTTCCGGAAGCGCGGGCGCAATGGGCAGGAGTTGCCCTGGTCACGGCTATGTTCACCCTGCCGGTGGCCGGAACCGCGCTGTACCTGGTCGATCAGCATCTGCACCCGCGCACGATTGCCACGGGCTTCATTCTGCTTGCGGTTTCGCGAATCCTGACAGGCAAAAGCTGGCAAGCAGTTCCCTTCCTGTTGCTGGCGTTCCTGCTGCATCCTCTCATGGCCGCGTTCGGCGTCTCGTTTTGCTTCTTCCTGACCATGGTCCTGCTGGAACCTAAGCATCACTGGCTGCGGCGATGGCCAATGTTCGGGCAGGGTTCATGGACAGCCGCCTTTATCCCACTTGGCTGGGTCTTGGAGCCGCCCACGCCCGCCTGGCGTGATGCGCTATACATGCGCCACTACTTCTTCCTTTTCCGCTGGACCTGGTATGAGTGGCTGGGAGCATGGGCGCCCCTGTTTCTATTCTGGCTGCTTTGGCGCGTAAGCCGTAGGCGCGGCGAGACGCTGCTGGCGCGCTTTGCGCTGGCCGTATTCCTTTATGGACTCTTTCAACTAGCGGTGGCCATGGTCATGCTGGGATTCCCTGCCCTGATCCGGCTTACTCCCCTGCAGCCAATGCGCTTTCTCCACCTGATTTATTTCTTCATGATGCTGGTAGGCGGCTGCCTGCTGGGCAAATACCTGCTCAAGGCAAGCCTCTGGCGCTGGGCAGTGTTTCTCGTGGCTATCAATGCGGGAATGTTCATCTCTCAGCGGTTACAGTTCAGCGGAAGCGAGCATCTGGAACTGCCCGGACGCTCCACCGCCAACCCCTGGCTGCAGGCTTTCGCGTGGATTCGCCAGAACACGCCTACCGACGCCTATTTTGCCCTCAACCCCGAGTACCTGGCCGCGCCCGGGGAGGACTACCACAGCTTCCGCGCGCTGGCCGAGCGCAGCCAGTTAGCCGATAAGATCAAGGATGGATCGGTGGTGACGCAGGTTCCAGAGTTGGGTGAGGTCTGGGAGCGGCAGCTTCGAGCCCAGAAAGGCTGGAGCCATTTTCAGCTTGCCGACTTTGAGCGCCTGAAGGCGAAGTTTGGCGTCAATTGGGTGCTGGTTGCCTATCCTCAACCGGCTGGCCTCGACTGCCAGTGGCACAATAACAGTCTGGCTGTTTGTAGAATTCCGTGAAGAGTAGCCAGTGAACAGTGGTCAGTGGACAGTGATTAGTCCTTTGCTTGCCCTATCATACCTCTGGGAATAAAAGGGATTGGATCGGGATACTATCAGTACAATTGGTGTATTGTTTCATGTTAGTTTTGAGTGTATTGTTGGCTGAAGTTTTGGCTGCCCAATGTGCGGCAATTCCTGACCACTGTCCACTCTACCGGCCGGAGACCGGTTCATGCTCAACCTTACTCAGCGACTGATTTTCGGCTGCGTGCTTTTGGTCGGCCTCATTGCCGGGCTGGTGGCGGCCACGCACAATGCCCTGGCAGCGGCGGGACAACTCCGGTTCGCGTACCTGTTTGTGGCGGCCACCGCAGTGGTCGCTGTAGTGAACGTCTACTTTGTGTTGCGCCCCATCCGTATGCTGGCCCGCGATGCCCGCAGGATCGCCGAGGGCAATCTGAAGCACCGCGTGGAGTGGAGCAGCCGCGATAGCTTCGGCGTAATCGCCGCCGAGCTGAACCGCATCGCCGTCCGCCTGCGCGAGCTGGGCGAATCCGAGGCTGGGCGTCGCCAGATGGAGTTTCAACTCTCCGACGCCGTGCTGCAATCCATCTTCGAACCCATCATCGTCACCGACGGCAAGGGACAGCTACTCAAGGTAAATCAGGCTGCCGCCGATCTGCTGGGTGAAGCCGCCACCGACCGCATGGCGCTGGCCAAAGCGCCCGGCGGCGACAAAATCTTAAGCGCCATCCGCGACGCCGTCTCCATGCAAAAGGCCGTAGCCGACGAGGGCGATGCCTCCCTGCTGCCCTTGCGTATCGGCAGCCAGGAGCGCAGCTACCGCCTGCGCACTACCCCTATGCGCGACGCTGAAAAGCGGCTTCTGGGCACCGTTACCACTCTTGAAGACGTCACCAGCTTGCAGGATACCGACCGCTTCAAGACGCAGTTCATCAGCGTGGCCAGCCGCAAACTGCGCGACCCGCTGCTCCAGTTGCGCCGGGGCCTTTACGCTCTGGGACAGGGATTTGCCGGAGAGCTGCTCCCCTTGCAGGCGGAACTGGTGGCCGAGGCCGGCAACGAGAGCGAGAAGCTGGACGATCTGATGGGCGACCTGATTGAGGTAGCCGAACTGGACGCAGGCCGCCGCCAGTTCACGCTGGAACGACTGCGCCCCTTGCAGCTCCTGAACGAAGCCCGCGACCGTTTCTGCGACGAAGCGGCTCAGAAGCGTATCCGCATCGAGGTCGCGGCCTATGAAGATCTCTCCTATGTGCAGGCTGATCGGCGCGCGGTGCGCTCCATCCTGGACAACCTGCTGTCGAATGCCTTGCGATACACGCCGCCCGAGGGAGAGATTCTGCTGGCCGCCGAAGAGGTCCAGAACTCTGTGCAGTTCACGGTGCGCGATACCGGACGCGGCATCGAGTCCGACCGGCTGGGAACCATCTTCGACCGCTTCAGCACATTCTCTGAGAAGAGTTCCGGCCTCGGCCTCGCGTTGGTTCGCCGCCTGATCGAGCAGTTGGGCGGCCAGATTGCCGTCGAGAGCCGTCTGGGCCAGGGAACCACCTTCCGCTTTATCCTTCCCGTAGCGGCCGTCGAAGAAGTTCGCTATCCCGTCGAGGAGGGCTGAGCCGTGGCAGAGATTAAACTGGAACGCCAGCAGGAACCAGCCAGGCTTCGTGTCTATATCGGCGCCGCGCCGGGTGTGGGCAAGACATACGATATGCTCAACGACGCTTACCGGATGAAGCATCAGCAGGGTATGGATGTGGTCATCGGGCTGGTGGAAACTCACGGGCGCGAGGAGACCGCGGCTCGCGTCCGCGACCTGGAGGTTGTGCCCCAGCGCGAGATTCCCTACCGTGGCGTCATTTTGAAAGAGTTGGATGTGGACGCCATCCTGGCCCGCCATCCGCAAACCGTCATCGTGGATGAGCTGGCCCACACCAACGTTCCCGGCAGCAAGAACCGCAAGCGCTACGAGGATGTGCTGGAGTTGCTCGACGCCGGCATCAATGTCATGACGGCGGTTAACATCCAACACCTGGAAACGCTCAACGATACCGTCAACCGCTCCGCCAACACTATCATCCGCGAGACCGTTCCCGACAGCTTCCTCAAGCGCGCCAGTGAAGTGGTGAACGTGGATGTAACCGTGGACGAGCTGCGTAACCGCCTGCGCCAGGGCAAGATTTACGCGCCAGAAAAGGTCGAGCAGTCGCTGGCCAACTTTTTCCGCAAAGGTAACCTGAATATGCTCCGCGAACTGGCCCTGCGCACTACCGCCGAGCAGGTGGGCAACCAGGAAGCTCAGTACCGTCGCATACAAGGATTGGAACAGGTGTCCACCCCGGAGAAGGTGATGGTCTGCCTCAGCACCCGGCCCGGCGCCGAGCGACTCTTGCGCGTGGGCGCTCGCATCGCCGGTCGCCTGGCAAGCAACTGGTACGCCGTCTACGTCACCCGTCCTGAAGACGATAAGGGCCACGGCGACCCCGAGGCCTTCCATCGCCTCGAAGAGTGCCAGCGCATAGCCCGCGACCTGGGCGCGCAAGTGGTCTCGCTTACCGGCAAGAACGTCGCCGACTCTCTCATCCGATTTGCCCAGGAGGAGGGCATCTCCCACGTGGTCTTCGGCCAGTCGGCACGCTCGCGCTGGGACGTTCTGCTGCACGGCTCAGTGCTCAATCGCTTCCTCTCTGAGATACGCGACGTCACCGTGCAGGTAGTGCCTATGCAAATGGAGAAGCCCGTGCGCCGGGTTTGAAATTCTTTCTCGCTAAGATGCGCACAGCGGACAGCGGTTGGATTCGATAAGTTATTCCCACTCTGAGTTCGTCGGGCTGGAATCGTCGGGCGCATGGACAATGCGCATCAGTACGCCGCGATCCAGCCAGATGAGAGAACACTCCTCGCAGGAGTCGATGACCGCGTTGCCCGGACCGGCATAGAAGTGCGCATCCATGGGACGGTGGCACTGCGGGCAGTTGATCTTGCGCCGCAAATCTTCTTTGTCGGGAGCAACCGGAGCGGCGCCGGCTCCGTGCTCATCCCGCAACTCTTCGATCAGGCCCTCCAGCATTGCCATCGGAATCAGCATGCCCTTGCATCCGGTGCAGTAGATGATAGGGTTCTTCGCCAGAACGGCATGGACTAGAGGAATATTGCAAAGCGGGCAATCCTGTCCGCTCGGCTCGCCGAGAACACGCACCCCGTCGTCGTTCTTCTCCGGAAAAAACGTGTTCTGGCAAAAGTCGCACTTGTAGCTCTCCATATCCGGCCTGAGCCGCATGGGAGCGCCGCAGGAGGGACAATTCATTGGGGCTTTCCACATTCTGCGCAGAATTTTGCGCGCTGAGGAATTGGTTTTCCGCACTCAATGCAGAACTTAATGCCTTCCGAGGCAGCTGCATCAGAGCCGGCCGGAGCGCCGATCAGAACCGGAGCGGGAGTTGGCGGCTGGGAGGGGATCGCGCCCGGTGCAGTCATGGATGGCTTGAGTGCGTTGGAGAGAACCTGCGCAACGGCAGCGCCGGCTCCAAGTCCCATGCCCATGCCGGCCGCGCCGCTGGTGTTGGCTGCCGACAAATCCAATGACTCCGCCGCCGAGTACAGCGTGTAGCGGCCCAGATCGCCGACCATATTCATGCCGACGCGTTGGTCAAAGACCTTTTGCAGCTCGTCTGGCAGGGAGATGTTCTGGACGACAAACTGATTCAGTTCGAGGCCGAGCGCGTCAAATGCCGGCTTCATCACATCGGCAATCTTGTAGGACAGCAGGGCCTGATTGGCGGCCATGTCGAGAAACGAGACGTCGCTGCCGGCAAAGATGTCGGTCATGCGGGCGACAATGGTGTCGCGCAACTGACCTTCGAGGTCGGCGGCAAGATAACTGTCACGAGTGCCGCTGATCTGGTTGAAAAAGACGCGCGGATCACTGATGCGATAGGAGTAGATGCCGTAACAGCGCAATCGAACCGCCCCGAACTCCTTGTCGCGGATGGTAATGGGCGTGGCCGTTCCCCACTTCTGGTCGATCTGCAGGCGCGTCGAGAAAAAGTAGACCTCGGACTTGAAGGGCGATTCAAAGGCCTTATCCCAGTTCATCAGATCGGTGAGCAGGGGAAGGTTGCGGGTGTTGAGCGTATGCAGGCCGGGACCGAAGACATCGGCAATCTTGCCTTCGTTGACGAAGGCGGCCATCTGCGACTCACTTACGGTAAGCTGGCCGCCGTTTTCTATTTCCAGGTCGCGCATGGGATAGCGATAGGTAAGAATGCCTTCAGCCGGTTCATTCCATTCAATGACAGCGATGAATTGCTTGCCTAGAAACTGTCCGAGAGTCATATTCTTCTCCGCCAGAAACTATAACATAAGCCGCTTATCGGCCGTTTCGCATCAGATTTTTCGCTGAAGAACGGTTGCATCATGATCGCAAGGGTACTGCAACCCACGGCTGAGGAAGCGTACCCAGGAGCCGGCTCAAGCGGCCAAGCCATCTCTGTGATAATTTGGTAGTAGCGGCCCTGTGAGAGCTCGTAGCTCAGTTGGTAGAGCAACGCCCTTTTAAGGCGTGGGTCCTGGGTTCGAGTCCCAGCGAGCTCACCACTCCTCCCAGCCGCGATTTTCGTCGTGATTGACTTGCTTATCTAAACCCCTGCGGCGGGAGCCTGCTGCGCTTCGGGCGACGGAGATGGCGTGAACCGGGGCAACGTAAAATGAAACGCGGCGCCGGAGCCCAGTTCGCTCTCTGCCCAGATGCGTCCGCCGTGGGCCAGCACAATGTGCTTGACAATGGCCAGCCCCAGGCCCGTGCCGCCCGACTCGCGGGAGCGCGCCTTGTCTACGCGATAAAAGCGCTCGAAGATGCGGCTCAGGTGCTCGGCGGCGATGCCCGGGCCGAAATCCTGCACGGTAAACTCTACCTCCGATTCCAAGAGCCGCGCGCCGACCAGGATACGTTTGCCGGTCTTGCCGTAGCGAAGGGCGTTTTCCACCAGATTGCCGAAGACCTGGTTCATGGCGTCGGATTCGGCCAAAACAAGCGCATCCGGTGCTCCGGATGATTCCAGCTCGACGCCTGAATCTACCACCATGCCGCCCAGCGATTTGACTGCGTCCTGAACCAGCGCGCTGGCCCGCATGGGTTGAAGCATCAGCTTGTAGTCGGGGCTCTCCACGCTGGCCAGGGCGATCAGATCCTCCGTAAGGCGGCTCATGCGGGTGGCGTTCTTGAGGATGATGCCCAGGAACTCCCGGCTGGTTTCCTGGCGTACATGGGGATCCTCGATCAGCGTCTCGACGTAACCCTGGATTGAGGTGAGAGGGGTGCGTAGCTCGTGGCTTACGTTGGCCACAAACTCGCGGCGGGATTTTTCCGCGGCATCAATGCGGGTAATGTCGTGCAGCACGGCCAGCGCTCCGCCGGTGGACATGGGAACAGCATGGATCTCAAAGATGCGGCCCGGCGCCAGAGTGCTGGCCCGCCCGGAACGCTCTTCGCGAAGCTCCAACGCCGCTTTCACGCAGGCCAGTAGTTCGGGATCTTGCACCGAGTGGATCAGCGGGAGGCCCATGCGAATCTGCGTGCCGGCGATGCGACCCATGGCCGCATTGGACCAGCGGACCAGCCCTTCGGGCGTGATGGCGACCACGGCTTCCTGTAAGGAATCGAGCAGCCCGGCCAGCTCCTGGCGACGGCTCTCAATCTCGGCAATGCTCTCCGTGAGCCGCTGGGCGGCCTGGTCCAGCGATGCCTCGATGGAGGAGAGCGGATCGTCGGCGTCGTAATCAAGTCGTGCGCTCAACTCGCCTGCGGCAATGCGGCGCGCGAAGGCGATGACCCGGTCAAGCCGCGTGGTGATGCGGCTGGCAACCCATACTGCCAAGATCAGCGCCACAGCAAGCGCAATCAGGCCGGACCAGAGAGTCTCATTGCCAAGAAACAGGTTGGTCTTGCCGGGGGGAATCTCCAATACTCTCCGCTCGATAAAAGGAATGAATACAAACTCCATCGCCGCCGCCTGAAAGACCAGCAGCAGAAGAAAGAGACCGAGCAGCTTCATGAAAATCTTTGATTTCAAGGCGCCCTACTCGCTCTTGGGAAGCTCGAAACGGTAGCCGGCGCCGCGCACCGTCTTCAGGTGGCGCGGGTTTTCCGGATCGGCTTCGATCTTCTCCCGGATGCGGCTCACATAAACGTCCACCGAACGGGGCGTGACGAAGCGGGCATCGCCCCAGACAGCGTCCAGCAAATGATCGCGGCTGAAGACTCTGCCAGGATGACGCGCCAGGTAGTCCAGCAGACGAAACTCGGTGGCCGTGGTGGGCATCACTTCGCCGCGCACCGTCAACTGCATGGCGTTGGCGTCGATGATGACTTCTTCAAAGCGGATAACCGAGACCGCGTCGGGCCGCTCAAAGCGGCGCAGCACGGCCCGAACGCGCGCCACCAGCTCACGAGTGGAGAAGGGTTTGGTAATGTAGTCGTCAGCCCCCACTTCCAGGCCCAGCACGCGGTCGTTTTCGCCGGCGCGCGCCGTCAGAAATATGATGGGTACGGAGGATAGCGCAGGGTGCTTGCGCAGGCGCTTGCACACGTCCAGGCCGTCACCGCCAGGCACCATGATGTCCAGCAGAAATAGTGCTGGAGCCTGGCGCTCGGCGTCCGGAATCAGGTGGGTGGGAGTGCTGAACAGGCGCGCCGCATATCCTGCTGCCTCCAGGTGATGCTGCACCAGCCGCGCGATGTCGGTGTCGTCTTCCAGTACGAAAATGGTCTGGCTCAACCGGTCTGCCCTCGTCCGGCGGCCGTTAAGCTTCAGTTGCGGAGGCCGCGCGGAACTATGAATAGACTACTGTAATTAGGCAAAGAAAGTGCAAACGTTATGTAAATATGGGCGGAAATCTTGGCGGCAAAACAAACGTATAACCTGAATGGAATCTGGACTATGCCACAATAAAGCTGGCCGGAGATCGCTCCCCCGCCAGTGGGGATTGTTGATGGTTGACCTCGCTCACATGGCGGCGTTGCCCCCGGCGGCTTCCAGCTCGGCAATGTACTCCACCACCGCCTCGCTCCACCCGTCGATGTGCGTCCACTTGCCGTAGCCCACCCCGTTGCGGTTGCTGGCCACGTTGATCACAAAGTCCCTGCCGCGCGGCAACGGCCTTATTGGCCCATGGTTTACGCTAAATGCGCGGGCCATGCCTGTACTCTGCGCCCCAAGGGAGGCTTAAGTGAACTGGATAATGCTGCTGATTGGGCTTGTGGTGGGCATGGTCTCCGGCGTGATAGGAATTGGCGGCGGCATACTATTTGTTCCAGCGCTGATCTGGCTTGCGGGCATGAACCAGCACAAGGCGCAGGGTACCTCGCTGGGCGCGCTGCTGGCGCCGGTGGGCCTCTTTGCTTTTCTGGAGTACTACCGCAATGGCAACGCGGACCTGAAGGTGGCGCTTCTGCTGGGCATCGGGTTTCTGATTGGCGGCTACATCGGCGCCGCATACGCGCAACACATCCCCGACCTCTGGCTGCGGCGTATCTTTGCGTTGACGTTGATCGTGGTGGGCGGGCGCATGCTCTTCAGCAGGTAGGTTTGTCAAGCTCTTGCGATGAAACGCAGGCGAATATAATCAGCTGTCCAGTTTCCCTCTTCGTCGCGCAGAACCGGCGCAAGCAGAGCGGCCGTCTCCACGACCACCGTCTCCCTGAGATCCTCCGGCAGGCTGTTGAGCACGCCGCGACGGAAGGTGCGCAGCCAACCCTCCATTCCACTCTCGGGTAGCGGCGTGGGACGCGGAATCAGTTCGATTCGCTCCACCCGAAAGCCATGGCGCACAAGCCGGCGCGAGTAGGCTTCCGGTGTGGGGTAGCAGTTCACGCCTTCCTCCTTATCAACGTGGCCATGCCGCGCCAGCACTGCCATGAAAGCCACGCGAATGGCAGCAACATTGCCGTGGCCTCCCATCTCCGCGACAAATCGTCCGCCAGGCTTGAGAACGCGGCGCACCTCGGCCATCATGGCGTCCTGATCGCGCACCCAGTGCAGAACCGCGTTGGAAAAGACAGCATCAAATGTTCTTCCTGCGAAAGGGAGTGCTTCGGCGTTGGCTACTTCGGCCACAACGCCTCGTGCCCGCGCGGAAGCGACCATTTCCGCGGAAGTATCCACGCCCACCACACTCGCGCCAGTAGCGGCGATGCGCAGAGTGAGCTGGCCGTCGCCGCAGCCGAGATCAAGAATGTGCTCAGCGGCTTTGGCGTCCAGCCATTCCAGCACTCCGCCCGCTAATCCGTGTACAAATGCGGCGTTCCGCCCATAATCCTTGGCATCCCAGGTCTGTGTCATTGGCTTGTCTCTGCTCTTAGTGTGGTGGAAGAAGAATCATAAGGCAAAGTTATTATGTTTTCATTATGAATAAATAATCATAATACCGGAATATAAGCGAAGCGTATAAGCACGGCTCGCCTTAAATCGACTGCACCGGCACGAGCGTCAGATCGTCCACCAAGCCCACTTCCTTCTGCACAAAAGGCTCTCCGTAGCGCACGCCGGCCAGCAACCCGTAGTGGCGAGCCTCGGCGAATGTGCGCTCGCGAATCTCCTCCTCCGGCACAAACAGCCCGCCTCCGGCCGCCTGGTTGGCGTATTGCGAGCGATAGGCCATCAATGCCTGGTGGCGCTGCTCAATGAACGGCGTAATGTCCACGACAAAGCTGGGGCGCACGTCCGCGTAGAGGCTGGCATAGACGATCTTGAAGGGGCGATGCGTGTCCGAGTCAGTTTCTACCTTAGCTAAACCAGAGAGGAAGCACGCCTCGTAGCCCAGCGCGGCGGTGGCCGAGTGGTCCGGATGCCGTGCCTGCCAATAGGGCAAAATGACCACGCGGGGACGCAGGAGGCGCAGCACGCGCACAATTTTGAGGCGGTTTTCCAGGGAGTTTTCGACCGCGCCGTCGGGCAGGTCGAGCGCCTGCCGCCAGCCCACGCCCAGCAGGCGCGCAGCTTCGGCGGCTTCTTGCGCGCGCACTTCCGCGTTGCCGCGGGTTCCGGCCTCGCCCTGTGACAAATCCAGAATGGCAGTGCGCAGGCCGCGCGAAGCCATGCGCAGCAGAGTTCCCCCGCAGGTCTGTTCCACATCGTCGCGATGAGCGGCTATGGCCAGAATATCCGCTATTGGTGAATTTGCAGCGGAATCGGGGATCATGGTCAATTGCTCACGATCACTGGAGAGAAACATGGATTGGTGGAATCTCGGGTCTCAAAAGCGAAACCAGGGGCACCCGAAAATCATTAGTCGAAGCTGACCACTTTCACTGATAACTGAACTTAGTAAACCGTGTTGTCGTCGTCACTGATCCCGTCCATGTAGGCCACATCATACGCCGTGCCGGTCACCGTCACGTATTGGTTGTCAATCGCTGTGCCGTCCACGGTCGAATAGATGTAAACCTGTCCGCCCTCTGCCGTGTAAATCTTATGCAGGCCAGTCACGGCGGCAATACCGGTGGCGTCGCCGCCGACAAAGGGCTCCAGCAGGGTCACCGTGTTCGTGGAGGTGTTGAACATGGTGAGGCAGCCGTAGGGCAAGCCGTTGTTGGCGCGCTCACCATTAGTGCACTGGGTCATGCCGATCCACAGCGTATTGTCATCCGCCAGCAACATACGGCTCATGGCGCCCGGCGCGCCGTCGCTGATAGAAACCGGGTTGGGAACTGCGCCCGTGGAAGGCACGACAGTGTTGTTCTGCAGATTTACCACCGTCAGGTAGCCGCCCCAACAAAGGCTGCTGCTGCTCCCACAGTAGTCGGACATCTGTTTCTGGCCCACGACGTACAGAGTTGAGCTGTCGACCAACGCGTTGCTGGCGCCGCCGGGGACGGGAATGTTGGTGATGGGAATGGTATTCGTGTTTGCGCACGGGCTGGCGTTGCAGGGCAGCAGCCCGGACTGCTGGCCTATAAGGTAGATGATCGGCGCTACCGGTAGCAAGGAGACCGACGATGCGGTGCCGCCGCACTCCGGACCGCAGTTGAGAATGTAGGCGGTTCCGCCGTCAGAGGAGAAGACGGCCTTCACCGGCCGATCAAAGACCAGCGGGGCTCCGTAGTAGTTGCCGGTTGCGTCGGTATTGTCGGGGCTTTGCGCTTGGAAGAGGCACCAGCCTGGTGCGTTTTGCGGTTCACAGTCCACGGCGGCCTTGGGCCAGGTGCTGGGTCCACCCGCGTAGGCGTTGCTCTGCGCTGCGGTCAGCTTGCGAGGATAGTAAACGTAGTTCGAGTTCTGCACGAAGGCCAGAGCCGCGGAGCCTCCGGGGTTCACACTTACCCGGTATATGCCGGGAAGGTTTAATGGGTAGCTCCCGGCGCTGGTCGACGACTTGTCTATCACTGTCAGCGCATGCGACGCCTGGCTGGCAGCGAAGACGTAGGACTGGTTGCGCGTGGTGAAGATGCTGGAAGATTTTCCGTTGAGGCCGCTCACGGTGCCTGATAACCTCTCCTGGCTATAGCTGATTATGCTTAAGCCGCCATCGCCGGAGCTATAGACCGCGCCTGTCTGCTCCACGGGCATATTTTGGATGGTCATAGGCATATTTCCCGCGTACCCACTGATGCTGTAGGCCGGACTAGTATTGGTGCTGTTGTACTTAAAGCGGATGTCGTAATAGGCATCCATGATCCACAGGGCGCCCGGGGATGAGGCGCTGGGATTCTGGATCGCGATCATAACGCGATTGGCCAGCCCGCTGGGCGGCAACGTCCTGCCCGCAAAATAGGTGGTGGTGCCGCAACCTGCCAGCGCAGCTGCAACCAACAGGGCCGCGGAGGTGCTCGTCCAAAGATTTCTCTTGTTCAAAATCACTTACCTCGACCGAAAGCGCTGTATTTGCGCGCAAGATGCCCGCGGCCAGGGCCGCGGCGTGAACAATTTAACGGCGGTTGCAGCTCCGGCAGACGGATGAAATGATCCAGCCTGTACGGGCGCAGCCCCAGTTGATGACTACCGAAGTATAACAAAGCAGCCCTGCCTGCTGGCAGACTGAATTCCCCTTGTTACCCTGGGTTGAGACGCGCCAGGGGAGGTCCGGTAATCTGCTGGATTGAAAATGCTTTGGCGCGGAAGACCGTCGTAGCTTAACATGGCACAAGAATGACGCAATTTGCCGACATCTTCGCCAGCCGCCCTGTCCTCGCCGATGGCGCGATGGGCACCGTTCTCTACGCCCGTGGCGTCTTCATCAACCGCTGTTACGATGAGCTGAACCTCTCCGACCCGGGCCTGATCCTGTCGATTCATGAGGAGTACTTGCAGGCCGGCGCCGAAATCATTGAGACTAACACCTTTGGCGCCAATCGTTTCCGGCTGGCCCGCCATGGTTTGGCCGGCAATGTAGCCCAGATCAACGCCGCCGGGGTGCGGCTGGCCCGCCAGGCAGTCGAGCACCTCAGTGAAAAACAGGCCGGAGAAGCCTGGGTTGCAGGCTCCGTGGGTCCGCTGGGGGTGCGCCTGGAGCCGCTGGGAAAAACCGGCCTGGAAGAAGCCCGCGCGGCCTTTGCCGAGCAGATTGATGCCCTGACGGAAGCTGGTGTGGACCTCATCGTCATCGAAACTATGTCCGCGCTGAACGAGGCCCGAGAGGCGCTGGCGGCCGCCCGCGAGGTGGCCCCTGACCTGCCCGTGTTGGTGATGGTTACTGTAGACGATGAGAGCAATTGCCTGGATGGCTCCTCGCCCGCTCAGGCCGCGTCACTCCTTACCGAATGGGGCGCCGGAGCTATCGGCGTTAACTGCTCCACTGGCCCGATAACGGTACTCACCGCCATCGAGGCTATGCGCGCCGCGACCGCGCTGCCCCTGGCCGCCATGCCCAACGCCGGCCTGCCCCGCTCCGTCGAGGGGCGCAACATCTATCTCTGCTCCCCCGAATACATGGCCGAGTTTGCCCGCAACGCCATCGCCGCCGGTGTACAGTTCGTGGGCGGCTGCTGCGGCACCACTCCCAACCACATTCGCGCTATGCGCTCGGCCATGCGCGCCATCGATGCGCAAACTCGCGTTCAGGTCACCGGCGCGGCGCCGGCTTTATCCACAGAAACTCCGCCCAAACCCCTGAGAGAGCGCTCTCGCATCGGCTCTCTGATAGCGGACGGCAGCTTTGTCACATTGGTTGAAATCGTACCCCCCCGCGGCATCTCCTGCGCCAATGAGATCGAGGGCGCGGGGAAGCTCGCGCAACTGGGCGTTCACGCCATTAACGTCCCTGATTCACCGCGCGCCTCAGCCCGCATGAGCGCTCAGAGCCTGTGCATCCAGATTCAGCAGCGTACCGGCATCGAGACCATTCTCCATTACACCTGCCGCGACCGCAATCTTCTCTCCATCCAGTCTGACCTACTGGGCGCCTCGTCCCTCGGCCTGCACAACATCCTCTGCCTGACAGGCGATCCGCCCAAGCTGGGCAATTATCCCGACGCCACCGCTGTCTTTGACGTGGACTCCATCGGCCTGGTCAACATCGTCAACCGCCTGAACCACGGTCTCGACATCGGCTCCAATGCCATCGGCGCCAGCACTAACTTCACTATCGGTGTCGCCGCCAATCCCGGCGTTTCCGACATCGAGCAGGAGCTGCGCCGCTTTTTCTACAAGGTCGAAGCCGGTGCCGAGTACGCCATCACCCAGCCGGTCTTCGATCTGCGGCTTTTAGAGAGCTTCCTCAAGCGCATTGAGGGCCATCGCATTCCTGTTATCGCCGGCATATGGCCGCTCACCAGCCTGCGTAACGCAGAGTTCATGAAAAACGACCTGCGCGTCTCCATGCCCGACGAAATCATGCAGCGCATGGCCCGAAGCGGCTCGCCCGACGCCGCCCGGCGCGAGGGCATCCGCATCGCCCAGGAGATGCTGACAGCCGTGTGCCCCATGGTTCAGGGCGTGCAGGTCAGCGCTCCCTTTGGCCGTTACGCCGCCGCCGCCGAGGTCATCGCCTCTGTGCTGCCCAAACCTGTATAGAAATCGCTGACTTTTACAGTTGCCTGGCTCAGGCCTTGCGGCAAGTCCGCTTAAGCGTTATGTATTCTTCTGTAAACCAACCCAAAGCCAGCAGTGTAATCAGCGCGATTATGGCCTGCGAGATCACGCAATAGATGCACCAAGCTCCCAAAGCGAACTCTTCAATGAAAGAAAGACGAAGCGCAAAGCCTAGGCCTGCCAGTGCGGCCAGTAACACCAGATAACGCTGCCGCGCCAGTGCCAATCCGGCCAGCGCCAGGTAGCCCAAAATCCCAATCACAGCCACCGGCACGTGTTCGATCTCGGCAAATGGGCTGTGGTTCACGATGCCGCAATCCCACTTCGTGTTGATGTCGCAGGGCTCGGTCCCGGTCGAATAATGCACCCGCAACGCCAGAATGGAAACCACCACGCCGGCCAGGGCCAGCAGTGCTATCAGATAGCGCATGATCTTCACTTAAATCTCCTTTTCAAACCGCGCAATCCATGTTTTATGCTCTCCAGCGCGCGAAGCGCATAGTAGAGCCATGATCAGGGTAATGCTTACCAGGCTTGAGGCTCAACCCCGACTCTCTTCTACAAGATGAGCCTGAAGGCAGTATCTGATTCCAATACAAGATGAGCCTGAAGGGGTGATCATGCTGGGTAGTGGAAATCCGCATGGTTCGAGCAGAAGAGTTTAGTTTGGGGCGATGGGCCCGCTTGTTGAGGCCAGCGAGGATATCCGGTTTGAGGCCGAAGACCGCCAGCAGCGCTATGGCTGGGTGGAACAGGTACTTATCGGGCAGGGGTACGCCCAGCTGGGCAAGGCAATGATCGATTTTGCCAGAGAAACCAAACTCCGCAATTCCGAAGAAGTGGCAGAAAATCGCTGACAAATCGGGCAAATAGATTAGACTGATCTTCTAGTCTTGCCGCAGTGAAACGGAGTACCGCCATGCCTTCGTTCGAAGACTCGCTCAAGAAGCTGGAATCCATCGTCGATCAACTGGAAAAAGGCGACCTGGCCCTGGAAGAATCTCTCAAGCTCTTCGAGCAGGGCGTGAATCTATCCGCCGCCTGCAAGGCCGAGCTTGACGCCGCCGAGGGTAAGGTTCAGATGCTGGTCAAACAGCGCGACGGCTCCCTCAAGCCGGAGCCTTTCCTAACCGAAAAGCCCTAACGAGACGGTTTACTGTTATTACCTCATGACACAGACGCGGCGAGAAACCCCGCCCTATTCTCTATTCCATATCCCCTATTCCCTGTTTTTCGACCCCTGTTTTTTCGCCAACCTCGCCAGCACCGCAATCTCCCGCAGAACCTGGCTGAGCGGGCGCGCGGGCGTGCCCCACAGCACGGTTCCCGGCTTCACTCCTATGCCCTCGTTGGTGATGGTCTTGCCGCTCAGCACTCCTGCCTGGCCGCCCAGAATTACGCCGGGGCCGATGTGCGCGTGGTCGCCGATGCCCACCTGCCCGGCAATCACTGCGCCGTTGCCTACTGTGCAGGAGCCGCTGATGCCCACCCCCGCCACCAAAATCACATCCTCGCCGATCTCGCAGTTGTGCCCCACGTGGACCAGGTTGTCGAACTTCGTTCCCCGTCCAATCTTCGTCTGCTTCAGCGCGCCGCGATCGATAGTGGTGTTAGCCCCGATCTCCACATCGTCTTCAATCAGCAGCGTTCCCTGCTGCGGAAACTGCGTGTACGCGCCGCTCTTCTCGTCGCGCACATAGCCAAAGCCGTCCGCGCCCAGCACCGCACCGGCGTGGACGACGACCCAATTGCCCAGAGTAGTCCCCGGATAGAGCACGGCGCGCGGATAGACGCGGCAGTGGGCGCCAATGCTGACGCCTTCGCCAATCACCGCTCCAGCCTCAATGCGTGTTCCTGCGCCGATGCGCGCGTTTTCCCCAATCATCGCGCAGGGCCCGATGCTTACGCCTTCGTCCAGCTTCACATTAGCGCCAACGACCGCCGCGGGATGCACTCCTGTGGGAGGCAACACAGGCTTGATCATCTTGGCCGCCCGCGCAAACCACAACCGCGGTTGCTCGGCCTCGACAACGCACTTCCCTTGCCGAAAATCTGCGGCGCACCCAGCCTTCAGCACAACCACGCCAGCCTTACTTGCCAGCGTCTTAGCAGCCGAGGCCGCATCTTCGGCAAAGACCAGCTCCGTTGCGCCGGCCAGTTCGACCGAGTTTACACCGTCGACCTGCTGCTCCGGGTCGCCCGCAACCAGCTTGCCGTCCAATGCTTCAATCAGTTCGCCCAGCTTCATGCGTCTCTCCTCAGTACATCCCCGCCTCGCCCGCCGGCCGTGTCTTCCAGCGCCGATGAATCCACAGCCACTGGTCAGGATAACGCCGAATCCACGTCTCGATGGTGCTGGTGCACAGTTGCGTGGCGGCCACGATGTCGGTTTCCTCGTCGTTGCTCCGCTCGAAGGCCAGTTGCGGGCCGAAGTGCAGCACGTAGCGTCGCTCCGCCTCCTCCCACACCATGAACCCCGGCAAAACCGCCGCCCCGGTCTTGAGAGCCATGCGCGCCACTCCCGAGGCCGTGCAGGCCTGTTTCCCGAAAAAATTCACGAAGACTCCCTGCGGCGGGGTCATATTCGTGTCCATCAAAATTCCCACCGTCTCGCCCTTGCGCATGGCCGTCAGCAGCCCGCGCGCAAAATCGTCCTTGGGAAGCACGCGATTGCCGTGCAGGCAGCGGATGCCGTTCACAAATTCATCCAGCCGCCGGTTGTCGAGTGGCCGCGCGACCATGCTCATCGGATAGCCCATTAGCGAGTGATAATAACTTGAAAGCTCCCATGCGCCCAGGTGCCCGGTGACGATCAGTACGCCTTTGCCGCGCGCCTTCGCGGCCAGGTAGTGGTCCAGCCCCTCGGTGCGAATCCAGCCGCGCGTATTCTCAGCGGTATAGCGCGTCATGCGGCAGAACTCCACCAACTGCCGCCCCAGTGAACGGAATTCGCCGCTCAGAATGGCCTTGCGCTCGCGGGCTGAGAGCTCCGGAAAAGCCAGCTCCAGGTTGCGTTCGCCCACGTGACGCAGGCGGCCGTGTAACCGGTACACGCTCCACGCCAGCACGCCAGCCACGCGGCGCGCCAACCCGCGCGGCAACCACCCCAGGGGGTGCGCCACCGTCAGAACCAGCCAAAACTCGAGCTTCTCTCGCATCGCAACAAACAAAGATTCAGTTTAGCCCTTGAGCGCCGTTTCCACCGCGCCAAAACAAAAGGGGTAGCCCTTTGCCGGACTACCCCTTTACTGCTCATTGCTATACCGTGATTAGCGATGTTTCGCGTCAACAAAATAATGCGCCACAGTCCTGACAAACTCCACTGCGCCTGGGGGCACATTAACATGGCCCTTGAGTATGTTCTCAAAGCTATGCGGTTTGCCAAAGTAGAGTTCGGTGTCTTCCTTGTTCTGGCTCACGCTGGTGCCGTCCAGGTCGATGCCCGCAAAGACCCCATGGTTGCGCGAGTAGCTGAGCAGCTCGGCGCTCATCTTCCAGTCCGTGGAGGCCTGTCCGGCGCGGCCCACTGGGCCGGCTGCCGCGGAGGCGTCTCCGCCGATCTTGAACTTGCTCTTCAGCAGATCCTGCATGCCGCGATCATTCATCGCCACCAGAACCAGGTCCGTGGACTGGCCGCCGATCTGAAATCCAAAGGATCCGCCGGCCATGCGAATAAACACCGGCGCGCTCCAGCCTTGTCCCGTGCGGCAGGTCACTACCCCCTGGCCATACTGCCCGCCCCAGATGAACGCCCCCTTCTTCATTCCCGGCACCACGGCAACGCAGGTGGCATGTTCAAGGATATCCAGCGGAATGCTCCTGTCCTGGGCCTTCATAATCTCGTCCACAACCGCCTTGGCCGCGTCGATGCGTGACTGCAAGCTCTCTCGAGAGGAAGCTGCAAAGGCGGCCGATGAAAGCATGAAACTGAGACAGATCAACGCAAGTGTCTTTTTCATATCCTGTCCTTTCCATTCCGCGGCTCTTCACGGCGCGGGTTGTCGAATCGTCCACATTGAGTCGTCAATTGGCCGGTCAGCGTGCTTGGCGCCACGACTCTCCGGCCTGCCCAACCAAGTATATCCTGGCATTTTGCCGACCTTCGCCGCCAGGACATCTACAGACAGGCTACAACATGCCAGCCGTAACGCGCACCCCGACTCTACCGCACTGACAAATTCGAGGCCGGAGTATCCGGCCTCGATGGGTGGTAGAACTTCTTGTGCAAGGATAATTGCAGGCGGCAAAGCTGGCAAAAAAAGGAGTTCCCAAGTTACTTGCGTGCAAGCAGCTTGGGAACTCCTATTCCCCAGATCTGCGTTGTTTCTGTTAATAAGTCTGTGGAAAAACCTTCGCTATGTATGGTCAATATCGCTCGGAATTGAAAATATAAATATCCCTCTATATTTCAACAAGATAGAGCGCAAGCTGACAGCGCTTATACTCCTTATAGTGACAGAATCCGGGTCACCGAATGCTGTCTCCCTGGAAAAGGACCACCTTCAATGCTGATCTAGGGACTGAAAAGACTCTAATGTCTGGGTAGCAATATCCTATGGAAACATCTGCAAGTTTCAATAAACAAGGCCGCCCAACCCCGGCCTTTGGCGGCAATAAAAGCCAGCTAAACACCCTTCAGAGATGTTTTTATCTCGGAAAAAAGACGGCCCTTGCGAATTGTTTATATCCCAGTATTCCACAATCACTCTAAATCCTGTAGCATCACTAGCGTAGGTCGTAGTAAAGTCAATTCAGTTGCGCCAGCGAGGTACCCCTTTGATTAAGCAGGACATCGTCCATCATGTGATAGAGCGTACGGGCCTGCCCCGCACCAAGGCGGAGGCTGCAGTGGATACGGTATTCGAGGGCCTCAAGCAGGCTTTAACCGCCGGCGAGCGCATTGAACTGCGCGGCTTTGGCGTCTTCAGCGTCCGCGCCCGCAAAACCGGCATCGGCCGCAATCCCCGTACCGGCACCGAGGTCAGCATTACCCCCGGCAAGGCGGTCC
The DNA here is from genome assembly GCA_963806565.1 of uncultured Acidobacteriaceae bacterium. Lineage (GTDB taxonomy): Bacteria > Acidobacteriota > Terriglobia > Terriglobales > Acidobacteriaceae > Telmatobacter. The sequence continues at coordinate 1,975,761 of CAWDYE010000002.1, forward strand.
GCTTCAAGCCCGGCAAGGAACTGCACGCGATAGAAACCGGCGCGCCGGTCAAGTAAAGGCGCGAGCGGCGGTGGAACTCATCGCTTATTGTGGCTCAATTGGGCTACAATATAAGCATGGCTACAAATGCCGTTGTCCGCTCACGAATCAACATTGACGTAAAAGCGAAGGCCACAGCCGTGCTCCAAGAGATGGGCCTCACGGTCTCCGACGTGATGCGAATCGTGCTGACACGTGTTGCCAAGGAGAACGCTCTGCCCTTCGATTTGACACCCAACAAGCTGACGCGAGAGACCATGCGCAAGACCGCCCAGGGCTTGGAAGTCCACCAAGCCAAGGATGCCGCCGACCTCTTCAATAAGCTGGGAATTTGATGCGTTCGCCGAGCTATTCAAGCCAATTTCGCCGCGACGTTAAGTAGCTTCAGAAAAAGAGGCGAAAACCTCGAAAAACTGAAAAAACTGATCGAGCTTTTGCTCGCAGGGGAGCCCTTGCCTGCGCAATACGAAAGACCACCCGCTTAAACTCAATTGGGCCGGATACCGGGACGCTCACGTTGAGTCAGATTGGGTGCTGATCTACTACGCTACCGCCGAAAGGGTTCACCTGGAGCGGACTGGAACCCACGAAGAACTGTTTGAGGACGATTGATACCATTGCGAGCAATAGCGAGCGTTTGGCCCCACCGCGGGTACATATGGGATAGGAGACCAGAATCTTATAGCGCGTAAGCGCCGTCCGCCGCACCGCAGGTGCCGCGTCAGCGCCTTTGCCTGGACAGCCTGCCCTGAGCGTAGTCGAAGGGGCCAGTCCTCACATCAGCCGCAGCGCATCCACGTCCACAATCAGATTCCTGCGTGGAATCTGCGCCGCATCTGCCTGCGCCAGCATCCCGCGTAGCGCCGCGTTCAGCGCCTTGCGCGAGGCGGCCTTAAGTATCAGATGAAAGCGGTATACGTTCTTGATGCGGGCGATGGGCGCGGTACAGGGGCCCAGCACCCGCACCCCCTCCGGCGCCGCCGCCTGAAACCATTTGCCCAGCACGGCCGACCAGCCCACTGCTTCTTCCAGCTTGGGCGACTGCACCAGCACGTTCGCCAGCACTCCAAACGGCGGATAGTGCATCCAGCGCCGGTATTTCAGCTCCCGCTCCACGAAAGCGGCGTAATCGTGCTTGCTCGCGGCCAAAATGGCGTAATGGTCTGGGTAGTAAGTCTGCACCACCACCCGCCCCGGCAGCTCTCCGCGCCCCGCACGCCCCGAAACCTGCGTCATCAACTGAAAAACCCTTTCGGCGGCGCGGAAATCCGGCATCGACAGCGAGTGGTCGCAGCCCACCACCCCCACCAGCGTCACGCCATGCACATCGTGGCCCTTGGCGATCATCTGCGTGCCCACCAGCAGGTTGATCTCGCCGGAGTGCAGCCGCGCCAGTAGCCGTTCCAGATCGCTTCGCCCGCGTACTGTGTCGCGGTCCATGCGCCCAATCCGCGCCGTGGGAAAAATCTCTCCCAGCCGCTCCTCCCCTTGCTGCGAACCTGCCCCCAGGTAGTAGAGGTGCTCGCTGTCGCACTTGGGGCAGCGAGCGGGCACCGTCCGCCGGAATCCGCAATAGTGGCACTCCAGCCGCTGCCCTTCTCGCGCCACGCCGGCGTCGTCTGCCACCGATTTATGGTGAGTCAGCGAGATGGCGCAGTTCTGGCACTCCAGCTTTTCGCCGCAGGCGCGGCAGATCACCACAAACGAGTAGCCGCGACGATTGAGCAGAATCAGCGCCTGCTCGCCGCGATCCAGCGCCGCCTGCGTCTCGGCCACCAGCGCGCGCGAAAAAAGCTGCTCCTGCCCTGTCTCCTGAAACTCCCGCCGCATATCGATCACTTCCACCGCGGGCAGCGGGCGGTTCATCACGCGATCGTTCAACTCGATGCGCTGGTACTTGCCCATAGCCGAGTTCTGCCAGCTCTCCAGCGACGGCGTCGCCGAGCCCATCACCACCACCGCCCCTTCAATCTTGGCCCGCATCACGGCCACGTCGCGGGCGTTGTAGCGCGGCGTCTCCTCCTGCTTGTAGCTCTGGTCGTGTTCCTCGTCCACCAGGATCAATCCCAGCTTCGGCGCGGGCGCAAAGATCGCCGACCGCGTGCCCACCACTATCGGCGCCTCGCCCCGCCGGATGCGCCGCCATTGCTCGCTGCGCTCCTCAGGCGTCAGAGCCGAGTGCAGCAGCGCCACCTTCTGCCCGAAGGCCGCGTCCAGCAGGCCCACCATCTGCGGCGTCAGACCAATCTCCGGAACCAGCAGAATCGACGCCAGCCCCCGGTCCAACGCCCGCTGCATCGCCGCCAGATACACCGCCGTCTTCCCCGACCCCGTCACTCCATGCAGCAAATATGGCTTGAATTCCCCCAGCGCCGTCGCCAGGCTGGCCAGCGCCTCCATCTGCGGCTCGTTGAGTCTCACCGGTCCCGGCTGGCTCTGCACTCCGCCCAGGTGAAAGACCGCCGGCCGCTCATCGATGCGCACCAGTCCCCTCCGCACCAGCGTCTGCAACGTGGACGAAGGCAAATCCTTCCGCCGCAGCTCCGCCAGCGGCAGCTCCCCGTCGCAGGCCGCCAGCTCGGCCAGAATCGCCTGCTGCTTCACGGTTAGCGCCGGCAACCGCGCCTCGGGAATCAGCACCGCAAACCGCTCCATCCGCCGCGCATCGCGCTCCGCAGCCGCCGTCTCGCGCGCAATCCACTTCTTGCGCGTCAGTCCGGCCAGAACCGGCAGCGTCGCCGCCGTGGCCGTGCGCAGCGTCGAAACCTTCACTGGCTCGCCCCCAGCCAGCCGCTGGAGCACACGCCGCTCCAGATCCTGCTCCTCAGCGGAAAGTTTTCCGTTGCGCTTCGAAATATTCCTTGAGGATGCTGGTAATCGCTGTTTTGTATCAGGGCGCGACTTCACCGGGGTCCCCATCGACAGGTCTTCGTCGATGGGGTGGGAGTTCAGTCGTGCCGAAAAAATGTCTAAATCATGGTGGGCTTTAGCCCCTGAGGGAAGCTCTTCGGAAGATTGGCTCATTCCTCGCGCGGACTCCCCCTCCACGCTCTTCGCCAGCACATCCCGCCCCAAATCCGTAATCCGGTAATAAACCGTTCGCCGCACCTCGGCCGTCAGCGGCAACATCCCCCGCAGCACTTCGCCCAGCGGCGCCAGATAGTACTGCGCCATCCACTCCGCCAGCGCCAGCAGGCTGTCGCCCAGCAGCGGCTCGTCGTCCAACACCGCTTCGACGAACCGCATCTCAAACTCCGCCGGAGCCTTGACGTTCAGCCCGGTCACCACCCCAATCAGTTTTTCCTTGCGAAAAGGGACGATCACCCGCGCGCCCCTCTGCGGCAGTTGCCCCTCGCGCACCGCATAGGTAAACAAGCGGTCCAGCGGCACCGGCAACGCGACTTCGCAGTAGGCGGGCATGGCATCAGTTTAGGGGTTGCGGCCGCGCCTCACCGCCCGCCTGTGAATTTCCCTCCATTCCGCCGTTGCAATCCCCTCCGCAGGCCGTACAATTCCTGCAAATGGCATCCCCAGGCTCCACTCCCGCCGCCTCGCTCCTCTCGCCCAACCCAACCCGCCCCCTCACGCTGGCCATCGACATGGGCGGCTCGGGGCTGAAGGCCATGCTGCTGGACGCCACCGGCAAGCCGGTCAGCGAGCGCCTGCGCATCGCAACACCGGACGCGCCAAGGCCGAAGGCTGTTCTGGCAGCCCTCGATACATTCCTCCAGCAGTTGCCCGATTTCGACCGTGTCTCGGTCGGCTTTCCCGGCATCGTCAAGCGCGGCACGACCATCCTCTCCGTCAACCTCCATCCCGACTGGTGCAACTTCCCCCTCCAGGACAAGCTCGCCGAGCGCTGGTCGAAGCCTGTCCGCGTGGGCAACGATGCCGACATCGCCGGCTACGGAGCCATACAGGGTCAGGGCGTCGAACTGGTGCTCACTCTGGGAACCGGCCTGGGCAGCGCCCTCTTCACCAACGGCCACCTTGTCCCCGGCCTCGAACTGAGCCTGCATCCCTGGCGCAAGAAGGGCAAGAATTACGAGGACTACCTGGGTCGCCGCGGTCTCGACAAGTACGGCAAGGCCCGCTGGAACGGCCTCCTCGAAGCCGCCATCCATCAGACCGAGCTGCTCTTCAACTGGGACCACCTCTACCTGGGCGGCGGCAACACCAAAAAAATCACCTTCAAGCCCGCCAAAAACGTCACCATCGTCTCCAACGAGAGCGGCCTCCTCGGTGGCGTCTACCTGTGGAAGGATCAAGGGTGAGACGGGACGGACTGGTAGGTCAGGGGTTTATCCCTGACAATCCGATGGCTATAGAGGAGCGGTCTTTAGTCCCTCCAGACTACGCCCTATCTCTTGGCCTTTGATTCTCTTTTTTGTTTCTGCATCTCCGCACCCATTGCCATCATGCGGTCCCAGGTCGGCTGAAGCTGTTGTGGATCGAGGATGCAGTTGAGAAACATGAGCCGGAGATCTCCGGGAAAAGAACTACCTGCAAAATCGCGATAGTTTTCCGGCAACGGCGGACCGCCGGGAGTTCCCGCCGATGGAATCACGCGCGGGAGTTGGAAGGCATACATGCTGCCGCCGGCCAGGGCTTCATGCGGAAGCTGCAGCAGCCAGACACAGTTGTGACTTTCCTGAATCAGGTTGGCGGAGACAAAGGCCCACTGGCCTCCATCTTCAGGCACAGCCTTCTGACAATTCCATAATTTCGCCTCAGGAACATATACCGCGGGATCGTAAAACCCAAACCCATCGATCAAGACGTGGGTCAGGCCGCGTTGCCGTACGAAATTCTCGACTTCGAGAAGGCCTTGGTTCCAGTCGAGATTGGAATCGGTCACCAGGAGGTAGCCGGGACGGCCGCCACTCAATGAGTTCAAAAATGGAAGATAGTAGGGATAGGCACGCACGGCCGTAAACACCGAAGCCAGCGCCAACGCGGCCGTGAGCCAGAGGCCGGCGCGGGCGGCAGGCCAGCCTGAAATCCGCAGTTGATTCAGGGCTCGCGGCAACGGCGCCAGCAGGAGTATCAGTAGCGCTAATGAAATAGTGAAGTGGCGGATGCTGAACTGGTAGCGGCTGAGGATACATGCGCCGCTGAAAACCACAAGGAAAACCCACACTGCCCGCCAATGCAACTCCATCCCTTCGGGTATCACGGCGAGGCGAACCGGACCAAACTTTGCGACCAGGCCAACGACCAGCGCGAGAAGAAGCAGGAGGAGGAAGGCTGACGAGGATTTCAACAAGAATAGAACCGGAAAGAAGAACCAAACGCCATGCGGGTATGTGTGCCCTAGAAGGTAAGCAGGCGGTTTCCCGGTTAATGCGAAGATCGCCAGACCGCGCAGATAGATCCAGGGAGGCATGAGCAATCTGCGCAGCAGCAGCGCCGCCATGTTCTGTCCCAGAAAGCCCAGAGAGTCGGTTGGCTCATTCCACGAGAAGACAAAGTAGACGGCATAGACGACCAGTGCCGCCACAAGGACGCCCTTGATGAGACTCCGCCAGCGCAAGCGACGCCATGCGCGAAGCTCCGCCTTGTCTGCCGGCTGTTCCGGCGCCGGACGCCAGCGGAGGCTGAGAATGAAAGCAGGAAAACAGAAGAACAGAAGTCCTGAAGAAAACTTGGACAGCAGTGCTCCGCCAAATGCGAGGCCGAAAAGCAGAACCGTCCCACGCGACGGCGAGCGCCACATGCTGGCAAAGGTCCACAATGTCAGCACCACGAACAACGCGATTGCCATGTCGGTCAGGACTAAAGGGCCAAAGGCGAGCATGACAGGCATGGTGGCGTACGCGCAAAGGCAGAGCAACCCTCCCCACGAATCGCCCAGGCGAGAACCATAGAGAAAGAGAACGATCCCTAAAACAAGTGTCAGCAACAGCATGGGCTGCCGCGCCCAGAAGACCGTCGTGATCGGGTCATTCCACCGCGCGATCAGCCAGTGGCCGAAGACCCATTCGCCGAGAAACTGCTTGAACAGTCCACTGCCGCTAAAGGTCCACGATACGTGAGAGTAGTCGGCATGCACACCGCGAATCACAAGCGGCAGCGCGGCCAGCACCTTCGCCAGCGGAGGGTGTTCCTCGTTCATCCGCATGTCCAACTTCTGCAGATAGCTCACACCCGCCCCGATGTGTGCGATTTCATCAAAGGTGACTGATTCGCGTCGCGCAGCCCCGTCCGCAAGCAAGGCCATCAAGGCAAGGAGCAAAACTGCTACGGCAAGAATAATTCTTGATGATTTTGTTTTCATTCGTGTCATCCAGATTACAGAATGATTGTAAAGGCAACAACTCCAAACGAACTTCGCTGAGCCACTACGGCGCATTTTAGTCAATGCGGTATATACGGCCAAACTTCAAATCAGGTTCCGTCCGCCCGGATGAAGCTCTTTTCAAGGAACTTTCTGAGATAACGTGGGCATAAAGCGGTTGGGTGGCACATCTCCGGGGTCACGGAAATCTGAAACCGGGGTCTTCCAACTTCCACTATTGGGACTTGTGAGTTCCGCTGCTCTGCCAATAACCGCTGGCCCCACCGCAGGGTGCCCCAGGTCCCTCGCATTTGGGGACCTGGGATATCACGAACGCCCATGCGAGTGAATAGCGAGCGTTTGGCCCCACCGCAGGCAATTGCCTAGACGGCCAGTCCTTGCAGATAATTACCCTCCGTTGACGCATAATCCAAAATAGTGAACGTGTGAGCATTCCGTACCGCCGGATTGGAGCTCTATGAAAAACATTACGATTACCGTCCCCGACGAGATTTACCTGCTTGCGCGCGTGCATGCAGCCAGGCAAAATACCTCGGTCTCCGCCCTCGTCCGCCAATTCCTCGAATCCCTGGACGAGCGCGCTTACTCTTGCCCCTACATCCCAGACGAAGATCTGGACGCATTGGAAGGTACCCCTACCCCCTCCCCCCTCCCCCCTCCCCCTATTTACTGTGTAACTGTGAGACTGTGATGGTTTGAGGCGCGCTTCTCAGCCTTTTGCCGGCGGCTTCAACCCCAACTCTTTCATCGCAATCTGCAAATCGGCCCAGGCTTCCTTCTTCTGGCGGGGATCGCGCAGCAAGTACGCCGGATGGTAGGTGACGATGAGTTTTGTCCCGCGAACGCCGTGTACTCGTCCGCGCAACCCGGCCAATGGCTGCCGCGTGCCCAGCAGCCATGTAGCCGCGGTCGCCCCCAGAGCGACCAGCACCTCCGGGCGCACCACATCGATCTGGCGAAAGAGAAAAGGCGAACACGTCGCGCCCTCTTCCGGCTCCGGCACGCGATTGTTCGGCGGACGGCATTTGACCACGTTGGCGATGTAGACGTCTTCGCGCTTCAGGCCCATGGCGGCGATCATGTTGTTCAATAGTTGCCCTGCCTTGCCCACAAAAGGCAGCCCCTGCGCGTCCTCGTCGGCGCCCGGCCCTTCGCCCACAAACATCAGCCGCGCCGCCGGCGAGCCGTCGCCAAAGACCAGCTTATTACGGCCTTTGTGCAGCGCGCAGCGGGTACACTCGCCAATCTCATCGCGGATAAGTTTCATGGCGGCGGCGCGCTCAGCCGCTGGAACGGCATCGGCGATTGCGGGAGCAGATGGAAACAGTTTGCGGGGCGGTATAGTCGGTTCCTCTAATTGGAAGGTCTGAGATACGGATTCTGATTGAGGTTCGTCCAGCTCGACGGCTAATTGGGTTGCCAGCGCAATGTTTACGGGGCGGCGATAAAACTCGGTGAGGCCAAGATCGCGATAGAAGCGGACGCGATCCTGCAAGGCCTGGCGGGTTGCGGAATCGAGCGATTGCGCCAACGTCTTTACTCCATGGACGGGAAAGACTAGCCGGCCAGAATGGGAACGGCAGGGCCATCGATTGCCGGCTTGACCACCGGCACATCGGCTTTGACATAGGCAATCTTGCCCGCGTCGATCTCATCCTGGGCGATACGGCAGGGCTTGGTCGACTGGGTGGGGACCAGAGCGTGGGAGCCGCTCTGCAACTGGCGGGCGCGGCGCGCGGCCACCATCACCTTGCGGTAGTTCGAGTCGAAGCCGGTTTCAATCGTCATCAGAGTCCTCTCCAAAGTTAAACTGCTGCTGGTCTGGCGGATAGCCGATCTTGAAGGCCTCCAACACGGGCTTCAGCCGCTCCGCGGAGTTGATCTGCAGACATCCCGCAGCCACCTCCAACACCCGGCGCGAACGGAAGGCAATCGGCTCGGCGTTGCGATAGAATCGTTCAGCCTGCACAATGGCCTCTAATTGCGCCACCGCCCGGTCCAGAATGTCGTTGATCAAAATATAGCCGTATTCGCGATAATTCTCAATCTCCCGCCTGGCCGCGTCCAGCCGGCGGAAGACCTCCGCCTCGTCTACCACGCCCTCTGCGCGGCTGCGATTGCGCAGGCGGGTACGCAGTACTTTGGGGTTGGGCGGCAAAACAAAAATGCTCACCGCCTCGGGCATCGAGGCCCGCACCTGTGCCGCGCCCTGCACGTCAATGTCCAGCACCAGGTCGTGGCCCTCCCGGCGTGCCACTTCCAGCGACGCGCGCGCCGTGCCATAGAAGTTGCCGAAGACCTCGGCATGCTCCAGAAACTCGTCGGCAGCCACCATCCGCTCAAACTCCTCGCGGTTGGTGAAGTGGTATTCGCGCCCATCCTGCTCGGAGCCGCGCGGTGCGCGCGTCGTCCAGGAGACGGAAAACTCAATTCCCGTCAACTGCTTGCGTACTTCGCTTACCAGCGTGCTCTTGCCCGAGCCCGAGGGCGCCGAAATGATGAAGAGAATTCCCGCCACGGTGCGTTTGTCCTTTGGCACTTGTGTTGAAGTTTATGCCTGCCGGTCTTTTTATTCCACGTTCTGAATCTGTTCGCGAGCCTTTTCGATCTCCGATTTCATGGCTAGCCCCAATTCTGTGATGCGCGTTCCCTTCCCGCCCGCGCCGCCGGTCTTTGAAAGCATGGTGTTGGCCTCGCGATTCATCTCCTGCAGCAGGAAGTCGAGCTTCTTGCCCACTTCGCCGCCGCCGGTGAGCAGTTCGCGGAAGTGGCCGATGTGCATGGTCATGCGTTCCAGTTCCTCGGCGATGTCACTGCGCTCCACCAGCACGGCAACCTCCTCCAACAATCTCTGACGGTTGAACTCCGGGCCGGTGGCCGCCAGCAGCCGCTCGGTGAGCCGGGCCTGATAGCGCTCTTCGACCTCGGGCCGTAGCGCCGCCACGCCCTCGGTAGCCTCGGCCAGCCGGTCCAGTGTGCCGCGCAGAATCGCCTCCAGAGCCTCACCCTCCCGCGCTCGCATGATCTTCAACTGCTCCAGCAGCGGCCCGATCTCGCGTTGCACGCTATTGGTAAGCGCGATCTGCTCCTCGTCGCCGCTGGAGCGATTATCGCTTTGCAATGCTCCGGGCAAGCGCAGAATAGCGTTCAGATCGGGTTGTTGGCCGGTGAGTCCATGCTCCTCGCGCGCCGCGGTAAATGCCGCCAGGTAGCCGTTCACCAGATCCCGGTTATAGCCGGCCGTTTGCTGGCTGCTGCGATCGATGGAGAGAGTCAGATCGACGTGGCCGCGAACAAGCGAGTCTTTGATCGCTTTGCGCAGTTCCATCTCCAGCGCGTCCATTCCCGAAGGCAGGCGCATCTGCACATCGAGAAAGCGATGATTCACGCTCTTAATACTGAGCGTGTAGCTAAGCTGGTCATTTACGCGAACCAGAGCCCGCGCAAACCCGGTCATCGAATAAATCGGCATCTTACTATTTCCCGTTCCCGTTTCCGTTATTTTCCGGAATGTCCATGAATTGCAGTTGATAGAGCCGCTGATAGGTGCTGGATGCGCTCATCAACTCGTCATGGGACCCGATGGCGGTGATGCGCCCGTCTTCCAGCACCGCGATGCGATTGGCGCGGCGAATGGTTCCCAGCCGGTGCGCGATCACCAGCACTGTGCGGTTCTGCATCAGGTTGGCCAGCGCGGCCTGCACCAGCGATTCGCTCTCGGCGTCCAGCGACGAGGTGGCCTCGTCGAGAATCAGCACCGGCGCGTTCTTGAGGAGCGCGCGGGCGATGGCCAGCCGCTGCCGCTCGCCGCCCGAGAGCCTAAAGCCTTTTTCTCCAATCACCGTGTCGTAGCCTTGCGGCATGCCCATGATGAAGTCGTGGGCCAGGGCGTTGCGCGCGGCCTCTTCTACCCGTTCGGTGTGAACCTCCGGCTGTCCGTAGGCGATGTTGTTGCGTACCGTGTCGTTAAATAGAATCGTTTCCTGAGTAACCTGGGCAACCTGGCGGCGCAGTGAGGCCAGCGTCAGGTCACGCAGGTCATAGCCGTCAATGAGAATGCGGCCGCTGGTCACGTCGAAGAAGCGCGGAATCAGGTTAGCAATGGTGGTCTTGCCCGCGCCGCTGGGGCCGACCAGCGCCACCACCTCGCCGGCATTCATATCGAGATCGACGTTGTGCAGAATCTGGTGCTCGCCCTCCTCAGTGGAGTAGGAGAAACCCACGTTCTCAAAACGGATAGATTTCTGAAAGCTATGCAAGTTGGCCGCGTGCGGCCGCTCGTTCACGTCGTCTTCGGCGTCAAAAAAGCCTAAAATCGACATGGAGGCGCCCATGGCTCCCTGAAAGCTATTGTAAAAATAAGCGAACTTGCGCACTGGATCGTAGAGCTTGAAAAGCAGGATTATAAAAGCGCCGAACAGGCCCATGGTCATGCGGCCATGGAGGATTTCATTGCGTCCGATAAACAGCATCATGGCAATGGCCACCGCGCCGATCGAATCCATCAACGGCGAACTGATGGATTGAATGCGCACGCTGCGCAGGTTGGCGCGGAAGAGGCGCGAGGCCGCATTCCTGAAGCGTACGAACCTCCCACATTTCGGTGTTGAAGGCCTTGACGATGCGGTTGCCGATCACCGTTTCATGAAGAATGTTCTGGATCTCTGCCAGCTTGTCCTGCCCGGTGCGCGTGCGCGTGCGCACTTCCTTGCCGATCTTGCGCGAGGATGTAATCACAACGGGGATGAACAGTAACAGCGCCCAGCTGAGCTGCCCGCCCAGGCGGATAACCAGGATCAGACCGACAATAAAAGTGAAGAATTGTTGCAGGAAATCGCTGATGACCGTGCTGACCGCCACCTGCACGCGGTCTACGTCGTTGATGAGCGTGGAGAGGATGGTGCCCGTGGCGTGCTTGTGAAAGAAGCTGGAGGAACGCCGCAGCGTGGTCGCGTAAAGGTCATTGCGTAGGTCGGTGATGGTGCCAAAGCCCGCGTAGTTGACCAGGTAAGTGCCCGTGTAGTCGCAGGCTCCCTTCATCAGCGTGGCGACCACCAGCGCCAAGGCCACCACATCCCAGGCGTTGTGGATGTGCATAAAATGGGGAATCAAATCCCGCAGGTCGATGTGCCATGGGCTCTTGGCAAGGCCCAGCGTGATGGGGCCCTCGGGCGCGTCCGGCCTCAGAACCTGGTCGAAGATCGGCTGCAGCAGAAGGATGCGGAAGGTGTCCAGCATGCCCACCATGGCCAGCAGCAGCACGCCGGGCAGCATTTGCAGCCAGTAGGGAAGCCCATAGCGCAGCAGGCGCAGATAACTATTCATGCCGGTCGACCCGTCTGGCGGACGCAAGTGTCCATCCCCGCATTATATCTGGACATGCGGCAGACATTCCGATGCAATCCAACTCCGGGAACATTTAGAATGATACTTAACGTATTTTCATTGTCCTGCGCCGGCTTGCCGGCGGGAAAGCGCGCTCTCATCCCTATGCATCGCTGGTCGAAAGTTTTTATTCCCACGCTTCGCGAGGCCCCGGCGGACGCCGAAGTTGCAAGCCACCGCTTCCTCGTCCGCTCCGGCTACATCCGCCAGCTCGGCGCGGGCATCTACAGCTACCTCTTCCTCGGCCAGCGCTCCATCAACAAGATCATCGCCATTGTGCGCGAGGAGATGGACAGCATCGGCCAGGAGTTCTACCTGCCCGCCATCCATCCCCGCGAGGTGTGGGAGCAGAGCGGCCGCTGGACAACCATGGGCGACACCATGTTCCGCCTCAAGGACCGCAAGGGAGCGGAGCTTTGCCTGGGCATGACCCACGAAGAGATCATGACCTCCATCGCCCGTAGCGAACTGCGCAGCTACAAGCAGTTGCCGCAGATCTGGTACCAGATTCAGACCAAGTTCCGCGATGAACCGCGTCCCAAATCGGGTTTGCTCAGGGTGCGCCAGTTCATCATGAAGGACGCCTACTCCTTTGACATCGACAAGGCCGGCCTGGACAAGAGCTTCGATCTGCACGATGCCGTCTACCGCCGAATCTTCACCCGTTGCGGGCTGAAATTCGTCGCAGTCGAGGCTGACTCCGGCTCGATGGGCGGCTCGCAGTCGCAGGAGTTCATGGTCTACACCGACGCCGGCGAGGACCTCATCGCAAGCTGCCCGGTCTGCCATTATGCAGCGAATCTGGAGAAAGCCACTTCGCTCCTGGAGCCGGTCGTCGAGATGGAGCCAACCGGCAACGGAAAGCCGGAGCCGGTCTCAACGCCGGGCTGCGGAGCCATTGCCGACGTGGCCGCCTTCTTCAAGATTTCTCCAGCCTCCGACATCAAGTGCGTGGCTTATATGGCACTGAAACACGGCGCGGCGTCCGCCAAGCCGGATAGCTGGCGCGGAGTTGCGGCCTTTTTGCGCGGCGATCACCAGGTCAACGAGACAAAACTCCTCGGAGCACTTGCCGCGGCGGAATTGCGCACCATGCAGGCCGAGGAGCTGGAGAAGTACTTCAACGGCCCGGCTGGTTTTCTTGGACCTGTGGGCCTAAAGCCCGATGCGAAACCGCTCGGCGAAGGCCTTACCGTCGTCCTGGACAAATCCCTTGAAGGCTGCAAGAACATGGTCTGCGGCGCTAACAAGCTGGACTATCACCTGCGCAACGTCACGCCTGGCCGTGATTTCTCCTGGACCCTGATGGCCGACATTCACAGCGTCAACGAGGGCGAAGCCTGTCCGAAGAGCGGTTGCAAAGGCAAGCTGGCTGTCGGCAAGGCAGTCGAGGTCGGCCACATCTTCAAGCTGGGCTACAAGTACTCCGAATCCATGGGCGCGCGTGTGCTCGACAAAAACGGCAAGGAAATTACGCCCATCATGGGCAGCTACGGCATCGGCATCGAGCGCATCCTGACCGCGGCCGTCGAGCAGTCCAACGACCAAAACGGCTTCTGGCTGCCAGCCTCGATTGCGCCCTTCACGGTGGTGGTCACGGTGACAAACATGACTGATGCGCTGCTCCGTGAGACCGGCGAAAAGCTCGCCGCCGAACTCGAAACCGCCGGTCTGGACGTGTTGCTTGATGACAGAGATGAACGCGCCGGCGTCAAATTTAAGGATGCGGACCTGGTGGGCATTCCCTACCGCATCAATGTGGGCAAGAAAGCCGCCGAAGGCAAAGTCGAACTCGTGACGCGCGCGACGGCAACCAGTGTGGACGTGGTGATGGCAGACGTGGTGAAGCTGGTGAAACAGCGCATCGAGGAAGATGCGCTGTTGCTGACGGCAGAAAGCAGCCTGTAGCTGGACACTGACAACTGACCACTGAAAACTGGAAGCTGTTTTCAAGGAGCGGCGATGGCGTTGAAGATCAGAATTCCGAAGCTTGCGGGCAAGCATACCTGGGCCTCCATGTTGCTGCTGGTGGGGCTGTCGGTGTTTGCGACTGGAGCACTGGCGTTTTTTGCGATCTTCGGCTTTTTTTATGTCAAGTATAAGCATGTTGTGGACGACCGCCTGAAGCAGCCGATCTTTGCCAATACTGCCAAGATCTATGCCGCGCCGCGCGAGGTGCGCCCAGGGCAAAAGCTCTCTGTGCGGCTGATCGCCAACGAGTTGCGTGAGGCCGGCTACTCGGCTGTTGGCGCCTCGCAAGCCTCCGAACTGGGAACCTATAAGGAGGGCGTGCAAACCATCGCCGTGCACCCCGGCCCGCAGTCCTACCACGCGCAGGACGGCGCTTTGATTCACGTCAGCTCAGGGGTTGTGGATTCGATCACCGATGATCACGGCCAGCCGCTATCCAGTTATGAGCTGGAGCCGCTGCTCATCACCGGCCTCAGCGACGACGTCAACCGCACCAAGCGCCGCCTGCTTACCTACAACGAGATCCCGCCGAATCTGATCAACGCTGTTCTGGCCATCGAGGATCGCCGCTTTTTTGAGCACAGCGGCGTGGACTACATCCGCATTCTCGGAGCGCTTCGCAACGATCTGACGCCGGGGCGGCGCTATGTCGAGGGTGGCTCCACGCTAACCATGCAGTTAGCGCGCGGTTTGCTGCTCACGCCGGAGAAGCGACTCAAGAGAAAGATGATCGAGATCGTCATCACCTTCCAGCTTGAACACCGCTTCAGCAAGAAGCAGATCTTCGAGATGTACGCCAACGAAATCAACCTTGGCCAGCGCGGCAGCTTCTCCATCGACGGCTTTGGGGAAGCATCGCAGGCCTTCTTCGGCAAAGATGTGCGCCAGCTCGACCTGGCCGAGGATGCTTTGCTGGCCGGCATCATCCAGAGCCCCAGCCGGCTGAACCCTTTTCGTCACGCGGACCGGGCCATTGAGCGGCGCAATCTCGTTCTCGATTCCATGGTTGAAACTGGCGCCATTACCAAAAATCAGGCGGAGAAAGCCAAAGCGGAGCCGCTGCACATGGCACCCGGCAGCGTGGACGCCAGCGAGGCGCCGTACTTCGTGGACCTGGTGCATGATCAACTGGTGCAAAAGCTGGGCGATCGCGACTTCAATCGCGAAAGCCTGCACATCTACACCTCGCTCGATCCCGACCTGCAGCGCGTTGCTACGGACACGGTCGAATCCACCATTCACGTGGTGGACGAACAAGTGGACAAGCTGCATGCGAAACAAAAGAAGCGCGGAGAATCGTACATCTATCCGCAGGTGGCCCTGGTGGCGCTCAATCCGCATACCGGCCAGGTGCTGGCGATGGTTGGGGGGCGCAGTTATGGCGCCTCGCAGTTAAATCACGCCGTGGCCAAGCGCCCCACCGGCTCCATCTTCAAGCCGTTCGTCTATGCCGCGGCCTTTGACACGGCCGTTGAGGGCACCATCCTGCCCGGTCAAACCAAGCTTTTCTCGCCGCTGACTATTTTGAAGGATGTGCAGACAACTTACGGAGAGGGTACGGAATTCGAGTACACGCCGCACAACTTTGAAGACGAATATTTCGGCGATGTGACGGCGCGCGAGGCTCTGCAACACTCGCTCAACAATGCCACCATCAGCCTGGCCTCCATGGTGGGCTTCGACCACGTGGCGCAACTGGCCCGCGACGCCGGCATCAAGGGCGTACAGGGAACGCCCTCCATGGCCATCGGCTCCTATGACGCCACGCCGCTGGAGATGGCCGGCGCCTACACCATATTCGCCAACGGCGGCATACGCCTGGAACCTTGGATGCTGGCCAGCGTCCGCACCTCCACAGGAGACGTTATTACCGACTACACACACGACTCCAAGCAGATTCTTGACCCGCGCGTGGCCTATCTCACCACCAGCCTGATGGAGAATGTAATCGATCACGGCACCGGCGCCGGTGTTCGCGCGCGCGGCTTTCTCAATCCCGCCGCCGGCAAGACCGGCACCAGCCATGACGCATGGTTTGCCGGCTATACCACTAACCTGCTGTGCATCGTGTGGGTGGGCAACGACGATTACACCGACGTGCAAATCGAGGGTGCGCACGCCGCCGCGCCCATTTGGGCGGAGTTCATGAAAAAGGCCGTCCAACTGCCGCAGTACTCCGACACCAACCAGTTTGTGCCGCCTCCGGGCGTGGATATTGTATCCATCGACAAGGCCAGCCTGCTGCTCAGCGACGCCTCCTGCCCGGACAGCTTCAATGCCGCCTTCCTGGCCGGCACCGAGCCCACGGAATACTGCGACCACCCAGCCGAGCACCGCAACCTGCTGCAAAAAATCTTTGGCATGGGCAAGAGCGAAAATTAACGGTTGGAAGCGCCAACCTCCGGACCCATGCCTTACGACCTGGGCGCCATCCTCAAGGCGCGCAACACAACTCCAAAGCAATTGGTGCGCTATGGCGAGGTCTTTTACAAATCGCTGGGCTTCGATGCCCTGCCTGACACCTTCTGGCAGCGCTCCAAGCTCTCTCATCCGTGTGACCGTGACGTGGTATGCCATCCCAGTGCCTAGGACATAGACAACCAACTCGACGTGCGCATCAAGGCCTGCTTCCAGCCCACCGCCGGCGACATTGTCACCGTGCATCACGAGCTGGGCCACAACTACTACCAGATGGCCTATCGCAACCAGCCCTTCTTCTACCAGAACGGCGCCAAGTATCACATCCCCGGCAACGTGCCCTATATGCGCTACTTCCTGGCCCGCGTCTACCAGTTCCAGTTCTATCGCGCCATGTGCCAGGCGGCCGGCTACAAGGGGCCTCTGAATCGTTGCTCGGTCTACGGCTCAAAGGAGGCTGGCGCGAAGCTGAACGCCATGTTGGAGATGGGTGCATCCAAACCCTGGCCGGAGGCGCTCAAGGCCATGACTGGAACCGACAAGGCCGATGCCTCGGCCATCGTCGAATACTTCCAGCCGCTGATGGACTGGCTCAAGGAGCAGAACAAGGGCGAGAAAGAAGGCTGGACATTGCCTGCCGATCCACTAAAGTAACAACCTTTGCAAACATTTGTAACCGGCATGGTTTATCTTCAATTCACAGCAACTTTTGACTCCCAACGGGATCAATATAATAAGGTATCGATTTCATAATTGCTGCAAACATTTCTGGAGGTGGAAGATGAGGTGTTGTATGCGCGTTAGCATTACTTTGCTCTGGGTTTCAATACTGTTGTCTGCTTCTGTGTTGGCATCGGCCCAATACCATCCCACATATCACCCGCCGCCACCGGTTTATCATCCGCCGGCCTATCACCCGGCTCCGGCATACCATCCTCCGGCTTACCACCCGCCGGCTTACCACCCACCGGCCCCGGCTTACCACCCGCCGGCCCCGGCTTATCACCCGCCGGCCCCGGCCTACCATCCTTCGACTCCGGCCTACCACCCGTCTCCATCGACTCCGGCTTACCACCCGAATCCATCGTATCCGGTGCACAGCTATACGCCGGGGGTGCACAGCTATTCGCCGGGGTCGCCATCGGGCGGCGGTACACCAAGCCCACATACTTCTTCGGGCGCCACGATCTACACCCCACACACATACACCCCTGGCGCTTCAGTAGCTTCCCATTCTTCAGTAGCTTCCCATTCATACGTCAGCGGAGCGGAGGTGAGGACTTCGAATGGTGTTACTACCTACACTCCCCATGCTTCATCTGGCGGCACGAGCTACACCCCGGCGACCCCACCCGCTATGCACGTCAACACCTACACTCCGCCTGCCCCAACCGTTTCGAGCGGCGGCCACTTTACCCCGCGGAACAACTCACCGGTAACGGTGTCTCGCGGCAGCACTCATGCTGTTTACAGCATTCCGGCACCTGCGACAGGCGGTAAGTTCGGCACGGGCAGCTCCACGCTTACGCCGGGAGGATCGCAATCCGTGCTGCATCAGGTGAACACCGCGCGCGGTGGTCTGAGCGGCGTCAACCACCGGCCGATTCCGCCCGGGCAGGTTGCCGTTCATCCGGATAAGAGCCTGACCGTGACCGCCTCCTATGGCCGCAAATTCAATCTGCGTCCCAACGGAACCCTGGCCTCATACAGCGGGCACGGGCGAACCGCCACCTTCCGCGGCGATGGCCGTCTGGCCTCTGCGCATACGCCCACCATGGACATCGCGCGCGGACCACACGGGCAAAGAACCATCGTCAGTGAGCGTCCCGACCATGGCAGGCTGGTTTCGACGGGATTGCATCGCGGATATTTCGAGCGCCCGGTTAACTACCACGGCCACGACTATTACCAGCGGACGTACGTGCACGGAGGCCATCGCTTCACGCGCGATTACACCCGCTATCACTATCACGGCAGGGAATTCAATCATTATGTCCCGCGCTACACTTTCGCTCCGGCCTTCTACGGTTGGGCCTACTACCCCTGGGACTCCCCGGTGGCCTATATGTGGGGATGGATGAGCTCAGCCTGGCTTGCCTGCGACGCGGGGTTTTTCGATCCCTCGAACTCTTACCAGAGCGGCGACGACTGGCTCACCGACTACTATCTGGGCCAGACGCTGTCCGACAGTTTCGACGAGGGAGCTCAGGCTGGCGCAGCTAGCTGCTCCGCCGGTGGAGGGCAGACAGCGGATGAAAGCGAAGCCGGCGGGGATACACAGTCGGACGACGACACTTCTTCCCCGGCTGATACGCCCATCTCTCCGGATGTCAAGCAGATGATCGACGATGAGGTCAAGCAACAACTGGCCTTCGAGAATGCCGCTGCTGCGCAGCCTGAACAGGCGCCCGCGCTCGACGGCCTGCCGCAGGTGATGGTGCCCAACCATCTGTTTGTGGTGGATCAGGTCCAGAATGTCTCCACCGCGGACGGCCAGCAATGCGCGCTCTCGGTGGGAGATGTGATCAAGCTGGTGGCCGCGCCGCCCGATGAAGCCTCGACTGCCAACCTGATCGTCGTCAGCACCCACAAGGGCGATTGCCCGGCCGGGGCCACTGTTGCCCTGCCGCTGGAGAGCCTCCAGGAGATGCAGAACAACTTCCGCGCCCAACTGGATTCCGGCTTGCAGGCGCTACACGACCAGCAGGGCAAGGGTGGATTGCCCGCCGCCCCGATGTCTGCCATTACCCCGCCGCCGGTGCCTGCGGATGAGCCTCCGGCGGACACCGAAAATGTGCAGGCGCAACTCGATGCCCAGCAGCAGCAAGCTGACCAGGCCGAATCCAGCGTGACGCAAACGGCCTTCGCCGCAACCCCACCGGCGGCACATTAGAGCAGTCTTCACGGCACGACCCATTCCACGGCGGAAGCAAGGAGCAATCCCTGTTTCCGCCATTTGCCACAAAAAGGAGACATATTCATGAACATAAGGAATCTTCTGACTGCCTGCATTTTCACCGGCCTTACCTTGACTCTTTCTGCCCAGCAGTCCGTCGCGCCCCCGCCGAGACCCGCAGACAGCGGCCCGTCGCTTGCCGTGACCATGCAGTTCATACAGGACAAGATGAACGATATAGGCAAAGTCAACTTCGTTGAGTTTCTCCAGAACACAAATGACAACAGCAACTTCACCAGCAGCTGGAGCAATGAGATCACGAACGCCGTCGCCGATCCCAATCAGTGCAAAATTTCCTTCCATTGGAGGGTATGGAAGGGTGGCTCAATCTCGCAGGACCGGGATGTCTGGTACACCATTCGCGATGTCGAGAACATCGAGACAAAGCCCTATGCGCAATATCAAACCGAACTGGATGCAAGCCTCGGCAATCCCAACCTGATTACCACATCCACCAATCCGCCCTTGACGGCGCTGCTGGTGTACCGCCCGCATAACTGGAGCAGCGTCTTCCCGTTCACCGACCCCAACCTCGCCGACCGCGTCGCCAAAGCGCTTACCCATGCCGTAGAATTGTGCGGCGGCGGCAACAAGGAGCCATTCTAAAGGAGCGATTGCATGAAGAACGTTTTGCGCTTCGTCTTTGTTGCATTTGTTGTGATTTTGTTCAGTGGCTTTACGATTGCCCAGCAGTCCGTTGCTCCTCCGCCCAAGCCTGCGAGCGACGCCCCCGCCAATGCCGCCGTGCTGAAGCTGTTGCAGGTTGGCATGCCGGAGAGCGTGGTTCTCGACAAGATCCACGCCATCACTGATAAGTTCGACACCTCCGTCGATGCGCTGGTCACGCTCAAACAGGCCGGCGCCACGGAAGCCGAACTGAAGGCCATCATGGCGCAAAGCGCGGCGCCCGCCGAGCAACCGCCCGCCGCCGCGCCCGCCGACACCGGCCCATCCCTCGCCGAGACCATGCAGTTTATACAAAATAAGCTGAATAGTTTCGGCACTGTATCCTTCGTCGCCTTTGTGCAGAACACGAGCAACGGCGCTACTGGAACCTCGAATGACGTATGCCAGATCGATAACGTCATAGCCGACCAGAACCAGTGCCGTATCTCCTTTCATTACAAGGATATTGCAAATCGAAAGACCGTAATCGATTTGAATGAAGTGATCCAGTTGCGTGATGTTCAGGAGATTGTAGTCAAGCCTGAAGACCAGCTAGAAACCGAATGGAATGCTAGCTCCGGCAGCCCCGACAACATCATCACATCCACCAGCCCGACCATTTCGTCGCTGCTCGTCCACCAATCGCATGGCGTGGATTACGTTTTCCGTTTCTACGACGCTGATCTCGCCGATCGCGTCGCCAAAGCCATGCTTCACGCCGTAGAACTCTGCGGCGGCGGCAACAAAGAAAAATTTTAACTCAGGAGGCATTTTGTCATGAAAACTCTGCGCGTTGTAGTTTCTGTTCTCGTATTCACGGCTTTCTCCGCGGCCTTTGCCCAAACCGCCGTTGCGCCCCCGCCCCAGCCCGCCGGCAACGGCCCCTCGCTGGCCGTCACCATGCAGTTCATTCAGGACAAGATGAACGAACAGGGCA
Source organism: uncultured Acidobacteriaceae bacterium (assembly GCA_963806565.1). Classification (GTDB taxonomy): domain Bacteria; phylum Acidobacteriota; class Terriglobia; order Terriglobales; family Acidobacteriaceae; genus Telmatobacter. The sequence goes on from CAWDYE010000002.1 coordinate 1,996,431, forward strand.
AGATCAACTATGCGCTCTATACGCATGACAACGCCAAGAACGAAGACTGGCCGGTTTATCAGATCAGCATTGAGGCCAGCAATGTCGTTGCCGACCCCGCCACCTGCCGCATCACCTGGCACAAAGTGACCACGAATGGCGGAAAAGTGGGTATTAATGGTGATTTTTCGCTCGATCTGCGCAATGTGCTGAGTTTTGAAGTGAGGACCAGTACCTACGAAGCCAAGATGGAAGACACGGCGCGCGGAAATCCTCAACTGGATAAACGACAGGATCCGCCCTACTTCGCAGTGACAGCAAAACTCAAGGGAAATACTGAGACTCCACTCTTCTTCTCCAGTGAAGAGATGGCCAACCGCGTCGCCAAGGCACTCACCCATGCGGTCGAGCTCTGCGGCGGCGGCAGCAATAATGAACCGTTCTAGGCGAGGACAACCTATCAAAATGAAGACTTTGCGCGCGATTGTTCCCGTTTTAGTTCTGACGGTCTTCTCAGCAGCCATCGCTCAGCAGCCCGTCCCGCCTCCGCCCCAACCCGCCGCCGACGGCCCCTCGCTGGCCGCGACCATGCAGTTCATCCAGGACAAGCTGAACGAGCAGGGCAAAGCTGCTTTCGTCGAATACCGCCAGAACACTCGCGATGGCAGCACACTTACGGTGACCATCGTCAACGAAATCAGCAATGTGGTTACCGACCCCGGCCAATGCAGCATCTCCTACCATCGCCAGGCAACACAGGATGGCAGCATCTACAAGAATGAGAACGACGCCTTCTCACTGCGCGAGGTCCAGGAGATTGTGATCCGTCCCTTCGAACAGCACGAAACAGAGTACTTTGCCGGAACCGGAGCTAATATAGCGGTTACATCCACCACTCCGCCGGTGACGGTGCTGATGGTGCACCGCCCACATGGCGAAATGAACTTCTTCGATCTTACGGACTCCGCGTTGGCCGACCGTCTGGCCAAAGCGCTCACCCATGCCGTCGAACTCTGCGGCGGCGGCAATAAAGAGCCGTTTTAAAGCAGTATTGTTGTTCACAGTCCATAAATATGCGGCCACGAAGGTAACTTCGTGGCCGCATATTTCTTGCTCAACAGCAACTCAGTACTCCACAATCGCCATAAACGAATCCGGCTTGAGGCTCGCTCCGCCCACTAGTGCGCCGTCAATCTCTTCCTCGCCTATCAGTGCGCTGGCGTTATCCGGCTTCACGCTTCCGCCGTAGAGAATACGCATATTGGTCGCGATTGCCGCCCCCAACAGTTTGGCCACTTCGGCGCGAATAATCTTATGCGCGTCCACGGCCATCTCCGGCGTAGCCGTCTTGCCGGTGCCGATGGCCCAAACCGGCTCATAAGCAATGACAATGGGTTTGGCTGCTTCGGCTGTGATGCCGGCCAAAGCTCCCGTGATCTGCGTCTTAAGCACCGAGGCCGTCTTGCCTGCCTCGCGCTCGGCCAGCACTTCGCCAATGCAGACCACCGGCACAACGCCGTGCTTCAGCGCGGTGTGCAGCTTCTTGTTGACGATCTCGTCGGTCTCGGCAAAGTACTGCCTGCGCTCAGAGTGGCCGATGAGCGTATGCGTTCCGCCCACGGCCTTCAGTTGGCCCACCGAGGTCTCGCCGGTGTAGGCGCCCTCCTCGGCAAAGTGGATGTTCTGCGCGCCCACCGCAACGTTGCTTCCTTTGGCGGCGGCAACCACCGTAGGCAGCAGCACGGGCGAGGGAAACAGGGCGATCTCGTCGCGCGTGTGTCCTGTAACGAGAGGTAAAAATGCATCGACAAACGCCTTGGCTTCAGCGGGCGTCTTGTACATCTTCCAGTTGGCGGCAATCAGTGCTTTCCGGGACATTCTTCTCGGCTCCTTGAATTCATTTTAGTGGATGCAGTCCGGTCCCAGGGTGATAGCGGGCACAATTACGGGTCAGCGTTTCATCTTCCAGAGATGATTTATTTCCGCTTCATCTCAAACGCCAACGGAAAAAGCTCACTGAAGGTCATCGTGCGGTCGCCGTCTGTGGAGGGAAAGATCACCAGTGCATCGGGAAGGATGAACTCGGAGAGCATCTGGCGGCAGGCGCCACAGGGCGGGCTGGAGGCGGAGTTCAGATTGGCGATGGCGATGGCCTCAATGCGTATTTCTGGCCCAATTTGGGATACAGCCCGCACCAAAGCGGAGCGCTCGGCGCAGATGGTTAGCCCCAAGCTCACATTCTCCACGTTAACGCCGGTGACGATTTCGCCGTTGGAGAGCCGGAGCGCCGCGCCCACACGGAATCCGGAGTAGGGGGCGTAGGCGTGCAGAGCGGCCTGACGCGCCGTATCCAACAGGCTCAAGAGTCTGGTTTCCGCTGAAGACTGGTCTTTCATAGTGTGATTCAACTCCCTAAATAGTGAGTATTGAGGTTATAGCATTTGGGCGCTGCTGTAAATCGGTAAGCGGGTTGCAGAAGCATAGGTAATTTGTATTGCCCAACCCTTGCGGCAGTCATACAAGAAGCAGCTTCCTCAACAATCCCTAATCCCATTTCTGCTCCTACCCGCGCCATCCCTGGCCATCATTCGGTTTCTCAAGTTGAGCCTCTTCTTTCCGATAAACGCTTTAGTACTCTCTATGCCGGGAGTGTCATTCCGGCCGGGCGGATGAGTGTCACATGGATGAATTAACGCGGGAATTTCTGATCGAGAGCCAGGAAGGGTTAGACCGCATGGAGCACTGTCTGACCGACCTGGAGGAACGGCCCCAGGATGCGGGATTGATCGGAGATATCTTCCGTTCGGTTCACACCATCAAGGGGACCACCGGATTCCTGGGCTTCAAACGGCTGGAGAAGCTGGCCCATGCGGGAGAAAACCTGCTTGGTCTGCTGCGCGAGGGAAAGTTGACCGCCGATAGACAGATCATCACCGGCCTTTTGCAACTGCTGGATGGGCTGCGCTCGATTCTCAAGATTATCGAGGCGGAAAACAACGAGGGCGAGGGCGAAGATGGAATATTGATTGGCTGGCTTGAAGAGTTGCAGGCTCCAGCGCAGGCAAGGGCCAAACAACCGGCCCATGTCCGAACCGGTGCACATTCGGCAAGTGTACATTTTGCCTCCGCTCCTCCCGCCGAGACTGTCGCTGCGCCGCCTCCGGCCATTCCAGAGCCGCCCTCGACCACATCTGCGCCGGTTGACCTCAGGCCGGTAGAACCTATCCCTGCTCACAAGGAGACCGAGAGCGACTCTTCCCGGCCGCGCATCCAGGGAAGCGCCGCGGAGAGTACGCTGCGTGTCGATGTAACGCTGCTGAACCGCATGATGAATCTGGTGGGCGAATTGGTGCTGACCCGCAACCAGGTCTTGCAGGCCACATCGTCTGATCCCAACATGACCCTACTTAGCCGCCGATTGGATATGGTGACCGCTGACCTGCGCGAGAGCGTGATGAAGGCCAGAATGCAGCCGGTGTCCAACATTTTTTCCAAAATTCCGCGCATCGTGCGCGATCTCTCGCAGTCACTGGGCCGCCGCGTCCGCCTGGAGGTTGAGGGCCAGGACACAGAGCTGGACAAAAGTCTGCTCGAAGCCATCAAGGACCCGCTCACTCATGCGGTAAGAAACTCGCTCGATCATGGCATCGAACTGCCTGACGTGCGCGTTGCCGCCGGTAAGAACCCGGAGGGGACTCTCAAGCTGCGAGCCGCGCAGGAGGGCAGCCATGTGATCATCGAGGTCTCCGACGACGGCGCGGGCATCGATGTTGAAAAGGTGCGCCAGAAGGCCATCGAATGTGGCGTCATCAACCCGGAACGCGCCGCGCACCTGGGTGAGCGCGAGCTGCTGCAACTGATTTTTTTGCCCGGCTTCTCCACTGCCGAGGCGGTCACCAAAGTCAGCGGCCGGGGCGTGGGCATGGACGTGGTACGGACGAATGTGGAGAAGATCGGCGGCAAGGTCGAAATCGAATCCCGCGCCGGCATGGGAACCACGCTCCGCATGCGCATCCCGCTTACCATGGCCATCATTCCAGCCCTGATCGTGCGCAGCATCAACCAGAGCTTTGCTCTGCCTCAGGGTGCGTTGTCGGAGCTGGTGCACATTCCCCCCGAACAGGCAGCCACAGCTATCGAATGGATTGAGAACGCGCCTCTCTACAGGCTGCGCGGGAGGCTTCTGCCTCTGGTTTTTCTTGACCAGCTGCTGATGCCCGGCGTGGAACATACGATCAACACCGAGTTTGGAACCTTCATCGCGGTTCTGGATACTGACGGCCGCCGCTTTGGCCTGGTGGTAGACGGGCTGGCCGATCCGGAGGAGATTGTCGTCAAGCCGCTCTCCGGAGTACTGAAAGAGATCGGCCTGTTTTCCGGAGCAACCGTGCTGGGCAACGCCGACCTTGCGCTGATTCTCGATCCAGGGTCAATCGCCCAGAAGGCTGGGGTTACGCTGCTCGAAGAAGAAACCGCCCAGTTAGAAGACGGCGAACCCGATGCAGCCACGGGCCTTGAGTACCTGCTGGTGGAAGTGGTCGGTAGGCAGGCAGCGGTGCCGTTGGCAAACGTGCTGCGCATCGAGCAGTTGCCGCTTAAGCGCATCGAATACATCGGCAACCGGCCGGTGCTCAACTTCGAGGGCCAACTGCTGCAAGTGGAGGATTCGGGCGGCGTGCTGACCGCCGCGCAGAGCAATCCCCAGACGAAGATCATCGTGGTGGTCTGCCGCGAGGGTAATCGGCATGTAGGCATTGCGGTTTCTCATGTGTTGGATGTTGCCGCCGGGGGCGACCTGTACGAGGCTGGCACCAATCAGCAAACCGGCGGTGTCACGCTGCTCAAGAGCCAGGTTACCGGCGTGGTTGACCTGAGTGCCGTGGCCCTGCTGCCCGCCGGCCAACAGGCGCCTGCTGAGTGCAGCCAGAGAGAGGAGGCGATGGCATGAGCACAGCAGCGACCGTATTGCATCGCAAGAAAAAAAAGGCGGCAACGCAGGTGGAGGTGTGTACGTTGCTCCTGGATGCAAAGATATTTGGCTTGCCCATCACCCACATACTCGAGATTGTTGGCTCTACCAAGCCGCAACCGGTTCCGCTGGCGCCCATCTTCGTCGGCGGGCTGGTGCATTATCGCGGCGATGTGTTGACCACTGTGAGCCTTCGCCAGTTGCTGAATTTGCCACCCATGGATTTCCGGCAGGATCTTCTGGTGATGGAGAGCGCATGCGGAATTTTTGGATTGCTCGTGGACTCGGTCAGCGAAGTACTGACGGTCTCATCGGCAGACTTCGAGCCCAACCCTTCGATTCTGGACGAGCGGCGGAGAGCATTATTTGCCGGCGCGTACAAGTTTAAGGACAGCCTGCTCGTCATGCTGAACCCCGAGCAACTGGACCCCATGCAATTGAGCGCAACCCGAGCCGCTTAGTGCTAAAGCAGATTTTTAGGAGATGACCATGCGAGCTTTGATTATCGATGATTCCCGCTTTGTAAGGGGATATCTGCGCGGCCTGCTCGAAGAAAAAGGATTCGAGTGCGAAGAAGCCGCTGACGGCCAGGCCGGCATGAATCAGCTGAAATCGCGCCCCCCCTATGACCTGGCGCTGATTGACTGGAATATGCCCGTGATGGACGGGCTGGAGATGCTTAAGAAATTGCGCTCCGAGGGATTTGCCGGCCTCAAGGTCATGATGGTGACCACAGAGGCGGAAAACGACTATATCCTCCGCGCCCTGGATGCCGGTGCCGACGAGTACCTGATGAAGCCCTTCGACGATGACGCGCTGTCGGAAAAGCTGGCCATGCTCGGCTTGGTGGAGGCCTGAAGCATGACCTCCGGCCAGCAAACCCGAATTTTAATCGTGGACGACTCGGCAGTCATGCGGAGCCTGTTGCGCGCGGTGATCAGCACTGATGCCGGTCTGGAAGTGGCCGGTACGGCAGCCGATGGCGAATCGGCCTTGAGCGCGATAGAAACCCTTCACCCCGACCTGGTTCTGCTTGATGTGGAGATGCCGGTGATGGACGGATTAGTCACGCTCAAAAAGTTACGCGCGCGGGGACACAGGATACCGGTCATCATGTGCAGTTCGCTCACCCAGCGCGGCGCCAAGGTGACCATCGAAGCCCTGGCCTGCGGCGCTTCCGATTATGTGGCCAAGCCTGCCGGGCAACCCAGCCGAGAGGCGGCCATGCAGACGCTTAGCCAGGATTTGTTTCCCAAAATTCATGCCCTCACCATGCATCTTCAGTCGGCCTTGCCGGACACAGCGCGCGCCCCGCTGCTGGCGCACATGGCGCCGTTCACGGCCCAGCCAATTACCTCCATTCCCACAGCACTGGCCATCGGCGTCTCCACCGGAGGCCCGGCGGCTCTGGATATTCTTCTGCCGGAGCTGCCCGCCAACTTCCCTCTTCCGGTCCTGATCGTGCAGCATATGCCGGAGTTGTTCACCAGGCTGCTTGCCGAGCGGCTGAACGGCCGCTGCCCGTTGCAGGTACACGAGGGAATCGAGGGCGAACCAGTGCTCGCCGGCTCCGTATACATAGCCAGAGGTAACTGGCACATGGAGGTGCAACCCGGCGCGCGCATCGGCCTGCCCGCCACATTGCACCTGAACCAGGGTGCTCTTGAAAACCACTGCCGCCCCGCCGTCGATGCGCTCTTCCGCTCGGCGGCAGCGGTTTACGGCCCAGGCGTTCTGGCCGTAGTGCTCACCGGCATGGGCTCGGACGGATTGTCAGGCGCCCGCCTCATCCGCCAGCATGGCGGCAGCGTCCTGGCGCAGGACCAGGCCAGCAGCGTTGTGTGGGGAATGCCGGGCGCCGTCAGCATAGCGGGATTGGCGCAGAAAATACTGCCGCTGAACGCCATCGTCGGTGAAATCCTCCGGCTCGTCAGCCGCACCCGCGCGGAAGCACAAGAATTCCGGGAGGCGGTGGTGCAGCCATGAATACCTCCACCAGTGTCGACTACGGATACCTTCGCCAGCTTGTTTTCGGCCTCTCGCAAAACGTGCTCGATTCGTCGCGCGATTACCTCTTCGAGACCCGCCTGACCAGGCTGTTGCGCAATCAGGGCATGACCCACCTGGAGGAGCTTGTCCAGCACCTGAAGATCAGAAAGAACCCGCTCCTCGAACGCTCCATCGCCGAGGCCATGACCATCAACGAAACCAGCTTCTTTCGCGATGGCCGTCCCTTCGAGTTGCTGCGCGCCGAGTTGCTGCCCAGGCTCATCGCAGACCGCCGCCATTTGCGCAGCCTGCGATTCTGGAGCGCGGCCTGCTCCACCGGCCAGGAGGCCTACAGTCTGGCTCTGCTCATCCTTGAGCACTTTCCCCTGCTGGCCAGTTGGAATATCCGTATCGAGGGCACCGACATATGCGCCGAGGTGGTGGAGAAGGCGCAGGCTGGCTGTTATCACCGCATCGAGATGAATCGCGGACTGCCCGCCCGTTTCGTGGTCCGATACTTCGACCACGATGGCGAGAACTGGACAGTCAAGCCCGAGGTTCGCAAAATGTGCAACTTCCGCGTGGCCAACTTGTGTTCCTCGCAGCTGCCCTTCAGTCGAATGGATGATCACTTCGATGTCATCTTGCTGCGCAACGTCATGCTCTACTTTTCGCAGGAGACGCGCAGGACCCTTCTAACCGGCATCCACAAGCTGCTGGCCCCCGACGGCATTCTCTTCCTCGGCTCCAGCGAGCAGCCCGCTGATCCCTCTATCTGGACCCCTGTGCTGGCAGGCGGCACATGCCACTTCCGCCCTCTGCAACCGAGCTAGAAAACATGGAATAGGAATCAGGGTCGTGGCGGGTAGTGTCCTTTTAGTACGTTGCTGAGGTACGTGTTATTGGGTTGTCGCCTTAGCCTTATTTGTTTCTGGTTCAGTTGGGGCTGGAGCTGGCATAGGTCGAATTTGTCCAAACCGTGATTGATAAGTAGTCATGGAGGCTGAAAGAGCGTTGATAATTGATGGAAGAGCTTCTGGGCTTAAAACGACACATAACCGATCAATGTTCTTTTGGCTTAGGGGTTGCTCTCCCGGCGTATCCGCAAAAGCGGAAGGAACCGTTTCTCCTAGAAATAGTCTTACTTCAGTAAGACCTACAGCGATGCGAACAAAATTCACGTAAAGAACAGGAAGTTCTGATGGAATCTGTTGCGGGTCGGGCATTTTGTGTGCCATTCCTTTCTCTTAGTGCACTTGGCTGTAATGCGCCACGGTTTCTGTTGATGTAACTGGGATAACAGGCGAATTGGCATCTGTACCCAAAATCCTGCTGCCATACGCTGCTCCAGGAGGAGTCCCTGTACTGGATTCCCAATAGAGGGGGCCAATAGTCTCTACAAGCGGCGTTAGGCTAAGAAAGTTAGCATCCTTGTCAATCTTCGTTACATCGAATTGATCTTGTGAAAAGCTGTTTTCCCAGGCCAGCATTTCACTAAAGGTCACAAACTTCACTATCAACCCGACCTTGAATGCAGCCGCAATACGACTGAGTGTTTCGAGTGTCACATTCGCGGCTCCCGGCGTTTCAAGCAACGATATACGAGATTGCAACATTTCAGATGCCCGTGCAAGATCGGCTTGACGTGGCATATCTGATTTCGTCCGAAGAGCGCGAATTTGTGAAGGCACAAGTGTACCGAGCTTCGCGCTAATGTAAGCGCGACGAGTGTCGAAACTAGACCTTAGCCTAGAGAGTGTCGTCGATCTTTCGCTCAACTGTGTTTGCCCTCTTTTCCATCAGATTTTTGGCGCGTTTGCAGGCATTATCAAACGCGCTTGGTGGGGTGTAGACCCTGCCTTTGTGATAGCAACCTTCCAACAAAACTGCTCGATGTCCGGGCTGGAAGATGCCTAGCACCCTGTACTGACGACGGTCGGCCTTAAAATCCAACTGCCATATGCTGTACTTCTTCGGCTCACCTACCAGGAACTTGAAACCTCCCCATTGCAGATGGTTTTCGATCTTCGCTGTGTTTTTCAGAAGATCATCGAATTGGAAACGAGCAGCCTCGCTTAACTCCCTCGAATACCAATTTTCAATCGGATTTTGCCTCCCCTCTACATAGTCGGCGAACGACCAGAAGTAGGCAGGATTTAATAGTATCACTTTTATACGATTTTGCAAGCAAAACCTCTTGACTTTCTTGAATCACTTATATATGATATGGCTTAGATATAAAAAAGGCCAGCAAATCCAACAACTTGAACAGGATCTGCTGGCCTGTTCTTGGTGGGGCTATCCACGGGGACGCGGGTCTCGCCTTGACATGCTGGCCCGTTGTCGGTTCAATCCCGACTAGCTCCATCTTGCATCAAGCGCCCCGCCCGTAGCTGTGAACTGTGGAATTGGGCTTGCCTTTGGATTGCGGCCAAATGCAGGGTTTCTACACCCATTGTCATTTTGGGCCGCTTTTCGGAAGAAAGCAAGAGCTAATAACGACTTGCCACTATTGCCGTACTACCTGTAATGCTTTGGAAAGCACAGAAACGGCCGGGTACCCCATCCTTTCGCGTTCTGTGCGAAAGGGTGGGGTAGCACAAAGTTAGGACGCGCAAGCGTCGGCTGCCCCACCGCAGGGGTTTGCAGATAATTACCCTCATCTGGCGCATCATCAAAGTATGAACCAGGACCATAGCCGTGATGTTTTCCTAGTCCCTAGTCCCTTAGTCCCTAGTCCCTCCGAAAGGTACCCCCCTCCCCCCCCTATACCCCACCGGGGTATAAATTTCCCCTGAAACCTTGCAGATTATTTTTAACTCCTTTGAAATCAGCGCATGTGGAAAAGATTTTGGCCCAAAATCTCCCACATGGTGAGAAACCACCTCCGAAAAACGGGGGAAAAACCCGGATTTTTCCCGGATTTTCCGGGTGCTTTGCCCTGAAACCGCAACCTTGCACAGCCATGGAAAGTTGTTTGAAAGGTAGAATTGCGAGCAGCCTGGCTTTGAACTGTTCCCTGTTCCCTATTCCCTGTTCCCTGCTCCCATCAGCCTTTCCACCTCGGCGTGCAGCCGCGCGGTGATCGCGCTCTCCGTCTCTTCCGGAGCAAAGCGCAGCGGTTGACCCACATGCACTTCGATTTTGCCGGAGCGGAACCAGCCACGTCCCGCGGCCTTCAGTTCGCCCAGCCCGCGAATCGCCACCGGCAGCACCATGGCTCCCGATTGCTTTACCAGCAATCCAATTCCTCCACGGAAGCGCGCCAGCTTCCCTTCCGCTGAGCGCGTGCCTTCAGGAAAAACCATCACATTGTATCCGCGGTCCATGGCTGCGCCGGCGTGAGCGAAACTCCGCTGGAAATTCCGCCGCCGTGGCAAGGGGAAGACGTTGAAGAGCGCCGTCAACAAGAGGTAAACCAGCGGGCCGGGTGGATAGAAGCCCTGTTTTCCCGGCGCGCGCTCGGGATTGCGGAAGTGCCGGTAATCCTCCAGCATCTCGCCGGACATGGCCACTGCAATTCGCCGCCGCATCGCTCCCGGCAGAGCGTATTGAACCAGCGGCCCGTCGAAGGCCGTGACATGATTGGCGACGATGAGCATCGGCTGATCCGAGCGAGGCAACTCCGGCGCCACTACTCGAGGATGTGCCAGCAACCACACGAATGGCCGCTCGACCGCCTCAATAAATGCAACCCTCAGCCATCGGAAGGGCAGCAGCCATGGCCAGCGCGGGTAGATGTATTTGTCCGGCGCAACGTCACCCTCAGCCTCCGGCCAGTCCTGACGAACGGCTCCCTCCGCAACGATTCCTTGAGTCTCAGCGGCCCTCATGGTGGGAGAGTATGCAGCCCTTGTCCCTTCGGCCTCTCCGGCAATCAGAGAGCGCAACTCCCCAAGCGTTTCCGCGCGTTCCAGGCGCACGCCCTCGGGCGCAATTCCCAGCCGCTCTTCCAGAGCCGCCGCCAATTGCACCCGTCCAAGGCTGTCCAGGTGTAGATCCTCGGTAAGCCGTAGCTCATCTCCAACGCTTGCCGGCGCTTCGCCGGTAATCTGCGCGATGAGCGCCAGCAGCCAATCCGATGAAGCCCCAAAGGCGTTTGCGCCGGTAGCTGCGGTGTCGCCGGTAAAGGCTGTCGAGCCTGCCGCCTGAATTCCAGTCAGCCACTCCGCCACCGCCTTGCGCCTCACTTTGCCGGTGGAGGTGCGCGGCAGGTCTGGCTCCGGCCACAGCACCCAGCGTCTGAGACGCTGAAACTCAGCCAGCTTGCGGTTGGCGCGCTCAATGACCGCCGCCGCCTGATTTCCGCTGCCGCGCATGGCCAGCACCGCGCAGGGTTCCATCCCGCCTGGGGTCTCCATCGCCACCACCGCGCAAGCCGCTACGTCCGGCTCCTGTTCAATGGCCGCCTCCAGGTCCTCGGGGTGCAGGTTTACACCAGCCGTGGTCACGATTACCTCGCTTTTGCGCCCCACAAAGCGCAGTTCCCCGCTCGGCTGCGTTTCAGCCAAGTCGCCTGTGGCCAGCCACTCGTCGCGGCGCGGCTCGTAGGCTCCGCCTGACCAGCTTCCGCCGGAGATCATTGGCCCCCGCACCAGCACCTCGCCATCCGGACCCAGCTTGACATCCCGGCCCGGCAGCGGCTTGCCAATCGTTCCCCGAGCCACGTGGAAGGGGTGGTTGAGCGTGATCAGCGCCGAGGTCTCCGTCATTCCGTAGCCCTGCACCAGCACAAATCCCAATGCGTTCCAAAATTGCTCCAGCGTTCCCGGCAGCGCGCCGCCACCGGAGATCAGCGCCCAGAACTTCAGGCCAAACTCGCGGTGCACATCGCGAAAGCGCCACCAGCGCATCCACGGCCCAATCTTTTTTTCTGCCGACTGGACCACCCGCCCGGCAAGGCTAGGATGGACGGTTTCCAGATGCGTCTTGAGCAGCTCTATCACGCGCGGCACCGCGGCCAGCGCCGTGATGCGTTCGCTCTTGATGGTCTCGATTAGCCGCGAGGCTACCAGCCGGCTTTCGAAGTGAACCTGGGCGGTAAAGATGGGCGGAACCCACAGCCCCATCGTCTGCCCGAAGATGTGGCTCAAGGGCAGCGTATCGAAGATGCGCAGCGGGTGCACCAACAGCCGCTCCCAGTGCATATAAGGCTGCGCTCCCTGCTCGATGGGTTCTACGCTGGCCAATATGTTGCCATGAGTCAGCACCACGCCCTTGGGGTCGCCGGTAGTGCCGGAGGTAAAGAGAATTTCTAGCGGCGTCTGGCGCGAGAGCCCTTCAATCGGCCCGGCCTCTTCAGAGGGCAGCTCGCCGAGCCAGTCCTCGAAGGTGAGACGGGGCCATGCTTTGGTCAATTGATGCAGCAGCAGCGCATCGCCCACCGCTATTCTGGGCTTCACATCGGCGGCCACGCGCGCGGCAAACTCTGCGCTTCCATAGGCGTCCAGCGGCACCGCCAGCACTCCGCGCAGCATGCAGCCATAGAAAGCCGCTATCCACTCAGCACCGTTTTCTCCCCAAAGGAGAACCCGGTCGCCGGGCCCGATGCCCCGCCTGACCAGCAACGCGGCAAAGCGCCCCGCCAGCCGCGCGATTTCACCATATGTGGTTACGCGCCGCCGGTTGCCCTGATGGCGAACTACGGCGATCTGGCGATCATAACGGCGAAAATCGTCGAGCAGTGTAGCCAGATGGTCTCGCATGAAAGCTCCGGCAAGTTCATGGTAAGCCATAGAGCCAAGAGCCGTCGGGCGCCAACTCATCTTTATCGCATAATGCCGCGGAATCAGGTTATTTTGGAAAAAACGTAAAGGTTTGAACAGGCGCCGATCACAATGCCAACTCAAGCTGTTCGATAGTTTTCTTCATGATGGCGGCGGATTGCACCAGGGCGCTCAGTTCGTCGGGTGGCAAAGTAACCTGCAAAACTCGCTCCACACCATTCTGCGAGACGATGCAGGGAACTCCTAAACTCACGCCACTGAGGCCGAATTCCCCTTCCAAAACCGATGAAACAGTGAGTACTCCATGTTGGTTGCGCAGGATGACCGCGGCAATGCGTGTCAAAGCCAGGCCTACGCCGAACCATGTGGCTCCTTTGTAATCGATGATGTGATAGGCGGAATTCCTCACCTCGTCCACAATTTTGTCGCGGGCCACCTGCGGATCATCGCATTTCGAGCATAGGTCGCAAAACTCTTCGATGGGCAGGCCGGCCATGTTCGTCATGGACCAGGCGGCAAATTCACTATCCCCATGTTCACCGAGGATGTAAGCATGGACGTTATGCACATCCACTCCGCATTGTTGGCTCAATAAATAGCGAAAGCGAGCACTATCCAGAACAGTGCCCGATCCGAGGATGCGTCCGCGCGGCCAGCCGGAGCGTTTGTGGGCGGCATAAGTCAGGATGTCCACCGGATTGCTCACCATTAAAACGACCGCAGAAGACTTCTGCTCTACGATTTCATCGATGATTTCGTGAATGATTTTGACATTTCGGTGTAGCAGGTCCGGACGGGACTCGCCGGACCGCTGTTTGGATCCGGCCGTAATCACTATCAGATGCGCATCGGCATAATCCGTCGCCTGGGCTTCACGAATCTGGACAGAAGGGAAGAATGCCTGGCCATGAGCCAGATCGAGGATCTGCCCTAGAGCCAAATCATGATTGTGATCCCGCAATGCAATTTCATCGGCCAAACCGCTTTGAGCCAGCGTATATGCAAAGGTCGAACCCACCGCGCCGGCTCCAATAATTACAACCTTTCTTGGCTTCCAAGGGGCATCTTTCATTGATCTTCCTCCGTTGTGGCGCAGATTTTCCCTGGTGATCTGAAGATCCTGTGTTTGCCTGCACATCATACAACTATCACCTATGTGGATGACGCCATGTGCCCGCAAGTCTCTTTTTTCCAAAAACCGGGAAACTTCCTGCTCACCGCGTCCGATCCCCGCCGCACTCATCTCCAGCAAAGTAGAATGGAATTATGGGCTTTGATAGCGTGAAAAAGATTGCCGAGGCGGATTTTCCCACTCGCTGGGGAGCCTTCCGGATTCTGGGCTTCGAGGGAGTACTGACGGCGATTGGCGCGAGCAAAGACGAGGTAAGGGAGACCGAGGGCTTAGTGGCCCTAGTGATGGGCGACATTCACTCCGCGCCCCCGCTGGTCCGCATCCACTCACAGTGCCTCACAGGAGATGTTTTTGGCTCGCTACGCTGCGATTGCCGTCTGCAACTGGAGTTGGCTCTGCGCCGTATCGCCCAAGAGGACGCGGGGATTCTGCTCTACGAGGAGCAGGAGGGCCGCGGCATCGGCTTGATGGCAAAACTCAAGGCCTACGAGTTGCAGGACCAGGGGATGGATACTGTTGAAGCCAATGTTGTACTGGGCTTTGCCGCAGACTGCCGCGAGTACGAGCTGCCCGCCGAAGTACTCAAGCTGATGGGCGTGACAAAGGTCCGGTTAATGACCAACAACCCGCAGAAAGTCACGGCGCTGGAGACCGCCGGTATCCAGGTCACAGAGCGCGTCTCCGCAGAGGTAGAGCCGCTGGAGAGCTTCGCGGGTTACCTGCGCACCAAGCAGGAGAAGATGGGGCATTTTCAGGATTCGATTCCGGATTCGCCGGTCAACAGGAAGTAATTCGGCCAGGGAATCTCCGCTGCTTGGGAATCCCGCACTCTGTTTTGTGTTTTTCCGGCGATGGCGTTACGGGTACACTAAAGGTATGGCGGATATTAATCGCAGGAAAACAGGTACGGTCAAAATCGGACAGGTTCGCGTTGGCTGGGAAATTCCGGTCGTCGTGCAGTCGATGACCAACACCGACACGGCGGACGTAGCGGCAACCATCGAGCAGGCAGCGGCCTTGGCGCTGGCGGGTTCGGAGATTGTGCGCGTCACGGTGAACAATGAGGAGGCCGCCGCGGCCGTTCCGCGGATTGTGGAGGGTCTCGACAAGCGCGGCCTCAAAGTGCCCATCGTAGGCGACTTCCACTATAACGGCCACCTGCTGCTCAAAAAATTCCCTGCCACGGCGCGGGCGCTGGCCAAGTACAGGATCAATCCCGGCAACGTCTCGATTGGAAGAAAAGACGACGACAACTTCCGCATCATGATTGAGTGCGCGGTCGAAAACCAGAAACCGGTGCGCATCGGCGTGAACTGGGGCTCGCTGGATCAAGCGCTGTTGACCCGCATGATGGACAAGAACAGCCAATTGCAACAGCCGCTGACGGCGCGCGATGTGATGCTGGAGGCCATGGTGGTGAGCGCTCTGGACTCCGCCGCCGCCGCCGAGCACTACGGGCTGGGCAAAGATCAGATTATCCTCTCCGCCAAGGTGAGCGGGGTGCGTGACTTGATCGACGTGTATACGAACCTGGCCGCGCGATGCACCTATCCGCTGCACCTGGGACTGACCGAGGCCGGCATGGGCGCCAAAGGGCTGATTGCCTCCACAGCCGGCCTGGCGCCGCTGATGCTGGCAGGCATCGGCGACACCATTCGCGTGAGCTTGACGCCCAAGCCGGGTGGCGACCGGACGGAGGAGGTTCTGGCCGCACAACAGATTCTGCAATCGCTGGGGATTCGCAGCTTTATGCCGCAGGTGACGAGCTGCCCCGGCTGCGGACGCACAACAAGCACCTATTTCCAGGAACTGGCCGAGCAGATTCAGGATCATCTGCGCAACTCAATGCCGGAGTGGCGCAAAAAATATCCCGGCGTGGAAGAGCTGAAGCTGGCGGTGATGGGATGCGTCGTCAACGGACCGGGCGAATCCAAGCACGCCAACCTGGGAATCAGCTTGCCGGGCACCTTTGAGGAACCCAAGGCACCGGTTTATGTGGACGGCAAGCTCTTGAAGACGCTGCACGGCGACACCATCGTGGCCGAGTTCAAGCAAATACTCGATCAGTACGTGGTGAGCCACTACGGGCCGCGGGCGTAAAGCGGGCCTCGATTATTATGTTTGATTATTAACTTACCGCTGGTTTTTTGCTTCGTTGCACGACCTTGTTCCATTCTCCCGGATTTGCGTACGAATTATGCAGTATTCCGTGGAGGCTCTCTGTGGTTCTTCGCCTAATGAAATCGACAGTGATGTTGATAGTACTTTCGCCCACGCTGGCCTTTGCGGGCAAGCCCAGGCCCTGCGTGACCGCCGATGAAGCCACTAAGCTGGTGAACAAGGACGTTTGCGTCTCGGCGCACATTTACGATGTGGTGGAGTTGCCGGATGGGACGCGATTTCTGGACGTTTGCTCTCCCAACACGACAGACGAGAAGTGCCGTTTCACTATTGTGAGCCTGTGGGAGGATCACGATGATGTGGGCGAGCTGCGCAAGTACCGCAACATGAACGTGCAGGTGCGCGGAATAGTGCGGCCCATGCACGGGCGTGCGGGGATGGTGGTGAGCCATGCGCGGCAGTTCTACGGCGGGCCGCCTAAGTTCAAGCCCAACCCCAAACTGGCGCACGGCTTCAACGCCGAGCAGGACCGGCCGCCGCTCTACGACCCCAACCTGCGCTCACAGGGCGGTCGCCGCGCCTTCATGAATACGCGGGAGAAAGAAACGCTGCCGCCGAAGTAAGGTTTAAGGAAAAGACCGCTTCCCAATTTCTTACAGCACCGAAATTTCTAAATTTTCCATGGGCGGGGCATGACGCGCTCCCTTCCAGAGAATCACGCAGGAGATAACCAGGAAGATCAGGGTTGAGCCCAGTCCGATGCTCAGGTTTGAGTGGTCAGAGATGGCGCCGATGATCTGCGGTGAAAAGGTATCTCCGAAGCAGTGGATGACGAATAGATTGATGGAGACGGCGGTGGCGCGGACCGGCGCAGAGACGGAGTTGACGATAGCGGCGTTGAGCGGGCCGGTGTTGAGGAAGAGAAAGAACTCGGCGGCAAAGAGCGATGGGACGGCCCAGGCGGCGGGGCCAAAGAAGAGCAGAACTCCGCAAGGCAGGGTGAGCGCAACGCTCCAGAAGGAGAGCAGGTAGAGCGCGCGGTGGTTGGTGCGCAGCCAGCGCTGGGCGATCCATCCGCCAATGAGGGTTCCGGCGATGCCGTCGACAACCGTGGCGCCACCTACCATCAGGCTGGCTTTGGCGACGGTGAAGCCCACATTCCGATGCAGAAACTCCGGAACCCAGTTGGAGATGCCGCCCATGGCGAAGGTGAGGGTGGCCAGGCCGAAGGTCGCGGTGAGAAAGGCGGGGTTGCGGAAGAGTCCGAGAACGGTGGCGCGATCGGCGTTGGGCCGGATGTGGTCGCTGGAGCCGCGCTCCGGCTCTCTGCCCCATAATCCATAGAGCGCCGCGATGATGAAGCCGGGAATGGCGCAGATAAAGAATGGCCTGCGCCAGACACCTCCGAAGCTCAATTGCCCGCCTGCCAGATAGCCCAGAGCCGCACCGACGGGAATGGCCACGTAAAAGATGGAGAGGATGCGGTTGCGCTCGCGCTCGGGATAGAAGTCGGCCAGAACGGCAGGGGCGAAGATGCCGAAGGTGGCCTCGCCAATGCCCACGAAGGCCTGGCGGATGTAGAAGGTCCAGTAGCCGTGAACCCAGACGGTGGCCAGGGTGGCAAGGCTCCACAGCACCGCGCCGGCGATGATGAGCGGCTTGCGCGGGAAGCGGTCTCCGAGCCAGCCGGTCAGTGGGGCGGCGACCATGTAGAAGATAAACAGCGCGGTGGTAAGCGCGCCCATCTGCTGGTCGGTGGAGTGGAATTCGCTCTTGATCAGCGAGAGTTCGCCGGGCAGGATGTAGCGGTCAATGTAGTTGAGCAGGTTGAGGGCGATGAGCAGCGACAATGTCGCCACGGCGGGGCTGATGCGAGGGCGAGCAGTCTGGAAGGTAGTAGCCAAAGGAGTCAGGTTCGCGTTCAAGCGAACTTAATCACGAATACCACATCGGGCTGGCAAATACCCATTGCAGGAGGAAAATCAGGCGGTTGGGCGGGGCCAGCGAGCCTCAATGGTGGTGCCGATGCCGCCACGGGGGCGGAATTCGCCGCGCACCACGGCCCAGACCGGGTCGCAGGCCTTGACCACGTCCTCCAGCACCTGGTTGACGATGTTTTCCTGGAAGATGCCCAGGTTGCGGTAGGAAAAAAGATACTCTTTGAGCGATTTCAGCTCCAGGCAGCGCTGGCGGGGCATGTAGCGGATGGTCAGGACGCCGAAGTCGGGCAGACCGGTCTTGGGGCAGACAGAGGTTAGTTCCGGGTCATCGATGAGGATCTCGTAGCCGGGAAACTGGTTTTGCCAGGTTTCGATGGCTGGGAAGGTGAAATCAAGGCCGGCTTTGGCGTGATCGTCGGTGTAGCGAGGTTCTTGAGCCATGGGTAGATTGTACGAGGCCGAGAAATGGTTGGCTAGAAAATCAATCTCTTTGCTCCTTGGGACCTGATTCTGCGTCCTATATACTGTCTCTGGTTGGTTGAATGACACAAGAAAGAAAGCAAACGATCCGGCCCAGGTTTTGGGGGGGAGCGGCCGTCCTCCTGATCGTCGTCTTTTTCACAGTGCGGGCCCTGACACGGGACCGGTTGCAGGTGCATGTGGCCGAGGCAACGCACATGCCGCTGGTAAGCCAAGTCAGCACCAACGGCCGGGTTGAGCCGGAGGTGAACTATGAGCTTTACAGCCCGATAGCGACCATCGTCAAGGAAGTATATGTACAACCGGGCGACGAGGTAACGGCGGGCAAGCTGCTAATGGTGCTGGGCGACTTGCAGGCGCGCGCCCGGCTGGCGGCGGCCGAGAGCGGCTTGAAAACCGCGCGGGCAGGGCTGGAGGCTGTTACCCACAACGGAACTCAGCAGGAGCGCGAGATGGCGGCGGCCGACGAAACGCGCGCAAGGCTGGAACGCGACGAGGCGCGCCAGAGCCTGGAAACGCTGACTAAACTTCAATTGACGGGGGCAGCGTCCGCCAGCGAAGTGACGGCCGCACGGCAGCGTCTGGAGGCAGCGAAGGCCAATTTCCATGCTGTGGAGCAAAGTACCGTCAACCGCTATTCGCCGGCAGAGGTGGAGCGGGCGCGGGCGGCACTGGCCGACGCGCAAGCCAACTTGGCGGAGGCGCGGGAAGTGGTGGCGCATACCATGGTGCGCGCTCCCGCGGCGGGAACGGTTTATCACATCGAGGTGGGGCGCACAGAGTTTGTCGATGAGGGCAAGCTGCTGCTTCAGTTGGCTGACCTGCGCCACGAGCGGGTGAGAGCTTACTTTGACGAGCCGGAGATCGGACGCCTTGCTGTCGGCCAGAAGGTTCAGATCAAGTGGGACGCCAAGCTGGGCCACATCTGGAATGGACATATCGAACGGACACCAGTTACGGTGATCAATCTGGGCACACGCAGCGTGGGCGAGGTGCTGGTGAAGATTGACGACGTGGACAACGGACTGCTGCCGGACACTAATGTGACCGTAACAGCGACCATATCCAGCGAACCCAACACACTGAGTATCCCGCGCGAGGCGCTGCACTCGGAAAACGGCAAAACCTATGTCTTCAAGGTGGTGAAGGGCGCGTTGCAGAGAACCTATGTGACCACCGGAACCATCACTCTAACCCAAGTAGCTATTCTCTCCGGCCTTGAGGAGGGGGATCTGGTGGCCACCGGGTCAGAGAACGGACAGCCCTTGCAGGCGGGCATTCCGGTAAAGGTTGTGCGGTGAGGGTACTACTCGGACTTTTACTTGCGGGGCTGGTCTCAACGGCAGCCGCTGCGCTTACGGCGCGTGTGCCGGAGCAGAAGGAGCAGCTTGCCGAGGCCGACGCAGCCTTGCAGGCGGGCGAGGCAGACAAAGCGCTGGCTTTACTGAACACGCTGGCTCAGCCAGGCGGGGAGGCTGAAGCGTATAACCTCAGGTGTCGCGTGGAATACATGCTGGAGCATTGGGGTCGAGCCGCGAACGATTGCGAACAGGCGGTACAGCTGGACGGACAGAACTCGGACTATCATCTATGGCTGGGACGCGCCCTGGGCGAAAAGGCCAGCCGGGCGTCATTTCTGAATGCGTACTCGCTGGCTAAGCGGACGCGGGCGGAGTTTGAAGAGGCCTCCCGGTTGAATCCCCGCAATGTAGAAGCTCTGTCTGCCCTGGGCGAGTTTTATTATTCCGCGCCGGCATTTTTAGGCGGGGGCATCGACAAGTCTGAGAGAGTGGCGGCGCAACTGGAGAAAATCAACCTGGCACGCGCCCATGAACTGAGGGGCAATATCGCCGAACATCGCAAAGACTACGGCACGGCCGAGCGGGAGTTTAAGCAGGCAATTGCGGTGTCGGCGCATCCGGCTTTCCAGTGGATGACGCTGGCCAGCTTTTATCGCCGCCGTGAGCGATTTGCGGAGATGGAGTCTGCGATTCGCAGCGGAGAAAACGCCGCTAAGCGGGATAAGCAGGCGAGCGTGGCGCTTTATATCGGGGCTTCCCTGTTGCTCGCCACCAACCGCGATCCGGCGAGAGCCGCAAAAATGCTTGAAGACTATCTTGGGGGCAACTCAAAGACCGAGGACGGACCGGCGTTTGTGGCGCATACCTGGCTGGCCCGATTGAAGCAGCAGTTTGGCGACACAGAGGCAGCCAGCCGGGAACGGGCGGCGGCTCTGGCCTTGGCGCAAGAGTATAAGCCGGCACAGGATCTGAAGTTTTGAAGGGTTGAGTGCACGTGAGGAACCGAAGCAATTCGCTCAAGCGCTGTATATGGATGCTCATCGGCATGACGATGACGACTGCGCCCGCGCTGGTTTCGGCGCAGGTTTCGCTGGCCACGATGGTAGATCTTGCGCAACGCAATTCGAGCGCCGTCAGGCTGGCCGATGCCGACGTGCGCAAGGCGCAGGCAACGCTGGCTGAGACCAAATCTGTTTACATGCCCAGCTTGACATTCGGCTCCGGGCTTCCCGCGGTGCCTTCCGTCGGATTCACCGGGGGCGTGCCATCGATATTGAACGGCACCGCGCAGTCGCTGGTGTTCAGCCTTCCTCAAAAACAATACATCGCTGCGGCGAGCGCCGGCGTTCAGGCCGCTATTTTTCACCTGAAGGACACACGCGAACAAGTGGCGCTGGACACATCCACGGCTTACATTGAATTGGATACCGTTGAGCATGAACTGGATGCGGCGCGCCAGCAGGAGATATTTGCGGAAAGACTGGTATCCATCGAACAGCAACGAACCGAAGCGGGCGTGGATCCATTGAGCGAGCTGCTTCAGGCGCAACTGACAGCGGCCCAGTTAAAGCTGCGGCGTCTGCACCTGGAGACCCGCGCCGGCACATTGACCAGGCAATTGACGACACTTACCGGCCTGCCGGCCGGATCCATCACGCCGGATCACGCCAGCATTCCAGAGATTCCCGCAGTGAAGGCGGACGAGTCGGCGCATTCCACAAATGGCACTGAATCGGCACGCATGTTTGCACTCTCAAAACAGCGTATAGCACGTGGGGACACGGTGCACACGTTTCTTCCCCAGATCAGCTTTGATGCGGAGTACCTACGTAGCACCACGATTCTGAACAATGCCAACGACTATTACAAGAACGCCCTCCCAGTCAACAACTTCAGTTCAGGGTTCTCGATTCAGGTACCATTGTTTGACTGGGGCCATCGCGCCAAGAGCAAAGAGTCAGCTGCCGACGCGCTGCGGGCAACGGTGGAAGCCGAACAGGCCCAACGGCAAAACGACGTGCAGATCGCAGAGTTGACCGGCAGCCTGCACGAGCTGGACACGCTGGCGGAGATTGCCAGCCTGAAACAGCAGATTGCCAAAGAGCAGCTTCAGGCCGTGCTGACACAACTGGAGATGAGCAACGGCGCAGGTACCGGCCCTAGCGCACAGCCGCAATTGACGCCAAAAGCAGAGCAGTTGGCCCGCATCGATGAGCGCCAAAAATATCAGGAAGCGCTGGACGCGGGCTTCGAGCTGAGCAAGGCGCGGCTGAGCCTGCTGCGCGCCCTCGGCCACATGGAAGACTGGTTGCAGGAACTGCACGCAAAGTAAGCCTGGCAGAATATACCTCTCGTACAACCTGCCGGAATCCAAAGAAAATGCCGGAATGTTAGAATGAAAGGGATGACTATGCCCCTGAAAACACTTTTCCTGAATCCCCCCTCCTTCGAGAATTTTGACGGTGGCGCGAGTTCGCGCTGGCCGGCAACGCGCGAGATTGAGTCTTACTGGTACCCCGTGTGGCTGACTTACCCGGCCGGTTTGCTGGAAGGCTCGCGCGTGCTCGATGCGCCTCCACATCACGTCTCCGCGGAAGAAACCATCAAGATCTGCAAGGACTACGAGTTCCTGGTGCTGTTCACCTCGACGATGGGATGGGATGGCGACCAGCGGTTGGCCGAGGCCATCAAGGCCGCCAATCCGTCTATACGCATCGCCTTCGTCGGCCCTCCGATAACCACTTCGACGGACAAAGCGCTGAATGAATGCTCGGTGCTGGACTTCATCTGCCGCCGAGAGTTTGATTACTCCGTGGTGGAGTTTGCCCAGGGCAAGCCGCTCAATGAAATTCTTGGCATCAGCTACAAGCAAAACGGCAAGATCGTCCACAACCCCGACCGCCCGCAAGTGGAGGATCTGGACGCGATGCCCTGGGCTACCAAGATCTACAAGCGCGACCTGGACGTAACGCGCTACAACGTGCCCTTCCTGCTGCATCCCTTCATCGCGCTTTACTCCACGCGCGGCTGCCCGGCGCAGTGCACCTTCTGCCTGTGGCCGCAAACGCTGAGCGGACACGCGTGGCGCAAGCGCTCCACCGGCGATGTGGCCGCCGAGCTAGCCTGGGCCAAAGAGAACTTCCCCGAAGTGAAGGAGTTTTTCTTCGACGACGACACTTTTAACATTCAAAAGCCGCGGACGATTGAACTCTGCGAAAAACTGAAGCCGCTGGGCCTGACCTGGAGCTGCACTTCGCGCGTGACCACTGACCGCGAAACCCTCAAGGCCATGAAGGATGCCGGCTGCCGCCTGCTCATCGTGGGATTCGAGTCCGGCGATCCGCAGATTCTCAAAAACGTCAAGAAGGGCGCCACCGTGGAGCGCGCGCGCGCCTTTGCCAAAGACTGCCACGACCTGGGCCTCTGCATTCACGCCGATTTCATCCTCGGCCTGCCCGGCGAAACCAAAGAGTCGATCCGCAACACCATCAACTTCGCCAAGACCCTGGATTGCGAAACCATCCAGGTCAGCATCGCCCACGCCTATCCCGGTACTGAATTTTACGACTACGCCAAGGCCAATGGCTTTATCGTGAACTCGGCGGCGATGATGGACGAGGGCGGCCACCAGATGGCGCACATCGAGTATCCGGGCCTGCCCACGGATTACGTGATGGAGATGGTGCATCGCTTCTACGACGAGTACTACTTCCGGCCCAAGGCCGCATTCCGCGTGGTGTGGAAGGCGTTTGTGAATCGCGATCTGCCCCGGCTGTATGTTGAGGCCAAAGCATTCCTGAAGCTGCGCTCGCAACGCAACAAGATGGTGAAGGCGACGCGCAGCAAACAGGCCGAGCCGCCTACACCGGCCAAAGTCAACGCATAGCTTCAGCTCTTGGAAGGCCGTTCATAACTTTTGAAGGGTGCAGGCATTATCCAGTACCCTTCAGCGTCCAGATTACGGGACCGAAAGACCAATGGCTCATCAGAAATTATCGCTCTATCAAACCATGATTTTGATTCTGGTTGCGGTCTGCGCGCCACTGGGGAATACCTGCCTGGCTAAGGGCATGACCAGCCTACCTGAAATGACTCTGACGCATCCTCTCGCGCTCCTTGCCGCCGCCTTCACGCCCTGGGTGGCGCTTGGAATTGCGCTCTTGATCGGTTTTTTCGCCAGCTATCTGACTGCTCTTTCATGGGCCGACCTGAGTTATGTGATGCTGGCCACCGCATGGGGTAATGTATTAGTCGAATTGCTCTCGCGCTTCTGCCTGCATGAGCAAGTCTCTTTTCAGCGCTGGCTGGGTGTCGTGTTGATTACCCTGGGCGTGGGCTTCGTCGCGCCGGGTCCGTCGCGCACCATTCAGACGGCCTTTCATGATTCTGCGCCTCTGGTTGAGAAAGGCGCGCCGCAATGAATCTCACTTCCCTTCCCGTTCTTTCCGCCGGCTTCTGGGCTGCCGCGGCGATGATTGCCGCCGTTGTGCTGAGCTCGACCGCCGGCGAAGTCCTCACCGCCGCGGCGATGAAATCCATCGGAGATCTGGACAAGATTCGCGCTCACTCCGGCATAAAGGGCGCGATTGTAGCTGTGCTGACCTGCCCACTCTTCTTTGCCGGTGTTTTTTTCATGGCAGTGGCCTTCTTCGCGCTGCTCTTCACGCTGAATCATCTGAATCTTGGTCTGGCTGGGCCGGCCACCGCTTCCCTCACAGTCTTCACCAACGCACTTGCCGCCAAGCTCTTCCTCAAGGAAAATGTCGACCGCCGCCGCTGGACCGCCGCCGTGCTGATCTGCATCGGTGTCTATTTTCTGGCACATTGAAAAACATTGGTCGGGGGTAAGAAGAACAAATAATCGAAAGAACTTTTGATTTACTCTATTACCTGCTGACTTTGTCTCTGAGCCTTGTGTGCTAACCCGGTAATCAGCGCCAATATAATGAAGGCCAGAAGAGGATAAGAAAAAAGAAAATTCAGGTTTGTCAGAGTCTGGCTGTGGTCGTTCTTTAGATGGAAGATTTGCCCAAGTAAGACTTCAATGGGCACCCATCCCAGGGCGGCGGCAAGCGACCAAGGCCAGAGCGTTGCAAGCAATCTTCTGAGACCAGCTGGTAGATTTTTTCGCCACCAGGTGAGCGGCTTGTTGATCCTGCCCGCGCCAATACAGGCTGTAATCAAGAGCGTGATAGGTCCGAATCCTCCGCCGACCAGCAGAAGAAGGATGGAGAGCAATGTCAGAATCGCGGCGCCATGCTTCTTGTGAACAAACATGACGGACCATACGATGATCGACAGGCCGACAAGAATAGCCAGAATTCCAGTCACGAGAAAATTGGGAACGATTGTCATGGCCGGTTCGTGGCCGAAGGGGAATGGCAGCCCCGGTCCGCTCACGGCCATTATCTTCAGAGCCGTTGGCGCAACATTTCCCTGGAGCGTCTCGAAGTAGCCATGCTCAATGCCGAGCAGCCCGGCATAAACTCCGAATACCGCGGCGGTTACTCTGACCGCGTCAATACTTTGACAGGTCATTTTGCGATGTTGCGAGTCTGTCCGCTTCATTCCTCGGTTCCTCTTGTTCGGTCTTTCGGAAAACAGCTCTTTCTGTTCCGAACTAACCTGCATCAATGAAATAATCGCATCAATCCCTGCGGTTTCAAATCGGGATCGAGAATGGTTCGCGGTTCGCCAATGCCCATGCAGAGCGTTTCGGCGGCCAGGTGTCCCGACCTCGCCGCGCTCTCCATCGTCGACGGCCAACCGGTCGCGATCCAATCGCCCGCCAAAAACAAATTCGGCCAGGGCGAAACAGCAGAGGGCCGCGCGGAATCAATCCCCGGAGGCACACCGAAGGTGGCGTGCATTTCTTTGATCAGCGCGACCTTCTCCAATTTTGCAGACGTTACAGCTGGGAAAAACTCCGCCAGTTCGCTGAGCGCCTTCTGGATCGCAAACTCGCGCGGCAATGCCGCGAAGGAACGCGTGGCGCTGACGACCAATTCGATGTAATGTCCGCCGCGCTGTTGCAGTTTCGACTGGTTATACATCCAGTGAATCTCGCGGTCCAGCAGCACGGCGTGTTCCAGGCCGGTAATCTCGCGGTCAAACCACAGATGTACGCTGCAAATCGGCCAGTGCTCATGGTGCTCAATCTGGCGCGCCAGCTTCTCCGCACCTTCTTCAGCGGGCATGCGCGGCAATAATTTCTGCGTTGCCTCGAAGGGCAGCGCCAGAATCACAAAGTCTGAAACCAGCTCGCCGGTGCGCGTGCAAATCAGCCACTGCGCTGAATCTTCATTCCATGCCGTGCCTTCCACATGTGTATTTAGCAACACGCTGCCGCCGCGCTCAGCAAGAAACTGCGGCACACCTGCATAGAGTTCGCTCAACGGCACCGTGCTCATCCCCATGCTGCCCGCCTGGGCCGAGTTCAGGAACAATTCGCGAATCACCTTGGCGGCGTAGGGAACGGAGATCGCATCAATCTCCGCATTCAAGGCGCTGGCAATCACCAGCCGCCAAAAACGATTCAGCGCGCCCTCGGTCTGCTTGTGACGCCGCAGCCACGCGCCCAGTGACTCCCGTGTGTCGATGAGTGCCTCCGGCTTCATCATCGCGCGCATCGCGCGCGCCAGCGCCAGCTTGTCCGCAAGCGTGAAGGCCTTCGCATTCAAAAAACCAGGTGCACTGTGCAACGGCGCCGGCAATCTCAGCGGACCTAACTCGAAGGGACCGAGGCGCGACATCCGCCCGCCCGGCTCGATCATCGTCATCTCGCTGGTCCAGTGGATGCGGTCCGCAACGCCGATGCGGCGATAGAAACCCAGCAGATTGGTGCAGCAGCCGAAGAGCACGTGCTGGCAGTTGTCAATAACCTCGCCAACGCCCGGATACAGATAAGAGCTGGCCCGCCCGCCCAGATAGCCGCGCCGCTCGACTAACTGCACGCGAAAGCCAGCCTCAGCTAGGGCACAGGCTGCGCTCATGCCGGCCACGCCGCCGCCGATGACGGTGATGGATTTCTGCGCGTTATGCTGCAAACCGGTCAATAATTCATCCATTCCTTCGGGAGTAGATCAAGCAAACAAACGCGCCCAGCCCATGCGCGCGAGGCCTACCGCCAAAATGCCGAGCTTTTGCGGTAACGGAACACTAGCACGGCGAGAAAAGACATCGTAGTCCGCGCGCTCGATGCGCTTGAGCAGACCGTGATAAATGGCGACCAGCACCCACAGGGCTGGACGGCTCTCGCGGTTGATCATGGGCAACAATAACTGCGCTGACTTGTAAAACTCTTCCGCGCGCTGGGCAATGGCGGCAAGCAATGAGCGCTCGTTGGCGGTGGGCAGCACGCCGGGCGCTCGATGCAGCAAGGAATCCAGTGAAACATTGTGGGCCGCAAGGTCTTCGAGCGGCAGATAGACGCGATTGCGTTCTGCATCCTCGGCCACATCGCGCAGAATGTTAGTGAGCTGAAAGGCGATGCCGGTTTCTTCTGCCAGCTTCTCGGCGCGCGGGTCGGAGTAGCCGAAAATGCGAATGCAGACCAGGCCCACTACCGAGGCGACAAGATAACAGTAGCGATAGAGATCGGCGAAGGTAGCGTAGGTGTCTGGCGCGTCCGTTGCGGCCCGATCCAGGTCCATGGTTACGCCGGCGACTAACTCATCCAGCAAAGAGAGTGGAATCTGGAAGCGCGCGGTGCAATCTCGCACGGCAAGAAAAACCGGATCAGCGGTTGAACCACTTGTGCAAACGTCGCGCCACTCGTCCAGCCAGGCTTTGAGAGAGCGGCAGCGTTCATCGCAGGAGAGGGATTCGTCGTCGGCCAAATCGTCGGCCCTGCGCATGAAGGCGTAGATGGCGCAGATTGCGTTGCGGCGCGGGGCGGGTAGCGCGATGAAGGCGTAGTAGAAGTTCTTCGCCTCGCGCCGGGCGATGGCGCGACAGGCTGCATAGGCACGGTCCAGCGTCAAGCCGTTCGATGGGTTTGCCTGAGTCACGCCATTCCTCAAATCCGGCTGCCGAGGCGCATGAAGGGCAGCAGTTTGCCGCTGACGGCGCGCAGTAGCAGTGCCAGTTTCCTGCTCTTCGAAATGGCCGGCCGGGAGCTGAGTACGTCATAGCCTTGCCGCTCAATGGCGCGTAGAATCTCCAACCCGCCGCGGCTGAACAGGTCCAGGTCCAGCGCCAGATCTCGATGGACCTTGCCGATTAGCGGAAGTCCCTGTTCGAAAAGTTCTCGCGCATGATCGACCTCGCAACGCATCAGTCCGCGAAACTCCGGCGTGGCGACACCTTCGGCAATTTGCTCTTCGCTGACGCGAAAGACCTCCATGTCATTTTTCGGAATATAGATGCGGCCCCGTGCGTAGTCCTCGCGCACATCCTGCCAGAAGTTGGCCAGCTGCAGCGCGGTGCAAGTGAAGTCGGAGAGGCGGAGATTTTCTTCAATCGCCTCGCCGCTGGCGTAGAGCACCAGGCGGCCAACAGGATTGGCTGAGTAGCGGCAATAGGCCAGCACATCCTCGATGGTCTCGTAGCGAGTGACAATCTGGTCCTGGCGAAAGGCGACCAGCAGATCGGCAAATAGCTCCCTGGGAATGAAACATTCGCGAATCGTCTCGGCCAATGCTACAAAGACCGGATGACGCGCGCGGCCTTCATAGCAGGCATCCAGTTCGCGTTCCCACAGATCAAGCAGCGCCGAAGCTTGCTCGGGATTGCCCACCTCGTCCCCCAGATCGTCGGAGACGCGGCAGTAGGCGTAGATGGAGTAAAAATGGGGACGCAGATCTTTAGGCAGAAACCACGAGGCAACGTGAAAATTTTCGTAATGCGACTCGGCCAGCCGCTGGCACCAGGCGCGCGCTTCTTCGAGCGTTGGCGCAGCCGCGGGAATTCGATAGGAAACAGGCAACGCAGCCCAGCCACGGGTGAGCAACAGCTCTTGAAGCAGTGCTTCACTCTCCGGCATCTCATTCTTCATTCCCACAGCTTCCGTCGTCATGGCTTAACCTCAGGGCACAATGGCGGTCTTGATTTCGCTGCCGCGCTTCATCAACTTCTCAAAGACGCGGTTCAGCTCATAGAGATGAGCGTGGCCGGTGATAAAAGCTCCGGCCTGAAATCGGCCGCTGGCAATCAGATCGAGCGCCTTGCGGCAGATGACCGGGGTATGGTGGAAGGTGGCGCGCAGGGTGATGTCGGAGTAGTGAATGCGATTGGTGTCGAGCGTGACGTGCGTGCCCAAGGCGCACCCACCAAAGAAGTTGACCGTCCCGCCCTTGCGCACCATTTCCACCGCTTCTTCCCACGATTCGGGCACGCCGACGGCCTCGATAGCGATGTCCACGCCCCTATTCTTCTCGGTGAGCGCGCGAGTTTCGCGGATGGCATTGCGGATGCTGGCAGTCTGCACCACATGGGCCGCGCCCAACTGGCGCGCCGCCTCCACTTGGCCATCGTGCTTGACAACGGCGATGACATTACAGCCAGCCAAAGCAGCCACATGGAGAATCATCAATCCCAGCGGGCCGCCGCCGATGACGGCCACGGTGTCGCCGGTGTGCGGGTGCGAGTCCTCAAAGCCATGCACCGCACAGGCCAGAGGCTCGGTCAGCGCCGCGTACTCCAGAGGTACGTGATCCGGCACATGCAGCGTATTTTTGGCCACGATGCGGGACGGGATGCGAATAAACTCGGCATAGGCGCCATTGTTGAACAGAAGATCGTCGCATAGGTTCTCCTGGCCGCGCGCGCAGAAGTAGCACTGGCCGCAGGGTGCGGAGTTGAGCGCGACTACGCGATCTCCGGAGGCAAAGCCCTCGACTCCCTCGCCAGCCTCGACAACGGTTCCGGCCTGTTCATGGCCAAATAGGGCCGGAGGCACGATCATGCGCGCATGATAGCCGCGGCGGTAGACCTTCAGATCAGTGCCGCAGGTGAGCGCCGCGCCCACGCTGACAATTAATTCACCTGGCCCGGCCTCGGGAACCGGCACATGCTCGATGCGTATATCCTCGCGTCCGTGGAGGACCGCGGCCTGCATGGTGCTGCGATCGCGCAGGAGCGTGTGCTCGACTGTTTTGCGACCCAGGCTGACGGCGGATTCGACCTTCTTGCGGCCTTCAACCACTACCGTCTCGACGGTGTTGAAACCTACCTCAACCACCGTATCGACGGTATTGAGGCCTTCCTCGACGACTTTCTCGGCTTTCTTGCGACCCTCTTCGACAACCGTCTCGACGGTCTTGCGGCCCCGGAGGATCGCGGCTTTTACCGTGCCTGCCATCTCTCTCCTCCTATTCCGCCCCGCCACCAGGTACAGGTTCAATCATAATCTTCATCGAGTCTGCCTGGGGGTGTGAAGCAACTTCTATGGCCTTCACCGCCTCTTCCAGCGGAAAGCGATGGGAAATCAGTTGCGTCAGATCAAAACCTTTGCGATAGCCGCCCAGAACCAGCTCTTCGACTTCTGGCTGAATTGCCGTAGAAGCAGAGTATGAACCAAGCAGGGTCTTCTCGTCCATGCAAACCGCTCCGGGATCAAAGCTGGCTTCTTCGTGCTGCGTCTGGGCAAATAGCATCACCTTGCCGCCGGGCCGAACCGCGTCCATGGCGGTCTGGATAAGCGCCTTGCCGCCCACGGCGAGCAGGACTGCATCTGCGCCTCTGCCCTCGGTTGCGGCCATGATGCGCTCGATGACGTTTTCTTTTCCTGCGTGAATGGGTTCATGCAACCCAAACTTTGCGGCAATGGCGTGGCGCTCTGGATACAAATCGGAGGTGAGCACGCGAGCCCCCGTGCGGTGAGAAAGAGCAGCCAGCATGATTCCGATGGGACCCTGGCCAATCACCAGCACCGTCTCGTCGGAAGCGAGATTCAACAGCTTCACGGCCTTCAGGACAGTGTTCACCGGCTCAATGAAGGCCGCCTGCTCGAAGGGAACACCGTCAGGAATCCGCACCACGCCGCCCATCGCGACGATCCAGTCCATCACGCGGATGTATTCCGCAAAGCCTCCGCCGGAGGGCTCCAGTCCGGCCGTCGCGCCCACCTTCTTGTAGACCGCGCACTGTGCCGGCGTCTGTTTTCTGCAGTAGTAGCACTTGCCGCATGGAACGTGATGGAAGACCATCACCCGCTCGCCGGTGGCAAACTTCGTCACTCCCTCGCCCACCGCGACAACGGTTCCGGCCATCTCATGGCCAAAGATGCGCGGCGCGGAGTGCGAGCCGGTGTGAATCTTTTTGAGGTCCGTGCCGCAGACGCCGCAGGTGGCGATTTTGACCAGCAACTCGCCAGGACCGATTTGCGGAACTGGCACAGTCTCCAGGCGCAGGTCGTTGACACCGCGATAGACCACTGCCCACATGGTAGCGGGAATTGTCTCTGATGGCTGTTTTGTGTCAGGGCACGACTTTAGTCGTGCCGTAATCGCGCCATTAGTAGCGGGGGCTTTAGCCCCTGAGGGAAGTTCTTCGGGGAAATGATGCAAATTTCGGCTCTCTTTCGAAGCCTGTTCACCTTTTGTGGTTTGGGTTGCCATTGCGCGTGCTTGCGGGCCCTCGGTTTTCCAGAAAATCGAGCAATGACTGCGCGATGTTGCGGGCAGCCTTCCTGCTATTTTCGCCCATCCGGATGAGTCCGTGCCAGTACCAGGGACGAAGCAGGGCATAAACCATAAACCGGGCCAATTTGAATTGGCCCTCATGCGAGATAAATCGATTGAAATCAGGCAGTTGGTCGCTATAGCCGTCGCTGATTCCCTTGATGCAATAAAACGGGATGCCGCGCATCCGAGCCAGCCGCGCAACCCCTGCGGCCTCCATGTCAACCAGGGAGGCCGAGTAGGTGGAGGCCAGGCGCTTCTTCTCCGTCGCATCGGCGACGCGAAAGCTGGTCACCAGCCAGCAATCATTGGGTGGACCGGCGGCGATAAAGCGCTCCCCAGTACGGGCGTCAATGATGACAGAGACGTCGAAGACTTGGCCTGGAGCAAGCTCCTCACGCAAGGCTCCAGCCCAGCCAGTGGAGATGATTTTGTCAATGTGACCAAGTTTTTCGACCTCGGCAAATGCTCTTGTCGCCGCGGTAACGCCGGCTCCGGCGCAGGCTACTATCCATTCACCAGTATCTGAGTGCCAGAGATCAACGCCGTTCGAGCGCGTATGCCGCCATCCGCGCGTTAACGGCTTGAGTTCACCGGGCATGGCGGCGATGATGGCAACCCGCGTCATGGCGCATACCCATTTGCCCGGAACCACTCAATTGCCGCCTTCATCGCGGGGTTGACGGGCAAAATGCGGAAGCCCAGCTCCTGCTGCGCGCGGGCGCTTGAGGCGTACATCTTTTTGCGGCCCATGCGCACCTCTTCCAGCGTGGCGCGGGGCTCGCGTCCGAGGATGCGGCCGGTGATCCACTCCTCGAAGAAGGCATAGGTAGCGGCTACGGCGAAGGGAATCTCCATCGTGGGCGACTTGAGGCCGGTGATGGCCGCCATCTTGTCGAGAATCTGCTTGAGGGTGAGGTTTTCGCCGCCCAGAATGTAGCGTCTGCCCGGCTGGCCTTTGGTGAGCGCGAGAACGTGCGCGCGAGCGACCTCCGAAACATCAACCAGATTTAACCCCGTATCCATGTAAGCGGGAAATTTGCTGTTGAGAAAATCGACAAAAATGCGGCCAGTGGGCGTGGGCTTGGCGTCGTTCGGCCCAATCGGCGTAGTCGGGTTGAGGATGATGACGCACTGGCCTGCCTGCGCGGCCTTGATCGCCTCTTGTTCGGCAAGGAACTTGGAGCGTTTGTAGTGTCCGACCATGTCTTCAAGAGTCACCGGCGTGTCCTCGTTGATGACCATGCCGTCTGTGCGGAAGTGCATGGTGGCCACGCTGGAGGTGTAGACAAAGCGCTTGACCCTGGCCTCGCGGGCCAGTTTTAACAGTTCGCGTGTGCCGTCCACGTTGGCCTTGTACATCGCCGCCGGGTCTGGAATCCACAGCCGATAGTCGGCGGCTACGTGGACCACAGCATCGCAACCAGCGAGCGCGGGCTTCAGCGACTCCGGCTCGCTCAAGTCGCCCACGTGCGTCTCGCCTTTGATGCCTTCGAGGTTACTTAGGTTGCTGGTCTTGCGAACCAGCAGGCGCAGCTTCGCGCCGTCAGCGGCCAATGCCCGAGCCACATGGTGGCCGATAAATCCCGTCGCGCCAGTGAGAAAAACTTTCATAGGTAAGTTGTCAGTTATCAGTGATCAGTTGTCAGTTTATGTCGTTTGCGAAGGCTGCAAACAATATAATTCAGAATCGGCAGTCACTGACAACTGAAAACTGCCCACTGCTCCCCTACTCCAACAACTCCGGCGCGAGGCCGATACTGGTCTCGCCGGCGGCCTTCTTTGCGTTGTAAGCCTTGACCCAATCCTCCCAGTGCTTGCCAGCGGCACGGTCCTTGCCGCTGAACTCGATGCGGACGATCTCGGTATAACTAATTTTGCGCTTCTCCGGAGCCGAGGGTGTGTAGTACTGCACCCAGGATTCGGCCAGCGTGGGGCCATTATGGCAATTGAAGATGAAGGCCTCAATCTTTTCGGGGGCTTCGCGGCGCTCACCGCTTTTGAGCGTCAGCGTCACGTCGCCGCGATAGTCGAGCGCTTTTCCCAGGGCCTGGCGCAGATCATCGTCCGTGGCCAGCTCTGGAACCCAGCCTTCCAGATTTTCGTGCTCCGTGCCAGGAGCAAGCTCCAGCGCCTCGACCTGCGCAAGGGTGTACTTTTGCACTTCAGCGGTCATGCGTTGATCTCCTCGGGAACGCGCTCAGGCTCCGCAATCTGCACCAAATACGCGGGCGAATGTGGAACAGCGGCATTCAGCAGCTTAAGCGCGTGCCCATCGCGATACTTGCTGAAAGTTCCGCGCACCATGGCTAAAAAACCTCTCAGGGAACCGAAGCCGTCAATTACTGCGGTGGTTTCATAGCCGCAACTGACCATGCAATTGGCGCATTTCGGATTGCCGCTGGCCACTCCGTAGTTATCCCAATCGGTTGTTGCCAGTAATTCGCTGTAACTCTCGGCGTAGCCCTCCTGAAGCAAATAACAGGGCTTCTGCCAGCCGAAGATGTTATAGGCGGGCATTCCCCACGGCGTACATTCATAATTGCGGTCGCCCATCAGAAATTCAAGAAACAGTGGCGACATATTGAATTTCCAGGTGGATTTGCGGTTGGAGAGAATGGCGCGGAAGAGCCGGCGCACACGGGCGCGTCCCAGGAAGCGATTCTGGTCGGGAGCCTTGTCGTAGCTGTAGCCGGGCGAGAGCACAATGCCCTCGACGCCCATCCCCATCACCTCATCGAAGAAGGCGCGGACACTGTTTGGGTCTGTGCCGTCAAAGAAAGTCGCATTGGTGGTGACACGGAAGCCGCGCCGGACGGCCTCCTGAATGCCTTCGACGGCGATGTCATATCCGCCCTCGCGGCAGACAGAAAAATCATGATGCTCGCGTTGCCCGTCCAGGTGCACTGAGAAGGTGAGATACTTCGATGGCGTAAACTCCGGCAGACGCTTCTTAAGCTCAAGCGCATTGGTGCAGAGATAAATGTATTTTTTACGCGCCACCAGGCCGTTGACAATCTCCACGATCTGGGAATGCAGCAGCGGCTCGCCGCCGGGAATGGAAACCATGGGCGCGCCGCACTCCTCCACCGCGGCAAAACATTCCTCCGGCGTGAGCTGCTTCTTGAGAATGTGCGGCGGATACTGCACCTTGCCGCAACCGGCGCAGGCCAGCGAACAGCGGAAGAGCGGCTCCAGCATCAGCACCAGGGGATAGCGCTTGACGCCGGTGAATCTCTTCTTCAGCACATAGCTGGCAACCGTGCCCATCTGGGAGAGGGGAATAGACATCTTTGAATGAACCTCCAGCACCGCTCAGCGGCGCGTTCCATTAGTACAGTTTGTATCCGTTAGCTGCTTGCGCGTTCCATCGCCCTCTGATAGCTGGTCAAAGCCATCAGCGGGAAGTACTGGCGATAAAGTGTGTAGGCCAGATAGAAGACCCTGGGGAAGCCTGTTCCCGTAATGATGCTCTGCTGAGTCGCGCCTACGCCCATCGACTCGTCCCAACTGCCATCAGACCGCTGCCGAGTGAGCAACCAGCGCACGCCCTTAGCGATGGAGTCGGAACGATCGTCTCCTGCGGCCAGTAAGCCCAGCAGAGCCCAGGCAGTTTGCGATGGAGTACTTGTCCCCACTCCGCGCGTATTCGGATCGTCGTAGCTGCCGCAGCTCTCGCCCCATCCACCGTCGGCGTTCTGCACCATGCGAAGCCACTCGGCAGCCTGCTGAACCTGCGGCTCCAAATGATCGACCCCAATGGCGTCCAGACCGCGCAGCACCAGAAAAGTCCCGTAGATGTAATTCACGCCCCAACGGCCAAACCAGCTTCCATCCGGCTCCTGCTCGCGGAAAATAAATTGAATGGCCTTCTCCACACGCTTGTCGCTGCGCCCGTAACCATAGCTGGCCAGCATCTCCAGCATGCGTCCGGTAATGTCCACCGTGGGCGGATCGAGCATGGCGTTGTGATCCGCAAAGGGGATGTACTGGAAGATCATCTTAGTGTTGTCTTTGTCGAAGCTGCCCCAGCCGCCGTTTCGGCACTGCATGGCAAACTCCCACGCGATGGCGCGCGCGGCCACCTGGTGCTGATAACGCTCGCGGGGATTGTCCACCTTGGTCAGCGCCAGCAGCACCTGGGCGGTGTCGTCGGTGTCGGGATAAAACTCGTTATTAAATTCAAAATACCAGCCGCCCGGTTCGGTGTTGGGCACTTTCACGGCCCAGTCGCCCTTGTGGCGGACCTCTTTGGAGAGCATCCAATCCACGGCCTTCAACATGCGTGGGTCGTTTCGCGCCGCGCCGGCCTCGCCCAGGGCAAAGACCGCCTGCGCCGTATCCCAAACTGGCGACATGCAAGGCGTCATGCGAAAGGTCGGTTCCGGCATGACATCATTGGCCGGCTCCTCAATGCCCAGCTTTTCAAATTCATCGCGCGCGCGGATTACCTGCGGATCGTCCTCGGAGTAGCCCAGGCAACGCAGGGCAACGATAGCATTCAGCATCGCCGGATAAATGGCGCCCAGCCCATCGGTCATCTCCAGCCGCTTCAGCATCCATTTTTCCGCCTTGCGCAGGGCCAGTGTGCGCAGCGGCCGGATGTGCACGGCCTCCGCCAAATGCGTGATCCTGTCGAGAATGATGAAAAAATTACGCCAGGAAAAGATGGAACTGCGGTCCCTGCGCAGACGCAGAATCGAGTTGGCCCGTCCGCCAACATACAACTCATCGATTCCCTGCTCAGACGGGATTCTCTTGAACGGCTTTTTGGCGTACATGATGGCCAACGGAACAAGAATCGACCGCGACCAGGAAGAAATCTCGTAGATGTTGAAGTAAAACCAGTTGGGAAAAAGCACGATCTCCGGCGGAATGGCGGGCACCGCGTCGTAGTCGTACTCGCCCAGCGCGCAGAGATACATCTTGGTGAAGGTGTTGCACGCGACCACGCCGCCATGCTCCAGAACCCATCGGCGGCATTTGGCCAGCCGTGGATCGTCCGCGCTCACGCCCATTAGCTTGGCCGAGGAGTAGCACTTGACCGAAA
Source organism: uncultured Acidobacteriaceae bacterium (assembly GCA_963806565.1). Lineage (GTDB taxonomy): Bacteria > Acidobacteriota > Terriglobia > Terriglobales > Acidobacteriaceae > Telmatobacter. Next base: position 2,032,739 of record CAWDYE010000002.1, read on the forward strand.
GCGAGATGTTACCCGGACCGCCGGGATAAATGCTCCAACTGCCGTCCTCGTTCTGGTAGCGCATCATCTCCGTGAACGCTCGCCGCAGCCGGCCAGGATCGCCGCTCTCCAGCAGCGTGTGCAGAAAGATATAATCAGCCTCCAGCATCGCATCGGCTTCCAGCTCCCCGTTCCAATACCCTTCGGGATGCTGCCGCGAAAACAGGAACTCCCGAGTGCGGGCAATGGCCGACTGTACATCTGCCAGGTCCGCGTCCAGCCGTCCAAACCGGGGTGCCGCATATTGCGTCGTGATTTGCTGAATGTTCATGCGATTGAAACGCCTCATTTGAGCTTCTAGCTACTAGCCTCTAGTTGCTAGCTACTCGTGTGCGAATTAATGGTATTCCGCCGAAGCTAAACCCTTCAAGAAAGAGCTAAGAAATAGAAGCTAAAGCTAGAAGTTGTCATCACCTCACCGCCACAGCCTCAGCCCCGCCGGCGCCGCCGATGGCCTGCACAATCTCCGGGGGGAGGCCAAAGCGCACGTTTTCCGGCATCACTTCAACCTCTTCGACGTTGTTGTAGCCGTTTTGGCGCAGGTAATTGACCACATCCTCAACCAGCACCTCGGGAGCCGAAGCGCCGGCCGTGACCGCGACCGTGCTGACGCCCTCCAGCCAAGCCGGGTTGATGGCCTGAGAGTTGTCAATCAGGTAGCCGATGGTGCCCAGGTTGCGCGAGACCTCGACCAAGCGATTGGAATTGGAGCTGTTGGTTGAACCCACCACCAGCACCAGGCCGGCATTGTGCGCCACGTTGCGAACCGCGACCTGCCTGTTTTCAGTGGCATAGCAGATGTCTTGGGAGTGGGGGCCGACGATGTTGGGAAACTTGACCTTGAGGGCATGGATGATGTCCCGCGCCTCGTCCAGCGAGAGCGTGGTCTGGGTCAGGTAGGCCACGCGATTGGGGTCGGGCACTTCCAGCGTCGCGGCCTCGGCTACGTTCGAAACCACGTGGGTCACATCTGGCGCCTCGCCCAGCGTGCCTTCGATCTCGTCGTGGTCGCGGTGGCCGATGAGCACCAGCGAGTAGCCTTGCTTGGCAAACTTGACGGCCTCGATGTGTACCTTGGTCACCAGCGGACAGGTGGCGTCAATCACCTTCAAATGGCGGCTCTTGCTGATCTCCCTGACCGCCGGCGAAACGCCATGGGCTGAGTAAATTACGCGCTCGCCGTCAGGCACGTCGTCGATTTCATGTACAAAAATTGCGCCTTTTTCCGCCAACTCATTCACAACATAGCGATTATGCACAATTTCGCGGCGGACGTAGATAGGTGCGCCAAAGGTGTCCAGCGCGATTTTGACAACGTCGATGGCGCGCACGACGCCGGCGCAGAAGCCTCTTGGCTTGAGTAGCAACACCCTCTTCTGGCTGGGGGAAGTCTCGGAGCGGTTACCGTTCGAGATGGAATCAGACAGAGTTGTAGTCACACCATCAGTATACCAATGTGCGTGTTGGCGCGGAAACTGCTGCCTGCAAGCCACCGTTTCCGCGCCAGATTTGAAGTTCAGGCTGCCTGCTCAGGGAAGCCTTGTCCAGACCTCGGTCCGTCCCAGCAGTGAGATGCCGATATAGCCGCGCATATGAAGTATGTCATTCCCCTCGGCCCAGATCTTGCCCTTGTATTCCTTTCCATTCTCCGGGTCCATGACGGTTCCACCCACCCAGTCATCTCCGTCCGGATGGAAGTTGCGCATGATTACCATGCCCAGAATGAGTTGATTCTTGTATTCGCCGGAACACTTGTCGCACACGTCCTGCGGCGTGCGGCCGGGGCGCACCTTGGTGACCTTGCCAAATAGTTGGCCGTTCAACAGGTAGGTTTCCACCGTGCCTGCTGGTTTGCCATCGCTATAGGTCTGCCAATGACCCACGGCGCTCTGAAGTTTCGGCGTGAGTTGCTGCGCTTGGGCTCCGGCAACGGAAACCAGCGCGATAAGCGCCAGAGCGAAGGTGCATAGAGCGTTGTGTCGAATTGTTTTCAAGATAACCTCCCCTTTCGATGGATTATAGACAGAAGATGTGAGATTTGTGCGCCTGTATGCCGGTCGTTTCAGTGCAAATACGTCGATGGCGGATTTGCGTGCGGGCGATTGAGCGCTCGACGGCCTTCGGATAAGGCATCAAACGGACGTTCACAATACCTATGGCATTCTCGACTTAAGCCTGATCCGTTTCCCGTCCACAACGAAGCTGCCGTATCCGTGATGATGAATAGTCTTCGGGTTCTTCTGCGCCGGATCGATCCAAGCCTTGAGAACCTCCAGCACGAAGAGATTGAACTTGTTCACCAGATGCGTATCGACCACCTTACATTCGAGATTGGCGAAGCACTCGGCCACCAGAGGCGGCGCAACACGTTTGGCCGGCATTGGTGTTAATCCGAATCTCTTGAATTTGTCCACGTCCCGTCCCGAGCAGTTTCCGATAGCCACGACTTTGGGAGCCAGCGCCAGCGCCGGGATGGCGATCACGCACTCTTTGGTTGCACGCAGCGCTGCATGGCTGAAATTGGCGTTGCTGACGACACAAGCGATCAGCGGCGGCTCGAACTCCACCATCATGTGCCAGGAGAGTACCATCACATTGGCGCGGCCTTTGCGAGCGGTCGTCAACAGAACTACAGGTCCCGGTTCGAGCAACTGGTAGACCTTCGACAGTGGCAGATCCTTCATCGCGGCAGAGCCTCCGATGCGGTGTTTGTTTGCATGGCAATCATGATAGATGCCTAATCCACGGAATGGTAGAGTGCGGAGACTGAATAACTGGTCCAAGAATGAGAGTTGGAGCATTTGGCCAGCGAAAATGCGGACTCTTTCAGATCAAAAATTTTTCTTGATTTGACGAAAAACCGGATTTTCCGGCGATTTTCCGGCTTTTCCGGCGATTTTCGGAGGCCTAATCTCACCATACGGGATATTTTGGGGTTGAAACTTTTCCACAAACATTGATTTCAAAGGGGTTAAAAATAATCTGCAAGGTTTTCAGGGGAATTTATACCCCAGGGGGGTATAGGGGGGGAGGGGGGTACCTTTCGGAGGGACTAGGGACTAAGGGACTAGCCACCCCAGCGAGCAAAGACCGCTCGCCGGGGACCCCGGCAGGGACTAAAAAAACATTGCGGCTTTGGAGCTTGTTCATGCATTGATTGTGCGCCGGGAGGGGGAAATAATCTGCAACCACCTGCGGTGGGGGGACTGGCCCCTTCGACAGGCTCAGGGCAGGCTGTCCAGGTGGGCGCGCTTCGCGCTTAAGATTCGTGGTCTCCCAGGTCACAAAGGCGGAGCTGGGATACCTTACCTAACTTTGTATCCTGAACCAATCCTTCACAAGCAGCTTGAACCGCATGATCTCATCCTCGTTCAAAGCGCTACTGTGCGCGACCACATTCCGAATTTTGTTGAATTGTGACAAAATGGTCTGCATCGCCTTCGGGCTTCGAAGTGTGTCAGAAAAATCACTCCAATTCTGATCGAAGATGCTGATTAGTTCTCCGAAGTTCGTATAAGCAAGAGGATCTTCCGAGCGGATCGACATAGTCGTGTCCTTCTCCTCGCGTTGCTTTTTCGTAACTTCGTTCTGAACTCCCTCGGGAACTTTTTCCTTCCACCAGTTGGCCCCGTGCTTCTCTGAGAGCCGCTCCGAGATCAGTCGCCGAATGGAGTTTTCAAGCGAATAGTAAAGGGCGTAGAAGTCTGCCATCTTCCGTGCTTCTTGCAGAATGTCGCTCTCAAAGAGGTCCACATCTACTATTTCAGCCTGTTGTATAGTCTTAGCGTGCTCGATCTGAATGCCGGACTCTTCCAGCTTTTTCAGTTCAGTCTCTAAGAGAAGATTATGCATTCCGAACAATTTGATGTCATCGCTCAGGCTCATGATTCCCTCAGGAGGTTCTCACGCAAACTCTTAAATATGGCATTGAACACTTCAATCTCTGTCGTCGCGGGCAGATTGAGATTAATCGTGTATGAAAGGCTTAGTCGACCGTCGGCAAGGTCCCCCAGTTTGCGACCACCATCGCCTTTTCTTAATTCTTCGGCGTCATCCGTTATCATTATCTTTCTTTTTAATATACTGCCTTCCCATGTTGCTAGCTTTGATAGTGCCATAAATGTACCAGCAACCGATTGGATAACTGGATCATCCTCTGCTGCACCCGTAATATTTCTAAGCTTTGATGTCAATTCTTCCTTGTTTAACTTCCAAGCATATTCACTTGCCTGAAAAAGCGATTTATACGCTTCCTTCAACCGCTCAGCCATCACAGTTCCAGATTTCGAATCTTCGCGAAAATCTTTATAGGCTTGCGTCGGAACATTCGAGGGATCGATGAAACCGAGCTTCTTCAGTAATGGGATCATCGCTCGGTGGCTTGACGACTTCAGTTCCAAGACTGTGCTTAGGAAATCCACAGTGAACTTCGGCGGAACTGCTGCCGTCTTAATGTTCGCAAACAGCGTGGGTATTCCATTGTAGGCATTGAGGTAAGGTGGGTACTCTGCCATTCTTGAACTCCTTGCATCCGATTTTTACTCAATCAAAACTAGCAATAATTTTACGCCAATGTTAATCGGTATTCTCATGCGCGGACAGAAAACAGTGCAAAAAGCTGCTTCAGAGGCAAAAATCCATATTGTCTTATCCTGTATCCAAGCCGAAGGTTTGTATAGCCGAGATGCTGCCACTTACCGGCTCGCGGCGATCATCTGGGCGGCGTGTTGGAGGCTGGTTTCGGTGACCTTTGCGCCGGAGACCATGCGGGCGATTTCGTGGGTGCGGGCGCGGTCGTCGAGGAGGCTGATTTTGGTTTTGGTGCGGCCGTCGGATTCGCGCTTGTCGATGAGGAAGTGCTGGTCGGCGAAGGCGGCGATCTGCGGCAGGTGGGTGACGCAGAGAATCTGCTGGCCGCGGCTGAGGGATTTGAGCTTTTGGCCGACGGCTTCAGCGGCGCGCCCGCCGATGCCGATGTCGATCTCGTCAAAGACCAGGGTGCGGGGGGTGGGGGTCTTCTGTTTGGGCTTGGCGGAGTTTAGCTTGGCTAGGTCTGGCTTGGCAAGGTCTGGCTTGGCGCCCTCTTCCACGCTGACTTTGAGGGCCAGCATGACGCGGGACATTTCGCCGCCGGAGGCGATCTGGTCGAGGGGCTTGAGCGGCTCGCCGGGGTTGGTGGCGATGCGATATTCGACCACATCCCAACCGGAGGAGGTCCAGTGGGACACCTGCGGTGTGGCCAACTGCTCGCTATTCGCTCGCATGGAATTTGTGCTGGGGCTGAAGCCCGTACCCTTCATGTCCTTGCCCTTTTCCGGTTGGAATTCTTCAACGGATTGGACAGCGACCTCGAATTTGACCTTCATGGCGAGGGAGTTGATCTGGGCTTCGGCGAGCTTGGCGAGTTTGGCGGCGGCTTCCTTGCGCTCGGCGGTGAGGGAGTGAGCGGCGACGCGATAGGCCGCGGCGGCGGTGGCAAGCTCGGCGCGTAAAGTCTTCAGAATCTCGTCGCGATCTTCGACCTCGGCCAGCTTGCGGCTGACCTCTTCGCCAAACGTGATAACCTCGGCGATGGTCTTGCCGTATTTGCGTTTCAGGCGGTCGATCAGGGCCAGGCGGTCTTCGATCTCGGCGAGGCGCTCGGGCGAGGCGTTGATGGCCTCGGCGTAGTCTCGCAGGCTGGCGCCGATGTCGCCAACGGTGGCGCGAACGGCGGCAAGCTGCTGGACGGAGTCTGTAAAGCGAGCGTCGTAGCGGGCCAACTCCTCGACGTTGCGCAGGGCGGCGCGCAAGGCAACCTCGGCAGACGCTCCGCCTTCGTACAGCTCCTCGAAGGCTCCCATGGCGGCGGCATGGAGCTTTTCCGCGTTGGCCAGGACGCGCTTATCGGTCTCCAGAGCCTCGTCCTCGCCGGGCTGGAGATGGGCGTCTTTGATCTCCTTGCTCTGATAGCTCCACAGATCGACCATGCGCAGGCGGTCCTGCTCGCCCTGGAGGAGGTCGTTGAGCCTGGTCTGAGAGGCGTGCCAGCGGGCGTAGGCTTCGGCGATGGCGTCAGTCGCCAGGCCGCCGAAACGGTCGAGGAGAATGCGCTGCTGGGCCTGGTCGAAGCTGCTGAGGCTCTCGCTCTGGGCGTGAACCAGGGCCAGCTCGGGGGCGAGTTGGCGGAGGACAGCGACGGTAGCCGGCTGATTGTTGACAAAGACGCGGCCCTTGCCGGTAGCTGAAATCTCGCGGCGAATAATGACGTCGTTGCCGGCGGAGTCGATGCCGTTTTCTTCGAGGATAGTCTCGGCGTTGTGCGTGGACTCAAAGACGCAGGCCACGACGGCCTTGTCGGCGCCGTGGCGAACCACCTCGGTAGAGGCTTTGCCACCCATAAGCAGGGCCAGCGTATCGACCAGGATGGATTTGCCCGCGCCGGTTTCGCCGGTGAGCAGGTTAAGCCCCGGGCCGAAGTTGGCGATGGCGTGATCGATGACGGCGTAGTTTTCAGCGCGCAGTTCGACGAGCATGATGGGGTCCATTCTACGGCAGAATTTGCATCTCAAGGAGAATCATCGCACAATAAACCGCAAGTGAATCCGAGCGCAGCATAGCATGATAGACGATACCTCTGGCTTGGCATGGAAGGCAAAAGCGCTTGAGCGCATCAGATCGATAACTTGGAGCGAGGCAGGGCGTCTGCTACCGTTAAAGGTGAGGTGAACGCCGATTTTGATAGCTGCTTTCGTCATTCAATTGCCGCCTGACAGTGGCGCTGGCCAGGGAACGCCACTGTCGCTGGGCTCAAGCGCGCTGGTGGAGATGATCCAGAACAGCGGCCCGGTTGCGCTCTTCGTGCTGTTGCTGTTGCTGATTGCCAGCCTCTATTCGTGGACCGTGATTTTCGGCAAGATATCCGCCTTCCGCAGGGCGACCCAGGCAAGCCAGCGGTTTCTCCACGCCTTCCGCACGGCGACCCGGCTGCAGGAGATGGCGGCAGTGTCGGTCGATTGCAAGGCAAGTCCGCTGGCGCAGGTCTTCGATGAGGTGTACGAGACCTACAAGCGGCAGACGGGCGGCTCGGGACCGCCGCGCAACCTGAAGCCGCTGGAGCGCTCGGCGCAGACGGCGGCCAGCGAGGCGGTAACCGGCCTGGAGCGGCGGCTGACCTGGATGGCAACCATCGGGGCCGTGAGCCCGTTCGTGGGGCTGTTCGGCACGGTGATCGGCATTGTGGACGCCTTTCACGGGCTGGGCACGGCAGGAGCGGCCACACTGCGAGCCGTGGCGCCGGGCATCAGCGAGGCGCTGATCACCACTGCGGCGGGCCTGTTTGTGGCCATTCCGGCGGTCATCGCCTACAACCAGTTCACGGCACGGATCAGAGTCTTTGCCGCGGCCATCGACGACTTTTGCCGCGAGTTGCTGAACTCGCTGGAAGAGATTCCAGTGCGCAGTCCTGCGCGGACGGCGAACGCTGAAGGGTTTCGTGAACCGGCAGGCAACCTGCCCGGGAGGTAGACCGTGGCCTATACAAACAGCAAAGGCCAAACGCAGTCCTCGCTGGCGGAGATCAACATCACGCCGCTGGTGGACGTGGTGCTGGTGCTGCTGGTGATCTTCATGATCACCGCGCCGGTGTTGCAGTCGGGGATTGAAGTTGCCGTCCCCAAAACGCGCACCGTCAAGGAGATTACCGAGCAGCGGCTGGTGGTGACCATCAACCGCGATCAGCAGGTGTTTTTAGGCGATACGCCGGTCAACATTCACGAACTGGGCGGCAGGTTGCATCAGCCGGGAAGTGATCCGGCCCATCAGGTGATTTATCTGCGAGCCGACGAGCGGGTTCCCTTTGGCGCTTTTGCCACGGTGATGGACGCGGTGAAGCAGGCGGGAATCACCAACATTTCGATTGTGACGCAGCCGCTGGATACCCGGGCGGCGGGCGGAAACTAGCCCTGGGATTTTCAGGCAGACCATGGACAGCCTTCTGGATGGCGGAGAGCAACTGGAGCGGGAAATAGCCTCCTCGCAGGAGCCGATGGTGGCTCCGGCGGCGGGATCGCTGTTGCTGCACGGCGCGCTGGCCGCACTCTTGTTGACTTATGGACTGATTGCCGGCCTGTTTCATCACAACCTGTGGGGCGGCGCGGGAAGCGGGGCAATTCAGGTGAGCATGGTCAGCGCCCTTCCCTTGCCCTCCGATCAGCCGCTCAATGAGAACGTATTGGCCACAGACACGCCCAGCCAGGCGCCGGCTGAGCCCGCCACCAAAACCAGGCAGGCTGTGGACGAGCACACCCTGGCCATTACCGGCAAAAACAAGCCCAAGCAGAATACGCGCAAGGCGCAGCATGAGCCGGAACCGGATAATCTGGCCCGGTACGGCGAGCAAGCAGGGTCGTCGATGGCGCGGTCGATTCAGCCGCAAGGCTTTACCAGCGGCCAGACGACGGTCAGCGACGGTGACTTCGGCGCTCTCTTCAGCTACTACGTGCGCGCCGTTAACGCCAAGATGGCCTCCAGTTGGTACAGGCAGGAGGTTGACCCGCACACGCCCAGAGGCTCCCGGGCTTACATTCAGTTCGCCATTCACCGCGATGGCAGCGTGAGCAATGTACAGATGAGCCAGAACAGCGGGAGCCAGACGCTGGACCGCTCCTGCATGCGCGCGGCGGAGCGCGTGGACACCTTTGGCCCGCTGCCCTCGCAATACAACAAAAGCACCGTTATGACGTCTTTCTATTGTGAGTACTAAATTCACAAAGCGATGGGGAAGCGTGGACGTAAAATGAAGTGGTAGGCAAAGGCGGCTCTTTCTTGCAAGGGTAAGAAGGATGCCGGTCAATAGAACTGGCCGCATCCGTAAGCCGGCAGAGTCTATCGGCACTTTTACCGAGGAAGGATTGCGCACAACATGAAGGTACATTCCCAGATCTTCCCTTATCTGCTGATTGTTCTGGCTGCTTTGGCGGCCCTTCCCGCGGCGGCTCAGGATTGGATTCATGCCGGCATAAACCTGGGAAACGAACGCATCCGCCTTGCCGCGGCAGACTTTAAGCCAGTCGGCAACGATCCACAGACGCCGGCCTTGAAGGCGGCTTTTGACGCTACGCTCTTCAATGACCTCTCCAACGCGGGCATCTTCGATATGGTTTCGAAGAGCATGGCGCCGCCGGCCATGCCCGGCGCGCCTACGGAGATCAACCTTGCGCAGTGGTCGTCGGAGCCTGCCAATGCGGCCATGGTGGCCTTTGGCACGCTCTCGGCCTCCAATGGACAGCTCACCGTCTTCGGATGGCTCTTCGACACCCGCAATACTGTCAATCCCCAGGTGCTGGGCAAGCAGTACAGCGAAGTAGCCAGCCCGGATATGGCGCGGACCGTTGCGCACAAGTTTGCCGATGAGATTATTTTGCGGCTGGGCGGAGGCATCAACGGCATTGCCGAGACGAAGATCTATTTCGTCAGCTCGCGCAGTGGGACCAAAGAGATTTGGGCGATGGACTACGATGGCCAGAACCAGTATGCCATCACCCACCTGGGCACCATTTCTCTCTCGCCGCGCGTTTCTCCAGACAATACGCGCATCGCCTTCGCATCTTTGGGCCGCGAGGGATGGGCCATTCGCATGTACTCCCTGGAACTTAACCGGCTGGTGAACTTTCCCGCGGGTACGGCCGGGGGCAGCAACCAGTCACCGGCCTGGTCGAGCGATGGAACTAAGATAGCCTTCTCGTCATCGCGCTCAGGCGACCCGGAGATCTGGGTGGCGGACGAGAGCGGCGCCAATCTGCACCGGCTGACCCACTTCGCCGGACCGGATGTGTCGCCCACATGGAATCCGCGCACCAACGCGCAACTGGCGTGGGTAAGCGGGCGCACCGGGTTGCCGCAGATTTATACCATGGACCAGGACGGCGCCAACGTGCAGCGGTTGACCGACGGTGGCTATGCCATCTCGCCCTCGTGGTCGCCCAACGGACAGTTTCTGACCTTCAGTTGGAACCGCAAGTATGGTCCCGGCGCGCCCGGCGGTCAGGACATCTATGTGATGGACATTGCCAGCAAGCGCTGGCTGCAATTGACCCACGATGCGGGCAGCAATGACTTTCCCTCTTGGGCGCCCGATGGGCGGCATATCGTTTTTGAGCGTGCAATCAACGGGCGCAGCCAGATCTGGACCATGCTGGCCGACGGAACCGAGCAGCATCAACTGACCCAGACAGGCAACAACTATATGCCGAACTGGAGCTGGAAGTAAGCTCAGGATGCCGCGCGGTACGTCCGGCAAGGCTTGCCGGAATGAAACAGCCTGGGGTTCTGAACTATCATGTTTGCGATACCAATGAATTTGTGGCCAATAAATCCGTAGAAGGAGTAATCCCTTGAACCGACTGAATCGATTTTTGGCGCCCTTCGTTCTGCTTGCCGCCCTGGTTGCTGTTGCAGGCTGCGGTAACAAGACAAAACCGGTTTCCCGCGAGGAGACAGCCCCTTCGGCTGTGCCCGCGCCCACCGCACAGCTCACCGCAACTCCGGCAGTGGTCTCGGCCAACGACCAGGTGCAACTGAGTTGGCGCACGACAAATGCCTTCTCGATCTCCATCGATGGCATCGGCGACGTGCCCAGCTCGGGCGTAAAGACTGTGACTCCCACGGAATCGACCACCTATCATCTGGTGGCGACGGGTGACGGCGGCACTGCCGAAGCCACGGCGCGGGTGACGGTGAATGGGTCTCCTGCCGAATTGGTGCCCAACAGCCTGATGAGCGAGGAAGAGCAGTTCAAAAGCAATGTTCAGGACATCTTTTTCGACTACGACTCGTACGATATCCGCGGCGACGCGCAGGCCACGCTCTCGCGTGATGCCTCCTACCTGGTGAGCCATCCTGAATTGAAGATCGTCATTGGCGGCTACTGCGACGAGCGCGGCTCCAACGAGTACAACCTGGCGCTGGGACAGAACCGGGCCGATGCGGCCAAAAATGCCCTAGTGACCGCGGGCGTAGCGGCCAGCCGCATCCGCGTGATCAGTTACGGCAAGGAGAAGCCCTTCTGCTCCGAATCGACCGAGGCCTGCTGGCAGTTGAACCGCCGCGCCGGATTCACGCCGGAAAGGTAAAATACAGCTAACAGCTGACAGTTCACAGCTAACAGCAAATGGTGATCAATACGTCTTTTACTGTTAGCTGCCTGCTGTACGCTGTCAGCTTTTGTCATAGGTGAATCATGCATACAAAGTCACTTCGCAATAGTTTCCTCGCGGCGGCAATCGTCGCCATGGTGCTCGTCTCACTTCCGGCGCCGGCGCGCGCCAGCTCGACCTCGAATGAGATCATCGCGCTGCAAACTCAGGTGCAGCAGTTGCTGGACATGGTGCAACGTCTTCAGTCCACCCTGGACACGCGCTTTGCTGTGTTGCAGCACCTGGCCGAGCAAACCGCGGACAACGCCAACCAGATGTCCGCTACCGTAAACACTCTGCAGCAGAAGATCGCCGCCCAGAGCGACGCGACCAACGGCAAGCTGGATACCACCTCCGGCCAGATACAATCGCTCAACGACTCGGTGGACGAGTTGAAGTCGCGCATCGCCAAGCTGGACAAGACGGTTCAGGATATGCAGGCGCAGTTGCAGAACATCCAGAATCCGCCTCCGGCTGTGATTGCTGGCCCTGTTATATCTGGCGGGCCTGCCGCAGCCGGTGTGCCCGCTCCTCAGGCGCCGCCGCTCAAGGATACCTTTCAGGCCGGCGTGCGCGACTACAACGCGGCCAAGTACGAGGTGGCCAACGGCGAGTTTCAGGACGTGATTCACTACTATCCGATGGACGACCTGGCTGGCACATCCCAGTTTTACCTGGGCGAGATCTCTTACCGGCAGAAAAATTACGCGGATGCGATAAAAGCCTACAACGCCGTGCTGGAAGACTTCCCCGGCAGCGCGAAGGCTCCGGCCGCGCAACTGCGCAAGGGGCTGGCGTTGTTGCAGTTGAACAGGAAGACTGAGGCCATCACCGAACTGAAGCTGCTCGTCAGGCGCCATCCGCAAACGCCGGAGGCCGCGCAGGCAAGGTCCAACCTGGCTAAGCTGAGCGCGCAGCGGAGTACAACGCGGAGCACAGCGCACTGAATCGATAGCGGGGCCTTCACCCCTCCACTGTACGCTTCAACTGGCCGCAGGCGGCGTAGATGTCGCGGCCGCGTGGCTTGCGCACGTAAGCCGGAATGCCCGCATCGATCAACGTGCTGCGGAAAACTTCGATGGCCTCGGGTTGCGGCGTGGCGTACTCGATGCCGGGGCCGGGATTCCATGCAATCAGATTCACCTTGGCGGGTAGTCCGGTGCGGCGAATGAGCCGGGCGACTTCAGTCGCATCTTCGAGCCGGTCAGTGACGCCACCCAGCAGGACGTATTCAAAGGTAATCCGCTCGCGGGGGCGAAGTTTTACATGGCGCACCGCGGCTATCACTGATTCAATCGGCCACTTGCGGTTGATGGGCATGATCTCAGAACGGATTTGGTCATTGGGCGCATTCAGGCTAATGGCCAGCTTTGGGCGAAACTCCGGCGGCTCGGCGGCAAAGCGCTCGATGCCGGGAACAATTCCCGATGTGGAGACCGTCATGCGCTGCGGGCTCAGGCCGACTTCCCGAACCAGCAGGCGCACCGCTCCCATGAAGTTGTCGTAGTTGAGAAACGGTTCGCCCATGCCCATGAAGACCAGATTCACGCGGTCGCGGCCCACCTCAACGCCGTGACGCGAAAATACGGCGACTACCTGGCCGGCAATCTCGCCTGCGCTCAAGTTACGCTGCAAGCCGAGTTTGGCGGTGAGGCAGAATTGGCAGTTCACCGCGCAGCCCACCTGGCTGGAGATGCAGAGAGTGGCATGGTGGTGACGTGTCGCCGTTTCGTCCGATGGGTCACTTCCGTCACCGATCTCGCCGTCGTCGCCCTCCGGCATCCAAACGGTCTCCACCGTCAGGTTATCGCCGCCCGGGCACTCGACCAGATAGCGTTCCGTTCCGTCCACAGATTTGAAGACTTGGGCAATTCGTGGCCGGCCCACCTGCCAGCCTTCGCCGGCCAGCCTTTGGCGAAGCGTTTTGGGCAGCGTAGTCATCGCATCCAGTTCCGTAACCCTTTGGTGATACAGGGCTTCGGCTAACTGGCGGCCGCGCCAGGCCGGCTCGCCCACTGCCACCATGCAAGCCGCAAGCGCCTCGGCGTCGAGTCCGAAAAACCTCCGGCCATCCGATGTTTCCCTGTTCCCGCACGCCAAGTCAGAGGCTTCGAAACGCACGGGTTGGCTCGAATCTTCGCTCACGGCTGGGGTCAGAATAGAGCATTTCCCCCTCCACAGCATTAAATAGACCGCCTTGGCCTACAATCGAAGGACTGGAGAACGATGTCCACCGAGCGAAATCTTCGCCGCACCGTGCTGCCGAACGGCCTGATTGTGCTGACCGAGCGCATGGAGTATCTGCGTTCGGTGGCCATGGGGGTGTGGATCAAATCCGGTTCCCGCTGCGAGCCGGCGGAGATGAACGGTATCTCCCATTTTGTGGAGCACATGCTCTTCAAGGGTACCCGTACCCGCTCCGCGCAGCAGATTGCACGGGAGATGGACTCCATCGGCGGCAACCTGGACGCCTTCACCGGCAAGGAGTCCATCTGCTTCAACGTCAAGTCGCTGGCCGAGCACGTCCCCATCGCCCTGGATGTGCTGACCGACCTGGTGCTTAACCCGGTCTTCGACGCGCCCGAGATCGAGCGCGAGCGCGGCGTAATTCTGGAAGAGATCAAGATTGATGAGGACAACCCGGAGGTGCTGGTCAACGAGCTGTTCACCCAGGCCTTCTGGAAGGATCATCCGCTGGGCTGGCCGATTCTGGGGACATCCAAGACAGTTGCGCGGCTGAACCGCGAGAGCCTTGTCGCCTATCATGGCGACCGCTTTCACGGCGGCAACATGATCTTTTCGGCGGCCGGCAACCTGGATCACGATGAATTTTCAGAGACCGTGATGCGCAAGTTCTCCACGCTGGCAGGCGGAGCAACGCTCCACGAGCTGCCCGCGCCCGAGGCCGGCGCGCATATCATACTGCGCAATAAAAAATCCCTGGAACAGGTGCAGATTTGCCTGGGCGTTCCCGCCCCGCCCATCACCGACGAGAACCGCTACGCCACGTTGATTTTGAATACGGTTCTGGGCGGCGGCATGAGCTCGCGCCTCTTCCAGACCATCCGCGAGGAGCGCGGCATGGCATACTCCATCTACTCCGACCTGAGCCCCTATCGCGATACTGGAAACCTGTGCGTCTTTGCCGGAACCTCGGTGGGCAAGGGCCTGGAGGTAGTGGAGTTGATTCTGGAGGAGTTTCGCAAGCTGAAGCAGGAGTTGCTCAGCGAGGAAGAGCTGACCCGCGCCAAGGACCAGGTCAAGGGCAACATCCTGCTGGGTCTGGAGAGTTCCAACGCGCGCATGGCCAACCTAGCGCGCCAGGAGATGTACTTCCATAAATTCATTTCCGTGGATGAGATCATCGCGCGCATCAGCGAAGTGGACGCGGCTCTGGTCCAGGCCATGGCGCAGCGGCTCTTTGACCCCGCCCGCATCGCCGTCACCCTGTTGGGCCGCCTGGATGGCGTCAAGCTGAGGCGCACGAATCTGGTGTGTTGAATAGTAGGGATTAGGAATAAGGAATGGGGGACAAGTTTTTGCGGCTGCGGTATAACCAGAATGAACCATTACTTTTTCGGCGATGAAGATTCCTGAAGCCAGTCCGAGCTACGCGTTGCCTGTGGGGATTGCCGCGGACGCGGACGGCAACTTGACCCTGCGCGCGCACCCGGAACCGTTGCACCCCTACCGCGCGCCCTTTGCCCGCGATGCCGCACGCGTCCTGCACGCGCGCGCCTTTCGCCGCCTGGCTGGCAAGACGCAGGTTTTTCGCCGCCTGGCCGTCGATTTCCCTTCGGACCACTTTCGCAGCCGCCTCACCCACACTCTTGAAGTCACCCAGATTGCCCGCACTGTGGCCCGAGCGCTGGGACTGAACGAGGAGCTAACCGAGGCGCTGGCGCTGGCGCACGACATCGGTCATCCCCCCTTTGGCCACGCCGGCGAAAAAGCTCTCGACCAATGCCTGCGCGGATTTGGCTTGGGCTTCGACCACAATCTGCACGCCCTGCGCATTGTCACCTGGTTCGAGGAGCGCTACGCCGGCTTTCGCGGGCTGAATTTGACGCTGGGGGTGCGCGAGGGCATCGTCAAGCACTCCCGCGACTACTCCGCCGACACGCACCCGGAGCTGGCCGAGTATTTCCTCGGCCAATTCCCTCCCCTCGAAGCTCAACTCATCGATCTGGCCGACGAGATCGCCTACCTGACCGCCGATCTGGACGACGGCCTCGACTCGGGCATCCTCACGCTGAGCCAGGTGCGCGAGGGCGTGGCCCTCTTCCGCGGTTTCCATGATGCGGTGTTGCGCGATTATTCCGCCGCTCCGCAGAAACTGGCCGTTTACGAAACTTTGAAGCGCGTTCTCGATGCTCTGGTCACGGATTTGATGGAAGAGACGCGCCGACAGGTGGCTGCGCTGGGCGCGACAACATTGGACGAGATTCGCCGCGCGCCCCAGCGGCTGGCGACGCTTAGCCCGGAGATGGAAGCTGCTCGCGCTGCCGCCAAGAAGTTTCTCTACGCTAACCTCTACGAATCCTCCGGCATGGAGCAGAATCACGCAAAAGCAGTTGAAATCATCCTGGAATTGTTCTCGGCGATCATTGCCGATCCCGGCCTGCTGCCCGCCGACCACCAAGCGCAGATTCCCGCCGAGGGCCTGGCCCGCACCGTCGCCGATTACATTGCCGGCATGACCGACAGCTACGTCGAGCAGGCCTGGAAGCGCTACTGCGGGCGGTGAAATATCTGAGCACCCCGCTCTTGACTCGGTGTTAGCGGCGAGCAATCCGATTATTTTGGGGTGGTCAAATGTGGTGCACCCGCATCAAGGGGTGGGATACCAGCCCTGCCTGACAGTCGACAATTTGATATCATATCTCCAGTTCCTGGTTCACCATTGTTGTAATCCACTGAACAACTCTTTGTTGGACGCATTTTTTTGGGCAATCCTTGCACATACGCGAAACGTTTACCACCATAATAGAAGTCCCATTTTCCCGTAAAGCGATCAACTGCAACTGAATTGAGAATGAATCTGTCTCGTCCAATTTCAAAGATGAGGTCAATGGATTGCTCTTTTACTATTTCATCTGACAGACAAAAGTGACCATTTTTCTGTATCACATGCCATCGCTTCCCATTCGATAGCAGTAGAATCACGCTTGGTCCCTCTACTCTCTTATCATCGTCGTAAGCATGTATGGAAAAGCAGAAGTGGTCCCCAATCTCTTGTTGTAGTGACGCACAAAAGCTTTGACCCGAAAGCAGGATAACTCCGAGGGAAAATGATCCGATTTTTGCTATTGGACAAATGATACGCATGTCAGAAATCCTTTCATTTAGAGTAAATCAAAGCCATGAGCGAGACTCGATCCATCGATCTTCACAACTTCACGGTGGCGGAAGCGCTGCGGGAGTTTGTGCGCTTCTACAACAACTGCGTGCGCTCGGGCTACCGCGGGCGCCTGGAGGTAATCCATGGCTACGGATCGACGGGGGGCGGCGGGGTGATTCGGGAGGAGCTGCGTAAATATCTGAAAGCCCACGCGGGCGTCTTCGGGGAGTTCCTTGCCGGAGAGAGCCTGCGAAACCCAGGAGTCACCATCCTCTACCCCGGGGAATCCCTGGCAGCGATGCCGCCAGGCCCAATAGCAGGCTTCTCCTCCATCCCGCGCATGAAGCCACCTCGCAAACGCCGGTAACCTCCTCTGGCGGCGTCATGCGCGCGAGAACTACCCAGCCGGTTTACTCTTGTAGATGTGAGACTTTCCCTGAATAAATCCTGGCTTCAGTTGACTGCGCTGACTTTGTGCGCGGTCCTCGCCGTGTTTCTCCTTCCCCTCTTCATCTCCGCGCAACCTGCGCCGGAGAAGGCCGCTCCTCTAGCCGGACCGCCCACCGGAGGCGGATTCTTCCCGCTGAGCGAGGTGCATCGCGGTCTGAAGGGCACGGCCTGGACGGTTTTTGCCGGGAGCCAGCCGGAGGCAATGGGCGTGGAGATTCTGGGAGTTCTGCGCGGGGCGCGCGGTCCCGGCCACGACATGATTCTCGCGCAGTTGCACGGAGCCCGGCCGGAGTATACCGGCGTGGCAGGGGGCATGAGCGGCAGTCCGGTGTACATTGGTAACCGGCTGCTGGGGGCTCTTTCGTACCGCATCGGTCAATTCAGCAAGGACCCCATCGTCGGCATCACGCCCATCGAGCAGATGCTGGATGTGCTAAACCTGCCGATTGCGACAGATAATCTGCCGATTTCGATAGACATGTTACAGAAATCCATGCGCTTGGATGCACATATCAAATCATCAGAAACGCCGGATAACATATCGTTACAAGCAAACATGCAGGCCCCCTTTCAGGCCATGGAAACGCCGCTGGTGATGGGCGGATTCTCTCCCGAGGCCATCCGGCTGTGGCAGCAGAAGATGGCCGGAACCGGCTTGGAGACGGTGGCGGCCGGAGGGATGAGCGGAAGCTCGGATGCGGCTGGGAACGCGACAATTTCAACCGCTGCGATTGCCAGCGTCGTGCCGGGATCGGCGGTGAGCGCTCAACTGGTGCGCGGTGACCTGGAGATTGCCGCCACCTGCACGGTCACTTACATCGACGCCAAGCAGTTGCTGGCCTGCGGACACCCCCTAGTACAAGCCGGACCGGTTTCTCTGCCCATGACCGCAACCGAGGTGGTGGCCACGCTGGCCTCGCCTCTGAACGCTTTCAAAATTGTGAATACGGGCGCGACCATCGGCGCCTTCACCGAGGACCGCGACGCGGCGGTTCGCGGCATCCTGGGGGCGCAGGCACGCATGATTCCGGTGCATATCCGCGTGCATGAGACGGAACACGAAGCCAGCTCGCTGGATCAGGAGCGCAAGGTTAACGTCGAAATCCTTGATCTGCCTTCACTTACTCCGCAGGCGGTGATGGTGGTCTTGTATCAATCGCTGCTGGAGTCTAACGGCAGCACGGCAGAAACCAGCTACCACCTGACCGGCAGCATCGACCTGGACGGTTATCCATCTTCACCCCTGGACCTGTGGGCCTCGGCCAGTGACTCAATGCCGGCGCCCATGGCGACCGCGCTCGGGACCGCCAGTCATTTTGCGCGGCTCTACTCGAATGGTACCCGGCAAGGCTCGGTCCGCTCGGTCAATCTTGACGTAGAGGCCATTCCGCGGCGCGTAGGAGTGGAGTTGGAGGCGGCGCGGCTGGTTTCAGGCAACATGGTTCATGCCGGCGACACGGTGGTGGTGGAGGCAACGCTCCAGCCGTGGCGGCAGGCGGCGCGCAATGTGCGGATTGCGGTGAAGCTGCCTGCCCGTCTGGAAGCAGGCAACGTGCGGCTGCTGGTCTCGGATGCGGGTACGCTGGACCGGACACTGGATCAGCCGCGCCAGCCGAGCCACCCCCCGGACATGGACGAAGCGCTGGCCCAGGCCATCCGCCAGCACCCGGCAGACCGCATTTACGTGAGCCTGCTGGCGCCGGAGACACAGGCGGGCATGGAAGGACAAACCCTCGTAAGTCTCCCGCTTTCAGTGGCTAACACTCTGGAGTCGCAGCGCGTCTCTCAGGATGTAACTCTGAACGGAGAGTCGGTGGAGTTGCTGGACGATGCGCCCGCCGACGGAGCCCTGAGCGGTTTTCAACTGCTCAACCTGCACATTGAACCGGGCGGCGGGTTAAACTAGTGAAGGTAGAGGTAGTTTGTTGCCAACATTCAGTGCGGCGTCCTCACGGTCGAACCGTTCTGTATGCTATCCCCCGACAAGGATTCAATACTTACCATGAGCGAAATTCAAGGACTTGCAGCGCATGCGGCCGGCGCAGAGCTGTTGGCCTTCAAGTACGACCCAGGCAAGCTGGGCCTGAACGAGGTGGAAATCGCAATTACCCATTGCGGAATCTGCCACAGCGACCTCCATCTGATCGCCAATGACTGGGGAATCAGCCAGTATCCGTTCATTCCCGGCCATGAGATTATCGGCACGGTGACGGCAGTGGGCGCCGAAGTGCGGTCTCTCGAAGCGTGCCAGCGCGTGGGCCTGGGCTGGCAGTCTAACTCCTGTGGAGTGTGCGAGTGGTGCAGCCGGGGAATGGAGAACCTGTGCACCGCCTCCGAGGGGACCTGTGTCCGTCGGCACGGAGGATATGCGGACAGGGTGAGGGCCAATGCGCGCTTTGTGATTCCGATTCCCGAGGCCCTGGAGAGTGAACATGCGGCGCCACTGCTTTGTGGCGGCATTACGGTCTATAACCCGCTGCGCACCCATGGTGTCAACCCCTCATCGCGGGTGGGCATCGTGGGCATTGGAGGGTTGGGACACCTGGCCATCCAGTTCGCGCGGGCCTTTGGCGCGGAGGTAACGGCTTTTTCGACTTCGGTGGAGAAGGAGGAAGAAGCGCGCGCGCTGGGAGCACATAACTTTGTGAATAACCTGGACTTAAAGGCCATGAAGGAGATGGCCGGCTCCATGGATTTTATTCTGAGCACCGCCAACGCCAATCAGGAGTGGGGAGTCTATGTGCAGGCGCTGCGGCCTACCGGGACACTGTGCATTGTAGGGGTTCCGCCGTCACCGGTCAGCGTGCAGGCATTTCCGCTCATCAGCGGGCAGCGGGCCATCAGCGGCAACCCAACGGGAAGCCCCTATCGTCTCAAGGAGATGCTGGACGTGGCGGCGCGGCATGGGGTCAAGGCCACGACCGAATGCTTCCCCATGGCCCAGGCCAACACGGCCATCGAGAAGGTGAAAAAGGGCAAGGTTCGCTACCGGGCGGTTCTGGTCAATTAGAACCCGTGCCGGCGGGCGATTTTTTTGAAATGGACCGCAACTTAAATACTGGAATGTTGTCTGAGAGAATAGAAGCCGGATGGGTAGAAAATCCCAGTGACCGGCAGTGCTGAGGACGGAGGCCGTCTCGGTTCCCTGGTCCGATGAAAGCAGGACGGGCAGTGCAAGTCAGCACAAGGAGGATATGATGCGTAGATTTCGGCTGGTTCTGATTGCAATGCTGCTGATGGCGCCGTTCGCGGTAACGGCAATGGCCCAGGATGTGGAAGAGGATATTGGAGTCGGCCCCGCGCTTGTTCCCGCCCCCATGGTCTACGGGCCCCCGGTCTGTGAGTGGGGCTATTACGCTTACTATCCCTATGCCTGCGCTCCTTACGGCTATTACGGGCCGGATTGGTTTTTGGACGGGATGTTCATCGGCGTAGGTCCGTGGTACGGCTGGGGCTGGGGTGGCGGATGGTACGGTCGCGGCGGTTGGGGTCACGGCGGTTGGGGTCATGGCGGCTATGGCCATGGCGGTTATGGCCATGGCGGTTACGGAGTTCGCGGCGCCACGGCAGGCGGTACTCGCGGCTATGCCGGCGGTACTCGCGGCTATGCCGGCGGCGCACGCGGATACACAGGCGGCGCACGCGGCTATAGCAGTGGTGGACGCGGCTATAGCAGTGGTGGACGCGGCTATAGCGGTGGAGCACGCGGTTATTCCGGCGGTTCACGCGGCTTTGGCGGCGGCCATGCTGGTGGTTTCGGCGGCGGCCATGGTGGCGGCTTTGGTGGCGGCCATGGTGGCGGTTTCGGCGGCGGTCATGGTGGCGGCGGACACCGCTAAACTCTTGCGATTCATTCAAAAAGGCTCGCTTGCTTCGGCAGGCGAGCTTTTTTTCTGCTTTGAATACAAAATACGAGGACTTTGCCACTGGGCGCGAGGGATTATTGGGGAAGAACTTCTATGCCGGTCACGGTAGCATAGCCCTCCACGGGAACAAAGTTCAAGAGCAGTTTTCCCTGGGCATTCGGCCTGAGGTCCGTGAACTTGCGTATGACCACGTCGGTCTGGCGCGCCTCCCTGGCAGGGTTGAAGTTCTTGAGAAGCACATTTCCATTGCAGTAGACATCGAAGATATGGGCTACAGGCGCGCTGTTCTCGCTGGAAGGGGCTGATGGCTGGTCCCAGTCGCCGTGGCGCACGGCAAAAAGCAGCGATACGGAGTATATTCCCGGCGAAACGGGGATGGCATAGGAGAAGTTTCCCCAGCGCTCGGTCTCGTAGAGGTCTGGATCGTCGGTCCCTTTCACGGGAGCCGTGTATGTCGCCAGTTGTCCTCCCTCGAAGTAATTGTCCGGGCTCCACCAGTGGCTGTCGTTGGAGTAATAAGGCGTCTGACGAGTCAGCAGCCGCACGGGCCGGATGTGTCCCCGGAATCCGGGCAAAATCTCAATAGCGGATAGAGTAGCCTGTTTGCCGTCGTCGCCGGAAAACGCCAGATGCAGCAGCCCATCGGGCGCGGGAGTGATGCCGGTGAATACCTTGACGTCGGCGGTACGGCTGGCTCCGGCATCGTCCACCACATCGAAGCGGTCCAGCAGCGTTCTCCCGTTGGCGCGCACGGTCATCAGGCGGCTGCCTTCCCCGCCTGTTCCAGTGGACTCCGGGCCATAGACCGTTTCTGCAAAGTGAAGGCGGAGTTCATAGATGCCTTTTTTCAGGGGAATAGCGTAGCTAAACTGTCCCTGACGGCTGGTGCGATAGAAATCGGGGTCTTGAGTGCGCCAGATGTGCTGCACGGAGCTTTTTACCGCCTTGCCGCCATCAAACCAGGCATCGGCATTCCACAGCTTACCGGCATGATCGACGAAACTGCGCCCCGCGCCCGCCAGAATGCGGACCTCCTCGCCCGCTGGCGGGCCAAACTGCGATTCCTCCGATAAGGCAAAGGACTGATTCGATTCTGCCTTCGGCGTGGCCTGTTGCATCCGCTGGAGGATCAGCAGAGCGCAGCCAAGACCAAGAGAGAGAAGCGCCAGAGCGGCAACAAGCGACCAAATCCAACGGCCATCTCCGAAAAACTTCTGTCCCACACGCCGGATAGCGGAGCTCTCGACTCCCTGCCGGCTCGATCCCCGCGTCTCCGCAGAGTTGAACTGCGGAACATATTGTCCCAAAGGAATGATGATGTGGAGGCGATGCGATGCGCCTTCGCCGGCATAATACTCGGCAAGACGCTTGCGCAAGCGGTTGGCCTCAACCCGCACTATCGAGTCGGAGTCCTGATCGAAGGAATCTCCGCGGAGAAAGACCTCCACGCCAACGGAATACTCCTTGATCTGGCTGGACAGCCCGGCAAAGAGCTTCTCGCATAAGTACGTCAACAGATGAGCGAGCTTGGGCGCGCGAAGAAAGCATTCCGAATGAAGCACCGCGTCCAGTTCCGCGCGCTGGGCTTCAATATCGACCGGCTCTGGGCCTTCAATCGCCATCGTTTCCGTCTCCGGACTGATTGTAATGCTATCGCGTAATGCTTGGTTTTCCAGTATTTAACGGTTGCAGGGGCGGAGGAAAACGGCATGTAACGGCGGGTAACTCCTCCTTCTTGCCGCCGGCGAGGCGCTTGGCGTCGCCTGTCAGGCTGTTGTAAGCTCCACCAGGACATTGAGTTCGGTTGTGCCAGGGATACATTTAACCCTGGCGAAACAGGCGGGTAGCAGGTATAGCGTTGTGTACGTTTCGCGGAAGATCTTTACTGGATTCATGCATGGAGCAGAGTGCCGAAGCCGGCAAGCACAACCGCCGCCTTACAAAATGCTCCTACGCAGGAGAGGTGACACATGAAAAGACTAGTGATGATGCTGGCAGTAATGAGCCTGCTGATTGGCGTGGCCGCGTATGGAAAGACAAATTCCACCTCGGCCGCAGCCAAGAAGAACAGGGAGGAGGCGGCCAGGATAGCAGAGGAAAAAGGCGACCTGGATCGCTTGCACAATGAATACGCATCGGCCCTTTCCCAATACTACTCGGCCGTACGCGTCGACAGTAATAGCGCTGTCCTTTATAACAAGATGGGCATCGCCGAACTGCAATTGAACGAGAGGGGCCGGGCGCGCAGGTACTTTTTACGGGCGCAGAAGCTCGACCCTCAGTACTTTGCACCTCTGAACAACCTGGGGGTCCTGGACCTTCTGGACAGGAGGTACAAGCCTTCCATCAGCTACTTAAAACAGGCGCTGGCGCTGGATGAGAATAATGCGCACACCCATCTCAATCTTGCGGAAGCCTGGATGGGGCTGAACAATGTCGATTACGCCATGACCGAATACGCCCGTGCTCTGGAGCTTGACGCCGATGTGCTGAGCGCCAGCCCTGAGGGAATTGCCGCACAGTATACGACGCCGGAGCAACGCGCTCGCATTTCGTTTTTAATTGCCAAGTTGTACATGAAACGCGGCAACCTCGACGGAGCCCTGGAGTATTTGCGCAGGGCCAAAGATGGGTTCTATCCCGATATGTCCAGTGTTTATAAGGACCCGGTTTTCACCGCGCTCTGGGATGATCCACGCCTGGCTAAGATCGTCAAGCGGTAAACTGCGCGAGGGTTGCGAGACGACCGGCGATGCGCTCGGCAGCGGCGGGATGGGCCTGGGTGCGGGCTGCAACAGCCATGGCATTCAGGCTCTCCTGGCCTTGAAGCAGGCTGGTGAGAGCGGCGAGCAGCTTGCCAGGCGCGTCGAGTTCGTGTTCGTCAAGCATCACGGCCGCGCCGGCCTTTACCATCTCCTCGGCGTTGCGGCGCTGGTGGTCGTCGGCGGCCGCGGCAAAGGGAACCAGCAGGGCGGGCTTGCCGGCGGCAGCCAGTTCGGCCACCGTGGAAGCGCCGCTGCGGGCCATGACCAGCGTGGCCTGAGCAAAACAGGCGGGCATATCGTCGAGAAATGGCCTGACCTGCCAACGCTTTGGGTCTGCGCCGCTGGCGGCGTAGGCGGCCTGTGTCACTTCGAAGTGGAGCACGCCGCTCTGGTGCAGAACGGTGAGGTTGGGAACGGCATCCAGCAACGCCGGAATGATCCGGGGCAGATGCTCGTTGAAGATGCGCGCGCCCTGCGAGCCGCCAAAGATTAAAAGATGGGCGGCGTTGGCGGGCGGCGGAGCAAGGTTAAAGAACTCCGCGCGGACCGGAATGCCGGTGACCTCGGCGTTGCGAAACCAGTGAGCTGCCGAGGGAAAGTTGACCGCCGCTGCCTGGACACGCTTGCCGACGAGACGGTTGGCAAGGCCGGGCACCGCGTTAGGCTCGAAGGCCATGGTGGGGATTTTGAGCCGCAAAGCCACTGCCATCGCCGGGCCGGAGGCGTATCCGCCCACGCCAAAGACGACGTTGGGCTGGAATTCGCGGATCAGCCGCTTACAGGCATAGATGCTGCGGGGCAGGCTCAGGAGCGTGCGCAGGCGGGTGAGCAGAGAGACGTTCTTGAGCTGGCCTACATCGATGAGGCGCAAATTGAAGCCGGCCTCGGGGATAAGGCGCGACTCCATACCCCGCGCCGTACCGACGAAGAGCACTTCGGCCGATTGGCTGGCGACCAGTTCGCGAGCCACGGCCAGCGCCGGAAGGATGTGGCCTCCGGTGCCGCCTCCGGCGATGAGTATGCGCAGATTCGACAAACTTGTTCCTTTCAAGTGAGGACTCGTGGGTTAAAAGTTGGCACAAAATACTTGAGAATATTGTCGATCCTTTTCACAGTATCTTTCTACAACCTTTGCACCTGCGGGACATATTATTGTTAGATGGCCTAAATTTAGGAAACTGTAAACGTCGATGTGATCCCAGTCGATCTTCTCGAGATTATCCATTGAATATTGAATATCGAACCCGTTAATTAGATCTGATGGCCTTGGATGACCATAATCATCATATCCACCTCCCGCTTCGCCCGCAATAGTAAATACTATGCTTTGCTCTGAGCCACTTTGTTTTATTTCATGTTTCGCAACATTCATCATGTGCCCTGCAATATAGTACATATCTCTTTCTCCAGAATCCGCTCCTGGAAGCTTCATCTTGACATCAAGTTCAGTTTTACCGTCAATTACAGAGATCTTGTGCTCCAGTACACTTGTAGGGTACTTATACTCAACCCAACCATGAGATTCTGCATAAGAATCAATCAGTGCATAAATGAAAACAGAAATAAGGATCATGACTGGTATAGAAATAAAAATCAATGCTAGCAATGTCGGATTATTGGTAAATATACGACTCTTTTGCGCGTTAACACCATTTTTGGTTCCCTCACTATGCGGGTTTTCAACGTCGTTCATTTCTTTTCACTTTCCAGCAGGAATTCCTTTCTTGCTTTCCCTGCTATGGGCCAATATGACCCCATTTGCACGATTCTTAATCCTTATTGCATTATTTTCACTGTGCCTCAAACCGTCGAGCGGATAAGCTCGCCATTTCCACTATCCTCAAACTCCACGTCCGCCTTCCCAAAGTTTCTCGCCGTCCAGATGAATGATTGATAGATTCCAGTGGAGTTTTTATCGCCGGTTTGTGGAAAATCTATAAAGATATAAACTTCTCCTGGGATGTGGTGCCCATAATTCCTTAAGGATGCCTCAAGTCGTTTCATAGCGAATCCAATCGAAAAGTCTCCCTCGACCGCTCCCTGAGATTCTCCCAGATTACAGTAAGATGAAAAGATTAGCACCTTGAAAGGAGCCTTTATCGCCAAGAGTTTTTCAAAGTCTTCCTCTACAAGATACCAATGTGATTTCCCATATCTGTCCGAACCCCACTCACTTTCACCCGCAAGAAGAATCCGCCTTCCGTTTTCCTTTTCTTCCCATATATAATCGACGAGAAACTCTCCTCTTTTCGTGCAACGATCCTTGGGTATGGCATAGCAGTCCGAAGTGCAAATATCAATGAATCGTCCGCGGACTGATTTAGTCCAGACCTCGTTAGTCTCATACAAGTCTTTGTGCGGTGCAACATTCTTGGTAAATGCTTGAATAAAATTCTTTGCAACATGCCGTTTTTCATTGAGACTTTCCACGCTTGTGTTACCTAACTCCCTGCACGCCTCAGGAATTTCGAACTTGCAATCATCGCCCATATAGGTTTTCCTTTCGGACGCAATTCTACACCTTCAGGGACCGATTCAATCCACCTTTCGGCTGATGTTGAGCAGGATGCCGATGGAGGCCAAGGTGAAGACGAGCGAGGTTCCTCCGGAGGAGATGAGCGGCAGGGGAAGGCCTTTGGTGGGCAGCAGAGCGATGACCACGCTGATGTTGAAGAAGGCCTGCAGCAGGATGGTCATAGTGATGCCGAAGGCGGCCAGGCGAGCAAAGGAGTCCTGGGAACGAAAGGCAGTGCGCAGGCCGCGATAACCGAAGTACGCAAAGAGAATGAGGAGGATGATGGCTCCGATGAAGCCCATCTCCTCGGCAATGTTGGCGAAGATGAAGTCGGTGTGGGCCTCGGGGAGAAAGAAGAGCTTCTGCTGGCCATCCATGTAGCCGAGTCCGGCCAAGCCGCCCGAGCCGACTGCGATCAGCGACTGGCATGTGTGGTAGCCGGCGGCACCCGCTTCTTTCATATCCTTGAAATCGCAGACTGGATGCAGCATGAAACGCTCGAAGACCTGGATGCGCTGGAGGCGCCAGGAAACCCCAAATAGCTCCCAGAGCAGAATCGGCAACGCGGCGCAGACTCCGCCAATCAGAAATTTCCAGGCCATGCCCGCCAAAAACAACATGATGACCGTGACGCCGGCCAAAACGAGCGCGGTGCCCAGATCGGGTTCGAGAATCACCAGAGCGATAAAAACCAACGGAATGAGGCTGGCGCGCCAGAGGGTGCTCCACTGGTTGATCTTGTTGAGCCGGGTGGAGAGAAACCAGGCCAGGAAGATGACCAGCATGGGCTTGGCGATCTCCGAGGGCTGGAGAGTGAAGAAATCGCCAAAGCGAATCCAGCGATGGGTATTGTGCGAGCTGGGGAAGAAAAAGACCAGCACCAGCAGGAAGGCAGTGACAGAGAGCGCTGAAAAGATGAAGCGCGGAGATTTATAAAGTGAGTAGTCGAGGCGCGAAAGAAAGAGCATGGCCGCCAAACCGGCCAGCGCCCAGAGAGCCTGCTTGCCGATGAAGGTGTAGGGAGAGTGATACTTCTCCTGGGCCACGACCGCCGAAGCGGAATAGACCATGGCCAGCCCCACCACGACGAGCAGCACGGTGGTGAAGTACATCCATTTATCGCCCCCAACACGCTTGGCCATGGCTCAATCCTGCAATTCCTTGACAAGTTGCTTGAAGGTGCGTCCGCGATGCTCGTAATCTTCAAACTGGTCGAAGCTGGAGCAGGCGGGAGCGAGCAGCACCACCTCGCGGCGTCGCGCGGAGGAGGCGGCGGCCTGAATGGCCTTGTCCAGGGTTTCGCAGGAGTGAATGGAGACCACGCCGCGCAGATGCGATTCAATTTTGGCCGCTGCGGAGCCGATGGTGTAGACGGCCAGCACGCGCTCGCGCAGCAGATCGGCAAGCTGGGTGTAGTCGGAGTTCTTATCCTTGCCGCCCAGGATGAGATGAATGCCGCCACTGAAGGCGGCGACGGCTTTGGCGGTGGCGTCGACGTTGGTGGCTTTGGAATCGTTGTAGAAATCGACTCCTTTAATGGTAGCCACGTACTCCAGGCGATGCTCGACAGCCTTGAAGTTCTCGACGGCGCGGCGAATGACCTCAGCCGGCACCCCGGCCTGGCGCGCGGCAACCACCGCGGCCAGCACATTTTCCACGTTGTGCGCGCCTTTGAGGGGAATGCCTTTCAGGGGCATTACCATTTCCGTGGCCGCATCCTTGGCGGAGCGATAGACGACAGAGCCCGACTCCAACCAGGCTCCCTGCTCAACCGGATGCTCAAGCGAAAACCAATAGACCCTGGCGGCTGGGCGCACAATGGCCTTTACGGCGCGCGGATTGTCGGCGTTTACCACCAAGGCATCCTCGGCGGTCTGCCGGGCAAAGATGCGTTCCTTGATGCGGGCATAGTTTTCAAAGCTGCCGTGACGGTCCAGATGGTCGGGAGTGATGTTTAGAATCACGGCGATTGAAGGATGAAACTGCTCCGTGGTTTCGAGCTGGAAGCTGGAGACCTCAAGAACCGACCAGCTTTCGCCGGTGCTGGAGTCGATCAGAGCCACGACCGGAACGCCGATGTTGCCGCCAACCAACGTGGGCAGCCCGCCAGCCGCAAGGATTTCACCCAGTAGAGTGGTGGTGGTGGTCTTGCCGTTGGAGCCGGTGACGGCCAGAATCTTGCCTTTGAGGAATCGACCGGCCAGTTCCAGTTCGCCAATAACCGGCAAACCGAAGCTCTTAACCTGCGCCAGCTCTGGAGTGTCCAGCGGCACGCCGGGACTGACGACGATGAGGTCCTGGCGGCGGAAGGTGAGCAGGCCGTGGCCGCCGGTCTCGACCATGATGCCGGCTTCGATCAGGGAGGGAATTTCTTTGGCCAACTGCTCGGCCGAGCGCAAGTCGGAGACCGTGACCTGGGCGCCTCGGCGACGGAGAAACAACGCTGCCGCCAGACCGGATTTTCCCAGTCCGACGACCAGCACTTTTTTGCCTTTGAGTTCCATCATGGAGTCTTGTCCTCGGGCTTGCGCCACATTTTTATTGTGCCCTGTTTGGGTCTGGTTTAGCGCAGTTTCAGGGTGGTGAGTGCAAACAATGCAAACACCAGGGCGCCAATCCAGAAGCGCACGATGGTTTTGGATTCACTCCAGCCCAATTGCTCGAAGTGGTGATGCAGGGGGGCCATCTTGAAGATTCGCTTCTTGTTACGCAGCTTGTAACTGCCCACCTGAAGGATAACGGAGACCGCCTCGAGGATGAAGACGCCGCCAATGAAAGGCAGCAGCAGCTCCTGGCGGATGATGATGGCGACCGTGCCGATGGCTCCGCCCAGAGCCAGCGAGCCCACGTCTCCCATAAAGATCTCCGCCGGATGGGCGTTGTACCAGAGAAAGCCGATGGAGGCACCCACCATGGAGCCGCAGAAGACGGTCAGCTCGGCCACTTTGGGCATGTGCTGGAGTTCGAGGTAATCGGCAAAGACCACGTTGCTGCTGATGTAGGTAAGTACGGTCAGGGCGCCGGCGGCGATGATGGTGCAGCCGATGGCCAGCCCGTCCAGCCCGTCGGTCAGGTTGACGGCGTTGGAGGAACCGATCAACACGAAGATGACAAAAGCGACGAAAGGCAGAAAGGCCAGCAGGCCGAGGTGGGGAACAGTGCTGGGCCAGGCGTGCCAGAGCAGGTCAGGACGCCAGCTCTTGATGAAGGGCACGGTCAACTGCGTGGAGAAAAGCTTGAATTTATCCAAAAGCACCAGAGAAACCGCTACTATTGCCCCGGCGATGCCCTGCCAGAGAAGCTTGGCTCGCACCGTCAAGCCCAGGTTTCGCTTCTTGATGACCTTGATGTAGTCGTCGGCAAAGCCGATAGCGCCAAAAGCCAGGATGGAAAAGACGGCAATCCAGACGAAGGGGTTGGCGGGGTCGCTCCACAGCACTGTGGGCAACAAAATGGCAATGATAATCAGCACGCCACCCATGGTGGGAGTGCCGGACTTCTTCAGGTGCGACTTCGGCCCGTCGTCACGGACGAACTGGCCGATCTGAAACTGGCGTAGCTTCTTAATCACCCAAGGCCCGATGAAGAGCGCGATCAGCAGCGCCGTGAGCGAGGCAAAGGCGGTGCGTAAGGTCAGGTAGCGGAAGACGCGGAAGGGGTGAAAGAACGGAAAAAGCTTTTCGTAGAGCAACCAGTAAAGCAAAGGGCCTCCAGAGCCGGAATGAGGCGGGTATCAGATTGATTTTACTAGGCCGGGGGCGGCGGAAGCGTGGAAATCGCACACTTCGGAGGAGTTCCATAATCCGGGCATATTCCATGCAGCCGGATCAGGAACAAAAACTCGCTTTCACGGTCTCTTCCACTTGGCGCAGCCATTCGGCTCGCTGCTCGGGCGTGCTGGTGATCACGATACTGAAGGTCTCCCGGATAATGTTCTTCACACCGCAAAACTCCAGAATGCATTTTTTCCAGAGCCGGTCGAGCGGGTCACCAAATACGCGTATCTCCCGCTCCGGCTCAGTATTCGAGGTATTGAAGATGACCGCTGTCTTAGCCCGCAGCAAGCCTACCGGAACACCCTCGCCGTTATCGCCCTCCTGGAAGCTGTATGCCACACCGGGGCGAAAGACACGATCAATCCATCCCTTCATCGCTGCCGGTGGCTGCCCCCACCAGTTGGGGTGAACAATGACCAATCCATCCGAACGCCGCAACTCATCGCAGTAGCTGGCCATCTCCAGTGGCGGTTGTGCCTTCGTATCCAATTCGGACGGTGGCAGCAGCGGATTAAAGCCCTCTTCATAAAGGTCGTGATAGTAGACTGTGTGCCCGCCTCGCTCAAGCGTGCGGCAAACAGCATGAGCGATGGCGTGATTAAAGCTGCGCCGTTCCGGATGCGCAAGAATGACAGAGATTTCCATAGATAAGTGAAAGCATAGCATTAGAGCGGCACCGCGTTGAAGCCATCACCGGGAAGAGTGGGACGTAAACCGCCCGTCCTCAGCGCAGCGGATAAGCGCCGGGCGTCATTGCCTCCGCTTCGCTCCATCCCAAAAGCGAGCGAAGCTCGGGAGGAAGGAAGTTTCTGGCTGGCACATTCGGCAGCGCGCGTTGCAGCTCAAAGTTCCCCAGGTCGGGCCCTTTCAGAACCGTGCGGGGAGAACGATCTATCTCGACGCCGTTCTTTTCGAAGGCAGGCTCGAGCTTGCGGAAGTCATCAAGCGAGGCAAGCCGCGAGGTGCAGTTCTCTCCCTCCGACGGGGCATAGATAATCAGCGGCGCCGGCGCACCGGAGACGGCGGTGGATGCGGCGCGGAGATAGACGTTTCCGTCAACCTCCGTCGCCTGCGCATGCTTGAGCTTGCCGCAGAGCGACGATTTCTGCAAAAACTCCAGCAGCGGATCGCGATAAGAATCCGAAGCCGCCATCAGGTTATGGAGAAAGATATGGCCGTCGCGCTGCTCCAGACCCGGCCCGGTGGTGGCATGCCAGTCAAAGACGTCGCCGGCGGCCACACGGTCATTTCGCTCGAAGGATACGGGCGCATTGAAGAAGGTGTTGTTATAGGCATGCACATCCGCCGAGTTCAGCACACGAAGTCCGTGGTTTGAATTCACCACCACGTTGCCGGCGATGGTGGCTCCGCGCGAGATTTCGATGAAGATGCCGTCGATCGCGTTTTCAATATAATTATCGACAATCACGGCGTCGTGGTTGCCCACGTCATACCAGACTCCGTTCGAGTCGGGCTGATCGAGAATCAGGTTGTCGCGGAAGGTGACGCGATGTGTCTGGTTGAAGATCTTGACCGCGGAGGGGAAGTAGCCGGTCAGATGCTTGATGTTGTTCCGGCGGATGATGTTTTTTTCCAGCAGCACATCTGACGAGCCGATAACGTAGATGCCTTCCGTGCCGGTATCGCTGACCAGCGAATTGCGGATGATCAATCCATCGCCGCGGAAGTAGCCAGCCACACGAGAGCAGTAGGTAATGGTGACATTCTCGAGCAGAGTATGCGTGACCTCTTTGCCGTAGGTCGCCGGATCGGAGAGACCCACAGGCTCGTTGGTGGGCTCCTCGGCCGAAGTAAAATGCTTTTTGCCCTCGATCTCCAGCGCGCGATAGGCATACTGCGTGAAGGTGATGCCGCGAATCACCGGTCCTTTTCCGTCCGAGAGCTTGCCGTGCGCGGGCGCTGCGGTGCGGACCAGCGCACTGTCCCAGGCGGTGATCTCCACCTGGCGATGCGTGGGGTCAGCGCCGATGTAGACGTAACCGTTCTTGTAATCGATGGAATAAGAATGTGCGTCGAGCTCTCCCTCCCAGCCCTTGGAGGTGAGAAGCTCGCCATCGATGAAGACCATGTCGTTGTTGAAGCGGTAGAGGGGTGTGACCGTACCCTCGCGCTTGCGATTCCACCAGGGCAGCGGCTCGGCCGGAAAGAGGTGGGACCAGCGGGTCCTCCAGACGTGGTTGGGCAAAGCCTCCCACTGTGTTGCGATCTCAGTGCCCTTGAGGACAGGATGCTCCTCTTCATAGGGTTGTATCGTGATGCCTTGATTCAGCACCAGGCCACCGATTCTGTAGATGCCGCCGCGCAGAATGATGGCGTCGCCGGTCACCACGCGCGCGATGGCCGCCTCGATGGTGGTGGGATGGGCGACGTCGGCGCCAGTCGCATCGGCCTTGCCGTCCGGCGCAACGAAGTAGACATTCCCGGCCTTGGGAATCTCATAGCGCTGGTCGATCGGGCCGTAAGGCCCTCCCGAAGGCTGTGCGTACACCGACCCGGCAACGAAGAAGAGCGCGAGAAAACAACTGGAGCTAAGAGTCTGCAAGGGATATCCTTTGTGTGACCATTGCCTGGCACATTGCCTGGTGAATAAAACGCGTCAAGGCGCAACTGACCGCGCATATATTGTAGGGCATTCTACGGTCCTGGGAGCAGAGGCGCTCAGTTGGGTTCCGGCAGCCTGGTCAGCGCCTCGATAGCCCGCTCCAGATGCACGCCACGGGAGCCTTTCACCAGCACCACATCGCCTTTGCGCAGATTCAGCTTGAGCCAGCGACCGGCGGCTTCGGCATCGGGCAAAAACAGCGCCGTGACTCCGCACGCGCAGGCGGCAACTGCCAGATGCTCGGCGTTGCCCTGAACGCCGACAACCAGGTCGAGGCCAGCCTCGGCGGCAGCGCGTCCAGCTTCTGCGTGCAGCGCGGGGCCGTGCTCGCCCATCTCCAGCATCTCGCCGGCCACCAGAATCCTGCGCTTGGCGGGCCGCGCGGCCAGAGTGTGGATCATGGAGCGCAACGCCTCGGGGTTGGAGTTATAACAGTCGTTCAAAATCGTAGCGCCTTTGACTACGATGACTTCGCCGCGCTTGTCGCCGGCAGTGAGCGATTGGAGCGCGACGGCGGCTGCCTCCAGATCGACTCCCGCTTCGAGGGCGACCGCCAAACCGGCCAGGACATTCATTGCGTTGTGCGCTCCCAGCAGATTGAGCGTGAGCTGGCCGCCGCTCTCCCCATCGCGATAGCGCATGTGCAGGCCGGCCAAATCCTCCCTCGCTTCAAGAAGCCGCAGATTGGCGCAGGGACCGGCGCCAAAGTAAACCGCGCGTCCGTGAAAGTCGCGGCCAAACTGCGAGACGTAGGGATCATCGCAGTTGAGAAAGATCGCGCCATTGTCCGGCAGCGCGTCAACTAACTCGAATTTCGCGCGGGCAATGCCGGCCTGGCCATCGGCAAAGTTCTCTATATGCGCCGTGCCCACGTTGGTGACCACGCCCCAGTCAGGCGCGGCTATCAGCGCCAAGGCGGCGATTTCACCGGGGTGGTTCATGCCCATCTCGATCACGGCAAACTCATGCTCCGGTTCGAGGCGCAATAGTTGCAGAGGCAGGCCAAAACTATTGTTGAGATTGCCCTGCGATTTGAAGACATTGAACTTTGCGCCCAGAGCGGCGGCAATCGCTTCTTTGGTGGTCGTCTTTCCGGCCGAGCCGGTGACGGCCACCACGCGCTTACCCCACTGGCGGCGAACGTGCGCGGCCAAGGCCTGGAGGGCGATGAGCGGGTCTTCGGTGATGAGCAGCGGCGCGGCCAGCGCGGCGTCAGGCAGGGTGGCGACCCGCGCGCGCGAAACCACCGCGGCCACGGCGCCGCGTTCGATAGCGGCGGCAACGAAATCGTGGCCGTCATGCCGCAGGCCGCGTACGGCGAAAAACAGCTCGCCCTCGGCCACGGTGCGCGAATCGATCGAGTAACCGCGCGCCACCAGCGCTCCGGCATTCGCCACGCTGGCCGGCGCCTCCAGCACCGCGCCCGCGCCAATGGCCGCTTCTGCGAGTGTGAGCTTCATCCGATTCCACCATAGCCCATTTCGCCGAGCGCTGAAAGAGCAATCTCGACATCGTCAAAAGGAATTGTCGTAAAGCCGAGAATCTGCACCTTTTCATGGCCCTTGCCGGCAATCAGAACCACATCGCCGGCCCCTGCCTCCCGGAGCGCCAAGCGGATGGCGGTGGTGCGGTCCGGCTCGATAGTGTAGCGGACGTGACTCGCCTTCAGCCCCGGCTCGATCTCAGCCAGAATCGCCAGCGGCTCCTCGGTGCGAGGATTGTCGCTTGTGGCCACCACAAAGTCGCTTCCCTGGCCCGCGGCCTGGCCCATCTTCGGCCGTTTAGTGCGGTCGCGGTCGCCGCCGCATCCGAAGAGTGTGATGACGCGGCCACCGGTTTGCGCCGTCATCTGCCGGGCAAGAGTTGTTAGATTGAGCAGCGCGTCGTCGGTGTGGGCGTAGTCCACAATCACCGTGAAGGGCTGGCCGGCATCGACGGATTGAAAGCGGCCGGGAACGGGCTGGAGACGGGGAACAAATTCGACCAGATCGGCAAAGGGCACGCCACGCGCGTGAGCCGCGGTGAAGGCAGCCAGCAGGTTGAGGATGTTCACCTCGCCGGCCAGACGCGATGTAACTTTAGCCGCTCCGGCCGGGGTTGCGAGCTCCAGCACCGCGCCGGATGGCGTGAGCGTATGGGCGGCGGCGCGCCAGTCGCCCTGGCCAATTCCGTATGTCCGGACCTCAGCGCCGGCCTTCGCTGCCGCGTCAGCTAGTTTGGGAGCGCGGGGGTCATGCGCGTTGATCACGGCAACGCGCGGAGCAGGATAGACCGTGCCGTCAAAGAGCAGTCGCTTGGCGGCAAAGTATTTCTCCATCGTTTCGTGGTAATCGAGGTGGTCGCGGGTGAGATTGGTGAAGACAGCCACATCGAAGTTGACCCCGGCGGCGCGGCCCTGATCAAGGGCGTGGCTGGAAACTTCGGTGACCAGCTCGGTGGCTCCGCGGGCTACTCCCTCGGCCATAAGTTCAAACAAATCTCTCGACTCGGGGGTGGTGTGAACGGAAGGGCGCACTTCGCCCGCCACGTGGTACTCGATGGTGCCAATGAGAACGGTCTTGCGCGCTGCGGCGTTGAGCAACGACTCGATCAAAAATGCCGTGGTCGTCTTGCCATTGGTTCCCGTAATCCCCGTGGTCGCGAGCCGACGCTCCGGATGGCCAAAAAACGCGGCTGAAGCCTGGGCGAGCGCGCGGCGACCATGCTCGACTTCCAGCACCGGCAGGCCAGCCTGGAAGACCAGCAGATGGTCGAACATCTGCGACGAGTCGGTGATGACGCCCAAAGCGCCCGCAGCGAGTGCCTTCTCGACATAGCGGTTACCGTCGGTCGAGCCGCCCTTCATGGCCACAAAGACCGCTCCGGGCCGCACTTTTCGGGAGTCGTACTCGACGCCCGTCACCGGCTGGCTGGAGTCTCCACCCGCGCCAACGGCTGTCACTTCCGCAGTTAATTCTTTCCAGATCATCACGGGTTCCATTGTAGTTTGTTGGAGGTCATTCGAATTTCTGAATTCTTTACTAGAAGTTGGCAGGCTATTCGCGAGAAGCAGAATAAATTCTCTTGACATGCAACTATATTGTTGCATATTATGTGATCGATGGGTGCAGACGTGGACAAGGTGTTCAAGGCGCTGGCTGCCCCCGAGCGCAGGCTGCTACTGGATCGGCTGCGGGCGGAGAACGGGCAGACACTGGGTCAGCTTTGCACACACCTGGAGATGACCCGGCAGGCAGTGACCAGGCATTTGAAGTTGTTGGAGGAGGCCACGCTGGTGGTCACCATCTGGCGGGGCCGCGAGAAGTTGCATTACCTGAATCCGATGCCGATTCACGAGATTGCCGAGCGGTGGATCGATAAATACGAGCGGGGACGCTTGCGCGCTCTCGCCGAACTCAAATCAACACTGGAGGGAGAAGACAATGGCTGAATCTGAGTTTGTGTATGTGACGTTTATTCGCACCACGCCGGAAAAACTCTGGCGGGCGCTGACGGAACCGGAGTTTACGCGGCAGTACTGGATGGGAACTGTACAGGAGTGCGAGTGGAAGCCGGGCGCCTCATGGAAGATTGTGTTTCCGGACGGACGCCTGGCCGATAGCGGAGAAGTGGTGGAGATCGAGCCGCACCGAAAGCTGGTTCTAAGGTGGATAAATCACCTGTTTCCGGAGATGACCGCGGAAGGCCATTCCCGCATGACCTATCTGCTTGAGCCCCAAGGCGAAGTGGTCAAGCTCACCGTCAAGCATGAAATGGACAAGAGCGGCTCGAAGTTCATCAAAGCCGTGTCGACCGGATGGCCGATGATACTCTCCAGCTTGAAGAGTCTGCTGGAGTCGGGGAAGTCACTGGAAGCCAGGCAGCGTATGCCGAAAGGACTGTAATCAATCTCCCCCACGACGAGTGTTCTTCATCGTCCGCAACGCACCACAATCTTCGTTCCCGGTGCGACCATTGTTCCCGCTACAGGGGCTTGTTCGCGCACCATGCCATTGCCTGTAATTTCGACTTCCAGTCCGGCGGCCGCTGCCCGCTCGACGACCTTGCGCATCGGCAATCCGATGAGCGCGGGAACGCGAAGAGTTTTTTCGCTTGCAACGATGACGGTCGTTGGCTGCGATGCGGTCTGCGACTGTCCTGCGACGGGCTGGGGCGCGGCAGTGGTCTTGACGGGAGCGTCTGAGACGGCTGCCGTCTGCGCTGAATTGACTTGCGATTGGCGGGCGGCGCTGCTCTGGTTTGCGGAAACCGGCTCGCTGGCGGATGCGCGCAGGGCTTCTGGGCCACCCCCTCGCAGTGGATCGTCGCTGGGCAGGTCGTTGGCCGCGGCGTAAAGGGCGTTGATGTCAGCGGTCTGCGCATGAGTGTCGTCTTCCTTTACCTGCAAATCGGCCTTGGTTAAAGCGCGGTGCTGGCGCAGATCGATGTCATGAGGTACGGCGAGATATTCCAGAACCTGCTGCGCCACCTCGGCAAAGACCGGCGCAGAGACGGTGGCGCCGTAATAATCTCCCCTGGGTGAATCGAGAATCACGGCTACGGCGATTACCGGATTATTGACCGGCGCGATGCCGGCAAACGAGGCGATGTGCATGGTCTTGGAGTATTTGCCGGTGGCTGGATCGATCTTTTGCGCTGTGCCTGTTTTGCCGCCGGAGGAGTAGCCGTTGAGTTGCGCCCTTTTGCCGGTACCGTAGAGGACCACGTTCTCCATCATCTTGCGCATCTGAGCGGCAGTCATGGTGGAAAGAACACGGCGCGCTCCGGGAGGCAACGGATCGGGCAACTCGCCGCCCGGCTTGAAAGGCATCGGCGTCAACTGCGGTGACGCCTGCGTTGGCGCCTGCGGTGCGGCTGGCGTTTTTCCATTGGCGGTTCCATCCACCTGTCCCGGTATCAGCACGCGCGGCGGCAGATATACGCCGCCATTGGCGATAGTCGAAACCAGGGAAACGAGCTGAACCGGCGTGACGCCGATCTCCTGGCCGATGGCGATTGAGCCGATGGACGAGGGGCTCCATTTGTTCACGTTCTGAAGCAGGCCGCGGGTTTCGCCGGACATCTCCACGCCGGTTCGGCTCCCAAAACCGAAGTCGCGGATGTACTGGTAGAAACGATTCTGTCCGACCTTGAGTGCCAGCTTAACCGCAGCCACGTCGCTGGATTTGGCCAGCGCCTGGGAAACGGTGATTTTACCCAGGCCGCGCTCGCTCCTGTCGTCGTGAATGACGCGGCCGGCAAGAGTAATCCGGCCTCCCTGGCAGTCGATGATGCTGTCGGGCGCGGCAGCGTTCTGCTCCAGCGCCGCGGAATAGGTAACCAGCTTGAATACCGAGCCGGGCTCGTAGACATCGCTGACGGCGTGGTTGCGCAACAGATCCGGCGTGGCGTGGCGGAAGAGATTGGGATTGAAGGTGGGGCGAATGGCCAGCGCCAGAATCTGGCCGGTATGCACATCCTGAATGACTACGGTTCCACTGGCCGCCTGAGTGCGTTGCATCGCGTGATCCAGCGCCCGCTCGGCCATGAACTGAATATTCTCGTCGATGGTCAACACCAGGTTGCGGCCCGGCTGAGGCTCGCGCTCGCTGGAACCGAGCACATGGCGGCGCGCATCCAGAGCCGTGTACATGCGGCCGGGAACGCCGTGCAACTGCGGCTCGAACTTTTGCTCCAGGCCTCCCAGACCTGTGTCGTCCATGCCCACATAGCCCAGCACCTGCGCGGCGATCTCATTGTCCGGGTAGAAGCGCTGAAACTCTTTTTGGAAATAGATGCCCTTAAGATTCTGCGCCTTGATAAGGTCTTTGACGCGCGCCGAAGTCTCTGCCGTGACGCGACGTGCGACCCACGCAAAGTTGCGCGCCGCATCCAGGCGGGCGGCAATCTGCTCCTCGGAAGTCTGCGCGTCATCGGGATCGGTGTGGACGATGGCGGCCAGCGCATGGGCGGTCGCCTGCTTATTCGCAATCTCGGTGGGCACGGCAAAGATGGAGCCCACCTGCACCGTCATGGCCAGCTCGCGCAGGTTGCGGTCATAGAGCACGCCGCGCCGCGGCGCCACCTCGAAGGTGCGCTGCTGCTGCTGTTTGGCGCGCACCATAAAATCTCCGTGGAGCACCACCTGAAGCCAGAAGAGGCGAATGGCAATCAGAATGGCCCAGGAGAGAAAGAACAGGCAGATAAGCCAGAAGCGCGCCCGCTTGAGGGGCATCACGCGCGGCGCGGGGTTGTGATTCCGGCTGGATCGGACGGCGGACGGCATGGACAATCGCTCCGTGATTAGCCCTTATCTGCTAACTACTAATAGCTGCTAACTGTTCCTGAAGGAACGGCTTGCGCAAGGGCTGGAGTGGAGGCGTCAGGAACGGCAGCGGAATGAACTACCTGATCCGGCTGCGGCTCGGCAAGGCCCAGTTCGCGGGCCATTCTGTCGATGCGATCCGGCTGTGTGAGTTGCGCCTCCGTCAGGCGTAGCTCACGATTCTCCTCGCGCAATTGCTCACGCAACTGCTTCTCCGACTCGATCCGGTAGCCGCCTTCGATGGCGTTGAAGTGCTGCAACCCGTAGACCATGAACAACGATAAGAGAATGGTGCAGGCCGCGGAGAACAGTCGAATCTGGCGAGTGCGCGCCGGATCAGGCGCCTTGACCAGGCGGCTGTTGTCAAAGTTCTTGGGGAAGGTGAACTCCGGCGTGCGCATGCAACGCCTCCGTTGAGCTTGCTGGGCCAGCAGCTCCGTGTTGCGCTCTGCGACGCGCGCACTCCAGCTTTTTCCCGCTTCAAAATATGTTGTTGCGCATGCCGCCATAATTGCCTCCTCAGCTTCTACCTGCAAACTACCCTCTCTGCCGCCCTTAACTTTGCGCTTCTTGAGCGCGGATTGCGTTCTAACTCTTCTTCGCCGGCCGTGACCGGCTTCTTAGTAAGAATCTTCCAGATTCCCTGTTGAGCGCCATCGCGCAGGCTATCTTTTACGATGCGATCTTCCAGCGAGTGAAAGCTGATGACCACTAATCTTGCGGAGGGCTTAAGCAACTTAGGCGCGGCCTCCAGCAAAGTACGAATCTCATCTAGCTCGCGATTTACATAAATACGAAGAGCCTGAAACGTTTTTGTCGCCGGATGAATGTGCGACTTATTGATCGTTGGGGCGGCTGCTATTACAATGCGAGCTAACTGACCCGTTGTAATAACAGGCCGCCCTCTAACGATTGCTCTGGCGATTCTCCGCGACCTCCTTTCCTCTCCATATTCGTAAATAAGGTCCGCTAACTCACGTTCATTGGCCTCATTTACCACCTGTGCGGCGGTTAGTCCGGACCTTTGATCTTGTCGCATATCAAGTGGTCCATCCGCCTGAAATGAAAATCCTCTCGCAGCCACGTCCAACTGCATGGAGCTGACTCCAAAGTCTGCAATCAAGCCATCCACCGAAGCCGGCTGCAAATGTTTGCTTACCGAGCTGAAAGCCTCGCCGATCAAAGTAACCCGCGGCGCATGGCTGCCTAACTCGATGCAAACTCCATCTAACTTCTCTCTGGCCAGCGCGAGCGCTTCGGGATCGCGATCAAAACCGATCAGACGCCCATCAGCTCCCAGCTGCCTGGCAATCCCGGTTGCGTGCCCGGCCAGACCCAGCGTGCAGTCAACCACCGTGGCCCCCGGACGCACCCGGAGAAATTCAATTGCTTCATCAAAGAGCACCGGCGCATGTCTTGGATTCGATTCCGTCATGCGCTCCCCCTGGGGGGCTATCTTCCTTGACTCTGCTGCTGGAGAACCGCATCCACCGCTGATAGTTCCTCTTCCGTCATCGGTTTCTCCGTCACGCACTGGTCAAGCTCGTCGAGGTTATGAACCTCCAGATAACGAAGCTTTCCCAGCACCGCGACCTCGCCGTCCATCTTGGCCTTTTGGCGTAGAATCTGCGGCAGCAGAACCCGTCCCTCGCCGTCAATCCCCGCCTGCTGGCCGTAATAGCTCGTCAGGTTCATGTACTTCTTCACCGCGGGGTTCAGGTTGCTGGAGTGAGCCAGCAGCGCCGCTTCCTGCTTCTCCCACTCCGCCAGCGGCCAGACCTCCGCTGTCTTGCCGTCCGACGAAGTGATGTAAAACTGGGCGTTCCCGGTCAGGTCCATCAGCTCGGTGAACTTCGCAGGGAGCTTCAACCGCCCCTTGGGGTCCACCTTTGCCGGATGATTACCTCTGAAGACCGCCATGCCTGCCCGCCTCTCGCGGCTGATTCCACTTCCAACCGCGTCCGCTTCCCTAATTGCCCATTGCCGTCGCCTTCCGGTTGCCTCGCCTGATTCCCCAACCGGTACGGCATCAAAAACGATGTAAACTGTAGTCAGCGGGAAGAAATC
Organism: uncultured Acidobacteriaceae bacterium; assembly: GCA_963806565.1. Taxonomy (GTDB): domain Bacteria; phylum Acidobacteriota; class Terriglobia; order Terriglobales; family Acidobacteriaceae; genus Telmatobacter. Next base: position 2,073,659 of record CAWDYE010000002.1, read on the forward strand.
GGCTAGTCTCGCGTGAAATCTGCCGATTGCTTCCACAAAAGTTCACAATCTGCCACTTTTGACCACTCAACCGATGGTAAGCCTTGTCTTGCCTCTCAGCAAGAGAAAAATTGAGCTAACCTCAAAAAAAGAAAGGGGGATACTCAGAGGAGGGCGGAGAGATAAGGATCAATTCAACTAATAGATACAGTTATTCCAAATACCACAAGATGTAGTAGTTATTGCTTTGGGTCAGGCAATTGACAGGAGTTATCGCCTGTGATAGAGAACAAAAAGCGAAAGTTGCAACTATTTGCGCTTCTGTCCGCATTATGCTTCTGTCCTTAAAAAACATTCGTTACTCGTCCTGCTGGCTGCTTCCGCCATGGTGATTATGTTTTCCGCGCGCCGTCACCAGCTTCAAAAGATAAACGAATACCAATACGTTTACAGTCAGGAGGCTGATGCGAATCAGCGTGAGCCTATGGAATATCTCGAAGATCTCCCATGGCAAGAAGGACGCGGTAATGGCGAGTGTAAGGTATTCGCCCCAAGCCTTCTCAAGATAGAGGCCGGTTCCCTCCAGGATGCTCAGGCCCGCGTAAAAGAAGGCGGCTGCGCCTATGCGGCGCAGCAGCGGATCGTTAAGCAGGGAAGCCTTCTCGAGGATAAAGTCGACTACGCGCGACTCAGGCAGGCGGTCGGCCAGCCTGGAGATCAGATCGCCTATGTCCTTGTGCATGAGGTGCAGCGCGCCGACTCCGATGGCGACAAACAGGAGGGCCAGAATCAGCTTGTAGGCCGCGATCAAGAGCAGCCACTTGTCATGATGGCGTCTTGGTGAGGATTTGTTCAAGGAGTCATTCATCGTTTTAATGGAATTGGCTCGACACTCCTGTCTGGTCTATACGTTAACCGATGTGTGATGGTTCTGCGAACGTCCCGGGCGCAAAGATGTGAAACCGGAAAGGCCGGCCATCAGCGCTTCAGGTTCAGCAGTTTTTCTCGGTCGATCACATTGCCGTCCATGATGAGGGTGGAGATGCGGCGGGCGTTCCAGATGTTTAGTGTTGGGTCTTCATCGACAACCAGGATATCTGCCCGGCGTCCAGGGGTGATCTGGCCCAGTTCGTTCCAATTGAACTGTAGGCTGTAGTTGTTGGTGGCGGCGGCCAGCGCCTCGCGCGGCGAAAGTCCCAGGCGGACCAGCAATTCCAGCTCGGTGTGCATGGAGATGCCGGGCAAGGCACCCTGCACCGGCGCTCCGGAGGCAGCCAGATAGTGTGGATAGGCGGAGAACAGAGTCTCATTGATGTTCCACAGCCTCAGGGTCGACTGTTCGGCCTTCTTGCGCAGGCTTTCTTCCATGTAACGCTGCGCCACCGCAGGCAAGTGCCGCGTCCAGGGTGAGAGAGGATAATCCATCTCTCCTGTTTCGCGAGTTGTGTGATCGTATACGCGGGCCGGGTCGAGCAGGGCCGCGGCCGGGTTCTTCCAAAGGTTGCGATGATCCGGCAACTGCGCATAATGGACGCTGAAAGTAGGCATGAGCGCGGCGTGATGGGCGGCTATAAAACGGGCGTAGCTGCGCAGGTGTGGGTCGGTGGGGGGCAGTCGCTCAGTGTAGTCGTAGGCTGTGGTTGCGGCCGGGCCTTCGGGGTCGTCCACCAGCGGCCGCTGCAACTCGTCGGGAATAACACCCAACTCGTAGCGGCCCATGTGGACAAGCACATCCACGCCGGCCTCTATGCCCACCTCGTAAGGAGTGGCAACGAACTCGCCATAGGTGACCAGACCCATCTGGTGGGCGCGAGCTATGATCCACTGCGTATTGGCGGCGGTGATGTTATGGCCCAGCCAGACGGCGCGCGTTCCCAACTGCGCGGTGTCGGCGAGCTGGCGGAGGGTGTCATCAGGGCCCAGTTCGGCTGGATGGCCGTTCACTCGAAGCTTGAGAGCCCACTCCGGACGCTTGGCCAACAGGCTCCAGTTATCCGTTGAACCGATCGAGTCCATTAAATAGAGGTGTGGACTGGGCGAAGCGGCAATATCAATGACGCCGTGGCGGAAATCGCTGACGGCAACCACTGTGGTGACGCCCATATAAAGATAGGCGTTGGCCTGGCCCTGCGAGTTCATGCCGGCGAAGCCGTCGATTAGTCCGGGAATAAGAAACTTTCCGGTGCAGTCGATGACCCGCGCGTCCTTGGGGATGGAGACGGCCATGCGCGAGCCGACATCCGTGATGCGGCCGTCACGGACGATGACGATGGCGTCCGGCAGGTCTTTCGCCGAGCTGCCCCAGTCCGTCACGTCCACCACTGTGCCGCCGGCCAGCACCAGCGGAACCGAGGACGGGGGGTTGGGTACAAACGGATTGGGCGCTTGCGGCCAGATGAGTTGTGCGGCCAGCATCAATCCAACAGAGCACAGCAATAGGTGACCGGAAGCTCTCATAGAAAAAGAGGTCTTTTGTGAATTGTCGCACAACGGCGCAAAGGCGCGGAGCCTACGTAGGGCTCTGCCCACGACAGGAGTATCTGCATTGCCACGGCTACAAAACGGTACGGACTTTTCAGGCTGCGACATAACTCCTTCGAGGCGGAAATTCACTTGCTTTGAAAGGACACGGCCTGAACCTGAGCCGGTTATGGAATGCTTGCTTTTTTGTTCCGTGTGAGCACGGAAGATTCGCGGCGGTCCTTGCTGGCGTGGTCGATCTGCTTCCAGAAACCCACAAAATAATCGATGGCGGAGATGGAGGAGACCAGCATGGTGAAGTAGATGGCGGCGATGGCGATCCACCTGACCGGCACGATGAGCATACCGAAGTGCCACTGGTTCCAGCCATGGGCCAGGATGGCGGAAACTACGCATACGATCTGAATAACAGTCTTGAGCTTGCCAAGATCGCTGGCCTGGATGGTGAAGCCCTCCGACGAAGCAATCGAGCGCAGGCCGCTGATGAGAAATTCGCGGCCGATGATGACCACCACGATCCAGACCTTAACCACATCAGGATTGTAGGCCACCAGGGCAATCAGTGCGCCGGCCACCATGATCTTGTCTGCGATAGGGTCCAGCAGCACGCCCATAGTGGTGATCTGCTCGCGCCTGCGGGCCAGGTAGCCGTCCAATCCGTCGGTGATGGAAGCCAGCACGAATAGAACCGATGCTGTAATCTCCTGCGCGCCATGCGCATGCCAGGGGAAGTGCGGCGTCAGAATCCACAGCAGCAGCGGGATCATGATGATCCGGCTCATCGTGATGGAGTTGGGCAGATTCATGCGGATCGAAACGCCGTCGATATTCCGGGGGCTTGGCTCCATTATTGCATTGTGGGGCTAACCGGCGTCTCGCGCCCTGATTTGCGCCGCGCAGAGAAACCAAAGCGGGATGAGTTTGAAGCCCATCCCGCTCTGGTTGTATCGTCAGTTGATCCGCTCCGTGATCGTCCGTGCGAGCGCCTAGCGAGCGATTGGCCGCACCGCAGGTGCCCGCGGGTGGTTATGCGTAGATGCCGCGCTGGCGAATCGTCTGGGCTACCCGGTCGATGGCCAGCATATATGCAGCGATGCGATTATTGACATTGTGGGCCTCGGAATAGCGCACCACATCGTCGAAGCTGTCGCGCAGGATGGTCTCCATCTGCTCGTTGACGATGGCTTCCTTCCAGAAGTAGCCCTGGCGGTCCTGCACCCACTCGAAGTAACTGGCGGTCACGCCGCCGGCGTTGGCCAATATGTCGGGCATGATGAAGATGCGCTTCTCGGCCAGGATTTCATCGGCTACCGCGGTGGTGGGGCCGTTGGCACCCTCGACGACGACCTTGGCTTTGATCTGGCCGGCGTTGCGGCTGGTGATCACGTTCTCCCGGGCCGCGGGAATAAGAATCTCGCAATCGGAAACCAGCAACTCCTCGCTGGGCGTGGCCTCGGCTCCGCGGAAACCCAGGATGGTCGAGTTCTGCAGCTTGTACTTGAGCAACTGGTGAATGTCGATGCCCTTGGGGTTCGACAGGCCGCCGTCGAACTCGGCGATGCCGATAATTTTGTAGCCGCGCTCCATCATCAGGCGGGCGGCATTGGCACCCACGTTGCCGAAGCCCTGGATGACCACCCGACAGCCGTCGATGGGCATCTTCAGGTAGCGCATACTCTCGTCGCAGATCACCTGCACGCCGCGCCCGGTGGCCTCGGTGCGGCCGCGCGAGCCGCCCAGGCCCAACGGCTTGCCCGTGACCACGCTGGTGACGGTGTGCCCGTGGTGCATTGAGTAGGTGTCCATGATCCAGGCCATGGTCTGCTCGTTGGTGTTCATGTCGGGCGCGGGAACATCCTTTTCCGGCCCGATGATGTCGATGATCTCCGAAGTATAACGGCGGGTCATGCGCTCCAACTCGCCCCTGCTCATCGCTTTGGCATCGCAGATGACTCCACCTTTGGCGCCGCCGAAGGGAATGTTGACCACCGCGCATTTCCAAGTCATCCAACTGGCCAGCGCACGCACCTCGTCCAGGCTCACGTCCGGCGCGTAGCGGATGCCCCCCTTACACGGCCCGCGAGCAATGGAGTGCTGCACGCGGAAGCCGGTGAACATCTCGACCTTGCCGTCATCCAAAGTGACGGGGAAGTGCACGATCAACTCGCGCGACGGGGTGCGCAGCATCTTCCATAAGCCTTCTTCCAGGTTCAGCTTGCGCGCCGCAAAGTCAAATCGAGCCGCCTGGGCCTCCCAGGGATTGATCTCCTGCTCTAGGGATACCGATGCCATAGATGTCTCCAATTCCGATTGCCTGCGCTTCCGGCGATGCCCCGGGGAAGGCGCCCATCAACCATGATAGACGAGGCGAGCCTCTTTCTTTCAGTATCGGTATATGCAGAGTAAAACTTTCCATGAGCTGCAAAGTAAAATGGACTACGTAAGCCAACCCGCTTCCAGGCTGGAAAGACACGAACGAATCATGAGAAACAGGACCGAGCTCCGAAACTGGTTTCTTGCATTCGCGGCCACGGCGATCATGGTGGTTGTATGCATCGCATACGTCGATCGCCCAGCGGCTGAATTCTTCGACGCGCATCTACGCCATACGGCTGCATGGACATGGATTGATCGCGCGCTGGCTCCCCTTGATCTTACTGTCGCGATTGCCTTGCTCTTCGTCTTCGGATGCGGGATATGGGCCAGGTCTGGCCGCTTGCTTCCATTGTGGACGCGAACGCCGCTGCTCTGCAGTTGGGCAGCATTGTGGGCAACTGTGGCCATCTTGATCTTCAAACGCCTCTTTGGCCGCGCCTGGCCCTATCCGGAATTTGTTCAGAACCACATCTACGGGTTCCATTTTCTGCATGGCGGTCCGCACTGGCATTCATTTCCCTCGGGAACGGCAGCTATCTCCACTGCGATCGTGTCGGTGCTTTGGATCTTACAGCCGCGCTGGCGCACGTTGGGCGCACTGACTGTCGCTCTGCTGTGCGGTGCGGTCGTCGTAACCAACTTCCACTGGGTGGGAGACGTGATTGCCGGAACGTTTCTAGGCACATTTATCGGCTGGATGACAGTTCGGGTGGCAATGCCTGGCGAGCGCCGTGAGTCTACCTGAAATCCGAAGGATTTATTTTCTTCGTAGAGGTTTATAGATGTTTACAGTGGATGCGGTTGCATGAGGTTTCCATCGCTGCCGAGCAGAAAATGCACCTGAACAATTACACTGGTCCTTGTGAAAGCCTCTCCCCATCTCGTTCAGCCCAGCCGCAAGGAGTTCCTGGCGCTTGCCAAGGAGCACACTCTTGTTCCCGTCTGCCGCACGCTGACCGCTGACCTGGAAACGCCGGTCTCGGCCTTTCTGCGCGCCGCCTGGCCGGAACGGGAGTGTTTCATGCTCGAATCGGTGGAAAACGGCGAGCAGGTGGGCCGCTATACCTTCATCGGCCTTGCTCCCTTCAAGCGGATTGTGGCGCGGGGGCGCGAGATCACCATCACCGAGGGCCGGAAGGTCGTCCAGATGGAGGGCGACATCTTCGCCGTTCTGCGGCGCGCGCTCAGTGGCCACAAGCCTGCGCGGCTCCAGGGCTTGCCGCCCTTTACCGCCGGAGCGGTGGGATTCTTCTCCTACGATGCCGTCCGCCAGATTGAGCGGCTGCCCTCGCTGGCCAAGGACGAACTGGGCGTTCCCGACGCCTGCCTGCTCTTCTTCGACGAGGTGCTGGCCTTTGACCATGTGCGCAAGGAGATTTGGCTCGTGGTTACCGCCGACGTAACACGCGGCAAGCCGGCCAACGCCTACGACAAAGCTGTGGCCCGGCTCGATCGACTAGAAAAGCTGCTCTCCCAGCCGCTACCCCATCTGGCCGGACAAAAGGGCAAAGGTACGTTGAAGGTGCGGCACCGCACAGAGAAAAATGATTTTCTCGCCGCCGTCAACCGCACCAAGGAGTACATCAAGGCAGGCGATATTTTCCAGGCCGTCATCGCGCAGCGCTTCGACGTTGTGCCGGAGGCTGACAGCTTCCAGGTCTATCGCGCCCTGCGCACGGTGAACCCCAGCCCTTATATGTTCTTCCTGCGCTTTGCGCCCGAAGGCCCGTTGGGCGGGCAACCGGACAACGCAAAGAAGCTCGCCAAGAAGGGAAAAACGCCCACGGCGCCGCAGATACTGGAGCTGGCGGGCTCGTCACCGGAGATGCTGGTGCGCGTGCATCAGGGCAAGGTGGAGTACCGGCCCATCGCCGGTACCCGCCCCCGCGGCGCCACGGAGGCCGAAGATCAGGCGCTGGCCGAGGAGATGCTCTCCGACGAGAAGGAGCGCGCCGAGCACGTGATGCTGGTGGATCTGGGACGCAACGATGTGGGTCGCGTGAGCCAGTTTGGTTCGGTCAAGGTGGACCGGCTGATGTTCATCGAGCGCTACTCGCACGTGATGCACATTGTCAGCGCCATCGAGGGCAAGCTCAAGCCCGAACTCACGGCAGTTGACGCACTACGCGCCTGCTTCCCTGCCGGCACGCTTTCCGGCGCGCCCAAGGTGCGGGCCATGGAGATTATCGAGGAGCTGGAGCCGGCGCGGCGCGGAACCTACGGCGGCGCAGTGCTCTACGCGGATTTCAGCGGCAACCTCGACTCCTGCATCGCCATCCGCTCCATGCTGGCCATCGGCGGCAAAGGCTACGTGCAGGCTGGCGGCGGCATCGTGGCTGACTCAGTGCCCGAGCTTGAGTACCAGGAGTCGCTCAACAAGGCCAAGGCCGTGATGCGGGCGATTGAGCGGGCGAGAGAAATGTAGGAACAGAGCCTTATTCCGCCCCGAAAAGCCTCCTGAAAAATTTTCCTATACCGCTAAAGAAGCCGGGCTTTTTCTTTGCCACGGGCTTGGTTGCGGCCGCGCTGGTTGCCGGAGTTGCTTCGGTAGTGGGCTTTGCCGCGTGGTCGGCGCTGTTGTAGACCAGCGGCGCGAGTGCCTCTGGTGGTGCGGAAGTCAGGGAGACCTCATTCGGAGCGGGCTTGGGCAACGGCGCAAGGCCCGCGCTCTGCGCCACCGGAAATTCATTTGTGCCCGGATGCAGCGGAGGCGGACAGCCGCAAGGCTCTTTCTCGTTGTCCACCACCTCGCGCAGGCTGCCGCGCTCGAACATCACCCGCTGGCCGGGCTGCACGCGGTAATTGCCTCCATCGAAGACGCTGGTCACCAAAACATAAGGAGCGTCTTTCCCAGCATTATCCACGCAGGTGTCGCCATGCAGACCGAGGCGCACCTTGACCTCCGCCGCGCCGGGACCACCAATAAGGATGCGAAAATCCGGAGTCATCAGGACATCTGCATTGCGTCCGGCGGCGGCGCTGGTGGCAAAGCTCATCTCGACGGCGCCGTGATCCATGGCCATCATCAGGCCGGGAGTCTCGCCTGCGGGAACGTTGGAGTCAGCGGCCAGCTTGACAGTCGTCGAGGCGCAGACGCGCAGCACGCCGCGATGGGGCAGCACAACCTCTGTGGTCTGGCTGCCGGAGGTGACGGTGCCGCTGGCCACGATCACTGCCCTTCCCTGCGAGACCTCGAGCGCTCCGGTGACCTTGGCCGCGGCGTCGGGGTTCTTGGTGTCAATGGGAACAATGGCGATAGGTGTGCTGGGACCGGCTTCTGTCGCGGCAGCCTGGAGCGCGGGTGCAGTCTGGGCGTACAGCAGGCCTGTAGCCAGTGCAAAGATTCCGGAGGACGTTATGCGGAAAGCAGGACTCATGCGGCGCATCGCTCTCTCCTTGGCCCTTACATCTTCAGAAAGTTGCGGATCATCTGGTGGCCGCCCTCGGTCAGCACGCTTTCGGGGTGGAATTGCACGCCCTCAATGGGCAGACTACGATGGCGCAGGCCCATAATCACCGAACCGGCGCCGTTTTCCGGTGTGCGGGCGGTGACGATGAGTTCTTTGGGGAGCGACTCCTCGGCCACAATCAGTGAGTGGTAGCGGGTGCATGTGAGCGGCGATCCAAGCCCTGCGAAGACACCCTTGCCGTCGTGACTGATCGAACTGGTTTTGCCGTGCATCAGGTGGCTGGCGCGGATCACATCTCCGCCAAAGGCCTCGCCGATGGCCTGATGTCCCAGGCAGACGCCCAGAATCGGCGCCTTGCCGGCCATGTGGCGAATCAGCGGAACCAGAATGCCGGCTTCGCTGGGCGTGCATGGACCGGGCGAGAGCAGGATGCGCTCGGGCCGCAGCGCCTCGACCTGCTCTACGGTCAGTTCGTCGTTGCGATAGACCTCAACCTCCGCGCCCAATTCTCCCAGGTACTGGACCAGGTTGTATGTGAACGAATCGTAGTTGTCGAGAACGAAGACCATGTGAATTCCAGCGTACCACCTGCGGTGGGGCAGCCGCTCGCTGTTCGCTCGCAAGAAGTTCGTTGTCCTCTCCGGTTGCGCTCGGGCGGCGCATCTGTAAAACTCACTAACGATGGTTCTTCATTTTTTGATTCAGGGCCGCGTGCAAGGGGTGGGCTTCCGCTGGTATGTGCAGCGGGTGGCCGGCCAGCTTGACCTGCGCGGCTGGGTACGCAACACGGAGGAGGGCGAAGTAGAAGTTGTGGCCTCGGGCACGGCCGAAGAGCTGGCCGAGCTGCGCGCCAGCCTGCGCCGCGGACCGCGCGGCGCCCGCGTGGACCGGCTCGTCGAGCGCCATCTGGACGAGAGCGAGGCTGAGGAGTTGAGCTCATTCCGCATTGATGGAGCGTGGTGAAATTAAGCGCACAGCTTACAGCGAATAGCTAACAGTTGACGGTTGAAAGCTGTAAGCTGTCTGCTGTTAGCTGTAAACTGTTCCTATAAGTCCCTATCTAAGGAGCGCGTCTACCCATGCCCGAGCAAAACAAGTCCGTCAATGTGGAAGCCCTGAAGGCGCTGGTGCGCACAGTGCCGGATTTTCCCAAGCCGGGGATTCTCTTCTACGACATCACCACGCTGCTCAAGGACAAGACCGGCTTTGCCCGGCTGATCGACGCGCTCGCCAGCCACTATATTGAGCGCAAGGTCGATCTGGTACTGGGCATCGAGGCGCGAGGATTTATCTTTGGGCCTGCGCTGGCCTACCGGCTCAACGCCGGCTTTGTGCCGGTACGCAAGCCGGGCAAGCTGCCGGCCAAGGTGGCGCGCGTGAGCTATGACCTGGAGTACGGCTCCGACGCCGTGGAGATTCATGTAGACGCGATTCAGCCCGGCCAGCGCGTGGTGCTGGTGGATGACCTGCTGGCCACCGGAGGCACGATGGAGGCCACGGTGAAACTGGCCAGGCAGTTGGGCGGAGAAATCGTCGGGCTGGCCTTTGCCGTAGAGCTGGACTTCCTAAAGGGCCGCGACCGCTTCAAGGACTTAGACGTCTTCAGCCTGCTGCACTACAACGAGTAAACTCTGGCGCATATCCTGCTTGTGATCATTCAGGACGCTTCTTCATCCGTAGCGGGCGGCGCGCCTTCTTCATTCTCTTCCATGAACATCTGCGCGTCGGCGAAGCGGTAGCCCACATACACATCCGTCAGCAAATACACAGGGTTGGCGGGGTCGTCTTCAATCTTCTTGCGCAACTGGCGAACGAAGGTGCGCAGATACTCGACCTCTTCGCGGCAGTCTGCACCCCACACAGCGGTGAGCAGCCTGGCGTATGTAATCACGCGGCCGGCGTGGCTCATCAGACAGTAAAGGATGTCGAATTCCTTGCGCGTCAGATGCACCAGCTGGCCGCGCTTGGCGACCTTGCGCTTGACCGGATCGAGGCGCAGTTCGCCTATCTCGATGGGCGTATCTTCAGCTCGGATCGGAGCGCGGGCGCGGCGAACCGCCGTGCGTATGCGGGCAATCAGCTCGCGCATGCTGAACGGCTTGGTGACATAGTCGTCGGCGCCCATCTCCAGCGCCTCCACCTTCTCCTCTTCCGCATCGCGCACGGTGAGCATGAGAATCGGCAGCCGGGGCGCGAAGGCGCGAATGCGGCGCAGGGTTTCAATGCCGCCGATGCCGGGCATATTCACGTCGAGCAGAACCACGTCAACGCCGCCGGCGCGCAGCATCTGCAGAGCCTCTTCGCCGCGCGAAACATCAATGACCTGAAATCCGAGCTCAACCAGCGGCGGCCGCAGCGCCCTGCGGATGGCCGATTCATCGTCAACTACAAGAATACGAATTGGTGTCTGCATCATAACGAAACCCTCTTGCGTGCTGTGGCCGGGATAGCCGCATAAAATGTGGTTCCCTCCGCCTCATCGCTGGTGACCCAGACGGAACCGCCGTGGATCATTGCGACGCGCTTGGCCACCGAAAGACCGATTCCGGTGCCGGCGGCGCGGTTGGGGCGAGCCGTGGATCGATAATAGCGGTCGAAGATCCGCTCCCGGTCATTGATGGGAATCACCGGCCCAAAGCTGCGCACCGAGAAGACGATCTCCGCGTGTACTTTTTCCACGCGAATGGTAATGGTGCTGCCGAAGATGGAGTACTTGCAGGCGTTGTCGATGTACTGCGTCAGCAGCATGACCATCATCTGGCGGTCGCACTCCAGAACCAGGCCCTCGTCAAGAATATCAAGTTCCACTTTCATGCTGGCCAGCCGATCCCGAAGGCTGGTCACAACCTCTTCAAGCAGCGGCGCTACGTCCACTGGAGTGGCATGAATGGTGATCTCGCCGGCATCCAGGCGCGCGGTGGTCAGCAAGCGAGTGGTCAGGTCGCTCAGCAGGCCGGTCTGTTCGTCAATGAGGGCCACCAGTTCGGCCTGCGCCGCCGACAGGCGTCCCATCTCGCCGAGGCCCGTCGAGGCCGCGCGGATGGCCGTCAACGGCGTCTTATAAGCGTGCGCCAGGCTATCAAGAACAGTCGATCGCAACTGCTCGGTGCGGCGCTCGGTTTCGATGCGGCTTTCGTTGGCGAAGGCCCGGTAACGGTCAAAGGCGATGGCAATGAGCGAGGCGATTGCGTTGTTAGTGAGCGGACTTGTTCTGCCGCGCACCACCAGGCTTCCGATGGGCACCGTTCCCAGCCGCACCACGCGGCGTCCCAGCCCGGTCTTTGCATCATCGTCAGACGTCCCGAAGTAGTAGACGTTGCGCGCCAACTCCTGGGTGTTTGCGTTCCAATGCCCGGCTTGGTAGACCTGATGCAGGTCCGCGTCGAAGACCGCGACGGCCTCCAGCGCGAAGATATCGTGCACCAGATCGGCCAACTGCTGCCCCGGCTCGAGATTGAAATTCATCTCCAGTGTGCGCCGGGCAAACTCGTGCAGGTCGCGCACTTGCGCACGCCAGGACGCAGCTTCGCGGGCCATGCTCCAGGCGAGCGTGGAGAGGAGGATGATCAACAGCAAAGCCAGAACCAAGGCCAGCAACACAGCGGTGTTGACCGATTCGGAACTCGCGGAAATGAAACTCAAGTTCAAGCGGTTACCCAACATACATTGAAGCAGGATTTAAAAGAGAAGGCGCTTTCGACAAGGATACAGGAATCTCATCATCACCAGCGCCTCGGTCAAATCTTCAGGGCACAACCCATACAGCACATATACGTTCGCCGGGCCAGCATCGGATGCGGTGAAACTTGAAAGAATTTTAGCAGGTTCCTCACCCTCCTGATGCAGAGGAATTCTTTGCCTATTCGCCACACCGTGTTTCAATCGGCGGAGAAATGGTCCACTTAATATGTGATAACAGCAAACCGAATGGCGCCATTCATTTTTTCCGTCTTCCTCATGGATTCCTCATATGTTCCTCATAAGTTCCTTATGATTGCTTCGCCATACTAATGCCAGTCAGCAACTGCCAGGCCACCTGGGAGGCACGTCAAGCTTGATCCGACTCTCCCCGATTGAATCTACACGACAGCTTTATCTGCTTAGCCATGAAGGCTTAGCCGAGTTGAAAAATACACTGCACCGCGTGCCGCATCTTGCCTTCCTTTTTTGGGCTGATTCCATTCCTGATCATACCAACCGACAAACTTTATCTTTAGGAGGAAATATGACGATGAAACTGTATCTGAATCGCATCCTGCAAGCCTTGGCCGGAAGCGCCATGGCAATCGCCCTGACGGTTGGCGCACAGACGCCCGCGCCCGCGACCCCGCCCGCTGCCGCTCCAGCCGCCGCCCCCGCGGCTCCAGCTCCGCTCTCCACTTTCGTTCTCACGGGTCCGCTGCAATGGCTGCCGCCGGCGACCTTCGATGCCGGACCGTTGGGCAAGCTGTCTGTCAACGGCATCGTGACAGGTTTCTCGCAGTTCCAGGACAATTCCGTGCCGGGAGACAATGATGCGCAAGCCACTCTGAGCAACGGAGAGGTATTCATACAAAAAGCGGACGGGAAGCTTCAGTACTTCATTCAGGCTGGAGTCTATACCATGCCGACACTTTCAGTGCCGTTTGTTAACGCCCAAAACACCATAAACAACTTCTACGGGCCTGTTCCAGTCGCCTACCTGAAATTGCCTGTAGGAAAGACCACCCAGTTCCTTATCGGCTCCCTGCCTACGCTGATGGGCGCCGAGTCCACGTTTACCTACCAGAACTTCAACATCGAGCGCGGCATCGTTTGGAACCAGGAAAACGCCATCAATCGTGGCATCCAGGTGAATCAAACCTTGGGTAAGTACCTAACCACCTCGCTTAGTTGGAACGACGGTTACTATTCCAACCGCTACTCGTGGCTCTCGGCCTCGGCAACCTTAACGAAGGGGCCTCATGTCCTGGTGTACGACGGGATGGGGAACCTCGGACAGACCGTCTATCAGACGACGGCCACACCGGTGCAGAACAACGGCTTTATGCACGCGGTGATCTATACGTACACCAAAGGCCCATGGATCATTTCGCCGTACTTCCAGTACGGCAAGCTGCCGACCAATGCGAAGGTAGGCGTCCTCAAGGGCACATCCGCAACCGGCGGCGCGTTCAACATCAGCTATGCCTTTAAGAAGGGCTTCTCGCTTCCGGCCCGCGTGGAATACCTCACGAGTTCGGGAAGCACTACCGATGGATCTGTCAACCTGTTGGGTTTTGGGGCTGGCAGCGCAGGCACTACTTTCACAGCAACGCCAACCTACCAAAAAGGCGGCATGTACCTTCGCAGCGATCTCGCATGGATGCACGCAGCGAGCTACACGCCGGGAGACGTCTTTGGCAAAACCGGAATAAATGCTGACCAATTCCGGGGAGTGCTTGAATTCGGCTTCATCTTTGGCAACAACATCGGAAAATAGCCGAATCGAGGCGCTGGCTGCGCATTGTTTCGTTTCTAACATTCAACTAACCAGCATTGCTTCGTACAACAATTCGCTCACAGGTGAACCTTACGAAAATCTAACTCAGGAGATAAGTCATGGCAGATCAAAGCGCACCTCAAATGAAGTCCACGCTGGGCCTTACAGGATTGACCGCAAACGCAATGGCCCTTATCGCCCCCGGAGCCTTTCTTTGGCTCACCTTCGTGATCCAGGCCGGCACCGGATCCACTGCGCCAACCATGTGGCTGGGCATCTTTGCCGCCCTGCTGCTTTGTTTGGCCACCGCGGTATCCTACGCGGAAATCTCCAAGCTCTATCCCGGCACCGGGTCGAGCTACTACTACGCGGAGCAGGCGCTGCTTTCCAAGGACAAAGCCTTCAAGTACGCCCGCGTCGCCAAGTTCATTGTTGGCTGGGGCTCGCACCTTTACTACTGGGTTTATCCCGGCGTGATGGTGGCCGTCACCGGCGTGTTCGTCGGCTATGTAGTCGGCTTCCTCTATCCCAACTTCATGAGCGGCTCCAATCCCGGGCTGGTCTTCATGGCGCTGGTGGCGGTTCTCTTCTCGTTCTTCGTGGCATGGATCGCATCGAAGGGCGCGGGCGCATCCACGGCGGTCAACATTGCCATCAATATCGTCCAGATCTCCGCGCTGGTGGTCTTCAGCGTCCTGGCGCTCGGCTATCGCGCCAGTCATCCCGCAGGCTCTACCGGCCCAACCTCATTCCAGTACGACTCACAAACGATGTCCACCTACACCTACAAGTTCGCCACGGCCAGGGACGGCTCCATCCTCCGCGATGCAACCACCCAGGCGCCTTTGCCCTTGCTCGACGCGGCCGGCAAGCCGGTTCCTTACGTCATCACTTACCCGACGTCAGACGCGAGCGGAAACTTTTTAACTCACGAAAACGCAATGTCGGTGATTGCGCCGCACAAATTCAGTTGGATGTTCATCCAGGCCACGGTCGCCATTCTGATCCTGGTGGGCTTCGAATCGGTGACCTCGATGGGAGGCGAGGCCAAGAATCCAACTAAACACATACCGATTGCCGTCATTGCCTCGCTCTTGATACAAGGCCTGTTCTGCTACCTCTTCGAGTACTTCACGGCCAACTACTTCCTTAACTCGGGTTACACCATGCAGAGCGCCGTTACCTCGGCGGCTCCCGTCGGCGACATGATGATCATCGTCGGCGACGCGCTGCTGGGCCAGGGTAACGGCAAGTACTTCATGCTGGCCGAGGCCTTCACCGTCTTCCTGGCGCTGATCGGCACCACGCTGGCCTGCATGAATACCGGCGCCCGTGTCACCTATGCGATGGGAAAGGACGACGAGGCTCCCGAGCACTTCGGCATGCTTCACGCCAAGTCGCTCTCGCCCCGCAAAGCCATCTGGACCTTGGCCGTCATCTCCGCGGTCATCGGCGTCATCGCCGTTTCGCTGGTCTTCGGCGACGCCAGCGCGCCCTCCGATGCAACCATTGCCGCGTTGCCGCACGGCTTCTTCTCCAACTTCGGCTACCTGCCGCACGACCGGTTAGCCGCGTTGCCGAACTCGCTGCTGACGGTCACGCTCACCTCCAACTTCGGGACGTTTATTCTGTATGCACTGAGCTGTGTTCTGTGCATGATTGCTTACCACGAGCGCCATGACCACAACTGGCTGAAGCATTACATCATTCCGGGCTTCGGGCTGCTGGCGAACCTGGTCTGCATGGCCTTCTACCTGATCAGCCCGGTCTTCGGACTCGGCACATTCAAGGAACCGCTGCTGGCCTTGGGCATCTCCGCCGTGTGGGGCGCTTACGGCGTCTTCTACTTCCTCAGCACGTCGAAGGCCAAGGGTAAGGCAATCCTGCTCGAAACCAGGTAGGTTAACGCACACGCAAGCCAATCTGAAAGTAACTGCCGGATGCTTCACAACCTTCGAAGCATCCGGCCTGCTTCGTTTCAAAGGATACTCAAGCTAGAGGCTCCCATGTTGGATCTTGAGTTCGGCCAAGCCAGCGATTTCGGCAAAATACGCAAGAATAACGAAGATGCGATGGGATCGTTCATTCCCGCATCGCCGGAGCAAACCACATCGCACGGTTATCTTTTCGCCGTTGCGGACGGGGTGGGGGGCTACGATCTGGGCGAGGTCGCATCGAATACGGCCATCTCGGTGCTCATCGAGGAGTTCGCCAAGGCAAATCCCGGCGCCAGGCTGACCAGCCTGTTGCCGCGGCTCATTCAGCAAGCCAACACCGCGGTTCACGATTGCACCCTGGCGCGCCAATACCATATCAAGAGTATGGCTACCACGCTGGTGGCCTGCGCCCTGCGCTACAACAAAGCATATATCTCGCACGTGGGCGACTCCCGTTGCTATCTTGTGCGCGGCGGCAGCGCCAGGCAGATTACCGACGACCACACCTGGGTCAACCAGCAACGAAAGCTGGGTATCATCACGGCCGAGGAGATGGCCGAATCCGAAGCCCGGCACATACTTATTCGCTCGCTGGGACCGGAAATGTTCGTCGCTCCCGATACCACCGCCCTCGACATCTACCCCGGCGACGTGCTGGTCCTCTGTTCCGACGGCATGCACGACGAGATGAGCGAACAGACTATCGTCGCGATCGCCTCCCAGGAGAAAGTCCCCGGCGAGATCGCCCGCGAACTGGTGGCGAAGGCCGTGGAAATCGACGGCAACGACAACACCACCGCGCAGGTGATCCGCATTCTCTCGGTCGAGCGGATGAGCACCATGCCACGCGGCCGGCCTTACAAGTAGACGGACTAATTCGGTCTCACAAAAGTCTTATGAAACCTTTACTGTTCACACGCCGATCTTCTATAGAATCAAATGAAGATTGCCAGATGGAGTTTGCCTTAGAATGGGTTTTTTCGACACCTTGGAAGCCGGCGTGCAACTCGATTCCTACCGTATAGATGCGCCGGTTGCCCGCAGCGGCATGGCTTCTGTCTACCGCGCCACCGACCTGCGCGATAACCGCCAGGTCGCCCTCAAGATTCCCCACCCCGACCTGGAAGCCGATCCCATTCTCTTCGACCGCTTTCAGCGTGAGTCCGGCATCGGCGAAAAACTCAACCATCCCAAGGTCATGCGCGTCTATGGCGGCGAGGAGCGCTCCCGCATCTACATGGTTATGGAATGGTGCGAAGGCCGCCTCCTGCGCCAGATTCTCGCCGAAGGCAAAATGGAGCAGGAGCGCGCCATCCGCATCGCTCTGGCCATTCTTGAGGCCCTGGAGTACATCCACGCGAATGGGGTTGTGCATCGTGACCTCAAGCCGGAAAACATCATGGTCGATTCGGAAGACAACATCAAGCTCATCGATTTCGGCATTGCCAGCGACTCCGCCGCGCGGCGGCTGACCTATTCCAACTTCACCGCCACGCTGGGCACTCCGGACTACATCGCTCCGGAGCAGGTGAAGGGAAAGCGCGGTGATGCCCGAACCGACATCTTTGCCATGGGCGTGATTCTCTATGAAATGCTCTCCGGCAAACTGCCCTATTCCGGCCCCTCGCCCCTGGCGGTGATGAATGACCGCCTGTTGAACCACCCCACCCCGCCCCGCGTCGCTAACCCTGCCATTTCACCAGAGTTACAGGAAGTCATCTATCGGGCTCTGGAAAGGGATCCCAGGAATCGCTACGCAAAGGCGAGCAATTTTGCCTGGGATCTCCAGCACCTGGATCAGGTGGGCGTGGAGAACCGCGACGAGTTGCAGGGCTGGAACAAGCGCAAGTCTCAGCAACTGAGAAGATTCCTCTACTATTCCGCACTGGCGCTCATCCCAGTGGTCATCCTGCTGCTGATAGCCCTGCTCACCCACCACGGGTAACTATTGAAGCAAGCGCCGTTTACGCTGGAAAGAAGAATGGATTTGCGTTCGGGCGGTCGATGCGATATGGTGGGTTCGCTCCTGCAACACATAAAAAACCACAATGAAACTTGACCGGCGGCGAGTCGCGGCTTTGGCAATCGTGGCCGCGCTGGTGTGTCTGGCGGTTTCCGGATTCGTGATTTGGCGCGTAGAGAGGGCGCTGGAGGCGTCGAGGCGTGAGGCAGCACAAAGGGAACTGCTGAGTTTTGAGGCGCTTACATTGAGCGCGCAGCCGAATCCCGGATTTGAAGGGATTTCATCACCAGCGGTTTACAAGAGCGCGGCAGTCTTTGAAGGTCGCATCTATTTGGCGGGGCCGGCAGGGCTTTATGCCTACGCGGCTGACGGGACGCTGGAACACGTCTATCGAACAGGAATAGACTTACCCGCCGCTCCCCTAGGACAGATGGCGGTGGGGATGCTGACGGACGCGCGGCAGCCGGAGCTGCTGATTGCCACTCAGGGCGCGGGGATAGTGGCCTTCGATGGCCACCTATTTCGACAAATAATGGGTACAAGCGCCGATGCGAGAGTCATCACATCACTGCTGCCGCTGGGCTCCGGGCGGCTGCTGATGGGCACCGCCAAGCTGGGATTGCTGATCTACGACGGCAAGACCCTGAAGAGATTCCACCCAACTACGAACAACGTCTATGTGACTACTCTGGCAGGTTCGGAGGCGGAACTGTGGGTGGGCACACTGAACGACGGGCTGCTGTGGTGGCATGGCGGTCAAACTGATCGCATCGGCGAAGAGCAGGGGCTGCCGGATCGGCGGGTGGAGCAGATTGCGCTGGCAAACGGGAAAGCTTACGTGGGCACTCCGACGGGCGTGGCCGAGGTGCGCGAGGGCAAGGTAGTGCGGGTTCTGGCCAAGGGACGATATGCCCATGCCATGATGGCCGATGGGGATGCGTTGCTGGTGGGCCAGATGGAGGCCGGAGTTTTGCGCGTCTCGCTTTCCGGGGCGGAGAACGACGTGCAGGCGAGAAGGCCGATTACGGCGAGAGGCGGCGGGAAGAGTGATGTTGATCCCCATCCATTCCGCAAAGTACGCGGAATGGATGGGGCACCCAAGGATTCCTTTACCAGCTCAGCAACAAGCAGTGGCGCAGCAGGGGTAACGGTAGAGCAGTTTCTGGCGGTGGGAGACGCACGCTACGCGCTGGCTACGGACGGACTGCTGCAATTAGAACCCGATGGCGCGTGGCGAAAAGTATTGGGCGGAGGCGGCGCGCAACTGACGGACAGGGACGTTTCCGCCCTTTTAGTGGCCTCGGACGGACGGCTCTGGGTGGGCTACTTCGACCGCGGACTGGACATTCTCTCCGCGACGAACGGCAAGGTGGAGCATGTGGAGAACGAGCACGTCTTCTGCGTGAACCGGATTGTGGAGGACGCGCGGCAGGGCGCGGTAGCCGTGGCCACGGCCAATGGTCTGGTAATCTTTGACCGCGACGGGCACGAGAAACAGGTTCTGGGGCGCGAGGCCGGGCTGATTGCCGAGCATGTGACGGACGTGGCGCTCTATAACGGCGGCATGGCGCTGGCAACCCCGGCGGGAATCACTTTTCTTGACAAGAGCGGCGCGCACAGCATTTACGCTTTTCAGGGCCTGGTCAATAATCATGTGTATGCATTGGGCGCCGACGGAGATAAGCTGGTAGCCGGAACGCTGGGTGGGCTTTCGCTGCTCGCGGGCGGCGAGGTGCGCAAAAATCTGAACACGGCGAATTCGGGGTTAAAGCACAACTGGATTACCGCGCTGGCCGAGGTGGGCAACGATTGGCTGGTGGGCACCTACGGAATCGGCGTGATGCGCCTCATGGCCGACGGCAGCGTGACGCCGACCGAGGCCACACGCGCGGGGGTGGTGGTCAATCCCACGGCCATGTCGGCCGACGGTCGGATGGTGCTGGCCGGAACGCTGGGCCAGGGCCTGTTGGTGGGCGACGCGACCGGCACTCGGTGGAAAACTGTCACGGCGGGATTGCCATCGCTGAATGTGACGGCATTGGCTATTCACAATGGAGTAGTCTACGTGGGAACGGAAAACGGGCTGGTGAAGATTGATGAGGGGAAACTGTGAGGTTAGTGAAGAAGTGAAATAGTGAATGAGTGAGTTAGCGTGGTTAGTGGAGTTATTGGTTGAAAGGAAAGTTATGAGGCGAATAAGTTGGTTGTTGGCTCTGTTGCTTTTGATACCGGCGGCGGCAACTGCGGACAGCGGCGTGCTGATTCCAACCGATAAGGAGGCGCCTGACCCGGCGATTCTGTCGCTGAGCGAGATGCAGGTGGATATTCATGTGGACAACGGCGACGCGCGGGTTTGGGTGCGGCAGGTTTTCGTCAACCATACGAATAGCCCGCAGGAGGGCAACTACCAGTTTGCATTGCCCAGCGCGACCACTGTTTCGGACTTTGCTGTCTGGGATGGGCCGGTGCGCATTCCCGCAGTGATTCTGGAGCGCAAACGGGCCGAGGCAATCTATCAGGAGTTGAAGAGCCAGGCCATTGATCCCGGCTTATTGCAGCAGGGCGAGCGCACGGAGGACGATGCGCGGCGCAGCGCGATCTTCAGCGCGCACATCGTTCCCATTCCAGCTTACGGAACCAAGCGGCTGGAGATTGAATACCACGAGCACATTCCCGTGTCGGCGCGGAAGAGCTACTTTTTGCTGCCGTTGAAGCCAGACAATTACCAGAGCCAGACGGTGCAGAAGTTGACTATCCATTTTGAATTGCGCTCGGCGGCGCGGCTGAAGGACTTCGCGTTTCAGGGGCACCTGCTTCCCTTTCACATCGAGCAGCAGGATGAGCATGTGATCCGGGGCACGGTGGATGCGACGAATATCCATCTGGCCGAGGATTTTTCAACGGTGTGGACAGAGAACGAGCCGCAGAATGCGGTGGAAGTGATCGCCTATCGCAACCCGAACCCGATCTCTTTCATGTCCATGGAACTCGCCAGTTCCCAACTCGCGGTGCCCACGCAGGCACGGAAAGGAAAACAGAAGCAGCCGAAGCAATTGCAGCCGCAGGCGAATGTGCCGCCGGAGCCGGGATTTTTTGAGGCGCTGGCGCAACTGAGCGCGCCGGCGGCGACAGCGGGATCGGCGAGCGGACAGGGCGGGCGCACGGTAGTGGTGCTGATGGATACTTCGCTCTCCATGCAGTGGGAGAAGCTAGAGCGCAGTTATGCGGCGGCGGCCAAGCTGCTGGAGACCCTGGGGCCGGAGGATCAGTTCAATCTTTTGCTTTTTAATACAAAAGTCGACAGCTTCAAGCCTGCGCCGGTGAAGGCGGATCTGGCCAGCACCAGGGCGGCGATAGAGTGGCTGCGGCAGAGCCACTTGCGCGGTGGAACGGATTTGCAGAAGGCGCTGGATGCGGGGCTGGGGCAATTCAGCGGGGCAAATTCGACACAGGCCACGGCACTGGTGCTGCTGACGGACGGCGGGGCAACGCGCGGGCTGATCCAGACCGGCAAGCTGGCGGATTGGTACGCGGCGAAGTGGAAGGAGATTCCGGCGGAGCGGCGGCCTAAGACCGAGGTATTTGCCGTGGGCGACGACGCCAACCTGCCGCTGCTGCGCATGTTGAGCAGGAACGGCGGGGTGATGGAGCAAGTGCTATCGACCGAGCCGGTGGAGTTCAAGCTGGCAGCTTTTTTGGGCAAGGTGGGGCGGGCGCCTATTGGCGACTTGGGGCTGACGGTGACTCCGCAGACCGAGGTGGACAAGGTTTATGCGCTGGAGGATGCGGTCTTCGACGGCGGCGAGGGACGCTGGGTGGGCCAGTACACCAAGCCGCAGAAGGACGTGAGCTTCAGCGTGAGCGGCAATCAGGATGGGCGCGGGATAAAGGCGGAGACTAAGGCTGAGTTGCCCGCGCAGGCGCTGGAGCACGATCAGTTGCCACGCCTTTGGGCCGGGGCGCGGGTGCAAGCGCTGCTGGAACAGATTGAGCGCGAGGGCGAGACGGAGGCGGCAATTAATGAAATCATCAGCCTGGCGCGCAAATATAAATTTGTCACGCCCTATACATCATTTTTAGCGGCGCCGCGAGCGCTGCTGCGGCCACGCGTGATTCGCCCTGGAGACCCAGTGTTGCGCGTGCATACCGATAAGTCGATTGTCTCGGTAATTGCACTGTTTCCCTTTGGGCTGGAGAAGCCGCTGCGCTACCTCTCTAGCGAGGATGTATGGCAGACGCGATTCCTCGCTCCGACAGATATGAGGGACGGCATCTACCCGGTGCGGCTGGTGTTACGCGACACGAATGGGCTGGTGTATCGCGAGCAGAAGAGCTTTGTGATTGCCTCGACGCCACCGACGGTGAAGGTGCGGCTGGACAAGACGCGCTACCGCGCGGGCGAGATGATTCCACTGAAGGTGAGCGCGAGCGAGAACACACGAACTCTGACAGCGCGGATGGAGGGGCTGGCCCCGGTCAACCTGCATTGGAATCGCGAGGCGGAAGCAAATACGGGCCAGCTTTGGCTGCCGCAGGGATTGCCCGCGGGCGATTATGTGCTGGCGGTGACGGCGGAAGACATAGCGCACAATTTGGGCAGCGCGGAGGTGCATATTGAAGTGGTTCCCTGAGCGCAATTATTTGATGGACAAATGCAACTCCGGCGCAACCGGGCTGAAGATTGCTCTGGGGGCAATGGCTCTGGGAGCCATGGCGATGACGGCGTCGGCCTCGCTGATCGCGTGGCAAAATCCCGGATTGCTGCTGAGGGCGGGCAACGGTCTGGCTCGCTGGCTGGAAAATGCCGAGGCTGGCTCGGGCGTGGAGAAGGCGCTTTACCGGATGATGAAGCTGCCGGGAGGCGATGCGCTTTACCGGCGCTCACCGCGCGAGACGCGGCCGGAGTTGACGAATCTGATCAACAGTAGCCAGAAGAGCGCGACGCTTTACTCGCTGAGGGCGATGGAGGACGAACAGGCGCTGGATTTTACGGCCGCCGAGAAGGACTGGAAGACATGGGCTGAGAAGGCCGACGACAAGGCCGCGGCAAATCTTGATTTGGCGGATTTTTATGAGCGCAGGTTGAAACCGCAGGAGGAGATTGCGGCGCTGGAGGCAGTGGGCCAGGCAGCGGCGAGCCCGAGGGAACGCTGGACGGCGGCGGAGTCGCAACAGGCGTGGAAGGCGTGGGAGCGAACTCTCACCGTGGTGGACCGCTATGCGCTGGGCCGCGCGGCAGCGGCGCGGGAGTATGCCGGATGGGAGCGGCGCTATCCGCAGGAGACGGCTGTTTATGAACGCGAGCTGGCATTCGATCTGGCGGGCAAGGATTTTGCCGGCGCGACGGCACTGATTGCGCGCTATCGGAAGGCATTTCCGGACGACGCGCTGTTTCCGGTGAGGGCAGAGGCTGATGTGGCGGCCGGGCACGGAACGGCAAAGGATGGGCTGGCGGTCTTTGATCGTAGCTTTGAGCCGCTGTGGCCGGCGGAGCTAGTCAAGAGCTACTACGCGCTTCTGGAGAGCGGCCACCAGACGCTGAAGACGCGCGATGCGCTGCGAGCAAGATTGGCGGCTGCTCCGGATGGAGGAGCCGATGCGCTGAAGGATGCGGCCAAGCTCTTCTACATCTTTCAGCAGCAAGGACAATTGGAGGCGGCCAAGGCCGTGCTGGCCGGTTATCGCGAGCGCAAGGATGCACGCGGAGCGGCGTGGAGCGCCGATGAGCTGTACACGCTGGGACGGCTGCTGGAGCAGGTGCAGGATTTTCCCGAGGCGGCGCGCTACTACTACGCGCTGGCCGCGAAGACCCAGGCTGCTGACGCGAACGAAAAGGGATTGGCGGGGCTGACGCGCATTCTGCTGATCGCTCCGGAGCAGCCGCTGCGGTTGGGCGCGGGAAATCTGGCGTTATACAAGAGCATTGCCACGATGGATCGCGGGCCGGGCTATTTGAACGGAATTTTGTCGCTGTTTTTCAATTCGCAGCAACCGGACTCGGAGTATTCCACCGAGGATCAGCTCGCCGTGCCTTACTTTCATCGCGCCAAAGCCGCCGAGCTCGTGGCGGAAATTGACAAGCGCTTTCCGAACGCGCCGGAGCGGGCGGAGCTTCACGCCAAGCTGATGGACGCCTACGCTGCTTACGGCGAAAACGATGCCGTGATTCGCGAGGGAACGCTGTTTTTGGCGCAGTTTCCGGCGGACACGCGCAGGGTGGAAGTGGCGCTTGAAGTGGGCGACGTGTATAGCCGGACAAATCAGCCCGAGAAAGAATTTGCGCTATACAAAGATCTGCTGAAGGAGCTGGCGGCCAAGGCGGAAGGCGTTCCGCTGGGCGAGGCAGGAAGCGAATCGGTTGGCGGCCAGACGACGAGCGGTGCGCGCTCCAGCCAATACGCGCAGGTGCTGGACAGGTATCTGTCGCGGCTGGTGGCGCTGCGGCGTCTGCCCGATGCGCTGGAAGTGTTGCGCGGGGAACTGGATCGCAATCCGCAGGACCCCGGCCTCTATGAAAAGCTGGCGAACTTTCTGGAACAGAACCGCTTGAATGCGCAGGAGGAAGAGGTCTACCAGAAGGCTATCGGGCAGTTCCAGGACAGCGGCGCGGGATGGTACGGCAAGCTGGCTCGCTTCTATCTGCGCCAGAAGCGCAATGCGGATTACACGGCGCTGTCGCGCAAGGTGACAGGAATCTTTTCCGGAACCGAGTTGGAAGAGTATCTGCGCCAAGCTCCTGCGCCGGATTCATCGCTTGCGCTGGAGGTCAATCTCTATGCTCACGACCGCTTCCCGCACGATCTGACTTTCGTTCGCAATCTCTTGGCGCAGTATCGCAGCAGTTGGAACTATCAGCCGCCGGCGGCGGAGAAGCTGTTGTGGGAGCATTGGGCGGAGTCGCCTGATTTGCGCGATCAGTTGTTTGAGCTGTTGAGCAGCAGCGGCAGGCTGGATGCACAACTGGCGGCGCTGCGGCAACAGGCTCCGGAGATCGACAAGGCGGACTGGACCGGGCTGGCGCAGAGCAACCCGGCGGCGGAACGATTCTGGCTGGAGTCGTGCTTGTGGCAATCGCGCTTTGAAGATGGCGTAGGTCCGGCTGATGCGCTGGCGGCCGAGTACCCGGCGGATGTCGAGCTGGGACGGCAGGCGTCGTCGCTCTATCGCTCACTGGCTTACTTCCATCCCGAAGATACGGATAAGGCGGTGGCTATCGAGAAGCGCCTGTTGAGCGCCAGGCCGGATGACCTGGATACGATGGCGCGAATTGGCGACATCTACGCCGACCGCGGACGCATGGCAGAGGCAGCGCCTTACTTTACGCGCATGGCAGAGGTTCATCCGGGCGATGCCGACGGCTATCTGCAGTCGGCGACGGTCTTCTGGGATTACTTTGACTTTGCCTCCTCATCGGAGCAAATGCGCAAGGCGCGCGAGCGGCTGGCGCAGCCGGCGCTCTTCGGCTACCAGGCCGGAGCCGTTGAAGAGAGCCAGGGAAATATGCCGGGCGCGATTCAGGAGTACGTGGCCAGCTCGCTGGGCGACAAGCCCTCCGAGGAGAGCCGCGAGCGGCTGATGGAGCTGGCGCGCAGGCCTCAGTGGCGCGCGGCTGTGGAGACGGAGACAGCGGGATTGCTGAAAAACGCGGCGCCCACAAGCGCGGCAATCGAACTGCGCATCGGCGTGCTGGATGCGCAGCAACGCACAAAAGACCTGTTGCGGGAGTTGAAGCAGGTGGTGGCGCAGACCGACTCGTTTGATGTGCTCGACGCTGTGACCGCGGCTGCCCGCGCTCATACTTTGCCGGAAGTGGAGCAAGCTGCGCTCTCGCGTCAGATTGCCCTCACAAGCGATCCGGTGCACAGCCTGGAGCTGCGCTATCAACTGGTGGAACTATTGCAGCAGAACAATTCTGCAGCGGCCGCAGCGGAAATCGATACGATTTACCGCGAACACGCGAAGGTGCTGGGCGTAGTGCGGGCGACGGTGGACTACGACTGGGCGCACGAGCGCAGACCGCAGGCCGTGAGCGTGCTGCTGAATTCAGCGAATGCAGCTTATCCGGAGCTGAAGCAGCAATTTCAATTGGAAGCTGCGCGCAAGCTGACGGAACTGGGCGAGTATCCGCGCGCGAAGCAGATTCTCGAACCGTTGCTGAGCCAGAAGCCGCTGGATGCCGCCATCGAAGCGGCTCTGGCGGACAACTACGCGCGCTCCGGCGATCAGGCGGGGCTGGAAGCGTTTTACCGCGCGGAGCTGGCCGGGGTGAAGGCCGCCTCATTGAACCACGCGGACAAGACTCAGCGGCTGGGGCAGTTGCGGCGCGGCATCATCTCCGCGGCCAGCCTGCTGGGCAACTGGGATGAAGCGGCGGATCAGTACATCGAGCTGATCAACTCCTATCCCGAAGACGAGGGACTGATCCAGGAGGCCGCGCTGGTAGCAGGAGCGCACGAGCAGCGCGACAAGCTGGTCAATTTTTATAGCAAGACGGTGGAGGCTTCGCCTAAAGACGCTCGCTGGAGCATTGTGCTGGCCCGGTTGGAGACGGCGCTGGAAGATTATCCCGCGGCCATCGATGCCTACGGAAAAGCGATTCGCGTACGACCGGAGCAGAAGGACCTGTACCAGTCGAAGGCCGATCTGGAAGAGCGCCTCTACAAGCTGGACGATGCGGTGGCCGATTATGAGCAGCTTTACAAGCTGAGCTATCACGATCCGCAATGGATGATAAAGATCGCCGAGGCACGGGCACGCCAGGGGCGCAATGCCGACGCGGTGAAGGCGCTGGATGAAGCGTGGATTCAGGGCCGTCCGCCGCGGGCTACGAATTATGTCGAAGTGGCCATACGGCTGGAGCAGTGGGGATTGCTGGACGACGCGCGCGGCTATGCCGAGCGGTGCGTGGAGATTGCCGGCCCGGAGCTTCTTGTGGAACCGGGAGATCGGTCGTGCGCGGTGGAGTATGCGCGTGTGATGGCGCGTATGCGGCAGAGCGATGCGGCGTTCACGCGCCTGGCCATCGCCCGCCAGCAGGCGGAGAAAGTTTCTCTGACGATGGTGACCCAGCAAGTAGCGCAGCAAGGCTTCAGCGCCGTTACCAATGAGGAATGGCGCAGGCAGCGGGTTGCCGAGCGCACGGCGCAGGCAAAATCAGGATTTGCGCAGGCCTTGCGCGCCATGGCTACGGTGGTTGGCGATTATGCAACACCGGAAGAGAAGGCGCAGTTTGCGGCGTGGTTGCAGAGCAAGCGGGCAACAGCCGCAGATGGAAGCGAATTGCGCGAGGTGTACTTGCCGGCGATGCAGGCCGCGGGACTTTTGGACATGGAATCCGATCTGCTCTGGGAGTTCAACGTAAAGAGCGGCGAAAACATGCACGGCGAACTATCCGATTGGATGCAACTGCAACGGAAGCGCGTGCAGTTGGACGGCGTTGGCGCCAAGCTGGAGGCGTATGCCGCGTCGCTTCCGTACCGGGATCAGAGTCCGGTGTGGCAACAGGCGGCGGGAGTCTATCGCACGCAAGGAGATTCTGCCGCGGAGTTGCGCGCGCTGGATAAGCTGACAGCGAGCTTTGGGTTTAACGGGGATACGCGCTACATGGAGCTGCTGCTGGCCGTGCGTCCTCTGGATCTGGTGTGGTTGGGTACCGGCAATACAACTTCAAATGGATATGAAGTGGAGCAATTCCTGCTGGCCCACGGGAAACCTGATCTGGTTTTGGCGGGAATTGCCGCGCGGTCGCATGGTTTGCCTCCGGTGTGGAAGAAAGCCTACACCGGCTTGGCGGGGCTTTATCTGCGCGAGCATACTGCGCCCGTGCGCGAAGCTTTTTACGGGGCGCTGGGCGGAGACCCAACCATCGGCGAGCGCGTGACGCATCCGGCCAATCGCGATGAGCAACTGGCGGGCGATGTCTGGTTCTACTACGGCTCGCGCTACGGCGAGTA
Source organism: uncultured Acidobacteriaceae bacterium (assembly GCA_963806565.1). Classification (GTDB taxonomy): domain Bacteria; phylum Acidobacteriota; class Terriglobia; order Terriglobales; family Acidobacteriaceae; genus Telmatobacter. The sequence continues at coordinate 2,101,219 of CAWDYE010000002.1, forward strand.
CATCGATGAAGAAAAGGATGCGCAGGCCGAAGGCTATCTGGAATCAGAGTTGGAGCATACGCCGGAGAGCGCGAATGCTTACACGCAGCTCGCGGATTACTCCGCCGGAGCCGGCAGGACGGATTATGCGCTGGCCGATTACCAGCGTTCGCTCGACCTGAAGAGCGATCAGCCGGCCGTGCTGGACAGCATGGCGAATCTGGAATGGAAGCAAGGCCGCCAGGCCGATGCGCTGGCCGCGTGGCAGTTGGCCGTCAAGCGGCTGGCCGCGGAACTGGATAGCCACATGCCACAGAGCTTCTGGGGCGACTTTGCGCAGGTGACGGGCGATGTCGCAAAGAACGGACAGTACGCGGCCATCAGCCAGCAGGTGGACGCGATGCTGCGCGTCTATCTCGCGCGCAACGGCGAGTACCGGGCCGAGGAATTACTGGAGGCGGGCTACCACGCCCACGGCGATTCGATGGACTGGCTGCTGGAGATTACGACAGCCGCTCACGATCCGAGCGCGGTGCTGAACGCCATTCAGCAGAGCAACTGGATCGCCAAGAGCCAGGTGAGCCAGCTTCTTGCGCGCCGCGTGGAGTTGGAACGCCGCAAGGCAGAGGCCAAGCAGGGCGAGGGCAGTTATGAACTCGACAACACTGAGTCCAGCCTGGCGAATGCGCTGCTCGACGAGAAGAAATTTGCCGAAGCTCGCGCGGAGCTGGCGCGGATTCCCGCAGAGAAACAGAAGACCGCGCAGTGGCTTGGCGCGGAGCTGCGACTGGCCGAGGCGGAAGGCAGCTTGCCGAAGTTGGTGGCGCAGTGGAAGAAGCATCCAGCAGATGCGCCTTTAGCGAGCGACCTGCAAAGCGCCGTGCAGGCGTTGAGCGAGCCATCGAAGCGGATCGTGATGCGCTTTGTTTATGAACGGGCACTGGATGCGCGCGAGTTGACCGCGGCAAATTTCCTCGGCCTGGCGGCAATCGATTTGGACGAAGGCACCGCGGACGGCGCGGTAGCCCTGCTCAAGCGCCTGACGCTGATCAGCGGCGATCCTTACGGCGATGCGGACTCGGCGGCCAGTTTGCTTGAAACCAAACATCAATTCTCTGAGGCAATTCAGTTTCTTCAACCGCTCGTGCAGGCTTCTCCCTGGGATGCGAGCCTGAAGGTCCGGCTGGCGATTGCCACACTGGCCGTGAACGCAAATGAACCGCAGGCTGTGGCGACGCTCACCGCTGTGGCAGCCGATCCCAAGGCGAAGTATGCGGAACGGCTGGCCGCAGCCAAGGCGTTGAAGGGGCACGGCGCGGCAAATGCCGAACTGGGCAGCGCGGAACTGAACTTGCTTGCGCGCGGCGGCTGCCCCACGGCGGACGATGCCGGCAAGCCTTTCTTTGTGGAGGCGCGCAGAGCTGCCGCGGCTTGCGCAGCCGATAAACAAGTCAAAGAGCGGCTGCTGCATTCGGCTATCGCCGACGCGCCCGACAATGCGGCGCTGCGGCTGGAGTACGTGTCGGCTGCCTTTGCGGCGGGCCAGGATGCGCGGGCGCTGCTGGCAGCAGAGCCGATCTTCGAGAACGGCGGCAGCTTCTACGGCCAGCGCGCGACGCCATCATATGACTCATCCGAAAATGAAGAGGATGCAGGCAGCCAACAAGCGCCAGTTTTTCCCGTGATAAAGCCGGAAGATGCGGCCAAGCTGACCTGGTTTGCAATTCGCGCCAGGGAAAAACGCCATGAGGCCGATGAAGCGCTCAAGCTGGCGCGCGATGCGGCGGGGTCAGATAAGGATCCTGCGCGGTGGAACAAGTTCGAAGCAGAACAGAAGCGCCTGGAGACCGCCGCGGCCCGCACACGGGAGAACGCGGAGCGCGCTCCAAATATCCATAAGGATCTGGATCAGGATCGGGTGGTGCGCCCGCGGTTGCTGCCGGGCGAGCCGTTCACACCGCGGAAAGCGGCAAACGGCGAGGAGGGTGAGGAATGAAACGACGCCTCTGGATTTCGATAAGCGTACTGCTATTGGGCTGCGGCGCGGTGCTGGCCATCGGGGCGCTGGAACAGGCTCTCAAGCACGTGCCTGAGCTGCCTTCCCTGCTGCCCGAGGGCGCGTTGCTCTCGATTGAAGCGCGCGACTTCGGCTCCCTGCTGCATGATTGGAACACGTCAGAGGAGAAGCGCGCCTGGCTCACCAGCGACAACCATGCGGCCTTCAGCAACTCGCGGCTCTTCGAGCGGCTTTCGCAAGCTCAGGATGAGTTCTCGGCCGCCGCCGGGCTTCCAGCCGACGAAAACTTGCTGGAAAAAGTTGCGGGCAAACAGAGTTGCCTGGGCCTCTACGACATCGGCAATCTCGAATTTGTTTATGTCACGAGGCTGGATCAGCAAGCGATAGAAAACACTCCGTTGTGGCAAACCCGAGGCAAGTTCGAGCAGCGCAACGAGGCGGGAACGGCTTTTTACGTGCATAAGGACGCGCAGTCGTCGCGCGTTGCGGCCTTTGCCTCGCGGGACGGATGGCTGATTCTGGGCACGCGGGAAGATTTGGTGGCGGGCGTTCTGGACCGGCTGGCGGGAAAGGCCTCGCAGAACCTTGCTGGCGAGAGCTGGTTTGTTGAAGCGGTAAAACAGGCGAAGGCCGAGCGCGGCGATCTGCGCATGGTGCTGAACCTGGAGAAGATTGTCCCCACGCCGTACTTCCGCAGTTACTGGGTGCAGCAAAATGTCACGGAGATGAAGCAATACGCTTCGGCGGTGAGCGACTTATACAGAAGCAGCCAGAGTTATCGCGAGGAGCGCGTGCTTGTGCGCCGCGCCGGTCTGACTGCTGTTTCTCATGGCGATGTGAGGAGCCTTGCGACGCTGGCACCCGAGGATGCGGCGTTCTATGCGGCGCAGGCTTCACCGGATGAGGAGAACCTGCTGCGCAGCCTGCGCGACAATCTGCTGGAGGTGAGGCCGGAGCGGCAGGCAGCCTCATATACCGTCGCACCCACGGCAGTTGCGGCGGAAAACGCAGGCAGCGCCTCGCAACTCGACACTTCTATCGATACGGCCCCGGTAACGGTCAGGCAGGCAGATGCATACCAAGTTCTGCGCGCGTTGCTGGCTGCCCAGCAACCGGATGCATCGTTGGAAATTTTTACAACACGCGCTCCAAAAAATGGCGTTTTTGTCTCGCTGCAGGCGGCAATGGCTATTTCCGCAGCGCAAAACTGGGATGAGAATGCGGTGCGCCAGGCGCTGACGCAGGCGCTGCTGCCCGGCCTGACTACCGGGAAGCTGGGCGTCAACTGGGAGAAGCGTTCGAGCGCCAGCGGCGATTATCTTGCCCTGGATGGAGCAGTACCTCTTTTTGTCGCGGTAAACGGTAAGCTGCTGCTGCTGGCCAACGACTCAAGCCTGATGGAAAAGCTGTTGGCTCGCCGATCGAGTGCCAGCCCGGCCGGAGGAAATGACGGCGTGACCTATGCGGCCCTCTTCCGGCACACGCAGGAACAAGGCAACTTCCGGCGGCTGATGGCGCAACTGGATTTGGCCGGTCATCGCGGCACGAACGATCAAACGGAGGCGACGGGCGGCGAAAGCCCGGCATTTTTCTCCGGCAACGCGGCCAGTTTCAGCCGCGCCTTCTCCCGAATGGAGTCGGAGCACATTGAGGAGAAGGATCAAGGCGCAACAGTGACGCAGACGGTTACCTATCAATGGGCTCACTGAGGACGGAGCCGTTTAGGAGGACCACGCTGGCGGGATTGCTGCTGCTCATCACGGCCTGTCCCGCGCTGGCCCAGCAAGCAGCGGAGCCGCAACTCTTTTCGCAATCGGTAAAGGCCATTCTCGAACGCGACTTCCCCAGCCCTGATCTCTCCTACCTGCTGCTGGATGCATCAGGCAACGTACTGGCCGGGCGATGGCCCGAGCAGAAAGCCGTCTCACCCGGTTCGCTGGTCAAGCCCTTCCTGGCTATCGCGTATGGCGAACAGCACGAGGGCCGATTTCCCACGGTGCGCTGCCGGGGAACGGCGGACCGCTGCTGGCTGCCTCGCGGACACGGGAATCTGGGATTGGAGGAGGCAATCGCGCAGTCCTGCAACGCCTATTTTCTGAAGTTGTCGGCGGGATTGGATCGCCAGCGCGCGGCAGAGACCTTCGCCCGCTATGGACTCGCCGCTCCGCCCATAACCTCGTCCGCCGATAACCTGGCGGGGCTGGGAGACGCGTGGAAGGAGACGCCGCTGACCTGGGCGAGAGCTTACCTGCAACTGGTCAACGAACAGCAATCTCCCGCGCAGAACAGAATTGTAAAGGGAATGCTGGACTCGGCGGAGCGCGGCACGGCGCGCGCGGTCGACGCGGCGTTGGGCAGGAATGCGGCCCTGGGCAAGACCGGAACGGCGGCCTGCTCACACACGCCTCGTGGCGCCGCGGATGGATTCACGGTCATCCTGTACCCGGCCGCGCAGCCCCGGCTGCTGCTTTTGGTGCGCGTGCATGGCGTGACCGGCGCTGAGAGCGCAAAGATTGCCGGAGCCATGATGCGCTCGCTGGGAGGAGGCGAGCGATGAAGACGGAAGCGTTACTCTTGCTGTTACTCGCCGCTACGCCCGCCACTGCGCAGCAGGAGATTCGCTTTGGCGTGCTGGGACTTTTTCATCCCCACGAGTTGATCCTGCAACCAGAAGGCTCTCAAGTTCTCTCGGTTACGGCGCAAGGCGTCGCGAAAAATCCAGCCCTGGCGCTTAACGGCGAACCCGGTCATCGCCTGATCGTCTTCCGCGCTGAGGGCGACCGCGTCGTTGCCGGTTCATGCTCCGCTGGGAGTTGGGCGGCTGCCGCACGAGATGGCGGAGCCGTCGCCTTCCGGCTTACTGTGCCGAGAAAATTGCATCGCGTCTATCGCGGACGGCTTACGATTGAGGCCCGCAAAGGCGAGCTGCTGGCCGTGGTTACAATGGACCGCGAGACGGCGGTGGCTTCGATTGTGGCAGCAGAGATGGCCGAGAGCACACCGATGGAGGCGCTAAAGGCGCAGGCCGTGGCCACGCGCTCCTTTCTGATGGCAGGGCCAAGGCATCTGGATTTCGATTTTTGTGACACCACCCATTGCCAGTTCCTCAAGTCGCCGCCTGCGTTGACGAGCCGCGTCGCCGATGCAGTTCAGGCTACGCGTGGGCTGGTGCTCGCCTGGCACGGAAAACCGCTGGCGGCCATGTACTCCAGCCGCTGCGGCGGCCAGACGCATAGTTTGCGCGATGTGGGCCTGAATCCGGGAAATGCGTATCCGTATTATTCAGTGCCGTGCCAATGGTGCCGGCGGCATCCGGTGACCTGGCAAAGCAGAATCGGCGCGAGCGGGCAGCCGCCCCAGCCGGGCGATGAGCGGAGTAGGATAGCCGGGGCGCGGCAGTGGGGCTGGGGCGCGATCCCAGGGAGTGACTTTACGGCCATGGCGGACGGCGGTGGCTGGCGGCTGGAGGGCCACAGCGTGGGCCACGGGGTGGGAATGTGCCAGTTGGGCGCAGCCGGCATGGCGCACGCGGGCGCCGGATTTCGCGAGATTCTCTCTCATTACTACCCGAATACAGAGCTGATAACACAGCCGTAAGATCCGGCAGCCAAAGAGGTTAAATTCCCGCGAGAATGCACTAAAATCGATTGAGTTGCCTACCGTTACAAATAACATATAATGAAAACGCCACCCAACCGTATCGAGGAATAACCCTGTGATCGTGAACTGTTTGAGCTTCTTGAAGGCGTCTGCATCGCCCGACCTGCTGGCATTCAGCGCCGCGCCTTTGGCGCATCTGCGCCTGCTGGACATCGCCGTAATCGCCATTTACTTCGCCATGGTGATCTGGATCGGCTTCTACCTCAAGGGCCGCTCCAATACCGGCGAAGAGTTCTTCATGGCCGGCCGGGAGATGACCGCGTGGATCGCCGGCCTGAGCTTTGTTTCGGCCAATCTTGGCTCGCTGGAGCTGATGGGCTGGGCCGGCTCGGCCTACCAGTACGGCATCCTGGCCACTCACTGGTACTGGATCGGCGCTATTCCCGCCATGCTCTTCCTGGGCCTGGTGATGATGCCCTTTTACTACGTCTGCAAGACCCACTCCGTGCCCGGCTACCTGAACCTGCGCTACGGCGAACAGGCCCGCAGCGTGGCCGCCATCTCCTTTGCCCTGGAGATGATTCTGATGAGCGGCGTGAATATGTTTGCCATGGCCAAGGTGATGCAGATTGTGCTGGGCTGGGATATTACCTTCAGTATTCTGGTCTCGGCCTGCGCGGTCACGCTCTACGTTGCCCTGGGCGGGTTGCGCTCGGCCATCTTCAACGAGGTTCTGCAATTCGTGCTGATCTGGGGTGGCGCGCTGCTGGTGCCGATCCTGGGCCTGATACAGGCTGGCGGATGGAACGGCCTCAAGCAGAATATGCTCTCTAACTTGCAAAAGACTGATCTCCATCTTGTTTCGCCTGACAGCTTTGTCCACCTCTGGCGCGACACCGGTCATTTTGCCGCCAACCCCATGGGTGTGCACTGGACAGGTATCGTCTTTGGGCTGGGATTCGTGATCAGCTTCGGCTACTGGACCACGGACTTCCTTGTCGTCCAGCGCGTTTTGGCTGCGCATAACCTGAGAGCCGCGCGAATGGCGCCGATCATCGGGTCTTTTTTCAAGATGGCGGTTCCCTTCATCGTCATCCTGCCCGGCCTGCTGGGCCTGGTGCTGTTGCACAATCCCGATGGTAGCCGCCGGCAGTTAGTTCCCGAAGACGCGGTGAGTTCTTGCGTTCCGATTTCCCCTAGGGCGGGCGTATCCCCGGCGGAATTGTCTAAACTTGTTGAGGACAGAAGAGTAGGCTGTGAAAAGGACCTGAAGCTCGCCACCCTCACCCCGGGCTTCCGGCAGGATGTTCTGGATCAAAAGCCCGGGCCATCGTCAGAGCTGCATAGCTACAACGAGGCCCTGCCGCTGATGATGGTTCGCTACCTGGGCCCCGGTCTGCTCGGCTTGGGCATCACCGCGCTGATCGCCGGCTTCATGAGCGGCATGGCGGGCAACGTAAGCGCCTTCTCCACCGTGTGGACCTATGACATCTACAAGCCGCACATCAACAAGAAAGGCTCAGATAGCCACTATGTGATGGTGGGCAGGCTGTCGATTGTCTTCGGCGTGATTGTATCGATTGGCGCTGCGTACCTGGTGCAGCAATTCCACGGCATCATGGATTACGTGCAGGCCCTGTTCAGCATCTTTGTCGCGCCGCTATTGGCCACCATTCTTTTTGGAATGTTCTGGAAGCGCGCTACCAGACTCGCCGGCTTCCTGGGTCTGCTGTTGGGCATTATCTTTTCGGCGAGCCTGTTTGTGTGGGTCAAGATGGTTCCATCCGCGCTGGCCAACGTGGCGCTTTCGCCCGACGCCAAGCCGATGGCCGAAAATGTCTTCCGCGCGCTGTGGGCATTTCTCTTCTCCGCCCTGATAATCGTTGTGGTGAGCCTGTTGACCAAACCCAAGCCGGTGGCGGAGCTGGAGGGCCTGGTCTATGGAGCGACCGTACTGCCCAGGGAAGAGCCGGTTCCGTTCTACAAGAATGTGTGGCTGTGGGCGATCCTGGCGGTATGCATCTTTGCCGCGCTCAACATACTGTTCTGGTAACAAAGGAGATTCTGACCTGTTTGCGAGAGGGAAGGATAACGACATATGCATGGTTCCGGAATTCCCATTTGGTTCTTTATTGGCGTGCTGCTGGTCATCTATGGGTCGATGATTCTCGGCTATGGCGTTTTTGAATGGCAGACCGCCAGCTATCCGGCGGGAGTGCAATTGACCAGCCTGCATACGCCGGTTTGGTGGGGCGGCTTGCTGGCGGCTCTGGGGCTTTTTTACGTGGTGAAGTTTCGCCCCGGGCGCGCCAAGTAAGCATTCAACGGCAGAAGGTATAATCTGATGGGAAAGTACAAGAATCCATCTCCCTCAACCCGTTCGTTTTAGCTGGTTCAACAAACGATATCCGCCGTGGAAACGGCAACGCAAAGGAGCAGTAAGATGGCTGCACAACAGAAAATGACGCTTGGCGTGATAGTAGGCAATCGCGGCTTTTTTCCGGACCACCTGGCCAAGACCGGCCGCGAAGAGATCATCAAGGTTCTGGAGGCGGCCGGAGCGAAGGCCGTGGTGCTGAGCCCTGAGGAATCAAAATACGGCGCGGTGGAATCCTATGCCGAGTCGCAGAAGTGCGCCGCGCTCTTCAAAAAGCACGCGGAAGAGATCGACGGCATCATCATCACCCTGCCCAACTTCGGCGAGGAGCGCGGCATCGTGGACGCCATTCGCCTCTCCGGGCTGAAGGTCCCGGTGCTGATGCAGGCTACGCCCGACCGCTCCGAGGATATGACCATCGCCGTTCGCCGCGACAGCTTCTGCGGCAAGATGAGCGCCTGTAACAACATGATGCAGTACGGCATTCCCTACTCGCTGACCACGCTGCACACCGAGTCGTTAACCTCGCCGGAGTTCAAGGCGGATCTGGAATGGTTCTCGGCGGTCTGCCGCATCGTGAAAGGGCTCAAGAACCTGAAGATCGGCGCCATCGGCGCGCGTCCCGCGGCATTCAACACGGTGCGCTTTTCTGAGCGGATCATGGAGACCAACGGCATCTCGGTGGACACCATAGACCTCTCCGAGATCTTCGGCCGCATTAACAAGATGAAGGACTCGGACGAGGCTGCGCAAGCCAAGCTGGCCGCCATCAAGAGCTATGTCACCACCAAGGGTATTCCGGATGCCGCTCTGCTCAAGATGGCCAAGCTGGGCGCGGTGATCGACGGCTGGATGAAGCAGACCAACTGCACCATCAGCGCCGTGCAGTGCTGGACCTCGATGGAAGAGTTTTTCGGCGTGGTGCCCTGCACCGTCATGAGCATGATGAGCAACAACCTCATCCCCTCGGCCTGCGAAGTGGATGTGCCGGGCACGCTCAGCATGTATATGCTGGCGCTGGCCTCGGGCACGCCCTCGGCGCTGCTCGACTGGAATAACAACTACGGCAGCCATCCCGACAAGTGCGTCTGCTTCCACTGCTCCAATCTGCCCAAGCACTTCTTCAAGGATGTGCGCATGGACTTCCAGGAGATCATTGCCGGCACGGTGGGCAAGGAGAATGCATTTGGCACGTGCGTGGGCCGGGTGAAGGCCGGCGCGATGAGCTTCGCGCGCTACTCGACCGACGACCGGCGGGGCGTGATTCGCGGCTACACCGGCGCGGGCAAGTTTACCGACGACCCGCTGGAAACCTTTGGCGGCGCTGGCGTAGCAGAGATTCCGAAGTTGCAGAAGCTGCTGAAGTACATTTGCCGCGAGGGCTTTGAGCACCACGTGGCGGCCAACTTCAGCGACGTCTCCAAGGCCGTCCACGAAGCTACAACGCGCTACTTTGGATGGGAGTCTTACCTACACGGGCAAAGCGAAGACTAAGAAAGAGAAAAACAGCAATGAATCGTTACACAATCGGCATCGACGTAGGAACGGGCGGCACGCGCGCGCTCATGGTGGATGAAAAGGGCGTCCTGATCGGTTCGGCAACGCATGAGCACGCGCCGTTTGCCTCGCCGCAGAATGGATGGGCGGAGCAGGATCCGCACGACTGGTGGAACGCCTGCCAGAAGGCGATTGGCAAACTGCTGCGGGAGACCGGCGTCTCCAAGAACGAAATCTCCGCGGTGGGCCTAGCCGGTCAAATGCACGGCGCGGTGCTGCTCGACGAGAAGGAAGAAGTCCTCAGGCCGGCGCTGATCTGGTGCGATCAGCGCTCGGCGGAGGAATGCCGCGTGCTGAACGAGACCATCGGAGAGCAGAGAATCGTTGAGCTGACGTCGAATCCGGCTCTGCCCAACTTCACCCTGACCAAGCTGATGTGGGTTCGCACCCATGAGCCGGAGATCTGGAAGAAGTTCCGCTCCTTCCTATTGCCCAAGGATTACGTCCGCCTGCAGTTGACAGGCGTGCGGGCGATTGACGTTTCGGACGCATCCGGCACGCTGCTGCTGGATGTCGCGCATCGCCGCTGGTCGAAGGAGATGGTGAAGGCGACGGGTCTGGATGAACGCTGCCTGCCTGAGGTCTTCGAATCGCCGGAAGTCGTGGGCAAAATCACGGCGCGCGCGGCGCAGGCGACAGGCCTGGCGGAAGGCACGCCGGTGGTTGCCGGAGCCGGAGATCAGGCCGGGGGCGCCATCGGCATGGGCATCGTCAAGGCCGGCTGCGTGAGCGCAACGATTGGAACCTCAGGAGTAGTCTTCGCCGCGACGGATAAGCCGTTCCTCGATCCCAAGGGGCGACTGCACACCTTCTGCCATGCCATTCCCAACCGCTGGCATGTGATGGGCGTGACCCAGGCGGCGGGCCTTTCGCTGCGCTGGTTCCGCGACACCTTTGGAGCCGCAGGCAAACCGGCCGGCGATCCCTACGACAGTCTTTCGTCCGAAGCCGCAGCGATTCCCGCTGGAGCCGACGGCGTGCTGTGGGCGCCTTATCTGATGGGAGAGCGCACGCCGCATCTCGACTCGGATGTACGCGGCGCGCTGATTGGACTGGCGGCCAGCCACGGGCGCGGACATATCATCCGGGCCATCCTCGAAGGAGTGGCCTTCAGCCTGAAGGATTCGCTGACCATCTTCGCGGAGATCGGCGTTCCGGTAAACGATATCCGCCTAGGCGGAGGCGGCGCGCGTTCGCCGCTGTGGCGCCAGATTCAGGCCGACGTTTACGCCAAGCCTGTCTCGCTGCTGGCAGCGGAAGAGGGCTGCGCGTATGGCTCCGCGGTGCTTGCCGGAGTCGGCGCGGGCATTTGGCCATCGGTGGATGAGGCCTGCGCGGAGATCGTGCGCATCGCGTCAGTGGTCAGCCCAGCGAAGCAATCCTCGGATAAACTTCAGCGGCAATACCAGCTTTATCGCGCGATTTATCCGGCGCTCAAACAGATCAAGTAAACAATTTAACCGGAGTGGTTTTGTTCCGGCGGCAGAGTGGAGAAGAAAGATGAGCACAGCACAGCAGGCTTCAAGCGTAAGGGCTTCGCAGCCCATTCAGGAAGAGATCAAGATTAAGAAGCAGCAACTGACCGAGTTCATGGCCCAGCATAAACTTGAAGGTATTTTGTTGAGCCTGCATGAGAATATTTCCTGGGCAACGGCCGGCCAAGTGGATACGCGCGTTCTCATTCCCGGAACAACGGGCTCGGCAGCCGTTTTTGTGCGCAAGGATGGAAGCGGCTTCTACATCACGACCAAGAATGAAGCGCCCAGGATGCACGATGAAGAGTTTGGCGGGTTGCCCTTTGAGCCGGTTGTCTTGCCGTGGCAGGAGGGGGACTTTGTCAAAGCTGCTCGCGGCCTGGCCGCGGCGGGCACGCTGGGCGCCGACACCCATCAGGAAAACTGCGCGTTCATCTCTCTGGCCGGCTTGCGCAGCCAATTGCAGCCCACCGAGATCGAGCGGTATCGGCTGTTGGGCGGCATGACAGCGCGCGCGGTCGAGGAAGTGGCACTGCATCTTGAGCCGGGCATGACTGAAGAGGAGATCAGCGCCATGGCCTCTTCGCTGCTGATTCAGAAGGCCATTCTGCCTTCCGTGCTGCTGATGGCGGTGGATGACCGGATTCTCAAGTACAAGCACGCTCTTGCCAGGGGCAAGCGGCTGGAGCGTTTTGGAATGGTGAATCTGTGCTCGCGCAAGTGGGGACTGGTCATCTCCATGACGCGCTTCGTTCATTTTGGGCCGCTGCCGCAACCGCTTGCCAACGGATTCGATGCGGCAGCCAAGGTCAATGCGGCATTGCTGCACGCGACGCGCGCCGGAGCGACAGCACGGCAACTGTACACAATTGCCAAGGACGCCTATGCCGCGGCAGGGTTCCCGGGAGAAGAAGATTTGCATCACCAGGGCGGAGCAACCGGCTATGGGGAAAGAGAATGGGTGGCAACGCCGAATGGAGCGGAGATCGTATTGAACCGGCAGGCCTTCGCGTGGAACCCTTCGGCACGAGGCGGCAAGGTGGAGGACACCGTTGTGCTGCAGGATGGCGCGATCGAGATTTTGACCGGAACGACGAAGTTTCCGGCGGTTGAAACCGTGGTTGGCGGCCAGAGCTACCGCAGCGCGGGTGTGCTGCTGAAATAGCAACCGGGAAGATCGATCTGCTGGCGGAACGATTGGCGTAAAATTGCATTCTAAGGAAGGATGGCGATGAAAACTGTGGTTCGCATGCTTGCCCTGCTTTTTTTTGCCCTGACAATTACAATGACAGATTCTCATGTATCCAACATTCACGCGCAGGCGCTTCCCGAAATCGGCGGGCAAAAGGTTGTCGTTCTCAGCCGCGCGGCCGTCAGCACCACCCGGCCGGAGTTTACCAGCATCACGGTTGCTCCGGGCCGCGGCATGGAGATTCTGCAGATCACGGCCAACTTTCCCGGCAAGGGCAATATAGACGTGCTGGCCTCGCCCGATTTGGCCGGCGCGAAGAAGATGCTCGACGTGGAAGATGACGACTTCGGCGACCTCGGCTACCGGTTGGGCGCGGCGTTACTGGCGCCTTATCCGAACAGGATTCGCGGCAAGCTCTCGGCCGACGGCAAGACGCTGACCACCGAGTGGGAGGGCCACACGATCACCCTGCCAGCGAACAACTGCGGCAGGTTGCCCGGCGCCGAGCGCCACGCCATGCACGGGCTTCTCCTCAAGGCCAAGACCGATGAGGTAAGCGTAAAGACGATAAAGGGCGGTGAAGAGGTCTCCGGCATCATCCACGCCGGCGATTTTGGCGGCCATTGGCTCTCCAAAACCCAGTTTATGATCACCATCCGGCTGACCGCCAATGCGGTGGATGTCATCATCGAGGCGGGCAACGTGGGCAGCGAGGCCGAGCCCATGGCCATCGGCTGGCACCCCTACTTCAACCTCCCCTCCGGCGACCGCGCACAGGCCAGGGTGCAGATTCCAGGCACCATGATGGCCGAGGTGGACAACTACGACAATGTCTTCCCCACCGGCAAGCTGCTGCCCGTCGCGGGAACCAAGTACGATATGCAATACGTCAGCGGAACGGCTTTGGGAACGAACTACTACGACGATAACTGGAGCCATCTCGAAAGGGGAGCGAACAAGGCGGTCACGGTTCGAGTGATCGACCCGGCCGCACACTATGGAATCAACATTGAGGGCCTGTCGCCGGAGATCAAGACTATCCAGATGTACGCGCCGCCCACGAAGAACTTTGTAGCCATCGAGCACCAATACAACTTCGCCGACCCCTTCGGCAAGGAGTGGGACGGGATGGACACCGGGATGGTGACGCTGAAGCCGGGCGAGAGTACTACCTGGCACGTGCGGCTGCATTTATTCGTGCCGTAAAGAGCCGTTGGCTTCATGCCTGCGGCCCGTCGCAGGCGGTAGCCTATCTCGAAATACAGAGATTGAATTGCAATAGACAACTACTATCCATAGGGAATACTATGTGATTTTCCCAGCCTGTACCTGGCTTCGCGCTCATGCATCCGGCGTGCGTAAAGATGATCGCAGCAGACAGAATCGAGATGGAGCGCCCCTGTTTTGTAGCGGCCGACCTAGGCGCGAGCAGCGGGCGTGTGATTGCCGCGCAACTCCTTGAAGAGCATCTTCGCCTACGCGAAGTGAGCCGGTTTTCAATCGCGTTTGCCAGGGATCAGCACAGCGGTTATTTGTGCTGGAATATTGATGCGATCGAGGAAAACGTCCGTAAGGGAATCGAAGATGCTTCACGGTTGGCGCCCATTGCCAGCATCGGCGTGGACAGTTGGGGCGTGGATTATGTTTTGCTCGATGGGGAGTTGCAGCGCGTAGGTCAAGCGATCTGCTATCGCGACGACCGGACGCAAGGCAAGATTGAGCAAGTAACGGCGCGCATGCCTCGGGCTGAGATCTACCGGCGAACAGGCATGCAGTTTCAGCCCTTCAATACCATTTATCAACTGGCGGCAATGGCTGCGCGGGAGCCCGAGTGGGTGAGCAAGACGCGCCACCTGCTGATGATTCCCGACTATTTTCATTTCCGGCTTTGCGGTGTGTTGGCAAACGAATACACAGACGCCACGACGACACAACTTCTGAATCTGAATGGAACGTGGGACCGGGATCTGTTTGAAGCCGCAGGCCTGAAACAGATATGGATGCAGCCGCCGGCGCCGGCTGGCACGGTGCTTGGAGAGGCGCGCTTCGGCAATAAGGCCGCCAAGGTGGTGGCTGCGGCAACCCATGACACCGCCTCGGCGGTGGTTGGAACTCCCTTCGAGGCCGATACGGAAGCTTTTCTGAGTTCAGGTACATGGTCCCTGATGGGCGTGGAGAGCGTGGTTCCGTATGCCTCCGAGAAGGCCCTTAAATGGAACTTCGGCAATGAGGGCGGTATTGGACGCCGCTTCCGCGTGCTTAAGAACATCATGGGGCTGTGGTTACTGCAGCGAATCACTCAGGAGTTCCAGGTCCCCATCGACGATGCCCTGCTAAGCGCTACGGCGGATGCCGCTCCATGGCGGTCGATTGTGAATCCCGACGACGGGAGATTCCTGAATCCGGATTCGATGAAGCAGGCCATCGCGGAATACTGCGCGGAGACCCGGCAGCCCGCGCCCGAGACGGTCGCGCAATTTGCGCGCTGCGCCCTGGAGAGTCTGGCGCTGACTTACCGGCTGGTCAAGGAGCAACTGGAATCGCTGCGCGGCCATAATCTGACCAGAATCCGCATTGTGGGAGGCGGTTCGAAAAATCGCCTGCTCAATCAATTGTGCTCCAACGCCTGCCAGTTGCCGGTGAGCGCCGGCCCGGTGGAGGCATCCGCGCTGGGAAACATTTGTTCGCAGATGATCGCCCTAGGCGATATTTCGAGTCTTGAAGCGGCGCGCGCCTTGATCCGGAACTCCTTCGAGATCAGCGAGTATCATCCGCTGGAGCCGGTCCCTGACTCTGTATGGACACAATTTCAGCAATTTGTAACGCCTGGAATAAGAAAGGATGTTGAGTGATGAAAGTACCGCAGAAGATTCAAACAGCCTACGAACAGGCCAGGGAACGTTACGCGGAGATTGGTGTTGATACCGAAAAGGTTCTTCCTCAACTGGAGCAGATTCCAATTTCCATTCAATGCTGGCAGGGAGACGACGTTCGCGGCTTTGAAAATCCCGAGGGCGAATTGACCGGAGGCATTCAGACCAGCGGCAACTATCCGGGACGGGCACGGACCGCCGGCGAGCTGCGCGCTGATTTGGAAATTGCTCTGGCACAGATTCCTGGCAAAAAGCGGCTCAATCTTCATGCGATTTACCTCGAAACGGACAAGCCCGTGGAGCGGGACGCCATTGAGCCGAAGCATTTTGAGCGATGGGTGAAGTGGGCCAAGGCGCACGATCTGGGCCTGGACTTCAACCCCACCTGCTTTTCGCATCCGATCAGCGAGCGGGCGACGCTGAGTCATCCGGATGCCAAGGTGCGCAGATTTTGGATCAATCACTGCCTGGCGTGCCGCCGCATCAGCGAGTATTTCGGAGTTGAGCTGGGCACCCCCTCGGTGATGAATATCTGGATTCCGGATGGGGACAAGGATCTGCCCGCGTATCGCCTTGGGCCGCGGAAACGATTGATCGAGGCTCTGGACGAAATCATTGCTGCGCCTCTCGGCAAGCATCATAAAATTTCCGTCGAGGGCAAGCTCTTCGGCATCGGTTCGGAGAGTTATACGGCCGGCTCCAACGACTTCTATCTGGCCTACGCGGCCACGCGCAAGACGCTGCTCTGCCTGGATGCCGGGCATTTTCATCCCACCGAAAGTGTCGCTGACAAGATTTCAACGGCCCTGTGCTTTCTGGACGAGATTCTGCTCCATGTTTCGCGGCCGGTGCGCTGGGATTCCGATCATGTGGTGCTGCTGGATGATGCCACGATTGCCATTGCGCAGGAGATCGTGCGCTCGGGCGACATCTCGCGTGTGAACATCGGGCTGGACTATTTCGACGCCAGCATCAACCGCATCGCGGCCTGGATAATCGGCGCGCGCAATATGCGCAAGGCATTGCTGCTGGCGCTGCTGGAGCCGTCAGAACTGCAATTGGCCGCAGAAAAGAAATTCGACGGCACTACCCGCATGGCGATCTTTGAGGAATCGAAATCGATGCCCTGGACGGCTGTGTGGGAGTATTATTGCGCCAGCCACGGGATTCCCGAGGGGATCGGATGGCTGCAGAAGGTGCGCGGCTACGAAAATGACACGCTCTCCAAACGCGGAAATGCGAACTGAACTGATAATATCAAAGCGCCGTTGTACTTATAGTTTTTGGCAACAACGCTGCGACAGTCAGGGAATGAGGTCCAGGCGCAATGATCAATAAGCAGATGAAGATTTGCCGCGCCGATGCGCAAATTGCGATGATCGCAGTTTGCCTCGGAGTGGGGACAGTGATGTGCGCCCCCGCGGCGTGTGCGCAAGCATCGAGTCCGGCCGCTTTGCGCGTGGACGAGATGGCCACGCCGCTGGGCATTGACGATGCGCAGCCGCGATTCTCCTGGCAGTTACGCGACAGTCGACCGGGCGCGCGCCAAACGGCTTACCGGCTGCTGGTAGCCTCACAACCGGAGTTGCTCGCTGTGGGCAAGGCAAACGTATGGGACAGCGGGCGCATGGCCAGCGGGCAGTCGGTGGAGATTCAGTATGCCGGACCCGCGCTGGCTCCTTCGACACGCTACTACTGGAAGGTTCTGGTGTGGGACCAGGCGGGTAAGCCTGCGCCCGAGAGCCCGGCCAGTTGGTGGGAGTCGGGGCTGCTGAAGCAGCCGTGGCGCGCGCGGTGGATTGGATACGAAACGGTAGAAGAGGCTGCTGTGCGTAAGGTTCCGGCGGCTTGGATTGCTTATCCGGATCAATTTGCGAAGCCGAGCGCTCAGGCTTTGCCCACGGGAAAACTCATTGAACAGCACATTGACTACCGGCAAACTGTAACCCTGAATAAGCCCGTGCTTCACGCCACGCTCTATGCCACCGCGCAGGACACCGTCTCGGCGTGGATCAATGGCGCGCAGGTGATGACGGCCAGCCCTTATCCGCCATGGAGGCAGTTTCCGTGGAAGAAATTTGTGAGCGCCGATGCGACCAGCGCTCTGACGACAGGCTCGAACACCATCGCCATCGAGCAGGTGCATTATGTTCAGCTCGGCGAAAAGGCCGCTTCCCTGCCCATGATCGCAACGTTGTTTGTGGAGTACAGGGACGGAACCACGAAAGTTTTTGCGAGCGGGGCAGGTTGGAAGACTTCGCTAGAGGCTGGCTCCGGCTGGCAGCAGAAGAACTTTGACGATGCGGGCTGGAAGAACGCCGTCGCATGCAAGCAGGGGACGGGAGACGATTCTTTAAGCCATCCCTGGATTCCTGATTCCGTAAAGGCTCTGCGGCTTGGATTCACGGTGAAAAAGCCGGTGAAGTCAGCGCGGCTCTATGCCACGGCGCTGGGCGCATATGAAATGTTCATCAACTGGCAGCGCGTAGGCGACCAGGTGTTGGCGCCGGGATGGACGGACTACCGCGAGCGGGCCGTCTATCAGACCTACGATGTGACCGGACTCGTCGCGCAGGGCGAAAATGCAATCGGTGCATTGTTAGCGCCGGGGTGGTACGCGACTTCGTTGGAGTGGGCGCAGCAGCCCAACAACTACGGCGATTCGCCGCCCGCGCTGCTGGCGCAACTGCGCATTGAGCACACCGATGGCAGCGTGGAGTGGGTGGCGACGGATGCGAGCTGGCAGGCAGACCCGTCGAACTTTTATCACTCCGAGCTTTACGACGGTGAGAGTGTGGACCTTATGCGGGAGCATTACGTCGGATGGTCTCAAGCGGGATTCCCCGATGATCTGTGGCATGAGAGAGCAACGGTGATCCATCCTGCTCCGGTGAAGATCGTGGCGCAGGACTTTCCGCCCATCCGCGTCGAGCGCGAGTTACAGGCTATTTCGCTGACTGAGCCCAAGGCCGGCGTGTATGTCTACGACTTTGGACAGAATCTCTCTGGAGTCGAGAGACTGGTTGTGAAAGGGCAATGGCCTGCAGGTACCGACGTGCGCCTGCGTTTCGCCGAAGTCTTGAACGCGGACGGAACCCTTTACACCGACAATCTGCGCACAGCCAAGGCGACGGACCACTTCATTCTTTCCGGCAATGGCGTTGAGGAGTTTACGCCGCAATTCACCTTTCATGGCTTCCGTTACATGGAACTCACGGGCCTGCCTACTGCTCCCACCAAAGATGACGTTGGCGCCTTCGTGATTTACACCGACGCGCCGTTCACGGTGAAGCTCAACACGGGCAGCGCACTCATCAATCAGTTGTGGAGCAACATTCTGTGGGGCCAGCGATCGAACTTTGTGGGCATTCCGACCGACTGCCCGCAGCGCGACGAGCGGCTGGGCTGGATGGGCGATGCACAGGTCTTCTGGCGGGCGGCCTCTTACAACATGGACCTGGCGGCCTTCTCGCGGAAGTTCGCCACGGATATGCGCGGAACGCAAATCGCTACGCCTTACTTCGGCATCTACTCGCCCGGAACTGTCTTGCCGAATGCGGGCCACGCCCCGGGGTGGAGCGATGCGGGCGTGATTATTCCCTGGACCTCGTGGCTTCAGACCGGCGACAAGAGCATCATCGAAGAAAACTGGGCAGCGATGGAAAAGTATCTTGACGCCATTGCGGCCGCCAATCCCGACGGATTATGGCGCCACGAATATGGAATTCCCTTCGGCGATTGGCTCTCACCGGAGGGCAGGACCGACATCGTGCTCATCGCCACTGCTTACTGGGCTTATGATGCAACGCTGATGCGCGAGATGGCTCACACCACGGGCCGCGTTCAGGACGAGGAAAAGTACAAACAGCTCTTTGAGAAGATTCGCGCCGCGTTTGAGAAGCAGTTTGTGCGCGAAGACAGCTTTGTGGCCGGGGCGGACAACAGCCCGTCTCCCTTTGGCGCGATCAATAATCCAAATGCGAAAAGCAAGGGAGGGGACACGCAGACCGGCTACGTGTTGGCGCTGCACATGAATCTGCTGCCGCAGAAGCTGCGCGCCGAGGCGGCAAAGAAGCTGGTGGCAAAGATCCATGCCAATCACGATCTGCTGGCGACAGGATTTCTCGGCACGCCGTATCTGCTGGAGGAGCTGACCAAGGCCGGCTATCCCGAGCTGGCCTATAAGCTGCTGCTCAATACCGATTACCCGTCGTGGGGCTACATGGTGAAGCATGGCGCCACAACCATGTGGGAGCGCTGGAACGGCAATCAGATGATGGGCGATCCCGGCATGAACTCCTTCAACCACTATGCCTATGGCGCGGTGGCCGATTGGATTTACCGCTATGCCGCGGGCATCGATGCCACGCCGCTCGACGCCGGCTTCCACACCATCATTCTGCATCCGGTCTTTGATCGCAGACTCGGCAGTCTCGATCTGCGCTACCAGTCCACCTACGGCGAGATTCACTCCAACTGGAGCGTGGATGGGGACAAGGCGCATTGGACGGTAACTATTCCGCCCAACGCGAGCGGGTGGCTGAGTCTTTCTGAAGCCGAGGCCGCAAACTACACACTGCACGGAAAGCCGCTGGAAAAGCCAGTCGAGAAGGATGGCTTGACAGGCTATGAACTTGCGGCGGGCACGTATAGCTTTGAGGTGACGGACGTGTGGTAATGACAGTTTGAAATTGCCGGATGGACAATAGTCAATTTGAATCGAGTCGGCGGAATGAATTCATCCGCCGCCTTTACTACATTTTCAGATAATTTCCATAGCCCACAATGATTGTGGAGCCGACCAGCGTGACCAGCGTCAGAGCCACCAGCACTTTGGTTCGGCGGCTCACTCCGTGCCACTCCTTAAGCGCGATGCCCCATAGCGTGCTGAAGATGATGATGCTGGCCATCAGCAGCGTCCAACTAGAGAACTTGTAGTCGCCCATCTGCGACTCGCCCATGGTGTAAAAGAAGAACTGCACGTACCAGATGGCTCCGGCCAGGAAGGAAAAAAAGTAGTTGCCGATCATCGACGAGGACTTGCCTACTGCTTTCGCTCCGCTCGCGGGAATCTTCAGGTACTCGCCATAGCTGCGGTTGCGCGCGTTGAGGATGGCGCACCAGATGAAGTTGGTGGTAAAGCCGCCGGCCAGTGCCACTACCAGCACCGGCAATCCCTGCCATAGCGCGTTGCCCCCGCGTTGAACGACTAAGTCTTTGATGGCATTACCCGTAAAGTCCAGATTCAGCGCGAGAGCCAGGCAGGCGCTCATTACGCCGGCAAACACGCCCAGCGATAGACCCCGCTTGAGGTTGAACTCCTTTACGCTGGCTTGCTTGACCTCGGCGGAAAGTTCGTTTTCCTTGGAGATGCCGGCCATCCCGGCAAAGATGATACCCACCACGCAGACGGCGATGCCCACCAGCGTGACGATACCCGCACGGTGCGAGAGCAGATCCTTGAACTGGTGGTGAAAGAAGGGCGGAATCAGCGTGCCGAAGACCGCGCAGTTGCCCATGGCCACGGCCATGCCCAGCGACATGCCCAGGTAGCGCACGGCCAGCCCAAAGGTCAGGCCGCCGATTCCCCACAAGACGCCGAAGAAGTAGGTCCAGAGAAGGACCGGCGGCGAAACACCATGCAAAACGCCCAGCAGATCATGGGTGAGCAGCGCAGCCCCGACCCACGGCGCGATGATCCAGCTCATCACGCCACCGACCAGCCAATAGGTCTCCCACGACCAGCCGCGCACCTTGTGAAATGGGACATAGAAGCTGGCCGACGCCACGCCGCCCAGCCAGCAAAGAAAAATTCCAAGCAACGGATTTGCGTTTATCATCCTGCCTCTACATTCACCATGAGGACATAACGGCTTTGGGCCGGACATTTCATACAGAAATTGATTTCATATCTGAAATACAGTAAGCTGGCATGCGAGGCTCTGTCAAAGGTCAATTGACAGCCATGTTGTCACTGCGGATAGCTTTGCCGCCGGAAACAAAGACTTGTAACATTCCCTCTGCAATCGACATTTCATCTCTCTATCGAATAGGATGAGGATGCTTTTTGTTGCCGTCCTGCCGGCTTTGAGGCAACCATGCGCGCTTCGCTTTTCATCACGTGCTATAACGACACGCTCTTTCCGGAGACGGGCCGCGCCGTGGTGCGGCTGCTTGAGCGGCTGGGCGTGACGCTCGATTTCCATCCCAGGCAGACCTGCTGCGGCCAGATGCACGCCATTACCGGCTTTCGCGGCGAAGCCTTCTCCCAGGCCAAGCGCTTTGTCCGCCTCTACCAGGATGCGGAGAATGTCGTCATTCCTTCCTCCTCCTGCGTGGCCATGATGCGCGATCAGTACCCCGGCCTCTTCGCCGAGCTGGGAAACGAATCGCTGCGCAAAGACTTCGAAGCTCTCGTGCCGCGAATTTACGAGCTGAGCGAGTTTCTCATCGACCGGCTGGATGTGGAGGATGTGGGAGCAACTTTTACTCATCGAGTGGTTTATCACGCCAGTTGCCACGGAGTCCGCGCGCTGCAACTGGGCGACCGGCCCTACAAGCTGATGGCCAAGGTGCGCGGCCTGGATCTGGCCACTCTGCCCAACGTCGACCGCTGCTGCGGCTTTGGCGGAACTTTCTCTGTAAAAAATGCCGAGGTCTCCTCGGCCATGCTGACTGTCAAGCTGCAGGACGTGCTCTCCACCAACGCCGAGTACTGCACCGCCCTCGACAACAGTTGCCTCATGCACCTGGGCGGGGCTATGCACCGCCAATACGCCGGCATGAAGACCACCATCTGGCGCAGATTCTGGCCAGCACTGAAGCCGACAGCGAAGACAACCGGACGGAGGCCATGCTATGAGTCACTCCGCCCCCGGACGCGTCAGTCTTGACCCTCGCTTCGCGCCGCCATTTCCCCAGGCCGCCGAGCAAATGCTGCGCAATCCGCAACTGCGCAAGAACGTGGCCCACGCCATCGACGTCATTCAGGCCAAGCGCGGCAAACTTGTCGCTGAGAAGGCCGACTGGCAGGAGCTGCGCGCGGCAGCCTCGGCCATCCGTTTCCATGTGCTCGAAAATCTGGGCGCTTACCTCGAGCAGTTTGAAGCCCGCTGCACCGCTGCTGGAGGACACGTCCACTGGGCCGCGGACGCCTCTGAAGCGCGCCGGATCATCCTTGACCTACTCCGGGAAGAAAACGCCACCGAAGTAATCAAGATCAAGACCATGACCTCGGCCGAGATTCAATTGAATCCCTTTCTCCAGGCCGCGGGCGTCAGCGTTTATGAGACCGACCTGGCGGAAACCATCCTGCAACTGGGCGAAGAAGAACCCTCGCACATCGTCGTCCCCGCCCTGCACATTAATCGCAGCCAGGTGCGCGAGATCTTCGCCCGCACCATGGGCCTCAGAAATCTCTCCGACGACCCCAAGGATCTGACCAACGCCGCCCGCACCTATCTCCGCAAAAAGTTTTTGACCGTCCCCACGGCCATCAGCGGCGCCAACTTCCTGGTCGCGGAGACCGGCACGGTCGCGGTGGTGGAGTCCGAGGGCAATGGCCGCATGTGCCTCACGCTGCCACGCACCCTGATCAGCCTGGTCGGCATCGAAAAGGTTTTGCCGCGCTTCCAGGATCTCGAAGTCATGCTCCAGCTTCTGGCTCGCTCCGCCACCGGCGAGCGCATGAACCCTTATACTTCGCTGTGGTCCGGCGTCACGCCCGGCGACGGCCCGCAGAAATTCCACGTCGTCCTGCTCGACAACGGCCGCTCGTCAATCCTCGCCAAAACGAAAGAACGATAGACGCTGAAGTGTATTCGCTGCGCAGCCTGCATGAACACCTGTCCGGTCTATCGCCAGACCGGTGGCCACGCCTATGGCTCGGTTTATCCCGGTCCTATTGGCGCCATCGTCACCCCGCAACTGATGCAGATGAAGCATGCCCAGTCGCTGCCCTACGCCTCTTCGCTCTGCGGCGCATGCTACGAGGTCTGCCCGGTCAAGATCAACATTCCCGAGGTGCTGCTCGAACTGCGCGCCCAAGTCGTTAATCAGGAGCGCGAGCAAGTGGGCCGCTTTTTCGACCTCATGTATCTCGGCTTGCGCATCGCCAACCTCATCTTCGCCACCGCCTAGGGCTTCCATTCGGCGCAGCGCATGGGACGCATCGGCCTGTGCTTCTTCACCCGCAAGGACGGATGGATTCACGCGCTGCCCAGCCTGGGCGCGAAGTGGACCCAGACCCGCGATCTGCGCGGCCTGCCCAAGCAAACCTTCCACCAGTGGTGGGCTGAACGCACAAAGGGGGAAAATGAAAAAGCCCGTTCCATCCCGGCAACGGAGTCTCGACCGCATCCGCGCGGCTACACCCTCCGCCGCGGGTGACGCCTCCCAGCTTGCCGAGGCCTATGCGGCTCTGCCCCGCGCATATATTCGCCATGGCTCGCTCTCCGCTCAGGCACGCGTCGAGCTAATGATTCAGCGTCTGCGCGAGTACGACGCAGAAGTGGTGGAATGTACGCCCGCCGAGTCGGCCGACGTAATTACCACCCAGCTTGCCGCCAGCGGACGTCTTCTGTTTGTTGCGCCGTCCGGAGCTCCGCTCGATTGGATGATCACTTCCGCGTGGAAGATCACCGGATTGGAATGGACCATCGACCACGGCCTGGCCATCGACGAGCACGAGATTGAGCGCGCCGAAGGCGTCGCCACAGCCGCCACGTGCGGCATCGCCGATTCGGGCACCATCGTGCTTCACCACTCCGCCACGGAGGGACGCCGCGTGCTGACCCTCCTGCCCGACTATTATCTCTGCATCCTGCGCGCCAGCCAGATCGTGGAAACGCTGCCCGAGTACTTCAGCCGTTGCCAGCAGCCGCCTACGCTCGCTACTTACATCTCCGGGCCCAGCGCCACGGCGGACATTGAAATGACGCGCATCAAAGGCGTGCACGGGCCGCGCATTTTGGTGGTGATTGTGGTGCGGGACGATTAAATTATTGTTTTTATGGTGGACGCGGTAGGAATCGAATTTTCAACCAAACGTATTTTCAACAACATGCAGGTCAGCGGATGACACCTCAGACCGTGAAAAGCAGACGTAATCCGATAAACAAAGCGCAAATGGAACGCGTCTTCGCGGCCTCTTTGTCGTTGGATTCCCGCCTACAACTCTCCGTCCATCAAAGGTCGTCCTCAGCGCAACCTCTAATCGTGAAAGTAGAGTTAGGTCGATGGCTTCTTCCATACCATAGCCCCTATTAAACGTACTTTCAACAACTTATAGACCGCTAGCGTTCCAGCAATGCCATTCCGTCATGCAGTTGAACGTTAAATACGCGCGTATACTTCTGCCGATTACGGATATTTGGAAGTTAAATGATGTTTAAGTCGTTGTAAAGATGTGCATTAAACATTTTCGCGCGTCCCCCAACAATTTGGTACATCATTAACGATTCCGAATTGCCACCTTGCGCTTCTATTGTTACCCTTTAGTTGAGCTTGGGTCCGTGAACATCCGTTAACGATGGCTTGAACCCACACTCAATATATGCAGCACAGAGATCCAGAAGAGAGGCCATTTTCATGTTTCATTCATTCCAGCCAAAAGCGGGTGCGTATCACCTGCGCCAATCGGGGCGTTTTTACATCCTTTGCATCCGATCGCACGTTGCGATTTTGCCGCTTGTTGTGTTGTTGTGTGCCGCCAACTTCGCATTCGCGGGTGAGACGAAGGTCGCTGTGGATTTGGGAAAGCCGATCAACATTCTTACCAATACTTCGATTGGCCTGCCAGCCTCCATGAACGACGGCGATGCATTCAAGCCCGCCGCGGCGCAGTTTACACGGCTTACTGGCGCAACTGTCCTACGTTACCCCGGCGGCGGAGGGATCGCCGACCTTTATCACTGGTCATCCAAGGAGATGACGCAAATCGAGGGAAGTCAATCCCCGTATATTTCTCCTGACAGCAATTTCGGCAACTTTGCGAAAGACCTGGACAAGTTCGGCACAGCGCTCATCGTCGTGAACTACGGGACCAATAACAGCGGGGCCGCAGGCGGAGATGAGTCTGAAGCAGCCGCATGGGTTGCCTATGCCAATGGAGATGCAAACGATACGCGCGCGCTTGCGAAAGGCAAGAACGGGGAAGACTGGCACACCGTAGGGTACTGGGCTACGCTTCGCGGCCAAGCCCCTCTCGCAGAGGATGACGGATACAACTTCCTGCGCATTGCACATCCTAAGCCCTTTGGCATTCGGTTGTGGCAAATCGGCGATCAGGTGTACAAAAACGGCTATTATGGGAACACACACACCGGTACGCCGGATCTGCATGCGCCGATTCCCGCAAAGGGTATGGGAAACAGAGACAGAAATGCCAACCTCGGGCCATCCTTCTATGGCTCCCAAGTTGCCGTGTTTGCCAGCTCCATGAAAGCCGTCGATCCATCGATCCGCATCGGCGCGTCCCTCGCAGCCCCGGAAGGGCAACCTTCGGATTCCGACTGGAGCACGAAACTGTGGACTCGCGACTGGAACGATAAGGTTCTGAAGGCAGGCTGCTCGGCCATCGATTTTGTCGTGATCGATTGGCAGCCCGTGTCTCTGGCGCCTCCGGACTGGAAGACGGTGAACGAGGCCGATATGCTGAGCGGCACCCGCGCGAAGCTGGGGACGATTCTGAATACCATGCTCGGCATGTACCGTCAGGATTGTCCTCACGATCATATGCCACCCATCGCTTTTTCAACGGCGGCCGTTCCCACCTGGCCCAAGCTTGACCATCCTATTTTCACCGCGTTATGGGTTGCGGACGTGTATTCTCTTCTGCTCGAAACCGGCGCCTTGAACGTGAGCTGGTCTGAAATGCACGGCAGCTCGATGATTGCTTCCGATGGCAAGAGCTTCGGGCCGGCCTTCATGGGTCTGGAGATGTTGCATATCGTGGCACACAATCCCGGAGACACCTTTGTCAATGCGACTTCCAGCGATCCGCTTCTGGCCGTACACGCCACACGCAGACGCGACGGAGTGGTTGGCCTTATGCTGGTCAACGACAATCCGAATTCACCGGTTTCGGTAACGGTGATGTTTGATGGCGGCACGGTCGGCTCAAAAGGACGCCGCCTCGATTACGGTGCGGAACAACAGAAATCGGGAGCTCCCCTTGCCCAGTCGGAAATCACCGGACTGGGTGCGAAGTTCACGATTACAGTTCCGGCCTACACCATCACCGACATCCTGATTCCGCCTGCATTGTGATCCGCGGAGTTGATAAGTCTCATTCGACGATGCCGGGGTGATCTTTGCTCACTGGGTCCGGGGTCGTTACTCCGATTCATCGATGACTTCAATTGCCGATACTGTCGCGAAGTTTACGATCGGCTCGAACGTCAAATCGAGTTTCCCTTCCGGGGAAGGCCGCAGGTGATAGAACGTCTTGGTGAGAGCATGCTGGCTGCCAGCTTCCTTGAAAATGTCGAAGTTGTCGAGCAGCGTTGTGCCGTTGCAATAAACTCGAAATACCCGGCTTCCCACCCCCGCGCCGATCCAAGGATCTGGAACCCAGTAAAGTTCAGCGAAGTGGAGCACGAGCGTATAACGGCCGCGTGTGTCGACCGGTATCGAGTAGGTGAAATGACCATAGCGCTCCTGCGCGTAAAGGCTTGGATCGGGAGTGCCGGTGACCTGTCGAGGAGAATCGGAAAGCGAGCCGTTCTGGTAATAGTTATCCGGATGCCACAGATCCCCATTGTGGTCTGTGACTGCCGTGCGCTGCATAACCAGGCGAACGGGGAGTTGTCGATGCGGCAAGCCGGGTAATATTTCAAGCGCGCTCAGGGTTGGTGAAGATCGCTCCGTGAAAAACTTCAGATGAAGAATGCCACTTTTGTCCGGATAGATGTCCTTGAAGACGCGTTCATCAGCGATATTGGCACCTAGAGAGTCGAAGTTGATGTTAAATGCTCTCAGAAGCAATTGGCCATTGGCGCTCACATTAAAGAAACTGGATTTGGGATCATCCTGAGGCGAGGCCACGAAAAACAGGTGCAGCTCATAGGGGCCTGGAGCGAGCGGGATATCGTAGGTGAAGTCGCTCGTGCGCCAATAGTCAAACAACATTGGGTCACTGGTTTTTACCAGCGGGTAGTCCGGACGCCGAAAGGCGGCGCCACCAAGAAAATAGCGGTCAGCCAGCCAATAGGCTCCCGCGCTGTCAATCCTTGGAGTTCCATTGTACCCAGCAAGCAAGCGAAGCGGAACCTGAGCCTGAGCCGCATTTTGCGGTGTAGGTTGGGTGACGTTGAGCGGATGCGACGTAACGGTATCTGGCTGATGGCTTGGATTGCCTGGTGAAAAGAATCTGGATGCGCCGAAGCTGACAACGAGCAGCGCGGCAATTCCTGCGACGGCGTACAGCAGAGTTCGTTTGCGAAGAGCGAGCAGTCCCGGATGGCTTGTCTCGACCATGCCCTTTTCGGACGAAACGGGTGTCTTAGCCGAATCCGCGACAGGCGCTGTGGACAAGTTCTCGATCTTACGGCCATCCGCGCGAAGTACAGTTGCGGAAGTCGATTGAGGGGTTGAGACACGGCGGGTGAACAACGGAATATAGCTTCCCGGTGGAAGTGAGAGCTGTATATCGTGCCATTTTCCGTCTGTTTCGTAGTACTCTGTCAGCTTTTTTCTCAGCCGATGAGCCTCGACGCGCGCGATGGAATCCCGAGATGCATCGAACGAAGTCCTTGAGCGACCGAAGACTTCGGTCGCTATGTTGTACTCATTGATCTCGTGAATAATGTTCTGAAAGTATCTCTCCGCAATATACCTCAGAAGTTTCTCCAGACGCGGAGTGTGCGCAAGTGCGGCCAAGACAAGTTCCAGTTCCGCGCGTTCCGAGTCCTTCGAATGAGAGGCGACGACCTGGTCCATCAATCCACTCCAGATGAGTAAATCCATATTACGAATGTGTTTGCGGGGGATTGCTGATGTTAAATGTCCGAATGTACCTGGCTAAACACCTCCCGAACTTAATATTATACCATGTTTAATGCGCAGAAAACAAAGCATTAAACATTTTATTCGCGCATTAACAATTCAGTGCATTATTAACGATTCGAACTCCTACTTCGGCCGCCTATAGTGCTTCCAGTTCACCTTACATTGAGTCCTGAGACGGAAATACCCAAAACCGGTGATCAAGGCATCTGGCAACTGTAGCGATGTCCTTTGGGAGACATCGCAAGCTCGATGAACGGTATGAACGATTTGGATTTGAAGATTTGGAGGCTATCTTGTCGGAAACAATTTGGTGCAACTTCGCAAACATATTCAATGGCCGGCTGATAGGGAGAAGCGCTCTGCGATTCTTGAGCATCTGCGTAGTCTCACTATCGCTTGCTTTTAACGGGAGCGCGCAGACCTCATCCTCGATTTCCGGTACAGTGAAGGACATTATGGGGTCTGTGATTCCTGGAGCCAAGGTGGTCTTGACCAACCAGGCCAACCAAGCGATAAGCAGCATTACAAGTAACGGAGAAGGGTTCTTCCACTTCGCTGGAGTACAAGCTGCCACCTACAGCTTGGAGATCTCCTACAAAGGCTTCGAGACCTGGAAGGTGACCGGGATCACCATCCACCCGGGCGATGACCTGAGCATACCAAAAATTAATCTTCGGCCAGGCGCGATTACTGAGTCCGTAACCGTCACAGCTGAAGTCGCCGGAACATCACTCAATTCCGGTGAGCACAGCACCTTGATTACCGCGGACCAGATCAAGCGGCTCTCGACCGTCGGTCGCGATGCAAACGAGTTGATCTCGATGCTGCCGGGATTCTCCGTCATCAATGGCGGGCTCGATAATGTGGGCGCGGACTACCAAACGATGGGCTTTGGCAGCGGCAATCTCAACAGCTTCACAGCGAATGGCACAGCGCCGCAACAAGGCTTGGTCAACGTCACTTCCGATAGCGCCAATCTCATCGATCCCGGAGACATGGGCGGCCAGCTCGCCAACATCAACATGGACCAGGTGCAGGAAGTCAAGGTCCAAACCTCGAACTTTAGCGCTGACGAGGCAAAAGGGCCCATTGTCATCAGCGCGGTAGGCAAGTCGGGAGGTTCCGAGTATCATGGCTCGCTCTATAGCTATTATCGGAATTTCGATCTCAATTCCAACGAGTGGATTTCGAAAAAAGATGGAGCCTCGCGCCCGGAAACGAAGTACCTCTACCCCGGCGGCAGCTTTGGCGGCCCCATCAAGATTCCTGGAACACAATTCAACAAGAGCAAGCGCCTGGTTTTCTGGGTTGGGTATGAGAACTACTGGCAGCACAATTGGAACGGGCTGCAAACGGCGTTTGTGCCAACCAATGGCGTGGCGAGCAAGTACAGTTCCGGAAGCTACAATATGATGGGCGGCGACCTTAGTTACTCCTCGCTCGCCGATGCCCTCAATGTGCCTTTGGGTTCCGGCCCTACCGATCAAACCGGTATCCAGTATAACTGCTCCAACCCCAGTGTTTCGACCGAGACATGGCTCAATATCGCCGCATTTTGCGTTGAGCCAAACGGCACCTATGACCTGACTGACCATCCCATCACCAATGGACAGATTAATAACTTTGATCCCGGCATTGCCGCATATACCCGGTTCTGGCCCGCGATCAACCATATGCCTCAGCCCGTCATCGGCCCGTCTGGCACGACGTCGCAGAGCGAGGGCTTCAACTATGTGTATAACAACATCGGCACCGTCAACGGATTTCAGTTCCGTACCCGCGTGGATGATAACATCTCCGATAGTCTCAAGTTTTATGCCACGTACAACTGGGAGAAAGTCAACTACAGTAACACCTTGGGTAGCAGCTACCTCTACAACGTGTCGAACAATGTCCCGCAACCGACGGCCTTCAATTCTAACACTGTGTCGCATACTCTGACGCTGGATCTGCTCAAGACGGTGAACGCTTCAACCACCAATGAACTGATCGCCACAGGCGTGTATTTCCTCGAGCCGGCGCAGTATGAAGATCGCTCGAAGGTTCTGGACACCGGCACGGCGTGGGCGAGCGCCGGTTACAGCGGTGGCATGCTGCCGTCAATTGTGTATGGGGCCGGCACAACAAAGACAAAGAACAACGAAAACCAACTGCCTATAGAAGCTGGATGGGAGACGATCAACATTCCGGGTTTTGCCGCGGCGTATGTGCCGGCCGATAGGGGCCAATTTATTAACAAGTTCTCCTGGAACTTAACCGACAACCTGACCAAGGTCTACAAGACTCATTCCATCAAGGCTGGATTCTACGCCGAACAGACCGCCAATAACTCCATGAACCTGGGCAGCATGTACAACGGCGAGGCCCATTTCATGCGTTGGGGGAGTTGCTACGTCAATCAGACCACTCCATCGCCATCAGGTACTCCGGACAAAGTCGGGACCAATAATGAATTTGGGCAATTCCTGGAGGGGTGTCCCCTTAACTATAGTCAGGATCTCTCCGACTTCAACTCCAATATGATCTTTTCCACGCTTGAGGGGTTTGTGAACGACGAGTGGAAGGTTAACTCGAAGTTGACGGTGACGTTAGGTATTCGCCTCTCGCACCTCGGACCCTGGACGGACCGTCATGGCATTGGAGTTGCGGTCTGGAAGCCTTCGTTGCTGACGCCACATCAGGGTCTAAGCACCTTGACGAGTGATCCTAAAACCTGGATGGGATTCACCTGGCACCAAAAGGATCCCAGTATCCCCGTGTCGGGCGTTCCGTCGCGGCCGCTGTTCTACTCACCCCGCTTCTCGCTTGCCTATGACCTGTTTGGCAATGGCAAAACGGTTCTCCGCGGCGGATGGGGCACCTACCATTCGCACGATTCTGTCTCCTACGCTGTGGGAGCAGGCACGGCCCTTGGAGCGGCAAACTGGAATGAGAATGGCTTCGGAATTCAGTGCTCGTATGCGCAGATGTTCAACGCCAATTACGTTCCCTGCGGATACTACAGCGGCACCACACAACAGATAGCGCCGTTCTCTGTCGGCGCAAACGACCCGAACGATAACCGGATGCCTGTGACCTACAACTACAACTTCACAGTGGACCAGCGTATGCCCCGGAAGATGCAACTCCAAGTAGCCTACGTAGGGAACCAGAGTTCCAGCCTTGCGACTCTGGGCAATTTGCAGAACCAGAACGTCATTCCTCTGGGCGCATTCTACGGACCGGACCCATGCATGGGAACTGTCGGAGATGGTTGTGCGGGAGCGAACGGACAGGTGAACTCGATTGCCAACATATCAGGCAATCTCCCCAACGATTATCGCCCCTATCCGAATTACCAGCAAATCAACGTTCCGAACCACGTCGCCTGGGCCAACTATAACGGCTTGCAGGTGTCGTTGAACAAGCAGACCGGAAGCCTGATCTTTGGCGCCAACTACACCTGGTCGAAGACCCTGGCGGTCCGTGGCAACTGGGACACGGGTGGCATCAGCGACCCGATCAACATGAGTCACGATTATGGAATTACCTCCTTCAATCGGCCCTATGTCATCAATGGCAACTATTCCTGGCAGGAGGGAACCAAATTCCGCGGCAACCGGATTATGGCCGGAGCGCTCAACGGATGGGAAGTGTCAGGAGTGATCACGCTACAGGCTGGACCAGACCTTCCGGTGATGAGCGGTAACAATTTCGGACTCGGCGGCACTGTGACCTACTACACTCCTGGTACTAATGGGCATGAGCTAACGAACAGTATTGGGGTCGGCCCCAACACCTGGCTTGGCACTTCGGATTACTCCCTGCAGCCAATCGTGACCTGTAACCCGCGCTCGAATCTGACAAAGAATCAGTTCGTCAATGGAAACTGTTTCGGTCTCCCACCCCAGGGAACTAATGGCGTGTACAACCTTCCCTACATCCCCGGGCCGAAATACTTCAAGTGGGATATGTCCATTTACAAGGACTTCAAGATCAGCGACCGGCAGAACATACAGTTCCGCGGGTCCGGATTCAATTTCCTCAACCATCCCATCACTTCCTTTAGCGGGCTGGATCCATCCAATCCTCTGACTCTCCAGGTGGGAGATGCATCTACATCTCACTACACATCGCTGCAGGATGCACTGAACGGGGCAAAGGTATTGAATCCTACCATCTTTGGTGGGACCCTCTACAAGAGGGGGCAGCGCATCGTCGAACTCGGCTTCAAGTACAACTTCTAACCGCGCCGGGAGAGCGCATTTTGCGCTCTCCCCATGCAGCGAATTCCGCTTGAAAAGCGAGGAGACTGTGATGGAACAGAAAAACAGAATTGATATGCGGCTACGGCCCGCAATTTGGAGGCTTCAAATGTTGAGCAAAGTTTGGATGAAGGGTTGGACGCGGGGAAGCGCGTGGATGGCCGTCGTGCTGTTGGCGGCGTTTGCGATCACCGCCAGTGCGCAGACCGTGCCCTCGATTGTGGTGTCTTCGACGACTACTCTTACTCCCGGCGGATTGTCTAACGTGGGAAAAGTTGTGCAGGACACCTGCGGTAATTTATACGAATTGGAAGCCTCCGGCTCTCTGATGGAGATTCCCGCCAGCGGTGGAGCCGCCATCTCTCTTGTCAATTATGGCAGTAAGTGGTCGGGAGACGGCCTGCTGGGTGGGTTAGCTATTGACAGCAGCAATAATCTGTACGTTGACAACAAGTGGAACGGCGCGGTCATCAAAATTCCGTCTTCCAATTGCGTTCCCAATCCGTCAGGGACGACATCGGTTCTGAATGGCTTTGGCTGGTACGATCCAGGCGACATAGCTACCGATGCGGCCGGCGATCTATTTGTCGTCGTACAGTATGGATCAGGCGAGATTCAGGAGGAGACAGCCGCCGGAAAATATGTTGAAGTTCTAGCTGGTGGTACTGGAAATCCAACGGCTCTGGCGGTCGATTCCTTCGGAGACGTCTTTTTCACAGCGGGGAACGGCAATGTTTACGAGGTTCCGGTAGCATCCTACGGCACCTCCAGTCCCACGGCAGTGATTTCTTCCGGACTCACCACCGCTCTTGGTGTTAGCTTTGACTCTGCGGGAAATTTGTACGTCGGCGATTCAAGCACAGGGAACATCTACGAAGTTCCTTTCACAACGTCCGGCAGTTCGACAACTCCCGCGCTGCAGTTCGGGAGTATGTATTTATTCGCCGCAGGATTGCCGTTGAGCAATCCGCTGACCGTGGCCCTGAACATAAACCTAGACAGAACGTCGATTCTCTACTCCAACTCCAACGCGAACATCTATGAGCAGGTTCTCGGAGTCACTAACATCGGCAGTGTCGCAGTCCTCTCCACGGGAACATCAACAGTGAATGTAGCCTTTAACGCTAGCGAGAGTCCCGCGTCGATCTCGTTCACATCCGGCAGCGCGTTCTCATCTACAGGCGGCACCTGCGCGGCCGGCAGCTACACGGCGGGCCAATCCTGCACCATCAATGTAAATTTCGCACCTGCGCAGCCTGGAATCGCCACAGGCGGCATTACCCTGGCCGACGCGAGTAACAACGTGCTGGCTACGGCCTATCTTTTCGGCACAGGGTTGGGCGCCGGTATCACGCTGGATTCCGGCACAGTCACTTCGTTCGGCAGCGGCTTCACTTCGCCGCAGTCGATTGCTATCTCACCAGCCGGCGGCTACTACATTGCCGACTCCGGAGCTGATGCCGTGCTCTATTTCGCCACGCCTTCTTCCTCGCCGGTTTCGATTGGCACAGGCCTCAGCGCACCTCTGGGCGTAGCTGTCGACGGCGCGGGCAACGTGATCATCGCCGACACCGGCCACAACCAAATCGTCGAAGTGCCGGTCATCAATGGCGTGCTGAGCAACTCCGCGCAGACCACGATCGTTACGGCTTCGGTACCGAACGGCAGTGGCGGCACGACGCCAACTCCGATTGCCGGTGCGGTGCTCAGCGGGCCCGCCGGAGTCACCGTCGATGGGCAGGGTAATCTGTACATCGCCGATACCGGCAACAATCGAATCGTCTATCTGCCCTACACCGGAAGCTGGAATGTCGCCAACGCTTCAGTCATCGGTTCCGGCTTATCCGCCCCTCTGGCTACGACCGTCGATTCATCCGGCAATCTCTACGTGGCCGACTCCGGCAGCGGCCAGATTTACAAGCTGCAGCCGCCTTTTACCGGCACTCAGCAGTTGGTCGCCGTCGGTTACAGCAATCCTTCCGCGCTGGCCACCGACGCTTCCGGTAGCCTCTTCGTAGTCGATCAGGGCGCAAACTCCGTTCTCCGCATTCCCAACGTCTCCGGCACGCTCAACTCCAACGCCGCCATCGAGGTCGGATTCGGAGTTGCCGCTCCCTATGGCGTGGCTGTGGATGCAACCGGAAATCTCTGGGTGACCGATGCAACCCACGCAGCCGCCTATGAGGTGAACAGGGTCAACACCACCGTGTCGTTCGGCGATTGGGCGCTCAGCTCACCCAGCGGGCCTTTGCCGGTCCAGGTGGAAGACGAAGGCAACCAGACCCTGACCTTCAGCAGTCCCTTTTATACTGCTACCGGCAATACCGGAGACTTCAGCCTCGGCACGCCCACGGGCACGGAACCAGCCTGCGCTGACGGTGGGACGGTTGCCATTGGTGCAGTTTGCGAGATGGATGCCATCTTCGATCCATCCGCATCTGGAACCAGGACGGACATGCTAGCTCTTTCTAGCAATGCGCAAAATACAGCCGCGCCCCAGGTGATTCTCACCGGTGTAGGCTCGACCGCAAGCGCTACGACAACGGTTCTGGTGATGACATCTCCGAGCGGTACGCCGTCTTTTGGACAAGCCATCACGCTGACGGCTACCGTTACCTCTTCCGGCGGAACGCCTGCCGGCAGCGCGCAGCTTCTGGTGGATGGATTGATCGCCGGCGAAGCAACCCTGAGCAGTGGCGGCGTAGCCACCTTCTCGCTGCCCATGGGACTGAGCGGCGGAGGCCATTCGCTGCAAGCCGTCTATCTGTGCTCTAGTTCCTGCAGCACTTTTGCTGGCAGCACCTCGGTCGCACTGCCGCTTACGGTAAGTCAAGCGGCCACCACCACCACCGTGGCCATCACCCCGCCGTACGTCAGTCCGAACAGCACACTTCCCGGGGGCTCCAACACCTTGACCGCCACCATCAACTTCGCCGGAGTAGGCATTCCGACAGGAACTGTCGCATTTGCCACAGGCACCGGCACGCCGCTGGGATCGGCAAATTTGGTTCCGGCTGCCGGAGGCTTATTCCAGGCGTCGCTCACCACAACCGCCCTGACGGTCGCCGACACCTACACGTTCACAGCAGCCTACAGTGGCGACCTAAACTACCTTTCATCGTCTGGTTCAGGCGGATCTGTAATTGTAGTTAGCAACCCCCTGGTGATCGTCACGCCCAGCGGCGCCTCGCTCACAGTGAACAGCAGCACAGGCAGCAGCAGCACGATAACCCTTACCCCCGCCAGCTACGGCGGCTTTAACGGAATTGTCGGTTTCCAATGCGATCCCGCGACCTTGCCTGCCAATTCCGCCTGTGTGTTTTCGCCTGGTCAGGTAAATGTAACTCCGAATACCCCCAGCGCAAGTTATCCTGAACCGCCGGTGACGATGTGGGTCGCGATCAATCAGCCTCCGCAGACGCCGACGGCAAGCAAGATGATCTGGTGGATAGCGGGACCCACAGGCCTTCTACTCCTGTTTGTACGCCGGCGTATGAAGGCTGTAGCCCTCGTGAGCCGTTGGAACATGCTTCTTCTCATTGCCGCAATCGGAGCCTTGTCGGCCGGTATTATGGGGTCGATCGCGTGTTCAAAGGGTATACAGTTTGCAACTCCAAAGGGGACGACTACCGTGACTGTCTACGCATATGCCGATACATATGTTCCCGGCACCACAAACAATACTACCTCCACATGCACGGCAGGCAGCAACGTCTATCCCTGCTCACAACAAACAATCAGCGTGAGCGTGCTTGTGCAGTAGTCCCTGTGTCTCTTATTCAACTTCCGGCCGGGAGCGATATTCGCTCCCGGCCGGAGAATTCAGAAAACCTTAGTTGGGCAGTGATGAAGCGCCGCTCTAGGAGTATTTCTAGGTATGAAGCGTGTTCTTTCTAACTTGACAGCATTTTTCTGCGTTGTTTTTTTGTTGAATGGTTGCGGCGGCAGCAACGCCTCAAAAACAACTTCAACGCCCACGATCACGTGGAACACGCCTGCGCCGATCACTGTGGACACGGTTCTGAACAGCACACAACTGGATGCAACAGCGAGTGTTGCCGGCACATTCGTTTATTCGCCTGCAGCAGGCACGGAGATGAAGACAACAGGAACCCAAACGCTCTCCGTTACGTTCACGCCCACGGATACAACGGACTATAACCAAGCCACCGCCAGCGTATCGCTCACTGTAAACGGCCCGTCGTACTTGTGGACGAACGTAAGAATCGTAGCCGGCGGATATATCACCGGTGTCTTCTTCCATCCCACACAACAGAATCTGATGTACGCACGGACCGACGTCGGCGGGGCGTATCGCTGGGGTCCCAACGACACGCAATGGGTTCCGCTCCTCGACTTTACTTCGAGGAACAACTGGAATTATGCCGGCGTGGAGGCGCTCGGGCTTGATCCCACCGACCCGACCAAGCTCTACCTGGCGGTTGGTGAGTATATCGCCAGTTGGGCTCCAAACGGGGCAATGCTTGTTTCCAACAACCAGGGCGAGACGTTTACTACAGTTCCGCTGAACTTCCAGAGTGGCTCGAACGAACCGGGCCGCGGAACCGGCGATCGCATAGCAGTGGATCCCAATTTGCCCAGCACGGTTTACTATGGAACGCGCATTGCCGGCCTGCAAATCTCCACCAACTCCGGCAGCTCATGGAACTTGATGACTGGCCTATCGGTTACGACATCCATTCCAAACGAATGGGGGTCTACAACTTCTAACGGCGTAGTGTCGGTTCTTCCGATCAAATCGAGCGGTTCCTCGGGCTATTCCACACCAGTGGTTTATGCAGTTGTGGCAGGCACGGGAGCGGGGGGTAACTCGCAAGGACTCTACGTGACCACCAATGGCGGCTCGACGGCGAGCACATGGACAGCCGTGAGCGGCCAGCCTACCATTACATCTCCAGCGGCGGAGGCTCCACTTCAAGGCAAACTTGGTCCCAACGGCTCGATCTACATTCTGTACGGCGACCAGAGCGGTCCAGGCACGATGAATTACAGCCAGCTCTGGAAGTTTACTCCAAGCCCCAACTGGACATCGGGAACCTGGACGCAGATCATCCTGCCCAATTCAAACGGCACCATCAATGACAGCAACGGCTACGGCGGGATTGCGTTAGATGCGAGCAATGCCGGGCATCTGCTGTTGAGCACTCTCGATCAGTATTGGTGGACGGCCGATGTGGTGTATCTTACGACGGACGATGGCGCCACCTGGCGCGATGTCTCGTCGCACAAGACCTCTGGCTTGCCGTATTCCGTTTCGCCGAATCTCGCCACCCATGACGACTCGCTGGCTCCCTGGAGTGGCGCGGACAGCAATCTCACCACGGGCAACTGGGTAACAGCCCTGGCTATCGATCCGTTCAATTCGGCTCACGCCATTTACGGCTTCGGCGGAGGGCTCTGGATTACGACTGATCTAATCAATGCCGCGCCCAGCGCGAGCTCACAGGGCGTTGTTGATTGGGATCTCAATGACCTGGGGATCGAAGAAACAGCGGTCGAAAACCTTTGGGCGCCGCCCACCGGGAACACCATCCTATTGAGCGCTATCGGGGATGTTTACGGATTTGCCCATCAGAACCTGACGACCGCTCCTCAGGCAAACTTCACGAATCCCGCGGCAACTCCCACATCAATGGATTTCGAGCAGAACACGCCAACGACCGTGGTGCGCATCACCGACGGAACCAACGGCGCCTCGCCAATCGCCGTAATCTCCACCGACGGTGGATTGACGTGGACCGGATTTGCCTCGATACCGCCGGGGAGCAAAGGCGGTGGCAAAATTGCCATTGCCCCTGATGGTTCTTCGATGGTCTGGGCAACGGAGGATACGACATCCGTCTGGTACTCGAACAACGGCGGAGCGAGCTGGACTGCTTCAACTGGAATCCCCGCGCAAGCGCAAGTGGTCAGCGACCGCGCGAAGGCAGGCGTCTACTATGGACTCTCGTACAACTTAGGAGCCAACAACGGCACGCTCTACATGAGCACGAATGGCGGCGCGACCTTCACGACCCTTCAGACGGATCTTCCCAACGCTCAGTATGCCTGGCAACCGATTCTTGTATCCTTACCGGATGCCCAAGGGGATTTGTGGCTGACCGGAGGAGATGAGGTTGGTGGCCTCTATTCCAACACTGGCACCAGCACGTCTCCAAATCTGACCGCGATTTCCGGCGTTGGATTGACGTATTTCCTGGGATACGGCAAAGCCGCGGCGGGGTCTAACAAACTCACTCTCTATCTCGACGGGACGATCGGTGGGGTCTGGGGATTCTATCGGTCGACGGACGGCGGTTATACATGGCTCCAGATCAATGATTCTGCCCATCAGTGGGCCGGATCTACTGCGATTGCCGGCGATATGCGAACGTTTGGAACGGTCTACCTGGGAACCAACGGCGGTAGAGGCATCATCTGGGGGACTAGCATGTACTAGCCACGTTTATCTCCATTCCCGACTTGCGGGGCGCCGACTGGGATTCCTCGACACACCGTGAACCGCAAACATATGGTCGTTCAGAGATGCAATCCTTGCCGTGATAACGTTCGATGTCGCAGGGCATCTAGAAAACCCATCCTGCAGTTACTAATGCTGGCGCGAAACGGCGCACTTCAATCTCGCCAGCCAATTTCTTTGTGGGAAGTATAAGTTATGTTCAGTTCAGTTCTTCGGCGGCTTTCAATCTCGGCTATCGGTTTCTTTGCGGCTTTATCTTCCGTATTTCTTGCGGCTCAATCGCAACAGGTCCAATTCCGAACAATTGTCGTGAATCTCAAAGACACGGCAGGACCTGTGGATCGATTCTTCGATTTGTCGGTGGGATCTGATTATCCTGGCACGTTAATTCGTGATGACAGCCAGGCACAGCTCAAGCTCACTGTGGATGAACTCGGCTTTCGCTACATCCGCTTTCATGCGATTTTTCATGATGTGTTGAGAACGGTGCAAATCGAAAACGGAAAGACTGTCTACAACTGGACAAAGATCGACCAGCTTTATGACGACTTGCTGGCCCGGCACATCAGGCCGTTCATCGAGCTCGGTTTCACACCGAAGGCGCTTGCCACGTCGCAGAATAGCGTCTTCTATTGGAACGGCAACACATCGCACCCCAAACCGGACGGTTGGCACGACCTTGTCGATGCATTTATCCGGCACCTTGAGGAGCGCTACGGAAAAGAAGAAGTGCGCAAGTGGTTCTTTGAAGTGTGGAATGAGCCCAACCTCTCAGGCTTTTGGGAAGGTGGCGATCAGAAAGCATACTTCGAGCTCTACGATCTGACGGCGAGGACGATCAAATCCATTGACCCTGAGTTGCGGGTCGGTGGACCGAGCACTGCCGGAGCGGCATGGGTTCCCGAATTTCTCGCCCATGTGAAGCAGAGCGGCGCTGCTGTTAATTTCGTGACAACTCACACGTATGGCGTCGAGGGAGGATTTCTCGATGACTACGGAGTGAACGACACAAAACTTTCCGCATCCCCCGATGGGATTATCGGTGATGTACGGCGTGTTCGTGAACAGATTTCAGCCTCCCCGTTTCCGGGGCTTCCGCTTTACCTTACCGAGTGGAGCACAAGTTATACGCCGCGTGACTCGGTGCACGACTCCTATATCAGCTCGCCCTACATCCTGACCAAGCTCAAAGCCAGTCAAAGATTGCTGCAGGGTATGAGCTACTGGACCTACACCGATCTTTTCGAAGAACCGGGACCGCCGTCTGCGCCGTTTCAAGGAGGATACGGGCTTCTGAACCCACAAGGCATTCGCAAGCCGGCATTCTTCGCCTACAAATACCTTCACGCGCTTCAAGGTGACAGTATCCCTACAAATGATTCTCAGGCGATGCTGTCGACGAATGATGGGAACTTGACGGCTGTGATCTGGGACTTTGAGAATCCGGATCAGAAGGTGAGTAATCGATCCTTCTATACAAAACTGATTCCCGCCCATGTGGCGGCGCCCGTACTGTTGCAGGTCACGCATCTTGTGCCGAATACTGCTTACCGCCTGGAAGTACATCGCGCCGGGTATCACGCCAACGATGCATATTCTGCATACATCGAAATGGGCTCCCCCAAGGAACTGACCGCGGCGCAGATCGCGCATCTGAATGAGCTTACGCGCGATCTGCCGGAGACAGACAAGGTGATGCGAAGCGGACCCGATGGTACGGTTGAGTTGACCGTGCCGATGAACAGTAACGATGTCGTACTCGTCAAACTGAAACGCAGTCAGACTAACAACTAGAGGACGCATTCCGCAGCGTCGATACAACACGCGAATGCCGATTTTACGCCATTCGCAGATGGGTTTGACAGGTTATTTGCATGAATCGATTAACAGGACTATTCCTTGTACATTTATTTTTCGCGATGGCTATCTCAGTTAGGGTATACGGCAGCGGAAGCCAGGTAGACAGGGTGACAAACCAGAACCCTACTACGCCCACAGTGACCGTCACGCCGGAAGAGGCCGCACATCCCTACGCGGAAAACCTGATTGTTACTGTCACCGTAAAGGGCGGGAGCGCAACGCCAACCGGCAGCGTGACGCTCTCCAGCGGAAGCTATGCCTCCTCGGCCGTGACGCTGAACTCCGGCGCAGCGACCTTCTACGTTCAACCCGGCTCTTTGGCAAAGGGCGCCGATACGCTCACCGTCACCTATACGCCCGATTCCAATAGCGCATCGTCCTACGCCGCTTCAAGGGGCACGGCGACAATTACCATTACATCGCCCGGAAGCGCCAACGTTAGCGTCACGATCAACACCTTGGCCGATCGCCACAAGATCAGCCCGTACATCTACGGCATCAATACTACCAACGTCAACAATATCTCTGGTGTGTCGCCGAAATTGGTTCGCTTTGGAGGCAACGCAACCTCGGATTACAACTGGAAGTCCTTCA
Source organism: uncultured Acidobacteriaceae bacterium (assembly GCA_963806565.1). Lineage (GTDB taxonomy): Bacteria > Acidobacteriota > Terriglobia > Terriglobales > Acidobacteriaceae > Telmatobacter. The sequence goes on from CAWDYE010000002.1 coordinate 2,142,476, forward strand.
CCTACAACTCGGGCGGCGACTGGTTCTTCGAGGACTTCGGCCTGCCGAGCTCCAACGGCAACATTAACGACTCGGTTCAGTTGGTGAAGTACACCGTCAACGCCGGCAGCCGCATACTCACCACGATGCCTACGCTCGATTGGGTGGCCAAGGAAACCGGCCATTGGAGCTATTCCGTCAAAAAGTATGGAAACCAGTGCAGGGTCGATCCCTACAATACCGATGCCGGTAACGGACAGAAACCCGATTGCAAGACGCGCGTGACCACTCAGCAGGTGACAGATGCGTACTATCCGCTGGTCGATACCGCCAGCGACTGCACCACGGGCAATTGCCTCTACCGCGACGAGTGGATGAAGGCGCTCTCCGCGGCCTTTGGCAGCGGCGCCTGCAATATACCTTATTCGCCGATCACCAGTTGTCACTTCTATGACATGGACAACGAGCCAGAGATCTGGGATGGCCCGCACGGCGACGTTCATCCTGTCCACCCTGGATACACCGAGTTAGCGAATCGTTTTGAGTTAAAGGGGATCAAGCTAAAAGCATGGGATCCGAACTCGGTTCGTTTCGGCCCCGTCACCTGCTGCTGGAATTACTACTGGACGGCAGGCACCTCGGGAGATGACAAAGCCGCTCACGCCGGTATCGACTACCTGCCCTGGTGGCTGAACCAGATCAATTGGCTGGATCGAATAAACGGCGCGCGTACGCTCGATGTTCTTGACGTCCACGCCTATGCCGGCCCCAACGTTGACACCTCCAAGTTCACCAATGCGCAGAAGCGAGCTGCCGCGGGCATGATCTATCGCACCTATTGGGATCCGAAATACTACAACGCGGGGAACGATGCGGATTGGATTACCACAAATGAGCCCGATCGCGGCGTCACCTTTATCATCCCGCGGCTCAAGGCCTTGGTGAACGCCATCTATCCGGGAACACCGCTCTCCTTCTCCGAGTGGGAGTCGTTCCTGGTTCCGCAGAGCGAGTGGGACTTCGCCACCGCGCTATCGGATGCGGATGCCTTTGGCGTGATGGGCCGCGAGGGGCTGAGCTTTTCCACGCGCTGGGGCGGGCCGGATGCTACCGACGATACTACGAAGCAACCCCATCCCAACTTTCAGGCCATGAAGCTCTACACCAACTACGATGGGGCCAAGCACGGTTTCGGGACGCTCTCCATCTCAGACCGGAACAGCGCCAATCAGGATCTGTTCACCAGTTACGCAGCGCTCGACTCAGCCGGCACGACCATGACGATCATGGTCCTGAACAAGGATCCAAACAACACGGCAAATGTCACCTTCAATCTGAACGGCTTCAGCGCCACCACCTATAAGGCGTATTCGCTGGTCTCGACCAACCCTGGATCAATCACGAATTCGGCCTCAACCCCATGGAGTGCGACGCAGAGTTATGCGCCCTACAGCATCACATTACTGGTGGTAAGCGGCGCACAGACCAACAAGCCAGTATCGGAGTGGTATTTAAATCCGGACGATCTGATGATTCCGGCCTACGGAACGGGGATTTTGCATCCGAAGATACTGAGCGGCCCTGCTCCCGTAACCCTGACCTCGGCGGTCTTCGATGCCTTCGAGGGCGTCAGGCCATGCCGCGGTTCGCTCATGCTCACCGACACCGCCATCACCACCACCAAGCCGGCCACCATTACCGTCATCACCAGCAACAGCCCTGGCTTCTGCCACTACACCATTACGGGCAGCGATGGTACGGCAACCCAGACCGAGGGCGGCTGGATCGTGGTCGGCAAGCCCGCCGCCACGCTTTCTGTCACCGGGGGCAACAAGCAATCGCGCAAGGCCGGCTCGGCTCTATCACACCCCCTGGCCGTCACGCTGTCTCTCGGCCAGGCTGGCGGCTCAGCGAGCGGCGCGAGCATTCTGTTCACCACCTCGGCCAGCACGCTCTCCAACGGAGTCAACAGCGGCAGCAGCGTGATTGCCGCAACCAATTCATCAGGTACAGCCTCGGTAACTCTGACGCTGCCTTCAACAAAGGGAACTGTGACCGTCACCGCACAGGACCAGTTCGCATTCGGCGGAGCCACGGTCACCTTCACCGAAACCGCCAACTGATCCTACAACAGCTTGCCTGTCCCTCCATGGAGGTGTCGAATCTTAAAGAAACATCAAATGTTCAATCACTTTCTTATGCAAGGGGGCTCTATGAGAAAAGGGAATAGGTTGCCGCGTTACCGGCAATGCTCGGGCGTCTCGATAAATCTGCTTGCGCTATCTCTAGCTGTCGGATTGGCGCTAAGCGCATTTTCTGTCGCTCAGAATACTCCCGCGCACCCAAACTGGCCTGGGCCTGGGCAGCTCTTTGTGGGAACGTGTTATCAGCCCATCGATCGCACGCCCGAGCAGATTGACCGTGACATTGCCATCATGAAGCACGCGGGATTCAACGTCGTGCGCATGGGGGATTTGTCGTGGGACTCATTTGAACCCGCGCAAGGCAAGTTCGAGTTCGAGTGGTTCGACAAGGTGATGGACAAGATGCAGGCCGCCGGGATTCGCGTGATTCTGGATATTCCGGGCTCGCCGGCGCCCATCTGGCTGCATCGCGTGTACCCTGGCGTCGATATTATTAGCCAGAACGGCACGCGCCTTCCACCCGCGGAGCGCTATATGGACAACATCAGCGATACGGGGTACGTGCGCGAATTGGAAATTATGGCGGACACTCTGACGAAACGCTATGCCCATCATCCGGCAGTAATCGCTGTCGGCTACAACAACGAAATCGGAAACGGTTTCATGTCCTATTCAGAAGCCGACCGCCAGCGCTTCATCACATGGCTCAAAGAGAAATACGGAACTATCGAGGAACTTAACAAGGACTGGGCCACACAACGATGGTCACGCAGATTGAACAGCTTCGAGGACGTTGACCTGCCACTCGCAGACGGGCCTGGACCTCCCGAACGCTATCTGGATCTCCACCGCTATTGGTCCGATGTCACGGTGGCCCGGTTAGAAGAACTTGAAGCGATTCGCCAGCGCAATATGCCGGAAGTTCCATCGATCTCAAATCTGTGGGATACCGCGGGGAGGCGTGGCTTCGATTATCTTGCCACATACAAGTCTTATGTCTCCTACGGTGCTGAGGGTTTCTACCCAGGAGACCCTATCAGTGGCACGTTTGGCGCGCTGATGACGAAAGGCGATCTGGAGACACCCATCTGGTTCAACGAATTTACGGCAGGCGGCGGAGGCGACTACGGAACGCCGGGACGAAGCCGAATGTACGCGTATCTGGGGCTCATGATTGGCGCGCAAGGGACGCTCGCATGGACCTTCAACAGTCATCTCGGCGGCGAGGAGCAGGCGCTCTTTGGGCTGGTGGACCACGACGACACTCCCTCTTGGAAGGTGGACGAGTTCGCGCGCATCGCATCCGAATTCAAGCAGCTTTCGAAGTTTGGATTCCCGCGCTACACGCATCCTGAGGTGGCCATCGCCTATTCCTTCGATTCCTTCATCGATTCAAGTCCGAACACTCCCTCCAATACGACGCGTCAATACTACAAACCATCTTATACGGAGCAGGTGCAAGGAGCTTTTGAGCCTTTCTTCCGCGCCAATATTGACACAGCTATCATCAACATCGGGCACGCCGATCTGTCGCCGTACAAGCTGGTCATCGTGCCGGCCGATTACGTGATGGACGCTGCAAGTGCAAAGGCGCTGCGCGACTATGTAAGCAATGGCGGAACCGTTCTGATGACCGCGTATTCGGCCAAGGTTGACGAGCACGGGCAATGGTTCAATTCGCCGCTGCCCGGCCGCTTGAGCGATGTATTTGGAGTGAAGACAAACGCGTTTTACGACGCTACGCCACTAATATTTCAGTTAGGTGGCGTCTCGATCGACACCAAAGTGCATCGCTATGAAGTTCTTGAGCTGTCCACGGCCTCGGTCGTTGCGCGCTTCACGAATACCGCGGACCATACTCCCGCTATCACCATTAACAAGTTCGGCAAAGGAAATGCTATCTATCTGGCAACGGAATCGAATCCTTCCGCGATCGGACCGCTGCTGAACTATCTCTACACGGTTTCGGGCATTCAACCCGGCCCCAGGACACCCGAGGGAGTGTTTGCAAGGGTTGTCGATGGCCGGACTCTTTATGTAAACACGACCGGGAAAGAGAAGAGAATCCCCGTCACCGGCGTCAAGAAAGGAATCATCAGTAATCGCGTGTTTGAGGAGACTGTGGTCCTTGGCCCAATGGGAGCGGATCTCATCCAGTGATTGATCGTCTCATGCCGGGACCATTTCGACTGTTTCTCGTGAGATGATCTGAGTATCTGAGTCGCTCTTACTGGCAGCGCATCTCAATCATATGGAAGTGAGGTGAGGTAGGTAATGCGTATCAATTGGCATTCGGGATTTTGTGAGCATATGATGCGGAAGCAACATACGTTTACGAAAAGACTTCTGCTTGCGGGTGTAGCCTTCGCGATATTCTCGTGTCTTTTAATCTCTACCAGGCTCTCGGCACAGCGCAACGCTTCAACTCAGGCTCATGCATCAGATGAAGTCACACCCACCAATGAAAGCCAGACGGTGCTGCACATCACGACACGGCTTGTATTAGTGGATGTCCACGTGAGCAGTCCAGATGGCACGCCAGTTCAGGGCCTTTCCAAAAGCAATTTCGAAGTGAAAGAAAATGGAGTTCGCCAATCGATCGCGGGCTTTGATGAACATTCGCCGAAGATCGATCAGAGCGACCTTCCTCCCCTTGATTTCGATTTGCCCGCTCATACTTTCGTTAATCTTGAGCCAACATCGAGCACGGGGCCGCTCTGCGTAATCTTATTCGACCAATTGAACACTCCTCTGGATTTCCAGATGTGGGCGCATGGCGAGATACTCCGATTTCTTCGCAACAAGAACGCCGGAACGCAGGTGGCCATTTTTGTACTTGGCAATCGGCTGGCTATGTTGCAAGGTTTCACGGCCGACTCCCGTCGTTTGATCGCTGCAATGAATAGCCAGGCAGGCATGCCTAAGCTGACCTCCTGGGGCGGCGACTCTGATCTTTCGACTGATCCTGCGGCAGTTGCAAGACGAGTTCATGCAGCACAACAAACTCTCGATGCATTTGTTGATATCGGTCAATTCCTTGCTGCCGCGCCGGGACGTAAAAACCTTCTGTGGTTTTCCAGCTCATTTCGGTCCTTACGACTGCCAGTCAGCAGTGATTTAGACAATGGGCAGATTTTCGACAACGTGCAGACTTTAGACAATGGGCAGAATATGCAACGTGCCTCAACTTCGAACCCTTATGGACAGACAGCTATCTCCGCATCCAACTCATTTGGACGGATGAGTGAAAACACTGCTGACTACAATGTTCTTTCCGCACGCTTGCGCAAGGTCTCGGCCGAACTTGCGGTAAGCCAGACTGCCGTATATCCCATCGATGTACACGGACTAGCGGCTGATCAATCGTATTCCGCGGGAGGCAGTCCTACAAGCATGACGTCAAATAAGCAGTCTGAGTCCGCAACTCCTGGGATGCCCGATGCTAATGGCGGTGATCCTGTCTTTGTGAAGAACTCCTATAATTGGAATCAATCGCTTGACGCGACTCAAGCCACCATGAGGGAGATCGCCAAGGCCACTGGCGGCGAGGCATTTGTAAACACCAACAACCTTGCACGTGCCGCGGCGCGAGCCGTCGATGCGGGGTCCTATTACTACACGCTCGCATACTCGCCCACGAATTCCATATTCGACGGAAACTTGCGAAGCATCCACGTCAGTCTCGGGAGGCTGGATTCTGGAAAGAGCTATCGTCTCTCTTACCGGAGTGATTACTACGCGGATGATCCCGATGTAGTGGCTCCGGTATCTGCGCGGCGGGATGCGCTGGAAGCCGCACTTGTTGACGGCGCGCCGGATGCGCAATCAATTCTTTTCAAAGTGCGGATAGACCCTGACGGTCTCGAAAAGCCAGCGCCGCAGGCATTTCCGCAAGCAGCAACGGACGCTGATGCACAAGCGCCCAGAACGAAGAAAAGCGCGAATGGCGCACGCAATATTGTAACGGAACGAGTGCAAACTTATGTTATGCGCTTTGCTATCCTGGCTCGTCAAATGACGCTTACATCAATGGCGGATGGGCGCTATCATGGCGCGCTCGATATAGCAGTGGCCGCGTATGCTGCTGACGGCCGTAGACTCGGTGGCAGTAAGCAGCACCTTGAAGCTGCCATGCCTTCTCAACTATTCGACAAGCTCAGCAAAGAGGGTTTCTATCACCGGATGAGTGTCGATGTGCCTGTCAATGCGGCTAGATTGCGAGTCGTAGTCCGCGACCCTGCCAGTGGCCGCGTTGGGTCGGTTGAAATTGCGCTTCCTCTTTAGATCACGGCCGGCCACGGGATCGCGGGCCACGAGCAAATTGTGAATTGTGTCCTCATCTGAGAGATTCAAAAGTACCATACCCTTCGATTGCAATTTGCTTGACCTATAGGAAAATCAAAAAACAGATCCTGCCGGTTGGAATGTCCGATACTTAGATATGGTTCTGACCTGCTCCCGGAAAACTCTACCAGTTGAAGCTGGAGTTCTCTCGTAATCTGAACGGGAGGACAGGGATGAAGAAGAGTCGGTACACGGAAGAGCAGATCATCGGGATTCTGAAACAGCACGAGGCAGGGGTGAAGGCGGCGGATCTTTGCCGGGAGCATGGCATCAGCGAGGCCACGTTCTACAACTGGAAATCGAAGTATGGCGGGCTGGATGTAAGTGAAGCGCAACGACTGCGTCAGATGGAAGATGAGAACCGGCGGTTGAAGACGCTGGTTGCTGATCTGAGCTTGGACCGCGAGGCGCTCAGAGCGGTGATCCGAAAAAACGGCTGGAGCTTGCCGGTTTAAGAGAAGATGTGGGGTTCGCGTCGGCCGAGTTCCGGTTAAGCGAGCGCCGGGCCTGCAAGCTGTTGGACGTGGATCGCGCCAGTTATCGTTACGAACCGCAGTCGGATCATAACGCGGAACTGCGCCAGGAGTTGGTAAAGCTGGCCCGGCAGAAGCCGCGCTATGGTTATCGGCGTTTGCATGCGTTGTTGGAGCGGCGCGGCCAGGCAGTGAACGTGAAGCGGGTGTACCGGCTCTATGCGGAAGAAGGTCTGGCGGTGCGCCTGCGCAAACGCAAGCGGGTGGTGCGGGAACGGGCCGGAGCGCCACGGCTTCAGCGGGCCAACGAGGAGTGGGCGATGGACTTTATCGTGGCTGGTCTGGCCAACGGGCGCATGGTGCGCATCCTGAGCGTAGTGGATGCGTTTACCCGCGAGTGCCTTGCGCTGGAGGTGGCAGCATTCCAATGTAAAGTCGGGTGGAATTGATCGAATTCAGCTTTTGTTTGGCTCTCCCGATGTTCCTGGAGGACAATATCAAAAGCTCCTGTATTGGGATGAAATATTTCGGGAGTCCCCACAGAATCCCACACAGCCGCAAGGGGCGGAAAGTGGACAATATCGCTAAGTGATTGATTTATATTGGTGGACGCGGTAGGAATCGAACCTACAACCTGTCGGTTAAGAGCCGAATGCTCTGCCAGTTGAGCTACGCGTCCAGGCCACCAGAAAAACCGTGCGGAGGAAGGGTTGCGCACGGCGCTAACAGACAGAATATTCTGCTGCCATTTGAAGAATATAACACAGCAGCAGGGCCTGCTCAAAAGGTGGAAGAAGAACGGGCAGGATCTGCATTAAAAGTTGAAGGCCAGGCCGGCGCGAATGCTGCGCTGGTCCTGGGCAAAGATCAGCAGGGAGCCGTCGCTCAACAGATAGGGGCGGTAACCCTGGGCCATCAGGTTGTTCAAATCAATCAACGCCTCGAAGTCACTACAGCCGTTGCGGCAAAGACGAATCGGCTGGCGGAGGCGCAGGCTGAGCCAGGGCGCGGCGGCGTCCAGGGCAAAGGGAGCTACCTGGGTGACGGTATCCTCCGGCTGCCAGCGGTAGCTGGCCCACCAGCGGGTTTTAGTACCGTCGAGGGTTCCAGAGAGCGATAGCGCGTACTCCTGGGCGCGGCGGGGATGGGCGCCAGTCAGCACCTGGGCCAGAGATGCCAATTGCGTCGAGGAAGGCACAGCAGCCAGCACAAGGGCATTTCCATTGGCATAGCTGAAGAGGAGATGATTTCCTCCGGGCATGCGGTGCCCTAAGGAAGCCGACATACCGGCGGTGGAAAACTCCGGGCCGGTTGCGTGCATCAGACCGCTAACGGGGTCCAGAAGCACTGTGGATGAGCTGGAATTTCCCTCCGCAAAGTGGCTCATGGCCTCCAGAACCGGATTATCGATTCGGTCGGCAAAGACCACAACGGCTACGTCGGACTGATCGGTTCGCCGCTCCCAGCCGAGTTCCTGATGCAATCCGTGTTCGATGGCCAGATTGCCGTCGCGGGCAGAAAGAGCAGGCAGCCAGGAACGGGCTTCGCTATCTTCACCGTCCGGCGCTCCAGTAAGAATTGAGGTCATGCGATAGCGAACGGCGGAGTTGCCGCGCCGCCAGCCTACGGAGGCAAAGGGCAGCACAGCCGCCACGATTTGCGGTGAGGTCGAGGAAAGCCGGGCCAGCACCTGGCTGGAGCCCGCCTCGCCCTCGAACTCGTCGCCGAGATGGATCGTCTCCCAACTGCGGACGGCAGCTTCATCCAAGCCTTCGGCTCCGTCCCCCGACACCTCCGGGTAAAGGGCGACAGCCGCCACTGAGTGCACGGCGCCGGCAAAGCCAAGGTCCTGACGGAAACCGAGCATAGACTCCATGTTGGCAGCAGTGCCGGGAGCAAAATCCACGCGGGCCAGCAGCTCGCGGCTATTAGACGGCGTCTCTTCTATTGCAGTTGAGATCCGCTCCCCGTCTTCGCCGAAAGTGCCTTCCTGGCCAGTGGCTATCAGGCGAGCCTTGAGGCGGGGATGCGTGCCGGAGCCATCGGCCACGACCACCAGCGGACCGTCCTCCAGCCAGCGCAGCAAGGGACGGTTGGCGGCCGAGCGCAAAGTCCAGGCCCAATCGTCCTTCTGGGAGTTTCCGTTGCCCGGCTCTGCCGGAAGCCACTGCATCGCCTCATATAGGCTGTTCAGCGTGAGGTTAACCACCGTATTGGCGTGTATGCGGACGTTTTCCCGCAGAGAAGGCAGAAACCAGGCGCCCATGGCCTTGACTGCATAGCGGCCCGGCAGAATCGAGGAGATGGCATAGCGGCCGCTGGAGTCGGTGTAGACGCTGGCGATGACCGCCAGGTCGGGACGCAGCAACTGCACCTGGGCGCCTATCTGCGGAATGCCGGCTGAATCGCGCACGATCCCGCGAACAGTCCCCGAAGCCGGGCCAGAAACTGGCTTGGGGGAGGCTCCACTGTCCGGGCCGCCTCCCAAGGCAATCAGCACCGTGAAAACAACGAGATGTATGCTACGCGTCATCACAAATCCAGGTGACTTGGCCGCGCCGCTGGCAATATTCTTCAATTCAAGCCCGCGCAGGCTTCCGGATCTTGCGTCCGGTGGCCCTGTTGTACGGGATACATACTATTCCACGATAAAAGGCGCCGATTGCGCAACCTCTTGTTTGGAGATAGCGTCATTTATTTTGATCGTCACCTTGTACTTCCCTGGTTCGAGCCCCGCGATCGGCAATGTCTTTTCCACCGTCATCTGGTCGCTGTGCGATCCCAACTCCTTTGAATCCAGTTGTTTTTCAAAGATTACTGCGTCTTTGGCGGGGGTGGTAGCCGTGGCGGCCTCGGTTTTGACGATCTGGTAGGTCACCGTGGCCTGGTTGCTCTTGGTAGCATCGTCGACTCGCAGGTTATAGACCTGCATCCAGAAGTTGAGTTGCTGGTCGCGCTTGAACTTAACCGGGGGATACGGGTTGGCAGGTGTGGGGTTGGTACTGCTCACGCGCGGCCGGATAAAGGTATTGCCGATGACGAAGTTGCCGCTGCCAATCGAGTGGGAATCGACCGTGTTCATCTGGTCAGCCAGAATCAGCGATGAGGTGCCCAGCTTCTCATCGTGATAGGTTGGCACCTCGAGACTGCGGCCGTAATAACCCATGTGATCGGGATTGTTCACATCTTTGATGGCGATATCCAGGCGGTAGAGTCCGGGCAGAAGGGGCAGCGCCTTCCAGTAAACCGACTGGTGGTCAAGGGTTTTTTCCAGCAACTCGGCCGGCTGCGTAACCTCGACCGTATCCTCGAAGGTCTGCACCGTCTTGTGGGTCAGCGTGGTCACCTTGCCCAGGATGTTCACTATTCCCTTGGCCACGTTATCCTTGGTCACAAAGGTGATGTCGCGGTTCTTTATCTGGATCGTGATCGGAACCAAATCGGTGCTCTCGGTCACCTTGATGAAGTCCGTGCGAACATCAAAGGGAAAGACTGGACCGGAGAGCAGTTTGTGCTCGGAGATGAAGCTATCCAGGTCCGCGAACTTGATCGGCGGCGGCGTAAATAACTTGGCGGCCAGCTCCATGCGATCAAACTCCCTGTACTGCGCCCCTCCACTTGCTGGTCCCAGGCCCAGGTTTTCAATGGCGCTGCCCGTGAAGCGGTCGGCCTTTTTGGCCGCGTGCATCTCCTCCCACATGGTCGGGCCTGCGTTGGGGATGTGCAGCAGCGCGTCCTTCTCGCTGCGGTTGATGGTGAAATGGTAGTCGCCGCACATACAGGCATCGACAAACTCCAGATCTATGTTCTCGCCGATACCCTCAAGATACCGGTAGTGCCAGACCTCGAAGGGGAAGGTGTCGGTTGTGCCTCCACCCTCTTCTATGGGCCGATTGTACATGCCCCCGGCGGGATGCGAATCGATGGAGTCAGGCGGACCCCAGGCGATGTAGATGCGGCCGCGGTCAGTCTTCCAGCCGGGCTTGCCGGCCGCAAAGTGTTCGTTGGCGTAGGCGATGCGCCGGTAGTGCTCTTCGCGGAACTCATTCTCCGGCGAATCTGGATTAGGGTTGCGGCGCGCCCAGAACTGCTCGATGAACGCCTCGCGTTCTTCGTCGTTGGAGAGATTCTTGAATGCCTTGCGCTCCTCGTCGGAGATGATGTAGGCCACGTCCTGCTCCAGCCACGACTTGTAGGCCCCCTTCAGTTCCTGGCGGACCGCCTTCTGCGCCGCAAACTTCTCCTTGTCGGAGCGCTCCCGCTTGAGAGGGTCCACTTCCTGATTCTGGTCATTGGCCGGTTGCGCCTCTGCCGACGGATTGTCCGTCTGCTGGGCGCGAATTCTGGCGGCGGGAACAATAAACAGGCCGCAACCCAGTACGATAAAGAGAAGACGATAGCGGTTGATCATCATGTGCCTTGAATACTCCTGCAATTCCCTATTTTACGGGTCCGGAAAGGGCTGGGCAAGATTCCATAAGGAGCCGGCTTCCTGTTGGACGCCTATGTCCGGCCGGAGTGAGCGGGAAAATGGCTTTTATGAAGCTGCTAAACTGTTTGCAGATTGCGTTTTGAGACTCGCTTGGCCGCTCCGCCGTCTAAGAAACAAGCGCGGTGATACTGCTCTGCTTGATCGATTTTTTGAAGCACTTGCGGCGTTTCCGCATTTTTCGCGCTGGCTGCGCTTACGCTTAGAGGATACATCTTCCCCGGCTCAGGCGGGCCGGCTGGCATGCGCCGGGAACTGTACCGGCGCCAACTGCGTACACTGTAATTGGGGATTTCCGGAGCACGTACCCGCATGAAAAAGATACTTTTAATTATTCTCGCCGCTGTGGCCGTTGTCACACTTATCATCCTCTTCATTTGGAGACAGCAGGCGGGCTACACAAAGGTTTTCACAGCCAAGGTCGTGCGCCAGGACCTGATTTCGGTCGTCAGCGGCACCGGACAGATCAAGCCCAAGACCTACGCCAATCTGGGCGCCACCGCCATGGGCCGCATCACCCACCTCTACGTCAAAGAGGGAGACATGGTCAAGAAGGGCCAGGTCGTCGCCAGCATTGAAAACGTGCAGCAAGAGGCAACAGTTGCCGGCCAGGAGGCAAATATCGCCTCCTTCAAAACCGACATTGCCGCATATATTGCCGCGGAAAAAACCGCCGAGGCCAACGTCGGGCATGCTCAGGCTGATCTGGAACAGAAGCAGTTGGACTGGACTCGCGCCCAGGCTCTCTACAAAGCCGGCATCCTGGCCAAGCAGGATTACGACGCCAAGAAGGCGGCCTACGACTTGGACGTGGCTTCCCTGGCCCAGGCCGTGGCTGGTGTCAACCAAGCCAAAGCCAACACCGCCTCCGCTCGCGGTCACTTGCAGACGCAAATTGCCAACCTGCGAGCTGACCAGAATATGCTCGCCCTGACCACTGCCATCGCGCCCTTTGACGGCATCGTGACCAACGAACCGGTCCGCGAAGGTGAAACCGTGGTCGAAGGCATCCAGAATACCGAGGGTTCCACGTTCATGACCCTGGCTGATATGAGTGTGATTACAGCCGAGGTGAAGGTGGATGAGACCGACATCGTCAACATTCGCATCGGCCAGCCCGTCGATGTGACCGTGGACGCGCTGCCCGGCAAGGTCTTCAAAGGACACGTGACGCTGGCCGGCGATCAGGCCCTGCTGCGCTCCACCGGCGTGGCCACATTGCAGTCCACTACCGGCACCGAGGAGGCCAAGGACTTTAAGGTGGTTGTCACTCTGGATAATCCTACCAGCGACCTGCGCCCCGGACTCAGTTGCACAGCCAAGATCACCACGGCGCACAAGCAGAACGTACTCACGCTGCCTATCCAGGCGCTGACCATGTATACGCCCGAGGCCGATGCCGCCAAGAACAGCGTACAGGCCGCATCCATTTCATCCGCCGCCAAAAAAGAGCCGGTGCAGGGCGTCTATGTGGTCGAAAAAGACAAGAGAGGCAGGTTGCGGGCAAAGTTTGTGACGGTTACTACAGGCATCACCGGGGCCACCGACATCGAAGTGCTCAGCGGCTTGACCGAAGGCCAGGAAGTTGCCATCGGCCCCTATAAGACGTTGCGCAACCTCAAAAACAACGCGCTGGTTAAGCGGGACACCGCCAAGCCGGTTACCACAACGACCAGCGGAAATAATTGACAATCGCCAAAGAAAGAGATGCGGATGGCTCTACTCGACACCAGTACAGACACCACTACGGAAGACGTAGTGCAGCATGCGGCTCCGCCCAGCGATGACCTGATCATCGTCGAAGATCTGTGGCGCACCTACGACATGGGCTCGGAGCAGCAGGTGCAGGCCATCAGCGGCATCTCGCTGCGCATCAAGCGCAACGAGTATGTGGCCATTATGGGTCCCTCAGGCTCGGGCAAGTCCACGCTGATGAACCTGATCGGCTGCCTGGACACACCCTCCAAAGGGCGTTACTGGCTCAATGGACAGTTGGTCAGCGAGCTGGACGACGACCAATTGGCCCGCATCCGCAACAAAGAGATCGGCTTCGTCTTTCAGACCTTCAACCTGCTGGCCCGCGCCACTGCCCTGCACAACGTGGAACTGCCGCTCATCTATAACGGCACCCCGGCGGCGGAGCGCATCGAGAGGGCTAAGGAATCGCTGGCCGATGTGGGCCTAGCCTCGCGCATGTACCACAAGCCCAACGAGCTCTCCGGCGGCCAGCGCCAGCGCGTGGCCATTGCGCGGGCTCTGGTCAATAGCCCTTCCATCATCCTGGCCGACGAGCCTACCGGCAACCTGGACTCCAAAACCGGTCTGGAGATCATGGCCCTGCTCGATACCTTGCACGCCAATGGCAACACAATCGTGCTTGTCACTCACGAGCCGGACATCGCCGAATATGCACAGCGCGTGGTGCATCTTCACGACGGCCAAATCGACTCCGACGAGCCCTCCAAGCGCTATCGGTAAGGCCGCCAAAACAGCCCAGCCTGTCCCAAATCCCGTCCCCTCCCGAAGCGGAAAGAAGCCATCTCTTTCCGGTTCATGTTTTTTCCCCTTTCGCCGATGAAACCTCTATAGGCCTTGGAATCATCGTTTGGGCCATGGAGGCGAGGCACGTTGAGAGCCATGCAGAGCGTCGCTCAGTACCCGCCTCCCATCTCCCACCTGACCCTTGTGGATGTCGAAGCGCCCCCTGAAATGCAGCCTGTGGGGGTCAGCGCAGCATGGCGTAAATTGCTGATGCAGGCGGATATGGCCGCGCCTCATGTGCAGTTGGCCACCATCGAGGGAGAACACGGCGTTGGCAAGAGTACCCTGGCCCGCTATCTCTTCAGCCGCTCCCCTCTGGCGGGCGGAAGCTTTCAGCGGCGCGACGCACGCGAATGGCTGGTAAGCGACGCCGATCCGGCCACCCTGGCCGGATTTACATATCTGGACCGTGTGGACCTGCTGGCGCCTCCCGGCCAGGAACTGCTGCTGAGCGTGCTTAAATCCCTTCAGGACCGTCCGCCGGGCCGCTCCGTGCTCTTGGCCTCCTCCCAGACATCGCTGCGCCAGATGGCCTCCCAGGGCCTGATGCTGCCCGATCTGGCCTTCCGCCTAACCGCCGTCCGCTTTGCCATCCCGCCCCTGCGCCTGCGCCGCGAAGACATCGCCCCCCTGGCCCAGGCCCTGCTGGACCGCATCTGCACACGCTACCAGCAGCGCCCCGTCCTCATGGCCCCCGGAACCCTGGCCCGCCTCCTGCAACACAACTGGCCGGGGAATGTGCGCGAACTGGCCTCGGTGCTGGAAACCGCCTTGCTCGAGGCCGTCAACGGCATCATCCGCCCCGACGACCTGGCCCTGCCCTCCGGCCTGGATGCCCCTTCAGATCTGCGTCAGGGGCCCGCCACGCACACAGAAAGCCTCAACCTGGACGCCATCATTCAGCATCACGTGCAATACGTCCTGGACCTGAATCGCGGCAACAAGCTGCGCTCCGCCCGCCAACTGGGCATCAGCCGCTCCACCCTCTACCGCATCCTCGGCAACGAGGCCATCCTGTCGCACTGAGAGACTGCAATCCGGAGAGTGGATTGCGCTGAATGGGGCCGGCAAAGTTGTCTCTATCTTGCCGGAAAGCCACTGTTCACTACGCCCAGACCCGCTGATGCGTGCCCGGCCCATTCACTTATGGGATGCGATTTGCCACAGTCGCCGCACATCGTCGTAGCATACTGCGCCGCGCAGTGCGGGCAAACACCTCCGGTCAGGAAGGTGTCGAAGGGCAGCCCGCAGCGCCCGCACTTCCATTTTTCTCCCAGCAGCGGCGCTGTCCGGCAGCTTGGGCAGGCAAAGCCTTGCCGGCGCGGCAATCTTGCCAGACGCAGCAGAGCCTGCGCTTGCCGCAGCCCGCCCCAGCAAATCATCAGCATAAAGACACCAATGACCCCCAGCCAGATGGAGCCTGCCCACAAGGCGATGCCGAAAAACCCGACGATGCCTACCATGCCAAGAACCGTGGCCACCATCAGGCTGCGCGCGCGCCCCAGCGGAAACCACAGAAGAGAGCGAAGAATCTGGCCGCCATCCAGCGGATAGATGGGCAGGATGTTGAAGACGAGCAGCACGATGTCAATGGCCAGGACCGCCCGCACAAAGACATATACATCGTGCATAGAATGTTGCCATCCCAACTGCCGGCTGACAATAAACGCCGCATACAGAATCGGAAAAAGCGCCACGTTAACCAGCGGGCCCGCCGCGATGCTCCACAGCGTGGCGCCCGGCCGTTGCGGCGGATCGACATACGCCACCCCGCCGAGCGGCCACAGCACGATCCGGTTTGCCGTCCCTCCGGTCTGCCGGCAAGCCAGTGCATGACCGAACTCATGCAGCAGCACAATCAAAAACAGCGCCACATACTCCAGCGCGCTCCAGGTCACGGATGTGTACCGGCCTCTCCGTATCTGAATCTCATAAACCGCCACAAGAAACCACGACCAATGCAGATATAGATCAATTCCCGCGAGGCGAAAGAGATGGATCGAACCCTTAATAGCGCTTGGCATGTGTGTAGATTACTGCATTCGGATTGACCAAGACGACCAACCCTGCCCAGATTCCACAGCCCCCTCGCCAACTCTAGCCCACAGCCTGCGCCCATCTTCTACACTCAGTGAGGGCGGCGATTTCGCCCCTTGATTCCACCCCGAGGACACTCCCTTGAGAAGATTCCCGTTTACCGCCCTGTTTGTTGCCGCGTTATTACTGTTTGCCATTGCTCCCGCGCTGCCCGCACAGGCCCCCTCACAGACTGCCTCGGTGGAGGCTAACCACAAGGCCCTCAACGACTTATTCGAGGAGTACTGGCAGGCAAGCATGGAGCATTCGCCGGAGTATGCCTCGGAACTGGGCGACAATCGCTACAACGACCGCATCGACGACCACTCCGTGCAGGCGGAGAACGACTGGCTGGAGCGCGAAGAGAGCTTCCTGATGCGGCTGGCGGCGATTGACGAGGCTGGGTTCACGGATCAGGAAAAGATCAGCCGCGAGCTGCTGTTGCGCCACTTTGCCGACGACGAAGAGGGCGCGCAATTCAAGGAGTGGGAGATGCCCCTGAACCAATTGGGCGGTATCTATACGGAATATCCCAACCTGGTCTCCGAGTTGAGCTTTACCACGGTGAAGGACTACGACGACTGGATCGCGCGCCTGCACGCCATCCCCAGGGCCTTTGACCAGGTGATGACGAATATGTCCATCGGCATGGAGGATCATCGCGTGCCGCCAAAATATCTTCTAACCAAGGCGCTGGAGCAGGTCAAGTTGCTGGCCAACCAAAAGCCGGAGGACTCGCCGCTGGCGCTGCCGCTGAAAAAGTTTCCCACCGCCGTCACACCCGCCGAGCAGGAGCGCATCAAGGCCGAGATGCTGGACGCCATCGGCAAAGAAGTGTTGCCAACCTACCTGCGCTTGGCGCGCTTTCTTGAGGTAAGCTACATTCCCGCGGGGCGCGCGGAGCCAGGCATCTGGGCGCTGCCCGATGGGGCAAAGTACTACGCCTACCAGATTCGCCGCGAGACTACTACGAATCTGACGGCAGAGCAGATTCACCAGATCGGCCTCGACGAGGTCAAGCGCGACGAGGCGGAGATGCTGGTGATTGCGCAGAAGCTGGGCTTCGCGGATTTGAAGAGCTTCCGGGCGAGCTTGAAGACGAATCCCAAGCTGCATCCGGCGTCGGGAGAGGCGCTGATAGACGCCTATCGCGGCTATGTGACGCAGATGCAAGCCAAGCTGCCGCAGCTCTTCGGGCGGCTGCCCAAGGCGAAGCTGGAGATCGTCCCAGTACCCGGTTACCTCGAGAAGACGATGTATCCCGCCTACTATGAGCCGGGCACGCCGGACGGCAGCCGTCCAGGCCGGCTGCGCGTGAACCTTTACAACGCTACCGGCCGCAACCTCTACTCGGTGGAGGCCATTGCCTATCACGAGGGAGTTCCCGGCCATCACTTGCAGATTTCCATCGCGCAGGAGCTGGACAACGTGCCCACCTTCCGCAAGCACGATGACTATACGGCCTTCGAAGAGGGCTGGGCGCTCTACGCCGAGCGGCTGGGCAAGGACGTGGGATTCTACCAGGACCCCTACTCGGATTACGGCCGCCTGGAAGCCGATATCTGGCGCGCCATCCGCCTGGTGGTCGATACCGGCGTCCACTCCCAGCACTGGACTCGCCAGCAGATGGTGGATTACTTCCACGAGCACTCGGCCATCGATGAAACCACGATTCAGACTGAGGTGGACCGCTACATCGCCTGGCCGGGCCAGGCTTTGGCCTACAAGATCGGGCAAATGAAGATTCTGGAGCTGCGCGACCGGGCGAAGAAGGCTCTGGGCGACAAGTTTGACCTGCGCGCCTTCCACGACCAGGTGCTGGACTCCGGAGCCCTGCCGCTCGATGTGCTCAGCGACCGCATCGACGCGTGGATTGCGGAGCAGAAATAAGCCGTACAAGCGAACACGGCTGACATGATAATCTTAAGTGTCCCCTTTTTCAGCAGCTTTGCGGTTGATTGTGCTGCGATTGCGGGCAATTGCTTCGATTGGAGAATTGCATGAAACGCGCTTTAACATTCGTCTTTGTCCTTGGGTTTTCCTGCTGCCTGTACGCTCAGGCTGTGGATACAACCGTCTGCGACATCCTGAATAATCCGCAATCGTTCAACGGAAAGATCGTGCGCATCAAAGGCACGGTGGTCGCCTCTTTTGACCAATTTGTCATCAAGGGCGCCGACTGCGGCATCAACGTCAACAGGAACATCTGGCTCTCTTATCCGGAAGGAACCAAAGCCAAGGCGGGTCCGGCAGCCATGGTGCAAATACAACCGGCGCGCAACTTTACCGGCGACATTCCTGTGGTGCAGCGGACGCCGGTCACGCTGGACAAGAAAAACAAGGAATTCAAGCTCTTCGATTCGCAGCTGTCCACGCCCTTCGAGAAGGGCGGTATGTGCCTGGGGTGCAACAAGTTCGAGGTGACGGCCACGCTGGTGGGGCGGCTGGATGCCGTGGAGAAGGCAGGGTTGCAGCGCGACAAAGCGGGCAAGATCATCGGCTTCGGCGGCTTTGGTCACATGAACGCCTATCAAGCCCGCCTGGTGCTCGAATCGGTCTCCGATGTAACGTCGAAGGAGATCGACTACTCCAAGACCCTGGCCATCACCAAAGACGACAATGCGCCCAAGGCGCCGTCGGGTTTGCTCGATGCGCCCGGTCTGAGAAACACGGATCAGTTGGCTGTCGTGCGCAAGTTAGTTGCCTCATTTGCCCCTGGAGTCACCGCCGGAGTACAGCTTAAGCGGGCTGTCGATGCCTATGGCAATGAAGGCGACCACAATTCTGGGGTGGTAATCGTGCACGGAGCCGGCAACGAAGCCGAGGCAAAATACGAAGGCAAGGGGATGGTCGATTCCCCGGACGGCCTGCTCTTCACTTGCACCATCAATACGAATCGCCTGGAAGGCGATGCCGAGGGCAGGGCTATTGTTTTTGCCGGTGACAATATCGCCAGCCTGCGCAACCCTGAGCCGGAGGACGTGGGCACCGGGCTTTACGATCTGGAGAGTCACGCCTGGACGATAACCGTTCTGGACGCTTACATCAACAGGCAGAAGACATTGACGCTGCCGGGCGGATATTTGATCTTTAACACGGCTTGGCCGCACGACGAGATGAACAAGACCGTGAAAAATGCGATTGACGGCTTCCTCACGACCGAGGAGCTTCTCCACAGGTAACGCGGCAGCGTACGTGTTGCGTCTCCCAGGTCTCAAGAACGATATCTCCACCCCACGGACCTGGGACGCCCAGCCGATCTGTCTGCTTCGTGACTCCCGGCAGATTCGCGCGGTAAATGCGAGTATTTATGAATGTTGCACCACACAAATCGGGGAAAGGGAAAAAGATGACTGAGATAGCTGTTGAGGCTACCGAAGTTCCCGCGCAGTTGCCCAAGGTGCGCGTGGCCGTTCTGGGCGCGGGCAAGATGGGCGGCATCCTGCTGCAGGCCTTCCTGAAGCAGAACCTGTTTGAGCGCAGCCAGATTCACGCCACCGTAGGCCACGCCGAGAAGGCCGTTGCGCTGAGCACGCAGTGGGGCGTGGACGTATCGACCAACAACCTGGAGGCGGTGAAGCACTCTGATCTGATTCTTGTGGGCGTCAAACCCTTCCAGGTGCCGGGCCTGATCGAGGAGATACGCCCCGCGCTGACGCCGGCCAAGACGCTGATCTCCTTTGCCGCTTCGGTTAAGACGCGCTCCATTGAAGAGGCGGCCGGCATAGAGATCGGAGTGATTCGCGCCATGCCTAACACGCCTTCGACGCTGGGCGCGGGCGTGGCCGCATTGTGCTGCGGGCGCTTTGTCTCGGCACAGCAGATGGAGCTGGCCGAGCGCATCTTCGAGACCGTGGGCCGCACCGTGGTGGTGGAAGAGAAGCACATGGACGCCGTGACCGGCCTCTCCGGCTCCGGACCAGCCTACATCTACATCATCATCGAGGCTCTGGCCGAGGCAGGCGTAAAGGTTGGCCTGCCCCGCGATACGGCCACCGAATTGGCCGCGCAAACCACCTTCGGCGCAGCCAAGATGGTTCTGGAAACCGGCTACCATCCCGCTCTGCTGAAGGACGCCGTCACCACTCCCGCCGGATGCACCATCGACGGCATTCTGGAGCTGGAAGAGGGCGGCCTGCGCGTTACGCTGATCAAGGCCGTGATGCGAGCGACGGAGCGCGCCAAACAGTTGGCCGCAGGATAAGAAACAGGGATCAGGGATCAGTTTTTTCGTGCTAAATTGAGGTTAGTGATTTCCCAGGTTAGGCGTAAAAACAAAAACGCGCCGAACCTGGGACACACAGATAGAGAGGCTTCTATGACCGCTGCTGAACTAACTAAGTACGGTCTTGTTCCGGTTGCGCGTGTCTGCATAGTAGACCAAAACCTCATAATCGATATTACCGATCAGAAAACCGTCGAGCTTGAGATGTGCATTTATGCCTTCCTCATTGAGGGTAAGGTTTACCGCATCGGGTCCAGTAAAGCGCCCTTGGAGAACCGTCTAAAAGACTACAAACGGGACATTACAAATGCGCTCAACGGTAGAAAATCACCGGCGCCGCCTGAAGAGGCTGAGAAATGGAAAAACGTATTACCGGCTGGACGTTCGGGTGTTATATATGCTCGTCAAGGATGGAGCGTCACAACTCCTATAAAGACTTTTCCCGCTTATATGGACGAAGAAAGCCTACTGATTGAGGAGTTATTCAAGGACGGTGATCTGACACCTGATGAAATCCTGAACCGCAACAAACACCGTTAGCCTTCAAACTGTACCACTACCGATCTTCTGATTAGTTTTTCGCCCGGCCATCAATCTGTTAACCTGCTATTTGCCCATCCAACGCCCAACCTGGCTCCCCTCTTATCTGCCGGAACTCGACGGTCTGCGCGGCCTGGCGATTCTGTGGGTGGTCCTCTACCACTGCGATCCGCTGCTCCAAGGCATGTGGATGCACCGCGTCGCAGAGTGGGGATGGGCGGGGGTTGACATCTTCTTCGTGCTCTCCGGCTTTCTGATTACCGCCAACCTGCTGGGGGCGCGCGATAAGCTGCGCTACTTTCACAATTTTCATGCCCGCCGCGCGCTGCGCATCTGGCCGGTCTACATTCTTGTGCTGGCGGTGGTCTACCTGAACGCGCCGTGGTTTATCGGCCCCAGCGTTATCGGCGCCATCAAGGCCGCGCCCTGGCTGGCCTACATCTTCTTTGTGCAAAATCTTTTTCACATTTCGCTGCCCGCGGCTCTCGGGCCCACCTGGGCGCTGGCAGTCGAAGAGCAGTACTACTTTTTCTGGGCACCCATCGTGCGCTGGCTCCGCCGCCCGTGGATGCTGGCTGCCGTGCTCGCTTGCGCGCTGATCTGCTCGCCGCTGCTGCGCTATCTGGACCCGGTGTGGATGAGGGAGCTTCACACCCATACGCTCATCAAGCTGGACGGCATCGCTCTGGGCAGCATGCTGGCGCTGGGCCTCTACACGATTCAACTCAGCCGCCGCGTTTGTCTCTGCATCGGCCTGGTAATCTTTGCGCTGGGCATCGCCGCTGCGGCCACCATTGCCGGCGGAACGGCACTGCTGGATACTGCGCTGGCGGCGGGCTTTGCCGGAGCGGTGCTGGCATTGATGGCATCGACAGGCGCACACAATCCCGTCAACGCCCTGCTGCGCCGAGGGCCGCTGGCCTTTTATGGCCGCATCAGCTACGGCCTCTACATGATCCACATCGCGGCCTTCGTCTTCATCGGCTGGTTCGACCTGCGGATGGTCCACTACGGCATGGCCGGAAACCTGGCTGTAGTGGCCGCGCGCTTCGCCGTCTCCACAGCGCTGGCCACGGCAATGTGGTACGGATTTGAATCGCAGATTCTCAAGCTGAAACGTTATTTCTAGCGCATCAGCGCACTTACCCGAAAATGGCAATGGCTTGCAAAGTTTCATAGGCTGGGCCATCATCTCGCCTGCCTGTGACATCAATCACCCAGCCCCCGCCCGCTGGCTGCTACGCTGGAGGTGTCACGCAAACTTCCCTTGCGAGGTGCACTATGAGCAAAGCCACGAGCAAAGGCCCCCTGAGCCCTGAGTTGCTGGCCAAAATGAACGCCTACTGGCGCGCCGCCAACTATCTTTCCGTCGGCCAGATCTATCTGAAAGACAACCCGCTGCTCAAGCGTCCCCTCACCCTGGACGACGTGAAGCCGCGCCTGCTGGGTCACTGGGGCACGACGCCGGGGCTCAACTTTCTCTACGTTCACTGGAATCGCCTGATCGCCGAGCGCGACTTGAATATGCTGTACATCATTGGCCCGGGGCACGGCGGGCCCGGCTTGGTGGCCAACACTTATCTGGAAGGTTCCTACTCCGAGATTTATCCCCACATCGAGCAGAACACCGACGGCATCAAACGCCTCTTCCGGCAATTTAGCTGGCCCTACGGCGTTCCCAGCCACGTAGCGCCGGAGACGCCGGGCTCGATTCACGAAGGAGGCGAGCTGGGTTACTCCCTGGTGCACGCTTACGGCGCAGCCTTCGACAATCCGAATTTGATTGTGGCCTGTGTGGTGGGCGACGGCGAGGCCGAGACCGGGCCGCTGGCCACAAGCTGGCACGGAAACAAGTTTCTCAATCCGGCGACCGACGGCGCAGTGTTGCCGATTCTGCACCTGAACGGTTACAAGATTGCCAACCCTACGGTGCTGGCGCGGATTCCGCACGCCGAGTTGGAAAGCCTGATGCGCGGTTACGGCTATGAGCCCTTCACGCTCGAAGGCGACGATCCGCTGACCATGCACCAGCAGGCCGCGGCGGTTTTCGACAAGATGCTGGACCGCATCGCCGAAATTCAAAAATCCGCCCGCGCCGCTAAAGGCCCCATCAAGCGTCCGGCGTGGCCTATGCTGATCATGCGCACCCCCAAGGGCTGGACCGGACCGAAGTTTGTGGACGGCAAGCCGGTGGAGGGAACATGGCGCGCCCACCAGGTTCCGCTCTCCGAGATCTTCGAGAAGCCCGAGCACCTACACATGCTCGAAGAGTGGATGCGCAGCTACAAACCTGAGGAGCTTTTCGACGAGAAGGGCGCCTTCCGTTCGGAGCTGGCCGAGATTGCGCCCAAGGGGCGGCGGCGCATGGGTATGAACGCCCACGCCAACGGCGGCCTGCTGCTCGAACCTCTCAAGATGCCCAACTTCCGCAATTTTGCCGTGAAGCAAGAGGGCCGAGGACAGAAGGACGTGGAATCCACGCGCGTTCTGGGGCATTTCCTGCACGGCGTCATGGAAGCCAACAAGGAGCAGAAAAACTTCCGCGTCTTCGGGCCCGATGAGACGGCCAGTAACCGCCTCCAGGACGTGATCACCGGAACCGGTAAGGAGTGGATGGCCGCGACGCTTCCGGTGGACGAAAATCTCTCGCAAACCGGCCATGTGATGGAAATTTTAAGCGAGCATTGCTGCCAGGGATGGCTGGAGGGCTACCTGCTCACCGGTCGCCACGGCTTCTTCTCCTGTTACGAGGCCTTCATCCACATCATCGACTCCATGGCCAACCAGCACGCCAAGTGGCTCAAGGTAACGCGCGGAATTCCCTGGCGCAAACCGATTGCGTCACTCAACTATTTACTGTCGTCACTAGTCTGGCGGCAGGATCACAACGGCTTCTCGCACCAGGACCCCGGCTTCATCGACCATTTAGTGAATAAAAAAGCCGAGGTGGTGCGCGTCTATCTTCCGCCGGACGCCAACACTCTGCTCTCGGTAGCCGACCACTGCCTGCGCAGCAAAAACTACATCAACCTCATTGTCGCCGGCAAGCAGCCCGCCCCGCAGTGGCTCACCATCGACGAGGCCGTGGCTCACTGCACCACCGGTATGGGCGCATGGAAGTGGGCATCGAACGACGCAGGCTCGCCCGATGTGGTGATGGCCTGCTCGGGCGACGTGCCTACGATGGAGGCGCTGGCCGCCGTCACCCTGCTGCGCACCCTGGCGCCCGATCTCAAAATTCGCGTCGTTAACGTGGTGGACCTGATGGCGCTTCAGCCGCAATCCGAGCATCCGCACGGCCTGCCCGACGAGGACTACGACCAGATCTTCCCGCCCAAGACGCCGACGGTCTTCGCCTTTCACGGCTATCCGTCGTTGATTCACCGGCTCACCTACCGGCGGCACAACCACGACAACCTTCACGTGCGCGGCTACAAGGAAGAGGGCACCACGACCACACCCTTCGATATGTGCGTGCTCAATAACATTGACCGCTTCCAGTTGGCGCTCGACGCCGTCCGGCGCGTGCCGCGGCTGGCCAAGCAGGTGGACGCGGCCGAACAGTGGTACTCCGAGGCCATCCAGCGCCACAAGCTCTATGTAGCGGAAAACGGCGACGATATGCCGGAAATTCGCAACTGGCGCTGGTCAAAGGACTAACTTTCGTGGTATCCCATCCTTGCCGCAAAAACACATACGCGGCGAGGTTGGACACCCTGCTAATAACGCTGACTCGTTCAGCCCCAAACATAAAGGATTTGATCAATGTCTTCTTTGCCCATCCTGGTTTTGAACAGCGGTTCATCTTCCATCAAATTTTCCGTCTATGAGGCCGGTGATGGCCAGCGGGACAGGCTTTTCGAGGGCGCGGTGGACGGCATCGGCACCGATCTGGGCAAGTTCTGGATTAAGGACGCCGCGGGCAAGAAGCTCGTCGATCAGACTCCGTCTCTGCCCAATCGCGCCGTGGCCTTCAAGATGGTGGCCGACGCGCTGCACTCCGGCGACTTTCCTGCCCCGGCGGCCATCGGCCATCGCATGGTTTGCGGCGGTCCGACGGTGCAGAATAATCAGCTTATTACGCCGGAGCTTATCGACGAAATGGAGCGCTACACGGCCTTTGCGCCGCTGCACACGCCCATCGCCGTCTACATCATGCGCGAATCGCTGCGGCTGTTTCCCGGCGTTCTGAATTTTGTCTGTCTGGATTCTTACTTCCATCGCACCATGCCCGAAGTGGTAACGCACATGCCCATCCCGGAAGAGTATTCGGCCATGGGCGTCCGACGCTACGGGGCGCATGGAATATCGTACGAATCAATTGTCTATCAGTTGCAGCCTCGCGTGCCGGAAAAACTCATCGTCGCGCACCTGGGCAACGGCGCCTCCATATCCGCCATCCGCGACGGAAAGTGCCTGGACACCTCGATGGGCCTGACCCCCACCGGCGGCATCATCAGCGGCACGCGCACCGGCGACATCGATCCAGGCGTGCTGCTGTTTATTCTGCGCAAGATTGCCGAGAAGTCGAAGAACGCCTCCGATGCCGCGGATCAACTGGAAGCGGTGGCCAGCAAGAAGGCAGGGCTCCTCGGCGTCAGCGAACTCTCCAACGACATGCGCGACCTGCGCGAGGCTATCAACGCCGGCAACGCCAAAGCGCGGCTGGCCGTGGACAAATTCTGCTGGACCATCGCCCGCTGGATTGGCAGCTACGTGGCGGAGTTGAACGGGTTGGACATGCTGGTCTTCACCGGCGGTATCGGCGAAAACGACATCGACGCCCGCGCCGAAATCTGCGCCGGGCTCAGCGCCCTGGGCATCATCCTCGACCCCCAGCGCAACAACGTTCGCGGCCCAGCCGTCATCTCTAGTGAGCACTCGCCGGTCATCGTGCGCGTCATACCGCCATTGGAAGACCTGATGATCGTCAACCACGTGGTGAGGCTGATGGCGGCATAGGAATGTTGCCATTGATTCCGGATTATTTCTGATGTAGGATGAAAATCATGAGAACGTTATTGCTCAGTTCGCGCCTGTCAGCCTATGGGGTGGGGTGTGCCTGAGCGAAGTTGAGTTTCGTTCTCCGCGCCCTCGCCAACCAGCGAGGGTTTTTTATTGTCTGTGTGCGGGTATGGTGGAATGGAAGACACGCTTGTCTTAGGAACAAGTGCTTCGGCGTGGGGGTTCGAGTCCCTCTACCCGCACCAAATGCAGGGGCTGTAGAGAATGGAATATCAGACCGTCTCAAAAACGGTTGCTTGTGGGTTCGACTCCCACCAGCCCCACCACGAGAGCGGCTGGCAATGCAGCGGTTTGCTAAACCCACTGGTGAAAGCCTGAGCCAGTTCGACTCTGGCGCTCTCCGCCAAGATCACGGACAGTTGACCGAGTGGTAAGGTGCTGGTCCTGAAAACCAGTGAGGCCGAAAGGCTGCGTGGGTTCGATTCCTGCACTGTCCGCCAATCACCTTCCCTCCTCGTAGTGACGGATTCGAATTCAACTCCCACGCCCCAAATGGCCCCACTTGTTCTACACTGTTGGGTTCCATCCGAAGCCTTCGATTATGCCTGCTGCCGTCACTTCGTCGTCGCCGCGCCGGATCGCCGATTCGTTGACTCGTTGTTCCCTGTTCCCTGCTTCACGGACATTCCTGCTCCCACACGCGCACCATCAGGTCGTCACTCGCGTGGCGGAAGGCCACCACCAGAGAGTCCTCGGTTTGCCTTGTGGAGCAGAATCCCGCTGTCTCCACAGTCGACTCGGGCACGTTCATGGTGCAGGGCTGAGGCAGCGAAGATTTGATCACCCCGGCAATCATATTGGCGATCTCCTTGGTGGCGTCCATGGCATCGGCTTCGGCCACCGTCTCCACCGGCTGCATCAGCATCGCCGCCGTCGCACGGTAAGCCAGCCCCTCGCCCATCCACACCTCAATGCGCCCCTTCCACACGCCGCCCAAAGCGACACAGCCCAGCAGATGGCCGGCGCTTACGCAAAACTCCCCGGCTCCGCCAGCGGATCCAGGGTCATAGCCAGCATCTGCTCCCAAAACTGGGCATTGGCCTTGATCACGCATTGTTCGTCGAGCTGGGCCCGCATCCGCCGCTCTCCATTTGTGCAATCGCCGGCAATCCTGAGTAGCTGTTCATCATATCGGGCAATTCTCAGAACGCATTAATGTTCAGGGCGCGGGAGTGGCTCTGTGGTCACCGGAAACCCCTCACGGTGCCAGTCGTTGCCTCGGCCTTGCAGAACTCGTTGATTCCACACACATTGGGTCGCGCCTCTGCGCAATTATGCATGAATGTCATTGAAAATAGAATTTCGGGAAAATTTCTAGGAGTAGGTTTACGCGGTTAGCTTTTCGAGCTGTTCAGGTTGGGTAATGGTCAGGCTGGAGCCTTTAATGGTGATCCAATGGTCGCGGCGAAACTGATTGAGCAGCCGTGTGACGGTCTCGCGCGAGGTGCCGGCCATATTCGCAATCTCCTCGTGGGTCAAGGCCATGGTGAAGCGGATTTCGTGCTTGCCGTTGCCCGAGGCGCGGCCCCAGTCCAGCAACAGGCGCGCCAGCCGTCCCGCCGCCGAGCCGGAGAGCGCCAGTCGCTTGGCGTCGTGGAAGACCGTAAGATATTCTCCGGAAAGCGATTGCGCGGCGTGCATGGATGCGATGCCATGGCGCGAGAGAAAGTCGACGAACTCCTGCTTGCGCACGGTTTTCACCTGGCAGGGTTCGATGGCCTCGGCCGAAACCTCGTGGGGAACGTTAGCCAGCACGGCGCTCAAGCCCATCACGTCGCCGGGACCGGCGATTTTGAGGATCATCGTCTTGCCATCGCGGGAAGTAGAGGAGATTTTTACTTGTCCATAGCAGATTACAAAGACGTTGCGCGCCGGATCACCCTCGGAAAACAGCTTGGCGCCACGGGCATGGCTCATCATGATGCCGATGCCGTCGTAATCGATGAGCGCCTCGGGCGTGAGATTGCAGAACATTCGCAAATGGCGATGCTCACAGTTAACGCAATCTTCCGGAGGGTGGTGGGGATGAAAGGATGCCATGGCTCCGTTACTGTGCAATATGAAGTATAGCGTATTTGGGGGATGCAAAACAGGCAAGGCAGGGATTTTCCTTCAGCCTCCGGTCCTGGGAAAGCCCCGGCACGAAGGCTGGCTAAGGCTAAATTGTCGCCCTACGCCGTGGAGCTTGCCCCTCTGGGCCTCGCCATGCGGCTGAAGCAGCAGGTGTTATAGGCGCGGGAAACCTCGCGGGCCAGTTCCTCCAGCAACCGCATCCGTAGGGGTGGAAAGCTCTGAAACGCCTGGTTGAGCGCTTCCATAGGCAGCATGAGAACTGATCCGGCGGTCTGCGCAGCTAGCGTGAAGGTGTGATGCCTGTCGCCCAGCGCGGCAGCCAGCTCCACCAGATCCCCGGCGCGGACCGGACCCAGCGTCAACCGCGTCTTCAGCCGCTCTGCGCGGCGCAAAAACTGGCCTGTAATGACCAGATAGAGCCCCCGGCAGATTCCGGACTGATGGAAGACAGCCTCTCCGGCCTCAAAACTAAGGCACTGAGCCGAGCGGTTCAGCAAAAGCACGATCTCCGGAGGGCACTCCAGCAGCTCTGCCACAGGATGCGCCCGGACAGCCTCCAAACGCCTGGATCTTGTCTCGCGTTGCATGGCGGGCTTTCCCTCTGTCTCCGCGCGTGCTTCGGCTCCACGGCGGGTCGATGCTGCAACCGGCCTGCCGGCTGATTGCTTGCGAGCGCGTTTGCTGATGCGAGTTTGCGTCGAACCGGAATCCATAGGCAATAATTCGCTCCAAAAGCAAAATATCCGGAAGACCGGAAGGAAAGATGAATGCTGGGCGGAATGATTTCTCTCGCCGCGTGTCCGTATTGCGCGAAAAACGAAGCGCGTCTGCAGCGGCAACTCACGCCAGCTGTTTCTGCCTATTGAATTACGAGTCTGCGCTTCCGGCGGCAGCATGAGCAGTGACCTTATTCACCCCGCACTGTGACTCTGGTCACAAGCGATGTCTTCGATAAATAATTCGACTAAAATAGCAGACTATATAGTTCTCAGCAGAGCGGAGGGTAAGTTCGCCTTGATGAAGATTGTTGAACCCGGGAAACACGCAACTCACGCCGCCGCTGGTTCTCCGGCGACATCGATTCCACACATTTCTCGCAAGCGAATCAGCAGGCGATGGCGGTGGTTAGCAGTTCCCATCGTTTTCCTGGCGCTATTCTACGCTGTTGTGGGATATTTCGGCAGCGGACTGATGATTGGTTACAATCCGCACTGGCATGGAATGAATAAGGGGCCCCAGAATTTCGGGCTGCAAAGCGAGACCATCTCCTTACAGGCGACTGATGGAGTTCCCCTGAAGGCATGGTGGCTTCCCGCCGAAGGAACGCCGCGAGCCAACGTGATCATCGCCCACGGCATCGATCATACGCGCCAGGTGATGCTGGGCCGCGCCGCCTTTCTGGTTCAGGCCGGCTACAACGCCCTGGCTCTCGACCTGCGATGCCACGGCGAGAGCGGCGGAGAGTTCGTATCGCCCGGATTAGTGGAGACACGCGATCTCCTCGGCGCGATCCAATACGTACGTTCACGCGGCGAGCGCGGCCCCATTGTTCTGTTGGGTGTCTCTTTGGGCGCGGAAGCAAGCCTGCTAACGGCTGCCGAGTCCAAAGACGTTGCAGCGGTCGTCAGCGACGGCGCTTTCGCCAGCGGGATCGACGTACTCCGAAACGTCAAAGACTATTATGCGCGTGATCACAGCAGAGGATTTTTTGAGTGGCATTTCTTCTCTATTGCATCTTTTCCGGGATTAGTACATTCAGTCGTGCTTTTCTATTATCTTCGCACCGGAGTTTACCTCGGATCAGATTTTGTGTCGGTTCTTCCGGTTGCATCGCGCATCACCTGCCCCGTACTGCTCATTTCGGGCGAGCGCGACTGGATTGTTCCAACAGAGAATGCGCGCAAAATTCTCGCCGCCCTGCCGGGCGCCAAGAACCGGCTGGTCACGATTCCCAGTGCCGGACACGACTCAACCTTCAGCAACGCTCCGGCGCAGTACAAGGAAGCGGTGCTGAGTTTTCTCGACAGCAACATTGCCAAATAATGTGACAAGCTGCGTGCCTATAAGTGATTCCGAGCGGATGACCGGCAACTCGGAGATTGACCTACTATCCTGATAGCAAAACAGAGGCCTCGCAAATTGCGAGGCCTCTCTGATTCCTGACTGTTGACTTACTGCTTATTCAGGCTACAGCGAAGGATTCGACAAGCGCCCCACGAAGAGAATAGCGCCGGTCTTATTGTGGACGATCATGAAGAAGAACGGCCGGTCGGCACGGAAGACCTCCTTCTCTAACATGATTGCCTTATCTTCCATTACGACTGCCGTCGCCGCCGCCGCTTCGCTGCCCTCTTCGTTCACCTCGATGCGGGCCTTATGAATGACTTTGCCGATGTAGAGGTTGGGCCGGCCTGTCATGCCGGAAAAATCAGCCAGCTTCGCGCTGAATGCATCGGGCATGCCCATCGCTGAGAGCATTCCTCCAAGTCCGTAGCCTGCCTCCATCTTGAATCGCGGTAGAGTTACATCCACCTCCTGCGAGAACATATCAACGCAAAGCTGCTTGATCTGATCGAGCGTGAGGCTCTCGCCTATCTTGTCGATATCGCCATCGGGAAGAATGGCGATCATGGATAGATCGTCGTCCGCATAAGGCAGCTCAATGGCCGACACCCCGTTCTCTCTTACGAAGCGGTAGTGTCCGGTCTGATGCATCATGGGCGTTTGCACTTTGACGGTTTTGCTGACGTTGAAGGGCGCGTCTTTGGTTGCCGCGGGCTTGAACTGCGACGCCCAGGTTCCCTTGAAGTAGATGGCGTTGGTCAACACCAGCCGAGTATCTGTATCGAGCGCTCCAGGTGGAATCAGGTCGCGGATCATCTTTGCCGTGTGATCTTCAGCCCAGGTATTGATTTCCACGCGGGCGCCTTCTGTGTTGCCGGCAAAGTCCACGGTCTTCAAGGCGCCGCCGTAATATTTGCCGGTGGCATTAAGAAAAGACGCCTCGAAGTGATAGCCCTTTTGTCCCCAAAGCGCATTCGCGACATTCAGCTTGTAGTGCTTGCCAGGTCCCGCACTGGTCTCAGTCAGCAGCGCGGAATAACCCGCCTGCCGCGCCGCATCGGTCATATCAAGATGCAGGACATTAGCCATCTGCTTGCGCGTGTTGCCGCTGCTGCCCTCAAAGGTCATCGCCAGGGCAGTAGAGATGCTGAAGGGTGAGACGAAGATGTTCTTCCCAGAATCCTGCGCGTTGACCTTCCGGTAGAGATCGATGGCAAACTGATTATTGGAATCTACCACCGCATGCATATCATTGTTGTTTGTGGGTTCGCTCTGTGCAAACATTCCTGACACGCCGGCATACAACGCCAACAACATAAGTGTTGCCATCAACGATTTGAAGCTACGCAATGAAGTCATGAATCCTCCCCTTGAAAATTTATCACGGGCGCTGCGGCGCTGCGGCTTGGCGCGCAAGCGCAACCGGCTCAACCCGTAACACCGCTTTCGATGAAGCTTTTTAGGAAAGCCTCGAACTTCTCCGGCGGCAGCGGGGGGCTGAACAGGAATCCCTGGAAGGAATAGCAGCCGATACCGGCAAGGTAACCCCGCTGTGCTTCCGTTTCCACGCCCTCGGCGATGACCGATATGCCCATGGCACGGCCCAGAGAAAGAATGGTTTGCGCGATGGCGCCGCTGGTGGCATCCACCAGCATATCGCCCACGAACGACCGGTCGATCTTCAAGCGGTCCAGGGGCAGGCGCTTGAGGTAGGTCAAGGACGAATAGCCAGTACCGAAGTCGTCGAGTGAGAATCTCAAGCCATGCGACTTGAGTTCGGTCATCTTGGCGATGATGTCCTCGAGATTTTCCGCCAGCATGCTCTCGGTAAGTTCCAGCCTGAGGTTTCCCGGGTTGGCGCCGGTGCGGCTGAGGATTGACAGCATCTGCTCGACAAACGACGGCTGGCGGAATTGCAGGGCGCTGATGTTGATAGCGATGGTCAGGTTGGCTGTTTCTTTCCGCTCTGCCCACTGCACAATCTGCTTGCAAGCGGCTTCCAGCACCCACTGCCCCAGAGGTAGGATTAGCCTGGATTCCTCAGCCAGGGGAATGAACTCGTAGGGCTCAACAATGCCGCGTCTGGGGTGCTTCCAGCGAACAAGGGCCTCGGCGCCCGTCAAGCGGCCCCGCTCCACCTGCGGCTGATAGTAAAGCAGGAATTGATTTGCCTTGATCGCCTGGCGCAGTTCCTCCTCCAGCGTGGCGCGGGCATTGACAGCAGCCTGCAGGTCAGGGGAGAAAAAGCGCAGTGTGTTGCGGCCCGCGGCCTTGGCCTGGTAAAGGGCAATTTCGGCTTGCTGCAAGATCTCATCCGTAACGTCCTGCCGGTCCCCAAAAACGGCGATTCCTATGCTGGCCGTGGAAAGACATTCATGCTTCCCGAGCCAGCAAGTCTGGTCAAGCGCAGCCAGTATTTTTTCGCCCACGGCTTTGGCCTGGGCCGCAGCTTCTTCGGCAGTGTTGCTCATATCTTCGAGTACCACCACAAACTCATCGCCGCCCAGCCGGCACACGGTATCGGCTTCGTGGGCGCAGGCAACGATGCGCCGCGCGGCTTCCTGGAGTAATAGATCTCCGGTTTGATGGCCGAGAGTGTCGTTCAGGGTTTTGAAATGGTCCAGATCGACCATCAGAAGCGCTTGCGAACGGCTGCCTTGGGCTCCGGCGTCCACTGGGTGGCGCAACCTCTCCATCAGCATCCGGCGGTTGGGCAGGCCGGTCAGAGGGTCGTAGAAAGCAAGACTGCGGATGGTCTTCTCCGCTGACTTAACGGCAGAGAGATCCTTCGTAATGGATAGGATGCAAGGTATGCCGTCCAGCTCCATGAGAGAAGCCGACATCTCCCCCCAGACAACCTCCCCGCTCTTCTTTCTGATCTGAACTTCCAAACCGCGGAAACTAGAGTTCCGGCGCACCATCTCCACCATGGCCTTACGATCGCGGGGATCGGCCCACATTCCCAGTTCCATAGAGGTTCGACCAAGGACTTCTTCGCGTTTATATCCCATGGTGTCGAGAAAGGCCTGATTGCAGTCAATAAATACGCCATCCTCGATGCGGGTGATATTGATGGCGTCAAGATGGGTTTGGAAGGCCATGCGATATCGTTCTTCGCTGCTCCGCAGCGCATTCGCAGCGACGGTAAGGCGCTCCTCGGCCGCCTTGGCCTCGGTAATATCGTGCGTGATGGAAAGAATGCAGGGAACGCCATCCAGCTCAATGGCCACCACGGAGAGCAATCCCCAGCGCATGTCTCCGTTCCTGGTTCGATATGGCGTCTCGAACTTGCAACTGCCCTGATTCTGGCGCAGCGCATCGAGCAGCTTCTGCCGGTCGACGGCATTCGCCCAGATGCCATTCTCCTGCGCCGTCCGCCCAATCACTTCCTCGCGTTTGAATCCCATGACTCTCTGAAATGCATCGTTGACATCGATGTACCGCCCATCCTCCAAACGGCAGATATCGATGGAATCGAGATTCCACTGAAAGGTGGCGCGATAGCGCTCCTCACTGTTGCGCAGTTGCATCTCCGACAGCTTGCGCTCGGTGATGTCTTTAATGACGCCGCGCATCTTCACCGGCTGGCCCTTGCCGTCGAACTCCAGCCTGCCGATTCCATGAACCCAGCGCACTTCTTGGTCCGATTGGCGAATGATGCGGTATTCCTTGTCGAAATTCCGGCCCCTGCCGGCAACTTCTTCCGCGAAATAGGCAGCCATCATGGCGCGATCATCAGGATGGACCAGGTCCGTCCATCCGGCCACCGTGTGTTCATAGCTTCTGGTGATTCCAAAGACTTCATCCAAAACATCTGAACTTGTCCACATGCCGGTTTCGATATCCAGAACGTAGCTTCCCAGTCCTCCAATCGCCTGCGATTCCTTCAGCGAATCCAGGCTGTCGCGCAGCGCTGCCTCGGCCCGTTTGCGCTTGGTAATCTCCTTTCCGAAGATCGAGATGCCCGTAGTTTCCCCATCGACGACAATGGGATTGAAGGCCAACTCCATAATGCTGTCATCAATCCGGGAATATTCGACTCGAAACGGGCCGTCTGAAAGAACACGTTCGTAGAAAACAGGCCAAAACGCCGCCCGCTTCGGGGGAAGCACCTCGTGGAAGCGCATCCCCTGCTCAAGCCGGACGCCATAGGTAGTCTGGATGTTTTGCTGCAATGCCCGATTGAATGTAATCAAGCGATAATCGAGGTCCACCGACCAGATCAGGTCTTCGGTGCTTTCAATCAGGGCGGAGAGATTGGCTTCAGCGAGATTGAGCATATCGGCCTTCCATGATGCGGGCGATCTCCCGCCTCATCGATAGGAAACGCGCTACTTAAGGAGAAAGGCGCGCCAAACGTAGCTGGCAGGAGTTGCTTGTCCGGAGTCACTCAAAGCGCAGTTTTCCCCCCACAATCGGTATACATCTTTCATCGGCAAATACGCGCAATATATTTATGATGCTGGCAAATAATCTCAGGAAACCGTCTTCCAAGTCAAACCGGAAATAATGCGAACCGGCGCCAATCCCCAGGGGAGATGGCGCCCATTAGATTCCGTGAATGGAAGGTAAAACTAGCTCTTGTTCAGCGGATGTTCGGCATAGTGCAGCAGCACCGCCACGGCGCAACTGGTAAGCCGCGTCTCGGCCGAATCCGCCCGGCTGGTGAGGATGGTGGGAACGCGCGCGCCGAGCACGATGCCGGCCAACTGCGCTCCGCCCAGATATTCCAACTGCTTGGCCAGCATATTGCCGCTTTCGAGATCAGGAACTACCAGGATGTCGGCCTGCCCGGTGACCGGCGAAACCAGCCCCTTGATTTTGGCTGCCTTGACGCTGACCGCGGTATCGAAGGCCAGCGGACCGTCGAGGATGCCACCGGTGATCTGGCCGCGATCGGCCATTTTGCACAGCGCAGCGGCGTCCAGCGTGGACTTGATCTTGGGATTCACCGTCTCGATGGCCGACAGTAACGCCACCTTGGGCTCGGGAATACCCAATGCATGAGCCAGGTCGATGGCATTCTGCACGATGTGAATCTTGTCCTCCAGCTCAGGCTCGATGTTGATGGCCGCGTCTGTAATCAGCAGGGTGCGCGGATAGGCCGGCGTGTCCATCACGAAAACATGACTAATGCGGCGGCTGGTGCGCAACCCGGTGTCTCGGGCCATGGCCACCTTCATCAGCTCATCGGTGTGCAGGCTGCCCTTCATCATGGCCTGGGCATTGCCGCTGCGGCACATGGCCACGCTTAACTCGGCAGCCTTGGTCTCGGTATCGGCATCAACGACGGGATAGGGGGAGATATCCAGGCCAATTTTCGCGGCCAGAGCCTTCATTCCGGCCTTGTCGCCGATCAGCGTAGGCTTGATAAGCCCCGCGTCCGCCGCTTCTACCGTTCCTCTGAGCGCCACATCCGACAGCGGCCAGCAGACCGCCGTAGTGATGGCCGGCAGCTTCTTGCAGCGCTCGATAAACTTGTGAAAGACGTGGTAATCGGCGGGATGGCCAACCAACGGGTCAACCGCAACGGCTTCAGCCAGCCCTGCAAGATCGCTCATAAGCATTTCTCCCGGCCCGCGTAGCGGATGGCTTGCAGGCCTTACAGTTCATTCTCGCTCCGCAGTCAGTTTATGCCTGTGTTAAGGGTCACACTTCGGCGCTGCGTACCGCATGGTGGAATACATTGCCCTGTTCCGCTCATCTGGTTCCAATTCAATACCAAAACGGACTGCGGGCGAGGCGTTGCGCGGATTTCTCGGGCTGTAAAAGTTCTCTAATCGGTACAACGCGGCGAATGGGAGCTGGATGCGCGCACCAGCTCGTTTCACAGTGGAAGAGGTGATGCGTTAGCCTTGTAGTCGAAACCCGATCTTCGAGGCAGTCCTGATGCGCCGTTCTATCTCCGTTTCCATCTTCTCCGTTTCCATCTTGCTTTTTATGTGCGTTGCAGCCAGCGCGTTTGCCCAAACCGCTCCGGCAGCCACGCCTTCCTGTGCTGATCTGCGCCTGGTGCCCGCGCCCCGGGAGTGCACCGCCGTTCAGGCGATTCCCATCGGGGACATCGGATTCTTCGTTACCTCCGAGAAGAATGCGGAGGATCAGTTTGCTGTCGAGGATCTGATCGAGGATCGCCTGGGGAAGAGAACTGTGCGCCAGGATGCTCCCTTCATCCGGCTGGAACGGGCGGAGAGCGCGCCGGCGCAGGCGCTGCTGGCCGCAAACCATCTGAGTTTTGATCCGGCGATGCACGACGAAGGCTACATCATTTTGCCCGACGGGCAGGGCGGCCTGGCGGTGATTGCCGAAACCTCCGCGGGGATTTTCTACGGCGCGCAGACGGTCAAGCAGCTTATTCGCGGCAGCGGCAAGGATGCGGTGCTGCTGGTGCCCACGCTACGCGACTGGCCGGCGATGGCCAATCGCGGCCTCTCCGACGACTGGTCGCGCGGCCCGCTGCCCAACATGGATTTTTTAAAGCGCGAGATTCGCACACTGGCTGCTTACAAAATCAATATCTTCTCACCCTACTTTGAGCACACCTTCGTCTACGAAGCTTCTCCAGTCGCGGCCTTCCCCGGCGGCGCGATGACCCCTGACGAAGCCCGCGATTTGGTGGCCTATGCCGCCCAGTACCACATCACCGTCATCCCTGAGCAGGAGTCCTTCGGCCACCTGCATCATCTGCTTAAGTTCGAGCAGTTTTCCACGCTGGGCGAGACGCCGCACGGCTCTGTACTGGCCCCCGGCGAGGCCGTCACGCTGCCACTGATCAGCAGTTGGTTCGGCGAGCTGGCCAAAGTCTTTCCCGCTCCTTACGCGCACATCGGCGCCGACGAAACCAATGATCTGGGCCTGGGCAAGACGCGCGAGCAGGTGGAGCAGCAGGGGCTGGGCGCAGTTTACATCGACTTCCTCAAGCGGATTCACGCCACGCTGGAGCCCAACCACAAGCGGCTGCTCTTCTGGGGCGATATCGCAGTCAAATCGCCGGAGCTTGTGGGCACCTTGCCCAAGAACATGATCGCCGTACCCTGGGAGTACCGGGCCTTGCCGGACTTCAAACCGATCATCGAGCCGTTTATTAAAGCTGGATTAGAGACCTGGGTAGCGCCCGGCGTAAGCAACTGGAACCGCCTCTACCCCAACAACAACACGGCGCTGGACAACATTCGCGCCTTTGTGCGCGACGGTCAGGAGCTGGGCGCGACGGGCCTGCTGAACACCGTGTGGAACGACGACGGCGAGGGCATCTTCGACGAGAACTGGTATGGCGTGCTCTTTGGCGCGGCAGCCGGATGGCAGGCGGGCGAAAGCTCGGAGGAAGCTTTTTCATCTTCGTTTGGGCTGGCGTTTCACCAGGATCCAACGGGCAAGATCGACCAGGCGCAGCGCGAGCTGATGGACGCTCACGACGCTTTTAACGAGGCCGGCCTGCGCGATGCCAGAGACGTTTACTTCTGGATTGATCCCTTCTCGCCGGAGGGCCAGCAAGTGGGAGCCAAGCTGCGACCCTACGAAAGCGAGTTGCGCCTGCACGCCGAAAGCGCCATTACGCTGATCGCCGAGGCTCGGGCCGCAGCAAAACAGGAGAACCGCACGCTCGAAAACCCGGAGGCGCTGGACGCGATGGAGTTGGGCGCCCGCCGTATCGATTTTGTGGGCCTCAAATTTCAGGCGGCCGACGAATCCGTCGCGCTTTACAACCAGGCGCGCGCCATAGCCTCCGACAAGAGCCGCAGGGACGAGGTTCAGGCGAAAGTTTGGGCCATCGGCTCTAACAATGGGCGGCTGGAAGACATGCGCGACGGCTACACGCTGCTGGGCGGGCTTTACCGCCAGGCCTGGCTGCGCGATAACCGCCCCTACTGGCTTGAGAACAACCAGGCCCGATACGACCGCGCCGCGCAACTGTGGATCGGCCGATGCGACCGCTGGAACCTGGTGCTGGAGCAGTGGTCGAACACGCACACGCTGGCTCCGCCGGCTGAAGTTGGGCTGCCCGAGCAGACAGAAAAGTAAGATACTCGGCACTGGCTGTTCCGTCCGGCAACGCAATGGTCTAGGCTATCTGCATGGATGACGTGCGCAATCCCACAATACCAATGCTCTGCTTCAACCCGGCCGAGTGCCAACAACGGCAGATGTACAAGCTGATGACCGGCATCATCGTGCCGCGGCCGGTGGCGCTGGTCTCGACGACGGACAAACAAGGCGTGGCCAACCTGGCGCCATTCAGCTTTTTCTGCGGCGTCGGCTCGGCGCCGCCGACTGTGCTGTTTTGCCCGTCGCTGCGCGCAGGCGCTATGGCTGGGACCGTCGAGCCAAAGGACACGCTGCGCAACGTCGAGGAGACGGGCGAGTTCGTCATCAACGTGGTCAGCGATGCCATCTCCGCGGCGGCCAACGCCGCCTCCGCCGAGGTGCCGCCGGAGGTGGATGAATTTGTGCTCTCCGGGCTGACGCCGGTTCCCAGCGTTGTGGTTCGCCCGCCACGCGTCGCCGAGTCGCCCGCGCAGATGGAATGCAAGCTGCTTCAGGTCATCTACACCGGCCACGCGCCGGCGAGTGGCGTCATCGTACTGGGCGAGGTGCTCCGTTTTCACCTGCGTGAGGAGCTGGTGGAGAATTTCCGCGTCGATCCGGCGGGCCTGGACGCCGTGGGCCGCATGGCCGGCAACACCTGGGTCCGCACGCGCGACCGCTTCGAGTTGATCCGGCCGAAGTGAAAGGACAAGGACTAGCATATTTCAGGAACCGTGAAAATGTTCTAGAATTCCGTTTCGTCATCAATGTTGCAAGGAAAGGGACAGCTCATGCGCGCTTCGGCAAGTAAAAACCACCAGAAAGTAAGCACAGGATTGCGGCAGGCAGTGTGGGGCCTTGCGGCGGGAGTTCTGCTCCTGGCCGCGGCGCTGCCGGGTTGCCGTGATTCTAATGCAAGGGGGCAAACAATGAATCTAACCAGTACCAGTTTCCAGGAAGGAAGCCCGATTCCAGTGAAGTATACCTGCACGGGTGCGGGCATTGCTCCGCAACTGGCGTGGAGCGCGCCTCCGGCCAGGACCGCGAGCCTTGCGTTGATTGTCACCGACCCGGATGCGCCTCGCCGTACTTTTGTGCACTGGGTGCTCTATGACCTACCCGCCGAAACGCGGGCGCTTCCCGAGGGGCTTCCGGCGCTGGGCCAGCTCCCGAACGGCGCGCGCCAGGGGCGCACCGATTTCGGCGAGATCGGCTATGGAGGCCCCTGTCCTCCGCCAGGTTCGCCACACCACTACATCTTCACGCTCTATGCGCTGGATATAAAGTTGAATCTGCCGGAGGGTGCAACACGAGCGCAGGTGGAAGCTGCCATGCAGGGACACATCCTGGCGAGCGGCAAGCTGGTTGGCTTGTTTCAGCGGTAGGGTGAGACAGAACTATTCGATGGGGATTTCTACTTCCGTAAAGCTGCCAAACCTTGCTGCATTGATAGCATCAATAACAAGTTGAACGTGAGGCTGAAGCTGTGGCCATTGCTGCCTGCTCAGAATGACAACCGCAATCTTGCGCCCCGCAAGATTCTGTTGATACTGCATGTTTCTGTCGGTCGTCAGCAGCAGATCGAATCCCGCCTCTTCAGCCACACTCAGCAGATCACCGTTCCTCAATTTGTCCCAGCCTTCTTCTGCGGCTGTGCGAACAGTGTGTCCCGCAAGATAGGGGCGTAATGGCACGGGCGTTGCCTGATCGAAGAGGATGCGCATTTAGGCCGCGTACGCGGGCTCCTTGTCGAGACTTCGCGCGGCAAATTCGATCACCGCCTTCACCTGCTCACGATCAAGCCCATCAAACCATTCCATTAGGTCGTCGATACTGGCACCGGCTGCGATATTCTCGAAGATCGCGGAGACAGGCATACGCGTTCCCTTGAGCACCCAGGCGCCGCTCACCTTGCCGGGGACGCTTTCGACGGCGGGGCATTGAGACCAGTCGAGATTAGCCATGGATCGCTCCTCCCTATGCATAGGTTACGCCTAATAGCGCTTTTTGCGGTACTCTCCTCACGCCGCCGTCATCTCCTGCCCTTTAGCTTCGCGGCCCGCAAGCGCCAAACCTGCCAGCGTCAGCGCCACAAGAATCACAGTACCCGTCAGCACCAGCGGATAGTTGCCGGTGCGCTCGGCGATCAGCGCCTGAGCCTTGCCGTTCCAAGAGGTGATGAGGGCGCCCAACTGGTAGGCCAGCCCCGGAGCCGTGGCGCGCACTGGAGCCGGAGACAGTTCAGTGAGATAAGCCGGAACCACACCCCACGCTCCCTGCACCATGAATTGCATGAGCACCGCGCCGATGCCCAGCGTGAGGGCCGAGTGGCCATAGGCAAAGAGGGGAATCACTGGAATCGACAAGAGTGCAGCAACAACGATAGCTCGCTTGCGGCCCCATTTTTCCGAGAGCGCCCCGAAGGCAATGCCGCCGGCGATGGAGCCGATGCCGTAGAGCACGCCGATCAGGCCGACAATTTGCGGCGTGAGCTTGGCATAGGTTGAGAGGAAGGTGGGATACACATCCTGCGTTCCGTGCGAAAAGCTCATGAAGGCGGTCATCAGCAAAGTAAGAAAGAGAAAGGTGGGCAGAAAGTCCAGCAGGCGCGCCAGTTCCCCGGCCTTGACTATCCGCGCGTCTCCGGTAGTGCGCGCCTGCCGCTGCTTTTTCCCTTCCAGCCACACCGGCGACTCCGCCACCCGCGTCAGCAAAAAGAACACGAACAGGCCCGGTATAGAGCCCAGGATAAACAGCCCTCGCCAGCCAATTCCAGGAACGTGCAATCCCGGCAACGCGAGACCATGGAAGTGCAGGCCCAGCAGCATAAAGCCGTTGAAGAAGAGTCCGAAGGCGCCCGCTGCCAAGATGGAACCCAGCGCGTAGCCCTCCTGCAAAATTCCGCTGAATACGCCTCGGCCCTCGGTGGGCAGCGTCTCAAAGGCCAGCGCCGCGCCCACGCCCCACTCGCCGCCCATCGCCAGGCCGAACAGTGCGCGTAGCCCGAGCAGCACGAATAGCGAAGGCGCAAAGCCGCAGGCCAACTCGATCACCGAAAAGCTCAGGATATTCACCATCAACACCGGGCGGCGTCCGTAGCGGTCGGCCAGCACGCCGAATAGAAGAGCCCCCACCGGCCGAAAGGCCTGAGTCAAAAAGACCGCGCCCAACACCGCCGAGGGCAGTGTGTGGAACTCCGCGGCGATGGCTTTGACGCAGAAGACCAGCAGAAAAAAGTCGAGCGCGTCCATGGTCCAGCCCAGAAAGGCAGCCAGAAAGGTGTGGCGCTGGGCCCGGGTGAGTCGCCGGAAGTCGTTCAGAACGGACATAGAGGGGAGCATAGCAGATACATCGCGCAATTCGTAGCCGGCTCGATAACACCTTCCACGCTCACCGACGGCGCGCAGGCACTGAAGCCAATGCATGCAGCGCAGGCTCCCGCGGCGCTATCGCGTCAGCCATCCCCGCGCGCGCACCGTGATCACCGCCCAGGGAAAAATCCAGAATAAGAAGAAGAACGAGAAGTATTCATAGAGAACGCCATAGACCATGTTGAACGATCGTTCGCTGCGCAGGTAGTAAAGGGAATAGAAGAAGGACGTCAATCCAATGGCGACAAGCACTCTGGGCAGAACTCTCATGTCGGTCACGAACGCCGCTCCCAGCAGAACCAGCGTCAACAGCGTCACCGGATAGCGCAGGTTGGTGATGGTTGAATCGAACAACGCGATGAAACGGGCAAGCAGCGGGCGCTTCCAGACAATGACGGCAAAGCGCAGCTCTTCGCGAATAAAGCTCCTGTTCCAGCGCAGAAGCATCCGGTAAAGCTGCTTGTAAGTCGTCGGGACAACCGTGAATACGATCGCATCCCGTTGATAGACGCTGTCATAGCCCAGGCGCATGATGTCATTGGTCAGCGCGCGGTCCTCGCCGATGGTGGCCAGAGAGCCAAGAAAGCTTTGCTTCAGCCACGGCTCCAGCACAGCTTTCACCGCGCTCGCCCGATATGCGGATAGAGCGCCGGGACTGCAATAGACGGTTCCAAATGTCGATTGGTAGGCTCGCAGAAAATCGAACGAAAGCATGAATCGCACATGAAGCATGCGCGGGATAATCCCTTCGCGCCGGTTGTAGACCAGAATCTTGCCGGCTACGACGCCGATCCGTTCCGAGGCAAATGGTCCGGCCAGAGCCAGCAGCGCATTGGGCGCGACCGCGCTGTCCGAATCGACAGTCACGAAAATCTCTCCGGTGCCCAGCCGAAAGCCTGCCGCGAGTGCGGCGCGCTTCCCGCCGTTGCGATCCAGCCGAACCGTCCGGATTCGCTCCCCATGCCGCGCTGCGGCGCGTTGAATGTGTTCCCAGGTGTCGTCCGTGCTGCCATCGTCCACGACGATGATCTCCAGCCGGTCGCGAGGATAATCCGCATTCGCGAGCGAGTCGATCGCCAAGCCGACCATGGCCCCCTCGTTGTACGCGGGCACAACGACGGTCATGCGCAGCGCCGATCGCTCCGTCGCCGGAGGGTGAGACCTGTAAGTGAACCAGAGCAGCGTCCGGAACACCAGCAATACCGTCCCCATGGCGAACCACATGATGCTTGGCCGCAACAGGGTGGAGCTGATTCCATGCGCCTCGGCCATTCGGAAAAGCGGATTGAAAACCTGGGCGCGAATACTCATGATAACCAGCACGCCAAGGCCCGAAACGATGATCAGCTTCAGCAACAGGTCCCATGTATCCGAAGTCGATGCCGGCGAAAATTGAACCCCGTGCGTCATTCGCTTTTGATTTTTATCAGTGGACATCAATAGTATTGAACCGCTTTCTGAGCAAACTCAATTTGTATATTTTGCCGCCTGTGTTAACAGGCACTAGATCGCCTAGAGATCGGCGCAATAAGCGCTCTGCATGAGCCAATGATACACGATAGGCGGATGGCGGGACTGGCCCGGCCGGAGCCGATTCTTCGCGTTTGACGGGCGCCTTCGACTCGATCACATCGGCCGTTTTGGCGTCGATCCGCGACGGTTGGAATTGGTGGCTGACCGGTTTCTTCACCATCGTTCTCCGCGCCATGAAAATTGTTGCAACGAATATTCGGCCGGCGTCATCTACCATGCATAAGAAAATTTCGTGCGGAAGTTACCGGGGCATCCCCTGGCCCCACGAAGATCCGCCGAGTTCTGCTCGAAGACTCGGCCGGCAACCCTCAACGGCCCAACGGCCCTGCACAGAAAGGAAGAAGGATGAAGCGATTGGCAATTCTGACTGGCATTTTGGCGCTGGCGGCTCCCCTGGCCTTGGCGCAAACCTCGGCCCAGACATCGACCTGGACCTCCGACCCCAACCACAGCGAGGTTGACTTCAGCATCAAGCACATGAGCGTCTCCAACGTTCATGGGCGGATTGGCAATGTGGCGGCGACGATTGTTATGAACGACGCCGACATCACCAAGTCCACCGTGACGGCCACCATCGACGTGAACACAATCGATACCGGCGTAGCGCAGCGCGACACCCACCTCAAATCCGATGCGTTCTTTGACGTGGCCAAATATCCCACTGCCAGCTTTGTCAGCACCAGCGTGGTGA
Organism: uncultured Acidobacteriaceae bacterium; assembly: GCA_963806565.1. Lineage (GTDB taxonomy): Bacteria > Acidobacteriota > Terriglobia > Terriglobales > Acidobacteriaceae > Telmatobacter. Next base: position 2,186,069 of record CAWDYE010000002.1, read on the forward strand.
AGAACGGCAACAAGCTGACGGTGACCGGCAACCTGACTCTGCACGGTGTTACCAAGCCCGTCGTCCTGGACGTGGAAGGCCCCAGCGCGCCAGTTCCGGGGATGATGGACCACAAGCCGCACTCCGGCCTCACGGCCACCACCACCATCAGCCGCTCGGCCTTCGGAATCGGGCCCAAATTCCCTGCAGCCATGGTGGGCGACGACGTCAAGCTCACCATTGAGCTGGAAATCGTCCAACAGTAAACGCCACCTGACTACTGTTCGTCGAATTGTCATGGGTTGAAGGAGCCAGGCGTTTCGGGGAATTCGATGCGAATTCCCTCTTTTCCTCCGCCACTTGAGGACAAGGTGAAATGCCATGGCGATGGCTGCGATAATGGCTGCGATGCGTATGAAGACCAGAATGGCGTTGCCATTAGGTGGCTTGTTCCTTTTGTCGTGTACTCTTCTGATCGGAGCTCCGCTCGCCGCACAGCGGCTGGAGCGGCCCGTGCTGACCATCTCCGGCTATGTCATCGACGCCGAGATCGACACGGCCACGCACCATCTAACAGCCAAAGTTGTAGTTAGCTTTACCGCTCCGAAAAACGCCGAGTCTGTCAGCTTCGGCCTCCACCCGGCGCTCAAGGTAACAAAAATCACCGACGAGACCGGCACGGTGCTCGCCGGCCAGCGCTCGACGGACGGCGGAATCCGCATTGCCCCGGCCACGCCTTTTGTCAGCGGACAAACCGTGCATTGGACCTTCGAGTACGAGGGCGTAATCACCGGCAACAACGACGGTCCAGTCGAGGGTCTCAAGCTAGCCACCATCCAGGAGCCCATTACCTACCTGCTCTACCCGGCTCGCTGGTTTCCCGTTTCTGGAAACTCGTCCGGCTATCTGACCAACCGATTCACCATGGAGTTGCACATCCGCGTGCCCCAGGGAATGCAGGTTTTTTCGAGTGGCGCCCAGGGCGAGTCCAAGCCGGTCACGCTGGCCAACGGCAAGCCCGTCGACGAGTACCACTTCAACTGGGTGAAGCCCGGCTTTCCGGGCATGGTGATTGCCGGACGCTATTTAGCCCCGGTCTTGGCCGGCGCTGGCAACGTGAAGGTCTGGCTGACGGCGAACCACCAGCAATCCGCAAACGATCTGACGCAGACGGCGGCCAAAGAGTACGACTTCTTCACCACTAGCTTTGGCGCAGCCGAATCCAGCCGACTGAATGTCGTCGAACTGCCGGACGACACGCTGCCCTCCGTCTGGGCGCCGGAGCTGGCGGCGATTCCCGGTTCGCGAGTCGGCGACAAGAGCGGCATACGCCTGCTGGCCAACACCATCGCCCGCCAGTGGTGGGGCTGCAAAGTAAGTCCACGCACCCTCAATGACGCCTGGATCACCAACGGCATGGCCCGCTACAGCGAACTGATGTATGTCGAGGACCAGAACGGTAAAGACGCCTTGAAAACAGCCTTGCAGGATGTGGCAGCCGGAGCATTGGCCTACGACACCATTCCCCTGTCCAGCGTCAGCCGCCTCAACCCCTTTTCGCCTGAGTTCCAGTCGATGACCATGGAAAAGGGCGCCATGATCTTCCACATGCTGCGCTGGGAGATCGGCGACCAGGCCTTCCTGGTCACTCTCAAGGACGCGCTCAGCCAGTTTACTGACAGCTCCATGCGTGCGGTTGACTTGCAGAAGTTGGCCGAGGCCGAGAGCCAGCAGGAATTGACCGCCTTCTTCGCACAGTGGGTGGACGGCACCGGCGCGCCGCAGTTCACCAACAAATACGCCGTCTACCGGCTGGGCAACAACAAGGGTTTTCGCACCATAGGCGAGATTGACCAGGACCTTGACCTCTTCCGCATGCCGGTGGAGTTGAGTGTGGAAACAGAAGGTAAGACGGAAACGCAAAAAATCGAGGTGGTGGGCGCCAGTACGCAATATGTCGTGGACACCTTCGGCCGTCCCCGCCGCATCAGCATCGACCCCCAGGGCTGGGTGCTCAAGTCCACTCCCGAGCTACAGGTGCGCGTCTGTATTCTCAAGGGGCAGCAACTGGTGGTCCAGGGCGATCTGGCCGGCGCACTGGCTGAGTACCAGAAGGCCCTGGAGGTCAATTCGCAGAGTTCGCTGATCAACTACCACATCGGCGAGGTGCTCTTCACCCTGCGCAATTACCAGACCAGCGCCAACGCCTACCGCGATGCGTTGCGTGGCGACGGCGAGCCGAAATGGACCGAGGTTTGGAGCCACATTGCGCTGGGCAAGATCTTCGACATCACTGGCCAGCGCGACCGGGCGGTGAACGAGTACCGGCTGGCCATCCAGACCAACGACAACACCCAGGGCGCGGTCAACGAGGCTCGGCAATGGCTGCAAAAGCCCTACAAGAGGCCGGATAGCGAGTAGGGGCGGGACCGTGCGCCGCGCAGCTTCTTGCGGGATGGATCTTATTGTGATGCAAAACGGCTATAGCGGAACTAGAGTTGATGTATCTCGAAACCGCAGAACTCAAGTCGACGCGACCATCAGGGAGCGGCGAACCGGCACGAAGCTCAACAGGACACAGTGACCTGGTTCTGCTCGAGCCCTGGGGCTGGCCGTTGCTGTTGCAGAAAAGAATCCGCCTACTTGCCCACCACCTTCTGCGCCACCAAATTCTCATCCTCGTCGGTATGAATAATCTTATTGTGCAGACAATAGAGGGCCAGTTCCAGCCGGTCGCTGACGCCCAGCTTGTCGTAGATCTTACGCAGATAATTCTTGATTACCTGCTCGGTGGTCCCCAACTGGTAGGCGATCTCCTTGTTGCGCTTGCCCTGGGTGATACAGGTGATGATGGCCATCTCCTTGGGCGAAAGCTTGGGCTGTACGCGCGGATTGACCAGGGCGGCGGCCTGGGCGCGATAAGCCTCGATGACCCAACTAACCGATTGGTTGTCGATCCAGGTCTCGCCGGCCGCAATCCGCCGTACGCATCGCACTAGCAGGTCGGGCGAGATGGAGCGGCTGACAATACCGCGAACCCCCCGGCGGTAAAGTTCCACGGTCTGGTTTTCATCGCTGGCCACGGCCTGCACAATCAGCTTCACATCGGGAGCTACGCGCAGCAGGTCGGGAATGACGTTGGCTGTGCCGGTCAGCAGACTGCCTTCCAGGAGCACTACGTCGGTGGGATAGCGTTCGATGGCCGCGCGAAGATTCTCCAGGGAATCTGCCTGGGCCACGACGCGAAGATCATCCTCGAGAGCGAATATTTTGCGAATGCCGACGCGGTAGATCGCCTGGGAATCCGCCAGAATCACCCGGATGGTCCCCGGCTGCATCGGAGCGCCGTTAGTTTCGCCTTCAGCAGAATCTTCAAGAATATCCATGTTTGGTTCTTGTCCTGCAAAAGTACTTGTCGCCAAGCCCTATCCAGCTGTCACTGCTCGGCAAACTTATATTCGTCGATGGTGGCGGCAGCCAGATAGTTACTTTGGTTCCTCGAGCAGCGTACCACACGTCCCTGGCAATGAACCAGAACATCGTGAGGGGTACCCAATACCTCACTGGGCATGCGCAGGGAAAAACGGATCTCCAGCCCCGCCTGAACCGGGCTGTCCAGCTCAAAAACCGCTCCGCTGGCGGAGACATTCCGTGTGATTGCTGCAATCTCTCCCTTGCCGGATGACAACATCACGGGCAGCGCCAGCGGAAAACGCACCGCACAACGCACCTCCTGCTGTTGAGGCGTTAGCCGAGAACTATCTGGCGAGGGCGGTAGAGCGGAATTCGAAGCATCCATAGACGCCACCCCAAACCCAAAAAGGGCCATATTCACTGTACCGGAGTTTTCCCTTAACTCCCATGGCACCAAAGTTACCACCAAAGTAACCGGATAAACTTCGTGCCCAGACCCGGCGCTGGAGTGGAGCACACAGGCATCCTGCCTGGCTTTCATAGATGACTTACACCTGGCAGCTTGACGAATCCGGCCAAAGCAATTCCATGATGATCATCTCGGGTGATTCCCAGGTCTCAAAGGAGAGATTTCCACCCCGTCCCCCCCCGGACCTGGGGCACCTAGCTTGAATTAGTGATCCTGGAATCCGCTACTTCTCCGCCTTCACATCCCAATCAAAGCTGATTTGAGAAATCATCTCATTTAGCTTATCCACGGCGGCATTCTTCTGCTGCTCCAGGTCGGCGACTTGCTTGCGCGCGGCTTGCAACTGGTCCTCAGTGCTATTCAGCTCATCCACAAAGCGCTTGGCGGCGTCGTTGCCCTTGAGCGCGGTCAGGTTGGCGCGGTCGCGGTCCTCGTCCGCGGAGAGTGTTTTTTCATTCTCCTCGATCTCCTCAATTTTAGCGTTCAGGTTGCCGAGCGCGGTTTCAGCATCGATGAGCGGCCGCAGCTTCTCCTCGACGGACGTGGTAATCTTGCCCACCGCGATCAGAAACGCGGTGCGATCCTCTTCGGGATCGATGCGCACGTTTTCCGAGAGCAATGCGCGCTCGCGGACGTGCAGTTCGGCGGTCTCGTGCGGCTTGACCGCAACGCGGAAGCGATAGGCGGTGGCCGTGGTCTCCGCCGGCTTGGTCTCGGAGTCAAGCTCGGCGCCGGGAATGCGGGTGTGCTCGATGAGCACCTCCCGCGCCTCGTTGCCGGTGTTATTCACGGTATAAACGTTATCGGTAACCTGGCTGGTCTGCTGCACCAGCACTCCCTGGTGCATGGCGATGTGGCGCAGCGTGCTGGTCTCCGTGGGTGACGCGCGATGCACCTTCACCGCCTGATCGGCGGCATAAGACAGCAGCCGCTTTTCGCCGGGATGGATCGGCTCCAGCAGGCCCTCGCCGGCAAACTCACCGCTCTCAAAAATCGAAAAGCTGCCCGCGTCCAATGTGAGGTTGGATTTGTTTTCCAGCCACACTGTGCGCATGGGCGTGGGTTGTTTCTCACTCCACATCGTCACGTGCGTGGCGGGAAGCTGCTGTTGCAGGATGGGCACCATGGCCGATTCATTTTTATGAATCGTCACCGGCTGCGTCAGCGCGTACTCGAAGAAGTCGTCAAAGGCGTTGGTGGAGACGTCGCTCTGTTGGAAGGCATCGCTGGCGCGGTCAATACCAGCAACACCAGGGTGGATAGCAGCGATATCGGCGCTGTTCGACGAGGTCCCAAATTCCGCTCCCGCCACGCCATAGCCTCCTTCGCCCCCAGGAGACGCTTTCTTTCTGGCCATCATCATCGCCCGCGGAGCGCGCTCTGGCGCATTGAGCTGTTTGTTCATCATCTCTGATTGCGCCTCCTCCGCGGCCTCATAGGTCTGCGGCGTCAACTGCGCCTCGGTGGCGATGGGAATCTCCACACGTTTAACGTAGATGGGCTGAGAGAGCGGCTGGATAAAGCTCTGCGGCGCTCCGGCCACCAGTGACAACTGCACGTTGTCCCAGTCCGCGCCCACGGTGTTATCCACCACTGCCCAGCCCTGCATCGTCGCTGTGCCATTCGGCACGCGCGGGAAGACGATACGGTAGGTGGACTTCCACACCGGAACCTCGCTGATGTAGCTCACCAGCAGCTCGCGTTGCCCCTGGCCAATTGCATTCAGCGTCAGGTGGCGCAACCCGGTCGCGTGCGTCGTGGAAAGCAGCTCCAGATAGCGGTCAAGCTGGCCCTGTAGATTCCCATCCAGCGGGCGCACGCTCAGCGACGGCGTCAGCTCAATGACCCGCACCGCGCCGGAGGAAGCAATCAGCGTCAGATAAAACTTGTCGACCGTTTTGTCAGCATCACTGCCGGGAACTGTTTCAGTCCGCGTCTCGATGGAGAGCAGCCGCCCGGTAATCGTGCCGCCGGGTCCGCCAGTCACCTCTACCCGCTGCCCCCTGAGCGCCTGAAAGAGCGCGGTCGAGCTGGGGTCGTCGGTCATGCCCAGGGAGAGCGTTTTGAGCTGCTCGGCCAGCGGCGTGGTGGAGTTGTAGTTGACCCCGGCAATCCGCCCCCCGCCCTCATCGAGCACGGTGAGCGACTGCAAAACGTCATTCAGTTGCGGCGAGGTGAAATCGATGGTCACGCGCTGGTTGCCGGTGACCGTGCCGGCGTGCTCAAAGTAGCCCACGCCGTTTTTGTAGAGCACTACCTTGCGAACGGGCAGGTCTTTCACCACCTGCGACCCCTGCGCCACTTGCGGCGGGGCCTGTTTTGGCTTGGCTGTGGCCCCTGCCTGAGCTTGCGCGGCGAGGGTTAAAGTGAAAGCAATCAGACAGAAGACAGCAAATATTCGGCGCATAGGATCCTCCTCGGACTAACCAACAGAAATGCTACTCCTTTGGACCCCGGCGGAGGCAAAATAGCTCCTGCAAAACGGAAAATCCGCCGCTGTCCACACCCTTTGAACGGAGCAAGGGAGAAGTCTTGCGCAATCCACCACAAATAATTTCAATTGGCGAAAACCTGCTGTGATCCGGCCATGGGGGGCGGCGTCCCGTGGAAGACGCATAATAGAGGGTTGGGAATCACGGCCATCCGGATGGCCGGCAAGGGGAGATGGACACATGAAGGGGACTCAGATCAAGGTTGTTGCATTGAACGGCAGCGCCCGCAAGGGCGGAAACACGGCCATCCTGCTGCGCTGCGTTCTCAAGGAACTGGAAAACGAAGGGATTCAAACCGAGTTGATTGAACTCAGCGGAGCTACGATTCACGGCTGCCTGGCCTGCCGGGAATGTTCGAAAAAGAAGGACGGTCGCTGCGCGCAGAAGGGCGACATGGGCAATGCCCTGATCGACAAGATGGCGGAGGCCGACGGCATTCTGCTCGGCTCGCCGACCTACGTGGCCGACATCTCTCCCGAAATCAAAGCCCTGATGGACCGCGCCTGCCTGGTTTCCAGGGCCAACGGCGGCCTCTTCCGCCGCAAGGTGGGCGCTGCCGTGGTGGCGGTGCGCCGCGCCGGGGCGATTCACGCCTTCGATGCCCTGAATCATTTCTTTCTTATCAGCGAGATGATCATCCCCGGCTCGTCCTATTGGAACATCGGCATCGGCCTGGAGAAGGGCGACGTGGAGCGGGACGAAGAGGGCATCCGAACCATGAAAACCCTGGGGCAGAACATGGCGTGGCTACTGAAGAAGATCAACGGCTAGCCGGTGAGCAAAAAAAGGCATACTGTCCGGCTGTGCCGAATGGGACTATGCTGTAGAGCGGGAGGAGAAATCCATGGAACCGACAAAAACCGATCCTGCACTCGCAAACGATGTACTGCATCTGGGCGGCAGCAAGCTGTCCCCCGAAGAGATTGCCAAGGCCCTGGCCCATCACAAACGTCACCATAGCGGGGATCAGCCGCAGCAAGCCGCAGCCAAGACGGCTGGCGGCAAGAAGGGCAAACAAGGCAAATAGCGCCCGGAAAACATCCTGTGCGACACCCGGGCCATGACCGTTGCTCCATAGCCTTTTCCCGGTCGAGGGACGGCCATTTGCCTTAACCGCTCGCTATCGGCGATACTTAGGTGTTGAGTCGTACGCGTTAAGCGCGTCCGTCTGGCCCGCGTTTGGCCGGTATGTCTGTATCCAACCCCCAAGAATCGCAATATAGCACTGGAATCTGAAAGGAACCGTATCGCCGTGGTAATGATTCGTTTAGCGCGTTTTGGCGCTCCCAAGCAGCCCTACTATCGCATCGTGGTCATCGAGAAGGACCGCGCCCGCAACGGCCGATGCATCGAGGTCGTCGGCACCTACAACCCCCGCACCACACCGGCCACGGTCGATCTGAAGCGCGAGCGCATCGCCTACTGGCGGGGCGTGGGCGCGCAGTTGTCGCCCAGGGTTGAAAAACTGGTCGCCAAGACCCCGGCTACCGTAGCCGAAACAGCCGCAGCCTGATTTTTACCCCCGGACGGCGCGCGCGGGCTTGCCTGAGCCTGCGCGCATTTTATTTGCTGGCGGCGAAGGCTGTGGGATGATAATATATGGTCGCAGGTTTGTGTGTTTCATTTCTGGTAGCCAAATCCTGGGGGCTAATTCCTTAACGCACTGGTCAGGGGCAAGAGCATGACCCAAATCGCGATGGTCGAAGTGGAAGAACTGGTACGAGAGATTGCCCGGGCCCTGGTGGATGAGCCTTCAGCCGTTGAGGTGGAGAGTGTAGGCCGCGATGAAAACACGGTCCTTAAGCTCCGCGTGGCGCCGCAGGACGTGGGCAAGGTCATCGGTAAACAGGGGCGCACAGCCCGTTCGGTACGCACTATACTGGGCGCTGTCAGCATGAAGGTGCATCACCGCTACACGCTCGACATTCTGGAAGAAGACGAGCCCTGAGGGGTCCATTGCCAATGTATCCGGTCCTCCTCGGGAGGCAGCGATGACCACGCCTGAAAACTGGGTTTGGCTGGCGCGCATTCGCCACACGCAGGGGCGCAAAGGCGAGGTCTTCGCCGATATTCTCACCGATTTCCCTGAAAAATTCGCGGAACGAAAGCGGCTCTGGCTGCTGGCTGATCCTACCGCAAAATCTGCTCGCCCAATGGCGGCTGGCGTCCTACCCCGCGAGGTTGAACTCATTGCTCACTGGCCGCACAAAGGCGGCATCGTGCTGCACTTTGCCGGAGTGGACTCCATCTCCGCGGCTGAGTCCCTCAAGGGGCTGATCGTCGGCCTTCCCCGCTCCGAGCGGGCCGCTCTGGCCGAGGACGAGGTCTACACCGGCGACCTGATCGGCTGCGCGCTGGTGGACGTGGCCGGAACCGAGCCAGTAACAGTGGGCGAAATCGAGAGCGTGGACCGGACGTCCGGCCCTGTGGCGCTGCTGGTGGTTCAAGGCGCGGCAGGCGAGGTTCTTATCCCCTTTGCCAAGAGCTATCTGCGCAAGATCGACCTCAAAGCCAAACGCGTCGAAATGGCACTGCCTGAGGGGTTGGTGGAGCTGAATGCGCCCTCCGAAGTGAAGCCCAACCAGCAAATGTAGAGGATTGTGATGAAGCCTTTGATCTTTGCTCTCAGTGTTGTGTTTGCGTTCTGCGGTCTGAACGCACAGACGCCTGTCTGGCAGCCATCGCCAGGTCACACACAAATCCCGATCTGGCCGGGGGCGGCGCCTGATCCTCAGCCGGCCGCGGGGCCGGAGATCGCCATGTTGTCGGGGAAGAATGATCTGGTTGGCGGTAAGCAGGTGGTGGAGGTGGACAACGTCTCGCAGCCTACGATGACCGTCTATTCGCCCACGGGGAAGAATACGGGCGCCGCAGTGGTCGTCTTTCCCGGCGGGGGCTATCAGATTCTGGCCATTGATCTGGAAGGCACAGAGGTCTGCGACTGGCTGGCGTCCAGGGGAATCACCTGCGTACTGCTGAAATACCGTGTGACGAATGTGGGCCCGTATCCGAAATCAGGGCCATATCCGGAATCACCCATGGCGTTGGAAGACGCGCAGAGGACGGTGGGGCTGGTGCGCTTTCACGCCGCGGAGTGGCACATCGATCCGCACAAGATTGGAGTGCTCGGGTTTTCGGCGGGCGGACATCTGGTAGCGGCGATGAGCACTCATTTTGCGCAGCGTTTGTATCCTGCTGTCGATGTAGCTGACAAAGAGAGCTGCCGCCCGGATTTTGCGGTGGCGATTTATCCAGGACATCTTTCGCTTGCCGCTGCGGAATGGGATGCTCGGCAAGGCACCAAAAAGTTTGTCGTCCCTCATTCGGCAACTGCGGATGAGAATCTCACGTTAAATCCCGAGGTCCCGGTCAGCAGCCTGACGCCGCCTGCGTTTCTGCTGCAGAACGAGGATGACCACGTTGATAGCGTCTACGACTCGCTGGCTTACTACATTGCGCTCGAGAAGGCCGGGGTTCCCGTGGAGATGCATTTGTATGCGCAGGGCGGGCATGCCTTCGGGTTGAGGCACACGGAGTTTCCGGTGACGGCATGGCCTAAGTTGGTGGAGACGTGGCTCCAGACGATCGGGATAATTTCCGAGTAGGTGCTCTGGAAACGCATGAGGTATTACTGAGGCACGCTCTATTCGGTTTCCCCCTGGATCGCCTCCAATAGCTTGCGATCTTCCTTGCTCAGTGCGGCGCCCTCCAGCAAATCCGGACGGTTGGTTAGGGTCTTGCGCAACTGCTGCTCACGCCGCCAGCGGCGAATCTGCTGGTGGTCGCCATTAAGCAGGGTCTCCGGCACTCGCAGGCCGCCAAACTCCGCCGGACGGGTGTAGTGCGGGTAGTCCAGCAGCCCGCCAGCCCCGTGCTGCGAACGCGGAACGCCATCCCCGGAGGCGGCAATCTCGGCGTCAGCCACGCCAAAGCTTTCAAATTCTCCAGACGCCTCGTTGCCCAGCACGCCGGGCAGCAGGCGCATGGTCGCATCCACCACCACGGCGGCGGCCAGCTCACCCCCGCTTAGCACATAATCGCCAATCGATAGCTCCATGTCGCAATAAATCTCATTCACGCGCTCGTCCACGCCCTCATAGCGCCCGCAAATCAGCACCACGCGCTCCATAGCGGCCAGCTCACGCGCCAGCGCCTGGGTAAACGGCCGCCCTTGCGCCGAGAGCAGAATCACCTGCGGTGGGCCCGCTTGCGCGGCATTCGACGCACGGCGTTGCGCCTTCGGCTGAATCCCCAGCGAGGCCAGCGCCTCGGCGAGCGGCTCGGGCTTTAGCACCATCCCCTCGCCACCGCCAAAGGGACGGTCGTCGACGGTGCGATGCCGGTCGTGGGTAAAGGCGCGCAGATCGTGCACCCCCACCGTCACCAGCCCCTCGGCCAGCGCGCGGCGCAGAATCCCGCTCTCGAAGATGCTCGTGAAAAACTCCGGGAAGATGGTGACGATCTCGAAACGCATACTCCTTGATGATATAGGGAAAAATTTCCGCGCCCAAACCGCCCCGGATGTGTTCTACTTTTGCCAACTGCTATGGCTGACTTTGAAACCTATTTATCCCGCTGGCAAACGGTCGGCATCCTGGATGGGGAGACCGCCCGCCGCATCCGCGTCTGGGAATCGGAGCAGACCAGCCCCGCCGGACAAACTTCGAAAAGCGTTGGCTGGCAGGTCCTCGTCGCGCTGATTCTCGGGGCCATCCTGCTGGCCTGCGGCGTGGCGCTCTTTGTCTCCGCTCACTGGGACAAGATCGGCCCCGGCGCGCGCTTTGCCGTGGTGCTGGGAATGGTCAGTGTCTTTCACCTGGGCGGAAGCTGGGCGCGCAAGCGCTTCCGCGTGCTTTCCACGGCCCTGCACGCCGTGGGCACCCTCTCCACCGGCGCGGCCATTGCGTTGGTGGGCCAGATCTTCAACATTCAGGAGCATTGGCCGGCGGCGGTGCTGCTATGGGCTTTGGCCGCCCTGGCCGGATGGATTCTGCTCCGCGACGAGGCGCAACAGACGCTCACCCTGTTGCTCTTCCCGGCGTGGTTGTTCTCGGAGTTCACCTATTACGCCGAAGGCCACATCGGTGAAAACGTCTACCAGGGCCGCTTTCTGATCGCCTGGGCAGTCCTCTACCTGACCTTTTTCCTCGGCTCCAAGCGCAGAATTGTCCAGGGGATTCTCTTCGCCGCCGGAGTTATTGCCTCTGTCGTGGAAATTGTTCTTCTGCTGGACGGCTGGAGTTCGTGGGGAGACCAGACCTACCTGCCTCTCGGACTCCGAACCTGGGGCTGGGTTTTCATTGCCGTGATTCCGCTCCTGTTTGCCGTCTTCAAATTCAGCAAGAGCGTGATTCCCGTGGCTGTGGCAATTTGCTTCTCGATTGCCCTGCCCTGGTGCCAGCGAGTCTGGAGAGAGTACGACAATTACTTCGCCGACGCCTCGCCTAGTTACGTTATCCATAACGAACCCAACCTCGCCGCCCACGCGCTGGTTGCAGCCTTTGCCGTCTTCATCATCTGGTGGGGCATGCGGCAGACTTCGCAGGCGCTGGTCAACCTGGGCATTGTCGGCTTCGCCATTGCCGTGGGCTGGTTTTATTATAGCGACATCTTCGACAAATTGAACCGTTCGCTGGGCTTGATCGGGCTGGGTATTCTCTTCCTGGCCGGAGGATGGGCGCTGGAAAAATGGCGCCGCAAACTGCTGGCCGGTATGAGCAAAGCGGACGTTTCCGCCGAGGAGGAGCAATGAAGCTGGCCAATATTTCGCTTTCCAAAACCTCCATCGTCTTGCTCCTGATTCAACTGGTGCTGGTCTCCTCCATCGCGGCCAAGTACCTTTACCAGCGCCGGAGCTGCCCGCGCGTCTGGGTGCGGGCGGCGGCCTACGATCCGGATTTGCCGATGCGCGGCCGCTATCTGAGCCTGCAATTGACCGTGGACGGCTGCCAAAACACGCTGCCCAGCACCCTGCACGCTGTCTTCCCGCGCAACACCGACGGCACGACTCGACCAACCGGATTTACAGTCAAATCGGAGTACCCCGTTCAATTTCGCGCCAAGCTCAAAGTGGAAAACAACAAGCTGCTGGCCATCCGGATTCCTGAGGCCGAACAAACTTCGAGGGGCGTGGAAGTCACGGCCATGCCGGATTCATCCTGCGACGCAATGCGCCTCGACGAGCCGGTGGACTTCTACATCGCCGAGCACGCCGCCGACCCGACCCGGCTCCAGCCCGGCCAGGAGTTGTGGATTGAAGTCACAATCCCGCCCCAGGGCCCGCCCCGGCCGCTCCAACTGGCGCTTAAAGACAACGGCGCCTGGAGGCCGCTGGCCTTCCAATAAAAGTTGCCTGCTACCTTTACTTGAAGGGTTTGACAGCCGCAGGCTGAGCCGCGCCCACCTGCCCGGTCTTGATCTCCGCGACAAAATAATTCTCCCCGCGAATGGGGCTGCCAGAGAGGCGGCGCAGCATGGCCAACTGGCCCACGTGGGTGAGTGCATCGGCCACGGGACCCTGGAAAAGCCGCTCGGCCGGGGCGCGAAGCGGCGCGTCGGAGGCCAGAAAGGCGTCCAGGGTCAGGAGCGACTGGAAAAATCGCTGCTGCTCCTCGGCCCAGGCGCGCAGCTGCGAGGCTTGCCAGCGCTCCTCGCCGATGGCCATACTCAGAGCCCAGTCAAACAGGTCGCCCATGTGGGCCAGAATCTGCACCGGCAGACGGCCGGCTCCGGCAAAACCGGCAAAGTGATCGGGGGCGCCTTCCAGGGCGCGGATAGCCCTGTAGGCAACAGTGGCCAGCGTGTGGCGCAGCATTTCGCGTTTCTCGTCCATACGGGAACTATAGCGCCTGAGGCCCCGGCGCGAACCCTCCCTTCTGTAGTAAACTGAATATTCTGAGTCCATCAGCAGGAAAAACCCAATGTCCATTCATCCCGTAATGCAGCGCCTGGCTGACAAGTTCAAGCGCACCGACCTTCCTGAGTTTGTGCCTGGCGACCAGGTTCGCGTCCAGGTCAAAATCACGGAAGGCGACAAAGAGCGCTTGCAGGCCTTCGAAGGCTTGGTGATCGCCATCAACAAAGGCCCCCAGGGCACCTTTACCGTGCGCAAGATGAGCTTTGGCCAGGGCGTGGAGCGCATCTTCCCCTTCAACTCCAAGGTGGTTGACAAGGTGGAAAAGATTCGCAGTTACCGGGTGCGGCGCGCCAAGCTGTTCTACCTTCGCGACCTGCGCGGCAAGGCAGCCCGTCTGAAGGAAGTGGGCCGCGCGGTGGCCAAGGCCTGAGCCGTTTGGTTTACAGGCGACTGAAGTTTTTTACCCGACAACCCCGGCTATGGCTGGGGTTGTTGTGTCAGCGGACAGCAGACAGCTAACAGCAAACAGTTAACGGTTTGCGACCATTGGCAATTCGCGGACGGACCATTGCCTGTCGGTTGTTAACTGTAAGCTGTTAGCTGACCGCTGTAATCTGTAAAGGAACCGATGAATCCAACCGATCATACCCGCCTTTACACCTTTGAGGAGACGCTTCTGAGCGCCCGCCGCACCATGGTACTCAGCGAGATACTCAAGCTGGCCGTGGACAGCTTCCGCGCCAGCAAAATCCGTTTTGCCCTGACAGCGCTGGGCATGGTGATCGGCACCGCCTCGGTGATTCTGGTAGTGACCATCGGGCTGACCGGCAAGCAATTCATTTTGCAGGAGCTGCAGAAGCTGGAGACCAATTCGGTGGAGCTGGAGTACAGAGGCGGCGGGGCTGTCGGCTCCGAGCACACGGCCTTCAACGATTACCTCACGCGCGAGGACGAGAAGGCTGTGCTGGCACAGTTGCCCAGCGTGATGTACTCCTCGCCGGTTATGCAGATGCACGCCAACATCAGTTTTGGCCGGGGCGTGGTCAAGGACACGCTGGTGCTGGGCGTAAGCCCCCAGTATCAGCAGATCCGCAACCTGCTGGTACCCGTAGGCCGTTTTCTGGACGAGACCGACGACTTCGCCCACATCAAGTGCGCCGTGGTCAGCGAGAAGTTCGCCCATGACCGCTTCGGCGGCATCGGATTCGGCCGTGGGGCAGAGCTTCGAGATCAGCGGCATCCCCTTTACGGTCATCGGCGTCTTCAAGCAGAGCGTAGACGACTTCGGCGTATCAGAGATCCAGGACCAGACCATCCTGATTCCTTATTCGGTGGCCCGCTATTTTACCGGAACCGAAAACGTGAGCCAGATTTACTTTTCCATGCACAGCATGGACCAAGTAACAGAAGCCGCCAGCGAGATCAAGCGCATCGTTCAGGCGCGTCACCGGCCCGGCTCGATTTATGAAACGCAGACCCTCAAGGAGGTTTTGACGACGGCCGCCAGGGTTGCCGACATCCTGACCGCGGTGCTGTTTCTGGTCTCCGCCGTCACCCTGATGGTGGGCGGCGTAGGCATCATGAACATCATGCTGGCCAATGTGCGCGCCCGCACGCGCGAAATTGGCATCCGCAAGGCGCTGGGAGCAACCAACCGCGAGATCAAATACCAGTTCCTGGCCGAAGCGGTTATCATCTCGCTGATCGGCGGCATAACTGGCATCGTCGTGGGGCTGGCCCTGCCGTTGTCGATCCGCGTCTTTACCGACTATAATCTGCCCATCTCCGGCTGGTCGGTGGCCATTGCGCTGGTCGCGGCCACTGCAGTGGGCATCTTTTTCGGTACCATGCCGGCCACACGCGCCGCCCAGTTGGACCCCATCGAAGCATTGCGGGATGAGTAAGCCACAGAGTCCGCTGGCCAGCAACGGCGGCGAATCTCCCCAACCCCTTCCAGAAAGCCGGCCCAACCAGGATCCTAGTCTGGCGCTGCTCTATGGGCTGCTGACCCTGGCCCTGGCCGCAGCCATCGGCTACGCCCTACTGATTGTGCTGCCCTTCTATCACCGGCGATAGGGGCAAGCGAAGATTCTCAGATTCGCGAACTCTCGCGCCCGTCAATCAGCACGGGAATCCCGTCCACAATCGGATAGGATCGGCCGCAGGATGCGCAAATGAGCCGGGTTTCTTTGAGGCGAAGAGCGCCGTGGCAGGCCGGGCAGGCCAATTGGTCCATCACGGACGGATCGAAGACGGGAAGATTTCTGGAATCGGCAGCCATGAGGCTCTACTGGATGGTTGCGCCGGAGCCGGCAGCGGGAGTGTCTTGACTTGCGGAGGAGCCCGCCGTCTGGCCGCCGGCTTTGGGGATGTTGGCAAACTCGGCTTCGATGCTCTGGATGGTGCCGCCCTTGGCAGACTCATAGGCCACGCGAATGCCGTTATAAATGGCGCGGTCATTTGAAGAGCCGTGGCCGATGATACACACTCCGCGCACTCCCAGCAGATGCGCGCCGCCATACTCGCGATAGTCCAGGCGACGGCGGAATTCGTTGAAGGCCTTGCGCGACAGCAGCGCGCCCACCTGTGCGGTGACAGTGCGAGTGAGCGACTCGCGCAGCACATCGCGCACAAAGCGGCCCACGCCCTCGCTGGTCTTAAGAGCCACGTTGCCCACAAAACCGTCGCAGACAATCACGTCCGCCTGGCCCGAGAAGATGTCGCGCCCCTCCACGTTGCCCACGAAGCGTATCGGTAGCGCCTTGAGCAGCGGAAAAGCCTCGTGGGTCAGGTCGTTGCCCTTGGTCTCTTCTTCGCCGATACTGAGCAGGCCTACGCGCGGCGACTCAATCTTGAGCACGCTGCGGGCATAGATCTCGCCCATCACGGCGAACTGGGCGAGATTGGCCGCCTTGCAATCCACATTGGCGCCTACGTCCAGCAGCACGCAGGGATTGCCCTTGGAACTGGGCATGGGAGTGGCCAATGCCGGGCGATCCACACCCGGCAGCGCGCCCAGCACCATTTTGGCCGTGGCCATGGCCGCGCCAGTGTTGCCGGCGGTCACAAAACCGGCCGCCACGCCCTCGCGCACCAGCTTGAGCCCCACGCGTATGGAGCTGTCCTTCTTGGTGCGCAACGCCTGCGCCGCCTTTTCCTCCATGCCAATGCGCTCCGAGGCATGGTGAATGACGATGGGCAGGTCTTCGTTTCCCAGCAGTTCATCGAGCAGATCGCGCAACTCCGCCTCCGGCCCCACCAGGTGGACCCTAACGGGCAGAGCCTTGCAGGCGAGAATCGCCCCGCGAATCTCCGCCTCGGGAGCTTTATCGGTGCCTACGGCGTCTAGCGCAATATCGATGAGCATAATCGCGGAAAACTACTTGGCTGCTTCCTTGACATCGACCACGGCGCGGCCCTTGTACTCGCCGCATTTGGGGCAGGCGCGATGGGGCAGCTTCTTCTCGTGGCAGGCGGGGCACTCGGAGACCCCAACGGCGGTCAAAAAGTCGTGTGAGCGGCGATTGGCTGTGCGGCGCGTCGAGTGGCGCCGTTTCGGATTAGGCATAACAAAAATTCCTTTCGTGACTTGGCCCGCTTCAGGAGACGTTTGCGGCCGGTTTCAGGCCATGCAACATCCCGGCCACGGGCTTCGGCACCCTCAATTGATCCAGATGTAATCTGGGGGGCTTGCTTACCTGGACTCGATCCGGCCGCGGAGGCTGGCCAACGCCTCCCAGCGGGGGTCCTCCCCGACACAGGTACAGGGCTGGCTGTTGCGGTTTGCGCCGCAGCGCGGGCAAAGTCCCTTGCAGTCGGGCTTGCACAGCGTCCTGACCGGCAGGGACAAAAGCACCTGCTCGCGCAGCACATCCTCAAGCGCAAGACTGTCTCCTTGATAATAACCGATTTCCGTCTCCGGCGTAGTAATGGAGCGTTCCGTGGCTTCCGCATCCGCCGCCGCGGGCCGGTAAATAAGGTCAAAGTCGGCCCCCACTGGAATCTCCACCGGCTCAACGCAGCGCGCGCAGGGAACCTGAAATCTGCCCTGAAAGCGTCCCTTGAGCCGGATGTCGTCCACGATCTCCCTGGGGCCGCGGTGCTCATGCAGCACTTCGGCATGGCCACTGGCAGCCAACCCTCCCTGCTGCTCGGCCTCCTCGCCCAGATCAACCGTGCCCGGAGCCAGCTCCAGGTCAAAATCAATCGGCTCTTTTTCCAGTTCGCTGACTTTGAAATGCATAGTATGAGCCTACGGCGCTGAGTTCTCGCCGTCAATGCGACACCGAAGGACAAAACGCAGGCACTCTTCCTCTAAGACGGCATCCTGCTTTACCTCCATTACACGAAAGTCCTCAAGTCCGGCCATCTAATGCCGATAAAATCTACGAGTCTCTCGTGAAAGGGTGTTCTATGCAATGGCTGCGCAATCTCCCCGTCTCCCGCAAGTTCATCGCCGCTTTTGGCATTGTTTGCGGTCTCTGCATCGTGCTGGGCGCCTACACTTTCATTACCTTCCGGGAAATCGCAGTTAAGAACCTGGATGTGAGCGATAATGCCCTTCCCTCCGTGATAGCTCTGACCAATGCGCGCTTAGCGGCCAATTCCGTGCGGCGCGAAGACCTCGAGCTGCTGCTCTGCCAGACAGCCGCGTGTTCGGCCAGCCATAACGCCGCGCGGCAGAAGGCTCTGGCCGACTATCAGGCAGCTGTCAAGATTTACGAACCGAACATCAATTATCCAGGGGAGCGAGAACTCTTCGAGAAGTTCACAGCGGCTTACGCGCAATATATGAACACCAGTGATCGCGCCAATACGTTGCTGGCAGCCGGTAAGACCGGTGATGCGCTGGACCTGATCGCGTCGGACGCCGCACTCGTGAGCGCCAATGCCGGTAGGGTGGCAATCAGTAACGATGTCAGTCTCAACGCAAAGTACGGCACCCAGGAGTCTTCGGATGTAACCCGCTCCAGCAACCGGGCCACCTGGATCGGCACGGGAGCCACGCTTCTGATTGTGCTGCTTTGCGGGCTGACCGGCGTTCTGCTCACCAGAGAGATTGCGCCGCGCGTCAACAGGCTCAAGGACGCCGTCGAGTCCATGGCCTCCAAGGACATGACAGCAAGCGTCCGAGTCACCGGCACGGATGAGATAGGTCTTCTGGGAGTGGCGCTCAACAGCAGCGTCGCCTCCGTCCGCAGCGTTCTGCAGTCGGTGGCTAAGGGCGCTGAGACGCTTTCCGCAGCCACCACCGAGATGAGCGCCCGCTCGGTACAGGCCTCCGGTAACGCTCATACCCAGTCCAACATGACTAACCAGATTGCGGCGGCGGCGCAGGAAATGACCGCGACCATCGGCGAGATCAGCCACAACGCGGAAAAGGCTGCCAGTGCCAGCCGCGAATCCGCCCAGATCGCCAACCAGGGCGGGGCGGTAATGCAGGCCACAGCTGTGACCATGGAGCAGATTGCCGCGGCCACCAGCACCGTCTCAACAAAGATGACCTCGCTGGCCCACCGCTCCGAGGAGATCGGCAAGGTGGTCAGCGTCATTCAGGAGATCAGCGAACAAACCAACCTGCTGGCCCTGAACGCGGCCATCGAAGCGGCCCGCGCCGGGGAGCATGGCCGAGGCTTCGCTGTCGTTGCCGGCGAGGTCCGCCGCCTGGCCGAGCGCACAAAGAGCGCCACCGAAGAGATTGCCGGCACCATCCGCAGCATCCAGGATGAGACCCGCGAAACCCTTCAGGTGATGCACGACAGCCGCAAGGCCGTCGAAACCGGCATGGAAGAGACCGCCAACGCTCGCAAGAGCCAGGAGGCCATCATCGAGTCCTCCCGGGAGGTGGAGCACCAGATTCACCTGATCGCATCCGCCGCCACCGAGCAAACCGGAGCTTCAAGCGAAATCTCCGAGTCCGTCAGCCAGATATCGCATTTGTCGGTCGAGAATGCGCAGGGCGCCGAGGAAGCCGTCGAAGCCCTGAAGAACCTGGCATCTCTGGCCTGCGAACTGGACGGCATGATCCGCCAATTCCACCTGGAGGGCGACCGGCAGGAAGGCGCAAAACTCTCTGGCAAGAACCAGCCTGCGGTGCAGCCCGCGTTGCGGACCGCGCACTCGTAACTTATTAACTCCCGGCGGTAGCCCGCCCAGGGGTTGCCGCAGCCCATTGTTGCACGCTGCCGGGGTTTATTCTGGCAGCGTTTTTTGTAGCCAGTGCCTCCCGTATTATCGGGCTTCCTGGCCTGCGTAAAGGACTGCACAGACGCTGAGGCTAATACACCCCAAGAACGGCCCTGGAGAGGCCGTCAGCGGCTCTGGAAGGGCCTCTGGGATGTCATTCTGGGGCAGGGCCGGGCACTCCCGGATGCATCCGGCAGTAGCAGGTGACTGGCATGGCGCGCGACCACGCGGGCATCGATAGCCCGTAACTCGGGCCAGGGCAGGGTTAAAATCGTACGATTCTTGCCTGCTGCCATAGCTGCGCGGCCTTTGCCTGATGCCGAGGCAGCCTGTTTTGCTATGCTGACCTTGGTCCCGGAATGCGCCTACGCAACTTTGTATTTATCATGATGCTGGCCCTCTGTCACCTGATACTTCGGGGACAGGCATTGACCGATGCGGTGCCCCCGGCTGGACAAGAGACCGGCAGAGCGAGCGCGCCCGCCACCAATAGCCCCGGCCAAAGCGGCGCCGGGCTTTCACCTTCCCTGCCGAACGACCCCGGCCAGGAGATTCTGCCCATCGCCCAGCCGGAGCCGGGACCGCCGAGCGGCGTTCCGGTGGTGTGGGAGGCCCAGCACCAGAGCCGTGTGGGCAACACATGGACCCTTACCGGCGATGTGGTGGTCCACTACCGCGACTACATTCTGCGCGCCGACAAGGTGGTCTACGACCAATCCACTACGGAGCTGGATGCGGAGGGCCACCTGCTGGTTTCCGGCGGACCCAACGATGTGCTGATTAAAGCCGCTTACGGCAATATGCGGCTGAATATGCACACCGCGCGTTATTTCAGCGTACATGGCACGCAGGGAGTCCGCACCCTGGGCAACAGGATGGTCTATACCACCACGAGCCCATTCTTCTTTACCGGCAGGGTGGTGCTTGAGACCAGCGAGGGACACTACCGGATCATTGACGGCACAATCACCAACTGCCGCCTGCCGCGGCCGGACTGGCAGGTGATTTCCCGGTCCATCAAGCTCGAAGACGGCAAGGCTTCCACTTCCAACGCCCTGTTCAAGTTCCTCGGCGTGCCTCTCTTTTACTATCCCTACCTTCGCCATCCGGTGGACGAAACAGGCCGCGAAAGCGGGTTACTTGTTCCGGTCATCAGCACGGGCTCTTCAATCAGGGGCTACACCTTTGGCGAGCAGTTTTACTGGGCGATCAACCGCAGCATGGACATGGCCGTAGGGACGGAGTATTACAGCAAGCGCGGCTGGGCGCCCAACGGCGATTTCCGCTACAAAGGCGCCGGGCTCGACCACCTGACCGCGCGCTGGAATGCCCTGGTGGACCGCGGCGTTGATCTGCCCAATACTACCGGCTCCGGCACGACACTCACCAACCAAGGCGGCGTGGACATCCATGTCCTGGGCCGCAAGGATCTCGGTTCCGAAACGCGCCTGGCCGGCAACGTCAATTACCTTTCCAGTTACGTCTACCGCCTTGTTTTCAATGATGACTTCTGGCAGGCGGTCAACTCCGATGTACGCAGCAACATCTCGCTCACCCATGCGTACAAGGGCTTCGTTCCCTCCCTCTCTTTGGAGCGCAACCAGAGCTTTGCGGGAACCACCGGCAGCAACGAGACCACCACCGCCATCAACGGCAATCAGGTTCGGATTCTCCACCTGCCCAACCTGCGCTTTGACGTGCTGGACCGGCCGCTGGGTGCATCTAAGTTTTACTGGGGGATGGGATCGTCGCTCAACTATCTGACACGCTCTGAGCCGGGTGAGCCAATCTCGCCCGGAGGCCCCATCGGCACCAGCTTCCACGCCCGCAACGCCGGACGTTTTGATTTTTATCCGCATATCTTTCTGCCGCTCACCGGCGGCGGATGGAGCCTGGCCACCGAGGCCGCCGTGCGCGAGACCGCCTACACCATCAGCCAAACCCCCGATCTGGCGGGTGTGAACGGCGGTGTTCCTACCATTAACCACGATGCGCTCAACCGCAGCGATTTTGAAGCTTCGGTGGATGTGCGGCCGCCAGCCGTGGAGCGGGATTTTGCGCTCACCCGCTGGAACCGCGTGATGCGCCACGTCATTGAGCCGGAATTCACCTACCGCTACGTGGCCGGCATAGGCACGCAGGCGCGGAATGTGCTGCTGATGGACACCTCCGACATCGCCACTAACACCAACGAAGTTGGTTACTCGCTCACCCAGCTCTTTTATCTGCGCCCCACCGAGCACAAGCCTTGCACGGACGAGCAGGTTGCGGCCCCCGGAGGCTGTTCGCCGCAACCTCGCGAGTGGGCCAGTTGGCAGATTGCGCAGAAGTTTTATATCGACTCCGATTTTGGCGGGGCGCTGATTCCTAGCCGCCGCAACGTCTTCGACGCCACCCTGGATATGACCGGGATCGCCTTCCTGACGTCTTCGCGCAACCTGGCGCCTATTACCTCGCGGATGCGCTTTGAGGCCATCGACAACCTGCGCGTCCAGTGGGATCTGGACTACGACCCCAAGACCGGACAATTCGACGCCGACAACCTCTATGCCGGCTACAGCCATGGCCGCACCACCTTCGGCGTGGGCCACGCCCTGCTGAACGCCGTCGATGAGAGCGGAGCAGCAGCCTCCACCATCAAGAGCCAGTTGTTGCAGCCCTTCCTCACCATCGGCAAGCCCAGCGGCAACGGCTTAAACCTGGCAGCTAACGGCGGCTACGACTATGCCCTGAACTCGCTGCAATTCGCCGGGGTGCAGGCCGTCTACAACTGGAACTGCTGCGGCCTCACCTTCGGTTACCGGCGCTTTAATCTCGGCACAATTCGCAACGAGACGCAGTGGCTCTACAGCTTTACCTTGGCCAACTTCGGTTCTGTAGGCGACATCCGCCATACCAACACGGTCTTCCGCGACCCCAGCCTGCCGCCGGCGTATTAAAAGCTGCTTCTCTGGTTCAAAGCTGGGATACCACGAATCACACGGCGCGCAAGCGCCGGCTGCCCCATAGCCTGTGGCTGGAGTATTCTTTTCTGAGAGGATTTCATCTTGACCCGTACTCACTTTCTGGCCGCCCTCCTTGCCTTGGGCATGGCCGTAGGCTGCAAAGCCCAACCCACTTCCGTTCCGCAGGGAACACCGGACCTGTCACTGAACCGGCGCATCGAAATTATGGTGCGCTCCCAATTCAACGTGCCGCCAGAGGTCTCCGTCGCCATTGGGGCGCGCAAGCCGGGACAGATTCCCGGCTATGACTCGTTGCTTATCACGTTCTCGCGCAGCGGCAAATCTCAAGTGGTTGACTTTCTGATCTCCGCCGACGGCAAGACCCTGGCCCGCCTGGACAAGTTCGACCTGTTTAACGACCCTGTCTTCTCTATCAATGTGGCCGGCAGGCCCATCCGGGGAAATCCCGAAGCCAAAGTCACAGTCATCAGCTTCGATGACCTCGAATGTCCCTACTGCTCCATGATGCATCAGATGCTTTTTCCGGCTACTCTGGAGCACTACAAGGGCCTGGTGCGATTTATCTATCTGGACAACCCGCTTATAGAGTTGCACCCCTGGGCCATGCATGCCGCCATCAACGCCAACTGCCTGGGCGCGCAAAAACCCGATGAGTACTGGACTTATGTGGATTACATACACTCCCACGGCCAGGAGATCAACGGCGAAGATCGCTCCCAGGCCAAGAGCTTCGATGCTTTGAATCGCATCGCCCGCCAGCTGGCCACGCTGGACAAGCTTGACTCCTCCGCGCTGGACACCTGCATAACCCGCCAGGATGAGACCCCAGTGCGCGACTCGATGAAAATAGCCGAGTCGCTCAAAATTGAAGGAGCGCCAGCCCTGTTTGTGGAGGGTGAGCGTATCCGCGGCGTACTGCCCCAGGATCAGTTATGGATGGTGATTGACCGCGCCCTGCGCGCCGCCGGGGTGGAACCGCCGGCCGCGCCGGCCCAGCCCGCTCCCTCCAGGCCTGCGGGAACGGAAAAGTAGCCGCCACTGCCGCTCGAAGGACATTCGGAACGGCAACTGGCGGGCCTCCCTGTGGAATTCCATATCGCCGACCCGGCTGGGGGGTTTATCCTTAAATGCCGGGGAGCTTTTCCTCCCCCAGGAGATACCAGGTTGCAAATCAAAGTTTTTTGCCGCTCGCCTTTTTGCCTGAACGTCCTCATTCTTTGTGGGATAACCCTGGTTGCCGCCGTGAGCGGATGTCACCGCTCGCCTTCCCCGGACGTAATGGCGACCGTCAATGGCAAGGATATTATGCGCTCGGAGCTGGAGAGGTATTACAAGGCCAACATGGCTGACAATACCCAGAAGCCCTCCCCCGAGCAGGCCGACATTATCCGCCTCAATATCCTGCGCGGAATGATCGAGGACGAGATCCTCTGGCAGCGCGCCGCCAAGCTCAACCTGACCGCCAGCGACGAGGACGTGAACGCCAAGTTGACCGAGATGAAGGCACCTTACACCCAAGAGGAGTTCGACAAGCAGCTCCAGGCGCGCAATCTTACCCTCGACGACCTGAAGCGCGAACTGCGCCGCCAGTTAACCAAGACCAAGCTGCTCAACAAGGAGATTGAGTCGAAGATCAACATCTCTGACGCGGAAATTAACGCCTACTATGCGGCGCACAAGGCAGAGTTCAACCTGATCGAGCCCCAATATCATATGGCGCAGATCGTGGTCTTCATCGCGCCTTCCCAGCCAACCAACAATTTGCAGGACAACAAGGCTTCGGGCGAAGCCGACGCCAAAAAGAAGATTCAGACCCTGCACAGTAAGCTGGAAAACGGCGAGGACTTTGGAGCCGTGGCACAAAATTTCTCGGAGGAGCCGAACACCGCCTCCAATGGCGGGGACATGGGCTTTATCCGGGAGTCGCAATTGCGCAGCGATGCAGAGGTTTACAACGCCATCAGCAAGTTAAAGCCGGGAGAAATTACCGATATTATTCCCATCTATACCCGCAACGGCCCCAGCCGCCGTATCGCCGGCTATGCGATCTTCAAGCTGATTTCGCGGGAGCCTGCCGGCCAACGAGATTTGAACGACCCGGCTGTGCAGCAGGTCATCCGCCAGGGCTTGCGCGAAAACCATGCGCAACTACTCAGAAACGCCTACTTCGAGATGCTCCGCAACGAAGCGAAGGTTCACAACTACTTTGCTGACGAGATCCTCAAGCAAGCGCAATAAACGCAGGGAATAGGGTACAGGGTTTAGTGATTAGTTAAATGCTTTGCGGTTGTTCCCTGTTCCCTGTTTTAATTAGATCTTCGCCTCTATCTTTTCCCCGGTATATTGAATTTCCTTGTCCGGAGCCTGGGTAGGCTCTGCCCCGTCTCCGTGCCCTGCCGCCACAATCACCACGTTGAAGGTGCGCCCCACCGCCATGCCAGAATAGCTTTGCTCGCGGGCGCCAACGGTCAGCATCCGCGCGGCATCGTCCCGGTGAAGGGTGAATATCAGTTCACGCAAAAAGATACGGCCTCCATGAGAATCGGAGGCCGTATCTTGTGCGTATATAAGCTGAAGTCTACTTCAAATCGCCGTTATCGCCCAGAGTGATGCCGCCGGGACCCTGGCTCTTCTTGGCTTCGTTGATCTTGCGTTGTCCCATCGCCTTGGAGGACCAATCCTTTGCCGTATCCACATCGGCCTTGACCGCCTGCGTGTCGCCGTAGTCCAGGTTCGCCTTGGCCCGGTAAACCAGGTTCATGTAGGACATGGCATCATCGTAGGTGGGCCGTTTATCCAGCGCCTGGTTCAGATACTGCAGAGCCTCATCGACTAGCGGGGTATTCTGATCCTTCATTAACTCCATGATCTTCTTGGGAGCCTTAATGTTCCCCTCGCCGTCGTCGTTCAGGCCCGCCGGCGCCAAGTCCGACAGTGTGTTCTGGTGCGCCTGCATCCAGTCGATTACGCCTACCGTGTAGGCCGCCTCAGGATCGTTTGGATCCTTCTCTAGAATCTTCTTCTGCCATGCCTTGGCTTCATCCAGCCTCTTGACGCTTAATTCAATGCCCGCAACCTGCTTCATGCTGTTGATATCGTCCGGATCCTTGGCCAGAACCTCCTGGAAAATGTCGATGGCCTGCTGCGCGGTCTTCAGATTGTCTGGCGTAAGCAGCCCGGGCACTACATTCTGGCCCAGCGCGGTAGCCAGGTAGCTCTTCGCCATGGGCAGGCTGGGATCTAGCTGTATGGCCCTCTGGAAGTGATTGATCGCTTCTTCATAGTGAGTGCTCTTGTATGCTTCCACTCCCTTGTTCAACTGGTCACGGGCGGCAAGCTTGTCGCACCCGCTCAGGGAAATCACCATGCCGGCCAAGGCTACCGAGAGCGCCATAATACGTGCGGGTCCATTCATGTTCGTATCCTTCTCCTTCAGACGAGTGCCTGTCGGTCGCGCGCCTGGAATCTCTGCTACTGCTGGCTTCAGGCGGGAGGTGCCGAAACCAGGATAAAAAAATTGTACTCCATTTTTCCGCCGGAGGAACCGTTTCCAAACAAGGCAGGCAACCCGGGAATTTGTCGGGGCCCCCAACTCTCCCGGCAGCTATCCCTTCAGCCCTGAGGCGGACTCTGAGAGCCTACAACCTCTCCCGTTTCAGGGAAGCGGCTCCAGAACTGCATGCTACTTGCCCTCAAGTATCTTGGGGGTCATCAGACCGATATGATCCACGCCCGCGGCGCGCCCTATATCGATAACCTCGGCTACATACTGAAAGTCCAGCTTGTCATCACCCTTGACGAACATAACGCGCTCGGCGCGATTGGCGTAAATATCGGTCAAGCGGGCGAGCAGCTCACTCTTTGCTGCCCGTCCGCCAACGCCATTGAGCACACTCGTTTCGTTGATCTTATAACACGGTGGCGCCGACGGCGCCGATGCTGCACATTCGCCGCTTCTGGTGGTAAAAATCTGCACCACGATAGTGCGGTCGTTTTTTTCGTTCTCCGGCTGCTTGGTCTTGGGCGGCTGGGGCACCAGCGCATCCAAGCCCTTGGGCGTAACCGGCACGATGACCATAAAGATAATCAGCAGCACCAGAAGAATGTCGATCATCGGCGTGACATTGATGTCGGCCATGCTGCCGGCCGACCCTCCCATTGACATTGCCATGGCTAAATACTCCTCGTTTGCTCGAAATCGTTAAAAAAGACGGCTCAAAACTACCGTTAATTGCCGCCCGCTGGATTGCCTTCGCGCTTCTGCGTCAGCAAGCCCACCTCATCCACGCCGGTGGTGCGCACGGCATCGATGGCGTCTTCCACTGCCCGGTACTCCGCGTAGGCATCGGCGCGGATGAAGATCGTCTTGTTGCCGGGATTGGCGGCCATCATATCGCGAACCTGATTGCCAAGCGCGTCGATAGACGTCTTGTTTTGTCCCAAAAACACATCCCCATTCCGGGTAATGGCCACCACAATGGCGTCATCCTTGTCGGCATCCGGCATAGAGACAGGATTGACTACCGCCACCATATCGATGACCACCTTGTTCTGGAGCATGGGGGTAATGACCATAAAGATGATCAACAGCACCAACATCACGTCCACCATGGGGGTGACATTGATATTCGAGTTGACCTTTCTGCCTTCATCACGAACTGCTTGTGCCATTTTAGGGCTCCGTTGCCTGAAAATTTTTATTCCGGATGGCGTCCGGCATCGCTAAGAAACCACCTTAATCGCCGCGCGTTGAAACCGGCGGGCAGGAGAGAGTTCTCGTTCTCCCGCCCTCCGCAAATTCCCGCTTTCGCCGACCGGCGCTCCGCTAGCGCTTGTGGCTCTGCTTGATGAAGTAGTCGATCAGTTCGCTGGAGGAGTTGTCCATCTCCACGTCGAAAGCTTCGACACGTCCGGTGAAGTAGTTGAAGGCCATAACGGCCGGAATGGCCACGAATAGGCCGGCAGCGGTCGTAACCAGGGCTTCCGAAATGCCGCCGGCAACCGTGGCGATGCCGGATGACTTGGCATGCGCGATCTGGTTGAAGGCGTTCAGAATGCCGATGACGGTGCCCAACAGTCCAACGAACGGAGCGGTGGCGCCGATGGTGGCCAGCACGGCAAGGCCCCTTTTCAGCTTGGCGTGAACGATGGCCTCAGCCCTTTCCAGAGCACGGCCGGAACTGGCAATTGACTGCTCGGTAGCAGCGCCGGAAGAGGAGCGAAATTCCTGCAGGCCGGCCGTCACAACCTCAGCCAGGTGGGACTTCTTGTTGCGATCGGCGATCTTGATCGCTTCTTCCAGCTTGCTGTCCTTCAGCGCGCCTGCGACCTTGGGCGCGAACTCGCGTGACTGCTTGCGAGCCTGAGAGAAGTAGATGTAGCGGTCGATCATGACGGCCAAAGACCAGATCGACTCGACGAAGAGAATGCCGGCAATGATCTTGGCCAGTATTCCCATGTGTTCCCAGAGTCCCTGGGCGGTGAAGTTGACCGTGCCCTGGTCTTCCTGGAAAATGAATGCCAGATTGGCGGCCGTGTGCGAAGCGAAGTGTGTAAGCTGAGCGAGAATCACTGAATCGTTCCTCCTAAGGAGTGTTTTTGTGAACTGCAATTACCTTGCGGCTGCTGTGAATGCAATGCCTTGCGGATTGCACTCCGGTCAAAAGAGATGCTCTTCCCCAAACCGGCGGAGAGCGCCAATTACATTCCTTATCCGCCCAGAGTGAAGATCACGTTGACTTGCGTCTCCACTTCCACCGGCTCGCCATTGAGCAGATAGGGCTTGTAGCGCCACCGCCTGACAGCGTCAACAGCGGCTTGCTGCAACATGGAAGGACCGCTGATGACGTGCAGATCTTCGATGGAACCCGTCTTGGAGATTTTCGCCTGCAGCACCACCGTGCCCTGAATGCGCGCGGCCCTGGCGATGGGAGGATAGATCGGCTGAGTCTGAAGTAAAATCATACCGGCCATCACGCCACTGGAGATGACCAGCTTCTTTGGCGCCGCGGCATTTACCCTGGTGTTACCGAAGAGGTCGCCCATGACGTTCCCTCCGCTGCCAAAATCCGACCCGGCCACGCCAAATGAAACCAAGGACGGCTCCTTCTCGTTGACCATCCTGATCTCGTGCGGAATCTTAGTGGGCGCCGTGAGCTGATTGTTCATCATCTCCGACTTCACCGGGGCCTGGTGCACCTCTGGAGGAGGCGGAGGAGGCGGAGGAGGAGGAGGAGGCGCTGTCAGAGCCATCTGCATTACCGCCCTGGGCAGCGCTTCGGGATAGATCAGCGGAATCAGAATCAGCAGAATCAGGATTACGCCTTCCGCGATAAACAGCGGAATCATGTATTTTCCTAACTTGGTCTTGATCCTGCCCCCGGATTCAAACGTGGAATCTTCAAACATGGCCAGCCTCGAATCGAGTGTTTGCTTACTTCTACTTAGACACCGGAGAAAGCGAAAATGTTCCCGGCATCAAAACCTTATCACAGATGCGCGGTCCATCTGAAATCGAACTGCGCTTTCCCTGAAAAAACCGCTGAAAAACTCGTCAAAATTACCGCCCTACCTACATCCTGGGGCGTTTTGCAGCCGGAAGCGCCGCCGCCTTACCCCGCCGGGCGCGCCACTCCTGCCAGGCCACCAGCATCGGCGCGGCTATGGCAATCGAAGAGTATGTCCCGATTAGAATACCTATCACCAGCGCAAAAGAAAAGCCGTTCAGCACCTGGCCGCCAAAAATGAACAACGACAGGACCGTCAGGAAGGTAAGTCCCGAAGTTAGAACCGTCCGGCTCAGGGTCTGGTTGATGCTGCGATTGACCACGTCGGGCAGCGCCTCGCGCCGGCTCAGTCGCAAATTTTCCCGGATACGGTCAAAGACCACGATGGTGTCGTTCATCGAATAGCCAACCAGCGTCAGAATGGCCGCGATAACCGTCAGGCTGATCTCCTTGTTCAGCAGCGCGAAGGCGCCCACGGTGATCAGCGTGTCGTGGAAGCAGGCCACCACCGCCGCCACGCCGTAAATCAACTGGAAGCGGAACCAGAGATAAACCAGCATCCCCGCCATCGAGTAAAGCGTGGCCAGCAAGGCCTGCTTCTCCAACTGCTTGCCCACCGTGGGTCCGACTACCTGTACATTGCGCACGGTAAAGGGGTTGTTGTAGTGCGCCTCGAGCGCACTGACGATCTGCTGACGGCCGGTGTCGAGCGCGGCCTCGTTGGTCTGCTCGGGCAGGCTGATCAGCACCTCGTTGCTGTTCGGCTCATCCACGGATTTGATGGTCTGGATGCTCGCGCCCTTGATGCCCGCCGCTTCCGTGGCCTGGCGAATCCGGTTCACATCCGGCGTCTGGGTAAACCGCACCTGCACCTGCGTGCCGCCCTTGAAGTCCACGCCCAGCGGCACCGGGCTGCCGATTGTGCGCATGTGCGTGCCCATCGAGATGAGGCCGGCAACGCTGAAGATCATAGAAAAGGCCAGGAAGTACCACTTCAGCCTCAGCCAGTCCACATTCACGCTGTGAAAGAATTCCACTGCTTCACTCCGCTTCCTTGGAGGCTGAAACCATTGCTAGTTCCAGCGCTCAATGTAATCCCTAATCCTTAGTCCCTAGTCCCTACCGGGGCCCCCGGCGAGCGATCTTGGCTCGCTGGGGTGGTTAAATCGACACCAGCTCCCCTGGCTTCAACTTGTTCAAATGGGCATCAAAGATAACCCGCGAAACAAAGACCGCCGTGAACAGATTGGCCGCCAGGCCGACCGTCAGGGTGGTCGCAAATCCCTTCACCGGCCCGGTTCCAAAGACGAACAGGATGGCCGCCGAAACGATGGTGGTCACGTGGGTGTCGACGATGGTGACCCAGGCATGGGCAAAGCCCTGGTCCACGGCCGCCGAGGGCGCCTTGCCGGCGCGCACCTCTTCACGGATGCGCTCGAAGATCAGCACATTCGAGTCCACGCCCATGCCGATGGTCAGAATCACCCCGGCGATGCCGGGCAGGGTCAGCGTGGCACCGGCCGCGCCCATGAAGCCCAGCAAAATCACCAGGTTCAAAAACAGCGCCAGGTCGGCGTTGATGCCCGAGCCGCGGTAATAGATGAGCATGAAGGCCATCACCACCAGGATGCCCACGATAGCCGCCTTGACGCCCTCGCGGATCGAGTCCGCGCCCAGCGATGCGCCCACAAAACGCTTCTCCAGTTGCTCCAGCGATGCCGGCAAAGCGCCGGTGCGCAGCAGCTTGGAAAGCGCCGTGACTTCCTCCGGCGTAAAGGTGCCCTCGATCTCGCCCTGGTCGCGAATCGCGCTCTTGATGACGGCCACCTCGCGGATCTGGCCGTTCATGACCACCGCCATGTTACGGCCTACGTTCTTGCTGGTATAGTCGTAGAACCTCTCGCCGGCTTCATTGGTCAGCGTGAACTCGACCTCTCGTTGGCCGGTATTGGGATTGATATTCGGATCGGCCGAGCGGAAGTCATTGCCCGCCACCACCGAGGCGCGCTGCAAGACATAGACGCTCTCCCCGGAGTTGCCGCCCTCCATCACCCCGGTAAAACTCCTCAGTTCATCGTCTGCCGGAACGCTGCCGCCCACGCTGGCCGTCGCTTCCTGCTCGTCCTTGTAAGGACCGCCGACTACCGGATGGATCTCCAGCCGGTTGGTCCCCTGAATGATCTGCTCGATCTGGCTTTCGTTTTCCACGCCCGGCAGGTCCACCAGAATCTGGTTGTCGCCCAGGCCGTACTCCTGAATCTGCGGCTCGCTGATGCCCAGCGCGTCTACCCGGTCGCGGATGGCCTCGATGGCCTGCTCATCTGTCTTCTTTTCCAGCGCCGTCACAACTAGGGGCTTCATAGTCAGCGTGAAGCTTCCGGCGGTGTCGCCGCTGGCCACGTCGTATTCATTCGAGTACTTGTTTTCCAGCAGCGCGTTCACATCGCCAGCCTTGTCCGGCAAAACGCCCTCCACGCGGACCACCTCAGGCTTGCCCGGATCAACCACCTTGCCCGTATTGTCCACCTTGGGCGGAAAAGGCTTGTAGACCTGTGAATAGCTAATGTTGGCCGTCTTCAGATCCTGCCTGATGCGCGCCACGGTATTGTCCGTTTCGGCGCTGATCGCTTCCTCGACCTTGACCTGCAGAATCAAGTGGGCGCCGCCTTGCAGATCGAGGCCAAGATGAATGCGCTTGGTCATGGCCTCCATCAGGGCCTTGCCGGTGAAGCCCGATGGCACCCCGATGATGCCGTAGATGCAAATCACCAGAACCGCACAAATCAGGAGAATTTTGTTGTTGAGATTCTTCTTCATCGTCCCGTTTCTCTACTTCAAACGCTAAGTGCTAGTCCTAAATCCTAAAGTTGAAAGCTCGCGGGGCCGGAATCAAGATCCCGAAACCGGTTCCTGCGTGGTCACCGAGGCAATGGCGTTTTTGGCCACTTCCAGCTTGATGCCGTCCGGCGCCACGCGAATCACGATGGCATCGTCTTTGATGGAGAGAATGATGCCGCGAATGCCGCCCGCCGTAGTTACCCGGTCGCCGGTCTTGATCGCGGCCAGCATCTGCTGCCACTGCTTTTGCCGCTTCTGCTGCGGACGGATCATCAAAAGGTACAGAACCGGGATGACCAGCAGGATGGGAAGCATCGTATAGCCGCTTCCTGCCGGCTGCTGGAAGATCCACAAAGCAAGACTCGTTGCCACGCAATTCCTTTACATGCCCCCGGATCGGAAAAGCGCTCCGCTTTCAGGGCACAGGCACACCCGGCCATGTGCCGCGCGCCTGTAAAAAAATGTTGTCTCCGGGAATCTTCCAGACTGGTTCGGGCCATCACTGCGTGGGACCCAAACGCTCGATAGGAGGGTCCGGAATCCACTCGCCTGAGGCTGAATTCCCCTTGCGGCGCATGCCGCTCGCAACCCAACTGCCGTCTGCTTCCTGTTCGACACAGCCGTCCCTTGGAAGCCGCATACCAGAGCAGCGCCAGTTTTCGCGCCTACGCCCTGCCCGGATTCCAAAAGGAGTGCCTTAATAGATAAGATACGCGCCGACCGGGGCCTGTCAAGGCGGGAGGCATCCGGTCCTGCTTACCGCCGCGAGATGCCAATAGGTGGAATGAGAGTTCCTCGCCGTTTATAAAGCCTTTACAAGTCGTCTACTCCATTCTTACGCCCGTTGGATTCTTCTGGAGTTCAGACGCTGTTTGGCTGAAGCGCGCATTCATATCACGCGCCGCATGCCAATAAGCGGGAAAGGACGCCTCTGATGAGCAGCACATATGGCGACTTGCTCATTATCATTCTTATGGCTTTATCCGTGGCCTTTATGCTCTGGGTCCTGTGGAATTTCCACAAGGCCGCGCGCAAGCCATAGTGTTTCCGGGCGTCAGTGTCTTTTTCCCAAAAACGCGCTATTTCGGCTTGGCTTTTGGTGCCGCCACCGGTGTTTCCGCCTCATCTCCCGCCTCCTCCACCAGCACCGCCGAACCGGGAACAATATCGAAACTCACCGGCTCCTTGCCCGTGGGATGGAAGGTGACGCGCAGCGGCTCGCGCTGCCACTCGGAGGGGCCGCAAGCTGGTTCAGGGTGGTTCCCAGAATCGAAGGCCGACAATTTTTTGGCCAGCAGCGGCTTGCGCGCCGCCACCTGCGCCACCATGGCGTAGAGGCTCTTGCCACTGGCCGTCACCCCGCAATACGCGCCGTAGTCGCGGAACCATACAACCTGGCTCACGCCGGGGTCGTAGTCAGGCAGTTTCAGGGCAACAACGCGACCGGTCACGCGGTCCACCAGCAGCCAC
This sequence comes from uncultured Acidobacteriaceae bacterium, assembly GCA_963806565.1. Classification (GTDB taxonomy): domain Bacteria; phylum Acidobacteriota; class Terriglobia; order Terriglobales; family Acidobacteriaceae; genus Telmatobacter. The sequence continues at coordinate 2,219,245 of CAWDYE010000002.1, forward strand.
GGCCCGCGCTGCCACACCCATCGGCTGGCCGCAGGGGCGCTGCTGGCCACAGGGGCGGGCGCCAGCTTGACGCCAGCAGATACCTTATCGCCAATCTTGTCGCTGGGCGCGGACTTGTCGCTGGGCAGGGCGTCGTTGAGCTTGATCACGCGCCGCACCACAAAGCTGCGGTCGGTCACGTCGTGAGCCTCTCCGGTAGTCCACTCCTTCACCACGGCGTCCACCAGCAGGGCGCGCACCTTGAGTTCGGTTTCGGCAGCCGCCGCTCCGGCCGGGTCGCCGACCTTGGAATAGGCCACCTTCCGTGCCGCGCCCAGCACCACCACGTGCCCCTTGCGCGGGGCCGCCGAAATCGTTGGAAGAGCGGCAAACAGCGCCGCTAATAAGAAAATTGCAATCCGTCCGCCGACTCTCATGATCTTTGCTCCTGAGATATTGGCGCAAATCTGTCGGGAAACGGAAGATACGGTCACTTGCCCGTACTCAAATAATCCAAAACCAATGGGGATTTAACCCCTGAGGGCAGGATTGAACCATCCCTGCTCCTCTCTCGATAAGCTACTATACTCTCGCCGCTTCCACCGCCCGCGCCACGCGAAAGGCCGTGCCCTCGTTCAAGTGTGCGGCGAGCACTTGCATTCCCACCGGCAAACCGGCTTTGGTCGCGCCGCATGGCACCGTCACGCCGCAAATGCCCGCCAGGCTCGCCGTCACCGTGTAGATGTCGGCCAGATACATGGCCAGAGGGTCGCCAGTCTTCTCGCCCAGCTTGAAGGCCGCAGTGGGCGCGGTGGGGGTGACAATCGCGTCCACCTCGACGAAGGCGCGCAGATACTCCTCGGCAAGCAGCCGCCGCACCTGCTGCGCCTTCAGATAGTAGGCGTCGTAGTAGCCCGCGCTGAGTGCGTAAGTTCCCAGCAGAATGCGGCGCTTGACCTCGGCGCCGAAGCCCTCCTCGCGCGAGTGCTGGTACATATCGGCCAGAGTCGCCTCATCCTTGGAGCGCGGTCCGTAGCGCACTCCGTCAAAGCGGGCGAGATTGGCGCTAGCCTCGGCCGTAGCGATCAAATAATACGTCGGAACGGCGTAGCGGGTGAGTGGCAGCTCGACCGGCTTTACGACACAGCCCGCCGCCTTCAACGCGGCAATGCCCTTTTCAATGGCAGCGCGCACCTCCGGGTCGAGGCCCTCGGCAAAGTACTCCGCCGGCACGCCGATGCGCAATCCCTCGGCTGGCTTGTCGCTCTCCGCTGCATAATCCGGCACCGGGGCCGGGGAGCTGGTGGCGTCAAGCGGATCGTGGCCGGCAATCACGCTCAGCAGCGTGGCGGCGTCGCGGACGTTCGAGGCAAACGGGCCAACTCTATCAAGAGAAGAGGCAAAGGCGATCAGCCCGTACCTCGAGACACGGCCATAGGTGGGTAGCACGCCCACTACCCCGCAAAAGCTGGCCGGCTGGCGAATCGAGCCGCCAGTGTCGGAGCCGAGCGTGGCCACGGCCAGGTTGGCCGCCACAGCGGCCGCTGAACCGCCCGAAGACCCGCCTGGAACCCGCTCCGTGTCTACTGGATTTTTTACCGGCCCGTAAGCCGAGTTCTCGGTCGACGAGCCCATGGCGAACTCGTCGCAGTTCAACTTGCCCAGCAGCACCGCGCCCGCCGCTTCCAATTTGGCTACCGCAGTCGCGTCGTAGGGAGGACGATAGCCCTCTAAAATCTTTGACCCTGCCGTGGCCGGAGCGCCCTGCATCACCAGAACGTCCTTGATGCCTACCGGAATTCCCGCCAGTGGAGGCAACGGCTCGCCCTTGGCGGCCAGCGCGTCCACCTTCGCGGCTTGTTCCAGCGCACGCTCTTTGGTAAGGCTCAGGTAGACGTTCAGCCGCGGATTTTTCTTCTCGATCCGCTCATAATAACTGGCTGCGAGATCAATGGCTTTTGTGCGGCCTGTGGTGATTTCGGCGCGCAACTCCGCCAGGGTTTTTGGTTTTTCCACAAATGTTTCGGCGGATTTAGTTTCGCTGGACAATCGAACCTTCCTTGTTTCTTGCCTTATGACGGCATATTTCATCGTGTTTCTTATGACGATTTCCCCATAATCCTGGGTGCCCCAGGTCTCGATTCTGAGACCTGGGATACTGTGCATCCCTACCGCTCAATCACCTTGGGAACCTTGAAGAAAACTCCGTCGGTCTCCGGCGCCTGGGTCATCACGGCGGCGCGATCCAGCGAGGGCACGTGCAAATCACCGCGCAGTACACTCACGCCCGCCCCATTCTGCAGCTCGCTCACTTGCGCCAGCGGCGTCACGCCCTTCGTATCCAGCTCGTTCAACTGCGCCACGTAGTCCAGAATGGCGTTCAAATCGCGCAGCATTGCCGGGTTCTCCTCCGGCCTGAGCTCCAGGTGGGCCAGCTCGGCCACCCGCTCCACCTCTTCCACAGTCACCTTTGAGGTCATTGCAATCTCCATGCGCGGCCTTCTTGACACGCATCTCCATGGAAGGCCTGATGATAAAGTATAGCGTTTTTTGTTTGCCTTCCCGCCGCAGCGCCGCTCAGTCCACGACGAGCGTGAGGGTCGCCTGATGCTGAACTCCATTTGAGGTTACGGTAACCACCACCGGATAGGTGCCCGCCGCTGTATTGCCGGGGCCGGAGCCGGGGGCTTTTCCTTTCAAGACAACACCCGATGAAATGCAACTGGAGACGCCGCTGGCAAGAATCGCCAGCAGCGCTATCATCAACAACGCCTTGCGCCGCCGCGCCAGTGCGAAAGGAACCAGCACCAGCCCGCAGGCCAGCGGAAGAGCCGACCACCCGAGCAGAGGCGAGGAGTGAACGGTAGCCGTAGTGAGTCCGGTGGCAATCTCCACCACGACGTTGCCCGTCGTGTTGACGGGAACGATTTCGCTGGCGGGGTTGAAGGCGCACGCCGAGTAGGTGGGCAGCGAGCTGCATTGGAAAGTGAACACGCCCCGGGAGACCAGACCCGGAGTAAGCGACGAACATCCTTCTGTGCTACATATTGACAGCGCGTAGTAGGCGGTCTGGCCGTTGGCGACGGTCTGCGAGATCGAGCCAGAGGGCGTAATAGTGAAATCGAAGCCCATCCCCGACAGTGGCAGAGCCGAGCCCGAGGTCAACACCGTGTCGCTGACGGTCAGCGTTCCGCTCTGCGGCCCGGCGCTGGTGGGCGCGAATTCCACTCCCACCGTGCAACTGGCCAAGGCCGCAAGTGTCGAAGGGCAGGTGTTATTGACCAGTAGAAAGCCCGTCGTGACCGCGAGGGTAAGGCTGCGCAGGCTGGTCACAGGATCGGGATTGGTTATGGTCACGGTGTTAACGCTGGTGGTCAGGCCCGCTCCGGTTTGAGGGAAGCAGTTCACGGCGGTCGTACCAACGGTGCAGGAGTCGATCAAGCTGGGCAGGAACTGCACCGAACCTGGCGTTCCACCCGTCCCGCTCAGTGGTATCACAGTTGAAGTCGCCAGCGAAGGCGATGCGATGGTCAACGTGCCGGTATACGGCTCATTGAGGGAGGGCGTGAAGGCTACCTCGACCGAGCAGCTTGCTCCGGCGGCCAGACTCGTGCCGCAGGTGTTCTGTGCCAGGAGGCAAGCGGGCGGAACCGAATTCGCAGCACAAAAGGGGGGCGTGGCCGTGATCGTGAGCGAAGCAGCCGCGGAGCCGCCGTTGTTGGTGATGGTCACCTGCGGAGACAAGCTGGACTGGCCCGGCGTCGCGGAGGTAATGGGAAAGGCAATCTGCGACGCGCTCACGCTGAGTCCCGCTGGAGTCTGTCCTGTTCCGCTGAGCGAAACGCTGACCGCCGCCACACCGGAGGTGGACGAGGAAACCACAAGTGAGGCCGTGTCGCCGCCCGCCGCCGTGGGTGTAAAGATCACCTGCACCGTGCAATTGGAGGCGCCCGCGGCCAGCGTGCCGCAGGTAGTCGCGTTACAAGCATTGGGGCTGCACGAAAAGCTGCTCGCGGAAAGCCCGATGATCTGGAAGCCCACATTGGCCAGCGGCGCTCCGCCAGTGTTGCTCACGGTCACCGTCTGCGGCGAGATCGCCTGGCCCACCGTCCCCGAAAAGGTCAGGCTGGAGGAGCTGACGCTCAAGGCCGGCGAAGCCAGGCCAGTCCCGCTCAAAGACACTGTCTCCGGCTGCGCGCGCAAAGAGTCGGTAATGCTCAACGTGCCGGTTTGAGTGCCAGTCGCGGCGGGATCGAATTGCACGCTGATCGCGCAACTGGAGTTTGCCGCCAGATTGGCAGTGCAGTTGTTGGTCTGCTGGAATGCCCCGCTTGCCGAAACGGCGATGGAAGTCAGCGGCACGCTGCCGCTGTTGGTTATCGTCACGGTTTGCGCGGCCGATAGCTGCCCGGCGACCGTGCTGGGAAAGCTCAGGGATGTGACCGAGAGTGTGTCGGTGGCCGCTCCTGACCCTGTCCCGGACGCTCCCCACAGGGGGTTGATCCAGATGCCGCGGCCATAAGTGGCGGCCACAAGATCCTGCACGCTGGCCGTTGCCGGCGCAGCGCTGAGCGCGACTACCGGAGCCTCCGGCAGCCCGCTTCCGAATGCCGACCAGCATTCGAAAGGCGCGCTGGCGCAACTCGTAATCTGCTGCGTCGAATAGACTCCGGCATCGGTGGCGATGTACACCGTGTTGGCGTCCTGCGGGTCCACTACCAGGCTGTTGGCCGGAGCCGTGGGCAGGTTGGCCATCAAAGTTGTCCAGTGCGTCCCGCCGTCCGTCGAGCTGTACACCGTCTGCACTTTTTCCCCCACGCTCGGAATCCCCGCCACGGTGACGTACACTGTCTGCCCGGTGCTGTCGTGCGGATCGATGAAGAGACTGGAGATGTCATACCCGTAGTAGTTCATCGTGTGGGCGTCGTTGGTCACCGGGTTCAGTGCCGTCAGGTTCGTCCATGCGGACCACGTGCCGGTAGCGGTGTTGTAGGTCGCGCTCAAGACATGGCCGGGCAGCGTCCCGCCTCCATTCGCCGAGCCGTACATACCCACATAAACCACTTCGCCGCCCGAAGGCAGCGCCGTCGAGACGTGCAGCGCCATCGCCGCCATCGAGCGAATGAGGGCGTTGACTGAACAATCATTGTCGCCGGTAATTCCGTCGAGGATGGGGCTGATGGTATCGCCAGAACTCCAGCCCACGCCACTGGCCGGCCCGCGCCACACCCGGCACGTTCCGATCAGCAATTGCGTGTGATCGAGCGGGTCCACCAGAAAGGGCGCTGGCGCGTAAGGTGGCACCACTGCCATGTTCAGACCATCCCGGACCACATCCGCGCTCGTTGTCGTATACGCGGTTGGATCGGTCGTATAGTTGAGCACTGCGTTGAACGCGCCCGGCGTGCTTCCATTCGGCGGCGTACCCAGATAAATCGAAACTCCCGCCCCATTATTCACGTACCAGTTGTTGCTGTTCGCGGGATCGACAGCCACCGGCCCGCCTTCGCCGCCCAGAATCTCCGGCCAGACTGTCGTTGTCCCGCTGGTGCTATTGACCCCTGCGGTTCCGTTGGCTCCCAGCCCGGCCATCATCGTGTAAGGCGTCGCACCCACCTGCGAGATGCTGACCACCTCGGCCAGCGAGCCCAAGCTTCCGTTCAGATTCTGAAAATGAGTGGCATCGCTCACGTCGCAAACCGTCCCACTTTCCCCGATGGCATCGGTCGAACGCCACAGCCCGCTGTCGTTGCCCACAAAGATCTCCAGCGGATTGTTCCCATTCCAGGCCAGCGAGTGCTGGTATTCGCCCACCTGCGCACTCATGCAGGTCGTCGAATTCGTAGTATTGCGCCACACGCAGCCCTGCGAGCAGGGGCAATTGGTCTTCCACAGATCGTTGGCCCCGGCCAGCACGATGGTGGTCTGTCCGGAGGGAACCGCTGCCAGCGCCAGGTTGTAGTCGCCGTTCTCAATCGTGGCCGAACCCAGTCCCGGAACGTTCGTCTCCAGCGCCGCCGTCTGCCACTGCTGGGCAAAGGTGATCGTCTGGTTGGTGCAGTTGCCGGCGCTCGCCGCGCACAGGTCCTGCCAGATTCCCTGGTTCTGGTTGTACTCGTCCACCGTCCAGGCAAAGGTGTCGCCAGTCTGCGGATTCACCGCCAGCGCGCCGCGAAAAATCGGGCAGACTGTCGATCCCGTGCTGCCGGGATTGGTGGGGCACAGCCCCGCGCTCGTCAACAGGCCCGCGCTGGGTTGATTCGTCATTCGCGTCCAGGTGACGCCATCCGAGGACTGGTAGTAACCGTGGTAGCGAACCGCCGCCACAAACAGTTGCCGCACCGGATTCCACACCACCGAGGTCGCCGCATTCCCGTCTGGAAACGCAAAGGGATCGCCCGGCCCCTGCACGTCTGCCACGCCGTCCGTCATGCGCGCCAGCGACCACGTGACCCCGCTGTCGGAGGAGTAGTAAAGTCCCGTGCAACTCTGGTTCGGCCATTCCGCATTCACCAGCGTGCCTTCATAAGCCTGCGAGACCGCGGCCACCACCAGTTGCTGGTTTACCGTGCTCCAGGCAAAGCCGGCAATCCCCTCCCCGGCAAAGCTGTAGAGCTGGTCCGAGGTGGTATCGATCAGGCTCCAGGTGGTTCCCCCGTCGGTGGAGCGCAGAATTCCGGCCCCGTAATAGGAGTCCAGGGCGTCGTTGGGGTCGCCGGTCCCAGCCAGGATCACTCCTGTGCCGCCAGGCTGCACGCTCAGCGCTCCAATGCTGATGGAGGTGCCCGCCGCGCCGCCCATTCCCGCAACCGCGTCGGTCAGCGGAATAAAGCTGATGTTGGCCGGGCTGGATGTGCCCGCATTCTGCGACCGCCAGACCCCGCCGCCGGTGGTTCCCACGTAGAGGGTGTTGCCAGTCGCGTCCGATGGGTCCAGTGCCAGCGCCGAGACGCGGCCAGTCACCAGGCCAAAATTCTGCGACTGAACTGCTGTGGGACCCAGCGGCAACCAGGTTGCGGTTCCCTGTCCCGACGCCATCGCCTGCGCCATCCGGGTCTCGAGTGTCTCGGGCTCGGCTGCGGTCGCCGGCGCGCTGCGGCGAAAATGCCCCGCCCCCGCCCAGGACTGCGTACTGCCTCGCGTCCAGCCTCTCTCGGCCAGAAACCGCTCCGCCTGAACCACTCGCGGAGGCAGATTGGCCCGCCGCGCCGCCGCTCTAGCTGCATCTGGCGCGGCAGTTCCCTGTCCATTTGCATTTGTATCTTGGGTAATGCCGGGCGCCGTCGCCATCGCCGCCAAAACCAGCAATGTCAGCCACTTGCCGGGTTTATGGCTTTTGCCGGGATCGCAAGCGCAGCACCCGTCCAACGGCCGAAGCCGGGTACGTTTCCCCGATCGGCCGCCAAGGGCAGCTTCACCGTAAGGCCGCTCGATAACGAAATTGCTCACACGCGTCCTGATTGCGATTCCGTCGTCCCCTCTCCGTTTATCGGCATCCTCTGAGGGGGACTTGATCGAAATCCGCTAGCCTGCAACGTGCGAAACACGCAGCTTACGGGATTGAAACTGGCTGGATTATAGACCACGAATGGGACGGTTGACTGGATAATGTGGCGTCAGGCGGATTTATTATTGCCAGCCGCCTCGAAACCATGGTTTATTTCTCTGGCCGGCTCAATCCCAAATCCGGTTCCCCGCCTTCCCCGCCTGACTCTGCAAACTTTCATCGTGACTTGCAAAGCGTGAACGCGCTATACTCCCGCTGTCGCCTAATCCCAGGAGGAATCCCGATGAAATTGCTCACCGCCCTGCTCGTGGCAGTCGTGCTCCTCAGCCCCGCCTTTTCCCAGAGAGTTATATTTCAAGGAACGCATCCCAGGCCCAAGGCTCCCATCGTAGCTCCGGCCATCACGCCGATTCTCTTGCATACCGGCAAGCCCATCACCCAGAATGACAAACAGCAGCTCCTGGCTTCGGTAATCAAAGCATATTCCGTAAAAGTGCCTGCGAAATATTTGAAGAGCTGGACTGCCGCTGCATCCACCGCGCCCATCGTGCTGACTCCTGCCAATATGAACGTGAACGGCGTCGCGTATGGAGTAGCGCAACTGCCGTTAGATATCAATTATGCCGATGGCGCCATATCTTTCCTGCCGAAATCCGCCTTCTCCTATCAAGGAACCGCAAGCAGCCTGTATTTCGGAATCACGGTACAGGCAAATACCGCATATATGATTATCCCCAAGGTGTTTTTTACCAGCAATGACGTGCAGTATCCGCAGTTCACGCTCCTCGGAGCCTTCGGCGGCCCTCCTCCCGCTCAAACCTTTACCGGAAACATGGGAAGCAATGAGTTTGCCTATGCCTTCGTATCCAGCACTTCAGGAGAGGTCGCCGTGGAGATGCTCAGTCCCAACAGTGCCTGGCAGTTTTTGAGCTGCGAGATCACTGCAACGCCTTTGAACTGATGGAAGCTCTATCGCCGGGCGCTCCCGGGGCGTGCCCTGAGATTGTTCCAAGCCCGCCTTGTGCGAAGTCAAAAGCGTTCTCGATTTTGAAGCCTGAAAGCCGTCTCCGCTGAGTAGCCGCTCACAAATTGGAGTGGAGCGCCGCGTTTGCCCATTCCACTGCCTGCGCATGGCAGCGCATCACCTGCTCGTGGCTCATGCCGCTGGAGCGAACAATCGCATCGCACTCCGCCCAGTCCCCGTGCTCCTGGCAAACCATCCAATGCAGCAGAACGCCTACCGGGGTTTCCCTGCCTAGTAATGCATCGCGGGCCGCCTCGCGCAAGGGCATCAAACGAACCAGGTCTTCCATCAGAATGAGCAACATCGCAGGAAAGAGGCTGACCATGCCGATAAGATATTGCTCGCTGGGAGCCAGGCCGCAGAGGGGAGCCGCCAGTTCGCAGAAACGCGCGCGCTCGAAGGCCATGCGAAGAATCTCCGCCGGCTGATCGGTGCTGAAGTCAGTGGCGATAGCCAGCATGGCGATGCGCCGGAAGGTTGCCTCTCCCACCAGCATCAGCGCCATCTGGATCGAGGTCACTTCCTGGCGCATGGCGCAGATCGGCGAATTCACCAGCCGCAACAGCCGATACGTCAGGCTGGCGTCGCACATCACCAACTGGCTCAGGCGTTGCATGTCGACAGGGTCGTTTTGCAGATCCTCCAGAATCTCCAGATGCACCAGCCGGTTGCCCGGTATCTTGTGGTTCTCCAGCGGCTCCGGACGGCAGAAATAGTACCCCTGAAACAGGTCGAAGCCCTCTTTGCATGCCTGCCCATATTGTTCTTGCGTCTCCACATTCTGCGCCACCAGGCTAGCCGTGGAATCAGCCAGCCAGCGAATCAGATTACTGCGTTCCAGGGCGTTGACTTTGAGCAGATCCACCTTGATGTAGTCGGCCAGATCGGCCAGGGGCCTGGACTCCGGCTGCCCGGTGAAGTCGGCCAGCGCCAGACGGAAGCCCGATGCCTTCAGCTTGCGGCAGGCGGCCAACAGGCTCGGCGTGGGTTCCGCGCCGGAGGCCAGTTCCAGAACCGTCATGTGCGGAGGCAAAACCTCCACCCACTCCTCGGTCAGAGAATCCGCCGTGCAGTTCACAAAGGCCGGCAGTCCGCGCGCCAGCTCTTCCAGCCCGAAGACCACCGTGTTGTCCAGCATGGTGCGGGTTGCCAGTTCGCTTTTGCCGCGCGTGGTCGGATCGCGCCCATTCCAGAAAAGCAGCTCATAACCATGCGCGTCGCCGTGCAGGTCCAGAATCGGCTGGCGCGCCACATAGCGCAGTTCGCCTGCCTGCTCCTCGACCGAGCCGGCCACACTTGCCACCCTGGCCTGCGTCGCCATGGATACAATCTCCCATCCTCTTTATCGTTGCCTGGGCTTGAAACATTAGACATTTCCGCGCATGGGCCAAACTTCCGGCTCATATTGGCGCAATTTGACCATAATCGACGCAAACAGGCCTTCAATGGGTTCTCCTTATTTCCCGGCAATTTACGGAACAAAGCGCGCCCCGGTTGCGTAGTAAGCTCAGAACGGTTTCTTCAAGGAGGCAAATATGTATTGCAGCGGATGTGGTCTGGCTTTAGCGCCCGGGCAGGCGGTATGTCCAAAGTGTGGCCGCCCGGCAATGCCGCCGGTTCCCCCCGTACCCGGCCTGGAGTTCCAACTGCAGAACTACGCCGGTAAGGTGAAGGCGCTGGGCGTCGTTTGGCTCATCTACGCAGCATTGGCCTTGGTGACAGGAATCGCAGGACTGTACTTCGCAAACGCCGTTTTATCCGGCCACTTCGCTCCCTGGATGCACGGACCCTGGATGCATGGCTCTATGCCGCCGATGTGGTTCGGACCCGTGATCCTCCGCTTTGGCTGGATGATTCTACTGGTGCGCGTCGGCCTGGCAGCGATGGCTGGTTGGGGTCTTCTGGAGAGATCGCAGTGGGGGCGTATCGTGGCCATCGTAGCGGCCATCCTGAGCATACTCAAGTTCCCCTTTGGAACCGCCATGGGCATCTGGACCCTGATTGTGCTGCTCGGCTACCGCAACTCGACTCTCTACGAGCAGTTGTAAAGCAGCTTCCAGCCTTCAGCGATTGGCCGGCAAATCTCTGTCACTTGACTGCGGAGTGAGCCGTAAGACTGCCCGCTGCTGCTGAAGATTTTTCCGCGACGGAAGGCGCGGTCTTGCGCGCGACAAAGACCGCCGTAAGCTTGTCTTCATAGGCCAATTCAAAGCGCGGGTCCATGCGCAGCAGTTGTGTCAGAGAGGCTTTGACCGGCCCAATCACCAGTCCCGCCTTCTGCAGGCCGGGATCAGAGGCCCAACCCGGCCGCCCGTTCCACGTATCGTCCGAACGGTAGATTTGCTTATCTCCATAAACATTCTGGCGCCCATCCATGCTGACTGGCATGCGCAAAGCCCAGATCAGATAACCTCCCCACGTATAGTCGTTATAGAGAGGCCCGCTCCAGCCTTTTTCTTTCACAATTTCCACTGCGCGAACAGGCAGAGCCTCGGCCAGCTTCTTGTTCAGTTGAGCATTGTCCACATGCATCACGCAGAAGCCCAGCAATACCGTCAGCCCCGTGGTAATCGCGACAAACGGCGCGGCGGAGGCCTTCACTTGGAACCGGTTCTTATCGTCCCCCTTAACTTCCGAAGCCAGAATGGCACATGCCGCGATCACCACCACCCACATATCGCGCTGCGAATGAAAAGATACGACGATGGCAAATGCCAACAATGCGCTTTCAAAGAACAGAATGCGGCGGGCTCTGGCCAGTACACCGGCGGCAGCCAAGGCGAAGATCAGCACACCCCAGTCGTTGAAGCCGCGAAACGGCATCGCCGCCAATTCTGTCACTTTGTTCATAGCCCCGGACTGGGTGGCCAGATCGTAAGCAACCCGATAAATCCTCCACCCATACGGATTCGCCATGGTTGCCAGAATGCAGGCGATAAAGATTCCGCATAGCTGGCTGGCGTGGATGCGCGCCTCGATTCCGGTCCACCGGCGTGCCAGGATGGACTCCGCCACTGCGATCGCCAGCACCAGCAAGCCATCAATAAACTGAATGTGCACATTGGCCCACAACGCGAAGAGAACCGGCAGCCAAAGCAGTCCCCCGGTCTTGCCGGTCTTTCGCGCCTGCATAAGAAGATCGAGTTCCAGCGCAAAAAACAGAATCGTAAACAACCAGGGACGCGGCGAAAATAGTTGATAGAGAATCGAGGCCGCCACGAAGGTTAGCAGCACAGTAAGCGAAAAGTCGGCTTGAAGACGCTGTACCAGGCGATGCAGAGCCGCGGTAATCAACACCACCATTGCGGCGCTGTAAATCACCAGCCCCATCAGGCCCAGGCGCTGAAAAAGCTGAAAAATAATTATTTCGAAGAGCCAGCTATAGGCTGCCCAGGGTTTTCCCGCGCCAAAGCTGGAGAACAGATCGGTCTGCGGCACAGCCCAGTGTTGCAGTATCCACTCGCCGCTGCGCAGGTGCCACCATACATCCGGATCTTCAACCATCGACATCTTCAGGCAGATCAATGCCGGTACGGAAAACAGCGCCGCAAGAACAATTGCCTGTACCCATTGAACGCGGCGGGGCGGCGACAGCTTGGCCGGGGGACTACCCGCCATGGGGATAGAAGCTCGACTTTCCTCTGTCGCTGCAACGGGGGCAAACTCGGCTGATTCCATGATCATTCAGATCATAACAGCGGAGGATTTCCCTTGAGTCAGCAGCTTGTTCCGGAGCGGGAATAAGCTACTATCTCCTCTGCAATTCTCAAGTACAATCGATTTCATGAGCTTTCCCCAGTCGCGGATGCGCCGCCTGCGGCGCACGGAATCCCTGCGGGCGCTGGTGCGCGAGACCGCTGTCACCCCCGGCGACCTGATCTACCCCCTCTTTCTCTGCCCCGGAATCGCCATACGCCGCCCGGTCGGCTCCATGCCCGGAGTTTTCAACCTCTCCATCGACGAAGCTGTCCGCGAGGCCGAGGAGGCCGCGCGCCTCGGCATCGCCGGCCTGCTGCTCTTCGGCCTGCCTGAATCCAAGGATGAGCTGGGCTCCGGCGCATACGACGACGAGGGAATCGTCCAGCAGGGTTTGCGCGCCCTCAAAGCCTCTGCGGCATCTAAAAAACTCGTCCTCATCGCCGACGTCTGCCTCTGCGAGTACACCAGCCACGGCCACTGCGGCAAGGTGATCGAAACCCCAGACGGTTGGACCGTGGACAACGACCCATCTCTGGATTTATTGGCCCGCACCGCCGTCAGCCAGGCCAAGGCTGGGGCCGACGTCGTCGCCCCCAGCGACATGATGGATGGCCGCGTTGCCGCTATTCGCCGCGCCCTCGATAGTGCCGGCTGCCAGCAGACCCCCATCCTCAGCTACGCCTCCAAATTCGCCTCCGCCTTCTACGGTCCCTTCCGCGAGGCTGCCGATTCCGCGCCCCAGTTCGGCGACCGCAAAACCTATCAGATGGACGGAGCCAACCTCCGCGAAGCTTTGCGCGAGATCTCCCTCGACCTACAGGAAGGCGCGGATATGATTCTCATGAAGCCTGCCATGCCCTACCTTGACGTCATCCGCGCCGCCCGCCAGCGCTTCGGCGTACCCATCGGCGCTTACCAGGTCTCCGGCGAGTACTCCATGCTCCAGGCCGCATTCGCCAAAGGCTGGCTCGACCACGACCGCGCTATGCTTGAATCCCTCGTCAGCATTCGCCGCGCCGGCGCGGACTTTATCGTCACCTACTTCGCCAAAGATGCCGCCAAACTGCTGGGCTGAGCACAATTCCAGTCCACTCCCTTGTCATACTTTCGTATTTAAGTGTGAAGGTTATTTACGGGACACACTAAATGGCTACCCGTCGCGTTAAGCTGATAATCTCACCAATGCAATTTTCGGGCAGACCATTAGAGTCTATATACTGCTGAGATTACCCATTAAGCTGGAAAGGCCGCCACCTCTCTATGGCATCGCATATTGATGGAGGTTCAATCATGAGCAGACCACGAGGGGAAAAAGAATCTAAAAGAACAACGAGTTCTTTGCCGCGCCTGAAGGGTTTTTCGGGACCGGCCATCATCCTTGTAGCTGCCGTGATTGCGGTAGGACCGCTCCTCTGGCGCGGTCCCTCGTGCGGCGGCGACTTCGGCTTCCACTTTATCTCCTGGATCGATGCCGAGCGCAGCATGACCATGGGCATTCTCTACCCGCATTGGGCCAATAGTCCGAATTTTGGTGCGGGCGAGCCTAGATTTGTTTTTTATCCCCCAATCACATGGATGGGGGGAGCTATTTTAGGGATGTTCTTGCCGTGGAGTTTTGTTCGGCTCGCTCTTTTCATTCTGTTGCTTGCCGCAACCGGCTTGGCCAATCGCGCGTTGGCCAGGGAGACTATGGCTGATGGGCCGGCAACTTTGGCGGGTTGTGCTGCAATCTTTCTCGGCTACGCGTTGTTCAACGTCTACAAACGCGGTGATTTCGCCGAGCTGACGGGGGGATTTTGGATCCCTTTGCTCCTTCTTTTTGCGTTGCGGAGGCGAAATCCTTCGGGCACTTTCTGGCAACGCGCCTTCGACGGCTCGGCGGCGCCGCTGGCGCTCATTATGGCGGGGATCTGGCTGAGCAACGGGCCCTTGGGAATTATGGCCAGCTATCTGTTGGCTGCCATTGCGCTGGTCTCTGCTCTGACTGAAAAGTCGCTGGCGCCGGTGGTGCGTGCCGCTGTGAGCACATGTGCGGGAATGGGGCTGGCATCGCTTTATCTGATTCCCGCAATCTGGGAAAGGAATTGGGCAAGCATTCAGTATGCCATTACCCCCATTAATTATATGGTGGAATATAGCTGGCTCTTCGCCCATCATGCCAATCCTAATTTGGCTTCTCACGACATGCTGCTGCATCGGGTCTCAAAAGTTGCTGTCGCCATGTTCGTGATCGCCTTCAGCGGAGGCGCTATTGCCTGGATTCGCGGCGTCGTGCCCGGCAAGCGCAAATGGTGGCTCCCGCTGGCTCTCATCCCGCCCACAGTTCTGTTTCTGCTTTTGCCGGTTTCGCAGCCGCTTTGGAATGTAGTGCCGGAGTTGCGACTGCTGCAGTTTCCCTGGCGCTGGCTCGTGGTACTCGAAGCTCCGATGGCTATCTGTTTTGCCTCCGCTGTCTGGTTCGACCGAAAACCCCTGCGCATTCTCATGATGATCGCGTCTACGGCTGTCTTTGTGGGAATCAGCCTGGCGGCATCACATTGGTGGTTCGTCGAATGTGGCTCAACTGAAGCCGCGCTGCAAGAATCGGCGCGAGTGGGATTCGGCGCATTTGGAAAGCCCGAATACGCGCCGCCCGGCATCCGATATGCGATTGTGAACCCTCTGATGGATCATCAAGGGAACGCTGTCGTGGATCCTCTGGGAAACCCTGTGTCGGACCCTGTCGTGCACAACTTGCCTGTCGCCTGCCTGCTGAACAGTCTTCCAGACGCTTCAGTTCAGGGGGTAGACGGCTCAATTCCCGCGTGGGACGGTAAATCAGCCAGTTGCAAAAGTTCTGGTTGGGGCGAATTAGTTTTGATTGCCGCTCCGTTTCATTCGGAGGCAGCCAGGTCAAAGCCGGAACAGAAATGGATCTCGGGAGTCGCTGAGCACGCCGGATACCTGATTCTACGGCTGCGTTATTACCCGGCATGGGACGTCAAGGTGAATGGAATTCCGGTGACGGCGAGTGCCGAGCGCGTGCGCGGCTTGATGGCCGTACCGGTCCCGCAGGGACATGTGTCGGTATCGGTTAATTGGACTACAACCAGCGATGTGGTGGCGGGCCGCTGCGTGAGCCTAGTTGCGCTGCTTCTGATCATAGGTTTGTATAGATTTGAGCAAAAAAGATCAAAGCACCCCATCCCGTCAATGCGGACAAATAATCGAAACAAGCCGTCCGTTAAGCCGCCGAAAATTAGGTAGAAATAGGTGCTCACTGAGCTATGCAGAGTCGAAGAATCTGAATTATCTTCACGCCTAAGGCGAGATAGTTCATCCCGGCCCCCCCATGCACAGGTTGCGCAACTCCGTGCAATACGGTACTCTTACACAATCTTGTTCTCCCCCAGGAGGTTTCTGTTATGCGTTCTCGCCGCACACTCTCTCTCGTCCGCCATCGGGGTCCCCAGCGACAGGTCTTCGTCGTTGGGGTGATCCTTTGCCTTTTCGCCGCCCTGTTGCTCTCGCTTGTCCTGCCCATGGCGGCCCAGTCGAGCACCGATGGCCCTGCCAAAATGGTCAGCCTCATGCAGGCCAACAACTACAACTTCGTTACCACGCGCTCGCCCACTGTCTGGGTCATTCACTTCACCGGAACCCACCTCAAGGACATCAAAGTTGTTCTGGCCCTGGATGAATCCAACAACCAGATGGTCATCTTTGTTACCGTAGTCGAGAAGCGGCGCATGCCGGTCACCACCGACTTCCTCCACCAACTGCTCAAGTTCAATCATGAGTCGATCGCGTGAAGGTCGGCCTTGACGCCGATGACGACCTCTCCGTGCGCATCGACGCCCCGCTGCGCATCGCCGACGCCCAGGAGTTTCACGACATCGTAACTCAGGTAAAAAACGCCTCCGACGAGATCTACGGCAAGATCGAGCCCCAGTTGCTGCCATAGAGCCTTGTGCCGGGCCGAAGGAAGCCCGCCTGGACGGCAAGTCCCCCCACCGCAGGTGGCTGGCTGGCCGGGCGATCCGTGTGTGGTACTAAAATGATCTGTGTCAACTGAATCGGATCATGGAGGAAATCGATGAGCGTAGATAACGGCGCCGATAAACGAAAATCGTCTGTTCGCTGGATCTGGCTGGCGGTTGCGGCCGCAGTCCTCGTAGTGCTGTTGGCATTGGGGGGACTCTTCCTGCTTCTATTGCCTCTCATCTATCCTGAGCATCTTTCACAGCCATCCCAACAGGATAAAATTTCAAATATCCTCGTTGAGCCGCCCCCGCCGCCGCCGCCCCCGCCACCGGCCTCCTCCCCTCAGAAACCACCTGATAACGTTATCGGCGGACTTTTCGGTTCTCAAACGCCGGCTCATACCAAGCCTGCTCATCCCAAGAGGGTAAGTCTCTCATCCGCCGTTGCGGCAAGCCTGCTCATTCAAAAGTCCGTTCCTATGTATCCGCCCATCGCGCGCGCAGCCCGCATCTCCGGTACGGTGGTGCTTCATGCCGTCATTTCCACTTCGGGATCGGTCAAAGATCTTCATGTCGTCAGCGGACCGATCATGTTGCAGCAGTCCGCCCTGGACGCCGTAAAAAACTGGAAGTACCGCCCCTACCTGTTCAACAATCAGCCGGTGGAGTTTGAAATCACGGTCAATGTGGTTTACACCTTGAGTGATTAGAACCAGCGGTTGGCCGGAATCGGTAGGCTGGGGATTTCCGGGTTCCCAGCGATTCGGGGTCCCCGGCGAGCGATTTTTGCTCGCTGGGGTGTAGGGACAGGTCTTCGTCAAAGGAGTGGTCGGACGAAGGGTGGGTGATCAACGTCGTTCGTTCTCCACGCCGAAGGCCGCCCGCCTGGACGGCAAGTCCCCCCACCGCAGGCAGTCTCGCGAAAATCCTTTTTCGCCCCCACCACGGTATGCTCTCCTATAAGTAATCCCATGCTCAAGCGACTGGAAAGCTACTTTGAATTCACGCGCCTCGGCACCAACTGGCGCACCGAGATTCTGGCCGGCGTCACCACCTTCCTGACCATGGCCTACATCGTGCTGGTCAACCCGGCCATCCTGGCCGCCGCCGGAATGCCGCTCGCCGCCGTTACCGCCGCCACCTGCCTCTCGGCCGGTTTCGCTTCCATCATGATGGGCATAGTCGCGCGCTACCCCATCGCACTCGCCCCCGGCATGGGCCTCAACGCCTACTTTGCCTACGCCGTCTGCATCCGTCTCCATGTTCCCTGGCAGACAGCTCTTGGCGCGGTTTTTCTCTCCGGCATCCTCTTTCTCGTGATCACCGCCGCCGGCATCCGCCAGATGATTCTGCGCGCCATTCCCCACGAGCTCTACGCCGCCGTGGCCAGCGGCATCGGCCTCTTCATCGCCCTCATCGGCTTTCAAAACGCGGGCATCATCGCAGCCGACCCCAAAACCCTGATCACCCTCGGCAGCATCCGCAACCCCACCGCCGCGCTCGCTCTTCTCGGACTGCTTCTAATGGTGGCTCTGGAAGTTCACAAAGTCCGCGGCGCAATCCTTATCGGCGTCCTCTCCATTACCGCTCTCGCCTGGGCGCTTGGTCTGGCTCACTGGACGCCCGCCCCCGGAGGTTTTTCGAGCCTGGCCGCCACCGCCTTTCAGCTCGACATTCGCGGCGCCCTCAGCAAAGGCCTGCTGGAGATCATCTTCGTCTTCTTCTTCGTAGACCTCTTCGACAACCTGGGCACACTGGTTGCCGTCACCAAGCGCGCCGGGCTCATCGAGGCCGACCATTCGATTCCCCGCCTGAATCGTATTTTATTTACCGACGCCACGGCCACCGTCTTCGGCTCGCTGACCGGAACCTCGACTGTGACCAGCTACGTCGAGTCCACCGCCGGCGTGGCTGCCGGAGGCCGAAGCGGCGTCACCGCCATCGTAACTGGACTGTTGTTTTTAGCCGCCATAGGCGCGGCGCCCTTCGTGAGCATCGTGCCCCCTGCCGCCACTGCTCCGGCGCTCATCCTGGTGGGCTCCATGATGCTCTCCACCATCAGCGAGATTCGCTGGCGCGAACCGCTGATTGCGGTCCCTGCTTTTCTCACTCTGGTGCTGATTCCGTTTACATTCTCCATCGCCAACGGCCTCGGCTTTGGCGTCATCAGTTGGGCCGCGCTCCACCTGGCTGCCGGCAAACTCCGCAAGCAGGATTGGCTGCTCTACCTGCTGGCCGCGCTCTTTTTGGTCCGTTTTATCTATCTCGGAACGAGCTAGAACCTGTTATCATCGGCTCAAAATCCAGGAGGGAAACATCATGCTCTGGTATCACTACGTTGCGTATTTCTTTGGCGGCGCGTTCCTGGCCAATACCCTGCCCCACCTTATCAACGGAATCTCGGGCCGCCCCTTCCACAGCCCCTTTGCATCGCCGCCGGGCAAAGGCCTGTCCTCCCCGACGGTCAACGTCCTCTGGGGCTTCTTCAATCTTGCTGCCGCCTATGTGCTTGTCTGCCGTGTCGGCAGCTTCAGCCTGCACAATAACTGGCAAGTGCTGGCTTTCGGCGCGGGCTTTTTATTCTTGTCGCTCCAGCTTTCCTATGTCTTCGGACGGCGCCACAACGGGCACTGAACAGCATTTTTCTCGCAACTGACCCTGACCTGCCTCCAGGGCCGAGGTATACTCGTTGCCAGCACAATCCACGGACCCACTCATGTTTA
The DNA here is from genome assembly GCA_963806565.1 of uncultured Acidobacteriaceae bacterium. Classification (GTDB taxonomy): domain Bacteria; phylum Acidobacteriota; class Terriglobia; order Terriglobales; family Acidobacteriaceae; genus Telmatobacter. The sequence continues at coordinate 2,238,139 of CAWDYE010000002.1, forward strand.
CGATTGAAAAGTTTCTCGAAAACGCAACCGCGCTGACCATTCTTCTGGCATTTGTCGGCTATCTGGCCACTGCCTGGAGCGCCCGCATGCTGGCTCGCCGCAAGGACAAGCTGGAGCAGGTCAACCGCCGCCTCAACGAGTTCTACGGCCCACTCTATGTCGCCTCCCAGGCAGGCAATATCGCCTACCGCTCACTGCTCAAAAAGCAGGGCAAGACGCAGAGTTTTCCCATCCTCGACAGCGAAATGAAGGAGTGGATGCTGTGGATGACCACCATCTTCATGCCCCTCAACGACGTCCGTGAAAAGATCATCATCGAGAAGGCCTATCTCATCGTCGAGGAGCAGATGCCCCATTGCCTGCTGGACTTTGTCACTCACGTGGTGGGTTACAAGGCGGTGCTGGCCAAGTGGGCCGAGGGCGATTACTCCGAGCGCCGCTCCACCATCGGCTGGCCGCCCGAATTCGACATCTATGTGGAACGCTCCTACGCCAACCTCAAAGCCCAGCAAACCCGCCTGCTGCATGGCTCGCTCTGGCGGCTATGGCAGCGGATGGTTCACGGCAAGCGGAGCTGAATCAGTAATTGTTGTCGGTCTAGTACCGGTAATTCTCCGCCTTGTACGGCCCTTCTACCGGCACGCCGAGATAATCCGCCTGCCGTGCCGTCAGCGTCGTCAGCTTGACACCAATTTTATCGAGATGCAGCCGCGCCACCTCTTCGTCTAACTTCTTCGGCAGCACATAAACGCCGACCTTATACGTGTCCTTGTTGGCCCATAGGTCCAGTTGCGCCAGTGTCTGATTGGCAAAACTGTTGCTCATCACAAAGCTCGGATGCCCCGTCGCGCAGCCCAGATTCACCAGCCTTCCCTCGGCCAGCACAAAGATCGCGTGGCCGTCGGGGAAAGTGTACTTGTCCACCTGCGGCTTGATGTTCAGCTTTTTCACGCTCTTCTCCGCGTTCAGCCGGTCCATCTGGATCTCGTTGTCGAAGTGCCCGATGTTGCAGACAATTGCCTGGTCCTTCATCCGCTTCATGTGCTCCAGAGTGATGATGTCCACGTTGCCGGTGCAGGTGACGTAGATGTCGCCGCGCCCCAGAGTATCCTCAACGGTCGTGACCTCGAAGCCTTCCATCGCCGCCTGCAGCGCGTTGATGGGATCGATCTCCGTCACAATCACCCGCGCTCCCATGCCGCGCAGCGAGTGGCTCGATCCTTTGCCTACATCGCCGTAGCCGCAGATGACCGCGACCTTGCCCGCCACCATCACGTCCGTCGCTCTCTTGATTCCATCAGCCAGCGACTCCCGGCAGCCGTACAGGTTGTCGAACTTGCTCTTCGTCACGGAATCGTTCACGTTGATCGCGGGCACCAATAGCTTGCCCTGCTCCATCATCTTGTAGAGCCGGTGCACGCCCGTCGTGGTCTCCTCCGAAACGCCGCGCCATTCTTTGGCAACCTTGTGCCAATGCTGCGGATCTTCGCCGTGAACCTTCTTCAGCAAATCCTTGATCACCTGCTCTTCGTGATTGCCGGCTGGCGAATGTACCCACTTGTCGCCGTTCTCCAGCTCATAGCCTTTGTGAATCAGCAGGGTCGCGTCGCCGCCGTCGTCCACCACCAGTTGCGGCCCCTTGCCGCCCTTGTGGCTCAGCGCCTGGTATGTGCACCACCAATACTCCTCCAGTGACTCGCCCTTCCACGCAAAGACCGGAACCCCGCTGGCCGCAATCGCCGCCGCCGCATGGTCCTGCGTCGAAAAGATGTTGCAGCTTGCCCAGCGCACCTCCGCGCCCAGGCTGACCAGCGTCTCAATCAACACCGCCGTCTGAATGGTCATGTGCAGTGAGCCGGTAATACGCGCCCCAGCCAGCGGCTTGGCCGCAGCGTGCTTGTTGCGGATGGCCATCAGCCCCGGCATCTCCTGCTCGGCGATGGCGATCTCCTTGCGCCCCCACTCGGCCAGCTTGAGGTCGGCTACTTTGTAATCCATAACGGTAGTTTCCAGCGTTGCAGTTGCCATAAGTCGTGAATACTCCTATCCCTTTGAGAATATCATTTGCGGGATTCGGAACCTTATGGCAGTTGCAGTTCGGTCAGTCGTGGCTGTCAGAGCCTCGCGTTTTCCGCTTCCAGCAGCAACCTCTTACGCTCCACGCCCCAGCGATAGCCAGTCAGCGAGCCGCTCGCGCCTACCACGCGATGGCAGGGGACAACCAGCGCCACCCGATTTGTCGCGCAGGCGCGGGCCACGGCGCGGGTCGCGTTGGGATCGCCCAATTCCCTCGCCAACTGGCTGTAGCTTCTGGTCTCGCCGCGCGGAATCCGGCGCAGCGCCTGCCATACCTTCAATTGAAACGCCGTCCCACGCAAATCCAGCGGCGGCGTCTGCGGTACGGCCAACTTTTCAGATGAGTTCGTATGCCCGGCCACCGAGCGTAATGCCACATCCACCATCGCAGCGAGCGATGGGTCGCGCTTCAGCGTCGCCAGAGGAAACTCCTCGCGCAAACTTGCCTCGGCCTCGGCCTTCGTCCCTGCCAGCGACAGCCAGCAAAGCCCGCGCTTGGTCGCTCCCACAATCACCCATCCAAAAGGTGAATGTGCCGAGCACCAGCCAACCTGCTCTCCTTGGCCGCCCTTGGCAAAGCGTGCGGGCGTCATGCCTAGTTGCGCGCCGTCGTAGCCGCGGCTCGACGAACCGAATCCAGCGTTGTAGATTGCGCTGGTCACAGACTCTCCTTGCTTGAGCGATCTGCGCAGTCTGGCCGCGCGCAGGGCTTGTTGGTATTGCAGCGGGCTCGCGCCCATTTCCTCTTTGAAGAGCCGCTGCACAGTAAAGGGGCTCAGGTTCACCAGCCGGCCCAGCTCGGCCAGCGAGACGGGACGGTCGTGGTTGGCTTCGATGTGCGCGCGGATCTTGTCGATACGCCCGCCAGATTCCGCGAATTGCGTTTTGCCGCTCATGAGAACCATGGTCGCCGATCAGCGGCCCGGCACGCTACCCGATTCTTGCGCATCAATAAATCGAAGCCCCAGATCTCATGATCGAGACCTGGGGCTTGTCTGGGGAGTAGTTGCGAAACCGGCTCGCTGGAGCGAATGTGCCTCAGAAGGCCACGCCGGTCGAAGGTCGAATCAACGTGTTGGCGTCAACGCTGCCGCCCTGGTTCTGCGCGCCGTGCGTGAAATCCGCCTGGCCGAGGACAGTGGTTGCGTTCATGCCATTGCTGAAAGGCGGCTCGAAGATCATCACCCGGTTGTTATCGTTATCGACCACCTGCATTTTTCCGCTGCTGTCGAACGAGATACCGTACGGATAATCGAGGCCGCTCTGGGTGATGTTTGTGGCATTCGTGGTAAATGCCGTCGCCCCCGAGGGCTGGCCCAGTTCCAGAGTTGCGGCCATGCCGTTGCTGAAGGGCGGAGCATATTTCAGCACGCGGTTGTTGTCGCTGTCCGGTACCCAAAGATTTCCGCTCGCGTCAAAGGCCAGTTGGTCCGGGAGAGACAGTGAAGAGGCGGAAACGCCGCCGTTGTTTTCTGTATTGGAGGTGAAGGCGGTTGCGGCCGGCTGCCCCAGCTCCAGGCTCGCGGCCATGTCGTTGGAGAAGGGCGGCTTGAATTCCAGCACGCGGTTGTTGTCGCTGTCCGGTACCCAAAGATTTCCGCTCGCGTCAAAGGCCATTCCATACGAATTGCAAATCGTGCTCGCCGTGGTGGCGCCACCCCCTTGGTTGCAGCCTGTACCGCTCATGCTGGTCTGCCCGATCACCAGCGAAGCGGACATTCCGTTGCTGAAGGGCGTCTTGAACTCCACAATACGCGAGCCACCGTCCGAAACCCACAAATCTCCATCTCCGTCGATTGCGACTGCATAAACGCCCACAAGCGTGTTCGCGCTGTCGGTGCAGGTGCTTGTCGTCATATTGGCCTGCCCGATCACCGTGCTGGCGCTCATATTGTTGGTGAAGGGCGGCTTGAATTGCAAGACGCGGCAATTACCATAATCGGCGACATAGAGATTGCCGGAGGAGTCGGCGGCAACTGAATAGGGATTGTTTATCGTGTTGGCCGCGATTGGCAATGATGTGTTGCTGGTGAAGTTCGCCTGGCCCAGAACCACGCTGGCTCTCTGATCGGTGCTGAAGGGGGCATCGTAGATCAGAACGCGGTTATTGTCGGTGTCCCCCACGGCGTAGGATTTGGTGGCGGAATTGCTGCTGCATGCCGTCAGGCACATGATCAAAGCAGAGGAGAATAGGCAAAGAACAACCAGACGAAAGAGGATGCGCATAGAAGCTCCTTTTTGATTCCGAATTATGGGGAAAACAGAATCAAGGTCATCATACCAATACATACTCATTTCGCGAAATATGTTTTGTGGCTCAAGGGGATCACGTCAAACTGGGAGTTGAGAGCCGCACCGCAGCGGCGGCGAGAGCGTTGGCAGAAGCAGCGGCCTAAATTCCGAGGCGTTGCTTCAGCACCGCCTCGGCTCGCAGCAAATCGGCCTCCGTATCCACGCCGATGGTGTCTGCCGGAGCCTCGGCCACGTAGAGAGCAATTCCGTTTTCCAGCAGCCGCAACTGCTCTAGCCGCTCAGTCAGCTCCAGCGGCGAGGGTAGCAGCGCGGCAAACCGCTCCAGCGCGGCCTTGCGATAGGCGTAAATTCCCAGGTGCTTGCGATAGCCTCTGAAGCTGGAGCCGTTGTGGACCGGATCGCGCCCGCGGCCAATGTCGCGGTCGAAGGGTATCGTCGCCCGCGAAAAGTAGAGCGCTCGTCCGTCCAGAGCCGTGACCACCTTGACGGCGTTGGGGTTGTCGATCTCCTCCGGCGGGCAGCGGACAGCCAGCGTTGCCACTTCAACCTCCGGCCGTGCAAACAGCTCAAGCAGCGGCGGGAAGAACTCCGGCGTAAGCGTCGGCTCGTCGCCCTGAATGTTGACATAAATATCGGCGTCGATCTGGCGGGCCACTTCTCTCACCCTGTCGGACCCGCTGGGGCAATCCACCGCAGTCATCGCCACGGGAATCTGGCGTTCGCGGCAGACAGCGGCCACTTCCTCCGAGTCGGTGGCTACAACTACGGGGTCCATCAGGCCACAGGCAGCCGCCGCGCGCCACACCCACTCGACCATGGGCCGGCCGGCAATCACGCGCAGCACCTTGCGGCTGAGCCGCGTGGAGCTGAGCCGGGCCGGAATCACTCCGGCAATGCGGAAGACACTCATGCAGCCGAGTTTACACGAGCGGGGTGATGCAGTTCATCCATTGCGCCTGCCAGGTGGCCTACAACAGCCAATCAGGCACCTGTCGGGTTGACCTCTAATCCAGCCGCCCGTATCATCAGATAAAGGGAGTTGCGCGCGGATTATGTATTCGCCCACTCCCCGGCAGGGCCACCTCGGCCCGAGCCTCTTGTGCCTCTTCCGGCGGGGTAGCTCAGATGGTTAGAGCGACGGATTCATAACCCGTAGGTCGGCAGTTCGATCCTGCCTCCCGCCACCATTCATTTCCAAGCATTCGGCACTACTCATGTATTTCCTAGACAGGTCCGCTACACGCGTTCGCCTTAAATGCAACCGCCGGCGCCTTGTCAGCCATCGCTGAGGAGGACGCCGGCAGGCGTATGTTGATCAGCCGCAATGCGGCCGTGGATGATGGCTACTGCTTCATCGCTTTTTCCACCGCAACCGCGACCGCGACCGATGCGCCAACCATCGGGTTATTGCCCATGCCAATCAAGCCCATCATCTCAACGTGCGCGGGCACCGACGACGAGCCGGCAAACTGCGCATCGGAGTGCATCCGGCCCATGGTGTCGGTCATGCCATAGGAAGCCGGACCCGCCGCCATGTTATCGGGATGAAGCGTTCTTCCTGTCCCTCCACCGGAAGCGACGGAGAAAAACTTCTTCCCTTCCAGCAATCTCTCCTTTTTGTAGACCGCCATCACCGGGTGTGTGAATCGCGTGGGGTTGGTCGAATTGCCGGTAATGGCCACATCAACCTTCTCCAGGTGCATAATGGCAACGCCCTCGCGCACATCGTCCGCTCCATAGCAGCGAACTGCGGCGCGCTCGCCTTTGGAATAGGCCTTCTCCCGCACCACCTTCAGCTTGCTGGTGGCATAATCAAACTCCGTCTGCACGTAGGTAAATCCGTTGACGCGCGAGATAATCAGCGCCGCGTCTTTGCCCAGGCCGTTGAGAATGACACGCAACGGCGTCTTGCGCGCATTGTTGGCGGAGCGCGCCAGGCCAATCGCGCCTTCGGCGGCGGCAAACGATTCGTGTCCCGCGCAAAAGGCAAAACAGCCGGTCTCCTCGCGCAGCAGCATCGCGGCCAGATTGCCATGACCGATACCTACTTTGCGATCATCGGCAACCGAGCCGGGAATACAGAAGGCTTGTAAGCCCGTTCCCAGCGTCTCGGCGATTTCAGCAGCCACAATTTGCTTCTTCTTGATGGCCACTGCGGCGCCAATCAGATAAGCCCAGCCCGCGTTTTCAAATGAAATACTCTGGATGGACTTCACGATCTTACGCACATCAACTTTCTTGTCCAGGCAGATCTTCTCCGCTTTCTCAAGCGATTCGATGCCGGCGGCGGCAAGATAGGAGTCGATCTGCGCAATCCGTCTTTCGTATCCTTCAAATAAAGCCATGATCTTCTCCTTATTCCTTGCGGGGGTTGATAGTTTTGACGGCATCGGCAAAACGGCCATAGGTTCCGGTAGCCTTGGTGAGCGCGGTCTGCGCATCCTCGCCCTTGGCAATGGCGTCCATCATGGGACCGAGCCGGACAAACTTGTAGCCGATAATCTCGTTATCCGCGTCCAAAGCGAGTTCGGTCACATAACCTTCCGCTAATTCGAGATAGCGCGCACCCTTTTCGCTGGTGCCATACATGGTCGCGGTCACGCTGCGCAAGCCCTTGCCCAGGTCTTCCAGGCCGGCGCCGATGGGAAGTCCGCCTTCGGAAAAGGCCGTCTGGGTGCGGCCGTAGACGATTTGCAGAAACAACTCGCGCATCGCCACGTTGATCGCATCGCAAACCAGGTCGGTATTCAAGGCTTCAAGAATGGTTTTGCCAGGTAGAATTTCGGCCGCCATGGCGGCGGAATGTGTCATTCCCGTGCAGCCAATCGTTTCAACCAGCGCTTCTTCGATGATGCCGTTTTTCACATTCAATGTGAGCTTGCAGGCTCCTTGTTGGGGAGCGCACCAGCCCACGCCGTGGGTCAGACCGGAAATGTCGCTCACTTCTTTGGCCTTGGTCCAGCGGCCCTCTTGTGGAATAGGCGCCGGACCGTGATTCGGGCCCTTGGCGACTACGCACATTTGCTCAATTTCATGGGTGTGCATCGGGAGTTTCGCTCCTTCTTTGGTTGGGTTAAGTACGTATGTTTCATCCGGTTCAATAACTTTGGGATATAGAACCATTCGACTTACCGGCTTGATTATAGAACCTCTGTAGTTGACTGTTTGTGACCGCCGTCGCAGTTGACTGGCAGGCTGTTCTGGTCGTTTTCGGCGCGATCAGGCTCTCCTGATACTCCAGCTATAAATCGAAGATTCCGGAGGGAGCAGAGATTCAGCCCGTTGAGGCGTGTTGAATCGCTATCCGCGGCCCATGCAATAGTCGAGATAAAGCACGTGCGCCTTGATCTGGTCGCCCGCCCGGTATTGTGGCAGGTGCGCCATCTTCAACATTTGGAGAATTGCGCCCGGATTCCCATCGCTCCACTCGACAAGCCGGGGCAAGACCGATTCCATATTGGAAGCCCAGAACTCGCTTTTCTCCGCCTCGCGCTGTGCAAATTCCAACGCAATCTGTAGAGGCCAGTTCTTCAGCTCCAGGCGCTCTGACTTGTTTGCGCACAACGGCCGCAGTGCGCCAATATCTTCCATGTGCGGCGAACGCGACGCAAAGATAACCGGTGTGCGGCCGTAGTAATACAAGTCCTTGATCATGCCTGTTACAACCCGGGAGGGCGCATCGAGATGGTCAAGCACCATCAGAAAAGGCCGTGTATCAAGAGCCCGGTGCACAATGCCTTTGAATGAAGCTGTGGTCAGAGTGCCGCCATTTTCCGGAACTTCGATTTCCGGAGCCGCAGAATGTAATGCACTCAGCAGGCCAAGAAGAAATTCGCGCGGCGCTCGCATCTGCGCCACGTAGAGCGCGAGCGGTTGGCTTGCGACGAACGCGCGCAATAAACGTGATTTGCCTACGCCCTCCGGCCCGAATACCAGCATCGGTTTTCTTATCTTCGCCTGATTCCGCAGAAGGCCCAACTCTTCTTCGCGCTTGACGCAACTCAGATACTCGCGGGTTGGCTCGTGTTGGGCGGACAATAAAGGCATCGCGGCTGGACCTCCTTCTCTGCGAGAAACTATTTGGCGTCCCTTAACAAACCTATGTTAATCAGGCTCTTTTTTGCAGCGGCTGCAAGAAACCGATCTGAGCCCACACTGATCGCGCGCAGTAAGACATTTGAGCGCGGGTCCTGCAAGGCTCCCAATGCTTCCACTGCCGCTCTCCGCACGAATAAATCCTTATCATGCTCCACTAAATGCATCAAACCAGGGACTGCCGCGGAAATTCTGTTTTCGCCGAGGAGCCAGCAGATACGCACTCTCACTTGCGCCAAGGGATGAGCGAGCGCGTCGATAAGCTTCTCCTCATATAGCCGGCGATCATCGTCAAGACCAACTCCGCAGTGCGGGCATCGATCCAGTTCAGAGCCAATTTCGGCCCAGCAATGTGTGCAAAAGGCAATCATTGATTATTGAACCAAGCTGTCTAGATGCGCGGCTGTGGTAACCAATTGTGGCGCCCCATCCGGTCTGGCGATCAAAAGATGGCACTGAGCAATGATCGCATCGAGTTGGGCAACATTATGCCTCGCGGACTCCGCGAATTCAGCTCCCGGTTCCAACACGAGCCGGAGATTGCCGGCGACAAAATCCACCGCGGCTGTGATTTCCTTTTCAAACGCGGCTACCGACTTCTCCAGCCGCAGCAGGTAGTCGTAACGAATCCGGCCCGCATTGCGACTCAGTTCCATGTCGATATAGGCCAGCATCCGGCTAAAGACAATTTTGCGCAACAAAAACTTCGGCAGCACAAAGATCAGTTTATCCAGTTGAAACTGAAATACCCGATCCGTGTGATAATACAAGCGGCTTTCGACGGACAGGGTGGAGGTAAAAGTCACGCGCGAGACCGGAACATCGAACAAGGCGCCGGCAGCGCTTTGCAGCCGTTCCAATACCGCGTTTGTCCTTTCGACAAACCGGCCCGATAACTCCGCCAACTCCTTATGAACGCGCTCATCTTCCTGCACGCGCCAGTCCTCAAAGACGGCTTCAACCTCGTTGAGCATGAATTGATCGAGCAGCGCGCCAAGCTGTTCGCGGGTCTCCGTTGGATGCTCGCTTCTGAAAGTCTTCAGCCGGCTGCGCACGCTTGGGGCGGCCGAGGCAACATGATCCTTCAGATCGCTCTCGATCCGGGCAATGATTGTGGCCGTGTCTTGCCGCAATAGATGACTTAAATCCTTCAGTTCCTGGTCTGCTCTCAAAAGAGCGGTTTCGAGGGCGCGTTTTTTGGAAGAAAGAGCTTCTCCGCTCATCGACTTGGCGCGCTCTCCAACCAAGGCGGTAAACCGCAGCGTGCCCGCGATGCGCAACATATCGAGCGCCACTGATTGTAAGAGCGTTCGTTCCTTCTCTTCCGAGGCAAAATAATGAAGCCGGGCCGTAAGTTGTTCGATGCCGCTGGATTCTTCCGGCGCCTGCTTCCTCAACGCTTTCATTGCCTCTCGCGCGGAAAGCGGAAACAGTTCCGGATTCTTAATGCCTATATGGTTCCGCAGTTCAAACTCAAGAAAACGGATGACCGCCTCGACTTCCTCGGGCTTAGCCACATCCGTCTTGTTGATGACGAACAGCAGCCGGGGCACATCCAACCGAATACGCCGTAGGAAGTCGGCCTCGACGACGGTGATGGGCGGGTCAACGGAGAGAACCACAATGCCGGCATCGACCTCCGTGAGGTAATCCTCGGTCGTCGATGTGTTATGCAGATGAGTCGAGCCTATTCCCGGCGTATCGATGAGGTCGATCCCCATGCTCAGAAATTGCGAAGGGTATATAACCTCGGCGGATGCCACCTGCTTACGGTTCCCGGGGTTGGCGACTTCCGTGATGTATTCGTGAAGCGACCCTACTGCAATTGGCTCGCATTGACCTGACTTATAGATTATCTGCGCTTCGGGAGTTGTTCCGTACCTGACCCTGGTAATGACAGAAGTGAGCGGAAGAATTCCCGTGGGTAGAATCTCCGCGCCCAGCATGGCGTTGATCACGGAACTCTTGCCTCGCTTCATCTGTCCCAACACAGCCAGATTGAAGCGATTCTTCAATAGCTTCTCCGAGAGCGCCGCCAGCGACGCATGCAGGTCTCCGGTCCGGTTGCTTTGAGCAAGGGCGGAAAGCGCATCAATTGCGCGCAAGAGAACCTTGCGATCCAGTGCCGGAATATCGCCAGCGCCGGTCATGACTCTTGCCTCGCCTCGGAACTCACGCCGATTTCACGGCGGAGATAATCTTCCATGCCTTTGACCACCGAGAGCAGCTTATGAATCTCTTCATTCAGCGCATCGACCGCATCCGCCGGCACGGCTCCACAGCCGCGCAGATGGCGAGGCTTGAGCTCGTCGATTGAGATCTCGATAAAAGCAAGGACTGTTGTGATGGATTGCGTTACTGGAATCTCCGGCGCCTCGGGCTTCAGGTGCTGCCATTCAAGCATTTGCAGCAATTGAGACCGGAGACGGCGAATGTGGCCTTCAATCTCCCGCGCCTGCTCAGCATTAACATCCACAACATATCGGGGAAACGGAGAATTCGATGTCTCGGTTTGGAGAGCGTGCTCCATGTTGCTGAGCAAACTGTCGATGTATTTGCAGGTGATGATCAGACGCCGCTGCTGGGCCCCATTCAGTTGCCCCGGTTGCCTCGTCTTTCCTGTTTCTGCCTGTAATTCGGACATGTCTCCTCCAGGGTTGATGCCCTCGATGAACGCAAACTCCTGGATCTTCATTCAGGGAACCGGCCGGGACACAACTCCGCAACAGGATTTCCTGTCAGGAGTCATCATCTGTCCGGCCTATCGGAATGGACAGCAGTTAAGGGTGAACTCCGTCACCGCAACCAACAATATAAAAATATCACATTGCGCCCTTTGGAATTACTTTGGCGCGTTAATGCGAACCAGCAGAACGTCGTGACGAGCCAGTTCGAGGGGCTGGCCTTCGCGGAGCTTGATAGGCTTGCCGGTCCACAAATCCTTGCCTGCCTGCGGACCGTGCAGGCCGAGTTTAGCCAGGTTCAGGTGGAAGGGGTGAGTCGAGTAGCGGTTGTCGCCGGCGTTGATGACGGCGATGGCCACCGCGCCGCCAGCCAAATGGCGTTTCCACACATCCACCTCGTCTTCGCTGTAAACGCGAGTTCCCTGTTTGCCCAACCTGTCCTGATCAATGGCGATGACGTCGCGGTTGGTGAGGATCGCCTTGATCTCCGGCTTCATGTTGGGCAGGTCGTTGCCCGCCAGAAGAGGCGCGGCGAGCATGGCCCATAAGGAGAAGTGCGAACGGTTCTCTGCCATCGTGAACTTGCCGTTGCCTACTTCGAGCATGTCAGGATCGTTCCAGTGACCGGGGCCGGCGTAACTCTCCAGACCGGCCTGCTGGCTGGCGATAACATAGATGCGGTCCCAGTTCGGAGAAATGTCGCCCGTCGTCCGCCACAAGTTGCCGCCTACCGATGGAGCCCACTCCCACACCGCATCCCATCCGTATTGGCAGAGCGAGAAGACGATGGGCCGTCCAGTCGCCTTGAGTGCCTTGTCCATCTTGGTGTAGGCGGCCGCCATCAGCCGCATCTGCTCAGCCTTGTCGTTGGGCGCCTGCTTCTGCATCACTGCGGGAATGAAACTGCACAGGTCGTACTTGAGGTAGTCGATGCCCCACTGGGCATAGAGTTGCGCGTCCTGAGCCTCGTGATCCAGTGAGCCCTCGTATCCGCCGCAGGTTTTTGGGCCGGGCGAGGAGTAGATGCCGATCTTGAGGCCCTTGGAGTGGACGTAATCAACCAGCGCTTTCATGTCGGGAAACTTTGCGTTGGAGTGCAGCACGCCGCCCGCATCGCGCTGCCCCTCCCACGTGTCGTCAATGTTGACGTAGACGTATCCGGCGTCTTTCATGCCGCTGGCGACAAGCTGGTCGGCGGCGTCGCGAATGTCCTTGTCGGTGACTTTCTCGGCAAAGAAGTTCCAACTATTCCAGCCCATGGGCGGCGTCTGCGCCACCACCTGCCGTGGAATCCGATGTGTCTTAGCCGGAGCCTTCGCTGCAACAGTTGTCTGCGATGCGGCGGTGAGAGAAGTCAGAGCGAAAACGACGGAAGAGAGCAAAGCAACAATGCGCATGGTGGCCTCTTGAAAATGATTTCAGGGAAGATTGTATGCCGCAGACATGGAAATCAGCAATTGTCCACTTGCCATCAAAGATGAGCGGAAAATCGAGGGCCCTCCGGCAAAAACCGGAGGGCCCTGAAACAAGCCATCAATCCCCGCCTACGCTTTGACCGCGCGCCTGGGCTTGTAACCCGAAAACCCATAGTAGGTGATGAATATGTAGCCGATAATCGGGATGATAAACGCATACTGAATCCCCATCTTGTCGGCCAGCCCGCCTGTGACGAATTCCATATGGTGAACGGCGGCGTAATGTCTGCCCATCACGTCGGCCAGCGCACCAAACAGGAAAGGAATCACTGCTCCACCTACGTTGCCGATAGTGACCACGCCAGAACCTTTGTTGGTCATCGGCCCCAGTTCTGCGATGCCCAGTGTAAAGATCGTCGGATACATGATGGAGTTGGCTAGGCCGCAGAACACCACGCTCCAGATGGCGACTTGTCCCTCGGTGAACATGGAAACCAGTAACAGCGCCACGCCGAAGATGCCCAGAACCACCAGCATCTTTTGCTCCTTGATCCATTTCATCAGGAAGCTACCCAGGAAGCGGCCGGCCATGATGAGCAGGTAGTAGACCGTAACAAGAATTCCAGCCGCCTCTTTGCTGTCGATACCTTGCGCCTGGAAGTATTGGATGCCAATCGAGGCCAGCGCGATTTCAACGCCCACATAAAAGAAGATGCCCACCATGCCCAGCACAGTGTGCGGGAAGCTCCAGATGCTGCGGCCTGGTAACGGGGAATCTTTTGTAGGTCGCGCCGAGGTGACCGCCGGCAAGTGAAGGAACATCACCACAAAGCCCAGCAGCAGCAGCGCGATGGCAATAAGGATATAAGGCCCTACCAGCATATGAGCTTCGCTGGCCGCTGTGGTTGCCTTGCTGGCATTGGCCAGAATGAACGTGGCCGCAACCCAGGGAGCTAAGGCAGAAGCGCCGGAGTTGAAGGCCTGCGCCAGGTTCAGGCGCGCCGCGGCGCCCGACTCCGGTCCCAGAATCGCAACATAGGGGTTGGCCGAAGTCTGTAAGGCGGTAACGCCGCTTGCCAGCACAAAAATCGCGAACAAAGTCAGGTTAAAGCTCACCTGATTTGCTGCCGGAACAAACAATAGCGCGCCAACCACCATGATGAAGAGCGAGATCACCATGGTGCGCTTGTAGCCTACCTTCTCAATCAGCTTGCCGCTGGGCACCGAGAAGACCAGGTAAGCAAAGAACCATGCCGCCGTAGCCAGCATCGCCGGCCCGTGAGGCAGATTGAAGATCTCCTTCAGCTTGTTCACCAACTGGTTGTTGAGGCTGGTGAGGAACCCGAAGATGCCGAAGAGAGCCGTGACAATGATGAACGGGATGGTGTAGTTGGGCGCGCTTGACGCCGCCGGTTTGGTTTGTGTCGCCATGTAATTTTTCCCCGCTTCCTGTTGAAAGATTTGTGTAGAGCGCGTTTCAAAATCTGGTTTTGTATCAGGGCACGACTTCAGTCGTGCCGAAATGGTCCGTAAAAGAACGGGCTTCAGCCCTGAAGGTACGAGCGGTACTACGACACCCGGTGAGCCCCTCCCGAGGCGTGGCAAATGTGAATCTGGGGCTGGATGCCGGTTTTGGCGGCATAGCGGCGTCCCAGCTCCTCGGCAAAGGCCTTGGCCTGGCTCTGTTCTACCAGATTGATTGTGCAGCCGCCGAAGCCTCCGCCTGTAAGCCGCGCGCCGATCAAGCCCGGCAACTCATTCGCCAGTTCCACCATGATGTCGGCCTCCGCGCAACTGCCCTCGAAGTCCTTGCTGTAGCTGCGATGCGCCTCGGCCATCAGCCGGCCCAATTCCTTCATATCGCCCTTGAGCAGCGCCTTGGCGGCGGCCACAGTGCGCAGGTTTTCGCTGATTACGTGGCGAGCGCGCAGCAGTGATTTTGGCGCCATCTCACTCCCCCATTTGTCCAGATCCTCCAGCGTCGCATCGCGCAGAAAAGGCACATTGCCGCGATGGCTGTTGATGACTGCGCAGGCCGCCTCGGATTCGGCGCGGCGGGTGGGATAGTCGCCGCCCGCAACCGAATGTTTGACCATGGTGTTGGCGATGACCAGCGCCACATTGGCTGGAATCGGCGCCAATTGAAAGCTCAAATCGCGACAATCCAGCAGCATGGCGTGGTTCTCTTTGCCGTTGATGGAGATGAACTGGTCCATGATGCCGCAGTTGGCGCCCACAAACTCGTTTTCCGCCCTCTGGCAGAGCCGCGCCAGCACCGGGCCGGGATATGTGGCCTTAACGAGCGAACAAACAGCAAGCGCCGTGGCCACCTCAATGGCGGCCGAGCTTGACAGCCCGGAACCCAGCGGAACGTCGCTCCAAATGCTCAGGCTGAAACCGGGAATCTTATGGCCCTCTCCGGCGAGGATGGAGACCACGCCCATCGGATAGTCGCTCCAGTGCTTGCTGCCCTTGGCCGGCAGCGATGTCGCCTCAAAGACCTTTTCCTCTCCATAATTTTCCGAATAAATGGCGATCTTGCCGTCCTTGCGCGGCGAGATGCCGGCCAGGGTGGCGAAGTTGATGGCCGCGGGCATCACAAAACCCTCGGCATAATCGGTGTGTTCGCCTATCAGGTTGACGCGGCCAGGCGCGGCAAAAATGGCCGGCTCGGCCTGGTAGCGGACAAGGTGCTTGGAACGAAATACGGCAGGATCATGCATGGCAGTTTTCTTTCTATAGAGTTTGAAGATCGACAGTCATCGGCCAGAAGTCGGATTGGCCGGGAGATAGCTCGCGAGACCATGGCCCGGTTACCGCCAGAGAGTCCACGGGAGCGGTGGCAGCTTCCATCGCCACGCACATCTGTTTCGGTCCTTTTCTCTCCGGCCAGCCGCCGGAGCAGATCCAGAGCCCGAGGTAAGGCGTCGCCGCCGGGTCAAAGCCGACCTTGATGCGAATGCCCGCCTTGGGCCGCTCCAGCGCGCACCAGTTTTCCTTCGCGGCGAGCGGCCCCGCGAACAGCTTGTCGCCAATGCCCGACTTGGGCGGTTCAACCAGGCTAAGATCGGTCTTACCTAACATGCCTAGTTTGACGATGGGCCAGGCAACCTGCTTGCCGGCCTGCCCCAGCCGGCCGCCGCCGGAACCCTCCAGGCGCAGTTCGTGAATGGTGTCCGGCAGAACAATCTTGTCTCCCGCTTCAGCCGCGAACGAGGGATGCGCCGACCAGGCCCACGGAACAGTCGATCCGCCGGTGTTGGTCACCGTGTAGTCGAGGCTCAATCGCCAGCCCTTGCCCTTCTCGGTCAGCAGCAGGGTCCGCTCCAGCATGAGCGGCAAGGAGAAACACTCTCCGCGAAGGGTTACCGACCCTCCCCGCGCAACTCCTGCTCCATGCCCCCCATGTCCGCTTCCCTCTTCTGTCCACGCCACCCGCCACAGGTCTCCGTGGTCGGGAACAGCGACCGGGCCATCGGCGGTCTCCACTGTACATCCGGCCACCGAGGGCAGACACTCGTCCCAGCCGCTGGCATCGCTTGCATCGTAGGCCATAGTTTGAGTGCGCGGCGCGTAGGCGGTCAACGGCGTTTGAAGCAGTTCGCGGCCGTTCACAAGAATGGAAGCGATCTTGCCTCCGAGGTTGGGGAGGATGGTCACCGTGCAGTTTCCATCCCGCAGAAGAATCTTTTCTCCCACACCACCAGTCTTGTTTGCTTCTGCCATATGCCCTGTTCTCCTCAATCCGATCCGGCCAGCCCAGAGATGTGAACTTCTTTCGCGCCGGGTTCAGGCCGCTCTCCAGGATTGCGCCAATTGTACAAGAGCCGGGGCAGCAGTAGTTTGCGCAAATTATGAAAGGCCTGCCTGCGCCGAACCGTAATGCTAGCCCGCTCTCACTGGCCAAACGTATCTTCTTCCTTTTCGGTTGCAGATAATTTCCTTCCCCCGGCGCACAATCATCTTGGATGTGAAGAATGTTTAACCGGAAGGTAAACGCCGTATGTACTCAAATGTCAACATCACGCAGCTATTATCATTACCAGAAAGGCACCCCACCCCCCACCCCCCTATATCGCTCAAGGGTATAAATTTCCTATAAACCGTGCAGCTAACCTGGAAACAGGATGAAGCAAGCCGGCTTGCCGCTTCTGTGAGGATTTTTATGATGCGTTTGCTTTGCAGGCTCTCAGCCTCTGAGCCAATAGTGCTCTTCCGGGCATTCGCGCAATCGCTGGGCCGCGGCCTCGGGGGTGATGTCCCGCTGCGGCATTCCCAGCATCTCAAAGCCCACCATGAACTTGCGCACCGTGGCCGAGCGCAGCAGCGGAGGATAGAAATGCGCATGGAAATGCCACTCCGGATGGTCTTTTTTGTCCGTCGGACTCTGGTGGAAACCCATGGTGTAGGGGAAGCTGGTCTGGAAGAGATTGTCAAAGCGGGTGGTCAGCCGCTTCAGGACGTCAGCCAGTCCTTCCCGCTCGTCCACGTTCAGTTCCGGCAAGGCTCCCAGATGGCGCTGGCTGACCACAAGCACTTCGAAGGGCCAGATAGCCCACCACGGAACCAGGGCCGTGAAGTGCTCGTTCTTGAAGATCACCCGCTCCTGCGCGGCGCACTCTGCGGCCAGATAATCGCACAGTAGGCAACGGCCTGTACAATCCAGATGTTCGCGCTGGGCCGTGGTCTCGGCAGCCGGTTCGTCGGGCACAAAACCGGTGGCCCATATCTGGCAGTGGGGATGCGGGTTGCTGGCGCCCATCATGGCCCCGCGGTTTTCAAAGATCTGCACGTACTCGATCCAGCCCAGGCTTGCGAGTTCTTTGCACTCCTGCGTCCAGGCGTCCACCACGCGGCGAATCTCAGCGCGGGTCATGCGCGCCAAAGTCAGGCTGTGGTTGGGATGGAAGCAGAGCACCTTGCACAGGCCGCGGGCTGGTTCGGCCACCAGCAGCGGCGAGGCCGTCGGCTCGGTCACGGATGAAGAATCCGGCAGCAGGGCGGCATAATCGTTGACAAACGAGAAGACTCCGTCATAGGCCGGATTTACTGCTCCGCCCGCCCGCTGATTACCGGGACACAGATAGCACTGGGGATCGTAAGCGGCTTCCGAGGGCGCTGCCTGCTGGCCCACCTCTCCCAGCCAGGGACGTTGCGTGCGGTGCGGCGAAACCAGCACCCAGGACTGCCGCAGTGGATTCCACCGCCGATGCGGAAACTGACCCGTCTCTTCCATGCTTTCTCCCGAATAATCAGGATAGTTCTACCATAGACGACGCAACCAAGCCTCGGCGCACTCGACTGCGGGTCCACGAATCGCGGTGTGAGCGCACCGGCAGCCGCTTGACTCATATTTAGCTTTGGGAGATTGAGAAAACTTTGAAATTCCGGAGGAAACTAACTGTCACTTTGATTACCATGCACTCCTTGTCCTCAGGAATGTATGGCGGGGACGACGGGGCTCGAACCCGCGACCTCTGCCGTGACAGGGCAGCGCTCTAACCAAACTGAGCTACGTCCCCTGATGTATTTTTCATACCAAACATGAATTAGTGTATCAGAGATAACGGGCCTTGGCAGGCCATCGGCCCCTCCTGTTACATCCTGATCCTATGCCGGCCACACAGCGCGGTTGCCTTTGCCGCTGGGAACAAACCCCATATCCACAGAGATGCCCCGCACGCACTGTAGCAGGTGGTTGGCAATCGCGGGCAGCTTCTGTGCCGTCACGCGAAACGACGGCCCGGAGACGCTTACCGCCGCCACCGGCAGCCGCTGCGCATCCAGCACTGGCACGGCGATGCAGCGCAGGCCCTCCTCGAACTCCTCGTCGTCCACGGCATAGCCGCGGCGGCGCGTCTTCTCGATCTCCGCGCGCATGGCCTCTACCGTGGAAATCGTGTGATTTGTATACCGCTCGAAACGAAGACGGCCCAGAATATCCGTGATTCGCTCCTCGGGTAGAAACGCCAGCATCGCCTTGCCCACCGAGGTGCAGTGCACCGGGTTGCTGGCGCCGATGCGGGTAATCATGCGCACTGAGCGAGCCGGCTCGATCTTGTCGATGTAGATAACGTGCGTGCCCTCCAGTATGCACAGGTGCGCCGTCTCTTCGGTTTCGGCTACCAGCCGGCGCAAGTGCGGTTGCGCGCGCTCGCGCAGATCATATTGCTCGATGGCGCGATTGCCTAAATCAAACAGCTTCAACCCCAGGCGGAATTTACCGCCCGCGGTTCGTTCCACCATGCGGTGCTTCTCCAACACCATCAGGAAGCGATGCGCCGTGCTCTTGTGCAACTGCAGCGACGTGGCAACCTGCGCCAGGCCCATTGGCATACCGCTCTCTCCCAGCAAATCCAATACAGCAAATGCCCGGTCCAGAGCCTGAACTTTGTAGGTGCCTTGCGTGGTTGCTTCTCTCATGATGGTCCTCTGTTGCACAAACTGACTATTCTCTCAGTATGCCGGAACTGAGATGGCGTGTCAAGATATGGTACGCGTCTCCTGAGATAGTTCCCCCATCAAGAAGATGCACTTTGCGTATTTGCGAGGTGTGCCGCCTTCCGCGAACAAAATCTCAATAGGCGATAACGCATTCCTCCCTGACGCCGATAACCCAAATGAGACGTTGTTAAGTTTCCTGGGGACTGCAAGCTCCATCGCCCTGGAATTCGCAACTGGGAGCAGCCATCTCGCCATGTCTACCGCTATCCAGATCTCCGGTCCCCTGATGAGCGCAGGCGACTTGTCCATTGCCGTCATCAGCCCGGACGAGCAACGCCGCAGCGCCGCAACAACAGCTTTGGGCGAATGTCAGAACGGTCTCATCCGGGAATTCATTACCTACCCTCCCAACCTCAACGATGTATCGCGGATGCTGGAAAATAACTTCGACGTCATTTTCATTGACCTGGACACCGACCCGGAGTATGCCCTTGATCTGGTGGAGAGCATTTGCACACTCGGCCTTGCAACCGCCATCGTCTATTCGGCGCAGGCCGATCCGGATTTGCTGGTCCGCTGCATGCGCGCCGGCGCACGCGAATATCTCATGCTGCCCTTCGACAAAGGAGAAATGACCGAGGCTCTGGTCAGAGCTTCAACCCTGCGCCTGGCAGCTCGCCCCTCAAAAAAAACGAATGGCAGGCTGCTCGTATTCCTCAGCGCCAAAGGCGGTTCCGGAGCCACCACGCTGGCCTGCAATTTCGCGGTATCGCTGGCCCAGGAATCCCGGCAAAAAACCCTGTTGATCGATCTCAATCTCCCTCTGGGGGACGCGGCCATCAACCTCGGGATCAAGGCTCAATACTCAATTGTCACCGCGTTTCAGAATTCCAGCCGGCTCGATGCGCATTTCCTTTCCGGCTTGCTGGTGCAGCATAACTCGGGATTATTTGTACTCGCCGCGCCCAGTGAATTGGCTCCCACGTTTGTCTCCGCTGACGTGATTGACAAGCTGCTGGAAGTGGCCTGCCAGGACTTCGATTATGTGGTGGTCGACGCCGGATCGAGGCTTGATATGCAGCGCAAGCACCTATTTGATGAATCCGCTATCGTCTACCTGGTCACGCAGGTCGGCATTCCTGAACTGCGCAACTCCCATCGCCTCATCACGCAGCTCTCCGCCAAGGGCAGCCCCAAACTCGAAATCATCCTCAACCGCTACAACCCTATCAGCCAGGAAATCGACGAGGAGCATATCACCAAGGCTCTAACCCGGCCTGTAACCTGGAAGATTCCCAACAATTATGCCGCTGTGCGGCGAATGCAGAACACGGCGACTCCGCTCACCGATGAAGACTCGCAAATTTCGCGGGCCATCCAGCGGATGACCCGATCGGTTTGCGGAAAGCCCGATATTCCTGAAAAGAAAAAGAAGTTCAGCCTCTTCGGGTGAAAACAGGGCCATTATAGACGGATAACTGCGTTGGTCTGTGTGCCGCTAAAGATGTGTGGCTCCCAAAGGATGGCTCGCCCCGGACACGAATGACGCGTCCGGGGCGGGGGAGAGAGAGCGCGCGGGAAGGTTACTTGGCCAGAGCGATGAACTTGCGCGAGTGAGAATGCCGCAAGCCTACAAATGCAAGGAGCATTAGTCCAGTTGCAACCAACAACAGGCCACCCGGTTCCGGAGTGGCGCTTGTTGGTGGTTCCACATCCGTCTGATCTGAATAGTTTGTTACGGTTGTTGACCCGTTGAGGTCGACATTCACAGTAAATGCAAAACCATCGATCATGTCGTTCGTCAACACAGGGATTGTGCCTGCGGAATCTGAAAACATACTGAAGGCAAACGTGCTGCCCAAAGTTGATATACCATTCGGTGAACTCAATGCAGGTCCATAGAGACTAACGTCAAACGAGAGAGTCGAGCCATAGGTGAACCCCTCGAAGTAGTCGTTGTATCCCGTCCCGTTGTCAAATGTTACGGTTGATGGCAAAGCTCCACCCACATCCCCGGTCAGCGCGGGACTACCCGCCAGAGATCCGTCACTTGAGAAACCAAGTATTTGAAGTGACGCGGACTGTGTTGTCAGCGAACCAGGGTTGAAGTTGAAATCCAGAGACCCCGCAGTACCGGCGATTGAGGATGTGTTGATCGTTACATCGTATGTGATGGGGGCGGCTGATGCCGACACTGCAACGCATAACAGCAACGCGCCAAAAAGAACTTTGTGTATTTCCATGTTTGTCGAAGCTCCTGAAAAAGATTGCTGGGCAGAAGTGATTATCTCGTGACAGTGACCGTTACAGCATTGCTCCAAATCTGTGGAACTCCCGGTACCGTCCCGTATGCATCAACATGAAATCCTAATCGGAAAGTAACCAATTCCTGTTGATTGCTTCCTGCCGAAAGTTTTACACGCACCGGCACTTCAGAAAGACTCGACTCGCCGGGCTTGAGTTTCACCTTATAGGGGAGATTTTTCAAACAATCCTCCTCGACCACATGGAGAGAAGGGTTATCCACACTCCACTGTAAATAGCCGCAGGTCCAGACTTCAAACTCCTGCTCATCGTTACCTGTATTGTGGATTGTAGCGGACAATGTAAACTTCTCATTGTTCTTGATTGCAGTCTGAGCCAGTTTAATCTCTACCTTGAGTGGCGAGGATTGGCCATATACGGCCAATCCTCCGAAGCAGAACAGCAACAGACCGAATATTACTTTGTGCTTTTCCATGTTATTCGAAGCTCCCGGAGTAGGTTGCTGGAAGAAGTTGATTATCTCGTGACGCTGACCGTTACAGCGTTGCTCCAAATTGGTGGAATCTTTGGATTTGCCAAGAAAGTCGGGTCTTTAAATCCCAATCGAAAGGTAACCGATTCAGGTTGACCCTTGTCATGCGTGAGCTCGACACGGACTGGCACGGTACTCTCAAACGCCTCGCCGGGCTTGAGATATTTCTTAGTGGAAAAGCTCTTCATGCACCCTACATCCCCAATCACCCGGACAGAGGGATTATCTGCGATCCAGAGGTCGTTATAACCGCAGGACCAAACCTCTAGAACCCGAACTTCACTTCCGGAGTTGCGGAGCGCAGTGTAAACGGAAAAAGTCTCATCGTTCTTTACTGCTGTTTGGGTCAGTTTAATCTCGACCTTCAACGGCGAGACTTGCGCCATCGTGAGGCCAGCTAGCACTGACCTCGGGGCGGTGTGAGTTCTCAGCCATAGGATGCTGGATGTGGCCAAGCCCGCGAGGCAGAGCATCAGCGCACCGAACAGTACCTTGCGTTTGTTCATGTCAGTCGAAGCTCCCGGAATAAGCTACTGGACTGTAGTCGAGAATTTCGTTCGTTGGGTTTGAGAATCGAACAGCTACTGATGCGGACTGGCCGGGTTCGAGGCTATCTGCGTTTGGAACCGTGATGTAAGGGAACCCGCCCGCGATTCCAGTTGCGTTCGCGAGCGTCACGTTTGATTGCAAAGAAGAGAGGACGATCTGAAATGGGCCCGTGATAGTATTATCGCTAACATTGGCGATGGTCAAGGTTCCAACGAATAATTTACTGACGCGGCTGTAGGCCAAGCCTGAGCCCGTCACCGATACTTGATTCCCATCCAATAATGTTAGGGTTGTAGCTGGGACACCTGGAGCGGTTGGATACTCATAGTTGGTACTCTCACTTACGCTGGTGACCGTGGCGCCCCCTGTACCGCTGCCCGGATCCATGGGTTGAGGATCCTTCTCAAGAGATGCTCCTCCGGATGTGCCGTTGTTGTTTGAATACCAGGTGAAACCTACCATGAGATCGTGGGCGGTGCCATCTGCGTATACGCCGGCTAGATGCGTGATAAATTGAACTGTCGCTCCCGGCGCGGCGCTGGTTCCGTTGCAATCAGGCGTCCCAGCATATCTGCCACCAAACAAACAGCCATCCATCGGCCCATCGGCGAAGTTTAGCTGCGTCCCATCCATACCTCCAGGCTCGTAAGCTGATAATTCCGATTGACCCGACGGTCCTGGATCTGGAGAGTAGTAAAGCGGATATGCAGGATCGCCATTTGGAAATCCACGCGTTAGTTCATATTGATACCCTCCAGGCGGAGGATCGAGGTATCCGGGCGGTGCAGTTAGAGGAACATTGCTGCCGACGGCAAAGAAAGGACTTGGCGCAGGCTGAACTGTAATGAGCTGTTGCCAGTCAAAGTTGGCGAACCCGCATACCTGCGCAGCTTGCGCAAGTGTAAATCCAAAGTTCGGCGTGAAAGTTGCGGTGATAGTGCTTCCATTCGGAAGCGGTGTTGCGTACGCAACAGGCACTACGGAACCCTGCACAACGTCTGAGCATTTGACCTGCCAGGGCTCGGAGGTCTGCGCCAGAGGCCAATATTCTGGAGCGAGTATTCCGTCTGTGCATATGCTAATGCCAAACAGAGTAAAACCCGATAAACAGTACTGATATGGGATATTCTGAGGCACGCAAGTGCCCATCGCACTGCATGGTACGTCGACAGTATTAATCGCTAACAAGCTTGCATACGAAGTCACTCCTGTATACGTAGGCGATGGAGGCCATATACTGGACGAATTTGGATTCATGGAATAATAGCCCAGCGGATCGGACAGACAATACTCATAAAACGCGGGTTGGCCACAAATCGTGCCACTCGGGGCGAGATTGAACTGGAGTTCGTGCGAGGAGTTGACGGTATAGGTGACGTTTGGCTGCGGCACAAATTCGATAGAGCACAGGCCGGTTGGATTTCCGGAGGGATAGTCGTATATCGGTTCACTTGGACACTGCGTGGAAACGATTGTGGTCCCAGCGGATGGAGTCAGGGTGCAAGATGCGATAAACGTATTGTAAGCAGCCGCTGCCGGTGAAGACTGGCCGGTGGTGGGGTTGGAAGCCGAAGTGCTGCAAAAGGCTGTTTCAGTCTGGCTACCCGGCGTGAATGTGATTCCAGACACGCCAAGTGGCGTCGCCGGCGTCACCATGAATCCTGAGGTGACCCAGATTTGGGCGTTTGCGGTTTCAGGCAGAGCGAGGAAAAAAGCTGCGGAGAGCAGCAAGAAGAGCGTGGCGGCGTGGGGGAATGACCGTACAATTGCCCCCAATTTACCCAAGGGCTTGCGCATGGGTGCGATCCTTTCGTGGGTTGGCTACGAGTCTT
This sequence comes from uncultured Acidobacteriaceae bacterium, assembly GCA_963806565.1. GTDB lineage: Bacteria > Acidobacteriota > Terriglobia > Terriglobales > Acidobacteriaceae > Telmatobacter. The sequence continues at coordinate 2,262,284 of CAWDYE010000002.1, forward strand.
GGCAGAAAAATGGCTCGTGGGAATTTGTACCCAGATTAACAGTCCAAACGTCATGAAATAATAAAACTTTGGTAACCTTAGAGGCAAGGACTTGGTTTAGGTGGGCGTGGAAGTGCAATTCCTCGCGCCGCGCGCCCCTTGCGCTATCATTGCGTCTATAGGGTTGTGCGGCCTGTTTCCCCTCAAGGGCCGCCCCGGTGGTGAGTGTGTCTCGATTCTTCCAGCGATTTGTCTTTGTTCTTTCCGTAGCCATCTTTGCCGCCCTCGGCCTGGGCTTTCTCTTTGGCGAGTTTGGCTGGTTTGGCGTTCATGCCGGTGGCCAGCAGGATGGCGCTTACCGCCAGATGGTCATTTATCGGCAGGTGCTGAATAAGATTCAGACCGAATACGTGACCGAACCCAACATCAACAAAGTTACCACCGGCGCGCTGCACGGCCTGCTGGAATCGCTCGATGCGGACTCCAGCTATTTGACTCCGGCCGAGTACAAAATCTACAAAGAGCGTCCGTTGACGGGCGTGGCGCAGGTGGGCATAACCGTCTCCAAGCGCTATGGCTACGCCATCGTGGTCAGCGTCCTGCCCGGTTCGGCTGCCGACAAGGAGCATATCGCGGACGGCGATGTGATTGAGTCCATCGGCAACCAGTCTACGCGCGAATTGTCGCTGGCCGTCATTCGCCTGCTGCTGGAGGGCAAGCCGGGGACCACTGTGACCCTCTCGGTGGTGCGCCCGCGCAAGGCCGAACCAGACAAGATAACGCTGACCCGCTCCATCGCCGAAGCGCCGGCGCTGGTCGAGCAGCAGTATGATGACGCAACCATCCTCTATCTGAAGCCCGGCGCGCTGACCGCCTCTCGCGTGGACGAAATCGCCGCCAGGATCAAGGCCGCTGGCAAGAACCGCAAGGTGCTGCTGGACCTGCGCGACTCCTCCGGAGACGACTTTCAGGAGGGCTTGCGGCTGGCTAATTTCTTTGTGAACCAGGGCACCTTGGCCGTGCTTGAAGGCCAGAAGTTTCCCCGCCAGACCTTTACCGCCGACCCCGCCAAGTTCCTCACGGACGCGCCGCTGGCTGTGCTGGTAAACCGCGGCACCGCGGGCCCGGCCGAGTTGACCGCCGCCGCCATCGAGGACTTGAAGCGCGGAGACGTGGTAGGTGAGCGGACATTTGGCGAGGGTTCTGTGCAGAGGACCATTGAGTTGCCCGATGGCGCAGCCCTGCTGCTGACCGTAGCTAAGTACCAGTCTCCCAGTGGCAAGAAGATTCAGGACGAGGCCGTGACGCCCAGCGTGATTGTCGGCCAGGTGTCCGAAGATGATTATGAGGAAGCGCCGCCCTCTAACGTCGACGAGCCACTCATCAAAGCTCTCCAACTGCTGAAGGCGAATAACGGCGCTCCAGCCGCCCAGCCCGCCGCGGAAGCAACTCCCGCGGCCAGCGCAAGCGCAACCCCGCCCCCGACTCCGCCAACGACAGTGAAAAAGCCCGGCTTCTTCCGCCGCCTCTTCGGGGCAAAATAGAGACTAACCCGCACTTCTCGTATGTGGAATCGTCTCTCGCGCACCATGCCTTGCACGGCGTGGTTCGCGGGAGCCGCCCTTTTTTTTCTTTGACCTCTTTCATGCTAGCCTTGGGCTAAAGCATTTCTCCACGGTATGAGGAAGAGATGCCGATGAGGTCTGAATCGCTTGCCTGTCACCCCTATCGAGCCGCCCGAGTTGCGTAGCCTTGGCCGGAGCCACCTGCTTCGCGCAGCGCCTGTGCCCACGCGTAAGCGGCGCAAGCTGGCCGGCAAGCTCACCTTTGCCGCGTTGCTCATTCTAGCCGTGATTACCGGCTCGCTGGGCGGATTCATGCTGGTCTACTCCGTCGATCTGCCCCAGATTCACGATCTGGAGCGCTATCGCCCCTCCACCACCACTGAACTCTACGACCAAAAGGGCCGTCTCATTGGCTCCTTTGCGCTGGAGCGGCGCATAGTGGTCAACTACGACGACTTTGCGCCGGTGCTGCGCCAGGCCGTAATCTCCATTGAAGACAAGAACTTCGAGTCGCACTGGGGCATCAACGTGCTGCGCGTCGGCGGGGCGCTGTGGCATGACCTGCGCAGCCACGGACGCACTCAGGGCGCATCCACGCTGACTATGCAGTTGGCGCGCAACCTCTTTTTCTCCTCTGAACGCACCGCCAGCCGTAAAGTGCAGGAGGCTTACCTGGCCATTCAAATTGAGCGCGCCTTCACCAAGCAGCAAATTTTCACTCTCTATGGCAATCAGATTTACCTGGGCCACGGAAGATACGGCTTCGAGGCTGCTTCTCAGTTTTACTTTAGCAAGCACGCCAAAGATTTAACGCTCCCGGAAGCGGCTTTACTGGCCGGGCTTCCTAAAGGGCCGGTCGCATTCTCGCCGCTGCTCTACCCGGAAAAGGCGCTGCGACGGCGAAACCTGGTGCTTACGGAGATGGAGCTTGACAGGGTCATCTCCCACCAGCAGGCAGAGCAAGCCCGTAACTCCCCGCTGGGGCTGCACATTGCCCAACCCGAAACGTCAGTCGCCCCATGGTTTCAGGAGGAGGTCCGCCGGGAGTTGGAAAAACGCTTCGGCAGCGAGCAGGTGCACGAGGCCGGCCTGAAGGTGGAAACCACGCTCGACCTGGACCTGCAAAAAACAGCCGATAAAGCCATCGCGGACGGCCTGGCTGCCTACGAGCGGCGGCGCGGCTGGATGGGCAACCTCGAAAACGTGCTCGCCAGTGGCGCTACCATCGAGGATTACAAGCATCCCGACTGGGCTATGAACTCCGGGCCCGGCGATTACGTGCATGCCGTGGTCACCCGAGCTCTGCCCATGGAGATTTTTGCCCGCGTAGGCGACGCCCAGATTGTGCTCCTGCCCCAGGATTGGAGATGGACCGGGAAGCGCTATGGCGACGCGCTGGTCAAGCCCGGCGACATCATCTACGTTCACCTGGCAAATGCGATTGTGGGCAAGGCGCAACGCGCAACGCTTGAACAGGACTCCGGCGCACAGGGCGCCTTGTTGGCCATCGACAACACCAGCGGCGACGTGCTGGCCATGGTCGGAGGGCGCGATTACGCGCTCTCCCAGTACAACCGCGCCACCCAGGCCGAGCGGCAGACTGGCTCCAGCTTCAAGCCCTATGTCTACACCGCCGCCATCGAGGACGGCGCCAAGCCCACCGACTTCATCGTCGATGCCCCGGTCAGCTATGGTGGCTACATCCCCCATAACTACGAGAACAACTACATGGGCCGCATGACCCTCACCGAGGCCTTTGCCGAGTCGCGCAACATTCCCGCCATCAAGCTGGCCGACAGCGTGGGCATCCAAAAGGTCATCGACGTGGCCCATCGCTTCGGAGTCACCGCCAGCATTCCCTCCTATCTTCCGGTGGCTCTGGGCACAGTGGGCATTTCGCTCCAGGAGCAAGTGGCCAGCTACGCGGTCTTTCCTAACGACGGATTGCGCGTGAAGCCGCGGCTCATCAGGAAAGTCTCCAACGCCGATGGCATCACGCTGTGGGAGGAGCCGCCAGCCGTAAACAAGGTGATAAGCCAGCAGACGGCGCGCGCCATGATGGTCCTTTTTCAAGCCGTCATCCAATACGAACACGGCACCGGCGCGGATGCGGCGCAACTCCACCACTCCCTGGGCGGCAAAACCGGAACCACCAGCGATTACACCGACGCCTGGTTCCTGGGCTTTTCGCCCTCTGTCACCTGCGGCGTTTGGGTGGGATTCGACACCAATCAGTCCCTGGGAGAAAAAGAAACCGGAGCACGTGCTGCCCTGCCCATCTGGATGACCTGGATGCGCGCAGCCATCAGCGGCAAGGATGACGAAAAATTTCTCGGCGACGAAATGGACAAGCCTGCTCTGAAGGCCTCCGCGCAACCACCCGCCAAACCCCGAGTCATCGGACTGTCCGCTATGCCTGTGAAGGCGCATCCGCCCGCCAGTCTGTACCCGCCTGTCAAACCGCAACCGCCTATTCAGTCAAGATCAACAGTCGCCAACATCAGACCGGCATACGCTTCGCCAGCGGCCACTTCACCAGCGAGGCCGAACTCAATCCCGCCGTCGAATCGCCCGGCAGTCAATCTGCCGGCTTTACCCGCATCCAAACGCTCCGCGCGGCCAGTCGCGAGTGCTCCTAAAGCCAATTCCCGGGTCAAGCCCGCATTGCCTGCGCAGTACGCTCCAACCAGGCCCGCGGGCACCGTCAAACCCGCGCTCGACCAGGCATCTGGCGCGCTGAAGCCAGGGAACCAGCGATAAAGCAATGGCCCGATCCCGGCGGTTTCATCATCCATCGGTATCACCCCATTACTTTCGATGAACACAAAAATGGGCATGTTTCCATGCCCTTCATTCGTAGAGAAATCAGACGGCTATAAGTTCTGGGCCGGGCCTGACGGTTTGGCCTTTCGGTAGAGCACGACTGCCAGACCCAGGAGTCCGGTGCCCAGCAACAACAGAGACCCCGGCTCCGGAGTCTGCGAGATAATCGGGCCAGAAGGATCGCCAGGATTACCAGGATTGTCAGGGCTGCTGATGCCGATGCCGGTTGACTGATTCAGATAATCCTGTCCCGGCTCGGTTTCCGACTCCACTAGTATGTAGGTGGTGCTGGTGTTTGCCCAAAAGTTCACTTCCCACTCATCGGGGTCGCTCGACGGGCCAATATTAAAGAGAAGTCCATAGTAATCGAACAGGCCGCCCGAAGTGCCTGGCGCATTTGCGTTCGGATAGTACAGATTGTCGTAATCCCACGAATCATTGGCAGAGACAAGGTAATTCTCGTAGGTGCCGTTTCCGGGGTACAGGCTGATCGTGCCGGAAACACCGTTTTCCGGGTCCGAATAAGTACCTGTGAAAGAGGTGATGTCAACGCCGCCATCTGCGTCCGAAGTGCCCGCGGTGGTAAAGACACCGTTGATGGTGATGTTATACGCCGGGTAGTTCACACCCGACGAGTAGTTGGAGACATTGCCTGTATAGATGAAGATAAACGAATCAGCCAGGGCAGCCGGGACAATCACCAGCGCCGCTGCCAATGAGAGCAACGTCAATGAAAATTTCCTCATCGTTCGTCTTCCCATACTGATCCTGTGCGGGACTTGCTCAACAGACACTTCCCCTCTGGACCTTCCACAAGCTAAGAAACCAGCCATAAGTCTAGCAGAACTTTAACATAACAAACAATATTCTTTAAGGGAACTGGCCCCGAAGTAATCTGTATATGCGCTGGGGTCACCGAAATTCGCACCGAAATATACCAGGCTGGTAACCCACTTTTAACCATGGTTTCCACTGTCCCAATGCGGTCAGTGAAAGCAAAGTTGCCTTTGCATGAAGTAGTTTCCGGCTAAAATCCGCGCCCGCACACCCCTTTAATTGACATTGCGGACAAACTGCGAGATGAGCCAATCTTGATAGAATAGCCCTTACCCCGCCAGCCGGAAGTACCACTTCGCCCGAGCCACGTCCTTTAATATCTGCGTTTTAAGCGCCTCAGGCGAAGGCCACTCTTGCTCACCACGCAACCGCAGCAGAAACTCCAAATCGATGGGCGTTTCTTCGTTCAGTTCAACCGGCTCGAAGTCCAGAATGTGCGACTCGACAGCAAACGACGCCTCGCCAAATGTCGGCCGGTTGCCTACATTGGTGACCGCCTGAAATCTGCGTCCGCCTATTGTGAGCCGCGTAACGTAAACCCCGAAGGCGGGGAGTTGTCCGTTGTAAGGCGCTAGGTTCACCGTGGGCACCAGCAGACGCGAGCCGATGCCGCGCCCGTGGGCCTGCGTGGAACGAATCTCAAATGGCCGGCCCAGCATCCAGCGCGCGCGGCGCATATCGCCCGCCGCCACAAGTGCCCGGATGGCTGAGCTGGAAACCTCCAGCCCGCGTGTATGCACCGGCGCATGAACGTGGACGGCAAAGCCAAACTCCGCGCTATAGGCTCTGAGCTCACCCACTCCGGCCTCGGCGTTATGTCCAAAGCGGAAGTTGCCGCCTTCATGCAGGCTGCGAACGTCCAGAGCTTCCACCAAAACGCCGCGCACAAATTCCCGCGCTGTCAACGAAGCCAGCGCCGCATCGAATGGCAGTACGACAATCGCATCAATGCCGGTGAGAGCCAGAAGCCGCAGGCGCTCATCGATCGGCGTGAGCAGCCGTAGAGCGGACGAGGGGCGCAGAAACTGCTCCGGATGGGGGTCGAAGGTGACGGCCACGGCCCGCGCGCGCTGCATTCGCGCGACCTGTTCACGGGCTTCGCGAACCACCGCCGATAGAATCTCCTGGTGGCCCAGGTGAACGCCGTCGAAGTTGCCGATGGCGGCTACGCTGGGGCCGAAGTCGGCCGGAATCTCCGCGATTGAATGAAAAACAGAAGTCATATTTTCGGTCATCAATTCGCGGCTCCCAGGTTCACCGGCAGGCTGAGTCCGTCATAGGCCAGCCGGATGCCGTCCGGCAGCGTGCGGTTGGTTTCCTCGTGCCCCAGTTCGTGGGCGATGTGCGTGAGCCAGGTGTGGCGCGCGCCGATGCGCCGTGCCCAGCCGACGGCCTGCTCCACGGTGGCGTGGCTGGGATGCGGCTGGTGGCGCAGCGCGGAAACAACCAGGTGGTCCAACCCTTCCAGCAGCGCGAAGCTCGATTCGGGAATGGCGCTCACGTCGGTCAGATAAGCGGCGCGGCCAAAGCGAAAGCCGGCAATCTGCATCTCCCCGTGCTGCACCGGCACGCGCAAGAACTCAACGCCGTGAACGGTTGTCCGCTCGGCCAGCGGCAGCAGTTGAACCCGTGCGCGGGTAGGGTAAGTAGCCTGCGGCGAAAAGGTGTACTCGTAGATGCGCTTCAGCACTTCGGCCGTATCCGGCGCGGCATACAGCGGAATCGGCCCGCCCTCGCGAATGGCCGCAAAGCTGAGCGGGCGCAGGTCGTCCATGCCCAGAATGTGGTCGGCGTGAGAGTGGGTATAAAAAACCGCATCTACGCGGGTGAGGCCGTTGCGCAGCGCCTGCTCGCGAAAGTCGGGACCTGTGTCGATAACCACCACCCGTTCGTGGCCGCCGGGCTCGTGCCAGCGCAACAACACCGAGGGCCTGAGCCGCCGGTCGCGAGGATCGGCCGAGGTGCATACCGAGCAATCGCACCCCAGCGTCGGAACTCCCATCGAAGTTCCCGTCCCGAGAAATGTGAGCAGACCGTCCATGCGTAGCCAGCCCGCTATGCCCTCTTCGGAGGCTGCGGTGGCTGCATGCCCTGCGAGGTGATCATGCTGGTCAGTTCCAGAAAGGCCATCCGCACCTCAAACAGAACCGTCTGCAAGGTCTTATCCTCGGACTCGGTCAGGTTGCCGCGGGTCTTCTCCGCCAGCACTCCCAATAAATCAATGGTTGTCCGCGCACCCAGGATGTCCACCCTGGGTTGCTGTCCCTCCTGCGTGCCCGCCCCCATCTGAATCATCGCGGAGATGTAAAACTGCTGCACCAGGTGTTCGAAGCTGATCTGCGGCGGCGCGCCAGCGGCGGGATTCTGCGCCCGCACCATGTCCTCCAGCCTCTGCGCAGAGGCATCATAGGCTTCCTTTTGCTCACGGCTCTCCTGGGCTGTGGGCGGGGCGGTAGGCAACTCGGCTTCAGTATCCGGCGCAACCTTGGAAGTCGCGCTGGTTGCTGGCTCCCGCCGGGCCTCGGACTTCGATTCGTTGACCACCAGCCTCGGACCGCCGCCTGATGGTGGCGCTTCCGCCGGAGAGGCTGGCTGCTGGCCCTCCTGCTCTTCTTCCGCCTTCATCTTGCGGCGATCAATGACTTCAAACTTCGGTTTATCGCTCATGGTTTTCCGTTTCCTATCCGTTGTTCTGACTCGCTGACTTTCGAACTCCGCCAGCCGCTTCCAGCACGGGCGGCGCAGTCAGAATGTGAGCCGTGCCCGTGGCTGTTCCGGAGGTGTAGGTTAAGGGTTGGTTGTGTAGCTCTGCCTCTCCGCGCAACATGCCCAGAGCAAAGATACGTGACCCTGTTCGCAGTTGCAACTCCGCCGCGCTGGTGATCTCGCCGGCAATTGTTCCGTCGTCCAATCTCAGCTCTGCCCCTGCGGTCGGAACGGTTCCAGACAACTCCAGTTGCCGCAGATGCCGGTGAACGCTCCCGCGGGAGCGGATGCGCTCCACAATCTCCTGGCCCAGGTAGCAGCCCTTGTTAAAATTCAATGCACGCATCTGCGAAGTCTCCTGGGGCAGGTCGCGCTCGGCAATATCGATTCCGTAAGCGGGAATCCCTTCCGCGATGCGAAAAGCCTCCACAGTGGCCGCTCCCGCCGGGGCTGCTCCAGCCTCGATCAGTGCTCGCCACAGCGTGGGAATCTCCACTGCCTGCACCCAAAGCTCGTAGTGCGGCGCCAGCATGCCGTATCCGCGAACAACCAGCACTGCGGAGCCATTCCATGCGGCGCGCACGCTGGTCATCAATTCAGCCGGCGCGGGTAATCCTAACCGCGCCAGCACACCGGCAGCCAGCGGCCCTGCAAGCCCCAGCGCTGAATCTTCGCTCAACGGCGCCAACTCCACATCATCCATGATGATGAAGCGTTCCAGGTGGGCCAGCAATCTCTCATACTGATCGGCGGCAATCGTCAAAAAGAGTTCGTCCCCCTCGCGCCAGACGTACAAATCCCCCTGGATGCGCCCTTGCGCGTTGAGCACCAGGTTCCAGGCGCCAGCGTTCGTCCCTAAGTCGTTCACCGCGTTGGTGACCATGCCGCTGAGCCAGCGGAAGCGGTCTTCGCCGCGCACCGCCACGCGCCGCAGCCAGCCCAGGTCGTGCACTGCGGCTCTCGAGATCAGCGCCGCTGTTTCCCTTCCCGGCGCGTCTAACTCCCGTGGGATCAAGCTGCCGCGATAGGCCGCAAGCTCCGGCCCCGTAGCCGCTTGAGTCAGCAGGGTCGCGAGGGTTGTAGCCAGAGAGAGTTCCGTTTCCGTCATAGGGGATCTTTTCGCCGGTTCAGGCACAATTTTTCAGCAGAAATCTCGCGCCAAGCCGCATCCTGATTATAGCCTTGAAAGAAGATAGGGAGTATCGATGAGCAAGCAGCATGGAAGATTTCGCGGATGGGCCTTGACGGCAGCGTTGTGTCTTGCAGCATTGATGGCTTCGGCCCAGCAGCCGCCCGCCGTAAGCGCGCCGCAGGCGCAAGTCACCCCACCGCAGGTGGCCGCGCCGCAGGCACAAGTCACCCCACCGCAGGTCGCCGGCAAGATTACCCCCGAGCAGGCGCGTCAACTCTTCTCGCTCGTCGATGAGCTGATCAAGTTCTCCTCCGACGAAACCGGCCTGCCTATCAAGAGCACCGTCAAACGCCAGATCACCTCTCGCGCCGCGGTCGAAAGCTACCTCAAGCAGAAGTTCGATGAAGACGAGAGCACCAAGCGCTTACAGCGCAGCGAGATCGTGCTCCAGAAGTTCGGTCTGCTGGATCGCGACTTCGCCCTCAAGCCCTTTCTGCTGGCGCTGCTCAAGGAGCAGATTGAGGCCTACTACGATTCGAAAACCAAGACTGTTTATATGCTCGACTGGGTGGGCATTGAGGAGCAGAAGCCGGTGCTGGCCCACGAGCTGACCCACGCCCTGCAGGACCAGCACTCTGACCTTGAGAAATGGAACAACCAGACCCCCGACGATGTTTCGCTCAACTCCCCCGACGACACCGGCCACCTCGCCAAAGACGAGTTGGACACGGCACGCGAGGCCGTCGCCGAGGGCCAGGCTACGGCCGTCATGATGGATTACATCCTCAAGCCCTTGGGCAAGAGCCTCATCAAAGACCCCGAGGTGATGGACTTCGTCAGGCGGCACATGACCGCCTCTGAAGATTCACCCGTGCTGGCGCGCGCACCGCTGCTGATCTCTGAGTCGATGATGTTTCCCTATAGCGAAGGCCTCAGCTTCGAGCAGGACGTGTGGATGGACCAGGGCCAGGCGGCGGCCTTTGCCGGAACCCTGGACCGCCCGCCTTCCTCTACCTGGGAGATCATCAACCCGCGCGAGTACGAAAAGCACCACGTGCCCGTCGTGCCTCTTCTGCCCAACATTCACCCGCTGGTGGACAAGCTCTACGAGCCTTACGACATCGGCCAGGTCGGCCAGCTCGACGTGCACATTCTCACCGAGCTCTTCGGCGGTGACCAAGCCGCCGGCGACTTGACCCCCGCTTGGGACGGCGGCCTCTATTGGGCCGGCCAGCGGCTCAACGCCAAAACAACGGAAGAGCTGGCCAGCACCAACTCCATCGCCCTCTTCTATCTTTCGGTCTGGAAGAACGCCGCCTCTGCCCGGGCCTTCGCCCGCATCTACGCCGATGAGCTGGGCCGCAAATACTCTGGCGTCAAGCTCGACACGAGCGATGAGCGCGCCGCCCCGTCCAGTCCCTCCGCCGGTATCTCGGTCTTCCCGCCTCTTGCCTCTTCCGATCAGGAGCAGGTCTACTCCACCAGCGAAGGCCCGGTGGTGATCACTACTCGCGGCAAGTTGGTCTTCGTCGCCGAGAGCTTTCCGCTCGACCTGGCTCGCAAACTCACTGAACTTATCCTCGATGCGCAGGGAACCGGCGAACTCAGGATGGCAGAGACAATAAATCTGGGTGTCCCAACTCTCGAATCCGGCCCCCGGCAATCGCTCACCGGAAATCTCATCCGCTTCTTTTCCAATTGCGGCGTGATGAAGGCCGTGGTCGAAGACGCGGTACAGGCAGGAAAATAGCGCAATTTTGTGCCCCAGGTCTCGCCAACGAGACATGGGCGTCCCTGTTCCCTGTTTTTACCGATCCCCGCCCAGCATTGACCCCACAATTCCGCCCAGAAGCGCGCCGCCCGCGGCCGGTCCCGCCTGCCGATTCTCGGTTCGCGGCAGGTACTCGGCAATCTGGTGCGCCAGTCGCGAAATCGGCAGCGTCTGCAGCCATACCGTTCCCGGCCCTTGCAGCACGGCCAGAAACAGTCCATCCCCGCCGAAGATCATGTTCTTGATCCCCGGCACCGTAGTGATCTGGAATCCCACCGTGGATTGAAACGCGCCTACATGTCCCGGATGCACCCTCAGCACCTCGCCCGGAGCCAGCTTCTTCTCGATCAGCTCGCCGGATAGCTCCAGCCACGCCGTGCCCTGGCCGCCCAACTTCTGCAGCAGGAAGCCGCTTCCTCCAAAGATACCCGCTCCCAGTGATTGCTGGAAGCCCACCCCGATGGTCACCTGTGTCGTGGCGCACAGAAACCCGTGCCGGTGAATCATGTACTCACTGCCGGGCGCGACCTCGACCGGCATAATGTGGCCTGGCACCTTGGTGGCAAACGACACCACGGCGGCGGCCCCGGAGGCGCGGTACTCGGTCATGAACAGGCTACCGCCCCCGGCCACGCGCTTCAATGCGCCGAAGATTCCCCCGCCCCCGCCCATCTGCGTGTGGGTGGTCATTTGGATGGAAGCGGTCATCCACGATAGCTCGCCACTCTCGCTGAACACGCTCTCGTTGGGTTCAAGCTGCACATCGAGTACGGGCATGGTCGTGCCCTGAATCCGGGTCTGCATGGGTTGTCTCCTTATTGTGCATAGTGTAACTGCCTGGCAAGCCACTATGATAAAAAATTGCCGACATCATAATTTTCATACATTTGGGACCCGGTCATTTTATAGTGGACAGCTTGGGGTAAAAGCATGGAGCAAACATGAGCGATTATTCTGGAGTAGAGGTGAGCGGTCTGTCCCCTTTATCGCGCGCGGCGCGCGCGGAGGGACGGAGTAATATGATTGCCGGTCTCGATGTCAACGCTTTGGGCGTTTTTTTGTCGAGTTGGCCGATCCCTACAAGCTGACGAATGTCGATTGAGCTTCCAACAAGCCGGCAACTGCGAAGGCCATCAATACGAGGATAGTCAGGCAACAAAATCGTTTGATCTGGCTTGTCTTATTGCGGCGAATCTGCAATCGGGGTTGCGGGGGGGTGACTCTTAGCATCTTTCCGCCGCAGTAGTGAGAGCATAATCATGCGCTCCTGAATGCGGAGCATCGCATGCGTTGTGACCAAACCGCTCTGAAGAGCGGACTTCACTGTGTTCATATCATGACCTCCATTTTTTCCGGAGGGGAAGCTCCGGCTAGTTACCACTATACACCTAATCTCGTTATTTATCGTAAAGGTAAGCCGGATTACAATGAATTTTTATATGCATAGCCACCTTGAATACTCCGTTTACGCTTATTTCCTGAACTGTAATCGCCGTTAAATCTTTAAGATATGGCAGCCGTTCCCTCTTCGCAGAAGGCGGCCTGATGCAATAATCTTTTCTAAGACCTCTATGGCCTCATTGATTCGCAGCTACCGGAAAGCTCTCTGGCTTGCGTTGGAGCACGACGTGCTCAACTCGGCCAAGGCCGTCGCATATTCAGGAATGCTGGCCCTGTTTCCCGCGCTGGTGGTCCTCACTGCGCTGCTGGCTCAGGCGCCGGAGGGAACCTCGCTGGTGGGCGAGGTGCGCGGCGCCTTCGAGCAGTTTCTGCCCGAAGGCGCCATGTCCGTGTTGCAGTCCGCAACGGAAACCCACCGCATTCACTCCGCGCAGTTGATTTATTCCGCCGCCGCTCTCTCGGTCTTTGCCGGCCTGGGGATGATGCTCTCGCTGATGGAGGGTTTTCGCCGCGCCTACCAGCTGCCGCGCAATCATTGGGGATTCTGGCAGCAGCGCATCAGGGCTCTGTTGCTGGTGCCCATTGTGCTGATTCCGCTCTCCATGGCCACCCTGGTGCTGATCTTCGGCCGCCAGTTCGAAATGTGGATGATCGACAACTCCACCCATGAGTTGCATCAAATCGTGCTCTTCTTTTGGCGCATGGTCCGATGGGCCATCGCGCTTGTCACCAGCGTTAGTGTCCTCGGCGCTCTCTACCACTTTGGTACAGGTCATGTGAAAACTCATGCGAATTCGTGGAGCCGTAGACGAGTGACTCTGTTGGTGATTGTGGCTGGTGTGTGGACAGCTTTCGTGGTAAATGCGGTGGTCTCTGGCAGGGGACATCAGGCACGGGTGCTCGATATTACAAATCCATCGCTTTTCATTATTGTTGGAGTCGGCGGCTTTATTGCGTTTTTATTTGTTCGATACATACTTCCGCTCCAACAGCGCAAGGAGCACTGGGACTTGGTGGGACCGGGCGCGGTGGCCGCCACCCTGGTCTGGTTCCCCTCCACGTTGGTCTTTGGCTGGTACGTGACGAGGATTGCCAACTACTCCATGTTTTACGGCTCCTTTGGCGCCGGCATCGCCACGCTGATCTGGCTCTACATCATCTCCTTCAGCGCGCTGCTGGGAGCGGAGCTGAACGGCGTCCTTTTCCGGGAACGGCAGGAACAGACTTCCGCGGGCTCCAAACGGAAACGCTCCCGCCGCTAACCATTATTACCGGCCATCAATCGTTTCTGCTGCATAATGGATTCAGGGTGGTTGCGGCGACATTGCCGCGCGACCAAGCTGGCTGACTAAATTTAGCTTGTAATCTCTCTCAACCTTCCCCGGAGCAAGACCATGCCCTTCGCAGCACCGAGTACGACTGATTTCGCCACCCAACGTCGCGCCAAGATTGTTGCCACGCTCGGCCCGGCCTCCAACACCGAAACTGTGATCCGCAATCTGGTCCGTGCTGGCGTCGATGTTATGCGCCTGAATTTTTCCCACGGCAGCCACGAGGGGAAGCTGGCGGTCATCCAGATTATCCGTAAAATCAGCCGCGAGGAAAACAAGCCGCTCTGCATCCTCGGCGACCTGCAAGGACCCAAGATTCGCACTTCCACGCTGAAAGACCACCAGCCCGTGCTGCTGAAGGCCGGCGAGCTGCTAACCATTACCCCGCGCGATGTTCCGGGCACGGCGGCCCTGGTGGGCACCACCTTCAAAACCCTCGCGGAGAACGTCGAGCAAGGCTCGCGCATTCTGCTCTCCGACGGCCTTATCGAGCTGCGTGTCCAGGAAGTTTCGGAGGGCGACGTGCTCTGCGAGATCGTCAACGGCGGCATGTTGGGCGAGCACAAGGGCATCAACCTGCCCGGCATTCCGGTGCGCACGCCCTCGCTGACGGAAAAGGACTTCGACGATCTTGAATTCGCGCTCAAGAACGGCGTGGACGCCATCGCCGTCTCCTTCGTGCGCACCGCGGAGGACGTCAGCCTGGTGCGCAATCGCGTTGCCGCCCTGGGAAGTGAAACCTGGATCATCGCTAAGCTGGAAAAACCCCAGGCCATCGAGCACCTGGACGCCATTCTCACAGCCTCAGACGCCATCATGGTGGCCCGCGGCGACCTGGGCGTCGAACTGCCGCCGGAGCAGGTTCCCGCCATCCAGAAACACATCATCCGCCGCGCCGCCGAGTTCCGCAAGCCAGTCATCACCGCCACGCAGATGCTGGAATCGATGATCGAGAACCCCCGCCCCACCCGCGCCGAGGTCTCCGATGTGGCCAACGCGGTTTACGATGGCACCGATGCCGTCATGCTCAGCGGCGAATCGGCCATAGGCAAGTACCCCGTCGAAGCCGTCTCCATGATGGCCCGCATCGTCGTCGATGCCGAGCGCCATATCAAAGAGGCGGAGTATACCGATCGCCGCAAGCAGCGCAGAGCTAAACTTACCATCGCCGAAACCATCTGCGAAGCCACGGCGCACGCCGCCGACGACCTGGAGTTGCGCGCCATCGCGATCTTCACGGAATCAGGCTCGACCGCGCGCAAGCTCTCCAAGTACCATCCCTCGGCGCCCATCTTCGCCTTCAGCCCGCTTGAAATCACCATCAATCGCCTCAACCTGCTCTGGGGCGCATCGCCCATCCTCTGTCCCAAAATCTACTCCAACGAGGGCATGGTGGAGTGCGCCGAAAGTCTGTTGGAGCAGGGCGGCTACGTCAAAGCCCGCGATGTTATCGCCATAGTCGCCGGCACGCGCACCCGCTCCGGCTCAACCAACTTCCTCCGCCTCCACGTCATTGGCGAACACAAGTAGGGCGAGCAATTCCATGCTCAACGCGAAGCGCCGCCGGCAAAGCAGAAGTAGCTGTCTGCCTTGGCCTAGCAGAATCGCTACTTCCCCGCCAACTGCCGCAGCACATACTGCAAAATGCCGCCGTGCTCGAAGTATTCGATCTCTTGTGGCGTATCGATGCGTACTATGGCAGTGAACTCTTTCACCGCGTCATCGGCTGCCGTAGCCTTCACTCTAAGTGTGCGGCCTTTTTCCATACGGTGAGCAATTAGTGCCATCAAGCCCGGAAAATCATAAATCTCCTCGCCCGTCAGCCCCAGCGACTCCGCGCTTTGCCCTTCGGCAAACTGCAACGGCAGAATCCCCATCCCCACCAGGTTCGACCGGTGAATCCGCTCGAAACTCTCGGCAATCACCGCGCGCACGCCCAGCAGCTTCGGTCCCTTGGCTGCCCAGTCGCGTGACGAACCGGAGCCATACTCTTTCCCCGCCAAAATAATCAGCGGCACTTGGCGCTCGGCATACTTTACGCTGGCATCGAAGATGCTCATGATCTCGCCCTCAGGCAGCAGGCGCGTCACGCCGCCTTCGGTTCCCGGCGCGAGTTTGTTCCTCAGCCGCACATTGGCAAACGTCCCGCGCACCATCACCTCATGATTCCCGCGCCGCGAGCCATAGCTGTTAAACTCCGCCGGTTTTACGCCGTGCTCCGCCAAATATTTTCCCGCCGGCCCGTTGGCCTTGATGTTGCCCGCCGGCGAAATGTGATCCGTGGTCACCGAGTCGCCCAGTACGGCCAGCACGCGCGCGCCAAGAATGTCAGTAACCGGCGCAGGAGTCTTTGTGATTCCGTCAAAGTATGGAGCTTTGCGAATATAAGTCGAATCCGGCTCCCACTGATAGACCTCGCCGATGGGGAACTTCAGTCCCTGCCAATTGGCGTCGCCTAAACTCACCGTCGCGTACTCTTTGCGGAAGCTCTCGCTGGACAATCCTTTCTCAATCGCCTCAGTCACCTCCGCTTGTGTCGGCCAAATATCTCTGAGATAAACCGGCTTCCCCGCTCCATCCACACCCAACGCATCCGTCTCGAAGTTTTGGCTGATCCGTCCGGCCAGCGCGTAAGCCACCACCAGCGGCGGACTCATCAGGTAGTTGGCCCGCACATCCACGTTCACTCTGCCCTCAAAGTTGCGATTGCCGCTCAGCACGCTGACCGCAACCAGTCCATGTTCGTCAATGCTTTGCTTGACGTCGGCAGGCAGCGGTCCGGAGTTACCAATACAAGTGGTGCAGCCGTAGCCCACCACGTTGAAGCGCAGCTTTTCCAGATACGGCAGCAAGCCTGCCTTGGCGTAGTAATCCGTCACCACCCGCGAGCCCGGCGCCAGCGAAGTCTTCACCCACGGCGGCACAGAGAGCCCTTTCTCCACCGCCTTCTTCGCCAAGATTCCCGCCGCCACCATCACCGAAGGATTCGAGGTGTTGGTGCAACTGGTAATTGCGGCAATCACCACCGACCCGTGATCGAGATACTTGTCTGGCTCGACGCCAAACCGGCCCTGCACTGTTTCCGGCGAGTTCGCAGACGCCAGCGCCGTATCCTTCACCGCTCCCCGCTTCCACTCAGTAGCCGTGTGTGTTCCCAACGGCTTGGCCGTCGGCGAGAGCAGGTTGGGAAGTTCTTCCGCGAACAAGGCCGCCACATCCCGCAGCAGCACGCGATCCTGCGGGCGCTTGGGTCCAGCCACGCATGGTTCAACATCCGCCAGGTCAAGATCCAAAGTCAGTGAATAATCGGCCTCCGGCGTCTCCGCGGTATGAAAGAGTTCCTGCGCTTTGTAATAATCCCCCACCAGCGCAATCTGCTCCTCGCTGCGCCCCGTCAATCTCAGATAGCGCAGTGTTTCGGCGTCCACCGGGAAGATGCCGCAAGTTGCCCCGTACTCGGGGGCCATGTTGCTGATCGTCGCCCGGTCGGCCAGCGGCAGCTCCGCTACGCCGGGACCGAAGAACTCAACAAACTTGCCTACCACGCCCAGCTTGCGTAGCGCCTGCGTCACAGTCAGCACCAGGTCCGTCGCCGTCGCACCCTCGCGCAATTTCCCCACGAGCCGGAAGCCCACCACCTGCGGCACCAGCATCGACACCGCCTGCCCCAGCATCGCCGCCTCGGCCTCGATGCCGCCCACGCCCCAGCCCAGCACGCCCAACCCGTTGATCATCGTGGTATGCGAATCGGTGCCCACCAGCGTGTCCGGATACGCCACCAACTTGCCGTCCGCCTCCGTCGTAAACACCACCCGCGCCAGATACTCCAGATTCACCTGGTGGCAGATGCCCATCCCCGGCGGAACCGCAGAAAAATTGCGAAACGCCGTCTGCCCCCACTTCAGAAACGCATAGCGTTCGCGATTGCGCTGAAACTCCATCAGCGTGTTGGCCTCGAAGGCCGCCACCGTGCCGTATTCGTCCACCTGCACCGAGTGGTCGATCACCAGTTCGGCCGGGACCAGCGGATTCACCCGCTCCGCATCGCCGCCCAGCGTCCGGATTGCATCGCGCATCGCGGCCAGATCCACCACCGCAGGCACGCCGGTAAAGTCCTGCATCAGCACCCGCGCCGGCATGTAGGCAATCTCCCGGCTGGGCTCGGCCTTGGCCTCCCATTTGGCCAGAAACTCGATGTCGCCGGTCGTCACGTTCACGCCATCCTCGCGGCGCAGCAGATTTTCCAGCAGTATCTTCAGGCTGAAGGGCAGCCGTTTCAGGTTGAAGCCGCGCGCCGCCAGCGCCGGAAGGCTGTAAATCGTATAGGTACGGTTGCCGGTGGTGAGTTTGGTCCTGCTGAAAAAACTATTCATCTTATGACCTTCCTTCCATCATTTGAGAAATGGCAACCAGAACACTTACCATCCTACTTGTATGCGCCTCTTTATCGGAATACCCCTGGCCGCCGCTGTGATCGACGAACTTCGGTCAGCCTCGGCTCGGCTTCGCTCCGCCGCTGATAGCCTCCGCTGGACCGCGCCCGAATCCTGGCACGTCACCCTGCAATTTCTCGGCAATACAAGCCCCGATCAACTCGCCTGCATCGTCCCGCGCCTGCGCGCGCTGCACGCGCCGCCCGTTCCCGTCTGCCTTGAAGCTCTGGACTGCTTCGAGCGCGCCGGAGTTCTCATCGCCCGCATACGGCCCACCCCCGAACTGCTCTTGCTCCAACAGCGTGTCACCGCGGCCACCCAACCCTGCGGCTTCGTTCCTGAAACTCGTCCCTTCCAGCCGCATATCACGCTGGCGCGCAGCAAAGACCCACGTCGCGGCCTCGACCAGCTCAAATCCATAATCCGCCGTCCACCTGCTTTCACCCGCTTTGTCGCCCGCGAGTTCCTTCTCTACGAAAGCTTTCTTTCGCCCGCCGGCTCCCGCTATGAAATCCGCGAGCGCTTTTCTTTCGCCGAGGGCTAAGCATTTTGATTCGCCGAAATTCACCTACTCTCCAGCCAATTCCCGCCCCAATCTGTTATTTTCATAGGTTGCGTCTTTCCATTCCAAAATCGCCGCCGACGCGCCTCGAGGATCATCGCCCTCATGCCTGAACCGTCCCGCCGTCTACCGCCGCCTCCCTACCGCTGGGCTGTGCTCGTTTTCGTCAGCCTGGCCATGTTCGGCAACTACTACGTCTACGACTGCATTGAGCCAATCACTGACCTGCTGTCGAAGCAGCTTCACTTCTCCGACTCCAATATCGGGCTGCTGCAGGGCATCTATAGCTTTCCGAATATGATCATGGTGCTGGTCGGAGGGTACCTTGTGGACCGCCTTGGGGCGCGCAAGGCAATCTTCCTCTTCGGGACCATCTGCCTCACCGGAGCAATTATCACTGTTCTTTCCGGCCATCTTGCGCTGATGGCTTCGGGGCGCCTTGTCTTCGGCATCGGCGCCGAATCGCTCATCGTCGCCGTCACCACCGCCATCGCCAAATGGTTTCGCGGCAAGGAACTGAGCTTCGCCTTCGGCATTAACCTGATGATTGCGCGCGCCGGCACCCTGATGGCGCAGATGTCTCCCACCTGGGCGAGGTTTGCCTACTCAAGTTGGCGCACGCCGCTGTTGATCTCGGTCGGATTCGCCACCTGTTGCGTGATCGGCGCGCTCATCTATTGGGGAATGGAGGCCTACGCGGAAAAGAACTACGAACTTGGGGAAGCTGGGCCTACCGATAAGGTGGTCTTCGAGGATCTCTTCCATTTCGGGGTCTCATTCTGGTATATCGTTGCCCTGTGCGTCGTTTTCTATTCGGCGATCTTTCCCTTTGAGACCTTCGCCTACAAATTCTTCTTGCATGCTCATGGCACACCGCTCGAGGTTGGCGGCATGTTGGTGGGTAGCCTGACATTTTGCACCATGTTCGGCACGCCGCTGCTCGGCTGGTTTGTCGATAAGCTCGGCAAGCGCGCCCTGCTCATGATGATCGGGTCTGTATTGCTGATTCCCGTCTACCTCATCATGGCTTATACCCATTCCCAGGCGTCGCTCTATCTCCCCATGGCCATGATGGGCATCGCCTTCTCGCTGATCCCTGCGGTGATCTGGCCCTCGGTGGCCTACATCGTGCCCCAGTCCAAGCTGGGCACGGCCTACGGACTGATGACCGCGATTCAGAATATCGGCTTGTTCGGCTTCAACATCGTTATCGGCGAGGCCAACGACTATAGCCACGCCAGCGCCACGAATCCCGCCGGATACCATCTGGGCATGTGGATCTTCTCCATCCTCGGTCTGCTGGGAATGTTATTCGCCTTCCTGCTGCGGCAAAGAGAACTGGGACCGCACGGCCACGGCCTGGAGACCATCACCGCCGGCTGAGATGTGCATCCATGTGACCCAACGTCTCACCCCCTACTGCGGCGGCTCCATGTTGTAGAGGAAGAACGCCCGCAGCTCCAGGTACGGCCCGTGGAATTCCCTGGGCAGTGGCGGGTAATTCGAGCCGGTCAACGCGCCCCACGCCGCGCGGTCCAGCGCCACATCGCCGCTGCGGCCCTCCAGAATCAGGCTGCCGTCCATCAGCCGCCCGTTGGGCAGCACCTTGAAGCGAATCGCCACCATCCCCGACTTCAGAATCGGCGGGTTCACCTCGTCGGGTATCAGCGGATCCCAGGTCCGCTCCGTCTCCCAATGCCAGCGCGCCAGCCAGCTGCTGAAGTCCACGCCCTGGGTGTCGGAGAGCACTTCGAGGCCGCCCGTGCCCGCGCCGGGATGCATTCGCAGCCCGCCCCCGGAGGGCAGATTGTCTTCGCCCATGCCGCGGTTCCGTGATGCGGCCTTCATGGCTTCGCGCAACTGGTCGGCGGGATTTTGCGAGCCCATGGCGAAGTTAGGCTTCGCGGGCACCGCCGTCGGACGAGGCGCCTCCACCTGCGACTGCTCGCTGGGCGGCGGGGGCGGCGCAGGAGCCGGTGCGGCAGGCGCCGCTTCCGCCGCCGGCGGATTCGCCCGCTTCATCGCCTCCAGCGTCTCCTTGTCGATCACGGGCGGCTTTGTCAGAGGTTTAACCGCCACCTTGGGCGGCTGCCACGGCGTGTCCAGATACGTAAATTCCTTATGCTCCCTGAGCTTATTCCGGTCAATCACCGGCGGAACCTTGAATACGTACTTGGGAATCCAGGTCACCGCTGAAAGCAACATCAGGTGAATGAGGATGGCAAGCCAGAAGCCCTCGCGCAGACGCGACCAGCGCCGCTCATCCTCCATCTCGCCGATCATCTGCAGCAATTCGTGAGTGTCGTAGTCGATCCAGCGAGAAGTGCTTACCACCTGGGGCTCGGCCGGGCGCAACTCCTCGCCCGCAGCCGGATCCTCCGGAGCGAGGCTGGCCCTCGTGGGATTGGCTCCCACGGGCTCGTTTGTCTCGTTCACTTCGCTTGGCGCCTGGTCGGTGGGCATTCGTCCTAGTGGAGCGTCCCAGGGCGCACACGCGCCCTCGGCTCCATTTCGAGTCCTTTCTCTCTATTCTCTCATCCAGGCCAAAGCCCTGCCCATCGCCCCGGCCCGTACAATGGATTCTGACTATAAGACGCGAAATCCGGCGGAAGGGGACCCCGTTTGAAGCAGTTTCTTGCTCGATTGATCGCCAAATGGAAGTACGTAGCCCTTTTTCTGGCTAAGTTCGGCGTTTGGGGAGTGGGCGCCGTTGCCATGCTGGACTCCTCTACCATCCCCGTCCCCATGGACTTGATTCTGGCCGGTTATGTCTGGGCCAACAAGAGCCACTTCTGGCTCTATTGCCTGCTGGCCTCAGTAGGTTCAGCCATCGGCGGCCTGCTGCCCTACGGACTGGGACGGGCTGGCGGCGAACTCTTCCTGCTCAAGCGCGTCAACCGCGAGCGTTACGAGCAGATGCGCCTCCGCTTCGAGCGACAGGAGTTCCTGGCCATCATGATTCCCTCCATGCTCCCCCCGCCCGCGCCCTGGAAGGTCTTCGTCTTTGCCGCCGGCGTCTTTGAGATGCGCGTCGCCCCCTTCATGCTCTCCGTCTTTTGCGGAAGAATGGTTCGCTGGCTGATCCTTTCCGTGCTGGTGCTCATCTTCGGCCCCAGTGCCGTCGATTTGATCGCCCATCACGGACTAACCCTGCTGGCCATCGTTGGCGGCCTGGCCGTCGCCGGCTTCGCCTGGTGGTGGATGCGCAAAAGGCGCGCCGGCAAACTGGAAGTCGATTGATCCGTATCGAAGAAATTGAAATGAGGATGGAATGACTGATAAACCCTATTGCCCGCAGCAAGACATCGTGACCCTGATGAAGCAGTTCAACCAGCAGGTCAAGGAATCTCCTCAGCTTCCCGACCCGGAGACGCGCCTGCTTCGCGCGCGGCTGGTATTTGAAGAGGCTCTCGAATTCGTCAAAGGATGCGGTTGCACGGTCACTAGAACATTTGCCGGATCGAACGGCGAAGATCAGGCCGCCGTCATTGACGAGATCAACGTCGTACTCGATCCCAGCGGCACGCCCGATTTGGTCGAATACGTGGACGCATGCATCGACCAGCTGGTTGTCACTTACGGTGCGCTCAACGCCGCTGGCGTGAAGGCTCAGCAAGCCTGGGATGAAGTGCAGCGCAGCAACATGAGCAAGGCATGGCCGCATTGCAGCGTTTGCGACGCTGTTTTGGTGCAGGGTAGTGGCCCGGAACTGCTCCATCCGGAAGACTCCAACTCCCATCCTGGAGATTGGAAGCCGATTATGAAGATTCATAAGCGGCCGGATGGCAAGGTCATCAAGTCGCCAACCTATTCACCCGCCGATTTAAAGCGCGTGATTGCTGAGCAGATCAAGCAGGCAAACGGAGAATCATAGAAAGGCTCTGAATAAATAGAAAGGCCCAAACTCTTCAGCAAATCCGAAGGGTTTGGGCCTTGAAAGTTGGAAGAAGAAATAAAAATCTACTTCCCGGCCAGCGCCACCTGCGCCCGCATCGTGCTCATCCGACGCACCAGTACCGGAAGCCCAAAGGCCAGCCCGGCCACCAGCGCCGTAGATAGCAAATCATTGCGATAGAATGGCAAGCCCGCCAGATAGCACGTGCCCAAGCCGCCCAGCGTGTGTGGATAGGGATAAGCCAAGCCGCTCTCCCAAGTCGCAAAGTTCGAGAGCAGGAAAAACGAGGTCGGCCCCAGCAACGCGCCCGCCGCTACCCGCACAAAGCTCGTCCGCGCCCGCAGCAGAATATACCCCAGAGCCATGGCCATCAGATACCACGCCCAGGTGGCCGTGTAGAACTGCCACTGGAAACTGTAGTGGTAGAAGTAGACGGTGAGCACGTAGTCGGTAGCCGCGAACACGGTCAGCGGCGCCAGCATCTCCCGCCACGGCCGCCGCGCGCCAAAGTAAAGCAGCACGCCGCCCACCGCGGTAAAGTTCATCCACCCTGCATGGGGCAGCAAACGGCTCAACACGGCAACCAGCAACAGAAGATAAGCGGGCATGAACACCTCGGATTTCAGGATTCCGTCGTCTCACCCTGCGAAAACTCAGGGCAGACACCGGCGTTCTTTTCATTCTCCGGGTCGCGCGCCACCTGGTCAACCTGTAACATTGACGCGATGAACAAATTTTTTCATTCGAATCAATTCCGCTCTACCGCTGCTCTCTTCCGTTCAGCGCCTCACCCGCATCGTCGCGCCCGTCCACGATATAAACCCAGCCGCTCAGGGGTGGCGGGTTAGGCGTTCTGCCAGTTCCGAAAAACGGATAGTCGAAGCGCAGATCGTAAAACTCGACCGTGGTCCACGTCCGGCTGCGAGGTAACTTCGGAGGTTCCAGGCCCGGCACAGGACCAGGAATAGGTTCCTGGCCCACGTCTTGCACCACCGCCCATGTGCCCCAGTCCATGTAAACCTGCCCCAGAAATGTGTGTTTAGCGGCCTCCGTGGCCGCGGTCGCCGGCGGCTTGTAGATCACGTCCATCTGCGGGTCGCTCTCAATCTCCCCGCTCAGCGTGTTGATCTCGGCGGTCTGATAATATTCCGCCGTCTCCAGAATCGCGTGCCAGTGAAAAACATTCACGGGATAAGGCTCCAGCGCCATCCGTTTCACCGGAGCCGCTGTGATCGCGGAGTTTTCAACCAGCATCCGCGCCCGTCCCTGCTCCGCCCAGCGCCAGCCCCACAGCAAAACCATCCCCGTCAGCGCGAATATCGCCCATCCCTGCCCGCGAAATTTTTTCTTCTTTACTCCAATCTCCTGGTCGGCCAGACCCAAAAGCCAAGGCATCACCAGCGCCGACCCAAGCAGCGCCCACAGCACCGGCTCGGCAATAAACACAAAACTCCCCGCATACCAGCGCGGATTGAAGGGATAAAACGGCCGCAGCCCATAGTTGTTCGTCCAGTCCAGCATCAAGTGGCTCAGCGCCGAAATCAGCGCCGCAAGATAAAGCCAGCCCCAGTGCAGAGCCGGAGGCGAATTTGCGTTTTGGTTGGGCGGATTGGCCGTGTGATCTCGCCGTGTCCGCCACCAGCGGTCCAGCAGCCAAACCATCCCCACCGCCGCCGCCGCCACCACCGGCACGGCAATCAACGTATGCGTAATTCCGCGATGGTGCTTCAGCCCCTCCACCGGCCCCGCCAGCCTCCACAGCACGTCAATGTCGGCAGCCTCGGCTGCCAGCACGGCCGCCAGAGTGGCGTAAGCCGTCTTGCGGTTCAATCCCGCCCGCCCAATGCACGCTCCGGTCAGAAAATGAGTGATGGGTTCCATTGCGTCTGATTTTCATACTACCCTGCTCCGCCACATATAATTCTCCCCATGGGCGAACGATCCAACCCACACTCCTCTCCGGCCCGGCGCGCCGCCGAACTCAGCGCCGAACTGCGCCGCCACGAACACCTCTACTACGTTCTCGACTCCCCTGAGATCAGCGATGCCGCCTACGACGCGCTGATGAACGAGCTCAAGCAGCTCGAGGCCGCGCATCCCGCTCTCATCACCCCCGACTCGCCCACCCAGCGCGTCGGCGGCAAGCCCGCCGAGGGCTTCCGCAAGGTCGCGCATTCCCGCCCCATGCTCTCGCTGGACAACGCCTACTCCGCCGAGGAGCTGGCCGCCTGGGACGCCCGCTGCTGCGAGTTGGCCGGTCCTTTGCCCGTCGAGTACGTCGCAGAATACAAGCTGGACGGCCTGAGTGTGGCGCTGCGTTACGAGCCCGCCGATGGCGGCGCGCGCCTCACGACCGGCATCACCCGAGGCGATGGCCAGACCGGCGAAGACGTCACCTCCAACATTCGCACCATCCGCAGTGTGCCGCTGACCATCAACTCCGCTAAACTCCAATCAGCCCATCTCCCGCAGGCATTCGAAGTCCGCGGCGAAGTGGTCATGCCTGAAGCAGCCTTTCTCCGTCTGAACGAGGAGAAGGAGCAGCAGGGCCTTGCGCCAGCCGTCAATCCGCGCAACGCTGCCGCCGGAACCCTGCGTACACTCGAACCCTCTATCGTCGCCAATCGCCGCCTGGAGTTCTACGCCTACTTCCTGCTCGTCGAAGGAGACTACTGGCCGCGAGGCCAGCGTGCCACTCTCGATGCGCTCGCCGCCCTCGGCTTCCGCGTTAACCCCAATCACAAACTCGTCGCCTCCGTCGAGCAGATGACCCATTTCATCGACGAGGCCGAAGCCAAACGCGCAACTCTGCCCTACGAGATCGACGGCGTAGTCCTCAAGGTCGATTCGCACGCCACGCAGCAGCGCCTCGGCTACACCGGCCGCGCGCCGCGCTGGGCCATCGCCTACAAATTCACCGCCCGCTCCGGCATCACGCAGGTTAACGCCATCACCGTGCAGGTGGGCCGCACCGGCAAGCTCACCCCGGTCGCCGAACTGGCCCCGGTCTTCATCGGCGGCACCACCGTAAGCCGCGCCACGCTCCACAACGCCGACTTCATCGAGCGCCTCGGCCTCAAGCTCGGCGATTGGGTGCGCGTCGAGCGCGGCGGCGACGTCATACCCAAAGTCGTTGAAGTCCTCGAAGACGCCGATCATCCGCGCGGAAAGCAGTCATTTATTTTTCCGGCAAAGTGTCCAGAGTGCCACTCGCGCGTCGTCCGCGCCGAAGGTGAAGTGGATTTTCGCTGCGTCAACGCCGATTGCCCTGCCAAGCTGCGCGAGAGCCTGCTCCACTTTGCCTCTCGCGGCGTCATGAACATCGAGGGCCTGGGCGAGGCGGTGGTGCAGCAGTTGCTCGATCGCAAGCTGGTCGCGAGCGTTGCTGATCTCTACTCACTGACGGAAGAGCAGTTGACCAGCCTCGACCGCTTTGCCGAAAAATCCGCCCGCTCCCTCATCGAAGAAATTGATCGTTCCAAAGCAGCCGGCCTGGCCCGCATCCTCATGGGCCTGGGTATTCGCTTCGTCGGCGAGTGCACCGCGGAATTATTGTCAGAAGAATTTGGTTCCATCGAGGCTCTCAAAGCGGCCTCCGCCGAAGAACTGGAACGCGTCGAAGAGGTCGGCCCGCGCATCTCGCAAGCTATTCTGGAATTCTTCGCGCAGCCGGCAAATCTGGCTCTGATCCGGAGCCTGAAGACCGCCGGCGTAAAAATGACTACCGAGAAGAAACAGCGCTCAGCCCAATTGGCGGGGCTTACTTTTGTTCTTACCGGCACGCTGCCCACGCTCACCCGCGAAGAGGCCAAGGCAAGGATCGAGGCAGCGGGCGGCAAAACCGCCGCAGCCGTCAGCAAGAAAACCAGCTACGTAGTGGCCGGAGAAGAGGCCGGTTCTAAGCTCGACAAGGCGCACGAACTTAATATTCCCGTTCTGGACGAGGCCGGGCTGCTGGCGCTGCTTCAAGCCGCGCCGTCCAAGAATTGAAGCCCGCTGCCTATCCGCGTGAATCCCGGGTCCCGGAATCACGCACAGGTTGCATGGGTGTGCGCAGCAATAGAGTAATAGCCATCAGAATCAGCAACAAGTCAAACCACACGGCAGCCTCACATTGTCATTTGTCATGAACCATAATGGCGGCGGGCTGACAATCCCGGGTGACGCTCGATTGCATGCAATTCGCGTTCCCGCTCGCGCTCCCGTTCCCATGCCGCGGCGTGCCAGTTGCGCGAGGCATAACGTGGCGGCTCATTGACGCCCACCGCGGCCGCCTCGTCACGCTTTTTTACCGGTAAGGCAACCAGTTCCATCTGCATCCGCAAAGGGGGCCGCGCGGCAGATACTGGCGCGTGTGCGGCAATCAGCCGCGAGGAGGCCGCAACCGCCTTAGAGCTCGCAACCGCGGTCAGGCTGGTGTCGGTCTTGACGGTCTGCACCATCAACTCCTCCTCCTCATCGTTTTTGATGGCCCGAGTCATGCGCAATGTCAAGGTCCGGGCCAGAAAGTCGTCCACCAGCTTGTGCAGGCAGGTTTGACCGCACAGATGCTTCGAACCGGGACGCAGGCGGTTGCGCGAGTTCCACCCGCTCACCCGCAGTTCCTCTCCCTGGTCATAGGCCACAAACCAGTGGTTCGTTTGCTTCTTCTCGGTTCCGCAGATATCGCACGATATCGCCTGTCGAATCACCCGGTTTCCCCCTGTCGCACATTCCCTTCGCGGCTAGGACGGTTCCCGTCCTTATCTCGTTCAAAATGCGGCAGATACACTGAAATTGCCGCATGCCGCGCAGACAAACCCCATGGAGCACTCCTGGAGCTGCCCACTTCTATTTCATCGTTGATTCTGTGGCATTTGTGAGAGAAGAACCGAAAGAAACAAAAATGGTGCAAATGCGGACAGCAGAACACGGAATTGTCCCGAAACGGAACGCCTGACAGATTCGATTGATTAAAGTAGGAATGAATGTTTGAGAAATATACCCTATCTCTGCTATCGATACGCCTTCAATGAACCCCGAAATAGATGCGGCTTCAACCCCCAGGGATTTGTAAGTGGTTAATCATCCACTCCCACTGAAGGCTGAGGCCCGATCGATATCGTGTTCTTTCCGCGGTTTTGCCCCTACGGTTTCGGCGGCTTTGGCGCAAAGTAGCCCGCGCGCGTGCGTACAATGTAGCTGCGGTCATGGCAGTAAAGATAAATGGGACGAAATGCGCCATCCTCCTTGAAATCGGCTGGAGTGTAAATCAACGCATACTGGCTGCGCAACGATTCTTCAATGTCGTGAAAGCTGTTGTACATCTCATCCACTGTAGGCGGAAAGAACACCTGCCCGCCAGTTTCCTCAGCCATCTGGGTCAACGTCTTGTCGCCCTTGCCGCGGCTGGGCGTCCAGTTGGTGCTGATGGCATAAATGATGGTATCTGCCCGTTGGCACATCTTGATGGCCTCATCCTGGTGGACACGGCTTACGTTGTCGTTGCCGTCGGAGATCAGCACTATCGCCTTGCGCTCCGGCTCCGGGCCGCGCTCGCCCATCAGCTTGTCGCGGCAGGCGGCGTAAACGGCATCATACAGCGCTGTGCCGCCGCCAGGATGCAGCCGGTTCACGCCCGTCTCCAGGCCGTCAAGGTTGTTGGTCCAGTCCTGGGTCACCGTGGGAGTTACATCGAACCCCATTACAAAAGCGCGGTCGCTGCGGGCCTTTAGAATCTCCAGCAGAAACTCGATGGCCGATTGCTGCTCGAACTGAAAGCGTTGGCGAATCGAGGTGCTGGCGTCAATTACGATGCCCACCCGTAGCGGAAGATTGATCTGCTGGTGGAAGCTTTTCACATGAGCCGGCGCACGGCCGTCGTCCAGCAAAGCAAAGTCGCTTTGCTGCAAGTTGGGAATATAGTGCCCATGCTTGTCAGTTACCGTAAAGATGAGGTTGACCTCATTGACGTTCATCCGGATGATGGTGGGCGCAATTTCTTGGCCTGCTTGTTCTGTTTGTCCGGCGGGTTGCGCCGCTGGCTGTTGAGGGGCGGCCTGCGCGGGTGACGGCTGCTGTGTAGCCGGTACGGACGCCGGTTGGTTGGCCTGAGAGGTTGCCGGCGGGGCCGCGAGCAAGGCGGCTGCCGCAAACGCCGCGGCATACATAAATCCTGCTGGTTTTCTGGTCATAGCTCTTTCATTTTATCAAGAGCGACCGGTCTTCGCGACAGTCCGGCACAACTCATTCCACTAAATGGGTTTGCCCCTCTTCCAGCCGGCTTAAAAACGCTTCCAGCTCGGTGGGCAGCGGCGCTTCCAGCTCGAGCAGCTTCCCCGTTCGGGGGTGCGAAAATTCCAGCTTCGCCGCGTGCAGAAAGTTGCGCCCCAGTCGCAGCTTCTCCGGCTCCGCATTCCTCCGCGCTGCCTTCGAGGTTGCGGCCTGCGAGGCTGCCTGGTCGGTCAGTTGCCCCGCTCCGCCATAGAGCGTGTCGCCCACAACCGGGTGGCCAATCGACGCCATGTGCACCCGAATCTGATGTGTCCGTCCCGTCTCGATCCTCACCCGCACCAGCGTGAATTTGCCGAAGCGCGTCACCAACCGCCGCACCACCTCATAATGCGAGACGGCCGCGCGCGCGTCGCCCAGCGGTTTCGCCGTCATGCGCGTGCGCCGCACCGGGTCCCGGCCCACGCTTGCGTTGATAGTTCCCTTGACCCGCTCCACTGCTCCCTGAACCAGCGCTATGTATGTCTTTTTGATCTGCCGGCTCGAGAACATCTCCGCCAATGCCGCATGGGCGCGGTCGTTCTTGGCCACCACGATCAGCCCGCTGGTCTCTTTGTCCAGCCGATGCACGATGCCCGGCCGCAAATCGCCGCCCGTTGCCGAAAGCTTCTTGAACCTGTAGAGCAACGCATTCACCAGAGTTCCACGATTCCGCGCGTCCTCATTCTGCCCCGATCCTGCGTGGACCATCATCCCTGCCGGCTTGTTCACCACCGCCAGATCCGCGTCCTCGTAGATCACATCCAGCGGAATCTTTTCTGCCATAGCCCGGAGCGGCGCCGGCCGCGGCTCGCCGGTAATCTCAATCCTTTCGCCCCCGCGCAGCTTGAGCGATGCCTTCTCGCCGCGCATGCCATTCACCAGCACATCGCCCTGGTCAATTAATAATTGGACGCGCGACCGGCTCACGCCCTCCAACTCGGCCGCAAGAAACTGGTCAAGCCGCTGCCCCTTGGCCTCCGCCGGCACTTCAATCGTGCGCAATTCCGCCATGTAGCCTCGTCGTTAGCTGTTGACCCATGAAAGCTCCGTGCCCCATCCATTCGCGTTTTTTCGAATGGGTGGGAAAACATGATCTCAATTTTTTCAAGCCGAAGGCGGCTGCCGCACCGCAGGTGCTCTTTCCAGCAGCACCAGCCCGCCAACCACCAGCGCCGCCGCTATCTGCGGCCCATCCAGCGCTGTGCGCTGCGCTATCCACAATGCCAGCAACACGCCCAGCGCTGCCATCGCGCCATAGACTGGAATCAGAATCGGTCCGAGATGGAAGAGAACTGGATACACCAGTGCCAGAATACGGCATTAAACCGGAGGCGCCGTGATTGTCGAATATAGGAGAAAGGTAGAACCCGGCCCACGGGGCCGTGGGTTATGCGCTGGTGAACCCTTCCTAGGAAGGTGGGGCTCTCCGCGGTTCATTAGGCATTCCGGACTGGCGGACACGGCACACAGAACCGATTGTCGAGTTAAGCCCCTGTTCACGAATGTTGGTTCAACCAGCGTCGATCGCCCACCTGCTTTGCAGGCCGGTTTCTAGTGTGAATAGTAGGAGTCTGCAAAAAAAAATACAAGTCTTGCGCGTGATAGTCGCGATGTGCTACCGTCTTAACCCGCCGCTTTTGGGAATCAATCGCACCAAAAAAGCCTCTGCATTTTTTAAATGTCTAAAAAGTATGTGCTTTAGCTCTAAAGGGAATGCCGTCTTCGCGGCGTGGACTTCTGTAGAAGTTCCTAAAAATGTAAACGCTGGCTTACTACCCCGTCTTCCGCTCTTCCTCCAACACCTCGTCCAGCAGCCCGCGCAGGCTGGCGGCCCGCGCGTAAGCCTGCCGCGCATCGCCGCCGCCGGCCTGCTCAACCCGCGACAGCTCATCGGCAAGATTCAGCGCCGCCAGCACCGCCACGCGCAACGAATCCGCCGTGCGCCCCTGCGCCGCCACGGCCCGCATCCGCGCGTCCACCAACTCGGCCAGGCCGCGAATGTGCTCCGCGTCCTCGCCGGAGAGGTGATAGATCTGGTCGTAAATTTCCACTGTGACGCAGCCTGCCGGTTTGCCGGAGTGCTCTTGAGCCACGCCTGGCCTCACAATTCCAGCGCGTCCAGTTGCGCCAGCAGCTTCTCTACGCGCTGCCGCACATGGCCGCGCTCCGTGCGCAACGTCTGTATCTCCGCTTGCAATCGCTCCATCTCCGGCGCATGCTTGCCAATCTGTTCTTCCGCCGCGTTGGCACGCTCTTCGGCCGCGATGCGAGCCTGCCGCTCCTGCTTCACCAGGTTCACAGTGCGCAGAATTCGCTCCTCCAGCGCGGAAAACTCATCCACGCTCAAAGTCATGGCGTTCGCTTCCACGCGCGGCTCCGCGGGCGCTTCAGCAACATATTCCACGGTCCGCTCCATAGCCTGCTCTTCATGCTGAACTTCTGGCTGTGCTTCTTCCACAACCTCCGACTTCCACATCGACTC
The DNA here is from genome assembly GCA_963806565.1 of uncultured Acidobacteriaceae bacterium. Classification (GTDB taxonomy): domain Bacteria; phylum Acidobacteriota; class Terriglobia; order Terriglobales; family Acidobacteriaceae; genus Telmatobacter. The sequence continues at coordinate 2,293,453 of CAWDYE010000002.1, forward strand.
CGGCATCGAAAACCTCCACGCAAATACAGCTTACCCGAGCGAGTATAGCGCAAATCAGGCTGCTTTTTCCGCCTATCTTCGCAGCCGCGCCCCAACTTTGCCAACAGCCTCCACCACCCGCGCCTGGAACTCCTGCAACTCCTCCTCGCGCAGCGTGCGATCCGTCGCCTGAAATGTCGCGCCCAGCAGCAAGGCGTACTCGCCCTTGCTCAGCTTTGCGTCGTGGAAGACCTCGCGTGCCCGCCACTCCACCAGTTCCGGAATCCGCAACCCGGCTACTGCCTGGTCGATCTTCTCCCACGCAATGCTCTCGTCCAAAACCAGCGAAAAGTCCCGCCGAACCGGCTGAAAGCGCGAAATCTCCTTGGCCACCGGCTCCCGCAAAGGCAGCTTGTACAGCCGGTCAAGATAAATCTCGCCCACCAGCACCGTCTCCTTCAGCTTGCGCTCGGCGGCCACGCGCGGATGCAACTGCCCAAACCAGCCTGCCGTCACTCCGTCCGCCACCACCCGCGCCGCGCGATACGGATGCAGCCACTCTGGCGTCAATCCGGCCTCAGCCTCGAAGTGGTCAAAGTTCACAGCTCGCGTCTGGAAGCGCTCCAGCACCTGCTCCACCACGCCCTTTACGTCTTGAAATTCAATCGCCCGCGTCGCGTGCAGCGCCCCTTGCTCCGCCAGGCTGCCCACCGCGCCGAAGGCCAGCGACGGCCGCTCCTCAACTTTCTCCGTACTCCCGCTGAAGACCGTGCCCACCTCGAACAACCGCACATCGTTCACATCGCGGTTGAGGTTGCCGGCAACCATCGCCAGCATCCCCGGCACCAGCGACGGCCGCAGCACGCCCGCCTCCTCGCTCAACGGGTTGCCCAGCGGAACAGATAGCCCCGGCTGCGGCTCCGTCAACGCGGCCTCGGCCGGCGAGCAGAAGGTGCTTCCAATCGCTTCATGGAAGCCCGCCCCCAGCAGCGTTCGCCGCACCTGCGCCTCCTTCTCCGCCCACGGCAGCGCGCGCACCCCTTCTCCAAATGCCGGCAGCGTATTCTGAAAGCGGTTGTACCCGTAGACCCGCGCCACCTCTTCAATCAGGTCGATATCCCGCTCCAGATCCAGCCGCCAACTCGGCAACGTCACCATCCAGGCCGTCTTGCCAGAGTCCGCCCCACCGCAGGTGGCTAGCTCGCACCCCAGTGCCTTGAGCACTCCCTCCACCGTTGCCGCGGTAATCCCTTCTTCATCCTCCGTCGCGCCCAGAATCCGGTCCACCTCGCTCAGTGCCAGCTCCACCGGCTTGCGCTTGGCAGTTCGCGCCTCCATCGCCGCCACGCGTGCGTCCACCAGCTCGCCCTCCAGCCAGCCTCCATTCGCCAGCAGAATCTTGCTCACCAGCGCCGAAGCCACCGGCGCTGCCTCAAAATCCGCTCCGCGCTCAAATCTGTGGCTGGCGTCGGTGTGCAGCCCGTGACGCCGAGCCGTCCGTCGCACCGCCATCGGCTCAAACCACGCCGCCTCCACCAGCACATTCTTCGTCTCCGCTGTAATCATCGTCTCCCAGCCGCCCATCACCCCGGCCAGCCCCACCGCCTTCTTGTGATCGGCCACCACCAGATCCTCGGCATCCAGCACGCGCTCCACGCCGTCCAGCGTCTTCAGCTTCTCGCCTTTTTTCGCGCGCCGCACCACGATCCCGCCCTCCAGCTTGTCCAGGTCGAAGACGTGCGTCGGCTGTCCCATCGCAATCCACGCAAAGTTGGTCGCATCCACTGCGTTCAAAATCTGCTTCTGCTCCAGCAGCCCAAAGTATGTGCTCACCTCCGCGCCCACGAACCAGTCCCGCGACTCGCCCATCTTCACATCCCGCAGCACTCGCGCCGTGAACCGCCCGCAAGCATCCTCCGCCTCAATCCTGACGGAAAATTCCTTGGCCGCTTTTTTCGACTTCGGCAACGCAACATCCAGCTCCGGCAGCTTCAGACCATAAATCGCCGCCGCCTCCCGCGCCACGCCGTAGTGGTTCATCGCGTCTACGCGGTTGGTGGTGATGTCCATCTCATAAAGCGAGCCATTCCCATCGCCAAGGTCGTAGATGCCCTCGACGGCAATTCCGCGCAACGTCAAATCCTCGGCCAGCCGCGCATCGTCCACCGGCAATCCCGGCAAGTAACTACGAAGCCATTTAGTCAGTATCTTCAACTTTGTTTAGTCCTGTCTGGTTGTTCGCTTTGATCTGGAGCAACACAAAAATACTTGATCTCTGTGGCTGGCAGCGAAACGCTTTTTCGCCTTTTGCAAATACTACACTCCATTTCGAATAGGTCCACCGCAGACGCTCCGGTGAAAGCTGGCAATTCGACGATGAACTTCGCTCCGCATTCGCATGGATACTCGTTCCTCCAAAACTGATCGTTGGCCATTTTCCTCCCTCACGCAAATTGCCCCAAGAACCGCATATCCCCCGCAAACAAACTCCCAATCTCGCTGATCCCATACTTCATCATCGCAATCCGCTCCACGCCCATCCCAAACGCAAATCCGGAAATCTTCTTCGCGTCGTATCCCGGCTGCTTCTCCGCCGCGAACGCAAACACCGCCGGGTCCACCATTCCGCAGCCCAGCAACTCAATCCATCCCGAATCCTTGCACTTCCTGCATCCCTTCCCGCCGCAAAAAATGCAGCTAATCTGCACGTCCGCGCTCGGCTCCGTAAACGGAAAAAACGACGGATAAAACCGCGTCTTCACCGCCTGCCCAAACAGCGCCTTCATGGCATGGTCCAGCGTCCCCTTCAAATCGCTGAAGGTAATGTTCGTGTCCACGCACAACCCCTCCACCTGGTGAAAAATCGGCGAGTGCGTCGCGTCCGCCGCGTCGTTGCGGTGCACCTTGCCGGGAATCACAATCCGCACCGGCGGCGGCTGCTCCTCCATCGTCCGCATCTGCACCGGAGACGTGTGTGTCCGCATCAGCAGCCGGTCTCTCTGCTGTCGGCGCTCCTGCCCCGCCACCACCAGCGTGTCCTGCGTGTCCCGTGCCGGATGGTCCGGCGGAAAATTCATGCACTCAAAGTTGTAGTAGTCGGTCTCCACCTCCGGCCCCACGCCCACCGAGTAGCCCAGCGCCGCAAACACCCCCACAATCTCGTTCATCGTGCGCGTAATCGGATGCTCCGCACCCGTCAGCCTCCGCGTTCCCGGCAGCGTGATGTCGATTGCCTCGGCCTTCAGCGCCGCGTCCGTCGGCCCTGCCCCCACAGCCGCGTCCAGCAACCCTTCCACCACCGCCTTCAGCGCGTTGAAGCGCACTCCCAGCAGCTTTTTAGCCTCCGCCGGAGCAGCCTTCAGCCACCGCCCAGAGACCTCATTCAGCAGCCCCTGTTTGCGCCCCAGCCACTCCAGACGAAAGGCCTCCACAGCCGCCTCATTGTCCAGCGCCGCCGCAGCCGCCCTCGCCTGCCGCTCCAGCCGCTCAAACGCCGCGTCCAGCGCACCCTCGTCAAATGTCGTCAAATTCGGAATCTCAATGTTCATATGCGTTTACAGCAGGATAAACTATTAAGCTTGGTTGTACCGTCTCTAAAGAACCCTCGACAAAGTAGATGCTTTGAAAGGGCATGACTTGAGTCGTGCCCAATGTCGGAGGGAGCAGGGGGCTTCAACCCCATAAACAAAAACGGAGGGAACAGGGGCCTTTAGGCTCCTGAAAGAGAGTCAATATGTAGCGGCCTTTAGGCCTGGGCCTGGGTGCCCCATCCTCGCCGCGTTGTTGTTTTTACGGCTAGGGTGGGATACTTATGATATCTATTTGCCCTCGTTTACTCGGAGCGCGAAGTTATGAACCTCACCTGCGATGTAAGCCTCGCTGCAAATTATACGAGCCCATCACAGCAGGCCCGCGTGATTTCCGAGGATTGGTTCCTGCGGAATGTCTACTGCCTCGCATGTGACGCCGATTCCGTGAAGCAGACAAGAGCCAATACCAAGGCAACTGACTTTGTCTGTCCAAAATGCATGCACCATTACGAATTGAAAGCTTTTCATCGCCGTCCACTTCGTTCACTTCCGGATGGAGCCTTCAAATCGATGATGCAGCTCGTAACCTCTGGTGAAGCTCCGACCCTCTGTCTTCTGGAACACACGGAAGAATGGCATATTCGCTCCTTGACCGCATTCCATTCCAGCTTTCTCGTCCCTGATGTGGTCGAGAAACGCCCGCCGCTTGCCCCGACGGCTAGACGCGCCGGTTGGGTCGGTTGTAATATTCGACTCGACCACATTGCCAGCGACGGTGAGATTGCCGTTGTAGACGATGGTGTAGTCCGGCCCATTGCCGAAGTCCGAAAACGTTTCCAGCGCTTCCTGCCGCTTGCTGGTAAATCCGCCGAACAACGTGGCTGGACGCTGCTCACCCTGCGCATGGTCCGCGGTCTGCGAAAGCAATGTTTCAATTTGCAGGACTTGTATGCGCTGGAAACAGAATTCGCGCAAGCCTATCCAGAAAATCGCCACATAAAAGATAAGATTCGACAGCAATTGCAAATTCTGCGCGATTTAGGCGTGCTCGCCTTTGAAGAGCGCGGGGAATATCGGCTGCTCGATTAGTCGGACAGTGATTCTTCAGGCCATGGAACCAATACCTTGCATTCCACCCAGGCTCCCGATTCATCCCGCTCGACTGCTGCATCAAGGGGAATGTGGATAATTGCGTCATTCGCTATCCAATCGCCAAGTGAATCCGCCAATTCTCTGAATTCAGCATCCGAAATCTCCTTCATAATCACCTCTCTATTGCGGGGTCGTTTTATCTGCGACTGAGAATGGATCGATCGGATCGTATCATACAAATTCTCACTTATCCCATTCCTCTTGCAGATAATTACCCTCATTTCGCGCACTATATAGAAAAGCGTCTGGAACGCATATCCAGGTAACCAGCATGACAGAAGCCCTCCAAACCATCCCCGCTCCGAGCGAGGCGAACGAACCCATCGCCGCCTCCGCAAATCCCGCCGTCGCCCGCTGCCTGAACGCCTGGGCGCGCGCCAATAAGGCAGAGCGCGCAAAAGGCAAAAACAAGTATGATGCCTCCGTCGAAGCCGACAGTGCCTACCTCCGTGCCATGCCGCCGCTCTCCGGCTCCGAAAACATCAGCGATTTCATCGCCTGCGTCGCTCACGCCATGATCGTCCACATTTTCACCGATGATACGGCCACCAAGCTCCTCTACGCCGCCCAGGTCGCCCACACCACAAACCGCGGCCACTCCACGCCCCCTAAAACAGCCGCCTGAGGAAGTACCCACCCCCCCTATACCCCCCAGGGGTATAAATTTCCCTTAAAACCTTGCATTTTATTTTTAACTCGTTTGAAATCAATACTGCTCATAAAACTCCCAGCCCAAATTCTCCCGCATGGTGAGATTCGGCCTCTGAAAATCACCTGAAAATTCCGTTTTTTGCCATAAAAAAGCCCCAAAGCATTGCTCCAGGGCCGTTTTACTGACTTGCCAACTCGCTCTTAAGCCGCTTTCTTTTCCTTGGCCAACGCCTTCTTGGCCTGTTCCACCAGCTCGGTGAAACCCTTCGGATCCTTCACGGCAATCTCCGCCAGAATCTTGCGGTCCAGCTCCACTCCGGCCTTCTTCAGGCCGTTGATGAGCTGCGAATAGCTGAACTTGTTCAGCTTGGCCGCCGCCGCGATGCGCACAATCCACAGCGAGCGGAACTGGCGCTTCTTCTGCTTGCGGCCGGTGTAGGCAAACTTCAGGCCGCGCTCCACGGCCTCCTGGGCCGCCTGATAAAGCTTTGATTTGGTAAGGAAATAACCGCTGGCTCGGTTGAGTATTTTCTTGCGGCGGTCACTCCGCTTGGTGCTGCGTTTTACGCGGGGCATATCGGTTTCTCCATTTTGCGTTCGGTTATGCGGCTGGAGGCAGGAGGCCTTCGCCCTTTTGCGGGGCAGGCTGTAACCTCTTCACTCGCTTGTGCAAGCCTGATTTCTCGCCGCTGCAAACGCATCTCACAGCAAGCGGGGGCCGAAACATCAGCCCTTGTGCAGTGTCACAGCCCTCATCCAAAAGGCTGCTCCATGCAATGGTCAGGCGTAAGGAATCATGCGCGCTACCTTCTTGTAGTCGCCATCGGAAACCAGCAGGGTCCGGCCCAGCTTGCGCTTCGTCTTTGGCTCCTTTGAAGTCAGGATGTGCCGCGTCTTCGCCTGGCCCCGCTTGATTTTGCCGGTGCCGGTCTTTCTGAAGCGCTTGGCCGCGCCTGTATGGGTCTTCAACTTGGGCATTCTTTTTCTCGTTTCGGAAGGGTGGATTCACCCATAAACAATCGCAAGCGCAGGGATTTCCCTCCTCTATTGCGACCTTAACCAGTATATCGTAATCCCGGGCCTGAATGTTCTGCGAACTGCGAAAGAGGCTTACTTTGCCTTCGGCTTGGGTGCGGCTGGGGCTGGCGGAGCGGCAGTCTTGGGCTTGGGCGCCTCCTGCTTCTTGGCTGCCGCAAGTATCGCGTGCAGAATGGTGCCTTCCATGCGCGGCATAAACTCCACAACGGCCGCGTCGCCCACGTCCTGGATGAGCCGGTTGATGATGTTGTAGCCCAGATCGCGGTGGGCCATTTGCCGTCCCCGAAAACGCAGGCTGGCCTTTACCTTGTCGCCTTCGGCAAGAAAACGCATCACCTGATTTTTCTTGGTCTGGTAGTCGTGCTCGTCCACGGTCACGGAAAACTTGATTTCCTTGACCGTAATCACCTTCTGCTTCTTCTTGGCGGCCCGTTCGCTCTTTTCCTTCTCGTAGAGGAAGCGGCCGTAATCCTGGATGCGGCAAACCGGCGGGACAGCGTTGGCAGAAACCTCCACCAGGTCGAGACCCCGTTCACGGGCGAGTTTCAGCGCTTCAAAGGGAGCCAGAATCCCCAGTTGCTCGCCGTTTTCGTCGATCACGCGAATTTCGCGCGCGCGTATCTTCTCGTTGATGCGAATAAAGGACTTTGCCGAACGTTTGTCGAGTGCGATGGTGCTCCTCCAAAAGTCGTTCCGGCCCACCTCCGGAAACTACCGGAATCGCCACGGACACATGAACGCAAACTGAGTATAGCATTGGCTTGGCTTATCTGAACAAAGGGTTTAGAACGAATTCTCTCCCACCTGCGCCTCCAGTGTTCCCTCGGCATTCAGCCCGGTCACCCGTACCCGCACCAGCCGATTGGCCTCCAACAGGCCTTCCAGTTCTACTGGTAAAAAGTTCTCCGTCAGCGCCGCGCCCCGGCCGCGCGCCTCCATCTCCACCGGCGTGTGCAGCGTAATAGCCTCCAGCTCACGCCCCACAAAGCATCTGCGATGCGCCAGGCTCTTTTCTGCCGCCAGCGCGCGCAGGGCGGCCATCCGTTCAGCAACCGTCTCAGCCGGAACGGGCCGCTCGGTGTGCAGCGCCCAGCCCGGTGTACCCGGCCGCGGCGAAAAGGGAAACAGGTGCAGGTAACCGAAGGGCAGCGCCCGCACCAGCGCCATGGTCTCCTCAAACTCGGCGCCGGTTTCGCCCGGAAAGCCCGCCATCACGTCTGCGCCCAGCGTCAGCTCCGGTCCGCAGGCGCGCCTCAGCGCTTCTACTTTATCCACATAATGCCACGGCCGATACCGCCGGTGCATCCGCCTCAGCACCGCATCCGAGCCCGACTGCAAGGGCAGGTGCGCATGACGCGCCAACCGCACGCCGCCAAACTCCGCCATCAGTCCGATCAGCTCCGCGTCCCAATCCATCGGCTCAATGGAGCTGAGCCGCAGATGGTTGAGCGCCGTCCGCTCAAAAATCTCTCGTATCAGCCTCGCCAGTGACGGCCTGCCTGCGCCGTCGGAGTCAGGCAAGTCTCTTCCCCATCGCCCTAAATTGATCCCAGAGAGCACCAGTTCATTCCCGCCAGCGGCAACAAATCCTTCCACCTGGCGGAGAATGTCCGATGCGGGCAGACTTTTGGAAGGGCCGCGCGTCTGCGGAATCACGCAAAACGTGCAGCGGTTCCCGCAGCCTTCCTGAATTTTAAGGTTGGGCCGGGTCTGCGCTCCCGGTGTAGTCTGCGCCTCTTCAAGAAACGAATGGGCAAACCGGTCATCCGCCCAGACCACTTGCGCGATATGCGATGGGACCATCTGCTCGCTCATCGCTCGTTCGTGGTTTGTTGCTGCTTGGACTTGTATCAGTCCGTTGCCTTCGTGTAATGCCGCATGCCCCAACAACCCCAAAATAATCTCCGGGGCCAGCGCCTTGTGGCTGTTGCCCACCACGGCGGACACTCCCTTCAGGCCCGCCAACTCATCCGGCGCGCGCTGCGCATAGCAACCGGTCACCACAATCCGCGCAGCCGGGTTCAGCCGGTGCGTCCGGCGTATGAAAGCTCTCGCCGCCCGGTCGGCCTCCGCCGTCACGCTGCACGTGTTCACCACCACTACATCGGCCTCCGCAGAGTTCGCAGTGCATAGCTCCGCGGCGCGCAGCCGGCCGCTCACCGCCTCGCCGTCCGCGCGCGCCGCCCTGCAACCGAAATGCTCCACATGGAAGGTGGACGCCATGATTCCAGTTTAAGTCCTGCCTCTTTGGTCACGCACAACCGCGCGCCGCCTCCGCTATAATGAAACTTACAACCCATCCTCAGGATATCCCCAACAACATGCAATCCACTGCCACGGCCACCTCTTCAGCCCCCTCTTCTATTCCCTCGAGGGGCAGCACACGGCACATTCTCGGCTTTGTCTACTTCACCTTTGTGGTCTATCTCTCCATCGGTCTGCCGCTGGCCGTCCTTCCGACTTACGTGCATCTGCGCATGGGCTACAGCGCGGCGCTGGCAGGCCTGGTTATCAGCATCCAGTACATCGCCACGCTCGTCAGCCGCCCCTGGGCCGGACGCATCAGCGACCGCGCCGGCGCCAAGGTCTCCGTGCTCTGGAGCATGGGCGCCTGCTCGCTGAGCGGAGCGGTGCTGATCGCCGCCGCCGTCCTGCACTTTATCCCCTGGCTCAGCTTTTTTACTCTGCTGCTCAGCCGCCTGGTGCTGGGTGTCGGCGAGAGCCTCGGCTCGACCGGATCGACGTTGTGGGGCATTACCAGCGCCGGCCACGCCAGCACCGCCAAAGTCATCTCCTTCAACGGCATCAGCACCTACGGCGCCATGGCGCTGGGCGCTCCACTGGGCGTGGTTCTTGATTCGCTCTGGAGAAATCAGCAGTTGGGCCTGGCTTTCATCGGATTGGTGACCTTGCTTATTGGCGCCTTTAGCTTTACCCTGGCCTGCCGCAAGAGTCCCGTCCCGGTACATCCCGGCGAGCATCTTCCCTTCCACCACGTAGTAGGCCGCGTGGCCCCGCATGGCATGGGCCTGGCGCTGGGCGGCGTCGGCTACAGCGTGCTGGCCACCTTCGTCACCCTCTTCTACGCCAGCCGTCATTGGAATGGAGCCGCCCTCTGCCTCACGGCTTTCGGATTGGCGTTTATCGCGGCGCGCCTCCTCTTCATCCAGACCATCAACCGATTTGGCGGATTCCCGGTGGCCATCGCCTGCCTCTCGGTCGAATCCCTGGGGATGCTTTTGCTGTGGCTCGCGCCATCGCCGTGGATGGCCTTTACCGGTGCCGGAATAGCCGGTTTCGGCTTCTCGCTGGTCTTTCCCGCCATCGGCATTGAAGCGGTCAAGCGCGTCGCCATCAACAATCGCGGCGCTGCCCTGGGCGTCTACACCGCCTTTGCCGACGTCTCCTTCTTCCTTACTGGACCGTTGGCCGGTGCGGTCATCGGCGGCTTCGGCTATGCCAGCGCCTTCTTCTTCGCGCTAATCTGCGTCCTCACGGCCCTTGGAATCGTCATTGTTCTCCGGCAGCTTGAGAGCAAGTGGTCTTGTAGATGAGGAATCGCAAGTTGCCCCGAACGCATGACGGCCACCCCGAAGGATGGCCGTTGCTGTCTCGCTTGAGGGAAAAGCGTCTTACTACTCGCTCTTTTCGCTCTTCTCGCTCTTCCGCAGGTTGATGAGGTCTCCAAGGGTGGTGGTGGAGCTGGAGACGGGAGCCTTGTGGCTCTCCTTCTTGTAGCTCTCCACATGAGCGCGGCTGGCCTCCTGGCCGATGGCGCGCAGACTCAAGCCCACCTTTTTCTCCTCGACGTTGATCTTGATGATCTTGAAGTCGTGCTCCAGGCCGGTTTCCAGCTTGGAAGCTGCGTCTTCGCCGGCCTCGGAGATGTGGCACAAGCCTTCCACGCCCTCCGCGATCTCGACAAAGGCGCCGAACTGCGCCGTCCTGAGTATCTTGCCGTGAACCTGGTCGCCCACCCGATGAGTTGCGAAGAAGCTCTCCCAGACATCGGGCTGTAACTGCTTGATGCCGAGGCTCAAACGCCGATTCTGCGGCTCAACGCCGAGAACGACAGCCTTCACCTTTTCGCCCTTCTTCACGATTTCAGAGGGGTGCTTGACGCGCTTGGTCCAGCTCAGGTTGCTAACGTGCACCAGACCGTCGATGCCGTCTTCGATCTCAATGAATGCGCCGAAGTCAGTCAGGTTCCGTACACGGCCCTCGACCTGAGTTCCGGCGGGATACTTCTCCGTCAGGTTCTCCCAGGGGTTTTCCATCAACTGCTTCATGCCCAGCGAGATACGTCGATCCGCGGGATTCACGCTCAGCACCACGGTGTCAACTTCGTCGGCCGGCTTGACCAGTTTGGAGGGATGCTTGAGGCGCTTGGACCAAGTCATCTCGGAGAGGTGAACCAAACCTTCGATGCCCTGCTCCAGCTCGACAAACGCGCCGTAGTCGGTGACCGATAGCACGCGGCCATGAACGCGCGCGCCTACCGGGTAGCGCTCGGTAGCGTCCAGCCAAGGGTCGGGCGTCAACTGCTTGAAGCCCAGCGAAACCCGCTGCTTCTCTTTGTCGAACTTGAGCACCTTGACCTGAATCTCGTCGCCCACATTCACCAGGTCGCGGGGATGCGTGAGGCGGCCCCAACTCATGTCGGTGATGTGCAGCAGGCCGTCGATCCCGCCCAGGTCAACAAAGGCGCCGTAGTCGGTCAGGTTCTTCACCGTGCCGGTCATTACCGCGCCCTCGCTCAACTGTTCCAGCGTGGTGGAGCGCTTGGCGTTCTGCTCTTCTTCCAGTATTTCCTTGCGGCTGACCACCACATTGCCGCGCTTCTTATTGAGCTTGATGACCCGGACCTCAATCTGCTGGCCGAGATAGCCATCCAGGTTGCGGACGGGGCGAATCTCAAGCTGCGAGCCGGGTAAAAACGCCTTCAGCCCGATGTCCACGGTCACGCCGCCCTTGACGCGGCTCACCACCGTGCCCGTGATCGGGGTCTTGCCGGCGGCGGCCTTCTCGATTGTGTCCCAGACGCGCAGCCGCTGCGCCCTCTCGTAGCTGGCCAGATAGCCGCCCTCCGGCTCCTCGCGCTCGATCACCACGTCGATCACGTCACCGGGCTGGAACTTGACGGCCCCGGTGTGGTCCAGAACCTGTTCGAGCGGCACCAGCCCCTCGGATTTCAGGCCCACATCAATGACCAGATGCTTGTCCGTCTGCTTGATTACCGTGCCGGAGACAATCTTGTCGCCGTAGGCTTCAACGGCGGCAGCCTCGGCGGCCTGCTCGCGCTCAAACGCCTCCAGGGCAGCGGAAAAGTCATCTATGTGGTCCAGACTGTGCTCTGCTGGCGCGGCGGCCTTCACGGGCTCCGGCGTCGCGGCAACCGGATCGGCCTGGATAGCAGGCTGGGGTTGCGCGGGAACTTCTGTTGCAACTTCGACTGTAGGCGCGGCTTCCGCAGTGGCTTCCGCCACGGGCGTATCCTCGGTTACAGGCTCGGTTGGGGCATCGGCGTCCAGCGCGGAAATATCGACTGCCATGAGGTTTTCGGCGTTGGACGTGGATTCAGGCGACGGCTGCTCTTGCTCCGCCACAGATTCGAGGCTTTCCAATTCGGTGTTCAGGGTTGTGCTCTCGGGTTCGGGATTGACGACGTTTGCCATTGCTACCAGCTCCGCAATTCCTTATTCCCGCGGCTCAAACTTGCCTGCCGCTGGGGGTGGTCCCTCTGCTGCGTTTGCCTTGAGGGGTGCCGAAGGCCCTCTCTGCACGCAACCACGCGCCTGTATCCGCAGTGCCTTCACAAGGAACAGACCTTCCCGCCTGTAAGGCTGGCGTGGAACACGACTGGTTTCCTTGGGAAACACCCGGCAGGCGGCGGCTGTTTGGAGAGCGGCCGCAACTCGCTGCTGGAATCCGCGCAGGAAGTTACGCTCCCCAGTGTAGCAACGGCCGCTTTCCCCCGTCAATGCAACCAACTGCCGGAAGCGCGCAGCAGGCTGATCAGGTCAGGATTGGCCATCCGCCGGCGCAATCTCATCCTTGAGAATCGTTTCGCCCTTCACCAGCCACGCGATTCCGAAGGCTATCAAGGCGGTCGTCTCGAAGCAAAACATGGCACCCAGGCTCCCGATCAGATACGTTAGCCCAAGCAGCTTGCAAACGATAATCAAGAGGATCGAAGCCAGGATCGCCCATCCGCAGACCGAGTAAACCATATTCCGCTGAAGCTTCCTTCGGGTCACCATTCTGTCCGCTGCCGTCGTCCTGAACAGGAACAGGCAGAAATACGCGAGGGTAAAAAAGAGGAGCGACGCAAAGGTTAAATGCGCTACGCCAACATGATCCTGGAACGGCGTGGGCACACCAGAATCCGGTGTTGTAGGGCAAAATGCCACGCCCAGCGCGCATGCAGCGGAGAAGATTCCTGCTGCCTCGTCCTTCCAGTCGTAGCCCCGGCAACAGAAGTTAAACATAGCAATGGCGCACAGACTTCCTTCGAACAGGTTGCGCATTCCGGTGTAGTAGTATCCGCTGATGGATGAAGGAAGCATATGGCTTCCCAAAACCCACCAGGGGATGATGAGCGCAAAAGGAAGCCCGAGGGCAACCCAGCCAACCGCTCTTCGCAGCTCCAGATAGGAACGAACCGCGGGATCTTTTGCATTGAGTACTTGGGGCATCATGCACCTCCATAGTTGGGAAATAAACTGTGTCCAAACAGATACAGATCAGCATAGTACGATTTTCCAAATATTCTGCATATTTTTATGGACGATTCCAGCCGGCGCCATATCTCCGTCGTGCCGTGGGAGATATGAAAATCCGCAAGCCCCCACCTTGCAACCCTTCCAGCCCAACAACCTTCTATACTGATGCTGACGGGATCCAACCCATGGACCTTCTCTGGACACCCTGGCGCTTTGCCTACATCACCGCAACCGACAGCGCTGCCCGCCCCGGCGTTCCCCCGACCCTGGCAGCCTGGCCCGGCGACCACCACTGCGTCTTCTGCAACCTGATAGCCTCCATCGACTACGCCATCACCCACGGCATGAAACCAGACGATGCCGAGGCCGCTGGCGGGCTTGTCTTGCGCGGCCAGCACTGCTTTGTTTGCCTGAATGCATTCCCCTACACCTCCGGCCACGTGATGGTGATGCCCTACGCCCATCTGGACCGGTTGGCCGATCTGCCCACCGCGACCGCCCATGAGTTGATCGAACTGTCGCAGCGCACTGAACAGGCGCTGGAACGGCTCTATCGCCCGCAGGGTTTCAACTTTGGCATGAATCTGGGCCAGGCCGCCGGCGCCGGCGTCCAAGGCCACCTGCACCTACACGCCCTGCCCCGCTGGTCCGGCGACACCAACTTTATGACCACCGTCGCCGAGACGCGCATCCTGCCCGAAGATTTGGAGACGACCTGGAAGCGGATGCGGGCGGCGTTTACGGAGCGGAGCTAGCCGCGCTGCGCGCTTGATAGCGGAGTTCGCGGAGTTAGTCGCTTGCTGCTACTCTGGCGCGCTGTTCTCGTCGGCTCCGGCGGCCAGTGCTAGAAACTCCAGCCCCTCAATTTCCTGGATCGATTTCCCTGCTATTCCCTGCAAATCTCCGTACATTCCGACCGTCGCGCTCATGACGTGCTCGATTTGCTCCGAACGCTTGGCCCACTGCTTCATGATGGCCTTTCGCTCTTTATCGAGGTCGTCCTGCATACACGAAAACGCCTCAACGATGGCCTCTACACGCTGACGGAAGCGCGGTCCGGTCAGGTACTGGTAGACCATTTCAGCCTTTGTCTGCTGCCCTTCATTGATGAGCCGGGCGGTACTGACTTCGAGGAGCGTATTGCGGAGCACGGTTGCGACAGGAATGATGACGCGTGGGTGGGCGACCCATACTCCTTCGATCACATCGAAGGTCTCTATACCTTCTGGGAGAACCTGGGAGATGAGAATGGATATTTCGGCTTTCGCAGTACGCTGGTCTTCGCGCAGCTTGGCAAGCCAGCCGCTGCTCCAGTTCTTGGTGCGCTTGCACTCCCAGAGAATGGTTCCGGCCATTACACCTGCCTGGCTCACAACCCGCTGAAGAGTGTCGCCACCAAATTCTCCCTTGGGAACTGGTTCTATGATGTCGTATGGAAACTTGATACGGAGCAGGCTCTCCAATTCAAGCTCTTGGACTTCGCCTTGTAGCTGCTGAGAACCCTGCTCTGCTTTCCTCTGCAACTCTTCAATGGTTCGCTGCATGGAAGCGATCTTCTGATCTCTCTCGGCTACTTTGAGACGCTCCGCATCCTCTGCTTCACGTTTGGCCTGCGCGCGCACGTCGGTAAGATTTTCCTGAACCCGTTTCTCAACGGTTAGATCAAGTTCACGCTTTGCATCGTCCAACTCGCGCTGCTTTTTAAGGACTTCGGCTTGCGCCTTTTGTGCCTCGGCCAACTTGCGATTGTTCTCGCCGAGAACTTCCTTGAGTCCTTCTACCTCTCGGTTCTTCGCCTCGATCTCGGACGCGCTCGCAAGCTTAGCCTTTCTAGCCTCTTCGGCAACAATTCGAGTTCGCTCGGCCTTCAATTGCTCAGCGACCTGCTCGGCAATTTCCTGCTCCAGTTTGCGCCTCGCATCGACGACTTTCTTTTCCTTTTCGCGCAGTGCTTCTTCTCGTTGCTCAATTTCTCTATCCTTTTGGGACAGTTTCCTTTCATACTGCTTACGCGTCGCTTCAAGCAATGGGGCTGCTATTGATTCCGTAAGAGGAATCTCGGCTTTGCACTTCGGGCAGGTAATTGTCGGTTCAGTGATCGTGGTCATGTCAGACTCCAGCGAATGCGAAATAGCTTCTCCTCATGGTTTCAGCGGTATCTCTTCGCCTAATATACGCCTTTTACCTGTGCATTTCCCGCATGTTTTCTGCCCGTTTTCTGTTCCCTGTTCCCTATTCCCTATTCCCTCACTTTTCCTCGCCTTTACACACCCCCATCGGCCCGGTAGACTTGAATTTCGGGGCCATGCGCATTTTTTCGGGCGTAGTGGTTGTGTTACCCTGCCGTGACCCGGTAGGCTAAACAGGCAAGCCCAAAGAGATTCCCAAGTTCTGAAAAAATACGAGGAGAAACGTGCATGGCCGTTGAAGAGAAAGTCAAACAAATCATCGTCGAGCAGTTGCAGGTGGACGAAGCCGAAGTCACCCCCGGCGCCAGCTTCCAGGAAGACCTGGGAGCGGATTCGCTGGATGTTGTCGAGCTGGTGATGCAGTTCGAAGAGGCCTTCGACATCGAAATTCCCGACGATGCAGCCGAAAAGATCAAGACCGTCAAGGATGCGATCGAGTACATCGAGAAAAATTCGAAAGGCGGCAAGTAGCCAGTGACCCGCCGAGTCGTTATCACTGGCCTGGGGCTGGTCTGCGGCCTGGGCAACACCGCCCCCGAGGTTTGGCGGCAGTTGATGGCCGGAGCCAGCGGCATGGGCCCCATACAGGCCTTCGATACCACTGGCTTCACAACCACCTTTGCCGCCGAGGTCAAGAACTTTGACCCGCTCAACTTCGTGGATAAAAAAGAAGCGCGCAAGATGGGGCGCTTCATCCACTTTGCCTTTGCAGCAACCCACGAGGCCATCACCCAGTCGGGTCTCCAGATTACCCCGGAGATAGCCGACCGGGTAGGAGTTTTCATCGGCTCGGGCATCGGCGGCTTCGAGATCATCGAGCGCGAGCATGCTAACCTGCTGCAGGGCGGCCCGCGCAAGATTTCACCCTTTTTTATTCCCGCGGCCATCGTCAATATGGCAGCGGGCGATGTGAGCATCCGCTATGGCGCCAAGGGGCCGATTTCGGCCACGGCCACAGCCTGCGCCACCTCGGCCAATGCCATCGGCGACTCGGCACGCATGATCCTGCACGGCGATGCTGATGTCATGATTGCCGGCGGCGCCGAGGCTGCGGTCACGCCGCTCTCCGTGGGCGGATTCGCCTCCATGCGCGCGCTCTCCCAGCGCAACGACGAACCTACCCGCGCCAGCCGCCCCTTTGACAAAGACCGCGACGGCTTCGTCATCGGCGAGGGCGCAGGCATCCTCATTCTTGAGGAACTGGAGTTTGCACGGGCGCGCGGAGCCAAGATCCTGGCCGAGATTATCGGCTACGGCATGAGCTCCGACGCCCATCACATCACGGCCATCGCTCCCGAGGGCCAGGGCGCGCAGCGCAGCATGAGGGCTGCCCTCAAGGACGCTGGCATCCGGCCGGAGGAGGTGGGCTACATCAACGCCCACGCCACCGCGACCCCGGCCGGCGACGGCAATGAGTCGCAGGCCATCGAGGCGGTCTTCGGCGAGCACGCCCTCAGCCACAAGCTCAAGATCTCCGGCACTAAGTCCATGCACGGCCACCTGCTGGGCGGAGCCGGCGGCCTGGAAGCCGGCATCACCGTGCTGGCGCTCCAGCATCAGATGCTGCCACCCACCATCAACCTGGAAAACGCCGATCCGGAATGCCGCCTGGACTACGTGCCCAACAAGGCCATCGCCCACAGTTTTGACGTTGCTCTGTCAAATTCCTTCGGCTTCGGCGGCATCAACGCCACACTGATTCTGCGCCGCTGGACGGAGTAAAGCAGCTGACAGCTTCTAGCTGCCATTTTTTCGTGTGCAAACGCGAACGGCGCGCATACTCAAAATGCGCGCCGTTTGCTGTTTCTGCCTGTCTGCATCTCAACTGAACGCAGCCGCGACGCCTACACCGAGCAACACACCGATCACCCACCACCCGAAGACCGCAATGTAGCCGGAGGTGCGCTTGACGCCAGCCACGATCGCAACACCGATCGAGGTCAAAATCAGGCACCAAATCATCGCCCCATCCAGAGATGACAAAAACGCGTAAAGCCACAAGGGGGTATCGTTTTGAGCAAAGAATGCCCCAATATTAGTTGGAGCAGGATTGTTGATATTGAATACCTCCGGCTCAACACCTACAAAAAGCGTGATGGCGGCTAATATCCACTTAATAGGATACAGAGCAAGGCCCGCATAGAGCGTAACGGCAAATAGAGAACCAAATTTGGCCTTGCCGCCGAATCCGAAGTTGATCGTGGCCAGCAAAACTCCGGCTGCGATGAGATCCATGAGAAGAACTCCCAGCGGAGTAAGCGCGGTGGTGATCGCCTTGGTGATTGGCGCTGCCTGCTCCTGCTTGGCTCTTTGCTCTGGCGGCATTTGTTCCATCATGTGTTTGGCGAATTCCGGCATATTCCGCTGTTCGTTTTGCGCCACGACCTTCCATGTAACCTGTGTTGAAACAGACCCGTAATATACCGCGAATGTCAGTACCATGATGATCAGAGGCATCCACCAACTCAAGTTGCCGCGCTTGATGTCCTCAAAGGTCTTCGACGGCGCCGCGAAAGTATTCGCAACGCGCTGCCACTGGGAAAGGCCGGTTGACGCAGCCCCAGGTTGAACGCCTATCTCGCTCATATTCCCCCTCGCTCAGCTACATTTGGCTATGGCCGCGATTGTAAACTCGAAGGGGTTACACGGCAAAATCAGAAATTGCAAATTTTTCGACAAAAACCCTAACCTGTGCCCATCCGCATGGTTTACCGAATGCGTGCTTTCTTGTTAGGATGGCCGTGGATGCAGTGCTTTTACGCGGCTTTGCGGTAGGAGTCGGCGAACCGTTGGCCGCGCTCACCCAGAGCGTAGCCAGAAAGAAGGCTATAAAAACGTCCGCCGCATCAAGGAGTGCACGGAGAATCCAGAGCAACTCCAGTGTAAGCTGATTTGGCTATGTTTCCGAGTGCCTGGCAGGGTTCGGCTTTGTCTGATAATTGGCGATTCCGAGGCCGTTCAACCCGGCTCTTGACGCACGCCGCCGCGAATGTTCGACTGGTGCATGAGTGAGCCGATGCACCTGCCTCAATTTACCCTCGAAGATTACGAACAAGTTTTTGCCGACCGCCATCTCTTGCACGGAGTGGTGGCGAAGTGGGCCAAAGCCAAGCCGGAGGCTGCCGCCTTTCTGAGCGCGGAGAGCGATCGCGCTGTTACCTGGAGCGAATTCGACCGCATCACCACGGCGATGGCCAGTGAATTGTTGCGCCTGGGCTATGCCAAAGGCGATTTTCTGGTCACCTTGCTGCCGCTCACCGTGGATCACGTTCTGCTGGAATACAGCTGTTTCAAAATCGGCGTCATCGTCGCCCCGTTGGATTTACGCTTGTCCCCCGTTGAGGTGATTCGCGCGCTGGAAATCCTCCGGCCGCGTGGTTTTGCGAGCCTCGGCGTGAAAGCGCCGCTCGATCTTCGCCCGTTGTGGCGCGCCATTCAGGCGCAGTGCAAATGGATCCAGCATTTCATCGCGGTGGACTCGGAGGTGGCGATTGCCGGCACGCGGTCTTATGCGTCGATAGTCGAAGCGGCAAGTAGCGCCGCGACGTATGCAGATTCCTCCGCACTGGCCGAGATCAACGAGAACGATGGCGCGCTGGTCATCTTTACCACCGGCTCTACCGGCTCGCCCAAGCCGGCCCTGCTTTCGCACCGCAACATCACGGTGCAGAACATGTGCATATGCGGGGCGTTTTTTGGCGGCGACCGCGGCACCCGCACACTGGTCAATTTGCCTGCTTCGCACGTGGGCGGCCAGACTGAGGCGATGATGAGCACCTTCTTCGGCGGTGGCACGGCGGTTCTACTGGAGATTTTCGACGCCAGCCGTTCGCTGCGCGCCATTGCCCGGCATCGTGTGGAGATCCTGGCCCAGATTCCGGCCATGTACAACCTGGAGTGGATACTGAAGGACTATGCTGGCCACGATCTCTCCAGCCTGAAAGTTGCAGCGTATGGCGGACATTCGGTCTCGCGGCCCTTTGTGGAACGGCTTGCCGCCATGGCGCCGGTGATTGGCACCGGGCTGGGACTCACTGAGAGTGCCGGTTTCTGCACTTACATCCAGGCGAACGCGGAAGACCGGGAAACGATTCTCACCGGGCTTGGCGTGGACATGCCGATTTACCCCTGTACCATTCGCCAGCCCATGCGCGCCGATGGCAACGCCGGCGATGAGCTGCCCTCCGGCGAGATTGGCCATCTGTGCTTTCGCGGGCCGCAAACCTTTCTTGGCTATGTCAACAACCCCGCGGCCACCGCGCAGGCAATTTCCCGCGACGGCTATTTATATACCGGCGATCTTGGCTACAGGGACGCCGCGGGCCTGCATCTGACCGGCCGTGAAAAATGGGTGATCAAGTCCTTCGGCTACCAGATTTTCCCGGGCGATGTGGAACGGCATATCTGCACGCTGGCGAGTAAGGTGGCTAACTGCGTGGTAGTCGGCGTGGCTCATGAAGTTGTTTCTGAAGCGGTGGTGGCAGTGGTGGAGAAGCGGCCCGGAGTGGAAGTGAGCCGTCAGGAATTGGATCGGCATGCGCGTTCCTTGTCCGTGTATATGCGTCCGCGGCATTGGATTATCCTCGAAGCCGGACAGATGCCGTTGAACCGCGTGGGAAAGCCGGATTACGTGCGCGCCCAGGAGATGGCGCGGCAAGAGATAGCCGCGTTGCGCGAGCGCGGCGAATGGGACAGCGGCTTGGTAAAGGCGGAGTAATTTCCAGGAAAAACCAGCGAAAAAACGGGTTTTTCCCGGCGATTTTTAGAGGCCATATCTCACGATGCGGGATATTTTGAGGTGGAATTTTTTCACACGCGTTGATTCCAAGGGGTTTAAAAATAATCTGCAAGGTATTTAAGGATATTTATACCCCGGGGGTATAGGGGGGTGGGGGTACCCCCTCAGGGGTCCAATCCAGAGATATGTCTGACAGATTGATGAGGGGATTGGCAGAGTTTTTGCTCATTCTGTCAGTGTGCGCCAGCGGCGGGTAATTATCTGCAACGCGGGAGCAGATTCTGGCGTGGATGGAGGAGATTAGTTACGGATGATTCGAACGAGTAGAACGATTGGGAGAGTAATACAATCTAGTTATGAGCGTGGACGAATCGAAGTTTCCATACGGCTATGTGCCGGAGCACCTGAAGGAAAGGGTCAAAAACTGGAGAAATCTTTCGGTCGGTGAACGGCTCATTCTGACGAGTGAGTTGAGCGAAGCGGCGTGGGCGAAGATTGGCGTCGTGCACGATCCGAGCAAGCCGATGGATAAGACGATTCGGAAGATAACGCGGAGCGATTGGGTGAGTTGATAGGTTTCGCTGCGCCCCTACGGGGCGCAATAGTTTTTTGGATTGCTTTCCCAGGATTGCGCTACGCTTATCCTGGGCTATTCTCACCCACTCCCTACGGGATTTGCGGACAATGGGCGAAGGCCGTAGAATTGCGAAATCCCCGGTTTGAAATGCGTGGCCTGGGGCACCTTGTATCTAGGTCTTCTTTCCTTTTTTACGTTGCCTCTCGTAGAATAATGTTCCTGCTTCGTAGTCTCTTATATTTCCGTGAGAAATACCGGTTCGTTTCTTTTTTTCGTTGTACTCAAGAAGAAATCCAACTGCACGAATTAAAAGAGTTTCAATTTCGCGTTCATGATTCTTGTCCGGCACCAAGTAGAAAGAGAAGTAATGCAACTCAAGAGGATGTTTTTTCCTCTGTGACTGTAGTCGATTAAATACACTTCCACGTCCGATATATCGTGGGCAACCCATAGAGTCATGCGCGACATACACGCCCTCTGGCTTAGGGTATTGCTTAAGTACATGCTTTTTTACATCATCAAATGCTGAGAAGGGTAGCTTTTCACCAAGCACGTTGAATAGATGTTGAGCCCTACCTGGCCTTCCCTTACCACGTTTCAGTTCCCCGTACTTTACCGTCCAGACCTTATCATCAGCAAAGACTTCCTCAATTACGTGTTTTGCAAGTTTTGCCTTTTTCTTTGCCATTGAATCCTCCCTGCCTGTCAGCTACCATCCGTTTCGCTGTTGAGATTTGGGCTAATCACTGGCCGCACAGTCTTACTGCAACAGCGTTGGCTCGTCGTGATTGCCGTTCAGCTCATCGGGCGGGATGATGACGGCGGCGGCAACCTTGTCGTCAGCCTCGAGGTTGAGGAGGCGGACGCCCTGCGTGGCGCGGCCGGCGGCGCGGATGGTCTTGGTGTCGATGCGGATGATCTTGCCGAACTGGCTGATGACCATCAGTTCGCTGGTGTCATCCACCAACTGAATGCCGCTGACGCGGCCGATGCGCGGGGTGACGGCGACGTTTTTGACGCCTTTGCCGCCGCGCGATTGCAGGCGGTACTCCTCGACGTTGGTGCGCTTGCCGAAGCCGTTTTCGGTGACGGAAAGGATGAGGTACTCGCCGGGCTTGTGCTTTTTAGGCGTAACCGCAACGCCGACGACGTAATCGTTTTTGCGCAACTCGATGCCGCGCACGCCATAGGCGGGGCGGCCCATGGAGCGGACGTCGCTCTCGTCGAAGCGGATGGCCAGGCCCAGATGCGTGGCCAGGAAAATAATCTGGTGGCCGTCGGTGATGCGCGCCTTGACCAGCTCGTCGCCGTCATCAATTCCAATCGCAATAATCCCGCGGGACATCACGTTCGAAAAGTCCTTGAGCGGCGTCTTCTTGACGGTTCCGTTGCGCGTGGCAAAGAAGATGAACTTGCCCTCTTCCTCGAGGTCGCGCACCGGTAGGATGGCGCGCACATTTTCGCCGGGCTGAAGGTCGAGCAGACTCTGGATGGATTTGCCTTTCCCCGCCGCGCCCACGTCGGGAATCTCGTAGACCTTGAGCCAGTAGACGCGGCCGGAGTTGGTGAAGCAGAGCAGGAAGGCGTGCGTCGAATCGACGATTAACTGGGCGACGAAATCCTCCTCGCGGGTCTTCATACCGGTGCGGCCGGTGCCGCCGCGGCGCTGCTGGCGATAAGTACTGATGGGCGTGCGCTTGAGGTAGCCCTGGTGGCTCACCGTGACCGCGACCTGCTCGTCGACGATCAGGTCTTCGAGCTGTATCTCGGCGCTCTCATCGACGATCTGCGTGCGGCGCGCGTCGCCGTACTTGTCGCGCACCTCTTCCAGTTCCTTGACGATGACCTTGCGCAGCTTCTTCTCGCTGGCCAGGATCGATTCATACTCGGCGATCTCTTCGCGCTTCTGCTTCAACTCGTTCAGGATTTCGTCGATGGAAAGCTGCGTCAGCTTATAAAGTTGCAGTTCGAGGATGGCGTCAATCTGGCGCAGCGTCAGGCCTTTTTCCTCGTGTGGCAGCCGCTCGCGGCCCAGGTTGATGACAATTGCCTTGCCCTTGCCCCAGGCATAGAGATTCTCGCGCGCCTCGACCCGCGAAGCCGAGGCGCGAATGAGCTTGATGACGGTGTCGAGATTGTCGAGAGCAATCTTGTAGCCTTCCAGAATGTGCTCGCGCTCGCGCGCCTTGCGCAGCAGGAAGACCGTGCGCCGCTGGACAACATCGATGCGGTGATCGATGAAGCAGCGAATGGCGGCATCGAGGGGCAGCTCCCGCGGCTGCCCGTTCAGCACCGCCAGAAAGATCATGGAAAAGCTTTCCTGCATCTGGGTGTGCTTGTAGAGCTGGTTGAGAATAATCTCCGGTTGCGCGCCGCGCTTGAGCTCGATGACGATTCTCATGCCGTCGCGGTCGCTCTCGTCGCGCACGTCGCCGATGTCGTCAATGGTCTTATCGTTTACCAGCTCGGCGATGCGCTCAATGAGCTTGGACTTGTTCACCTGGTAGGGAATCTCGGTGACGATAATCGCCTGTTTTTCCTTGGTCAGGCTTTCGAGCGCTGTACGGGCGCGCATCAGGAAGCGCCCGCGGCCGGTCTTGTAGGCCTGCGCAATGCCGGACTTTCCATAGAGAAATCCGCCGGTGGGGAAGTCCGGCCCCTGCACGTGCTTGAGCACCTCGGCAAGGCCGGCGCCGGGATTCTTAACCAACTCGATGGCCGCGTTGACGATTTCGGTGAGGTTGTGCGGGGGAATGTTGGTGGCCATACCCACGGCGATACCGCTGGAGCCGTTGACGATGAGATTGGGAATACGCGTGGGCAGCACGGTCGGCTCGAAGGTGGATTCATCGTAGTTGGGCACGAAGTCCACCGTCTCCATCTCGATGTCGGCCAGCATTTCGCCGGCAATGCGCTCCATGCGACACTCGGTGTAACGCATGGCCGCGGGCGGGTCGCCGTCCACCGAGCCGAAGTTACCTTGTCCATCCACCAGCGGATAACGCAGCGAGAAGGGCTGCGCCATGCGGACCAGAGTGTCGTAGATGGCCGAGTCGCCGTGGGGATGGTATACGCCCATCGCCTGACCCACCACCTTGGCGCACTTGGTGTATTTCTTGTTGTGCTGCAGACCCATCTCGTTGAGCGTGTAAAGCACGCGGCGATGCACGGGCTTGAGGCCGTCGCGGGCATCAGGCAGCGCGCGCCCGATGATGACGCTCATTGAGTAGTCGAGATAGGAGCGGCGCATCTCCTCTTCGATATTGATGGGGATGAGGCTGGCGCTGCCGGGTGGCGGCGTAACCCCTTTAAGGGGGAGCTGGGGATTCTGATCGTCGGGCATAGAGGTCATTTCAGGCCCGCCGGAAGGCGGCGGTAAAGGTCCGGAAAAGCGGGGCCGGCCTGGCGTGGGCTGTGCTTTTATTTTACATCTTCAAAGAGGGTTTCAGCAAGGTCCAGTTAAAGAAATAAGTCCTTATATTGCTAGATTTTATGCCCTGCTTTCATTCCCTACCAAGAGCTTCTTCTCTGGTGGACAGCGCACCCTGTGTTGGTCTTGAATTTAACCCCGGCTATAGCCCGTTTTTATGCTTTTTTTGCTGAGCGCGGAGCCAGGGAAACTCTTCCATGTACGCTGAACCATGCCCCTACAGAAGCCCCGGTAAACTCAGCACGCAAAACACTGCTTGCAGCAGCAAAATGGCCCCGGCAGCTCCCAGCGCCAGTCGTCCCCATGGCCCTTCGTAGGCATCGGCGAAGACCCCGCCGATAAACGTGAACAGATAGGGCAGCGCCCAGAGCCAGGGAGCGCTGGGGACGCCTGTTGTGACCAGAGGAATTAGAACCAAGGCGCACAGCAGCGGTACTGTATTGCCAAAATACCATGACTTGCGCAGCCCCAGGAACAACGCCAAGGCAGCAGCGGCAGCCACCGTGATCCCAGCGTTTGGCAACGCGGAGAAGAATCGCCGCGCAGGGTCGAGAGAAACCCAAAGAAGACTCGTAGCAGGGTGGAAGAAGCCGCTGACGGCATCCAGAGAAAAGCCATAGCAGGCAAAGACGAAGACCAGCGCCCCGGCCATGGCCACGAGCACCACTGGCAGCACCTGAGAGCGCCGCCCTTCGGCCACCCAGAGCATGGCCGCCAAGCCCAGCATCGCCACCAAGGGCAGCGCGACAATGTGCGAGGCCGCCGCCAGACTGAAGGCCGCTGTCAGCAACAGAATGCGCGGCCGCCACTTTCGCCGCGGTCCCTGCATGGCATGAGCCACGCCGATGCAGGTGTAGAAGCCGCCATAGACTCCCAGCGCGGCCAGCACCTCAGCATTGGGCGCGACGCAGGCCCTCAGCACGGCGGGAGAAAAGCAGTAGAACCCGAGCGCCGTGTAGCCGCCCAGATTGCCGTAGAGCCGCCGCGTTACCCACCACAGGCCCGCGCCCAGCATGCACCCGGCGGCGAGAAACGGCAGGCGAAGCAAGAGCAAGGTGTACCTGAGCTGGTGGCGCAACTCCCACGTGGAAAGTTCGCCGCCCGCCTGCACCACCTTGTCTTCGGGCTTGCGGAAATGGTCCAGCCCCCGCTCGGCCAGCAGGTTCAATGTCAGCGGCAGCCCGGCGAGCCGGTAGACCAGAATTCCGTCGTGAATGTTGCCGCAACTGGTAAAGCAGCCGGCCAGTCGCAACGGCCGCTCCCACATCTCGCGCCCGCAGCGCGCATATTGGTAATCACGGTCGGTCAGCGTCTCGTGACCGGTGAGCCACAACCCCTGGAGGAGAAACACGGCCAGCAGCCCCGCGGCAATGCGCTGCGGCCGATTGAAATGAAAGCGGCGAATTCGCTGAAAGCGGCGGGTCATCACGTTCCGGGCAACCCTACCAGTCTAAACGGCGGTCCCTGACCGGCGGCACATTCGCTTTACTCCACAAACCGCTAGACGCTACACTGGTCACGCTATGCTAACCCGCCGCCGCTTCGTCCTGAATACCGCCGCTTGCGCCTCTCTCGCCCTCACTCCCAAAACCCGTTTCGCCTTGGCGCAAACCGCGAACGTCTATCGCAACCCCATTTTGGGCGGCGATCATCCTGACGCCAGCCCGATTCGTGTCGGCGACGACTTTTACCTCACCCACTCCAGCTTCGATTACGCGCCCGGGCTGCTCATCTGGCACTCGCGCGACCTGATCAACTGGCGCCCCGTTGCCGCCGCGCTGCATCGCTACTACGGCACGGTTTGGGCGCCCTACCTGTGCGAGTATCAGAAGCACTTTTACATCTACTTCCCCGCCGACGGCAGCCTGCGCGTCGTTCACGCCGACCATCCTACCGGCCCTTGGAGCGAGCCTATCGATCTCGGCATCAAGAATATCGATCCCGCCCACATCGCCGATAATGGCCACCGCTTTCTCTACATGGCCGGCGGACTCATGGCCGAGCTTACTCCTGACGGCCTGGCGGTCAAGACACCTCCGCGCATGGTGCTTGACCCCTGGCCCATCCCCGCCACCACGCGCATGGAATGCACATGCCTGGAAGGACCCAAGCTGATCGAGCGCAACGGCTGGTTTTACCTCAACGTGGCCGAAGGCGGCACCGCCGGTCCCGGCACCAGCCACAGCGTCATCTCCGCCCGCAGCCGCCACGCCGACGGCCCCTGGGAGTTCTCGCCCTACAATCCCATCGTCCACACTCACTCGCGCGACGACCGCTGGCTCTCGCTCGGCCATGGCCGCCTGGTCGATACTCCAGACGGCAAGTGGTACATCACCGTCCACTCCTATGAAAACGGCTACCGCACATTGGGCCGCCAGCTTATGCTACTGCCTATCGAGTGGACCGCTGACGGCTGGTTCCGCGTTCCCGCGGGCATTAAGGCGGATTCCGCGATTCCCATGCCCATCCCCGGCACCAGCCAGCAGCCTTTCCTTGATCCCTCCGACGACTTCACCAGCCCCGAACTCGGCCTTCAGTGGGCCTTTTGGCACGAGTTTGACCCCGCCCGCTTCACCACCGGCAACGGCGCCCTCACCCTGGCAGCCAAAGGCAAATCGCTAACCGACACTTCCGCCCTGACAACCCCCGTCGGCGGACACTCCTACACCGTGGAGATGGACATTGAAGTCTCGCCCGGATGCGAGTCCGGCCTGATGCTCTTCTACAATCCCAATCACGCTGCCGGCATCGTTATCTCCCCGGAAGGGATCGGCGCGCGCAACCCCAATGGCTTCATTCCCAGCCGCCATCAACCAGGCGTAACCAAAGCCACCCTGCGCGCCATCAATGACCGCCAGGAGGTCGATTTCTATTACCGCCTCCCCGGCCAGAGTTGGAAGCGCACCCCGGAATCGGCCGAAATCTCCGGCATGAACCACAATGTTCTCGATGGCTTTCTCGACGTTCGCCCCGCAGTTTACGCCTGCGGCGAAGGCAAGGCCACATTCCACAGCTTCCGCTACTGGCCGGAGGTTAACGCGCCGGCCGTGTGAACCGGCAACAGCATCATATCTGCCTCCAAACGCAACAAAGCCGCCCCGAAGAGCGGCTTTGCCGGCAAATGTTGCGCCTTAGTTGAAAATCGTTCAGAAACATTGCAACTGTTATGGGGCAGTAGCAACGTTAGTGCAGCTTACAGTTGGAGACGATCCTACATATCCATATGATGAACATGAAGAGATTACACCGGAACTGTTATTGATAATCCAAACTTGTGATATTACTGTTAGTTGATACACGATGGATGGTGATTCATACATGGAAAGCCCTACTGTGGGCGTAGGTACGGATGAGCTCGTGGACACAGTTCCGACATTCGTGCATTGCGCGGTAACAGCTCCAAGATAATTCACATTCAGTGTTGCCGTACAAACCATAACTTTGCCGTTTGTTTGATCAACGATATAGATCACATTTGATCCATCTGGAATGCTACTCGGATTGGTAGATGTTGATCCGGATACGGTGACAGTTAAATTCATGCCTTGAGCTTGAATAGAAGTCAGGCCGAAGAATGCTGTTAGGGCGAGTGACAGAATAATCGAAGCTTTGCGAATTTTGGTTGTGCTGTTCATCGATAATTCTCCTTTTGTGTACCGTTCTGGTACATGATTACTATAGTACATAGCATCTACCATACGTAACAATAATCCGTGTATAACCTATTACTATAGTGTGTTACTAGTATGAATCCAAATTTTCGTCATATCCAGAAACGACCTACGCCAAACGCAACAAAGCCGCCCCGAAGAGCGGCTTTGTAGGCAAGCAATGCGAATCAGTTGAAGATAACACCCACGGTTTCGTTGCTATTGAGCGTAACTGTGCAGGTCGATGTCAGGTTTGGCGTGTAGACGCCAGTCCCTGGATCATAGCCGCCGCAGTTTTCCGACCAGCCATTAAAGGAACTCCCCCCTGGATCGGTCCCGGTTGGATATGCCGTCAACGTCACCGCATAGCCAATGGGGTAGTTTCCAATGCATACCGACCCGCCCGTATTATTGCCGGAGTCCGGGCCGCAATGGATCAGGTCCGCCACCCCGCTGCTGGAGGGAGCCGTTACATACCAAGTGGTGGGGTTTTGGCCGACGTTATATACGGTCAGCGTCGCCATTTGCGCTGCCACGGGAACTAAAGTGCATGGGCCTTGAGGACATGAGAACGTCGCAGTCTGGGTCACAACCGTGTTGTCCGGGTTGCTGTCTACACAAATGGACGGAGTGGGGTCCGTCGCGCAACTCGCCGGACGCACCATTTCAGCAATGATGGTGGCGGTGCCCTCACCGTAGGCCGTGGCAATCCCCGCCTGGGCGCCGGGAACTCCGCCAGACTCAATGGGGAAGACATCCGGGGCGGAGGATATCCAGGTAACCTCGTTGGTGATATCCCGGATGGTTGGAGTCGTCGAGTAGTTTCCGAAGGCCAGGAAATTTCCGGTATCCAATATCTGGTCAACGGTAATACTGTTTGGAATAATCGTGATCGAAAGCAAAGGCTCCGGCGCCGACCCGATGTTCACTGTGTAGGTCGCGGTCGCAACGATCTTGCTGTTGTCCGGGTTCGTATACGTTACGGTTAGCGTGGTAACGCCCGAGAATAGAGATATTGCCAGGCCGGGAGTTGATCCGGCTCCTGTTGTGAGATTCGCGCAGGTAGCCGAACCGGCAAGCGCGCTGCCAATCGTGGCAACCGCCGGGTTGCTGGAACACCATTGGACCAGGTTGGTCACATCGTACTGAAGGTTGGAGGTGCCCGCGGTGCCCATCACAATAAACTGGCTCTGTTGAGACGCCGCAGAAGCTGACTGCGAGTTGGGATAGATAGTCAGCGCGGTGTACGTCTCCGAGGTTCCCGCCTCCACCGTGAAGGGCGCGGTCGAGGTCACCAGCGTGCCGTCGGGGTTGGACACTACAACGATGATGGCGGTCGTGCCCTGACCTACCGACATCACCAGCCCGGGCGATATCATGTTTGTAGCTGGGCATATAACTCCAGTGGTGCATACCGTGGCCACCGACGTATCGCTGGAATACCATTGGGTCGTGATATTTTCGGCGCTGATGCCCTTGGTCACGTCCTGCGTAGTCGGCGCTGCTGAGAATGTCCCTATGGCAAGCAGTTGGCTGGTCAGGCCCGGCGACGCCAGCGATTGAGAAGAGGGCAGGATGGAAACCGAAAGCAGAGGCTCAGACGCCACACTCCCAACATTCAGGGTTGCCGTCGCCGTCACTACGCTGTTATCCGGGTTCGTTGCGACGGCCGTGATCGTGGTCGAGCCCGTGCTGAGCGCCGTGGCAACACCGGCAGAAGTGATGGTGGCAACCAGCGGGTTGGTGGAACTCCAGTTGACCTGGGATGTCACGTCCGTCTGCAGATCTGTGCTGCCATTGGTTCCAATCGCGATAAATTGGGCGTACTGAAGAGGCGATCCGGGCAACGGCAAAGTAACCGACTGTGAGCCGGGGAAGATGGACAACGCGGAGATCGGCTCAGCGGCCGGCCCGGTTACCGAAAAAGTTGCCGTGGCTGTCGCGCCGCTATGGTCGGTGTTGTTGGTGACGATGGCTATGATAGCCGTAGTGCCAGGTCCAACTCCCGTGGCGATTCCAGTAGTGGGATCGATGGTGGCGACTTGCGGGTTGCTGGAACTCCATGTGACCGTGTAGCCGCTCTCATTCGCCATATTCTGGTAGCCGGGCGTGGATGAACTCGTCGCGAAATCGCCGATCGCCAGGAATTGGGTGGTTTGGGTGGCTGCCGCCACCGATTGCGACGAAGGAACTATAGTCAGCGACAGCAGAGCCTCCGGGGTGGACGGAATGTCGACGTTCAGGGTTGCGACTCCCGTCACGATTGTGCCGTCGGGATTCGTGGCTATCGCCGTGATCACCGTTGTGCCGTTAGCAACGGCCGTGACGAAACCGGGTGCAGTAATGGTGGCCACCGAGGGGACGCTGGAAGCCCATGTTGCCGCCTGGATCGTTGCCCCGTTGATCGTAGCCGGCACATTGGTCAGGTTCACCGTGGTGCCGTTTGTTGTGGTGCCGATGGCGATAAGCCCGGCGGTCTGAAGAGCTGCCGTGAGCGTCTGCGAGGACGGAACGATGGCCATCGAGGCCAGTGGCTCCGGTGAGCCGGGGATGCTCACGGTCAGGGTCGCGACTCCCGTCACCACCGTGCCGTCGGGGTTCGAGGCCATCGCCGTGATGGCCGTCGTGCCGTTCGCATGGGCCGTGACAACTCCACTGGCAGGATCGATGGTGGCCACCGAGGGAACGCTGGAAGCCCACGTTGCCGCCTGGATCGTCGACGTGCCGATCGTAGCCGTCATATTGGTCAGGTTCACCGTGGTGCCGGTTGTTGTGGTGCCGATGGCGATAAGCCCCGCAGTCTGAAGCGCTGCCGTGAGCGTCTGCGAGGACGGAACAATAGCCAGCGAGGCCAGAGGCTCCGGTGAGCCGGGAATGCTCACAGTCACGGTTGCGACTCCCGTCACTACCGTGCCGTCGGGGTTAGTTGCCATTGCTGTTATCGCCGTCGTGCCATTCGCATGGGCCGTGACAATTCCAGTGGCTGCATCGATTGAGGCCACCGAGGTGACGCTGGAAGCCCAGGTTGCCGCCTGGATTGTCGACGTGCCGATCGTAGCCGTCATATTGGTCAGGTTCACCGTGGTGCCGTTCGTTGTGGTGCCGATGGCGACAAGCCCGGCGGTCTGAAGAGCTGCTGTGAGCGTCTGCGAGGACGGAACAATAGCCAGCGAGGCCAGAGGCTCCGGTGAGCCGGGAATGCTCACCGTCAGGGTCGCGACACCCGTCACTACCGTACCGTCGGGATTGATAGCCATCGCCGTGATGGCCGTCGTGCCGTTCACATGGGCCGTGACAACTCCAGTGGCTGCATCGATTGAGGCCACCGAGGGGACACTGGAACTCCACGTTGCCGCCAGAATCGTGGAGGTGCCGATTGTTGCCGTCTGGTTGGTCAGGTTCACCGTGGTGCCAAACGTTGTGGTGCCGATGGCAACAAGATTCGCAGTCTGAAGAGCTGCCGTGAGTGTCTGCGAGCCTGGGACAATAGCCATCGAGGCCAATGGCTCCGGTGAACCGGGAATGCTCACTGTCACGATTGCCGTTCCCGTCACCACCGTGCCGTCGGGGTTGGTGGACATCGCCGTGATGGCCGTCGTGCCGTTCGCATGGGCTGTGACAATTCCAGTGGCTGGATCGATGGTAGCCACCGCGGTGACGCTGGATTTCCACGTTGCCGCCGGGATCGTCGCCGTGCCGATCGTTGCCGTCTGGCCGGTCAGGTTCACCGTGGTGCCGGTTGTCGTGGTTCCGATGGCGACAAGCCCCGCGGTCTCAAGGGCCGCCGTGAGCGTTTGCGAGCCCGGAACGATGGCCATCGAGGCCAAAGGTTCCGGTGAGCCGGGAATGCTCACCGTCAGGGTTGCGACTGCCGTTACCACCGTGCCGTCTGGATTCTTGGCAATTGCTGTGATCGCCGTGGTGCCGTTCGAAACGGATGTGGCGACTCCAGTGATTGGACTGATCGTGGCCACCGAGGGAATGCTGGAAGCCCACGTTGCCGCCTGGATCGTTGACGTGCCAATTGTCGCCGTCTGGTTGGTCAGGTTCACCGTGGTGCCGTTTGTCGTGGTTCCGATGGCGATAAGCCCCACTGTTTGAGCAGCTGTTGTGATTGTCTGCGAGGACGGAACAATGGCCAGCGCGGCGAGAGGCTCCGGTGTGCCGGGGATGCTCACCGTCACGGTTGCCGTTCCCGTCACCACCGTGCCGTCGGGATTGATGGACATCGCCGTGATAGCCGTCGTGCCATTCATATGGGACGTAACAATTCCAGTAGCTGGATCGATGGAGGCCACCGAGGGGACACTGGAAGCCCAGGTTGCCGCCGGGACCGTTGCCGTGCCGATCGTTGCCGGCTGGTTGGTCAGGTTCACCGTGGTGCCGAGTGTTGTGGTGCCGATGGCGACAAGATTCGCAGTCTGAAGGGCCGCCGTGAGCGTCTGCGAACCCGGAACAATGGCCATAGAGGCCAATGGCTCCGGTGAACCGGGAATGCTCACCGTCAGGGTTGCGACTGCCGTTACCACCGTGCCGTCTGGATTCTTGGCAATTGCGGTGATCGCTGTGGTGCCGTTCGAAACGGATGTGGCGACTCCAGTGATTGGATTGACGGTGGCCACTGAGGGAACGCTGGAAGCCCAGGTTGCCGCCTGGATCGTCGCCGTGCCGATGGTTGCCGTCTGGTTGGTCAGGTTCACCGTAGTGCCGAGTGTTGTGGTGCCGATGGCGATAAGCCCCACTGTCTGAGCAGCTGTTGTGATTGTCTGCGAGCCCGGAACAATGGCCATTGAGGCTAACGGCTCCGGTGAGCCAGGGATGTTCACAGTCAGGGTTGCCGTTCCCGTCACAACTGTGCCGTCCGGGTTCTTGGCAATTGCTGAGATCGTCGTGGTGCCGTTCGAAACGGATGTGGCAATTCCAGTGGCTGGATCGATGGTGGCCACCGAGGTGGCGCTGGAAGCCCAGGTTGCCGGCTGAATCGTTGCCGTGCCGATCGTTGCCGTCTGGTTGGTCAGGTTCACCGTGTTGCCGGTTGTGGTGACGCCGATGGCAATGAACCCAACGGTCTGATCGGCTGTCGTGAGCGTCTGCGAGCCCGGAACAACGGTCATCGAAGCCAGAGGCTCCGCCGTTACGCTTCCGCTTCCGGTCACGGTGATTGTTGCGCTGGAGGAAACAAGGCCGTTATACCCCTGCGCGGAAGCCGTGATGTTGGCTACACCCGCGCCTACGGCCGTTACAATTCCGGTATTACTGACCGTTGCAACGCCGACAAGGTTCGAACTCCATGTCACCTGGGTGGTAATGTCCTGCTTGGTGGGATGGGACCCATTGCCGAATGTCCCCGTAGCTGTCATCTGCAAGGTGGCGCCGCCTCCCAGAGTCGCGCTCGTTGGGGCCACCTGAACGGAATCCAGTCCAGAACTGGCGTTGCTGCAGCCGGTAAATGGCAATGCAAGGCAGGCAAGCAAGAACGTTCCGAAGCAGAAGCGATTGAACATAATGGGTCTCCTGGCGTTTCCAACAGCTACGGCTTCGCCTTCCCCTGGCGAAACCGGAGATTATCGTCCACATTCGACTATAGGCCCTTAAATAACTATGCGCCAATTCCATAAAAAAGTCCCTATTCATACGGAATCAAAACAGTTAATAAGCTCTCCGGCGGCTGCTTGCGTGCTCCTTCTCTGCCGTGTTTATGACGCGGGAAACTTGCCGATCGGCAAGCCCCGCGCTCAACTGCTCTTTGCCCGCAATACCCTGCACCGGCTACACTTCTGCTCAGCATGGCCATCGCCCGCGACAACACTCCGGAACGGCTGGTCAGCGCCGCGCGCGCCGACGAAGAGCAGGGCTTTGAACTCAAACTGCGCCCCCGCTGGCTGGGCGAGTTTATTGGACAAGCGAAAGCAAAAGAACAACTTACCATCGCTCTGGAAGCCGCCAAATCGCGCGGCGAGGCGCTGGATCACGTGCTCCTCTCCGGCCCTCCCGGCCTGGGCAAAACCACGCTGGCCACCATCATTGCCAATGAGTTGGACGTCGGCTTCCAGCAGACCTCCGGCCCGGCCCTGCAAATTCAGGGCGATTTGACGGCCATCCTCACCAACCTGCGCGAGCGCCAGGTGCTCTTCCTCGATGAAATTCACCGTATGCAGCCGCTGCTGGAAGAAAAGCTCTACACCGCCCTCGAAGACTACAAACTGGACATCATCATCGGCCAGGGTCCGGCGGCGCGCACCCACGTGATGGAGATTCGCCCCTTCACCTTCATCGGCGCCACCACGCGGCCCGGCCTGCTCAGTTCACCGCTTCGCTCGCGCTTCGGCATTCTGCTGCGCCTGGAATTTTATACCGAGGAAGAGTTGCGCATCATTGTCAAGCGTTCCGCCGAGGTCTTGCAGATTCCCATCGACCAGGATGGCGCGGCGGAGATCGCACTGCGCTCCCGCGGGACTCCGAGAATAGCCAATCGCCTGCTGCGCCGCGTTCGCGACTACGCTCAGGTGCGCGGGACAGGCGTGATTGACCACCCTACCGCCAAAGCCGCTCTCACCATGCTTGAAGTGGACGCCCACGGCTTCGACGAGATCGACCGCCGGCTGCTGCTCACCATCATGCAGAAATACGACGGTGGCCCGGTCGGCCTGGGCACGCTGGCCGCTACACTGGCCGAGGAGGAAGACGCGCTCGAAGAGGTCTACGAACCGTTTCTTATTCAGATCGGCTTTCTCGACCGCACGCCGCGCGGCCGCGTCGCCACGCACCTGGCTTATGAACACTTCGGCCTGACGATGCCCGGCCGCCAGGCACCTTTGTTTTAAGCTTTAAGGAGTTATCAGGAGAATAATCATGGCACTTACTGAATCCACCATGCTGGAACTGGGCACCACCGCCCCCGACTTTGCGCTAACTTGCGTAGTGACCGGCAAGAAGATTCGCCGCGACGACTTTCGCGGCAAACATACGCTCCTGGTCATGTTCATCTGCGCCCACTGCCCTTATGTGAAGCACATCGAGAAGGGTCTGGCAGCGCTAGGCAAGGACTACGCCGGCAAGCCCATCGGCATCGTCGCCATCAGCAGCAACGACGTGACCACCCATCCCGCCGACAGCCCCGCCGGTCTCAAAGAGCAGGCAAGAACCTTCGGCTTCAACTTTCCCTACCTGTACGACGAAACGCAGGCCGTGGCGCGCGCCTACAAAGCCGCCTGCACGCCGGACTTCTTTCTTTTCGACAGTAATCTCCACTTGGTTTATCGCGGCCAGTTCGACTCCAGCCGCCCCGGCAACGGCATCCCCGTAACCGGCAAAGACCTGCGCGCAGCCATCGACCTGGTGCTTGCCGGCAAGCCGGCGCCCAAGGAGCAGCTCCCCTCGATTGGCTGCAACATTAAGTGGAAGGCGTAAAGCACAGGCTAGTTACGAATATCCCGTGCCCCATCCATTCGCGTACTTTGCGAATGTGTGGGAGACAACGAATATCAAACCGCTAACTACGCTTTACAGTTTCAGCCCCTTCAGATACGCGCGGAACTGCGGCCCAAGATCGCTGCGCTCGAGCGCAAACTCCACCGTCGCCTCCAACATACCCAGCTTGTCGCCGGCATCGAACCGCTTGCCTTCAAAGTTATAGCCGAAGACCTTTTCTTCTTTCAGCAGCGCGAGAATCCCGTCGGTGAGTTGTATCTCGCCGCCCTTGCCGGGTTTGGTCTGCTCGAGCAGCGCAAAGATGCGTGGCGTGAGAACGTAGCGCCCTACGATAGCCTGCTTTGACGGCGCTTCGGCGAATTTCGGTTTCTCCACCATGCCGGTGCAGTTGAAAATCCGCGGGTTGCCGGGATCCTGTGAGCCGGCCAGCACGCCATAGGCGCTGATTCCCGGCCCCTCTTCGGTCTGCGTCGCCAGCACCGAGCCGCCCTTCTCGTCAAAAACGTTTATGAGTTGTTTCAGGCAGGGCGTCTTGGCCGCAATTACGTCATCGGGCAGAATGACGGCAAACGGCTCGTCGCCTACCAGGTCCCTGGCGCAGAGCACGGCGTGGCCCAGGCCCAGCGGCTCCTTCTGGCGAACATAGTTGATCCGCGCCAGCGACGAGACATTGCGCGACACGGCCAGCAACTCGTGCTTGCCTTTTTGCTCCAGCGTCGCTTCCAGTTCATAGCTGATGTCGAAGTGATCCTCCATCACGCTCTTGCCGCGCCCGGTAACGATGATGATGTGCTCAATCCCCGAGGCGATTGCCTCTTCCACGCCGTACTGGATGATGGGCTTGTCCACCAGTGCCAGCATCTCCTTGGGGATCACCTTGGTGGCCGGCAAAAACCGCGTGCCCAGCCCGCCTGCCGGAAATACCGCCTTGCGCACCTGTTTGCTCATCTCATCAGCCTCGTCTCAAAAAAAGTTTAACCCTGGGACCCCGTCTTTTTCGCGGCTATTCGAGGAAAGATGCGAAAAAGGGCGGTAAAAAAAGAACTAAGACGGCAAAGTCTGCTCCTCCGCTGTTGTCGCCAAGTCAGTAAGCAATTCGTGAATTTCAAGCAACACTTCGTCAGATCGCGCGGCAACCAAAGGATACTTCAGCACACCCTGCGGCGTGAACTGCGCGCCCCGGCTGGCGTTGCGCGCCACCAGCTGCATCAGGCGCTGCGGGTCGATGGCCGCATTCTCCCGGAAGCGAATGTGCAGTTCTGCGCGCTTGCGATCCACCTGCGCAATGCCGATTCGCTCACATTCCAGCCTGATCAGCGCCGCCTCCAACAGAAACACCGTCGCGTCGGGCGGCGCTCCATAACGGTCTTCCATCTCAGCGCGCACCTCGCTGACCGCCGCTTCGCTCGCCGCGCCTGCGATTTTTTTATAAAGCCGGAGCCGCTGATTCTCCTCCGGCACATAACTCTCGTCAATGCGCAGCGACAGCCCCAAGTTCAGTTGCGTCGCGGGCCGCTCCTCGCTGCTCTCGCCCTTCATCTCCTTCACCGCGGCCTCCAGCATCGAGGTGTATAACTCGAATCCCACCGCCTCGATGTGCCCGCTCTGTTCGCCGCCCAGCATATTACCCGCGCCGCGCAGCTCCAGATCCAGCGCCGCGATTTTGAAGCCCGCGCCCAGGTCGCTGAACTCCTTCAGTGCCGCGAGTCTTCTTCGCGCAATCGGAGTCAATTCCTGCTCCGGCGGAATCAGCAAATACGCATAAGCGCGCCGGTTCGAGCGCCCCACGCGCCCGCGCAACTGGTACAACTCAGCCAGTCCATGCCGATCCGCGCGGTTAATCAGCATGGTATTTGCCAGCGGAATATCCAGCCCATTTTCGATAATCGTCGTCGCCACCAGCACATCGTACTCGTGGCGCATGAAGGCCAGCATCACGCGCTCCAGCTCCGTCTCGCTCATCTGCCCGTGGCCCACGCAAACTCGCGCCGCCGGGACTAACTCTTGTATTCGCGCGGCGATTTCGTAGATGGACTCGACACGATTATGCACAAAATACACTTGCCCGCCGCGCTCCAGCTCCACCTCGATGGCCGAGCGCACAATCTTCTCGTCGAATTTGGCGACAACAGTTTGAATTGCCATGCGGTCCTTGGGCGGCGTCTCAATCACGCTCATGTCGCGCAAGCCCACCAGCGACATGTGCAACGTGCGCGGAATCGGCGTGGCGCTCATGGCCAGCACATCGATCTCCTTGCGCAGTTGCTTCAGCCGCTCCTTATGGCGCACGCCGAAGCGCTGCTCCTCATCCACCACCAGAAGTCCCAGATCCTGAAACTTGATGTCCTTTGACAGCAGCCGGTGCGTGCCGATGAGAATATCCACCTTGCCTGCCTCTACCCTCTCGACAATTACCTTTTGTTCTTTTTGCGTTCTGAAGCGCGAAATCATCTCCACGTTGATAGGGAATTGCGCAAACCGCTGCTTGAATGTCTCAAAATGCTGAAAGCTCAGAACCGTCGTTGGCGCCAGCACCGCAACCTGCTTGCCGTCCTGCACCGCCTTGAAGGCCGCCCGCATGGCTACTTCGGTTTTGCCGTAGCCCACGTCGCCGCACAGCAGGCGATCCATCGGCGTGGTCGATTCCATGTCGTACTTGATGGCCCGGATCGCCGTAATCTGGTCGTCGGTCTCGCTATAGTCGAACGCATCTTCAAACTCTTTTTGAAACTCGTTGTCCTTCGAGAAAGAGGTTCCTTGCGCGGTGGCTCGCTGCGCGTATAACTTCAACAGCTCGCCGGTCATCTCCTGCATAGCCTTGCGCACTCGCGCCTTGGTCTTGGTCCACTGCTGCGAACCCAGCCTGTTGAGCGCCGGCGCCGGCCCCGCATCCGTCGAGCGGTACTTCTGAATCAAATCCAGGCGAGTGAGCGGCACATATAACTTGGTTTGTTCGGCAAACTCCAGGATCATGAACTCCACCGGGAGTTCGTCCTGCACGATCTCCTTGAGACCCTGATATTGCGCGATGCCATGCTCCACGTGCACCACGTAATCGCCGATTGCAAGGTCGCGAAAATCCGAAACAAACGCCGCAGTTTTTGAACGCTTCGGCTCCGGCCGCGCCGCCACATCCGCTTCATCGGATAGATCGTTGGCCCCGAGCAGAATCAAATTCGAGTCCAGAAAGCTCACGCCCGTAGCTATCGGCGTGCGCACAATCACCGGCACGCGCAGATCGCCGGCCAGGTAGCTCGACTCGTCCAGCATGGTTTCGCCGGGATGCGGGTTGCGGCTGCCCAGGCGATAAGGAATCTGGTACTCGCGCAGCACCGTGGCCAGCCGCTCCACGTCGCCCGGGTGCGCCGCAGCCAGCACAATTCGCGTCTCGGAGGCCATCAGCGTCCGCAACTGCTCGGTCAGCGCCGGAATCGACCCGTGAAAGCGCAGCGTCGGCCGCGTGTTCAACTCGATCTCGCCCAGTGTTGTGTCCTGCTCCAACACGTCCACTACGCCCAGTTGATCGAGGTCCAGCCCCATGTGCGATTCGAGCTGCGCCGTCAACGCCTCCGGCCGCAGATAAATATCCTCCGGCCTTATCAGCGAACCGATTCCCGACCGCTCATGGCGCTGCTCGACCTTATTCCACCAGCGATCGATCTGGTTGCGCACCATCGCCGGCTCTTCAATAAACAGCGCGCACTTAGGCAGAAGAGTGAGCAGCGATTTCTCCGCTCCGGCCACCGCGGAGAAAAACTCCCATCCTGGAAAAACGCTCACTCCGCCGGCAGAGGCCAGCTCGGCAGCCATTTCCTCGTCTTCCGCTATCACACGCTGCCGGCTCAGCCGACCATGCACCGCGGCCAGCAGCCGCTCCGTCACCGGCGTCTCGGTCAGCGGCAACAACAGCGCCTCATCTAACGATGTTTGAGAACGCTGCGTCTCCGGGTCAAATTTTCGAATTGTCTCAATCTCGTCGCCAAAAAACTCGATGCGCACCGGCCGGTCAGACTCCGGCGAATACACGTCGAGAATCCCGCCTCGCCGCGTGAACTGCCCCGGCATCTCCACCAGATCCATCTGCGTGTAGCCCACCGAGGCCAGGTGCGAGGTCAGCGCCTCCACATCGATCTCTTCGCCACGCTTGAGCGTTACCGCGAGTCCCGCGTAATAATCGCGATCAAAGAGTCTCAACGCCGCAGATTCTACCGGCGCAATCAGAATCGAGACCGCCCCGGTGGCCAGCTTCCACAACGCCGCCGCTCGCTGCTCCTGCACATCGGGATGAGGAGATAGATTTTCAAAGGGAAGCACATCATGGGCTGGCAGCCGCACCACCTGCATCGGGTCTACCGCGCCGGTCAGTTCACAGCCCGCGCGCAGCATCGGCTCCAGCGACTCGGCAGCCTTGTTGTCGGCCACCACCACAATCACCGGCTGCCGCGCAGCTCGTGCCATCAGCGGCAGGTAGATCGCCCGCGCCGTGGCCGTCAAACCGGACACACGCTTCCGCCCCGCACCCAGGCTTAAATGCCCGCGAACGCGCTCAAATCCCGACGAGTGCTCCAGCTCCGCGAAGATTTCGCGGACGAACGGGAGAATCATGTGCTGCTAGTTTAGCAGCGAGGACGCACACGGTCTGAACTGGGTTTGCGGCCAGCAAAACAAGCTCCGCCGCAAAGCTATTCGCTTCCGCTGACGCTCAAGCGGCTATTGATTCCGCCTGCGGCCGATTCGCATACCGGCAATCTACTGAATGGGCGGCAGCATTTCGCCGCCGAGGATGCGCTTAAGCAGGCCCGGCGTGTAAAAACGATCCTTAAAAGCCGCCAGCGGCATGACCCGCGTCGGATCGCCGTCCATCACCCAATGCAGCGCAATGTTGCCTTCAATCTTGTTGGTGTCGAATCGGCCTTCGGGATCAACCACCGCCCAGCTTCCGTTCTGGAAGCCGTAGAACATGGCAAGCTCTTTGCACGTGTCTACGTCCCAAAGCCAGGTGACGCCGTCACTGCCGCCCAGCAGCACCTTGCGCCCATCCGCTGAAATGGTTCCAAACAGCTCACTGCCGGCGGGCGCCGGGAAGCGACGCAGCTCCTTGCCGGTCGCCACATCCCACACCGAAGAACCTATCAGCACTTTGCCGCCATCCGCGGAGAACAACGGCCGGGACGAATTTCCAAAGTGTTGGATCTCTTTGCCCCACTTCACATCCCGCAACGTGGATGAGTTGTCCGCATTCTGCGTCAGCATCCTGCTCCCATCCGGAGAAAAGCCGACGGCCAGAAGATTTAAAGTATGCACCTTGATAACCCGCTGCTGCTCCCCCGTCTTCACATTCCACAGCCGGATCGATCCCTCCCAGTCTGACGTGAGCGCCCAGCGGCCATCCGGAGACAGGGCCAGCTTTGCCACTGTGTCACGGTAATCCCCTTCGGGATAAAGTAAACTCGGACGCCATCCCGGATTCACCGTGAAGTGCTGAATTTCCTTTCCTGTCTGAACATCCCACAGCGAGGCCCACGGCCCGTCGCTTGAAGTCAGCAACTGGCGTCCATCCGGAGAAAAATCCGCGGCAAAAACAGATCCGGCATCATGCTGATCGAAATGTTGAATCTGTTTGCCCGTCTCCACATCCCATACACCCTGCTCGCCGTGAAAATATCCCATGAAGATCCGGCGGCCGTCCGGAGAAAGAACCACCACAGACACATATCGCCCATCGCCGATTTTTGCTGGCAGCGGAATCGTGGATCCGCCCATGGTGGCAGCCGCGGGCGGCGCATTTTCCTTCGCAGTCACCACGAACGGCGGCAACTCCCTGCCACCCTCCGCATCCAGCCGCCAGGCCATTCCGGTCCTGCTTACCATCAGAATTCCCCGCCCATCGGCAACAAAGGCCAGGGCGGCGACCGGATCGGCGACCCCCACTAGCCTATGGAGTTCCTTGCCTGATTCCACATCCCAGAGCCGGGCCGTCTCGTCGTCGGCCACGGTCAGCATCTGGTGCCCGTCCGGAGAATAGTCTGCGCAGTTCACCGCTTCGTTGATACGGTCATCGGAAGCTGTAATGCGTTCTATCTCTTTTCCCGTCTCCACATCCCACACCCTGACCCTATCGTCATTAGTCGCCGTCAGCACTCGGCGCCCATCCGGCGAAAGAACCACGGAATCCACCGTTCCGATGTAATTATTAATTCCAATCCCGGAAAAGTGTTGGATCTCCTTGCCCGTTTCCAGGTCGAATAGCCGGATTGTGCCCTGGATGCTGCCCCAGACCACTCTGCGCCCATCGGCGGAAAACGCGGCGGCGCTCACCACTTCAGAGTTGTTAGCGAATCGCCGCAGCAACTTGCCTGTCTGCACGTCCCACAGCCGGGGCCCGTCAAAATCTCCCGTGAACAGCTTGCTGCCATCCGGAGACAGGACGGAATGTACTCCGGCAGCCGCCGCGCCGGGCACCAGGAAATGCTTGAGTTCCTGGCCCGTCAGAAGATTCCAAAACTGGATTTTGGTTGCGCCCGGAGCCGGAAGCTTTTCCCCTCGCTCTCCGGTTTCCACCTGACTCGCCGTGGCCACCGTGCTCCCATCGGGAGAAGCGAGCCCGAAGATCAGTTTGCCCGCCGGCGGCGAGAACCGTCCCAATTCCTTTCCCGTCGCCGCATCCCACAACTGCACCGCAACCTTGTTATCGAGGCTGCTGACGGTGAGCACTCTCCGATGGTCTGAGGAAAAGGCCACATACCTGATCCACGCTTCTCCCCGGAAGGACTGAAGTTCTTCTCCGGTCGCCGCATCCCAGAGCCGCGCCACGCCTTCCCTGCCGCCGGTCATTACCGAGCGGCCATCCGGAGAATAGGCACACGCGATTACTTGGCCGGAAGCCGCCTGCGCCATCAACCGTGGATGATCGTTCGTTTGCGCGCCCGCCGCCAACACGCCAAATCCTGCCAGCGCCAACATGCAGAGCCAAACACACCTTGCCGGAAATCCCATAGCGTCCCCGCTCAGGAAAATATCTTCTGGAACTACACACGAGTATACGTGCTGATGGCGGATGGACCCCATCGCGAGGTTGCACTCCTAAGAGGTTGCACTCCTAAATAGATGCAGTCTGCTGTTTCTACTCCGTCGCGCCCGCCCGATCGACAAACACCTGCTTCGGAGCAGTCACGTCAACCGCCGGCCCACCCACCTTGACTTTCAAATTTTCTACGGCAGGTTTGCCGTTGAGGTGAGTGGAAAAGCCCAACTCGTACTGATTTCCCAGGCAGCGGGCGATCTCCTCAAAAAACGGTTGAAAGGAAACCGGGTTGCCTATCCCCTGCCACAAGTTCCTGCCACCGGTCGCGTCGGTCACTTGATTTAAGAGGCTCTGGCCGGCAGTGTTCGCATACATGGTGCGGTCGGCGAGGCCCTGATTGAGCCAATAGATCGAGTAGACCACCAAGCCCGCGCGGAGTGAATCGGAGATGGCTGCCTGGACATACGGATCCTCGAAATCGAGTCGCCTATAGTAGTAATCCACGCCGTCGGTAATCATCACCACCTCGCGACGCGCCCCGCGATCCCCGGAAGGCCAGTGTTTGGCCAGGTCGGAGAGGCAGAAGTACGGACTGGCGCTCGAACCGGGCATGCCTCCGGGCAGATGAAGCGCGCGCAGCACCTCGGCGTGATCCGCGGTCAGGTGTCCGGCAAAGATAGCTTGTCCATTCAGCATATACGCGATAGCGGCCTTCGTGT
Organism: uncultured Acidobacteriaceae bacterium; assembly: GCA_963806565.1. Taxonomy (GTDB): domain Bacteria; phylum Acidobacteriota; class Terriglobia; order Terriglobales; family Acidobacteriaceae; genus Telmatobacter. The sequence continues at coordinate 2,336,283 of CAWDYE010000002.1, forward strand.
TCGGCGGAAGGCCGTTGACAAAATGCTCGATGTCGCCGAATTGGCTTCCCAAGCTGGTACGGGCCGAACTATCAATCAACATCACCAACTCTAGTCTGGCCTCCGGCCCGCGCAGCGGCGTCCAACTGGTAACGATGGACGGTTTCCCGTTCACCTTGATGCTCACGTCATTCTGGGAGATGTTGGCGGGCGCCTCTCCATGCTGTTTGGCGAGAATCGTCACCACGGCTCGTCCCTGGCCCGTGGCCTGTTCATTCTGCGAAAACGCCGGCGCTGCCAGCAGCAGCGCTCCGGCAGCCACCCAAATCGCCATTTTCCTGTTCATCATGCGAATTCCTCCTTCGAGGTGCAATCGCTGCCCACAGTCTAATACGGATCGCCTCTGCTGAGTTAGACGCGCAGGAGTCGAGTATAGCCCCTTTGGAATACCTGCCCTTAGCAGGATTTGTTGCCAAGATAATCTTCTGCTCCAGCATCACACTGGCAGCCCTTCGGTTCTTCAATCTACAATTGAGAAGAAATGGCAAAAAAACTGCGCGTCGGGATTCTTTTTGGCGGACGGAGCGGGGAGCACGAGGTTTCGCTGCTCTCGGCGGCTTCGATACTGCAAGCGATTGATCGCAATAAATTTGACGTAGTGCCCATCGGTATCAACAAGGCCGGGCACTGGCTGACATCTGGGGCGGCGCAAGGGCTGCTGGAGGGGGCCGATGCTCCTGAACCAACGACGCTGCGGGCGGGCGATCCGGCGGCTACGCCGGGAGCACGAGTGCTGGCCGAGGGGCAGCCTACGCTGATGGCGCCGGAACCGGAGATGGCACTGACTCGGGGCGGAACGGCGGCTTTGGACAGCCATGCGGCGTTGGGCGGCCAGTCTCTGGATGTGGTCTTTCCCGTTCTGCACGGCACCTTTGGCGAGGATGGGACAATTCAGGGGCTCTTCGAGCTGGCGGGGATCGCTTATGTCGGTTCCGGCGTGCTGGGCTCGGCGGCGGGCATGGACAAGGACGTGATGAAGAGGCTTTTCGCCCAGGCCGGGCTGCCTATCGTCAAGCACGTTACAGTGCTGCGGTCGGAGTGGGAACAGGCGCCGCTGAAGGCCATCGCGCAGGTGGAGGCGGCGCTCCATTACCCGGTCTTTGTGAAGCCGGCGAACCTGGGCTCGTCGGTGGGCATCTCCAAGGCTCACGACCGCAAGGAGTTGGGGCCGGCATTGGCCTTGGCCGCCAAATACGACCGCAAGTTGATCGTGGAGCAGGGCGTGGGTGGCAAAAAAGCCAAGGCGCTGGAGTTCGAGGTCGCCGTGCTGGGCAACGACGACCCCCAGGCCAGCGTGGTCGGCGAGATCGTCCCCTGCAAGGAGTTCTACGATTACGAGGCAAAATATCTCTCCGAAGGCTCGACAGCGGTGATTCCCGCGCGGCTCAACAAGGCCGAAACAAAAAGGATTCGGGAGATGGCCATCGCGGCCTTTCGGGCCTGTGATCTGGCAGGCCTGGCACGGGTGGACTTCCTGATGGAGCCGGGGGGCAAACGGCGCATCTATCTGAACGAAGTGAACACCATGCCCGGATTTACCAGCATCAGCATGTTCCCCAAACTGTGGGAAGCCAATGGGCTCAACTACAAGGAACTGATTATTCGGCTGATTGATCTGGCCCTGGAGCGGCAGGCGGAAAAGAACCGGACGGTGTACAGCAGAGAACAGTAAACAGTGGACAGTTTCCGCCAACAGGGAACTGTTCGATTGTCTGCGATGTCTAACAGAGAGAGTGCGGAGCGATAATAGTTTTGGTTACATCGGCTACTGACCACTGAAAGGACTCCAAACCATGACCCTGCTTGACGCTCCGCCGTATGACGAAGCCCGCGAACGCCGCCGGCGTGTGATGATGTACAGCGCTGCGGGGTTGCTGTTTGTTCTGTTTGTGGGCTGGTGGCTGGCGGCCGGCCGGCCGGTGGACTGGCCATGGTATTGGAACAACCACCTGCTGGGACGAATGACAGTGAATGCGTTCTTCAAGGATATTGAGAAGAATGATCTGCCCGCGGCTTATGGCGTCTGGATTCACGACAAGAACTGGCAGCAGCATCCGGATAAGCACTCCGGTTACACATTCGAACGCTTCGAGAAGGACTGGAGCCCGACTAGTCCGGATAACGAATACGGACGGATTCACAGCCACCGGATTGCCGCCGCGCGCATGATTGGCAACGTGCTCCAGACCGGAACTTTTGTCAATGAGCGCAAGAGCAAGGCAATCAATCTGGATTACGACCCGAGAGATCATACCCTGGGCTTTTCGCCGGAAGACGTACAGTTTTTGGAGGGGCCTGGAGGGATTTCGTAGGGATGACTCCTCACTTATTACAGAAGGCGTGAAAAGATATATTTTTTCGTACAGGCTCCATCTTCACCGCCGTAAGGCGATAAGGATGGAGCCTGGTTAGCTTTATGCGCCGGAATAGGCGGCCGTCAACTCCGTCAGCGTTTTCTCCAGGCTGGCGGCATCTTCCACATTCAGGGCCTTTTGTTCAGGGTCGATCTGTTTAAGCAGGCCGCAGAGCACTTTGCCGGGGGCAAGCTCGATGAAGACTTGCGTTTCGGCGGCGATCAGGGTCTTCATGCAGTCCACCCAGCGCACCGCGCCGGTAACCTGGCGGATGAGGCAATCGCGAACCTCGTTGGCGGTGGTGACCATGCCGCCGGTGACGTTGGCGGCCACGGGTATGCGCGGGTCGGCCAGCGTCATCGCTCCCAGCACCCGCGCCACCTCTTCCTGGGCAGGCTGCATCAGGGCGCAGTGAAAGGGCGCGCTGACGGGCAGCATTACGGCGCGCTTTGCGCCTCTGACCTTGGCCAGCTCGGAGGCCTTCTCCACCGCCGCCAGGGCGCCGGAGATGACCGTCTGGCCGGGAGAGTTGAAGTTGGCGGCGGAGACCGTCAGGCTGGTCTCCTGGGCGGCTTCAGCGCAGATCTCGGCCACCTGTTCCGGGCTGAGAGCGATAATGGCGGCCATGGCGCCTTGTCCAACCGGAAACGCCAATTGCATAGCCCGTCCGCGCGCCTTGACGAAGCGCACGGCGTCGGCAAAGGAATACGTTCCGGCGGCCACGTGGGCGCTCCACTCACCCAGCGAGTGACCGGCGGCCAGCGACGGCTCTATCCCGTGCAGGGCCAGCACGCGCAGGGTGGCAATGCTCGCCGTAAGAATGGCGGGCTGGGTGTTTTCTGTCAGCTTGAGGTCTTCCGCCGGCCCCTCGAAGATCAATTTGGAAATCGGGAAGCCCAGAGCCTCGTCGGCCTCGGCGAAGGTGTCGCGGGCAACGGGAAAGCGATCGGCAAGCTCGCAGCCCATGCCAACCGCCTGCGAACCCTGCCCCGGAAAAAGAAAGGCAATTTTAATAGACATGCAAGGATAATTTTACCGGAAATTTGCGGGAGTGCGCTGCTTCAGTTCCAGCGCTTTTTGTCGTCGGGGTCGTCGTCGATGGGGCGGCCGTAGCCGTCGATGTGGATGGTGCGGTCCTGGCGGCGCATATAAACCTCGAACTTGCGGGCGGCGCGGCGGCGCTTCCAGCGGTAGTAGCGATTGCGCAGGGCATACCATCTTTCGCTCCAGCCAAGCGAAAGGCCGCTGCGCGGGGACATGCGGATGTAAAGCAGGCCAGCCAGGGCGCCGCCCAACTGGGCAAAGGCGTAGATGCGCTGATCTCCGAAGAGCAGCGATGCAAAGGCAACCAGAGCATAGATCGCTGCCATGTAGCGGACTTTGATGCTGATGGGTAGGGGGAAAAGCATAAATTGCATGTCGCCGTAGAGCGCGCCAATAGCCATCAGCAGGCCGAAGATGCCCCCGAAGCAGCCGTAAAGCGAAATCACGCTCAACGAAAAGCCCAGAGGGTGAGCGCACGCATAAATCGCGGTTGCGGCAGCCGCTGTTCCGAGTACCGAAACCACATAGAGGCTGGTGACCCATCCCGGGGTGTGAAAATTCTCCAAAAATCCGGCCAAAAACCACAGCGACAATAGCTCGAAGAGTGTGCCCAGCATCGTCGGATGGACGAGACTGTAAGTAATGGGCTGCCAGTACCAGCCGTGCAGAAAAGCGCCAGGAACAAAGCCAAAACGGTCTTGGAAAGGAATTGCCGGGTGCGCGATGGCCAACCCCGCCAGCGCCAACGCAAAGTAGGCCGCCAGGTTCCAGAGAACCAGGCGGCGGGTGGCGCCGCGGAACTCGGGAAAGGCCAACGGAGTGGAACCAAGCCTGCGCATGATGATCAGTCTAAGGGTAAACCCAGAAGCGGGCGTGTGTCCTGAAAAAAGGCGTAGGCGGCTTGCGCGCTCCCCGCATTTCAGCGCGCTTCTGTCCGGAATTTTCCCTGGAACTCAGGCGCGCCTCGATGCGACAGGCCGCATGGAGTATTCTTCCTCTTGGGAGCTCTGGGGGCGGTTTGGGCCGTGGCCTCTTGACCGGAGGCCGGTCTTTCTCCAAAAATAACGGAGGCGTATAACAAATTTCCTTCATCTCGTAATAAGAAATATCGTGAAGAGAGGAGGCTGCCATGCCCAGCTGCCCTGAATGTGAAAATGTACTAGACATTGAATTGGACGAAGTGGCGGAAGGTGACGTGATCACCTGCGATGAATGTGGGACCGAATATGAGGTAGTAGGCGTTGAACCGCTGGAGTTGGCGCGGGTGAGCGAAAGTCTGGACGAGGACGACGTGGATTTACTCAATGAGGAAGAGGAGGAAGAGTGAGGTTGAATCGTACATGTTTAGCGGCCGGGGCGGCTATTGCCCTTCTTGCGGCCGGTTTAGTTCCATTGGGAGCAATAGGCGGGTTAATCGGGCCGGCTGAAGCCGCAGCTCAGAATCTGGGCTATCGCGTGGTCTTTGGCAACGTGGTGGACAACAATTCCGCTCCGGTGGTTGGCGCTACCGTCTTTCTCAAAGACCTGAAGTCAAAATCCATTCGCAGTTATACATCCGTCGAAAAGGGCCGCTTTCGCTTTGCCAATGTCAAGATGGACGAGGAACATGAGCTCTGGGCGGAGAAGAACGGCAAAAAGACCGCCATCAAAACCATCAGTCCCTGGGACTCCCGGAAGGAGTTCGAGGTCGAGCTCAAGCTGAAGTAGAATGACGGACCAAGGCATTCGTGGAATGCCGTAGTCGATTCACCCTTCCAACTTTTTCGCCACCAGTTCGTTCAGCAGCGCCGGGTTGGCCTGGCCCTTCGAAGCCTTCATCACCTGGCCCACAAAGAATCCTGCCATAGTCTTCTTGCCCGCGCGATACTGCTCCACCTGCTTGGGGTTGGCGGCGATGACCTCATCGATCAGGGCTTCGATTGCCTTGGTGTCGGTGATCTGCTGCGGCTTTTCGCGCTCGTAGACCGTCGCAAAATCCTCGCCTTTTTCAAAGCACGCGTCGAAGAGTTGTTTGAGCTGTTTGGAACTGATCTTGCCCTCGTCCAGCAGATCGGCTGCCTGAACCACGCCCGCCATGGAAACCGGCGATTGTTCCTGCTCCACTCCCAGGGCTTTCAGGCGTCCGCCCAGCTCGCTGATCAGCAGATTGGCCACGCGGCGCGGGTTGCGCGCGGTGCGGGCGGCAGCTTCGAAGCGGTCGGCAAATTCGCGCTCGGCGGTCAGCGTAAATGCGTCCTGTTGTGTCAGCTCATACTCGGCGATCATGCGGGCACGGCGCGCTTCGGGCAGCTCGGGAAGTTTTTTCTTTGTCTCGGCCAGAAATTCCGCCGAAACCATCAGCGGCGGCAGGTCCGGCTCCGGGAAGTAACGGTAGTCGTGGGCCTGCTCCTTCGACCTCATCGAATAGGTGCGTCCCTCGGCCACGTTCCACAGCCGGGTCTCCTGAGAGATCTGCCCGCCGGAGTCGATAACCTCGATCTGGCGCTCGATCTCGTACTCCAGGGCGGCGCGAACAAAGCGAAAGCTGTTGACGTTCTTGACCTCGACCTTGGCGCCGAATTTTTCCCGGCCCTTCGGTCGCACGCTTATGTTGGCGTCGCAGCGCAGCGAACCCTCCTCCATGTTGCAGTCGGAGACGCCGCAGTAGAGCAGGATCTCTTTGAGCCGCGTCAGGTACTCGAAGGCCTCGTCCGGAGTGCGAATGTCAGGCTCGGAGACGATCTCGGCCAGCGGCGTTCCGCAGCGGTTCAGGTCGAGATAAGTCCGCGTGGCGGAGTCGGCAAAGCCGTCGTGCAGGCTCTTGCCGGCGTCCTCTTCCATGTGCAGACGGGTAATACCGATGCGCTTTGTCGTGCCGTCGGCGGTGGGCACGTCGATCCAGCCGTGTTCGGCCAGAGGCTTGTCGAACTGCGAAATCTGGTAGCCCTTGGGCAGGTCGGGATAGAAGTAGTTCTTGCGCGCGAAGATGGAGCGCTCTCTCACCTCGCAGTTGAGGGCAAGAGAGGCCAGCGTGGCGAAGGCCACAGCTTGAGCATTGAGCACCGGCAAAGCTCCCGGCAGCCCCAGGCACACCGGACAGATGTTGGTGTTGGGCTCCGAGCCGAATTGATTCCGGCAGCCGCAAAAGGCCTTGGTGCGGGTAAGCAGTTGCACGTGGACCTCGAGTCCGATGACGGGCTCGTACTTGGCCAGAACTTGGGGTGAAATCGCGATGGCAGGCATATGTGAATTTTAGCGCGAAGGGACGGTAAAGCTCCGTGACTATTTGCCCCTCACAGAATCTTCTTACCAAAGGCCGAGCAGGCCAGCTCCACCGCCAGGTCCGCGGTGCGGTTGTGCTCGTCGATCACCGGATTCACCTCGACGATCTCAAAGCTGATCAGCCGCCCGTGGTCGGCAATAATCTCCATGGCCAGGTGGGCCTCGCGATAGGTCGCTCCGCCGCGCACCGGTGTGCCCACTCCCGGCGCGTCCTCGGGGTCGATCCAGTCCATGTCCATCGAGACATGGTAGCCGGCGGTTCCGCGTCCGGCGGCGCGCAGAGCCTCTTCCATCACCGCTCTCATGCCGCGCTCGTCAATGTCGCGCATGGTGTACACGGCCACCCCGGCGCGTCGAATAGTCTCCCGCTCGGCGGAGTCGATCTCCCGCACCCCCACCAGCACTGTGTTTTCCGCCAATATTTTGGGCGCATAGCCGAAAATCTTCGTCAGTGCATCCGGCCCCATCCCCAGCAGCGCGGCCAGCGGCATCCCATGCACATTGCCTGAGGGCGAAGTCTCCGGCGTGTTGATGTCCGAGTGGGCATCGAGCCACACCACCCCGATCTTCTCCTTCTTGCGGCGATAGAACTCCGCCACTCCGGAGACCGATCCGGCGGCCAGCGAGTGGTCCCCGCCCAGCACCAGCGGCGTCATCCCCTCCTCCAGCATCTTCACCACGGTCTCGGCGGTGCGCGCGCAGGTCTGGGCAATTTGTTTCAGATAGTGCGCGTTTTCCTTGCCCGCCGTCTGCGTCTCGGCAATCTCCACGCGAATGTTGCCGCCGTCGGTCACCTCGTGGCCCAGCGCCTCCAGCCGCGCCTCCAGCCCGGCCACGCGCACCGCCGAAGGCCCCATGTCTACCCCGCGGCGGCTGGCCCCCAGGTCAAGCGGAATGCCGATCACACGGATGCGCCGGGGGGGCTGTGCCTGCGCGCCGTAATGCGGAATGGACGAAGCGGGGTTGGCAACTTCAGTGGAATTCGACATGCAAACATCTCCCCCAAGGGTCATTAAACCAGATTTCGAGTAAAATATGATGAGGATTCTTTAATGAACCGTGCCTTTGGTCAAACCAGGCTTCCGGCTGTTACCGGCGGCAGTAATCAGTTCAGGGGTTGCTGCCGATGAGAACTCTCAGGGGCCAGACATCACAACAACGGCGCATCCCAATTGTTTCCGATGAAGAGACTGCTTCCCACTTTCGCTATCCTACTCGCCTGCGCATCGAGTGCCTGCGTTGCGCAGCCCGCCACGCTGACTTCCCTTCGTGCGATTCATGCCCTGACTAATGCCGAAGCCAGCCAGCACCTGCCCGTCGCCTTCGAGGCGACAGTTACATACTACCGCGGATATGAAACCAACTTGTTCGTGCAAGATGGCGAATTTGCAATCTATATCCAGGCACCGGCGGATCTTCATCTGCTTCCCGGCGACCGCATTCTGGTGCAGGGAAAAACGCAGAGCAGCTTCAATCCTATTGTGGTTGCCGATAGTGTCACTATGCTGGGCCACGGCGCCGTGCCGAAACCGGTGCCAGCCAGCTTCGATCAGATGATCCGCGCAAAGACCGATTGCAAGCTGGTTACCGTGCGCGGTGTGGTTCACGCCGCGGACATACTAGTAAGCTTGGTATCCCCTCAGCGTTACATCCGCCTGCAATTGCTCATGGATGGCGGCTATTTCGACGCCAATGTGGACAGCGGCGATGCAACTGCTCTCGAACACCTGCTGGATGCCGAGGTGGAACTTACCGGTGTCGCCTCGGAAGAATTCGACAACAAGATGCACGAGACCGGAGTTCTGCTGCACGTTCAATCGCTCTCCGAAATAAAGATTATCAAGCGCACTGACTCTAGTCCGTGGTCTCTTCCCATCACCCCAATGGATCGGGTCATTACCGTTTCTCATCTTCGCGATTCCACGCCGCGAGTCCGCGTTCATGGAACCATCACCTATTACCAGCCCGGCACGGCCGTAGTGTTACAGGACGGCGCCAAAAGCATATGGATCTCAACCCTGACAAACGCTCCCTTGCGGATAGGCGATATAGCCGACGCAACCGGTTTCCCCGACGTCCACGAGGGATTTGTCAACCTCGTGCATAGCGAAATTCGGGACACCCTCACGCCTGCCCCCGTCACGCCGCTTCCCTCAACCTGGCAGACTCTCACCCCGCGAGGCTATGACTCTCCCGGCCATCACCTTGACCTGGTTTCCATTGAAGGCCAGGTTGTAACGGAGGTTCGGGAGGCTTCACAGGATGAGTATGTTCTGGAGACGGATGGGCACATGTTCTCGGCCATTTTTCGCCATCCCAACTCCATCAGCAGCATCCCCCTTCTCCCCATGAAGCAGATTCCGCCGGGATCGCGCATCCGCGTGACCGGCATCTGTATGCTCGCGGACGCAAACCCCTTCATCGGAGATGTGCCCTTTAATATCCTGATGCGTTCCTTTGACGATATCGAGGTCGTTGCCAGTCCCTCCTTATTGAACATTCGTAATCTCATCATCCTGGCCGGCCTGCTGCTCATGGTCGTAATCATTGTAGGCATCAGAGGCTGGGCTCTTGAGCACAAGATGCGCCGGCAAACCGCCGCGTTGGCCGCCCTTGAACATCTCCGCGGCCGCATTCTCGAAGACATCAACGGCTCTAAGCCCCTAGCTGAGATTCTCGAGCAAATCACGGAATTGATCTCCTTCCAGCTCAAAGACGCGTCCTGCTGGTGCGAAGTGACCGACGGCGCCCGGCTGGGAAATTGCCCGCCGCGGCTTGCAACTCTGCGCATCGCCCAGGAAAAGATTCCTGCCCGCTCCGGACCGCCGCTCGGCGTCCTCTCTGCCGCCTTCAACCCGCTCGCCAAACCTTCCGCCCAGGAGACGGAAGCCCTTTCCAGGGCAGCTGGTCTCGCCGCACTGGCCATTGAAACCCGCCGCCTTTACTCCGACCTGCTGCACCGCTCGGAGTTCGACTTGCTCACTGACATCCACAACCGCTTCTCCCTGGAAAAACTGATGGACGCCCATATCGACCAGGCGCGGCTCGAGGCAACCATTTTCGGACTGATCTACATCGACCTTGACAACTTCAAGTTGGTAAACGATTCGCATGGGCATCAGGTGGGCGACCAGTATCTGCAGGAGGTGGCGCTGCGCCTGAAGCGACAGCTTCGCCCTCATGACAAGCTGGCCCGTCTGGGCGGCGACGAATTTGCCGCGCTGGTCCCCTTAGTGCGCACTCGCGCCGAGGTCGAGGAGATCGCTCAACGCCTGGAACGCAGCTTCGACGAGCCGTTTGCCTTGGAGGGGCTGGTCTTGAGCGGTTCGGCGAGTGTGGGCATTGCCCTCTATCCGGAAGACGGCGCAACCAGGGATAACCTTCTCAACGCCGCGGATGCCGCCATGTATATAGCCAAAAACGCGAAGAGGCAAATCGAGCAAATGCTGGACGCTCCCAGCAATTCCGGACCCGCGCTTGGAAATCGCTCCTAATCGCCCCCAGCCCACCGTTGCTAGCGCAGTTCCCTGCGCCTCCATTTCCACCTTACTCGCGCCTAATTTCCACTCCGTCGCGGCTAGCGCGAATCTAGTGCGAGACACGGCAGCCCGGAAAGATGTAAGCTCTTTAATTCAAGCGAAACTGTTGCACGGCGACGGTTATGCCGATGGATACTCCAGGGCCAGCTAACACAAATCCTGTATGGATGGATTATGCCCAATGAAGCGACTGATCCCCGCGATCGCGATTATTCTTGGATGGACTTTGGTTGCCTGGGCGGCGCCGCCCGCCCCGCTGACTTCTCTGCGTGCAATTCATGCCCTCAGCAATGCCGAAGCCAGCCAGCATCTCCCCGTCGCCTTCGAGGGAACGGTTACCTACTTCCGCTGGTATGAACATTTGCTCTTTGTGCAGGATGGCGACCTTGCCCTTTTTGTGCTTGCCACCACGGACGCCAAACTGGTCCCAGGTGATCGCATCTTGGTAAAAGGGACGACGCGCGAGAGCTTCCATCCCATCATTGTGAGCAATGACGTAACGGTACTCCACCACGGCGCACTGCCCAAACCCATTCCTCTCGGTTTCAGCGACCTGATCCTGGGGCAGCGCGACTGTGTGCTGGTCAAAATGCACGCGGTGATTCGCGCCGCCGACCTGGTCTGGAGTCCTTTGGCCCCCATTCGCAGCATCACGCTACAGATGCGCACCGACAGAGGTTACGTCGAGGCGACCGTGGACAGCAACAATCTGGAGGCGCTCAACGGCCTGCTGGACGCGGAGGTTGAGGTCACCGGGGCAGCAGGGGGGGAATTCGACGACAAAATGCAGCAGACCGGAATTGTGCTACATGTTCCCTCACCCGCATACATAAAGGTACTCAAGCCCGCCAACACCAACATTTGGGATACTCCGGTCACGCCCATGAACCAGATTCTGGGCGGCTATCGCGTCAGCGATTTCACATCGAGGATGAGGATCCAAGGCACCATCACCTACTATCAGCCCGGTTCGGCGGTTGTGCTGCAGAACGGGGGCAGGAGCCTATGGATCAGGACCAATACCGATACCCCCCTGCGCATCGGCGACCTGGCGGACGCAACGGGATTTCCCGCTGTAATGATTGCCGATCAGGCACGGAGCGCGAATGATGGCTTTTTGGAACTGACTCATGGCGAAATCAAAGATAGCCGTGTGCAGGCGCCGATCACGCCACTCCCTGTGACCTGGCGGCAACTAGCCATGAGCGGCAATCTGGGTGTTGGGCATCACTACGATCTGGTTTCCATTGAAGGGCAGGTCGTGGTGCAAGCACGTGGGGGCGCTATGGACGAATACACCCTGATCGCGGATGGCCACCCGTTCTCAGCCATCTACCGGCACCCGAGCGGTCCGCTGATGGACATGAAGCAGATTCCGTTGGGTTCCTATGTGCGGGTCACCGGAATCTGCACCGTCCACAATTCCGACCCATTCGGCGGCCCGGTAGCGTTCGATATTCTACTGCGCTCCTTTGATGATATCCAGATCGTCGCCCGGCCTTCGCTGGTCAACACACGCAACCTCCTTCTCGCCCTCGGCTTGCTCCTAATGGTGGTCTTCGCCGCGTTGGCCAGAGGCTGGGCTCTGGAGCACAAGATGCGCCGCCAGACCGCCGTGATATCGGCACTCACTGAGGCAGAGGCCGAGTTGGAGCGACAGCGCAGCCGCATTCTCGAAGACATCAACGGTTCCAGGCCACTGGCCGAGATTCTCGAGCAAATCACGGAATTGATCTCCTTCCAGCTCAAAGACGCGTCCTGCTGGTGCGAAGTGACCGACGGCGCCCGGCTGGGAAATTGCCCGCCGCGGCTTGCAACTCTGCGCATCGCCCAGGAAAAGATTCCTGCCCGCTCCGGAACGCCGCTCGGCGTCCTCTCTGCCGCCTTCAACCCGCTCGCCAAACCTTCCGCCCAGGAGACGGAAGCCCTTTCCAGGGCAGCTGGTCTCGCCGCACTGGCCATTGAAACCCGCCGCCTTTACTCCGACCTGCTGCACCGCTCGGAGTTCGACTTGCTCACTGACATCCACAACCGCTTCTCCCTGGAAAAACTGATGGACGCCCATATCGACCAGGCGCGGCTCGAGGCAACCATTTTCGGACTGATCTACATCGACCTTGACAACTTCAAGTTGGTAAACGATTCGCATGGGCATCAGGTGGGCGACCAGTATCTGCAGGAGGTGGCGCTGCGCCTGAAGCGACAGCTTCGCCCTCATGACAAGCTGGCCCGTCTGGGCGGCGACGAATTTGCCGCGCTGGTCCCCTTAGTGCGCACTCGCGCCGAGGTCGAGGAGATCGCTCAACGCCTGGAACGCTGCTTGGATGAACCCTTCGCTTTGGAGGAGCTGGCCTTGACCGGATCGGCGAGTGTGGGCATCGCCCTTTATCCAGAAGACGGCGCAACCAGGGATGATCTCCTGAACGCCGCGGATGCCGCCATGTATTTAGCCAAAAACGCGAAAAGGCAAATCGAGCAAATGCTGGACGGCCAGCAGAATCCCGAGTCCATACCCAAAAGCCGCGCATAAACGAGGCCCAGCTTGCGCCGGGCCTGATGTGTTGAAGAAATTAAGATTACATGGACAGCCAGCCCTAAGCCTGCCGAAGGCCGCTGGCCCCACCGCAGGTGGTCACTCGGCCGCCATCTCCTCGGCCTCGCCCTCCTGGCGCATCAACTCCAGCTCGCGTTCGGCGGCTTCTATCTCCGCCGTAACCTCCTGCTGCACGCGCGCCGCCGCTTCCTCCAGCTCCGGCGAGAGCTGGACGTTGCGGTAGTACTCCAGGCCTGTGCCGGCGGGAATCAGCCGCCCGACAATCACGTTTTCCTTCAACCCGCGCAGGTTGTCCACCGCCCCGTTGATGCTGGCCTCGGTGAGCACCCGCGTGGTCTCCTGGAAGCTGGCCGCGGAGATAAAGCTGTCGGTAGATAGCGACGCCTTGGTGATGCCCAGCAGCAGCGGTCGCCCGGTTGCCGGACGGCCTCCATTGGCCAGCACCCGCTCATTCTCCTCGCGGAAGCGGAAGCGGTCCACCTGCTGCTCCAGCAGGAAGTTGCTGTCGCCCACATCGTCGATCCGCACCCACCTGAGCATCTGCCGCACGATCACTTCGATGTGCTTGTCGCTGATGGCCACGCCTTGCAGCCGGTAAACCTCCTGGATCTCGTTTACCAGGTAGGCTTGCAGCGCCTTTTCGCCCAGCACATCCAGAATGTCGTGCGGGTTCAGCGGGCCGTCCATCAGCGGATCGCCCGCGCCCAGCCGTTCGCCTTCCTGAACGTTCACGTGGATGCCGCGCGGCACCAGGTACTCTTTCTCGTCGCCGTTGTCCGCGGTCACGTAGATCTTGCGCTGCCCCTTGGAAATCTCGCCGAAACGCACCACGCCGTCGATCTCGCTGATGATGGCCGTCTCGTGCGGCTTGCGCGCTTCAAAGAGCTCGACAACACGGGGCAGGCCGCCGGTGATGTCCTTGGTGCGCGTGCTTTCCTTGGGAATCTTGGCCAGCACGTCGCCCGGTCCCACTTCTTCGCCGTCCTGCACCATCAGGTGAGCGCCTCGCGGCAACAAATACCGCTTGTGGCCTTTGGAATTCTTCACCACAAAGGTCGGCTGCCGCTTCTCATCCGGAGAGTCGGCCACTACCCACCGCGAGAGGCCGGTCACTTCGTCCACCTCTTCGTTGAGCGTGATGCCTTCCTGCAAATCCTTGAACTGCACCGCGCCGCCGATCTCTGTCAGAATGGCGTATGTGTACGGATCCCACTCGGCCAGCAACTGGCCCAGCACCACGTGCTCGCCGTCTTTCACCTTGAGACGCGCGCCGTAGACCACCTGGTAGCGTTCCTTTTCGCGGCCGCGCTCGTCCTGAATGGCAATCGAGCCGGAGCGGTTCATGGCTACCAGCGTGCCGTCCCTGCTCTCCACATAGTTCAGATTGATAAAGCGCACCGTGCCGTTGTTCTTGGCGTCCAGGCGTGATTTGTCCTGCACGCGGCTGGCCGTGCCGCCCACGTGGAAGGTGCGCATCGTCAACTGCGTGCCCGGCTCGCCGATGGATTGCGCGGCAATCACGCCGCAGGTCTCGCCCAGCTCCACCATGCGCCCCGAGCCCAGGTTGCGCCCGTAGCACAGCGCGCAGACGCCGCGCCGCGATTCGCAGGTCAGCACCGAGCGGATCTTCACCTTCTCCACGCCCGCGCCCTGAATCGCCGAGGCTATATCCTCATCGATGCCCTGATTCACATCCACCACGATGTTGCCGTCGTAGTCCTTGATCCGCTCCAGCGATACGCGGCCGATGATGCGGTCCCGCAACTCCTCGATAATCTCGCCCGATTCGACGATCGATCCCACGTAAATCCCCTCGACCGTACCGCAATCGTACTCCGTCACGATCACGTCCTGGGCCACGTCCACCAGCCGCCGCGTCAGGTAGCCGGAATCGGCCGTCTTTAATGCTGTATCCGCCAATCCTTTACGCGCGCCGTGCGTCGAAATGAAGTATTCCAGCACCGTCAGCCCTTCGCGGAAGTTTGCCGTGATGGGTGTCTCAATCACCTCGCCCGAAGGCTTGGCCATCAGCCCGCGCATCCCCGAAAGTTGACGAATCTGCTGCTTCGATCCGCGCGCGCCCGAATCGGCCATGATGTAGATCGGGTTCATGGCTCCCTCTTCGTCCGCACGCTTCATGTTGTCGAACATCTCGTCGGCCACCTTCTCGGTCACCGCCGACCACATCTGGATCACCTTGTTGGAGCGCTCGCCGTTGGTGATGGCCCCATCCATGTACTGCTTTTGTACCTCAATCACCTTCAAATCGGCCTCGCGCACCACTGCGAACTTGCTGTCTGGAATCACCATATCGTCCAGCCCCACAGAAAGCCCCGAGCGCGTGGCGTATTGGAAGCCCAGGTCCTTGATGTGGTCCAGCATCCCCACAGTCACTTCCAGGCCCAGGTTCTGGTTGCAATAGTTCACCAGTTGCCCGATGCCCTTCTTCTTCAGCAGGCCGTTGATGTACGGCATCCCCTCTGGCAGCGCGTCGTTCAGAATCACGCGGCCCACCGTCGTTGAGATGTACTGATTCTTGAACTCCACCGGCTCAATGTGCGTCAGATCCTGGTCGTCATAGGCCGTGGTCAGGTCCATCACCCTGCCCGTGTAGCGCAGCCGGATGGGCGACAGCGTCTCCACCTCTCTGGCTTCCAGCGCCATCAGAACCTCTTCCGTGTTGGCGAAGACCCGGCCCTCGCCTCGCGCATTCTTCTTGGCCTTGGTCAGGTAGTAGAGGCCCAGCACCATGTCCTGCGAGGGCACGGTGATCGGCTGGCCCGAAGCCGGCGAAAGAATGTTGTGCGTGGCCAGCATCAGCACGCTGGCTTCAATCTGCGCCTCCGGCGACAGCGGAATATGCACCGCCATCTGGTCGCCGTCGAAATCTGCATTGAACGCCGTGCAGACCAGCGGGTGAATCTTGATTGCCTTGCCCTCCACCAGCACCGGCTCAAAGGCCTGAATGCCAAGCCGGTGCAGCGTCGGCGCGCGGTTCAGCAGCACTGGGTGGTCCTTGATGACCTCTTCAAGAATGTCCCACACCACGGGCTCCTGCATCTCCACCATCTCCTTGGCCTGCTTGATGGTGGTGCAGTGGCCCGTCTGTTCAAGGCGATGATAGATGAACGGCTTGAACAGCTCCAGCGCCATCTTCTTGGGCAATCCGCACTGATGCAATTTCAACTCCGGGCCCACCACGATCACCGAGCGGCCTGAATAATCCACGCGCTTGCCCAATAAATTTTGTCTAAAGCGTCCCTGTTTGCCCTTCAGCGTGTCCGAAAGCGACTTCAGCGGACGGTTGTTGGCGCCCCGCAGCACGCGTCCGCGGCGGCCGTTGTCGAACAGCGCGTCCACCGCCTCCTGCAACATGCGCTTCTCGTTGCGCACAATCACTTCCGGCGCGTGCAGGTCCATGAGCTTCTTCAACCGGTTGTTGCGGTTGATCACGCGGCGATATAAATCATTCAAATCGGAGGTGGCAAAGCGGCCGCCATCCAGCGGCACCAGCGGGCGAAGCTCCGGAGGAATTACCGGCAGCACGTCCAGAATCATCCAATGCGGCTTGTTGTCGCTCTTGCGGAAGGCCTCCACCACCTTCAGGCGCTTGGCGTACTTCATCTTCTTCTGCGCCGACGTCTCCGTCTTCATTCTTTCGCGCAGCTCAAGGCCCAGCTCGTCGATATTGACGCGCTTGAGCAACTCCTTGATGGCCTCCGCGCCCATCATTGCCTTGAATCCCGATGGGCGGAACTTAGTATCCAGGTCACGGTATCTGGCTTCGTCCTTAATAATCTCGCGTTCCTTGATCTCTGACGCGTCGCCAGTATCGACCACCACGTAGGCTTCGAAGTAGAGAATCGCTTCCAGATCGCGAAGAGAAATGTCCAGCAGGTGCCCGATCCTCGATGGCAGCCCCTTGAAGAACCATACATGCGAGCACGGGGACGCCAGCTCGATGTGGCCCATCCTCTCGCGGCGCACCTTGCTTACCGTCACTTCCACGCCGCACTTGTCGCAGATCACGCCGCGGTGCTTCATGCGCTTATATTTGCCGCACAGGCACTCCCAGTCCGTCACCGGCCCGAAGATGCGCGCGCAAAAGAGGCCGTCGCGCTCCGGCTTGAAGGTGCGGTAATTGATCGTCTCCGGCTTGGTGACCTCGCCATGCGACCAGCTGCGAATCTTCTCCGGCGATGCCAGCATGATGCGGATGGCGTCAAAATCGGTAATGGGACCTGAAAGCTCAAACGGGTTCGAACGGAACAAGGCGACCCTCCTTGGCGGGCCTCTTCGGCGCCTGCCGCGGCTTTTCCCGGGATTCTTTATAGGTTCTTCCTTCCCGGGAAGCGGCGTTTACCGCTTTCAAGAAGAACCCGAATACTAATCTGCCGGTGCCCCACCTTCGCCGCGTATTTTGCGGCTGAGGTGGGATACTACGAAACTCAGTCGGCCACCGCCGCCACTTCCGGCGCGGGCAACTTCTTAATAAGGTCCGCGCGCTTGATCAACTCCACGTCCAGGCACAGCGATTGCAACTCCCGAATCAGCACGTTGAACGACTCTGGCACGCCCGGCTCGATAGCCGCCTCGCCCTTCACGATGGCTTCATAAATCTTGGTCCGGCCGTAGACGTCGTCCGACTTCGCGGTCAGCAATTCCTGCAGAATGTAAGCCGCGCCATAAGCCTCCAGCGCCCACACTTCCATCTCCCCGAATCTCTGCCCGCCGAACTGCGCCTTGCCGCCCAAAGGCTGCTGCGTAATCAGCGAGTACGGCCCGATCGAACGCGCGTGAATCTTGTCGTCCACCAGGTGCGAAAGCTTCAGCATGTAGATGTAGCCCACCGTCACCGGCTGCTCGAATTGCTCGCCCGTCATGCCGTCGTAGAGCGCCGTCTTGCCCGAGGAAGGCAGCCCGGCCGAGGCCAGAAGCGACTTGATCTCGCCCTCCCGCGCGCCGTCGAAGACCGCCGTCCCGAACCAGATGCCGTGCTCCATGCCCGCTCCCACGCGAACCAGCGTCTCGTCGTCCAGCTCCAGCAACTGGCGCAGCACCGCGGTGCCAGCGAATTCCTTCTTCATCAGTTCGCGCGTGTACTTGGCGTCGCTGTTGGCGCGAATCAGATCGGCGATCTTCTTGCCCAGCGTATGCGCGGCCCAGCCCAGGTGCGTCTCCAGAATCTGGCCCACATTCATGCGCGAAGGCACGCCCAGCGGATTCAGAATGATTTCTACCGGCGTTCCATCGGGCAGATACGGCATGTCTTCCTCGGGAAGAATGCGCGCGATCACGCCTTTGTTGCCGTGGCGGCCGGCCATCTTGTCGCCCACCGAGAGCTTGCGCTTCATGGCCACATAGACCTTCACCAGCTTGATTACGCCCGGCGGCAGCTCATCGCCCTTCTGCAGCTTGGCCACCTTATCATTCGTGATCTTGCGCAGCACCTCAATCTGCCGCGAGGTCATCTCCTCGATCTCGTCGATCTGCTCATTGACGCGGGGATCCTTGTCGGCGTAGCGAATGCGCTTGAGATTTTTTGTTGAAATGCGCTCAATCGTTTCCCGATCCAGAATCGCTCCCTTGGTCAGCAGGCGCTTGTTGGTCCGCTCGTCGTGCAGATCGGCCAACACCTCCTTGCCGCCCAGAATTCCGTCCAGGCGCTTCAACCGCTCGTCGGTCAGAATGCGAATCTCGTCGCCCAGGTTCTTTTCCAGCTTGGAGATGTACTCCGCCTCGATCTGTCTTGCCCTCTCGTCCTTATCCTGGCCCTTGCGGCTGAAGATGCGCACATCGACGATGGTGCCCTCGATGCCCGGAGGAGTGGTCAGCGAAGCGTCGCGCACATCGCCGGCCTTCTCGCCGAAGATGGCCCGCAGCAGCTTCTCTTCCGGCGTCAGTTGCGTCTCGCCCTTGGGCGTCACCTTGCCCACCATGATGTCGCCGTGCTTGATCTGCGCGCCGATGCGAATCACGCCGCTCTCGTCCAGGTCGCGTAGCGCGTGCTCGCTCACGTTGGGAATATCGCGCGTGATCTCCTCCGGCCCCAGCTTGGTGTCGCGCGCTTCAATCTCGAACTCCTCGATATGCACCGAGGTGTAGTAGTCCTCCCGCACCAGCCTCTCGCTGATCAGAATCGCGTCCTCGAAGTTGTAGCCGCGCCAGGGCATGAAGCCCACCAGCACGTTGCGCCCCAGCGCCAACTCGCCGTGCTCCGTACACGGGCCGTCAGCGATCACCTGTCCCTTGACCACGCGGTCGCCCTCGCGGACCACGGGCTTTTGATTGATACACGTATTCTGGTTCGACCGCTTGAACTTGATCAGCGTGTAGATGTCCGAGCCCACCTCGCGCGAAAGCTGCGTGGGATGATGCTCGCCCTCCACGCGCACAATAATGCGCTGCGAGTCCACCGAATCCACAATGCCGTTGCGCTTGGCCAATATCACCGCGCCCGAATCGCGCGCCGTCACGCCTTCCATCCCCGTGCCCACCAGCGGCGCCTCGGCCGCCAGCAGCGGCACAGACTGCCGTTGCATATTGGCGCCCATCAGCGCGCGGTTGGCGTCGTCGTGCTCCAGAAACGGCACCAGCGAAGCAGCCACTGAAACCAGCTGCTTAGGGCTCACGTCGATGTAGTCCACCTCGGCCCGGTTCACCAGCACAAAGTTCCCCATGCGCCGCGCATTCACCAGGTCCTCGGTGATCAGGCCATTTTCATCGAACTCGATGTTGGCCTGCGCAATGGTGTGCTTGTCCTCTTCCCATGCCGAAAGATAGAAGCTGAACGGGATTGGCTCGATCAGCCGCTTGCCCGCCTTCTTCAGCCCCGCGTTCAGCCGCGCCGCCTCATCCTTCTCAATGTGGTCGCCTACGCGCAGGCCGCTCTCGCCGGCGTTGGCAATCTCCACAAAGTCCAGAATCCGCGAATCCTTGACTTTTCGATAGGGCGACTCGATGAAACCGTATTCGTTGATGCGCGCAAAGCAGCTCAACGAACTGATCAAGCCGATGTTCGGGCCTTCCGGCGTCTCAATCGGACAGATGCGCCCATAGTGCGTCGGATGCACATCGCGCACTTCAAAGCCCGCCCGCTCGCGGCTTAAACCGCCCGGACCAAGCGCCGACAAACGCCGCTTGTGCGTAATCTCCGATAGCGGATTGGTCTGGTCCATGAACTGCGAAAGCTGCGACGAGCCGAAAAACTCGCGAATCGCCGCCATCACCGGCTTGGCGTTGATCAGGTCGTGCGGCATGGCCGTCGTAAGCTCCTGATACACGCTCATCTTTTCCTTGATAGCCCGCTCCATGCGCACCAGTCCGATGCGGAACTGATTTTCCATCAGTTCGCCCACCGCCCGCACGCGGCGGTTGCCCAGGTGATCGATGTCGTCCACCACGCCGATATTCTTGCGCAGCTTCAGCAGGTAGCGGATGGTCGCGTAGAAGTCCTCCGGCGTCAGCGTGCGATTGTTTAGCTTGGTGGCGTCCTGGCTTTCGTACAGCTTGATGTTGAACTTCAGCCGGCCTACGCGCGAAAAATCGTACTTGCGTGGATCGAAGAACATTCCCTCGAACAGCGCCGTCGCCGTATCCAGGGTCGGCGGATCGCCCGGACGCAGCTTGCGGTAGATCTCGATCAGCGCCTCTTCCGGCTTGTGAATCGAGTCACGCTTCAGCGTGTTGGCGATGATGTTGCCCGCATCGTCGCGCTCCGGGAAAAATACCTCGAATACCGCCGCTCCACTCGACAAAATCTTGTGCAGCCGGTCGGCCGTCAACTCGACGTTAGCCTCCACCACCACTTCGCCGGTGTTCAGGTCCACCACATCGGCCGCGGTATGCGCCCCGTCCAACTCGGCTGCCTCCACCTCGATCCTGTCGATGGCCGCCGTCCGCAGCGCCTTGATCGAGTGCGGCGTTATCTTGCGTCCGGCAAACGCGATCTCCACGCCGTTATGCACCTCCGAGTGCGCCGGCTTGGCGCCCACCAGGTGGGTGTTGGCGTGCGCGTCCTCGGGCACCGCCCAGAGCAGCTTTCCGTCGACAATATGCAGCCGGTCTATCGTGTAAAAAGTCTTCAGGATCTCTTCGTCGGAACGCAGTCCCAGCGCCCTCAGAAAAATCGTCCCCAGAAACTTGCGCTTGCGGTCGATGCGCACATAAAGCGTGTTCTTCTGGTCGTACTCAAACTCCACCCAGGAGCCGCGGTAGGGAATGATCTTGCCTAAAAAGTAAGTGCGATTGTTAGCCGTTTCGAAGAAAACCCCCGGCGAGCGGTGTAACTGCGACACGATGACCCGCTCCGTGCCGTTTACGATAAATGTCCCGTTCGGCGTCATCAGCGGAATGTCGCCGAAAAACACCTCTTGTTCTTTAATGTCGCGAACCGACTTGTTGCCCGTCTCCGGATCCTTCTCATAAATCGTCAAGCGCACCGTCACCTTCAACGGCGCCGAGAAGGTCATTCCCCGCTCCTCGCATTCCTGCTGGTCGTACTTGAGCTGCAGGCTCACCGGGTCGCCGCACTTGTTGCAGAAGTCGGGCGTGTTCTTGTTGTATGTGCCGCACTTCTGGCAAAGCACATCCCCGGGATGAAACGGATCCGTAATCACCATCGACCCGCAATGCACGCAGGCTGTGCGCAGGTGATGCAGCCCCTTCAAGTGGCCGCACTTGCACTCCCAATTGCCAATCGAATAATCCACAAAGTCCAGCTGCGAGATGCCGCGAAAGTCCGTGATCGGAAATACCGATACAAACACCGACTGCAATCCCGCGTCGTCGCGCTCGTTGGGCAGCTTGTCCATCTGCAGAAATCGCTCATACGAGCGGCGCTGCACTTCAATCAGGTTGGGTATCCGGGTTGCGGTGGGTATCTTTGAAAAATCGAGCCGGCTGCGAATCGCGCGCTTCTCGTTCGGCATGCTTTACTCCTGAGCCTCGTCGCTCCAGCGCCGATATTGGGCCGGGCCGGCGCCTGAGTCTCTGCGGCGCCCGCTGATTACGGTAAGTAAGTCGAAAATACCGGACTGGCCCGATGCAATCTCCAGTCCCCGCCCCTGCAAGCCCCTCCAGATAAAACTTGCAGCCAGGCCGCAAACACACCGGGGAATTCCCCAGGGTATGCATGTACCATGAAAAGTCGGTCAAAAACGCGTCGTGGGCATTGCCGCACATCCGGCAAGTGCGCTAATCTGCGCACAATCGAGGAAAAACGAAACGGGTAATTCTGTTTACAATTGTGATGCGCCTTGAGCAGAGATACCTCCAAATACAACCTCTGCCACAGCCAAAACACACGAAAAGCCCGCAAGGCACAATACCTCACGAGCGCGGCTCATCGCCTGTGCCCCCATCCGAATTCTCTTGTTCTGCTCTCGCCGATCCCAAAGCTCGCTTCTGCCGCTCGCTCGCCAGCCGCTGCCAACGGCAACGGTTACTCCGTCTGCCGCTTATGTAAACCGTTGATCCTAAGGCACTTATCTACATCACGAACCTCGCCGCCGTGGGCTTGAATCTGCCCCGGCCTGCGGACGCTTGCGTGCCCATCCACAACTCTCAACACGCGCCTGTGAAACCTGCCCTATTCCCTGAAAAAACGGAAATGCCGAAAAGACGCGCAACGAATATTGTAGCGCGTCCCTGCCGGCCTTGCAAGCAGCCCAGCCCCGAGGCCAGGCCACTGGTTCGCGCCTACTTGATCTCAATCGTGGCGATGCCTTCAAACTTCTTCTTGATCGCCTCGGCCTCGTCCTTGGTCGCATTTTCCTTCAGAGGCTTGGGCGCGCCATCCACCAGGTCCTTGGCTTCCTTCAGGCCCAGCGACGTAATCTCGCGCACCGCCTTGATGGTGTTGATCTTGTTCGCGCCGAAGTCCTTTAGAATCACCTGGAACTCCGTCTGCTCCTCGGCCGCCGGAGCTGCCGCGCCGCCACTGGCCGCAACTGCCACCGGAGCCGCCGCTGCTGCAGAAACCCCAAGCCGCTCTTCCAGCTTCTTCACCAGAGCCGAGGCTTCCAGCAGGCTCAGCGACACGATTTGCTCTTCCAACTTCTCCAAATCCGCCATTTTCTTCTCCATTCACAATCGTTTTTTGAAATTCCTGTCCGAGCCGAAAACTCTCGTCCAAAAGGCCGCTTCACGCAGTGGAAAGTTTCCGATGCGCCAGACCCGCGCCCTTCCCGCCTGCCTCCCGGCCAAAACTCTTGTCCAAAACTCGATGGGTGCCCCGGGTCCGGATTTTCGGACCTGGGAAACCACTAGACTTCACTGCCTATGCCGCCGATGCAAACTTGTCCTTCTCCACGCCCTGGCCCAGAACCACCGCCACGTCGCGGCCCGCCGCGTTGATTACCGTTGCCAGCCGCTGCGCCGGCGAATTGATCAGGAACAGCAGCTTCGAGAACAGCTCATCCCTGCCCGGCATCGTCGCCAGGGCCTTGATCTCGGCCACCGTCAGCAGCTTGCCGTCCACTATGCCCAGCTTGAACTGGAACTCCGCGTTCTCGCTTGCCCACTTGGCAAAAACCTTGGCCAGCGCCACCGGGTCGCCCTTCGTAAAAGCCACCGAGTTTACGCCCTTAAGCCCTTGCAGCGCGGCCTCCACCTTGGTGCCCTTGCCGGATACGGCCGCCAGCGAGTTTTTCACCACGCGATACTTGCCGCCCGCCTCGCGAATCACCTTGCGCAGTTGAAAATCCTTGGCCACCGTCAGCTTGGAAAAAGTGCCTATAATCGCCGTCGTCGAACTTTCCAGCTCCTTGGCCAGCGCCTGCACCTTCTCCGTCTTCTTCACCCTTGAAATCGCCATTGTGTGCTCCGCACAGTGAACAGTGAACAGTGGACAGTTAGAAACCGCCCTCGATCAACGTTCCTGTTTCTACATCTCTCTAAAATCCTGCCGTTCGGGACCGAAACTGAACTCGCGGTCACTGTTCATTGACCACTGTTCACTGTCCACTGCTTCTTAGTGCTTTCCCGCCGCGTCCGCAACCGCCGAATCCAGCCGCACTCCGGGGCCCATCGTCGAGCTCAGCGTGGTGCTCTTGATGTACTTGCCCTTGGCTGCCGAAGGCTTGGCGCGCACAATCGCCGCGATCACCGTGGTCGCGTTGTCCACCAGCTTCTGCGGCTCAAAGCTCAGCTTGCCCACCGGCACATGCACCAGGCTGGTCTTGTCGGCCCTGAACTCCACCTTGCCGGCCTTGATCTCTTTCACCGCCGCCGCCACGTCCATGGTCACGGTTCCGGTCTTGGGATTGGGCATCAGACCCTTCGGTCCCAGCACCTTGCCCAGCCGCCCCACCACCTTCATCATGTCCGGCGTGGCGATCAGCGCGTCAAAGGCGGTCCAGTTTTCCTTCTGGATCTTCTCCACCATCTCTTCGCCGCCCACAAAGTCCGCCCCGGCGTCCTTGGCTTCCTTTTGGCGGTCTCCGGTGGCAATCACCGCCACCGTCTTGGTCTTGCCCAGCCCATGCGGCAACACCACTGTCCCTCTGACCATCTGGTCTGCATGGCGCGTGTCTACTCCCAGCCGCATCGTCAGATCGACAGTCTCGTCAAACTTGGCGTACTTCACCTGCTTCAGCAGGCCAACCGCCTCAGGCAGCGGATACACAGGCTTGACCACGGCCGCGCGCGCCTTCGTAATATTTTTGCTGGATTTAGCCATTCATCCCTCGTCTCCCACCGCCTCTGCCAGCCCCGCTTTGCGGAGAACTCCTTGCCGGAGGGGCAACGTTTGCGTCGCCGCGTCTCAGGCAGCTAGAGCCCAGAAACCGTGGTGCTATTGACGGCCCAGGAATCTCCCCGGACAGTTACTAGAATCATATCGAAACGGCACGGGAATTGCAAACCGGGAGCCAGAGTGAGCGCGGATAGCCGTGTCCTATATTGTCTGGATTCCCACTAATATTTTCTCTTTTCATTCGCCCTACTGGAGTGTATGATTTCGCTCATGGAGAACAAGACGCTGTTTGGCGAAGACGACGGACTGTGCATCCCCGAAGTTGGGCCATGGGCAGAGGACAAGTTCGATCTGATTCGCCTCTACTGCCAGATATTCTCGTCAGCAATGAAGAAAAAATGGACGAGGGTCTATATCGACCTTTACGCGGGCACCGGCTTGTGCCGGCTCGAGGGCCGTGACCAAGTTCTTCTCGGATCACCACTCATCGCGTTATCTGTCGATGCATCTTTTGATCGATACATTTTTTGCGAAAGTGCCCCTGAGAGATTTTCAGCTTTGAAGGAACGTGTGGATACGAATTATTCGAAGCATGACACTCGCTTGATTGCAGGAAAATTTGAGGAACACATCGACGATATTTGTTCAGCAATTCCGAGTAATTCGTTGGTGTTGTGTTTTGTTGACCCCTTTGGCTGCGATTTCGATATTGATAATCTAAAGACCATATCAAAATGTGGCCGTGGTGTGGACTTCCTCTGTCTATTGGCACTCCAGATGGACGCGAAGCGCAATATCCAGCATTACCTGAAACCCGGAAGTAAGATCGATAGAATGATTGGAAATACAATATGGCGATCACGCTGGAATAATAGATCAGACCATCATGAAGATTTTGCTAAGTTTCTTGCATCGGAATTTGCCGACAGTATGTCCGAAGCAGGCTACTTGAAAACTTCATTGGATCAAATGAGAGCTGTCAAGACACACGATACGAATGTTCCATTGTATTACCTTGCAATGTTTTCCAAGAACCAGATGGCTTTCAAGTTATGGGAGCAAGTGCTTAAGTACTCGACACCACAACGCGGACTGTTCGACTAGGAGGTCAATATGTCACTTGGCACAACAATCGAATGGACCGACGCAACCTGGAATCCGGTGCGCGGCTGCTCGAAGATTAGCCCCGGCTGCAAGAATTGTTATGCCGAGCGATTCGCTGAGCGTTTTCGCGGAGTTCCTGGACACCCATTTGAACAGGGGTTCGACGTGCGCTTGGTCCCGGAGAAACTCCCAGATCCTCTTCGCTGGAAAACACCCAGGAAGATATTCGTTAATTCGATGAGTGATCTTTTTCACGAATCGATTCCTGACAGTTATATTCTGCAAATCGCGGAAGTCATGCGGAAGGCAAATTGGCACATTTTCCAGATTTTGACCAAACGCCATGAACGTATGGCAAAGCTCCTCTCAGGGCCGTTGAGTTCTCTTGCAGCCGAGCCGCACATCTGGTGGGGCGTCAGCGTTGAGAACAGGAAGCACGGACTCCCTCGGTTGCGCAGATTAAAGAATACTCCCATTGCCGTGCGTTTTTTGTCGATTGAGCCTTTGCTTGAGGACCTTGGAGAGATTGATCTGCACGGAATTTCATGGGTAATCGTCGGCGGGGAAAGCGGTCCGGGTGCGCGTCCCATGCAACCAGCCTGGGTTCGGTCTATCCAAAATCAATGCAGTAGAGATGGAGTCCCATTCTTTTTCAAGCAATGGGGTGGAACACGCAAGAAAGCATCTGGTAGAAACCTCGATGGAAGAACCTACAACGAGTTCCCGGAGTTCGATCGCGATTGTTCTGTGAATCTCCCAAGCGAGGCAATTCCGCTTGCCCCTTGGCCTGCTTTTGTTCCAGCCGAAGCTCTTTCCAGCACATAGACGCGTCTTCGGCATGGAGGCAGTTGTTCACTGATAATTGAAAAGGCCCACCGCCCTTGTGATAATCTGAAAAACCTACCACTTCGAGGCACATTTCGCGATGTCTTCCTCTGCTTCCGCTTCGCCGCACGCCTCCCTCCACATGATCGACCTGATCCGCAAAAAGCGCGATGGCGGCTCTCTCGACGCCCGCGAAATCAGCTTTCTGGTCTCCGGCGCGGCTAACGAGTCAATACCAAACGATCAGCTCGCCGCATGGCTGATGGCAGCATGGATTCGCGGCCTTTCGCTCGACGAAGCGCGCGCGCTGACTCTGGCCATGCGCGATTCCGGAGAAAAGTTCTCTCCCGCCCGCCTCGGCAAAACCGCCGTCGACAAGCACTCCACCGGCGGCGTAGGAGACAAAACGAGTTTCCTCGTCGCGCCCCTGGCCGCGGCCTCCGGCGTCGCCGTGCCCATGATCAGTGGCCGCGCGCTGGGCCACACCAGCGGGACTCTCGACAAATTGGAATCTATCCCCGGCTACCGCACCGCCCTCTCGCTCGAGGAATTTGAGGCTGTCTTGATGAAGTGCGGCGCCTCCATCATCAGCCAGACCCAGTCGCTGGTCCCCGCCGACCGCGTCCTCTATGCCCTGCGCGACCGAACCGGAACCGTCGAAAGCCCCGGCCTCATCTGCGCCTCCATTCTCAGCAAAAAGCTGGCCGCCGGACTCGACGCCCTGGTGCTCGACGTAAAAACCGGCTCCGGCGCATTCCTGCGCAAGCCGGAGGATTCCGCATACCTCGCCGCCCTCATGGTGGCTACCGCCGAAGCAGCCGGAACCCGCACGGTGGCTCTGCTCACCTACATGGACCAGCCCTTGGGCCACAGCGCCGGCAACTGGATCGAGGTGGCCGAATCGGTCGAGCTACTGCGCGGCCATCGCCCGCCTGAGAGTGAAGACCTGCGCGAGCTGTCGCTGATCCTCGTCGGCCGGATGATTCATCTCGGCGGCCAGGCCGCCACGCCGGAGGCCGGCTACGCGCGAGCCGAAAAAGCCCTTGCCGACGGCTCCGCTTTGCACGTCTTTTTCGCCATGGTCGAGGCCCAGGGCGGCGACATTTCAGTCTTCGACAATCCCTACTTCCACTCACCCGGCGCAACCCGCGTTGTCACGGCCTGGGAGAGCGGCTTCATCTCCGCCATGGACACCACCGCCCTCGGCTGGGCAGTGCAGCGCACCGGTGCAGGCCGCGAAAAAGCCGGAGAGCCAGTCGATCCTCACGCCGGCATCGACTTCCATGCCCGCCGCGGCGCGCGTCTCGAAAAAGGCCAGCCCCTCGCCACCCTCTACGCCACCCGCCCCGCGCTTCTCGCCGAGCCGGAGGCCATTCTCAAGCAGGCCATTCACTTCTCCAAATCTCCGCCGGAGACAGTGCCCCTGGTCAGCCGCATCTTCACCCGCGAATCGGCGGAAGCTCACCTTAGCGCGCCTTCGAATTCCTAGTTGTGCGAACTAGTTTTTACTCGTTACCGGTCAACAGTTATGTGAGCGTGACTCACCGGCATGAGTAGAATCGACAGGAAAAACGATCTCCACAATCAACGGCGGAGACTGGTCGAAGTCGCGATAACGTATCCACTTGGGCCTCACTACAAAATAGGTGATTCCCGGCCAACTCATGCGTGCTGGTCCATCGGGCCAGGCCGAAAAGTACGCCTCTTGGTAGCGCTTCAACTCCGCGCCGTCAGGCTCGAAAGCATTACCCTCGAACTGAACCGTCTGCTCCCCACCCCATCCCACGACAAACGAACACGATGGGCGCTCGACCAGATTCGAATACTTTCGGGAAGACTTGACTGTATCGAAGATGATCTCCAATTCAGGAGTCGTCACGATGCCGACCAGCGCGGATTGTGGAATGCCGTCTCTCGATATGCTGGACACGACTCCATAGCGAAATCGCTCCATGAATGAGTGAATCGCAGCACGATCCATCCTCACCCTCCATGAACCCAATCACAATATAATGCAGACTTACGTTCCCGCGGCTCGGAAATTGCTGAAAATTCGGAATTGTCTTCGAGTTATATGCACAGACTTGTGGCTGGGAGCTAACAGCTAACAGCTACCTTAAGGAGTCCGCCTTGGTTCGCTATACCGACGTGCTGGGCATCTCCTGCGTCACCAATCTGGCCGCAGGGTTGTGCGCAAAGCCTCTCTGTCATCAGGAGGTCTTCGAAACAGGCCGCCAGGCTGAGGGCCAGTTCGCCCGGCTCTTTCAGCGGCTCGTGCCCAAAATTGCTGCGCTGATCGCAACAATGTAGAGCGTGGCCGCACGCCCGAGTAGGCCCGCATCCAGTTTGACTTCACCGTCCGCCCCTCTAGTAAAGCTTTTGTGCGTCCCTTGGCCACCGACCTCTCGTAGACGGAACCGCCGCCCTTGACTGGAAGGTCAAGCAAATCCGGGCCCAAAATGCCGCCGCGGCCTGTTGAGCTTCCCAAATTGAAAAACCCTTATTACCGGCTATTTTGGCTTTCTTTCCTTTTATTTCGGCTTTTTCCCATTTATTTCGGCTTTCTTACCAAAGTTTTATTGAAAATCTAACATTTAATGACCCTATTACCGATATGCTGGCTATGAAGGTGAGAAAGACTGTGGAATCGTTGAAGCACAATGCGGCCATATGGTTGCGCCAAGGCACCTCGCCCCGGCGGCTGGCTCTCACGCTGGCCCTCGGGTTTGCTATCGGCTGCTTCCCCGTGGTGGGCGTCACCACCGCCTTGTGCGTCGTCGTGGCGCTCGGCTTGCGGCTGAACCTTCCTGCCATTCAAGTGGCAAACTGGGCCGCTGCGCCGCTGCAGGTGGTGCTGATTCTTCCCTTTGTGCGCCTGGGAGGGCGGCTGTTTGCCTTCGGTTCTGTTCGCGCCACAGAGATTGGCTCACTGATGCACGCTTCGCCTCTGGCGATGATTTCGCAGGTTGGCAGCATGTTCGGCCAGGCGCTGCTGGCCTGGCTGCTGATCGCCGTCCCCGCCGTGATGCTGATGACTGTGATGCTGACTACGCTGCTGCGCCGTGTTCCGGCCATCGCTCAGGCCGAATCCGGCGACTGACTCAGAAAGTCAGCTTCAAGCCGCTCGCTTCCAGCTACCAGCTTCTTGCCTTGAGCATGCACCGCAGCACGATGAGTCTACAGAAGTTCAAACTAAATTCGATACAAAGCTAGAAGCTATAACTGTTCTGTGGCCTCATTTTGGTGCGTAAGGGTCGCTCACCGGTATGGCGCTCTCCAGCCAGGCGGTGTAGATCATATCTCGCAACATACTGGCGCCGGCAGCCAGCCGCGCGGCGGTAAACTCCCGCGACTCCGCCGTTCCCGCTCCCATAAACCCGCCTGCCTTATCCAGTTGGTAGACCCGTTCCACGTAAGTCTTGGTGTGGCGCAGGTAGGCTACATAGGCGTCAAACATGTCGCCCTTGATGGCCTTCACCGGCGTCATCCTGGCCCGCACCTGGGCTTCGTGGATGTTGGCCTCTACAAACGGTCCCTCAAACTGCCAGTGAATCTTGTGTTCGGTGGTGTAGCCGTTGGGGTTAGGCCCTATCCAGCCGTTGTATTGGATGGTGGTGTGCAGGGGCTGCGAACCGTCGCCAACATAATGGCCCAGCCAGCCGGCATAAAACAGTATCGCCTGCTCGACAGCGCGGATGTCCGGGTCGGCGGCGGGCTTTGTGGCCGCCAGCCTGCGGTAATCGCGCATAGCCGACTTCAACCGCTCCCACACCTCGTCGGTCTCCCAGGGCTGGAGGCCAATCTTCTCCGGCCGCTCTCCGGCGGCAAAGACCTTGGCTTCAAAGTCGAAGCGGCGATGCGGCAATGGACCCAGCGCGTCGGCCAGTTCCATGTCGATGAAGTGTTCAGGCGCCTGCGCGGCCTCCAGCTCCGGCTCGGCGGGCGAGCGCCAACGATCCGGCTCAGGGCCCAGGTACTCGATCTCAGCAATCGCCTTCGGCGAGCGCAGAAAAGCCGGCACATCGGCGGGCAGCGAACTGGCCGCCAGCTTGTTGATCATCCGATGGCCCGCATTGCCCCAGGCGTGGGCCGTGGGCGGTTGAACAAGAACGCAAGCCAGCCCGGCCGCAGCCAGGGTTGAAAGAAACACACGGTACGGCGCTGAGGTAGAGAACATGAAGGCAGTATAATTGAGCGCCGTTTTGTAGCCTCGCATCAGCTCTCGTCGCTGAAGATGGCTTCGATGGTGGTCTCAAAGAGGCGCGCCAGTTTGAAGGCCAGCGGCAGGCTGGGGTCGAACTTGCCCGTCTCAATGGCGTTGACCGACTGGCGCGAGACATTCAGCCGCTGGGCCAGATCGGCCTGTGACCATTCGCGTTCCGCGCGCAACACTCGCAGCCGGTTTTTCATCTGTACCTCCTCAGGAGGAAGGGGAGCGAGATGCCCATGAATATCCAGAAGATGACAGCATCCAGGATCGGGTTCAGGTGCCGGAGGTGGACAAAGCTTTCCAGGAATCCCCAGATGTTCGTCACGGCCAGGGTTCCCCCAATGCCCCAGAGCATGGACTGGACCCCGATGGAAC
Source organism: uncultured Acidobacteriaceae bacterium (assembly GCA_963806565.1). Taxonomy (GTDB): domain Bacteria; phylum Acidobacteriota; class Terriglobia; order Terriglobales; family Acidobacteriaceae; genus Telmatobacter. Next base: position 2,367,283 of record CAWDYE010000002.1, read on the forward strand.
GCTGGAACTCATCCTTCTCTTCAGCCAGGTAAAGGCCGAAAATAGCCAGTAATCCGGTGAGCGGAATCGCCGGAAGAACGGCCAGCGCGTAGGCCAATACGCCAGTCGGATGGAAGCGGAGAAAGACCGAAATGCTAAGGGTGAGAGAGAGTGCGTACAGTAGTATCGTGATGAGATTGCGACGCATGAAGCGTTTGGCAGCGGGATTGTTGGTTTTACAGTCCATGATTTGTCTCCTTTACATTACGACAACTATACTTTACATAATTGATCAAAAATGTCAAGTGTCGTTGACAATTATTTTTGAATGATCCCAAACCCTGTAGGTAACCGGCTTCGTGAGCGCATCAGCGCCGGGCAATGCCGCCTTCTCCTGAGAAAAGACGGCACCGATTTCCCGGCTATTTGATTGATTAAAATGGACGGCTGATTAGCTTGCCGTGCCGGCCTTGGTGGCCGCTTCCACCTCGATCAGCTTGCCGCTCTTCACGTCATAGATGTACCCATAGATGGGAATCGATCGGGGAACCAGCGGATGGTTTCGAATGCGAAGCACATCATCGACAACCGCCTGCTTCTGGTCCGGAATGGTGAGCCACTCGATGAATTCGCCGGCCCGCGAACCGGGGCCCTTGCCCACGTCCCGGAAGCCGGACGAGGTTAGCTCCGCGGTCTCCAGGCTGTTGCTGAGCAAGCCGCGCATCACTTCGTTGGTAAAAAATTCCATGCCGCAACTGGTGTGATGGATGACGAAGAACTCGCGCGTGCCTAGCAGTTTGTAGCTGATGACCAGCGACCGGATGGCGTCGTCGCTGGCCCGGCCGCCGGCATTGCGGATGACATGCGCGTCGCCTTCGGACAGACCGGCGAATTTGGCCGGATCAAGCCGGGCGTCCATGCAGGTAAGCACGGCAAAACGGCTGGCGGGAGGCATCGATAGATTGGCCTTCTCGCCAAACGATGCGCTGTACTTCTGATTCGCGGTTAAGACCTCGCTGAGGACACTACTCATTGGTTTCTCCTTTAGGGTTGGATGAATCTGCCGCTATGAGTCCGGCCTGTTGAAGGGGACAACGGTTGGCCAACGACTCTTTGCGGCGGTTATCTTCCCCTGGGGAAGTTTGCTTGATTGGGGAAGGGCTGCATTTTACATTCAGTAGTTTGTGACATCCGCGCAAATTACTACGGACAGCCTGAGAAAAAAGCCGTTTGCGATTGAGCGTCAGGGATCAGGCGGATTGCGCCAGATTCTCTTCTAACAACAGTGCGGTCGCTCAACCAGCTTAAGCGTGGGAGCGACAACAACAGCGAAGAGGGGTAGTCAACATGAAATTAGGCTACCGGAGGAAAACAGCCGCGTCAACTCAGGTTTTCCCCGGTCGCAGCTTGCCTTCGACTCGACACCTCGCCGCAAATACTCTACGCTCGAACCATGGGCTTCCAGGATTTTCTTGGCAATTCGGCGACGGTGGACCGACTCAGGGAGAGTATCGGAGCGGAGCGTTTCCCGCAGTCGCTGATCCTGGCCGGGCCGCGCGGGGCGGGCAAGTACACGCTGGCTCTGATGCTGGCCAAAGCCGTCAACTGCCTCCAGCCCACCGAAACAGGCGGTCTGCCCGACTTCTGCGGCGCGTGCGCGAACTGCGACCGCATCAATGATTCCGCTGATCTTGAAGCCCTCGTTGCCGAGGCCGTCGCAGCGCGCGATGAGATGCGCGACACCGACAAGCGCGAGACCCGCATCCTCATCCAGACGCATCCGGATGTGCTTATCGTCCCGCCTGACCCGCCGCAACTGCTCATCAAGGTGGGCCAGGTCCGCCAGGCCATCCACGTGGCCTACTATCGTCCGCCGGTGGAGGCGAAGCGTACCTTCACCATCTTCACCTCGTCCGCATTCATGAAGGAGGCGGCCAACTCCCTGCTTAAGCTTCTCGAAGAGCCGCCCGCGCACTCCTCGCTCATTCTGCTCACCGAGAATCCGCAGGAGTTGCTGCCTACCATCCGCTCCCGTGCCGTGGTGCATCGCCTCAGCGCGATCCTCTCCTCCGAGATAGAGGTTCTGCTCGCTAAACGCCGTCCGCTGCTCAAGAAAGCTGACCGCGCACTGGCTGCGCGACTGGCGGAGGGAGCCGTGGGCCGCGCCCTCACCCTCGATCTCGACGCGTATCTCGCCAGCCGCCGGGACGCCCTCATCCTGCTGCACAATGCCTTGCGGGAACCTGACTACTCCGCGCTCTTCCACGCCACCGAAAGTTACCGCGCCGGGGCCGACGGCCAGGAAAAAACCATCAACCTGCTACGCGCCCTCGGCAGCCTCATCGAGGATCTGCTGCTGATCGTCGCGGGCACGCCGCAACTCATCCGCAACCTGGACATCGAAGCGGAACTCTCTCGCCTTGGCCAGGGACTGAGCGTAGACTGGATTGACAATGCCGCCCATGCCCTCGTCCAGGTGGAGCAGGGAATGCGCCGCAACCTGCTCCGCTCTCTCTCGCTGGACGCCATGGCGGTCAGCCTTGAGTCCAACTAACCCACGCTATATCAACACTATCCCAGGAGACTTGTGCTTCCATGATCAGTGAATCCGCAGCAAGAACCCAGGCCTACACGCGCAAGCGCCCTGCCTCCCTCGCTCCCTTTCGCCTGCATGCCTACGGTCAGGATCAGGTTCAGGAGCCTGCCCAGCGCACTGCCGAGCTCTTTTACCTGCAAAAGCAAATACAGACTCAGACGCCCATGATCCTTGTCCTGGAAGACGGAGAAAAGATCGAAGGCTGCATCGAGTGGTACGACCGCAACGCCATTAAGATCCGGGGCCGCCAGAGGACCCTGGTCTACAAATCCGCCATCAAATATATGTACAAGGCCGGCGACAAGGGGCAGTAATCTTAGCGGAAGTTACTCATAAAACGCGAAAAAGCGACCTCTACTTATAGATAGAGGTTTTTTGCGCAAAATTGGGTTATTTGGGAAGCGGGAATAGGAACAGCTAACAGCTATCAGCCATCAGCTAACAGCAATCAGGGGACTCAGGGACTAGGGAATAGGAACAGCTAACAGCTATCAGCCATCAGCTAACAGCAATCAGGGACTAAGGGACTAGGGGCTAGGGACTAGGGACTAGGAAATGTTCCACGTGGAACATATTCATTCTGTTGAGTTTGGCTCTATGTGTACCATATAATTATCAGCAAGGTTTTGAAGATAAAAAAAGTGAAAAAGTGAAACAGTGAATGAAACAGTGAAATCGTGAAACAGGGAGCAGGAAGACCTAGGCCAATGAATCCTACTCAATACTCGTGAGCCCTGCTAGACTGCTCTGGAGATGAAAACCTTCTCCGACTATCTCTCTGCGCTGCGAGCTAACCTCGCGCAGGGCGATTCGACCGAGCACACGCATCGTGCTGCCTTGCAGCACTTGCTTGAATCGACATTCCCAGGATTCGTCGCCATAAACGAGGCACAACGAATTGCCTGTGGCGCGCCGGACTTTAGCATTCGGAAGGGGAAGGTTCCTGTAGGCCACATTGAAACGAAGGATATTGGAACCAACCTCGACGAGGTGCAGCGCGGAAAAGGCCCTCACGGCGAGCAATTCAAACGTTATCTTGCCGGGCTTTCCAATTGGGTGCTTACAGATTATTTAGAGTTCCGCTGGTACGTTGCAGGCGAAGCCAAACCACGGGTCACCGCAACACTGGCAACACTCGACGGAAGCAATAAGCTGAAGGCGAAACCGAGTGGTGTTGAAGAAGTTTTTTGCCTACTCCAAGGCTTTCTGGATTTACAGGCGATCACGGTCGAGACAGCCAAGGAACTGGCTACTCGTATGGCCGGAATCACTCATTTGTTACGCGAAGTGATTGACAGGGCCTTTCAATCGGGGACTACCAGTGAAAAGAGCTGGCTTTATCAGTGGCTTGCCAGTTTTCGCGAAACCCTCCTGCCCGAATTAAAAGAGGGTGAGTTTGCCGACATCTTCGCGCAAACGCTTGCCTATGGTCTGTTTGCCGCACGCATCCAGACGGCAAAGGTTGGCGCAAACTTCAGTCGTGAACAGGCTGCATTTGCAGTACCTCGATCAAACCCGTTCTTGCGGTCTATCTTTTCCCAGATGGCCGGTGTGGATATGCCTGATGTCTTCGCGTGGGCTGTCGATGACCTAGTGCGACTGCTGGAATATGCAAACATGGGCAGCGTCCTATACGATATAGGTCACGTAACAGGGCGAGATGACCCTGTCGTGCATTTTTATGAGACCTTTCTCGCGGCATACGACCCGGCGCTTCGGGAACAGCGCGGCGTCTACTACACACCTGAGCCGGTAGTTAGCTATATCGTCCGCTCGGTGGACGAGATATTGAAGACTCGCTTCAATAAACCCAAAGGCCTTGCGGATGAACAGACGCTTATCCTTGACCCCGCCACTGGTACGGCGACATTCATTTATCTCATTATCAAGAGTATCCATGCAGGCATGGCCGGACAATTAGGCGCATGGCCGGGCTACGTTGCCGACCATCTTCTCAAGCGCATCTTTGGTTTTGAACTTCTGATGGCTCCTTACGCGATTGCCCATCTGAAGCTGTCTTTGGAATTGGAAGAGACCGGCTACGTTTTCAAGCCGGATGAACGGCTTGGAATCTATCTGACCAATACGCTTGAGGAGGCGGCAAAGAAAAGTGAGCGGTTGGTTGCAAAAGCCATCTCGGATGAAGCAGACCAAGCGGCGGAGATCAAGAACAAAGACAAGATCATGGTGGTGCTGGGAAATCCGCCGTATTCAGGCCATTCCGCCAACCGGAGTAGAGATGTGGACGGCAATCTTACCTTCATCGGCAAACTTATTCAAGATTACAAGCGCGTGGATGGTGTTGATCTTGGGGAAAAGAATCCAAAATGGCTGCAAGATGATTACGTAAAGTTCATCCGCTTCGCGCAGTGGCGTATTGAAAAGACGGGATACGGAATTCTGGCCTTCATCACAAATCACGGCTATCTCGATAACCCTACTTTTCGCGGAATGCGGCGGAGCCTGATGCAGAGTTTCAGCGAGATTTACGTCTATGACTTGCACGGCAATTCAAAGAAGAAGGAGGAAAATCCGGATGGCGGCAAGGATGAGAATGTCTTCGACATACAGCAAGGCACGGCCATACTATTGGCCGTGCGCCGGCGCGAGCGGGAAGGTGAATGTAAAGTTTGGCACGCTGAGTTATGGGGGGATCGCAGTTCAAAGTACGCTGCTTTGTCTGAAGGATCTTTGGAGGGAACAAGTTGGACTGAATTGACTCCTTTCTCGCCGACCTATTTGTTTGCAAAGCAGGACGCTCAGATCGGCGTTGAATTTGCTTCGGCCTATCCGATTCCACAGATTTTTCCTGTCAATAGCATCGGTATTGTGACCGCGCGAGACGCATTGAGTATTCACTTCACTGTCGAGGAATTAGAACGGAGAGTCAAAGCTTTCGCCGAGGCCGATGTGGAGTGGGCACGCACGGAATTCGATCTCGGCAAGGATGTTCGAGATTGGCATGTCGAATGGGCGCAAAATGATATACGAAAATATCTGAAAAGAAAGAGCGAACCAACAAAATTGCTTTATCGTCCATTTGACGTGAGGTTTACATATTACACCGGAATCTCGCGCGGTTTCCTTTGCTACCCGAGAAAAGAGGTTATGCAGCATATGCTAGGCGGCAAGAATCTGGCGCTGATTTCGGCGCGATCTAACCGCTCACCGCATCAAGACCAGTTCTTATGCACAAACCAGATAAGTGAGGCGAAGACAGGAGAATCTACTATCCAGTCTTACCTTTTTCCGCTATTTGTTTATGATGGTGCGGCCGGTTCGGGGCATGGCGACCTATTCGCAGGTCGGCGTCCTAACCTCTCTCGTGCCTTTCTTGACACCTTAGCCGAGACGCTAGGACAGCCTCAAGGGCAGGATACTGGCCTACCGGAGGGTGTCTCGCCCGAGAACATTTTCCATTACATCTACGCTATATGTTTTGCTCCCGGGTATCGCGCGCGCTACGCCGATTTTCTCAAGCGCGATTTTCCTCGCGTGCCGCTCACGTCAGACCTCAAGCTGTTTCGTGCATTGGCCGAAAAGGGCCGTGGACTTGTTGCTTTGCATTTACTGAAAGATGAGGATGCTCCGCATATCAACCAGTTCATCACAAAGTTCAGCAAACCCGGAACGAACGTGGTAGAGAAAGTCGAATACGATCCGGGCACGCGACACGTGCATATCAATGACAAGCAGTACTTTGAGGGCGTTCCTTCGGAGACGTGGGATTTTAATGTCGGCGGGTATCGGGTTTGCGAAAAGTGGTTGAAGGACCGCAAAGGGCGCGCGTTGAGTTACGACGATACACAGCATTGGCAGCGCATAGTCGTTGCTCTAACGGAGACGCGGAGAGTAATGGAGGAGATTGACGCATTGATCCCCGAATGGCCACTGCGTTAGAGATTTTCACGCGGCATCGCCGCGTGGGTTGATTTCTAAAAACGGGTGAATGGGTTGATGGCACGGTTGAAACCGCGCCCTTTCAAAGCAAAGACAAAAGCAGACGCAGGTCCTTCGACTACGCTCAGGATGACAGCGAGAGTTTGCACTCGACTTCGTCGCGTGGATTGATTTCTAGAAACGGGTGGATGGGATTGGCCCTTTCCCAGGGTTTCACCCTGGGCTATTTTCACATCGCCCTTCCAGGGCGGAAACCCGTACCCTTCAAAGCCTGGTTTAATCGCGACTTCGTCGCGTGGATTGATTGTCTAAAAACGGGTGAATGGCATATTCCGAGGGTTTTACCCTCTCACCCCAACGAGTAAAAATCGCTCGTTGGGGACCCCGAGCCTGGGCTATTATCACATCGCCCCTCCGGGGCGGAAGCCCGTACCCTGCCCCCTGATTTTGTTGCAGATAATTTCCCTTCCCTGGCGCACAATCGAAGGATGAACAAGGACCAAAGCCACGGGCCGTTACCGGCAACTGACCGCCCATGTCAGGGTTAAAACCCTGACCTACCAGTCCACCCCTCCTTTTGACAGGTGAAGCTATGAACCATGCGGAAGAAGCAACCAAGATCAGCCGAGAGATCAAGTGGGCCACACTCGGCAGAGCAATAGCAGATTCCAGCAGGATGGGCGAGAATCCGGCTTTGCTGATTCACGAAGCTGCGACTCTGAGGCAAATCGAGCAGGAGCGGAGAGACAAGACAACCCGCTTCGCCGGTCTCGCGCGGCAGGTAGGCGATGCAGCCCGCAACGGCGCAGAGATTGGGCCGCTGCTCCTGCTGCTGCGCGATCTGCGGAGGGCGGAGATGGGCTGAACTTCGCACTAGCCCATGAAGTGCGGGAATAGACTATCGCCCGGGCAATCGCAGCAGAGGCGCACACCAATCAAGGCTGGTTCACCGGCGGCTGATGGCAGGCCGAAGCCTGAAAAGTAGAACGACTCCCCTTCGGCTGCGCTCAGGGTCGCTCAGGATGTGAAGCATATATTCAGGATGACAAGAAATTCCTTGTTTCTTGGCTTATCTGGCGCTTCCGGCCTTGAGCAGCCGGTCGCGGATGGCCGCGCCGATGCCTTCGGCAGACGGTAAGGGGCAAAGAATTACCGTGCAACCGGCGCCGTCCAACGCGCGCAGCCCGTCGTAGAGCTTGTGAGCCAGCTCCTCCGGAGAGGACCACCGTCCCCAGGCATACACCGCCGCAACCCCTGATGGAGCAGCTACTTCGCTGGGCAGCATCACGCCCACCTGGGCCTCGGAGACTTTTGATGAGAGTTCTAATGCCGCCCCGGCCAGACGAGCTCCCAACTCGGCCAGCGCGCCTTCAATGAGCACCAGCCGCGCCCTGGGCGCATAATGCCGCAGCCCCATTCCCGGCGAGAGCTGCGCCTCTTTTGGCTTTGCTTCCAGCAGGCCGCCGTCGCGGAATACCTCGACCGCCCCGGCAGTGTCTCGAATCTGGACACTTGTCACAGCCCCCGGCCGGTAGATCACCATCGGAGTCTGGCAGGGATCGAGCACCGTGGACTCGACGCCGTGCTCGGTTGGCCCCGCATCCACAATTGCATCGATGCGCCCGTCGAGATCGGCGAGCACATGCGCGGCAGTCGTGGGGCTGATGTGGCCAAAAAGATTGGCGCTGGGCGCGGCCACCGGAAGCCCGGCCCTTCGAATCAGCTCCAGCGCCACCGGATGCGCCGGCATGCGCACGCCGACGAGAGGGCGACCGGCAGTGACCGCATCGGGCACGGCGCTGGTACGCGGCAGCAACAGCGTCAGCGGCCCCGGCCAAAAGGCCCGCATCAGCTTGCGGGCGGCTTCGGGGATTTGCTCGACCAGCCCATCGAGCATCGACTCGCTTGCAATGTGGACGATGACCGGGTCCCACAACGGGCGCTGCTTGGCGGCAAAGATGCGCCCCACCGCCGTTGCATCCAGCGCATTGGCCCCCAGACCGTAGACGGTTTCAGTGGGCAACGCCACCAATCCCCCGGCGCGCAAAATCTGCGCGGCGCGCTCCAGAGCCTTCTCGGCCTCGGAACTCTTCAGGTTTGCCGGGTCAACCACGAATCGCAATGTCTTCACATTGCTATTGTCGTATTTCCAAGCCGTTTCACGCCACCTGCCGTATACTCACTTCTGACGATGCCTATCGAGACCGAGATCAAATTCCGCGTGGAAGATGTTGCCAGCCTGAATCAGCGGCTCGAAGCCGCGGGCTTCGCCCTGCAAACTCCGCGCGCCTTCGAGAGCAATGTGCTCTACGACACGCCGGAGCGCGCGATGCGGGCGCGGACAGAGATTCTGCGCATTCGCAACTATGCCGGACGTTGCACCGTCACGCACAAGCGGTTGCCAGACTCCGGCCCCGGCGAAGACACTCACAAGCATCGCATGGAGAACGAGAGCGAGGTGGCCGATGGCGCGGCGCTCGAAGAAATCTTCCTCTCGCTCGGCCTGGTGGCGGCGTTTCGTTATGAAAAATGGCGCACCGAGTGGAGCGACGGCGAGGGCCATTGCGTGGTGGACGAGACGCCCATCGGCAACTACGCCGAACTGGAAGGCTCCGCCGAGTGGATCGACCGCGCCGCCGCCCGCCTGTGCATCGATCCGGCACAGTACATCACCCTCAGTTACGGCCGCCTCTTCGATCTGTGGCGCGAGCAGCACCACTCCGCCGCGCAGGACCTGACCTTTGAAGCTGTAAGTCAACCCCACGCTGAAGCGCGGGGCTAACAACCATTGCGCCTACGGCGCAAGCCAACTCCCCTAACCCTCGGTAATCAAATTCTAAAAATCCATTAACGATGCCTCCTATCAGCGCCGATAACCTCAACGAGAAGTAAGAACTGTGAGGTGCACCTTGAACAGTAATCGCTTTGAGCTTGCTTCCAGCCGGATGCGGCGCGCGGGAGCCAGACTGATGCAGACGGCCATATTGGCGCTCATCGTGGCGCTGGCCATGCCTGCCATGGCGGCAGACGCGCGCGCCATCAAATCGCGGACCCCGCCTATCTATCCCGAGATTGCCAAGCGCATGAGAGTGACCGGCACGGTCCGGCTCTCGGTCACTGTGGATGCGGAAGGCAAGGTGACCGATGTGCAACCGATCAGCGGGAACAGTGTGCTCACATACGCCGCCGAGCAGGCCGTGCGCCAATGGAGATTCGAGGCCGGCAACGGCAACACCATCGTGGAAGTGACGGTCAACTTCTCTCTTTAGCAACCGGAGTTGCGAGGCGCGTGGAGCATAGGGAGACGATGCGCGAGCATCCTTTGATGGCGCTTCGCTTCAGCCATATGTACTTCCCGGAATCATGCATTCGTTCTTGCAGCCTCGCAGCCTCAGCTCAGCCTGCCGTGATGCAGGCAGATGGAAGCAAACGATGCCATGCCGATCCATGACATGATCTCCGTGGACCTGACCTCCGAAGCTCCGGGCGCGTTATCCATCGCGCTCATCGATCCGGATGATCTGCGCCGCCAAGAGGTAGCCGGCGTTCTGGCTGAATTCCCGGGCACGATCATCCGGGAGTATGCTTCCTTCCCTGACGACCTCGACGACCTGCCCCTGATGCTGGAACGGCGTTACGACGTCGTGCTCATCGGCCTGGATAGCGACGCGGAGTACGCCCTGGATATGGTGGAGAGCCTCTGCGACTATAACTCCACCACTGTGATGGTCTATACAGAGCAAAACTGCCTGGAGCTGGCCATCCGCTTTATGCGCGCAGGCGCCCGCGAGTTCCTCACTCTGCCCCTTCTCCCCGCCGAACTCGCCGACGCCCTGGACCGGGTTTCAACACGCCGCACGGCTTCGCCCCAGGGCAGAAGAATATCCAAAAAGCAATTTGTCTTTATGGGCGCCAAGGGCGGCTGCGGCGTCACTACCCTCGCCTCCAATTTTGCCGTTGCACTGGCCCAGGAGTCTAGCCAGAAAACCCTCCTGATCGACCTCGGTCTTCCCCTTGGAGACGCGGCGCTCAACCTCGGGATGGCCGCCGAATACTCCACCGCCAACGCTCTTCTGGACCCCAGCCGGCTGGACGCCAATTTTCTTCGCTCGCTGCTGGCCAGGCACGGCTCGGGATTATTCGTGCTCCCGGCTCCAAGTGAGTTCTCCCCCTACATGGCCACCGCCGAAGCCATCGACAAATTGCTGACCGTCGCGCGGCAGAGCTTTGTTTATGTAGTCGTTGACGCAGGTTCAAGAATCGACTTGATGGGAACGTCTCTCTTTGGAGAATCCACCATCCTCTACCTGATTACACAGGTCGGTGTTTCGGAACTGCGCAACGCCAATCGCCTCATCACGCAATATTTCGCCGCGCGCGGACGCAGCCTCCAGATTGTGCTTAACCGTTACACGCCTCACGCCATGATCTTCGATGAGCAGCAGATCACCAAGGCCCTCACCAGACCCGTCCTGTGGAAGATTCCCGACGATTATGCCACCGCCCGCCGCACCCGCAGCACGGCCACTCCGATTGCGCTGGAAGACTCGCCCATCTCAAACGTGATTCGGCAGATGGCCAGAACCGCGTGCGGTCTCTCCGCCAATCCGGATAAGAAAAAAGGTTTCTCACTTTTCGGAAGAAAAAAAGACTCATGGTCTGACCGACCACTGCTGGAAACCGCCGAACACAAATATGGATAAACAAACGATCCGCAGCTACTTCCCCGCCCCATGGCACTTCTTGTACTTCTTCCCGCTGCCGCAGGGGCAGGGATCGTTGCGCCCTACCTTCTCGCCGGTGCGGCGCTGCATGGGCTGGCTGGCTGTCCAAGGTCTGAGGACTCAAGAAACCGGGGACTTTCGATAACTTCGAAGGCTATCTCAAAGTAGCCGGAGGGCTTGCACGGTTCGGCGTGTAGCCACCGTCCGGTAGTCAAATCCGAGTGTGATATAACGCACAGACAATCGTCTTCAGGCTGATCTTCGTTGTTTTTATCGGGGCCTGTGTACCCGCAAGGGTTAAGCAGAGACCGGCAAGGAGGCCGAAGATGGCTAACAGTTTCCTAAGACGAGTGGCTGGTATCAGGGTTGTGCCGTTCGCAGCAGCAATAGCAATCCTTCTGTCGCCAGTAATCAGCTGGACACAAAGCGGCGTCCAACCGACGTTCACGCCAAGCATATCGCAGAAAGTCGATGCACGTTCCGTTCCCGCCAAGGTCACGAGCGAGGAGGAGAGCGCTTTGACCAGCAAGGGCTACATCAAGATAGGGACGATTAGCGCCTCGCAGCCGGGAAAGAAGGAGAATCCGGAGATAACCAGGCAGCTCGAATCAGCCATCCTCCAGAAGGCAGCCGAGGCTGGCGGCGACGTTGTCCGCTTCAAAAAAGAAGGATCGTTTGAAGTTACAGATGTGCCGACCGGAAAGACGAAGACGAAGGGCGGGACATGCGAGGAATACCGTACTCAATCCTATAGCACTACAACTTCCTCGCAGAGCTGCTATACCGACGTACATGGTTTCGCTCATTGCACAACATGGAACACGCCAGGTTTCGGCTCCAGGAGTACGTGCGTGAAACGGAGTGGAGGAGAGGTAATCCAGATAACAAGGCGGGAAAAAAGCCTGGTCAGCGAGGGCACGGTTTGGCGCTATGCTCCCAATTGGACCGCTGACATTGCACACGCAGCGGAGGCAGCGCGAGCGGCCGCCCGGAATACGGCGGCAACCGATGCGGAATCGCTTCAAGCCCGCGGCAGCATCAATGCCAGGGACAATGATGGCTATACACCCTTGCTACGGGCTATCAGGGACGTAAAACTTGAAGAGGCCGAAGCCCTGCTGGATCAAGGCGCGGATGTAAATGAACCAGTGAGTGAACCAGCTCACGATAAAGGGTGGACACCTTTGCTGGAGGCTTCGATTTTTCTGCCCGGTTTGATGAAAACGCTCGTGGAACGGGGAGCGAGTGTTAATGCAACCGATTCAGGTGGAAATAACGCTCTTTTCTGGGCGGCTTGCGGCAACGATACGGAAATCCTAAAACTGATGGTGGCAAAGGGCGCTAATGTCAACATGCAGGACAATATTGATCAGACCCCTTTGATACATGCAGCCTCATGTGCTGCCGCTGAGAATGTGAAATTGCTCCTGGCGTCAGGCGCCGACATATCTCTGAAGGAGTATGACGGGAAAACAGCAGCGGATTTGGCGCTGGAAGGGATGGGCAAAGCCAAAAATTCAGGGGATCTAGCGAAGTATCAGCAGATCCTTCAGTTACTCAGGCAGGACGGCGGAATGAAAGCCATGGCTGGCGGGCCCACAACAACCGGGACTCGTAATCTGGATGATCTCACAAAATTGGCTACGCAGGGTCTCGCCAAAGAGATGAAACAGAAGACGGACGGCGCTATGGATGACCTTAAAGTCATCGCCGGCACTTCCTTGGATGAAACGAGTTCCACGGTGACAACTTCGGCAGCGAGCACCCCGCTTCTTCCCTCGAAAGAGTCTGTTGAGTCGCTGCACCGCGCAATAGTGAATGGGGATCATGCCGGGGCGGAATCGCTTCTGGCGCATGACGCCGACATCAACGCAAAGGATAACAAAGGAGGCACACTGCTGCACTACGCGGCAGGCCAAGGGTACATGGATGTGGCCGAATTGCTTCTGTCGCACGGCGCCGACGTCAAGGTCAAGGAAGAGATTGGCCAGACACCACTGCACATCGCTGCGTCGGTTGGAAACATGGATGTGGCTGAACTGCTTCTGGCCCACGGCG
>CAWDYE010000003.1:0-3409 GCA_963806565.1 uncultured Acidobacteriaceae bacterium
GTGACTCTCCCTCAGTGCCATCACCCGCGGATTGAACGTGCTCGCCACGTGCGGGGTAAATCAGGTCTTCCATTTCGTCGCTGGCGTCAATGTTCACGCCGGAACTTGCGTATGTTATTGGTTTACCCATTTGTTCTTCCGTATCGAACTATTGCGAATCCTCGAACATCCTCATCTGGTAGTGTTCGAGCGAGAATTTAGTCATAGCTATGTCAACCGGTATTCTGTATTTGCCTGCCCAGCACGCCGTGCAGTAATGGTCCGGCGGTAAAGTCGCACAGGATAATAGGCCCTCGAGGGACATATAACCAAGCGATTCTCCGACTTCAAGGAACTCGCGAATCTGCTCTAATGTCCGGTTGTTGGCGATCAGCTCTTCTTTGGTCGGAAAGTCAATGCCGTAAAAACAGGGAAAACGAATCGGCGGACAACTCACCCGCATATGGCTTCCAGTTCCAGGCTAGCTCATTATGCGGGTGAGCCAAGACAGATAGCGCGATCCACACATTGACATCAGGAAAGTATAAGGTCATGCGGGTTCTCATCGACAGGGAAGCGAGGCCCCAGCTTGCCAGTGCCGCGAATCAGGGGACCTGTTACCGGCTTCCCCTTTTTAGGCTGAGCATATGTCTGCTCGACCGCCCGCACGATGAGAGTGCGTATGGAGACGCCGGAGGTCAGGGCGCGCTCTTTCAGCCGCTCGTGAAGCGGTTCCGGAAGCTCGATAGTGGTTCGGGCTGGCATGAGTTGATTATGACACAAGTCTGGATTGAAGGCTCCTTTGAACAAGCCTTGATTGCGAGTCAGCTTACACGATCTCTCCGGTTCCCGAAAACCGTTGCGTTCTGGCTTCACGCTTCTCAATAACCGGTGCGCTGGAACTCACCATTTCTCGAGTCTCAAACGGCTCTTGCCTCGCCACAAAAAAGTCGCTCTACCACCCCAGAACGTAGGCAAAAATCAGCGGCGCCACAATCGACGCGTCCGACTCGATGATGAACTTGGGCGTCGTCTCGCCCAGCTTGCCCCAGGTGATCTTCTCGTTCGGCACGGCACCCGAGTAAGACCCGTAACTGGTTGTGGAATCACTGATTTGGCAGAAATAGGCCCACAGCGGAACGTGCTCCCGCTGCAAGTCCTGATGGAGCATGGGGACCACGCAGATGGGGAAGTCGCCGGCGATTCCGCCCGCGATCTGGAAGAATCCCAGCGGCGTTTTCGCAGTTGTGGCCGTGTACCACTCGGCCAGCTCCATCATGTACTCGATGCCCGTCCGAACCGTGTGTATCTTCTTTACATCCTGTGAGATACAGTGACCGGCGTACATGTTGCCCAGGGTGGAATCTTCCCAGCCGGGAACGAACATGGGCAGGTTCTTCTCGGCCGCCGCCAGCAGCCAACTATCTTTCGGATCAATCTGATACGAGGCCTTCAAGTCGCCCGACAGCAGAATCTTGTACATGAACTGGTGGGGAAAGAATCGCTCGCCGGCCTGGTCAGCGCGAACCCATTCTTTGAGCACTTCATTCTCAATCCGCCGCATCGCCTCCATCTCTGGAATGCAGGTGTCGGTGACGCGGTTCATGTGTCGGCTCAACAACTTAGCCTCGTCTGCCGGGGTCAGATCGCGGTAGTGCGGCACGCGCTCGTAGAAGTCGTGCGCCACCAGATTGAAGACATCCTCCTCTAGGTTTGCGCCCGTACAGCAGATGCCGTGGATCTTATCCTGGCGAATCATCTCCGCCAGTGAAAGCCCCAGTTCGGCCGTACTCATGGCCCCGCCGATGGTGACAAACATCTTTCCGCCCGACGCCAGCAGCTTGTTATAAGCTTCAGCGGCATCAATCAGCGCGGCGGCGTTGAAGTGGCGATAGTGGTGCTTGATAAACGACTTAATCGAAGACATGATGCTCTTTTCCTGTTCTCAACCCTAAGATAACACAGACGGTTATGCTTTTTTGGCTGCGAGCAGCGCGTTGACCTTGGCCATCACCGGGAAGGCGTCGGCGACGTAAACCACGTCGGCCTTGCCGCGCGTCCAGCCGCAATTCGGGTCCAGCGAAATCGCCCGCCGGTCGCCGATAAATCGCCAGCCCACCACGTGCGGCTCCTCGCCGTGGCAACAGGTGGAGAGGCCCTTGGCATGGCGCGGCGTTGATCCCGTCTGCCCAATCTGGTTCATGTGCGTAAGGAAGGGCAGCACAGGTTCTCCCTCGCCACCCTGATCTATCAACGACTTGCTGCTGCCCAGCGAAGCTCCGGTGGCTCGTAAGAAGCCTAGAATCAGCTCTCCAGCCTCGGTTACGTGTACCTGGCCATCGAGCTGTTTCTTGGTCCATCCGGCACCGGCGACAAAGAGCATCTTGGCGTCGGGGCGGATGGTCTGCGCGTCCTGTGCCGGTGCGCGGAAACCGCTGACTGCGGTGCGCAGCGCCGGCAACGTGACCACAACCTGCTCAATCTGAACAGGTTGACTATCGCCTGCGAAGGCTGCGTGGGTGCCTGCATCCAGCAGCAGAAACCAGGGGCGCACGCTGCGGCTGATGACCGCCTCGACCCGCTGGCGATAGAACCAGCGCGTAGCCTCCACAGTTTCCGTCCCGCTCAATGCCGTAATGTGTGTGTCAATAAATCCGCCCAGCCGATGCGCCACTCCCGCTGCAACCCGCGTGAACCTCGAAGTGCCGGAAGCTAAGACAACGGTGGCCTTGGCTGCGCGGCAAAGTGCTTCAACAGCAACAACATCCGAGCCGTAGCGCGCTTGAGAAAAGGCCTCGCCAGAGACGCCCAGCAAGCTCGCTCCAGTCGAGACCAGGGCGCTCGCTGCCGCCGCTGCGTCCTTTGCCACAATGCCAATGGTGAGCGGGGCAGATATACGTGCGGCCAGCTCCTTGCCCGCTGTTACAGCTTCCAACGAGGCTTTGCTGAGTGCGGAGCCGGATTCATCTGCGTGAGTTAATACAAGAATGGTTTCCATTATTCGGCTCCAATCCACGCAACCAGCTCGGCTGCAATCTGGTCTGGAGTCATGTCCTTGACCACGCGAGTCTCGCGCTGCTGCTTGGGCAGGCTGACGGAAACGTAGCTCAAGCCGTTGGCTTCGAGCTTGGCGGCTTTGGCTTTTTGCAGCGCGGGCATGATGGTGCGCCCCGCCTGCTCGCCGGATGGCGGATGCCCGCAAACCGGGCCGCGGCTCGTCCACAAGCCTCCCCTACCTCCAGCTGCTCAGCCTCCCGCGCCTGCGACCTCCAGCGCGGCTAACAAAATTCCATCGCCGGCCCAACGCCGGTCAGGCCGGCCCGGCTCAACGGTTCCCCGGCGGGCCTGCCGCCCTGGAGGATTCGCCGCTGGTCCGCGCCCCAAGCATCCGACGCGCTCATCCGCGGGCGGCTATCCGACGGCCGGCGGT
>CAWDYE010000004.1:2500-489786 GCA_963806565.1 uncultured Acidobacteriaceae bacterium
GGATGTTTCTCCGTGAAGGGCCGTGCGTCAGGCCGTGGCTGGTATGCCGGATTCAGCTCTTCCGGCCCTGCTGTGATCTGAGTTGCATTGGCCTGCAGCGTGAAAAGTTTGGCGTAATCGTAACTCGGAGCCGCCAGCGCCACATCGCCATAATAGAGCGTATAGCTGCTTCCATTGCCGCCGGCCTCGAAGCAAAGGCTCCGCTCCAGCATTTGCAGCCCAACAGATTTCAGCTGGATCGGCGCATCGTCTCCGTTCTCGATGCTGACCGTCCATTTCGTCGGCGTACAGAAATCCACCCACGGAGCATCGATGGCCAGGCGCTCTTCGTCGAGCCGCTGGCCGTTCTGCACGCTATGAACCCGCAACAGGCTGCCATACGACGTAACCGGCGGCCGCGGCTGAGCTCGATCTGTTGCCGGCGATTCATCGACAGGCTTAACAATGATGTTCACATCGCGGCTGAACTGGGCCGGGGACGCGCCCGGCGTGAAGACAACCCGGTCAACCGGAACATGAGCGGGAACCGTGAACTCCAGCACAGAAGTGCGCCCTTTCTGGGTCACCTGTGAACTCTCCGCCACTGTAAGGTACTTCGGTTGTCGCGCCGGCAGGCGCTCCACCGACAATCCCGTTACACTTTCCGGCGAGATTGGTCCCTTAATGCTGAAATGCAAGTAATGAAAGTCTGATACCGGCAGATGAAGAACCGTGCTGCGTCCCAGCTTCTGGCCGGTCAAATCAAAAATCGTGTAGGCCCCGATCCTTGTTTTCGCGCTCTCGCTCTCCGTCTGGCTGCCGCTCACTGTCACCGTGGCAATAAAGTTTTGACCCCTCACATCCATCTGTAAATCGCTGTAATTCCCATTCGGCATAGTGGCGTCGAAGACGGTCTGGCCGTCGCGTACGCCCAGATTCAGCAACGGAATGGTCTTCTCCGCGCTCTCAACCGCTGCATCCGTGCGAATCACAAACGGCGTCTCCGCGCCATCGCGGTAAAGACGAAGGTCGGCAAGCTGCGGCGCGGCGTGCGCAAAGACTCCGGGATCAATAACCACACAACTCTGCCCGGAGGATTGTTGTAAAGGCCGCTCATACCGGAAATATCTGATCTCCGGTGTCGCCGCCGCCATGGCAAACAGAAGAAGCACCGCGCAAAGTTTCATCTTATTCACCATTTCCCGCGCGCAGCTTGAGCCAGTCCCGCTGATAGACAAAGCTGACCGCAAACAGCACCGCGCCCAGCCCGAGGAAGCTCAGAATCCGGTAGCCCTGGCTGAGTTCGCTCATGTCATAGAGAAACACCTTGATGATCGTTGCCGAAAGCAGCGCCAGCGCCTGCCAGCGCAGGAAGGCCGAGCGCCGCCAGAATCCCACGCCCAGCAGAATCGCGCCGTAGACCATGAACCACACCGAGTAGGTGAACTGCGCATACATCTCGTAATCGTGAAGCAGGTGCCAGTCACCGCGCCAGCGCAGCGTCCACCAGTAGTTGTCGATCTCCAGCCCAATCGCCAGCAGAATCAGAAAATTCACGGTAATCACCGCCATGGCTGCAATCACCGGCCAGCTCCCCGACCCCGTCCCGGCAGCTTCCGTCTCCCTCTCCCTCTTCGCCTTCATCGCTATCCAAGCGGCAAAGGCAAAGACCGCAATCCCCATGCAATAACTTCCAAACCGTTCATTGAAGATCGGCGTGATCGCAGCCGCAGGATTCACCGTCACCAGCGCAATAAATCCCAGCGCCAGGCACAGCAGCGCCAGCACGCGCAGCAGCAGCAACCGCACCCGGTACGCCACCCACAGCAGCGCCGCGCCCTCCGCCAGCCAGCCTATCGTCAGCCAGCGGCCATGCGCCTTCAGCGGAATCGCAATCGTCAAAAATACCACCGCCGCGGTCAGATGCAACGCCGACAACAAGGCCGTGCTCTCCTGCAATCTTCCCCAGGCCGGCAAACGCAAAAGCAGTAAATAAAATGCCGCAAAGCCCACCGCCAGCCACGCTCCGGCCCATTCGTTCTTGAACCAATCAAACAGCGCGTAATACGTCAGGAATCCCAGAGCCGCATTGGCAACCGGCAGCACCGCCAGCGCCAGATGATCCCAGGCGGAGTGCGGCGTACCGTCTTCCAAATCCACCCTTACCAGCCGTGGCGCAAAAGCAAAGAGCAAAAAGAATCCCGTCAAAAAGAATGTCGTCCACCCGAACTGAGCGTCCGTATAGTAATCCGACCACCAGACGGCAAACAGCAGCGCCGTGCCCACAAAAGACACAAACAGCAGCCGCGACCAGGGACGCAGCGCCACCAGCACCAGCGTCGCAATATTCAGCACCAGCAGATAAGTGAAGAGAGTAACTTCGTGGTTTTCTCCCGTCGAAACCAAAATCGGCGTGCTCAGAGCGCCGGCAATGGCATAGAGGCCCAGCAACTCCGCATCCTGCACCCAGGCCATGTATCCGTTGAATGCGGTCACCGCAATCATCGCCGCAAAAGCCGCCCCCGGCGAAATCAGTTGGTAGAGCGAGAACGCCGCCCACAGCGAAAGGTAAAGCGTGCCGCTGCCCACCGCCTTCAGCGAATAAGAGAAAAATCTATACCCGCGGCTGCGGAAGCGCTCCGACCAGGCGATAAGCCCCGCGCCCGCAATCAGCCCGATGAGCACCCGTCCCAGCGGTCCGATCCAATGGTTGTCCATGGCCATCTTCAAAAACCATGCCATGCCGATCAGCACCGCCAGAATGGCGACGCGGTTGAACCAATGCGAGCCGATCCGGCTCTCCAG
Organism: uncultured Acidobacteriaceae bacterium; assembly: GCA_963806565.1. Lineage (GTDB taxonomy): Bacteria > Acidobacteriota > Terriglobia > Terriglobales > Acidobacteriaceae > Telmatobacter. The sequence goes on from CAWDYE010000004.1 coordinate 5,285, forward strand.
CGAGCGTCCATCGCCCGCCGCAGCCGGCGTGGTATAACCGAAGCTCGGCGCCGCAACCGGCAGCGCGGATGTCCACGGCACAGCTTTTTGCTCCATCCCTCTCGGCGGGGGAGCCGCTGGCGCGCTCGCCTGAGCCGGGCTGGCCTGCTTTGCCGGAGCCTCTGCTCCCTGCGCGACGACGCCGTAGCGGACAAGCGCCTCTTCCAGCCGGCGCACTCGCGCACGCAACTCGCCGACCTGCTCTTCAAGACTGCCAAACTGGTTTGTGTCCATCGCCGTCCACTCTACAGCACAGATGCCAGCATCTTCAACAAAAAAACAGAAGCCCCTCCCACTACACAGCTTGTCATCCTGAGCGAATCTTCATTACAGCCTGTCATCCTGAGCGACCGAAGTGTAGCGAAGGGAGTCGAAGGACCTGATTCTTGTAATTGTTGCGGCATCGGGGTCCCCAATTTCTCCGGGTGCCCCACCCTCGCCGCGTTCTTGTTTTTGCGGCTAGGGTGGGATACGATGACCCTTCCCTATGTTATGTATTGTCATCCTGAGCGACCGGACACTGAGTGCAGCGAAGGGGAAGGAAGTCGAAGGATCTGTATTTGCTGTTTATGCTTTGTGTCAGGGCACGACTTCACCGGGGTCCCCACCGATAGGTCTTTGTCGATGGGGTGGGGCTTCAGTCGTACCGAAAAGCGTGGAGGGAGACGGGGGTTTCAACCCCTGCATAAAATCAGCAAAACGAAGCGGACTGGTAGGGAGGGATTTCAACCTATCCATTTATTCCAGGAGTGATGGCTTTTCAATCTGCGCAATGGTCCGATTCTCATGCTGAGAAGTAGACAATAAACAGACTCATTCTGATCTACTATGAAGGGACACAGAGGTCAGCGATGTAGTCGATTACTCTTTTAATTCGAGAATAGTAATCGGACACTCTCGCGTAAGTTAATCCGACAGACTGTCCATGCGCGATATTATTGCGAAGGGCCACGACACTATCAACTGCATCCTTGAGTTCGCCAGCGAGATGGGCTTCTAGCAAACTGCGCCATTCTGGATCGAAGTCGCCAAGAAGGTTATAGAGCTTCTGGGATTTCGCATTTGTAAAGTTCTTGGTTCGCTGATCTACGAACCGCTGTAACGATTGTGCATGTGTCTTCCTGGCGTGCTCAACGACGAGCTCATATACAGATTTTTCTAAATACCCGGAGACCAGAATGCATAGGTAACGAGCAAAATCCGATTGGAGTTCAAGATCTGAGCCCACACCTCCGAGGCGCTTGAATGTCGCATCAAGCTGCTGCTTTAGCCGATTTACCTCTGCGCGGCCGGTCATTGAAGTTGCGAAAACGCTTGTTCCGCTTTGGTAAGACGCGTGGTGATATTTGCTGGCTGAGAAGTACCCGTTTCTGTTGCGTCTAGATATGCCGAATCTGCAATCAAGGCATCGTATTGGGCCTTGAGTGAGCTGATATCCTTTAGCGGCTTGTGAACCATGAGACGCTTTGCAAGTCCAGTCATAAGAGAGTCAACAACGGCTGCATTAACTGGACGCTTCGGACGGAAGGCTTTCATCCCGATTCCATCAAGAATAGTTTGAGTTGTTAGAGCAAATATCTCTTTCAGGGTCTTCTCGGACTGCACTGCGAGGCCTCTGTTGGTCGCCATATAGCGATTGAGAAATATCTTCATTGGTGCCTCGTATTTTTTGGAAAAATATAGAAATGCAAAAAAGCGCAAGATCATTTCAATGTCTTTAAGACGCTTCGACTTGGGCCCTACCAGAGAGCGCCAAGCAGTGTCATCATTGAGTTCCTGTAAAACCCTGACGAGTTCTCCATGATATAGCGCAACGCGGATTTCCTGGGGTTGTAAGTTCATGCCACCGGTGTTTAGGCGTTCAAATATTGTATAGATGCTACTTTGATCCTCAGTCGGCTCGTCTTGCCTGATTACCGTAGCGTGAATGATACTGTCGTCCAGCCTACGTCTATCCTCAGTATCAAGATCCTTGTACCGTTTGTTAACAAACCGTTTTTGGACTGAATCCGACAACTTGTACACTTCGTCATTTATAATGCCATCGTAAAAAGATTGAAGGGTAAAAAGACGTTGATGACCGTCGAGGACTAATAACAGGCCAGATTTCTCCTTTACAAGGAAAATTCCAGGTACCGGCAATCCAAGCAACAAGGACTCAATAAAACGATCAGCCTTCGGTCTAAGCCAGACATATTCTCTTTGGAATCCAACAATCTCTGTCTTTTCGGGAGCTGTCCAACTGAATTTAGGAACAATAATATCCCCCGCTTCTATCCGCTTTACAAGAGAGTCAACGGGGTAATCTGCGCCGTATGCAGTTATAGAGTATGGACTCTCAATGACCTCAGCCGCCTCGTCAAGGTCTTGTATTTGTTCTTCTTCCTCCGAATTCCCATGTAGCGTCGAATCGTTCGGGGTCACGACTTCAGATTTCATAGGTCCGGTGTTCCTCTTAAGTGCAATTCTAGCACTCACTGTGACCCAGGATATCCCAGTTCTCGTTTTCGAGAACTGGGATATCCAACTGTCAGGTTTCCCTATTCCCTATTCCCTATTCCCTGTTTCTCTCATCCCTCTATCTTCTCTTCCCTGATCTTCTCCCGAATCGCCTCGACCAGCTTGCGAATCCGCCGTTTGGCTACATCGCTGCCGTCCTGACTCGCTGACGTATTGCTCACCGCCGCCATCGCCAGCGCCAGCTTCCGCTTCTTTTTTCGCGCTGCCTTCTGCTGCCACACGATCCGCTTCACGTATTCAATCGCCTGTCCCTCGAAGGTTCCCTGGTAGGGCACAATGGCATACACCAGTTCGCACTCCATCACATGCGCCGCCTTTTGCAACCGCCGCAGCGTGATTGTGTCATTCCACTCCGCCCGCTCCGCGTGAAAAACCGCCGAGGGACTTATCTTTAAATCCTTGGCCATCCCCGTCGTCTTAAACCCCAGCGCCTTGCGCACCGTGCGCAGCCATCCACCCGACGGCCTGTGCACCCGTCGCGCCGTCAAAAACGGCCGCAGTTCCCGGTCCAGATCCTTCTGCGCCAACACCTGCATCTTCCATTCCATGCCTCTTCTCCTCTCCAAACTCTCACCCACTGCCTATCTGTTCCCTGTTCTCTGACCCCTCCCAGTTCTCCCACCGCAGGTAGCCGAAGGCGTCTGCCTGGACAGCCTGCCCTGAGCCTGTCGAAGGGGCCAGTCCCTTAGTCAGGAATATCCCCTGAAAATCACGCCTCAATTCCCTATCTGCCTTCTTTGCTTTTATTTTCCCCTTAAACTACTGAATTGTTCGCAACCGATGTGCCGATTTATGGCGAGCTGGACCGCCCGAGTGTTCGCAAAACCGGTGCGCTTTAGCTCCGCACTTTGCCGAAAACCGGTCAACTACTGTTTCACGTTTGCGTGTAAACCGGTCACCTATAGCTTCACTTTTTACAAAAACCGGTAACTTTTAGCTCACCACTTTCAAGGCCGAATTCCCCCGCCGCACTACAATGATTTCTTGCTCCCTGAAGCCCAACGCGACTCTCTGGCCGTGGTGCTGGTCTCCCCACGCAACCCCTTGAATATAGGAGCGGCGGCGCGAGCCATGGCCAACTTCGGCCTTCAGCGCCTCTCGGTGGTCGCCCCCTTTGAGCCCAACTGGCGCGAGGCCCGTTCCGCCATCGGCGCGCCAAAACTGTTGGTAAATGCAGTGGAATCAGCGACTCTGGCCGAGGCTGTAGCTGCTGCAACGCTGGTCGTCGGCACCGGAACCCTCACCCGGCGCAAGCCCGAACAACCCGTCGTCCCGTTGCCCGAGCTGGCTCCGCTGGTGGCGCGAGAGCTGTCTCGCGGAGGCCGCGTGGCCCTGGTCTTCGGCTCTGAAAAACATGGACTTACCCGCGAAGACCTCTCATACTGCAACCTCCTGGTGGAGATCCCCACTGACCCCCTCCAGCCCTCGATGAACCTGGGCCAGGCCGTCGCCGTCTGCCTCTACGAGCTCACCCGCAGCGCCGTTTCCGCGTCGGAATCCTCACCCGCAACTCCAGCTCCGTCAGCCACTTCCGCTGCGACTTCCGGACGTCTTGAGCTACTGGCCGGGGTGATCGAAGAGGTTATGCAGGCGGCCGGTTACTCGCCGTACGCCATGCAGCCGGCCAACCGCCACGACCTGCGCCTGCTGCTGCGGCGGCTCTCGCTCTCCGCGCATGATAACCGTCGCATTCTAGGCCTCTTCCGGCGCATCCTGTGGCGGCTCAACCGGGGCCAGGGCAGCAACGTAAAATCCGGTTGAGCAGGGTGTCGTGTTTCGATTCGACGGCGAGAGAGAATCGTGCTAGAGTGTCTGCCATAGGCTCCTTTTATGTTCACGCCTCACGTTCGGTTTTTTTTAACCGTTCCGTCGGGGAAGGCTAAACATGGCGTCGTGGCTTGTTGCGCCGCCCTGGCATTGGCTTTCTCCGCTCAGTCGCAGCAGCCTGAAGCAATTCAGCAGCCGGCCACGCAAGCCCCACCGCAGTCTGCCGCGCTGCGGGCGGCCACTCCACATAAGCATCCGGCCCCATCGCAGGAGAGTGGCGGCCTTACGGAAGCAGAACTGAAGAAGATGCTGGTGGGCAAGACGATCTTTCTGCGCAGCGGCTATCTGGACAACACTCTCAACTTCGACGAGCATGGCCGCCTTATCGGGCACTCCCCGCAGGGTTCGTACACACTCTGCGCCATCCAAATAGACAAGGTGCATATTACCAAGCACAAAGTTACGCTGGAAGGCGTCCGCTACGGCCTACGCTTTCTGGGACTGCTAGCCTCCGAGGATTCTTCGAGCGCTTTTGACCGGATCCGCATCACCCCAAAAAAGAAAGTGGTCAAAATCACCATCGACCGCGAGATGGTGGTGAAGCCCAAGAAGGAAAAGGAAGCCAAGGTTGGAAAAGAATCCACGACAGGCAAGGAACCGGCTGCCGGAGACAAAAAGAACGAAAAGGAGAGAGAATCCAAGCACATGAAGGGTGCCACCGCTCCCGCCACTGAGCAGGCTCAGATAGCCCCGCCGCAAGGGGCGGAAGAGATGAGCGAGGCAGATCAACTGAAGGCTTCCATCGCCGCTACGCCCGCGGAAGAGCGCCCGGCCGACCCCAATAGCGTGACCACAACCACCTCGCCGGCGCATGCCACGCAGGTGCTTCAGGACGCATTGGAGAACGTCTTTGCCCAGGGTCTCGACGAGCGCATGAAATCCAGTCTGCCCGACTTCTGGAAGCTCTACTACCAAGCTATGGCTGACAAGACCGAATACCGGCCCAAGGATCCGTCGGTGCTGCGGAATAGCCAGGTGGATCAGAAGGCGCGGTTGTTGACCCAATTCGCGCCGTATTCGAATGAATTTGCCCAGACTAATGGGGTAGCCGGCATGTCTCAATATCACGTGGTGGTCAAACCGGACGGCACTGTGGGCGAGATCGTCGTTAGCAGGCCCATCGGCTTCGGGTTGGACGAGAACGCCGTCGCGGCCATCAGAATGGCAAAATTTGCGCCAGCGATCCTATACGGCAAGCCCGTTGCGGTGATGCTCGATCTGGACGTGCAGTTCCGCATCTTTTCAGAGATGACTAACGTGCATGCTCCGCCGGCGCCGGCCGATAAGCCTACCGAGCCGGTGCTGCCCGGGCCATACAGCGTGCCTATGTCCTGAGACAAAATAGTTTTTCACGGGCTGAATCGTACGTTGACACTCAAGGGTATAATGGTGGTAGTCTTCTTGGATGTTGCAAGAAACTGCGACCACTGCACTGCATGAGTGTTGAGTTCTTACCATCTTTAAGATGTACCTTTTTGCAATGATCAGTCTGTGGGCAACAAATGCGCGTACGTTTGATATAACCTTTTTCGATTGTAGGGTTTGCGTCCGATCATGATTTTCCAGTTTGTACTACGGAGGCTGTCTCCATGACAGATTCTCGGATTTTCAAGGGCGCATTGCTTCTCTGCGTTGTTATTACATTTCTCTTCGCAACCCGGACCGCGTCGGCCAGCGCATTAACGTACACTGATGCCGTCAATCCGTTTGTCACTGCATCGGATGCCGGTAATGTCTACGTAACCAACATAACCCTCACGGGCGCCTACAAGGGTGGTACAACCGAATACTCATTGATTATAGGCACTATAACGCCAACCTTCACAGCACATAACGATAACGGCGGCGGAGTCCCAGGCAATGCGGACGACAAGGTTCTCACAGCTACTCTCTACAACGACATTGCTGGCAATACGGCCGGGAACTGCTATGTAGGCGATGTGTTAGGGTATGGTCAGTCCTGCACAATTGAACTACTCCTGACCGTGACAGGCAAACCTCCCAGCAAACCAACCGGCAACTATTCGGACAACTTTGGCATGAATCTGATCAAGGTTGTCGTTGACTCGAATGCAAACAACAAGGCCGGAACCGCTGTGAATGTAACTGCCGAATTCTTAACTCAGGTTGATTATGCTCCTGAGCCCAGCAGCCTGCTCCTTCTGGGCAGCGGAATGCTCGGTTTGGCAGGAGTCCTGCGCAGAAAATATAGCCGGGCATAAACCCGCAACAATCCTGGTCTACTACATCATGGATCCGTGGACATCCTTACATCCCACGGATCTAAGTACTCCGCTCCAATCAATTCTCATGAAAACCGAGCATCGCCAGCCTGATATTTCTAATCGGGTGAACACACTACGCTTGCATGATGGCTGTCTTACGCCTGTCTTACACCTGTAAGACAGTCGAAAAACAAGGCGGCCTACTCGCCAGCTTTCGTTTCTTCAGCAACGCTCTGGCCTTCCGCTCACACCGCGCGGGATTCAGGATTCCGCCTGCTGAATGATCTCTTCGAGTTTGGGCTTGTGCTTGGCGGCGCGTCCGGTGCGCGGCTCGGTCGCGATTACGCGCGCGGGTTTTGGCTGGCCCACCCGCTCCCGGGCGTTGGCTTTGACCGCTTTGGCTGCTGAAAATTTGCCTGGCTTGCGTTTCGTCATGGCAAGTATGAGTATGGAATAGATACGGTTGAAGTGGCAAAGCGCCCGGAGTCTCGGCAGCAGGTTTTGCCGCCGGGATGGAGAGCTGGGAGACCATGGAAGAGCGCGATTTTTTTAATGAAACGACCGAACAGCGCACCCACACGCTGATTTGTCCCAAGTGCGGCCAGTCGGGCGATTACCAGGTCGCCTGGGTGGTTCGGCGCAAGCGGGCGCAACTGCCCCGTGGGGCCGACGAGCGCGACCGCGCCAAGTTCGCCAAGGCGCAGTCTTACATGGTGCGGCGCGACGAAAAGCTGGCCTGCGCCAACATCCGCTGCCGCAAAGCCTTCGAGATCAGCACGTTGCAGTCGGTGGCGTTCCTCGCCGACTGAGCCGTGCAGTAGACCCAAGCCGAATCCACATTTGGTATAACTCTTATATTTCAAGGAGAAACCATGAATACTTCCGCACCTTTCACTTCCAGGCGGACAGCCGCCTTGATTACCTTTGCGGCTTTGCTGTGGACCGTTCCCGCGCTGAGCGCACAGGAGCTTAAGCCCATCCAGTTGCCCAAGCCGCAGATCACCGGCGGAATGCCGCTGATGCAGGCGCTTGCCGAGCGCAAGACCACGCGCGCCTTTTTGGACAAGCCACTCCCACCGCAGACCCTTTCCAACCTCTTGTGGGCGGCTTTCGGAGTCAACCGGCCACGCACGGTAAAACCGGGACTGGGCCGCACGGCGCCCTCGGCGATGAACAAGCAGGAAATTAAACTGTATGTGGTTCTTGCCGAGGGCGTCTACGTCTATGACGCCGAGGCTAACCTTCTGCGACCTGTTGTGGCTGGCGATCTGCGCGCCAAGATGGGCGCGCCTCCCGCCGGGCAGGCGGCTGTCACCCTGGTTTATGTGGCTGATCCCAAGCTCAACTTCGCGCAGGTGGACACAGGCTTCATCGGCCAGAACGTCTACCTGTTTGCGGCCTCCGAAGGGCTGAACGCGTGGTTCTATGCGCTCCACGGGCAGCAGGACGCAACGGCCGCGGCCGCGGCGCTGAAGTTGCCTGAAGGAAGGCAGCCACTCTACGCGCAGTCGGTGGGTTATCCGCCGAAGTAGGCGTCGATGCTGACGACATACCCAGCCGTCTGCGGCGGCATCGGTTTTTACCTCCGCCGGGGCACGCCGCGGATCGACTAAGCCAGAGCTGCTCTTTGGACCTGATGCCCTTTTCATAGCCGGTCCGCCGGGAATGGCATTGCGGAACTGGACACTACATTTTCTCGTACAATACAGAGCAAGGAACCGCTCCCCTCATCGGGAGCCGGAATTCCTGAAGTCCTCTTGCTCCATAATGCGCATCGGCGGCTGAGGTGTTCTTATAGAGAATGAGGATAGTACCACTCCCCCGAAAAAATGTGACCGGCGTAATGCGCGCGGCGGGCGCAACGGCGTTTTTCCGCCACATGAAAATCGACGTGTGCAAGAATTGCAAATACACACCTGACACTGGGCCCTGGAATGATCAAAAAGACGGAAAACCGCATCCCGCTCGACGACCTTCTCGTATTCCACCAGGTAGCGCGCTCGCTCACTTCGAGCTTTGACCTGGACACGATTCTACGCACCATCATGGAGCACATGGAGCGATTTGTCGAGGCGGAGCTATGGACGCTGCTGATGCTGGACGAAGCGAGCCAAGAGCTTTACTACGCAATTGCCGCGGGCCGGGAAGAGACTTCGCTGCGCGGCCTGAGAGTGAAGATGGGCGAGGGTGTGGCCGGCTGGGTGGTGGAGCACGGCGAGACGCTGCTGGTTCCCGAAGCCCAGAACGATCCGCGGATCAGCAAAGAACACGCCGCCAAACCAAGTACAGTACGCTCGGTCATCGCTCTGCCCTTGCGCGGGCGCAAGGGAACGCACGGCGTCATCGAAATTTTCAACCCACGCGCCGACCAACTTACTGATTACACCATTGCTTTTCTGCACATTCTGGCTGATCATGCGGCTATCGCCATCGAGAATGCGCACGACGTGGCCCGCATCCAGCAGCTAACCATCACCGACGACTGCACTAAACTTTACAATGTTCGCCATCTCTACGAGGTGCTGGGCCGAGAGATGGAGCGATGCGGATGGGCGGGGCTGCCGGTGAGCCTGGCCTTCCTCGATCTGGATTATTTCAAGCTGGTGAACGACAAGCACGGCCACCTGGTAGGCAGCGAACTGCTGGCTCGTGTCGGCGAGCGGCTCCAGGAATTGAGCGGCAAGCATGATTGGTGCTTCCGCTACGGTGGCGACGAGTTCGTGATCCTGATGCCGGAGACTGGCACAGAAGCCGCACTGACGCAGGCCACTGCGTTGCTCAGCGCACTGATGGAAACTGAATTCCAGATGAAGAACGGCTTGAAGTTGCGCGTCAACGCCAGCGTGGGCGTGGCCACCGCGCCCAACGACGGCGCGAGCGTTCACGCCGTCATCGGCGCCGCCGATACGCGGATGTACTGGGTAAAAGCCAATGGGCGGGGAGCGGTAAAGGGAGCCTGAGTCCCGCGCCAGTCTATGCGATTTGCGACAGCCGGTTTTTGCGATCCGGACCAAGTCATGGCCCAGCGCAGAGCCAAGCCTCCTGTTTATGCAAATTCCACGACCAGGGTGTGGGCGCGTGCGCCTTCGACATCGAGCACCGCATAGTGTGACGATTCGACCGTGCGCGTCACAAGGGCGGCGGGTTTTCCGTTGAGCGTGGCGCGGCGGGGCACGACGCCGGGCGGTATGAGTACAGCGGCCTCGTACTGCTTCGCGCTGCCGGTGAACTCAACCCTCACGCGCCGCGCGGCCAAGTCGCATGCATACTCGTAGCGCACATAGCCTTGCGAGGCCGGATAGCGCACCGCGACCTTGGCGGCGCGGGTTCCCATGGCCGCCCAGCGCGGCGCGATGCACGTTCGGCTGAAGGTCGCGCCCTGGTCCACGACACCCGCCAGCCCTTCCACAAGGGCCATCACCAGCGCCGCAGCGCCCCAGTTATTCGGCATCCCGAAGGATACGTCGTTCCAGGGCGGCAGGTAGATGGGCGCATCGGAGAGCGTGACGGCCAGAATCATCCACTTGGCATCGGTTTCCATGCACTCGAAGTCCAGCGCGGCGATGGTCTTGTCCGGGTGGGGATGTTCAAAGCCCACTACGTAGACGCCGAGGTTTTCGAATTGCTTGTTGGGGCCGCGCCACGCCACCTGCATCCGCTCCGGTCCGTCCGGCCCATAGCGCTCGTTGAACTGGTTATCCGCGGGCGCCCACCAGTGGTTTACGTTTACCCCGGCGCGAATGTACTCGCTATGCGTTGCGCCGTCCGCGTAGCGCACGGTGAGCTTGCCCGCCAAGCTGTCACCGCCCTTGGTGTGCAGCAGGTAAAAACCGCGCGCCGGCGCGTTTACGGCCACGGAGGCCTGGCGCTTGAATTTGGCGATGCTGGAGATGGCCAGGCAGGCACGCCGGCCGTTGCCGGCCGGATCGATCACGTCAAATGGAATTTCGCGGAAGACCTGGCGGCCAGTGGGCATGCTGGCCAGGTCGTTGCCCGGCTCGTCCATCCAGCCCAGCACATCCGCGGCGCCCGAGCCAAAGTCCGCATTGGCCACGGCTCGCAGATCAAGCTGAGTGAAGGCGCGCCGGGGGGCTTCCGGCTGCTTGCCGCGCAGAATGGCGGGCACCAGGCCATGATGGCCATCGGCAATCTCGCGGTAGCGCTCCAGGATGTCCGCTCCGTAGCTCTCGAAGCCGTGGCTGAAGGCGCCGCAGGCCAGCTCGCCCGCGGTGCAGGACATGACCCCGCCGTTCATGTACTCCCATTTCGCGTTCTCCGCGGCGAAACCGCGCTCGAAGGGCGGGTAGATGGCGTAAAACTCGCCTGGCGAACTCTCCGGCATCTCCTTGCGAATTCGCTGGTAGGTGCGCAGAATGGCCACGCACTGGTCATGGCGGATGCCGCGATTGAGGCTGTAAGCATTGGAGAGCGAGACCTGGCGGTTGAGGTCCACGCCCAGATCGAATTTCAGCTCCGGGTCTTCGGGAATCCAGTGCGTGAAGAACTCCCCATTCCAGGCCAGCGCGTTGAGCCGCTGCTCCAGTTCGGCGGCCAGCGCTGCGTAAGCGGGGGCTTCCGCTTCGCGTTCTGCCGCTTGCAGCATCTCGCATAGGCGGCGCAAACCCACGATCAGGTTGGCGTTATCGCCAAAGAAGACGCCGAAGTGGGTCTTCTTGAGGTCAATGACCATGATGCCGCCGCTCAGTTTAGCTTCGCTCTCGGTGAGAAAGTCCCAAGTATCGATGGTGAAGCCGCGCTTGACGAGCTTGAACTTCTCCGACCAGCGGTAGGGGTCGCTGGTGGCGTATTTCACCGCGCGGATGGCCGCGTCCAGCTTGCTCGCCATCCAGGGCGTGTCGCCGCTGGCCTTCCAGGAGTAGTAGATGGCCTCCAGCAGAAAGGCTTCCACGTGGGCCTCCACGGGGGCTCGGCGCAGCAGCAGCCAGCCGTCCTCAGCGGGACTGGCGAAGCCGCCGTACTTGAACTCCTTCTCCCAGAAGGTCTCCACCGGAGTGCGCGGCTCAAAGTTCTCCCACACCATGCCGTCTTCGCGCTGCGAGGCCGAGTAGAAGTTGACGTTGGACTTGACCTCCGGCCAGAAATACTTCATGCCCTTCAGGGTCTGCGTGTTGTCCATCAGCCAGGTATCCCAGCAGGTGAAGACCTCGCCCTTGTAGCGCATGGCGCTGACTGGGCCGTCGGTGGCCATAGTCCAGTAGAGGTCGCGGAGCAGGCCGCCCATGCGGCCGCCTTCATCCTCGATGAATGTCTTGCAGTCCACGCGGAATGTGCGCATGGCCAGCACCGCTCCGGCAGAGTCCACCAGGCTGACGCTGTGCGTGCCCAGAGCTCCGGCCACGGAAAACTCCGCCAGGCCGGGAAAGGGCGCCTCAAAGTACAGCTGATGGTTGCCGTCGCGGAGCTCCAGGCGGCCGCGCAACTGGCTGCTCTTCACTCGCAGTCGGTCCAGCGGCGCCAGCGCGCCTGCGGGTTCAGGTTCAAGTTGCAGCTGCGCGGAGGCTCCGGCGGAAGTTGCGGCGGGCGGCAGCGGCTGCGCGCCGCCATCCAGTACCAAAGCGCAACCGGTGAGGGGAATGGTCTTGATGAAATCGCGACGCGTAGCCATGATGGGCCTTTCTTATTCCCGGTGTGAAAATGATCACTGCCCTGAGGAAAGAGAATTCTATCAGCCGCGCGGGCGTGCCGGATTATCGCCAGATTATTCCGCCGCGCCGCCAGGCTTTTCTGTAATTTGATCTTCGGCCAGTCTCTCCAACTGATTCCGCCAGTTCAGCGACTCGACAAAGCTGCGCGATTCGCGCCATCCGGGCTCGACAATCACGTGCAGCTCCAGATAGACGCGCGTGCCAAGCAACGATTCGATCTGACGGCGGGCGCCGGTGCCGATCTCTTTCAGCTTGGAGCCGCCTTTACCGATCAAAATTGCTTTTTGCCCGTCGCGCTCGCAATATATTGCCGCCGCGATGCGGGTCAGCGGGAGGCGAGCCGGAGCCTGATTCTTTTTGCGTGGAGGAGCGGGCGGTTCGGCCTCTTCGAAGCTCTCGATCACCACAGCCGAGGCATAGGGAACCTCTTCGCCGGTCGCGACCAAAATGCTCTCGCGAATCAACTCGGCGACCATGAAGCGCTGCGGCTGGTCAGTGTATTGATCCTTTGGGTAGAAGCGCTCGCCAGTGGGCAGCGCCTCGACGATCTTGCGGACCAATAGATCGAGTCCGTCGCGCTTACGGGCACTGACCGGAATGACCTGTGCGAAGCCGAAGTGGCGGGTGAGCGAGTCGATCAGCGGGAGGAGATGGTCCTTGGGGACGAGATCAATCTTGGTGAGCACCAGGTAGACCGGGCAGTCGAGTTTGCGAATGAGGCTGAAGAGGAATTGGTCTTCGCTGGCCCAGTTGGCGCGCTCGCGCTTGGGTTCGGCTGCCGGTTCTGCCGCGGCTTCCAATTGCACGCGCCGTGTAACGTCCATCAAAACCAGGACTACGTCACGGGTTTCGAGAGCTTCGTAGATTTCCTGCAACATACGGCGGTCGAGGTGCGAGCCGGGTTTGTGAACGCCGGGAGTATCGACAAAGACGATCTGCGCGGCTGGATGAGCGCCTTTCATCGCCGGAACCTCGACCACTCCAACGATGCGGTTGCGCGTGGTCTGAGGCTTGGTGGAGACAATGGCTACCTTTTCGCCGGTGAGGGCGTTGAGCAGCGTGCTTTTGCCGACATTGGGCCGGCCGAGAATGGCTACGAATCCGGATTTCAATTGGGGAATGGCTCCTGCTTAAGTCTACGGCATTTTGACATGGCGGGCGGAGTCATAGATTCACGCGCTTATTTGCGGGGAAATTTTTCGACGCGCTCTATGAGGCCTTGCGGGAGGCCGAGCTTGGCGCGGAGGAGGCGTTCGCGGCGAGCCATTTGGCCTGCGTCGGATTCGTGGTCGTGGCCGGCGAGATGAAGCAGACCATGGAGGATGAGAACTTTGATTTCGACGGAGAGCGAATGGCCCTGTTCGACGGCCTGGCGGAGAGCGGTGGGGACGCTTATGGCCAGGTCGCCGGCAATTTTTTCGTCAGCGCCAATGCCTTCTGCGAGAAAAGAGCCTTCAGCCGGAAAGGAGCCCTCAGCGGGAAATGAGATCACGTCGGTCGTCTTGTCTTTGTGGCGGAATTGGCGGTTGAGTTTACGAATGGCAGCGTCAGTGGTGAGCAGGACTGTAACCTGGCCGCAAAGTCGGACGGCGGATTGCGCCTCAGCGAGAAAGCGGGCCAGCGTTCGGGCGGAGGGCAGGCGAAGATTTTTGCTGGGTGCGACCGTCCGCTTCGCTGAAGTTGATTTCAGCGCGGGGTCGGGGTCTAGGTCTGGGTCGAGGAGGATCATCGTGCGCGGGGCCGTTGTGCGCGGCTGCGGTAGTTCTCATTCTACGCGGGTTCGACTTATCCCACCCTCACGGCAAAGCTGGACCATCGAGTACCCCCACCCCTATTTTGGATGTAAATTCCTTGTTTTCTTTAGTTTACAGACAGGGTTGCGTCGCAAAATCCTGATAACAAATAAGTTCCCTGCAAAATCCTCCTGGAAAAGGAGTTAGGTGAGGTTTCGGCCTCTTCTGGGAGCTTCCGGCTGAAAGGCGGCGCGAAGAGGACCTGCCGGGCAATGGTTTGAAGGAAGAGATCTGAGGATCATTGTGCGACGAAGGGAGGAAACAATCTGCAAGGGCTTGCCGCCCGGGCGGACGGCGCTTGCGCGCCATGGGATTCGTGGTATCCCAAATCCCCAAATGCGAGACCTGGGCCACCTGTGATCTTTCAAGAGGTTGTCCATTCGATCTGAACCGGAGAAGCTGGTTGTGACGAGCAATCAGTTGCCTCGGAGGGATCGAATGGACATTCATAAGAATGCCCGACTTAGCTTTCGTAGTCGAGAGGAATTAGCTCTTTTAGTTGTTAGCCAGAGTATGACGCGCTTCTCCGAGGTCAGCCTGCGCGGCGATGGGCAACTGCGCGGCAATCAAAAACATCCCGGCTTCCTGGCCCTGCATGTGGCTGTCGACGATCACTCGCGCATGGCCGCGATGAACGGGGCGCAGCTTCTAAAGGATTAGGGTGATTCATCGCAACTGATGAGCGGGCCACCTACCCCGCCATCATCCTCCACTTATCATAACCTATATCAATGATTGTTCTGGGTGGCTATCATTATTGCCTTTACAATCATTACGAACAAGTACGCAGCTACGATTGCTGCGAAAATACTTTCCCAACATCTTTTACGTAATTCGTTATTACGCCAGCGTCAAAATGCAGACAATACAGTATTTACAAAAAGGACTACACATATGAATGCCATAAGTATAGCAACTGGTGTTCCCGGATATTCACTTCCGATAGGTCCGATCTTCATGATTAGTCTCCTTATTGACTCAAAGTATCAAGATATACACCAGTACCAGCAGCCCACTGATGACGCGGCTAGGTGGTTTCGGTGAGGGCGACGGTGCGCTTGCTTAGGAGGGCGGTGCGCTCAAGTTTTTCCCAGTTGAAGGGCTTGCCGTCGATGGCGCGCTTCATGGTCTTGAAGAGGACGATGGAGAAGAGCTGGCGGTAGGCGAAGCGTTGCAGCCAGATGTGGAAGAGGAGCCAGAAGTCTCCCTTGTTGGCGGGATGGCGGCGCTCCAGCGAGAAGGCGACCGAGGAGGTGAGGAAGTCAATGAGCATGAAGGCTATGAAATAGAAGGTCAGCTTGTATAAGTCGGCGGGCGAGGCGGAGAGGGGATGATAGTGGAGGTCAACGAAGTAGTGGAGGATGCCGGCCAGGAACATGAGGTCGATGAAGGGAGAGACCAGGGGGAGCAGCATCTGGAAGATGAGGATGTTGGGCAGGGCGAAGAAACCCATGGCCTTGTTGCGGATGAAAGCGGCGCGATGCTTCCAGACGGCCTGGAGGATGCCGAAGGACCAGCGGAAGCGCTGGCGCATGAGTCCGCGGGCGTCACTGGGAGCCTCGGTAAAGGCCAGGGCGCGGTCTTCGTAGACGACTTTGAATTGCTGCTCGAGCAGATTCATGGTGAGGTCGGCGTCCTCGGCCACGGTGTTGACGGGGTATCCGCCGGCGGCTTTGACGGGAGCGGCGCGCCATGCGCCGATGGCTCCGGGGACGACGGTGACGACGTTGAAGAGGTCGAGGGCGCGGCGCTCGAAGTTCTGGCTGGTGATGTATTCGAGGGCCTGCCAGCGGGTCCAGAGGTTGACGCGATTGCCGACCTTGGCGTTTCCGGCGACGGCTCCGACGCGCGGGTCCTCGAAGTGGGGGATGAGCTTGCTGATGGCGTCGGGGGCGATGACGGTGTCGGCGTCGATGCCGACATAGAACTCCTCGGTGAGGCGGTCAAGAGCGAAGTTGAGGGCGGCGGCCTTGCCTTCATTGGGCTTGGAGAGGACCTGGATGCGGCCGGCGGCGATCTCCGCCTTGTAGGCCTGTTGCGCAATATCGAAGGTATTATCGCTGGAGCCGTCATCGACGACAATGATGCGGAGGTTGGGGTAATCGGAGTTGAGCACCGAGCGGATGGTGCGCACGATAACCTTCTCCTCGTTGAAGGCGGGGATGAGGACGGCAATGCGGGGGTTGAAACCGGGCGAGGCGAGGGCGTGGGGGCTGCGCGCGCGATCGATGACGGCGAAGATGCCGACCAGCAGGAGGCGGGCGCTCATGAGGATGTCGCCGACGTAAAAGACCAGGAAGATGAACTCGCCGGCGATGGCCAGGGTGGAGAAGGCGATGGAGTCAGGCAGGGCGCGGAGGTACTGGTGGAAGGTGATTTTGGGCATCACCTGGTCGGTGGTTTTTCCCATCAGCGCGGAGACGGGCACGATGGTGTAGCCGTGGGCGCGCAGGGAGTCGATGAGGACGGGCAGGGCGGCGACGGTAGCTGAGCGGTCGCCTCCGCCGTCGTGGAGCAGGATGATGGAGCCGCGAAACTGCGGCTTGCTCTTCATGGTTTCTAACTGGTTGAGGATGGTCTGGGTGATCTCAGCGGGCGATTTGCGTGGATTCTCGTTCCAGTCGTTGGTGTCCAGCTTGCTGCCGACGATGGTGTACCCGTCCTGCTGGACGCGCAGGACAGGAGCAGCCTGGTCGTCGGTGTCTGGTTCTTCGTCGATGTCGTAGGGGGGACGGAAGTAGAGAGGCTGAATGCCGAGCTTGCTGGCGAAGAGCCGCTCGGTGAGCTTGAGTTCGAGATCGAGCTGGCGGTTGGAGATTTCGCTGATGTCGGGATGGGTCCAGGTGTGGTTGCCTATCTCATGGCCCTCGCGCACCACGCGCTTCATGAGGCCGATATTGGCCTGCGCCTCATCGCCGATGAGCATGAAGGTTCCCTTGACGCCCTTGTTGCGGAGAATGTCGAGAATTTTAGGCGTCCACTTGGGGTCGGGGCCGTCGTCGAAGGAGAGGGCGACCTGGTTGGGGTGGTATCCATATTGCTCGATGACGTAGGTGCGCGGATAAACATCCATGTGCTCATCGAGGATGAGCTTACGGCGGGGGTCGGGCTCATCGGTATCGACCTGGACCGTGCGCTTGCCGGGCTGGGGCGAGCCGGTGACGCGGATAATGTCGCCTTCACCCTCGTTATCCACATCGTGACTGGGCGGAACCTGGTCGAGGGCCTGCAGCGAGTCCGGGCTGCTGGGCTTGTCCCACACGTTCCACAGAGAGCGGTCCTCCTCGCCCAAACGCCAGAGGGCGAAGGTTTGCAGTCCTAATGCGTGGGCGGCGCGCATCTCATTGAGCATGGTAACGCCATCCAGGAACCAGACGACGTGGCGCTGGTTGTTGTCCTCGTCGATGTACTCGAAGTGCGGATTGAGCGAGTTGGGATCGAGACTCAGGTCGGCATCGGCGTCGGAGGCGCGCTGCCAGGCGTCGGCCACTTGCAACACATCGGTCTCGATGACCACGGGCGGCTTGTGATGCCTGCGATCCCTGGCGCTGGGGATGGTAAGCGTCCAGTCGTAGCCGTAGTTGCCCATGGCGCAGATGAGCTTCTCTTTGGGGACAATTTTGAGGACGCGTTTCAGGTTGGCCACGAACCAATCCTGGCTGGCGACAGGCCCGGGCTGGCTCTCGATCTCATGCTGATCGTAGTTCATCAGGATAATGCCGTCGGAGTTGGCGGCAATCTGCTTCAGATCGTCGTCCGTGGTGGAGACCAGCGTGTTGACGTAGAGGCGGAGATTGCGCGCGTGCAGGTCGGCATAGAGATCCCGAATGAAGTTCATATAAACGGGACTGGCGCCATCGGGCAGGTTTTCAATGTCCAGCGAAAGGCCGCGATAAGCGGGGAAGACGGTAAGGAAGCGAACGATTTGCTGGCGCAGCATGGCGCTCTTATAGTCATCGGCGAAAACGCCGGCGATGGCCGGATCCCATCTTTGAGTGGCGGAGTTGTAATTGTTCAGGTGAGGAAAAAGTTCGGTGTCTTCCCTGGCCGCCTCGATTGCCCGCTTGATCTTGTTCGAGTCGTCGGGGTCATGCACCGTGGCGCCGTCGATTACCGGATACTCGTGTATGTGGTCGTCGCTCATGGCCATCAGCGTTCCCTGGGGAGCGTCGATGTGCAGCCATTGAGGAAAGAGCATATCGATCTGGTGGATGTGCTCCTTGAATGAGGAGTAGCTGGCGGGGTCGTCCTGCACGTAGTAGGCGGCGCGCAAACCCTCGCCGGTGTTGAAGGGAATGTCGGAAGGCTTGCGGGTAGTCTTGCGGCGCGAGGGGCGCAGTCCTTTTACGCCGCGCAACAGCGTAGTGCGTTCGGGCAATGCCTTGTAGTTGTGCCGGGGGGCGGGAAGCAACAGCTCGGGCAACTGCTGAAAGCGCAACACATTGAAGATAAAAACCGCCAGAACAAGGGTGAAGATAACGGCGGAGGCGTCGAGAATGCGTCGCAGGCGTTTCCAGCGCTTGCGTTGCGGATCGAAGAATATCTGCTTATCCGGCATGTGAAGCTTGTCTTATTCTAACCGTTCCCAACCGCTAATATGGGCTGCAAAAAAACAAGGGCGAAAACCGGAAAAACAATCTACGCTATACAGTACGAATCGTATGAAAGCCACCCACGAGAGCCAATCGAGAGCCTGTTGCCGGAGTCACTTCCCACTGGCATGTGCCCTGTCCGTTGGGCTAGCCCTGGCCTGCGGGTTGGCGCTACGGATGTGGATGCTGAAGCAGTTCTTTGAGTTAGATGGCGACCCGCTGATTTATGGCGACCTGGCTAAAAACCTGCTGCTGCATGGCAGCTATGCCCAGACCGGGAGCGACGGCGTGCTGTTTCCCACGCTCATCCGGCTGCCCGGCTACCCGCTGTTCCTGGCGATGTGCTTCCGCCTCTTCGGGATGGGAAACTACATCTCGGCTGCCTGGATACAGATCGCGCTGGATCTGGGCGGCTGCCTGCTGCTGGCCGATTTTGCGCGCCGCATAGCGCCTGCTAATCTAAGCGCCGGAGCCGGGCACTGCACGCTGTGGCTGGCCGCACTCTGCCCTTTCACCGCGATTTACGCCGTTGAGCCGCTCACTGAAGCACTCACATTGTTTGCAATCGCGCTGGCGCTTTGGTCAGCGGCCCGCTTTCGAGCGCGGCCGGGATGGCCGGCGGCGCTGTGGTTTACCTTCGCGGTGACCTTTGCAGCCCTGCTCAGGCCGGAGGGCGTGCTGGTGGCGTTGGCCCTGGCGCCGGCGCTGTTGATGGGGCTGGGGCGCGGGGATCGGACGGGAGCCTCCGGGGCTAAAGCCCGCGTTGATTTTGCAGGCAATATGCGGGGGTTGAAACCCCCGCCTCCCTCCGAATTGATGCCTTACACTCCCAGACTGGCTCGAATCGTTGCTGTATGCGCGCTGTTGGCTCTCATGCCGTTTGCGGCATGGAGTTGGCGCAACTGGCAGGTCTTCCATGTCTTTCAGCCGCTGGCGCCGCGGCGGGCCATTGATCCGGGCGAAATCTCCCATCCCGGATGGGAGCGCTGGGTGAAGAGCTGGTGCCTGGACTTCGTCTCCACCGTGGAGATTTACTGGGATGTCCCCGGCGACACTCTGGAGATGAACAAGCTGCCGTCGCGGGCCTTTGATTCTTCGGCCCAGTACGCCGAAACCGCCCGTCTGGCCTCCGATTACAACCGCAACAAGGAGCTGACGCCGGAGCTCGATGCCCGCTTTGGCAAACTGGCCGATGAACGGATCGCGGCCCACCCGCTACGCTATTACCTCTGGCTGCCGCTGGAACGGATGGCGGATATGTGGCTGCGGCCGCGGGTGGAAAACATGAACATCGACCTGGACTGGTGGAACTATGAGAACCACGAGGACGAAACCTGCATTAGCTGGGCTTATGTGGGACTGAATGCGCTTTACCTGCTGCTGGGAGTTGCGGGATTATGTCTCAGACCGCGCTTCTGGCGGCCGATGCTGGCCTATATTTTGATGCGCAGCGCCCTGCTGACAACCATCGCGGCGCCCGAGGCGCGCTACACACTGGAGTGCTTCCCCATGCTCTTCGCGCTGGGGGGCATTGTGATGTGGCGGGGGTTCGAGAAGATTGGGGCGCTGGGTAAGGGAATTTGGGGTTGGAGGTTTTCTATTTAGGAGTTGTTGATTCCCACCCTAGACACAAAAACAAAGATGTGCCAAAGGTGGGCACCATTATCTTACCGGTTGATGTATGTGGTTTGCTTGTCGGTTTTCAGGGTGAAGGCGTCGACCGGCAGTGGCTGATTGACCTTGATGTTGAAGTAAACCGCGACCCGCGTCTGGCCCTGCCCCTCGTCAAAGACCTGCTTGAGGCTCACGCCGCGCTCGGTATCCATCCAGACCGTTACCTTGGGCAGGTTCTTGCGAATGCCGGGGTCTTTGGGAACCATCTCCAGCTTTTCGGTCTTCACGCCGTCGAGGGTCTCCGCGCCCAGATACGTAATCTCCCATTTTTGCTCGAGATCCTTGCCGCTGGCGCCGAAGCCGAGCATGAACCAGCTTTCGTACTGGCTCATCTTGCTCAGGGTGGTCACCTGATCGATCAACTGTTCATAGAGCCTGACCACTCCACCGGAGTAGACGTAGACCTTGGGCACGGGCTTGCCGTTGTCCTCGCGGATGTGGGCGGCCATGCGGAAATTCTTGCCGGTGCGCTCGTAGTAGACAGTCCCCATTTGCGTCTCATGATCGGGGATGGGATCGGTAATATAGGTGTCAAACTGGAAGTCTGCGGAGGTGGAGTGGAAGTTTTTGGCTGCTTCGTCGAGACGGCGCAGTACTTTTTCCTTCTCCTTTTCATTGGGAGCTGTGGTAGCGGCAACGGCGTGGCAGACGGTGAGCAGAAGCAACGCGATCAACGCGGGAAAGATAAATTTACTTGCCTTATGCATGGATTTCCTTTTTTGTTAGACGAGATTGCAGCCTGAAAGATTCAGGGGGAAACGGATTGAAGAGGCTCTTTAGCGGTGCGCCCAAACCTTCCAGGTCCAGTTGCCTTGAGCGTCCTGCTTTGTCTCCCAATATTCCACGGCGACGGCATCGCCTGTGACCGGCTCAATGGCCTTGCGCAGAGCCCTCTTCACGACCTGGTCAGAGGCTTTGGTTTTCAGGTCAAGATTCACGTCAGCGGCTTGCACGGTGACGATGAAACCGCGCCCGTCATTGCCAACGACCTGGATGGGATGGAGAGGGCCGCCGAATGGGGATGGGCGGTCGCCATAGCTCCATCCCGGTATGTGCGGCGTGATGAAGATGAACAACAGGATCAGCGTGACCATGATGTCATAGTGAAAACTGCCGCGCGGGTAGGTCCAGTAGAAATAGCTTTTGAGAATTTTTATCATGGTGTCCTTACCTTGTGATGAGTTTGAGGCTGCCCATGTAGGGCTGCAGCAATTCTGGAATCAGGACCGAGCCGTCGGCCTGCTGATAATTTTCGACAATGGCCAGCCAGGTGCGTCCGACAGCCAACCCGCTGCCATTCAATGTGTGGACAAACTCGGGTTTGGCTTTGGGACCGCCGGGGCGGTAGCGGATGTTGGCGCGCCGCGCCTGGAAGGCCTCGAAGTTGGAGCAGGAGGATATCTCCCGGTAGAGCTGCTGTCCGGGAAGCCAGACCTCGAGGTCGTAGGTTTTGGCGGAGGAGAAGCCGGTGTCGCCGGTGCAGAGCAGAACGCGGCGATAGGGGAGCTTGAGGGCCTCGAGAATTTCTTCGGCGTCACGGGTGAGTTGCTCATGCTCACGGTCGGAGTCCTCGGGGCGGGTGAACTTGACCAGCTCGACTTTTTGGAATTGATGCTGGCGGATGATGCCGCGCGTGTCTTTGCCGGCGGCTCCGGCCTCGGCGCGGAAGCAGGGCGTGTAGGCCGTGAGCGAGATAGGCAGGCGCGATTCGTCGAGAATTTCGTCGCGATAGAGGTTGGTGACGGGAACCTCGGCGGTGGGAATGAGCCAGTGGTCGTTGAAACTTGCGAGAGATTGAGCTTCATCTGGGAACAGATCCTTAACGGTGTTAAAAATCGGGTCACCGTCAGTTAGAGCATCGGCGCAACGAAACAAATCCTCGGCAAACTTGGGCATCTGGCCTGTGCCGAAGAGGCTCGCCTTATTGACCATGAAGGGCGGAAGGACTTCGGTGTAGCCGTGCTTCGTGGTGTGCAGGTCGAGCATGAAGGAGATGAGGGCGCGTTCGAGGCGGGCTCCCGCGCCCATGTAAACGGCAAAACGCGCGCCGCTGATTTTGGCCGCGCGTTCGAGGTCGAGGATGCCGAGGGCTTCGCCGAGTTCCCAATGCGGCTTGGGGGCAAAAGTGAATTTTGGGATTTTGCCCCAGGTTTTGACGATTTGGTTGTCGGCTTCGGATGTGCCAGTGGGGACCTCGTCACGGGTGAGATTCGGGATATTTATAATGATGTTCATCATCTCTACGGCGCGGAGTTTAGCCTCTCGGTCAGCCTTATCAAATTCCTCTTTGAGAAAACGAATCTCTTCCATTAGCGCCGCGGCATCCTGGCCGGACTTCTTCAGCGCGCCCACCTGCTCACTCAATAAATTGTGGCGAGCTTTAAGCCGTTCAGCCTCAGTGATGGCTTTGCGCGTTTCTTGGGAAAGTCTCTTGAAATTGTCAAGAATTTCTTGTGTGACGCCGCGATCTAACAGTTTCGGCGCAATAATTTCCCAGTTTTTAATCAAAAATCCCGAATCGAGCATCGCACTACCAGTTTAACTGACAGAGCGAGTAACCGCTTCTGGATCATTGCGCGGTCTTTTTGCAGATAATTACGAGACAGCAGTGCAGAATAACTGCATGGTAAGCCTCCATCGAATCGATGCGATGGCCGCCCAAATGAGCACCCCCCCACCCCCCTATACCCTCTGGGGTATATATTTCCCTTAAACTTTGCAGATTATTTTTAACTCCTTTGAAATCAACGCCTGTGGAAAATTTTCCACCTCTAAATATCCCACGTCGTGAGATATGACCTCTGAAAATCACCGGAAAAGTCCGGTTTTTCACCCCAAAACAGCCTCAAATCATCGCTCCGAGGCTTTTTTCGCTAACTCGCTAACTCCGCTTGCGTAACTGACCACTAATCACTGTTCACTGTCCACTGCTTTACGGATGCTGCTCGACGGCGATGTTGACGCTGGCGGTGTTGCCGGTGACGGCGAGGGCGAGCAGGTTAGTGGCTACGCCAGGAAGGGACGCAGGGTTGAAGTTGACCGTGCCGTCGAGGGCGGAGGTGGCTGTGGCGGCCTGCGTGGCGAGCAGTACAGGTTGATCGCAGCGGCCATGGGGCGGACAGGCCGGGGCCCAGGCGTAGAGCGCCTGATAGAGCGTGACCATGCCGCCGGCCATGGGGTTGCCATCCATGTCGAGGACGCGGAGGGTGATCTGGCTGGGGGTTCCGCTGACCGACAGGGTCTGAGACGTTCCGGAGACGGCCACGAGGGTGGCGTACTCCGGGCGAGAGCCGAAGGCGGTGAAGGTGATGCACTGCGAGGTTCCGTTGAGGCAGGCAGTCGCCGTGACGGTTTGGCCTTCGGCGAGGGGACCGACGGTGAGGGATTTGGCGGCCATGCCGCTGGAGTTGGTGGTGACCGCGCCGGACTGGAAGGTGATGCCGCTGCCGGTGGTTTGCCAGGCGACGGACTGTGCGCTGAGGGGATGGCCGTTGTTGAGGACAAGGGCCTGGGTGGTCCAGGTGAAGGTGGCTCTGGCGGCCAGCGAGAGCATGGGCGAGAGCGAGGCCAGAGTGGGCGGCGTTCCTCCATAGAACTCGGTTCTGAGGCTGGTGGAGTTGTTGGTGAGCGAGGCGGTGACCGTGGACCATGCGCTGCTGGTGGCGGTGACGTTGATGGAGGCGCGGCCGTCGCCGGTGGCGGTGACGGTGCAGGTGGAAAGGCCGCAGCCCAGTGTCGCGGTTCCGCTGATGACGGTGTAGATGACCGAGACGCCGCCGGCGGGGTTGAGATTGGAGTCGAGAGCGAGGACGGAGAAGGGCTCGGGAACGCCGATGGGGACGGAACTTGAGGGCGCGGTAACCAAGGTAAGCGAGTCGCCCGTACCGGCGTCGTAGCTGATGCCGCCGAAGATAACGGTGGAGGCGTAGTAGATGGGCAGGTCATCCACCTCGACGTTAACCGAACCGGTGACGCAGCTGGCGGCCGCGGGGGCAATGGCAGTGATTTCGTTGGGCGAGATGCTGGTGATCAGAGCCTGCTGGCCGCCGACTTGCACTGTGTCCGTGGAGCGGAAGCCCATGCCGTGTATGACGATGGGACCGCCGGAGGCGGGGAGATGAAGTGGATAGACGGTGTCGGCGTAGAGCACCCAACCCTGGTAGGCGTAGTCGGGGCGTCCGTCGCCACGCTCATCGGCGATGCCCAAGCGGACGATATCGTCGCCAGCGGCGGAGACCTGCAGCCAGCTCTCGCCGGTGGCCAGGCCATTGAGGCCGACTTCAGAGCCGACGGCCGTGGAGCCTACCGCATCGAAGGCGTCCCAGACACCCAGCGAGGGCATGGCTTTGGCATCCGAGGGAGCGCCGGTTTCGTCGAGGGCGAGAGTGATCACGGTAAAGGAGCGTCCACCGCGAACAGGGAAGGTGAACCAGTCGGTCTGGCCCACCTGGCTGAGACGGCCGGCCCAGAGGCCGCTGGCCGGCAGGAGGCGCGGCTGGGTCTCGCTTCCGATGGCGTCGTCAAAACCGCCCACGGCCGAGTCGGCCACGTTGACGGTGAGGGTTTGCGCGCTGCCCGCCGACATAGACGGAACAGAGACGGGCGCAAGCGTTCCCGATGGCTCCGGCGAGCCGTCGAGATAGGGACCGACGGAGTTCGAGAGGATGTAGAGAGGGTTGATGGGTTCGAAAGTCACTTGATAGTTGGCGGTGGTTACGCCGGGCGGCAGAGGGATGCCACTCAGGTCGAAGAAGCCCTGCGTGGTGGCGTCGTTCGATCCCCACATAGTGAGCGGATTATTGTTGGTGTCGTCGAAGCCGGTGACGGGATTGCCATGATTGCCGTTGAAGGAAGCGCCGGAGACGGCGGTGACCGTGTACTGATAGAGCGGGTTGCCGCTGGAGTCCAGCGGGCGGGCGACGACGTTGACGCCCTGCATTCCCAAGCCGGTTTTAAACGTGATAGTCCCCTGGATGGAGACAGTGTTCGCGGCGGTGATCTGCTTGCCGGGAAAGCTCGAGAGGTTGCCGGCAGTGATGGGGTAGAGACGGTTGAGGGCGGCGATGTCGTCCCAGCGGAGGACGGAGGGGTTGGGGATACAAGCGCCGCCACTGGCGCCGCAGAGGCCGCTGATGGGCTGCATCACCGGCCAACCGAGCATACCGTTGACCTCGCCGTTGGTCGCGGCGCCGGGGTTGACCTGGGAGTAGTCCAGGCCGAGAATCCGCCCGAAGGCCCGCTCCAACTCAAAGCTCATCATCGCGAGCAAATTGGCATTGGTGGCGCAGAGGCCGTTGAGCAGGATGATGGCGTGGGCGATGGTGGCGTCGGGGTTGACGTTGTCGAACCATACAAAAACGCCATTGTTCTGGCAACTGTTTTGCTGACTGACGCCGGAGCCGAAGAGGGCGTTGATGATGGAGCCGTCGGCGTCGAAGATGATAGCCAGCGGATAGCTGGTGGCCGAGGGGGTGATGTCGGCGGGCTCGATGAGGACGCCGAGCTGGTTGGTCTGCTCGTTGGTAACGGTGAAACTGGCGCCGCTGACGAGGATGTTAGCGCCGCTGACGTCTTCGTTGAGGGAGCCTATGTCGATGAGCGTGACGCCGGCGGTGGGAACGGCGCTCCAAAGTGCGGCGGCGGCATCGACCATGGCTTTGGCCTGCGCGTTGGTGACCGAGGAATTCAACGGCCCCTGATCGACGTAGTAGTTCAGTTGGCCGTTGGCCCAGTGAAGGGGCTGGCCGACAACTCCCGGATTGAAGTAGCTGACCCCGGCCACGTGCTTGGGCCCACCCGCCAGCGCCGAGGCCGGCACGAGGAACGCGGCAAGAAGCCAAGCAGCCGTGCAGCGGCGGAGGGAGTTGGGTACGGACATGGCTGGCGCTCCAGAGTGAAAGTGCGGGTTGCCTTAGGATCTCCTTAGAAAACATCAGCAGGATTCGAGGCGGCTACAGTGTTGTCCTCAGCACGGGGAGCGCCTGGATTGCAATTCTTTTATGAAAAAGTCTTAATGAGGATTTTTTAAGTCTTGGCGCAAGCGCAGAGTCAAACACAACCTGAATTTCATCAAATACAGTGTGGCTGGCACTGGAAATATATGACTGCCCACAGCAAGAGCTAAAATCAGGCAGGGAAAGCAGATGACAGAGATTCGTTCGACCGTAATACTGGGTTCCGGCTGTGCCGGACTAACCGCCGCCATTTACACCGCGCGCGCCGGCCTTAACCCATTGATTCTGGAGGGGCACGAGCCGGGCGGGCAGCTCTCCATGACCACCCTGGTGGAGAACTTTCCCGGCTGGCCGGAGGGGATTCAGGGGCCGGAGCTGATTGACAACATGAAGAAGCAGGCGGCGCGCTTTGGGGCGACCTTTCAGCTTGGGCACCTGGCTTCGGTGGACCTGAAAGAAAACCCCTTCCGGTTGCAAATCTCGGCGGGCGAGATACTGACGCGGACGCTGATTGTGGCCTCGGGCGCGAGCGCACGCTGGTTGGGCCTCAAGAGCGAGCAGACGCTGATCGGGCACGGGGTATCGAGCTGCGCGACTTGCGACGGATTTTTCTTTCGCGGCAAAGAGATTGCGGTGGTAGGCGGGGGCGATTCGGCGATGGAAGAGGCGCTGTTTCTGACGCGCTTTGCCTCCAAGGTGACGCTGCTGCATCGCCGATCGGGCTTCCGCGCCTCGAAGATCATGCTCGACCGCGTGCATGCTCATAAGCAGATTGAGTTGCGGCCCAACATGGTGATTGAGGAAGTGCTGGGCGTGGAAGAGAAGGAAGTGAAGGGCCTTAGGCTGCGCGATGTGACCACCGGCGAACAGAGTACGCTGGCCGTGAGCGGATTGTTTCTGGGCATCGGCCACGAGCCGAATACCAAGATGTTAGCCGGACAGATCGATCTGGACGAGGACGGCTACATCCGCACGACGGGCAACGTGCTGGTGACGAAGAACGGCGTGGTGGTTCCGGGGGTTTATGCCTGCGGGGATGTGCAGGACCGGCGCTATCGGCAGGCGATTACGGCGGCCGGGTCGGGGTGCATGGCGGCGCTGGAGGCGGAGAAGTTTCTGGCCACCTGCGGTGGGGCAGACGGCGCTTGCGCGCCATAAATTTTGTGGATTCCTACCCTTTTCGCAAAGAGCGCGAAAAGGACGGGGCACCCAGGGTTTGTTCAATACTATGACGACGCTGGCTGAAAATCTCGAAAGGCTGGAGGCGGCGATTGGGGCGGCTTGCCGGCGCGCCGGGCGCGAACGCGGCGAAGTGGAGTTGATGGCCGTCACCAAGACGTTTCCGGCGGAGACGATCGCCGAGGCTGCCGCGCTGGGGCTGACGCTCTTCGGCGAAAATCGCGTTCAGGAGTTTGCGGACAAGGCAGCGGAGCTGGAGCCGTTGCGTAAACGCGCTACGGAGCCGATTCACATGCACCTGATCGGGCACTTGCAATCGAACAAGGCGGCGCGGGCAGCGGAATTATTTGATGGGATCGACACTCTGGATTCGCCGCGGCTGGCCGAGCGGCTGAATGAGGCGGCGGGCAAGTTGGGCAAGCGGCTGCCGGTTTTGATTGAGGTGAAGCTCAGCCCGGAGGAGAGCAAGTCGGGCGTAGAGCCGGAGTCGGCAGTGGCGGCGGAGCTGCTGGAACGGTTGCCGGATTTGGAGCATCTGCAAGCGCGCGGGCTGATGACGATTGCGCCGCTGGATGTGGCCGAGGCCGAGACGCGAGCCTGCTTTCGCGAATTGCGGGAGTGGCGGGAGCGCTGGGCGAAGGCGCATCCGAGGCTCTCGCTGGACGTGCTCTCGATGGGCATGAGCGAGGATTTTGCGCTTGCCATTGAAGAGGGCGCGACGCGCATCCGCGTGGGCACGGCGCTTTTTGGGGCGCGCGCGGCCAACGGGGAGACGGCCTGATGTTGCGCTCGACTATTGAGGGCGTCACGCTGGCCGTTCGCGCGCAGCCCGGCGCGAAGAAGACGGCCATCACCGGGATTTATGGCGAGGGAGCGGCGGCGCAGTTGAAGATCGCGGTGAAAGCTCCGCCGCTCGAAGGCCGCGCAAATAATGCGTTGATTGCGTTTTTGGCTGATAGAGTGGGCGTGGCGAAAAATTCTGTAGAACTGAAGTCCGGCGAGTTGTCGCGGAGCAAGGTCTTTTTGCTGCGCGGGGTCTCGCTGGAAAAGGCGGAAGCGGCGCTTTCGCCCACGACCTGCTAAACTCTCACTCGTTATGATTCTTGCCTGCGTGCTCATTGTAGTTGCCGCTTACCTGCTGGGGTCGGTTCCCAGCGGCTACGTGCTGGTCTACCTCTTTCGCCATCAGGACATCCGCCAAACCGGCAGCGGGAACATTGGGGCGACCAATGTTCTGCGCTCCGGAAGCAAGGGTCTGGCGGCGGCCACCTTCCTGATGGATATGCTTAAAGGCTGCTGCGCAGTGTGGCTGGGAGGGTTGATCGGCCACCTGCTTGCTCCCGGCGCCCCGCCGGACAATATGCAGGCGCTGGCGGCGCTGGTTGCGGTTCTGGGGCACATTTTTCCGGTATGGCTGGGCTTCAAGGGCGGCAAAGGCGTGGCCGTCGGCTTTGGCGTTTTTCTGGTGGCGTCGCCGTGGGCGGCGCTTGCGGCCATCTCGGTTTTCTTTGTGGTGCTGGCGCTGAGCCGCTACGTCTCGCTGGCGTCGATTTTGGGCGCTGGCAGTTTTCCGCTGTTTGCGTGGTGGCTGGGCCGCATCCACGTATACGCGGAAAGAACCCCCTTTTTCGTGGCTGTTGAGATCGCGGTCGCCCTGCTGCTGATCGCCAAGCATCACCAGAACATACGCCGGCTGCTGGCCGGCACGGAATCCAAGCTGGGAGCTAATAAGACCGCATGAGCCGCATTGCAATTCTGGGTTCTGGAGCGTGGGGAACGGCCATTGCGCTGTCGCTCGACCGGCGCGGCGGGCACGAGCTTACGCTGTGGGCGCACAGCCGCGAGTTTGCGAGGGAGATTGTTGACGCTGGCGAAAACAAGCTCTTTCTACCGGGCTTTCCCATTCCGGCGGGAGTCAACGTGACGGACGAGGAGGCCGCCGTTGGCGGGGCGGAGATTGTCATTTCGGTGATTCCCTCGGAGTTTTTGCGCGCCGCGCTTATGCGGCTGCGCCCTCATCTTCACACCGGTCAGATCATCGTGAGCGCCACCAAGGGCGTGGAGGATCAAAGTTTGCTGCGCATGACCGAGGTGATTGGCTCGTGCCTGGCGGAGACGGGAGCCAGTCTCAGGTTGCCGACAGGAGCCTTAAGCGGCCCCAGCTTTGCGCAGGAGGTGGCGCAGGGACAGCCCACCGCTATCACCGTCGCTTTTGAGGACCCGGCCATTGCGGCGCGCATCCAGGCGGAGCTCGCGTCGGAAACACTGCGGCTCTATACTTCGACGGACGTGATTGGCGTGGAGATGGGCGGAGCGCTGAAGAACGTGATAGCCATCGCCGCCGGAGTCGCCGACGGAGTGGGGCTGGGACACAACTCCACTGCCGCCCTCATGACGCGCGGCATCGCCGAAATTACGCGGCTGGCCGTGGCCTGCGGTGGGCGGCGGGAGACGCTGGCCGGCCTTTCAGGCGTGGGCGATCTGGTGCTTACCTGCACGGGCTCGCTCAGTCGCAACCGCACTGTGGGCCAAGAGTTGGGCCGGGGCCGCAAACTTGCGGAGATTCTCGCCGGATTGGACGGCAAAGTGGCGGAGGGAGTTTTAACCACGCGCGCAGCCCTGGGACTGGCCCGCAGGCAGGGGATCGAGATGCCCATCACCGAGCAGATGGAACTGATTCTGAATGAAGGCAAGAACCCGCGCGAGGCGATCCGGGATTTGATGCTGCGGCCGGGCAGGGAGGAGCAGTAGGGGATTGGATTGCAGTCTGGCTGTGCGGCACGCAAGAAAGTATCGCCATAGAGCAAAATTTGCGATATATTAAAGACTCCGGCACTATCCCAGACGCTCGCAGGCCGTTTTGACAGGCCATTTCATAATGGATAGGGCGATTTCCCTGGATGGAAACGCGCGGTATTTGTGTATTTTGGGCAGGAAATCACATTCCACGCGGGGAATTTTCATTGAGAAGGTTGCCATGCACACTTTGAATTCTCAGCTTCGCACACCACGGCCGCAGGGTCTCTATCATCCGCGGAACGAGCACGATGCCTGCGGAATAGGGTTTGTCGCCAACATTCGCGGAGAAAAAAGCCATGGAATCATCCGCAAGGGCCTGGAGGTGCTGATCAACCTCACGCATCGCGGCGCGACGGGCTGCGATCCGGATACGGGCGACGGCGCGGGCATTTTGATTCAGATTCCGCACGAATTTTATGCGCATGAATACGGCGTGCTGGGGATGCCGCGGTTGCCCGAGGCGGGCGCCTATGGCGTGGCGATGTGTTTTCTGCCTGTTGACAAGCACAGCCGCCTGCAGGCCGAGGGAGTCTTCGAGCGCATTGCGCAGGAAGAAGGACTGACGGTTCTCGGCTGGCGCGATACGCCGGTGAACGGCATGGCAGTTGGCCGCGAGGCGCGCGCCTCCCAGCCCTACATTGAGCAATTATTTCTGGGCCGGCCCGCGGAGATGGATGAAGACAGCTTCGAACGCCTGCTCTACCGGGTTCGCCGCCGGACTGAAAACGAGATGGCCGAATCGGAGATCGAAGGCAAGGAGTTTTTTTACGTGCCCTCGCTTTCCTGCCGCACGATCGTCTACAAGGGCCTGATGCTGGCCCCGCAGATTGAGAAGTTTTACTATGATCTAGCCAATCCGCTGGTGAAGAGCGCTCTTTGCCTGATCCACCAGCGCTTCTCCACCAACACCTTTCCCAGTTGGAAGCTGGCGCACCCATACCGCTATGTGGCGCACAACGGCGAGATCAACACCATTCGCGGCAACATCAATTGGATGAACGCGCGCCAGTCGGTTCTGGCGAGCCCGCTCTACAACGGCCAGATTGACAAACTGTTCCCGGTCATCATGCCCGGCGGCAGCGATTCGGCTTCGCTGGACAACACGGTAGAGTTTCTGTTGCAGTCAGGCCGCTCGCTTCCCCACGTGATGGCCATGCTGATTCCCGAGGCATGGGCGGGCAACCCCGACATGGACGAGGACAAGCGCGCCTTCTATGAGTACCACGCCTCGCTGATGGAGCCGTGGGACGGCCCGGCGGCTATCGCCTTCACCGACGGCCGCGTGATAGGGGCGACTCTCGACCGGAATGGTTTGCGCCCCGGACGCTACATCGTCACCAAGGACGATCTGGTGGTGCTGGCCTCCGAGGCCGGTGTGCTCGACGTGCCAGCCAAGGATATTCGCATGAAGGGCCAACTGCAGCCCGGCCGCATGTTCCTGGTCGATACCGTGGAAAAGCGCATCATCTCTGACGCGGAGTTCAAAAAGCAGTTGGCCGGCCGGCAACCATACGCAAGCTGGCTCAAGGAGCAACAGGTCACGCTGGATCAGTTGCCGGAGCCTTCGCGAATGATTGCCTTTAACCCCGAGACCTTGCTGCGCCGCCAGCGCGCCTTCGGCTACAGCGAAGAAGATTTAAGAATTTTATTGGCGCCGATGGCCGCGAAGGGTGAAGAGCCGGTTGGCTCCATGGGTAACGATGTGCCGCTGGCCTGCCTCTCCGACCGTCCGCAGTCACTATTCAATTACTTCAAGCAGCTTTTTGCGCAGGTTACCAATCCGCCCATCGATCCCATTCGCGAAGAGCTGGTGATGTCGCTGATCAGCTACATCGGCACGGAGCGCAACATTTTAGCCGAGGCACCGGAGAACTGCCACACGCTCAAGCTGCCGCATCCCATCCTGACCAATCGCGATCTGGAAAAACTGCGCCGCGTTTCCACGGGCGATCTGCTGGCCACCACGCTGCCAGCGCTGTTTCGCGTGGCGGATGGCGAGCAAGGCCTGAAGCGCTCGCTGGAAGAGCTAAGCGCCCGCGCCACGCACGCCGTGGAATCCGGCTACACGCTGCTGATTCTTTCGGACCGCGGCGTCGATCCCACGTATGCGGCCATTCCCAGCCTGTTGGCCATGGCCGCTGTCCATAACCGCCTGGTGCAGGAGAAGACCCGCACCCAGGTAGCGCTGATTATCGAGAGTGGCGAGCCGAGAGAGGTGATGCACTTCGCTCTTTTGATTGGATACGGCGCCAGCGCCATCAATCCTTATCTGGCTATCGAAACGCTGCACGATCTGAAGCGACTTGGTCTGTTGCCCCACAACATTACCGGCAACCATGCGGAAAAGAACTTCATCAAGGCCATCAACAAGGGTCTGCTGAAGACCTTTTCGAAGATGGGCATCAGCACCCTGCAAAGCTATCGCGGCGCCCAGGTCTTCGAAGCTGTTGGGCTCAACCAATCGCTGGTGGAGGCATACTTCCCTGGAACCGCTTCGCGCATCGAGGGCGTGGGGCTGGACGTTCTGGCGCGCGAGGCGCTGCTCAAGCACGCCTTCGCCTTCCAACCGTTGACGGAGTCTGAAACCGAGCTGGTCGTTGGCGGCCAGTATCAGTTCCGCGAGGGCGGCGAATATCACCTGCTGAATCCGGATACTATCAGCAAGCTGCAATACGCCGTGCGCGAGAACAATCCGGCAACATTTCAGGAGTACACAGATCTTCTCGACGATCGGAACCGTCACTTGTGCACGCTACGCGGGCTGTTCCAGCTCAAGTACGCGAAAAAGCCGCTGCCGCTGGATGAGATAGAGCCGGCCAAAGAGATCGTGAAGCGCTTTACGACCGGCGCAATGAGCTTTGGTTCTATCAGCAAAGAGGCGCACGAGACGTTGGCTATCGCCATGAACCGCATGGGCGGCATGTCCAATACCGGCGAGGGCGGCGAGGATGAAGTGCGCTTCAAGCCCGACGCGAACGGCGATTCGCGGCGCTCGGCTGTCAAACAGGTGGCCTCGGGCCGCTTCGGCGTGACAACGAATTATTTAGTCAACGCCGACGAATTGCAGATAAAGATGGCGCAGGGCGCAAAGCCCGGCGAGGGCGGACAATTGCCTGGCCACAAAGTGGATGAGATTATCGCCAAGGTTCGCCACTCCATTCCCGGCGTGGGATTGATCTCGCCGCCGCCGCATCATGATATTTATTCCATCGAAGACCTGGCGCAACTGATCTACGACCTGAAGAATGTCAACCCTAAGGCACGCATCGCCGTCAAGCTGGTCTCTGAAGTGGGCGTGGGCACGGTAGCCGCGGGCGTCAGCAAGGCGCACGCCGACACGGTGCTCATCTCCGGCGACAGCGGTGGCACCGGCGCATCGCCGCTCAGCTCCATCAAACACGCCGGACTGCCGTGGGAGCTGGGCCTGGCAGAAACCCAGCAGGTGTTGCTGCTGAACGATCTGCGCAGCCGCATCAGGGTGCAGACCGACGGGAAGTTGCAAACCGGCCGCGACGTGGTGATTGCCGCGCTGCTGGGCGCCGAAGAGTTCGGCTTTTCCACTATGCCGCTGGTTTCCATGGGCTGCATCATGATGAGGAAGTGCCACTTGAATACCTGCTCGGTGGGCATCGCTACGCAAGATCCTATTTTGCGCGCGCGCTTCAGGGGCCAGCCCGAGCACGTAATCAATTTCTTCTTCTTCCTCGCCGAGCAGGTGCGCCAATACATGGCCAAGCTCGGGTTTCGCACCTTCGACGAGATGGTGGGCCGCGTGGAAAAAATCGACGCCACCATCGCCCATGACCACTGGAAGACCAAAGGAATCGATCTCTCCTCGATCCTCCACTTGCCTACGTTGCCATCGCGCGTGGCTCGCCATAAAGTTCAGGCGCAGAATCATGGCCTTGACAAAGCGCTGGATCACGTTCTGATTGAGAAGGCCGCGCCGGCGCTGGAATCGAAGACGCCGGTCACTGGCAGCTTCGCCATCCGCAACGTACACCGCACCGTGGGCGCAATGCTGGGCGGGCAGATTGCCATGCGTTACGGATCGGCTGGATTGCCGGACGAGACGATTCACTTCAAATTCAGCGGCTCGGCAGGTCAGAGCTTTGGAGCGTTCGTTCCCTCGGGCGTCACTCTGGAATTGGAAGGCGAATCGAATGATTATTTAGGCAAGGGACTCTCAGGCGGGCGCATCATCGCATATCCGCCGAAGGGTTCCAGCTTTTTGCCGGAGGAGAGCATCCTGGTGGGCAACGTGGTGCTTTACGGCGCAACCAGCGGCGAAGCCTTTTTAAACGGAATTGCCGGCGAGCGCTTCGCCGTCCGCAACTCCGGGGCGGTCGCGGTAGTCGAGGGCGTGGGCGACCACGGCTGCGAGTACATGACTAACGGCACAGTCATCGTAATCGGAAAAACTGGCCGCAACTTTGCCGCCGGCATGAGCGGCGGACGCGCCTTTGTTTACGACGAGCAGGGGGATTTCTCCACGCGCCGCTGCAATACCACGAGCGTCGATCTGGAACCACTGGCTTCGGAACAGGATATCGCCGAGGTGCGCGGCCTGCTCGAACGCCACCGCGACCTGACCGGAAGTCCGCGCGCCGCATGGATACTGAGGCGCTGGGCCGAGGCGCAGCCGCGCTTTATCAAGGTCTTTCCTCACGAGTACAAGCGCGTGCTTGGTATGCAGCGCATTGAGGCAGTTTATTCTTCTCCTACAATTTCGTCGCCCAAGGAGGCGGCAGTCGAGGTGCTCCATGGGTAAGGTGACAGGATTTCTGGAGATCGAGCGCGAACAGCCGGCCCGCCGCAAGGTTGAAGAGCGGCTTCAGGACTGGTTCGAAATCTACGAGCCATTTCCCGAGGAGAAGCAGCGCAAGCAGGGCGCCCGCTGCATGGATTGCGGCGTCCCCTTCTGCCACACGGGTTGTCCGGTCAACAATTTGATCCCCGACTGGAACGACCTGGTTTACAACGGCCGGTGGGAAGCAGCCATCCGCCGCCTCCACGCCACCAACAACTTCCCCGAGTTCACCGGCCGCATCTGCCCCGCGCCCTGCGAAGCGGCCTGCGTGCTGGGCATCACCGAACCGCCTGTTTCCATCAAGCTCATCGAGCGCAGCGTGGTGGAGCGCGCCTGGGATGAGGGTTGGATTCATCCCGAACCTCCCGAGCAGAACACCGGCAAGCGCGTGGCCGTGGTGGGCAGTGGGCCTGCCGGATTGGCCGCGGCACAGCAGTTGCGCCGCGCCGGCCACTCGGTCACCGTTTATGAAAAGAACGACCGCATCGGCGGACTGCTGCGTTATGGCATTCCCAACTTCAAGCTGGAAAAACACATCATCGAACGGCGCCTGGAGCAGATGCGCGACGAGGGCGTCACCTTTGTCACTAATGCGCATGTGGGCGTCAACTTGCCGGTCGAGAAGCTCACCGAACACTATGACGCCATACTGCTCTGCGGCGGCTCGGAGCAGCCCCGCGACCTGAAGATCCCCGGCCGCGAGCTCAAGGGGATTCACTTTGCCATGGAGTTCCTGCCGCAGCAAAACCGCCGCTGCGAGGGCGATGCCATCGATCCCTCCGTCGCCATCAGCGCCGAGGGTAAGCGCGTGGTCATCATCGGCGGAGGAGACACCGGCGCCGACTGCCTGGGCACCTGCCTGCGCCAACGAGCCAAAAGCGTTCACCAGTTTGAAATCATGCCCAGGCCGCCCGAGCAACGCGCCGCATCAACGCCCTGGCCGATGTGGCCCTTGCAACTGCGCACGGAAACATCGCACGAAGAAGGTGGAATTCGCGACTGGAGCATCAACAGCGTCAAATTCACCGGTGATGAAAAAGGCAACGTCAAACAATTACACGCGGTTCGCGTCGGCCCACCGCCGAAGTTTGAAGCTATCCCCGGCTCCGAGTTCGTCCTCGACGTCGACCTGGTGCTGCTGGCGATGGGCTTTCTTGGTCCCGTGCGCTCGGGCATGATCGAGCAACTCGGCGTGGCTTTGGACAACCGCAGCAACGTAGCCGCCGGCGCCGACTACAGAACCTCAATCGAAAACATTTTTTCCGCCGGCGACATGCGCCGCGGCCAGTCGTTGGTGGTCTGGGCCATCAGTGAAGGCCGCAAGGCCGCCGCGTCCGTCGATCGCTACCTGGCCACCATCGCTGAACCCGTCTTCCAACACCACCGCGCCCCGGCCTGAGCGGGTTCGCGATATCTAAAACGCGGGGCCAAGGCGCCAAGGAATCTCCACTACCTTCACATTCCCCTCGCGTTTCCATGATCAGTAGGTGATGGTGGCGGTAATCGTATCGAAATACCCGTCTGGCGCCGGAGCCGTTCCCGCTGCGATCCGGCCGTAGACGATGAGCTGCTGGGCAATCCCGGTGCCAGTTCCAGCCTCGGTATCGGTGCCGACCGTCTGACCCCAATTCTGAGTGTGTCCAGTGTTCCTGTACATCGCATAAGCCAATGTCCCGCCATGATACTGGCCAGTCATCTTCCGGGTGGTCACGGTCGCGCCGGTCGCCGTCCCGGCATTGAGGCCGACATTGTACGTGGTGGTATTGGTGCAGGTGACGGAGATGGTGCTTTGGGCGTTAACCAGGGCGCCAGAGTAGGCTCCGAATGACAGAGCGGTGGCGGAGATCGTGCAGTTTTTAACAATCGTCGCGGTGACGGTAAATGTTGTTGTGACTGTGTTAATTCTGGTGCCCGATACGGTAACGGTGATCGTATCGGTGTAGGTGCCCGGCGCGACATTCTGCCCCGCCGGAATCTGGGCATAGACGGTGAGCGGTTGAGCTCTGCCGTTGCCTGTACCGGTCACCCAGTTAGTGGCGGCGGTATTGCCCCAGTTGGTGGTGTACGTGGAGTTACTGTACAGCCCATAGTTCAGATGGGCCGCGCCATTCACCATGTAGCGGGCGGTCACGCTCCCGCTATCCCCTCCGCTTAGAGCAACATCATAGGCCCTGCCATTGGCACAGTCGACCGTTATAGTGCTGGTGACATTATCGACGGCGCCGGTGTAATTACCGAATGCTACGGCAGTGGCGCTCACCGTGCAGGTTCTTCCTGTTTGTGCCGCCGCGGGCAGCGCGCAGCAGGCGAGCAGCAACAACGATACCAGTGCAAGTTTTCGTCTCATGGTTTTTTCTCCTGGCAGCGCAGCGGCCCTATTGAGGGGATTTCTCCGGGCAGGGGCTTGTAGTCGAAGGCGACCGTGCAGCGCTG
Organism: uncultured Acidobacteriaceae bacterium; assembly: GCA_963806565.1. Classification (GTDB taxonomy): domain Bacteria; phylum Acidobacteriota; class Terriglobia; order Terriglobales; family Acidobacteriaceae; genus Telmatobacter. The sequence goes on from CAWDYE010000004.1 coordinate 42,796, forward strand.
CCCGTCCGGCCGCTCGACGGAAAGTTCATTGTGAAGACTGAGGTCCTCGACGTACGCGTCGCCGTCGTAACCGACCGGGAAGACGGCGCTGGTAGCTTTCAGGGTAGCGGAGCTGCCCAGCGGCAGCGGAACCCCGGCCTCATTGACCAGTTGCAGCAATGCGGCATGGCTGAATTTAATCGGGAACTTGAGCACCACGCCGGAGAGATCCCGGGGGCGAAACGCGCGTTTGTCGTTGTTAAGCGTGGCGTCCGCCGGAATATCGGTGGGATCAACGGCGATATGATTCAGTTGGAACGAGAGCATATCCGGCACCAGCAGCCGCCCCCTGGAATTGGTGCGGCCCACGTCGCGATTCTCCTGCAGGACGTGTACGCGCGGAATGGGACTGGTGTCAACAATGGCGAAGCTGTCGTAAACCCAATTGGACGCGAACAGAGCCTTATCGATGAACGAGAGTGCTCCCTGGGATTCCAAGCGCACAGTTGTTACTCCTGCATCCTGGTCGATTCCGGCCGTAAACAGGCCTACGGGTGATTTATATTGCCCCTGGGCAAATTCGTGCGAGGTATCGCCGGCGGAAACAAATGCGTCATAGCCCCAATCGCCGACCTGTGGCGCAGACTTCTGCGCCTGCACCTGGCCACTGCCGTCCGATGCCGCACTGACAGTAATAGAGCTTCGCTTGCCAAATGGAATGGTAATGCCTACCTGTAGCCCGTTGGTATTGCCGGTGTTGGCAAAGGTTATAAACTCATTGGCGTAGATCGACATATGGTGAACCTGGAGCGAATAGTTGGCGGTGAAGATCTTGGTATGCTGGGACGTTGTGGAGCCCGGCGGGATCGGGTTTGGAGAGTTGTCCTGGTCAAGCCCCGCATAGGCGGCGCCCACCGTGCCGAAGCGCTTCAGGGTCACACTGGTGTTGCCGTTGAGCTGTTTGCGAGTAACCGCAGCGCCGTTCATGGCCGCGATGTCCCGGTAATTGCGGCTGGCGATGATTGCGGAAGCTCCCACGCTGAATTTTCTGCCGATGCGCTGGGCGCCCACGGAATACTGTTCGCCGGTAGTCCCCGAGCCTGAGCTTGCTGACGCCGCGAAATTGACCACGCCTAGATGGCCGACCTGGTAGACGCCGCCCGCCCCCTCCATGGCCGCGCCGGGAGTGTCTTCTGCACTGCCCTCGATAGTGAACTTCCGGGTCAGACCGCGGCGATAGACGGCGCTGCCCGCCATCTTCCCATAGACATTGCTGTATGAACCCCAGAAGCGCCGCGCCAGGCCAGCATCCACAGCGAAAGTCTGCAAACCGGGGGCCAGCAGCGAGGAGCTGGCGTAAAAGGGCTGCGATATTGTCACCTGTTGGCCCAGCGCATTGGTGACTGTCATGGAGATCGTGCCCGCCCCCGATATCACCGGCAGCTGCGGGATCTGGAAGGGGCCAGAAACGCCCTGGTTCGAGGCCACCAGGTTGCCGTTCATCAGCACGGAGACCGTGGAGGGGACTGCGGCTGAGCCACTTACCGAGGGCAATGGAAAAGTAATAAGGTCGGGACGCATGCTGAAATCCGACAGTATCTGCGCACCCTCAAGGTGAACCGGGCGGGTCCAGGACAGGCCGCTGGTGATGAAATCGCCCAGGTTATAGCGCCGCAGGGTATTGACATCAGCATAGGTGTAGGCCGAATCAAGGCGTACCGCGGTGTTTTTGCCGGAGGGACCGAGAGTTGCGCCTGCATATCCGAGCCAATTTGAACTTAAGATGCCCTTGGGCGTGAAGGCCCGCATATCGAATGACCCGGTGGCGCTGGTCTGGCCGCTGGCGTATGTGCCGGCAAGATCGTAGTTGAGCGTCACGCCCGTGCCGCTCTGGATTATTCGATGGGTTCCGGGCTCTTCTCCACCATAAATTTGCAACATCGTCGGCAGCAGGGCGCTATCGCTGGCTGTCACGCGCAGCACCTGGTTCTCCTGATCGATGTTATAGGTCACCCCCGGCAGGTCAGACAAGGCGATCAGACCGCCGGTTACAGAGGCTTGAGAGAGGGGAAGCCGAAAACCGAGATCGTGCAGTTCGTCCGGCCGCGCCATCAATTTGCCGCGACGCAAGGTGAATTCGCCGATCTTACCGATGGAATGACCGTTGACATAAACTTCCAAAAGTAGCGTCTCAGAAGCTGCCGCGGCCGCGCCCGTGGCTGCGCTGGGTTCCGCGCTGGGGGACGCACCAGGGACTGCGCCGGGGGCAGAACTGGGTGCAGAGCCTGAGGTTGCGCCACCAGCAGCACTCAGTCGCGGCACGATGGTCAGCAACAAGAAGAACACCCCCGCACGGCGGAGGCAATGAGCCGCTATATATACGAGATCAATGCGCCTGAACAAAGCGAACCTGCTCTTTAATGGCGCCGGCGTTCGCGTGGGCAGTCAATTTCAAGGTTTCGCTTGACAGCGGCAGGGGATCCTGCGCGGCAATGTGCCAACGACGGGTGACGCCGGAAAGAATGTAGGGCGAGGAGCTGGAGTCCTCTTTCAGCTCGCGGCCATCACTCGTAGTAAGCACGATATCGCGGATTGATTCATGAAGATTGCCAGCGTTGTACCCCACCAGATAGAGCTGTCCGGCGTCGCGCTCAAGATGAAACTGAACATCGGCAAAGGAGCGGATTGCCGGCCGAGCAAAGATCGGAATTGACATGCGCAGCACGATATGCACTACTCCCGGCTCAGCCGGGGGTGGAATCTGGTCGAGCAGAATGCGGTATGTAGCCTCTCGCTTCTCCGGCGTCTGACGCAGAATGAGGCGTACAACCTGGGTGGCTCCCGGAGCGATGGTGGCAAGCGGCGGGCTTGCCACGATCACGTCTGTGGCCGTGAGCTTGTCGTTCCCATCTGGCTGGCTCCAGGCGAAGGCACGTATCTGAATGGAGGTCTCGCTCTTTCCCTGGTTGGTCACCGTCAGGCTCGTCGCCTTCTGACCGGGCGACAGGAAGACGTTGACGGGCAAAACCGACAACGCCTGTCCTATCGCCGTCGGGCCGGTCAGAAGGACGAGCAAAACGGTGGCAACAGCTTTGGCTGCCGCCATCAGTCGACATGAGTTCCGCGAGATCATGGAGGCACCAATCGGAAACGCAGCTAACAATTAATAAGTGACAGTGGCGGTAATCGTATCGAAATACCCGTCTGCCGCTGGAGGCGATCCCGCTGGGATCTGGCCATAGACTGTGAGTGGTTGACCAAGACCGGTGCCAGTCCCAGTCTCGGTATCGGTGCCGATCGTCTGACCCCAGTTTATCGAATGCCCAGCGTTCTGGAACAGCCCATAACCCAATGCCCCACTAAGATACTGGCCAGTCATCTTACGGGTAGTCACGGTCGCTCCCGAGTAGGTACCTGGATCGAGGCTCACATTGTAGGTTGTACCGCCGGTGCAGGTGACCGTAATGGTGCTGGTGGCGGGCAATGCCGTGCCAGTATAGGCTCCGAATGACAGAGCAGTGGCGGTTATCCCGCAGGAACCTTGAACTGTCGCCGAGACGACAAATGTGGTGTTCTGCGTGGTTGCAAAAGCAGGAGTTGAGGCGAGGCCCAGCGCCAGAAATCCTACAACAGCGATGGACAATACGTACTTAACAGATTTAGACCACGTCATCGAAATGACTCCTTGAAGAGCGTGATTTGAAGAACTTTAAGACATTATCTCTCTATAATTTTTTTATTGCAATAAACAATGGTGTTCTTTGGCCGGATAAAGGTACACGTATAGTGCCACATGAGATTACCTATGGATATTGCGCAGGATTACCTTTAGGGTGGCAAGCAGGATTGAAGAGATATTGCTCAGGGAAGCTCTGACGCCGCCGGTCAATAGGCGACGGTGACAGTAACCGAATCGGCAAACGCGCCGGGCGCGACCGGCTGCGACCACGCGGTCCGGCCATAGCCGGCATACGGCTGGGAGGATCCGCGGGCAGGACCAGCCATTTTCCGCTTGGTCGCGGTTGCGCTGGTCGCCAGACTTGTACCGTAGCTGACATTGTACGGCGTGGGGTTGGTGCAGGTAACCGAGACAGAGGATGTCGCGTTCGTCCCCGCAGCTGAGTACGTTCCGAAGGCCGTGGCGGGGGCGGAGGCCCGGCAGGAAGAGACAACCGTTGCGCTGACGCTGAATGAGGCGGTAAGAGTTGCTGCATGGGCGGGCTTTGAAGCCAGGGCTGATGCCAGGAAACACAAAGCGAATATAAGAGAGGCGAATTTCATGGATTATGCTCTTTTCGTTCCTTGGTTAGAGCGTCTTAATCCATTCATCGGCAGTACTTTATGGAGCGTAAGTGACCGGCGTAATCAAGTATTCACGCAGGTCACCATCCCGGCGCGTAGATCAAAAAGCAACAGGAATGCGGCGATTCCCACATTCTTAGGAGAGAAGGATTCGAAGAGCGTGACCGCGCGCTTTTTTAATTGGAAGGAATCGGGTAAGCCTCATCCTGTATATACTTTCGCGCAGATGAACGACACTTTCAGGGATATTTTAATTGCCTTAATCTTCTCCGCTGCGGAAAAGCCGGAAACAGCACAGCGCTACTTCTCCAGCAGCCTGCGAATTGATTCCAGCTCCAGCCGGCGCTTTGCGGTGGTCCTGGGATAAGCCATCTTGAGATCGCCGAGTGCTTTCAGGATAATTCCAGAAACAATCAGGCGAGCATTTTCCTTGTCATCGGCGGGAACCACATACCAGGGCGCGTGTCGCGTGCTTGTTGCCTCCAGGCAATCCTCATAAGCTTCCATGTATTGCTTCCAGTATTTTCTTTCATGAATGTCCGCAAGGCTGAATTTCCAGTTATTGTCCGGCTCATCAATTCTATCGAGGAATCGCTTTCGCTGTTCTTCGCGCGAAAGGTGGAGAAATATCTTGATGGTACGGGTGCCGTTGCGATTTGGCATTCATTGAATCTTGGTCTAAGAAAGGCAGAAATCAGTGCGTCGAAAAACGCTGTCGATGCCTGTCCGGTGCCACAACAGCAGAATTGGCGTCGATGCAAAACCGACTACTGACATAAAACAAATACTATAGGCGCGAATATATCAATTTTGTTCTCTTTTGGACGGGTAATTGGTTTCCTCTGCTACGATGCTGACATCGTGCAAGGGTATCGCCGCGAGTCATTTATGGAAGCGATTTCCCGCAAGTGAGGAGAGAATTTTGCCGGTGTATGATCTCGATTAAGAAGACAATTCTGTTTTGCGAACAAGGGACAAACCGGGATCAGGAAGGTGGCACTCTAAACCATGACACTGATGGATGCACCGAAGTACGACGCTGCCCGTGAACGGCTGCAAAAACACATCGTGATTGCCGTTTTTGTGCTGACAGTCCTAAGCGCACTCGCCACATGGTGGTTCTGGAATTGGCCGGAAGAGCGCTGCGTAAACAGATTTTTGACGACTGTTGAGTCCGGCAACTTGACCAAAGCCTATGGCATTTGGAAAAAGATCCTGACTGGCAGCAGCATCCGGAGCGCTACCAGGCTTATAGCTTTGACCGCTTTCAGCGAGACTGGGGAAGCGGCAGCCAATGGGGACAGATTCACAGCCATAAATTTGTTCTGTCAAGGTTCTGGGGCAACGGCGTAATTGAGGGTGTGGACATCAACGGTAGTAAAACGCCGGTTTTCCTTTGGGTGGATCGCAAAACCAAGCAGCTCAGCTTCTCCCCCGTGGAGTTGTACCGGCCCATATGGGATACTCGATGGGATATCGGGGCACATTGAAACTTAATGCATCGCTGCGCATATTAACGCTCGAAGGATTGGGTAAACTTTGAAGCCGCCAGGCTGGATGGTTCCGATTATTTTTGGTGTCCCGTTTGGGACAGAAATGCACATTCTCCCCTCATTAACGTCTAACTGATGGGCAGATCTCGTTGGTGTGGACCGTAATCCGCAACGGCGTGAAAGTTTTCGTCATTCACTTTAATCGTGGAGGATTTTCGTATGTACTTTCGTTTGTTGAAATCTGGTTGTATGGTTTTGGCATTGGCGTGTATGGCCTTTGTGTCGACAGGGTGCCATAAGGCTCCGCCGATCACGCTGTCGGCAGTGGCCAGCCCGCCCGCCGTTTACCCCGGAGAGGCGGTCACGGTGACCGCAACGGCCGGGTCAGTGGATACCAACCCGAAAAACAATGTGATTTACAGCTGGTCGGGAACCGACGTAACGGGCAACGGGGCGGCGGCCACAGTGGCCACCGCAGCGCTTGCGCCGGGCAGCTATACGGTGAAGGCGGAAGTGAAGGAAGGCAAGAAGGGCAAGGAAGGCCTGAAGCCTGGCCAGACGGCGGACGCCTCGGCGGATTACACGGTGAAGCAGTTTGAGCCGCCGACCATCAGCTGCTCAGCCGATCCCAGCACCATCAAGCCGGGCGACACCAGCACCATTACGGCGTCCGGTGTGAGTCCGCAGAACCGCCCGCTGACCTACAGCTATGCGGCCACGGCGGGCACCATCAGCGGCAGCGGGGCCACGGCGACCTACAATTCGACCGGAGCGCCGACGGGCGTGGCGGGGATCACCTGCAACGTGACCGACGACAAGAACCAGACGGCCACCGCGAGCACCAGCGTGACCATCGCGGAACCGTATAAGGCTCCGATTCCGCACAGCCAGCAGCTTGGCTCGATCGACTTCAGCAAGGACAAGGCGCATCCGACGCGGGCCAACAACGTAGCCAAGGCGGCTCTGGACGGAATCGCTCTGGAACTGCAGCGTCAGCCGGATGCCAAGCTGGCGTTAGTGGGCGAGGCCGATGCCAAGGAGCAGGCCGCGAAGGCGAAGCAGGAAAAGTTCGCGCTGAAGCACAAGCATGCCAAGGTCGTGGATCTGGCTGCCGAGCGCGCCGTCAACGTGAAGGAATATCTGGTGGAGGAGAAGGGCATTGACGCTTCCCGCATCAGCGTGTATACCGGCCAGACGGAAGCACAGGAAGTGGAAACCTACCTGGTGCCGGCCGGCGCGAACTTTGCCGCCGACGAGCCCACAGCCACCCCGGTGAATGAGGCCGTGGTGAAGCCGGCGCCGATCAAGAAGGTAGCCAAGCACGTGAAAAAGGCCGTTGTAAAGAAATAACCGGTTGAGGACAGGCAGACTGTTCCAGCAATGAACTTGATTCTCTGACTTGGTATCATGCGCAGACGTCAAGAAGGGGTGTGCGCCTAAAGCTGCAAGCCATTTTCATGGAGGCTGATCGGATTACTCGGTCAGCCTTTTTTTTATACACCGGATATCGCCCTCCTCAACTCGAAACGCCTGGCGGCACACAGACTATCTGTTAAGTGCAATTGCACCAGCACATTAGGGGATATCGCGAAACTCTTAATCACTCTTTCAGCGCACTATGGCAGCAAGATCACGAGCGATCTGTCTATAATTCTTTTCACATGGGTTCGAGGCATTTTTCTCATGCTCATCCACGAGATGATCCGAAGATGGAGAAGGGCAGCAAATCCGAATTTGATGTTGCCGCATATCTGGCGAACGCCGGTACGGGGCGAAGAATCGTTCAGTTGAGCCGCGATGAGGCCTTCTTTTCCCAGGGGGACCCGGCCGATTGCGTTTTCTATCTGCACAAGGGGCGGGTGAAGATCACTGTCGTTTCCGCGGCCGGTCGGGAGGCTACAATCCGATTGGTTGCGGCCGACAGTTTCTTCGGTGAAAAGGCGATGGAGTCCCCACAAGGACAGCGTGTGACGACAGCCACAGCCATTACCCCCTGTATCGCTCTTCGGATTACGAGATCCGAGTTTCTTCGGGTCATGCATGAGGAACATGCTTTTTCCGGCTTATTTTCCAAGTTCCTGCTGGAGAGCAGTCTGCGAACCCAGTCCGATCTGGTTGATCAACTCTTCAATTCCGCGGAGAAGCGGTTAGCTCGCCTGCTCTTGTTGATGACAGAGCTGGTCCCGTCGAAGGGAGATATAACATTGATTCCGCCCATCTCACAAGAAGCTCTGGCTAGTATGATTGGCAGCACTCGACCCCGCATCAATCTTTTCATGAATCGCTTTCGCAAGCTCGGATTTATTGAATACGACGGTCGTATCAAGGTCCGTAAATCGTTATTGAATGTTTTTTTGCGCGATTAAAGATGCGCATCGTGTTCTTTGCTTTTCAGGATGAGCGCGACGGCACAAGAAGAGGCCGCCGTGCCGATCCACGACGGCCTCTTCGCAACACGTTTAGCCGTTTTGGTTATTCTGATCGAGATGGAGCGTTCGATAGCTCGAATTGCCCTTCGACCATACGAGCATCAGCAGGTCCTTTCCGTCCTTGTTTTGGTCCACATCGTTTGCGAATTGACTTGCGGAGCCGGCAGGCTTGCGGTCGACTTCGAGGATGACGTCTCCAGGCTGGATGCCCGCGTCGTCAGCCGGGCTGGCAGGGCGAACGCTCTGGACCACAACGCCGTGAACCCGGTCGGGAATGTTGTACTGTTGCCGGGCTTCAGGCGTAAGGTTACCCACTTCAAGACCGATCTTCCCGCTCGGTTGACCTTCTCCTCCTTCTTCGCTCGCCACTTCGCTTTTACCGTGGAACTGGCCAACGGTGAGGTCCAGCGTCACCGGCTTGCCGTCGCGAATCACGCCGATTGTGATCTTTGTTCCAGGCTCCATCTCACTGACAGCAACTTGCAGGTCGCTTCCGTTCACGATCTTTTGTCCGTTAAGCTGCGTGATTACGTCGCCGGTCTTGAAGCCGCCGCGACTCGCGGGAGAGTCAGGCGTAACCTCGGCAACGATGGCGCCTGTCGCATCCTTCAGATTGAAGAAGTGCGCGTTATCGGGCGTGACATCATTCATTCCGATGCCGAGATAACCGTGCTCGACCTTGCCGTTTTTAATCAATTGCTCGGCTGTGGCGCGCGCGATCTGCGAGGGAATCGCGAAGCCCGCGCCGGCAAACGAACCACTGTTCGAGATGATGAAGGTGTTGATGCCCACCAGTTCGCCATGCGCATTCACGAGCGGACCACCGGAGTTGCCGGGGTTGATGGCGGCGTCGGTTTGAATAAATCCGCCCGGTTTGCGCGCATTGTCCGAGTAGGGGTTCGGCCGGTTGACCGCGCTGACGATACCGCGGGTCACCGAGAACTGGAAGTAGCCGAAGGGGCTGCCGAAGGCCAGTACCGTCTGGCCGGGTTTCAGTTTCGTCGAGTCTCCCCACGCGATGCAGGGAAGGTTGGTTGCGTTGACTTTAAGCACAGCAATATCGGTCAGCTTGTCGACGCCGACGACCTTCGCGCTCAGGATGCGACGGTCGTTTAATGTCACCCTGATCTGCGTGGCGCCGTCCACTACGTGATCGTTGGTCACAATGTATCCATTCGGCGAAATGATGACGCCGCTTCCCACTCCATGCTCAATCTGTGGCTGAGAAGGCAGCTGGAACAATGGACCAAAAAACTGCTGCAGGCCTGGCGGAAGGTTTTGCATCTGCCCCTCGATGCCGGAAGTATCGCTGGGTTCTTTCGAGGTGACGGCGATGTTGACCACGGCGGGGGTCACGCGCGAGGCAACTGCCTCCATGGCATGATCGAGCGATGTAAGCGCCGCGATGCTGTTGTCGTCCAACGCCGTTGCTGCTTTGACGTTGCCGTGACCGACGAAGATTGCCGCGCCCAGCGCGAAGGCACCCACGACCGCCGCGGGTGCGGCAAGCTTCTTTGCAAATGCTACTAAATGATTAGTTGTTGGGGACATGGTGACTCCTTTTCTGGTTGAAGTTGCGGTTAGATTTGAATGATCAGCCAGCCGTTGGTGATGGTAACGGCGGCATACGAAGAGCGATGATCCTGGGTGATGGTGAACACCAGGCGTGGAGGCGGCCCAGCGTCCTCCCACTCGGTCAGCACAACCCATGCCGTCTGGTTTGGGTGAGCCAGAGGCCGCCGCACATGCCGCTTCGCAGCGACTAAACGCGGATGATTCGAGATATACGAAGTTTGCAACGGCCTCGGCGGCATGATTGCTTTGACCAATAGCGGAGAGCCATTCGACTCTCGAACCCTCACTTCATGATGGCCTGTAGCCGGCATAAAACGAGCCTGAATCGTTGACTGTGCGCGGGGGGCGAAACCCACAAGCTGCGGGCTGCGCGCCAGAGCAATGGCGCCCACCAATACGCCTAAAATCAGACTTCCGGTTAAAAACATTGCTCGTTTGCCGCTCATCGCTTCTTTGGGGTTGCGGAGAATACGATGCACACGACGCACCAACTCCGACTGCCGTTCCCAGGCGCCTAGCACAAGTGAAAGGTTGCGGCGAAGCATGGAGTACTCAGCCATTCGGGTCAGGCAGAGTGCGTAGGCCTTCCGGGCGCCGGTGGAGTGCAAAACTCGGTCATCGCAAGCATGCTCTCGTTCGACGCAAAGCCGGCGCTCCACCCACAACAGCACCGGATTCATGGGGAACAATACAAGGCCGAGCTTTTGAAACAGATTCATCCAATCGTCGCCACGGCGCAGATGCTCCATCTCGTGCAGCACGATCTGCCGCAGTTCGATGGCTGAAAGCCTCTCTATTAGAACCTGAGGAAGAAGAATGCGTGGCCGAAAGAAACCAAGAACGCTGGGACGCTCAACTTCGGCAGAGGCGCACAATTCGGCGGTACGGCCCGTCTTGCCACACTTGAGCAAGCTGCGCAAGTTTGCATCTACATGGATGGGAGTTGCCCGGCCTGCCAACTTGCGCAGACGAACTGCGCTGCCTAGTAGTTCCACGCCTCGCCAGAGAGAAAGCATTGCCCAGACACCGGCGATGGCAATACCCCAAAGCGGATCCAATTGAATAAGTGAATGATGAATCATGCTGTCTGTGGACCAATGCTGGTCCAGGGAAGGAAGGAGGTGCAGTAGGATCAACAGCAGAAAGACAATCGTCCAGACAACCGACCGCGCGGCAGCACCCAAATCGGGTAGCATTCGCAGGCAAAGAGCCACGCATGCGGCCAGAATCGCGCCTTCCCATATCGCGGAAAACAGACTGCCGACCGTGGGCGCGGATATATGTAAAATCGTTTGAAGAAGCAGGCCCATTAGAACTCCTCCGCGGCTTCGCCTGAATTTTCATCCGGCAAACTCGCGATTGCTTCTTTCAGACGTTTCAACTCTTCGGGGCGAACCTCATCATCACCCAGCAGAGAAAGCAAAAGCCGTTCGCGTGAATTGCCGAAAAATCGTTTCAGTACGTGGCGGACTTCAGATCGGCTGGCCTCCAGCTCTCCGACGCTCGCAATGTACAAAAACGCCCTGCCCTCTTGCCGATGGCTGACGTAGCCCTTTGTCTCGAGAATCCGGATCGTAGTGAGGACAGAAGTGTAGGCCAGAGGCGCTTCCGCCGAGGTAGCCGTCACCATCTCAGCGACCGTCGATTCCCCGCGCTCCCAAAGGACCTTCATGAGCCGGAGTTCTGCTTGAGTCAACGTAATGGATCTCTTTGGAGGCATGGAAACTGAAGTCCTCTGAAGACCTTTCGTCGATCTTTCCTTTTTAATAGGACGCACAACTAATCATTTAGTTACTAGCCTTTTTCAGTTTATTTTGCCCCTTCATCTGGAATCGCAATGTCGATGTTCAAAATTATGTAAGTTACTGACATACATAAAGTTGCGCCTATTTATTGCGGGACTGTGCATACTGGCCCAGTGCCTGATTTTCTTCGCGATTGATGACGTGATGCCTTATAAAATGGACCTGGAGAGCATGGCTTATGCAGGCTATTCGGAAGATTCTCTTTCCGGTTGACTTTTTACAAGCGACGATCGCGATGGTTCCGCTAGTGAAAGAGACCGCCCACCGGTTCAATGCAGCCGTCGCCGTATTGAACGCCTTCAATTACACCAAGGCCGGCTGTCACGGGGAAAGTGAAGGGATAAAAGAATTTTCCACGCAGAGTCGACAAACTGTTCAGTGGAGATGCAGGTTGAAGTTGTGCTGTGCTGACCGCGATCTTCCTTGCGAGCGTTCGATAGACATCGGCACGGGTCACTCCGACCATGCCGAGAATTACCAACGACGAACCGATGGGATTATTACAGGAAGCAACGCGCTGAATGACAGCGCAAAGTAATTGATAAACTCACTCATGGCGGAAAACCTTCTGGGGCGAGCTCGCAAAGTAATATACGCTCTGTGGAAACCGCGCCACGACGCGGTTTTGCTCATTGCTACTCTATGTTAACCTGTCTTCAAGAATTATGAGTGCGTTTCCAGGTTAGCAGAACAACCGCCGTAGCGTTCTTCCAATCTTATATAGTGCGGAAGCGGACTGGATGCGAGGGATATGAGGCATGGAGTATCAATTCCAAACCGGTATCGTGCTTTTATTAATCGCCGCCATAGTTGCCATGCTGACCCGGAAAATCCGCCTCCCCTATAGCGCTGGCCTGGTCGCTGCCGGAATCATTATCGCAATCCTGCCCTTTGCGCCGAAGATTACTCTTACAAAGGAACTCATTTTCACCGTACTGCTTCCTCCACTCCTTTTCGAGGCGGCATTTTACATCCATTGGAATCAGTTGCGCAGGGATTTTGCGGTAATTGCCACCCTGGCGACGCTCGGCGTCCTTCTCTCTGCCTGCGTGTCTTCGTTGGGGATGCACTACCTGGCAAATTGGCAATGGGTCAGCGCGCTTGCGTTCGGCGTACTCATTGCCGCGACCGACCCGGTATCTGTCATCGCAATATTCAAGGAAGCACAAGCTCACGGCCGGTTGCTGGTGCTCATCGAGGCAGAGAGTCTGCTGAACGACGGGACGGCTGCGGTTGCGTTCGGCATTGTGATTATCCTGGCCTCGGGACAGAATCTTACCGCAACTGGAATTACAGCCATGCTTTTTAGAACGGTCTGTGGCGGCATTCTTTGCGGCGCGGTTGTCGCGCTGGGAACACTATTTCTGGCAGGCCGAACGAACGATCATCTCGTCGAAATCACTTTCACTACGATAGCCGCATATGGATCCTTTCTTCTAGCGGATCACTTTGGCTTGTCAGGTGTTCTGGCAACCATTACGGCAGGATTGGTCATGGCCAATTTCAAAACGCAGAACGCGATCTCCGCGCGGGGAAAGGAAGCCTTACAGGCATTCTGGGAATACGCAGCTTTTGTTGCGAACTCGATGGTTTTCCTGTTGATTGGAATGCACGAAGCACACCAGAATTTCGCGGCAATATGGTTTCCGGCCGCAACTGCGATCCTATTGGTAATGCTTGGCCGGGCGGTTGCAATCTATCCCTGTTGCCTTCTCTTCTCGCGCTCTTCGCTGCGCGTCACAGGGAAGCATCAGCACATTCTATTCTGGGGCGGCCTGCGCGGAGCGTTGGCGCTGGCTCTAGCCCTTGGACTTCCACCTGAAGTTCCGCTGCGCGAGGAGATTATCACGATCAGCTTTGCAGTCGTTGCATTTTCCGTCTTCGTACAAGGCTTGACCATGGTTCCGTTTCTACGTTGGATAGGAGAGATTCCGCGTTAAGGGGGATAATTTACGAGGGCATAATTCAGCCCTATTACTCAGCTGTGCAGCAGCCGTGAAACGAAGTGCGCGCGAACCTTTTCTCCGTCAGGCACCATCCGGCAATCGCCGTCATAAACTGAGTTTGCCCCACGCTTCCTGCGCCGCCAGGGCTTCTTAGCCGGTCCCTCCGCTCTGTCAGTTTACTTTTGTTTTCCGGGATATCTTGCGGAATAGAGGAACTCGCTGCGCAATTAAAGTAATATCCGCCGTGTCGTATATCTGCGCGTAAATGCTTGGCTTTTGTTTAGAATCGATTTTCAGCCACAGTTGCAGAAATGTGGCCTTTGGAATCGCTTGATTATTTGGGCTCGCCATCATCTGTTGTCCTTTATTGTGCGACACTGAGGAATGAGTGCCTCCTCTGTCCGGCAGTCGCGCAAATAATGACTGTGACAATCTGGATGAATGGCCGGATCATTGGTTGACCCTAAATTCCTTCCCGCGTATGCCGCATAGTCACTTCGCGATTTGCCCATGATACAGACTTTACCCAGCGAGTCGGAATCAACACCCAGCGGTTAAGAAGCCAATCACCGGCTTTTACATCTAAATAGCCTATATGCCAGGAAGCTTCGTCCATGATGAAGCCTTCCAGGAGCCCAATTTCACCATCCGAGGCACAAACCTTGTAATCAAGCAAACTCAAAGCGCTGCGAAGATCCGGATCTTCCTTGGTGCGAACCGGGTATTTCCTTCCCATCGGGATTTGAGCCCCGCCTTCCATATGCTTGGATACCCACATAGCCAACTTTCCGAAGTATTCTTCCATCGCAATCTCTTGCTGGCGAGAAACCGGCTTTTCAGTGTCCACATCCGGACTATTTCCCACTTGTTCTTTTGTCAAACGTATGTGGAAGATCCTCTGCGTCCAATCGGGCTGTTCCAGTTACGCAATCGGTAAAACCACTTCTCGCCGGTTGAGCCAGGTTCCCAAGTCAATAACAAGATGACAGATTGTCCAGGAACGGTCGTCAAAGAGAAAATCCCGTATTTTCCCAATCTCGCCGTCTGTCGCAATCACGGAAGATCCTATCACCGTTTTCAGGTCGTGCAGCATACGCCCCCTTCGAGTCGAGAGCACAGTGTATCAAAAAACTTCTCAGCCTCTGAACAAAAGATCACACCATGCGATTTACGGGCTAGAACACTCCGTCTCGTTGTCTCCATATTTGCCGGCTCCATGACGGAGTAGCGCTGGGCTGCTGCGCACCATGTCAATGCGATGGCATGATGTGCTTCAGATCAGCCTGAATGTTTGAACAAGGACAAGCTTCAAAGCCCGTTCAGTCGGCAACCAGCGTGTTAATGAATAGAGCTGTCGCGCTACCATTCACCATTGTGGAGGTAATTGGAACTGGATCGCCGAAGGTCACCTTTGTTTGCAGGTCGGTCTTGTCCCGTAACATAACTGGCACCAGGGATGGCAGTGCGGCTTCAATCTGGCCCGTTGAGCTACGGCCTACATGCAGCCGACACGTAGGGCAAATGCTGTAATTTCGCGCTTCATAGTCATAAATTATTCCATTATTCTTTAGACACAACGCATACTTGATTTGCGCGCGAAGGCCTAATAGTGCTTCGACTCAGTCATTATGAATCGAGCGATTCCGCACTGGATGTTCCTTTTAGGACAGTGTGATTTTATTTTGCGGCTTATCCTTTTAGTTGAATCGCTCTTTTGTTTTCCGCTATCGACTCATTCGTGTGCATAGTCGATCTTCCATGCGAGACACGAGCGAACATGGACATCGTCAATGGCGAAGAATATTCAAACTGAATTCGACGTAGACGCCTTTCTTGCGAAAGCCGGATATAAGCGAACTCAAATCCAGCTGGCAAGAACGCAGAACTTCTTCTCTCAAGGAGATCCGGCTGACTGTGTTTTTTATCTACAGAAGGGGCGCGTTAAGATTTCGGCTGTTTCCGTGGCTGGCAAAAAAGCCGTGGTCCGGCTAGTCGTGCCCGGTGATTTTTTTGGAGAGAAGGCGATAGCATCTAAACCGGGTTTGCGCATAACAACGGCGACTGCATTGACCGCCTGTACCGCGCTCAGGATAACAAGGTCAGAGTTTCTCCGCTTGATGCGTGATGAACCATCCTTTTCTAATTCGTTCTCTTCGTTCCTCCTGGCATGCAATTTAAGAGTCCAGGCTGATTTGGCCGATCAACTTTTCAACCGAGCCGAAAAGAGGTTAGCGCGTGTCCTCTTGCACATGGCGGAGTATAGCCTGCCGGAAGATGGGAACCCGCTAATTCCACAGATATCGCAGGAAGCACTAGCAAATATGATTGGCAGTTCCAGGACTCGCGTAAATGCCTTCATGAATCGATTTCGCAAGCTCGGATATATTGACTATGACAGCCGTATCCGGGTTCATAAGTCATTGCTGAATGTGTTCCTGCGCGATTAAGGGAGCTATATTCATCCAGGTGCATTTCTCAGAGGCAGAGCAGTCAATCGTCGAGCGTTTATCTCACGTGAGCCGCAGAACTATTCTTGGAGAGAAATGGTTCCGCGGTTTGCCATGACGCATTGCAACTGTTCATTTGGGATCTTGTGGATGTGAGTTCGCCTTTGAGCCAGCGGCGTTTGACGTGCCGCTGGTTGAGGAATTTCCTTGCGAATGAGTCTGTCCGTCGACAGGCGCACTTTTCTGCGGCGTCGATGGGCTGGAAGATCCAACCGGAGCGGTTTCTGTGCCGTACTGTGGCGTTTGCTTCGTGGCGGCAGGCGCAGTGGGTGACGCTTGAGGCGTTGTCTTGCCGGCTGTGGAGGCTGGCGGTGTGCTCCCGAATGTTGCGGGCTTTGGAAGAGGTGTAACAACCGCGCCTTGTCCTGCGGTTGTAGACCCGGCATTTGTGGCATGCGAGGGGGTGGATGGGCTGCCGGTGGATGGAGAATTGGGAGTTTGCGCCGCCGTAATTGAGGGAGTCGCAGGAGTAGCTGTGGGCGGAGGCTGGACTAACGCTGGGAAGGTTATTGAATTGACTACCGAAGGATCGTCGTGCAGCTTTACATAGAGTTGCCCATTGGTTGGATGCGGGACAGACAAAAAGTAGCCGGTAAAGCCCTCGGGAACCTGGATGGGGCGTGTAAATTGTAAATCGTTGGAGACCGAATCCACCAGAAATAGACTTGAACCAGTGAGCTTGCAAGGCTGGTCTGGCGAGTTCGGACACTTGAGATCGTGAAAAGCAGGCAGGCGGACCAGAGTGGCAAGTGGCTGCCAGTCTCCCGCGACCACTCCCTCGATGATGCGGAAGCGCAGCGGACCGAAGGCGGAGGATGCAAAAGCCTTGCTGGTATCGAGCGTTGCCAGCGCCACCTGGGAGTCCACAAGGGTCAGTCCATTGGCCAGCGTCAGGGTCGTTATGTACGCTCCATGTACCGTGGCCACTTCAATCTTTTCTTCGCCGGAAAACGCCGCCGGAATTTGCGCATGGACCGAGAAGGTCAGTTGCGCATTTTGCGGAACTTCGTCCGCGCCGGCAAGCTGAAGATTGTTGGCGGCGCTGGTTGCGGGAGGTTGAACGCTCTTGCCGATCAGCGTGACCTTGGGACGCGGTGAGGCCACCGTGGTTTCCAGTGTAAGAACGCGGCCGTCCTTAAGCGCTACCTTGGCTGTAGAGGTCTCTCCCTCCTTGAGTACGGCGGCCGCATTCGCATCGGTTGTGACCAGGGACAGTTCATCCGCATCATCGTTGACTGCGCCCGGGCCAGGCTTAAAACTGACCCCGTTCAGCGTTAGTTCTTTTACGTCATACAAGTGACTGCCCTTCAATACGCCGGATAGATCGCCGGCGTGAAAGGTAAAACTGTCCAGATGGCCGGCTTGAGCAAAGGCCTGCAACGAAACGGTGTCCGGATCTTTGCTCCCGAATTCCTTCACCAGCAGCTTCACTGCGCCGGGCTTGACCTTTTTCAGCGGCAAAGTTACCTCAACCTGGTTCGGCCCGGTCGGTTTCCAGTCTGCCTTGATGGACTCTCCTGTGGGTTTCTGCAGAAGGATGCTGTCCACGCACGCGGCGTTCTCGGTTTCCAGGGATATGGTTTCATCGTGACCCGCGATCAGGAACTGCGGACTATCCTCGGTCAGTTGCCAGTGTTGCGGATGGGCATTCTCCAGACGGAACTCCGGTCCGTTGTACGCTTCAAAACCCCAATAGCCGTGCAGGGAGCCATCCAGCACGTCGCCGAAGTTGCTGGGGCTGAGCCTTGCCGTATTCGCGACAAAGCCGCCCTTCTCCGCATCGGCCTCGACCGGCAGATCGACATACTTGCCGTTCTTCCCCTTCAAGCAAAGAACCATGTCATGCGCGTAGCCCGTTGAAAACACCAGTGGCGCTCCCTCGGCGGGCAAAACCAGCTCCGTCTTTTCCGCGCAGTACACCTCTTTGGGATCAACCGGATGCAAAGGAGGCATCTGCGGCGCTTCGACTGCGGGCAGTGCCGCAACCAGAACCGACTTGGGATTGTGAAACGAGGGCGGCGTATTCAACTCCAGAGAGAACTGATCGTCCTGCTCCGTGGCCAGCGCGGGAATGTATTGATACTGCGCCGTGTGGAGGGAGTCCAGGATGCGCACGATATCAACCACCGAAGAAATATAGGGGCTGTAAAAGCCAAAACCGGCCTGCGGCGTGCTGCTCAACGCAAAGGCCAGGTCGCCCGTTGGACCGGTGGTGAGTGCCTGGACGATGGAGGTGCTGTGCCCATCATTCAAAATCAGTGAATCCCTGCCTTGCAACAGGCATGGAGCCTGCAACTCGGGAATCTTCTGTAAACAATCGGGATCGAACTTGATCGAGAGGCTGCGCGCCAGCAGCGGCGAGGCGGTCTTCAGATGTTCGAAATCGCTCTGGCTGATTCTTTGGATGTCGGCCAGATAGACCTTCAGCCGGGAGCGGTCAAGCGTGGCCTGATTCAGATCCTGCGAGGCGCGCACAAAGGCGCCGGGCCGTCCGCGAACCGCGCCGATAAGCGTTTTGAGTGCTCCGCCAGTCTCCGGGGCCAGGAAGATGAGTACCTCTTGGGCGCCCTCGGGAACGGTGATCTTCAACCCGCCGCTGGCTTTGGGATTCCAGGTATCCGAGGCGAAAAACCAGTTTTCCGGCGGCGGATTGGTAGCGCCGCGCAGAAAGGCGGCCACCATAAGGTAATGTGCCGACTGGTTGGGGGGAAGATCGGCTTTGATCGACACCTGATCGCCAACCGCGAGATTGGGAACCGCGGAGATGGGCAGAGTCTTGCCGCCATGGATCACCTTGACCTTCAGGTTGGGGCCGGCCAAATCGAATTGAGCCGGATCTGCGAGAGCCAGACCAGAAACTGCAAGAAGAACCGGACATAAAATACGCATCCACTTAACCATGTGATTATTCTAGAACTCCTTATCAAAGGTAAGACGCATGGGAGTTTGATTTGTGATTCAGCTGCACAATGCACGAACCGCTGAACCTAAGCAGTATTGCCAGTTTGCGTTCCCCAATCAAGAATATCTCTTGAGGAGAACTTGAAAAGTTACAAGAAAACTAAAATCATATTTCCAAGGGAAAGTTGAAGCGGTTTTGTGCAATCGCAGCGTAGATTTCCGGGCAATGAACAGTGCGAAGCGGCAACGGGAAGACAATTCAGCCTTGTGAAGGGAGCATTCGGGCGCGAGAGGGTAACTCTGCACAGGAGACTGCTGAGAAGCTTGTTTTTTAGACGCGGAAATGCGCCTGGATGGCAGGGATGGAGGAAGTGATGCAGGAGCGGGCTGCGGGCCTGGTACCCGCGTGGTCCCACGAAAGGTGCATGGCGGTCAGGGACTCACATCTCGATGTAATACGTTAATAATAAATAAGTTGTCCATATGGTTGACGATAATACCCCCAAACATACCCCCGATGTGGCGCTGCTAGGCTGCATTTATGCGGTTTGGCGGAGTCGAGACCCGGCAATCGGCGGATGCGGCTGAGCGGGCTTGGCAACCAGCTTCAACTTCTTAGAGAGCGCCGGGGCTGTGTGGCACTCCACCCCTGGCAGGATTGCCGCTGTGATACCGAAAGTATTTGCGGAGCAACCAAGCCTGCTTGCCGGACTTTCGGAAGTTGTCCGGCCCCCACCCCATAGCAAAGCCTCTGACTGGTTTTACTCATATACGGACAGAAATAATTTGAGCAAATAGTAGGCGCAGAAAAATGGACAGGTTGGCCAGCACATACTGTAATTTTTTCACTCGACGGTGTTGGCAGAAATTTGCCATGGAGGTTAGTTGTCCAGGCAAGGGCATGGGTGCGGCTCAGACACCATTAGCCCTACGCAGCCACCGAATGTTCTTGTAATAGAGACTAGACCCCGGTATCGTCAACAACCACGGCAAAGGGAACATCCAGGGCCTTGAAATGCTGTTCTCCACAGCGAACCTTATCCGCTTCTGTCGTGCGCAGCTTTAGATAATCCTTCGTGCTCTTCGTCTCCCGAACCAGATAAAGCGTTTCATCTTTGTGCTTCACAATCGCCCAATCCGGGTTGTATTTGCCCACGGGAGTGTCAATTTCGAAGCCGCCCGGCAGCTTGAGAAAGAGCCTTATATCACTCCGTTCATTCAGTCGCTTTGCAAATTCTCGCTCCACTTCCGAGTCATACACAACGTATTCATAGACAGATCGCTGCACCTGAATAGCGGTCAGGTAGTTGATAATCTCCACTTCATCAAAAATCTTCATTTCCCATTCAAAATAAGGATCGCTGGTGGAAATGCGCTCGTACTTGATTCCATCCACGATCAGCCGGTGCAACTCCGCCTTGAGGGTTGAGGCAACTGCATCCATAAACCGCTGCGGATTAAGAAAGAAGTCCGGCAGACGCCCGGAATCCTTCAGAATCCGCACCAGTGTGGAGCGGGTCAATTCCGTCTGGCCTTGTAGGTAGCCCAACAAATCAGGCAGCGGTCCTTTGTACGCAATCCACTCTGTACTCGCGGCGCGTTCTTCCGCCTTTACGCCAGCCTTGGTCACCTGTAATTCTGCCGTTGTGAAGTGAACCTCTACCTTTTCAATCTTGGGCATCCTGCGCAGTGCGGCAACAGCGAGCGTCACCAGTTCATCCGTACTAAACTCCACCCTATACGTAGTGCGCGGCTTGATTCGATTCCATAGCTCCTGGAAGTCCGGGCTGGCAACCACTTCCTTGCGCAGCACGTTTCTGCGCTCATCCCGCTCCCTGCGGATGTGCCGCTCCATCTGGTATGAGGCCAATACGTCAATCACTGCCGCTTCGTGCTGCTGATACGCCTCTGACAATTGCAGGGTAAAGCCTGTGCGCGATGGGTCAAAGCTCGGCTGAATTTTTCCATCCGCCGCGAGTAACCCCTTCTGCACCAGACCATTCCAGATTGTCCCGGACCCATCCCGTCCAAGCGGCACTTCCTGGCCGTCAACAACTGCCGCAATCTTCGCAAAGGCCTGGATAGGCACCTTGCCAAAGGTCACGCCGCAGTCTTCCTCATACTCATCTTGCAATGCACGAGCAAAATCTTCGTAACTCTCATTTGCAACTAGATAGAGCTTGTTTATTGCATCGTCAAAGATGCGCTGCCCATCCTGGTTCACCGGCAAACGCAAGCCGCGCCCAATCTCCTGCCGTTTCTTCACTGCACTCTGCGTTTCATTCAACGTGCAAATCTGGAAAACATTCGGATTGTCCCAGCCCTCTCGCAGTGCAGAATGGCTGAAGATGAACCGGAGCGGCGTATCCAAAGAGAGCAACACCTCTTTGTCTTTCATAATCAGGTTGTAGGTATCATCATCGGCCTGAGTCGAACCTCTCGTATCCTTGTAGATGTGTTTTCGGTCTTCTGAGAAGTACCCCTTGTGCAGACTCTCAACCGGCAGTTTCAACCACTCCAGCGTCTTGTACTTCGGATCAGCGGCCAATTCTGTGAGCGCCTTCTCAAAGGCCACGGCAAACTTGCCCTTCTCCGCCGCGCTGCCCTCATAGCTGCGATAGTTTGCCACGCGGTCAATAAAAAACAGGCTCAACACCTTCAACCCCAGCGCCCTCACCTGTATCTCTTTGTCCAGGTGCTTCTTCACCGTCTTGTGAATCTGAGACTGCCAAATCTCATCGCGCACACCGCCCTGCTCCTGCCCCAGCCCCAACACAATCCCGCTATCAAATCGGATGAACTCGGCTCCCGGCGTCGCGTCAATCTCGCTCACAATAAAGCCGTCCTTATAGGCTGCGCGATTCTCGCTCAATTCGTACAGATCGCTGCCATTCTTCACCGTGAGAGACTTGTCTCGCGGCCCATTCGGTGTCTGGACCTGAAAGCGCAGCTTCGCTTTCACACCGTTCTTATACTCAATTTTTTCCACGCGCACATAAGCATTGTTCTGGCTTCCCGGCGTAGTGGCACTGTCCACCACAATCTGCTTTACTAGCCGCAGTTCATAGGCGCGGATGGGGTCCAGGCGATACACGAGGTTGTAGAGGTTGCGATGGGTTGCCGAATAGCGCAAGGTGCAAAGCGGATTCAGCGCCTTGATTGCCTCCTGCGACTTGGGTGTGCTGTCCACGCTCTGCGGCTCATCCAGAATCACGATAGGATTGGTAGCCTGCACAAACTCAATCGGCTGCCGCCCGCTCAGTTTGTCGCTCTCTTTGTAGATCACATTCGACTTGTGCTTGTCTTCGCTGTCTGAGAAGTCCTTGAGGAAAGCCTGAATGTTGATGATGAGGATTTCTACGTTGTTACTGGTGGCGAACTGGCGCAACCGGCTCACTATCTTGCCGTCATACACGAACGATTGAGGCTCCAGGTTGTAGAGCGCCTTGAAGTGGTCTTTGGTAATCTCGATATTCTTGAGCACACCTTCGCGGATCGCCACGCTCGGCACAACAATAATGAATTTGCGAAAGCCGTAGCGCGTCGCAAGCTTGTAGATCGTGCGCAAATAGACGTATGTCTTGCCCGTGCCGGTCTCCATCTCCACGCTGAAATGCGGGCATTGCCTTCCGCCCAGCGGCCATGCCTCCAGCGGCGCTTCTTCGGCAATAATCTCAATCTCATTTCTCGCCTGGACGATGCGGGTGTATCTGCGCAGCAAATCATCGTTCAGCAACAGGCGGTTTCCCACCCCAACCTCCGTCTGCACCTGCCCTTCAAAGAGTCCGGTGTCGCCCTGCTGGTAGACAACCGAGTACTCCGGCTGCTGCAAGGGCTGGCCGTCGAATAGGTCCGCAACGGCTGCTACTGCATCGAGTTGGTACTGCTGCTGCGCGTCAAACTGAATCTTCATTGTCTATCGCCGCAATTTCTCAGATCGTTTGGAACTTGGTTACGCCTTTGGATTTCATGATGAGCACGGCATTGGTTTTCAATTGGTCGTTACCGGCAAAGCCTTCATCCAGACAGACCACGCGCTCCGGCTTCAGATCGGCAATCGCTTTGATGGCCTCATGGGTGAGCTGTTTGTCAAGGCAGATTAGCATTGCGCCGTTGGCCACGCTATAGACCGCTTTCCCTTCAATGCCAAGGGTCTCAACCTGAGTGGTGAGCGGGAAGCCGCTCTTGAGCAGAATCTCGTAGAGCAGGTCTTCGTTGTATCGGCCCGTCTGGATGTGGTCGATATGCAGTTCAAGCTGCTTCCCCAGCGAATCGGGAGTGGTCGTCTCAGTAGTTGCATTCCAGACGTTGAAGTTGGAGGTTGCCAGCTTCAAAACGCGGAAGCCTTCCTTGGGCCGATTGCCTAGATCGAGTTTGCCGTCAGCATCTTTTTCGTGCCGCTGAATCACGCGGCGGACGCGCTCTTTGGTAATCTCCGCAATCGTTTTGAAGTTTTTGTGATCTGTGGGTTCAGGAAGCTGCGTCAATATGAACTTGCGTTGAGATGCGGCATCGGCGTTGAGGTCGAGTACAGCGTGTGCCGTTGTTCCAGACCCTGCAAAAAAGTCCATGACGATGTCGTTCTCACCAGTGCAATAACGAATTAGACGGGCAAGAATATCGTGGTCTTTGGGGTTCTCAAATATCTTCTCGTCAAACAACTCTTTAAGCACATCACTTGCTGGCTGCGTGTGTCTATAGAAAACGCTCCCCATCACCTGTTGCTTGTCACCTACACCATCTTCTGTCGTAGCTACCGCAGCATTCTCAACGTAGAGATACGATTTCAGAAAAGGCGTTTGCGTGTGGTCTTCTCGAAAGAAGATGTAACCATCGCGTACCTTCTCCTTCATTGTGGATTCGATGAAACGCCATCCATCATCAGGAACTTTACATGGCTTTCCTGTTTTTGGATGAAGTAAGTCATAGCGCGGACCACCACCACCCGGCCAACCGATATTGTTGTCACGCCATATACCCCTGTCATCTACAAAGCGAGACCGCGAGTATTTCTTTGCTGTATTGTCTTCAGGCAAGGAGCGATAAAATTCCACAAGGCCAGCCGAAACTTTATCGTTATCAGTTCCAAACAAATCCCTCAGCCGTATGTACTCATCAACTACGGCGTCAATCCCACGCTTAGATTCTCTCCATGGTGCTGAAATCTCCTCAATGCAGGAGAGGTTGCGTGCAAACGTCAAAATATAGTCATGGCCTACTGAGAATCTCCGTGCATCGTTCTTCCTTCCCTTTTCCCATACAAGATTCGCAACAATATTCTCTTCACCAAAGATTTCGTTGCATATCATTTTTAGGTTCCCAATCTCCGCATCATCAATGCTGATGAAAATGACGCCGTCTTCCCGTAGAAGATTTCTTGCAAGGTACAGACGCGGGTACATCATGTTCAGCCATTTGGAATGAAAGCGCCCGTCTGAGTCCAAGTTATTTGAAAACTTGCGCCCTTCACTGTCTACTTGTCCGGTGTACTCAAGGTAGGTCTGCAAGCTCTCGGAATAGTCGTCTGGATAAATGAAGTCGTTACCAGTGTTATAGGGCGGGTCAATATAGATCATCTTGACTTTGCCCTGATACGACTTCTGCAAGAGCTTGAGCACCTCCAGGTTGTCGCCCTCGATAATCAGATTCTCTGTCTCATCGAAGTTGACGCTCTCTTCGCGCACGGGCCGCAGCGTTCCAAGGCTGGGCCTCTGGATGGCCTTGAAGCAATCGGCCTTGCCCGGCCAATTCATGCCGTAGCGTTCCTTGCCCACGTCCACCGTCTCGCCCAGGGCCAGCTTCAGCCGGTCAAAGTCAATCTTGCCGCCCTCCGTCCGCATTTCCGGGAAGAGCCGCAACAACTCCGCCTGTTTTTCCGCCGCAATGTCCACTGAGGCCAAATCCAGCTTTTCCGGTTCCAGATTGTCTGTCATGTTCGCTCTCTCTTACGTCAGTTGCCAGCGGATCAGGAACAAGTCCTGCCGCTCTGCCTGTTGTTGCAGCCGCTTGCTAGTCTCATCCAGCAGGGTATCCTTGCGGGCGTCTATCGCGCCACAAGCCTCTTTATAGGCCAGCAGGGCCTCCGTGTGACGCGCCTCCATCTGCCGAATCCGCTGCTGCATTTGCAGCTTCTCCGGCAGGTTGGGAGCCAGCCGCGCCTCCCGCTTGGCCGCACGGATATTGTCTTCCAATTCCTCTACCTCTGCCTTGAGCGATTTTCGTTGATCGTCCGCCCAGCGGTCCAGCTTTTCCATCTCCACATCAAACCATCTGCCGTTCGTGGCGGAGAGTTGCAGGGTGATGGCCTCTTGCTCGGCGTCCAGCCGCGCCCGCAAATCAGCATCGGCTTCTGGCGACACCGGCTCAAGCTGGCAGGCGGGCAGATCGAAGAGCCGCTTGCAGGCTGCCGCTTCCAGCGGAGCGCCATCGTCACAGATTCCGGCAAAAAGCAGATGGTCCTCGGTCTGGAAGGCCTTGAGCGTGAGCCGGGAGCAGAGCAGCCATCCATGCCGCCCCACCAGCCCATCCAGCAGGGCTATGTGCTTGCCGCTGCCGGTGTAGCCAAAGCGGACCTCTACCGGGGGAGTATCGAGCTGCTTGCAGTGGTCAAGGATGCGCTGGGCCAGAGGGTGTCCGACACGATAGGTGTTCACATCCTCCACCCGCTTGCCCATGCGATAGGGTCCGGGATGAATGGGTTCATTGGCAAAGGGGTTGCGCAGCAGCGTGAAGGCGTGGTCAGTGGGTTCAAACCGCGCGTAAGGCTCCAGAAAGAATTGCGTGGTTCGCCAGAGCAGGGCTTCAAATCGGTTGAGTGAGTCCGCGCTGGCAATGCGCACCCGCTCGATAACTTCTTGATCGAAGTTATTGAGCAGTTGTACCAGTGCCTCGGTGCGCTTTTCTCCGATTTCACTTTCAAGCTCGTTCTGAAGCTGGTCAAACTCAAATGAGATTTGCTGTGAAGTGCGGCAACGCTGATAGATGCCCATGATGCGCTTTTCAAAATCAACGCCGGATTCAATCGCTCCCAGCACCTCATCGCTTGCGCCGAAGATACCGTTGAAGAGCTTGAATTTCTCATCGAGCAACTGGTATACGCGCTGGTCTGCCGCATTGTTCTTATTCAGGAAGTTGACCACCACAACATCAAACTCTTGCCCGTAACGATGGCAGCGCCCGATGCGTTGCTCAATGCGCTGCGGATTCCAAGGCAGATCGTAATTCACCACCAGATTGCAGAATTGCAGGTTGATGCCTTCCGCTGCGGCTTCTGTGGCAATCATGATGGAGGCTTCATCCCGGAAATAATCCACCAGTGCCGCTCGCTTGTCCGCCGTGGGTGAGCCGGTAATCCGGTCTGTTCCTGCGTGACGCTCAACCCACTGCCGGTAAATCTCCCCGGACTTTGGATCGGTGTTGGAGCCGTTGAAGAGCACCACCTTGTCCGCAAATTGGGTTTTCTCAAGAATCTGGAAGAGATATTCCTGAGTGCGCCGGGACTCGGTAAAGATGAGCGCCTTCTGCTGAAGTGCTCCCTGGCGCTGCTCTTTCTGCGCATTTTCGGCTGCGGCAAATCCTTTTCGCAGTGCCGTGAGCAGGACTTCGCCTTTAGAATTTTTCTGGATGCTGCGGGCAAGGGCGTAGAACTCCCGCAAGGTATCCATCTCCTGCTTCATTTCCTGTAGTTGTTGCGGAGTGAGGCGGGCCGCAAATTGAACCTGTGTTTCTTCGCTGTCTTCATCGTCTTCCGCCCACTCGTCTTCTACCTCTGGAAGCATTTCAAAGTTGTCTGCAATCTCATTCGGGGGAGCCTGCACCTGCTCTGAGGCGTCGCGGGCTGCCTGGAGCTTGTTGGCAAGCCCTTGCAGTGTGTCTGAGATTGCGTAGGTAGAAGAGGCTAACAGTTTGCGCAAAATCAGTGTCATAAGCTGGCGCTGGCTGGCTGGCAGAGCGTATAAAGTTGGGCGCTGTAAATAATCGGAAACCAGATCGTATAGCCGTTGCTCATCGGCGTTGGGGACGAATTCCTGCACCAGGGCGTGACGGTTTGTGAACTTGACGTAGTGAAGAACCTGCTTGCGCAGAGTGCGCTGGCAGATGGGCCGGAGGCGTTGCTTCAGTTCGGCAAACAGTCGGGGGATGGCTTCCTCAGAAGGCTCAACAAACTTCATTGTTTCCCGAAGATTCTTGGAACTGGGGTTAGTCTTGTACCGCTCGTAGGCTTCCACGTGTCCTGAGTGCCTTTCCATTTCAGTCATGAGCTGAGGTGCTTTGACGCGCAAATACTGTGCTTTGAAGCTATCGATATTGCCAAAGGTGTACTCATCGATGATGCTGACGAGGCCATACAACTCCAAGAGCGAGTTTTGGAGCGGCGTGGCTGTGAGCAACAGCTTTTGGCGCTCAAGAACAGCAGCCTTGATCGATTTAGCGATCTTGTTGCTCGCCTTGTAGACATTTCGCAGCCGGTGTGCTTCGTCAATAACAACCAATTCCCATGCTGTCTGATGGACGTAAGGCTCTTTGGAGCGGGCAAACTGGAAGGAACAGATCACGACAGCGTCCTGCTGGAAGGGGTTGAGATTTCCGCGTTTGATGGCTTCGTTGAAGGTTCGGGTCTCAAGAATTACGGAAGGCAGGTAGAATTTGTCAGCAAGCTCTTGGCTCCACTGCTTGCGCAAATTGGCCGGGCAAATCACCAGCAGGCGACGGTGACGCTCTGCCCAACGCTGGGCCAGTAATATCCCAGCTTCAATTGTTTTTCCGAGTCCAACTTCATCTGCCAGAATTGCCCCTCTGGATAAGGGTGAGCGGAAGGCAAAAAGCGCCGCTTCAATCTGGTGCGGGTTGAGGTCAACCTGCGCGTCCGACAAGGCGCTTGCCAGCTTATCCACACTCTCAGAGCTGGCACGTTTGGTCAGCTCGTGAGCAAAATACTTCGCATGGTATGGGGTCAGGCTCATAGCCGGTCGTTACGATCCTGGGCAAAAATGCTGCGCCTATAGTGCAGTTTTGCGCTATTGTTGAGTACAGCAACATCCTACTACGTCCAAGAGCGCCGGGAGTTTACGCTCGATTGCGAGGGGGGATATGGGGCGTCACTACTCTACGCGTGATTATTTCCGCGAGATGCCGAACCGGCTGCTGGCCCGCTACTTTGAGGCACATGGCGTGCTCGCGGAACTGGACTTTGCGGCCATGAAGGAAACCCGGATTGATGAATTGTTTGCTGCATGGCTGGAGCTGCCGGAGGGTCAGCGTAACGAGATGGATGCGGACTTCAGCGAGATTCACGCGCTGAGCTTCGAGAAGGGCTGGTGCGCGATCCGGGATGAGGCTCAATGGCAGTTCCGGCAAGAGCCGGATGCGTTCACAGCCTTCGTCGAAAGAATGGGGGACTTGGACGGTCATTTTGAGCGGGCGATGGTGACTTTTCTGGAATACCCGCAATTCTGGAAGGGCGCAACGCTATTCTGCCACGCGGACACCTTGCCGTATTGGCGTAAGCGGAAGGGGCTGCCACACCAGCTTGCTTCAGTGCATGAGGACGGGCGGCGGGCGTTGGCAGAAGGCATCCGTGACTACTTTCACCGCACGGAGGGCAGAGGAAAAAACTGTGTGGTGGAGGCGCTGCGCCGGGACGAACGGGACTACTTATTCGCCTACCCGGAAGACTATTCACGGCAGAGCGTTGAATGGGTGAAAGGAACATTTGAACGCAGACAGCATAACCCGGCTTTTGAGGTGATCTATGTTTACTCGCAAAAGGACGGGACGCTGGACCTGAATTTTCGTGGAATCCACAAGGCCGTTGAACCGCTGCAAAAGATGTTTGCCACGGCGATTCTCAATTTGCCGGAGTTACCGCCGGACCCGGAAGATGAGCGGGTCTATGATCTGAACCCGTTGCGCAAGCGCAATTTTCAGTTTGCTTATAACCCGGAAAGCGGGATTCAGAGCGTGGCAGTGAAAAGGCTCAGACTAACTTCAAAGGTTGTCCGAGGAGACCGCATCACGCTGGAGGCCGACGCCAATGCAAGACGTGAAGCTATCTATGACCTGCTGGATGAAGTGGGCAAGTCAATGAAGCTGCACACCTATAACGTGACTCAAGTGGAACTGGCGGCACTGGTGGCGATGAAGCCCGATGAAAAGCCGAAATCGGTGACGGTGCGGATTACGCATCCAAATTCCTGCTCGCTGAAGTATGACGATGTGGACCTGAAGCTGCGGGAGATGCTGGTGGATTCAGGCATTGAGCCGAGAGAGCCAACAGAGGGGCTGGAGTTGGGCGGGGCGGAGGCTGCTGAGGCATGACACCACTGGAGGCGCTGCTGGAGTTGCTGGAGCGCGTGGAAGCCAGTCGCGGCGCGGCGGCGCTGGTGAGTGAAGAGGAACTGGGCCGGTGGCCCGTAGAGGCTGTGCGGAAACTGAAATCGCAAAAGCTGCTTGTAAAGGCGAGTCCGGCTGTTAGCGTGGTATGCCCCGGCTGTGAGCAGGAATGCACGATGCCCGTGCATACGCTGCCCAGCGGGACGGGAGCAGCGGCGTCGTTTGTTGTCTGCAACAAGCGGGACGACATCAACCGGGTGGAAGTGCCAGCGGCGCGGTTGAGGCAGTGGCGTTGCGACGCGGAAGCAGTGGGCGCGTTTGTTGCGCGACGCCTGGGACTGCGGTTTGGCAACCGGGGGAAAACGGATGCCGGACTGTGGGAGCTTGGCCTTGTGACAGGCAAGAAGCGCAGCCAGATGGTGTGCCTGCGAGCGAACGAGGTATTGGAACTGGTGGCCGGGCAGAATGCCGTTCCATTTGCCGAGCTTGTGCGTTTCGGGCTAGACAGCTATTCCGTGGATAGCGAAGCAATCCGGCAACTAGTGGACACGGCGACCGCGGGCGATCCCCGCCATACCCCCAGCAACGCCCAGCGCGAGGCTCGCAAGCTGAAGACGCAAGCCCGGCATGAACGCTGGCAGAAAGAGTACAGGACGCTAAAGCAGCGCCGCCCTGGGATGTCTGATGTTTGGTATTCGCAACGGATTGCCAAGTTAGACATTGCCCAGGGGAAAAGCGCAGAGACGATCCGCAAACATATGAAGCGATAAAAAAATTGGGCGGAATTTTTTCGCCCAATCTATCGTCCGGTAAATCGTTTCCTGTATGGGCTTTGGCATAGGCAACGCGGACGAGCCGACGTTGCGACGCAGCGGCCCGCTACCCGGAAACCCGGAAAAAACGCCGAAAATACTGCACTGTGTCGAGAGCACACGGGGCTTTTATCGCCCAATGCGCACAGTCAGGATGTGTCCTGAGCGGTCCTGAATCGCTCAGGGAGAATCGAAAATGAATCAAACCATCCTGCGTCTTCCTGCTGTGAAAGCGGCAACAGGCCTTTCGCGCAGCACGCTTTATCTACGTATCGCACATGGAGTCTTCACGCATCCGGTGAGCCTGGGCGGGCGCGCCGTGGGCTGGCCCGCGCATGAGGTGGCCGCTCTGAATGCCGCCCGGATTGCCGGAAAGCCGGACGCGGAAATTCGCGCTCTGGTGGCGCAGTTGGAAGCCGCCCGCAAGGCTGTGGCGTAGGACGGGCAACGCCATGCGCAAGCGCCTCCCCAATTATCGGCTGGTGAAAATCCATCGCAGCTACACGGTGGAAGAGATTGCCCGCCTGTTTGGTACGCACAAGAATACCGTGCGCGCCTGGGTCAAGGCCGGACTGCCCACCTGCGACGGCAAGCGCCCCATCCTGATTCTTGGCCATGAGCTGGCCGGGTATCTCAGGGCGCGGTGAACGAAAAACAAGCGGCCCTGTCAGCCAGGCGAGATTTACTGTGTGCGCTGCCGCGCGCCCAAGCGGCCCGCCGGAGACATGGCGGAGTACGAGCAGGTGACAGAGAAATTCGGGAACCTGAAGGGCATTTGCCCGGACTGTGAAGGCATGATCTTCCAGCGCGCCAGTCTGGCGAAGCTGGCCCAGATTCGGGGGAAATTGGACATCACAATTGTGGAGGCACGGCGACAAGTAAATGAGAGTAATCTCCCCATCGTAAACAGTGACTTCAGGCAGGGGTGAGAAACCATGACGAAACACAACCCGGAAAACGAGCGGATAAAGCGCAAATACTTCGTTTATCTCAAGGACGCAAGGAAGCACAGCGAGACTACCGTAGATGCCGCCGCTAAGGCGCTAAGCCGGTTTGAAGAGTACACCCGGTATCGGACCTTCAAGGCATTCCATTTTGAGCAGGCGGTAGCGTTCAAGCGGCATCTGGCCGAGCAAACGGGGCAACAGTCCGGGAAGAAGCTGAGCAAGGCGACTTTACATGCCACACTGACGCAGTTGAAACAGTTCTTCTTTTGGCTTGCGGACCAGCCGGGGTACAAGGCGCGCCTTCAGTATTCCGATGCTGACTATTTCAATCTGTCTGAGAAAGACGTGCGCATTGCCACGGCCCAGCGGGAACGAAAGGCCCCGACGCTGGAGCAGGTGAAGCATGTAATTCAGACGATGCCGACTGAGACAGAGATCGGTCACCGTGACCGCGCTCTGGTGGCTTTCACGCTACTAACCGGCGCACGGGATTCTGCCATAGCTTCCATGAAGCTGAAGCATGTGGACCTGAAAGAAGGGTGCGTCTACCAGGACGCACGGGAAGTGAATACAAAATTCAGCAAAACCTTCACCACCTATTTCTTTTCCGTGGGCGAAGAGGTCCGGCAGATTGTGGCGGAATGGGTGCGATTTCTGCGGGAAGAGAAGCTGTGGGGTAATGACGATCCGCTGTTTCCGGCAACTCGAATCATGGTCGGGCAGACGCACCAGTTTGAAGCGGCGGGATTGGAAAGAGCGCACTGGAGCAGCGCCCAGCCGATCCGCAAAATCTTTTGTGAGGCATATGAGCGTGCGGCTTTGCCCTATTTCCATCCGCATAGCATACGGAAGACGCTGGTGAAGCTGGGGTTAGAAGTCTGCAATTCCGCCGAAGAGTTCAAGGCATGGAGCCAGAACCTGGGACATGAAAAGGTCTTGACGACCTTCCTGAATTATGGTTCCGTGGCGAGTGAAAGGCAGGGAGCGATTATCCGGGGATTGGGTTCGGCGAGGAAATCGAATCAGCCGGGCGTGGATGACTTCGCGGAAGCCGTGGTCAGAAGATTACAAAGTGCCGGTGCTGTCCTTCCGGCGCTACTGTGATGCTCTTTCACTATGCCGCCGTACCACGAAAAGCCAGCACCTTGCCGCCGCGCTGGGTTTGCTCCAGAAAGTCGGCCCAATCCTGCATCATCTTGGCGCGGGGTTCCAGATAGAGCGCGTGATTGTAGGCTGCACTCACCGCATTGCGTGGGGCGTGGGCAAGCTGCAATTCGATGTGCTCATGGTCGTACCCCTGCTCATGCAGGATGGTGGAAGCCAGTCCCCGGAAGCCGTGACCAGTCATGCGGCCTCCATAGCCCATGCGCTTGAGGGCAAACAGAATCGTGTTGTTGCTCATTGGCTTCTTGGAGTCGCGCTCCCCCGGAAACAAAAGCGGGCCGCTCCCGGTGATTGTCCGTAGCATTTCCAGAATCTCGATGGTCTGCCGCGAAAGCGGAACAATATGCGGCGTGTCCATCTTCATGCGCTCTGCCGGGATATTCCAGCGCCGGGCTTCAAAGTCGAACTCCTCCCATCGCGCCTCAATCAGTTCCGATGTGCGCACGAACGTGAGCGCCAGCAACTTTGTGGCAAGTCGAGTCACCACCTTGCCCCTGTACACCTCAATTGCCCTGAGCAGACCGGCAAGCTCAAGGGCTTCCACGCGGGCCAGGTTTACTTTCTTTGTGGGCCGCAGAACATCGGAGGGCTTGAACTCAACAGCAGGATTTCGACTAGCGTATCCATGGGCGATGGCATATCGGAAAACCTGCCCCGTGGTTTCTAAAGCGCGCTTGGCCAGATCCCCCACGCCCCGCGCCTCGATTGCCTTGACCATGGCCACCAGTTCTCTAGGCTCAATCAAGGCTATTGGTCGATCTCCGATAGTCGGATAGACGTTCGCCTCAAGCCGCCGCCGCGTTGCATCGACGTGACGGCTGCTTTTGTTCACCTTCCAGTGATCGAACCAGAGGGCGGCAATCTCAGAGAACGGGTTCTCGCTTGTTTCGATGACGGCTTCCTTTTTCGCTTTGCGCTCTGCCATGGGGTCGGAACCAGCGGCGAGCAGACGGCGGGCCTGGGCGTGCCTTGCCCGAGCGTCAGCGAGCGTGACCTCGGGGTACGAGCCGAACGGCATCAGCTTCTCTTTGCTGTTGTAGCGATACTTCCAGCGCCAGAGTTTGCCCCCGGAGGGGTTGACCAGCAGGTAAAGGCCCTTGCCATCGGCGAGCTTATACGGCTTTTCTGTTGGATGGGAGCGCCTGATTGCGGTATCTGTCAGACCCACGGATTTCCCTCCAGTTCGGATCATTTGGGGGTACTTGGGGGTATCGAATTTGGGGGTATTTTCACGATACCCCGAAATGTACCCCCATTCCGATACGGCTTCCATAGTACGCCGTTAGACAGTAAAAGACAATAAGTATCTTATTATTGTGTCCATTGGTCGCCTGAGTTGGATTTCTTGGGACGCTACTGGAGTGGGTCGTGGTGGGCGGTCAGGGACTCGAACCCCGGACTTCCTGCTTGTAAGGCAGGCGCTCTAACCAACTGAGCTAACCGCCCGCGCGGACTGAATGACAATTGCGGCCTGTTCTCATCATAGCAGCGCGCTTGTGATGCGGTCGTTGCCGCGCTCTGTTGATACACTCACCCCGTGGGCCGTCTCATCCTCAATGCCGACGACTTTGGGCTGACCTCCGGGGTCAACCGCGCCATTATCGAGCTGCATCGGGCCGCGGTGCTGACCAGCGCCTCGCTGATGGCCCGGGCCGCGGCCACCGATGAGGCTATCGAACTGGCCCTCGCCACGCCTTCGCTGGGCGTGGGCTGCCATGTGGTTTTGGTTGACGGCGCGCCGGTGCTTCGCGTGCAGAGTCTTCCCACACTTGTTGATCCGCGAACGGGCCGCTTCCATCCAACGCTGGGCGTATTCCTCAAACTGTTGCTTACGGGGCGCATCCGATCCTCTGAGATTGAAGCCGAGACGGCCGCGCAGATTGCGCTGCTGCAAAGTCGCGGACCGCGCCTCACTCACATCGACACGCACAAGCACGCACATATATTTCCTGCTGTGCTGCGGCCGGTGCTGTGCGCGGCGCGTGCGGCGGGAATTCGAGCCGTGCGCAATCCCTTCGAGCCGGCATGGAGCCGTCGCGCTACACATGGCGCGCCGTGGCTGCGGCGGGCGGAGGTGCAGATGCTGCGGCTGCTGGAACCTGCTTTTCGGCGCATTGTGGCGGAAGAAGGCTTTACGACTACGGAAGGCGCAATCGGCGTGCTGGCGACGGGAACCCTCGATGCAGCTACAATCACTTCCCTGCTCCGGAGCCTGCCTGAGGGCACGTGGGAACTGGTTACGCATCCCGGCTACAATGACTCAGACCTTGCCCGGGTCCGCACACGCTTGCGGAATTCACGGGAGATCGAACGGCAAGCACTTCTGACAATCAGCCTGGGAAATGAAGTCGAGCTGTTCGATTATTCACGCTTGGGCGCACGATAATTGCGGTTTGGCTTTCCCCTGCAAACAGCGAATCCAGTCAAGCGCGGGAACCTTAGTTGTCGCGAATGCGTATTATCTTGTAACCATAAAGGCGGGAGATTCCTGCTTTACGTCAGGATAATGGAGGCATTTTGGAGATCGCTTTCTTTTGGAAGATCCTGGTCTATGGATGGGCCACGTGCGAGACTCTGCTCGGCATTGTCACGCGCACGCGGCGCGGCGGAGGCGTGGTGAAGGACCGCGGATCGCTGATTGTCATCTGGGTAACGATCTTTCTGTCCATCTTCGCTGGAGAGGCGATCCATTACTCGATGCCTTCCAACATGTTTGGCGGTGGGCGCTGGCTGGTGGTGGTGGCCATCCTTGTGCTGCTCACCGGCATCGTCCTTCGAGCGACGGCAATTCTATCGCTGGGCAAGGCCTTCAGTTCGAATGTGGCCATCCGCAACAATCAAAAGATCTATCGTGGCGGCCTTTACCGATTCTTGCGCCATCCGGCCTACACCGGCTCCTTACTTGCGTTTCTCGGACTGGGGATTGAAGTGCGAAATTGGCTTGGGTGCTTTGTGTTGTTTGTACCCATTACCGCTGCCTTCCTGTACAGAATTCACGTCGAGGAAATTGCATTGAATGAGGCATTCGGTGCCGAGTATGCGGCATATAGCCGGGAAACGAAGCGGCTGATTCCAGGAATTTATTGAGTTTTCGCGGAATCTGGAAGCGTTCTGCACCGCTGCCGCATCCCATCCGATAGACTCATTCTGCAATCGACGGGAAAGACTATGCGCATTGGCATTACCTGTTATCCCACCTACGGCGGCTCGGGCGTGGTGGCCACAGAGCTGGGCATTGAGTTGGCGGCGCGAGGCCACGAAGTGCATTTTATTTCGTATTCGCAGCCATTCAGGCTGAGCGGACGCGACAACGGCATCCTTTATCACGAGGTTCCGGTCTCCAGTTATCCGCTTTTCGAGTTCCCGCCCTACGACTTGGCGCTGGCTTCGAGGATGGCGGAAGTTGCTGAATATTATGAACTTGACCTGCTGCATGTGCACTACGCCATCCCCCACTCGGTGAGCGCGCTGTTGGCGCGGCAGATGCTGGCCTCGCGCGGGCGGCGGCTGCCATTCGTGACCACACTGCACGGCACCGACATTACACTTGTAGGCCTAGATCGCAGCTACCTGCCCATCACCCGGTATGCCATTCAGGAGAGCGACGGGGTCACCTGCATCTCCAACTATCTAAAGGAGGAAACGATCAAGCACTTCAGCGTCACGCGGCCCATCGAGGTGGTTTCAAACTTTGTGAACTGCGACGAGTATGTGCCCATCAAGGATGAGAAGGCGCGGGCGGAGGCGCGGCTACGGTTAGCGGCGCCGAATGAGGCGATCCTGATGCATCTCTCTAATTTCAGGCAGGTTAAGCGGGTGGTGGACGTGGTGAAGGTCTTTGCGCTGGTGGCGCGGGAGCTTCCGGCGCAACTGGTTCTGGTGGGCGACGGGCCGGAGCGCTCGGCGGCGGAGTGGTTGGCACATGACCTGCATATCAATGAAAAGGTTCATTTTATGGGCAAGCAGGAGCGGGTGAATGAGCTGCTGCCGTTGGCCGATCTGATGGTGATGCCCAGCGAGCTGGAGTCGTTTGGGCTGGCGGCGCTGGAGGCCATGGCGTGCATGGTTCCGTCCATCGCCACGCGGGTGGGCGGGGTGCCGGAGCTGATTGACGACGGTGTGACGGGGTTGCTGTATCCCGTTGGAAATGTGGAAGATATGGCCGCCGGAGCGGTGAGCCTGCTGAAGGATCGAGCGCGCCTCGAGGCGATGCGCGAGGCGGGGCGCAAGACAGCGCAGAAGCGCTTCTGCTCGTCGCTGGTGGTGCCGCACTACGTGAAATATTATGAGAAAGTGCTGGGAGGACAGGAAGTAGGGACTAAGGACTAGGGAAGATGTAGCAAAAATCAGGCACGAAAACGCATACATACAACCTCTACGTATAGGTAGAGGTTTATTGCGCAAAATTGGGCGATTTGGGAAGCGCAAATCAGAGAGTCAGCCGTAGGGCTGGCTCCGGGAAGGCGGCGGCGGGTTGGGGCGTGAGCGGCCTTAGCGGCTGGAGAGGGCCTGGATTACGTCCTCGGCGTTGGGCTTGGTGTTGAGCAGGTGCTCGGCGACGCGGGCGCGCTCCTCTGCGGTGAGAGTGGGGATGGTGGCCAGGACGCGGCGCAGGGTTACGGCAACGTCGTCAATGTAGTTCATCAGGCGAATGGCTTCTCCGGAGAGCGGCATGGTTTTCCTCGTGGTGCTTCCTTACTTATTGTATGGGGTGAGGATTGAGGAGGGGAAGGCGTGTAGATGGATGCTCCGTTCACTGACGATTATCGAGTTGGCTGCAATTGCCGAATATTGTACCGGCTTTCCCTCGTTGACTTAGGTGAAGATTCGGCGAACAATTAGGATGGCTTTGTTCTAAGTCGAGCCTTTATGAAAGAGATGCCGTTCGATCCTTATGATTTTTTCGGATATATCGCATCCGGCCTTGTTCTTGTGGCCTTGGCACAGCTAACGTTCGGGTTCCCGAAGGTCTTCGGGGCTGAATTAAAACCTTTCGATATGGCTGTTACAGTCTTAGGTGTTTACATTGCTGGTCAAATTATTGCGGGTCCAGCCAAGTTTTTCTTCGAGGATCTCTTAGTTCATAAGGTTCTTGGGAGTCCCACAAAGAATCTCCTTCGCCCTGTGCCCCATCGTTTGCGTAACTTGATCTTTCCAGGCTTCTATAAGCCATTACCTTTCGTGAATCGCGCCAAGATCGCCACGAAGATCGACGCATTACAGTTAGATTGTACGGACGCTGAAGGGATATTTTTGACTATCCGTTACTCTCCTGAAATACTCCATAATGAACGGCTTATTTCGAAGTTGGATTTATTTCTTAACAAATACGGGTTTAGTCGTAATGTGTCTTTCAGCCTTATGCTTGCATCAGTCTGCTTAGCTATTGTCGGATATCTCGAAGGAAATACTTCCTTCTTTCGTTTTAGTATCGCGGCTCTAATTACTGGAACTCTTCTTTTTTACAGATATCTTAATTTCTTTCGTCAATACTCTTATGAGCTTTTCAATTCCTACGCCTGCATGAGCGAGAAAGGGGATTCCTGATGTTCTCCTTTACTTTATTCGATGTTGGGCATGGATTCTGTGCCTATACAATTACGCCTGGAGGGTCAGATATTCTCTTTGACTGCGGATATGATGCTGACCTCCCGTTTTACCCTTCAAGATATTTTTATAGCCGTGGTAACAAAAGGATACATAACCTCGTTCTAAGCCATTTCGACCAGGACCATGTGGCGAATCTCTCCTCCCTTAAGGAGGTGGTAAGTTTTGACTCATTCACGCGGAATAGGTCAGTTCCGGTCGATTTCATCCGCAGGGAGAAGGCCCAGATCGGTCTGGTCTCTACATCGATGACCAATGCTATAGACATGCATGCGGATTGGATCCACGGTTTGGCTATTGGGCTGAACTATGGAGGGGTTAAAGTTACATATTTTTACAATCCCTATTCCACATTCACAGATATGAACAATCTCAGTCTTGTGACATTTCTCGAGTATCAGGGCACCGGAATAGTGATTCCTGGCGACCTGGAGCGTGAGGGTTGGAAAGAACTTATGAAGGGTCAGGCCTTTTGCCAATGCCTGAGGGAAACGACATTCTTTGTAGCGTCGCATCATGGCAGGTATGCGGGATATTGCGAGGAGGTTTTCGATTACTGCAACCCTTACATCATTTTGCTTTCCGATAAGAGCATCGTTCACGACAGCCAGGAGCATGACTACACGAAACATGCTATTGGCATAGATTTTCCAAATGGTCAGACGAGGCGGGTGCTCACGACCAGAAATGATGGACACATCTCGATTGAGAAACAGTCAGGTCAAGCTCCACTCGTGACTATTAACCTATCGCTTTAGCAATATTCGGGGCTGACATCGTTACTTAAATCCCCTTTCCTAATTGGGTGCCCCACCCTCGCCGCGTTCTTGTTTTTGCGGTTAGGGTGGGTTCGTGCTAGTGAAGTATTTTTCTTACTGGCATTGTTAACCCAGTTCGTTTTCCCGCTACCCAAAATGACTCGATCTCGACAGTTCCCACCTCTCCGGTTAGATAATGCCGGAAACTGGACCATTCCCACTCTTCGGGATGCACTACCAAACCTCGCATCACCGGGTTGCGATGCATGTATCGGAGTTTTTCGACTCGCTTTACTTCCGAGTGAACATTGAAATCGTAATAACGCGGCAACCAGAAAGGCCGCTGGTCAGATTGCTTTGAGACGGAAGTTTTCAGGGATTGGATGGCTCGGTCCAGCATTCCCCGCTTTGGTTCTGAGATCATTAGATGCACGTGCTCCGGCATGATTACATACCCGAAGACATGAAAGACGTACCGTCTGCGCATCTGTTCCAGTGTGCGCTCGAAGAGATTGCGGGCCGCAGGAGTGGCTAGATACGGTTGTCTGTCATGACAACTGAAGGTGATGAAATGAATATCTTTCGCTTGCTGAAAGCGCTTGAGCCGTGATGGCATGACAAGTGGAGTGTAATCCCACCCTAGCCGCAAATACAAGAACGCGGCGAGGATGGGGCACCCAGACATCTGTTATGTGGCGCGTGGCGTGGTTACAATACCGTCATGAGCGATTCGGCGGAAGTTGTGGCGCGGGTGTTTGCGGATGCGATTAACCGGCAGGATGTGGAGGGGCTGGCGGGGATGACAACGGCAGGGAATAGGGAGTAGGGAATAGGGAATAGCCGCTCCAGCGCACAAAGATCATGCGCCAGGGACCCCGGTTGCGCGCAGGATGACGATCTATGAATATCCCAGGTCCCCAAATGCGAGGGACATGGGGCACCCAGAGTTGAAGGCGGAGAACCGGTGGGAGACTCCGGCGGCATGGGGACTGGCCGTCCAGGCATACGCCTTCGGCAGCGCGAATTGAAGTTCGTGGTTTCCCATGTCTCAAAAGCGGGACATGAGGCACTCAGCATTTGTGGTTAGACCTGGGGCACACGCCCGGAAAAATACTGCGGTTTGATCAGAGGTTCCTTAAAGCTGAATATGGCTTTTTAATACACGTTTACCTTTTTGCAGTAGCTTTCATCCGGTTTCGCCAGGGACAGGTCACTGCTTATCCCAGCAAGGGACAGAGGCAAAGTGCTTCTCATCGCCGCAAAGAAGAATATGTTCCCGTAAAGTTGGCGTCAGGTTATCGCCGATGAGATCCCAATTATCATTGAGATATCGCCAGGTATCCGTAACTACACTATAGAGTTTCCCAAGCTGAGGGCTTTTACTATCCTTGAATGTGTGCTCATATCTGGACTTATCGCCTGCGTCGCTCCAAAAGAAAATCCAGGAAAGAGAATCCAAGTCCTTCAGCCCTTGGCACAAATTACCGTCCCGACTAATGCGGGCACTGGTGTCATGCCAGGTCTCTTGCCACGGTCCATTGTAGCCACACTGGCCTGTCTTCACTTCATTTTCGGCGGCCTGAATGCTACGGACGTACTTCTCTTTTAGTCCAGGTTCCAAGAACAAGGACGCATCCGTGGAGGACAAGGTGTTTAGTACAACCTCTAACTTGGCGACCATGGCGGCCCGCTTCAACGGGATCTCCGCTATTCTGATCTCCCAGTTCTTCCTCCCCTGCTCCAGTTGCTTTGCCGCAAGTTCCGGGTCGTGCACAAAGTAAACCACATCTCCCTTGACGAACTTGATATTCTTCGTGTGATAGTGGTCCTTGGTCGTGTAGGTTGTAGTTGAACTCATGTCGCCGTTGTGCATGTATGGATCGGAACCCACGTGATAAGTGGAATATGTCCCACCACGGACGAAGACATCCCCCTTGTACGAGTCGTTGGATGTGGAAACCCACGCGACATCGGCCCCTTGAAACATACCCCATTCCAGCATGTCTTTCTTTCCCGCGGCTTCGGAGGATCCATGTTTTTCGCTGCGATACGACACTTCCCCAATTCGTGCGTAGCCTCGTCCCAACATCTCGGCATAGGTCGGTACGGGGCACCTCGACAGCCGCCACGCTCTTCGGCGGTATTTTGACATACCATGGCGCAAAATCCCATTCTGCATCATTCTGTAGTTTCTCCCACTGTTTGTAGCCATAGCCAAAGAACTGGCCCGCGCAAACACTTGCCGAGAGTGCCATGAGCAGAACGCTGCCTGCCACAAGCCGAGGTATAAAACTAATGTGTCTCATACACACCTCCCCCTTAATCCAATTAAATATACCACCATTTTTTAACTGATTCCCAGGGTTTTACCCTCCCACCCCACGGACGACGACCTGTCCGTGGGGACCCCGGCCCTGGGCTATTCTCCTTGCCTCCCATAGAAAGGCAAGCGTCGTGGTTACAATACCGGCATGAGCGATTCGGCGGAAGTTGTGGCGCGGGCGTTTGTGGATGCGATTAACCGGAAGGATGTGGAGGGGCTGGCGGGGTTGACAACGGCAGGGAATAGGGAGTAGGGAATAGGGAATAGCCGCTCCAGCGCACAAGGATCATGCGCCGGGGATCCCGGTTGCGTCAGGATGACGATCTATAAATATCCCAGGTCCCCAAATGCGAGGGACCCAGGGTACCCATATCAAATTGAGTTGGCGGGCTAGCGGGCGGAGGGGCCGGGGTCGTCGTGCTTATCGCTGGGGAGGTTTTCTCCGGCGACGGAGATGCGCAACTGGCGCAGGAAGCTGAGATCGTTTTGCGAGAAGGGCTGGTCGGCGGGGAGTCCGGCGGGGACTTCGACCTGGGAGTCCTCTTTCTCGGAGATGTCGTTGAGGGCGATGGAGGCTTCGAGCATGAGCAGCACATCGAAGCCGTGCTGGCGGATGTCCTGCACAACGCCGGCGATCTGCTCGTTCTCAGTGACCGCCTCATTGATGGCCTCGCCCAGTTGCTGAATGAGTTCGCGCAGACGTGTTGTCACAGGCACCTCCAGGGGCTGCGGCCGGCGTGGGGGATGCGGGGCAGCGGCATGGGACTTAACTACATTACTTCCGTTGCGGCCCGGGAGCAAGTGGGCCTGTCAAAAAAAGCCGGTCAAAAAGCGGCGGTGGCGCTGCCGCTGCTACCATCATATCGGAATGAGAGCAGAGAATATAGGGCGCGTGCTGGGGATCGGGCTGCGGGTTGCCGGTCGGATAGCCGGGCAGAAGCTGATGGGCGAAGCGCAGACGGCGGGCGCTACGGCGACGGGCGGGACTGCGGCGGGTGGCGCTGCGGCTGTGCAAAATCAACAAAAAGAACAAGCTGGACAAAATATGGCGGTCGGACAGGCAGCGGACGGAGCGGATGCGCGGGCGAAGGGGCAGGTGGCGGGACGGACGGCGAAGGGCGTGGCGCGCGGCGTGGGAGGATTTTTGCGGCCCTTTCGGCGGGTGGGCGGAATTTTGTGGCTGGAGATGACAGGCGCGTTCTTCTTGCTGTTTGTGGTGATCTTTGGCCGAGCTATGTGGCGCGTGAGGGCGAGCTGGGAATACGGCCCTGATCACATAAAGTTTCTGGGATACGCCGCGATGATGGCGGTCTTTCTCTATTTGGGCGTGAGCTCGTTTTGGCGGGCGCGGAGGCGGTGAGGGGCGGCGGTTCGAGTTAGTTTGCCTGCCTGATCGAATATGGGAACGCCGGGTCTGATCCCGGAGCTGGCGCATCTCTATTGTAGGCAGTGCAACAACACCGCCGAAAGGAAGGGTATGACTGAATCGAACACGCACGGCGCCGCGCCGCTGAAAAAGACCGCACTGAATGCCACACATCGCGCGATGAAGGCCAAGATGGTGGATTTTGGCGGATGGGATATGCCGGTGGAGTATCCGGGCGTGGATGGCGGGCTGATTGCTGAACATATGGCGGTGCGCACCGGCGTGGGATTGTTCGACGTGAGCCACATGGGGGAGGTGTGGTTTCGCGGGCCGGGCGCGCTGGCCGCCGTGCAGCATGTGACGATGAACGATGCATCGCGGCTGAAGGACGGACAGGCGCAGTACTCCGCGCTGCTGACGCAGGAGGGCTGCTTTGTGGACGATGTGCTGGTGCACCGCATGGGCGAGCGCGATTACCTGCTGGTAGTGAATGCGGGAAACAAGGACAAAGATTATGCGTGGATTGTGAAGCAGGTGGGTGGGTGGCCGGCGGTGAAGATTACGGATGAGTCGGCGAGCACATCGCAACTGGCGGTGCAGGGGCCGCGTGGGTTGGAGACGCTACAGAAACTGACGAAGGTTGATCTGGCGGCGATCAGGAATTATTGGTTCACGTGGGGCGAGGTGGCGGGCGTGGCGAATGTGCTGATCGCGCGCTCGGGCTACACGGGCGAGGATGGCTTTGAGATTTATTTGCCGGGCGATGGGCCGACGACAGAACGAGTCTGGTCCGCGTTGATGGAGGCGGGAGGCGAGTTTGGGATTCGGCCCTGCGGGCTGGGGGCGCGCAACACGCTGCGGCTGGAGGCGGGCATGCCGCTTTACGGGCACGAGATCAGCGACACGGTGAATGTGTTTGAGGGCGGGCTGGAGCGCTGGTTGAAGCTGGAGAAGGGCGAGTTCATTGGGCGCGATGCATTGTTGGCGGTGCAGGCGGCGGACGGGCCGAAGCGGAAGCTGGTGGGGTTGGAGATGGTGGAGCGGGGGATTGCGCGGGACGGGTACCCGGTGCTGTCACTGGAGGGAGAAGAGATTGGGGTGGTGACTTCTGGATCGCCTGCGCCGTTTTTGAAGACTAATATTGCTTTTGCGCTGGTTCCGGCGGCGGTGGCTGCCAGCGGCGCGGATGTGCTGGTG
The DNA here is from genome assembly GCA_963806565.1 of uncultured Acidobacteriaceae bacterium. GTDB lineage: Bacteria > Acidobacteriota > Terriglobia > Terriglobales > Acidobacteriaceae > Telmatobacter. The sequence goes on from CAWDYE010000004.1 coordinate 86,239, forward strand.
CAGGTGAGAACGAATCGGGTGCGGGCTAAGCAGGTGGCGACGCCGTTTTATAAGAGGGTGAAGAAGTAGGTGGTGGCCTCCCACCCTAGCGGCAAAAACAAAGACGCCGCGAGGATGGGGCACCCGGCAGAAATGAGGAATCGATATGCAATACATCATGATGCCGTTGGATGAGCACTATGATTCCGGTTTTGGTGCGATTGCAGAAGCATTTCACAGAGCCGCCATAACGCTAAGTGAGACAAAGCCTACGACCGCATTTTTTGAACATCTCCCTTTGAGTTTTCTATTCCGGCATTCGGTTGAACTTTTTCTAAAATCGGGCATTGTGATTCTACATCGCAGACTAAAGCTATCGTATGATGCGATGCCATACGACACAGAGCCGATGGTTCCCATCGGTGGAAAATGGAAACCCATTTACACAGCACATAGCATCGGAGGTCTCTATTCATATTGGAAAGCATTGATTGAACCCAGGACTGAAGTACTCAAAGAGATGTGTAAATTCAAGCCAGACTGGACAATCGCACCTGAAGCCGACACGCGGATAAAGACCATAGATCAGACCGATCCAAACAGCACTTATTTTCGTTATCCATCGACACGCGACCCTGCCGAGGATCAAAAGAAGTCACCATTTAAGAAAGCCACACAAGATGATCTTTTCCCGCCCGATAGGCCAGAAAACAAGAAAATCACGGCACTCGTGATTGAAAACTCTGACGGCGAGTTCGTGAAAGCATATATGCATGAAAACGATTCTGAAGAAGAAAAGGTTTATCTAGACGCTCTTGAAGAAGCATCCAAGATGCTCTTCTGCTACCACGCAATGATGCGAATTGAGATTACGGGAGGTTTTTGAGTTATCCCCGGGTGTAATATTGCTGGGTGCCCCACCCTCGCCGCGTTCTTGTTTTTGCGGCTAGGGTGGGTTCGTGCTGGTTAGGAATCCATCATGTTCTGGCAGCATCAGTCCTGCCCGTTTTCCCGCAACCCAAAATGACTCAATTTCTATAGTCCCCACCTCTCCTGTCAGATAATGCCGAAAGCTAGACCACTTCCAATCTTCGGGACGCGCCACCAAACCCCGCATGACCGGGTTGCGGTGCATGTACCTGAGTTTTTCTACTCGCTTCTCTTCAGAATGAACATTGAAATCGTAATAGCGTGCCAGCCAGAACGGATGTTGAGCGGATTGCTTGGAGATAGAGGTTTTCAGAGATTGGATAGCTCGGTCCAGCATTCCACGCCCTGGTTCTGAAACCATCAGATGCACGTGCTCCGGCATGATTACATAGCCGAAAACATGGAAGACGTACCGTCTGCGTATCTGCTCCAGTGTGCGCTCGAAGAGATCACGGGCCGCAGGTGTGGCGAGATAGGGGAGCCTGTCGTGACAACTGAAGGTGAGGAAGTGAATATCCTTCGCCTGTTGAAAACGTTTGAGCCTGGATGGCATGACAAGTGGAGTGTAATCCCACCCTAGCCACAAAAACAAGAACGTGGCGAGGGTGGGGCACCCATATTTGTAGATTTTTGGAAAATCAACGGAGACTAAACAATTGAATCCTACCCTCGCGGTCACACCTGCATGACTTCGGCTTCTTTTTTGTGGGAGAGCTCTTCCATGCGGCGGATTTCCTCGTCGGTCATCTTCTGGACCTCTTCGAGGGCGCGCTTCTCCTCGTCCTCGCTGATCTTTTTTTCTTTGGCCATTTTTTTGAGGGCTTCGTTGCCGTCGCGGCGGACGTTGCGGACGGCGGTGCGATGCTCCTCGAGGTCGCGATTGATGTGCTTGCAGACCTCGCGGCGGCGCTCCTCGGTCATGGGGGGAACGGGGACGCGCAGCACCTTGCCGTCGGAGAGGGGATTGAAGCCGAGATCGGCGACGCGGATGGACTTCTCGACCTCCTTGAGGATGTTGGGGTCATAGGGCGAGATGACGATGAGTTGCGGCTCGGGCGCGGAGAGCTGGGCGAGCTGGTTGAGGGGGGTGGGCGTGCCGTAGTAGTCCACCTTGACCTGGTCGAGCATGTGTACGCTGGCGCGGCCGGTGCGGGTGGCGGCCAGGCTGGCTTGGAAGGTGGCCACGGATTGATCCATACGGTGGCGGAGGTCTGCGTTGAGTTCCTTGAGCGCCGGAATACCGGCCATGATGGAGAGTGCCATAGGGTTCGTCCTCGCTTACATCCAACAGACTATATTAGCGAATCGGGGTGGGGGTAGTGTTTCGTTCCAGCCCTACGGGACGGAAATTCGTGTTTGGATTCGATTCCCAAGGCTGCGCTTCGCTTGCCCTGGGCTATTTTCGGAGCCTCCCTCCGGGAGGCATGACTACAAATTAAACGGCGGCTTGGACCGAGGCTGCCTGCTCGTGGGCGTGGTAGCTGGAGCGGACGAGCGGGCCGGATTCGACGTGGCGGAAGCCTAAGCGGAGCGCTTCGGACTTGAGCTCGGCGAACTCGCGCGGGGTGTAGAGGCAGGCCATGGGCAGGTGGTCGCGGGAGGGGCGGAGATACTGGCCGATGGTGAGAATGTCGCAGTGAACGGCGGCGAGGTCGCGGAAGACGGCGAGCAGCTCGGCGGTCTCTTCGCCAAGGCCGACCATGAGGCCGGATTTGGTGAGGCTTTCGGGGTTTAGCGATTTGGCGTAGCGCAGGAGTTCAAGAGAGCGTTCGTAGCGCGCGCCGGAGCGGACGGCGCGATAGAGGCGGGGGACCGATTCGATGTTGTGGTTGAGGACGTCGGGGCGAGCGTCGACGACCGCGCGTATGGCGTCGGGGTTGCCCTGAAAGTCGGGGATGAGGAGTTCAACGCGGCAGTTGGGGGCCTGGCGGCGGATTTCATCGATGACCAGGGCGAAGGCGCGCGCGCCTCCGAGAAGATCGTCGTCGCGATTGACGCTGGTGACCACTGCGTGGAGCAGCCCTAATTTGGCCACTGCCTCTGCGACCCTCCGGGGCTCGTCGAAGTCGATGGGCGCGGGACGGCCTTTGGGGACGGCGCAGAATCCGCAGCGACGGGTGCAGAGATTGCCGAGCATCATGAAGGTGGCGGTTTTGTGATGCCAGCACTCGCCGATGTTGGGGCAATGGGCGCTTTCGCAGACGGTATTGAGCTGGAGGGAACGGGCCAATTGCTTGAGGCCGTGGTAGTTTTCACCCACCAGGGCGCGGGCCTTGAGCCACGCGGGCTTTGGCGCGGGAGCGATGCGGACGGGGGAGATCTGGACCAGCTCAGTCACGTTTTCATTGTAGCGGGAGGGGCATAATAAACATTCTGACCATAGTCAGATGACCATGGTCAGGTATATACTAAAGCTGTGAGGTGGTTCCTATGCAGACCATGGCGGCAGGCGAGTTCAAGGCCAAGTGCCTCGGCCTGATCGACGAGGTGAAGGTCACTGGTAAGACAGTGATTATTACCAAGCGGGGCAAGCCGATGGCACGGCTCTTACCGTTCGAGGAGCAGACTCCGCAGGAGAGCTCTGAGTCTATCTTTGGCTTTATGCGAGGGATGGGGACCATCACTGGAGACATCGTTTCCTCTGAATTCACCAACGAGGAGTGGGAGCGAATGGCGGACGAAAGGTGGGAACGAGCTGAGCGAGGGAACGAGCAATGATCCTGCTCGATACCCATGTCGTGATCTGGCTCGCACTTAACCCGGAGAAGATTTCACCGGCGGCAACAGCCGCAATCAGGGAAGCCGAATCGGTAGGAGCGTTTTTAGGAATCTCTGCCATGACTCTATACGAAGTTGCCTACTCGATACGTCGTGGCAGAATTCAGCCATCCGTACCGCACCAGGTTTTTCTCGACCGAATAAGAAGCCGGTTCAAAGTATTTCCAGTCTCCGAAACGATAGCTCTGTGTGCCGCTGAATTGCCCGCTCCCTTCCACGGCGATCCCATGGACCGAATCATCGCCGCTACCACCATCGTCGAGAATTGCGTGCTGATTACTCACGATGATCTGATTCGCAATGCGAATGTCTGCAACGTGATTTGGTAGCTCTAGCTACCGCAGCAAATTGCGCACCTCTGAGCGGATTAAATAGAGGAAGAAGACGAGATTAGCAGGCCCTGGACGAGGGCGGGGCACCCAAAGGTTATAACCTTTTTGTGATTTTATTGCCGTCGCTCATGACTTTGGGTCACTCCGCGGCGGCGATGGCTTCGGCGATGCGGTCGATGGCCTGGAGTTCGGCGTTGCTGCCGGGGCGGTGTCCGTTGACCAGGATGGAAAAGGCGATGGTCTTGCCGCTCGCAGTGGTCAGGTAGCCGGAGAGAGCGTTGGCCTCGTTGTGAGTGCCGGTCTTGGCCCACAGCAGGCCCTTGAGCGGCGAGTTATTGAAGCGGTCGGAAAGGGTGCCGTCAACGCCGGCAATAGGCAGAGTGTTACGCCAGGCAGCGCCCCATGGCTGGCGCGCGGCGTAGGCCAGCAGTTGCGTCAGGGCGCGGGGAGCGATGCGGTCGTCGTGGCTCATGCCGGAGCCGTCATAGAAGAAGAAATCGTTGTCGTCCACGCCGGCGTCGACGAGGAACTGGCGGACGACGCGGGCGCCCTCGGCAAAACTGCCGTCTGTGCCGTGGACCTTACCCAACAGGCGCAGCAGCAACTCGGCGTGGAGGTTTTGGCTGATCTTGTTAGTGAGCGTGATGTCCTGGCTGACGGGCACGGAGATGCGACTGGCGATCACCCTGCGGCCTTCGAGCGACGCGGCGATGGTAGACAGGGTGGAGCGGGTGAGCGTGAGAGGCTGGGCGCGCTCATCGGCAAATTCGACGGTTGTGTTGGAGAGCCGGTGACGGGAGACGGCGCCGCCCCAGACGGTGATGTTGCGGCCTAGGAGCGCTTCGCGGAAGGCCATGGCGGTAAACGCGGCGGGGTCGTTGACGGCCAGATCGGCATGATAGCCCGAGGGCGGCACCGTGCCCCAGGCGCGAACCATCGAGCTTCCGGGGCGGAGGTCGAGGCCGGGGTGAGCGGGCTCGCCTGAGCGCGCAAGCGTAGTCGTGTTGTTCAGCGAGTAGTAATTCACCTTCGGAGTCCACGAAGCGAGTGTCGCTGCCGGGTTGTCCGGATCGGCGGTCAGCGTCAGTTGCACAGTGTTTTCGTTGAAGGTGAGCGCGGAGATGGGCGCGCCATAGTCCCATTGCAGATCGTCCCAGGCCCAGAACGCGCCGTAGGGCTCGTCGAGGAAGAAGCTGTCATCGCCTACAACATTGCCCTGGACGACGTTCACGCCAGCGTGCTCCACCTGACGGGCCAACAGCTCGAGCGGCTTCGTTCTGTTGGGCGGCGGCACTGGGTTGGCGGCTGTGGTTGCGGGCGCAGGCGCACCGTAGGGGTAATCGCGGACGCTCAGAGTGGGGTCGCCCACGCCGAGCAGAATCAGGTTGCCATGCAGGACACCATCGCTATCGATTTCGCCATCGGCTACCACGTTGGTGGTCCAGGTGAGGGTTTCGACGGGCAGCAGAGCGTAGGCGGCGGCGGTGGTGACGAGCTTGGCATTCGATGCCGGGGTAAAGAGGCGGCTTTCATTCAGTCCGTAGAGCGGCTGGCCGTCGAGGGTGGTCACGCTGATGCCGAACACGGCATGGCTCAGGGCTGGGTCGGAGAGAATGGAGTTGATGCGGTCAGCCAGAGGACCCGTGGTTGGAAAGGCCTGCTGCGCGGGATTGCCAGAGGGTTGCGCCGGGGGCTGGGCCACGAGCGTGGCGGAGATGGCGAGTGCAAGAGCCGGCAAAAGCGCGGGGAAGGGGCGAAAGGACGTCATGGGGGGAGTTTAGCAGGAGGGGAAGCATCCGCGGCGTACCATCGAAAGTGAATGTTGTTTCCAAGATCGCGATGATTTGATTATGAGTGCATTGCGCGAATCATCGAGGGCAGGCAAAGAGGAGTGACCATTTTTACACGCAAAGTTACGCAATGGCAACTGCGCAGACGCACGCTGGAACTGGGGCGGCGGACGCTGGTGATGGGCATCGTCAACATCACGCCGGACTCGTTCAGCGATGGCGGGCGGTTTCTTGATCCAAAAGCGGCGGTCGAGCATGGGCTGCGATTGCTGGACGAGGGAGCCGACATTCTCGACCTGGGCGCGGAGAGCACGCGGCCGGGATCGAGGGCGGGCAGCTCCGCTGTTTCTGCTTACAGGCCAGCAGTCAGCACGGAAGAAGAGCAAGCGCGGCTGCTGCCGGCGCTGGAAGGGATTTTGCGAGCGCGGCCCGATGCGATCGTATCCGTGGACACGTACAAGGCGGCTACGGCGCGGGCAGCTTTGAAAGCGGGCGCGGAGATAGTGAACGACGTGAGCGGCTTCAAGTGGGATGCGGAGATGGCGCGGGCGTGCGCAGAGGCAGGCTGCGGCGCCGAAGGAAATCCAGGAGTGGTGCTGATGCACACGCGGGGACGGCCCGAGGAGTGGGCAACGCAATCGCCACTGAAGCAGGATGCGCTGCTGGACGCGGTGCGGAATGGGTTGATGGCAAGTTTGGAAAAGGCTGCGGCGGCGGGGATTCCGTTGGAGTGCATTGTGCTCGATCCCGGCTACGGCTTCGGCAAGCGCTTCGAGGAAAACTACACGCTGCTGGCGCGGCAGGCGGAGTTGCTGGATCTAGGCAGGCCGCTGCTGGCTGGGGTCAGCCGGAAATCGTTTTTAGGGCGGACGCTGGCGCCGCTTCATGGCGGCAACGACGCGCCTCCAAAGGCTCGCGAGACGGCCGGCGTGGCGGCGCTGGTGGCGGCCATCCTGCATGGAGCATCGATTGTGCGAGTTCATGATGCGGTGCGGCAGGCGGTGGAGGTGGCGCGCGTTGCGGATGCGGTGGTGGCGGGCGGTTAGAATCATGATCGTCGGGGGGGCAACTTAAGAAATCGGTCTGTATAAAGCGGTACATACATCGCATGTAATTAGGCATATATATGAGAGATAGTGCTGACAGGTCAGGATTGCACCAGGAAGAAATAGCTGAGATAAGCGTGACCTCGGGGAAAGGATGCACCCTAAAACATGAAAAAGCTCGTGCTAGGACTTATGCTCGCCTTCTGCTTCGCGGCACCTATCGCGTCGCAGGCGCAGATTGTGGTGGAAGTAGGCCACCATCATCATCACCACCACCACCATCATCATCATCCCCGCTTTGCGCAGTAATGGGCGCAAATGCAATCCGGAGCGGTTGAAGCGCCCTGGAAAACCTATGCGCTCCGAAGCGGAGGGCGCAAATAGTCCCCAAATAGGCACGAGATGAACTATCTTGCGCCTATTTCCGCTTCTCGAGCACTAATTATGGTTTTCTGCTTATGATGGTCCAATTAATACAGACATCGTGCTCCTCAAGCTGCTAGGCTCACGCAGCGAAGGTGAGATACGGCATTGATAAAGGCCGGTCCAGCTTCCTTGAAGGCGCTCGGAAGGACGCGTAGTCCATGCCAGCCCACGAAATTCTGCAAGAAGCCAATAAACTCCGCAAAATCAGCGACAGCCTGGATGTGCTGGCGGCACAACACGCACCACTGACGGAGGCGCTCACGATTCTGTCGGGGAGCGTGCGCAACTCGGCCACGCTGCTGGAGGTTCTGGTGGCGTTGAGGATGGGGCCAGCACTGGGGTTGGATTAGGCAAGAAACTGACTAACTTATCGCTGGAAGAGGGGGAAAATAGTGAAAACGAAGAGCTCGACCGAAAAAGACAGAGAGATTCTCTCCAGCGTGACGAAAGAGATGGAGAAACCGCGGCTGGCGGCGTCGGTGCGCGACGGCCGGGAGGGCGAGGCCGAACAGGCAGCCAAAAAGTGCAAGTCCTGCACGGCGAAAGCGTGAAGCGGCGGAGTTCCGGAGCTCGGAAACCGGCTCTATTTGTGGTCAGCGACCTGATCCGCGCCCATGATCTTGAGGCGCATTTGCGCCAGCCGGTAGCTGGAGGCGGGGATGGTTAGGACCTGCTTGGGCTTTTCCAGCTTGCGGTAATCGGCAATGGCGATCTCGCGCTCGCCATACTGCTCGGCGATGCGGCCGAAGGCATACCAGTAGTCATCATTCGGCTCGTCCAGGTTCAGATCGTCCATGCCACGCAGCAGCAGGTCGTGGGCTTCTTTGGTCTTACCGACTTCAGCGTAGAGGCAGGCCAAGGTGTGCAGGATTTGCGGATCGTTCTTAGCCAGTTGCGTGGACTTGATGGACGCAGCGATGTCGGCATCCTCCACCTTGCCGGTGAACAGCGAATACCAGGCAATGTCGTTCAAAAGCGCGACATTCTCCTTGCCCTGGTCGATCAGCTTTTGCGCCCATCCGCGAGCCGCCGCAAAGTTCCCGCGGTTGGCCTCGATATCCATCTTCATCTGAAGCGCGTCCTGGTCACCGTCCAGCAGCTTTAGCCTTTCATCGGCCAGGGCGAGGGCCTCATCGAAACGGCCCAGTTCCATCAGCGCCTGTGCATTGAGCATGAATGCCCGCAACGACTCTGGCTCCTGCTTAAGTAGTGCCGAGGCTGTCTCAAGTTGAGCAGCATAGTTGTCCTGTATCGAATAGCCAATCGTAAGAGCCAGCAGGATGTTGGTCTTTTCGCGCTCTGAGCTGGTTTGCTTCCGTGCCTCTTCCAGCAACGCAACGCCCCGAGCTACAGTAGGCTTGGTTAATACCAGCAGAGAAGCCGCAGCCAGCTTCATCTTGCGCTCATCAGCGGCTTCGCCCTTGGTCCAGAAACGGGGGAACAGCGGCCCCCCCAGCGGATCGTCGCCGCCCGCCAAATGCTGGTCTTCGCGCAACCAATCGAGCAGCGCCTTGGCGCCTTGCAAGTCGCCGGCATGAATCCGGTCCATCATCTCCAGCGCGATGGATCCGGGTAAATGGTCGAGTATCCTGTAAACCCCGTCTTCCTTCACTACAAAGAAAGTTTTGTTTGTGGCAGAGAACCGGAATTTCTCCCGATACCCGGTGGTATCGTTGCCCTCGCCCTTGGGATCGGCGCGCTGAAGACTAATGTCGATTTCGACATCGAATGAACTATCATTGCGGGCCAGCAATTCGTTCCACCGCTTGCCGTATTCCAACTCCTTCTTTGTCTCATCCGGCTCTTCGTGTTTCATTACATCCAGGGCATTCCGGCTGATTATCGCCGACCATTTGGCCTCGGTCTGATCCAGATCGTTAGTGACCACCATAAAACGTTTCACCGCATCCGTGGGGGTGTTTGCAAAGTGCATCTCCTCGTGGCGCTGGGCGTTGCGCAATGTGCTGGCCAGCCCCATGGCCCAGGCGGCGTTGTCGCCAGCCGCGCCCGCCTCAAGAAAATCCGCGGCCAGCGGGTAATTGCGAATCCGCATCAGCATCTCGCCCGCGGTGCGCGCAGTTTCTTTGAATGCCGCATCGTCGCTGGAGCGCTTATTGGCCTCTGCTAATCCAGCCTTGCTGCCGTGCAGGAGGGCCTCGCTGGCCGCAATCAGGGCGGTGGGCTGAGTGCTCAATGTCTGTGCGACATCGATGGCTCCTTGCGGATCGCCGCCGTAAAATAGAGCGTAGGCAAGGTTGTTGGCAAGACCCAAATCGGTCAGCTTATTCTGCCCCAGCTTGCGGTACTCGGCGATGGCCTCCTTCATCTTCGACAGCCTTCCGTAGCGCCTGCCCACCGGGTCGTACTCCAGCAAAATAGCCAGATTGGCTTGCGATTCGTAGTCATCGGGATCCAGCTTGATGGCGGCGCGAAAGGCCTCGGCCGCGCCATTCAGGTCGCTGCCTGCGCGCAAAGTGCGGCCCACCAGGTCGTGCTTCAAAACGTAGGCAAGAACCCGCTCGGCCTCAGCGGAGCTGGGATCGAGCTTGACGGCGAGGCGGGCTTCGGCGCGCGCGGCTTCGCCCATGCCCGCGTCCAGAAGCACGTTGGCCAACTGCAAATGATGGACCGCCGCATTGGGGTGCAGCGCAATCAGGCTGCGATAAGCGGCCAGCGCTTCGCCGACCTTGCCCTCATGCAACAGCGCGGCGCCCTGGGACTCGAAGTTGATTAGAATCGCCGGGCCGGCGATCAACTCCGCCACTTTGTTGCGCAACTCGGTTGCCTCGGCGACGGTGTATCGGCGCTTGACGGTATCGAAGGTCAGGTGAGCCATCACAACGCCGTCCTTCGCGGAGGAAAACTTTTCGGTCAGCAGGGCCGGACCCACGGGAATCGTGGCGTCCTGAGGGAGTTCTTTGGGAACAAAACCGGCTGGCGGCACGATCCGGTAATACCATTCGACGCTTGACGCTTCATTCAGCCACCAGTCGTCGGTGCGCGGCTTTTTGGGCTTGTCGTCTTGTTTCTTCTTTTCATCGGCGTCGTCGCGGCGCTTCAGTTCATCGGGCAGCCTTTGGAAGAGCGCGTCCAGGAGAATGGCGGCCTGCGCGCTGTCCAGTCCTGTATAGCCGCGCTTGGCCTTCTCGCAGGTCAGCGTAAGTTCAAACTGACGCGACAGATCGGCCGGATCGCTGCGCTCTACGCCGACCAGCTTTTCAGCAGCATATTGTTTTTTCACGTAATCCGTGAGGCTGTCCCGCATCTGCTTGTCGGGCTTGTCGGCAAAGATAGCGCGGTAGTTCGACTCGAAAATCCCATGGGGCTGGCTTTTCTCCGTCACGTTCGCCGGGCCATTCTCGCTCAGAGCGATTTCGCGGAACTCGAGCAGAACATTGTCTTTTGAGGAAGACTCCGGCGTCTTCACCAGCTCGGTGGTCCCGGCTCGGGCGATCAGCGCCAGGCGGCCCTGATCGTGAATCGGCAACTGCCCCAGCCGCGCATAACGGTCGGTGGCGTCGATCCACAGCGCAGGCTCTTTGTGCCGGGGATTTCCCGGCACGTAGACAATAGCATGGTTGAAGAGTCCCATCCCGGGAAGATCGGCGGGTACGTCCATCCACGAGCCGGCATTGAGCAACGCCACGTAAGCGGGAATCCCGGCCGCGCGCAGCATGGTCGCCAGCAGCGTCGCCTTATCCTTGCAGTCGCCGTATTTTTGGGCGAGGGTTTCAGCCGGATCGTGAGGCACCAGCGCGGCCTCGCCAAACTCGATGCCGGTATAACGAACCTCGCGGTCGAGAAAGTCCAGGATCGCCGCTTCTTTCTCTGCCGCGGACTTCTTGCCAGCGATGAGCTTGTCTACAATCTGCCGCACAGCGGCTGGAGCGGAGTGTTCATCCACAATCTTCGCGTATTGATCGGCAACCGCCTGCCACGAGACCGCGGTCGAGTAGCGGATCTCCGGGTATCGCGGCACATCGGGAGGAAGATTCGGCTCCTGCGGCTCAAAACCTTCCAACAGCCCCAGCTCATAGGTGACGGTGACGCGCCCATTGGCTTCGGTTTGAACCGGCTTCAGATCGGGCAGCAGCAAGAAACCGAAATGCAGAGGGAGAGAGGCCGGAGCATCGAAGACGACGATGCTGTGCGCAACCGGAATCCGCTCACGACCTAAAGAGATCCGGCCGACCACGCCCGCAGTGAAGAAGGGCTCGGTCTCGCGCACGATGTACTCCTCCTCCACCACTACGCCAGGCGCGATGGCTGGAAACGGCGCGCGCAACCTCTTGTCGTCGCTGTAGGTTTTGTAGTCGCCCTCTCGGGCCGGCGTCTCGGTAATCGCCTTGGGATCGAGCTCGTGCACGGAAAAGTCCGGCGCGATGACGCGAACGCGAATCTCGGGCCGGGCCTCATGCCAGGGCGCCCATCCCACCGAAAGAGAGTCCCATCCCTCAGCACCCTTCTGGGTGATCACCTTGTAGACAACATGCCCCTTACAGACGACGCGCCCAGCCTCGTCGAAGGTGTAGCTGCCACTGTCAACCAGGATAGTGATATTCGCGCCATCAGGAGCGGCCACGGCCGATGCGGCTTCATACAGGGCCTTGGGCTCGACGGAAAAGGAAGGCGCCTTCCACGGTTCGACGGCTTGCTGGGCAAAGCCAACATGCAGAGTTGACATTGCGAAGACGGTGTAAAACAGCAACGCAAGACGGGAGCGGAACAAAATAGAAGACAAGGGTTCACCTGCAGGAGTGAGATGAAACCCATGGTAGATGCGGCCAGCAAGATACGCAAGTTGTATAGTGCAGCAAATCGAGACAGGGTTTATCATCAGAGATGGCGCCAGCGAAGAATCCCATCCTAGCCGCAACAACGAGAACGCGGCGAGGGTGGGGCACCCGGCCATAGTTTTGCGGCCCATACATTGCGCGCTTATCATGAAGGCCGCCGGGTTGCGGCAACTCTCACCAAAGACGGACTCCAACGACAGGCTTCGGGAAACAGGCGATATGAGAGCAAAGACTGCGGTAGTGCTGGGCGCCCAGTGGGGCGACGAAGGCAAGGGAAAGATTGTGGACGTGCTGAGCGAGCGGTTTACCGCGGTGGCGCGCTATGCGGGTGGACATAACGCGGGGCACACGGTGATCATCGGCGAGCAGAAGTTCGTGCTGCAACTGATTCCCTGCGGAGTGCTCAGGCCGGGCTGCCGGGGAGTGATCGGCAATGGCGTGGTGCTGGACCCGATCGCCTTTTTGAAAGAGGTTGCCAAGCTGCGCGAGCTGGGCGTGGCCGTGGACGAGAGGCTTTTTGTATCGAACCGGGCGCAGGTAATTCTGCCTTATCACCGGATGATGGAGCTGGCCGCGGAAAGCGCGCCGGGGCGGAAGAAGATCGGGACAACCAGCCGGGGGATCGGTCCGGCGTACGAGGACAAGATGGCGCGCAGCGGGTTGCGGGTTGTGGACTTGCTGCGGCCGGAGCTGCTGAAGGCGCACATCGAAGCGGCCTGCGCGGAGAAGAACTCCATCGCCTGGGCGTTGTTCGGGAACGAGATTGCAGCCCTGGACTCGACGCAGATGTACGAGGAGTACGCCGCGGCGGCAGAGCATGTGAAGCCGTTTGTGACCGACACCGGGCGGCTGCTGAACAAGATCCTAGCCGAGGGCGGCAGCGTGATGTTCGAGGGAGCGCAGGGAACGATGCTGGACATCGACCATGGGACGTATCCCTTTGTGACCTCGTCTTCGGCGACGGCAGGCGGGGCGGCGACGGGAACCGGCGTGGGGCCGACGAAGATCGGCACGGTAATCTCGGTGACCAAAGCCTACGTGACGCGAGTGGGCGAGGGGCCGTTCCCGACTGAAATAAAAGATGCGGTGGGCGACCAACTGCGAGCGCGCGGCATGGAGTACGGCGCGGTGACGGGGCGGCCACGCCGCTGCGGCTGGCTGGATATTCCGCTGCTGCGCTACTCGAACCAATTGAACGGCGCCGAGTGGCTGGTAATCACCAAGATGGATGTGCTTGATGAGCTGGAGGAAATTCCCATCTGCGTGGGCTACGAGATTGCGGGCCGGGTGACGGACGAGATACCCGCCGACGTGCTGGGCCTGGAGCGGATCAAGCCGGTGTATACGCGGATGAAGGGTTGGCGGAGTTCGACGGAGGGAATCAAGGAGTTCGACAAATTGCCGGCGGTGGCGCGGGAGTATCTGCGCTTTCAGGAACGGGAGAGCGGAGCCAGAATCGGAATGGTATCGACCGGCCCGGATCGGGACCAGACGATTCTTCTGCCGGAATTTGCCGCGGCGCTGGAAAAGATTCACGCATAATCTTGAGGAGTGTCCCCAGAGAGTTCGATGACATAATCGATTGATGGGGGCACGAGAGGAAGCCGCTCCTATGATCAGCTTTGCCGTACGGTTGAAGTTTGCCCCGGAAGACCGGTCCGAGGTGGCCGAAACTCTGCGCGTGCTGGCCACGGCCTCGCGCCAGGAGCCAGGATGCATCAGTTATATACCGCACCATCTGGAGGATGATCCGGACACGGTGCTGATCTATGAGCAATACCGGGACGCGAAGGCGCTGGAGGCGCATCGCTCGTCGGAGCACTTCAAAAACCATGCCGTGTGCGGGCTCTACCAGAAGATGCGGGAGCGCAGCGTGGAGAACCTAGTGGCCCTGGTTTGAGGTTATTGCCCCGGACAGGCGGGGAATTTGAAGTAAGCGACTGGATTTGCAGAGATTTGATTAAATTGCAATACGTTTCTTGCTGAAATCGATTGACCGGCGCGGCATTTCGGGGATACTATCCGTTTCGAGTATGCTCTCTGCCGCGCATCACGCCTGCATGCATATCCGCCACCAGCGGCTGTATGCCATGGTGTTCCTGCTGGCACTGGGCGCTTATACGCCGGCGCTTTTTGCCGCTTTTCAGCACGGCGGAATACCCCGGGGAGAGAAGCACGAGAGCCGGCGCGAGATCGACCAACTGGAAGAGACGTGGCGGAATGCCGAGCTGACGGGGAATGTCGCCGTCATGGACGGCCTGCTGGCAGACGATTATGTCTCCATCAGCGCCAGCGGAACGCTGCAAACCAAAGAGGACACCCTGGCCAGGCTGCGCAGCGGGCGAAAGCATATCACGGCTATCGAACTTTCTGACAGCAAGGTGCGTTTTTACGGAGCCACGGCACTGGTCACATCGTTTGCCCATGTGACAGGCACCAACGCCACAGGTGAGACCGTCGGGAACTTTCGCTACACCCACGTCTACGTGCGTAATGCGCAGGGCCAGTGGAAGATGGTGAGCTCTGAGGCCAGCAAGATTCGCCAAACCCGCGTGCGCAAGTAGCCGCAGGGGAACTCAATCTACTCACTGGACGATAGATTCCCTTACAATTGAGCGATGCCTGAGCTGCCTGAGGTGGAGACGATCGCCCGCGGAGTGAACGAGCGTGTGCGCGGAGACCGCATCATCGAGGCCTGGTTCAGCCGTCATCGGGAGCCTTTCAAAACACCCGCGGCGCGCCAGGCCAGGGGGCTGGAAGGGCGCGCGATTCTGGCGGTTCATCGCACCGGAAAGCACATTGTCTGCGAGCTGGGAACGGCTGACGGAAATTTGCACTCCCACCCTAGATCACCCCAGCAAGCAAAAATCGCTCGCCGGGGACCCCGAAGCCGCAAAAACAAAAACGCGGCGAGGGTGGGGCACCCAGACTCTGGTTTGAAGGAACTGGAGAGCAAGACGGAGGCACAATGGATTGTGCATCTGGGAATGACGGGGAGATTGATGGTGACCACCCCGGCTGCTCCGGTTGCCGCACATACTCATGCGCGGCTGCGCCTGAAGAGCGGCCGGGAGCTGCGCTTTGTGGATCCGCGGCGATTTGGGCGGCTGGAGTATCGCGACCTGAGCCTTAAGGCCGGTTTTCGCGCCGCGGGCGCCGACCCCCTGAAGGTGACGGCGGCGGAGTTTGCCCGGCTTTTTCGTGGGCGCAAGCTTTCCATCAAGGCAGCGCTGCTCAACCAGAAGCTGCTCTCTGGGGTGGGCAACATCTACGCCGATGAGAGCCTGTTTCGCGCCGGCATCCGGCCGCGCCGCAAGAGTGGACGGCTGACAAGAGCAGAACTGGAAAAGCTGCGGCTGGCCTTGCGCGAGATACTGGATCACGCCATCCGGCTAGGCGGGTCATCGGTGAGTGATTACGTGGACGCCGACGGCGCGCGCGGCTTCTTCCAACTGGAACACTGTGTTTACCAGCGCACGGGAGTTCCCTGCCGCCTCTGCCAGACGCCAATCCGGCGCATTTTGGTGGCTGGACGGGGGACGCATTACTGTCCGCGCTGCCAGCGATGAGCACGGCTCTATGGTTTTTGGGAGAAAACCTCTAAAAATACATCCAAATTCGAGGATATTTTTCCATTTTGGTACCTGCAAAGTATTGAAAGAAAAGAAATACATGAATGGAACCATAATTGCTAATAGGTAAGTGCCAGTGATGTACAGGTGCTGGAAGAGATCTGACCAGCCCATAGAAAAACAGGCACCCGGCAAGAGCATCCGCCAACGAAGCGGTCCTCAACAGAGGCAAGCCGGCCGGGTTAGCCTGAATAAGGTACGGCAGAGAGGCCAGCCGTCCGAGATTCATTTGGGAGGCCAGTGATAACGTAAGATTATGGAGCGCCACTCTTTTTGGAGTGGCGTTTCTTGCGTCAGGGGTACTTTTGTGCGCCTGGATGGGGACGGTAAGCCGAGAAGATTGCTTGCCAGCCGCAAGAGTTCCCTGTAGTATGAGAGTTGCCTATCAAGCGGCTGACGCGAGCCACCCGAAAGGGCAGAGCAAGCTCGCCGCAAGCAAGGGAACTTCGCCGGGCAGGCCATTTTATGGCAATCTGCAAGCAACAGTTTCATAGGAAAGGCAACACACGAGAAGGGCGCTGGCTCACCGTCACGATTCTGATAACCGATTGGAGCAGTACATTCAGGCTCCAGTGCGCGCGACGGGCGAAGAGTAATTCACAGAGGTCACAAGAGAGTTTTTCAGGAGCCGCAGAGGCTGAACCGGCGTCTTCAATCGGGATCGACAGTCCGTGAGAAACGCTTACCCCGGCTGGAATTCTGTGAAAGTGCTTGAGGCACCCGAGCATCAAGGTAGATTGCCAGAAATGCGGTTGAGAGCATTTTGATAGGTGCAGACGCGGATTTCTCGGTTCACCGTCGTGTATACCGCACGGAATTGTGTGGAATCTGGCCAGAGGAACGCAACACACCATCTAAACAATGCAACAGGATACTAACGCATGACGACAGAATTGACGCAGCCCCAAAATGAATTGGGGCCGGTTCCCGCCAACGGGCAGGAACAGTCGCAGGGGCATCGGCGGCGCCGCCGCCGCAAGAACAAGAGCAGCCAGGCGGCTGGCGCGGCCCCGGCGCCACAATCACAACAACCCCAGGCAGAGATCCTGGCGCAGCCTCAGCAACCGCCCGCGAAGCACAAGCCGTCTCCCACGCATCAAGCTGGACATCAGGGCGGGGGGCACCGGCATCAGGAACGGAAGAAGAAAAAGAAGTTCTTCCAGAAGGGCGCGGCGGCTGCACAGCCTGGCAACAGCATCTCATCCCCTCCGCAAGGCAAGCGTAAGGCGAGGCAGAAGGGTCCCAGGGAGTTTGTGGGCCCGATGGATCACAGCTACCGGATTGTGAACGGCAACCTTGCCGACGGCCCGCCTTCGACCATCCCGATTGCAGGCAACGGCCTTAACGGCAGTTATTACCCGGACGCCTATGAGCCTCAGCCCGCAGTCGCAGTGCGCGATGACGCGCCCACGCGCATCTACTGCTTCATTGAGGACATGTTCTTCCTGGCCAAAATTCAGGAGACGGCCCGCAAGCTGGGGGTGAAGGTGGAGTTTGTGAAGGGCAGCGACAAAGATGCGGCAGTGGCCAAGCTGACCGATTTGCCGGAAACTGAGCGGCCCAAGCTGCTGGTCTTTGACCTGAACAATCTGAATGCCAAGCCGCTGACGCTGATTCCCAAGTTCAAGGCCAAGCTGAAGAAAGCGACTTCGATCATCGGGTTTCTCAATCACCTGCAGGGCGAACTGAAGGCCCGAGCCATCGAGGCGGGATGCGACACGGTGATGCCGCGGTCGGCATTTTCACAGAGCCTGCCCAGCCTGCTGCGCCGCTATGGGATGGAAGAGGAAGAAGAGTACGCGCAGCAACCAGCGTAGGAAAAGCAGGGAATAGGGACTAGGGAATAGGGAATAGGGAAGCGGAATTCAGCGCTTCAATTTGTTCATTATCACAACCAGCATCCGGCCGACTTCATTGGATAGGGATTCGGCTTCGAGCAGGGATTCTGGTGAACCGAAGCCTAAACCCCGCGCG
Organism: uncultured Acidobacteriaceae bacterium; assembly: GCA_963806565.1. Taxonomy (GTDB): domain Bacteria; phylum Acidobacteriota; class Terriglobia; order Terriglobales; family Acidobacteriaceae; genus Telmatobacter. Next base: position 103,922 of record CAWDYE010000004.1, read on the forward strand.
ATAATAATTTGCGTTTGGACCTCGCCATTTGAGCCTCTTGCGTGTCCGAGAAAGGACAGATACTCTCCTTTCGATGATTTGCCATAGCCCTCGGCTATATTGCTCGGTACGGAAACTGAGGCCCGCCGCAACTGGCTGGTCAAGCCGAATTGTTCTGAGGCAGGAAAAGAAGAAGTGAGCTTGTAGATTGCAAGACTCATCTCGATTGCCCGCTGCCAGACCACGAGATCTTTGAACGAATCGCCCATTTCTTCACACCACTATTCCCTTCTCCCTATTCCCTGCCTTTATCCTGGGGGCCAAGTAAGGGGGCGTCCGCCTAGCAGGTGGACGTGGAGATGGTCGACGGTCTGTCCGCCGTCTTCTCCGGTGTTGACCACCAGGCGGTAACCCTTGGCCAGGCTCTTCTCGCGGGCGACCTCGGAGGCGGCCCAGAGCAGGTGTCCGAGCAGCTTGCCATCCGCCTTATCTATGTCATCCATCGAGGCGATGTGTTCGCGCGGCGCCACCAGCACATGAACAGGCGCCTGGGGGTGAATGTCGGCGAAGGCGTAGCAGAGCTCGTCCTCGTAAACCGCCTTGGAGGGGATGCTTCCGTCAATGATCTTGCAAAAGAGGCAATTCATAGCGGGACCAGTTTACAGGAAGAAGAGAGTTTTGGCGTAATTTGCTTACTCACGTATACAATTCAGGGCAACGGCAAAACGGCTTGGCCGGGTTGGCGGAATCAGCACATTCGTCCGGCTTGAGAGGTAAAGCTATGAAGAAATGGATTGTTCTGGCGGGTTTGATTTTGCTGGGCGGGCTGGCTTGCCCGGCGCAGACAGCGAGCGTGGCGGGAGAGTGGCGCGGCCTGTGGAGAAATCCGAAGGGGCTGGTCTACACCGCTACGATGACGCTGGAGACGGGGCCCAGTTGCAAGACCTGCGCGGTAACCGGCGAGGGCGGTATCCAGGGCAAGATTGTGTGGACGCTCAGGAGAGCGGGAGCGAACGCCTCCGATACGTACGCCAGCAAGGTGGGCATGACCGGAACTGAGTTTGTCAAAGGCGAGATTAAGTGCGACGGGCTGCTGGTGCTGAACGGCTACAAAACCGACGATCCGAACGGCATCATCGGAACCGAACACTACCGTCTGGCCATCTCCGATAACGGGATGGTGATAGGCGGCATCACGCTGAATGGCGGGACGTGGACGGGGCAGTTCATCGCGGTACGGGCGCAGCCTCCGGAACAGCCCGCGCCCCAATAACCGCTGCATTGCATACATAAAAGCATTGAGACGCAAAACAGGCCGCTGGCACGGCTACCCCGGCCTTCCGTGCTGATAGAATTTTTTCATGGAAACCATCCAGTACAACCTTCCGCAAAGCCGCATCCCCCTTGCCTGGTACAACATTGCCGCCGATCTGCCCAAGCCGATGGCGCCGCCACTGCACCCCGGAACGCTGAAACCGCTTGGTCCCGATGACCTGGCGCCGCTGTTTCCGATGAGCCTGATTATGCAGGAGGTGAGCCAGGAGCGGGAAATCGAAATTCCCGGCGAAGTGCGGCAACTCTACGCGCAGTGGCGTCCCTCGCCTCTTTTCCGGGCGCGCCGCCTGGAGAAGGCGCTGGATACGCCGGCGCATATTTACTACAAATACGAGGGCGTAAGCCCGGCCGGTTCGCACAAGCTCAACACCGCCGTGGCACAGGCTTACTACAACAAGAAGGAGGGCACCAAGCACCTCTCCACGGAGACGGGAGCGGGGCAATGGGGTTCTGCATTGGCCATGGCCTGCGCATTCTTCGGCCTGGATTGCAAGGTCTATATGGTGCGGGTGAGCTATGACCAGAAGCCCTATCGCCGCGCGCTGATGGAGGCCTTTGGAGCCACCTGCATCGCCAGTCCCAGCGATACGACCGAGTCGGGGAAGGCGATTCTGAAGGCGCATCCGAATTCGAACGGCTCGCTGGGGATTGCGATTTCAGAGGCTGTGGAAGTGGCGGCGAAGGACCCGAACACCAAGTACTCGCTGGGCAGCGTGCTGAGTCACGTGCTGCTGCACCAGACGGTGATGGGGCAGGAGGCAATCGAGCAGATGGCGCTGGCGGACGATGAGCCGGAGGTGATTATCGGCTGCACAGGCGGCGGATCGAACTTTGCCGGGCTGGCGATGCCGTATGTGGGGCGCAAGATCAAGGGGCAAAGCAAAGCGCGCATAGTTGCCGTGGAACCGGCCGCCTGCCCCAGCCTGACCAAGGGTAGATTCACCTATGATTTCGGGGACACCGCGCATCTGACGCCGCTGGTGAAGATGCACACGCTGGGAAGCACCTTCGTTCCTCCGGGAATCCATGCGGGCGGGTTGCGTTATCACGGGATGGCTCCTCTGGTGTCGCACGTGCTGGACCTGGGACTTGCCGAAGCCACCACCGTGCAGCAACTGGACGCCTTTGCCGCCGGGATTCAGTTTGCCCGCTCCGAGGGAATCGTTCCCGCGCCGGAGGCCAACCATGCCATCGCCGTGGCGATTGCCGAAGCACTGCGCGCCAAGAAAGAAGGAAAGCAGCGGACAATTCTCTTCAACCTGAGCGGGCATGGGCACTTCGACATGCAGTCGTACATTGCCTACCAGGCGGGGAAGCTGGAAAACTACGAGTATCCGGCGGAAGAGATTGCGATGGCGCTGGCGGGCTTGCCGGCGGTGGGGTGAAAAGCCAGGGAATAGGAGCGCTCCGAATGCCCGCCACCATGCAGGCGATTGTCAAAGCTCATGCCGCTCCGGGCATTGAATTGCGCGAAGCGCCGGTGCCCGTGCCCGGCCCCGGCGAGGTGCTGGTGCGCGTTCTGGCGGCCAGCGTTTGCGGAACGGACCTGCACATCTACAACTGGGATCCGTGGGCGCAGGGGCGCATCAAGCCGCCGCTGATTCCGGGCCATGAGTTTTCCGGCGTAGTGGCCAGTGTAGGGCGCGGCGTGACGACGGTCAAAGAAGGCGACCCGGTGAGCGCGGAGATGCACGTGGCTTGCGGCAAATGCCTGCAATGCCGCATCGGCGAGGCGCATATCTGCCAGCACGTCAAGATATTAGGCGTGGACGCCAATGGCGCCTTCGCCGACTACGTGATTATCCCGGAGAGCAACATCTGGAAGCTGTCGCCAACGATACCGCGCGACTGGTGTTCGCTGCTGGACCCGCTGGGCAACGCGGTGCATGCGGTTCTGGCCGGAAGCATCGCCGCGCAGACCGTGGCTGTGACCGGTTGCGGGGCCATCGGACTGTTTTCGATAGCCGTGGCCAAGGCCTGCGGAGCCGCCAAGGTCTTTGCCGTGGAGGTGAACGCGCACCGCCGGGAGGTGGCCGCCAGCATGGGCGCGGACCTGGTTCTGGACCCTTCCACCGACAACATCGAGAAGAAGATTCGGGAGGCTACGGGGGGCACCGGCGTGGATGTGCTGCTGGAGATGAGCGGCAATCCCGAGGCCATGCGGCTGGGCTTTGCCCTGCTCAGGACCGGCGGCCGCGCTTCGCTGCTGGGGATTCCGTCGCGGCCTTTCGAGCTGGATTTTGCCCGCGACATCATTTTCAAGGGCGCCACGGTGCAGGGCATCAACGGACGCAAGATGTACGAGACGTGGTTTCAGATGGAGGCGCTGCTGGCCAGCGGCAAGCTCAACCTGGAGCCGGTGATCACCCACCGCCTGAAGCTGGCCGAATTCCCCAAGGCTATGGAATACCTGAAATCCGGCGAGGCTATCAAGGTAGTGTTCAAGCTGGAGTGATAAAGACAGGGAATAGGGAGTAGGGAATAGGGAATAGAGTAAACGGATAATCAAAATGACCTGTAGCCTCAAGCCGGCCACAGGTCATTTTATCTTCGCTCAAACTTCGCTGAAAGCGCGGCCTGATAATTCCAAGCGTTCGTTACTGCACCGTCAACGCAAAAGTGGTGGGTAGTGTAACGGCAGTGACACCGTTGCTGGATTGCGCGGTGACAGTGATGTTGTAGGATCCAGCCGGGGTTGCCGGGTTGGGAATTGGACCGTGGTTCAAGTAGTAATAGCGGGGATTGCAGGCGGTTGTGCCCAGCATGGTGACGAGACCAACGAGGGCTACGAGCGAAAGCCGGCTAAGCCAACGACGGCGGCGCGCTCCAAATGCCAAGCCGCCCAGGCCCAAGACGCCGGGCAGCAGAAAGGCCCAGGCGATGGGATTGGAGCGGTTGCCCGGCGGGGTTGGAGGCATGGCCTTGACGCTAGAAGCCGCGTAAGTTTGAATCACCATCGAGCTTGTAAGCGCGCCCGTGGTAGTGGAGAGGATTTCCACGTTCTCCGGGGTAAAGCCGCAGGAAGCTCCGTCGGGAAGTCCGGAGCAAGAGAGCGTTACGAACATCGGAGCCGTCAGCGTGGAGGGGAATCCCGGTAATGGGATGATGGATACCGTGGCTGATCCCGATTGGCCCGCTGTGAGGGTATTCATGGGAGTCGTAGCAGGCGTAATATCTGAAACCGCCGGCATAAAATCGCACTCAGCGGTTACGCTCACAGGGACAGCAGTTGAAGCCGAACTTTGGTTAGTCGAGTTGCCTACAAAGTTCGCGCTCAGACTATGAGCACCGGTCACAAGGGAAACTCTTGTGCTGACTACACCTTCGGTATTCAGAGATGCAGAACCCAGTTGTATCAAATTGCTATTGAACTCGTCGTCAATGATAACCGTGCCAGTAACCGGTTGCCCATTTGCAGTCACAGTCACCGAAAGTGTCTGCGTACATCCGTTCAGACCGCTGGAAGGCGCGGTCAGCGTCGTTGTCGTGGATACGCCACTGGGGATCGCCAGCGCGGGCGCGGCCAGCGCGATCACCAATCCTGCAACTAATACAAGCCGCGAATCGCGGCAGTTTATGCTTCTCACTTGCACCTGCTCCCAAGATCAAAATCGAGTGCCGCCCGCCTGCCGCAGCCCAGAATCCTATTGTATCCGGCGGAGGCGGACCGGAGCCAACCGGCGCACAGCAAATTACGCCGAAACGCAAAGATTAGCCGGGGGCTATCCCTGTGCTGGTTGGACGCAGAGCGTTGGGAATGGGGAGTGCGGAATGGGAGTCAACCGCCGGTAATCGCAAAAGTGGGGGGCTATCGAGCCACGGAGAACGGGAACAATGATATGCTTTCGCCATCGAATCTCCTCTGGGACGCAGAACTCTGAGCGAGGCGAGAGTGCGGCATGAAAACCTGTCCTGTATGCGATACGCCTTATCCGGACCAGCACGTCAACTGCCCCACGGACGGGGCAGTTCTGATTGAGTTGCGGGAGATGGAGCCGGGCCACATCGTGCGCGGCAAGTACCGCATTGTTCGCAAGCTGGGCGCGGGCGGCATGGGCATCGTCTACCTGGGCGAGCACCTGATGCTGGGAGGACAGGTGGCGCTCAAGTTTCTGGCCGCCGAATTGAGCCGCAACCCTAAATTTATCAAGCGCTTCCGCCGGGAAGCGAGGGCATCTTACCAGTTGCGCGACCCCAATATCGTGGAGGTGACCGACCTGGACCAGGACGAGGATGGCAGCCTGTTCATCGCCATGGAGTATGTGAACGGGCCGAGCCTGCGTACTGTGCTGGAGGAGGCGCGCCACGGCCTGCCTATCAGGCGCGCCTTGCACATCGCCCGCGGCATCGCTGCAGGGCTCTCCGCGGCCCACGCCCGGGGCGCCATCCATCGCGACATCAAACCGGAGAACATTCTGCTGGGGACGCGGCCCGATGGCAGCGAGCAGCCCAAGGTGCTGGACTTCGGCATCGCCGCCATGACCGACGTTATCACCAACAAGAGCCATACTGCCGGGCTGCTGCTGACTCCGGAGTACGCCGCGCCGGAGCAGTGGCGGGGCACGCCGGCCGAAGAGCTGGACGGCCGCACCGACCTCTATTCCCTGGGCGGGGTGCTTTACGAGATGCTCACCGGGCGAACTCCCTACCATGCCGAGAATATGGAAGGCTGGATGTATCTGCATTTGCAGGGAGCGCCCCCGCCGCTTGAGCTGTTGCGGCCGGAACTGGCCTGGGAGCATCCCGGCCTGCAAGCCATTGTCATGCGCCTGCTGGCCCGCGAGCGCGAGCAGCGTTATCCTTCGGCGGCAGCCGTGGTGGAGGCGTTGTCCATGCCGCCTCCCCCGCCCCGCCCAAAAACCCTTGCAGAAGCGCCGCCACAACCATCCGTGCCCATGCCCGTCCCGGAACCCAAGCCCAGGCCGCGGCGCTCAAGAGGCCCGGTGTGGGTTATTGCGGCAATTCTGATGGGAATCTGCGCGGGAATCTGGGCCGCCGTGTGGTTTTTTCAGCTCTTGCCCGTGACGGCTTCCCCGGTACTCAGGCCGGAAGGGGGCACCTACGCCGAGGCGCAGCCGGTGGCCATCTTTGACACAACCCCGTTCTCCACGATCCACTACACGCTCGACGGCAGCCCGCCCACGGAGGCTTCGCCCGTCTATTCGCAGCTCATCTCGGGGCTGGCCAGCGGCAGCAAGATTCGCGCCATGGCCACGGCCCTGGGCCACACGCCCGGCGCTGAAGTCAGCGGCGTGTATATCTGGAGCGGAGCAGCCCTGCGCGCGGCCAATCCGCCGGCGGCAACGCCTGCGATAGAATCCGGCACCTACGAGCAAGGCAAGACCGCCTACGATAGCAAGCAATACAATAAGGCGCGGACGCTTTTCACCCAAGCCTGCGACGGCGGTGAGATGAATGCCTGCAACTATCTCGGCTACATCTATGCGAATGGCCTCGGCATACCGGCGGACACAGAAACAGCGCGCAAGATTTACCAGAAATCATGTGATGGAGGACACCTGCTTGGTTGCACCGGACTAGGTTCCGTGTACCAGAACCAAAAAAAGTACGCCGAGGCGCGCACATACTTCAAGCAGGCTTGTGACGGTGGAGTATATGATGCCTGCAGCTACCTGGGCTATCTCTACGACCAGGGACTTGGCGTCCCGCCGGACAAACTGATGGCGCGCCAGAATTACCAAAAAGCCTGTGACGGAAAAGTGACTGATGCTTGCGAACGGCTGCGCGACTTGCAGTAGGCCGGGAAGCGGAAAAATACGTCTGTCTCATTAACGGCAACCGGCCCCCCTCAGGAAAGAAGCCGAGGCGGGCAAGACAAGTTGGAAGATAAGATGCTCGGAAGAACAACAGCAGTTTGGGCGATGGCAGTGGTGTTTATGGCCACGGCATTGGCGGCTCTGGCGCAACAGGATGAGGGGCCGATTCTGCGCCCGAAGCCACAGTCCAAAACGGAAGCGCCACGCGCGACCCTGCTGGTGATGTGCGATCTGGCCTGCAACTGGAAGCTGGACGGCGAAGCAAAAGGCCGCATCGAGGGCGGCGGCTCGGCCAAGGCGAAGGTCGAAGCCGGCGAGCATATGGTGGTTGCGGCAACCGTGGATGGCCTGGACAAAGTGCAGCAGATCGCTGAAATCAAAGCCGCCGGGCAAAAGGTGGTGAACCTGGAGCTTCAGCCTGTGCGTAATTTACGGCTCGAGGCCGAGCAGGAGGCGCGGGATAAGGCCGAGATTATTAATGCAAGGTTGATTGTGATGTGCGACCTGGCCTGCAACTGGAAGCTGGACGGCAAGGAGCGCGGACACATTGCGGCAGGCGACTCGGCCAATATGAAGGTTGAACCAGGCCAGCACCTGGTGACTGCCACAAGCGAAGACGGCGCCGATCAGGTTAAGCAGTTCTGCGAGATCCATGCCGAAGGGCAGACGGTGGTGAGCATCGAGCTCAAGCCGGTGCGCGATGCGCGGGAAAAGGCCGCGCAGGAGGAGGATGCCGGCAAGATCTGGACTGATCCTGAAACCCTGTTGATGTGGACGAAGAAGGATAACGGCAGCGATGTAAACTGGCAGAAGGCGAGGAATTATTGCCATAATCTGCGCCTGGCGGGTTACTCCGACTGGCACTTGCCGACGATTGACGAGCTGAGCGACATCTACGATCCAAAGATCAATATTGCGGGACAACTGGGCAGCGGCAGCCCGGCTACCTGGCACGTGAAGGGCAACCTGCAATTATCCGGCTGGCAATGGAGCAACACTCAGGGAAATACAATTTGGGAAGCGTGGGTTTTTCTCTTTGCTAATGGAAAGCAGTACTCTTCCCCACTATCCGGCAGCGGCCTGAATCGCGCGCTGTGCGTGCGCGGTTCAACGGAATAAGACAGGCGCGTTGATTCGACAATATTATTGCCACAACTTTTCTGTTTGGGTTCGGGTTTATACGGATACTGAAGCAAGTACTGCAAGCTGAATCCGGAGTGTGGCATGATCGCTAAGAATCAAGCAACCACGGCGTTGGTGATCGCGGTGTTGGCGCTGGGCGCGGGGATGGCATACACACAACAGCCGCAAACAGCTCAACAATCACAACAACAGGATGAGGGACCGATTCTGCGTCCGAAGACGTCGCCGGCCAAGCCAGCCACCCCGACGTTGCTGGTGAGCTGCGACCTAGCCTGCAACTGGACTCTGGACGACACAGCGAAAGGCCACATCGACGCCGGAGCCTCGGTGAAGGCGAAGGTTAAGGCCGGCCAGCATACCGTGACGGCCGAGACTGAAGACGCTCTCGACAAAGCGACAAACGAGATTACAGTCAAGGCCGCGGGGCAGACCAGCCTGGCCATTGCGCTGCAATCCGTGCGCGACGCCCGCCTGAAGGCCGAGCAGGAGGCAAGAGACAAGGCCGAGGCAGATGCAAAGGCCAAGGCCGACGCGGAAGCAAAAGCCAAGGCCGAACAGGAAGCGCGGGACAAGGCCGAACAGGAGGCGCGGGATAAGGCGTTTATCGAGGCGAGAGACAAGGCATCGCAAGAGGCTCAGGCCAAAGCCGAGCAGGAGGCGCGGGATAAAGCGTTTATCGAGGCAAGAGACAAGGCCTCGCAAGAAGCACAGGCCAAGGCCGAGCAGGAGGCGCACGACAAAGCGGTACGCGATGAGTGGGGGAGAGAATATCCGGGGCGCGCGCAAGCTGGGCAGCAGAATCAAACCGGAGGCGTCTGGACTGATCCGGCAACGGGGTTGATGTGGACCCGGAATGACAATGGCTTCGCCCTGAGATGGAGACCGGCAGAGGAATACTGCAGCAGCCTGCAACTTGCGGGATTTTCAGACTGGCAGTTGCCGTCGATTGACGAATTGAAGAATATCTACAATCCCAACGCCATGGCTCCCTGCGGTGCTCAAGGCTATAAGTCCTGCCAGATCAAAGGCGGAATTCAGCTCACTTCCGGCGTGGTGTGGAGCAGCAGCGGCGGGGATGAACCTCAGACGATGCGCGGTTTCTACTTCCGCGGACAGGGCGACCCAAAACAGCATGTGATTGAACTGGATAAGCGCGGGGCAAGTTTCGATCGCGCATTGTGCGTGCGCAATTCCGATCAGTGATGCGGCACACGGCAATTGAAGAACCGCTATGGCTGAGCGGCGAGAGGGCGCATGGCCAGCAGGGCGAGACTGGCTGGGATCAGCAGTAGATAGCACGTCGCGGCAATCAGCATGGTCACATTGATGCCAAACGACATGCTGAAGATCACACCCAGCACCGAGGCCAGTACGCTGGTGGCGCCGTTGATGCCCCAGAACCACGGGGTTGGCTGAGCGTTTATCGCCGAGACCAACCGTATGCCCGTGGGGAAGGCGAAGCCGAGCAGGAAACCCAGCGGCATGATTGCCACCAGCGATATGCCGATACGCACAAGACGTTCACGATTGGTGGTGGACTGAAAGATCGACGGCAAAACGCGTTCCATGACCGCCAGGTAGAGCACGATCATACAGCCCCACAGCAGCAATTTTCCGCGCGTATTCAGCATGAGCCAATCCGAAGCAAGGCTGCCCAGGCCGGAGGCCAGGATCAAACTGAACAGGCACACGCTCAGAGAATAAATAGGATGCCCCAGATATACGCTGAAATATTGCAGCAGCGCAATTTCTCCCAACATAAAGCCCATGCCGATAAGAGAAAAATACAGGCTTCCGGCAATAGCAAGGCGCAGCGAACACTTGCGCGGCGCGCTTCGCAGGGGCACCAGGATGACAGCGATGACCGCAATCAACGAGATGAACAAAATCAACACCAGCACGGCGGAAGCCAACAGATTGCCCATCCAAACGCCGCCTTCCTCGTCATTATGCATATTTCGCAAAACCGTTATGAGGCCCGAGATATCGAAGATACGCAGTTGGTTGAAGAAAAACGGCCGCTCGTCAGTGGGCACGGTGAGATCGAGGTAGGTGGAATCCAGCACACGATTCAAGGAGGCGAGGTCGCGGCTCTCGACAATCTGACGCAGCAATGGAGAGTCTGGCGGGCGGTCGGGCGAGACCAGTTCGGAGTATCCTCCATCTCGCACGGCCTGATGCAGAATGCGCAACTGCTCCGCGGTGAAAGGCGACTTGGACAGCACGAGGGTAGCGAGCTTGCCGGTGTTTGCGACGAACAGATGCGGGCGCGCATCCTTGACTCCCGCATCCAGCAAAGCAGCCGTCGCCAAACCGATCAATCGCCCCGACTCGTTGACATTACCGGGGGCGTACCAGCGGCTAACCGTGAAGATGCCATTTTTGTTCAGGGTCTTGAGGAAGGCGCGCCAACCTTCCAGAGTGTAAAGACCATTCTCGCTCAGGCTGAACGCGCCGGCGCCGGTTGCCGCGAAAGTGTCGATCATGCTCATCTGCACCAGATCGAACTTTTCGTCGGTGGCCGCAAACCAGCTTCGCGCGTCGTCCACGTGCAGCTTCAGATTCGGCAGGGCCGTCAGATTGGAAAAATTCTTATAACCGGGATTGCGCGTATACAGGTCGACGATGATGGGATTCAGTTCCACGCCGGTGATGTCGTTTACCCCGAAGAGATGAGCCGTTAAAGCATCCTGGCCGCCGCCAAGACCGATTACCGCAGACTTGTGAATGTTGGGAAGACGATATGCCAGACTGACGATTTCGTATTGCAGAAAGTCAATAGATTTCAGAGTGCCGTCATAGTGAAACATATTGGAAGAGTTGTATAGGTCATCGATACAAATTACGGCTTTCATAACATGCAGGTTCGCCGGCAACTGGGAAGAAGGGCCGAATAATTCAACGGGCAACATGCGGGGGCGAGTCACTCGAACACGCGAATATGTATTCCACTTCTCGTACTGGCTGAATCTACCGTGAAAATCGAGAACATCCTTGGCCATGATGGGGCTGAAGCCGATAGGCGATAACGCATTCAGCGGAGCTAAAACCAGCAACGCGATGACCACCGTCGCCGGTCGTCTCCACCAGGGCATTGACTTGAGACGCTGCCGGTCCTGGGCATTGGCGCTGGCGGCAAAAGCCATCGCGGACAAGCCGGAAATGGCTCCGGCAAAAATCACAGCAGAGGGACCGTCGAGAAGATTCAGCAGAGCAAGCACCGCCACGCATCCCAGCGCCGCACCGAGCAGGTCTGCGCCGTAAACCTGTCCGGTGGGAAAGGGGCTGCGCGTCAGCGCCAAACTCACTACGACTCCCGCGAAGAAGTATGGCACCGCCATTAAGGTCAGCAGCAAGACCCACGAAACCACCGTGGTGAGCGACATGGTTGGCGAGGTAATCAGGCAAAACTGCAGGATCATGGAGGCCGGCATGGCTATCGCAGTAAGCAGCGCGAAATTTGACAGCGTAACAGGCAGTTGCGCAGGCTGCAGGCTCTCGCGCCGAAGATAGACCCAGACAGCGCCAACGGTCATGCCCAGCATGGCAACGCAGATGGCAAGGAAGGCCATGGAGTACCATTCGACAACCGACATGATGCGGGTCTGCAGGATTTGAAATAGCAGAGCGGAGAAGGTAATTAGAAATACGCCGGAGAGAAACGGAGTCTTGCGCACGCCGCTGGAGGATGCCATGGGGCCGAGGTCTCCTTTGATTTTAAATTCTTTCACACTTTGAGCGGGCGGCCCTAATCCATGGTAATCAAGATTGGATTTGGCCCCTCCGGCACATCGCGTTATGCTTGATTGTTTGAGGAGAACGCCATGAGCCAGTCCCCTGCCCGCCCCCAGCTTGCCCACCTGACCGCCGCGCTGGACGAACTGCGCGCCAAGGGCACGTATTTCAAGTTGCGCATCCTCGACGACCAGCAGGCGCCGGTGTGCCACTACGACGGGCGCAAGGTGATCAACCTGGCCAGCAACAACTATCTTGGCCTGGCCAACGACCCGCGGCTGATTGAGGCGGCGATAGCCGCGACGCGGAAGTTCGGCGTAGGCTCGGGCGCGGTGCGGACGATTGCCGGAACCATGCGCATCCACATGGAGCTGGAAGAAAAGATTGCGCGCTTCAAGAACGTGGAGGCATGCGTGGTCTTCCAGAGCGGCTTTACGGCCAACGCCGGCGCGGTCAGCGCGATTCTGGGCAAGGAGGATTTTATCCTTTCGGACGAGCTGAACCACGCCAGCATCATCGACGGGGCGCGGCTGTCGCGGGCGACTATTAAAGTTTTTCGACACAAGGACGCGGCCCATTGCGAGGAGTTGTTGAAGGAGGTGGTCAACGAGCCGGGCAAAAAGCTGGTGATTACCGACGGCGTCTTTTCCATGGATGGCGACATCGGACCGGTGGACAAGCTGGCCGCGCTGGCAGAAAAATACGGCGCTATCATGATGGTGGACGATGCTCACGCCTCGGGCGTGCTGGGCCGCAACGGGCGCGGGTCGGTAGATCACTTTGGGATGCACGGCAAGGTGGACGTGCAGGTGGGCACGCTGTCGAAGGCCATCGGCTGCCTGGGCGGCTACGTCTGCGGGACTAGAGATTTAATTGACTACCTCTACCACCGTGCGCGGCCGTTTCTGTTTTCCACTTCGCATCCGCCGGCGGTGGCGGCTGCGTGCATGGCGGCCTTCGACATTCTGGAGCGGGAGCCGGAGCGCATCGAGCGGCTGTGGACGAACACGCGATCCTTCCAGGGAGAACTGAAGCGCGCGGGATTCAACGTCGGCGGAGTGACCACGCCGGCCAGCGAGACGCCGATTACGCCGATTATCATTGGCGATGGGCGCAAGACGATGGAGTTTTCGCGGGCGCTGTTTGAAGAGGGCGTGATGGGAACGGGAATTGCGTTTCCAACGGTGCCGGAAGGCAAAGCGAGAATCCGCCTGATCCTGACCAGCGAACACACCGAGGCGCAGTTGGATCAGGTGCTGGAGACGCTGGAGCGGGTGGCCAAGCGGCTGGGGATACTAGGATAGGAGCATCATGATCGCTCATCTGCGTGGAAAGCTTATCTACAAACAGCCCGGCCAAGCCATCGTCGAAGCGGCCGGGGTGGGGTACGACGTTACGATCTCCGTGCCAACTTTCACTGCGCTGCCTTCGGTGGGCGCGGAGGCTGCGCTGCACATTCATACCCATGTCAGCGACGATCAGATTGCGTTGTTCGGCTTTCTTGACTCTCAGGAAAAGCGCCTCTTTGAGCGGCTGATTACGGTGAGCGGCGTCGGCCCTAAGCTGGCCATCAAGATGCTGAGCGGGCTGTCTTCAGAACGTACAGTCCAGGCCATTCGCGGGCAGGACCACGCGCAACTGACGCACATTCCCGGCGTGGGCAAGAAGCTGGCCGAGCGGCTGGTGGTGGAGCTGAAGGACAAGCTCGATGACTTTGCCGTTGCGCCGGCGCCATCGTCCGTGCAGGGGCCGGCTGCCGAGGATGTGCTGTCGGCGCTGGTGAATCTTGGCTATCAGCGCGTTGCGGCAGAGAAGGCCATTCAGCAGGTGGTAGCCAAGGATGCCGCGCTGGGAGCTGATTTCGACGGGCTGTTCCGGGGGGCACTGAAGGTGATTCGGTAGCCACGCGCGGTGGGGGGACTGGCCGTCCAGGCAGGCGCGCTTCGCGATACACTTCTCTTGCTATGGTTTCTAAGAAGAAATTCGCTCCTATCACTCCAGCCGCTCATCTGCGCCCCGAGGGGCTTGCTTTTCTGCGCAATCTCAAGCGGCACAATGACCGCGCATGGTTTACGCCGCGCAAGGCCATCTTTGAGGCGGAGTTGAAGGAGCCGATGCTGGCCATCATTCACAAGGTCAACGAGGCGATGGAGAGTTTTGCGCCGGCCTATGTGCGGCCCGCGGAGAAGTGCCTGTTCAGGATTTATCGCGACACGCGCTTCAGCGCCGACAAGAAGCCTTACAAGACACACGTGGCAGCGTGGTGGATGCTGGAAGGGCTGAAGAAGACCTCCGGCGCGGGATTCTACTTTCACGTCGACGACAAGAAAGTGATTATCGCCGCCGGGGCGTGGATGCCGGAAAAAGATCAACTGGCCGCCATTCGCCATTGGCTGCTGGAGCATCATTTAGAGTTCCGAAAACTCCTGCAAAGGAAAGGCGTGCGCAGCACGTTTGGGGAATTTGAGGGCAATGCGCTGACGCGGCCTCCGAAGGGCTTTCCCTGCGAGCATCCGGCGATGGATTTGATCCGGTGCCGGCAGTGGGGACTGAGTACCTCGCTGCCCGCCTCGACGGCTCTGAAGGCTGATTTTGCCGCAGTGCTGGCGCGCCATTTCCGGCTGGCTGCGCCAGTGGTGGAGGCTCTGAATACGCCCATACTGGCGACGATGACGCCGCGGAAAAAGGTGCTTTTCGGGCTGGATTAGGGTGCTGCGGACAGCAGCCTTTGGGCAGGATTACCGGATTGGAAGGCTCAGAAACCGGCAATTCCGGGCAAAAATGGGAAAAAACAGAAGGAAATAGCATAAAACCCGCAAAAAAGTGGGAAAATCCCTGCTTTTTGCCTTGACTTTGCACCTTCGAATGTTGCAAGGTAACGAACGACGGGTATTCCGACCCGCATGAATACAGGGATTTTGCGCAATCGTTGCCTGACTCCCCCATGCGGAACGCATTTCGCGGCGGAAGCCCTGGCAACATCGGCGCGCCCAAGGGCATGCCCGAAAAGGAGATCACACAATGGCAGCAGGATTGACGAAAACAGCACTGACCCGGCTTCTGGCCGAGAAAATGGAATTGACCAACAAGCAAGTCACAGCCTTCATGGAACTGCTGGCGGATACCGCCATCAAAGAAACCAAGAAGAGCGGCGTATTTGTGATACCCGGCATCGGCCGGCTGGTGAAGGCGGAGCGCAAAGCACGCATCGGACGCAACCCGCAGACCGGCGAAGCCATCAAGATCAAGGCCAAGACGGTGGTCAAGTTCCGCGTGGCCAAGGCCGCCAAGGACGCGATCGCCCCACCGAAGAAGTAGTTATCCCTGTACCGAAGACTGTGAAGGGGAGGAGCCTGAGGGCTTCTCCCTTTTGTTTTTTATTTAGCGGATTCCCTGGATACCAGCGCCTTGACCACCATCGACAGGCCAAAGCTGATGATGATCACCTTGATCATGAGCCAGTTGTTATAGCTCCAGGAGAAGAAGGCCAGCGCGACAAAGATGCCGATAGGACTGACCTCGGTAACGAACGCATAGAGCCATTGCGGCTTGCGACCGGTGGGTTGGGGAGCGGAGTGCGAGAGAATTGTCCGCAGGTTCGGGAAGAGGCGCGGAACGGCGCGCAGATAGTCCTGGTAGGGCTGGCCAAGTTGACCGGCGAGAAAGGCTTCTTCAGCCAGAATCAAGCGCAGGAAGAAGACCGTCATCAGCGTCATCATTACCAGCGCTCCGGTAAGTGGCATGACGAACGATATGGCCGCCATCATGCACCAGCTGCCGAGATAGAGTGGATTGCGCACGTAGCGATAGGGCCCATCGGCCATCACCGCGCCAGCCCGCATCTGCCCGTGATGGACTGTGTCGTATCCCAGGCAGGCCGCGCCCCAGATGCGGAGCACCGCGCCTATGGCGGCGATCAGTGCGGTAACAATGATCACCAGGGGCGCGGCAACGGCAGAGGGGATGAAGCCCAGGCGGCTCAGCTCGAGCGCCAGCCATGCCCAAAGCGGGAAGCGATTGCCTATGCCCCAAATCTCGGTCCACGGTGCCCAGAAGCCCAGTGCGGCGATGAGAATCATGATCACCATGCGCAGACGGAATTCAATCTTTGTTGCTCCCATGCAACATCTCCCTGTGGCGGAGTGTAACATCCCGCTTGAGGGCTTGTACGGCACGTGGCTGGCATGTAATGAGACTTGCCCGGAACAAGGATTTTGTTCGTGTCGCTTGCAGATAAATAATTCCCCTCTGCCTTGCCGCATCGGGTGTAAAATCCGGTGCAGGTGAGGAGACGACGATGAAGAGCGTCCTAAGCACAATCATCCTTTCAGCATTTGTTTTATCGTTGAGTTTTGCCACGCTGAGCGCTGAACTCCGAGCATGGAGGCAATTATGAAACGGTCTTTGTTGGTAGCTGTTATTTTTGCTCTGTCTACAGCGGCTGTATGCATCTTGGTCGGAGCGCAAAATATCCCAGGCAAAGCTTATAGCTGTCCCTGTTATTGCGGAAAGGTGCTTAGTCCTCCTTGCAGTGACAATGCCTGCAAACAGGCCTGCGGATATAGAGAGCCATCATCTGGTAATTCCTCATCTTCTTCTTCTTATGACTACGAAGCCGAACGACAGCGTCAGCGTGAGCTTGAGGCCGAGCGTGAACGACAGCGCCAGCGCGAGATTGAAGAGCAACGGCGGCGCGATGAAGAAAAGGCCAGACGTGAAAAAGAAGAGTTTGAGCGCAAAAAGCAGGACGCCCTGAATGGCATGAAGGGCCTCGGCGGGGGCGAACTTGGCCTCAAGGGAGGGAACGATAATCTGGGGCTGAAGGACCTGAGCGGCAACGACTCCGGCGGCCTCGGCCTCAAAGATATTTCAAACTCGAACTCCCAAGGCGCACGTTTGACGCCGGGAGCATTGCAGAACATTCCGGTCAGGATCCTGGAGCGCCGGCAGCCGGAGGTGATGGAGGTTAACCGCAAGATCAGGCAAGCTCAAGAGGCTCTGCGACGACTGATTCGCTCCAACGGACAAAGCGAGGACCAGCGCCTGGAATGGACGGCAGACAGCCTGGATGCCAGTGAAGACGCGGAGAAGCTCAGCTTGACCTTGGTGTTGGACCTTATCGGCGCGCATGTGGATTACCTGGCGAAAGTGAACAAGGAAGAGCGGGCGCAGGCGCTGAACCAGTTGCTGAGCCGCACACAGGCGCAAAGCCAGGAAAAGGGTCTGCATACTATTTACGGAATGCTGATCAACCGGAAAGAAGAACTAGAACGCATACAGAACGAGGTCATGCTTGCGGATAAAACGAATAACTTGCACGAGAAACTCGCCGACCTGAAGAAGGCAAACAACTCGGAGTTCACCCGCGAGGATATGTATGAGATTGTGACGCAAATCAAAGACGCCGTAGGAGTTGTGACCCACAAAGAATTTCCCGCGGCGGTGAATCTTGCGGGACCGGCTAAGGATCTTCTGGATTCGGCCTATGTTATCTGGAAGCAGGCAGCCAGCATGAGCCGCTTATCCCAGATACAGGGCGAGCAGGAAAAGAGTTTGCAAGCCGCTAACAGCCTGCGACAGTATATTCTCAAACTTGAAAAGCAGAAACAGACGGCCAGTGCAGGCGCGACCGGCCAGGTCCCCACGAAGCCCAGGTGATAACCGCTCGGTCTCAGCGTCAACCGAAACATACTGTAATAAGGAGAATGGAACCATGAAAGCGAGAACGATTCTTTTGGGATTTATGCTTCTTTCGTTGTTTTGCGCAGACGGCCTTCCGACGCGGGCGCAGACGGCGAAACCCGCCACGACTGCCAGGCCGCAGACAGGCGCAATCACTCTATCGCCGCAGGCCCGGTTGAAGCAGTACGTCGCCAACCTGCAAAAGACCCCCGGCGACCGCGCGCTGCGCGAGAAGATCATCAAGCTGGCGCTGACCATGAAACCCGCTCCAGCGCTTCCGCAGGAGGCCCAGGACGAACTGGCCAAGGGAAATGGCCTTGCGACACCGGCGGCTGGGCAGCAGGCGCTTCTCGACGCGCTGGCCCACTTCGACCGGGCGGCGCTGCTGGCCCCGTGGTGGCCGGATGCCTATTCCAGCCTCGGCAGCGTTCAGGAGAAGCTGGAGCGCTTCGACGACGCCCGGGCGAGCCTGAGCCTTTATCTGCTGGCCGCGCCCCATGCGGCCGATGCCGACGCGGTGCGGGCGAAGATCGCTTCGTTCGACCCTGAGGAGCGGCTGCGGCAGGCTGTGGCCGCGGTCAAGAGCAATCCCTACGACACAACGGCGCGCCAGAGGGTAATTCGCATGGCGCAGGCCATGAAGACTCCGCCCGCCATTCCCGAGGAGGCACGCGAGCACTACGTGATGGCGCAGGCATTTATGGAGAAGGCGACCGTAAGCACCGGCTTCGCCAGCGCCATTCAGGAGTATAAGGCGGCCTTGCTGGCTGCTCCCTGGTGGGCCGAGGCCTATAAGAAGTTGGCCATCGCCCAGAGAGCCGCGAATCAATATGACGACGCCATTGCCAGCCTCAACCTTTATCTCGCGTCCTCGCCCGCCGATGCCCGCGACGCCCAGGATGAAATATACAAGCTCAAGGCGGATAAGCAGGCGGCAGCGGACCAGGATAAGCAGCGGCGGGAGGACGAGGTTAAGAGGCAACAAGAAGAACAGGAGCGAGCGCGGCGCGCCTATGAATCAAGCCCTGAAGGAAGACTTGACACGCTACTCGGGAAGATCAATGGAAGAAGATATGCGCGGAAATATCCGCAGCACAACGAATACGGCGATAATTGGACCGACATGGATGTATATGAGATACGGGGCAGAACCTTTCGTTTTATGCGATATGTCCCGAACATTTATGGCCAGTGGAATCCTCCATATACAGTGGACTTCCCCATCAAGGGATTTGTTACACGATCGGCAATATGGGATTGGGTTGAAGTAGTAATCAGCGACGACGGCGATGAAATAACTCTGCGTTCGACTCGTGGGGATAATGACCGTGACGTCATTATGGGGGTCTACCTTCCAGAGCAGTGAAGCGATGTTTTACGTATCAGTTCGCAAAAGAGGAGAGTCAGGATGAAGCACCAAGCCGGCTTAAGCATGATGTTGTTCTTACTTCCATTTATCTTTGTGCCAGCCCACATTCAACCTCAGGCGCAGACAGCCAGTCCACAGCAGACGCTCAACCAGTATGTTGCTGATCTGCAGAAGAATCCCGAAAATGCGGCGCTGCGGGCAAAGACGATTGCCTTCGCGCGAACCATTACGCCCGCTCCGGAGATACCGGAAGAGGCGCGTCATCACTACATTCGCGGATCTGTCTACGCAAAGGAGGCCAAAACGGATGCCGAATTCGAGTCGGCGATTCAAGAATACATACAGGCGATTTATATTGCTCCGTGGTGGGGCAATGCCTATTACGGTTTGGCAATGGTACAGAAAACAAGCGGACAGTTCGATGCGGCAATCGCTAACTTGAAGCTGGCTTTGCTGGCAAAGATGGAGGATAAGGACGCCAAGGACGCGCAAGATCAGATTTATGCGATCGAGGTGGAAAAGGAGTTAGCCGCAAAGCGCAATGCAGAGGCACAGGCCGCCTCCGACCAGCAACAGGCGGAGGCAAACTGGAATCAGCTGACCGCCGACCTTGCCAGCCACGACAAGGATCTGGCGCTTGCAGGGCCCTGGTCATGCGCGTCGGGATGCAACGGCGCCAGCCTGACCATCTCCAACGGCAGCTTGAGCGGCTCAATCTCTTTGCCCTTGGCAAGCGGCGCTTCTCGTAGCATTGGGATCAGCGCGACGGTCACGAACGGAGCCGTGGATGGTCAAGCTGCATTTTCTGACTTAAGCGTGGGCCCATGCACGGTACCTGGCGGTTCACAGGCGCTAAACGGCACGGTTAGCGACGATGGCCGATCCATGAAATTGAATACCACCAATCTTGTTTATCAAACCCAAACGCAGGGTCTAATCTTCACCTCATGCGCCAGCGTCACATTCTCCACTTCGGAGGCAATTCAGTGGGTATTAACCTCGCAGGCCCCGCCTTCAATACCAATCCTTGCGGTTACTCAAGCTGATTCCGCGAAATTCCTGCACATCGGCCAGCTTGATGCCATCAGGCTGATTCTGGATCACGGCGGGAATGTCAACGCAGTGGACGGCAACAAGTCGACGGCGCTTCACTTCGCCTCTCAACAGGGCAATAAAGATGTTGCCGCGCTGTTGCTGGAGAAAGGCGCGCAGGTCAACGCTGAAGACGTGAATCTCAACACGCCCCTGAGTCTCGCGGTTTCATCAAAGTCGATCGACACCTTGCAACTGCTGCTTGATCACGGCGCGAAGCCGGACTGGAGAGCCAATGTCGCTGGCTTTACTCCCCTTTATTGGGCCGTGTGGCAAGGCAACACAGACATTGCGGCGCTGCTGCTCAAATATACTACGGACCAAAACCAGGTGAATGCCAGTTTGTATTTCACCACGGATAGAAACCTGGAGATAACCAAACTGCTTCTTGCGCGCGGCGCCAATGTAAATATCACCGGAACATATAACGCTACGCCGCTTGACTTAGCTATTGTGAGGGGTTGCGGCGATGCCTATGCCGGAATCTGGAGCAAGAGGCCGGAAAGCACAAAGAACTCTCCCTGTACACCAACGGCGGTTATCCAGACCGTTACGTTACTCCTGGAGCACGGCGCGAAGGTGGATATGCCCGAGATTGGAGGCGTCTATCCATTGATGAGAGCCGCGGAAACCGGGAACCTTGACCTGGTGAAGTTGCTCATCGCGCACGGCGCTGACATCAACGTAAAGGACAATAAGGGCCGTACAGTATTGGAATATGCCAGGGAGGGAAGAGGCACGCAGATGGGATTTGCTGGATACAAAAGATCCGCCGGCAATGAAGAGGTTATCAAGTACTTCGAAAGCCAGGGATTAAAGAAGAAATGAACCGCATCAGAATCCGAGTTTGACGCGGAGCAAACTGACAGGCCAGCCTCTACACTATCTACAGCCTATGGCTGGCTCTGAAACCATCAACGATACTATCGCCGCCGTCTCCACGCCGCCAGGGCGTGGGGGCATCGGGATTGTGAGGCTGAGCGGGCCTGAAGCTGCGTCGATTGCCGCGCAACTGGTGCGGCTGCGGCAGCCGTTGGAGCACGGTCGAGCGCGGCTGGCCGATGTGCTGGATGAAGACGACGCATTGGCCGCGCTTGATTCCGGCAGCGACGCGGGACGCATCGACGAGGCAGTGGTCACGTATTTTGCCGCGCCGCACTCTTATACTGCCGAGTATCTTGTTGAGATAGCCGCACACGGCTCGCCGGTGGTGCTGGAGCTGCTGCTGGGCCGCGCTGTGAAGCTGGGCGCGCGACTGGCCGAGCCGGGCGAGTTTACCGAGCGCGCATTTTTGGCCGGTAAGCTGGACCTGACGCAAGCCGAGGCTGTCCGTGACCTGATCGAGGCGCAGACGCTAACCCAGGCGCGGCTGGCCGCCAGCCAGATGGGCGGCGCGCTCAGCCAGCGCGTGGGGCCGGTGAAGCAATCGCTGGTGGAACTCATTGCTCTTCTCGAAGCGGGCATTGACTTTGCCGAGGACGATGTGGAGCTGACGACGCAGGCCGAGATCGCCAGCCACATCGAAGAACTGACGCCGCCGCTACGAGCGCTGGAAGCGAGCTTTGCGCGCGGGCGCATCGTTCACGATGGGTTGACGCTGGCCATTGTGGGACGGCCCAACGTGGGCAAGAGCTCGCTCTTCAATCGGCTGGTGGAGCGCGACCGCGCCATCGTGACCGCAACTCCCGGCACCACCCGCGACACGGTCACCGAACGGATTTCTCTCGACGGCATTCCGCTGGAGCTGGTGGACACGGCCGGCTTGCGCGAAGGTTTGGAGGAGGCCGAGCAACTAGGCATTCGCCGCAGCCGCGAGGCGCTGGCCGACGCCGCGCTGGTGGTGATCGTTCTCGACGCGACCCAGCCGCTGAACGACGAGGAACACCGGCTGCTTGAGGCTGTTGAGGGCCGCCCCGCGCTGGTGGCCGTGAACAAGAGCGACCTGGTTCGGAATCTGCCTGAAGCCGAGAGGCCTCTGCCCGATTGCGGCGATCTGCCCACGCTGGCCACATCGGCGCTCACCGGCGAAGGAATTCCCGCGCTGCGCGAGCGCATTCTTGAGTTGGCCACCGGCGGAGCCGCCGCCGAGCCGGGAATGTTAACCAGCCTGCGCCACAAGCAAGCCATCGCCGCGGCACTGGCGGCTTTGGCTGACGCTGCGCAGGCCAATGCAGACGCGATTCCCCACGAGATGATCCTGCTGGACCTTTACCGCGCGCTCTGGGCGCTGGATTCTCTCACCGGCCAGACTACTCCCGACGACATTTTGAATCTTATTTTTTCTACTTTCTGCATCGGAAAATAGTGAGTTTGTTGCGTCTCAATACACTGTCAGCATCAGCTTGTCGAAATGCGCGGTCTACTCCATGTGGTTACTTCGGAGTAGAATAAAAACAGGTATCGAGAACGGAAAAGTGAGTCCGTGGAGGAACAGATGGCAAGTGTTTTGCAGCAGCCGGAGGTCGTATCTGGCAATGGCTTTGTCAGTGAGGATGCGCGACGCATAGCCGAACAGGAGCGCGCCGTGCGGGAGCGTCAGAAACAGTCGCTCCACCTGCAACGGGAGAGTATTCTGCGGCAAACGGCCACTCAGCCGGCTCGCCGCGCGGCACTGGAGGCCGCCCTGGCCCAGGTGGATGGCCAGATAGCGAAGCTGAGTTAAGAGATTCTGCGCCTTGCGGTGTTTTCCCACCCGCCGGCCAAGGGTTTTCCCCGCCTGGCTCGCTAGGCCTCGCGATGTAGGAGCAGTGCGTTGGCCTGATGCACCGTGGTCAGCACCACGCGCGCAATGTTCACATGCTCGGGCCGGCTCGCGGCCCAGACGATAACCTCGGCAACATCTTCCGCGACCAGCGGCTTGACGTTTTTGTAGACCTTGGCGGCGCGCTCATGGTCGCCGTGGAAGCGCACCAGGCTGAATTCCGTCTCCACCATGCCGGGGTCCACGCTGGTGACACGAATCGGCGTGCCCAGCACGTCCTGGCGCAGGCCGTCGTTGATGAAGCGCTCGGCCGCCTTGCTGGCGCAGTAGACCGCTCCGTTAGGATAGGCCATCTCGCCGGCAATTGAGCCCAGGTTGATGACGTGGCCGCGGCCCCGCTCCACCATGCCCGGCACCACGGCGCGGGTCACGTAGAGCAGGCCCTTCACGTTGGTGTCGATCATCTCTTCCCAGTCGTCGATGTTGCCTTGGTAGATTTTCTCCAGTCCGCGGCTGAGGCCGGCGTTGTTGACCAGCACATCGATGGCCGCCCACTCAGCGGCCAACGTGCCGATGGCCAGCTTGACGGCGTTGCGGTCGCGCACATCGAGGCTGATGGTGCGAACGGCCTCCGCGCCTTTCTGCAAGGCGGCTTCGACCACGGCGGCCAGCTTGTCGGCGCGACGCGCGGCCAACAGCAAGCGCGCTCTCTCGGCGGCAAAGGCCAGAGCAGTGGCCGCGCCAATGCCCGACGAGGCCCCGGTTATGAAAACAATCTTTCCTTTAAGCGTCATGGTTCTATCCTAATCAACCCTTGGCTGAAAAATAGAGTGTGCCCGCAAAGAGTTATTTACTGCAAGGCGTTTTCAGCAGCCAAATTGCGAATCACGCATTTTGATAAGCGGAGACGAGGCAACCAAGAAAACCAGTAAAATTCCGGTTTTCCCCGGTGATTTTCGGAGGCCATATCTCACGATGCGGGAGAATTTGGGCTGAAATATTTTCCACGGGCGTTGATTCCAGAGAGTTTAGAAACAATCTGCAAGATTTTAAGGGATATTTATACCCCCATGGGGTATAGGGGGGAGGGGGTACCCCCTCAGGGGTGTTACAGGCCGGGCATCCCCTGTCCGATTTGGACAGGGGATGCCCATACTTCTTCAATTTGTGATTGTGCGCCAACGGAGTGTAATTATCTGCAAGCCACTGGCGGTGGGGCCAACTGCCCTTCGGGCGCGTGGAGTGGGGATGGCTGATGAGATCGTGATCGTCCACTCTTGAATCAAATGCGATTCATAGATGGGGTGCCCGGCCGAAGCCGACCTTGACGATTGCGGGAATGGTCTTTCCGATTTGGAAATCGCTCAGATTCCCACAGACTATAAGTTGAATATCAAACCTGTTTTGGGATATTATTGTTTTTGGAGCGACATAATCGTGGCGCATCAATCTCCTCTCAGATGGGATGATCTACCGTTTGATCCAAGCCCGTTCATAAAAGATGAAGCCAGGATCAGTCCGACATACGCATCCAGTCTCGGCGCGCTTTACTCCGATGACTGTATGGCCATTCTGCCTTGGATAAAAGATGAAGTTGTCGATACTGTTTTTGCCGACCCGCCTTTCAACCTTGGAAAGGAATACGGCAATCGCTCCAATGATTCACTCTCCGAAAAAGCCTACCTAGATTGGTGCCAACTTCAAGAAGCGTGATATGAGGCATCCGACCAGTAGCGCCTGATAAACTTTCTGAGACATGTCAAATCTCCACAAAATCGGAATTCTCGAAACTCTCCGAAATCGCTTTGGCGAACTCCAAAAGATTGTTGGGAGCGAATCACTTTTCAAAATCGGCAAAGATGCCGCACGAATCTATATTCGCTACTCTAAAGTGCATCCAGGCGGCCGCACTTTCTTTGGACTCCGCGAAGTTGACTTGCGACAGCTAGAAGGGCACAATTCATTTCTTTGCTTTTTGCTAGACGATGGGTCTGCACCTTTGTTTGTACCGTACGGGGACTTTGAAGAGATTTTTCGAAATGCACAAACAGCGAGCGATGGTCAGTATAAGGTTCAACTACTTTCCCGGAACGATGGACTGGAACTCTATATTGCTCGCCAGGGACGCTTCAACGTAGAGGGCTACATAGGACTGGAACCCATCGCCCGCAGCCTCAACACTGCGCTACTGCGTGAGGCCCGTACCCTTACCCACACACAAGTGCAGACACTGCTAGCCGGAATAGGGCATTACAAAAAATATGGAGTATACGTGCCGGAAAACGACGCTGGCAAGTTGGATTGGTCAATGACCGAACGATTTGCTTTAAGGAGCAACATCCCCTCCGGATTTGATCAAGTCAAGGGAATATTGTCAGAGATTGACGTGATATGGGTTGCGCGCGGAGGCGAGACAATTGAAGGTCTCTTTGAAGTCGAGCACTCAACTACTGTGTACTCTGGACTCTTACGGTTTAACGACGTGCTTCTGACTGACCCAAAAGTCTCCCGGTTTTCTATTGTCTCAAATGAGGCCAGACGCGCCCTGTTCTCACGGCAACTCTTTCGGCCCACTTTCCGCGAGAGCGGACTTGCCGAGCTTACTAGCTTTCTTGAATACTCCAATGTTCTTGACTGGCATCTGCGCGTAGCCAAGGAACTCAACTGAGGATAGATCGGAGGTAGAAATGTAGTTATCTACCGCGACGCGGGTCCGATAACTCAGTACCTATTCTCTCCATTTGGAATTCTCTGTACATATTCACACGTCACGCCCTACTCAATTACCACAATTTCAAGAATTCCTTCACGACATTGCATAGACTTCCACAGCGCAAAATAAGGCTTGATTTCGTCGAAATAGCCGATTCGGTCGGTCAGAAATGCACATAATTTCCGTGAAGGCAGCATAAATACCCCGGCTGAAATCACCTGAGTCTTCAGAAGCAGCATCAGTATATTCATCGACAAATGTGGTGATGCAATATCTCCCGTCTCCCATTCCACAACAATCGGTTTCTCCGGTCCTGGAAGAACTGCATCGAAGTCTCCAAGACGCTCATCCAACGCATTCTTTGTATTCCCTTCAATTGTCCATCCGTCCACTTGCAACGATTGAACGAACCTGTCGCGAATGGGTTTGACACCGTTCCCCTCCCCGCGTGCCTTGCCGCTCTCCGGATAGATCGTGAAGGAACCACTTCCTACTGGCCATTCGCATCTCCGGATAGCGGCGTGTATCTGTTCGCGAGTGCTCTTCCAGTGTTCCGAGGTCACATAGGAACCGCGGCGTTTCAACGTATAGATTTTTACGATTTTCATGATCCCTCACTGTAAAAAGCGTTGCAGAAATGCAACGGGATCAATTCCGAGGGCATGGCAAACCTCGCAGAGCTCAATCACATCGAGCCTACGTTCGCCACGCTCATATTTAGACACGAAAGACTGAGGGCGTCCAAGCCGTTCAGCCAAACCCACTTGGGTAATGCCAGCGCTCTTCCTCGCCTGTATGAACTGTTCTCGTAATTTGGCTTGTTCGTCTATTCCCACTGAGATTGATCCGTGGAAGAAGAATATAGCCCATTTTGGGATATACCAAATTGGGTTATTGCCTATATATAGGGTTTCTGTGTCTTATCCTGCATACACTTCACGCCGAGCTTACTCGTTTGCACTGGAGGCGGCCTCACGTTGCTAGCCGGGGGCTTTGAGGAGTTCACGGGGGCGGGGGCCGTCAGCGGGGCTAACCAGGCCGTCGCTCTCCATCATGTCGATGAGGTGAGCGGCGCGGCCATAGCCGATTCTCAGGCGGCGCTGCAACAGCGAAGTGGAGGCCTTGCGGAATTCGAAGACCAGGCGGACAGCGTCGTCGTAGAGGGGGTCGTTTTCGCCGGTGTCGGGGTTGGAGCCGTCCGCGCTTTCATTTTCATCTTTGGGCGATTCGAGGAAGCCATGGACGTATTCGGCGTCTCCCTGCGCCTTCCAGAACTCGACGACCGCCGCGGTTTCTTTTTCAGTGACCAGGGGAGCATGAAGGCGCAGGAGGCGACTGGTTCGCGGCGGCAAGAAGAGCATATCGCCGCGGCCCAGCAGCGCCTCGGCCCCGTTGGCGTCGAGGATGGTGCGAGAATCGACTTTGGTGGCCAGTCGGAAGCTGATGCGGGTGGAGATGTTGGCCTTGATGAGGCCGGTGATGATGTCCACGCTGGGGCGCTGCGTGGCCAGGATGAGATGAATGCCGACGGCGCGGGACATCTGCGCCAGGCGGGTGATGGATTCTTCCACGTTGGCGCGGTCGAGCATCATCAGGTCGGCGAGTTCGTCGATGATGATGACGATGTAGGGGAGCGGCTGCTCATCTTCGCCGTCGGCGAAGAGCGATTGCATGAAGCCCTCGAAGAGCTTGTTGTACTGATCGATGTTGCGCACGCTGCGCGAGGCCAGCAGCTTGAGACGGCGCTCCATCTCGCGGACGGCGTTGCGCAGGGCGTTGGCGGCCAGCTTGGGCTCGGTGATGATGGGCGTGAAGAGATGGGGAATGCCTTCGTACATGCCCAGCTCGACGCGCTTGGGGTCGACGAGAATGAGGCGAACCTGCGCGGGAGTGGTGCGATAGAGCAGGCTCATAATCATGGCGTTGATGGCCACGGATTTGCCGGAGCCCGTGGAGCCGGCGATGAGCACGTGGGGCATCTCGGCCAGATCGGCGGTGCGGATGAGGCCGTTGATGTCTTTGCCCATGGCGATGGTGAGGCGCGATTTGGCTTTGCGGAACTCTTCCGACTCGATGCAGTCGCGCAGGTGGATGGTCTCGCGGCGATGGTTGGGCACCTGGATGCCGACGGTGTTTTTGCCGGCCATGCGCTCGATGAGAATGGATTCGGCGCGCATGGCGAGGCAAAGATCGTCGTCCAATCCGGTGACGCGGGAGTATTTGACGCCGGCCTCGGGCTTGAACTCGTAGGTGGTGACCATGGGCCCGGGATTGATTTGGACGATCTGGCCGCGAACACCGAATTCGGCGCATTTTTCGACCAGGACGCGGGCCTCTTCGCGCAGCTCGTCCTCGCGGATGGCCTGGGGCTCTTCGCCGGAGTTGAGCAACGTGCTGGGCGGCAGTTTGAAGCCGCTGATGTTTTTTGGCGCGACAGCAGCCAGGTGCATGCCGGCGTCGGCGCGTTCATGGATGGCGATTTCGTCGGTGGGCCGTGGCTCGGCCGGCACAAAAGCGGGGCTAGCGGCGGGAGGCTCAAAGCGGCTGGCCGCAGAGTGCACATACCCGGAACGTGGAGTTACGGGTTGCGCGGGGGCGGGCTGCGTAGTTTCCGCGCTGGGGGCGAGTGGAATTTCCTCAGCCTGCGCTGGTAATTCGACGGCGCTCTCCCAGATGCTGGGCCGGCGCAGCGGACGAGAAACGGCGACTTCGTCTCTCTCCGGCTGGAGCGCGACACGCTTATAGGCGGGAATGTCCACGGGGTCAATCTCGGCGGCAGGCCGTCGGCGGAAGATGCGGGCAAAGATGCCGGGACGTTCCGCGAGCGGTGCCTCGCGCGTATTCTCGATTGGGATCGGCATCGGCGCGGGATCAGGAACGAGCTGCGGACCTATTTCCGGGCGGTTCTCCCGCTGGTGCTGGAACCCGCGCTCGGCGATACGCTCTTGCCTGCGTTCCGCGCGCTGCTCGCGCCAGTTGCGCCAGCGGTCATGCAGGGAAACGAGATTGCGCCAGCGGGCCTGGATCATCTCGGCGATAGTGGAGAAGAAGACGGCCGAGGCAAAGTAGATTCCCGCGGCGGCCAGCACGCCGGCCACCAGCGTGGCGCCCTTGAAATTCAAATAGCGCACCAAAAGATCGGAGATGAGCAGACCTGTAACACCCGCGACGGGCCTTCCCTGCCAGAGCCATCGCCAGGGCAACAACGCCAGGACGGCAGGCGTAAAGGCCAGCGCCAGCAGAGCGCCCATCCAGCGCAGCCAGGCCAGGCCGCCGGGACGCGAACGCATCCAGGTCCATCCCAGCCCGCACAGCCAGAGAGGAATGAAGAAGGCGGAGATGCCGAGAAATTGCAGCAGCAGGTCGCTGAGCGATGCGCCGAAGAGGCCGATCCAGTTGCGGATGACTGCGGGTCCAATGGCGCCGGAGGCGGTATTCCACGAGGGATCGGTCGCATGATAGGTGGCCAGCGCGAGCAGGACGAGCAGCGCGGCCAGCACCAGCACCAGCCCCAGAAAAATGTTCAAAGGCCGGTTGCTCGTCGGCGCTAAAACAATGCGAAGGGGCTTCATGGCAAGGGCGCTCCGTCTCGATGGACCCTCTGGAAATCTGCCGCGAACGAGCTGGTAGAGCGGGCAAAAACTCCCAGATCAATCTCTATTATCCGCGCCGGGAGGGTGGGCTTTGTGCAAAACAAGGCCGGGGGAACCATGGTGTGGACCCCCGGCGGGAGAGTTTTCTATCGAACAATCGTGAAGGACTTGCGACGTTGCGGACCGAAGCGAAAGACTGCAAAGTGGTCGTCCAAAGATGCGGCGCGCTCAATGCCCAGTCGGCACATTACCGCGAAGCTAGTGCGATCCACGATGGAGAAGTCCTGATCTTTCCAATCGAGACCTATTTGCCAAGCCGTTTCCAAATCCGCCGGGCCTACCATTTCGATGGCTGCGGCTCCCTCGCGGAGGATCCCCCAGAACCGATCGGCAACGTCGCCCCCAAGCCTGCGGCTCAGCAACATCCAGGTTTCAACCAGAATGTGGTCGGTGGTTACCAACGGCTCGCCTGACTTGACGATGTCTTTGGCGCGGGCATTGTCGCAGTCGGAGGAATCCGCAATTGCGTACCAAATCGATGTGTCCACGAAGAGGCTCATCCGAGGACTTGCTCGTTCTCCGGCATCGAGCTGCGCGATGAAGCGGCGGCTTCAAAATCGAATGCCTCTTCGATCATCTCGTGCTTATGCCTCGCGATGTTGGAGCCGCCCGAGCTCCCCAGATCAAAAAGTGCCTCAATCCCCACAACTACTTTGGGATGAGAAAGGTCCCGCTCGACCAGGCGGCGAACATATTCAGCAAAGGAGACGCCGAGATCGCTGGCGCGCCGGCGGGCACGCCGCTGGAGCTCATTTTCAAGGGCGATTTGGGTACGAGCCATCATGATGGCTACATCATACCATAAATTCGTATTTTTAGGCTCTCGCAGGAGACTTTTGCTCCAGAGAAGCTCAACCGCCGATATATTTTGTCCCCCAGAGCAGGAGCGCCGTGCCCAGGATAATGCGGTAGATGGCGAAGATGGTGAAGCCATGCTTGCGCACCCAGTGCAGAAACCACTCCACTACGCCCCAGGCCACGATGAAGGAGACAACAAAGCCGATGAGGAGCACAATCCAGTCGTCGCTGGTCATGACTACGTGGGCGGCCATGCCATGACTGGGGTGAAGTTCCTTTAGAAGATCCCAAAGGGTGGCGGCGATCATGGTGGGGATGGAGAGCAGGAAGCTGAACTCAAGAGCCGTGGGCCGGTCGAGGCCGGCGATTTGGCCGGCGGCGATGGTGGACATGGAGCGCGAGGTTCCGGGGAAGACAGCCGAAAGTGTCTGGATGAGGCCGACCCAGACGGCCTGCGGGAGCGACATCTCTTCCACGTGTGTGGTGCCGGCCACGTAGCGGCTGCTCCAGACATCGACGATCCACATCACGATGCCGCCGATGAGAAGCGCGAGAGCGATTACGTTGAGGCTGCCCAGATTTTTCTCGCTCCACTTGTACAAGAGAAGCGCGGGAGCCGAGGTGCAGGCAAAAGCGATCAACGTGAACGAGATAGGGTGGGTGAGCCAGTTGCGGTCGCCTTTTTCGCCCCTGGGAAAGGTGCGCATGAAGCCGGCGATGCGTCCCGCGAAGAGGATCGTAAGCGCCAGAATTGCGCCCAGTTGAATGACGATGGTGTACATCTTCCAGTAGGCAACGTCCTGGACGCAGGCGGTGTTGCCGATGGAGCAAACCGCGTCGTCAAGCGGGATTTTCATCAGCGCTTCGGTGATGCGCAGGTGCGCCGTCGAGCTGACCGGAAGAAATTCGGTCAAACCTTCCACAATGCCCAGGATGATGGATTGAAGAAATACGTTCAAGAAGCCTCCGGGGTGCGGTTAGCGGGATGATCCAATGCAGCCTGCAAACTGGAGAAAGGGGCTAAAATCCAATTTGAATCTACAAGAAAAGCATACCTCAGAGGTAGTTTCTCAGATTCGGCTAGAGTTTCAAACCTCGGTGAGGATTTGGGCCAGCATCTCCGGCGCGACGTTGCCGCCGCTGACGATGGCCACGGCCTTGCGGTAAGGGGGCAGTTCCGCAGCATGGAAAAGCAGGGCCGCTGTGGCCACCGCTCCGCTGGGCTCGGGAACCAGGCGCGTGGCGGCGACGATGGCCCGCATGGCGGCTCGAATCTCCGCCTCGGTGACGGTGAGGATGCCGTCCACAAAGGCCTGGATGTGGGCAAAGTTGCGCACGCCCACGCTCTGGGTGCGCAGGCCATCGGCGATCGTACGGCTGACAAGCTCGGCGGGCCAGGTAACGATTGCGCCGGTGCGAAAGCTTTCCGCCGTGTCGCCGGCCAGCTCCGGCTCTACGCCGAAGACCTTTGCCTGGGGACGAAGTTGCTTGACGGCCGCGGCCACGCCGCTCAACAGGCCGCCGCCGGAGACGGGCGAGAGAACCAGGTCCACATCGGGGAGGGATTCGACGATCTCCAGGCCGCAGGTGGCCTGGCCGGTGATGATCTGCTGGTCGTCATAAGGCGGCACGACGATGTAGCCGTGCTCGCGAACGAGCTTTTCCGCCATGGCCAGGCGCTCGCTGGAGGCGACGCCTACATCGACGATCTCCGCGCCCAGCGCCAGAGTGGCAGCGCGCTTGATGGGCGGAGCGTTCGAGGGCATCACGATGACTGCTTTACACCCCACGGACGAAGACCTGTCCGTGGGGACCCCGGCTTTCGCTCCGACTTCGCGCGCCACGTAGGCCACGGCCTGCGCATGGTTGCCGCTAGAGTAGGTGATGACGCCGCGGCGAATCTCTTCAGGCGTCAGTTGCAGAATTTTGTTGGCCGCGCCGCGCATCTTGAATGCGCCGATGGGCTGGAGGCTCTCCGCCTTAAGCCAGATTCGCTTCTGGGTTCTGTGGCCGGAGAGGCCGGGAAATGCGGCTTCGACCAAAGGGGTTTTTACGGCGATGGAAGCGATGCGGGCGGCGGCGGCGCGAATTTCGGCGAGGGTGACGAGCGGGGAGGACATGGTTTTATTATCGGGTAGATATACGTATTCCCGCCATAGAGGCAAAAACAAAGACGCCGCGAGAGTGGGGCACCCAGTTTTTGGTAAGCGGATGAGCGATTTGATACAATGAATACATGTATTCACGTGGAAGGTGATTATGGCTACTTCGATCAGGCTTGCCCCGGAACTCTCACACCGGCTGCATAGATTGGCTCTGAAGACGGGACGGACCAAGGCTTTCTATCTGCGCGAAATGATTGAAGGCGGCATTGCGGAAATAGAGGAGTATTATCTGGCCGCCGACACGCTCAAACGGGTACGCAAGGGGCAGGAGAAGGTGCACTCCTCGGCTTCGGTAAGGAAAGACCTTGGCCTGGACGATTGAGTACGCCGAAACCGCGAAGAAGCAATTGCGAAAGCTCGACAGAGCCGCGGCCTGGCGCATTGTCGACTTCATGGATGAGCGCGTGGCTCCTAGCGTGAATCCACGCACGATAGGCAAAGCGCTGAAGGGGCCATTAGGCGATCTTTGGCGCTATCGCGTGGGTGATTATCGCGTCATTTGCGATATTCAGGACAAGGTGCTGACGATTCTGGTTTTGCAGATTGGCAATCGGCGGGAAGTCTATCGGTGATTTATATAGCCAATCCATTTACTTCAACGCCTTCATACCCGAGATACAATCTGCTCAGATTTCCAAGATCACCGGCATAATCATGGGGCGGCGGCCGGTGGTTTTCTGGATGAGGCGTTTGAGTTCAGCGCGGACCTTTTCCTTGACCATGCCGTAGTCGGCTTTCTCCTCGGTGGTGAGGCCGTCGAGGGTTTTCAGGACCAGCTCGCGAGCCTGCTCGGTGATGTCCGCGCCGCCGAAGCCGCGCATCACCACCTCGGGCTGCTGCTGCACCTTGCCGGTGCGCTTGTTGATGGCCAGAACGGCCAGCACCACGCCGTCCTCGGAGAGGATGCGGCGGTCGCGCAGGACGAGGTCCTCCACCACATCGTTGAAGGAGCCGGAGTCGATGAGCACTCGCCCGGTGGTGACTTTTTCGGTCTTGCGGATATCCTTGCTGTCCATCTCCAGCACGTCGCCGTCTTCGAGCACAACGGCGTGCTCAATGGCGCCAGTTTCCATGGCGATGCGGGCGTGCTTGTGCAGGTTGCCGTAGTTGCCGTGGACAGGTATGAAATATTTGGGCCGGACGAGATTGATGAGCAGGCGCATCTCTTCCTGGCTGCCGTGGCCGCTGACGTGAATCAGGCCGTTGGAGCCGTTGTCGTAGATGACGTTGGCGTCGCGGCGATAGAGGTGGTCGATGACGCGAAAGATGCTTTTTTCGTTGCCGGGAATGATGCGCGAGCTGAGGACAACCGTGTCTCCCGGCTCGATGCGGGCGTGCTTATGGTTGTCAACGGCGGCGCGGCTGAGGGCGGACATCGGTTCCCCTTGCGTCCCGCTGATGAGCAGCATCAACTGCTCGGGCGGGTAGTCGCGCATTTGGCCGGGATTGATGAGAAGCCCGTTAGGAACCTCGATGTGGCCCAGGTCCTGCGCGATCTCCGTTGACTCCATCATGGAGCGGCCGATGACGGCCACCTTGCGGCCATGCTGACGAGCCAGGTCCAGGGCGATGCGGATGCGGTAGATGGACGAGGAGAAGCAGGTGAAGAAGAGTTTCTTTTGGGTGCGCGAGAAAATCTCGTCGAGGCGTGGAATGACGGCCGATTCCGAGGGCGTGTAGCCGGAGCGCTCAACGTTGGTCGAGTCCTGCAGCAGGGCCAGCACGCCGCGCTTGCCGTACTCGGCAAAGGTGTGCAGGTCGAAGAGCTTGCCGTCCAGCGGCGCAAGGTCGATTTTGAAGTCGCCGGTATGGATGACGATGCCTACCGGGGTCTCGATGGCCAGCGAAACAGCGTCCACCAGGGAATGGGTGACGTGGATCGGCTCGATGGTGAAGGGGCCGATGGTGAATTTTTCCCGGGGAACAAT
Source organism: uncultured Acidobacteriaceae bacterium (assembly GCA_963806565.1). Lineage (GTDB taxonomy): Bacteria > Acidobacteriota > Terriglobia > Terriglobales > Acidobacteriaceae > Telmatobacter. The sequence continues at coordinate 137,992 of CAWDYE010000004.1, forward strand.
CTCGATCAGCTCGGTCTCATCGAGCAACTGATTCTCTTCGAGGTTGTCTTCGACGTATGCCAGGGTGAACTCGGTGGCGTAAACGGGAACCTTGATCTCGCCGAGAATCCAGGGCAGGCCGCCGATGTGGTCCATGTGGCCGTGGGTGAGGATGATGGCGCGGACATGCGCCTTGTTCTCCACCAGGTAGCTGATATCGGGAACCACGATATCCACGCCCAGCAACTCCGACTCCGGGAACATCAGCCCGGCATCGATCACGATAATGTCGTCTTCCCAACGGAGTGCAAGGCAGTTCATGCCGAACTCGCCGAGTCCGCCCAAGGGAATGATTTTCAGCTTTTTTGTCTGCATCTGTCAGATTCGATGCTAACACTGATGGGCTTTCGGAGTTGGTTCATCCTGCTCAGCTGGCTTGATTTAAGGCCTCTGCTATCGCAGCAGGTCTTCCAGCGCGGTGCTCAGGCCGGTTTTGTCGTCGCGATACTTGACGATCACCGGGGCATAGAGCGACAGGCCCCAGTCCTGACTCTGCTTATGGCCTTTTCCCTTGCTTACGGCGCGGGAGCCGGGGACCACCACCGCGTTCTCTGGAATGATGAGCGGCAGCTCTTCCGTGGCGCGCAGGATTTCATCTTTAACCAGATCGAAGACCGGGGTTCCGCGCGTAAGGATGGTTCCTGCGGCCAGCACCGCGCCCTTGCGCACGATGCAGCCCTCGTAGACGCCGCAGTTTCCGCCCACCAGCACATCGTCTTCGATGATGACAGGGTTGGCGTTGACCGGCTCCAGCACACCGCCGATCTGCGCGGCGGCGCTGAGATGGACGCGCTTGCCGACCTGGGCGCAGGAGCCGACCAGGGCGTGCGAATCGACCATCGCGCCCTCGTCCACCCAGGCTCCGGCGTTGATGTACATGGGCGGCATGCAAACCACGCTGCGGGCCACGTATGCTCCGGAGCGCACTGAAGAGCCGCCGGGAACCACGCGCACGCCGTCGCCAGAGCCAAATTGGCGGACCGGAAATGTGCTCTTGTCCACGAAGGAGAGGCCAGCGGCGGGAAACTCCGTCAGTACACCCAGGCGAAAGCCCAGCAGGATGCCCTGCTTGACCCAGGTGTTCACGCGCCACCCGGAGGGCGCTCCCTTGTCGGGTGAGGCGGCGCGCGCCTCGCCGCTTTCCAGAGCCGCCCGCAGCACCAGAAATGCCCTCATGGCGGACTCGTCGCCGATGGCGCCGGGGCCCGCGGCAAAGTGACGCTCAATCGTGTTCTGTAATTGGGCGAGATTCATTGCAGTTTGAGTCTATCAAGAGACAGGGAATGGAGAATAGGGACTAAGGACAAGAAACCAGCGAACAGAGGGGATGGTCGCACCAACTTTGCGCGCAAACTGGCGCGGCGCGGCCTCAAGCCGCAGTTATAAGGGGCTGGGCCACGGAGGCCGGCCTGGGGCGGACCTGTCTGTTGGGGCTGACCGGTTGCAGCCGGTAGGAGTTCTTCCCCTCCGGAATCATGGCTAGCGGAATGGGCGTTCGAGCCAGCCTCGTATGCATGTGCCGGGCTTCAAGCCAGGCGCAAAGCCGGGGGTCGAAGATCTCCGGCTCGCCTTGCCAGAAATCAGGCTTCAGGCCGCACTGAATCCGGAGATGGTCCAACTGCAGCTCGATGCTGGAAATATGTTTGGGAAAATAACGCCGGACATTGCTTACGCCCACATGCAGACCTGTGACGCCGCGTCCCTTGCTATGTGTCTTGACGACCATTTGTGCCTGCCGTTCGATACCGGATGAGGTCAGTTTACGGAGTTGCGGCAGGAAACGGCGGATGGGGAGCAGGAAACTTTTGCTGCGAATTCCTGGTTTGCAACTAATCGGCCGGTTGGCCATTTCGGGAGGGTTGTCGTGGAATATTATGCTGGCGGGGTAAAGAAATAACCTCCGCTTTTTGGAGGACTCGCCTGGCCCGCATATGGCGGGCTGCGAGACGGTCTCCTGTCGCGTTCTTCGGCCTTGAGCGGCGCACAAAGCTTTTTTTGTGACTCAGCCCACAGGGGCCGCTTTATCGGTTACACTGGGGACTGATAGCTTCAAACAGAGGGATTAGCTAGAGTATTTCTCGAATCCAAGCTCGACGGAAGAAATAAAGGCAAAGCAAATCCTCTGTAAACAGGCATGCAGTTTAGAGCTAAGGCTGCTCCCTTTTTCACCTTACGCGACCAAACTCCGGAAACAGGCCATAAGCCTGCCGGAGACGCGACGTGTTGGCGGATGCGGGAAGCGGCATAGGGAGATGAAAAAATGAAATCGACAAAAGCTGACCCAAACAGCGTAGATGTGAACAGCCTGAGTATTCCCGACGCGGAAGAGATGATTGAAGAAGCCCTGAACGAGCTGTCGTTCAGCACCGACCCTGGCCTGGCGCGAGCCCTGCATTTTCTGGCGCCTCCGGGCTACGAGGCGATTGTGGAACTGTGCGGCGAAAACGGCCGCAGCAAGCGCCGTAACGCCATGGCAAGCACATGGACGCCGGAAGAAGACGAAGTACGCATCTACTTTGAGCGCATCGATGGCGAAGAGGCAGCGCCGCGTCCGGCGCGGGCATCGCGCGCCTCTGCCGAATCTGGCTTCGACGAGGACGACGACGGACAGGAGGCGGTGATGCCGGCCGACATCGACGCGCGCGTGAAAGAATTGTGCGCCGCGCTGGCCGAGGCGGAGCGGGGTGGCCACGCCTTCATCGCCCTGAAGTGGTTTCGCGACTCTTTTCTGCCGCGCAAGGCTTACCGCTGGAATCAGCATCCGGAGTCGCGCCAGGCCGTTTTAGCCGAGGCCATTCAACGCGGCGTCGTAGTCACCAGCAAGATTGCCAACCCCAAGACCCCGGCCTATCCCACCACCACCATTCGCCTTAACCGCGCCGAGGCGGGAATGCCCGATGAGGCGCAGCGCTTCCATCCGGTTACGGCGCATGGCGACTCCATCGCCGAGGCCATCGAGGAAGAACGGGGGAACCTGTGAGCTGCTACTTTCTGGAGTCCACCGCCTTCGCAAAGCTGTTTGTGCAGGAGCAGGGCACCGAGGCCCTGATCAGCCTGATGGAAGCCGTGGAGGACAACCGCAAACTGATCTCCGCCTCCACGCCGCTGGAGGTCTACGCGGCCATCCGCCGTCGCGAACGGGCGGGCGCCCTCACCCCGGAGGACGCCACCGCCGCGCTCGACAGCCTGCGCATGGAGGCCGCGCGCATGGTCCAGGAGCCGCTCAACCCGGCGGTGCTCGAAGCCGCGCGCCAACTACTCGACCGCACTACCCTGCGCTGGCCCGACACCCTGCAACTTGGCGCAGCCATCGTCGCCCGCGATATGTTCCAGGCCACGGAGATTATCTTTGTCTCCGCCTCGCCGCAATTGCTGGAAGCGGCCAAAAGCGAAGGCTTCCACACCATCGATCCGGCCAAGGAAGCGGCGGTCAAGGTGGAAGAACAGGAATAGGTGAATCCCGCATTTCAAGAGCGGGATGTGGGGCATACGCATCCGCAAGAGGTTTACGATAGAGAAGAGGGTAAGCAAGTCAGTGGCCCTATGGAGGATGGAATGACTACCGTCCAATTAAACTTGCCCGATCAACTGGCTCGGGAGGCACAACTCGCAGGCCTGTTATCGCCCGAATTGCTGGAAAAATGGCTGCTGGAACAGCTTAAAGCGCAGCGCGCCAACCAGTTGTTTTCCGCCATGGACCGCATGAGCGCCGTGAACGATCCTGCCATCCTGTCCCCGGAAGAGGTTGCCGCGGAGATCGCCGCCATGCGCGCGGAAAGGCGCGCAAATAGCCGAAGCTGATGCGATTGGTGCTGGACACGAACGTGGTTGCATCAGCCCTGCTGTGGGACGGCGCACCGCGTCGGCTATTGCGCATTGGAAATGGCGAAGGCCACCTGCTCTTTACCAGCAGACCACTGCTCGTCGAATTGACAAATATTCTATCCCGGCCAAAATTTGAGAAGAAGATCGCCGTCTCATTGCTTTCCGTTGACCAGCTTGTCGACCTGTATGCCGAACTGGTTTCCTTGGTGCGACCCACCTCCATACCACGCCTAGCGCCTGACCCAGATGATGATGTTGTCATCGGCACAGCGCTTGCCGCCAGAGCTAACTTTCTCGTTACTGGAGATCGTGCTTTGCTCTCGGTCGCGAAATATGCAGGCGGACGGATTGTTTCCGTCAGTGTGGCATTGGACGCCGTTGTCTCTGGATAGTGCCGAAGAATTCATCGCTCAACTTCCCACCATTTGATTTTCTCTCAAGCGCGTAAGGCGCTACACGAGCGCGTGCACCGCATCCTTGCAAACCTCCGCCAGGCGGCCGATGCCTTCCCGAATCATTTCCGGCGAGGCGTTGGAGAAGTTCAGGCGCATGAATCGCTGACCGCTCGAATCGGGGAAAAAATCCTGCCCCGGTACAAAGATCACCTTGCGTAAAAGCGCTTCGCGCAGCAGTTCGTTCGTGTCGACACCCTCGGGACAAGTCACCCAGAGAAACATCCCTCCCTCCGGATGTGTCCACGTGAATCCCGGAGGCATGGTTTCCCGCAGTGTCGCATCCATGATCGAGTAGCGTTCTCCGTAGGCTTGGCGGATGCGCTCGATGTGGGCGCTGCTGTCGAAGTCCGTCAGGTAGCGATGCACGATGCGCTGGTCCAGGCTCGAGGTATGCAGATCGGCCGCCTGCTTGACAATCGTCAGCTTGCGGCGGATCTCCTCGGTAGCGACTACCCAACCGATTCTGAGCCCGGGCGCAATGGTTTTGGAGACGGTGCTGAGATAGATGACAATCCCTTCGGTGTCCAGCGACTTGATCGGAGGAATAGTTTTCCCCGCGTAACGCAGGCGTCCATAGGGATCGTCCTCGATAACAATCAATCCATAGCGAGCCGCGATGGAATAGAGAGTCTTGCGGCGCTCCGCTGCGAGCGTCCTGCCCGTGGGATTCTGAAAATTCGGAATCGTATAGAGGAACTTGGGCCTTTCGCGCTCGATCAATGCAGGCAACTCCTCCGGGATCAGACCGTGGTCATCGGTAGGAACCGTGGCAAAGCGCACCTCGAATGTCTGAAAGGCCTGAATAGCGGCCATGTAGGTCGGGCTTTCGGTCAGGACACACTCTCCCGCATCCAGAAAGACCTTCCCAACCAGATCCAGCGGCTGTTGGGAGCCGGTGGTGATGAGAACATCCTCGGCGGAGCAATCGATGCCTCGCCTGCGGGATTCGGCGGCAAGGATCTCGCGCAGCGGGGCAAAACCCTCACTGGCGCTGTATTGAAGCGCGGATGCGCCGGTCTCATGAAGGACGCGCTCCGCCGCTGAGAGTACATCGTCCACGGGAAAAAGTTCCGGCGCGGGAAGGCCTCCGGCGAAGGAGATGATCTCCGGCTGTTCGGTAACCTTGAGAATCTCGCGGATGGTCGAAACGTGCACACTGTCCATTCTGCGCGCGAATCTGGCTTTCATGTTTTACTCCCGCCGAAATTTATTGGCCTGCTCAAACTCCTCGCGCAACTCCGGCGTATGCAGGTTTTCGCGCAGGTGGGCAAGACGCTGCTCCAGCGCGAGCAACGCGGCCTGAACCGCTTCGGCATTGGTGAGAGCTATGTCGCGCCACATGGAGTAAGGGCTGGCGCCGAGGCGCGTCATCTCGCTGAGGGCGCGCCCGCCTACGTCTTTCAGCTCCGGCGCGTCGCCGACTTTTTCTTCCAGCAGCGCGCTCAACGCCGTAGCCACAAACTGAGGCAGATGGCTGACCCATGCAACCAGCTCATCGTGGCGCGCGGGGTCGAGATCGAGGGTCTTCGAGCCCATGGCAACGACCCACTCCCGCCAGTCTTGTACGAGTGCCGTGGCCGTTGATGAGCGTTCCCAGGTGGGAACATCGGTAAAAAGCCAGACCGCTCCGCGAAAGAGGTTGGCATCGCCCAGAGCCGCTCCTCCCCGCTCCTTGCCCGCCATAGGATGGCCGGGAAGAAATGCCGCGCGCTCCAGCGTGTTGAAGAGGCGGCCGGCGACGGCGGTGATTTGCGCCTTGGTCGAGCCCACGTCGGTGACCAGATGCTCGGGGCCAAGAACGACGGAGAGCTTCTCCATAAAATCGAGCGTCACGTAGATGGGCATAGCCAGCAGCACCACCTGGCTCTCCCGCGCCGCCTGCAAAGGGTCGGCGGCAATTGAGTCGATGGCTCCAGCCTCCAGCGCCAGTCGCGCGCCCTCCGCGCCCCGGTTCCAGCCGGTGATCAAGCCGTGAAAGCCCGCCGCGCGCAACGCCAGCCCAACTGACGTGCCCAGCAATCCCGTGCCCAGAATGGAGATGCGCTCGATCATGTGTGGTTAATTATCTCCGATTTCAGCAATGGAGCGAAGCTAGCCGCGCAATGCGCGTGTTAGCGAAGCCAGCCTTTGCTACCACGGCAAATAACGCCAACAACTCAGATCCCGCAACTAATCCGGCACTTATGCCGGGCTGACCTTGAACGCATAAGCGTAGTCACACGGCTTTTGCGCGGGAAGAACGATGCTCACTCCCTCCGCATCGCGATTCCATTTCAGCTCTCCGTTGTATCCAAGAAGCTCCACCTTCCCAATCTGTTTTGGGTAATGCGGCGAATTCAATCCCAGCGACTTCACCACCAGCTTCCCATCGCCGGGCCATGCCAGTGCGATTGCGTAGAGCAGATCGCCCTTTTGCGTAAAGCGAATGTCTCCCGCCGCGAAGGTACGCTTGTGCAGCGTATACATCCCGCTCTCACCGCGCGTGGGGCCTTCGCCGAAAATCCGCCAGGGACGCGTGCCATGGATGGCCTCGCCATTGATCACATTCCACATGCAAAGCTCATCAAGAAACTTCAGCTCGTCGTCGTCGGGCTGGCCGTCTCCGGGCAACGGAATGCTCAAAAGCAGATTGCCGTTCTTGCTGACAATGTCTACCAGCACGGGCACCATCAGCGCCGCAGTCTTGTACGAGTGATTTTCGAAGATCGACCGCTGGTAATGCCAGTTGCCGATACATGCCTCCGTCTGCCATGGATTCGCTTGCAAGCCCATCGCTGAATCCTGCTCGAAATCCCGCGTCATCGTTCCCCAAATCGGCTCCGGGACGCCCTTCAGGTCGAGAACGCCCTCGAGTTTTCCTCCATGGGAGCGCATATTGGCGTTGTAATAATACGCCATGATCACCGGCGCCAGGTCTGGAATGCCCAGCCAAACCTTCAGGTCCAGAAGAGGCCCGCCGTCGTCGAAATCGAAGACCGGGTTGTCGTCGAAGGTGAAGGTGTCAGGATTGTACTTATCAATGACATCCTGAACGCGCAGCATAAAACTCTTTACGAACTCCGGACAGGGCGTGTTCTTCAAGTGGGGCGTGCCGTTCAATTGCTGAGGGTCCATGCCCTCCCACCATTTGCCTTTGCCGTCGGCCTTGGTCATTACTCCGTCGTATGGAACGCCCGCCAGAGGCCCTGCCTTGTCGCTCTGATACCGGACCGGCAGGAATTCATCCCACACGCGATGCGGCGTTCCATGATAACTCACGCCAAACCGCAGTCCATGCGCTCGCGCAACCTTTGCCCATGTGCCCACGATGTCCCGCCTGGGGCCTACATTGACGGCGTTCCACGGCTGGTATTTGGAATCCCAGCAATCGAAATTGTCATGGTGGTTGGCCAGCGCAACCATATACCCCGCCCCAGCCTTTTTGTAAAGTTGAATGAGCGCATCCGGATCCCATCTCTCCGCCTTCCACAGATGACAAATATCCTTGTAGCCGAAGACCGAGGGGTGGCCATAATGCTTGACGTGGTATTCGTATTGGGGATCCCCTTGCCGGTACATACCGCGCGCATACCAGTCTCCCTGTTCCGGCACACACTGCGGATCCCAATGAGCCCAGATTCCAAACTTCGCATCCCGAAACCACTCGGGACATTGGTACGCTTTCAAGGACTCCCAATCCGGCATAAACGGTTTGTCGGGAATGGAGCCTCTAAAAAAACTTGATCCGGATTGAGCGTAACAAAGCTTCGTGAGCGCCAGGATGGACAGGCCGCCGCCGATAAACGTTCTGCGATTGAAACTCATGTCCACCCCATCCATAGAATTGATAGTTTTTCTCGCCTAATCAGTAAGCCAACCATTCGGCGTTTCACATTTCACAACGTCCGTCCCACTGCCTTGGCGATGACGCGCAACTGGCCCATGAGCTCCTCGAACTGCTCGAGGTACAGCGTCTGCGCGGCGTCGGAGGCGGCTTTATCGGCGTTGGGATGCACCTCGACCAGAATCGCGTCCGCTCCCGCGGCCACCGCGGCTCGCGCCATGGGAGCTACCATGTCGCGCCGGCCGGTGCCGTGCGATGGGTCGGCGGCGATGGGCAAATGCGAGAGCTTGTGAATCATTGGTATCGAGGAAATGTCCATGGTGTTGCGCGTGGCGGTTTCGTAAGTGCGGATGCCGCGCTCGCAGAGGATCACGTCGTAGTTGCCGCCGGCCATGATGTACTCTGCCGACAGCAAGAGCTCCTCAAGGGTGGCAGAGATGCCGCGCTTGAGCAGCACCGGCTTGCGCATCTGCCCCAGCTCGCGCAGCAGGTTGAAGTTCTGCATGTTGCGCGCGCCCACCTGGAAACAATCGACGTAGAGCGACATCTCCTCGATTTGCGCAATCTCCATCACCTCGCTGACCGTGAGCAGGCCGTGTTCCTGCGCGGCCTCGTGCATCATTTGCAGCCCTGGAATGCCCATGCCCTGAAAGGCATAGGGCGAGCTGCGCGGCTTGAAGGCGCCTCCCCTGAGAAAGCTGGCGCCGATGGCCTTCACGCGCGCGGCGGTCGAGAACATCTGCTCGCGACTTTCAATCGAACAAGGCCCGGCCATCACGGCCACCCGCTCGCCGCCCACCTTTACGCCGTTGGCGAACTCGATGACCGAGCCCTCCGGGCGAAAGGCGCGGCCGGCCAGCTTATACGGCGAACTGATGCGCAGCACGTTGAGCACACCCGGCAGCACTTCAAATTTGCTCAGGTCAATATTTGCCGTGGGCCCGACGCCGGCCAGGATGGTTTGCATGGCGCCGGTGGTTCGATGCACACTGACTCCGGCTTCCTCCATCACTTCGATGACAGCATCGATCTGTTCTTCGGTCGCTTTTTCCTGCATGGATACGATCATGGCTTGTTCCCCGTCTCGGTCGCGTCTGTTTGTTTTTCAGTGCCAGCGCCGTGTTCCGAAGCAGAGGCGCGGGCATTTCTTTCCGATGCCAACTCGTTCCTCTGCAAGGCTCGCATCACGTCGATGATGCGCTCGTAGATATGCGTCAGCTCGATGTCCGGCAACGGGCCCTTGTTGGCCGCGCGCACGTTGGCGTAGATCACCTTTTCGCGCGCCGGCTCATAGACCGGCAACGAGGTGGCGGCCTTAAGGTGACCGATCATCTGCGCGGCACGGGCTCGCTCGCTCAGCAGTTCCACAAGCTGGCGGTCCAGAATATCAATTTGTTCTCGCAATTCTTCCAGCGTCATTTCATCCTCGTGTTGCAAAGCTAGAGGCTCGCTCTTCCTACCGGGCCAGCGCCGCCTGTGGCAGTTGAAGGCCCTTGATAAATCGAGAGACCGCTGCGGGCGCTGCTTCGGGAGTTGACTTCTCGATCAACTCCACAATCGCGCTGCCTATTACCGCCGCATCCGCGAACTCCGCCACCTGGGCAACATGTTCCGCATTGCTGATGCCGAAGCCGACGGCAACTGACAGTTTGGTATATCGCCGGATGCGCTCCACCAGAGCGGCTGCGTCTGTGGTCAGGCTCTGCTGCTTGCCGGTGATGCCCACGCGGGAGATGGCGTAAACAAATCCTTTGGAGTGCGTGGCGATGGCTTTCAGCCGCTCGTCGGGACTGGTGGGCGCGGCGAGAAAAATCGGCGCCAGCCCCACGCGAGCCATCTCGCCGAGATACTCGCCCGCCTCTTCCACAATCAAATCGGTCACCAGCACGCCGTCCACGCCTGCGGCCGCCGCATCGTCGGCAAACTTCGTCAAGCCGTAGCGCAAAACCGGATTAAAATATGTGAAGATCACCAGGCCCGCTTCACGCCGCGCCGCGCGAATCTCGCGGGCCAGCTGAATCACATCCTTGAGCCGTGTTCCCTTGGCGACCGCGCGCTCCATGGCGCGTTGAATCACAGGCCCGTCGGCCAGTGGATCGCTGAATGGCACGCCCAACTCGATCACATCCGCGCCTGCATCGATGGCCGCAAGCGCAATCTCGCGCGTTGAGTCGAGCGATGGGTCGCCTGCCGTCAGGTAAACCACCAGTCCGGGTTTGTGATCGAAACGTATCGCCATTGCCGTTCAGGCTCCCTGAATCTTCAACTCACGGGCCAAAATCCCCATGTCTTTGTCGCCGCGTCCAGAGAGGTTCACCACCAGTATGTCACGAGAATCCATGGCTGGAGCAATGCGCAGCGCTTCTGCCACGGCATGCGCGCTTTCCAGAGCCGGCAAGATTCCCTCGCTCCGCGCCAGCCGCACTACTGCGTCTAATGTGGCCGCATCGTCCTGCGAAACGTACTCGGCACGCCTGGTATCGTGCAGCATGGCGTGCTCCGGCCCGATGGAGGCATAGTCGAGGCCCGCCGAAACCGAATGGGTCAGCGCGATCTGGCCGTTTTCATCCTGCAAGACATAGGAATACGTCCCTTGCAAGACCCCCGGCGCTCCGCCGCTGAAGCGCATCGCATGATCGCCCAGCGCGGGGCCGCGCCCGCCGGCCTCAACGCCGATGAGCCGGACCTGAGAGTCGCCAAGAAACTCATAGAAGGCGCCGATGGCATTCGATCCACCGCCCACGCAGGCGATCACAGCTGTCGGCAGCCGCCCCTCGGCGGCAAGAATCTGCTCCTTCATCTCGCGGCTGATGCAGCGGTGGAAGTCGCGCACCATGGTCGGATACGGATGCGCTCCCAGCGCGCTGCCCAACAGGTAGTAAGTCGTCCGCACGTTGGTGACCCAGTCGCGCATCGCCTCGCTGATGGCGTCCTTGAGCGTCTTCGACCCCGACGAAACCCCGCGGACTTCGGCGCCAAGAAGGCGCATACGAAGCACATTCAACTCCTGCCGCGCCATGTCCACATCGCCCATGTAGACCACGCACTCCAGCCCCAGCAGCGCGCAGACCGTCGCGGTGGCCACGCCGTGCTGCCCCGCGCCGGTCTCGGCGATAATGCGCTTCTTGCCCATGCGCTTGGCCAGCAATCCCTGCCCCAGCGCGTTGTTAATCTTGTGCGCGCCGGTGTGCAGCAGGTCTTCGCGCTTCAAATAAATCTTCGCCCCGCCCAACTGCCCGGTCAGCCGCTTGCAAAAGTAGAGCGGTGTGGGACGGCCTGCGTAATTTTTCAGCAGATCGGCCAGCTCCGCCTGAAAGGCCGCGTCGTTTTTAGCCAGATCGTACTCGCGCTCCAACTCCACCAGAGCTGCCATCAGCGTCTCCGGCACATACCGCCCGCCATAGACGCCAAACCGCCCCACCCGCGACTCGGATGGAATTGCCGGAAGAATGATCGATGCCATAGGGCCTCCTGCGGATTCTGTGTCTACTTGGTATCTAGTGTACCGGTTTATGTCGCGCGAGATAAATGGCTAGCCTATTGACCGACGACACTTGGGAGTAGAATCACCTGCGTGAGATGTACGCCAAAGAAATGAGAGATACTATGGAACTCGTGAATTCGACTTTGCGCACTCGGTTTGAAACCTTTGTGAAGACCCTTGATGGATTCGAGGATATTGACTCCTCGCTGAAAAATAGCGAACACCCTACCAACGGAATGCGGGCCGACTACCTCTTTCAAAATCGTGAAATATTCGTCGAGCAAAAAACGCTCGTTTCTGATCCAGTCGATAGGCCCCAGAGATTCGCGGACAAAGTAATGCATGATCACGGCATCATTACTTATGGTACAGTATCAACGCAGCGCCTTTTCTCCGGTCAACCTGACGCCAACGCTTTACAGCGGAAATTGATGGTGAACATATCGAGAATCATTGATGATGATGTAGCTAAGGCTGATAAACAAACTCGCGATACGCGTATTATTTTTCATATTCCTAACGCGATTGGCATAATTGTGTTCTTAAACGAGGGGGCAGAAACGCTTAAACCCGATATAGTCTATTACGCACTTTGTAATACCTTCCAAAAGAAAAATATGGATGGTTCATTCCGGTACAAGCAGAATGACGGCGTAATTCTGCTTTCTGAGGCACACCAGGTTCAAGTTCCGGGGTTTCTGCGCGCCTATCCGATCTTTACCTTTACAAGTCCGCAAACGAGCAATTCTGAGAAGGTAACCTTTTTTTCAGAGATGCTGATGTACAGGTGGGCCGCATTTAACAATGCCCCGTTGATCAAAGAGATCAGAACTTGATCGATTGATGTACTAAAATTTGGGATTGAAATCTCCAATCAGAAATGCTTCAAAATCATGCCTATTCTGACTCCTCCGGCATCCCATCCGGCCACTGCTGGGCGCCGTGCAGAACACGCAGTATCCGCACAGTATCGTCGGCTATGCGGTAAGCTGCAATGTACGGTGTGCCTGGAATGACCAACTCCCGCATTCCTTCAATCCGGCCAGGGCGGCCTATCTCCGGGAACTGAGCCAAGTCCTCCACGCGCGACTGAATGCGGTCATCCATGGCAATCGCGGCTCGCGGGTTGTCCGCCTCGATGTAATCGAAGATTGCTTCGCGGTCCGCGAGCGAAAAAACCGACCATTCCAGATGCATGAGCTACCTTTGCTTTTTCCGAAGTGCGGCATCCCGCCGTTTAGCAAAGTGGGCAGAGACCTTCTCGTGAGAAATTGTGGGACGCGGATCGTCCAGAGCTTCCTGCACCTTGGCGCGGAACCAGGCGTCGTGCTCTGCGGCGTTCGTGGCCAGCGAGAAGGGCAACGCGCCCTCATTCGCCGTTCGCGTCAACAGAATCCGCACCGCATCCGAGACCGTGATCCCCATCTCTCCCAATACCTCCGCCGCACGCTCTTTCACTGCGGGATCAATCCGGGTTTGCACCAACGCATTTGCAGCCATAAATGAAACTCCTTACATTATTGTAATTCAATTGCATTACATTATCAAGTTTTGTGTAAACATTCGCGATTTGCTTTACACAAGTCGGTTTGCGTATAACCTGCTTTATGCAATTTCGCCTGGCTTCACCTGCAAAGTCGTCCTCAGCACCCGCGCGCTATCATCAATCTGTGCAACCCGAGCAAACAACCTACCATTTGGGCGACATTCTGGCCAACGCCATCACTCACGGCATTGGCGCGGCGCTGGCCATCGTCGGCGCGGCATACCTGATCGTCGTAGCGGCGCACGGGACAGCTTGGCAGGTGGTGAGTTGCTCCGTCTTTGCCGCGACACTGGTGCTGGTTTACATCTGTTCCACGCTCTACCACTCGCTGGTGCGGACGCGCGCGCGGCACGTCTTCCATATTCTGGACCACTCATCCATCTACCTGCTGATCGCCGGCACCTACACGCCCTTCTGCCTGGTCACGCTGCGCGGGCCGCTGGGCTGGACGATCTTCGGCGTCGAATGGGGGCTGGCCATCGCCGGGGTGGTCTTCAAGAGCTTTGCCGTGGGCAAGCACGAGGTGGCCTCGGCGCTGGTGTACCTGGCGCAGGGCTGGTTTGTGGTGATCGCGCTGAGGCCGCTGATTCACTCCCTCAGTTGGCACGGCCTGTTGTGGCTGGGCGCCGGCGGCTTGGCTTACACGCTGGGCATCGTCTTTTTCGCCCTCGACCGGCTGCGCTACTTTCACGCCCTCTGGCACCTGTTTGTACTGGCCGGCAGCGTTGCCCACTACTTCGCCATTCTCTTCTACGTCGTTCCCGCGCGGCCCTGACCGAAGCCTTATCCGGGCGCAGTCCGAGCCGAGGCCGGTTAGCAGCCTTGACTGACACCAAATCTGCACCATTCCCAGTGCAAATTGACCTTTGCCCCGTAAACCCGGTACACTACATGAGTTTGGCGATTCCTGCCTGTGGCCGTGGAGCCAGAAGCTCGCCCGAATCATGAGGGGCTTGAGCGTACTCCATCGGTTCGGAAGTTTCCGCCCGATCTATATTTTCAGGCGCACACCGGCCGAGCCGGACTGGCGCTGGAGGGATTATGTACGCGGTTATTCGCACCGGTGGCAAGCAGTATCGGGTCGCTCCAGGCGACGTCGTGAAGATTGAGAGCGTGGCTTCAAAGAACCAGACCGTCGAGTTCAGCGATGTGCTGGCCGTCAGCGGCGAGCCAGGAAGCGTGGCCAGGCCGTCCAAAGCCAAGGTAATCGCCGAGGTGTTGGGCGAGGGCCGGGGCGACAAGATTCTGGTCTTCCACTTGAAGCGCAAGAAGCAGTACAAGAAGATGCAGGGGCATCGGCAGAACTTTACCGAGGTGCGCATCAAGGCCATCGAGGCCGACGGCAAGACCTACACCGCCGCCAAGTAAGGCAGCGCACACGAGAAGGAAGGGGATTGGGCAATGGCACATAAGAAGGGTGGAGGCAGCTCCACAAACGGAAGGGATTCCAATGCGCAGCGGCTGGGCGTCAAGGCATTTGCCGGCGAACTGGTTACAGGCGGTTCCATCATCACGCGCCAGCGCGGCACACGCATCAAGCCCGGCGTCAACGTAGGCAGAGGCTCCGACGATACGCTCTTCGCCAAGGTAACCGGCCGGGTGAAGTTTACCGATCACGGCAAGCTCGGGCGGTATGCCTCGATTGAACCCGTAGCAGCCGAGTAACTCCGGCAACCGTTCAAATTCGACTGACATTTAAGTAAAAAGGCCACGGCATGCCGTGGCCTTTTTACGTTCTATTGTTGTTCCCGTCGATCCTATGTCGCTGATGCGCGACTCTTCAGGTCCTCGGTGAGCGCTTCTTCCACGGCAATCTCCGCTTCTGTCAGTAAGAAGCCGCCGGACGGCTGTACAGCCACCTGGGTACCGGTATGGCCCAGAGCGGTAGCTATCTCGTTCCAGCGAAGGATGGCGGAATTGGCCGGCACGATGATGGGCAGGCGCGCGGGCTCGGGCAGGGCACAGTAGGCCACCCACATCCCCAGCGTAGCGAGAATTGCAGACTCATAGACGAACTGCCAGGGAGCGGTCAATGAAGTGTAGTTCGAAATCACCATCGATTGAACGAAGTCGTTGGCGGACATCAGGCCCATGCCCAGGGCAATGCCGAAGCCTAGGTCGCGGACCGAGAGGCGCAGCGCATTCATTCCCAGGCAGAGGAAGCCCAGCAGGCACAGCTCAACGATGCTCACCGAACGCATCAGGCTGAAAGCGACGCTGGGGATGAGCAGGACGCCGCGATGCGAAAATGTAATCGTCGAAAAACTCACGAGAACCGAGGCCAGAACTGCCCAGCGAAAGGACACAATACCTAGCTTCATCAGCCCTGGGAAGGCCGAGAGCGCGGAGCGAAAGACCTCTATGCAGACGAAGAAGAGGAGCACCGCGCTGGCGATGAATACCGCGTAGTAAAGATAGAAGTAGATGGGGTAGCAGAGGTTGTTGAACCAATGCTGTGATTGGCCATACAAAAAGAAAATCAGTGGGGGCATCGATGCTATGCGCAGCGCCAGATAGGCTCCCATGGCACGAAACCGGCGATGGAGTTTCTTCGTCCAAAACAGGAAGCCGAGTCCGGCCCAAAGAGCAAACTCGGCTACGCCCATTATGGACATCACGCTCTGTGCAGACATAGAGACCCCCACCACTCTAAGATCCTTCTTAGAATAGCGCCGAATGCCCTATAACTCAACAAAAAACGAACTGATTCAGTACATTCTCAAGCCAACGGGTTCTTATTGGCCATCAGGGTTAGGGGCAAATGTAAGGTCCACATGCAGGAGTCGGCAGGCTTGCAGTGGCCGATTGGTGGCTTGCGACGGGGGGAGCGTTCTTGGTCGTGGAGGCGGCGGCGCCGGCCAGGAAAATGGCCAGTGCGAGGATGCGGATGAAGAGTTCCATGGAGGTAACCTCTGGCGGATTTAGTTTGGCAGAAAACACATCTCCTGCACACCGAAATCGTAGGCGATTTTGCAGATTAAGTCCAGCAAATTCAGAAATATAATACGATGGTAATGGCGACGGTTACCAACGTACCTTTATAGGCCGGCAATTTCCTCGTTTCGCTCGATTTTTCATCGCCGTTTTCTCCCTGATCCCGCCCCTCTCCGCATGGTAAAATTGACTCAGGTAAGTTCGCGTGAAAGCCCCTGTCTATCAATCGGTTAGACCCCTGTATCCCGGCCCGGAAGCTCCTCCGGACACGGCAACCCCAATGGAATTCGAAGCGAAAGTTTTACGAATGGACCCCCATGGCGACTGAACCCCTGAACACCACTCCGTTCCCCGACGATAACGGCAACTATACAGGCGAGAACATCAAGGTGCTTGGAGGCCTGGAGGCGGTGCGCCTCAGGCCGGCCATGTATATCGGCTCAACCGGTGAGTTGGGTTTGCACCATCTGGTCTACGAGGTGGTGGACAATTCGGTGGACGAGGCGCTGGCTGGCTATTGCAAAAAGATCGAAGTTGTCATCCATGTGGACAACTCCATCACCGTGGTGGATGACGGACGCGGTATTCCTGTGGATCTGATGCCGCTTGCCAACGGCAAGATGATGCCGGCCGTGCAAGTGGTGCTGACCATGCTCCACGCCGGCGGCAAATTCGATGCCTCCACCTATAAAGTCTCCGGCGGCCTGCACGGCGTGGGCGTCAGTTGCGTCAACGCGCTCTCTCAGGAGCTCAACGTGGAGATCTGGCGCGACGGCCACACCTGGGAGATGGACTTCAGTTGCGGCGAGCCCACCAGCGAACTGCGCCAGGCGGGCACCAGCAAGCGGCGCGGAACCAAGATCCATTTTTTGCCCGACAAGAGCATCTTCACCACCATTGAATTCAACTACGACACGCTGGCCCAGCGTTTGCGCGAGATGGCCTTCCTCAACAGGGGTCTGGAGATCACGCTCACCGACGAGCGCGCCACCGATGCCAAGACCGGCGAAGCCCGCCGCTCCGAATTCAAGTACGCCGGCGGCATCTCCGAGTTCGTCAAACACCTGAACCGCGGCAAGACCGTGCTGCATGACAAACCCATCATGATGGAGGCGACGCGCGACAAAGTCGAAATTGAGATCGCGCTGCAATACAACGACAGCTACTCGGAGACGGTCTTCAGCTTTGCCAACAACATCAACACCATAGATGGCGGCTCGCATCTCTCCGGTTTTCGCACCTCGCTCACCCGCACCATCAACGCCGTCGGCCAGTCGCTCGGCCTCTTCAAGGACATGAAGGAAAACCTGAGCGGCGATGACGTGCGCGAGGGGCTGGTGGCCGTGGTCAGCGTCAAGCTCTCGCAGCCGCAGTTCGAGGGCCAGACCAAGGGCAAGCTCAACTCCGACATCGCCGGCACCGTGCAGGCTTTTGTCAACGAGCGGTTGGGCGCGTATCTGGAGCAGAACCCGCCCATCGCCAGGCGCATCATCAACAAGGCCATCGAGGCCGCGCGCGCCCGCGAAGCCGCCCGCAAGGCCCGCGACCTGACCCGTCGCAAAGGCGCGTTGGACGGCGGCGGATTGCCCGGCAAGCTGGCCGATTGCTCCGAGCGCAACCCTGAGCGCTGCGAATTGTATCTGGTCGAGGGCGAGAGCGCCGGAGGCACCGCCAAGCAGGGCCGCGACCGCCGCTTCCAGGCCATACTGCCCCTCAAGGGAAAAATACTCAACGTCGAAAAGGCGCGCTACGACAAGATGCTGGGCCACGAGGAAATTCGCGCCATGATTACCGCGCTGGGCTGCGGCATTGGCAAGGAGGACTTCGACGCCGCCAAAATCCGCTACGGCAAAATCATTCTCATGACCGACGCCGACGTGGACGGCTCGCACATTCGCACCCTGTTGCTCACCTTTTTCTTCCGCCACATGACCGAACTGATCAAGCGCGACAATATCTACATTGCGCAGCCGCCGCTCTTCAAGATCAAGAAGGGCCGCTTCGAGCAGTACATCAAGGACGAGCGGGAGTTTGTGAAGGTGATGGTCAACCGCGCCGCGGAAGGCATGATTGTGCGCCACGGCGAAGCGGCCAGCCGCATCGAGGGCGCCACCCTGACCCGCTTCATGGGAACCCTGAGCGAATACCTGGACTTTGTCGAGAAGGTGGACAAGCGCATCCGCAATGAAAAACTAACGGAGTTGCTGGCTCGCGCCGAGCTGACACACCGCGCCGATTTCGCCTCCAAATCCGAGAGCGAGATTCCGCCCAAGCTCTCCCTGCTGAGAGCCGAACTTGCTGAGCGGACTAGAGAGTTCGATTTCAAATCGCTGGGCAAGCTGGTCGAAGACGAGGAGCACCACACCTGGTCGTTCAGCTTCGTGGATGCGCAGGGCGCCGAGCGGCGCATCGACTGGACCCTAGCTTCCAGCCCCGAGTTCCGCCAGATGATGGCCAAATACACGCTCATCAAAGAATATTTGGAGCCGCCGTTCCTGGTTGAGTACGCCGCCAAGGCCGCGGTCACCGAGGCTAAAGCCGAAGCCGAAACCGAGGGCGAAGAAAGCTCTGAGGCGGAGGCCAAGCAGGCCCGCCGCACCGCCCGCATGTTGCGCGAGCCGGTCGAAAAGCAGACCGCCCGCGAACTCTTCGCCTACATCGTTGAGCAGGGCAAGAAGGACTACCAGGTGCAGCGCTACAAGGGCCTGGGCGAGATGACCAGCACGCAGCTCTGGGAGACTACCATGGACCCCGAGCGGCGCACGCTACTCCAGGTCAAGCTGGAAGATATCCTCCCAACCGAGGAGATTTTCGCCACTCTGATGGGCGAGGATGTCGAAAAGCGCCGCAAGTTCATCGAAGACAATGCGCTGGACGTGAAGAACCTGGACATCTAGAGATGGTTAATCACTTCGCGAAATTCTCATCCGGGAGATTGCACCCACGCTACGCGCGGCGGTTTAATCTGGTTGTGGAGAAATTCCGATGAAATTGAGCCTGATTCGTATCGCCGGAACGATTGTCGTTCTGGCCGTCTTGTTTGCCGCACACACGCGGATTCACGCGCAGTTTGGCTGGGGAGCTCCGCCGCCGGAGAGCGCCTCATCCATCCCGACATCGCAATTGCTTCAGCCCGCGGATCTGAACTGCCTGTTACATGCCAAGGGCGCTAGCAAGCCCCTGATGCTGCAAGTGGGCTCGCATATGCTCTTTGTCCAGGCGCATATCGCAGGCTCCGAATACGGCGGGGCCGGTGCGCAGCCCGAGGGTCTCAACCAGTTGCGCACAAGGGTCGCTCTGCTGCCGCGCAAGAGCTTCATCGTGCTCTATTGCGGCTGCTGCCCGTGGAGCCGCTGTCCCAACGTCGGGCCGGCATTCAAGCTGATGCACGATACGGGATTCACCAGTGTGAAGGTTCTCTATCTGCCTACCAACCTGGGAACCGATTGGGTAGACAAGGGGTATCCGGTTGCGAGCGGATACTAAAGCATGGGCCGCAACCCGTCGCTTGTTGCTGGCCGTCTTGCTGCTGGCAACCTGCTTCGCTACCGGAGCGCGCGCCGCTTCTGCTGCCGAACCCCTCGTCGGCAGAAAGACTCCGGAGTTTACACGCAGGGATTTCAGCGGCGCCAAAATCGATCTCGCCGGTTTCCGAGGCAAGGTAGTGCTGCTCGACTTCTGGGCCACGTGGTGCGCCTCCTGCCAGATGGAGATGCCAACCTTTGTCCAGTGGCAGCGACAATATGGCCCGCGGGGATTGCAGGTCATCGGCATCTCCATGGACGACGATCCCGCATCAGCGCGCAAAATTACCACCAGATTTCATCTGAACTATCCCGTGGCCATGGGCGACGACAAGCTCGGAGAACTCTACGGCGGAGTCCTCGGCTTGCCCTTGACCTATCTCATCGACAGGGAGGGAATCGTTCGCGCGAAGTTCCAGGGCGAGCCCGATCTGAAAACCATCGGGAAACAGATCGAAGCACTGCTTGCCGAGCCTTGAGCCGCGTCTTCCACATCGGGCTAACTCGCCTTGCCTCTGTCCCCTAGCCGCGCCACGCTGAACTGCGCCCCGGCAAAGAGGATCAGCCCGGAGATATAGGCCCACATTAAAAGGCTCACCGAGACACGGAACGGGCCGTAGAGATCGTCCAGATGCATAAGTGGAAGCAAGAGCTCAAAAATATATTTGGATACCAGCCAGATGATTCCGGTATAGACCGACGTGCTCAGCACATGCCGCCACGGAACCTTGCGGTTGGGCAGCAGCCAGTAGATGGCAAAGAAAAACGCGATGGAGGCCACGCCGGTGGTTGCGGCCAGCAATAGAAAGCTAGTCCCTTGATATGTAATGTGCAGTACAAAATCGATAATTTTAATATTCGTGCTGTGAACGAAGATCATGGTCAACACGTCGCGCGCGGCCGTATTCACCAGGATGCTCGTCATGCCCAGCGCCACCATTAGGATCGCCAACCCAAAGGCGATGATCTGATTGTGCAGGTAGTTGCGGCTCTTGGTCACGCCCCAGGCCTGGTTCAGCGCCACCTCCAGGGGAAGAAAGATTCCCGTGCAGGCCACCAGAATCATGATCAACGAGAAAAACTGAGCCCCATGGCCTGATGCTACAAGAGCCAGATTGCGAGCCACAAAATCCTGATTCGAGGGCAGAAAATAGTTCACCATGTCGTTGATCACTTTCACCATCATCGTCGAGTGGTGGAAGACCGACTCCGCCAGCGTGTACAGCAGCACAATGAAGGGAATAAACGAGAGAATCGCGTTAGCCGCCACGCTGAAGGCAAAGGTATGCACCTCGCTGTCCAGCAGGTAGCGCGCCAGCGCCGTGCCGTCCTTGCGCCAGCGGTACCACTTGGACTGCTTTGCCGGTTCAGGTACATCGGCGGCTCTGGGAGACTCGACTGCCGCATCGCGCCGCACATCGGAATTAGAGAATTCAGCCACGGGTTGCTTCCTTTCGAGAAAAACTCTTCGCGGTCAAATTACTCGCGAAGCAAAACTGCCGGAGGGCGATTAATTTAAGGATAGCCGCTGAGCTTGCCCAACGCTCAGGTGGCCGCCGCGCGCACGCCCTCGTCCGCTGCCTCGGCCCATTTTTCAAGCCAAGGCGCAAACCGGCTCAACCCGCTGTTGCCCATGGCGATGGCCACATTGCGCCTGAACCCCAGAAATCCAGCCCTGCGCACCGGCGAGCCGTTGAATTGTTTCTCGAACTCCGCCTCGTCCATGGCCGCCAGCCAATCCAGCGCTGGATTCACCAGCTCGGTGCGCGGCTCGAGTTCCGGGTCAGCTGTAATGGGTGCTTTGCGGTTCCAAGGGTAAACCTCCTGGCAGATGTCACAGCCAAAGACTTGCCGCCCCATGCCCTTCATCAACTCCGGCGCTATGGCTCCGCGGTGCTCGATGGTCAGGTAAGAAATACATTTGGCCGCATCCATCTGGTAAGGAGCAATCAGAGCGCCCGTTGGGCAGGCTTCCAGGCAACGGCAGCAGCTTCCGCAGCGATCGGGGACTAGCGCCAAGGGCGCTTTTCCCTTTTCGACCTCGAGAGAAGTTAGCAGCACGGCCAGAAATCCAAACGACCCTAGTTTCGGATGAATCAGGCAGGTGTTCTTGCCCGTCCAGCCGAGTCCGGCAGCCGCAGCCAGCGCCCGTTCGACCACCAGCCCGGTATCCACAAAGCTGCGCGCCGCAAAGTCGCCAAATTGCTCATGCAGCCGCAATTCCAGCGTTTTCATGCGCTTGAGCAGCACCTTGTGATAGTCGGTTGGTCGCCGATTGCCCTTTCCATCCGCCTTACTCGACCAGGCGTAGCGAGCAATCCATCCCGTTCCCTCGGTTGCCAGCTCCATCGAGCGCGGCTGCGAGCTGTTGTAGTTCGCAAAGCAGACCACCGCAGATCGCGCCCATGGAAACGGTGTTCCAATCCGTGCCCGCAGCAGCCTGCCGCTTTCATCCGTCCGTTCCAGGTAGTGCATCGTACCAGCGCGTCCCGCCCGCACCCACTCCTCGAAGCGCGCCGCGTCCCGCTCCTGATTTGTGTGGGGAAGCGCAACCACTCCGGCCTCGGTGCAACCTGCTTCCAGCGCCAGAGAGCGCACAAGCTCCCTGGTCAAAAAAATGGAGGTTCGCGGGTTGGGAAAAGCGTTGGGCATGGAACCAACGGCACTCCTGTTTGCGTATACAACTTCAGCATGTTCATTTGTGGACCGCGACATGCGCAAATGAACGCCCGAAACGTCAGCACGGAATCTGGAAATGCTTCTAGCCCCTGCGATTTCAGCATATTCCTTCCCTGCGGCTTTAGCCGCTTCCGTGCTGCTTCAAAATAGCCGCCAAGCGCCGAGAATATGCAACCCAGGCCGCAAAACGGCTGTCCAAGCGAGTAAGACCGCTTTCCAAGGAGGTTTTTTATGGCAACGGCGATTTTGAACCCGATAAGCAATACGGCGGCCTTAGCTGGCCAACAGACCGAAATGATTGAACTGGTTAGTGGCCGCGAGAAGGAATTGCTGGAGTGGCTTATTCCGCTGGTACGTCGGCAGAGCGTGACGCTCGACCTGGGCTCAGTTCAGCGCATCGACGCAGCCGGCATATCCGCCTTGGTCTCGCTCTATTCCATCGCCCGGCAGGCCGGCCACCGTTTCAGCGTGGCAAATCTCTCTCCGCATGTGGCCGAAGTCCTTAGGCTGGTGGGGCTGGAGCGGATTCTACTGCCTCATCGCGCGGTCTGGAGGAGCGATTCCACCCCGCGCCTGGAGCAAACGGCCGCGTGACGGCGCCGCCTAGTCCTCTAAGCCTTGTTCCGAGGCAGGTTTCCGTCTTAAATTGCGATAATTCCCATGCCGAAATAGTGCGCGGCTCCAGGTCCGCGTGCATCGATTGTGACCTTCGACACAGGCAACTGTATACTAGAGACGATATTCGTTAGTACGACGAATCAATCCCGCGCAGCGCTCTCCAAAGCTTGGATGCCCCGTTCGCGCTCAGCCAGAAAACCGCATTTCCCAGTAGAAAAGCTGAGCCGCGTCCTGCCATTCTCGTCCACAGACCGCCATCGCGGAAATCTAGATAGGGAGGCTTCAAACCATGACGCAGGGCGTTCTGGATCAGGCGTCTGCTGGAAAAGCAGGCAAAACCTCAACTCAATACGTGTATTTCTTCGGCGGCGGCAAGGCCGACGGCAACGGAAAGATGAAGGATGAGCTGGGTGGCAAGGGCGCCGGCCTGGCGGAGATGACCAACGCCGGATTGCCGGTTCCTCCCGGATTCACCATCCAGACCGAGGCCTGTCGCGAGTATATGCGCGGCGCGCTCTCGCCCACGGTCAACACCGAGATGTACGCCGCCCTGGAGCGGCTGGAAAAGCTGCAAGGCCAAAAGCTGGGCACGGGCGACAATCCCCTGCTGGTCAGCGTTCGCTCCGGCGCCAAGTTCTCCATGCCCGGCATGATGGACACTATTCTCAACCTGGGCCTCAACGACCAGGCCGTCGAAGCGCTGGCCAGGCGCAGCAACAATCCCCGCTTTGCCTACGATTCCTATCGCCGCCTGATCCAGATGTTTGGCGACGTGGTGCTGGATGTTCCCAAAAAGCACTTCGAGCACATCTTCGACTCCGTGAAGAAGCGCGCCAAGGTCAAGTTCGACTATCAGCTCCAGCCCAAGGAACTCAAAGAAATCATTGCCGAGTATAAAAAGCTGGTGAAAAAGGAGACTGGCAAGGAGTTTCCGCAGGCCCCGCTGGATCAACTGGTGCAGGCCCGCGACGCCGTCTTCCGCAGTTGGATGAACGAGCGCGCCAAGACCTATCGCCGCATCAATCGCATCGATGACTGGCTGGGCACGGCGGTCAACGTGCAGGCCATGGTCTTCGGCAACCTGGGTGATAACTCCGGCACCGGCGTGGGCTTCACGCGCAACCCGGCCACCGGCGAGCACGCCTTCTTCGGCGAGTATCTGATGAACGCGCAGGGCGAAGACGTGGTTTCGGGCGTGCGCACGCCGCTGTCGATTTCAGAATTGAAGCGCGCCATGCCCAAGGTCTACGAACAGCTTAAAACCATCACCGGCAAGATGGAAAAGCACTACCGCGATATGCAGGACTTTGAGTTCACCATTCAGGATGGCAAGCTCTACATGCTGCAAACCCGCAACGGCAAGCGCACCGGATTGGCCGCCGTCCGCGTGGCCATCGACATGGTCAAGGAAGGCCTCATCACCAAGGAAGAAGCCATCCACCGCGTCGAGCCTAACCAGTTGTATGACTTTCTGGTTCCACGCCTCGTCGAAAAGGGCGAGAAGATTGAAGTCCTCGCCACCGGCCTTCCGGCCTCGCCGGGCGCGGCTGTTGGCCAGATCGTCTTCACCGCCGAGGACGCCGTCAAGCAACACCAGACCGGCGCCTTCAAGACCATCATCCTGGTGCGTGGCGAAACCACCCCTGAGGACATTGCGGGCATGGAAGTGGCCGCCGGCATCCTCACCTCGCGCGGCGGCATGACCTCGCACGCCGCCGTCGTCACCCGCGGCATGGGCAAGTGCTGCGTGGCCGGCGCAGGTGATTGCACCGTGGACGAAACCAAAAAGGAGTTGCGCGTCAAGGGCAAAACCTTCAAGCACGGCGACTGGATCTCGCTGGACGGCACTACCGGCCGCGTCATCGCCGGCAAGCTGAAAACACTGGACGCGCAGCCCGACGATCCCGATCTGGTCACCTTCATGGCCTGGGTCGATCCCATCCGCCGGCTGCGCATCCGCGCCAACGCCGATATCCCCCGCGACGCCAAGCAGGCTCGCCTCTTCGGGGCCGAAGGCATCGGCCTATGCCGCACCGAGCATATGTTCTTTGCCGAAGACCGCATCGAACACATGCGCGCCATGATTCTCGCCGACAACGAGAAGGACCGCCGCGCCGCCCTCAAGAAGCTGCTGCCCATGCAGCGCGCCGACTTTGTCGGCCTCTTCAAGGCCATGGAGTCGCTGCCCGTCACCATCCGCACCATCGATCCGCCGCTGCACGAATTCCTGCCCAAGCGCGAGGATCTGATGGTGGAGATTCAGCACCTGGTAGACACCAAGCCCCGCTCGCCCAAGCTCAAGGAGCTGCGCATGCTGCTGGAGCGCGTCGAGGAACTGCACGAGCAGAATCCCATGCTCGGATTGCGCGGCTGTCGCCTGGGCATCGCCTTCCCGGAGATTACCGAGATGCAGGTTCGCGCCATCATCGAGGCTGCCGTCATCGCCAAGAGCAAGGGCGGCGATCCGCATCCCGAGATCATGATTCCACTCGTCAGCTCCATTGAAGAGATGCGCAACCAGGCAACCGTCGTGCGCCGTGTGGCAGAGGAAGTCTTCAAGGAGAAGGGCGCCAAGGTCGATTACATGGTGGGCACCATGATCGAGCTGCCGCGCGCGGCCCTGACCGCCGACCAGATCGCCGAGGAGGCCGAGTTCTTCAGCTTCGGCACCAACGACCTGACGCAGACCACCTACGGCATCAGCCGCGACGACATCAACCAGTTCCTGCCGGCCTACATGAAGGCGGGCATCTTCAAGCAGGACCCCTTCGCCACCCTCGACCAGGCGGGCGTCGGGCAACTGGTGAAGATGGCCACCACTAAGGGCCGCGGTACACGCCCCACACTCAAGGTGGGCATCTGCGGCGAGCATGGCGGCGATCCCGAGTCCGTCAAGTTCTGCCACAAGACCGGCCTCAACTACGTCTCCTGCTCGCCCTTCCGCCTGCTGACGGCCCGTCTGGCCGCCGCGCAAGCGGCGCTGGAGGAGAAGCAGTCCGGTTCCGCCCACACCACCAGCTAACCCGGCACTCGCCGGCTCCAACACCAAGGGCGCAACCGTTTGGTTGCGCCCTTGCCGCGTCTGGAAATGTTCATCAGTGGCCAGGGAACTGCTATTTATCTACCGGCGCGTAATACTCTTCGCGCGTGACCACGTTCAGGTTGTCCTTGTCGGTTTTGAGAACGACTTGTGAAAAAGGTTTCGGTAGCGTTACCGGGAATCAAACCCGGATTATAAAATTGAGAATCTAGCAGCCTAGCCGCTGGATACAACCGCTTACAGCTGCTTGCGACCATTCTGTTTACTACAAATAAAAAATCGTAGCGTCAGTTTCCGTCGTGCCTTATTTGCAAATGATTAGATGATAATTTCTGTTCGTTGATTCACTTGTCAACGTCAACCCGCGGCGTTTTCCGTGACCGATTCTGTAAACGCCTCTGGCGGCGGAGGTTGCCTTTGCGAAGAATTCCGCCTCGGTACTTCCGTCAGAGTTTTTCTCGTTAATGATAAGAAAGACAGGCCGGCGTGGATTCGTTACAGCACAACTGCTAGCTTTTCTGTGCCTGAGATACCCAGCATACGCAGGTATTCCTGGGTGAGGAGGGAACGCAAACGAGACGCGACGGCAGGATCGCAGGGTAGCTCGAGGGAGCGGCATCGATCAATGGCGGCGCGCAGGTCGCGCAGAAACGCCACGCACGACGGGCACGCCTCGATATGCTCGCGCATCTGGACGCAGGTGCGAGACTCAACCCGGCCATCCAGATACTCAGAGAGGTTTAAAAACAATTCGCGGCACTCGGTGGGACGATTTGCTTTTTTGGGCGGAAGGGCTTGAGCTTTTTTCCTGGCTGGTTTGTGATTATTTGACAGCTCGGACGTTCCATCCAGAATCCTGCTCATCTCTTTGCGCACGGAGAGGCGCGCCCGGTGCAGCCGAACCCGGACCGTCCCCGGTTGCAGATTAAGAATCTGCGCCACCTGTTCGGTGGCCAGATCTTCCATGTCGTGGAGGACAAGAACAATCCGTAACTGAGCGGGGATGCGCAGGACCGCCTGATGCAACAGGAGGCTTTGCTCAGCATGAAGCAGGTTGCCTTCAGGACTCCGTCCTGTATCCTGAAGCAATCTCCCCAGTTCCACCTCGTCCGGCATCAGTTCGTCGAGTGAGAACGTGTGGCTGGGAGCATGAACCGGTTTGCGGCGCATGCGCCAGCAACGGTTCCGCGTCACGGTGTAAAGCCAGACGGCGAGAGCCTGCGGATCTCGAATCTTCGCCAGGTGGCCCAAAGAGCGATAGAGCACCTCCTGCATGGTGTCTTCCGCATCTTCCGGATGTCCGCAGATCTTCATGCTGAAGGAATATACCGTGTTCTGCAGCAACCCGATCGCCTCCTCGACAGCTTCGGGAGTGTTGCGTCGCAATAGCTCTATGGCTTGGTTCAGTTCAGGTCGCATCGTCAGGGGTCATCTTAGCAAGAATAGTATATTTTCCTAAACGGATAAACAATGGCGGGCTTCCGATAGTGTTCACCGGGCGAAATAATCAGAGATGCTCTCACGATGCACAATGGTTTGCAGTATTGCTCGCCTGCAACTCGGCCTCGATCATTTGAAGGCAGATGGTGGAGACATTCCTCAGCCATACTCGCTCCAGGTCGCCATCAGGATTGGAGTCGCCAGCAATCCATGCGCGCAACAAGGCAAGCGCGAGAGCCATCTCGGCGCCAGGACGGCGCTCCTCTAACCGGAACATCTGGCGGTAGACCTCATCCTTGGCTCGCCCGCCGTGATTAATCTGCAGTTTTCCCTTTCGCGCCGTCACGGAAGTTTTCCCCCTTGAACGAGCCACGAGTACCTGCCGATATTCGCGCCTGCAGCCTGCTCAAAACCCGCGCAACGCATGCTTTCGATAGCGCGCGATGAGTCCACTCGATGGGCGAGCGGAGGGCCGTGCTCCGGGTCGACATCCGGCCTCCAATCGAGGATTGCGATTCGGCCATTTTTCTTGAGAACGCGCATTGCTTCCCGCAGAACAGCGGCTCGATCTTCTATCTCATGCCAGATATTGGAGAGGAAAAACAGATCGCAATTGGAAGCCGGCAGGCCGGTTTGGTCCGCTTCCGCGTGAATCAGCTCGACGTTAGTGAATTTGGCCTGATCCAATTTCTGCCTGAGCAGGGAGAGCATCCCGGCCTGTGCGTCGACCGCATAGACGTTGCCCTTGGGGCCGACAGCTTGCGCCAGCGGAAGCGAAAAGTATCCTGTGCCGGCGCCTACGTCCGCTATCGTGTCGCCGCAATGTAAGGCCAGCGCGCGAAGCACATCCTCGGGAGGAAGCCACACTTTGCGTGCGAGTTCGTCGAGACGCTGCGCTTCCGACGCCGGAAATCTTCTGCCGTGCATATCGTCCTTACTTGGTTCCGCTGTAGCTGCCGTCTTTCATCCCCAGCGCGCGCAGTATCGACATGGCCGGGCACCAGTTGGTAAATGCCGACTGCAGCAGGTTGAGACCGACAAAAGCCGTCAGCCACAGCCAATAGTGCGAGAAGTAATACGCCAGCGCAAGAGATACAAGCACAATCACGCCTGCGATCAGGCGCACACCGCGTTCAACTGTCATAGGGAGTCTCCTTCTTCGGTGATGAGATCGGTTTCGGATTGAGGTCCACCTTCTTTATCGTGCCCAGAGTGACCCATATAGTAAAGCACCGGAATCGTCGGCCAAGAGAGGAATGTGGAAGCGACGGCTCCGGCAATCAGCGATAATGCCAGCCCCTGAAAGATAGGGTCAGTAAGAATCACGCTGGCGCCGACAACCACCGCCGCCGCTGTCAGCAGCATGGGGCGGAAGCGCGTTGCGCCGGCATCGATCACCGCTTCGGCAACCGGCATTCCCTGGCGAATCCTGAGTTCGATGAAGTCTACCAGGATAATCGAGTTGCGCACGATGATGCCGGCTCCGGCAATGAAGCCGATCATCGAAGTCGCCGTGAAGAACGCGCCCAGCAGCGCGTGCGCCGGCATGATGCCGACAAGAGTAAGTGGAATCGGCGCCATGATGATCAGCGGCACAATGAAGGAGCGGAACCAGCCGACCACAAGCACGTAAATCAGGATGAGTACCGCGGCAAAGGCCAGCCCCATGTCGCGGAAAACTTCGATGGTGATGTGCCATTCGCCGTCCCACTTCATCGAGTAGTGGTCGGTGGACTTCGGCATCGACGCGTTGTAGCGGGCCAGCGTGTATCCGGCGGGCAGCGTGAGATGGTCGAGAGCCTTGTTCATCTTCAGGATGGCGTAAACCGGGCTCTCTTCCGCTCCCGCCACGTCTCCCGTCACATACACCACGCGGCGCAGATTCTTGTGATAGATGCTGCGCTCAATAGTCTTATGTTCGACGATGACCAACTCCCGCAGAGAAACCATCGTTCCGTCGGCGCCGGGCAGGCGGATATTTTCGAGACCCTGCACGGAGGAGCGATCCGCGCGGTCAAGCTCGACCATCGCCGGCACAGGCTCTCGCGCAGCCTGATCGTGAATCAAGCCGACCTCCGTGCCCGAAATAGCCAGCGCCAGGGCATGCGTTACATCGGAGACGGCGATGCCGTGCTCCGCGGCCTTGACCTCATCCACGCGCATCACCAGCCTCGGTTGCGGGTCTTCGACGTACCAGTCCGTGTCCACGACGCCGGGAGTGTGCTGAAAGATCGATTTGATCTGCTGCGCGACCCGCGTCTGCCCATCCAGGTCGGGACCGTAAACCTCGGCCACCAGGGTTTGCACCACGGGCGGGCCGGGCGGAACCTCGCTCACCTGGATGCGCGCGCCATACTGGTTGCCAATTGCATCCAGCAATGGGCGAAGCCTCTTGGCAATCGCATGGCTCTGCACACTGCGCTGCCTGGCCGGCAACAAGTTCACTTGTATGTCAGCCTGGTTCGGCTGGTGGCGCATATAGTAATGGCGCACCAGTCCGTTGAAATTATATGGGCCGGAGGTTCCGGTGTAACTCTGGTAGTTCAGCACCTCCGGCTGCCGCGCAAGCTCTTCGCCCAAGGCCTGAGCAACTCGCGCGGTTTGTTCGAGCGGTGTTCCGTCGGGCATGTTGATGACTACCTGAAGTTCGCTCTTGTTATCGAAGGGCAGCATCTTTACGCGCACCAGTCCCAGGGGCACGAGCGCAACCGAGATCAACAACAGCACAGCCACGCCGATGAAGAACCAAGCGCGATAGCGCGAGGATTGGATCAGCGGCGTCATGATGCGGCGATAGAGCCTGGTCCGCCAGTTTTCGGTCTCCGGCTCCAGAATCTTGGCTCCTTCAAGATGCCGGCCAACCAAGCGGAGAGCGGCCCAGGGTGAAACCACAAAGGCTACCAGCAGCGAGAAGAGCATGGCCGCCGATGCGCCCACGGGAATAGGCCGCATGTACGGTCCCATCAGCCCGCGGACAAAGGCCATGGGCAGCACTGCTGCAATAACGGCGAAGGTGGCCAGAATAGTGGGGTTGCCCACCTCGGCCACCGCTTCCACGGCAACTTCGCTCATCGACCGGCCGTGATTCTCCGGAAGGCGGAAGTGGCGCACCATGTTTTCCACGACAACGATGGCGTCGTCGACAAGAATGCCAATCGAAAAAATCAACGCGAAGAGCGTGACGCGATTAATGGTGTAGCCCAGGAAGTAGAAGACCGACATGGTAAGCGCCAGCGTGACGGGAATCGCCAGAAGCACTACGCCCGACTCGCGCCATCCCAGAAAGAGCGCTACCAGCAAGGTTACCGACAACGTCGCCAGAAGTAAGTGCTCGAGTAACTCGTCCGACTTATCTTTTGCCGTCTCGCCGTAATTCCGCGTAGTAGTCACGGTCACGTCGTTGGGTATGGTGACGCCCTTCATCTGGCGGACGCGTTTGATGACGGCGTTAGAAATATCGGTGGCGTTGGTGCCCTTGCGCTTGGCCACGGTGATGGTCACCGCCGGATACTGGTACGCGGTCTTTGCGCCGGCGTTTGTCGTGCCATAGACCACATAATTCGCTGGCTCCGCCGCGCCGTCGATAATCTTTTCGGCAACATCGCGCAGATAGACCGGGCGCCCGCGCACCACGCCCACCACCACCGCTTCCAAATCCTCGCGGCTGGTGAAGAGGTTGCCGGCATCCACCCGGATTTCCTGGTTGTTTTCCGCAAAGCTGCCCGCCTGCACTCTTGCATTTGCTGCTTCGAGATGGCCGACTATGGCCAATGGCGACAGGCCGTATGCATTCAACTTCTCTGTGCTCAGCACTACGCGCATCGTCCGCGGAAGCCCGCCGATAATCGTCGTCTCCGATACATCGGAGATCTTCCCGATGTTGTGTTGCATCTCGGCGGCGATGGCGCGAAGCTGATAGCCGTCGTAATGCTCGCCCCACAGCGTCAGCGCGAGAATGGGAACATCGTCGATAGAGCGGGCTTTGATGAGCGGCTGCGAGACTCCCGGCGGTATGCGATCGAAGTTCGAGTAGAGTTTGCTGTAGACCTTGATCAGTGCATCTTCCTGCTGCGTGCCCACCAGAAAGCGCACGATCACCAGGCTTTGCCCCGGCATCGAAGTGGAGTACACATACTCGACACCCGGAATTTCGCGCACCAGGTTCTCAATGGGCAGCGTGACGCGCTGCTCCACCTCCGCCGGGGATGCGCCCGGCATGGCGGTGACAATGTCCAGCATGGGAACCAGAATCTGTGGTTCCTCTTCGCGGGGAATGATCGCCACCGCAAAGATTCCGATGCCCAGCGACGCGGCGATAAACAGCGGCGTCAGCTTGGAGTTGAGAAAAGCGTGCGCCAGGCGTCCGGCGATTCCAAGCTCTGGCTTCATGGCTGGACCTCTATGCGCTTGCCGGCAAGGTCGCGGTCAGCCGGCGCGTCAACAAGTTTTTCTCCTGCCGCGATGCCCGACAGAACCTCGACAAGATTTCCCTGCGCCGCGCCCAGAGTTACGTAACGAAGCTGCGCGATCCCACGACCGTCGAGCACATACGCGCATTGAAGTGAACCGCGAGACACTACAGCAGACTGCGGAATGAGAATCGCCTGCCGGACCCCGTTCGGAAACTCTGCCGTCCCATACATTCCGGCGCGCAACTGATTCGATGACAACAAATCGATCTTGACAAGAAAGCTGTGGCTGGCTGGATCGGCTGCGGCATTAATCTCTGCAACCGTGCCCGCAAATGTCGCGGCGCCTGCGCCATCGATCGCTACCGGGACCTTCATCCCCTTGTGAATCGCGCCGATGGTAGACTCATCAACCGTGGTTTGCAGTTGCAGCGCTCCGGCCTGATCGACCTGGAGCAAAGGAATGCCCGGCGCTGCCATGGTTCCTGGATCGGCCATGCGCGCGGTAACGACGCCGGAAAAAGGCGCGCGCAGGCGCGTATAACTCAGCATTGTTGCCGCGCTGCTTGCCTGATCACGCGCCGCTTCGGTTTGCGCGCGCATCGCATCCAGCCTCGCTGCCGCGGCCTCGGCCCGCCGCGCAACCTCATCCATCTCCTGCGGGCTTACGCTCTTTTCCACCTGCAACTGCCGATAGCGTTCCAGCGTGCTGGCCGCGAGATTGGCATCGGTCTGCGCGGCCGCCTGCTGGCCTTGCGCTGCTCTCACCGCCGCCTGCGCCTGCTCCGCCGAGGCGCGCAGAGCCGCATCGTCAAGCACCACCAGCGTCTGCCCCGCGCGCACGCTCTCTCCCGCGTTCACCAGCACCTGCCGGATTCGCCCCATCACCTGCGCCGACAAAATTGCCGTCTCCCGCGCGTGAACGGTCCCCGTAGAGCTCACGCTCACGGGAACCTGCTGCTGCCGGCTTTCCACTACGCGCGCCTGCGCGGTTTGGATCACAGGCGAAGCGGATTCGCCGCCCTGGCAACCGGCCAACATCATTGCTGTAACGGCAAGCAAACTTGCCCCTAAGACAATCTTCATTGCAATTCCTCCGCTGCATCGGGAGTCAGCGTCCCTGTCGCATAAAGCAATTCGGCATAGGCCATGTCGTTGCCGTAGACGGCATGCCAGTAATTCGACTGGCTCTGCCGCTCGGCATCCTCGGCGCGCAGCAAATCGGTGATGGTGGCCAGCCCGGCGCTATAACGATTCTTCAGAATGCGCAGGCTCTCAGCCGATTGATCCATCGCCGCTTGCGCGGTTTCCAGCGAGAGTTCCGCTGTCTGCCGGTGAATGTGCGCCCGGCTCACCTCCGTGCGCATGTGGAGTTCGGAGGCGGCCACTTGTGCATCGATGCGTTGTTTCGCGGCGCTCTCCCGCGCAAGCTGGGCGCGCTTGCCAAAGGGCAGAATATCGACGCTGACCTGTACGCCCGCCACCCAGTTGTTGCCGCCCGAACCGGCAAAGGTTGTTCTGTCTTCTTCCCAGTTTCCGTAGGCGCTCACGCGAGGGCCGAACTCCGACTTCGCCGCGCCCACGGCGGACCCCTGCGCCGACTGCGCCTCTCCCAGCGACTTGAGATCAGGCCGCGTCTTAACTGCCATTGCTATCTCTTCTTCCAGCGGCTGCTGCGGAAATATGTGCGGCTCAATCGGCTTCAGTTCAGTTGCCTCGAGCTTCGGCGCTCCCATGGCCTCGCGCAACCCGGCCCACGCCAGCTCCAGATCTCCCTCGGCGGTAATCAACTCTTCTTTGCGCGCAGCCGCGTTCACCAGCGCCGACATCCTGTCCGACTCCACCGCCAGGCCGGCCTTAACGCGCTCCTCAATGGAGTTCTGCAGCGCCGCCGCCGTCTCCTGTTCATGTTGCGCGACAGCAACCTCACGCTGCGCGTAAAGCACTGACTCGTACGCCTGCACAACGCGCAGCACAATCTGCTGGTCCACCGCCTTGGCCGAGGATGAGGCGCTTTTTCTGAAGAGATCAGCGCGGCGAATCTCCCTCTGCGTCTTGAACGAATCGAAGGCCATCCATGAACCGGAGAAACGCGTGGAGAAGTTCCCAATGGGCTGCGGAGAATTCAGCGCATTCAGCAAAAAATCGTCTTGCGTGAACTGCCGCTGCCTGAGACGTGTGCCGAAGGCATACACCGGATCGTTGCCGCGCGAGATATCTTCCGTGAAGTTGAGCTGCGGTAGCAGTTGAATCCGTGCCAGCGCCGCCGCCGATTTGGATTCCTGCTGGCTGGCGCGCGCCATCGCAGCCTCGGGGCTTTGCCCCAGGGCCTCATTGATGGCCTGCTGTAGCGTCAGTGGTTCTTGCGCGGCGCCGGTCAATCCCCCCACGCAAAGCAGGAGAAAAAGGCCCAGCGCTCGATCAAGGCGAGAAGTCATGAGTGAAATGTCCTTTGCTGATGCATTCATAGGAATAGAGTCCTCGGATGAGGTATTCGTTACAAGCGATATGAAATAAAACTCGATTTATCCGGCAGGGTTCGAACCCGCTACGGCACATTGAGTTGCAATTTTGCGCAATTTAGGCAATGATTTGAGCTCGGCTCTTTTGAGAGTAATATGGTGGACGAATTATATTTCAGAACCTCATGGATCTATTAGGATGGTTTTACCATGACGAACCGGTTGCTTGTTGTTGGATTGTGGGCTGGTCTCGCGCTTGTCGGCGGCCGGGCTGTCTGCGCGCAAACCGCGCTGAAGAACGACTCAATTGCCGTCAACGAGGCCAGGGCCCGCGCCGTTTTGGCTGAGAATTCAATTCGTTTCGAGATGCCGCTCATCAGCCCATCCGTCGCCGGTGAGCACGTGACCGCCTGGTTGCTCTCACCGGCAGGTACTTCATCGGGAGAGAGCTCCGTCGCCCTGCGCGAAGGCAGCCGCGCGGCTTCGCTCACGCTGCCGTGGCCGAAGGATGCGCACAATAGTCCGGCCACTGAGATCGGCTGGTACCGCATCGCCTACAGAATCGAGGCAAACGGCAAGCCGGCGGCGCATGGCGTTCTGTCGGTGGGCGCGATTGCCTCCAACCTGCTGGCGCTGCGGCTCGCGCGGCCATTGTCTCTTGTCGCCGGCAAGCCGCTGAGTGTGCGGGTTTACGCCGGCAATCCCATCACGCGCGCGCCCTATCGCGGGGTGCGGCTCCAGGCGACGCTGGTTCTCGATCCCCCAGATAACAAGACGAAAGCTGACAAGAGCAAAATAGCGGAGCGGACTACTGTTCGTACCGGCCGTGACCGGCGTTTCAGGCGAGGCCATCTTCAACTTTCCGATTAAAACCGAGCCGGGGCAGGGCGCGACGCTCGCGGTGACAGGTACACTGACTGGCTCACGCGGGATCGACTCGGGCATACGGGGCGTGATCAGCGCCCATGCCCAGGCAATTATCAAGGTCGATCTGGAGACCAGCGACTGGAGCACGATTCACATCGAAACCGACAAGCCGTTGCACAAGCCTGGTGAAACGGTGCATCTGCGCGCGCTGGTCTTTGGCGACGATGGCCACGCCGCAGCCGACAAGGCGATTACGTTGACCATCAGCGATCCTGACGACAAAACGCTTCTGGAAACTCCGCTGACCACCAACCGCTTCGGCATCGCCGCCTACGACTGGAAGACCAAGGCACAGCAAGCCACGGGCGACTACGAAGCGGAATTTGAGCTTGATGACTCCGATTCTGGCAACTCCAACCGCGAGATCATTCACATTCAGCGTTATGAGCTGCCGGAGGTTGCCGTCTCCGTGGTTATGGATCGCGGCTACTATCTCGATGGCCAAACGCCCGTGGCGCACATTCATGCGGGTTATCTCTTCGGCAAGCCGGTGGCGAGCGGCTCGCTGCGCTTGGTTCGCGCAGAGGATCAACATTGGAATCCGAAGACTGGCAAGTACGAAAAGCCGGAGAGTGTGGAGCAGAGCGCGACGCTCGACGCCAACGGCGACGCGGAGCTTCACCTGGACGTGAAGAAGGATTTCGGCGATTTCAAGGAGCGCGCATATGAACGCTACACCGACATTCGCTATCGCGCCATCGTAACCGACGCGACGACGGGGCGCAGCGAGCCGCGTAACTTTACCGTGCGGCTCACGCGCTATCCGGTGCACATCTATCTGCGTGATCTGGGCAATAACGAGCGCGAAGGCGACTATCTGCTCTCAACCAGTTATGCGGACGGAGTTCCGGCGCCCTGCAAAGTCAATCTGGACTGGATGGACGATGAATCGCATCCCACGCGCGCGGCGACGGTGGTCACCAATCGCTATGGCCTGGCCAGAGTGCATCTGCGCTATCCCGCATGGGCGGCGAGGAAGAATCAGTATGGCTACAACTCCGGGAGCGGAATTCGCCTGACCGCGCGCGACCGCGAGGGGCGCATCTCGATCTTTGACGACACGGTGACGCCGGGAAGCATGGAGAATATCTGGATCAGTGTTGCGCATACGCTGCTGAAGCCCAAACAACCTATCGAGGCAACTCTGCACGGGCCGATGGGCAGCGTCATCGATGTGGAGGCGCTCTCGGAGGACGGAATCATCGCTCACCAGCGGGTGCGCATGCACAGCGCGGAGGAGCCGCTCACCATTCCCGCCGGCGCTGCATTCCATGGATTGATTGCCTTGCGGGCCTATTCGATGAACAGCGACATAGAGGGCTACCGCTGGTATCAGTCCACCGAATACAAGCCGGTTCTCTATCCGGAAGACCGGGAGTTGAAGGTGAGGCTAACCGGCCTGCGGCCCTCCTACGCGCCGGGCGCGGAGGTTGTTGCCGGATTCGGCCTTCATGATGCGGCAGGCTCTCCTGCGCGGGGCGCGCTGGGCGTTGCCGTGATTGATACAGCTGTGGAGCTACGCGCGGAAACCGAGACAGAAGCGAATGAGCGCTGGTACGGCTGGTCCTGGTGGAATCAGGGCTCGAATGTCGGCGGCGTAACACGCGCCACTCTGGACAGGACCGATATGTCGAAACCCGTGCCCGACGATCTCGATCTGGCCGCTGAAGCTGTGCTTCTGGATGAGACCAGGCCGGAGATTCAAATCGAAGACAGCAACGACGACAGCGCGCGCACTGTATACGAAGAGGCCATGGAAAAAAGCGTGAAGCCGCTGGGCGAGGCGATTCTGGCGACTCGTCCGGCGCGGCTGCCTGCCACGTTTGAGGCCGTCCAACGAATCAGCCGCGCCGCCAAGCTGGATGACGCATTGCTGCTTGACCCCTGGAATACGCCGTACAGGGTCGCGACCAAAGTCGAGGGTAACGACGAGGTGGTGCGCCTGCAGAGCGCGGGGCCGGACAAGCGCTTCGGCACGGATGACGATTTCAACATCGAACTCGCCCGGCGGAATTACTTCGCGCTGCCCGGCGAGCGGCTGACAAATCTGGTACTGGATGCGTTAAAAGCAGGGCGGCCTTTGCCGGCCAATGAGGATGAACTGAAAGCGTTGGCCCGCGCCGGCGGGTTGGAGCTGGACAATACGCTCGATCCGCAAGGCAAGCCTTATCACTATGAAGTGCAATTATGGCGGCGCAGCTACACCATTCATGTTTTTGCGCATGATGCGGATTTCGAGGATGGCCACTACACCGGCGGGGCCTGGGGCAGCCCGTTAATTGACTATTTTTCACGCACCGAGTCCCGTATGGAGGCCGCAATCAACAACTGGACCAACGCAGGCAAGCCGTTTCCCGAGACC
Organism: uncultured Acidobacteriaceae bacterium; assembly: GCA_963806565.1. Classification (GTDB taxonomy): domain Bacteria; phylum Acidobacteriota; class Terriglobia; order Terriglobales; family Acidobacteriaceae; genus Telmatobacter. Next base: position 175,559 of record CAWDYE010000004.1, read on the forward strand.
GAGGCGGAGGCGCGGCAGGTGTTTGCTTCAGCGGGTATTAACTTTGACGCGCTGCGTGATCCGCTCGGCTATCCCTTCCAACTGCGCACGACACAGGTGATGGCTTATACGCACGTGGAGAGGGTGAAGGCCGCCGGCGGAGACCTGGAGGCAAAGAGCAAATCTGTAACGCACCTGATGCGCGCACTGCAAATTTACCGCGTAACGAAAACGAAGGCAGGGGATGTGGAGCAGGAGATGGTAGCCCAGTTCCTGCATCCCATCACCGAACAAAGCGGCAGCGATCTGAATCCTCAGGCTGTCAATGCGGGAACATTCAAGGGCAACACCGGCGCAATTGGAGGCACGGTCACAGACCAGACCGGAGCGGTAATTGCCGGAGCCACGGTTACGATAAAGACCAGCGGGGATATTCTCGTCGCCAGCGGTAAGACGTTTGAGAATGGCATGTATCTTATCGCCGATTTATCTCCTGGCTTCTATACAGTGAAGGTCATTGCAAAGGGATTCTTAACCTATGTGATAACTGAGGTCCATGTCTCTTCGGCCTCGCTGACCACCGTGGATGTGACGCTAACCGTTGGCGCCGAGACACAAACGGTAATGGTGGAAGCTGACGCCCTGACCGTTCAAGCCGACTCGAATGTCGTGTCCACACTCGTCAAGACAATGGGAACCTCCGGACGCGTCAAGGTTTCCGAACCCACCTTTACGCCGCGCCTGCGCCACGTCTTTGAGGAGACGGCCTACTGGACGCCGTCGTTGGAGACCGACGCCAGCGGCCGCGCCAGCATTCACTTCCGCCTGCCCGACAGCCTGACCACGTGGAAGCTGCACGCGCTGGCTTCCACCGTCGATGGACGCATTGCCGCGCTGGAAAAAATCTTCAAGAGCTTCCAGCCTTTCTTTGTCGATCTGGACGCGCCGCAGGTGCTCACCGTGGGCGACGAGATTACGCTGCCGGTGAACCTGCGCAATTACACGACCCACAGCCTGGCGCTGCCGGTCACCGTAAAGACGGCAGAGTGGTTCTCGCTGCTGACCTCGTCCACGGTGCAAGCCAGCGTAGCTGCAAATGGCACGACGCCGGTGCGCGTGGGCCTGCGGGCGACAAGGGCCGTCGAGGCCGGGCCGCTGCGCATCACCGCCGTCAATGCGAACGAAGGCGACGCGGTGGAAAAGACCGTGCGTGTTCATCCCGACGGAGAACCGCGCTCCGTGACCGCCTCCGGGCTGCTGCGTTCAGGTTCTACGACGCTCTCGCTCGATCTGCCCGCCGATGCAATTCCCGGCTCGATTCATGCGGAGCTGCTGCTTTATCCCAACCTTCGCGCCCATATTCTGCACTCGATGAAGGCGGTCCTGGAGCGGCCTTACGGCTGCGGCGAGCAGACCATCTCCTCCACGTATCCGAGCCTGCTCTATCTGGAGCTGCTGAAGGCTGCAAAGAGCACTTCGCCGCAAGAGGCCGAGGCGCAGAGTTATCTGCAACAGGGCTACGACCGGTTGCAGGGCTACTTTGGCAATGGTGGCGGGATTACTTATTGGGGCAGGAGCGACGAGGCTCCTGACACGGCGCTGACGGCTTACGGCATCGAGTTCCTCACCGAGGCCCAGCCTTACGTCAAGGTGGAGCAAAGCCGCATTGTGGATGCCGTGAGCTGGCTGGTTGCCAACCAGCAGGCGGACGGCAGTTGGAAGCCTCACTACGGCGAAACCAGCGCGGACCTCAACCTCTATGTGGCCGATGCGCTGCATCATGCGCTGGCCAGCGATGCGCTCGCCGGTAACGCATCAAATGATCTTCGCGAGCGAGCGAACAAGGCAATCACTCGCGCGATTGCATGGGCGGCGAGCTCGGCAGCCGCTGTGCATGATCCCTACGCGAATGCGCTGAGGCTGCGGCTGGCCAACGACAAAGCAACCGCTGATCGCCTGCGGGCCGAACTGAGCCAGACGGCGGAGCACGACCGCAATGGCGCGCATTGGACCCGCTCCGGCTATTCGCCCTTCTATGGTTGGGGCCATGCGGGCGAGCTGGAAACCACCGCAATTGTGCTGGGCGCGCTGAATTCGCCCAGTGACCAGGCGCTGCGAGATGAGGCGCTCTACTACCTGCTGCGCAGCCAGGATCGCTACGGCATCTGGTACAGCGGACAGGCCACGGTGCGCGTGCTGCAGGCACTGTTGCCGCTCGCCATTGAGGAGATGAAGACCTCCGGCAACACGCAGGAGTTCCGGCTGGCCGTCAACGGCGTCGCACTCACCGGCGCGGATGCGGAGGCGTTGCGCACCGATCCAAAATTAGTTGACGCGCCGCGCTCGCTCGACCTGACGGAGTTGCTCAAGCCGGGACACAATGAGCTGATCTTCAGCAGCGCCGGCAACGCAGCTCTGGCCAGCGCGGAGGCTACGGTAAGCTACTATATACCGTGGACGGAGACGGCGACGCCCGCGCAAACGAAGACGCAAACCGGCAAGGATTACGGACTCGACTTCGGCTACAGTTGCGCCGCGGAGAAAGCCACAGTGGGCCGGCCCATCGACTGCTCCGTCAGTGTGCGCCGCTTTGGCTCAAACAGCTATGGAATGTTGCTGGCAGAAGTAGGCTTGCCGCCGGGAGCGGATGTGGATCGCGTCTCGCTGGCAAAGCTGCTGGATAACTGGTCTATCTCGCGCTACGAACTCGAACCCGACCGCATTATTTTCTATCTCTGGTCATGGAAGGCCGAGGGCTCGCGCTTCAGCTTCCGCTTTACGCCGCGCTATGCAATCCGCGCCAAGGCCGCGCCTGCCACGCTCTTCGACTACTACAATCCGGACCTGAAAGCAGTTCTCGCTCCACAGAGATTTCAGGTGACGGATTCGTTGCGCAGGTAATGCGGTGAAAACAGAACATGCGGCAAAATCGATCAGTCATTCACGCTCGTCAAGGCTTTTGAGATCGATTCCCAACTGCTGGCACTTCTTGTAAAGATGGCTGCGTTCGATCCCCAGCGCCTTGGCGGTTTGCGTAATGTGCCGTTTGTGCCGCTCCAGCTCCCTGAGCACCTCGGCGCGTTCAAAGGCTAATACCCGCTCGGCAAGCGCGCCTCCGGTATTCGAGGCGGAGGCTTCGGCCGTATCCGCGCTTAGATGGGTGCGAGCGGAATTGAGTTGAGCGGCAGGCAGCGCAAGTTGAACGGCTTCGGCGTTGACCACGGCTCCAGCCAGCAGCAGGAGACGCTCGACTACGTTGCGCAGCTCGCGGATATTGCCCGGCCATGAATAGTTCCTGAGCGCGTCGATGGCAACAAAAGGTGACACAAACTGCGCTTCTTCTGCGCCTTTCGCTGCCGGCGCTTTAGAAATCGAGAGAGCGTAAGGCGACGATGCCAAGCGGCACCCCCCACCCCGGACAACTGAAGCTGCTTCCTTTTCAAAAATGCGCCCAGTTTTGAGGGACGGCGGAAACCGCGTTGCGCCTTCCAAAGGCCTTCTTGCCTCCTGGTCATTTGGGCGGGACCTGTGTACAAATTGCAGCGTTTGACGGTGACAAATGGACGGAAACCTTCACAGCGCCCCGCTGCGCCCAAAGGGTGGGTGGAGAGGTAGGGACCGCTTGCGGACGTTAGCAGGCCGCGTTCTGCTCAACCGGGCCGGATACTTGCACCAATGCCAGCGATACCAGCAGGCCGCACCAGGGCAACAGGCCGTATTGACTGTGTACCATGTTGTGTACCACGGATTGCGCGAGTTGCGGTAAGGGACCGCCAGAGCGATTTTCAGACAAAGAAAAAGCCCGCTGATTGAGCGGGCTTTAGCGGATGCTGACTGGTAGCGCTACCGGGAATCGAACCCGGGTTTTAAGATTGAGAATCTCACGTCCTAACCCCTAGACGATAGCGCCACGCATTTGCGGGGAACGGCCGTCACCGGCCGCTGGTTTAGTTTAACAAGAATTTGGCTTACCGCCAAAGGGGGTCTCAAGCCGGCAGTGGGTCCGTTTGACGGTCCTTCCTCGTTGACCCGCTAGAATGTGGTTATGGAGATCAAACGCATCGGCTCACAGCCCTCCGGCAAAGGTCCGGTAGAGTGGTTTACAGGCATAGTCCGCATTGACCCGCTTTTTCAAGCACCCGACCCTGCGCTTGTATCCGGCGCCAGCGTCACCTTTGAGGCGGGAGCGCGCACCGCCTGGCACACGCATCCCCTTGGACAAACATTGATTGTCACGGCAGGGTGCGGATGGGTTCAGCGCGAAGGCAGTGCGATTGAGGAAATTCACCCCGGAGATGTGGTTTGGATCGCGCCGGGAGAGAAACATTGGCACGGGGCTACACCGGCCACGGCCATGACTCACATCGCAATTCAAGAGCGATTAGACGGCAAGGTCGTGGATTGGATGGAGCACGTCAGCGACCAACAGTACCAACGGTGAATCCGGATTCAAACTGACCCACTTCCTTCAAGTGCGCCGTCGGCTCAGATGCCCAGCTTGCGGACTTCGTCGTTGTAGTACTTGCGGTAGAGAATATCCCACTCCTGCGAGCCTTCCACGATGATCTTGCGCTGCGAGGCGATCTTAGTCCGGGCGGCGGTGTCGATTGCGGCCTCCTGGGTGAGCAGCACTGTGAGCGCCTTGCGCGCCTCCTGGCGGATGGTGTTGCGGTCCTCCAGAAATCCGACCGCGTCGATCTCGGCCAGCGTGTCGGCCACGGTGTGGGCCAGCTTGTTGAGCTTGTCGGGGCTGATCCTCATAGTACCGCCTTGTACTTCTTGGTCAGCTCGGTCTTCACTTTTTTGAACATCTCGGCGTATTGCGCGCCGGATCCTGCGCATCTCCTCGGAGTAGGCCTCGAGAATTACGCGCACCTCCTCGTTGATGCGGTCTTCCAGGGACAATTCCTCCACCATGGCCTCGTTGACCCGCGCTTCGGTCGCCTTCAAATCACTGGTGGCAATCATCTTGGCGTCGATGAGGTGTTTGACGGTCCGGCGGGCCAGATACCCGATATAATCGCGGGAAAAAATCATGGGTTAACGGTCAGAATAGCGCATCGGACGGCCCGGTGTACACTTTTCGAGCGGAAACAGAGTCACTGTGTCCTGTTTATCTTCGTGCTGGGTCGCCGCTCCCTGATGGTCCCACCTCAACGACAAAGACCTGTCGTTGGGGACCCCGGGATGGTCGCGTCGACTTGAGTTTTGCGGTTTCGAGATACATCAACTCTGGTTCCGCTGTAGCCGCACTGCGCGCTGGAGATGCCTTCAGAAGGCCAGGCTGAGGTCGAGGTTCGCGCCTGATGCCGCTAACACAACGCCGATGCTCTGGCCGCTGCTGCTCCTGAGCACCACCGGCACAGATCCGGAGTTGCTCACCGCATCGATCTCGTAGTTCAGCATCAACCCATTTTGCCCGCTGGCCAGCGTCCAGGCGAAGGGAATCTCCGCAGCACAGGTAGCTGTCGGGCCGGTCACCGCGGCCTGACCCACAGCGACCGCCGTGGTGACGCTCGGCTGCGGATTCCTTAGGTCTAGCCCAGCGGGATTGGGCGTAATCCGCGCTCTGCAGGTGATGGTGCTCCCCGCCGGCAACTCGGAAACAATGTTTAGATGGAAGGTGACCAGGTAAACTCCGCTCACCATCGTCGATGGGCCGCGCAGTTCCGCAGTGCCGGCGGCTAACGCAGCGCCTGCGGCCCGCGCGGAAACCGGTGCCAGCAAGGCCAAGCCAAGCAGCAAAGGAGTGCGCATACGCGCCATGGGAGCCTCCATGGCGTCTTTATCGGCGCGCCGGGCAATGAAGATGAGGATGAAAACTGCCGTCAGTTGCGCGGATTCAGCACGAAAGTCACTTGCCGCAAGCGCTCCGGCGACCATGATTTGCAGAGATTCCTCGATTAATCCCCGGGCGCGGGCAGAGAACTTTCCACAATAGCACTGCGCCAGCCCGCCCTCGTCTGCGAAAATAAGAGCTTGACTATGAACATGGACAACCTCCTCCCGCTGAAAGACGATATGGTGGCCTTTATCGAGGGCCACGGCCTCAAACGCCTTCCCGGCTACGTCACCGACGACATCCCCTCCATTGTCTGGGAGGGTGATGGCAACCCCGACGCATGGAAAGACTTTGTGGAGATGGCCAAGCACGCCGGCGCTCCCTTTGTCACCTTCAGCGAGATGACGCTGGAGCGCGAGGAGCTGGACGCGCTGATCGACGAAGCCAGCGAAATTAACTTCCCCGACGAAGAGTCCACTGAGCTGGCGGAGGCGCAGTGGCTGCGCAAGTACGCCGGCAACCTCGGCTACATCCAGCTAGGCTTCGCCTACCAGGGAGTATTCTTCCTGCACGAAACCACCACCGAGTGGTATGAGCGCTTCCAGGGGCTTCTGGAAGACATCGAGACCTTCCAGGAGATCGTCATCGGCGACCAGGAGCACAATCACGACGACGAGGAAGAGTAAGCGCGGTGGGCGCTGAAATCAACGGTGCGATTCCGCGGCCAGTCGAGACGCAAACCGCGACGCCCGCTTCGAGACAGGAAAATGGCCGAAAGCTCCTCCGCCAACGCTGGAGCTTTGTCGAGCCGCATCCGGCCGAGGCCGCAGAACTGGCCAAGGCAGCCCGCCTGCCGCTGGTGCTGGCAGAATTGCTGATAGCTCGCGGCGTCACCCAACCTGCTGAAGCCTTCGCATTCCTTAATCCTGAAGTCTCTCATCTTCATGACCCGCTGCTTATGCTGGGTATGAATGAAGCCGTAGCCCGGCTGGAGCGAGCCATCGCCGCCCGTGAGCCGGTGCTGCTTTACGGCGACTATGACGTGGACGGCGCCACCGCCGTTGTCCTCCTCAAGACGGCCATCGAGATGCTCGGCGGAGTCGCGCGCTTCCACGTGCCTCACCGGCTGCGCGAGGGTTACGGCCTGCAATCGAGTGTGCTGGAAGAGGCTTACGCCGATGGCGCGCGCCTCGTAATCACAGTGGACACCGGGATGAGAGCCTTCAGCCGAGGCAGAAACCGCGCGGCGGCTTGGCCTGGATTTGATCATCACCGACCATCATCTGTTGGAAGCTCACGACGCTGTTCCGCACGCGCTGGCCATTCTCAATCCCAACCAGCCCGGCTGCGCTTATCCTGAAAAATTCCTCTGTGGCGCGGCCATCGCGCTGAAGCTGGCACAAGCGATTCTGGAGCGCCGCGACCAAGCCATCACCCGCGAGAAAACCCTGCCTAGTTTTTTGAAGATGGCGGCCATTGCCACCATCGCCGACGCCGTGCCGTTAAGCGGCGAAAATCGCGTCATCGCGGCTTTGGGATTAAAGGAACTGCGCCACCCGGCCAGTGCCGGCTTGCGCGCGCTCTTTGCCGCCGCTGCGCTCGATCCGGCCGCCAAGGCGCTCACCGGCTACGATGTGGCCTTCCGCCTGGCTCCGCGCATCAACGCCGCCGGGCGCATGGACGTAGCCTCCGATATCGTCGAGCTTTTCACCACGCGCAATGCGGCCCGAGCCGCCGAGCTGGCCGCCAAGCTGGAGCGGCTCAATCGAGAGCGCCGCGAGATCGAGCTCTCCGCTCTCACGGCCATCGAGAAGCGCCTCGCCGGCGATTCAGAACTGACCGCCGAACGCCTGCTGGTCATCGACGGCGAGGGCTGGCACCGCGGCGTCATCGGCATTCTCGCCTCGCGCGTCGTCGAGCGCACCGCGAAGCCCGCCATCGTGGTCAGCATCGAGGACGACGTGGCCTACGGCTCCGGCCGCTCAGTGGATGGTTTCCAACTGCTCAACGCCATCGAGAGCTGCGCCGATCTCTTTACGCGCTTCGGCGGCCACGCTTTCGCCGTGGGCTTTGCCCTGCCCGCCGCTTCCCTGCCGGAGTTGAAGCGCCGCCTGCGCCTCTACGCAGAGGAGCACTTGGCCGCACGCGAGCCGGAGCAACTGCTTCACATCCACGCCGAGCTTCCGCTGGACCGCATCACGCTCATGCTGGCCGGCTGGCTGCGCAAGCTGGAGCCCTTCGGCCACGGCAACCCCGAGCCGGTTTTCGTTGCCCGCGGAGTGCGCCTGCTCGCCCCGCCGCGCATCCTGAAGGAGCGCCACCTGAGATTGGAATTGGCGCAGGATTCCGTCCAGCCGCCGCCCCTGCCCGGCTCCAGCGGCGCGCTACGTGCCGTCGGCTGGCACATGGCCGCCCGCGCCTTCCAGCTTGGCCTCGAGCAGGGGAGCCTCATCGACCTCGCCTACCGCATCCGCGAAAACGAGCACCCCGAGTACGGCGGCCTGGAAGTTGAGATCGCCGGAATGGAGCTGGCTTAATTTATCTCTTCAGCTTGACGTGCAAGTCGCCCGCGCCGGCATGCATGAGTGTGCAATTTGAATACCGGTCGCACCGGAAATGAATCTCGACAGGGTATTCCTGCCATGCCGGGTTCGCGCTTCCCAAGCTTGTTTTGTCGAGAAAAAAGGTGTTCCTTCCGCTGGTTACGATCACTCCCCGCTTCAAGTCAAAATCGACGATCATATCGTCGCCTTCTATGGTGAACGGCAACGGCCTTTCCGCGCCCTTCACAGCCGGCTTCTTGTGTGCGCCAGCTCTTCGTGCCGCGTTGGACCGCCTCTCCTGCTGGCCTTCGAGTAATTCATCCTGTTCGTCGAGGGAGGGAAAGTCGGTCGAAAAACTCCATTGAGACGTTTTCTCATAATCTTTCATCGAGCAGGGAAACACTCCCTGCGCGTTGATGGCGTCAACCTTCCCATCCGGGCCAATCTGATTCTCGAAGACATCCCTGCCCTGTTCTCTCTCCTGCTCCTGTGCCTCCAATTGCGCGGAGTCTATCGCCGCCGGCGGCTCGTTGGGGTGATTGGCGGTGGTGGCGGCCGCGCTCCGGGCATAGTTTTTCAAGACGATCTCCCTGGAGCACAGAACAGCGCCTTCGTCGTCCTGCAGTAGGATTACGATGGAGAGGGGACGCGGCGGATTAGCGACCGCCAGCACAAAGCCCGCCTGCTCGTCCGGATCGCTGGTTTCGAATGTCACACGATAATGCAGCGCCTTCTCCCATTTGATATACAGATGACCCTTCAGTCCCGTGGCGTCGGAGGTCACCGGCCCCATATCGTTCCGTCCCACCGGGTTGCTCGTAAGCAGGGAGACGATGGCGAAGATTACTCCAATCAGTACTCCAAGTCCCACGCCGATCGTGGCATAGAACATGGTTGGATTCTCCGCGAACCTCTGTATCCGTTCAATCAACGACTCGTTCGATTGCGGCTTGGATGTGGGAGGCGCCTTGGCGGGCTTTTGTGCCTCCGCCTCCGCATCAGGGGAAATGTTCTGACTGGCTGCCGCGGGCTTGTCCTCGAGGCTCTCCGGGGGCGGTCCAAGGATCTTATAAGTGTTAAGATGCACGTGCGTGACTTCATCAATATTCTTTCCATCGGGATCTTCTATGTTCGCGTCCCTCATTCCGTTGTCCCCTCTTCCCGGTCGTGCGCAATCCCGGTCGTTGAAATCTATAACATTGAACCACAAATCGCCTTCGCCTGTGAACTGGAAATTGTTGCGGCGACGGACAATATGCTCAGGAAGGAGTTTTTACCTTCACGCAATCGGGAAGATGCTCTGGTTCCGCGCCTCGCCGCTGCGTTTGCGGAAGACCACCTTCAGCTCCCGCCGCCAATGCTCGCTGAGAGCGATCAGCTCCCACTCCACCTGCGGAGAAAAGTAGCGCAGCACCGGCTCGTTGGCGGGATGAATGCGCAGAGCCGGCGCGGCCAGCAGCAGGCGCGGCTCCAGTGGCGACACCTCCGCACCGGGGAAGTAGCCCTGGCGCTCAAAGGCTGTCAGCTGCCTGCCGCCCTCGTTGCCCGCCGCCGGCTGCCGGTCATTGTTGAGCGCGCGAACGCGAATCCAGTAGTCCAGCGCCTGCAAGGGCAGATGTAAATCCTCATCGGCCTTCACCTCGATCACCGTCAGCCGCCCGTTGCGGTCGAGCGTCAACAGGTCCAGCAGGCCCCGGTCGCCGGTGGAGAGCGCGGGCACCTGCGAGTAGAGCATGTCGCCGCGCAGCCCCGGCAGCAGCTCGGCGATTTCAGCGCGCAGGCGGGCCTCCAGCCAGCGCTCCGGCTGCAGGCGGAAGAGCGGGTCGGTATGCGCGCCGTCGCCGTGGCGGCTCAAAAACAATCGGGAAAAGAGATCGCGGCAAAGCAGCTCCGTCTCCAGCGTGAGCGGCGTTTCGTTGGCTCCCGTGCCAAAGCTGATCTCGTTCTCGCGGGCAAAGGTATTGGCGGCAAAGCCCTGGCGCACGCGCGCAAATTCCAGCCCGTGCAGCAGCAGGCCGGCTTCTGTAGCCGAGCTTGCCCGAATCTCGACTCGCTCCTTCGCCGCGGGCGGGACCAGCGCGAGCAATCGGTCGATTCCCTCCCGGCAGCGCTCCATGGCGGCTTCGGCGGAAAATGTGTGTACCAGCCGCGAGTCCAGGTTGCCGGTGTCGCGAAAGTCCACCGGCGCAAGCTCTTCGCTGCGCTCGTCGAGTGTAAAAAGTTGAAAGTCTGCTGCGCCGTGATTCAGCCAGGCCATTCTTTCAGCAGTGGTTCGCCATGCTCCTGCCGGAACAATCACCTTGAGCCCGCCAAAGTGCCGGCGCACATCGCCGTGCTGGCGGCAATGATCCAGCCAGAGAATTCCCAGCGTCAAAACGCCGTCCACCATCGACGCCGACTCCGCCTCGCTGACGCCGATCACCGCCTCAGCCGCTGTGCCGCGAAGCAGCCGTCCGCGCACATATGCCGGACCAAAGCTGTGCTCCAGGTCCATCGCCGATCGAAAACCATCAATCTTTGTCCCGATGAACTGGCGAGTCAGCACCCTCTCCAGCAGCCGTTGATAGTTGCGGCGGGCGGCCTCGCGCGCGGTGGGAGTGCGGCGGTCGCTGGTGGGAACCAGCTCCAGCGTCTGCGGCTTGGCCGCGCCCATGCGGCGAGTGGACAGGCGCAGGCATTGCGCGCGCTCCTGCACTTCGACCACGGTGCGCATCACGTTGCGCTCCTCGCTCCACAGTTGCAGCAGGCAGCGGCCATGCTGCTCGCTCACTGCGTAGCGGGCAGAGCGCATGTCAAAGAGCACGCGGCCATCCTCCAGCACCGCGGCTGCGGGGTGGTCGGCGAGGTACTCTTCGATGAGTTGGGTCAGCCGCTCGGGTGATGCAGCCTCAGCGCCGGCGGCCATGCTGTCTCTACCAGCCCTTGCGCGCGCGCAATCCGGTAATGTGCGCGGTGTGGTGGCGCGAGTGCCATTCGTACATGGCCAGTGCCTTGGTCAGATCAACGCGGCCACGTTCGGGGTGGTTGAAGCCTTTGCGGAAGTCCTCGTCGGTCATCGCTTCCAGCAGCGCCACCCAGCGGCCATGCAGCCCCTCAATCATCGCCAACGAAGCAACAATGGGCATCCTGCTGTCGGGCAGCTTTGCCCAGGCGGCCTCGTCATAAGGCTTGATGGTCGGCCAATCTTCGGCCAGCGCCGTCTTAAGGCGGATGTAGGCCTGGGCGTGGCTGTCAGCAAGGTGATGCACCACCTGCCGCGCGGTCCAGCCATCTTCGCGGTAGGGCGTATCCAGTTGCGCATCGTTCAATCCGGCAACGGCGGCCCGCAAGCGTTCGGGCAGCAGGCGCAACGTCTGGATGTGCGCCTTGCGAATTTCGGGCGAACTGCTGGCCGGTGGGGCGAAGCGGCCAATCGGATATCGGAGGTCGTCCAGTTCTGTCATGGAACGAACCTATCACATTTGCTTGAGGGAATGAAACTGCATCGAGCAATCCGGCCCCCGCAGTGAAGCTGCGTTCGAGCCGAAAGCCGTTCTAGGCGTGATGCGGATGATGCTGAGGGTGATGATGATGGTGATCCAGGTGGTGGTTGTAGTGGTGGCGACGATGATGCGATGCATACGCCGGGCTGGCAAACACCATCAGGAGCAGTAGCGCGGCAAGTATTTTCTTCATGCCAAGAATGTACCACTAGAACGGCTCCGGCGATAGAGCCCTGCTTTCCCAGGCATCAAGAGAGGAACGGGTGCCCTGAGTCGATCTGCCCGGACGCGGAACGGGGTAAACTCATAGATACGATGAGCATACCGGCTGCTTCCCCGCCCCCGAGCCACAAACGGTATTTTTTTGAGAAATTCGGCATCACCGAGCGGCTGCTGGAGCGCTGCCTGAGCGAAGCCCTCTCCGCCGGCGGCGACTACGCCGATCTCTACTTCGAGTCGGTTTCGGCTACCTCGCTGGGCGTCGACGAGCAAATCGTGAAATCCGCCTCTCAAGGCGTCAGCGCCGGCTGTGGCATTCGCGTCCTCAGCGGCGAGCGCACCGGCTACGCCTACACCGACAACCTCAATCCCGAGCGCCTATTACACGCCGCGCGCACCGCCGCGCTGATCGCCTCCGGCCCGGCCACCCAGCCCATCCAGGGTTTCACCGAACCGTCCGCCGCCGACCTTTACCCCGTACCGCTGGGCGGATACGATCTGGACCTGGCCGCCCGCCTCGAGCTGATCCTGCGAGCCGACCGCGCAGCCCGTGCTTATGACCCGCGCATCGTGCAGGTCCGCGCCAGCTACTCCGAAGAGCTGAAGCGCATCCTCATTGCCGCCTCCGACGGCGCCTTCGCCAGCGACACCCAGCCCCTTTGCCGGCTCAACGTTTTCGTCATCGCCAAGGACGGCGCAATCACCACCAAAGGCACGGCGGGCGGAGGCGGGCGCGCTGGGCTCGAACAATTCACCGGCTCCAAAAGCGCGGAGCACCTGGCTCGCGAAGCCGCCCGCGGAGCGATTCTGCAACTCGGCGCAGTTCCCGCTCCGGCCGGCGAGATGGAAGTGGTCCTCGGTCCCGGCTGGCCCGGCATTCTGCTCCACGAAGCCGTCGGCCACGGCCTCGAGGCCGATTTCAACCGCAAAAAGACCTCGGCCTTTGCCGGCCTCATCGGCCAATCAGTCGCCAGTTCCAAGGTCACTGTCGTCGACAACGGCACCATCGCCGGACGCCGCGGCTCGCTCAACGTGGACGACGAGGGCACGGCGACCCAGGAAACTGTTCTCATCGAGGGCGGCATCCTGCGCGGCTACCTCAGCGACAAGCTCTCCGCCCGGCTGATGGGCGCGGCCAACACCGGTTCCGGCCGCCGCGAGAGCTATCAGCACATCCCCATGCCGCGCATGACCAACACCTACATGCTGGCCGGCGACGACGCCCCCGAAGACATTCTCCGCTCGGTCAAGCGCGGCCTCTACGCCGTCAACTTCGGCGGCGGGCAGGTGGACATCACCAACGGCAAGTTTGTCTTCTCGGCCTCGGAGGCTTACCTCATCGAAGACGGCAAGGTTACCTCCCCGGTCCGCGACGCCACGCTGATCGGCAACGGCCCCGAGGCGCTCAAGCACGTCTCCATGGTCGGCCACGACCTCAAGCTCGACGAAGGCATCGGGACTTGCGGCAAAGACGGCCAATCCGTCCCCGTCGGCGTCGGCATGCCCACCATCAAGCTGGATAGAATGACCGTCGGCGGAACGGGGCGGTAATCGAATGGTCCTGCCTTACCAGAGCGAGCCCATCAAATAATCTTCCTCCATAGTCGGATAACAGCGCGAATATCCAGCCCCTGGCGTAAGTGTCATTTCTCCGAAATAAATATCGCGATCGTTCACTGAATATAAATCCACTCTGCAGTAATCCAAATCGCGGGCCAGCGCTTCTGCGATTTCCAGCATTCGTCCCAGAGTCGCGGGCCTCTTCGTATCGACGAATTTCCGAGGATACGTGAGTGCAAGTTCCTGCAGCTCCCAATTCCTGTCGTAAATCGTCTCCGTGTGCTCGGAAAACCGTCCGTAAACCACCTCAATAAAATGGCATTTCCCGTGAAATACGTGCAACTTGTAGTCCAGCGGAACTTCATATTGTTCGTCGAAGAGAAATTTTTCAACAATGATCATTGGCGGGATATCCTGATAGTGACTTTTCCTGAGCCACTCCCCATAATCGCTCTTCATCCATATCTTGCATTGGCCAACGATCTCTTCGGGAACGATCTCTTCCTTATTTCTAACGATAATGTTCCATCCGGAGCCATGCGTGGCTTTGATTACAAATCGTTGCGGAAGCATTGAGAAGTCAATCTGCTCCGGATGTTTTGTTACCAGCAGGATTTCGTTCAATATATCCGGGTAACCGCGTTCAGCGACGAACTTTCGCACTGCATATTTGTCGGCGAGCATCGCCGCATATGGAACTGGATTGAACAGCTTGCGATTGCAGATTTTCTCATTGAAGGTGCGCGGGCGTCGCAGATGCGGAAAATATCCATGTGCATGGTAGAAATACAGGCGTTCCCAAAGCACAGGTCCAAGCAGCTTTATCATCCGTGGCGAGGCATCAATGCGCCATGTGATTCCGTGGATGAACCACCGGATGATCCGATGGATGGCGTTGGTCCCGCTGCCATTTTTCGCCATTGAGGCCGAAGTGCCGGATTCTTTCACTTGCAATTCTTGACCTTTCTATCGCGTCACATAGCCTATCATGCCGGGTGCCCCGTCCTTCGCTTTACCGGGGTCCCCGGCGACTCGAGGTCCCCGGCAACTCGAGGTGGAATTACCGAAGGGGCCAGTTCCCCGACTTGACTAGGTCCAGACCAGGTTTATTCGTATTCTCATCCCCTCAGAAACCTCCATTTTGTATCTCAATCCCCTTAAAAACTCTCATGTTGTGCCTGCTTGTTACAGGTTTACATGTGCGTAGAAGCACACGTTTCCCGCGTTTCAAAGCCCTAAAAATGTGTGCTTCCAACGCTACTGAATCTAATCTCGCGCCCCTCACTCGCGTATCATGGCCGGTATGAACCTTGTAGCAATACAGGCGGCTATCCAAGAGGCTGGCTTTGGCGGCTGGCTCTTTTACGACCATCATCACCGCGACCCTATCGGCGAGCGCATCCTGGGCATGGATCCCAAATTGCACGTCACGCGGCGCTGGTACTACTTTGTGCCGGCTGCTGGCGCGCCGCGCAAGCTGGTGCATCGCATTGAGCAGGCTCGACTTGACGCGCTGCCCGGCGCCAAGGCGCTGTATTCGAGCTGGCAGGAGCTGGCCGCAGGACTGGAGACACTGCTCTCTGGCGCGCGCACCGTGGCCATGCAGTACTCGCCCAACAACGCCATCATGTACGTCTCCATGGCCGATGCCGGCACGGTGGAGTTTCTGCGCGGCCTGGGCAAGCAGATCGTCAGCTCCGCCGATATGGTCAGCCAGTTTGAGGCGGTGCTCAGCGAGGAGCAGGTAGCCAGCCACAGCGTGGCGCAGCGGGCCATCGACGCCATTCTGGCCGAGGGCTGGCGCGAGATTGGCCGCCGTCTGCGCCCGGGTGCTGGCAAGACGGGCGCTTACAGCGAGTTCGATCACGTGCAATGGCTCTCGGAGGCCATGCGCCGCGAGGGGCTGGTCTGGGACGACGGCCCCAACGTCAGCGTCAACGCCAATTGCTCCGACTCGCACTACGAGCCGGCCGCCGAGCGCTGCTCGCCTATCCGCGAAGGCGACTTTCTGCTCATCGACATCTGGGCGCGGCTGAACACGCCGGGCAGCGTCTACTACGACATCACATGGACCGGCGTAGTGGGCCGTGAGCCGGCGGAGCATGAGCAAAAAATCTTCGAGATCGTTGTGAAGGCGCGCGACGCGGCCATCCGTGTCGTCGAAAACGCCTTCACGGCAGGCCGGCCGATCTGCGGCTTCGAGGCCGACGACGCAGCCCGGGCGGTGATCCAGGCCTCCGGCTACGGCGAGTTCTTTACCCATCGCACCGGCCACAATATCGGCCAGGAGGTGCATGGCGTGGGCGCGAATCTGGATAATCTGGAGACCCACGACGTGCGCCTGCTGCTGCCCAACACCTGCTTCTCCGTCGAGCCGGGCATCTACCTGCCGGAGTTCGGCGTGCGCAGCGAGATCGACATGCTCACCGCTCCCGGCAAGGCCTGGGTCACGGGAAAAATACAGCAAGAACTGGTGAGAATTTAGGGGTCAGGGACAAGGAAGCTTCCCGCCCCGGTGCGTTATAGTCAAAAGTGCATGGCAACTGAGAAAAACAAGAACGAAGCGGCTGGAAGCGGGTTTGTCTACCTTCCGCTGATTGCCGGCTGGCTGGTGCCGGGCGGCGGGCATTTTTTGCTGCGCAAGTGGGGCCGTGGGGCGCTGCTGGCGGCGGCCATCCTGGGCATGTTCATACTGGGCCTCTTGATGCAGGGCAAGGTGTACTCAAATGCACATGACATTCTGGACCTTCTGGGGCTGGTCGGCGACCTGGGCAACGGGTTGCCTTACGTCATCTGCAGGCTGCTGGGCCTGGGCGATGTCCAGGTGATGGTGACCACAGCTGACTACGGCACGCGCTTTATCGTGGTGGCCGGCCTGCTGAACGTGATGGCCGCCATTGACGCGCACAACTTGCGCACCGGGAGGAAATCCTGATGAGCAATTGGGTATTTCAACCCTCTCACTTCGCAGCAGTTGTGCTCTTTGCTCTTTTCGCCTCGATGGTCTTCGGCATCACAATGCGCGAGACGCCGCGGAAGATGATCCGCTATGGAATTTATTGCTTTGTACTCTTTGTGGCCTCGGTAATTGCGCTGAGCTGGGTGATGTATTTTATCGCGCGATAACCAACTTTCGATGGAATAACCCCATGAACAAGCTTTGGCATTTACAAAACAAGATGCCGCCCAAGGCAACGCTGGAGCAGCGCATCCAGTGGCACAAGGAACACCAGAAGCACTGTGCCTGCCGTGAAGTTCCCAAGAGTTTATTGCCATTCATCAAGAACAAGAAATGATTCTTTGATCGTATCGCCCTGATTCGCAGAATTCCTAAAGGGTTTTTCAGGCGATGATGCCGCGCAGCCAGACGCTGGCGTCGAAGCGATGCGCGATGTCGTAGCCTTCGGCTCGGTAGAGGTCGATGGCCTCGGTGTTGGCTTCGGTGACAGTGAGGGAGATTTCTGTGACGCCCTGGCGCAGGAAGCAGGAGGAGGCCAGAGTAAGCAGCATCCGGGCAAAGCCGCGGCGGCGGAATTCAGGATGCACGCAGAGCTGGGTAATGTGGCCGCTCTGCGGGCTGACGCGCGATCCCAGCACCAGGGCTACCATCTCCCGGCTTGCGCGATCCACGATCACGTGCGAGACCTGCGCGGAGAATGCGCCGCAGCCGGAGAAGCGGACGATGTTGTTGAGAAAGCGCATGGAGCCGTGGACTGAGCAGTACTGGTCGTTAACCACGCTGTCGGGATGGCCGTGGTAAGCCGCAGCAATGAGCCGCCCTGCGGTGTTCAGGTCCTCTTCGCTCCAGGGGCGCAACTCCAGCCCGGCGGGCAGGTTCACGCGAGGCGCGGGATAGCAGTCTTCCAGCTGCCGCACCATGAAGAGCCGCCGGTGAACCTGAAAGCCCGCATCGAGAAAGACGCCGGCGTGAGAGCCCGAGGGATGCAGCAGCAGTTGCGATTCCACGCGATCTACCTGGGGCGAATTGACCAGCAGCTCAATGAGGTGCAGAAGCAGCGTTTCCTCGATTTCGCGGGCGGATCTGCCATCGGCGTGGGGACCGGGCAACGCAAAGACGTCGCCGATAACCGCCTTGGTTTCTTCGTAAACGCAGAAGACATAGCCGGTGACCTGGCCTGCCTCCAGGGCCGCATAGCCGGGCAGCATATGGCTGTCGAGATACTGCATCAGCAGGTTGGACGAGACATGGTAATCCCAGTGCAGGCGCTGCTTCCATAGTTCGCCCTCCGCCTCCAGCACGGGGCGCAGCACCGGCGCGGCAAAGTGCCGCAGGTCGAGAATCTCGAAGGAAGCGCTTGATGCCATGCTTCTCCTCAGACAACAGCTGACAGCTTATTTGCTGCTCACCACGTAGATCACCAGGCCTTGCTCCGGCCAACTGAAGAGTTGCTCATAATGCCTGTCTCCCAGCAACTCTTCGAGGGCGGCCGTAGTGTGCAGGTCCACGCCGCCCCTTCCAGTCACCTGCGCAACCAGCAGGTGCTGTTGATCCGGCACGCCTTCTACGGCATAGTTGACCACCTCGCGATTGCGATAGAAGGAGAGGCCATACTCTACGTCGCGACGGACGCGGAAGACGGCCAGGGTTTCGCCGGCGGGGGCGGTGGCGGCCAGCCGTTCGGCCAGCGGGCGCGCGGAGTAGGAACGATCCAGCAGGTGAATCACCTGCTTGGTTTTACCGATTGCCGGAATGTTGAAAAACGGACCGACACCATAGAGATAAAGGACCAGCACCATCAGCACTATGGAGGTAACCAAGCGCAACCGGGCCGCGCCGAAGCCCTTGACCACGACGATAATCAGCAGCGCCGCGCCGAAGGAGGCCATCAGGGCCACGGTAAACGCCAGCCACGGCGGCATCACCCGCGTACATTCGCCGATACACTCGTGGATAAAGGTAAAGAACGGAGCGACCCCCAACGCAGGCCGGGGCGGCATCTTCGGGCTATGGATCACAAACCAAGGCAGTAAGAGCGCAAACATGGTCATCACACCGCAGACCGCCGCGTGGCTCACCAGCACCCAGAGTTGGATTCCGTGCTGCCGGCGCCGGGAAATAAAGTCCCCGGTGAGGATGGTCATGGGCGGAATGGAGATCAGAATGTAGCCGGGCAGCTTGGATTCCGAGAAGGAGAAAAACAGGATAGGAATCAGCGCCCACAGGACCAGAAACTCCGGAAAGGCATCGCCGGGTTGGCCGGGGCACTGCTTGCACCGGCTGAAGTGGCGCGCCCGCCACTCGCAGACCGATGTCCGGATGCCGTCGATGAGAGCCCGCACAGCGATCACTGTCCAGGGCATCAGGGCCAACAGCGCCACCACCAGGTAGTACCAGAAGGGCTGTTGATGTTCATAGCGATCGGTGGCAAAGCGTTCCAGGTTGTGTTCCAGGAAAAATACGCGGAAGAAGTCGGGATTCTGGTGCTGCACGGCGATAAACCAAGGCAGCACGATGGCGAAATAGAGCAGAACTCCAGGCCACCATAAGGAGCGGCGCAGGAGCGACCACTCACGGCGCAGGAAGGCGAAGGCGGCCACAATCACGATGGCCAGAAACGGCGCCACCGGACCCTTGGCCAGCGTGGCCACACCGGTGAAAAAGTAGATGTCGAAGAGCCAGAACTTGGAATCGGTTTCGTACCAGGCGTACCAGCCCAGCAGCCCGATGGCCAGAGGCGCCGCCATCTGCATATCCGTTGATGCGCCGCGGGCAAAGCCGATGATGCCCGCGCAGGCCACGGTGATCAGAGCCGCGTCCAGATGACCGCCAGGGCGGAATCGCCGCATATGCAGGTAGATAAGCGCCACCATGAGGAATGCAAAGGTGGCCGAGGGCAGGCGCGCGGACCAGTCATGCACGCCAAACTCCTGAAAAACGAACATTGCCCGCCAGTAGTAGAGAGCGGGCTTCTCCAGCCAGGGCTTTCCGTATAGATAGGGGGTGACGCAGGCGCTCAACTTGCTCTTCAGCGCTGGCCCCAGGCTGTCGAGATAGCTCTGGCATCCTCTCCAGGTGGCACAGTCGCTCAGTTTGCCTTTCAAAGACGAAGCCGCGTCGAAGCGGTCGAGCATCTCGTGCGCGATCTGCGCATAGCGGGGCTCGTCGGCACCCACCAGGCCCAAGCCGTCGCCGCCCACCAGGGGAGTCTGCCCGTAGAGAAGAAAAAAGAGGACAAAAGTGAGAAAGACGGAGGCCTCGCCTATGGTAGTCCAACGGAGCAGCCGTATGCGCCTACCCTGGGGCGAATCCGAAGCGGATGGTTCCTGAAAAGTGTCCACTACCAGTGTTTCTCCAACGGAGCCATTGCTTGCTTCATAAAGGCAAGCGTTCCCGGTTCCGGTCAGGACAAAATGGGGGGTCCGACCGCTGCGGTTTGAGTCCCGCGCTTCTTTGAAACGCGGAGATCGTGTTGCGCCTCGACAGGGTCAAGGCTAACAGATTCGGGCGGAATTGGGATGGGCTCATTGGCCTTCTTGCCCGGCGAGCGATTGCGGCGCGGCCGCCTTCTGCCGCTTGCGATGCCGGCTCATCAGCTCGTCTATGCGCGCCTGAAAGCGGCCCGAGCGGTCGGCCAAAAAGCTGAGTTCGGGCACATGGCGCACTCCCATCCGCTCCTTAAGTTCATAGCGGATGTATCCTTTGGCGGCTTCCAGGCCGGCAACTGTCTCTTCTTCCGCCTTGGCAATGTCCTTGACGGCGCTGTCTATGGCCACATACACCCGCGCCGACTTGCCACCGGGGTTCAACGCCACCTCGGTGACGTAGCAGAGATTGATGCGGGGATCCACCAGCTCACCCTCGATCAGCACGCCGATCTCCTCGCGCAGCGTCTCCGCCACCCGGTTCTGATGGTGTTTTCGCGCTCTGTTTTCCGGCATGGCTCCCTCCTGATTCAGGCAGAAAATTCAGCATAACAGAGGCGCGCCGGAAGGCCGGGGCCATTGTTTCAACAGCAGATCATCCCTGGGACAGAATTCGATAGCCGGGGTGACACCCGCCCGCTCAACTCTCGATGTAGTCCCAGAAGACATCGGCTCCGCGAAAAATTCGTGGAAACCCCAGCAAGCTGGTCCATGAGCGAACGCACTGCTTGCTGCGAGCGACCGGCAACTGATACCGATCATAAACACGGGGTGGTTGCAAATCGCAAATCAGAGATGTAATTTATCTTTACGGAGAACTTGCGCCGATGGGAATAGCGCGTCCCACGCCTCCGGTTCCGCCGTTCACTTCTCCAATCCATTCCCCGAAAGGAAAAATGTAACGATGAAACTGACCACCCACCTGCACTATGGCGGCAACTGCGCGCAAGCTCTTCGCTTCTACGAAGAGCATTTGGGCGCAAAGATCACTTTTATGATGACCTATGAGCAAATGCCGGAGCCGAAAAACATTCCGCCGGGATGTGAAAAGGCCATTCTTCACGCAAGTTTCCAAATCGCAGGCATGACGGTCATGGCCGGCGACGCTCCTCCTTTCGACCGCTTTCAGCCGATGCGCAGCGTCTATCTTGCTCTGTCCGTCGACAGCAATGAGGAAGCCGAGCGCATCTATGCCCTGCTCTCCGATGGCGGCGAGATCTTCATGAAAATGGAGGAGACGTTCTTTGCCTCCCGCTTCGCCATGCTGAGGGACAGGTTCGGCACGTCCTGGATGATAATTCATGAAAAACCGATGCCCGAGAGCGTCTGAAGAACCGAGTAACAATTGCGATGGATGCGCAGCCGGTCCGAACTTGTGCCGGGCGACACAGGAAAACACGGTTGGGATCCTGTCATCACAAGGAAACATCCTTGTGACCCTTCAGCTCTCGATATAGTCCCAGAAGGCGTCGGCCAACTCCGCGCCGTGTTCGTTGAGAATGCGGCGGGCGGCGCGCTCCACCTCTTCGATAAGCCCATGCAGGTAGTCGCGGGAGCGGGAGATGGCCACCACTCCGAGGGTGGCCGACTGCCAGGTCACCGCCTCGTCCATCTCCGCCACAGAGACGTTAAAGCCCTGACGAATCTGGTCCTTGAGCGAGCGGACGACTTGCCGCCGGTCTTTGAGCGACTGGGCGTGCTCGATGCGGATATCTAGCGTCAAATGGGCGACAGGCATGGCATCAAAGGATTTACACCGTCAGTGTAAGGCCAATTTCCGCCATTTGGAGCATATTTTTCTTCGCTGCCGGCCTTACTCCTCAAACTGCGCCAGTTGCTCCGGCGTGGGTTTGGGGGTACACAGGCTGACCACGATCATTGCCGGTACCGACAGAAACAGTGTCGGGGAAATAGCATCGCGCGAAGATAATGGAGCCGCAGACGGCTATAGCCTAAGGGATTATTACGTTGTCGCCTCCCGCCGTACCAGGCGGTCGTAGACCCAAAGCAGCCCGGCCGTCGCCACGCCCACTCCAGATACCGAGCACCAGATGAGTCCGGGCTGATGCAGGACTTCTCCGAAGTGATGAATCAGGAACCCGCCAAACCATCCGCCCACGAGCGACCCGATCCCAATGGGCAGAAAAGCAAAGCCCATATAGGTTCCCTGCTGCCCGGCTGGCGCGAGGCGCGAGATGTACTCGTAGTAACGTGGCTGCTGCGTGATCTCGCCTATCGCCACTACGATCAGCGTTGCCACTGCCATGGTCACGCTGGGATGCGAAATCAACAGAATCCATGCCAAGCCCGAGATCAGGGTGCCCAGCATGATGCCTCGAAAAGACGGCATTTTCCGCGTGAGAATACTGACCACCATCTGTAGTGCGATTACCGTGAGTGAGTCACAAATGAGCAGCATTTCAGTATTACTCTTTGCGTTCACGTAATCATGGATGTAGATGGGAAGAATTATGAATTGCTGCCAAAATGCGATGTAATAGCCCGAGAAAATTATCAAAAACAGCATGAAGCGCCAGTTCGACACCACGGTTAGAAAGTTCCTGGCAACCTGGCCGAGGCTTTCAATCTGCGCCTCGCCGGAGCGGCGCGGCTCCTTGAACAGGAGCAACACAGCGAAGAACATAACAAAGACGCTCAGTGCCGCCATGCCGAAAACTTTCTCCACGCTCAGATGCTGGTGCACCCATCCCGCCAGAAAAGGCCCCGTAGCCCCGCCAATGTTCACCATGGTGTAGTAGATGGAGTAGCCAATGGAGCGCACGTTTTCCTTGGAAGCGCGAGCCGTGGTCCCGACGACGCAGGGCTTCACGAGCGCGATACCAAAAGCCGGAAGCATCAGGATCAGCGTCACCAGCACGACCAGAGGCATGGCATGGCGAACCGGCGCGAGCCACGGCGAGCCTATCGAGCCCAGCAGGAAGTATGAGATGGTCAGAATCAGGTAAGCCATCGACAGCGCCCGGCGAAAGCCCATGCGATCCGCTAGAGCTCCGCCGAAGGCCGCCAGAAACCACACCAACCCGCCAAACAATCCCGCCAAGCTGCTGGCACGCTCTACGCCGAAGTTCAGGCTCTCATGCAGATATCGGGGCAGCGAAGCAAACGCCGCGTAGTACGACAGCCGCTCGAAGAGCTCGCTGATGTTGGCAACCCAGAAAGGCCGCTCAAACCCAGTGCGAATTTCGTGGAAATGATCGGAGAAGGTCAATGGGTCTCCTGAGTTTTTGGCGCGGACATCCGTCGGCCTTGGTCTTTACCTGGGAGGTGCGATAGAGCGCAACCGATAGCAGCGTAACAACAATGACGGCTAAAACAGCCACATAAAGAAGAGACATCCGCGGGGTTCCTCGCCGGCGTACCAGGATTTCCGTCAGTGTAACGGATGCGGGCGTCGCCCGGCGCGGCCACCTGAGCAAGATGCCAATTGACCCCCGTCCGAAGAGTTGGTAAACTATTATTGCGGGGTGGAGCAGCCCGGTAGCTCGTTGGGCTCATAACCCAAAGGTCGCTGGTTCAAATCCAGCCCCCGCAACCAACCTTCCGCACGAATCCACCTGAGAGAATTCCAGCCCAAACGAGCCAGGTTATTGCTGTGTTCGCGGTCAGGCGTGTCTGCTTGAACTAAGGCGCTTGAGCCCCTGCCGCACCAGATCGGTTATGGCTTTGGCAAGCAAGCCTGAGGCGTTTAACGATTCGGTCCGCTCCAGACGGAGATTCAATTTCGCGGCAAACTTGCGGAAGAAAATATCCACGTCGTAGAGTATTTCGACGTGATCGCAGAGAAAGCCGATGGGCTGAAGCAGGACCGTCTTTGCGCCCGAGGCGGCTATGGATTGAATCGTCTCTTCGACAATGGGCCCGAGCCACGGTCCTCCGCTCGCGCCCTGGCTCTGGAAGGCGAAGTGCCACTGCGGAATCTCCAGCACGCGGGCGGCGACCAGCTCCGCCGTGCGCCGGGTTTCCTCGGCATAGGGGTCGGCGGGCTGACCTTGGGAGGCCTGAATAGTGCGGGTTGGGACGCTGTGCGCCGTAAACAGCACGGGAACCGGCGCTCCCACTTCCGCGCTGAGCTTGCTCCAAGCCGCGCGCAGCCGCTCGGCAAATGCGTCAATCAAAAAAGGATGCTGTGCCCAGCTTTCGGTGAAGTCGATGCGCAGGCCGTAAGTTTCGACGGCGCGGCGATAGAGTCCGACGCTGGTGCGCGAATTCTGCGGCGCCAGGCATAGAACCGCGGCTTCTTCGACGCCCTCTGTGCGCATCTGCCGGACAACATCGGCGATATAGGGCTGCCAGTTGCGCATCCCGACGTAAACCGTAACAAGTTCGCCGATGGAGGCCAGCTCTGCCTCCACCAGCCGAGCTTGCTCGAAGGTAATCTCCGTCAGCGGGCTGTGGCCGATGAGCGCGTAACGCCGCTGAATCTCCTCGACGACCTCTGGCGGCAGCGGACGCCCGCCGGTTACGTTGCTGATGTACTCAGGAATCTGCTCGATAGTCTCGGGCGTGCCGTGGGCCAGAAGCAGGACGGCTTGTTTAGCCATGCGTCTTCTCCGGATTCGCTTCCAGCCTAAACTCGCGCACCATGCGCACCACGGCCTGCACGTTTTCAACCGGCGTCGTCGGAACGATGCCGTGGCCCAGGTTGAAGATGTGGCCGGGGCGGCCATTTGCGGCGCGCAGAATCTCGTGGACCCGCTGTTCCAGAACCTCCAGCGGCGCAAACAGCGTGATGGGATCGAGATTCCCTTGCACAGCATGGCCGTGGCCTACGACATTCCAGCCCACATCGAGCGGCTGCCGCCAGTCCAGTCCAATGACGTCGGCTCCGGTCGCGGCCATCTCGCCGAGCAGCCCCGCGGTCTCCACGCCAAAGTAGATGACCGGCACGCCCATCTGCTGAACCGAATGCACCAGACGCTTCGACGCCTCGAAAACGTACTCGCGATAGTCGGCCAGACAGAGCGAGCCCACCCAACTGTCGAAGATTTGAATCACGTCTGCCCCGGCCTCGACCTGAAGGCGGCAATACTCCGTCAGCACCACAACCATCTTGTCTAATAGGCTGCGCCAGGCAGTGGGCTCCGCGTACATCATGCGCTTGGTGTGAATGTAGTTGCGCGAGCCGCCGCCCTCGATCATGTAGCTGGCCAGCGTGTAGGGCGCACCGCAGAAGCCGATGATTCCCAGGCGATTGCGGAAGTGGGCCGCCACCTTCTCAATGGCCTTGGCCACATAAGCCAACTCGGCGGCGCGGTCGGTGCGCAGGGCGCGCACATCCTCAGCGGTGCGGACCGGGTGATGCACCACCGGCCCCTCGCCCGCCTGAAACTCGAAGTCCAGGCCCATCGGCTCCAACGGCAGCAGCAGGTCGGCAAAGATGATGGCTGCGTCCACGCCCAGCTTCTCGGCGGCGGAAATGGTGACCTCGGCAGCCAACTCCGGCTGCTTGCAGATTTCTATCAAGGTATGGTGCTTGCGGATGTCGCGGTACTCCTGCATATAGCGTCCGGCCTGGCGCAAAAACCACACTGGCGTGCGGTCCACCGGCTTACGCAAACAAGCGCGGACAAGGCGGCTGCCGTCAGGAGCGGTTTCGTCGGCGGGGTTAGCTGGATGCATACAAAGTTGATTTTACCGGGCCGGTGCGCGACTCAATCAGGTTGGCCCCACCTAGACAGCTATTCCGCTACGAAATCCAGTCGGAGCAGCGGCTCTTGCGCTGCCATGCGCCGTCCACCTTCTCCAAAATAGCGGTTCCGCCGTTGCCACAGAGCGAACCACAGTAAAAACCATAGGAGACAATGGCGTGCTTGTGCGCCTTATCGAAGCGAATCTCGCTCACGGTAACCAAAGCGTGGGCAAAGCCGTTGCGCACCGCGTCTTCAATTGACCTGCCCTCGCCGATGGTCTTTTCAGGGTCGTTCTCCGCAACTTCGTTCCGTTGCCGTTCCGGATCGACGAGGCCGATCTTGTCCGAGCCCAACTGCGCCAAGTCGGCGGGCCGAAAACGATGCACTATGCCGGGCACAACCGGCTCCAGGTCCAAACCTTTGCCGCAATCGCCGGCGTCAAAGGCTCCGCTGGTGGGGAATGGCTCTGTCTGGACGGACAGGTTGATCGCGCTTACCTCGTTTTCCATCCAGCCGTGAAGCACCACCCGGTAGACGGCAAGCTGCTCGGCGGTGAGCGGCTGGTCACTGACTTTGTGCTTCGTTTCTGTCGCTTCTTGCGCGGCGGCCAGAGCTGCAAAAATAATTACCAGCTCCGCAAACAAGGCCCCTATGGCCGCTAACTTCCATCCGGCTGCTGACCTCGCATGGTTTCTGACCATTGCATTTCTCCCCGAGCACGAATCCGTGAGCCTTTGTCCATTAGATGCCGTAGCCGCGAAAATCGGGCAGCAGGACCTTTGCAGAATTAGCCAGCCTACTTCGTGTCGACGTGGAGAATGCGAATCTCCGGGTAGGCGCCGTCCCAGTCTGGCGTAACTCCATCGAATATCAGCCTAAACTCCTTCTCGCTGCCGGGTGCAAGCGGGGCCGCGGTGACCGGTTCCACGTCAATGTAGGGCTCGCGCATGCGGATAAGCATGAGCGGCTGAGTCTCGTTCTGCGCCACTTCATGGGCGAAATCGCGGAAGAGCACCTGCACGGTAACGGCGGTGACGGTGCGGTCGCCATGGTTGGTGATGTGGCCATCCAAATAGGTAAGCTTGCCTCCGGCCAGGTAGTCGGATTCACTCATGGTCAGACCGGTCAGCGAGAGGCTGCCCGCGTAAGGGTCCAGGGGCGTGTTAATCGGCAACATCGTGGCCTTGCCGCGGGCGCTTCCGTGTTCCAGGCCCAAGATGAGAGCGCCGGCAACCAGCAGGACAATGGCTGCGGCCAAACCCAGTGGCAGCCAGTTGCGCGTTTCCGTCCCGGTGGAAGGAGTAAATCCTGGACCAATGCTCACGAGCGAAATTTTACACCTACGCGTAAAGAAGTACCCCTTGTCTCCCGCATTTTAAGGAATTAAGATAGGAGGCCGTTGTATTAGATGATAATTTTGCTGCTTTAAGTGTGTTTCAAGCCAGGAGGCATGTATGCCAGACAACAATCCTCAGGATAAAGTGTTAACCCACCCATTTGAGGGCATCACGACGGCTGAAGAGTGTCTCAATATTGCATTCATCCATCACAGGGAAGCCAAACAACTGTTTGAAAGCGCACAACAGGCACGGGCAGAGGGCCGGCTTGAAGAGGCCAGTCTTTTGACGGATCTGGCCGTCGCGAGGCGGGAAACGGCGGAGGAATTCGAGAGGGCAGCCAAAGGCGAGGGCAGCGACCCGATCGTGGCCGAAATTCGGGAGTTCGAGCCGGAAATGTTCAAGAACTATACCCCCAATACCCCAACATATACAGCACCAGAGACAGAGCTTCCCCCAGAATGGTTTGAGGAGATGAAACCACCCCAGTTGGGGCCTATTGCTCGCGCCCTGGCTTGGCTTGGGACCTGGATAAGGGAGTAATGCGTCGGCCACATCCTTGCCAGGGGCGTGTGCATAAATCACAGGCCCGGCGGCAACCGGGAGTAAACGGCAATAGCCAGGTCCGTCGGCAGCCAACTAGATCCTTCCTTATCTCGGAAAGGACCAGGTTTAAACACTAATCCAGGTAAGATTTTTGGCTCTTTACTTAAGGAATCCTCGTTCCTTTTTAAAGGCAGATGTTTTTCCGTTCTTAACCGATAGAAAAATCAGCGTCACATTTTGTTCGGTTCTTTATATTTTCCCGCATCTTCCGGGAATATGTTGTGTCTAAACATGCAGGCGCGAGAACCAGCCAGCTCCGGAATACGTAACACTTGCCGGAAGGCATTGAAAGACAGGCTAGCGATGCAGACCTATTCCCCGATCACATCCATCTCCATAGCAGCGCCCTCCGGCGGACGAAGAGTCTCCCGGCAAACAGAGGACCTTGCGTACCAGGGTTTCACGATTACCGCGATTCTTCTGGTGCTGGCGAGTCTTTGGATATTCTGAGGCGTGAAACCGGCTATTGACGGGCGCGGCCGCGATGTGATGAGCCACATCCGGCGCACGCTGCCCGGCGCATGGCTGCGATGTACCGCTTCGCCAGCTGTATCGAAACTCTACATCGTGCCCTGAAACGCTACAGTATTTCTGCCTGTAGCCCTTTTTATCGCTTCGGCTGTATCGAAACGATGCAAATAGCAGCATCCCTCAAGTTTTCTCATAGTATCGAAACAATACACTTAGCCGGCTCCTACTAATTATTTGACGTAAACAGACCGAAGTGGCTGGGAGTTAGCCGTTGCGAGCGAATAGTGAGCGGCTGGCCCCACCGCAGGTGGTCACCCAAATCTGGCGCGCTTGACGGTCTGCCGAAAATCTTCGCCCTTCATCTCGACGCCGACGCACATCTCGGATAGCCGCGACCTCATGCGGTCGCCGATGCGGTCGCCCAGGGTGTCCTCGTTTTTGGCGGGCTTGTCGCCCTTTTCGGCGGCTTTGAAGCCTGCGCCGGCCGGCAGGTCGGGGTAGTTGGTGGTGATGATGGTGGTTTGCTTGTCGTTGTAGCGGGTATTCAGAATCAGCGCCACCGTGTCCCATACCCACTCGTTGGGCTTTTGCGCGCCCAGGTCGTCCAGCACCAGCACCTCGGCGGAAAAAACCGGCTTCAGCAGTTCCAGTTCCGTGGTCTGCACCTGTGGGTTGTAGCTGTTCTGGATGCTCTTGAGCAGCTCGCGGTAGTCGCAGAAGAGGCCGTGAACGCCGCGCTCCACCACCAGGCGGCGCAGCACGCCCACCGCCAGGTGGGTCTTGCCCACGCCAATGGAGCCGGTGAAGAGCAGCCCCTTGCCGGCGGTATCCACCGGATAGGCCTCGACAAATTTGCGCGCGGTCATGAGCGCCCGGCTCAGCGAGGCATCGGCGCCGCGAAAGGCCGTCTCGAAGCCGTCCAGGGTGTAATGGCGGTAACGCTCGGGAATGTGGGCCGCAGCCAGGCGGCGCTCCTCGCGCTCCATCTCCTGGCACTCACAGGCGCGTGAAACCCATTGACCCTGCGCGTTGGCCACCCGCACCAGTCCCACTCCTCCGCAAATCTCACATACACTCATCTGGATTCAAGCCTAGCGCAAAGGCCGCCGGTGCGTAGCGGTGCGCTTCGGGTGCTTGATTGTGGAAAAGCGCGGCGGTCAAGAGCGTTTTTGCCAGAGTGTGGCGTGGTTGCCTACAATCAGACCCGTCTGCAAAGAAGTGGTTTTTAACGTGCCAAGGATGGAGACTCAGCCATGAATCGAATTGTGTTGCGTAGTGTTTTCGCCGTGATTGCTCTTTTTTGCCTGCTGTCCCCCGCCGGGATGCGGAGCCAGGAGTCCGGGAGCAAGCCAGAGACTCAGGCTCCTACGCCTGCACAGGCTACGCCAACGCAGGTAACGGCCGCGCCAGCCCCGGCAGCGACTACTCCCGCGCCTCATCCGGACAACGATTACTGGAGGAAGCACGATGAGCTGTTGAAGGTGGATTTTGGGGGGCTGGGGAGGTTTAAGGAGGCAGACGCTGCCCTGCCGCCGCCCGCCAAGGGCGAGAACCGGGTGGTGTTCATGGGCGACTCGATTACCGAGGGCTGGCATTTTACGGGGCCGCAGGGCTCCTTCCCGGGCAAACCATACATCAACCGGGGCATCAGCGGGCAAACCACGCCGCAGATGCTGGTGCGCTTCCGGCAGGACGTGATTGCCCTCAAGCCGAAGGTGGTAGTGATCCTGGCTGGGACCAACGACATCGCCGGCAATACCGGACCGGAAACGCTGGAGCAGATTGAGGACAACCTGGCATCGATGGCGGACCTGGCTGCGGCCAACCACATCCACGTTGTGCTTTGCTCGATTCTGCCAGCCTTTGACTATAGCTGGAGCCCGGGAATGACGCCTGCGCCCAAGATTGTGGCCATCAACGCCTGGATGAAGGCCTACGCGGCCCAGAAAGGTTACGTCTACGTGGACTTCCACACGGCGATGAAGGACGAGCGAGATGGGCTTCCCGCCACTCTGAGCCGGGATGGGGTACACCCGCTGCCAGCCGGCTATGCAATCATGGCGCCGCTGGTGGAAGCGGGAATCGTGAAGGCGCTGGCGCAATAGGGTTCGGCAATTGCTAAACCGCTCCAATCCCCCTACAATAGAAGCATTGCAGGAAAGGTTAGTCGCGAGAGATGCCCAAGGAAAAAATACATCCCAACTACGCCGCAGTGAGAGTCAAGTGCGCCTGCGGAAACAACTTTGAGACCCGTTCGACCCACAAGGGCGACATACACGTGGAAATCTGCTCGGTTTGCCACCCGTTCTTTACCGGTAAGCAGCGCCTGGTGGACACGGCAGGCCGCGTGGAGCGCTTCCGCCGCAAGTTTGCCAAGTCCGACGGGGCCAAGGAAGCAGCAGCAGCCAAATAATCGCGTCCTGGCAACCGGAAGGTACGATTGGGCCTCCGCCAAGGCGGAGGCCCAACTTCGTTTCAGCAACTCGAAGGTATTTATGTCCGGCAAGGGCTTTACCGTGAAGAAGAACTGGGACAATCCCAGGGAGTACGCCATGCCCGCTGAGGCGCGCGTACCGG
Organism: uncultured Acidobacteriaceae bacterium; assembly: GCA_963806565.1. Classification (GTDB taxonomy): domain Bacteria; phylum Acidobacteriota; class Terriglobia; order Terriglobales; family Acidobacteriaceae; genus Telmatobacter. The sequence continues at coordinate 206,150 of CAWDYE010000004.1, forward strand.
CGGAAGTACGCCTGGGAACGATGGTGGTGGCGCCGGCCACGGTGCTGGCGCCTATGGCAGGGGTCACGGACACCGTCTTCCGCCGCTTCATTCGCCATGCAAGTTTGTTCACGGCGGCCGCGACGCCCGATGTAAGCCCAACCATCTCCGCCATCGACGCCGCAGTGAGCAATACGCAATGCGGCTGCGGGCTGCTGATGACCGAGTTCACCTCGGCTGACGGCCTAGCCCGGATGCGGGAGACCAAGCGCCGGCGCTATCTGACCTTCTACGACGACGAGCACCCCATCGGCGCGCAACTCTTCGGGGCCAATCCGGAAACGCTGGCCGAGGCGTCGCGCATTGTGGAGGAGACCGGCTTCGACCTGGTGGACCTGAACCTGGGCTGCCCGGCGAAGAAGGTGGTCGGCTCCAACGGCGGCTCGGGCCTGCTGCGCGACCTGCCGCGCATTGGCGAAATCTTCCGCGCCGTGCGCCAGGCGGTTACGATCCCCTTTACCGTGAAGTTTCGCCTGGGCTGGAACGACGCTGAGATTGTTTGCCTGGAGTTGGCGCGGATGGCCGAAGCCGAGGGGCTGAACGCAGTGGCAGTGCACGCCCGGACACGAGAACAAGGCTATAGCGGCCAGGCGCGCTGGGAGTGGATCGCGCAAGTCAAGCAGGCGGTGAAGATTCCGGTCATCGGCAACGGCGATATTCATACTCCGGAAGCCGCGGCGGCCATGGTGGCCCAAACCGGCTGCGACGCAGTGATGATCGGCCGCGCCGCGCCGTCGAATCCCTGGATTTTTCGGCAGATCGCACAGTACACGGCCACCGGCAGCTATGAGCGGCCCACGCTGGATGACCGTTACCGCATGATCCGAGCCTACTTTCAAATGCTGCTGGACGAAGCCGAGGCTACCAAAGATTTGCCCAAGGCCGCGCGGCTGGGCGAGACCTCCGGCAAGATGAAACAGTTTGCCACCTGGTTTACTCACGGCGTGGCGGGTGGAGCCAAGCTGCGGGCAGCCATCTACCACTCACGGACTGGGGCTGAGGTGCTGGCCCAGGTGGACGCGTTCTTTACGGCTCAGCTTGCGAGCGGCGGGGAACCGGCAGCGACGCTGGAAGATGCGTTAGGGGCAGCTTTCCCTGTAAGCATGTCAGTCTGCGATTAGCCGCGCTCGACGGCTAGCGCCATGGTTTTACCGCCGCCCAGGCACAGCCGGTCAGTGATGCCACAAGGCATAGTAAGCGATTACGCAGAAGCCGGCAAAAGCCATCACGAACACTGTCAGAACCACCCAGAGTACGGCGTGGCGGCTGATGGATTCATGGTTGGGGTGATGATGATTCTCAGTTTTGGGATGTCCCACCACACGCGCCATTTCGATGCTGATGTTGTCTTTGCCGCCTGCCGTCAGGGCCAGCTTTAGCAGGCCGATGGCGGATGATTCCAAGGTAAGACCGGGAGCGTCCACCATCTTCTCGATATTCAGTTCGGAGACAAATCCCCACAGGCCGTCGGAGCAGAGCAGCAGGGTGTCGCCGATAGCCAGCGGGTGCTGCTCGATGTCGATTTCCACCTCCGGCTGATGGCCCAGGCTGCGGGTCAGTACCGAAGCGTCGAGATGGTCCCGTGCCTCTTCCGGTGTAATCAGGTTGCGGCTGAGCAGGGCCTGCACGGCGGAGTGATCGGTGGTCAGGCGGTGCAGACGGCCGGCGCGCACCAGGTAGGCACGGCTGTCGCCGACGTGGCCGATCCAAGCGCAGATTCCGTCGGCTCGCTGTTGCATCACGGCCACCACCACCGTGGAGCCCATGCGCTGGAAGGGCGAGCCGGGCGAGTTAGCCTTCTCAATGATCTGCGCATTGGCGCGTGCCGCGGCACCGCGGATGGCGTTGTCAACTGGGTAATCTGACGGCAGGGCCGCCAGATGCGCGTAAAAATTCTCCACTACCAGCCGCGATGCAGTGGCTCCTCCGGCGTATCCGCCTATGCCGTCGGCAACCATTAGCAGATCGCCCAGAGCAATGCGCACATGGAGAATGGAGTCCTGATTGTCTTCACGCGTGACACCGCGGTCGCATACCTCGGCGAACACGATTGGCTCCCCAGAGACTGGTGTCTTGCTCATACATCAACCTCGCTAACAGAACCGTACCAGCGCAGAAACTACGCAAGCAGCAAGTAAATACCCACTCCCCGGCACTCTAACATTAAGTTAGACGTTGGTCGGCCAGATTCATGCCATGATAGCTCAAGCTGGACCCTGTGGATCGTGGTCAGTCCCGCGCCGGGCTTCTCTTAACGAATTGTTCACCAGCCAGCTTACTTCTTTACTGGGGGAAAGGGAAGAAATACAAAGAACTAATTCACTGTAACATGGAAATTCCCTTCCTGTGGGGTGGAAAACCGGCCTCCGCTACCACTTCCGGCGAAAGTAGTGCTTGCTCGCCATTATGAAGTGCCGCAGCTACTTTTCCAGATCCTGCCGTACCAGACCACTGTTACCATTTGCCCGTTTTTGCCTGCCCGTAAGGCAACCATTTCGTCTGTAGAGAATCTCGCTTTTGGTAAACCAGTACAATTGTTGTTCCTGATTGGGGAAGCCCGAGTGCTTGCTTCACTTTTACAGAAGATAAAGTCGATAGAATAGTAGATCGATCAGGAATTGTGACCATGAGGCTGCTCTTCAGGATATTTCCGTTGCTGCTGGCTCCGGCGCTGCTTGTGCTGGCCGGTTGCGGGAACAGCATGGTCACTGCAACTCCTGCAAATTCAGCCTTTTCCGTCTCTCCCCGCACGAGCTTCATTGACACCAACTGCACCGGATGCAATGCAACCAACGCGCAGGGCGGCCTGGTTCACCAGTTTATGGCCACGCTGGCCGGAGGTAGCGCTGCGGAAGTCGTCTGGTCCGTAACTGGGGGGGATGCAGTGAGCGGGGCGGGAAGCATCAACCAGAGCGGCCAGTACACGCCTCCCAGCTATTTGACCACCGACCGCGCTGAGGTGGTGGTGACTGCGACTCTGGCGGCAAACCCCAACCTTCGGGCCTACTCCGTGCTAACCATTACACCGGGATTCCTGCAACCACTGACACCGGAAAACGCGGCCCTGGGCGCCAATGGCACAATCACCGTCACCGGCGTTTTGGCCGAGGCGGGCGGCACAGCCGGTATTCACTTCGAGCTGGCTGGTTCGGCCAATGGCCAGGGTCGAGGGCAGGGTTCGCTGAGCGCCGTCAGTTGCCAGCGCGACAGCCAGAGCTTCACCTCCTGCTCGGTTACCTATTCGGCGCCATCTTCGGTGCAGTCCACCGGCGCAACATATATCGTGGCCACGATAAACGGGGCTTCATTCGGGCCGGGATCCAAAACCGCGGCCGTGGTGCTGGTGAACGCGGCCGGAGTGACCAGCAATCCCGCCACCCACCAGGTCCAGTCGCTGGCGACGGTCCTGCTGGGCAGCTCGGGCGGCAACAACACGGACTACGACACGCGCGGCAACCAGATTGTGGACTGCTGCAGCGGCACGCTGGGCGCGCTCATCGAGGACGCAAGCAAGCGCCAGTACATCCTGAGCAATAACCATGTGCTGGCCAAAAGCGACCATGCCGTCATAGGCGACGCCATCATCCAGCCGGGGCTGATCGATAACAACTGCACGCCGTTGGGAGAGAGCTCGGGCGTTCAGCCGGTGGCGTCTCTCACCGGCTGGCTTCCGCTCAGCTCAAAGCAGACCAATGCCGACGCAGCGATTGCTCAAGTCACCTCGCGCGCCGTGGACACTACCGGCAATATTCTGGAACTGGGCGGCAGGCAGGCCGACGGCACTCTGGCAGCCGCCCCTCCCGGCATCAGCTCGACGGGCGGACGGGGCGAGACGGCAACTCTCGATTTGCAAGTTGCCAAGAGCGGGCGAACCACTGGACTGACCTGCGGCAGCATCTCAGCCCTCGATGTTGACGTGACGGTGGATTATTACCTGGACTGCGCGGAGACCCGGCCCTACCTGACCAAAACTTTTACTCATCAACTGGGGCTGAGCGGCAACCAGTTCAGCGATGCTGGCGATTCGGGCGCACTGGTGGTGGATGCGTCAAACGCCGAGCCGGTGGGGCTTTACTTTGCGGGCGGGACAGATGCTTTGGGAGTCAGCCAGGGCGTGGCTAACCCGGCGGCAGACGTGCTCGCCGAGTTAGGAACGCAGTCGGGCGGGAGTTATACCTTCGTGGGAGCGGCCGATCATGCGGTCAGTTGCCTGAGCTACGGCGACAACACCATTGCCGCCGCGCAAGCCCGCGCTCTCAGCGACGCGGAGACGGCGCGCTCTCAGCAGGCCCTGGGGCAGGCTCGGATGCTGGTGAACTCGGCAGCCGGAATTTTAGGCGTGGCCATCGGCAAGAGCAGCGACCATGCCGGCGAGGCCGCGGTCATTCTCTACACCGACGAGAGCAGAACGGTGAACGTGCCTTCCATGGTAGACGGCGTGCGCACCGTAGTGATTCCCACCACGGCCCGCGCGGTGGCTTATGGCTTCGCTCCTCAAACTCCTTTTGACGCAGCCGTAGGTTCGCTGCCGTCCTCTGCGCTTGCGCAGGCAGTGGCCGTCAAGAATCAAATGACTGCCGGTCTGATGCGGCAGAACCCGGCGTTTTTCGGCGTGGGCGTGGTCCAGAGCCTGGATAACCCGCGCGAGGCGGCGCTGGTCATTTATGTGGACCGCAATCGCCTTCCCGCCCAATTGCCCGCAACCGTGGATGGCCTGCGCACTCACTATGTGGTCATGGACCGTCTGCACGTAACGCGATCTTACGCGTCTCCAGCGCCGTCGGGACCGCATTGCAGGGCTAACACGCCAGCGCGCTTCGATATGCTCGATGCGGCCAGGCCGCCGAGTCTGAATTCGAACTGAACCAGGAATAACAAACCTTCATTTAGCCATGAGCGCGGCAACAATTAATTCGCCGTGAAAGCGACCGTTCTCGATAAATATTTCGTCGGTGCGAGAACCAGCCACGATGACTCCGGCCAGATAGATGCCCGACACGTTGCTCTCCAGGGTCTCGGGGTTACAAATAGGGCGGCGCTCATCTTTTTGAAATAGAATTCCCATGGATTCCAGGAATTGGTAGTCGGGGTGGTAGCCGGTCATGGCAAAGACGAAATCGTTTTTTATGGCCTTGCGTCCCTCAGGAGTTTCGATAATAACGGCGTCCGGCGTTATTTCGACCAGATAGGAATTGAAGTACGCATCAATCTGCGCATCCGCGATGCGTTTTTCGATGTCCGGCTTGATCCAGTACTTCACCTGGTAGCTGATCTCGGCCTCGCGATGGACCAGCGTGACCCGCGCGCCGCCGCGCCACAACTCGAGCGCGGCAATGGCGGCCGAGTTCATGCCGCCGACAACCACCACATCCGTCCCAAAGTAAGGGTGGGGATCGAAGTAGTAGTGATGGACCTTGCTCAGGCTCTCGCCGGGAATGTGGAGATAGTTGGGCAGGTCGTAGTAGCCGGTGGCGATGACCAGTTTGCGGGCATGAAGCGTACCGGAGCGGCTAAAGCGGTCCACCGTGTGCACGGTGAAGGCGCCGTCACTGCCCCCAACCCGCTCCACACGATGGTACTGGCGGATGTCCAATTGATAGAGGGCCGCCACGCGCCGGTAATACTGGAGCGCCTCGTTGCGGTTGGGCTTGGTGTTGGTGCTGGGAAAGGGGATGCCGCCAATCTCCAGCAGCTCAGGGGTGGTAAAGAAGGTCATGTGCGCGGGATAGTGAAAGAGCGAGTTACAGACGCAGCCCTTTTCTACCATCACGGCGCGCAGCCCGGCTTTTTGCGCCTCGATGGCACAGGCCAAGCCGGTGGGTCCAGCGCCCACCACCAATAGATCGAAGATTTCGTCCTGAGTCGCCGGCGTTTTCAGCGGCGTTTCCAGCTTGGAGTCCTTCATAGCTCTAGATTAGGGCATCGGGGCGCGGATTCAAAAGGATAAAACTTGTGTATTGCCGCTGTCAACAGCAGCGACCAGGGGGACTAACACGCTCCTCATCCCCTGCCCTAAACTGTTTATAAGGAGCTTCCCCATGTCCATCATCCGGCAGGAAGATTTTGTTGCGAGCGTTGCGGCGGCGTTGCAGTACATCAGCTACTACCACCCGGTGGATTACATTCGCAGTCTGGCCAAGGCCTATGAGCGGGAGGAGTCGCCGGCGGCGCGCGACGCGATTGCGCAGATTCTGATCAACAGCCGGATGTGCGCCGAGGGGCACAGGCCCATCTGCCAGGACACGGGGATCGTGAACGCGTTTATCAAAGTCGGCATGGATGCTCGCTTTGAGCCTGCGGCGGGCGAAGAGCGCAAGGACATTCAGCAGATGGTCGACGAGGGCGTGCGGCGGGCGTACCTCGACCCGGACAACAAGCTGCGGGCCTCGATTCAAGCCGATCCGGCGGGCAAGCGAACGAACACCAAAGACAACACGCCCGCCGTCGTAAATGTGGAGTTGGTGAAGGGCGCGACGGTTGACGTGACGCTGGCGGCCAAGGGCGGAGGCTCGGAGGCCAAGGCCAAGTTCGCAATGCTGGACCCTGGCGATTCCATTGTGGATTGGGTGATGAAGACGGTGCCGACGATGGGCGCCGGATGGTGTCCGCCGGGGATGCTGGGGATCGGCATTGGAGGGACGGCGGAGAAGGCCATGTTGCTGGCCAAACAGTCGCTGATGGAGCCGATCAACATTCAGGAGCTGAAGGCGCGGGGAGCAAAGACGCGGGCCGAGGAGCTGCGGCTGGAGCTCTACGAGAAAGTGAACCGTCTGGGGATTGGCGCGCAGGGACTGGGCGGGCTGACGACGGTGCTGGACGTGAAGGTGCTGGATTATCCGGCGCACGCGGCCAACCTGCCGGTGGCGATGATTCCCAACTGCGCGGCGACGCGGCACGCTCACTTTGTGCTGGACGGGAGCGGGCCGGTGTATCTGGACCCGCCGAGCCTGGATGCATGGCCGAAGCTGAGTTATGACGTGTCGGCAGCGCGGCGGGTGAACCTGGATACGGTGACGCGAGAAGAGGCCGCGACGTGGAAGCCGGGAGAAGTGTTGCTGCTGACCGGCAAGCTGCTAACCGGGCGCGACGCAGCGCATAAAAGACTGACGGAGATGCTGGACCGTGGTGAGAAACTGCCGGTTGATCTTCGCGGGCGGTTCATCTACTACGTTGGGCCGGTCGACCCGGTGCGCGACGAGGTTGTGGGTCCGGCGGGACCGACGACAGCGACACGCATGGACAAGTACACGCGGCAGATGCTCGCCGAGACGGGACTGCTGGGAATGGTGGGCAAGAGCGAGCGCGGGCCGGCGGCGATTGAAGCGATTCGTGAATTCGGCGCGGTCTACCTGATTGCGATTGGCGGCGCGGCATACCTGGTGTCGAAGGCCATTCACGGCGCGCGGGTCGTGGCCTTTGCGGATCTGGGGATGGAAGCGATTTACGAGTTTGACGTGCGGGATATGCCGGTAACAGTGGCTGTGGACTCTCAAGGCACCAGCGTTCACCAGACGGGACCGGCGGAGTGGCAGCGGCGCATCGCGGGGATTCCGATATTTTCCAGCTGACAGCGAACAGCTTACGGCTAACAGTATTCAGCTGATGGCGCGGAGGATTGCGTTGACGGCTTCTTCGGGAGTGAGCGCGTCTACGGGAATGGAAACGTGGGCCATGCGGTAGAGCGGCAGGCGGCGCTGGTAGCGGCTGGCGAGGTTGGCGTGGTCGGCGAGGATGGGCCGCGTGTGCTCGGTTCCCTGACAGCGTTTGAGTGTGGTGGCCAACTCCACTTCTAAATGGATTAGCAGCGTTTCGGGAGCGGCGAGCAGAAGATTGCGCGTGGCTGCGTTCTCGATAGCACCGCCGCCGAGAGCCATGACCAGCGAGTCGCCAGTGGCAAGGCACGCAATCGTCTCGCGCTCGCGCTCGCGGAAGGCAGCCTCGCCATGGCGGGCAAAGATCTCGGCGATGGTAACGCCAGCCTCGGCCTCGATCAAGTCGTCCACATCGATGAAGCTCCAGCCCAGGCGCGCGGCGACGAGCGGACCGAGCGTGGTTTTGCCCGAGCCCATGAAGCCGGTGAGGATGATGCGGCGGGGCTTGACGGAATTGGATGAGGTTTCCACAGCATTAGTTTAGAGGATAGCCGATGTATGGGGAATATAGTAGAAGATGCTGTCTGGAATCAGGTTTACTTGAACTGCAATTCTGCATCAGGAAGTGACGAATGGTACAAATCACGCAATTTTTTCGACTTTCGATCATCTGTCTATTTTTTGCCGCCGTCGTGGCCGCGGCGCAAGGCGGCACAGAGGCGCCCGCGCGAGAAATTGTCGCCGATCTCTCACAGGTTTCCGGGCCGCATAGCCGCGTACCGTTGATGGTGATTGGCGCCGGACGCGCCAATGAGGGACTGCGCGCCGATTGGCAGCAACAACTGGCGGATGTGCAGAATAATATCGGATTCCGTTACATCCGGATGCACGGAATTCTGCATGACGATATGGGCGTCTACAGCGAAGATGCGGCCGGACATCCAATTTACAACTTCCAGTACATCGACGCGCTCTACGACGCGCTGCTGGCGATGAAGATTCGTCCCTTTGTGGAGCTGACTTTCATGCCGGCCAAGCTGGCCAGCGGCGACAAGACTGTCTTCTGGTGGAAGGGAAACATCACTCCGCCCAAGGATCCCGCCAAGTGGAGCGGGCTGATCCGCGCGCTCATCGCCCACTGGCGCGAGCGCTATGGCGAGGAAGAGATCGCGACCTGGTACTACGAAGTCTGGAATGAACCGGATATATCGCCCTTCTTTACCGGCACACTGGAGGATTATCTGAGCCTGTACAAGACGACGGCCGAAGCCATCAAGGCGGAGTGCCCGAAGTGCCGGGTGGGCGGCCCCGCGTCAGCCATCGGCTACAGGTATGAAGAGGAATTTGTGAAGTACTGCGCGGCCAACCATGTGCCAGCGGACTTCGTCTCCACTCATTCTTACGGCGTAAAGGAGGGATATCTGGATCAAGAAGGCAGGGCGGGAACGATTCTTGACCCTTCGCCGGACGCCGTGAGCGGGCGCATGCGGCACTCGCGGGAGCTGTTGCGGCAGTCGGCGTTGCCCAACCTGGAGCTGCACTTCACCGAGTGGAGTTCGGCGTACACACCTACGGATTACATGCATGACCAGTATCACCAGGCCAGCTTCATTCTCGACAAGATCAAGCGCGCGACTCCATACGTCGATTCGCTTTCCTACTGGACCTTCACCGATATCTTCGAGGAGAACGGGCCGCGCTTTACGCCCTTCCACGGCGGATTCGGGCTGATCAACTATCAGGGCATTCACAAGCCTGCCTATTATGCCTACGAATACCTGAGCCGGCTGGGAACTGAGGACGTGATTGACACGGATGCACAATCGTGGATCACCAAGAGCGGGGATGGCCAGATTCAGGTTCTTCTCTGGGACTACTCGCCGCAAGTGCCGCCGCAGGGCCAGAACGACCAAACCTACTACAAGCAGGATTTGCCGTCGCAGGACAAGGGGCCGGTGCATCTGGCTTTGAGCCATGCGTCCAACGGTAAATACCTGCTGCAGGTTTACCGCATCGGGTACAAGGTCAACGACGCCTACTCCGACTATCTGGCAATGGGCGCTCCATCCCAGCTCACGCCGCAACAGGTCCGTGCTCTGAAGGAGAAGGACGACGGCGCGGCGATCTCCCAAAATATCATCAGCGTGAGCGATGGCAGATTCGAGACCACACTGCCGCTCAGGACGAACGATGTGTATCTGCTGCTTCTGACGAAAATCGCGGAGTAGGCAACATGGCTTCGCATTAGCTAAACGCGATCACCACGGCTCCAGCGGTAATGAGCAGACCGCCAATGAGGACGCGAAGAGTCCGCCGTACCTCTTTGTCCGCCTCAGAAGTTACTTGCGAAAGAGCAATGGCGCCAATGCCAGCAGGTTGTCACGCCATACGGGAAATGTGTGGGCGCCGGGGGTTTCGATTGGCGTCGGCGAAAGGCCTTTCTGCCTGGCCCATGCGACCAGGGCGCGATTGGGCGTGATGAGGCTGTCGTCCGTGCCGCAAGCAATCCATAGCAGACTGAGATGGGGTTGGCTGGCGTTGACTCCGGGGAAGAGAGCGTCGAAGTTGGCTCTCTGTGGCAAGCCTGCGCTCATGGAGCCAACCCAGGCGAAGAGTTCGGGATGCGTAAGCCCCAAGGTCAAACTTTCTTGCCCGCCCATGGACAGACCGGCAACGGCGCGATTGTCGCGGCCTTTGGCTACGTTGTAATCGCGTTCCACCGCGGGGATGATCTCGTCAATTAAGGTCTGAACAAAGAGCTGGATGTTTCGCCTGCCGATGTCGGGATCGCCGAATGCGTTGTGACCGTGGCTGACGATGTCGAAGTCGCCATAACCGCGAGGCATCACCACGATCATGGGAACAATCTTGCCCTCGGCAATCATGCGGTCGAGCATCAGGTCCGCCTTGCCGGCGCGCGTCCAGCCCTCCTCCGTATCCGTGAAGCCGTGCATCAAATAGAGAACGGGATAACCGCCTTTTCGATTGGGGTCGTAGCCGGGAGGCGTGTAAACGACATAAGCCGTCTGGTTGCCGGGATAGTGCAGTGCGATTTTGGTGGTGAAGATGTGGCGCGTAACATATCCGTGGGGAATGTCGATGAGCTCCCACGGAGCGGGCGGGTCGCCGGGCACCAGAATGTCGCTGTAGAGGTCGAGGAAGTTAGGATGCACGTCGCGGTTGAGCGGATCGAGCATACGAACACCGTCCACGACAAAGGTGTAGCCGTAGCGCTCGGGTTTGAGCGGCGGCGTCGTGGCGGTCCACAGTCCACTTGCATCCTGCGTCATCTGAAGCGGCTGGAGAAGAGCGTCGGTTGCGACAGAGACCTGCTTGGCTCCGGGGAATTGCAGCCGAAAGGTAATCGAATGGTCTGCGTTGACGACGGCTCCCAGGGGCGCGGGCGGTGCAGGCGCCTGGGCAAACGCAAAGACCGTGGCGAGCGACGATGAGGCGGCGAAGAGCAGAAAGCGTTTCATGATGTCCTCACTATAACAACGGCTGCGACCTTGGGGAGCAACAAACAGGATTATCCCATGGCGATGACGACTGCTCCGGCGGTGATGAGCAGGCCGCCAATGAGGGCTGGAGGGGTAAGTTTTTCGCCGAGCAGCAGCCAGGCAAAAACGATGACCAGCGGGACGCTGAGCTTGTCGAGCGGGGCTACGCGCGAGGCCGGACCGAGTTGCAGGGCGCGGAAGTAGCAGAGCCACGACAGGCCCGTCGCCAGGCCGGAGAGCGCAAGAAAGAGCAGGGTGCGACGATCGAGAGAGCAGATTTCGGCCCATGCGCCGTGGGCGAAGCCAGATGCGGCGGTTTCAGGCCGGGCGAAGAAGAAGACGATGGCCCAGGCGAAGACCACGACCACGCTTGTGCGTAGCGCCATGGCCAGGTTTGAATCCACATGCGCCACGCCCACCTTGGCCAGAAGGGCGGTGGCGGCGGCAAAGACGGCGGAGAGTATTGCCCATCCAATCCAGCTCATGGGAAATATGGTATAGCGCTCAGTGCTTCTGCGGCATTGCTCTACACTCGAATTCATGGAGACGGGCAAAGCCAGCAAGACAGCTCTGGGCGTAGCGATTCGCCGCGCGGCGCACCAACTAATGGACCTGCCCCCGGTGCTGAACGATCCGATCGCGGTGCGGCTGATCGGATCGGGCTATCGAGGAAAGATAGGGCGCGCCTCGCACCGTGTGGGGCGGGACTTGCGCGCCTTTGTGGCGGCGCGCAGCCGGTATGCGGAAGACCAACTGGCGGCATTCGTCAAGCGGGGCGGGTCGCAGTACGTGGTTCTGGGAGCGGGACTGGACACCTTTGCTCATCGCAATCCATTTGCCGGTCTGCGGGTCTTTGAGGTGGATTTTCCCGCCACGCAACAGTGGAAGCGCGCGCTGCTGGCGGAGGCGGAGATTGCGTTGCCGGAGGGGCTGACGTTTGTCCCGCTGGATTTTGAAGACACAACATTGGATAAAGGGCTGTCCGAGGCGGGATTTGACCGTGGAGCGGCGGCATTTTTCGGCTGGCTGGGGGTGGTTCCCTACCTAACGCTTGCGGCTTTTCGGGCGACGCTGGGGGTGATAGCGCAAATGCCCGCCGGGAGCGGGGTGAGTTTCGATTACGCGGTTGCGCCGGAGACGCTCAGCCCGGTGGGTAGGAAGGCCTTTGACGCGCTGGCCGGGCGAGTGGCCGCTGCCGGAGAGCCGTTCCGGCTGTTTTTAACGCCGGAAGAGATGGAGGCGGAGATTTGCCGGATGGGATTTCAGCGCTTTGAGCAGTTGGATTCCGATCATCTGAACGAGATTTATTTCAAGGATCGGGCTGACGGACTGAAACTGTCGCCGGTGAAGCTGGGGATGCTGGTGACGGCGTGGGTGTGATTGAACGAGGCGGGTTGGGGCCGTGGTATCCCACCCTTTTCGCAACAAACACAAAAAGGATGGGGCACCCAGCATTTGTTGAAGATCATCAGCCACCATTGCGCGATAAGATGAGTCATGCGCAAGTTTGCATATTTGCCTATCGCATTTGCCCTGCTGGGGATCTCCGGCTGCGGTTACCACACGCTGGGAGCGGCTACCCACCTGCCGCCCGGCGTGCAAACGCTGGCCGTGCCGGTCTTTTCCACGCATACCGATGCCTACCATAACGAGACAGTACTAACCGAGGCAGTGATCCGCGAATTTGCCACGCGCACCCGGCTGCGAGTAACTCCGGATGCAAGTGAAAATCCTGACTTAGTGCTGCATGGCACGATTTTGAAGGAGACGGTGCAGCCGCTGACCTACAACGCCTCGACGCAGGAGTCGTCCAGCTTTGTTATCACCGTGGTGGCTTCGGTGACGCTGACCGGCCGGGACGGCAAGGTTCTCTACGAAAACAAGAACTACGTCTACCGCCAGCAGTATCAGTCGACTACCAACCTGCCCAGTTTCATCGAGGAGAACCCGGCGGCCATGCAGCGGCTCTCGCGGGAGTTTGCGCGGCAATTGGTAGCCGATGTGCTGGAAGGGTTTTAGCACAGGGAATAGGGACTAGGACGGAACACAAGCGAATTCCCGCTGACATAAGCGCGGTGGAAAGGTATTCTGAGGACGCATGATCGAGGCGAACAATTGCCGGAGGCCGCGATGAGCGGGGCGCGCTGGGGCGCGGGCTTTACCGCAGTGGGTCGCTTTGTGGCGGAGATGGAGGCGGCGTCTGCCGGCAAGGGTCCGCTGAAGCCGGGTTACGTGCTGGCCGGCGACGAGGCGTTTCTTCTCGACCGCTGCCGAGAAGCCGTTCACAAAGCCTTTGTGCCGCCGGAGCTACGCGATTTTTGCCTGTCAGATTTAGATTTGGCCTCGACCTCGGTCTTCGAGGTGCTGGACCGCGCACAGACGCCTTCGTTGATGGCGCCGTTTCAGGTAATTTTTGTGCGCAATGTGAAGCAGCTTTACACACGCGGCGCAAAAAAGGACGAGTTTGCCGCCCTGGATCGATATTTTCGCTCGCCCAACCCGCAGGCGCTGATTATTTTTGTGGCCGACTTCATCAGCATCCCCTCTGACACGCGGCGCATGGAGCTGGACGACAAGAACCGCTTCGAGCGGCTGTCCGAAACTCTGGGCGAGCACTGCGGCATGGTGGAGCTGGCGCGGGTGAATGAGGAAGATGCGATGCGCTGGGTCGCGGCCACCGCGCAAGAGCATGGCGCGCGCGTGGAGGCCGACGCGGCCCGCGAGCTGGTGGATGCGCTGGGCGCGGACATGATGCTGATTTCCTCTGAGTTAGAAAAGCTGCTGCTCTATACGCTGGGCAGGGGGCGCATTACGCTGGGCGACGTGGAGACCATGGTGCTGGCCGCCAAACAGCGCTCGCTCTACGAATTGACGGACGCCGTCAGCGCCCGCGACCGGACGCGCGCGCTGGCGCTGCTGCAAGGGCTTCTGAACAGCTCCGACGCCGGCGAGGACGCGGCCATCGGCCATCTCTACATGCTGGCGCGGACCTTCCGGCAGATGCTGGTGATTCTGGAAAAGAACGTACGCGACTCGCGCGCCATCTGGCAGGCTTTGTGGCAGGGCTTCAGGATGCCGCCGTTTGCCGCCGACGACCTGATTCGCCAGGCGCGACGCTACAAGAGCCGCCGCGAGCTGACGCGGGCGCTCAAGCTGATTGCCCGCGCCGATTTGGAATTGCGCTCATCTCCGCCGGATAAACGGCTGGTGCTGGAGCGGCTGGTTTACGAATTGGCCTCGGAGCCGAAGCCGGTGGCGCCCATCTTCGCGACCGCACAGCTCTCTTTCGAAGCCTGAATGACTAAAGACAGAGAATGAACATGCAAGACCCCAGCCCATCCTTGCCGGAAACCGCGACCGCATCAGGTTTCCTTATGCATATCAAAAAGGCCGCTCGAGGCCTGATGCCGATCATTCTCTGGATATCCACTCTCTTCGCCAGCGCGGGGCGTCTGGATTGGAAGCGGGGCTGGGCGGCTTCTGTTATCTATGTACTCACCATTATTGCCACAGGCGCGCTGGTTCGTCGCTTCAACCCGGGTTTGCTGAGCGTGCGTGCCAAGCCGAATTTCAAGCAGACTCAAAGTTTCGACAGGCTGTTTTACAGAATTTTTCTCCCACTAACCTTTCTTCAGATTGCCGTTGCCGGATTTGACGCTGTCCGTTTCCGCTGGTGGCCACTGCCGCTTTGGTGCGCACTGCCAGGTGTCCTTCTCTTTTTATCGGCGATGGGATTGATTTGCTGGGTTATGACTGTGAATCGCTTTGCAGAATCGACGGTTCGTATTCAGTCCGAGCGCAACCATGCAGTTGTTTCTTCCGGTCCCTATTGCATCGTGCGCCATCCGATGTATTCGGGCATGATTCTGATGTATCCAGCGACGGCGCTCATGCTGGGTTCCGGATGGGCGCTGGCCGTTGCGGCTCCGATACTGGCGTTGATTCTCTGGCGGACAGCCCGCGAGGACCGCTTTCTCTTGCAAAATCTTCAGGGTTATCCTGAGTTCGCCGCACACACGCGTTATCGCCTGATTCCAGGGCTCTGGTGAACAGGACCGGGAAGTTCTGGCGAGTATTAGGCTTTCTCGATCGCGTTCAGCCAAAGTCCATAGTGCAGATCGTCTTTCTGTACGTGATCGGCGTGCAGTTGGGACAGGAAGCTCAGTGAATCGCTATCCAGCGCCAAGCCGCCCTGCTTGTGACGAGAGACAAGCGTTGCCACCTGCTCCGTGATCCGTTGATGATGGAGGCGGTGCAGGGCCATGCCGGGAAACTTCGTGGCTTCCATCATTCCTTCTTCCAACGCGAAATGGGTGAGGGTAAAGTCCGCCAGCTTGCGCAGAAGTGAGCTGGTCCGGCGCGGATCCCCTTCCGCCAACGTCTCCGACTGAAGTTCTTTGATGGTTTCGAAGAGCACCCTGTGATCGCAATCGAGCATTTTGACGCCCACGCTCAACTCACCGTTGCTTGTTGTCAAGTCCAAAGATGACCTCCTTGTAAAGTTTGGCAGGCGCAATAGTCGGCGCCCAAGGAGACTATCGGCTGACAGGGCAAAAAAGTTGAGCGGAATCTGCTGAGTAGGCGCAACAGGGGGCTTAGTCCACGCCGCGCTCATTGAGCCAGGGGCCATATTCGCGGTCCATGCTCTCGATGTGCTCGGTATAGGATTCTCGCAGGAAGCAGAGCAGGGGGCGCATCTGCATCTGCTCGCCATGTTGCACGCGATGAGAGGATTGGAGAATCTGAGCCAGGATGCGCTGGTGCTCGGCATGATGCTCTTCCCGGCCGGGAAAAAGATACTGCTTCATGAGTTTTTCCTCGCTGGAGAAGTGCATACGAGTAAACTCGATAAGCCGGTCCAGTACTTCGCTGACCTGCTCCCGGCCCAAACCTCGAACCACCGCCAGGCGAAGCTCGTTCATCGTATCCATCAGGATTCCGTGCTGATCGTCCATGGCTCTGACGCCTACGGTGCAGGAGTGGTTCCAGGTTAAAAGGGTCACATGAGCCTCCATGAATCACTATTGGAGGTATCGGTTGTTCTAATCCTGGTGTTACGGTAATCTGGCTGGCACATGTAACCAAGGTTTGCCGGCTTTCGCGCGGGGGCTATCTGGCAAGGGCAAAATGCAACTGTCATTTATCAAACTGCAGGTCCGCCGGTAGTTCTTGCTGATTTCCAGGTGCAAAATGGAAGTGGACACTATGATTACTCCTGCTAATTCGATTGCCGCTCTGCTTGCGCTGGCGCCGTTTCTGGCCGCGGCATTCTTCCCGCGGTGGGCAGCCGGGCGGGCGCGCTTGCTTCCGCTCTGGGCGCAACTGGTCTCTCCCGCGATTTTGAGCGTGCCTTATCTGCTGGTAGCCGCCGGTGGCGGCGTCTTCCGCTGGGGCTGGTTTGCGCTATATGCGCTGCTGCCGGTGGCGGTGGCGGGTTTGCTTTGGGATGCGGGACGGATTGATCGAGAGCAGCACGGCAACTGGCGGGATTTTCTGGTTTTGGCCGTGCTGGGCCTGGCGGTGGATCTGCGCTGGTTTGAGGGCGCATGGCCGGCCCATCTGGCGATCTTCAGCAAGGTGCTTCTACTGGACGCGGTAATCTACGGCTTCATCGCGCTGCGGCAACTGGAAGGAACCGGCTTCGACCTGCGCCTGCGCCTCCGCGATGCGGCCATCGGCTTGCGGGAGCTGGCCTGGTATACGCCCATTGCATTCGCGCTGGGTCTGGGTTTGGGTTTTCTGCATCTGCACGCATTGTGGCCGGGAGTAATTCCAATAGCCGGCGCGTGGGTTTTCACGTTCTTCTTCATCGCTGTTCCCGAAGAGCTTTTTTTTCGCGGATGGCTGCAGAATCTTCTGGAGCGTAAAATGGGGCGCACCGGCGCGTTGATTTTGACGGCGATTCTCTTCGGACTGGCCCACTTCAACAAGCGGACGGCGTACTTCAACTGGCGCTACGTGTTGCTGGCCGCGGTGGCAGGCATCTTCTATGGGCGCGCCTGGCGCAGCGAGCGCCGGGTAGGAGCCTCGGCCATCACCCATGCTTCGGTGGACGCAATCTGGTCCCTATGGTTGCGCTGATTGTGCAGAACGTTGAGTGTGACCGTAAGTCAGGTAGCCAAGCCCAACACGCATATTATGATGCACTGATGCGGGAACGGCGATGGTGAGCGTGACTCCCAGGATGGCGTGCGCAATGGCCAGCGTATAGATGTTGCGGTAGCGGAGAAAGAGCAGGCAGGCGGCCAGGCCCCAAAGCAAGGTGACCGGCGCGAGAATGGGGTTGGGCAGATGTGCCGCGGCGAAGATGATTGCAGTCACGAGGGCGGCGAGTGTTGCATTGGGAAGCAAGCGCAGAAAGCGCGAGAGAAAAAAGCACTGCATCAGGAGCTGCTGCACGAAGGTCCAGATTATGTAACCAACATAAGTCTCTATGAAGAGGAGCGGAGTGGGGGGAATGTGCAGCGAGCGCAGCACAACAGCAAAGGTGACGGCCACAGCGGAGACCAGCAATGCCGCGCCCACGACCCAGAGCGAACGGAAAAAGTTTTCCCGTCGCAGGCCCATCGCCTGCAGGCCTTCGTAGGATGCTGAGGCGATGGCCACGACGGCAGCGGCCGCAACCCACCAGAGAATTCGTTGCCAGGGGCGAGGCGTCCAGATGACGAGCAGAATCAGCCCATAGGCAACGGCGAGCTCGATGAAGTCGCGGCGGCGGCGCGAAGCGATAGAGATTGTACTGGCTTGAATAGAAGGCTTTTTGGCAGCCATACTACTGATGTTAGAGCATTTTGGTTATTGCGTAATGAGGCATTGTCCTATCCCACCCTAGCCGCAAAAAGAAAAACGCGGTGAGGGTGGGGCACCCATGTTCTTGATCTATCCGTGAAAATGCACCAAACAAATTCCCGGAGCTTATTCGAGGATGATGGCGGGTTCCGTCTCGCGGCCACGGGTAGTGAGAGTAATGGCCGCGGCTAAAATGAGGCCGCCGCCCACCCAGGCGTAGGGGCCGAGGCGCTCGCCAAGCATCTGGACGCCCAGCCAGGCGCCTAGCGCCGGCTCGATATTCAGGAAGACTCCGGCGCGCGAGGCGGGGACATGGTGGATGCCCCAATTCCACAGGAGCGTGGTGGTGGCCGTGCAGAAGAGGCCGCTGATGGCCAGCGCTGTCCAAGCTGTAGAACTAATGTGGGCAAAGGGAAGCGGCGCGAGGTTGGCGTGGGTAAGCGGAGTCAACAGCAGGGGTCCAAGCACCCACACGGCCAGCATCGCGGTTCCGGAGAGAATGGTGTAGGCGGTCACCACCGGCGGACTGTGGGTCTGCATCAGCTTCTTGCTGAGCAGAATCCATGCCAACGCAATGAAAAGCGAGACGACAACCAGCATATCTCCCGTCAACGTGGGCTCACCACGCACAGCCGGACCCCGACTTCCGCCCAGAGAGAGAAGCGCCGCGCCCACCGTGGAAGCAGAGATGGCCATCCAGCCGAAACGATCGAGGCGCTCCTCTTTGGAGCCCTTGGGGGCAAAGAGCGCGGCGACGGCGGCCAGCAACACCGGCATGGCACCCACCATCAGGGAGGCATGGCTGACCGTAGTGAGCGCCAGGCCGTGAAACTGGAGCAGAAACTGGAGAGGCACGCCGAGGAAGGCGCAGAGGAGCAACAGACGGGCCTCGGCAAAGGAGAGATGGAAGCGGCGACGATGGATAAAGGCCACGGGCAACATGCCCAGGGAAGCAAAGAGGAAACGGTAGAGCACCATGTACTCGACGCTCATCTCGTTGAGCGCCAGCCTGCCGAAGTAGAAGCCCGTGCCCCACAGGCATCCGGCCACGAAGCAGGCGCCGTAACCGAGAAAAGCGAGGCGAGGAGCGGCTGTTGCGTTCTTTTCCATCCTTCTTTACTGTCGCACACGCGCGGGCTTGAGGCACCGGGCGGAGTCGAATGCGATCAGTGGGCTTCCCGTATCTCGGAACGCTTGAGCCAGTTGATCAGAAACAATACCGCGATGACGAGTAATGGAAGCGCGATAGCACTGATTACGGCCCAACTGAAATGCCTGGGCCGAGTCTGGACCGTGTAAAGAACCGCGGCAGCAGCGAATAGAACGGCGCCAACCCACTCCCATCGCCAAGCGATGATAAGCAAACCTACGACGATATATGCAGGTATCAGATTGATCAGCAGGGCCAGCACCGTTTGCCAGAAGCCATACCCCTGGTTCAGTGCTTCCAGCGCAAAAAGGCTGATAAAGATCGCAAAGACAATGGAAAGGATCCTTGGCGACCAATAGAGAAGCCGCCCTCCGATACGGTTCATGCGTTTCACCTCAGTTGCGAAAAGAAATCAAATGTTGGAATCATTAAACGGCTTTGCGCATTCGGGGTCAAGCCGCGCCGGCACAGGACGGCCCTCCCTGTAACTGCCGCGCAAGATTAGAAAAGCCGTATCACTGCCCACAGCAGGCCGCATCGGCGAAAATATGTATAGATGGCGAAGCGGTTGATTGCGGCAGGATGGGGATTGCGCGCAGGGCTGGGCCTGGCGGCGATAGGGGCGTCTCTGTGTTCGGTTGCAGCCGCGCAGAGCGGGATACCGGATGCACCGTTTCCAACCCTGATCCCCCAGGAACGCGTGCTGCCGGAGCAGTTTGCCCACAAGCCTTCGCAGCCGCCGGCGTTCCAGATTCCCGTGGCTTCGCTGGGTTTTTCGTCGCCGGGGACCATCAACCTGGGCCTGCGGAACAGCGTGGTTTCGCTGGACTTTCTGGATGAAAACCGGCTGCTGTTCAGCTTTCGCGTGCCAGGATTGGTGCATCGCGGGAGTGGTGAGTATGAGGAGCGGCAGATTCGCGCGGTGGTTCTCAAGTTGCCGGCAGGGACGGTGGAGGACGAAGCTCTGTGGACGGTTCACGACCGGCAGCGCTATCTGTGGATGCTCAGCGGCGGGCGCTTTCTTCTGCGCGACCGCAACAATCTGGAGATGGGCGACGCCACGCTGGAGTTGAAGCCTTTTTTGCGCTTTCCGGGACCGCTGCTGTGGCTGGAGATGGATCCCACGCAACAGTTTCTGGTGACCAACTCGCGCGAGCCGGCGACGGCCAATCAGACCACTCGGAACGGGTACGGGCAAAAACCCGATGGCGAGTCCGATCTGGAGGTGCGCATCCTTCGCCGGGAGTCCGGGCAGGTGGTACTGGTCAGCCGCGCCCGCTCCACGGTGCATCTGCCCATCAACTCTGACGGCTACCTGGAGAGTCTGCGCGCGAGGGGCGACGTGTGGCTGCTGAATCTGAATTACTTCAGCGGCGGAAGCAGAATTCTGGGGTGGGTGGAATCGAGCTGTACACCGCTCTTTGATTTTCTGTCGCAGCGGGAGGTGCTGGTGACAGCGTGCACTCCGCAGGGCGCGGACAAGCTGGTGGCTATGACCACCGAAGGACGCCGCCTTTGGGATGCGGAGACTTCAGCCGCTACGGTGTGGCCTCTGGTGGTGAGGTCGCCGGACGGCTCTCGGCTGGCGCGGGAGGTTATGGCTGTCAATCACCCGGTCGGCGCACGTTCGACCATTGATCAAGGCGACATCATAGGGCAGCTGGTGGAGGTTCTGGACGCGGCAGACGGCAAGGTGGTGCTGGAGACGGCGGCCAGCCCGATCCTCGATGCGGGCGGAAATGTGGCGATTTCGCCCTCGGGACGCCGCGTGGCCGTGCTGAACGGTGGCGCAATCCAGGTCTTCGAATTGCCTGCCCCAACGCCGCTTTTGGATCCTTTATCCCTCGCGCCCGCGACTCACCCGTCTGGCCGCTGAGCGGAGATACCCGCGCCCGCTGAACGCCGAGCCGTGTAAACTGGGCTGCGGGAGAGATTACTTGTCTAAGACTGACGTTCGCTACGCGGTTGCAGTGCTTTCCGACTGCGGCAGCGTGCGCCCTTCCAACGAAGATTCATTTGGCATCTCCGCAGAGCACGGAGTCTATGTCGTCTGCGACGGTATGGGCGGCGCCGCCGCCGGAGAGATCGCCAGCTCCATGGCGGTGAAAGAGGTGCTGCGCCTGCTGGGCAATCGTAACAAGGATCTTCCGCTCGAAGAGGCGATCAAAGAGGCCGTCCGCGCCGCCAACGAGGCCATCCATTCTCGCGCCGAGATCGACATCCAGCTCAACGGCATGGGAACTACGCTGGCGGGCCTGACAACCGAAGGACGCCGCGTGCTGGTCTTCAACGTGGGCGACAGCCGTTGTTACCGGCTGCGCAAACGCAAACTGGAACAGATCAGCCAGGACCACTCGCTGGTGGAGGAGCAGGTGCGGATGGGGCGCATCACAGCCGAAGAGGCGCTGCGCTCCCCGCTGCGCAACGTGATAACCCGCGCCCTGGGAACGCAGCCTGAAGTCGAGCCGGATATCTTTGAGCTGAAAGCCGAGGCCGGCGACATTTTTCTGCTCTGCTCGGATGGGTTGACCGGCGAAGTCCCCAACCCGCAGATCGAATCCCTACTGGCCGCTGATCTGCCCCTCGATCAGCTCTGCGCCAACCTGGTGAAGGCCGCCAACCTGGCCGGCGGACACGACAACATCACGTGTTTGCTGGTGCGGGCAGAGAGATAGGGCGGTTGGCTTACGAAGCCGCCTCTGCTGATATCGCTTGTATATATATTATATTGTAGCTACAATTAAATCATGTTTGTCTGGGATGAGACAAAACGGAAGTCAAACCTAAAGAAACATGGACTCGACTTCAAAGACGCTCATCTTGTATATGACAACCCGGAGAAATGCACCTACGAGAGCAGCCGGCAGGGCGAGCGCCGCTGGATGGACATTGCCGTGGCCATGATTCATGGCAGGCTTCTGGCCTTGATCTACACCAAACGCGGAGAGCAGGTCCGCGTGATTTCGTATCGGCCCGCATCGCGAGAGGAGCGCGAACAATATGAACAAGACGCCAAGTGAAACCGACTGGGAGCGTGTTCTGGCGCATAAAGAAGGCGAACCGATTCCCTACGAGTCTGAGGATGGCCCCTATGATCCAAATGATGCCGAGGCGGCGCGCGCCTGGCTCGCGCAGGCTGATGTGGTTCGCCATGGAAAGCTGGTTCGCAGAGGCAAGCGCGGTCCGCAAGTAGCTCCTACCAAGACGCTGGTGTCTTTGCGATTGTCACCCGAGGTGATCAACCACTTCAAAGCGACGGGACGCGGCTGGCAAACGCGCATCGACAGCACCTTGCTGGAGTCAATTAGAAAGAGAGCCTGAGCGGAATATATTCGACAAACACCGTCTCAATCGTGCTTTTTCACCCGCTGAAAGAGCAGCAGCAGCGGGGCGCAGATCAACGCCAGGAAGGCCATGAGGCGGAAGTTATCCATATAGGCCATCAGGTCCGCCTGCTGTTGCACGCTGTGGTAGAGCATGCCCACAGCTTTTTGATGGGCGGTGACCATGTCGGCGCCCTGTGAAAAGAGCCAGGCCTGGAGACCGCGCACCAACCCTCCGGAGACGGGATTTCCCGCGCCGGCGTTGGCCGCCAGATAGTTCTGATGGGCCTGCGCGCCGCGCACCAGCATGGTGGTGACGGTGGCGATGCCGATGGAGCCGCCGATGTTGCGCATCAGGTTGTAGATGCCGGTGGCGTTGCCCATCTCCTGCTTGGGCAGACGGCTGAGGGTCATGGTGGTAAGGGGGACGAAGACGAATCCCATGGCCAAGCCGCTCAACACGTTGGGCATGATCACCGATTCCATGCCGATGGAAAGATTGATCTGGCCCAGCAGCCAGGTGGAGTAACCGAGCAGTGTAAAACCGAAGGCCATCAGCAGGCGGCCATCAATGTAACGGACGAGGAGACCCGCCGCCACCATGGAAACCATGGCGCCGAGGCCGCGCGGACTGATGGACATGCCGCTCTGCATCGCCGAATATCCCATCATGGTTTGCAGAAACAGCGGGAGCATGGCCGTGGTGGCGTAAAGAACGAAGCCATACAAGCCGGTAACCAGCATTCCCACGCTGAAGTTGCGGTCGGCAAAGATTTGCAAATGGACGATGGGCTCACGATTCTTCAGCTCGCGAACGATGAAGGCAATGAGCGCCAGCGTGGAGACGGCAGCCGTCCATCGCACCCAGGTGGCGGCGAACCAATCCGCCTCCTGTCCCTTGTCCAGCATGAGCTGCAAAGTTCCCAGCCAGAGGGCCATGAAGCCGAAGCCGAGATAGTCAATTGCCCCCTTGAATTTGTGGCGCAGGTAAGGCGGGTCCACGACGTAGAGGTTGACCATGAAGAGAGCCAGGATGCCGACGGGAAGATTGATATAGAAGATCCAGCGCCAGGAGTAGCTGTCGGTGATCCAACCGCCGAGGGTGGGGCCGATGATGGGGGCGACGATGACGCCGACTCCATAAGCGGCCATGGCGGTGCCGTGCTGGCGGGGCGGAAAACTCTCCAGCAGGATGGATTGGGCCAGGGGCTGCATTCCGCCGCCGCCCACGCCCTGCAGAATGCGGGCCACAATCAGCATGGGCATGGTTAACGCCATGCCGCACAGCAGCGAAGCGGCGGTAAAGACGAGGATGGAGATGAGCAGCAGGCGGGTGCGTCCGATGCGCCGCGCGATCCACCCGGCGGCGGGCAGCATGATGGCATTGGAGACAAGATAGCTGGTCAGAACCCAGGTGGACTCATCGGTGGTAGCCGAGAGATTGCCCGCAATGTGCGGTAAAGCGACGTTGGCCACCGAGGAGTCGAGCACCACCATGAAGGTGGCCAGCATGACAGACGCGGCGATCATCCACGGGTTAGCCGACGGCTTCCAGTCGTGGTGTTCGTCCATCGCATTACGCAGAGCGCTGGCAGAAGTGCTCATACGGCTGTCCGTCCCCACAGGTTGACAGGCACCGCTGTGAGCAGCGCGGCGCGGGTTTTCCATTGCACTGACCGCATGGTCAATTCAGTATAAGCGATGGAGATGTGCGGCCCGCAATTGACGCGCGATGGCGGCGCGGGTATTCTGCGGATGGTGAATGGAGGAGCATTACCATGAACAGGCGTGAATTATTAAAGCGGATGGGCGGTGCGTGTTCCGCGCTTGCGCTCTCCAGGTTTGCATTTGCTCAGGCTGCGATGGGCAATCACTTTGTGGGTACCAGGGATTCTTTGCAAGGCTACCGGATTCCGGAATGGTTTCGCGACGCCAAGTTCGGCATATGGGCGCACTGGGGGCCGCAGTCGGCAATCGAATACGGGGATTGGTACGCCCGTCAGATGTATATCCAGGGATCGGAACAATACCTCTATCATGCGGAGACCTACGGCCATCCCTCGAAGGTTGGATACAAGGATCTGGTCGACATTTGGAAGGCCGCAAAGTGGGACCCGGATCACCTGATAAGCCTGTACAAGAAGGCGGGCGCCAAGTACTTCGTCAGCATGGGCGTCCACCACGATAACTTCGACCTGTGGGACTCGAAGTACACGCGCTGGAACGCCGTGAAGATGGGGCCAAAGCGAGACATCGTCGGAACCTGGGCGAAGGCAGCGCGCAGTCAGGGACTGCGCTTCGGAGTCAGCGAGCATCTATGGATCAGTTACAAGTGGTTTGCTGTGAGCCACGGCGCGGACAAGACCGGGCCGCTGGCCGGCGTTCCCTATGACGGCGTCGATCCGCAGTACGCGGATCTCTATCATGACGCAGACTGCGCCCGGTTCATCGACCGGCTCGATTGGAACGAAGACGGCATTCCAGACTCGTGGCGCCGCCATTATCTCGACCGCATGACCGACCTCATCGACAAGTATCAGCCGGATTTGCTTTACACCGACGGTCTCCTTCCCTTCGAGGAATACGGGTTGAAGATGGTGGCGCATCTGTATAACGTCAGCGCACAGTTGCACGGTGGCCAGACCGAGGCGGTTTATACCAGCAAAGAAGCAACCGACTGCGCCATCGGCACCTGCGCGCTCGACCATGAACGCGGCGTCTCCGAAGGCATCGCCAAACACCCTTGGCAAACCGACACCTGCATCGGCCAATGGCACTACAAGCGGGGACAGCGATACAAGTCGGCCAAGAAGGTAATCGATCTTCTGGCTGACATCGTGAGCAAAAACGGCAACCTTCTGCTGAACTTTCCGCTGCCCAACTCAGGCGCACTGGATTTTGAGGAGATGGTCGTTCTCGACGGCATTACCGCGTGGATGGCGGTGAACAGCGAAGGCATCTATGCCACGCGGCCATGGAAGATTTACGGCGAAGGCCCATCGACCAAGGTAGAGATTAAGACTGGCAACTTCAACGAGGACAAACAGAAGGACTTTACCGCCGAGGATGTCCGCTTCACTACCAAAGGAAGCACGCTTTATGCCTTTGTGATGGGATGGCCGGAGAAGGAAGCCGTCGTGCAGGCTCTCGGTCTGGCCAGCCCGCAAGCTCCCGGCAAGATCCAGAAGGTGGAGCTGCTGGGCTACAAGGGCGAACTCAAGTGGAAGCAGGACGAAGCTTCGTTGCGGGTAGCGATGCCCGCCGAGAAGATCTCTGATGTGGCGATTACGCTGAAGGTTGAGCTGGTGTAACGCAGTTGGCGAGACAGACCGGGCGCGGGAAGGTGGAGACGCCATCCTGCGCCCGGTCTTTGAATATCTGTATAAAAGGAATTTTTTCACCCGCGAATCAGAGGATTATGATGATTCCGGCGGTGAATACTGCCGATAGGAACAGGGGTGCTAGTGAGGCTGGAGGATTCCCTATGAAAGACAAGCATAAGAAGAAACACGCGGAGAAGGAGCGGGAGGAAATGTCTTCAGACGGCCTTCAGCCGGCTGGAGATCTGCCTGCGCCTGATATGGCTAACTCCGATGCTTTGCGCCTGGGAAAAGATTGCGATTATGAGCGCGAGTTGCGCCGGCTGCAAGTGGAGCTGGTCAAGCTGCAGGAGTGGATTCGCCAGGAAAAGTTGCGTGTGGTGGTGCTGTTTGAAGGTCGCGACGCGGCAGGCAAGGGCGGCGCCATCAAGCGCATCACCGAATCGCTCAACCCCCGCGTCTGCCGGGTGGCGGCGCTCACCACGCCCACCGAGCGAGAGACCACGCAGTGGTACTTCCAGAGATACGTCGCGCATTTGCCGGCAGCTGGCGAGATGGTGCTGTTTGACCGCAGCTGGTACAATCGGGCGGGCGTCGAGCGGGTGATGGGTTTTTGCACCGAGACGCAGTATCAGGAGTTCATGCAAAGCTGCCCGGAGTTTGAGCGGATGTTGCAGCGCTCCGGGATTCGCCTGATCAAATATTGGTTTTCCGTCAGCGACGAGGAGCAGGAACGGCGCTTTCAGGAGCGCATGAAGAACCCCACCAAGCGCTGGAAGCTGAGCCCCATGGACCTGCAGTCGCGCAAGCATTGGGCGGAGTACTCGCGCGCCAAGGATGATATGTTCGCGGTTACCGATACCAAGCTGTCTCCGTGGTACGTGGTGAATGCGGAAAACAAGAAATGCGCCCGGCTGAACGTTATCCGGCATCTGCTGTCGATATTCGATTACCGCGATCTGACGCCGGCTCCGCTGGAATTGCCTAAACTGGAGAAGTCAAAATACGTGCGCCCGCCCATCCAGGAACAGAACTTCATTCCGGAGGTTTACCGGTAGGGAGGAAGGCTGATTCAGACTTCGGGCTATAAGTAATCTCGAAAAAGTAATTCGGAGGGCGCACCGGAGTGGAAGCAGCTGCTTGGCAGTGCCGGCTCTATTCAAAGAATTGCCCTGGCCATCGACTGCAACGGCAAAACTTTGTCAACGCCGCCGAGTTTGATGGCTTCCTTGGGCATTCCGAAGACCACGCAGGTGGCCTCATCCTGAGCCAAGGTCATAGCGCCGGCCTGTTTCATCTCCAACATTCCGCGGGCGCCGTCGTCTCCCATTCCGGTCAGGATGATGCCGACTGCGTTGCGTCCCGCATAACGAGCAGCGGAGCGGAACAGCACATCGACCGACGGCCGGTGACGGCAGACCAGAGGCCCGTCTTTAATCTCCACATAGTATCGTGCGCCACTACGCTTGAGCAGCATATGATGATTTCCTGGCGCAATGAGCGCACGCCCGCGAATGATCGTGTCATTGGTTTCTGCCTCCTTGACAATAATGGCGCACAGGCCGTCGAGCATAGCAGCAAAGGCGCGAGTGAATAATTCCGGCATGTGCTGCACAATTACAATGCCGGGGGTATCAGCGGGAGCGCTTCGAGCACTGTCTTCAACGCCTTTGTGCCGCCGGTCGAAGCGCCGATCGCAACGACTTTCTCGGTGATCACAGCCATGGCGTGGGTAGCCTGCGAGAGAATGCCGTCGGTGTTCAGCTTGGGCTCAATCGTATGGCTGAGCTTCAGAGTGCGCAACCTGGCCTGATATGCGGCCTTCACCACATTGCAGATTTCAATGCGGGAGTCTTCTAGAAACGGCTTGGTGCCCATCCGCGGCTTTGTAATGATCTCCACGGCGCCGTACTCCAGCGCTCGAAAAGTGCTCTGCGCGCCCTCTTCTGCCAGGCTCGAACAGATCACCACCGGGATGGGATGCTGGCTCATCAGCTTTTTGAGGAAGGTGAGCCCATCCATGCGCGGCATCTCGATATCTAGTGTGATCACGTCCGGAACCTGCTCGGCAATCCGGTCAGCGGCCACAAAGGGATCAGAGGCCGTTGCAATTACATCGATTTCAGGATCGGACTGGAGCAGGTCGCGCAGCGTCTGACGAACGACGGCAGAATCGTCAACGATCAAAACGCGAATTTTATTTATGCTCATAATCCGGCCTTGATGTTTACCTTCGCGATAACGCCTATTCCAGGCGCACTCTGCTCACCCGGCGGTACCGGGTTCAAATCGTGGTTCAGGAATGCCGTTCGAGCAGCACTTTCCCGGTTACCGTATTGAACTTAATATTGACGCCGCGTTTGCCGCCCAAGGAAAAAGCAACCACGACCACAGCCGTCCTGCCATTGAACTGTTTTGATTACTCGTAAATCGGCAAATATATAGTCACATTTTATTATTTCTTAGAAATGAGATCTGGCTGAATAGCCGGGGACTTAGACATGCAGCCCACGGTCACGGGCGAGGAGTTCTTTTCTTGCGGTATTGTTTTTCTATCGCGCAATACAAGATGTTTTCACACGTGAAAAATCGATTTGGAATTCCTCTAGTTTTCCTCGGATGCGCTTAAAGTTACAAAATCGACTATAGTGGTATGGCGGCAAAAAGCAGATGCGTGGCCGGAAACAGCCATATCGTATGTATTATAAATAGTTTATGCTGGTCGGGGCGGAGGGATTTGACCCCCCGACCCTCTGCTCCCAAAACAGGTCAGATCGTTTATGGAAACCTGTTGAAATTGAGTAAAAAATAAGTGATTTTGATTGAACTGTTTACAGCATACGGCTCAAACCTTGTTGATCCTTGTGGTTTCTGGGTGCTTTGACAGTTACAAAATCGACTACAGTAAAAATGGCCGTTGGGACATTTCACCGATTCCCCCTCTGAACCGTTTCAATCCTTCCCACAAGCCGACTTCCGGGTACTGATCCTGCTGTTCAACTGAAAGATGCAAATGCCCAATAAGGTAGGACGGCTCTTGGCCCGATTTTGTGTTGTGTCGTATGAAATCCGTACTCCGGCTCTCAGGTGGTGATAGTTGGGGCCTAATCTCCGGTTTACAGTTGCATCATTCCACGATCGTCATAAATGCCTGAATAAGCGTTCGACAGGCGGACATTTAGATACTGTTGCCGCAATCTTTGGAGCGACGATCGCCGTACATTGGTGCCCTTGTTTTATCAAGCAGCCTGTTTGCGCCAAAGAACAACCATCAGTCAGGCAGCCCGACTCCGTGGCAGTGCCCTCGTTGGCGCGGAGCCGTTCCGTCCTTCGACAGCAGACACAGGTCTGTCCATTCAAAGCCGACCCGCCAGAAGTATAGTTTGTGCGAATCAGTTCTTGGAATGGCCTTCCGCGACATGAATGCCACAAACAAGCCGCTGCTCCTGAAAGTCGTCGCTTCCCAGGCTGGGTCTCCGAGCTATAATGTTGCATAACACCCATTGCCCAGGCACCGAAAGGTCATCGTTCAACGGCCTTCGAGTAGTTTGAGCACTGAGACCGGTCTCTGAATGAACAGCGAAGAGCTTATCCTTGTCACCGGCGCTAGCGGCTTTCTCGGGGTGCAGTTGGTCCGCGAACTACTGGATCGCCAGCCGCACGCCAGGCTGGCACTGCTCATCCGCGACAGACCCGGCCAATTGGGTCAGCAGCGCTCTGATTTGATTGTCCCTCCAGCCGAGCGGGACCGTGTCCAGGTCTATTCGGGAGATGTCGGCCATCACAACTGCGGTTTGGAGGCCGCAGCCTACCAGCGCCTCACAGCGGAGACAACCCGGGTGATTCACAGCGCAGCGACGGTGCGATTCGATCACTCACTGGACGAGGCGCGCCGCATCAACGTGGAGGGCACGCGCCGGGTGCTGGATTTGGCCGCCGGGATGCGCCAACTTCGGAGCCTGGCCTACGTGGGCACGGCTTACGTGGCCGGCGAGCGCGCCGACCTGGTGCGGGAAAGCGAACTGGCCGTGGGGCAGAGCTACCGCAACACCTATGAACAGAGCAAAGCCGAGGCAGAGGCGCTGGTCCGCTCGCGGCTCGGATCCTTGCCCGGCGTCATACTGCGTCCCAGCATCATCGTGGGCGATTCGCGCAGCGGAGCGACCTCCAGCTTCAAGATGATGTATTGGCCGCTGAAGATCTACGCGCGGCGGCTGTGGCGCACCGTTCCCGGCTATCCCGATGCCGTGCTGGACATTGTGCCGGTGGATTTTGTGGCCGCTGCCGTGGCGCGCCTTGTCTTCGATGAGGCCGCTTTGGGCAGCACCGTCCACCTCTGCGCCGGGCCGCGCGGCAGCGCCACCATCCAGCAGATCGCGCGCCGTGCCACGGAGTACTTCCACGCGCCGGAGCCGCGTTACGTCGATCCGAAATTCTTTTTTGCCGCGCTGCGGCCGCTGTTGTATCTCACGTTGTGGGGACGCAAGCGCCGCGTTCTGCTCGACGGCCGCGCCTACCGGGAGTACTTCACCATGCGCATGCAGTTTGATACCAGCAACGCCGAGCGGCTGCTGGAGCCCGCCGGATTGCGCCCGCCGCCGGTGCTGGAGTACCTTGACCGCCTGTTCCATTACTGCGTCGCCAGCGACTGGGGCCGCAAGCCGGTTTCTGCTCAATGAACATCTTCCGCCGCTTTCAACTCGCGCGTGACCGCAACGTTACGGTGGCCAATCTTGTGGATGAGTTGGTTCGACGGAAAGGGAATTACGAAGTCTGCGTCGGAGACGATGGCCGTTTCCAT
This sequence comes from uncultured Acidobacteriaceae bacterium, assembly GCA_963806565.1. Taxonomy (GTDB): domain Bacteria; phylum Acidobacteriota; class Terriglobia; order Terriglobales; family Acidobacteriaceae; genus Telmatobacter. Next base: position 236,664 of record CAWDYE010000004.1, read on the forward strand.
CTCGCCGCGCTGCACTCCGAAATCTGCGCCATCGATGCCTTTCTCCGTCGATCGATCGCGCTCCGTCCCGGCCAACCCGTCGCCATTTATCGCAGCAACAACCGGCGTTGCTTTCATTGGTTCCTGGCTATCATCCGTGCCGGAGGAATCGCGGTCCCGCTGAACCCGCTCCTCTCCCTCGCCGAAGTGCGCCGCATTCTGGCCGATAGCGGCACGGAGATTCTGGTGACCGACAAAGCGGTTTTCCAACGCAACATCGCAGACCGCAACGCGTTGAATGTGCGCACCTGGATTCAAGCCGACGATGAGACAGAAACACTCGATGGATTTGTGCGCGTCTGCTACACCGGGGCGCCGTTCCCGCCGACCGCCATCGATCCGGCCGCTACAGTCGCGGTATTCCACACTTCCGGTACAAGCGGTTTTCCCAAAGGGGCGGCCCTGTCGAGCAACGCCCTGCTCGGGGCGCGCGCATCCACAGTACTGGCCGGAGTGTTTCTGGGACCGAAGGACCTCGCGCTCATCGCGCTTCCCTGGTCCCACATTATGGCGGTCAGCATCGCGCTCTATGGCTTAATGGCGGGCATTCGCGGCTGTTTCCTCGATCGTTTCGACGTCGCGGGCGCGCTGGACCTTATCGAGCGCTTTGGCATCACCGCCGTGGTTGGCGTACCCGAGATGTTTGCCCGGCTGGTCAATAGCAATCCGAATCCTGCCCGACTGACAAGCGTGCGCTTGTGGCTCTCGGCCAGCGACTACCTGCCATCCGAAGTCCGGCAACGCCTGCGCAAGTTCGGCGCACTGGTCCGGTTGCCGGGAGGCCGGCGCATACCGCCGGTGCTGCTGAACGGCTACGGCATGGTGGAACTGGGAGGCCTGGCCATGATGGGCGTCGAGTTGTCGCTGTTGCCCGGCAGCGGCGACCTGTGCTTCCCGGTGCCGCCGTTTCGCATCCGCGTGGTCGACGAGAACGGCCGGGCGGCGCGAGCGGGCGTGACGGGAGAGTGCCAGATCCGCCGTCGCGGTCTTGCTCCGCACTATTGGAAGGACAAAGGCGATGTTCAAGGCTTGCTCACCAGCGACGGCTGGCTACGCACGGGCGATCTGGCTACGCGAAACCGCCTCGGCCTGATCCGGCTGGTGGGGCGCATGAAGGATGTGATCAAGTCGGGCGGCTACTCGGTTTACGTCCGTGAACTGGAAGAGGCTTTACTGGCACATCCGGCAGTGGCCCGCGCCGTCGCCTTCGGCCTTCCTCACAAGGAGAAAGGCGAGATTCCCGTTGCGGCAGTCGAAGCGCATCCGGGCTCCCAGGCCAGCGAAAGCGAGTTGCTGGACTGGTGCAGCAAGAATCTTGCGGCGTACAAAGCGCCACGCCGCATCTGGATACTCGAAACCGGCGGCTTGCCGCAGAATAACAACAACAAGATGCTACGGCGGGCTCTACGGGAGCGGTTTTCGGAAGAGATGAAGTGATGCTCCCGCATTTGCCGGCTACCGCGGGCCATGAGACCAATAGCCGCCACTCAACCCGTGGCGGCGATCGCCTCGGGAGCGGCAGCCGTTACCATTTCGCGGATGGAATCGATCACCAGTTGGGGCTCGTCGAGATGAATCCAATGGGCGCTCGCGGGCGCGATCACCTGCTGCACGTTGTCGCCGATGCGGCGGAGACGCTCGCCGGAAAGCGGCGTGGAATTACCCGGGGTGAGCACCAGCACGGGAATGTCGCGAATGGGGCCAGCGTCCTGCATTTCCCTGACCGTGTCGGGAACCGCCTCGACGTGGCTTCGCATACCGGCGTAGTAACCGGGCCGCGACCAGTGGGCGGCGACGATGGGCCAAACTTCCCTGGGCATCTTGCCCACCTCTTCCGTGATCCGTTCCAGCACATGGCGGCCGCCATTGCCGGCGACGCCGGCCAGTGGGCGCGAGATGCGGCCGGAGCGGCAGATCAGCGAAGTTACGGCCAGACGGACGAGCCCGAAGTGGGCAAAGGGAACCGCAAAACGGAATAGCTTTCTGCCGAGATCAATCTGAGATTGCTTGCTGGGGTCGAGCGGCGGCCATTCTTCACAGCGCATGGGGTCGAGCAGCACCACGCCGGCGACGTGTTCGGGGTAGAGGAGCGCATAGCGGTGCATCACCAAGCCGCCGAAGGAATGCCCGACCAGAATGTAGGGCGGCTTGATGCGGGCGCACTGCAACATATCGCGCAGTTCCACAGCGATGTTGCCGGGGGTGCGGACGGTGCGGCATGGGCTGCTCCAGCCGAGGCCGGAACGATCGTAGGATACGGTGCCGGTAAAGCGGGAGACGGTCTCCTGAATGTGGAACCAGTTCAGATTGGTGGCAGCGATGCCGGCTTCAAAGAGCACGGTCGGGCCGCCCGAACCTTTTTCGAGGATGTAGAGGCTGTGACCGCGCCCTATGGTCACCCAGCGCCCTGGGCCGGCAAAGCGCATGCGGTCGCGATGCGCGCCGATCCATTGATAGAGAAATCCCACGCCGATCAGAGTTGCAACTGAACCAACGATCCACAGAAAGACAATCATAAACAATCCTAGAAACGGGTGAGATGCTCAGGGCTGAAGTCCCCGAGGTCGAGATGCGCCTTTGCCGTGCCGCGGTCGATGATGAGCAACGTTGTACCGGCGCGTCCGCGAATCTTCACTTCCACCTGGCGCGCCGACCATACACCCTCAGTCTGTCGCAGCCCGAAGGAGGTAAACTCCTTAACAATCCCCGAGCCTTTCAGCGTCTTCTCAACATACACTGGAAAGCCGATACTGTGGTCCAGCCAGGTTCGGATCTGGGCGTAATGCGTGCGATCCGAAGGGCCCGGTGTACTCTTCAAGACGTCGCAATCGCGAGAGCCATACCTGGCTTCTTCCACTACCGTCTGGTTGGGCCAGAAGTACTCGGGATCAAGAAAATCCTCGTAGCTGAATCCGGGGCCTAGCGGGCCGTCGCTCCACTTGCCAAACGGCAGAATAGCCGCCTCGGTATCACCAGGATGAGCAATTTTGACCACATTTTGGCCATTGGGCCGCATCTCGAGGAGGATGTGGGCTTGCGCGTCCGGGCTCGCATGGGGTGGGGGGGCAATCTTCACCAGTACGCGCAGCACTCCGGGAAACCAGTGTGCGTTGATGGTGATGCCATAGCTGGTGCGCGCGCCGCTTGCGTCCACGCGGACAAGGTGGCCGGTGGCACGGAAATCCGCCGACTGCACGTGCTGGCGCGCGGCCGCAAGCACGGACTGGACATCGGTTGCGCTTGCGGGGATTGCCCAGAGTAGCGCAACGGCCAGTGCAACGGAGATGCGCATCATGATTCGGACCTGCTCTGGCCGCGGCCGTCGAGAAGGCCGTCGCGGAGGCGTATGTGCCGGGGCGCGGCGTCGGCAATCTCGTTCTCGTGCGTAACCACGATGAGCGTCATGTCGCGCTCTTTCTGAATGCCGATGAGCATTTCCATTATGCGTGCGGAGTTTACACTGTCTAGATTGCCGGTGGGCTCATCGGCCAGCAGGATGGAGGGATTAGTAGCCAGCGCCCGGGCAATGGCTACACGCTGACGCTCTCCCACTGAAAGCTCGTTGGGATACTGGTTGAGGCGGTGTTCCATGCCCATCTCACACAGCAGGGCCTCGGCCCGCTGCGCGCGGTTGTTGGCGTTCTGACTTGCCGCGAGCAGGGGCACCTGCACATTCTCAATGGCTCGCAGCGTGGGCAGCAGATAAAAGGACTGGAAGATGAATCCCACCTGATGGGCTCTGTAGGTGTCCAGGTCGATGACGGCACCGAGCACCTCGTTGTGGAAGAGGACTTCGCCGGAGGTTGGGGTATCGAGCCCGCCCATGAGTTGCAGCAGGGTGGATTTGCCGCTGCCGCTGGGTCCGCTGATGGCCACATACTCGCCGGCGGCGATGGAAAGATCAATGCCGCGCAGCGCCTCGATGCGCCCATCGTCGTAGCTCTTGCAGAGGTTGCGGACTTCAAGGAGAGCGCTAGTCATGGCGCAGAGCCTCCACCGGCGAGAGATGTGCGGCGCGCCAGGCGGGGATGGCTCCGGCAACCAGTCCGGCCAACACGGCGATGCCCAGCGCCTCAGCCACAAGCAGCATAGGAAAGGATGCAGAGGCGATGCTGGCGGTTTGCGGCTGGGCAGCCAACAGGCGCAAGGCTCCCCATCCAAATCCAATCCCGATGATCCCGCCGCCAAAGCCGAGGATGGTAGCTTCAGTCTGGATAAGCAGTAGAACTCGCCAGCTCTTCCAGCCAAGCGCGCGCAGGATGCCGATCTCGCGGGTACGCTCGAAGACCGACATGGCCATGGTGTTGGCTATGCCCAGGATGCCCATCATCAACGCGATGCAGGATGTACCCCAGGCAACGGCATGGGCCAGCACGACGATCTGGTTGTTGCTGGCGCGCTCAGAGGCCAGTTGGGCGTTCAGGCCGGGCAGAGCGGCTTCAATCTCCGCCTGGGCGCGTTTCAGATAGTGGTCTGGCGATTCACCTGCCGGTGCAGGGCGAAGGCGCACATGAAACCCGGAGACTTTCCCCTGCAGGCTGGAGAGTTGCTGCAATTGATCGAGGGGCATGATGACCGCGCCGGCTTCCAGGGCGGTGCCGCCATGATAGATTCCCATGACGGTATAGGTGGAGCCTTGCATATCGATGGTTTCGCCGACCTTCTTGTTGAGGTTACCAGCCAGCAGATCGCCCAAGATGACTTGGGGCTGGCCATCCTGAAAGCGGTGTCCGGAGAGGAAGGTGAGCGAATCGAACTCGTAGGTGTCAGCTTTCCAGCCAAAGACCAGCGCATTGACCTCGGGCGTGAGGTCAATGAGGTTGAAGATCATGGGCTGAGCCTGCGCGACGACAGGCACCGCGCGGAGCCTGACGCCGATCGACTCACTGACCGAGGTGTTGAGAAATGTTTTATCGACGACGGCGATGTCGGTGCCGCTGCTGGAGTACAGGCGGAGCCATTCGTGCTCAAAGGAGCGGGAGAAGCCGACCAAAGCGAAAAATGCGCCGATTGCCATACCGATTCCGCATAGGGTCAACAGAGTCCTGAGACGCCGGCGCCAGAGGTTCTTCCACGCAAATCCGGTGAAGGACAATTGGGAGGCCATGATGTTGAGGTGAGTCCTCACGTATTTGGATTTGGAGAAAGGTCTGTAAGAGCCAGTTTATCGGGTGGCGGGAGCAATGTCCATCCGTCTGTGGAATTCGCGGGAATTTCGCAATTGTGAAACCGGCGCCCGCTGCGGACCAGAACGGCAATGCCTAGGGCTTCCGCCAGAAGCGGTAAAGGAAAAGACGCCAAGCGAGTTCGCCAGCCAGCTCGCAGCTAGCCGCGAACTGGCTGCAACCAAACCCGTCGAAGACTAACATTGCTGTTGGTACAAAAAAGCTGGGCCCCTCACCGCTGCGCTATACTAACTATTCCACTGGTTCAAAATCTGGGGCAGACAAGGTAAATGCCGCGGCGGTCGGTTTCATCCACCGTGGGTCGGCTACGCCAGTGGAGTGCTCAGTTGGTGAAAAAATATTAGGACCGTATCAACAGTGCAAATCTCCCTTGCACTCACTGAGCGCGAATCGCATTTGCATGAAGTAAACACCGAAGGAATTCATGAAACCATCCCCACCCCTCGCGCGTACAATCGTCCGGACCGCCGCCGAGGAGGCCACAACCTTGCCGCAACCCCCTTCGCCCATCCCCGCGCGAACGCCTCTGCGCAGTGCCCTTCTGCTCGCCGGCCTCTTTGCCACCTTGACATTCCTGATCCACTTCGCCAGTTCGCTGTGGGGCAGCCATCTGGGCTACGGCTTTTTCCGCGACGAGCTCTACTTCCTCGTCTGCGGTCATCATCTGGCCTGGGGCTACGTCGATCAGCCTCCACTGGTGGCCCTGCAAGCCCGTCTTGCCGAAGCGATCATCGGCCTCTCGCCCACCGGCATTCGCATCTTCAGCTTCGCCGCCGGTGGAGTAACCGTTGCCCTCACCGGTCTGCTCGCCTGGCAACTCGGCGGCCGCCGCACCGCGCAAGTCCTGGCCATGACCGCCGTCCTTGCCGCTCCCGTCTTCCTCGGTATCGCCAACTTTCTCTCCATGAACTCCTTCGAGCCCTGTTTCTGGATGGGCGCCCTCCTGATTGTCCTTCGCCTCGCCGAAGGCTCCGCCACTCCCCGCGCCTGGCTCCTCTTCGGGCTGCTCGCCGGCCTCGGAATCGAAAACAAGGACACCATCGTCTTCTTCCTCGTCGCGCTTTTGGGCGGCCTGCTCCTGAGCCCCCAGCGCCGCATCCTTTGGTCCAAAGGCTGTGCCGCCGGAGTCGCCGTGCTCCTCCTGCTGGCCCTCCCCAACCTCCTCTGGCAGTGGGTCCATCACTTTCCCACCTATGAGTTCCTGAACGGCGTCGCCCACACCGACAAGAACGTCAAGCTGCCACCTGTTGAGTTCCTCGTCCAGCAAGTCAAAGTGCTCCTCATCGTTGGCGCTCCACTTTGGATCGGCAGCCTCGTCTGGCTCGCCTTTGCCCGTAAAGCCCGTCCCTGGCGTTTCGTCGCTGTCACCTATTTTCTGTTCCTGGCCATGATGATGGCCATGCATGCCAAGAATTACTACCTTGCGCCCATCTATCCGGTGCTCTTCGCCGCCGGCGCCGTGGCCTTCGGCCAGCTCACCCGCCGCAGTTGGCCGTCCGTCGTCTACACGGTGATTCTTGCTTACGTGCTTTGCAGCGCCACCGCTCCCGTGGTGCTCACCATCCTGCCGCCGGACAAGTACACCGCGTACACCGACCGCTTTGGCCCTCAAAAAGTCAATTTCGACAAATTCTACGGCCCGCTGCCGCAAATCCTCTCCGACCGCTTCGGCTGGCCGCAGATGGTCGAAGGCTTTGCGTCCCGCTACAACGCCCTTCCGCCCGACATCCGCGCCCACACCGCAATCTTCTGTAGTAACTACGGCGAAGCCAGCGCAGTCAACATTCTCGGCCCAAAATACGGTCTTCCCACCGCCATTAGTGGCCATCAGAACTACTTCTACTGGGGATGGAACAACTACACCGGCGAATCCGTCCTTACCCTCGGCAACGACGCGAAGGACTACACCGGCACCTACGCCGAAGTCATCGATCTCGGCCCCTTTGACGCGCCCTGGATCATGGACCGCGAGCATCTTCACTACTTCTGGCTGCGTGGCCGCAAGCGCACTTTTGCCGCCGACTGGCCCCAGATCAAGTATTGGTACTAATTGCTGGTAACATACGCATAGAAGTTGCTTACCACCGTTGATGATGGTGTACACGGAAGGTGGATGCTCCTGCGTGCGATGACCAACAATGCTTGCATCCGAGTGAGGTTCATCAGGAAACTCCTTTTTTAGTACAGATTCGCCCGAGATTTATCACTCTTGAGCGGTACTCAAAAGCCTGAGGAGGCAAAGCCGGAGGTTCGGTCAGGCATCGTCGCGGTCAGTTGATGAAAATCCTCTTAGCGTGAGCGGAAAAATGGCGAAACTCTGCGAGAACCCACAGGGGCCGGATTCCTCCCGTGTCAGGCGCAATTCGAAAACTAGCCGCAACGACTACGGATTTGTACCGATAAACGCCCTAGTGCCAGGCCATTCCGTCGAGGCGAACGCATCTGATAGATTCCATGACACTTGCCGACTTTACGGTACTGATCCGGGAGCGACTCCTACTAAGTTGCCCTCTGTTAGATGGCTAGGGTTTACTACCTCGCCAACACTACACTTCAACAGGTTTCAACAAGTTTCAACACCTCTGCTCCCAAAACAGGTCAAACGATTTATTGAAACCTATTTAAACTTGTAGGGAATAAGTGTTATTGATTGAACTGTTTACAGTATACGGCTCGAACCCTGTTGATCCTTGTGGTTTCTGGGTGCTTTGACAGTTACAAAATCGACTACAGTGGTCGCTCTCGACTTGAGGCGGTTGCAACACTGCCCTGTTGCGATCCCGACGCTTGGAGTCTATTCAGTTTGGAGAGAATGGGCGCAGTGGAATCCACTTCTTAACCGTATCGTTTTTTCATTTACTCCCGTTGCATCTCCCGTTCACGTAGCCATGTGAAGATCACGGGGGTCACAATCAGCACGTGAAGAAGAGAGCTGACCATTCCACCCAGCACCGGTGCGGCGAGCGGTTTCATGAACTCAGCACCCGTGCGCGTGGACCAAAGCAGCGGCAGCAAGCCGGCAACCACAGTAGCGACGGTCATCACTTTGGGGCGAAGCCGTAGCAATGCGCCTTCCATGACCGCCGCATGCAGGCCGACTCGGGTGAGCCGTCCATCGGCAGCCCGGCGTCGCGCTACAGCCTCTTCCAGATAGATCACCATCACCACGCCGGTTTGCACTGCGGTTCCGAAGAGCGCGATGAAGCCTACCCACACAGCAACCGAGAAATTCAGTCCAAGCGCCTTGACCAGAAACACGCCGCCCGTCAGCGCGAATGGCACGGCAAGCAGAACGTGCGCAGCCTCTTTGGCTGAGCCGTAAGTGCGATAGAGCAGGACAAAGATTACCGCGAGAACGATGGGAATGACCAATTCAAGGCGCTTGCGGGCGCTGATCTGATTTTCATACTGACCACTCCACTCGATGTAGTATCCCGGAGGCATCTTCACCTGCTGGGCCACGGTTCGTTGAGCCTGATCGACGAAGCCTCCTACATCACGGCCACGCACGTTCAAGAGCACAGAACCGCGCAATAGGCCATTTTCACTGCTAATCATAGATGGACCTATGGTTGTCTTGATTGTGACTACCTTGTTGAGCGGCACCTGCGCTCCGTTACTGCCGGTTACAAGCACATCGCCAAGCTGTTGCTGGTTCTCGCGAAAATCGCGCGCGTAACGCACGCGTACCGGGAAGCGCTGCCTACCCTCGATGGTGGTGGTCAGGTTCTTGCCACCCACAGCAGTTTCGATTACATCCTCTACGTCGGCCACATTCAGCCCATATCGATCCGCCGCCGACCGGTCTACAATCATCTCCAAATACGGAGAACCAGTAGTCCGCTCCGCGTAGAGATCGGTTGCTCCGGGAATTTGTCGCACTACATCCTTGATCTCTTCCGACTTCTTTTCGATCACGCTAAGGTTGGGACCGAAGACTTTGATGCCGATCTGTGTGCGGATTCCGGTGGAAAGCATATCGATGCGATTGCGAATCGGCTGCGTCCAGATGTTGGTCACGCCAGGAATCTGTAACTTTTCATCAAGCCGCGCGAGAATCGCGTCCTTTGTCAGTCCCTTGGGCCATTGGTCTTTGGGCTTGAAGGTGATGGTTGTCTCGGACATGTTTACGGGAGCCGGATCGGTGGAGGTATCTGCACGGCCAACCTTACCGACGACCATTGCGACTGCTGGATCTGCGGAGATAATCTCATCCTGCTGGCGCAGTATTTTGGTTGCTTCCGTCAGCGAGATGCGCGGATCGGAGATGGGCATGAAGAGAGCCGTCTCTTCATCCAGCGGTGGCATGAATTCGGAGCCGATGGTGGTTGCGGTGTAGACAGCCGTGCCGAACAACGCCAGCGCAGCGCCAAGCGTGATGATCCGGTGGCGCAGCGCCCACGAGAGCACCGGCTTGTAAATGGCTTGTAGCAGACGCATCACTGGATTCTCATCCTCGCGATGCAGCTTGCCGCGAATCAGAAAGGTGCATAGAACGGGTACCAGCGTAACGGCCATAATGGTCGAACACACCATGGCAAAGGTCTTGGTGAAAGCCAGCGGATGAAACATCTTGCCTTCCATGCCGGTGAGCGCGAAGACCGGAATGAAGGCGAGAATGATGATGACCATGGCAAACGAGATAGGCCTGCCCACCAGCCGCGCGGCGTTGAGCGTAATCTCCCAGATGTGTTCGCGATAGTTGCCGTGCTCGTGTTCGTATTGCTCTGCCTGGCGAATCACGTTCTCGGTCATTACGATTCCCGCATCGACGAGCACGCCTATGGCTATGGCGATTCCACCCAGCGACATAATGTTCGAAGAGATGCCCGCGCCCTTCATAAACAGGAATGCGCCCAACACCGCAAGAGGCAACGGGATGGTGACGACGAGAATGCTGCGAAAGTGCCAGAGGAAGAGAATGTGCGCCAGCGTGACCAGAATGATCTCTTCAATCAATGCGTGGCGCAGCGTGTCAACTGCATGGTCGATGAGAATGCTGCGATCATAGAAAGGAACAATCTTCACACCAGTTGGAAGCCCCGGCTGAATCTCGCCGATCTTCTTCTTGACGGCTTCGATCACCTCACGCGCGTTGGCGCCGTAGCGGATGATGACGACTCCGCCGACGGCCTCTTTGCCGCCCTTGTCGAGAACGCCGCGCCGGAACTCGGGGCCAAGCTGAACACTGGCCACGTTGCCGATTGTTACAGGCGTTCCGTTGTATGCGCCGAGCGAAATCTCTTCAATATCCTTCAGGCTGCGAATCAGGCCAATACCGCGCACTATATTCTCAGTGTCACCAACCTCAATCACCTTCGCGCCGACGTTGTTATTGCTGCGTTCCACCGCGGCAATTACATCCTTCAGTGCAATGTTGTAGGCGCGCAGCTTGATCGGATCGAGATCGATCTGATACTGCTTTACAAAGCCGCCAACACTGGCGGTCTCAGCGACTCCGGGCACGGAGTTGAGCTGATATTTGATGAACCAATCCTGAATCGAGTGAAGTGTGCCGCTGTCATACGGACCCTCGACCGTGTACCAGAAAACCTGGCCAACCCCGGTTGCGTCCGGGCCCATCATCGGCGTTACGCCCGCGGGCAGAAAGCTGCCCGCAAGGCTGAGACGCTCCAGCACGCGCGTGCGCGCAAAGTAGATGTCCACCGAATCCTCGAAGATCACGTTCACCATCGAAAAACCAAAGGCCGATGCCGAGCGCACCGTGCGCACGTGCGGCAACCCTTGCAGATTCAGGGTGAGCGGATAGGTGATCTGGTCTTCGACCTCTTGCGGACTGCGGCCCTGCCACTCAGTGAAGACGATTACCTGGTTCTCGCTCAGGTCAGGAATTGCATCGATGGGCGTATGCAGCAGCGCCCAATAGCCCCACACAGCGAACGCAGCGTAGACGGCCAGGATCAGCCAGCGGTTCTTCATCGAGAATTCAAGGATGTGGTTGATCATGTCGTCTCCTAACTGGCGCTGAGATGGGTGCGAAAGGATGCGATCACATTGCCGTTCTTGCGCGCCTCAACAGTTACATTCCACGTGCCCGACATCGGCGCCTGGCCCTTGCCCACGTACATCCGACTTCCGGCCTTCCACGCCAGCTCGCAAGAACTCTTCATCTCCGGCATGTTCATTGAAGGCATCGCGGGCATGATAAGCGTGACCGTGACGCGAGCATCGGCGATAGGCTTGGCGGCTGCATCAGTCAATGTCACGCGGAACTGGTTGTCTTCGCCGGCCTTCATGGGATTTGGATCAGAGTGGAAGTCGATCTCCACCACGCTGGCCTCCGCATTCTTACTCGTGGAAGAGGTTGCAGTGCTTTCGGTTTTCTGTACCGCTGCAAATTCCCTCGAGCCGCCGTAAAGCCCTGACATTCCTGAGCTGAGGTGAGCCTGCGAGTCGATGAGGAAGTTGCCATTGAGCACCACGCTGTCGCCCAGCGCCAATCCGGTTGATACCGGGAACAGATCTTCAGTCGCCGCGCCCACTTGCACTTCGCGCGCCTCGAAGACGCCATTGGGCTTGGCCAGATACACGATCTTGCGCGTGCCGGTGTCGAGAACTGCCGAGCGAGGAACCACAATAGTTGGTTCTGCGGCGCGGCTTACAAATGTGGCGTTGACAAACATGCCGGGCAACAGGCGCATCTCCGGATTGGCAACATGCACATGGACTGGAACCGTGCGCGTCTGCGGATTGGCGGCAGGCTCGATGAAATCCACATGACCGTGCAGAGTTCTGTTAGGCAGCGACTCGGCAGTAATCTCCACCGCCTGTCCTTGACGAATCTGCGGCAACTGCTCCTCATAGACATCCGCCTTGATCCATACCTGATTGAGATCTGCGACGGTAAGCAGTGTGTCGCCCGCGTTCACATACTGCCCTTGCGTTACTTTGCGATCAACAACCGTTCCAGATGCGTAGGAATATATAGTGACGTGAGGGACGCCAGCTCTTTCCGGCGCATCCGACTGCTTCTCGCTGATCCCCCAAAGCTCCAGCCTGTGCTGGCTCGCCTTTACCAGTGCGTCGGCTTGCGTACGCGCAAACGCGTCGTCCGACTGCTTCAGTTGATTGCGGTTCTCCTCTGCCAGGTGATACTCCTCGATAGCCGTAGCGACTTCAGGGCTGTATATGTCGGCTACTGGCTGTCCGCTGCGCACGCGTTCGCCGGTATATTGCACATAGAGCTTGTCCACGCGGCCGCCGATGCGCGCACTCACGGCGGCAAGTTGCGCCTCCGGCTGCTCAACGCGGCCAAACGCGGCGATGTCTGTCATCAGTGCAGCCGTGCGAACCTTGGCAACCTGCACGCCCGCCGCGGTAATCTCGGCCGGAGTCAGCTCGACCGTCGTACCCGGTGCTGTACCTTGTAGCGCGGCCTGGCCATTATCTGACCGAGTGGTAGCGGCGGGGCTTGCCGTAATCGATGCCGCTGAAACAGAGCGCATCTCCTTCGCTGCCAAAAGTCCAACCACAAGAGCCGCGCTCAGAACTCCAGCGCCGACACCGAATGCAAACAGCTTCTTTTCCTTGATTGTCATTTGCTTCACCTCTCTGTGTTGTGGTTCGTTGAGTTTGCTATCGGCGCTCCAATGGCGCGTTCCAACTGCGCCATGCCCGCATCTGTGGCCGACAATGCTTTGTAGTAAGAGGTCTGAATATCGAGCAGCAGGTTCTGAGCGTCAATCAGGCTCATGAACTCCGCGCGGTTATTCTGGTATGCGGCAGTGGAGGCTTTGAACGATGCTTCAGCTTCCGGCAGCAGCGTGTCGCGATAGAGCTTAACGCGCTTCTCGGCAGCCAGCACCTCGATCTGCGCCTGCCGGATTTCGAGAAAGACCGTTGATATGCGCTCATCAAGATCCGCCTGCGAGACATCCGTCGCCGCGTCGGCCTGCTTCGCCTCGCCCACGTGGCGCTCACGATTCAACCAGGGAAGATTCATTGAAAGCTCGGCCATATATGCATTGCGCGATGAAGATCCGGTGGGCATCTGCATGTATCCCAGACCGACAGTAAAGTCGGGCTTCATTGCCAGCCGCGTCAGCTTTCCCTCATCTCTGGACTTTGCAACTTGCGCGCGCCTGGCAGCCAACTCAGGCCGATGCTCGATGGCTGTGCGCTCCAGCTCCTCGATTGCAGGCAAGGTCGTGGAGATTGTGTAGCTGCCGACAATTTCGATTGCTTCATCCGGAGACCGGCCCATCAACGCATTCAACTGCGCGCGCGCATTGTCCCGTTCTTCTTCCAGTTCGATCAGTTGTTCGCTCAGGCGAGTCAGCGCCATCTGCGCGCGAAGTACGTCATACTGTGGCACCTTGCCGATGGAGTACTGCGCTAGAGCCACCGCCGAAGCTTCTTTCAGCAACGATCTCTGGCGCTCCAGCAATCGCATCTCGTCCACATTGCGCATAAGGTCCGAGCAGAGTTTGCGAACTTCCGCGGAGACCTCCTGACGCAAAGTCTCCAAATCAATGGCCGCTATGCCTGCGTTATCTTCCGCCAGCCTTGCGCGCTGATCCCGCTTCTGACGGTTCTGGAAGCTCTGCTGCAGACCGAACATGAGCTGTGCCTGGTTCAAGTCCCAAGGCTGTTTCAGAGGGGTCCCCCAATCACGCACCATGAGCATAGGGTCGTCCAGGCTGCGGGCGGTATTGGTTTTCATCTGGGCAAGCGACAGACGCCTCACTGCCGCGCGAATCTCAGGGTTGCTCTCTAGGGCCGCGGCAACGGCCTCATCGACAGACAGACGCACGGCAGCCACGCCTGAAACAGAATCATCAGGAACAGAAACGGAGCGCGGCTCCGTCTGCCCCCAACAGGCAATCGACAGCGCCAGCACAAACGGCGCACAAACATACACTAGTTTCACTCTTTAACTCCGCGAGAATCGGCAAAAGGAGAAACGCCAGGGCGCAGAGACACGCACCCCGGAGAGCCAAGGCGGAAGCGAGGATTTAGATTCTCAAGTTGAATGCGCCCGAAGGCGGAGAGTGTGGAGGAATGACCGCAAATATCGGAAATTCGCTCGGTGAGGAAGGTTCATCCAGCGAGACGAACTCCAGCACGACGGTCAAAGGGGCCGAACTAGGAAGCTTGGGCGCAACGACGACGGCTTGCGGTGGATCGCTGGTAATGCAGCAATTTGGTTGGGCTGGATGGTGGGAATTGGATGCATGTGAGCAGCAACTGTGAGCGGCCTTGTGCGCCGGTTGCAGGCAGGTCGCGTACGGCGCAAGCAATGCACCCATCAATAAGATGGCCACCGCTGCGCGTTGGAAGACACCTTGCAACATAGAATCAGCCTACCACGAATACTGCACTTTATGGTGATTTATATCACATAACAGTTTTGGGTGAATGGCTGCCCAACTCGTTTTACACCAGTTTGACTATGAGGATCTCGACCGAACGAATTTGCCAACCTTTGAATGAGAACATCGGACAGCGGACTCGAGATACTATTTTGAAGAAAAGCAATAAGTCAGTTCAATGCGATCATTTCACAAATCCCGCGCACAGCCTCCAAAATCATATGTCGGGATAGCTACAAACACCAACAGATCCCGGAACAGTCTCCTTGTAAACCATTGAATTTAAGTTACTTATTGAGGGGACTCCCTCTGCTCCCAAAACATGTCAGGCCGCTTGTGAAATCCTGTTGAATTTGAAAGCTGCACAAATAGTTAAGCCTGTCATACCCGCGAACCTAGAATTGTAACCATACACAAGTTCCGAGATTCTGGACTTGGGCCAATCGCTACTACCACCCTTTCTTCAATTCCTGCAGACTTTCCGGTTCATTCGTGTGCGGTGTGAACTGGTCAGTAGTGCCGCAAGTGTAGCTCTTTTCTTGGTTATCGAGCTTGATGGATGCAGGCGCAGTGAGAAAAAGAATCAATTGTGGCTTGCCGTCATACCCGGCGAGATCGGTGAAAGGCCCTTTGGCTGTGCAGTTGGTCTGCTCGCCGGCCGCAACTCCGGCGCGCGCAGGAACTGTGACATCGATCTCTCCGGAGATGAGAACCAGCACAACATTCGGACCATCGATGGAAGCTTCGAGATCCGTGCCACGAATGCCAATGGCGTCGATGCAATCACTCTGTGGGCAAACTACGCGCAATTGCGGCCGGTGATTATGCCGCATCACCTGACCGGTGACCCAGCGGAAGATGCCGCGCGTCAGCGTGGCCTGCAGATTTTCGACGGTATCGGCCTTACTTGCGTCGTATGCAAACGTGTCGAGCGTGACCTCGCTATTTTCGCTGATAGTGAATGTGGTGTCGTCAGGAAATGTCAACGTAACAGTGGTGTTGGAGCCTGTGACCACGCGGGCGCCATCGCCGATTTCCGCGCTGGTAAGTTCCGCCGTGTCGAGCTTGCGGCCGTCGGGTGCATAGATGCTGAAGTTCCCCATGCCGGAGCTTTGAACCGCATTGAGTTTGTATGGGTGACGGAGCGGGCCAGATCTATATTTTGTGGTGTAGTCGTGCGTTTCCGGTTGGAACGTGGGATCGGTGTCTACCACCGCTTGCTGCCTTGCGCTCTGACGCTGTATGTTTGCGATCATCTGCCTTGCGTACGCAAGTTCCTGACGAGCGTCAGCGAGATTCACCCCGCCGTTTTTGTGATATTTGATGGCAAGCTGGACAGCGTTGAGTGCGCCGTTGAAATCGCCCAGCCGGTTGAGGGCAATGGCCAGATTGTAGTAGGCCATGCCCCGATGATTGTCGAGCGAGAGCGCCTGATGTAGAAGCTGGACTGCTGCGTTGTAATTGCCAGCCCGAATTTGGTCAGCGGCATCATTGTCTAGCTTCACAACCTGTCTGAGGCGAAGTTGTTCTGGCGTGGGGGAGTTGTCGTGATCATGGTCGCCTCCGCTTGTGTGACTGGAACACATAGACGGGCATCCAGGGGAGCAACTCGAGCAACCGCTGAAGACCTGCGCTGTGAGCGAAGCTGTTGATTGAAGAAGAATCAGCGTGATGAGAAGGATACGCATGGACCCCCCTGAAGTGTCGTAGAGCTCGGTCTGTGATCATAATGGTAGCGCGGAAACAGTCAAGGTTCAAACAAGATAATCATCGATGGCGGGTGAATTTTTTGTGCCGGGAAATAGGCAAGATGGAGTTCATCTATTCACACCCTTCGTAAAAAATACGAAGAATGAGCTACCCAGAGCTTAGTGTTGAGTTTGAGCGTTAAAGAAAAGAATGGTCGGGGCGGAGGGATTCGAACCCCCGACCCTCTGCTCCCAAAGCAGATGCGCTACCAGGCTGCGCTACGCCCCGACACACTTTGATTGTAACGCGGATTGGCCTTCTACTGTCATGGCGTTGGCGACTGTGACGAGGATTTCATATCTGCTTCCCAGGTCCAGGTCTGTCCCTTAACATTCCAGGCCTTGCCTTTCATATGTGTGCCGGTGATTCGTCCTAGCCGTTCTGAATATTTATTGTTGATCGACATATAGATCGAATTCCCATCCTGCTTCCACGTAGCGTCAGTAAAGGATCCGGTCTCATATGTGTAGCGCAGCGTGCCATTGGGCAGAAACTCATATGTATAGTGTCTGCCCATGGTATCCGGACCAACCCAGGTGGTCCCGGCAATGCTTGTCATCGAGGTATCGCTTTGCACTACATTCTGAGCCGAAGCCGTGGATTCCATGTCCGCTGTCCACGTCCAATGATGCCCTTTGACATTTGAGGCAGTGCCTTCGATATGCGTGCCGGTAATTCGTCCTATATATTCGACGAATTTATGGTTCATCTCGATGTAGATCGAATCCCCGTTCTGCTTCCAGGTGCCGTTTGTGTAGGACCCATTCTGATAGGAGTAGGACAAAGTGCCGTCTGCCAGAAAATTGAATATGTCTCTAGAACCTTCAGTATCGGTCTCCACAACGTTCCAGGAGGTTCCGGCAAGGCTTGGAACGGAGTTGTTTGCGAAGGACGCACTCTGCGCTGACGCCGGCATGAACAGGCCGACTGCCAAAGTCAAAATAGCTGAGATTACGATGTTCTTGACGGAAAATTTCATCTGATCCCCCTCAGGCAATACCCCTCACAGAAATCATGAAAAGTTTACAGAGTGTGTGAAAGCGAAGCTACTGGTTTCGCATGCTTCGCTCGGCTGCATAATACCGGAACTGAAATACGTGGTCGACCCAGTCGCTTCATGCACATTAACCTATAGTTCAGGTCTCTTGGCAGTTCGACCTCAACTAGTCAATTACGCCTGTTGTCATGGCGTTGGCGCCGTCGCCGAGGATTTCATGTTCGCTCCCCAGGTCCATGTTTTACCCTTGATGTTCCAGGCCTTGCCTTCCATGTGCGTGCCCGTGATTCGCCCTAGCCGTTCCGAGTATTTATTGTTCATCGACATGTAGATCGAATCGCCATCCTGCTTCCACGTGCCGTCTGTAAAGGAACCAGTCTCATACGTGTAGTGCAAGGTGCCATCGGGGCGGAACTCGTAGTCATAGTGATAGTCAAGGGAATCTGCCCCGGACCAGATGGTGCCGGAGACGCTCGGGACAGCGCCATTTGTGGAGGCCGGGGGCGTGTTCCGCAGGTCTGCAACCCAGGTCCAATGCTTGTCCTTGACGTTCCAGGCCTTGCCCTCCATATGCGTGCCGGTGATTTGACCTTGATATTCGGAGTATTTGTTGTTCGTCTCCATGTAGATGGAATTTCCATCTTGCTTCCAGGTGCCATTCTTCCAAAACCCTGATGGAGACTTGTAGTACAGAGCGCCATCGACCTGAAAAGTGTACTCGTAGTAATCGCCATCGGAATCGGTGCCAACCCAGGTAGTTCCAGATACGCTGATGGCCGATTGCGCCCTTGCGTTCTGGGCGAAAGCTGCCATGCACAGTCCCACTGCCAAAGTCAGAAGTGCGGAGATTCCGATGTTCTTGACGGTAATTTTCATTTGCTTCTCCTCGGAGAAAGTTCGGTCATTGAAACAAGAAAACGCGTGCCGGGTTTGTGACAGCGAAGCTACTGGTTTCGCCTGCCCCATTGCGCCATATCTGAAGGGCTGCATTTGACCAGTTTGCCCGGACACCTCAAGTTAGCAAGCCGCAGTTCAGGGCTGCACGCCAGCTCAATTTCAATCACTGTCAATCAAACCAGTTGTTACGGCGTATTGGATCTCAGGTCCGCAACCCATTTCCATGTTCTGCCTACGACGTTTCCAGCTGCTCCATCCATATGCGTGCCTTTGATTTGGCCCAATCGTTCCGAGTATTTCCTGTTTGTATCCATGTAGTACGTCTGCATATAGATCCAATCTCCATCTTGTTGCCAGGTGCCATTCGTATAGAACCCTGACGGAGACTTGAAGTGCAGGACACCACCTGCCACGAATGTGTACTCATAGTAATCGCCATCGGAATCGGTTCCTACCCAGGTCGTTCCAGTTACGTTGATGGCCGATTGCGCCTTCGCGTTCTGCACGAAAGCAGTCATGAACAGGCCCAATGCCAAAGTCAAAAGTGTGGAGATTGCGATATTTTTGACGGGATTTTTCATTTGCTCCTCCAAAAAGATAGACCGGTTACTGACATCAGGAACAGTGTATAGGGTTTGTGACTGCGAAGCCACTGGTTTCGCCTTCTCCCCAAGTCCGAACACTGATTCGATGCTACAATCAGTGTATACGGCGGCTATAGTTCAGCGGCAGAACGCCTGACTGTGGCTCAGGATGTCGTGGGTTCGATCCCCACTAGCCGCCCCAACTTGCACTTGCCGCAAGAGCCAACCTTCTCGATTACCGAGTCTTTGTGATCCTGAAAATTAAAGAAAATAAAGGATTTGACAACAATTCCTCCGCATGGCCGGCAGGGTTTTCCGCATTTGTTCCGCGTCGCGGCCTGAGCAACGGCCACCTGCAAACGATAGCCGGAAATTTTTACCCCCGGCCGGCCTTCCGCCTGCTGGCTGTCTCGGAGACGGTCGAGGTGAACCCGGCAGATGGCAGCCGGGTACTGTGCCATTGCCACTGGCAGGAGGAGCCTGCAGGCCGGCTGACCGTGGTTCTTGTTCATGGCCTCGAAGGCTCGGCGGATTCCCGCTACATTCAGGGCATCGCCGCGCGCGCCTGGGCTGCCGGCTGGAACGTGGTGCGAATGAATATGCGCACCTGCGGCGGCACGGAGACGCTGACCCCCACGCTTTATCATTCCGGACTTTCAGGCGATGTAGGCGTGGTGGTGCGCCAGTATGCGGAACGGCTCGGGCTGACGCGAGTGGCTCTGGCTGGCTACTCGATGGGCGGAAACCTGGTGCTGAAGCTGGCCGGGGAGTGGGGCAACGCTGCACCACTCGTAGCTGTGGCCGCGGTCTGCCCGGCTATCGATCTGGCGCCCGGAGCTGACGCCCTGCACGAGGGATTCAATCGCCTCTACGAGTGGAACTTTTTACGTGGACTACTGGCGCGCTACAAACGCAAGGCAATGCTCTATCCCGGCATTTATGCAAGCCGAAAATCTATAGGGCCGGTGCGCTCCATCCGCGAATTCGACGATAAGATCGTAGCCCGCTATTGGGGCTTCCGCGACGCCGACGACTACTATGACCGCGCCGCCGCCGCCCGCGTGGTGGACCGGATTGCGGTTCCCGCGCTGATTCTGCACGCCCAGGACGATCCCTTTATTCGCCTGCAGCCCGAGACCCGCGCCAAGCTGCGCGTCAACCCGCATGTGACCTTTATCGAGACCCGCCATGGCGGCCACTGCGCCTACCTTTCCCGCGATCCCGGAAACGAGATTCACTGGGCAGAGGCGGCCGTGATACGGTTCCTGATGGCGGTGACGGCTGACTCTTATGGAAGCTGACTGGGAGTTCGAGGTGGGTGGCGATGCGCCGGTGATCGAAGCGCACTGGGCGGGATTTGTCGATCTGCAACATCATCCTGATCACGCTAAACATCTGCCTGAAGCTGCTCAGTTTTCCGCGCTTGCCGAGGCTTTGGCAAGGCTGAATGCCGCTGACTCTCTGGTATGGACCTCCAAATGCGATTTTTGGCCGCACCTGGAGCCGGATGAATTTGATCCCGACGAGCTGGATGCGCCGCACGGCCACACAGCTCACGCTATCGGCTGTTTTATTGATCTGCTGCCCAAGAGCGACCAGCAGTGGACTCAGCCAAAAATGGCCGAAAAAGCGTGCAAACGCGCCTGCGGTCTTCTCCGCGCTGTCCAGCTCCGCTGCTGTCGCGTTGATCTGGTCATTCGCCGCGCTTTCATCACCTCGGGTGTGATGGACCTGGGAATCACCGCCTACCTGACCGCCTGTGGCGAGTCGCCTGCTGCGGCCGCAAAGACCCTGGAGGCTGCGGTGGCGGCATTCGCAGATGCGCTGGGGCCAACTCGACGCTAAAATAGCTATATGTGGGCGAGTAGCTCAATCGGATAGAGCACCGGCCTTCTAAGCCGGGGGTTGTGGGTTCGATTCCCGCCTCGCCTACCACTTAATAACAATAGCTTGACTGGAAGTGACAAAATTAACTGCGAAGATTGTAAATGTGTTTGTAAGTTGTCTTGCATTCCGGTTTCGACCAGCAAAATAATCGTTACGCTGCTGCGCATGCTGAAACATGGGTCTTCCCCGTGCGGCTTTCCCTGTGGTTTATTAAGCTAATGAGAAAGAATGGTCGGGAAGAGAGGATTTGAACCTTCGACCCCCTGGTCCCGAACCAGTTTTCGGCATTTGTTGAAATCTGTAGAAATCGCGTGAAATTAACTGTTTTATATTGAACGAGTTGCGACCATATTGTTGAAAGTTGTGGTTCTGAATTGCTCCAGGGTGCTTTGAGCGCTACGATTTCGCCTACATCCAGCTGAAATCGCTCGTGTTCTTGTGTAGTGGAACAACGAGAATAGCACGTCAGTTGCCGCAGGCTGGCCCTGCATCTGCTTGACGGGTATAGACGCTCTTGCTGCGCACTGTTGGACTACAAACGTCGATCATCCTGGATGTTCTCAAGTAAAAACAAAGCCATTCGCAGCCTGCATAAAATTTTGGTTAGACAGAAATAGTATCCCTAAGAACAAAATTGAAAGCACGATTCGAAACTTTTCGCCCAAAATGGGGTCTATATAATCAGGTAGGTTTCATAAAAGCAGAAGGAGCCGCTCGTCGAATTGCTGCCCCAGAACTCATTCACGTCGATCTCCAACGATCCACCGTGGAGCAACCTCCAGGTGAGAAGGCTGGCGCGATGCGGATATCCTATATGGAAACAGCTATTTACACCTTGCGCTCTGGGAATCCTTGGACTGGCAATTGCGGTCGTTTTGTGGGGGACTGGTTACAAGCTATCCCTTTATCATCGACATCCGGCCCCGCCGCCGGTTCCAATTGCAAAATTATGGGTAGAGTCGCGTAACGCTTCACCGGAAGTGACTTCAGAACTCACGGCCAAGTTCCAATTCGTCTCAGATTTACAGGCGTCTTTCGACCCCATTCAACGGCTTCCCCGCCACAGCCAAGCCAGCGTGTGCATGCTCTCCGTGTGCACGCGTAATGTTGCATATTTCGGTTTCCTGATTCCGTTCCGATCACCCCCTCCACCTCGCTTCTTCCTCGCATAGTTGGCACTGCGATTCCGCCTCTGTGTTGGCGGTGATACTGCGTGTCTGAACAAACTGCATAACGAAGCGTTTTCCCAGTGGAGGAACACACGATGCATTTCCTTTGGCTCCTGCCCGCATTTCTGCTGGCAATTCCGTTGTATACAATTCGGTGGATCAGACGATCTAAAGAACGCAAACTCTGCAACCGCATCCAATCCGTTATACAACCAACTGTCCCTGATGATGTAGTACCCGAGCCAACCGGTGTACAAACCCGACAGGTGAAATGGATCACGATCAGTGAGTCCACGACCGTTCTCACCGAGTGGCGTGATCTCATCGTAGTTGATATTCGAGCCAATGCTCCGTCGAACCCATTTCCATTTTCAACAGCATGTGTGCTACCCGTCTCGCCAAACGAACTGGATAGGACATTGGAGTTGCTTCCCGCGGACAAAAGCGTGGTGTTTTGCGGCGCTTCCAACCTCTCCATCTTTATGATCGAGACGAGTCCTTGCATGAAAGGTTCAGCACCTTTTTATCTCCTGGAAAAGGCGAACTTCGCCTCGCGGAGGGTTGCATGAACAGTATCAGTGCTGTCGCTTATAGCACCAACGAAAAGGCCATTGGACCTTTGCCAGGGAAGCATATTCGGAGGGATAAAACGATCCACGTGCTCTCAGTCGGTTCAGTGGATCGCGGCAGCAAGGTGCACGATACGCTGCTGAATGGACCAAACTTCCATCTTACTATTGCGACTGATTATCGTGAATTGTGGGGAATATCAACCAGGGAATCCATTCAGGTCGCGATTCTTCACAACACGCTCACCATGTTTGAGACCGAAGCTGCCTGTCGATTAATCCGCCGGCGCTGGCTTCATGCCAGAATCCTTGTGATATCGCCCTTAGAAAGCACTCTTGTGGATGCTTCGTACGACGAACGAGTGGCGCCTTTAGTGGCTCCGGATGTTCTCCTTACAACAATTGAGCGGCTTACAGGAGGATGGCATGAGGGAATGTCTGGAGAAGTTGAGATTTAGCACGCAAATTTCCCAGATGCAACCTTCTACATGGTTGTAGAATCAAAAGAAGTGCGGCCGAGTTTGGATTGGTGCCGTAATAATTTTCGGCGGATGACTTGAATAGTAATCGATGTGGGTGACAGTTAACAATGCATTGCTGGAGTACAAGCCGGTTAATCAACTCCATAGGGACTCATGCGTTCCTGGGGCTGGCCATCTGTGTCTTTGCATGGGGCTTGCAATACAAACTGTCGCTTTACGATCCTCCGCAGGCTGTTACCCATCAGATTCCAAGGGCCAAGCTTTTATCCAGAGATGAACTATCCAATACGGCTGAGAACCCGTTGGCTATCCGGGCGAAAACATTTACTACGGTTATCTACACAACTCCTGCAACGATTATCTTGATACTCTTGTCTGCGATCATCCTGTTGAACCCGCCTATATCCGGGAAATTGGAGAAGTGGGCTAATAGGTTATTGCATCTACATCGCGCTGTATTAAATACCCTCTTCGTTCGTCCCCCTCCCGTTATCGTCTAGACAATCCTTCATCGACAATTATGGAGTATTCGGCAGGCTTTAATGGCCGAATGCAATGAGGCACATCCTCTTTTGAGGAACGTGCATCTCGTTATGAACTCAGAAATCTATTTTGAGGTACATGTAAGTTATGCGACAGAGAACCTCATGGATGCTTGTCGCAGGAATGGCGCTTCCTGTTCTGGCCGGCATTGTTGCGTGTAAAAGCACGAATCAACATTCAGATGCGAGCGCCGCTGAAATTCCATCGGCAAAAGTGGCCACAGCCATGCGGGGAAATATTGCGCACACATTGAGCCTTGCCGGACAGTTCCAGCCATATCAAGTGGTGGATGTTCATCCCAAGGTCACCGGCTTTATGGTGAAGATCAACGTGGATATAGGCGACAAAGTGCGCAAGGGCCAAACCTTGGCGATATTGGAAGTCCCGGAGTTGAATGCGCAGTTGAAGGGCACGGTATTCGAGATGCAGCGGGCGAAGGACGAGTTGCTGCGTACGCAACATGAGATCAAGCGGGCTGAGGCCGTTCATTCGGCGCTGCACGCAGAATATGAGCGGCTGCTTGAGGCATCCAAAGCACAGCCAGGTCTGATTGCTCAACAGGAGCTGGACGACGCCGAAAGCAAGGATCTCTCTTCAGAGTCGCAGGTGGATGAGGCCAGAGCCGCAGCGGCTGCCGCCGAACAACATGTTGAGGTATCCCACGCAGATAACGACCGTGTGCAGGCGCTCAAGAACTACACCAACGTGGTGGCCCCTCTGGACGGCGTTATTGTCTGGCGTTATGCCGACACCGGCGCGCTGATTCAAAGCGGGACTAATTCAAACGAACAGGACATTCCGATAGTCAGGCTTTCACAAAGCGGCCTGTTGCGACTGCGCATGCCGATTCCGGAGGACGATGTACGGCTTGTGCATATAGGCGACCCGATGCAGGTCCGCGTGGATGCCATTGGCCGCTCCTTCACGGGGAAGATCGTACGTTTTACCCGCGACGTCAATTTTGAAACGCGGACTATGGAGACCGAGATCGATGTTGAGAACAAAGACCTCTCGATTGATCCGGGCATGTACGCTAACACCCAGCTTGAACTTGCACGCGCGGAGAACGTGACCACCATTCCGGTTGAGGCGCTTGTGCTCAGCGGCAACAGGACGACAGTCTACATGTTGGGCGCGAGGAATCGCGTTCATATCCGCAATGTGGAGGTTGGGCTTCGGGGATCGAAGCTAGCCGAAATCAAGAGCGGACTTGGGCCTGGTGACCGGGTGATTATTGGCGGTCAGGAGAAGTACACGGAAGGCGAACAGGTGACTCCCATCATCACCCAGGAGCCGGCCTCCGATACGATGCGCGAGGCGGGAGGCGTGATCGACACGCAGGCCGAGGCGGAGGAGAACAACGGAGGTGCGAAGTAATGCCGAAGTTTGCTCTCAAGTATCCATTCTTCATCATCATGATCTGCCTGATCGTCTCGCTCGTGGGAGCGGTCAACATTGTTCGCATGCCGGTTGATCTGTTTCCACAAATCGATATGCCGGTAGTGGTGGTGGCGACTTTCTACAACGGCATGCCTCCCGAGCAAATCGAGGCCGATATTACCAATACCTTCGAGCGCTTCTTTACCTTCGCTTCCAACGTGGACCACAGCGAGTCCCGCTCGCTGACCGGCGTGAGCCTGATCAAGATTTACTTCAAACCGGGCACCGATCCCAATGCTGCGCTCAGTAACATCGCAAACCTGGCTATGGCCGATCTACGCCGCCTACCGCCGGGCACATTGCCTCCGGTGGTGCTGGGCATGGACGCCTCAACACAGCCGGTGTGTCTTGTGACATTGAAGGGCCAGGGCCTGAACGAAACTAAGCTTAAAGACCTCGCTCACTTCGAGGTGCGCAACCAGATCTCGAACGTGCAGGGAGCATCCGTTTCCCTGCCCTACGGCGGAGCCTATCGGCAAATCCAGATCTACGTCGATCCGCTCAAGCTGGAAGCGCGCAACCTGAGCCTAAACGACGTAGTGCAATCGGTAGACAGCTCGAACCTGATTCTGCCGGCCGGCGATGTGCGCATCGGCTCCAAGGACTTCAACATCTACGCCAACAGCCAGTTTCCCGATGCGAACGCTATGAATGAGATGCCGCTCAAGTCGGTAGGCAACGCCTCGGTGCTGGTGGCCGACGTCGGCAAGGCGGTTGACTCCAGCATGCTGCAGGACAATATCGTTCGCATCGACGGCCAGCGCTCCGTCTACGTGCCGATCTTCAAACAGGGCGGCGACAGTAACACCATTACTATCGTGAACGGCATAAAGTCCGCGGTGAAGAAGCTTGTCGATGTTCCCGCCTCGCTCAAAACTTCGGTGGTCTTCGACCAGTCCATCTTCGTCAAGATGGCGATTGGCAATGTCAGCAGGGAAGCAACCATCGGTCTGGTGTTGGCCGGTGTGATGATCCTGATCTTTCTGGGCAGCCCGCGCGCCACTATTGCCGTGCTGCTCTCCGTTCCGCTCTCCATGGTGGTCTGCCTGCTGATTTCGAATTATATGGGCGGCTCCATCAACACTATGATTCTGGGCGGTCTGGCGCTGGTCTTCTCCCGGCTCATCGATAACGGCATCATCGTGCTGGAGAACATATTCCGCCACATGGAGATGGGAGAATCACCAGCCGTTGCCGCGGATGCCGGCGGGACGGAGGTTTCAATGGCGGTACTGGCCGCCACTTTCACCACCTCTATCGTATTTTTCCCGGTCACCTTTTTCAGCGGCATCAGCAATTACATCTTCACTCCGCTGGCGCTGGGCGTGGTGCTTTCGATCTTCGCGTCATATTTTTTCGCCATGACGGTGGTGCCGCTCTATTGTGCCAAATTTATTCGCCTGAAAGACGAGGACGAACACATCGAAGAGTCGAAGCTGGGCTTCTTCGCCCGCTTCGAGAGGAATTTCAACGCCAAGTATGAAGCCATGCTGAGCTGGTACGAGGGACTTGCCAAGCAGGCCATGCAGCGGCCTGGTTTTACCGCGGCGGCGATCCTGGGCGGCGTGGCGCTGGTGCTCGCGGCGACCTTCCCTTTCCTGGGACGCGCGTACTTTCCCCGTACCGACCCCGGCCAGTTCATTCTCTACGTACGCATGCCCAGCGGCACCCGGCTCGAGGTGAGCAACGAATATATCGCTCGGGTGGAAAACGTGATCCGCAGTATGGTCAAGCCCAAAGATCTCGAGATGATCGTCTCCAACATCGGCGCGCATGCCGGCATGGAGGCGATCTATTCCCCCAACTCCTCGATGGACACGGCATTTGTGCAGGTCAGTCTGAAGGAGGGCCACAGCGTCGGAAGCTACGAATATATGAAGCGAGTGCGTGAGAAGCTCTCACGCGAGATGCCTGAGCTCAGTACTTACTTTCAGGCGGGCGGCCTCGTCGATAGCGTGATCAACCAGGGTTTGCCGGCTCCGATCGATATACAGGTCAGCTCGATGGACATGCATGGAGCCTACGCTCTGGCCACAACTATCGCCCAAAAGATCAAAACCATGCCAAATGTCAGTGGTGTTTACATTCCGCAGAATCTGAACTACCCCGGCATTGCGCTGAACATCGACCGCGAGAAGGCCAGCCTAATCGGTCTCTCCGCCAAGGACGTGGTGGACAACGTGATCACCGCCATGACTTCGGACGGAATGGTCGCCCCCAGCTACTGGATCGATCCCAAGAGCGGCAACAACTACATGGTGACTGTCCAGTACGCCAACCGCATTCTCAACAATATGTCGATGGAGGACTTCGAGAACATTCCCTTGCGCGGCGTACAGCCCGCCGGTTATAGCCCGATGCAGCAGACCTATGCGTCGTCGAATGACGCACGCCAACTTTGGAGAGGCGACCACACAGCCGGATATACACCGCTGAAATCGGTAGCGGATATCAAACTGATCAATACTCCGACGGAAGTGGACCATTACCAGATTCGCCGCGTGATCGACATCTATGTCTCGACTAAGACAGAGGCGCTACAGGGAGTGGGTCATGACATCGACAAGCTGCTTGCGAACACAAAGACCGACAAAAATACCGTGCTGACGGTGCGCGGCGCCGTGGTCAGCATGAATCGCTCCTTCGCGGAATTTGGGCTAGGATTGGTTATTGCGGTGCTCCTGGTGTACCTGATATTGATGGCGCAATTCGCCTCATTTATCGATCCGTTCATCATCCTCATGGCCATTCCTCCCGGACTGGCTGGCGTTGCGATGATTCTCCTGGTCACAGGCAGTTCAATGAACATCATGTCATTGATGGGCGTGATCATGATGACCGGCATCGTGGTTTCGAATAGCATTCTGATCGTCGAATTCGCCACCACTCTGCATAGACAAGGGATGACATTGATTGAAGCTGTCATCGAGTCCTGCAAGATTCGCCTGCGCCCGATTCTTATGACCTCGCTGGCAACCCTCCTGGGCATGATTCCGATGGCGCTTGGGATGGAAGCAGGAAGTGAGCAATATGCGCCGCTGGCGCGTGCAGTCATAGGCGGCCTGGCAGTTTCGGTGGTCGTAACCATCTTTCTAGTGCCGGCGGTTTACTTGATCGTTCACGGCAGTCGCGAAAACAAAACCGCGCTTGCAAAGGAGGCATAAGTTAGATGAAACGGTTGAAGACAAGAAGGATCTTTCTAGCGACTATCTTTGCGCTTGCTATTATCCATTCAAAATCTCTGGCCGGTCAGGCTGCATGCGCAACGACGCAGTTGCCGGATGCCCCGCGTGTTATTCTTGTTGCTCTTGCCCGACAAAGCGCAATGCCGATGCAGCAGGGAGCTGGTAATCTCCCATCGACCCAGACGGAGGCCGCAGCTCCCGGTCAGCACTCGCGCCTTACTCAGGCGGATGCAGAAAGGCTGGCTATCAAGAACAATCCGCGTGTCAGTGTGGCGCGTCTGCTTGCGCTGGCGCAGCATCAGGTTGTCCGCGAAACCAGAGCCGCGGAGTTGCCGACCGGGACTGCCGACATAACCGCCGTGGATGCCGAAAATGGGAGCCGTATCTCCGCGGGCTCGCTCACGGCCTCGCGTCTATTTGAGCATGCGGGAGCCGGTGGAGGGTTTACCCAGTTGATTACCGACTTTGGACGAACCGGAAACCTCATAGCATCTTCAAAGCTCCAGGAGAAGGCGCAGAATGCGAATGCCATGGCTACAACTGAAGATATAGTCCTTGCCGCCGATCAGGCGTTCTTTAATGCTCTTCAGGCACAGGCGTTGCTCAAGGTTGCGCAACAAAACGTCGATACTCGCCAGACCACGGAGACGCAGGTCAGTGAGTTGACAAAGAACAAACTTAAATCAACTCTCGACTTGAGCTTTGCGGACGTTAACTTATCGCAGGCCAAGTTGTTATTGTTAGATGCTCAAAACAATGTCGATTCTTCAATGGCGGCGCTGGATGCTGTTCTGGGACTTGACCAACAGGTAGCATATGACCTGCTTGATGACAACTCGCCTTTGAATGCGCCGCCACCAGATGCTGATCAGCTTCTGCAACTCGCATTCCAACAACGACCGGACCTGCGGGCCCTGACCTATAGCCAACAGGCAGCTGTCAAGTACAGCCGTGCGCAGCGCGATCAGATGTTGCCGAGCATCAGCGCTTCGGGGACGGCAGGCAGTGTCCCTATCCGTCCCGCTGAATACTACTTGACAAATTGGTGGGGCGGAATTGGCGTCAACATGAGCATTCCAATCTTCAACGGCTTCCTCTACTCGGCCCAGGCAAAAGAAGCGTCTATCCGCGCTCAGGCCGCCTCAGAGCAAAGCCGCGATCTGCGTGACAGGATTGTCCGGGATGTTCGCACCGCATGGCTTGCAGCAAATACTGCATACCAGCGCGTTGCCGTGACAGACGAGCTGCTGAGAGAGGCAAACCTTGCTCTCCAACTGGCGCAAACACGCTATCAACTGGGGCTCAGCTCGATCGTGGAATTGAGCCAGGCGCAGTTCCAGCAGACCGATGCGGCAATCGGAAATGCAGACGCGCGATACCAATACCGAGTTGCCCTTGCTACGCTCAACTACCAGACGGGAGCAACCCCGTGATTGAACGCTTCAGATTGAAGGATTCCGCTCTTACGCCAGAGTCAGCGCCACTGCATGAATCATCTTGTTGTTTTGCTTTTATTCGGGGAGATAGCCATGATGCCTGTGACAGATGACAAGCCTATTCCAAATCTGAAGACAGTTGTGTACGCTACTGACTTCTCTCCGTGTTCCAAGAATGCAGGATTCTACGCAGCGCGCATTGCCGCCTATTTTTCTGTGAAGCTTCTGGTTGCACATGCCTTCACTCTTTCACAAGCTGCTACAGAGGTTGAGGTGGGCGACCAAAAAGTCAGTCAGCAGAGACTCGACTTGAAGGATCGCCTATCGAAAGAGGCACTTCTACTGAAATCGGATTCCGTAGAAGCCATTCCTGTTCTTCTGGAAGGTAATCCGAAAAACGTGATTCCTGAACTGGCTGATAAAAATGGACCATCCGTGATCGTTTTGGGAACACATGGTGGAGGTAGATTGGAACGAAAGATTATTGGCTCAGTTGCGGAAAGTGTCCTGCGTTCGACTCGTTGTCCGGCGCTTACCATCGGTCCGCAGGTCCAACCTTACGCTTCAAAGACTCTTTCTTTCGAGAGAGTGCTATTTGCCACTGACTTGTCACCGGATGCAGGCGGCGCGACAACTTGTGCGGTGACCCTCGCAGAAGTATTCGGTGCCAAGATAGACGTGCTCAATGTGATTCACGATGCCGCTCTCGCGCAGCCAGAGCTACTAGTCGACCTCCAGCGCCGATTCTGTGATGCTCTTGATGGCCTCAGACCGGAACATGTAATAAAGTTCTACGATCAAAAAAACTTTGTGGCGGTAGGCAGTGCTCATGATCGAATCCTTGAACACATCAGGAAGCGATCTATAGACCTTCTTGTGATCGGCATCCGAAAGACTTCACATCTCCACATGGACATGAGCACATCCGGAGCTTTTCGGATCATAGTTGATGCGGAATGCCCGGTCCTAACGATACGAAGGTAAACAGTTGATCAGCTTCTCGACAAAATCCTTATCTGCTGTTAAATCAAACAGATGGGTAGGTATCCTATCAGGCTGTACGGGTATCAAGCTGGATCACCTCTTCCGTGTACTGACCCCACAAAATGAGACACTTGCATTTTCGACACTTGGCAGGGAAAGGAACTGCAAGTGGCAAAGAAGCGAGTTGGGAAATACCCTCAATCGTTCCGTCAGATGGCCATGGAGCGGATGAAGGACTGTCCGAGCGTGTCAGCGCTGGCCGGAGAACTCGGCGTCCACCGCACGGTGCTATAACACTGGCAGCGTCAGCTTGAGGCTGCGGGTGATTCCAGCGCCAGGGCCACGTCTCCAGTCCGCGAGCTTCGCAAACAAGTGCGCGATCTGAAGCGCGTTCTGGCGGAAAAGACCCTGGAGGTGGACTTTTTTACAGGCGCCTTGCAAAAAAGTCGAGGCTCGGCGCCAGAGCAGCAGGAGCTCTGGCGAGACGGCATCTACGACCAGATCCGGGAGGTGATGCCGATGCAAGGCGGCCTGAGTATCGAGCGCATGTGCCAGTTGGCAAGGGTGAGCCGGGCAGGGTTCTACCGGTTCTTAAAAGAGTGTTTACCACGGGAAGAAGATACCGAGGTGCGTTCAGCCATACAGCGGATCGCACTGGAGCACCGGCGTCGCTATGGCTACCGGCGGGTTACAGCCGAGTTGAAACGTCGCGGGATGCCAGTGAACCACAAGCCGGGGTCCCCACGGACAGGTCTTCGTCCGTGGGGTGGAAACTGGATCGCACGCTTACGTTCCGCCTGGCCGTCGATGCGTTGCAGCCAGCAATCGAATTGCGACACCCTTTGGCAGGTCTGGTCCATCACTCCGATCGCGGGGTGCAATATGCCTCGGCCGAATACGTCGCGATCCTCAAGCAACACGGGGTGGTTCCGAGTATGAGCCAGCCAGCGAATCCATACGACAACGCCAGTTGCGAAAGCTTTTTCAAAACTCTGAAGGGGAGGAAATCTATGCCAACGAGTACGAGAATCTGGAGCACCTGTATGATCACATCGAGGAGTTCATCGAACGGTACTACAATCAGAAGTGCCTGCATTCCGCCTTGGGTTACCGTACGCCCGAGGAGTTCGAATCTCAAACCCGGGTAGTGTCCTAATTTGGATTTTTGGGCTAGTTCTGTGCCTGATGGTCGGGGCACAGATCGGCAGTTGTCAGGCTTTACTACGGGGCGGTTTATCAAGTGGCGCGGTTCTCCTCGGGGGAGCCGCAACTCTTCCACCCTCCCCAAGACCTGATCCTTACACTTTTAGAATCGGGGATCGGGAGAATTCCGTTGACTTTCAATCTGTGCCTAAAAGTCGTCGTGTGGCTCTCGCCAAACACGTCCTCATATTCAACAATTCCGCCGATATGGAAGAAATACGGTATCGGCGAATCCTCTACGCCGCTCATGTCCTCACTTTGGACGAGAATCACCTCGACATATGTGGGTGGGTTGTTCGCCCTGATAACACTCGGAGCCGTCAAAGGGATAAATGGCCTCATGGGCGGCAAATCTTCGGACAGATGGCCGAATACCTCACCTTTCGCTCTAACGTTGAAGGCGCTTGTGGTTCCGTCGTTAGCGATCTTGATGGTAATTGCGTCGAAGGAATATGCCGGGCTTACCTCAACGTCGTTATCGCTGATAGAGACAGAAATCCGCGCCCTCTCTTTATCCTTCATCATTTTGATTTGCGCAAGAGCAGCCTGAGCACTTTCAGAAGCCGCCCGTGCAGACCGATAAGCCGAGGCTGCCTGTTCTCCCATCTGGTAGGCTTGCCGTCGCATTTCCTCTACGGTCTCCTTCCGCTGGAGTTTCATTTCCTCGACTTGGCTATTCATGTGCCCGGCCTGAGTCTCCATCCAATCGGCTTGCCGGTGAACATCCTCGCGGGTCTTGCGGAGCAGGACCGCTTGCCAGCCGATGAGAACCAGTTGCAGGAATCCGACTACAGCCAAACTCCCTGTGAAATACATGAGCCAACGCTGTATCTGGAGATTCTGGCGGCTTGTCTCTGCGGCCTCATCATGGGTTGGGGCGGCTGGCTGTGGGGCGGCGGTGGGCGGGGGCGGGTCTATGGCGGACTGGTTATGGTTTTGTGCGTGTGGCTGTTCCTGTCCTTTTTTACTGGGTTCCTGTTTAATGATCCCCTGTTTTGGCGTCCCCTTAGTCACATCCTGACCGGCCAGAACCCCTACCATTGCCAATGGGACCAGCAAACCGAGTATCGCCAGATGTTTCATTATGATACGGAAAATGTATCACAAATACATCTTGCCGTGGCATGGGAGCCGGTGAGAGTATCTTCGTCTATGGGAAAACTACGCTTATTCTTTGGATCAATGTTTTCTGAATTAGGGTCTGGCTTGAGCGGTCCTGCGTCGGTGCCATTTGCGGTTCTCGCTCTGTTCGCCCCTAATCCAGTTCAGAAGATTGCATACGGTGGCTTGGCGGCAATCTTGGTATTTGTAAGTGCGTATCGGATTTGGCTAAAGGAGCATACTCAAAAACTCGGTGAAATGTTGAAGAGGGAAAAGGCGGAGCATGAATTTCTTGAGGGCAAGCCTGTCCTGATGTTGCATATTGCCTATTCTGACCTAAAACCGAACGACAAGTCTGGAGATGTGTTTAGGGTTCAAAACTGTGGAACGAGGGCCGCTAGGTGGGTTCATGTCAAAAGCGTGCCGTCGCAGCTTAAACACTATTTTCTTCGATTCGGACAAATCCCTGTACTTACTTTAGGCCCCTCGCAGGGCATTCAATGCCATGTGTGGTCTCAAAGGGAAAAAGCTGGGCTTTGGGAGTTCTTTCATGACTCCGACCCGGAGTCAGCAATTGTCTGGTTCGATACGACCATCGTATGCCGCGACACAAACGAGTCCATTGTAGAGACAATGGTAAGAATAATGTTTGATCTGGAGGCGAAACGCTTGGAAGTTTGCGCTGTTCCTTATACACAAAAACCACCAATAAAAGAGTAATACAAAAACTCTTGACACATCTTTGTTTATGTATTACATTTATTCCAGTGAGGCTTTATGGCGAACGTACTCAACACAGATAAGCAGATCGCGGTGATAGCGGCTCTAGCGGAAGGCTCTAGCATCCGGGCCATTGAACGGATTACGGGCGTCCACCGCGATACCATCATGCGTCTAGGCGTTCGTGTCGGCCAAGGATGCACGGCTCTGTTGGATGAAACCATGCGTAATCTGCCCTGTACTCGCCTTGAGATGGACGAAATTTGGGGATTCGTCGGCAAGAAAGAGCGGCACGTCAAGGTAGACGACCCGCCTGAAGTGGGCAGCGTTTGGACGTTCTGCGCTATTGATGCCGAAACCAAACTGGTTCCCGCCTTCCGTGTTGGGAAGCGCGACGTAGCCACGGCAAACGCCTTCCTTGCGGACGTTGCGGGTAGGATGAGGAATCGGGTCCAAATCTCCACGGATGGCCTCAAGGCTTACGAGGAAGCGATTGAACGGTCTTTCGCCGGATACGCAGACTACGGCCAGATCATCAAAACCTACGGCAGCATAACGACTGAGGATAACCGCCGGTACAGCGCCCCGGAGTTCGTGTCTTGCGAAAAGAAGATAGTTTCAGGACGCCCCAACTTCGACCTAATCTCTACCAGCTACGTTGAGCGGTTGAACGCCACAACCCGGCTACACATGAGGCGCTTGACCCGGTTGACTCTGGCCTTTAGCAAGAAGCGGGAAAACTTTGAGGCGGCGGTTGGCCTTCACTTTGCCTATTACAACTTCGTCAAGAGACACAATACGCTCCGCTGTACTCCGGCAATGGCCGCGGGAGTCACAGGGACATTTTGGAGTGTTGGGGACTTGGTAGAGGCGGCGGCATGACCTACATCGAGGAACTGAAAGAGGTAATTCGTAGGCTGCATGGGGTGGAATCCACACACCGACAAAGCGTACCTGTGAAAGAGGTTTTTCAGGGGAAAACGATATGGGAAGGGATAGTCGAGGTTTTTGATCTTCACGGCCATCCCCAAGCCAATACAGCGTATGCTTGGGCACACGAAACAGACGACCCGGCCAACCCTATCCGACACGTTACCGTTCTCAAAGTCCCCCCGGCAGTCTCGCCAGAAACCGCAGTAAGAGTTGCAATCGCACAGGAGTTGAGAGCCAATGCCGAAGCCGAAGCCTAAGAAACCCGGACGCCCAAAGATGGCGAAGAAAGACGCGAAAGGAAGCATTGTCCCAGTCCGGTTTAGCCCGGAGGACCGCAAGCGGGTCGAGGCCGCAGCAAAGGCCAGCAATCAGACCGTCTCAGCTTGGATTCGTATCACTTTGTTTACCACAATCGGAGGATAAACCTGTGGATTTCAAATTAGGACACTACCCAAACCCGCTGGAAAAGCGAAGTGGAGCTGCATTCTGCTATACTGCGATTCTTCACCGGAACACGGCAGAAAGCTTCAACAGCGCTGGTAGGGGAAGGGACTCAAACGCCGTCCCTTCCCCACACCCCTGCCCGGCTTGGAGAATCAATGAGATGACCTCCAAGACCGAAGAGTGTCTCAACCTGTATGAACCCCGAACTGTATCACGTGAAGGGTTCAGAATCGAAAATGCTGCAAGTGTAGCAACAGAAAACTGTCTCAATGAAGGGGTTCACCTCAAAACCTCACCACAAGCCGACCTCCCGTTACAAATGCATGAATAAAGTATGCAAGTTATTCATATGATTTCATTTACTTCCTCTTAGACCCCACATCATCCGTTCACTGTGTTGAACGGTCAGGAGCATACGCCACTATGCGCCCAACCTACACAACGCAAACTATTCTCTCTCCCGAACCCAACAGCATTGAGGCAGTTGGCCTAGCTTGTCAAGTCCCAGTACAACCGCGATATGAGAGCGTTGCGCGAGCATATGGACTCCTCTTCATAGGCTCAAAGTCGACCACATATGCCAGCCGACTCACACGCTCAACAGCAGTTTTCCAATTGTCTGCCGCTGCTCCAAAAGCCGATGTGCCTCCACGGCATTCTCCATCGGAAGCGTGCGGCTATGAATCTTCAGCCAGCCTGCTTCTACTCCGGCAAACACAGCGTTGGCCCGCTCCAGCAGCGAGTTGCGATCAAGAATATGATTGCGCAACCGCGCGCAACTCAGCGTTAGAGATTTTACCGTCAGCACACCCGGCGCAATCGGGTCCGGCAATCCGCTTGAGAAACCGAAGAACACAATGTTACCGCGATTCGCCGCCGCGCTCAGATTCTTCAAAAATGTCGACTTGCCAACCCCGTCCAGGATGTAATCGACGCCCTTGCCCTTGGTCAGCCGGATCACTTCGGCAGCAAAATCTTTCTCCGTGTAGAGAATCACTTCGTCGGCGCCGGCCTCGCGCGCCGCTTCCATCTTGGCCGCGCTTGAAACCGTGGCAAACACCCGCAAGCCAAGATGCCGCGCCCATTGCACCAGCAGCAAACCTGTACCGCCTGCCGCTGCATGAATCAAAATTGATTCACCGGCCTGCACGCGGCGAAAGTCATGAAGCAGATAATGGGCGGTCAGCCCTTGCATCGGCAGCGCCGCAGCCTGTTCGAGACTAAGCGAGTATGGAACAGGAATGAGCGTAGAGGTAGGAACACAAACCTGCTCCGCATATGCTGACGGCTGGTTTGTAAAGGCCACGCGGTCCCCAGGCGCTACATCCGTCACTCCGCTCGCCACCTCAATCACGGTTCCCGCGCCTTCCATGCCCGGTATCGAGGGCAGCGGAACCTTCATCTCGCCGCGGCGACGATAGACATCCAGAAAGTTGACCCCGGCAAAGGCCATTTGCACCCGCGCCTGTCCGGGACCTAGCGGCGGCTCCGGCCACAGCCTGCTCTCCAGCACCTCGGCCGGTCCGGTCCTTTCCATCACTATTGCTTTCATCGTCATCCTTTCACTACTCAACCACGCTCGCCGGCTATCACCTTCTTCACAAAGGAATAAATGCGGTGGTTGGCATCGCGGGCCAATTGGAATGGAAACGAAGTAAATCCATGCGCGCCGCCGGGGTAAACCGCAAGCTGCGCCTCGTTGCCGGCGGCGATCCACCGCGTATAGAGAAACAAACTGTCGTCGAGCAGCGCATCGCGAGTTCCCACCGTTATCAAAGCTGGCGGCAGACCGCGCAGATCCGCATAGAGCGGTGAAACTTCTGGATCACGGCAATCGACTCCCGCCGGCAGATACGCCCGCACCGTTTCTTCCATCTCCACCAGCTGCTCAAGTTCTGCGCCAAGAATCCTCTGGCTCGGCGTCATACCTAGATCGAATGCGCCGCACACCAGGTTGGCAGCCACAAATCCGGTCTGCCCCAGCTGTTTGCGCAGCCGCAATAACGTGCCGGCTGAAAGATTAGCACCAGCCGATTCGCCGCCTATTACCAACTGCCTTGTACCAAACTCTGCTTCGCTATTCTCCAGCAACCAACGCGCCGCGCACTCACAGTCATCCAGCGCCGCGGGAAACTTATGCTCCGGGGCCAGCCTGTACTCCACGCTGACACCCGCCATACCACAACGTCGAACAAACTCCTCGAGCGCATCGTCCTGCTGGTCGGATGCGCCTAGCACCCACGCGCCTCCGTGAATGTGAAGATAGACGCCCCTCGCCCGTCGCGGCGCAATTACGCGCAGAGCCAAATCTCCGCCGGGCCTCGGAATCGTGATCACCCGGGCGCGGGGTGACTTCTTTACTGGCATATGTCCGTCGAGGCCCTGTGCGCGCGCCTGCCGCGCTACAGTAATGTCGGTCTCCCACCAGTTCACCGCGGAACGCGACATAAGCCAAATGCGACGGTTGATCGCCCTGGTTTGGTTGCTGATCGACTCTGGCCGGTAATGCTCCGGATCAAATGGATTCGCCTGTTTTCTCGTCCCTGTCATCTCGCTCCGCCACCGCAGTCCGCAACCATCTGTCCTGATTATGGCAGAGCGGCCTGTGCGGAAGAATTCTGAGCCTCACTATGGATGTGATTGGTCAGCACTTTCCAGCCGGCTACCCTAAATTGCGTTGCGAATCACGCTCTGGCTGCTGCTAAACTCCAACAGACATCGATTGCGCTGCTCCCTTAACTCTAAAATGCGGGCTTTCGCTGGGCGCCTCAGCCACCAGCTATCCTTTTATAACAATAGTTTCTTCCACCGGGCCTCAAGCATTTGCATCATAAATTATCCCCTTGACACTCTCGCCAGCTCTCGAATAAGATGGCTCCACTCGGCACGTTGCGCATGCCTACTTTCCCGGAATCAAAAACATGAGCATGAATATTGAAGGTGTTATACAGCAATTGATTGTGGAACGTTTGATGCTGCCTATCCGGCCCTCTGAGATACGCGTCGATGCTCCGCTCTTTGGAGCCAGCGGTTCCGGCGGTTTGGAACTGGACTCGCTATCGAGTCTGGAACTAATAGCAGCCATTTCACAACAATTTGATTTGCCTTTGGATGATGTAGAGCCGGCAGACCTGTATAGCATCGCTTCAATTACGGCGTATCTGAAACGGCATGGGGTCAAGGAGTCCAAGGATGATTAGCGAAGCAGTCCGCTCCACCCCGTTTCTTCTCGGGCAGATTCTTGATCGGCCGGCGCAAGCATACCCGGAAAGGAATGCCCTGGAGTGGGAAGGCGGACAGCTCAGCTACTCGGCGCTTAGGCAGGCGGTTCTCTCTATGGAGCAGCAATTGCTTCATGTGGGAGCAGCCAAGGGCCAGCACTGGGGGCTGTTGCTAGGCAACTCGCCAGAGTTCCTCGTGACGCTGCTCGCACTGGTGCGCATCGGATGCATTGCCGTGCCCCTTCGTGTTTCTCTGCCCGCGGAAAAGCTCGCTGAACACGCCGCTCTAGCCAGGCTGAATGCGTTGATCACGCAGTCCGATTTGCCTGGGTCTCTTGCTGCCAACGGATGGCAGCCTGAGCCCGAAGCACTCGAAGGGAATCTCCGGGCCTACTTCTCCGGCTGCTCCACGGCTGAGCCCGTCTCCTCCGGCGCCCTCATCGATCTTGACCCGGCCCTTATTATGTTCAGCTCAGGCTCGAGCGGTCGTTCGCGCGGCGTTGTTCTGCAACATCACGCCGTGCTCGCCAATCTGAACTCGAACATTATTTCGCTGGGCTTGCGCGACGATGACCGCACCCTGTTGGTGCTGCCCATATCGCACGCATACGCGTTGGTTCATCAGTGTCTTTGCAATCTCTCCATCGGGGCCACCGTCTGCCTGCCGCCGAATCCGCTGATGAGCGGACTGCTGCACTGCTATCTCGAAAACTCCAATATCTCTACCCTTAGCACCGTGCCGCCGGTCTTCTGTTCTCTTGTCGCAGGCCTAGAACGCAGCCGCTTCGTTTTGCCGTCACTGCGGCTCGTAACGGTAGGCGCGGCCTTTGCTGACCGCAAATCGGTTGAGCTTTTCCTCCATCTCATGCCCCACGTGCAGTTGGCAATCACCTATGGACTCACGGAGGCAGGGCCGCGTGTCGCTACCCGCTTTGTTCAAGCCGGCGAACCCTTTGATCCGCACTGCGTGGGAACGCCGCTGCCCAATGTCTCCGTTGAACTGGAGCCCAATTCAGGCGGCGAACACGAGATTGTCGTCCGTAGCCGCTCCAGCATGTGCGCCGCCTTTGAAAAAGAGCATCCCGTCCCCTTCCCCGATCTGGCACTGCGCACCGGGGATCTGGGCTATCAGAATTCGGCAGAAACCTTCCTGCTGGGCCGTTCCGGAAGAATCATCAACCGCGGTGGTGTGCTGGTCTCGGCCGAACAGGTCGAGGCAGCTCTGTTTTCCCATCCCGCAGTTGCGGCGGCTCGCGTGGAAGCAGAAGCGCATCAACTCCTTGGAGAAGTCCCGGTGGCAACCGTCACTCTGGCGCAAGGCGAAACCAGCCTGACGCCAGAAGCTCTAAAGGAATACTGCGCAACCTGCCTCACAGTGGAGGAGCGGCCCTATCGTTTCACTATCCGGGCCGCCGATCTCCTGCAGGTTCCCGAGAAAGCTCGGGAAATGTCCTCACTCTTGAAGTGAGGGAGACTCAACGCCAACTTTGGCCCCAACCTGAAACGTACGTTTGAATGGAGATAACATGGTGAATACGAATGTAGGGCGCCGCGAGGCGCTGATGAAAATTGGAGTAGCTCTTGCCGCTGTTTCAACATCGGGCACCCTTGCCATGGCACAACCCGCGAGACTGGCTATCGCTGAGTCCTTCAAGATCCCTGCGACGGCCAGGCTGGTCGAGCCGAATAAGGCCAATGGCCAGTACGATGTGTTCGTTGCCCACAACGGCGCGAACCTTTCGGTCACGCTGGTCAACTCAAGCGACGTTGCTTCCAGCAGGGCAGTCAGCACAGCTCTGAAGGGCGCTTCTCCCGCCAAGGCCACCGTGGCTGGCGGCGTTATTCATGTCGGTGTCGGCAGCGCGGCTTCGCGCGGCTCGATCGCTTCCATGGGCGCCATCAGCTTCAAGGGCGCTGCATTGTCAACCGCCGCCTTGATCGCGCGATAACTCAGACGGCAAACTTCTTGGATCGGATCGGAATCAGGATGCAGGTGGCGTTCCCCGGATGGCTGCAGATACTGAGAACTGCCTCAGGCTGTTCTCTCTATGATGCGGCCTTACGCCGCAGCCAGCCTGTAGACCAGGCTCTTGCCTCGCTGCTCGAACAGCTCCGCGAACCTATCGAGTTGGCTAGGCTCTCCGACCCGGAAGAGACTAACCTTTCTGAAGATCTCCTGCAGCATCTGCTTCGCAGCGGATGCCTGGTACCGGCCGGCAACGGCGCAGCCCTCCCGCATCTGCTGCGGAGCTTCTTACCCACCTTTCTTTCCTGCCCCTCCGGCTCGCTTTCTCTTCGCGCTTCCGTCCTCGGCGTTCCTTGCGAGTCCCAGAGCGTCAGCGGCCCCGGACAGGCCGAAGGCCCTGCCTCCATCCGCATTGCCTCAGAGTTCGCCGAATTCACCGTCAATGCCGAAGGAAAAGCGCTCGGCTTCTTTGACTACGCCGCAAATCGCCAGATTCTTGAAGGTGTGAGCATCTGCGATATCGGCGATATCATCATGGAAAAGGGCGAACCTGCGGAGCGCCCAGGCGAGCGGCTGAGTCAGGTCGTTTTTGCCTGCCGTCAGGCCGGCAGCTTTCCGCTGATTCTGGGCGGCGATCACTCGCTCACTCATGCCGCCGTGCGCGGTCTTGACGCGCCACAGATTTACATCCTGCACATCGATGCGCACAGCGACATTATGGATGCCGACCCCACTCTTCTTCCCTCCAGCGGCAGCGTCGTCCGTTCCCTGCTGGGCGAGGAATGGGTGGCCGGCGTCGTCAGTGTCGGATTGCGCGGCGTGATGCAGGTCCGCCAGCAGCCCGTCAGCGTAAAGCACAACATTGTGCCGCAGTCGGTCTATCGCACCATGCGGCCTGAGGCAGTCGCCGACATGCTCGGCGACCCATGCTACATCTCGCTCGACATCGATGTGCTCGACCCTGGCACGGCTCCCGCCGTAAATCAGCCTATTCCCGCAGGCATGTCGATGGATGAGGTCTGGGCCCTGTTGCGTGCCGTCGGCGCAAAGCGAAAAGTCATAGGTGCTGATATTGTAGAATTGATTCCACGCCACGACCAGAATTTCAGGACAGCTAGGCTCGCTGCCGAACTTGCCGTCCGTTTGTTGTCATCGGTTTTTGATACTGGGGAGGAGCATGGATAGCTGGGAAATGCCAATGATTCCGGAAGACATGGTGAACCTGTCTTTCTTAGGCCTGAACATGGTTTTTGGCGATGCCGTACCGCGCGAACAGTTGCAGCAGACCGCGCAGGAGATCCACGAGCGGCGCGATCGCTACCGTACTATGTGGGTTTCTGGCGAGGAAGTCGAGAATCTCTCCATCTCCAAAGCTGACCTCAGCCGCATCCGGCGCGCAGTCGCCAAGAGCCATGGCGCTTTCATTACCGCATTTCAGGGCGGACCATTCCTTCAGCTCCCTTTCCTGCTGGCGTCGCTTGGCTTTGAAATCATGTTGCTCATGGATCCGGAAAACTACGAACACGGAATGACCTGCTGCAAGGTTAATCTTGACGCGCCTCCGGGCGAACAGGCCAAGGGTTTCTGGCCCCCAGATAAGCCCAAGGGCCTCCCCGTTCATTTCGTCTCCTCCTCGGATGCCAACACCGCCTGGCGATTTACCAAATGGCTCCGCGACGGCAAAGTAGCCTTCGCATACATGGACGGCAACCGCGGCCTCGACGAGGATCGCAATCCGAAGACATCCACCATCGCGTCATTCTTCGGCATCGATATCTGGGTCCGCAAAGGACTCGCCTATCTTGCCGGATTCGCTGGTGCGCCGCTCTTTGTTATGGTCTGCCGCCCTGTGGATTGCGGCCACAAGGTTTATCTCAGCGAGCAGTTCGCACGCCGCTCCAAGGAGAAGATTGAAGACTTCTGCGACCGCGCCGTGCGTGCCGCCTATACCTTTCTGGAACAGCAGTTGATCCCTGACGTGGCCGGCTGGGCCGAGTGGCAGCAGTTGCCCCGTTGGGCAGTGCACAAGAAGCAGAATGACACGCCAAATATTTCACCCGAGCAGGCCATTGAAAGCCTTCTTCAGGTCGAGGCTCGCGTCATTCCTATTCAGCTCGGCGAGATGCAGATCCTCGTCAACCAAAAGAACGGAACATCGATCGTCGCAACTCCGATAATCTCAGATGTGCTGCGAGTGGCAAGCTCCGGCGCCACCGTCGAACAGATCCTCGATCAGCTATCGACCAGTTATGGTGAAGAATCCCTGCTGGAAATCATCCACACCCTGGCAACAGACGCATTTTTACTCGTGAGTTCCTCATGACTCGTATTGCAGCTATCACGGCAACCGGTTCGGTCACCGCCGCCGGCATCGGCTCGGCGCCGATGCTCGCCGCACTCAACCAGGGAAAAGTTCTAGCGCGGCTCAACGAAGACCAGCCGAAGATACCCCCCTATTGGACCGCGCGCGCACCGGAAAACAGCGTGCTTGAAGTCGGACTCAAAGGCCTTTCCTTCCCGCGCCCCTCGCGGACCTCGCTTCTCGCCATGGCAGCAATTCAGGAATGCTGGAACAGCTCCGGCCTCACCGAAGAGATCGAGCTGACCCGCGCTGGCTGCGTCATGAGCCGCAATTTCGCGCAACACGATGTCGTCGCGCAATACTATGGCGTGTTATGGGAGAAGGGCCCCGCCGCTGTCAGCGGCCTTCAATTCGTTCAGACCATCGGCAACACTGTGCTCGGCAAGGTAAGCCTCGACCTGCATCTGCGCGGTCCCAGCATTCTCAACTTCGGCGCGCCGGTCCTTGGACTCGCCCTCGATATTCTTCGCGACGGCGATGCCGACTGGATCTTTGCCGGCGGCGTCGATGAGCTTTCACAATATGCACTGACTCGCGTCTACCTCGACTTCAAAGGCGCGCCGGCGGACGATCCCTTTGGCCCATACGATGCCCGCTGCTCCGGCATGATTCCCGGCGAAGGCGCTGCCTTTCTTCTGCTTGAGAATCCTGAAACCGCGCAGAGTCGGGGCGCAACCATCAAGGGCTATCTGCGCGGCCACGCTACAGTTACAGATCGCTCCAGGAACTCATTCCTGCGCAACTCTGACGACGTCGCCGAATGCATCCGCCGCGCCCTCGACGACTCCACACTTACTCCGGCCGACGTCACCGTCATCTGCGGCTCCGGCACTCGCCTGCCCGGCTTCGACTCAGTTGAACTACTCGCCATCGAACAGGCCTTTCCCAATCCGCCCCAACTCTATTCAATAAAGGGCGCGCTCGGAGATGCCTGGGGCGCCTCGGCTTACCTCTCAGCCATTTCTCTGCTGGAAGTTCTGGCGACCGGCGTCGCGCCCGCCGCTGCCGGAACCTCACAACTCGATCCGAATCATCGCGTCCCCGTCGTCGTCGGCTCCTCGCAGCCCGTCTCCACCGGAGCAGCCCTCGTACTCAACTGCGATATGAGCGGCCACAACAGCGCTTACGTTCTTACCCTTCATCCATGACCGAAACGAACTCCAGACCGATTGCCCTTGTCACGGGCGGCTCACGCGGCATTGGCCGCGCCATCAGCCTGCGCCTCGCCGCGGACGGCTATCACGTCATTGTCAATTACAAATCGCGCCTGCCGGATGCCGAAGAAACCTGTCGCCTGATTCTCAGCGCGGGCGGCGAAGCCACGGCGATACAGGCCGACGTCACGGTAAAAGAAGATGTTCAGCAGCTCTTCAACGAGATACGCTCGCTGCGCCAGCCGTTTCGCGTGCTCATCAACAACGCCGGCCGCCTCTACGAAGCTCTCTTCGCTCTCACCACTGCCGACCAGTTCTTCCAGATCATGCAGGCCAACCTGATGGGCGCAGTGCTTTGCTCGCAGGCCGCCATCCGTCTGATGCTAGCCGAGCACCGCGGTTCCATCGTCAACATCTCCTCTACCGCATCGCTGCGCGCGCCGCTTGGACTTAGCGCGTATGCCGCATCCAAAGCCGCACTCAACTCGCTAACGAGAACCATGGCCCGCGAACTGGCCTCAAAGGGAATTCGCGTAAACGCTGTCGCTCCTTCATGGACCGAAACCGAGATGATTGAAGGTGCTAACCTTGAGGCCGTGCGCGAGGCCGCGCGCCGGCTGCCGCTTGGCCGGCTCAA
Source organism: uncultured Acidobacteriaceae bacterium (assembly GCA_963806565.1). Classification (GTDB taxonomy): domain Bacteria; phylum Acidobacteriota; class Terriglobia; order Terriglobales; family Acidobacteriaceae; genus Telmatobacter. The sequence goes on from CAWDYE010000004.1 coordinate 280,884, forward strand.
CACCCCGGAAGAAATTGCAACCGCGGTCTCCATGCTCGTCAGAGATGAAATGACCGCCATGATTGGACAGATAGTGCCGCTCGATGGAGGAGGCGCCTGATGAATCGCGAAGTCGTTGTCACCGGCATGAGCATCTGGAGCCCCTTTGGCCGCGGCAATCAGGCCTTCTGGGATACGCTCCGCCAGCCTCACGCCGAGCCCAAGCCCATTACCCGCTTTAGCGTCGAGCACAAGATCTTTCGCTCGCGCACAGCGGCCTCCATCGACGAGATTCAGCCCGAGTCAGTCGGCGATGCCGAAGACAGCATTCATGACGTGGTGCGCTGGGTGCTCGGCGATCTGCGTGCCAACGCCAGTCTCACCCACGATCCCGGCGATGTCTCCGCTTACGACACTGGCGTCAGCATCGGCTCCTCGCAAAGCACCACCGGCCTCTTCCGCGAGTATCTGCGCGACAACTTTGCATACCTTAACAACAGCAAACACATGGAGGCGCGCCACTGGCTCACCTCCGGCTCCATGGCCGCGCAGATCGCCGCGCAGGTTGGCGCACAGGGCCCCGGCCAGATGATCTCCACCGCATGCGCCTCCAGCACCAGCGCCATCGGCATCGCGTACAACGCCATTCGAAGCGGCAAGCTGCGCCGCGTTTACGCCGGCGGCATCGGCTACTTTACAGAGCTCACCTTCAGTGGCTTCAACATTCTGCGCCTTACCAGCTCCGGCGGATGCAAGCCCTTTGACCAGCGCCGTGACGGCATTATGTTCGGCGACTCTGTCGCGCTCGTGGTGCTTGAAGACGCAGAAACTGCCGCCAGGCGCGGCGTTAGGCCGCTGGTCCGCATCGCCGGCTACGCCTGTGGCAATGAGGCCTTCCACGCCACTTCGCCCGCGCCCGATGGCGACGCCGCTTACCGCGTGATGTGGAATGCGCTCGGCCGTTCGCCGGAATTGCTGGCGCGCCTCGACTATATCAACGCGCACGGCACTGGCACTCTGGTCAACGACAAGACGGAACTCATCGCCATTCGCCGCATACTGCAGATGCGTGACGGCGGCGTCCCGGTTGCTATCAGTTCCACCAAAGGCCATCATGGCCACGCTCTAGGCGCAGCCGGCGCTATGGAGTTCATCGCAACGATTCTTGCGATACAGAACGACGCAGCCCCTTGCACCGCTGGCCTCACTGAGCCCGAACCCGACTTCACCGACCTTAATCTCGTCATGGGAGCGCCCCAGTCCATGAAGATACGCCTCGCGCTTTCAAACTCCTTTGCCTTTGGCGGCAATGTAGCCTCGCTCGCCATTGAGTCACTTGCCGGAGACAACGGATGAGCGAGCAACCCCCCATCCAGAATGAAGCCGCCCCGGCGCCTGTGACTTTTGAAACGCTTGAAGCGCTCAAGGAGTGCGTCGGCCGCGAGGTGGCCGTCTCCGCGTGGACTGAGATTCCCCAAGCGCAGATTCAGGCCTTCGCCGACGCAAGCGGAGACCACCAGTGGATTCATGTCGATGTCGAGCGCGCCCGCGCCGAGTCGCCCTTTCGTGCTCCTGTCGCGCATGGCTTTCTAACTCTCTCTCTGCTGCCTGTCTTCATGCAGAGCGCGCTTCGCATCCGCGGCTTTCGCTTTGCCGTCAACTTCGGCCTCAACCACGTCCGCTTTCCTTCTGCCATTCCGTCCGGCTCGCTGGTCCGCGCCCGCTTCGTTTTGCAGGAGTTTAACGAAGGTTCCGGCTACGAGCAATGCACCTGGTTTGTCACCTTTGAACGGCAGGGAGGCAGGCTGCCTTCCTGCGTCGCTGAGTGGATCGTCCGCTACTACCGCTGAACCAAGGAGCAGTAACGCATGAACTCGCAGACGCCGCTCCCCGAACTTATGATCAGCGATACCACGCTGCGCGACGGCGAACAGATGCCGCATGCCGCACTCACGCCCGAAGAAAAACTCGAGATTGCCCAAGCGCTCGCCAAGGCCGGTGTCCGCTCCATTGATGCAGGTTTCCCCGCCACCGGCGATGAAGAGATTGATGCCGTTCATCGCGTCGCGGCCTCGGTCCGCGGCCCCGTCATTATGGCCCTTTGCCGCGCGCTCGAGTCAGACATTGACGCCGCACTGCGCGCCTTTGAAGGCACTCCGCTCTTCCGTTGCGCCGCCGGAATCTTTTTGGCCACCAGTCCCGTTCACCGCGAGAAGAAGCTCAACAAGACCCGCCAGCAGATTCTCGACCTGACCCGCTCGTCGATCACCTATGCCAGACGGCGCTTTCGCCTTATCACCTTCAGCGCAGAAGACGCCTCGCGCACCGAGCCGGACTTTCTTGATGAAGTTTACGGCGCGGCGATTGATGCCGGCGCTAACGTCATCGCCTACCCTGATACGATCGGCATTCTCACACCGGAAAAAGCCCGCGATGCCGTCACGCGCCTGCTCACCAAAGTACCCGGCATTGAAAAGGCGCGCCTCGCTGTTCACTTCCACAACGACCTTGGCATGGCCACCGCCAATACTCTTGCTGCCGTGCAGGCTGGCGCACACATCGTGCAATGCACCGTCAACGGCATTGGCGAGCGCGCCGGCAACGCCCCGCTCGAAGAAGTCGCGCTCGCGCTCACACTCAATCCGGAACAATACGGCCGCAGCATCAACATCCGCACCTGCGAGCTCACCGCGTTGAGCCGACTCGTCGCAGAGAAGACCGGCATTCCGGTCGCGCCACACAAGGCAGTCGTCGGCAGCAACATCTTTGCCACCGAATCCGGCATCCATCAGGACGGCCTGCTCAAAGATCTCGAGACTTATCTTCCCTTCGCGCCCGAACTTGTTGGCCAGCAGGGGATCCGTCTGGTACTCGGCCGTCACAGCGGTCGCGCCGCCATCCGCGCCCGCTACGCCGAACTCGGTGTCACACTTACTGACGGCGAACTCGCCGCCGCCACAGCCATTCTGCGCCGCCTTGCCAAATCAGACTGGCAAGATCCTGATGCCGTGCTCCTGCAGGCATGGCGCCAGGCGCAATCCGCATCATCCACTCACGGAGAATCAGGCCAACATGGAACGGAATGACTTTCCCGCACACTATTCCGCCGACCTCTACGACCGCATGGCCAATCGCTTTCTTGAGGCCTACGACGACTGGCTCCTCCGCCGGCTGATGCAGCAGATTCCTGCCGGTGAAGACGCCACCCTGCTCGACGTAGGCACAGGCACTGCGCGCCTGCTTTGCCGCATGGCCGAGAGCGAACACTTCCGCAACCTAAGGCTCACCGGGATGGATTACTTCGACGACATGGTCCAGGTCGCAAGCAGCAACGTCACCGAACTCGGCCTCGCCCACCGCATTGCCATTGAGTACGGCGATGTTCACGCCCTACCCCACGCCAACGGCTCCGTCCGCTACATCATTAGCCGCTCCACCGTGCATCACTGGCGCGATCCCATCCTGGCCCTCAAGGAAATCCACCGCGTGCTTGTGCTCGGCGGCTCCGCTTTCATTTACGAAATCAACCGCGATGCCAACCCCGCCGCCATGGCCCGCTTCAATCAACTCCGCAACCAAGCCGGCGTTGAGAATAGCCGCCGCGACGAGAAATACAGCCCCGAGCAGATCTGGAACTTCATTTGTTCCGCGGGCCTCGACAAACTCTCCACCCTCGTTGCACCTAAAAACGGCATGATGTCGCTCGGCATGGAGCTTTGCATAAAGAAAGAACCCTGATCATGCATCCAGTGCTTAATCAAACCCTTACCGACGTCGAAACGCTTCTCGCCGAGTGTTCCGCCGATCGGCTTGCATACGCCCGCCCTGGCTCCTGGTCTGATGCCAACACGCTGGAACATCTGGCCCTGGCCTACGGCGGCACAACACGCATGCTTTACTGGCTCCGCGACCGCAATGCCGTTATGCCCGACAAGCGCAGCGAACGCCAGCAGCAAATGATTGATCGCGTCCTCGGCGAAGGCAACTTTCCCTCCGGTCAGTCGGCTCCGCCCTCTGCGCAACCCACCGGCCTTGCTCCAGCTGAAGCCGTCACAAAACTCCGCGAATCACTCTTCAAACTAGACGCCGCCCTCACCCTGCTTGAGCAGACCTTTGGCTCCGCTTCCTTTCTCGGCCGACATCCCGTACTTGGCCCGCTCACTGCCGAGGACTGGCGGCGTTTTCATCAGGTCCACACCAGCCACCACCTCCAGCAGATCCGCCACCGCATCGCAACCTCTGAGTCTCCAACCCATTGAACCTCCGCACGCCATGCCAGGGTTCGCTTGGAGCGAATTCTCTGTTAACAGGGAAAAATACAGGGAATTAGGTAGTGGGTCAGTTTGAACACAGCTTAGAAAGGGAGCGAGTTTACTCGTGCCGGAAGAGCCGCAAAATGAGTATGGGCATTAGCCCCGGAGGGATGGTCTCTTTTAAACCGATCCACTACCCTCCACTAATTCGAATTGATATCTTTTCTATCCGTGTGTTAGATTTTTTCACTCTCCTTTTGCCTGGCCGGATTCCTGATAAGCCGGTCGAAGAATGTATGACTGTTGCTGTGTTGCACGGGAGAAATCTGGAACGATCCACCATAATTTGGCGCCAGGCGGGGGTGGTTGATCAGAGAAGAGTTTTCTATGTCTGATGAAGGTAATTCGGGTAATCTGCCGGACCGGCAGGAGCCTGCCGATGCACTTCACCGGAGAGATTTCTTCCAGCAGGCGGCCATCTCGGCTGGAGGATTGTTGCTGCTGGCAAAACAAGGTAATGCCGCAGAGGTAAGCCCCAATAAACCCGCTGTGGAGCTGCTGGGCATCAACGGAGCGAGTCGTAACAAGATAACCGCTCGTGTCCGCAGCCTCACTCCCAGCGATCTTTCCAGACTTGCCGGCGTCGATCCGGACCACGTTCGGCTTGGCGGACTCACCGTCGGCGATCTCAAATCGCTTACAGATACGCTCTTTGAGAGTATGCCTGCCAATACGCCCGTGGTGCGCGGCGGCAACAAGGCAGATAGCGGTCCCTGCGTGGCCTATTGTTGCTGCTGTCCCAGCAGCGCCGCTTAGGTCGTCCTCGGATAGGAAGGGAGCATACAGAAATGTCGAAAGGAGATTTGGCTATAGCGGTAACATAGACAACACAACCGACATCATCAAGGCGGCAGTTTTTACGCACTAGCGTCCCACGGCAAGCAGCGCGATCGCGCTCGAATCAATCGTGTTTCCAGGCGTGGCGCAAGCGACGAACGTGTCAACCTTGCGCAAGCCGCTGCCCAATACAATTCTTGTCCAACAATACCTTGGCCTTAGCGGCGCGGAGATGGCACGCCTTACGGCTCGCGCCAGACGCCTTTCCAAGGGAGATCTAATGGTCCTCAGCAAGGGCGAAGCTTCCTCAAAATTCCGGGACTTGACGGTGGGAGATCTGAAGTCGCTTGTCGATGTGATTCTTGGCAGGTTTGCCAGCAATTAGGTTATTGTGTCTCCTAGCGTCGCGGATGACGGCGGCACCTGCTGTTCCTGCTCTTGTTGCTCGTCTTTGCCAGTCGCCACTGCCCGGTAATGACATGGAGGCACGCGCCGGAGCAAAAGTAGACCACGTCAAGCGGTTTTAACGTGGAAAAGCTAATTGGACCCAAATGGACCCAAGTCCCAATTTATCCCGGAAATTGTAGTCCTTTAATCCATTGATTCTATGGAATTTGATGGTCGGGGAGTGAGGATTTGAACCTCCGACCCCCTGGTCCCGAACCAGCTTTTTCCGTTTATTGAAATCTGTTGAAATAGCATGAAATTAACTGTTTTAGATTGAATGCGTTGCGGCCATGTTGTTGAAAGTTGTGGTTCTGAATTGTTCCAGGGTGCTTTGACCGCTACGATTTCGACTACAGTCGTAATCCTTCACGGCATAATCCTGTGACGATTAGAAGTTCCTCCTCCGCGTCGGCGACTATCACGTCCGCTTCCACAATCACGGTGACTCCATCCTCTTGGCCTAGCAGCTTCCGGTTTGCACGTGACTCAGAAGCGATCTGGAGACTGGTCGAGCAGCGCCCTGTGATAGTCCACAGTTTGTGGACCCTAGCCGACTCCCAAGGAACAAATCCTGGCCTTCAACTCTCCGAATGGTGGACGAGAAGGAGACCAAACGATTTCCGGAGTGACAGTATTCCCTTCTAGCGGCTTCAGATCATGTGAGCACGCCGCGCCAATTGCGAGTCGAATTCCGGTTTGCCTCAACGGGATCTTTAACACGTCGCTTTTGAAGGCCTTGGATACGCTTGTGATAAAAGTCATAGTTCGTGCTCTGCCCCTTCACTACCCTTCAATGCAGAAGGAAGAAGATGACATGGGCACACAGACGGCAGAGGAAATTTCTTTACACGGAGAGAAGAACACGCTGATCCGCCGGTCCAAGCCGGACCGCTCGCAGCGCATCCGGCATAGTGTGCAGTGGATGTTTGTGGCTTTGAATAGTTGGCTGGGTGTGCAGTTTTTTCTCTGGGTGCGCTATTTCGAACGCGGGGGAAGAGGCCTGTACGTGGCGCGTCCCGCTGGAGTCGAAGGCTGGCTGCCCATTGCCGGTCTGATGAACTCCAAGTATTTCCTGCTCACCGGGCAAGTGCCGGCGATTCATCCAGCGGCCATGTTCTTGTTCTTAACCTTTCTGCTGATGAGCCTCCTGTTGAAGAAGGCTTTCTGCGCGTGGCTATGCCCGGTGGGAACGCTCTCGGAGGTTCTGTGGAAGCTGGGCCGGAGAGTCTTCGGGCGCAATTTGCGCTTGCCCCGCTGGACCGACCTTCCGCTACGCGGCTTGAAGTATCTGCTGCTGGGTTTTTTCGTCTTCGCCATCGGCGCTATGTCCGCCGAAGCCCTGGAGAGTTTCATGCGAACGCCCTATGGCCTTGTCGCGGACGTGAAAATGCTGAACTTCTTCCGCGAGATGGGGCTGACAGCGGCCATCGTCATAACCCTGCTGGTTCTCCTCTCCATGCTGGTAGAAAACTTCTGGTGCCGGTATCTCTGTCCCTATGGCGCGCTGATGGGGCTGGTCTCGCTGCTGAGTCCGGTCAAGATTCGCCGCGACGCCGAAGCCTGCATCGATTGCTCGAAGTGCGCACGAGCCTGTCCGGCTGGTTTGCCGGTGGACCGCCTGATGCAGATTCGGTCGGCGGAGTGCAGCGCGTGCATGGTCTGCGTGGCGGCGTGCCCCGCACAAAATGCACTTCAGTTTGCGTTGCCGCCGAGGCGAACCGCGACGCCAGCGCGGCGCTGGTTACGTCGCGCTCTCGGGCCGCTGGCCGTCACCGGGATTCTCGCGTACATCTTTCTGGCGACCATTCTGCTTGCCAGGGTCACGAGTCACTGGCAGACAAACATTCCCCGCGCCGTCTACATGAACCTGGTTCCGCAAGCGAACGAATTAACCCACCCAGGGATGTAGGAACCTGCAATATAAAGGTGTTTAAGCTATGGTTGCCCGTCACACTGGCAAAGATGCCAGCAATGGCGCACAGTAGTGCATTCTCAAGCATTTGTTTCATCTCCGCCGCGCATGAAATTCCTGCCCAATGGCCGCGATGGCTTGAGGGTTCAGCATCTCGGCTGCTCGTGGAAAGACGATCTTTTCCTCCACTTGAATGTGCTCCTCGTAGAGATGCTGTAGCTGTTCTGTATTGGATCGCAGCCACTGTTCGTCTTCCGGACTGAGTCGGCCAGCCGCAATCCAGGCCGAGTAGAGAGTATCTACTATCGCGTGCAGATCGTTGGCGTTGCGATGGTCGTTTTCGAGTCCGCCAATCTCCTCGAATTTCCCGGCAGCGGATTCTGCACGTAGCCGGGGAAACAGAGATTCTTCCTCGTCCGCGGTATGCCGCAACCCGCCCACTCGAAAGTACTGGAGCGCCGATTGTACGGCTGTCACTTCTTCGTCCGTCAAAGCTCGGTCGTTCGCACGCTCAGCCACCATCCATAGGATGTGGAGAAACCGCTCAATCCTGCGATGGCAGTCAATGAGCATCCCAATTGGGTCGTCAAATCCGCTATCCAGCTTCCCGCCTATTTGTATTGCCATTTTTCAATCTCCCTTGCGTCCTGCCATCGATTATTGACGAAGTTCATATTGCAGGTCTTGGCTCACGACTTTATCCGGTATTGCCTCACGCTCCCTGTAATACATGAAGAGTTGAAGCTCTCCTTACACTCGAAGGAGGCTGAATGTACCCCTTGGGAATATAGTTGCAGCAAGGCTCTTCGCCGTTTGTATTGCCGGTCAGCGCGTAGGCACGGGCACGAGAGCCACCGCAGATTTCCTTGAATTCGCAAGCACCACATTTCCCTTCCAGCATTGACGTATCTCTCAGACTTTTGAACAGCGGCGATTGGCGGTATATCTCGCCCAATGGCCGGTGGCGGATGTTGCCCGCTGACAGCGGCAGAAACCCGCTGGGGAAAACTTCTCCCGTGTGTGAAATGAATACAAATCCCTTGCCGTCGTTCAAGCCACGCGGTGCGCGGCCAATGTTGTCTTCAGCTTTTTCTTGAGTTGCGTGTATGCCGGCGCCGGCCCTGCGCTCGGCAACTCTCCGCTGCAATAGAAAGCGCCTATAATGCTGCGCCTCGGTAGTCTTGATGTCGAAGATGGCATTCTTCGAGAGGCTATAAATCTTAACGAAGACTTGTTCGAACTCGTCGGCGTCCAGCAGATCGTTGAGTTTTCCACGCCCCGTGGGGACCAGAAAGAAAACGCTCCACAGTGCTATCTTCAGGCTCTCCATCAACGCAACGATGTCGTCGATCTCAGCAACATTCCTACGGCTAAAAGTAGTGTTGATTTGAACGGGAAGGCCAATCTCGTTTGCCCAGCCAACCGCGTCGAGCGTGCGCGCGAATGAGCCGGTCATCCCTCTAAATGCGTCGTGAGTATTTGCGCTCGCGCCGTCCATGCTTACCGCAAGCCGAGCGAGACCAGCGTCCTTGAGCCGAACGACAATCTCCCGTGTCAGCAGCGGCGTTGCGCTCGGTGTCAGGGAGACGCGAACTCCGGCAGAACGAGCATGGCCGATCAACTCGAATAGATCGGGCCGCTTGATGGGGTCGCCTCCTGTGAGCACGAAAACTGGGACTTGCAGAGCTGCAATCTGATCGATTAGGCGCTTGCCCTCATCGGTGCTGAGTTCCATGGGGTGGCGATCCGGCTGGGCCGAGGCGCGGCAATGTACACACGCCAGGTCGCAAGCCTGTGTCACTTCCCAGATGGCAATGAACGGGCGTTCGTTGAAGTCGATCGTATCGATTTGCGGGTTCATGGTCCCATCAGACATGGTGTTTGCATCGCGTGCAGTGACCAAAGTCGCATCCTGCTAGAATCTCTTGGTGAGCGCTCAACGCACCAATCTCGCCGCTATCCTCCAGCAGACCGCATTACTGGCTAGCCTTTCTCAACCGGAATTGCAATTGCTGGAGGCGCGCACGGTGCGGAAGTTATTCAGTGCAGGCGAGTTGCTGTTTTCAGAGGGCGAGCCCTGCAATGGGCTGCACATCATTGCACGGGGCAAGGTCCGCATTTTCAAAACCTCGGTAAGCGGCCGGGAACAGGTTCTGGCGGTCAACGTCCCCGGTGAGTCCATAGCCGAGATACCCGTCTTCGATGGCGGTCCGTACCCTGCTTCCGCAGTGGCTATTGAGGATGTTGAGATTGCGTTCATCTCGCGACGCGACTTTCAGGCCTACTGCCTGCAACATCCGGAAGTCGCGCTCAAAGTGCTCGTAGTGGTGGGGGCAAGGCTTCGAGGCCTGGTAGGCATCATCGAGGAGTTATCGTTCACCACGATTCGCCAGCGGCTGATTTCCGTTTTGCTCAAACTTGCTCAAAGCGAAGGCAAGAAGACCGAGCGTGGCATTGAGTTTCAGCTCCCCGCCACGCACCAGGAACTGGCCAACCAACTGGGCACAGTGCGCGAGTTGATCTCCCGGAACCTCATGCGGTTGCAGGCAGAAGGGCTGCTGGATGTGGACGCGCGACAGATTGTGGTGAAGGACGTAAAGGGCTTGAGTGGCCTTCTGGATGCGACACAATAGCTAGTTTGGACTCCGAGTGACATAAGTTACTGCACGCCGGTTGGCCATTCGCTACAGTTGCAGGTGGAGAGTGCCCATGCCTACCTCAACACAGTCTGTTCGCAAGATCGTTGCCACGCAACCATCCGCCGCCAAAGTATTTCAGCGTTTCGACATCGACTTGTGCTCACAGGCGGAGAAATCGCTCGATGGTGCGTGCGCCGAACTGCAACTCTCGGTCGATCAAGTCCTCGAAAAGCTTGCCGACGCTGAAACTCAGGAACGCGGTGGTCCGCCTGTAGATCCCGCCAGCCTATCCAACGGCCGGTTGATCCAACATATCGTCCGTGTCCATCATCAGTATGTACGCCAGGAGCTGCCGAGACTGACCGAGATGGCCCGGAAGCTTGCAGCCAAGCGCAGCGATCGCGCTCCCGAACTGAAGAACGTCGAGGGGTTGCTTGAAGCACTTCGTGCCGACATGTTCGCGCACATTCAGAAAGAAGAGTTGATTCTGTTTCCGTTCATCGTGCAGATGGAAGAAGTGTTGCTGAATGGCGGCGCTCCGGCGCACGCCTGTTTCCGTTCGGTTGCGCAACCCATCTCCATGATGATGCAGGAGCATGAGTCCGCCAATCATATCGTTGCCGAACTTCGCCGCCTCACCGTGGGCTTTGAGCCGCAGGAGTGGGCCTGTGCCACACACGTTGCGCTCTTTTCCGGTCTGCGCGCATTCGAAACAGACCTCAAGCATCATGTTCATCTTGAAAACGACGTGCTTTTTCCACGCGCTATCGAATTAGAAGCCGAACTGAACAGCCGGGTGTAGAAATGGCCACGGTTTCTCCAATCGAACCAGCCTTTAATATTGTCGACGCAAACATGACGGCGGCCATCATTGTTCGCGAGCGCCAGAAGAGTCTGATGCTTCGAGCATGGATTCTGAGCGGCCTGTTCTTCATGGCGCTGCCCGGCACACTGCTGGGCTTTTCAAACCTGATGGCAATCAGCGCGCATCATGGGCTGGCTTTTCTTCCCCCTGCGTGGCTGGAAGGCCACGGCCATGCGCAAATGTTCGGCTGGATCGGTAGCTTCATTCTAGGAATCGGTTTCTATTCGCAGCCCGCACGGGAGCGGTCGGCGATCAGACTTCCTCTTGCATGTTTCGTCCTTTGGACGCTAGGCGTAGCGATGCGCTGGTTTGCGAACATCTACGAATGGTATTGGCGCTCGCTTTTCCCGATCTCCGCTGGATTTGAATTGATTGCGGTCATCCTGTTCGTTGCGGCCGCTTCCCGTCACAAACTTCCAAAGCCGATGGACGGCAAGCCTGCAAGAACACCGATGGAACTCTGGATGATCTCCGTGCTACTGGGAACAGCAGGGCTTGCCGCCGCTGTTATTTTCAATTTTGTTGAGTGTCTGAAGCTGGCGTGGCAAGGGACGCTTCTCTCATTTCCGCATACGCTCGATCAGAAATATCTCGTATTGCTGGCCTGGGGATTTCTTGTTCCAGTAGTGTGGGGTTTCTCCGCACGCTGGCTGCCTGCATTCCTCGCAATTACGAAACCTGACGCTCGATTATTTCGAGTCGCTCTGGTTCTGGATCTGATGGGAGTATTGTGCGGTGTTGCTGGATTGTCGAAACCAGCAACGATCCTGCTCGCTTCGAGCGCAATTGCCATCGGGCTCGCTCTGCATCTCACTCAACGGCCTCACGGGCGACCAAAGGTGCTGGGGATTCATGCCAGCTTTCCGTCGTTCATTCGGCTTGCCTATGCGTGGCTGGTGATCGCCGGATCGATGAGCATTTGGGCTGCATTTAAGGATCAACATGGTGGCATCTGGGGCGCGTCTCGCCATGCTCTTACAGTCGGGTTTGCTGCCACAATGGTCTTCTCAATTGGGCCGCGCATTCTTCCTCACTTTGGCGGCGTTCACAGCATATTCAGTAAGCGCCTCATGTTTCTCAGCCTGCTATTGCTCCAGTTGGGCTGCACGCTGCGTGTTTCCTCAGAGCCTCTGGCCTATGAGGGTCTGTTTCCGTTCGCATGGAAGGTGCTACCTATTTCCGGAATATTGGAGTTAAGCGGAGTGCTTCTCTTCGCAACCAACCTCTTGCTCACCTTCCTGCTGGGCCGCTCCGCTTTCGCGCACACCCATGCATGACATGACTCTTGTCATTCGCGATCATCGCACTGATCATCGGCAACAACTTCCTGGATTGTCTGAAGAATGAGCCTAACTTATTGTTCCTGTGACTAAAGTCCCTGCATTGCCTTCTCATCCCACATATTATGGGAAGTCAGAAACGGAATCCATGAAGGTGTTCGGGGGTATCTATGAGCGACCGGGCAGAAAAGATTGGAATCGTGGGCGCGGGCAGTGTGGGGGCAACCATTGCCTATGCCTGCATGGTGCGCGGAATCGGCAAGCACATCAACCTCTTTGACAGAGTCAGGACTAAGGTGGAGGCCGAGGTGCTGGACCTGAACCATGGACTGATGTTCGTTCCCATGGCGAAGTTGGACGGCTCGGACGACCCGAACGTGCTGGAGCACTCCGACGTGATCGTGGTAACCGCTGGCGCTAAGCAAAAGCCGGGGCAGACGCGCATCGATCTGGCGGAGACAAACACGGCGATCTGCCGCGAGCTGATTCCCGATCTGCTGCGCGTTGCGCCTGATGCAATACTGCTGATGGTGACCAATCCGGTGGATGTACTTACCTACGTGGCGCTGAAGCTGAGCGGGCTCGAAAGCCGTCGGGTGCTCGGCAGCGGGACGGTGCTGGATAGCTCCCGCTTCCGTTTTCTGATCGCGCAACGCTGCGCGGTGGCCGTACAGAACGTGCATGCCTACATTGCCGGTGAACATGGCGAAAGTGAGATTCCGCTATGGTCCAGCGCCAGCATCGGCAACGTACCCGTGCAAGGCTGGCGCATGCCGGGTCGTCTGGCGATGAGCACGCAGGAAGAAAAGGAGATATTCGAAAGCGTGTGCACCTCGGCCGAGAGGATCATCCAGGGCAAGGGCGTCACCAACTACGCCATCGGCCTGGCTATAGCTGCGATTTTGGAAGCCATCCTGTGGAATGAAGGGCGCGTGCTGCCTGTCAGTTCCCTGTTGACGGACTATCGGGGTATTAACGACGTATGCCTCTCCATACCGTCCATTGTTGGCCGCAGAGGAGTGGAAGGATTGTTGCCAGTGCCGATGAATCTGGAAGAGGAGGCCGGTCTGCGTTCCAGCGCCGAGACCGTCCAGCGGGTGGTGCGATCTATGGGCTTCTAGCGCGATTCCATGAGGTTCTGCCTATCAATGAACAAGGAGATCGAAATGCATCGAAATGAAGATGGAAAAAACAACTTGACCAGACTTCCCGAGTTGGCTCAACCCCTGCTTCAATTTGATCTTGCCGCAGAGATAGAGCACCTGCAGCGGGAAGATTCCTGGCGGCGAGGTACAGGACGGAGTTCGAGAACACTTGTGAAGCAGCCGGATTTTCGTATCGTCCTGGTTGCCATGAAGACGGCCACAGAGATAAGAGAGCACCGAGCAGAGGGGAGGATCTCGATTCAAACCATTGTTGGCCACGTGCGGCTGAAGTTACCCCAGCAGACCGTTGAGGTTCCGGCTGGCCATTTGCTGGCGCTCGATCGCTGCATTACGCATGACGTTGAGGCAGTGGAGGAGAGTGTTTTCCTTCTCACAATCTGCTGGCCCGAGGACGCTGCCTGTTCTACTTCGAGCAACTGACAGAATACAAATGTAATTCAGCCGCATGCGGACCGCTGATCAATCAACCAACACCACGTGACGCCCTCAATGGATCGGTCGTAGTCGAACTCGCCCCATCAACCGCATCAGACGTTGTAGACGCACAAGAAGGAGAAGTTTATGGACTATATATTTCTTGCCAACCTGCTGCAGGAATTCGCACTACCAGAAAATGGGGTCATGAGCCGCGTTCTGCACAAGGACGACAAGGTGAACGTCACACTCTTTGGCTTTTCGGCAGGTCAAGAGCTCTCCGCACATTCAGCTCCGACGTCGGCCATTCTCTATTTTCTGGAGGGAGAAGCGGAGGTCCAATTGGGCGAGGACAAGGTCAATGCCCAACTCGGTTCATTTGTCTATATGCCGCCAATGTTGCCACACGGCATCTCCGCGAAGACTGCGCTTCGCATGCTGCTTGTTCAGATGAAGGATCAATCGAACTAACCATGAAGGGCGTTAGTCAGTGACCGATGGCGCTGAGCTCCAGATGGTCAACCAGTCGGACATTGGAGGCATGTTCGTGGAAGTCTCTGTTAATGAAAAATCGCAACCTCGTTCTTTGACCGGCTCAGTTCAACAGATGCCCTGTTTGCATCAACTGACACCCAGCCTCCAGGTAGCCCGATTCCGCTGCTGAATGCTGTTTAGGCGTTCATGCGACTGCCTTGCCAAGCAGAGAATATGGAGCAAAAGCAGCACGGGGGTATACAATTACGGCGGCCAGGAAACCATCATGGATTTCCTGGTTTACCTGATCAAGCGAGGGAGGGCTTATGCATGGAGCGCTTTATCAATATATGGCAGACGATCATGAAAGGCTTGACTTATTGTTTCAACGTGCCGTCGCGAAGCCCGGCGTAATTGATGCAGAGTCATACCATGAATTTCGTAAAGGCATTCTACGCCATATTTCCATGGAAGAAAAAATTGTATTACCTGCCATCGCCAGGTGGCAGGGCGGCAAGAAAGCAGCCATTGGGGAACGGCTTCGACTTGACCACGGAGCACTTGTTGCGCTTCTGGCCCCTCCACCAACGCCGTCCATCATGCTTACGATCCGGTCTATCCTCGAAATTCACAACGAACTCGAAGAGCAGGAAGGCGGTTTATACAAATTGCTGGAGGACTTGGCCGGGCCTGAAAGGGAGAAAATACTCGCTCAGCTCAAGTCCGCCCCGCCCGTTGCTGTGTTGCCTAACAATGACAAGCCTGAAGTTCTTGAAGCGGCGAAGAAGACAGTGGCAAGGGCTGGCCACGATTTTAAAGTGGCATCATAGGCTGCCAGGGAGCCTGTCGTTCACCCATTCGGATTTGGATTTTCACGCTGCCATCATTTTCCCTTGTATCGACCAAACGAACCCGTACAAGGCATTGTTGTTCTGCACGGGGAGAGACTAAACTGTGACTAAAGTCGCTGCTTGTGCTGCAGTCCATCCGGTCAAATGCTGAGTAGTCCTGAATACCGGATACAGAAATGAAATGGATTGCTATCATGCCTGCAGAAAGCAATCTCGGGGCGATTTAAGCCGAAACAGAAGATTTCATGCAAGAAATTGAAGGAGACATATCATGGCCCATACGTCTGCCGATGCTAAGAGTCTCTCTCCGTGGTGGAGACACTCCGTCATCCTCGTAATGATTGCTGGCTTCTCTGTTCTATCTCTTGTCACAGTCCTGACTTACGCGAACGCTCCGCCGATTCCCGAGCAGGCCGTGGATGCAACGGGCGCTGTGGTGTTTACCGGGGCCGACATCCTAATGGGTCAGGAGGTGTTCCTCAAGTACGGACTCATGGAGCACGGGACCCTGTGGGGCCATGGGGCTTACTTAGGCCCTGATTACAGCGCGGAGTACCTGCACAGGCTCAGCGAGGTGACTCGGGACACGATCGCAACCGAAAAGTACGGCAAGCTCTTTGCGCAGCTTTCTTTGGACCAGCAGAGCGTCGCATCCGCGCGAACGATCACTGAGCTCAAGGAAAACCGGTACGACCCGGCTTCCCGCACTCTCCGCCTCTCTTCAGGCGAGGTGGCTGCCTACCGCACGGAGCTTGGTGAGTGGAGCGACTACTTCACAAGAAAGGACGCGGCGCCGGGTCTGCCCGCCAACTATATTCACGACCCCGGAGAGCTGAAAGACCTGACCGCCTATTTCGCCTGGGCGGCCTGGGCGACAACGGCGAATCGCCCTGGGAAGGATTACTCCTACACCAACAACTGGCCCTACGAGCCCATGGCGGGAAACCTTCCTTCCACTGAGGCATATGTCTGGAGCGCCTTGAGTCTCATCACCCTCCTGTCAGGACTGGGTTTGATCCTCTTCGTCGTTGGCAAATTCGACTACCTGGGCTGGAAGGGCGAAGGCGCAGGCCCCCATTTTTTGCACTCTGCTCCCGCTGCTTTGAAGCTCACGCCCAGCCAGTGGGCTACGGGATGGTTCTTCGCCGTCGTAGCCCTCCTGTTCCTGGCACAATCATCCCTGGGGGGCCTGCTTGCTCACTATCGGGTGGAGACGGGAGCCTTTTACGGATTCGACATCGCCCGTTGGCTGCCCTACACTCTGGCGCGCACCTGGCACCTTCAACTCGCAATTTTCTGGATTGCAACGTCCTGGGTTGGCGGTGGTCTTTTCCTGGCTACCTGGGTCGGCGGCGAAGAGCCCAAACATCAGAAGGCCGGCGCCTACGCACTCCTAGGTGCTCTGGCGTTAGTCGTCTTCGGCAGTCTGGCAGGCGAATCCCTCGGTATCAACGACAAGCTGGGACAGCTCTGGTTCTGGTTCGGCCACCAAGGTTCCGAGTACCTGGACCTGGGGCGGTTCTGGCAGTTACTGCTGGCAGTTGGCCTTGTTTTCTGGCTGTTGCTGATGTTTCGGGCTCTACGGCCCACATTCAAAAACCCTGAAAAACGAGAACTGTCCTCGCTCTTTCTATACACGGCCGTGGCCATTCCTGTCTTTTACCTGCCCGCCCTTTTCTATGGCCCACACACCAACTTTGCCGTCATCGACAACTGGCGATTCTGGATCATCCATCTTTGGGTGGAGGGATTCTTTGAACTCTTTGCGACGGTGCTGGTGGCCATCATGTTCCACCAGATGGGCGTGGTCAGCACCAAGGCCGCCACGCGCCTGATCTACCTGGATGCAATCCTGTATCTCAGCGGCGGGATTATCGGCACAGGCCACCATTGGTACTTCACAGGCCAGGGAACGCTCAACATGGGCCTGGCGTCGTGCTTCTCCGCTCTGGAAGTTGTGCCTCTCACACTTCTGACGCTGGACGCATGGGATTTCATCAAACTGAGAAAGGCGAAATGTTCCGAGTGCGGCGACGATTTGGCCTGGAACCAGAAATGGGCCATCTATTTTCTCATGGCAGTGGGTGTGTGGAACTTTGTCGGCGCGGGAATCTTTGGCTTTCTGATCAACCTGCCGATCGTCTCCTACTTCGAGGTGGGCACGTCGCTGACAGCCAATCACGCACACGCCGCTATGTTCGGTGTCTTCGGAATGTTGGCCTTAGCCGTCATGGTCTTCTGCCTGAGGGCCATGCAATCTGACGCCACATGGAAGGAGACGGAGAAGTTCGTCCGGTTTGGCTTTTGGGGCGTCAATGTGGGCCTCGCGCTCATGATCACCCTGGATCTGTTCCCTGGAGGAGTCATCCAGCTATGGGATTCCGTTGCCAACGGGTATTGGCACGCACGCCGGCTGACATTTCTGATGGGCGGCACCTACCACAAGCTGGAATGGCTACGCATGGTGGGGGATATGGTCTTCCTCTTCGCCGGCGCCTTGCCCATCACGCTCGGCGCATTACGCAGCATATGGAAAAGGGATCTTTCTGCCTGAACAAGGCATCTAGAGCAACGTTCTGCAAAAGAACGAGTATGTGAATATCACAGTCTTTGGATTTGCGGCAGGGCAGGATTTGTCCACGCAGCACTTTTTCACACCCCATATGCGCAGATGAGTACCTACTCAGAGGAGAATACGCAATGATTCAGCTCAAGCGTGTTTACGAGACGCGCAGCAGCGCAGATGGAACCCGCGTTCTTGTTGAGCGCTTATGGCCGCGAGGGGTGAAGAAGTCATCATTGGAAGTCAAAGCATGGTTGAAAGATGCCGCTCCAAGCTCTACTCTTCGGAAATGGTTTCACCATGATCCGGCGCGGTGGAATGAGTTCCGCCGGCGTTACTTTGCCGAACTTCAAGATAATCCGGCCTCGTGGCTTCCCATGCTGAAAGCTGCACGTCGCGGTAATGTCACGCTCATATACAGCAGCCATGATTCTGAGCACAACAATGCCGTTGCGTTGAAGGAGTTCCTGATCCAATGTCTCCATCTGAAAACCACTGGGTAATTCTACGGTTATTCGGAATTGCCGGACCGGCTTGTGCAAGTTGAAGTAAGCGCAACACGCTTCGCAGTTTGCGGCATCTTGCCTTATTCCACAACCACAGGTTACACCGGCATCATGCGAGGGCGACAACTCTTACTTGGTCGCCGGGGTCGATTCTCAGGCGCCTCGGAATGGCAGACGGATGCGCAGGACACGCTCGCGACTGCGCTCCTCCGCGAGATTGCGAGAGTGCGCGCCCAGTAGGTCCTCGCTCGAAACCATTCCTACGATTCTTCGCTCTTCGTGGCTGTCCACTACTGGCATCCGCGTGTAGCCTGTCTCTGCCATGCGATAGACGGCAGCTCGCAGCGGCTCGTCCGCAACTGCCACTACGGGGCTGCCGCGCGCAACGTCGGACATCTGAGTCCGTTCGCCACTGTAATCGGCCAGATCCTTGCGCGTGATAACCCCGCTGAGGCGGCGGTCTGCGTCGATGACTGGATAAAGGTGCTGCCCGCGAGAGGGACGGCCATTCTTCAAGATACCCCGCGCCTCGTCGACAGAGCCGCTCCCCTCGAACGCGATCAGCCTGGTGCGCATTACCTCGCGGACGAACAGCGCTTCCAGCGGATCCACGCTGTATTCGCGGCTAAGATGAAACCCGCGGCGCGCCACCTTTTCCGTGAGGATAGAGCGCTTCAACACCAGCACCGTAAAGGTGTGAGCAATGACGGCGGCAACGATCAGAGGCAGAATCATGTTGACGTCGTGTGTCAGCTCGATCGCGAATACGATTCCCGTGAGTGGCGAGCGCATGGTGCCGCCAAGAATCGCTCCCATGCTGACGAGTGGCCAGAACCCGGCGCCGGCCGCGGGAAGGAATGACGCTTCGAGGCCGCCCAACGCGCCGCCCATCATCAGCAGCGGCGCCAAAACACTACCCGATGTGCCCGACCCCAGCGATACCGCCCAGATGGTAGATTTCACCAGCAGAACGCCCAGCAGCAGGCCGAGTGCCCCATTGCCCTGAAGCAGCGAGCCGATGGTGTCGTATCCGACGCCGAGGGCCTGTGGGAAGATCATGCCTCCCACTCCGATCACGAGGCCTCCGATGGCAGGCCACCACATCCAGTGAATGGGCAGCTTGGCGAAGGCGTCCTCGGCCGCGTAGACTGCGCCGGTAAGCAAGGCGGATAGCGCCCCGGCGAGAATACCGCAGATAACACAGCCTATGAGCCCTGCCGGGCCGATGAATACCGGGTGCGGCGGCGTGGGAAACAGCGGGCCAAGGCCGATAAGGTATCGCCGCGCGGCTCCCGCAGTGGCGCTGGCCAACGCTACCGGAATGAGGCTGCGCGGCTTCCATTCGAAGAGCAACAGCTCGACGGCAAGCAGAATCGCAGAAAGCGGCGCAGCGAATGTCGCGGACATGCCCGCCGCCGCCCCAGCCACGAGCAGGGTCTTCCGTTCAGCGCTGGTGAGATGAAAAAACTGCGCGATCATCGACCCGAATGCGCCGCCGGTCATGATGATAGGGCCTTCAGCGCCGAATGGTCCGCCGGTTCCAATAGACAGCGCCGCCGACAAGGGCTTGAGAATGGCCAGCCGCGGTTGCACTTTGCTGCCGCCGATCAGGATGGATTCGAGGGCCTCCGGTATGCCGTGTCCGCGAATCCGTTCCGAGCCGTAACGCGCCATGAGGCCGATGATCAAGCCGCCGGCGACAGGCACCAGCACGGCCCACCAGCCCATATGATTCCCTGCGGGCGAAACCAGTGCGCTGCCGAGACGCTGGTAGTAAAAGAGATTGGTGAAGAACCCGATCAGGCGCAACAGCGCGAGCGCCACGAACGCTCCAACCAATCCGATCACTATGGCCATCACGGCAATGGGAAGCACGCGAATGGTGGTAGTAAAATCTCCCAGCTTTTCAAGTTCGGGTGAGCGTTTCATGCGCCGCCCAGCACTTTGCTTAATGCGTTCATCAATTCGGGGCCTCCGGCCCGCAGTTCGTCATGATGCGCAACCGACAATTTGTGTAGCATCGTTTCCCCCTTCTTCGTGAGCCGAACGTAGACCTCGCGGTGATCTTCTTCTGCTGATACTCGCTGCACCGCGCCGTGTTCGGCCAGCCGGTTCACCAGTTCCACGGCGCTGTGATGGCGGATCAGCATCCGCGAGGCAAGCTCGCCGATCGTGGGCTTCACACCCCTCGGCAGGCCTTTGATAGCCAGCAGAAGCTGGTGCTGTTGCGCCTCGATTCCGCTCGCCCGCGCCTGATCTTCACTGAACCGCAGGAAGCGGCGGATCTGATAGCGGAATTCCGCCAGCGCTTGAAACTCACGGGATTTAAGCTGCGTCGTCCTTGCTGCCACAAACATATCGTAGCACGATATTCCTTCGAACATCAATTGATGCCGCCGGCCCGGAATTGGGGACGGCTACCGGTAGCGCGGTGAATCGGGCTGTACAATCAGTCAAGCGAAGGTGGTCGGGAGTGGTCTGATCGGAAATTGGAAAATAATTGGGAATGTTGTATTAATCGAATAGTATGCCGAACGAGAACCGTCAGTCTTTCCGGCTTGTCTTGGCGAAGACCTGCCGTGTGGCATTTCGGCGGCGCAGTGATCGTGCCGCATTCCAGCCGCGCACGTACTGGAACAGGAGGTCCCGATGACCGCTGAATTGATCCACAGGCTGCACTTTGCCTTTACCATCACATTCCACTATCTATTTCCTCAACTCACTATGGGCCTGGCGCTTCTGATCGTGGCGCTCAAGTCCGTCGCTCTCAATACCGGCAACGAGCAATGGGACCGCGCCGCTCGCTTCTGGGGGCGCATCTTCGCTATCAACTTCGTCTTTGGCGTCGTAACCGGCATTCCCATGGAGTTCGAGTTCGGCACCAACTGGGCGCGATTTTCACGCCTCTCGGGTGGCGTGATCGGTCAGCCGCTGGCCATGGAAGGAGTTTTCAGCTTCTTTCTGGAGTCGGCCTTTCTGGGACTGTTTCTTTATGGCGAAAAGCGGATATCCAAACTTATGCACTGGTTCTCGGCAGTGATGGTCTTCGTTGGTTCGTGGGTCTCAGGATTCTTCATCATCGTCACCGATGCCTGGATGCAGCATCCGGTTTCCTATGAGCGAATGGCCGACGGGCATTTCGAGGTGCTCAGCTTCTGGCAACTCCTCCTCAACCCCTGGGGCCTGCTGCAATACGCGCACAACATGACCGGCGCCGTCGTCACTGGTTCCTTCGTCATGGCCGCCACCGGCGCTTTCTACCTTCTCGAAGGCCGGCAGCAGGAGTATGGCCGCATCTTTCTCAAAGTCGGCGTTATCGCAGGCCTCGTCTCTTCAATCCTCATCATCTTCCCCACCGGCGACTTGCATGGAAAGTTCGTCGCGAAGAACCAGCCGGCCGCAATCGCCGGCATGGAGGGCCTCTTCCACAGCGAGGCCGGCGCGGGGCTCGTACTCATGGGCCAGCCCAATGAGGAGACCGGCCAGATCGACAACCCCATCGTCGTCAATAACGCACTGAGCTTCCTGATCTATGGAACGACCAAGGCCGAAGTCAAGGGCCTCGACCAGATTCCACACGATCAGTGGCCTACTGCTCTGCCGCTGCTCTTCTACGCCTACCACATCATGGCTGGCCTGGGAACCTGGTTTGCGCTACTTATGATCGTCTCCGCGTTTCTGCTCTGGCGCAAGCGTCTTTACACGGCGCGCTGGGCATTATGGGCGTTGCTGCTCAGCTTTCCGTTGCCTTACATCGCCAACACCGCAGGCTGGATGACCGCCGAGCTTGGCCGCCAGCCCTGGCTCATCTACGGAATGATGCGAACCAGTGAGGGTTACTCGAACACCGTCTCGGCCAGCAATGGTCTGTTTACTTTGCTCGGCTTCATGGGGCTGTATCTGCTACTGGGCATCCTCTTTACCGTTCTGATTTATCGCGAAATCAGCAACGGGCCGGAGCCAAAGCTTCTTGCCGTTGAAGCGATTCAAGCAGATTGATCCGATCCGCATTGTGCTAAACAGAAGAATATCGGGAGTTCCATCATGATGGGTTTCATTTGGTTCTGGCTGGTTGCCGTAATGTTTGTGGGCTATGTGGTGCTCGACGGCTTTGATTTGGGCGTGGGCGTGCTGCACCTGTTTCTGGTCCGTACCGAGGCCGAGCGCCGCGCCACACTCGCTAGCATCGGCCCGGTATGGGACGGCAACGAAGTCTGGCTGCTGGCTGGCGGCGGCACGCTCTACTTTGCTTTTCCGCTTCTCTACGCATCGGCCTTCAGTGGCTTTTATCTGCCGCTGATGATCGTGATGTGGCTGCTGATCCTGCGCGGCGTGAGTGTAGAGTTGCGCAACCACATCGAAATGGGCGTCTGGCGCGCATTGCTCGACGGCCTCTTCGGTTTGTCCAGCGCTCTGCTCACCATCTTCTTAGGCGCCGCCCTCGCCAACGTGCTGCGCGGCGTTCCGCTGCAAGCCGACGGATACTTCTTTTTGCCTCTGTGGACCAATTGGCAACCCGGCCCGCATCCCGGCATTCTTGACTGGTATACAGTGATCGGCGGTCTTGTCGCGCTTGTCGCCCTTACGCTGCACGGCGCTCTCTGGCTCACCATCAAGACCTCCGGCGAACTGGAACAGCGCGCCCGCCGCATCGTCAGTCCACTCTGGTTTGCTCTCGTGACGCTCACCCTGGTCAGTCTCGCCGCCACCATTGTTGTGCGCCCGGCCAGCCTGAGCAATTACTTCAACTTCCCAGCTACGTTCATCGTTCCAGTCGGCGTCGTCGCATCCCTGGCTACTCTCTGGCTCTTCAATCGCAAGACCCAGCCGGTCAAAGCATTTCTGTCTTCGTGCCTTTACCTGTTCTTCATGCTGGCCGGAGCCTGCTGGGGACTCTATCCGACGCTGCTGCCCGCAACCACCGGCACGGGCCGCGACATCACCTTAACCCGCGCCATCTCCGGTCCGCACGCGCTGGCCGTCGGCTTGGTCTGGTGGGGCGTCGGCATGGTACTGGCCGTCGGCTACATCGTCTTTGTATATGGCAAGTTTCGTGGCAAGGTCGATATGCATGTGGCCGGACACTGAGCGCTTCCAGGAACGCACTGGAGCGATTGAGGCGAAGTTTCAATCCCGGTACCTGCTGTCGATGTTTTCGTATTGTTGCTGCCGGTCACAAACCTAGAACTTAAGGTGCCCTTAGCCAAAATACCGATCTGCTGTCAGATCAAATAGATAGGTAGCGTATCCAGCTTGACTGTTTGGGTGTAAAGCTGGATCATCTCTTCCGACTGTAGATGTTTTTGTAGATAGTGTTGCATCCAAGGTTAGGCGAAAAACTCAATGTTGACGCACCTTTCGGCGTTAGGGCATCTGGGCCAATACCAAGGGGTCGGGTTAGCTAGTCTGTAAGTTGTTGATAATAATGGTCGGGGAGAGAGGATTTGAACCTCCGACCCCCTGGTCCCGAACCAGTTATTGCCGCTTATTGAAAATTGTTGAAATTGCGTGATTTTAACTGCTTTGTATTGAACGAGTTGCGACCATATCGTTGAAAGTTGTGGTTCTGAATTGCTCCAGGGTGCTTTGAGCGCTACGATTTCGACTACACCTTCCGCGAATACCTTAGCATCATTACTGAAGTAAGCTCTACAGCTTTGCGTTGCCTTCAGTCTCTATCGATTCAGGCACGCTGCGATGTCAGACTCTCGTGGAAACGGTGTCAACGAAGCCCCTCTTTTCCTAGCTTCTATGAAATGGTTGAGTGTGGCTAACTGTTTCTTTGTGCGGTGCAGCCCAGACCTGATAGCTGTTGAAGAGAAATTGTCCACCGAGTATCAGTAGCCAGACCCAGAGGGCAAAACGCAATTGACGGCGAGGAACGCGGGTACTGAGGATAGTTCCGGCAATAGCTCCGGCGACGCCGCCAACGATCAAGTGTTTAAGCAACTCCGGGTTGGAGGCGTGCGAGAACCAATGTGCGCCGCTGCCGATGAGTGAGACGACAAAGCCGAAGGCGATATCCGTACCGACCACTTGCGCGGGCGCTATAGTAGTGAGGCTGAGCAGCGCGGCGCTGCCCAGAGCGCCGGCTCCGGCGGAGGAAAAGCCGACCTCGGCGCCTACCGGAAGCATCAGCCATGAAAGCAGAGAGCTGCGATCTCGAGCGTCCGAATCCTTTTTCATGGGGCGGAAGGAAACGAATATCTGCCATCCCGCCGTAGTCACCAGAATCAATCCAAGAATCGCGTTGAGCAGGTTCTGCGAACCGGCGTTCACCAGATACTTCAGAAACAGCGACCCGACGATGACGCCGGGCGCTCCGCCCAGAAGCATGAATCCAAGCGTCCGCCAGACCACGTTGCGGCGGGTAATCTGCGCCGGCACCAGAATCAATTTGACCGCAGTGGCGAACATCAGGCCAATGCCGACCGCAGCCGGCGCGGGGACGCCAAGAAACAATATCAGAACCGGCACAGTCACGGTGCCGGCGCCAACCCCGGTGAGCGCGATAAACATTGCGATGATAAATCCGATGAGATATTGCATCCAATCTCCTTTATAGCTGTCTGCTCGTCCTATTTCACGGGTGCGGCTGTGATATGAATGCCGCATTCAACCTTGCGGCCAGCCCAACGGCCGGAGCGCGGATCGTTGGGATCCAGTGGAAGCGTCGTACAGGGTTCGCAACCGATGGAGGAGTATCCGCGCTCATAGAGCGGCAGCAGCGGAATCGATAAAACTTCGCAGGCATACCAGACATCACGTGTTGTCCACGCAGCGAGAGGCGCGAGTTTGAGCACCTGCCTGCCGCTGGGAAGCGTGAAGAGCGCCGACTCTTCGAGAGCGGCGCGGCTCTTTGCCTGTTCGCGGCGCAAGCCCGTGATCCACACGCGGTACTCCGCGACCGCCCTGAAGAGCGGTTCAACTTTGCGCAGCTTGCAACATTGATCCGGCGCGGATTGATAGAGCAGGCCGTGTTCGGCCTCCTGCTCGGCTACGGTATGCGCCGGTAGCAGGTTGATGAGATTCAAGTGCCACTCGCTTGCAATACGGTCGCGATAGACGTAAGTCTCGCGAAAGTGATAGCCGGTATCGAGAAAAAGAATGGGTATCTTCGCATCGAACTCGATGGCCAGCTTCGCGAGCAATACATCTTCGGCCTGAAAGCTGCACGTCAAACACACATCCTGATTGTCCGAGATTTCTCGGGCAAGCGTCTCGCGCACCTCGTCGAGTCTGGTCTTCACCTGCATATGGATTTCCGTTGTGCTCATTAGAGGCCTGCCCTTTCTGAAGAGATGAAGATGCCCGCGCTGTTCAGGAGTTGATGAACGGCAGAGACCGCGCGAATTAGATCGTTCGCGTCGAGAGTAATCTCCTGTCCTTCCGTGCGAACAATCAACGCTTCGCTTTCGTTCGCCTTGATAACCAGCGCAAGCAGTCCGGATTGAAGCTGCAATCGAGTGATTATCTCCAGCAGGCCGGGATGAAGAAGAAAGGCCTCATCGTCGGCTTCGATGCGAACGGAAACTGCACCGGCTGAAAATAGGGAACGCTCGATGGAATCAATCAACTCAACCGGACCGCTCACTTCGAGAATTGCGCCACGATGTCCCCAGCGCGCTTCTCTTTCGCCAGAGGTTACCGGGCCCCATGCATCGGCATGAAGGTGATCGCCCGCTGCCGCAACCTCTGTAGCCGCGGTGATCATGCCGGCGGCGACGGTGCTGTTGGTTTCGGCATCAATCAGAATGAATGCACCGGTTGAGCGATTTTCGTGGTAAAGGTCGAGAGCAATCGGCCGCAGCAGATCGATGTTAACGACGCCAATGCCGTTCATCTCCAGCGTCTCGGCGATTTCGTGAGCCAGCGTGCCGATGTTGGTGCGATGCTTGATTGCGGAAACAAATGCGGGTACCGTCTGGCTGGTGTGCTTGAGCAGATAGCGGCGGTTGCGCTGGAGCGGCCGCGAATCCATCCAGACGAGTGCGGCCTGAAGGAGCTTGGCGACGGTTGCCTGCGCGTGCAAGGAGACGATCATATCGCCGCGGCTGATGTCGAGCTCGCTATCCAGAACCAGCGTGACCGATTGCGGCGCGAGGGCTTCGTCAAGGTCGCCATCATAGGTGACGATGCGCGAGACCTGCGCGCATCTGCCCGAGCGAAGTACGGTGATTATGTCGCCGGGACGAACGGTTCCTGAAGCAACCTGGCCAGCAAATCCGCGAAAGGTATGATCGGGACGAAGAACGCGCTGCACGGGAAAGCGAAAGGGCGCGGTGCGCGTTTCGAGAGCTGATGGCAGCGATTCCAGAAGCTCCAGCAGCGATGGTCCCGTGTACCACGGCATCGCATCGGAACAGTGCACGATGTTGTCCCCAGCGAGAGCGCTGACGGGAACGAAGCGGACTTCAACAGGGCTGCCGGTATCGGCTGCGATCTGATTGAGAACAGAAGTGAAGTCCAGCTCGATGGCGCTGAAGGCCGCCTCGTTGTAACCGATCAGATCCATTTTGTTGACCGCGACGATCACATGGCGCACGCGCAGCAGCGATGCAATGTAAGCGTGGCGGCGTGATTGAATCAGCACGCCCTTGCTGGCGTCGATCAGTACGACCGCAGCGTCGGCAGTCGATGCGCCAGTGGCCATGTTGCGCGTGTACTGCTCGTGACCGGGCGTGTCGGCGATGATGAACTTGCGACGCAGCGTGGAGAAGTAACGATAGGACACGTCGATGGTGATGCCCTGCTCGCGCTCGGCGCGCAGGCCGTCGGTGAGCAGTGCGAAATCAATTTGTCCGGGAGCGGTGGTTCCCTTGCCTTCGATGGAGCGGACCTGATCTTCGTAGACCGATTGCGTGTCGTAGAGCAGGCGGCCAATGAGCGTGGACTTACCGTCATCTACGCTGCCCGCGGTCGAGAAGCGCAGCAAATCCTTTTCGCGTTCTTCGGCGAGAAAGTCTCCGACCGAGAATGGTGGTGCCAGGAGTGCCGCCATTTAGAAATATCCCTCCCGCTTCTTCAATTCCATGGACCCTTCCTGGTCGTGATCGATGACGCGATTGGCGCGCTCCGACGATCGAAACGAAAGCAGCTCCGCGATGATGGCGGGGATGGTGTCGGCGTCGGAGCGAATCGCTCCAGTGCACGGACTGCATCCCAGCGAACGCAGGCGGCACTTTACCATCTGGGGTTGCTCACCAGTCCGCGCGACGAAGTCCTGTTCAATGGGAAGCAGCGCGTCCTGACCCGCGCTTATTGGGCGCACATACATAAGCCGCTCTTTGGCAAAGTAAAGATCGACGACAGGAATCTTTTCCTCGTGGATGTATTGCCAGACATCCATCTCTGTCCAGTTTGAGAGCGGGAAGACACGAATGCTTTCGCCGGGATGAACGCGGGCGTTGTACAGGTTCCATAGCTCGGGGCGCTGGTTCTTCGGATCCCACTGGCCGGCGCTGTCGCGGAAGGAGTAGATGCGCTCTTTGGCGCGTGACTTCTCTTCATCGCGCCGCGCGCCGCCGAATGCTGCGTCAAAGTTGTAGTGGCGCAGCGCATCGAGCAACGCCTGCGTCTTCAGCAAACCGCAGCAGCGCTTGGTATCGAGCACAATGGGATTCGTGCCCGCAGCAATGGCAACTTCATTACGCCAGACCAGCAGCTCCGCACCCACGGAGCGGGCCATCTCATCGCGAAAGGTAAGCATCTCGGCGAATTTGAAGCCAGTGTCCACGTGCAGCAGAGGAAAGGGAATCGGCGCGGGATAGAAGGCCTTCTGCGCCAGACGCAGCATGACGGAGGAATCCTTGCCGATGGAATAGAACATCACCGGCCGTTCAAATTCGGAGGCTACTTCGCGCAGTGTGTGGATGCTTTCGGCTTCTAACAGACGCAGATGACTGAGGTGCGAAGAGACGGATGCGCTCGCAGGCGGCGATGAGAGAGATGGATATTCTACAACCGTCATGCATGACCTCTTTCAGTTTGGTGATCGAACTGAAGGCCAATGCAAGAAGGGTACACACGGGCTATTCAGCTCGGGTGCGTCTTCTGATGAATTGCGAATGGAGAATCAGAGACTAGTTCATACACCCGTCGAGGGTCTTCGACAGGCAACAACAAGCGCGGCATTGAGAGGCGCGAACCATATGCAACCCCATAGTACCAACAAATCTGGACAATTACAAACCATAATTATTATTTCGAAAATATGGCTGAATCGGAATCCGATACAAATAAATGGAGCGCCGGGCGGGAGTTGAACCCGCGAGTACAGGTTTTGCAGACCTGCGCGTTAGCCTCTTCGCCACCGGCGCTATGGGATCAGCATCGACAGGCAGAGCAATGCGCCGTTTCCGGCCCGCTCAGTAAGCGAGCAGAGTCTTCAACAAAGCGTGCAGGGAAGGCTGAAAACAAGGACATCCTCAACTCCGGGAATCGATGATGAACATTTTTGTATTGGGAAAGACAAAATCGCGGACGGGCCAGCGGGCGCTAGCGGCGACAACAACACGCGATTTTGATAACAGCGGCTTGCATCTCGGATTCGACCTTGTTTTTTCACATTACCGGAGATTGAAATTCTTGTCAACAGGTTTCTCCATGGGCCCTCGTGCCGCTAGTTACATCGGAATCTCATCGGGCAGCTCTGCATCGGTGCAATAGTCCCTCTACTAACTTGACTTTCTCGCGACCCGCCCATAATATTTCTATATGCAAGGTCAACTCTGTTGTCGCCGCTGTCCATCGCTTCGCGCGCAGAGGTAGCCTAGGTCTAAAAGTTCAGATCGAAATCTCGGTTTCCCCGATGCCCGCGATACAGCCATTGCTGTCGCGGGTTTTTTGTCTTCGGCGAAGAGGAAAACATGACTCAAGCAGTTCCAGTGAAAGAGACAATTGCTCAGCGCGCGGAACGCCTGAAGCGCGAAAAGAATCCGTGGGAAGCCTTCGATGAGGTGCGCGAGTTTGCCCGCCAAGGGCGGTCGAGCGTGCTGCCTGAGTGGGCTTCTTTGTACTTCAAGTGGTGGGGCATCTACACACAGGGCGATGGCGTGGGCGCCACCGGCGGCAAGGGCGGCGAGGGCCTGGCCTCCGAATACTTCATGATGCGCATCGGTATTCCCAACGGCATCGTCAGCGCCGCGCAACTTCGCGTCATCGCGGGCCTCGCGCAAAAACACGCGCGCAACCTGGCCGACATCACCGTCCGCCAATGCATTCAGCTTCACTGGCTCACTATCGAGGCGCTCCCTGATGTTGTCGATGCCCTAAACGCGGTAGGATTATCGCCTAGAGGCGCCTGCGGTGATGTGGTGCGCAACGTGACCGGCTGCCCGCTGGCCGGCGTGGCCGCAGATGAGTTGATCGACTCCTCGCCGCTCGCCAATGAGATTTCGCTCATGCTCAAGGGCAATCCGGAGTTCTATAACCTGCCGCGCAAGTTCAAAATCTGCGTCACCGGCTGTTCCACGTGGTGCACGCACCCGGAGATCAACGACATCGCACTTACCGCGACCAAATTGAACGGCCAGCTTGGCTATTCTCTGCGTGTCGGCGGTGGCCTTTCTAAGGAGCCGCATTTGGCTGTGCGCCTCAATGCCTTCGTTCTTCCCGAGCAGGCGCTTCGCGTAGCGCGCACCGTCACGGAGATCTTCCGCGAGCAGCAGGGATTGCGCGAAAATCGCGCACAGGCGCGCATGAAATACCTATTCCTGAAAGAAGGCTGGACCGCAGATAGTTTTCTCGCCGAGTTGCAGTCGAGGCTGGACTTCAAGCTGCTTCCCGCCGCGCCCGAGCAAGTGCCCGACGATATCTACCGCGATCACGCCGGCATTCATCCGCAGCGACAGCCTGGTTTGAGTTACGTGGGCGCATCGGTGCTGCGCGGCCGGTTAAGCGGCGAGCAGTTGCAGGCCGCCGCCGAACTTGCAAAGCGTTACGGCAGTGGCGCGCTGCGCACAACCGTCTCGCAGAATCTGTTGTTCATTGATATTCCCAACAACAAAACATCAGAAGTTGCGCGCGAATTAGGCCAGATCGGATTGCAAGTCGATGGCTCATCTTTCTGGCGCGGCGCGGTTGCCTGCACGGGCACCGAGTTCTGCAAGCTTGCCATCACCGAGACCAAGGGCTTCACTCGCTGGATCGTGGACGAGCTTGAAGAGCGGCTGCCGGAGTTTGATCAACAGCTTAGGCTGCACGTTACCGGATGCCCCAATGGCTGCGGCCAGCACTGGATCGCCGACATCGGCATCGAGGGAAAGAAGATCAAGCATGAGGGCAAGCTCATCGACGCCTATTATTTCTGCCTTGGCGGCGCGGTGGGCCAGCACGCTTCCATCGCGCGCCCGGTGGGCTTTCGTTGCCCCGCGACGCTGGTGCCAGAAGCGATTGAGCGTCTGCTCCGCCACTATCTCGGCAGCCGGCAGCCTGAAGAAAACCTGCGCGCCTGGTTCGCGCGCCACAGCAATGACGAACTGCGCGCCGATTTGGCGGGCGAAGTCTTGCAGCCGGTCGAACGTGACCTGCCCGCAGGCCCCGTGCCGCACGGCGTCGCTGATTGAGGAATAAGCTATGAGCCTTTTGCCGGTCTTTCTCAAACTCAACGGCCGCCGCTGCATGGTGGTGGGTGCGGGAAGTATTGCTCTCGACAAGATCGTCAGCCTGCTCAAGACAGGCTTGCAACTGCGCGTTATCGCGCCGGATGCACTGCCAGAAATCCGGCAGCTAGCTATCGAAGGCAAGCTCGAATGGGTTCAGCGGCCCTTTGAACTCTCCGATCTTGATGGCAACTATCTGGTGATCGCCGCCACCGATTCTGCCGAAGTCAACACAGCAGTTTACCGGGGAGCCGTCGAACGCGGCATCTTGGCCAACAGTGTTGACGACCCTCCCAATTGCGATTTTTATTTCGGTTCGGTGGTTAGCCGCGGCGAGTTGCAGATCGCTATTTCAACGGCCGGCGAGAGTCCTGCCTTCGCACAGCAGTTGCGCTGCGAGATCGACGAACAACTGCCCAGCGACCTCGGCCCGTGGCTCGAAAGCCTGGGCCGGCTCCGGCGCGAAGTTTTAGCAACGCATCCCCGCGGTGAGGCGCGTAAGGCCTTGTTGCATCAGTTGGCTGGCCGACAGCTCTGCGAAAAAGCTTCTTGCCCGACGCACCGTCTTGCTCTCACTCCGCTCCAACATAAGTCCGCCGGCTCCGGCGGGAAGGTCTATCTGGTGGGAGCCGGACCCGGTGACCCTGAGCTGCTGACCGTCAAGGCGCTGCGCCTTATTCAATCCGCAGATCTCATTCTGCACGACGACCTTGTTCCACAAGCGATTCTTGAGCTGGCACAGCCAGCCGCCGAGATCATCAATGTGGGAAAGCGCTGCGGCGTGCAGAGCATCACGCAGGAACAAATCAACGCGCTGATGATGGAGCACGCCCGCGAGCAAGAAAATCCCCACCGTACTATCGTCCGCCTCAAGAGCGGCGATCCGCTTATTTTCAGTCGCGCCGCCGAAGAGATCGCCGCGCTCACCGAAGCAAGCATTCCATTTGAGATTGTTCCCGGCGTCTCCGCCGCCTTTGCTGCGGCCGCTGCCATTGGCTACCCGCTGACAAGCCGCAATATCACATCAAGCGTAATCTTCTCTACCGGCCATCACGCGCAATCCAAACCTCATGCCCCGCTACCGCAGCTTGAAGACTCGACACGCGTGGTGTTTATGCCGGGCCGTGATCTGCGCGATCTGGCGCAAGATTGGCTCGACGAAGGCCTGCCTCCCGACTTCCCCTGCGCCCTCGTCTCGCAAGCCTCTCAGCCCGGCCAGCTAATCCGCTACTCTACGCTCGCCGATCTCGGCAAGATCGAATCCATGCCCGCGCCCAGTTTACTGATTGCCGGCTGGGCTCTACGAGAAGCCTCTGCCGCATTCCAGCTGTTAGAAAGAGACATTCCAGTCACAGTGTCAATGGTGGAGTAGAGGGAAACCGCTGGTTCCTGTCTCTCGCCGAGAATACCGATCTGCTGATAAATCAAACAGATGGGTGCGGATCCAGTTTAGCTGTCTGGTTGCAATGTTGAATCATCTTTTTTGACTGTAGATGTTTCTGTAGATGGTTTTGCATCCAGGATTCGGCGGGAAGCCCAATATCGACGCACCTTCCGGCGCTAGGGCACCTGGGCCAATACCAGAGGGTCGGGTTCGCTAGTCTGTAAGGGCGAAAATATACTTGACACACCAGCACGACAGGGGTAGTATGGAAACTGCCATGAAAAACAAGCGTTTCCCGCAAAGCCTTCTGCAAGCAACCCGCTACTTCTCTAACCCGCAAGTATGCATTGACTTCGTTGCGTCCATGCGCTGGCCGGATGGCCCGGTATGTCCGCACTGCCAGAGTAAGCGGGTTTCCTACCTCAGTACCCGGCGCATCTTCAAGTGCATGAACGGTGAATGCCTGAAGCAGTACAGCGTCAAGACGGGCAGCATCTTTGAGGACTCGCCCGTCCCGCTTGATAAATGGCTGATTGCCGTTTGGCTGGTGGTGAGCTGCAAAAACGGCATCAGTTCCTACGAGATTGCCCGCAGTCTCAAGCTGACGCAGAAAACCGCGTGGTTCCTCTTGCACCGGATACGGCTGGCGCTCAGGGATTGCAACTGGTGCAAGATGGGCGGCGAGAGCGGTGGGCCGGTCGAAGTGGACGAAACCTTCATCGGCGGCGATCTGCGCAAGATGCATCGTGACCGCAGAATGTCCTTTGGCGAGAAACGCGGCTGTCACGGCAAGGCGATTGTCATGGGCATGTTGGACCGCGACGCCCGGCAGGTTCGCGCCAAAATGATTCCCAACGTCCAGCGGGAAACTTTACAGGCGGAGATTCTGGACGGAATTGAACGGAAGTCCACCGTCTACACAGACCAGGCAACCGGATATGACCGGCTGGCGGAGCAGGACTTTGTGCATGAGACCGTGAACCACATGGAAGAGTACGTGCGCGGCCAAGTCCACACGCAGGGCATGGAAAACTTCTGGAGCCTGTTGAAGCGGGGTCTGACCGGAACCTATGTAGCCGTGGAGCCGTTCCACCTGGACCGCTACCTGGATGAACAAGTCTTCCGCTACAACTACCGCGCCACGAAAGACAATCCGCTGACTGACGCGGACCGCTTTGCCCTGGCCATTTCGCAGATTGCGGGTAAACGACTCACCTATGCCGAATTGACCGGCAAGACGGCAGGGGCGAGTCAAGTCTAATTGGCCGGCTTGGATGCAGCGCCAGGGCCGGGGGAAGCGGAAGCCTTGAGCCGCTTCCCCGCCTTTTCCGCCTCCATGCGGCGCTGGAGTTCAACTTTCGACACACCCATGATGTGGCGTATGGCATGGGTGAATCGGGCGAATTCGGGCGTATCTGGCGGTTTCTTCATGGAGTAATCATAGCGCAATTTTCGGAGGACTACCGGCATGAATGATGAACAGCAGAAACGGTTTATTCTCTACCTTGCACGGCAATTGAAGAGTTACTACCGGGAACTGTTGGCGTATCGGGTGTTTGCTCAATTAGTGAAAGATGCTGGATTTCAGGACGTGGAGAAACTATTAGAAGCTGCCCGCAATTCTCGCGCCGTCCAGTATCAGTTTGATAAGAATTTTGAACAGTTTGACGAACTTCTTCCGCCATCCGCCGAAGATTATCAGGATCAGGCTCTTCGAGAATTGCTTGGAGGATGGAAACCAGACGGAGAGCCAAACTAGCCGATGTTTCTTGCATGTGGACACACTCCATGCGATGATGTCGCTGGAGAATGTGCCACACCGGAGAGCCGCGCCTGACCGCGCGGCCTTTCTGTTGGCGCTATAATAGCGCAGATCAAGAGGTTTCGCGCATGGAAAACAGGAAACCGACCGAAGAAGAGAAGGTCGCGGAGCTTTGGGAGGCTTTCCAGCAGAAGGGGGAGGCGGGGATCAAAGAGGTGCTGCACCAGCGGAACGTGGAGTGCCGCCAAGAGAAAGTGACAGAGCTGGAGCAACGCAAGGAGAATCAGCGTGGACTTTAACAAGGAAGACGAAGCCGAAAAGGAAACCCATTATTGGAAACACGGAGAAAAAGCAAAATGGATATTCCTGCTCTTATATGTTGGCTTAGGTATTACCGCTGTCTTTTTCCATCCATATAGGCAAGCCGCATTCTACGGAATTGCCACAATAGCTTTCTTTGACGTGGTGAAAGCCTACATCCGCGAGTTCCGTTATCGCGGGAAGCAGATCAACGCCCGGCTGACCGCGATAGAGAAGACATTGCAATCGGTGCTGGAAAAACTGAATCGGGAGAACGGGCACAGCTAGGCAAATGCCCAGTTGTATGCAGCGGGCGTGGTGGGCTGTATGCGCACATGGACCATGAGCGAAGCGTAGTTGCTGTGGTACTCCTCCGCAGGCGGAATCTGGAGCAGATGATCGGTGGTCACGGAAATCTCAGAGATCAGTTCATCATCTTCGAGAAGCACGAAAAATGGGTCTTCCCCGCTTTGTGGTCCCTGGCCTCCCGCCTCTTCTACGTTCTTTGCCATGCGCAGCGCATCGAATACGGTTTTTATTCTCCCGTCGATGTCCCCCTTCATGTAAATGCGGCCAGGCGGTTCCCGCCGCAATAAGAGAATATCCAGACTGCAACGCACACACAGTTCCCTGGTAATCAGTGGAACGACGCGGAATCCGCCGCTCAGCCAGTTGTTAGCGATCTTGTCGATTCCCGCATCGAAGTCTCTCTCAAAGCGAACCGACTCGGCAATGTTCGGGTCCGGCATGCCGGGAAGAGTTCCCTTGTCTGCCGCAAGCTCCCGCAGATTGCGCTGGCTCTTCCATAGATTCCTGAGCTGAGGGTGGAATTGCCGCCGTATCCAATGCTTCTCCGGGGCTTTGGCATCCGAGAGCAGTTCACCGCTGTAGAGCAAGCGAAATTCCACGATTTCATCCCCCTTGACGGGTCCATCAAAGCAGTGGATTACCTGAGTCTCAGGCAATTTCACGGCACCAGCACGCGCGATTTCCCGGCTGCTCTCTATCATAACCAGTGCATTATCGCACGGGTTTGGAGAACGCCGTTCTCACTGATTTAGACTAAGCAGTATTGGTGCGCCAAGTATGTTTATGCCTCTGTAAGTTGTTGAAAAGAATGGTCGGGGAGAGAGGATTTGAACCTCCGACCCCCTGGTCCCGAACCAGGTGCTCTACCAGGCTGAGCCACTCCCCGAACTAGGGTTGCAGGAGCGTATCTTTGGGGCGCGGCCTGGCGCTTTTGGCCCCTCGATAACGCTTGAATCAGTGTAGCAGAATACGGGGTATTGCGGGGCGGCCACCCGCAATAGGCTCATCTTGCAAGAAATGTGTATTAGGCCGGCTCCGGCGGCTTTTTGCTTATTCATCCACAAAGCAACTTTTGACACAGAAGTGATTAATAGAACGGTTTTTGGTTGACAGCCGTGGCGTGCTTACGCACAATTGGCTAATAGTCTCCTTGAAGGCGGATCAGCAACTCCCCCGCTAACAAGTCCCGACAGGAGGTAATGTGAACAAAAGAATCGTAGTATTCGTATTGACCATCGCGGCGATTGTATCGGCCGGAGCTTTAGCCGGCAGTGCACAATCGCTGATGACGCGCCATGTGCGCGATGTTGTTAACAACGGGCAAGCGTTGTTGCTCGGGCGCCTGCCTGAAACCCAGCAATTGCAGTTGGATATCGTTTTGCCCCTGAGCGATCAGGCCGGACTGGACGAGTTCCTGATCGATCTCAACAATCCGGCCAGCGCCTCCTACCGGCAATTCCTTACGCCGCAGGAGTTCATTGCGCGCTTTGGCCCCACCCAGGAACAATATGACGCCGTGCTCGCTTTTGCGAAGGCAAACGGACTTACGGTTGTTGGCGGTTCGCGCGATGGAATGGAAGTGCAGGTCAAGGGCTCCGTTTCAACCATCGAGGCAGCCTTCCGTATCAGGCTGCTGACCTACCAGCACCCCACCGAGGACCGCGCCTTTTACGCTGCGGATCGTGAGCCCACTGTGGACCTACCCTTCCAACTGTGGCACATCTCCGGCCTAGATAACTATTCGATTCCGAAGCCCTTGCTGGTCAGCAGGAGCGATTACGCGGCGGCCCGTGGCATCAAAGCTGAAGCTGTCGTCTCCCACGCCACTACCGGCTCCGGTCCTTCGGCTTCGTTTTTAGGCAGCGACATGCGCGCGGCTTACTACGGCGGAACAACCCTGACTGGCGCCGGCCAGAACCTCGGATTGTGGGAGTATGAAGGCACCGACTTGGCTGACTTGAACACCTACTACAAGAATGTAAAGCAGACCAACAATGTTCCAATCACGTTGCTCTCCGTGGATGGAACCAGCACAAGCTGCGTGTATACGAGGGCCGGCCACAACTGCGACGACACCGAGCAAACCCTCGACATGACACAGGCTCTGGGCATGGCTCCGGGGCTGGCCAGCCTGGTTGTGTACATCGGCTCAACCGATACGGCCATTATCAGCGCCATGACTACCCACAACCCGTTGCCCACCACCATTGGCTGTTCGTGGGGCTGGACGCCGGTTGATCCAACCACGCTTGACCCCTACTTCCAGAAGATGGCGGCTCAGGGACAGAACTTCTTTGCAGCCTCGGGAGACAGCTCCACCTGGTCGTCGAGAAACAAGGCCTGGCCGGCGGACGATGCGAATGTGGTTTCTGTTGGC
Source organism: uncultured Acidobacteriaceae bacterium (assembly GCA_963806565.1). GTDB lineage: Bacteria > Acidobacteriota > Terriglobia > Terriglobales > Acidobacteriaceae > Telmatobacter. The sequence goes on from CAWDYE010000004.1 coordinate 317,804, forward strand.
GGCACGGACCTGATCACCGCCAGCGCGGGCGGCGCATGGAAGTCGGAAACCGCCTGGGCGGATTCTGGCGGCGGCATCTCGCCGGACAAGATCGCCATCCCTGCATGGCAAAAGCTCTCCGGCGTAATCAACTCGACGAATAAGGGTTCAACCACCTATCGCAACGGCCCGGATGTTTCGGCCAATGCAAACTTCACCTTCTACACCTGCTCCGACCAGAAGGCCTGCCTGGCCAACGAATATGGCGGCACCAGCTTTGCTGCTCCCATGTGGGCTGCCTACATGGCTTTGGTCAATCAGCAGTTGGTGGCCGACGGTTACAAGAGCCTCGGTTTCATCAACCCCTACCTCTATGCCTTCGGCGTCAGTTCCAGCTACGGCACGGACTTCCACGACATCACCAGCGGCAAATCCGGCAGCTATTCGGCTGTGACCGGCTACGACCTGGTGACCGGCTGGGGCAGCCCCAACGGTCAAGGTCTGATCAACGCCCTGGTGACCGAAAAGTAACGGCAGCGAGGCGAGCGTACGCTCAACACAAAAAGGCCCGGACTCACCAGTCCGGGCCTTTCATTTTCTTATGCGACCAAAGACTACTAGCTCTTGAGCGCCACGCGGATATGCAGCTCCTTCAATTGCTGCTCGGTGGCCGCAGTGGGCGCGTCCACCATCAGGTCAACCGCTTTGGCGGTCTTGGGGAAGGCAATCACCTCGCGCAGGCTGGGCGCTCCGGCCAACAGCATCACGATTCGATCCAAGCCGAGCGCGATGCCGCCGTGGGGCGGCGTGCCGTACTCCAGAGCGTCGAGGAAAAATCCGAAGCGCGCGCGCGCCTCTTCGTCGCTGATTCCCAGCGACTGGAAGATCTGCTGCTGAACATCTTTTCTATGAATGCGGATGGAACCCGAGCCGAGTTCCAGGCCATTCATCGCCAGGTCGTAACAGTTGGCGCGCACAGAGGCTGGGTCGGCAACCAGGTTCTTCATGTCGGCCTCGTAAGGCGCGGTAAAGGGATGGTGCGCCGGCATCCACTTGGCGGTTGCCAAATCGTACTCGAACATGGGGAAGTCGGTGACCCAGATGGGACGGAAGGCCGCCGCTCCATCAACGCACTTGCCACCGCTGCGCGCGTTCGCCTCCTGCACGGCTTTTTCCGTGACAGCAAAGGCTCCGTGCCGGTCGGCGTATTTCTTTGCCAGCTCAGTGCGGAAGTTGCCGGCGGCGGAGTAGACGTTGATTTCGCGCTCGCTCAGACGGCCTGCGAATTTCGTGTCACTGGCCTTGACCGGGTGGGCCGGATCGCCGGCGACGATGATGACGAAGTCGGCTTCAGCCGCGCCCGCGAGTTCGCGCACTTTGACAGCGGCTTCGGGATAGCCCTTGGCCAGGCGCTTGAAATCGTCAATGAACTTGGCGCCCTTCTTTAAATCAAAGAGAGGATGGTTGTCTTCGCGCTCCTTGCGGCTCAGCTCGCCAACGCTGAGGATGCGCAACGCCACCACGGGCAGCGCGGGATCGATTTGCAACGTGGCCAGGGACTCATCCGTGAAGGCCGGGCGCACGTCGGTGAGTCCTGGCAGGCGCAGGTCCGGCTTGTCGCTGCCAAACCGCCGCATTGAATCATCGTACGTAATGATGGGGAAGGGCGTGGGCAAGGTGACGCCTGCCGCGGCAAAGGCCGCCGCAAGAAACTGCTCAACCACGGCAAAGACCGTCTCCTTGCGCGGAAAACTCATCTCCAGATCGACCTGCGTGAATTCAAGCTGGCGGTCGGCTCTCAGGTCCTCGTCGCGGAAGCAGCGGGCGATCTGGAAGTACTTGTCGAAGCCGGAGATCATGAGGATTTGTTTGAATATCTGCGGCGATTGCGGCAGTGCGTAGAACTCGCCGGGATGCACGCGGCTGGGCACCAGAAAATCGCGCGCGCCCTCGGGTGTGGATTTGGTGAGGATGGGCGTTTCAATCTCCAGAAAGCCCTGCTGGCTGAGGTTGTCGCGGATAGCCAGCGTGATGTCATGTCTGAGTCGAAAATTGCGCTGCATCTCCTGTCGGCGCAGGTCCACGTAGCGATACTTGAGCCGAACCTCTTCGTTCTGGATGGCCTCTTCCGAAGGCGAAAACGGCGCCAGGCGGGTATCGTTCAAAACGAGGAGCTGGGTGGCTTCGATCTCGATCTCGCCGGTCTCCATCTTGGGGTTGATGGAGTCGGCGTCGCGCAGGCGCACCTTGCCCACAGCGGCGACCACGTACTCCGGGCGAATCTGCTCGCCCTTGGCGTGGCCGTCTGGAATCAGCTCCTTATCAAGCACGATCTGGCTGATGCCGGTGCGGTCGCGCAGGTCAAGGAAGATCAGGTTGCCGTGATCGCGCCGCCGGTTCACCCAGCCCATCACAACGACCTTCTGGCCGGCGTGCGTGGCGCGCAGCTCGCCGCAATAATGCGTCCGTTCGAGATTTCCTAAAAAGTCCAACACGATATACTTATTGTACAAAATGAATCAGCAAATGGCACAGGAGATGGGAAATGGCTAAGAAGGATCGATTGCTTGTCGGAGGCGAACTACAGAATTTTACGTGCAGAAATCAGCGATTTCATACAGATATCACAACTGGATTTGCGCACTCTGATTCAACTGTTCTTGGGAGTGCCCTTCCGGGACCTCTAGCGGAATCTGAGGGATTTACTCTCTGGCTGGAACACGTGATAGACACACGCTTTCCTGAAAACAATCAGAAAGGTCTGTTTTGGCTGATGTGGTATCAAGATGGCATCCCGACAATTCCAATGAGCGGGGTTCTGACCGCAGACGACATTCGCCGGATGACGTCGTTGCTTAGCGATTTCCACGCGGATTCGAACTCCTAATGAACGGACCATCTTCATATTGCCAGAATCGGACACGTGGTAGGTTACGAACTGTTCCGTCAAACGTAGTAACTTCCGTGACCCCGTCGGGTTCAACATCCCAGTTGTTCAAAGTGCCAGGTGGCGAAACGCCTTGATTCAGTTCGACAGTAATTTGACCGACAGTCGTAGGCTCATCAACGTTATCTTCATTGGGAAGAGACTCAATGACATCGTATATGCAGAGATGGGGTCCAAGCATCTGTTTATAATGCACACCTCGCACGTTTGCGATGTCGGGGACATTCCGGGGTAGGGTCATGTAGTTAACGGCGTCTCCATAAAGAGGACTTGGTTGGGAAACCACATCCAGTGACACTAATTTCCCTTGATCGGGAAAAGGTCTGATCCTCAGCAAGTCGAGGACATGGTATTTGTGGCCAGATGCGGGCGGAACAGGCTGCTCCGACGATAATATGCTCGTGTTCTGGGTTATCGGCTGAGGCAATTCCGTTCGTTGAGCGTCACGAGGAGTCTGGTTGGGAAGGTCAGGACGCTTAAGCTCAAAGCCGAGGCTGAATGCAACGACCGCAATCAATAGCGCCACAAGACTTAGGAGAATCCTTTGTCGCATAAGGCCTCAGCATCAAGCACTGCTCCGATTCATCAGTCAAATACTGCAATACGGACGACCTGCTTGGGATGAGTCTGCATATAATTCTACGACGCATCCCTTAGGATTTCAACGATTTCACAAGCTCCGCGCGGGGAACCTTGGTCTGTATGCCTGTGGAGAAGTTCTTCACCGTCAGAATACCGGATTTCAGCTCATCTTCGCCAAGAATGACGATGTGGCGGGCGATTTTATCTGCCGCTTCAAAGGATTTTTTCAATCTGAAGCTGCCCTCGCCCAACTCGATCCACAGTCCCTGATGGCGCAGTTCGCGGGCCAGAACCAGGGCGGCGGCGTTCAGGTTTTCGCCCAGCGGCGCAATGAACGCGTCGGCCACCTGCGGTGCAGAAGCCTCTTGTGTAAGCAGGGTCAGCACCAGCCGGTCCTCGCCCATGGCAAAGCCGATGCCTGGCGCGCGTGGTCCGCCGAGCATTTCGCTCAGCCCGTCATAGCGGCCACCGCCGAGCAGGGCGTTTTGCGCGCCTAACCCTCCATGGGTGAATTCAAAGGTGGTGCGGGTGTAGTAGTCCAGGCCGCGCACCAGCCGGTGATTCAGCGTGTAGGGCACGCCAGCCGCGTCCAGAGCCGCAGTGACTGCTGCAAAGTGAGCGCGGGAGGCTTCGTCCAGCGAATCGGCAATTACCGGGAGCGTCTCGATAATCGGCTGGTCGGCGGGAACCTTGCAGTCCAACACACGCAGCGGATTGGTGACGGCGCGGCGCTGGCAGTCCCCGCACATTTGCGAAACCACAGGAACAAGAGCCGCACGAAGCGTCTCGTCGTAGCGTTCGCGGTCTGCTGCCGACCCCACCGAATTTAGCTCCAGCGTCCAGCCAGTGATGCCCAGCTCGTCGAGGAGTGTGGCCAGCATTTCGAGGATTTCCGCGTCGCGCAGCGGCGATTCGCTCCCCGACGAGGGCGGCCCGATGACCTCCGCGCCGATCTGTGCGAACTGCCGGTAGCGCCCCTTCTGCGGGCGCTCGCGGCGGAACTGCGGGCCGATGTAGTAGAGCTTCTGCAACTGCCCGCTCTCACCCAGCCCGTGCTCGATGTAGGCGCGAACTACTCCAGCGGTATTTTCAGGGCGGAGGGTGAGGGAGCGTGCCAAATAGTGCCTTTGCTCCCCCACCTTTAGGCCGCGTTGTTCAGCCTGACGTGCAATATCGTCTTGAGGGGATAATTTGAGGAGTTCCTGAATTTTTCGAGCCTCTTCAGGGCTTAGCCTATCTTTATCTTCCCAGGTGTAATTTCCATCTGTCCAGGTGTACATCTCCTTCGAGACAATATCGGTCTCCTCGCCCACGCTACGGGCAAACAGGGCCGTCTCCTCGAAAACCGGAGTGCGAATCTCGCCGAAGTTGTAACGGGCAAAGACATCCCGCGCGGTGGCCTCGATGCGGTTCCAAAGGGCTGTCTCCGGCGGCAAAAGGTCGCGCGTGCCGCGAACGGCTTTCAGGGTGCTCATAACAATTCCATTCTAAATGGCTTAGTGGCGCCGCAGACTGCCGGTAAACCAACCAGCAGTTCCGCTGCTAATCGTTCAATCCCTTGTCCTTGAGAATGAGCTTCACGCATTTTTCAACCCTTGACTCCCGCGTTTTGGATTGTTTGGGCGCGGAAATATGAAAGAAGTAGCCTCTTTGCCGTCCGGGCGTCAGTGCCTCAAAAGCGGATTTCAACGCAGGATTATCATCTAATTTCTTTTGCAGTTCCTCCGGAATGATGTATTCAGAATGCCTTTTTAATTTCACTTTCAATCCGGCTTTTTCCACTTCAATGGCTTCATGAATATAGGCTTTTAAGATGGGTTCCATCTCAACGATATGCCGCACACTGGTGAGCCGAATCTGGCGCCCCGCCTGCAATTTCCCCGGTGCAACCAGAATGCCATGGGCATCCTTTAGCAAGGCGCCTTTGAAGAACAAAAGCGAGCAGTATTCCTTAAATCCGCCGATCAAAACGATGTTTTTCCCCTGAAATGTGTAACAAGGTTGACCCCACTTCAATTCTTCGGTCAGCGGACAGTCAAGAAGGATCTTTCTTAATTTCTCCGATTCTTTCTGCCACTTTTTAGCTTTCCGCAAAAATACGTCAACCTTTGGATTCATCCGGAATCTCCTGTTTGTAAATGACTACGCAGCGATGCTTTCGTCCCTTGAGGATGATTAAAAAGTCAAATTGCCAATCAGAAATCGTGCGTTTTTCTGGCGATGAAACTTTTCACGCGTTGATCGCCATTCCCTCGACGGCACCGTAGGCGTCCAGCAGGGACTCAGCCAGAGTGGGATGGGCGTGGATAGTGAACATCAGCTCCTCCACCGTGCCTTCCAGCTCCAGCACGGCAACCGCCTCGGCGATCAGCTCCGTAGCCTGCGGGCCGAGGATGTGTACGCCCAGAATCTCGCCGTATTTGGCGTCGGAGACCACCTTCACGAAGCCGTCGTGGCTGCCCAGAATAGTTGCCTTGGAGTTGCCCGCAAAGGGAAACTTGCCCACCTTGACTTCGTAGCCTTTTTCTTTGGCCTGCGCTTCGGTCAGGCCGACCGACCCGATCTGAGGCTCGGTGTAGGTGCATCCGGGGATGCGGTCGCGGCGCACCGGGCGGAAGGGGCGTCCGGCGATTTTAGCCGCGGCAATCATGCCGCTCATCGCGCCCACATGCGCCAGTTGCGGCAGTCCGGCCACGATGTCGCCGATGGCAAAAACTCCCGGCTCAGCGGTCTCCTGGGCCTCGTTGACCCGGATTAGCCCGCGTTCAAGCTCGACGCGCGTCTTCTCCAGGCCAAGATCGCCGGTTCTCCCGGCCCGGCCCACGGCCACCAGGAGCTTCTCGCTCTCTTTCGTTTTTGGGCTTCCGTTCTGATCGATATAGGTCACCTTCACGCCTGCATCGGTCTTTTCGACCTTCTCGACTCTGGCGCCGGTATTCACGTCGATGCCGCGCTTCTTGAAAAGGCGCGTGATCTCTTTGGAGATTTCCTCGTCCTCCACCGGAACCACGCGCGGCAGAAACTCGACAATCGTGATTTCGGTCCCGAAGGTGCGGAAGAGCGAGGCAAACTCCATGCCCACCGCGCCCGCGCCGATAACAATGAGCGACTTGGGAACCTGATTGAGCGCGAGGATTTCAATGTTGGTGAGGATGCGGTCGTCGGCCTTGAGGCCGGGCAGCATCTTGGCCTCGGAGCCGGTGGCCAGGATGACGTTCTTCGCCTTGATCTGGCTTTCTTCGCCGCTCGCAGTCGTGACGTTGACTGTATGTACGCCGTCGCGTGCTGGGCCGGACAAACGTCCATAGCCCTCGAAGCGCGCGATCTTGTGCTTCTTCATCAGGAAGTCCAGGCCCTTGACGTGTTTGGCGATGATGGCGTCTTTGCGCTGGAGCACCGCGGCCCAGTTGAGCGTGGGCGCGCCGATGCCCACCTCTCCGAAACTGACGCCAAATTCGGCGGCGTGCTTCAGGTGGTCCCAGATTTCGGCGTTGAAGAGCAGAGCCTTGGTGGGGATGCAGCCCACATGCAGGCAGGTCCCGCCCAGCGCGCTGGTTTTTTCAATCAGCGCGACCTTCAGACCGTATTCTGCCGCGCGAATGGCCGCTGTGTAGCCGGCCGGTCCGCCACCAATGATCGCCACGTCGTAGATCGTCTCTGCCACGAAAAACTCCATTTCAGGGCGCTGCTCTTCTGCCGCGAACGCCGTATTCCACCGTCCAGTCTAATGGATGCGCCAGAGGTTCGCTTCGCTTCTGCGCCATTGCAAATCAGCCTGCGAAAACAATCATTACAGGTTTTTCTGTACCAGTTCCATCGCCGCGCGCTGCACCTCCGGCTCGTCGCCGAAGCCCGCAATCCAGTGCACCTCCGGCTCGCGGCGGAACCATGCCATCTGCCGTTTGGCGTAGTTGCGATGGCCCTGCTGGGCTGCTTCTACAGCTGCCTCAACACTCAGAGTCCCCGCCAGGACGGCAAGTCCCTGACGGTAACCCAACGAGTCCAGCGCCTTCACCGGCCCATAACGTTCAAGCAGGCCGCGAGTCTCTTCGACGATCCCGGCCGCAAACATCGCAGCGCAGCGGCGGTTGAGCCGGTAGTAAAGCGCCTGGCGCGGCGGGTTGAGGCCGATGCGCAGCAGGCGAAAGCCAGTGAGCGGATCGCGAGCTTTTTCCTGGTTGCCCAGCACCTCGGAAAGTGGCTTGCGCGCCGCCACGCAGACCTCGATGGCGCGAATCAGCTTGGCCGCGTCGTTGGCGTGAATGCGCGCGGCCGAGGCCGGGTCGAGCCGGCGGAGCAGCCGGTGCAGCCAGGCTTCGCCGTGCCTCTCGCGGCTGCGCTGTAGCCGAAGCCGCAACTCTTGTTGCCGAGCCGGCCCGGCAAAGAGCCCCTCGGTCATGGCGCGCAGGTAGAGTCCAGTTCCGCCGGTCACAATGGGCAGATGGCCGCGCGTCGCAATCTCGCGCAAAGCCACCCGCGCCTGCCGGCTGTACTCGCCAGCGGTAAAGGGCTGGTCCGGATCGGCCACGTCGATGAGGTGATGTGACAGGCGCTCACGTTCCGCGGCAGTGGGTTTGGCCGTACCCAGGTCCATGCCGCGATAGACGGCCACCGAATCGCAACTGACAATCTCGCCGCCGAAGCGCTCGCCCAGTTCGAGCGAAAGCGCCGTCTTGCCGCTGCCCGTCGGCCCCAGCAAGAGAACTGCCAGAGGTTCCAGGCTTTCGCCCAAAGGGCTGCTCGATGCAGTCGTCCGCGCAGGACTCACGGCCGCCACCACCCCGGAGGAAAGATCCACTTGGGATTGGTACGCAAGAGCCAGAAGAGCAGAACCGCCGCAGCCACCAGCACCAGCCCGAAGACCTGGTTGCGATGGAAGACTCGCTGCTGCACCTGGCGACGCGCCTTCTCGGCAACTTCCTGAATGTAAGGCTTGATCCGAGTCTGCACCATGGCGCGGCCCTCCCGCTGACCGGCGCGAACAACGCCGGATCACCACGCCTCAGTATAGGGGAGCGGTGCGCGTATCAGGCAGCAGAAGACGCCTTAGTCTCCTTCCACGTGTTGCTGCTCCGGACTCGGCTCGGGGCTTGGTTTCGGGACGGGAGAGGCCCCGTTTTGCGAATTCTGCTGTTTAAAACAGGAGCGGCACAACACCGGCCTGCCCTGCGTGGGCTTGAAGGGAACCGTTGTTGCCTCGCCGCACTTCGAGCAGTTGGTCCGTGTCTCCGGGCGCACTCTGGAGCCTCCGCGGACGCGCTTCGCCTTGCACTGCTTGCAGTGCCTGGGCTCGTTTTTGAACTGCTTGTCGTGGAAGAAAAGCTGCTCGCCAGCGGTGAATACAAACTCGGCGCCGCAGTCGCTGCACGTTAAAACTCTGTCGGTAAATTCCATGGCCGGCTTCCCCAAAGAAGGGAAATACATTGAAATCGGCCATGAACACAATCAGCTTGCCGGTCCCGTTTCCCTGCTTCGTGCTGTAGTAACAACCAGGGCCCGGGCCGCAACAAGTACAGCGGCAAATAGAATCTCTGTCCGGCAAGCCGGCCAGATCTCAATACAACTTCCAACTCTAAGTGAGTTAGAGTAAGTGAAAAATTGCGACAAACCGCCCCGGCCTTGCCTTGGGTCTCTGGTTTCCTGCCCGCATCTCAATGCGAGAGTCGCCGGGACGGTGTATGTCACGATGGTTTTGAAGCTAGTCCTGCTCCTTACGAGCCTTCTTGCGATTCCGCTTGCGCGCCAAAGCCGCCTTTACGCGTTTCTTCTCGCCGGGCTTCAGGTAGTAGGAGTGACGCTTGACTTCCTTGATGATGTCCTCCTGCTGAACCTTCCGCTTAAACCGGCGCAGCGCATTTTCCAGCGGTTCGCCTTCTTGAACACGAACCTCCGCCAAAAAATCCCACCTCCAAACCCGCCAACTGGCATCTCCTATGATACTGGAATCATTGGTCCGCGGGTTAAGCTCAGAGGCCTAGCCTGGTAATTTCTATCGGAATCGTGTGATATATCGCACAAATAGCCCTCTACAACGCCTGGTTTCCAATTTAGAACGATCCTTGGCCCAGGCAGGCTGCTTCGGCGGCCTGGGGCGGGCCGGTACGCAGCCTGACGCGGTCTCTTCCGGTTTCAGGTTCAACCCGAAATCGGCCTGAGCGCCCAACACCGCCTGGACAATGTTCCTGGAATATCCCTATCGCCCGCGCAGCTTATTCAAGCCGCGGATGTTGGCATAGACAAACGCAATCGCCGGCACATAAAGAATGGAGAAATTCGCCAGGCCCGAGCAGAAACGGCTGGAAAATGCCTCAATGCAGCTCCAGCGATCGACGTAGATCCACAGCGTTGCCGCAACGGCCACGAACGTAGCAACGCCCAGGATTGTGTAACTCGTAGCATCGGCGTGAAAAATCTCCGCCAGCACCACCGCCGCCAGGGACGCCGTCATGACCGTCTCTACGAAGAACGCAATATGAACGTGAACCCACGCATTGTACTTCCCGCGCTTCATGCGGAGGTATTCATAGCCTGGGTCTCCGACGCCCCCTGCGGCAGACCGCGGGGCCGTTCCGGCTGCAAAACGGCTTCTTTTGGGAAGCAGTCCGTACGCGATCAGGGCAAGCAGAAATGCAAAGCCCGCGGCAACAAGATTGAATGTCTTGACACGGCCCTGACTCAAAGCGTTCTCTTGCGGATCGTCTTTCATGTAGTAGACCGTGACCTCGGGAACAGTCGGTTCCGTGCTGATGCTGTCCTTCCCCGTGTATTGCTTGCCATTCACCTCGAACTTGTACGTCACGACGTATTTGACGCTCTCGACATAGCCACTGCTGCTGGTAGTGGTTTCCACGGTGTAATTGGTGTCGAGCGTGCCCGGTCCTGAAGAATCGTGCTGGTCGAAGGCGCTTCTGCCCAGCAGCACTCCGGCAACCAGTGTGATAACCAGCAAGGCCGCTAACTGAAAGAAATTCTTGCGGCGCCACTCGGAGAATTTGGACACGGGGGCGCTCGTTGCTGGTTGCAAAGGTGAAGGCGTCGTTGGGCTTACCACACTCACCGTCCCAGCCGCTGTTATCGCAGCCCCGCACTTATCGCAGCTTTTCACTCCATCCTGATTCCATGTACCGCACTTCGCGCAAGTAGGCATAAGTTCTCTCCTGGGCTTCAGAAATTCTAGCGCAGTGCGATGAGCAAGGGAAAGATATTTACTTCGAGATGGAGATTCAGGCCACAAAAAGCGATTGGGGTGCACTGCGGCTTCGGTATGGCCGGAAGCCGTCAGAATCCAAGCGTCCCATCACAGTTCTGTCGATTGGCTTGCGACCAGCGCCATTGCCTTGGCGATGAACTCGGCCAGCGGCACGGAGCCCTGGTCGCCTTTGCCGCGGGTGCGAACGCTGACCGCGCTGGCTTGCTGCTCCTTGTCGCCAAAGACGAGAATGTAGGGCGTCTTCAGGTTGGCGAAGTCGCGAATCTTGCCGTTCATCTTCTCGTTGCGGGTGTCGGTCTCAACGCGCAGGCCCGCCGCTTTCAACTCTGCCTCGACCTTCTGCGCGTATGCGTGGTGCCGCTCGCTGATGGGGACAAGGCCCACCTGCACCGGCGCAAGCCACAGCGGAAAAGCTCCAGCATAGTGCTCGATGAGCACGCCGAAGAAACGCTCGACGGAACCGAACAAAGCGCGGTGAACCATCACCGGCTGGTGGCGCTCGCCGTCCTCGCCCACGTACTCCAGCTCGAAGCGCGCCGGCAGGTTGAAGTCGAACTGCACCGTGGAGAGCTGCCACAGGCGGCCAAGTACATCAACTAGCTTAATGTCGATCTTGGGACCGTAGAAAGCCGCTTCGCCGGGAATGGTTTTGTACGCAATTTTCTTCCTGTCCAACGCTCTTTGCAGGCTGCCCACCGCCAGGTCCCAGTTTTCGTCGGAGCCGGCGTAGTGGGCGCGGTCGTTGGGATCCCACGTAGATAGCTCCACCTTGAACTCGTGGAAGCCGAAGGTCTTCAGCACCGCCTCGGCAAAGTCGATGCAGGCAACCACCTCATCCTTGATCTGGCCGGGGGTGCAGAAAATATGCGCGTCGTCCTGCGTAAAGCCGCGCACGCGCAACAGGCCATGCATGGTGCCGGAGCGCTCGTAGCGATAAACGTTGCCCAGCTCGGCATAGCGCACGGGCAGATCGCGGTAGCTTTTAGGCGAATTCTTGTAGATCAGGATGTGGCCGGGGCAGTTCATTGGCTTCAGCCGGTACTCGGCATCATCGAGCTCCATGGGTGTGTACATGTTGCCGGCGTAAAATCCCTCATGCCCGCTGATTTTCCATAGCTCGCGGCGCAGGACGTGGGGGGTGAAGACCATCGAGTAGCCGCGCCGCAAACATTCCCCGCGCATCCAGTCTTCCATCACCTTGCGGACGATGCCGCCCTTGGGATGCCAGAAGATGAGTCCCGCGCCGGCCAGCTCCTGAATGCTAAAGAGGTCCAACTGCTTGCCTAACAGACGATGATCGCGCTTGGCCGCTTCTTCCAGGCGGGCGAAGTGCTCGTCTAAATCTTTTTTCGAGAAGAACGCGGTGCCGTAAATGCGCTGCAACTGCGGATTCTTCTCGTCGCCCAGCCAATAAGCGCCGGCCAGGCTGGTCACCTTGATGGCCTTGACGCGGCCGGTTGAGGGCACGTGCGGCCCTCTGCAAAAATCCACAAACTTGCCATTGCGGTAAAAGCTGACCTGGTCGCCGGGCGCGGTGAATTTGGTGACGAAGTGCGCCTTCATGAAGTCGCCGTCACGCTTGAACTCTTCCAGAGCTTTATCTCTTGGAGCAGATTCGCGCTTGAACGGCTCGTCGCGGGCAATCACCTCAGCCATCTTCGCCTCGATCCGCGCCAGGTCCTCGGGGACGAAGGGCTTTTCGCGATGAAAATCGTAAAAGAAGCCGGAGTCGGTAGCCGGGCCATGTCCCAGCTTGGTCTCGGGAAACAGCTCCAGCACCGCCGTAGCCAGCACGTGCGCGGCGGAGTGGCGCAGCACCTTGATCGCCTCGGGGTCCTTTTCGGTGAGCAATTCCAGGCGAGTGTCGGAGGTCAAAGGCGCGGCCAGGTCCACCAGGCGCGGACCGGCCGCATCCTCGGCGGTATACATAGCTGCTTCCGTGGCGTGCTCGTCGGTAGCAGTGCTTCGCTTCGTGGCTGCGCCGACAGGAGTCAGGCGCGCAGCCACGGAGGCCGCTGCCAGCCGCGGCGAAATCGAGTTGGCAATTTCCAGTGGCGTCGTCCCGGCGGGCACTTCGCGAATAGCTCCGTCAGGCAGGTGTACAGCGATGGTCTTTGTGCTCATGGGCATCATGGTCCTGGGATTACCGGCCACGGTGTGGCTAGCTGCATGTCAACTCTTTAGGATATACCCGCCGCCGTGCTCAATTCTCCGCCTTCTCCTCGTGATACTCCATCTCGGTGTTGATGGACCAGATGTTGTCTTTGGTCGTAACTCCGTTGACGATGTTTTCCACGGCAGTCATGGCGGTCAGCATGGAGTGGTCCTGGTTGTTGTATTTGTGCATGCCGTTGCGGCCCACCAGAAAGAGATTTTCGAAGTGGTCCAGATAACCGCGGATTACGTCGAAGCGGTCATAGCTGCCAAAGTAGGCGGGATAGGTCTTGGGAACGCGCACAACGTGCGAGTCTTCGACATCTTCCGCCTTGAGAATTCCGATCTTGTCAACCTCCGCAATGGCGAACGTCGCCATCTCCTCATCGGAGAGCTTCCACAACGGATCGGTGTCATTGCAGAAGTATTCCAAGCCAATCCAGAATTTGCCTGGAGTGCCGACCAGCCAGGGGCTCCAATTATTGAAAATCTGCAAGCGGCCGACGGTCACTTCAGGCTCCTGAATGTAAATCCAGTTATCCTTGAGCGCAGAGCCGTCCTTTTCCGTGACGGCCAGCTTGCTGGCGAGCAGGCCGACGGTGATGAAGTCACGATACATGAGGCCATCGGCGACCTCTCTCACTTCGGCGGGAGCTGGCGTGGAGAGACTGCGCACCAGATCGCGGATAGGCATGGTGGAGAAGAAGTAATCTCCCGCATACGTCACACGCTTGCCCGCTTCGTTGTGTCCTTCAACGGAAACGACCTTATTGTCCTCTACGTTGATGCGGTCAATCTGAATCCCGAAATGTATCTCGCCGCCGCCCTGGCGAACTATGTCGGCCGTATGTTCCCAAAGCTGGCCGGGGCCAAGCTTGGGGTAGAGAAACTTCTCGATCAACGATGTTTCTGTCTTCTTCTGCGCGATGTCGCCGGAGCGCCCCCGGACAAATGTCTTCTTGAGGAAGTGCATCACCACGCCCTTGAGCGAGAGCCCTTTGATGCGCTGCGCGCCCCATTCGGCGCTGATCTCATGGCAGGGCACGCCCCAGACCTTCTCGGTATACGACTTGAAAAACGTCAGGTAAAGCTGCTTGCCAAACCTGTTGATGATGAAATCCTCCAGCGAGCGCTCTTCGCGCTGAGGAAGCAGTGCCGAGCGCAGATAACTGACGCCGCAACGAAAGGTGCGAGCCAGGCCCAGATTTCTGAAGGTTGCCGCGGTCAGACTGATGGGATAGTCGAAGAAGCGGCGCAGAAAATAGATGCGGCTCTTGCGCTGGCGAACCAGCATCACCAGATCTTCCGTTTGAGGATCGTGCGCCGCCGTCGCCACGGGAAGATCGCGCTGCTGGCCCTGGTAGCGTAGCTCGCCGTCCGCGCCTGAGCCGGCCTCAACCGGCATCAGCTCCAGCCACCACCGCATCACGCGGTCTGACTTGGAAAAGAAGCGATGGCCGCCGATATCCATGCGGTTGCCTTTATAGCGGATGGTGCGCGAGATGCCGCCGGCCTGCTGACTGGCCTCGATCAAGATAGGCTTGATTGCCGAATTGCGCTGCAACTCGATGGCAGCGGTCAATCCGGCTGGTCCTGCTCCGATGATGATCGCCGTGCCTTGTTTCACGCGGTGATTCGATCCCTTCCTGGTGAATTATCAATCGATTGCAATGATCCGCCACTAAAAACAAACGAGGGATGGGATCGTTCCCAACCCTCGCTTGTGTTTGCTAGATTCTGCCGGAATCCGGCCGGTGGGTTCACAGCGGCTGCACGTCCGCAGCCTGCCACCCCTTGGGCCCCTTCACCACGTTGAATTGCACGGCTTGACCTTCTTGCAGGCTCTTGAAACCACTGGAGGTGATTGCAGAGTAGTGCACGAAAACGTCTTCGCCGTTCTGACGCGAGATGAAGCCGAAGCCCTTCGCGTCGTTGAACCACTTCACGGTACCTTGTTCCATTTGCTCGTGTTTCCTGAATTGAATTGCGCTGGATGAATCGGAGCGACCACTGGCAGAATCTTGCTTGGTAGGGCGAGTGCTGCTCACGCCCGCTTCGGTCTAACGCTGAAAGCAGTGTAGCATCCCTTTTCATAAAAAAGTGCTAAAAATGTAGTGTTTCGCTACATATTTTTCGTTTTCTGTTTTGGAACTTATTGAATTAGAAAGCCTTAACGTCGTACTCTTATTGTGTTACCGTAAGAGGTTACTATGCCCCAGGATCCTGTACCGGGCCTGTTATCTCGCGCCACCGAACTGCTGGAAAAGCAGTTCGCGGCATTGCCCACCTCTGACGCAACAGCCGATCCGGCGAAGATGGCGCGGGTTCTGGAGGATGTGGCTCTCAGGCTGGGCAACAACTATCCCTACTTCCATCCGCTCTATGCCGGGCAGATGCTCAAGCCGCCGCATCCGGTGGCGCGGGCCGCTTATGCGCTGGCCATGACACTCAATCCCAACAACCATGCACGCGACGGAGGCCGGGCCAGCTCGGAGATGGAGGTTGAAGCCGTTCGCGAGATTGCCGGAATCTTCGGTTGGACGGAATTTCTGGGCCACCTGACCTCCAGCGGCACAATCGCCAATCTGGAGGCACTGTGGGTGGCCGGCCAGTTGGCGCCAGGCAAGCGGATTGTGGGCTCCGAGCAGGCGCACTATACCCACCAGCGCATTTCCGCCGTGCTGAAGCTGGAGTATGCATCAATTGCCGCCGACAAACGTGGACGCATGAAAATTGATGCGCTGGAAGTCGAACTGCGCAAAGGCGATGTGGGCACGGTAGTGGCAACGCTCGGCACTACGGCTCTGGGCGCGGTCGATCCTCTGGACGAGATACTGGCGCTGCGCTCGCGCTACAACTTTCGTGTCCATGTCGACGCGGCCTACGGCGGCTACTTCCGGCTCATTACTCTCGCCGAGCCGGCGCAGCGGGCATTCGAGGCAATCGGCCAGGCTGACTCCATCGTGATCGACCCGCACAAGCACGGCTTGCAACCCTACGGCTGCGGCTGCGTGCTCTTTCGCGATCCGGCTGTGGGGCGCTTCTACAAGCACGATTCGCCCTACACCTACTTCACTTCAAAGGAATTGCACCTGGGCGAGATCAGCCTGGAGTGTTCGCGAGCTGGAGCCTCGGCAGTGGCCTTGTGGGCTACGCAGCAACTTTTGCCGCTTGTGCCGGGAGGCGAGTTTGCCCGTGGACTGGCCAGCAGCAGAGCGGCGGCCCTTGAACTGGACCGGCGGCTGCGTCAGGATAAGGCTGGACATTTCCAGCCGCTTGCTGCCGGGGCGCCGGAACTCGACATTGTGGTGTGGAAAATGAACGCCAAGACTCCAGAGCTGTCTTCCGAGCTGGCTCAAAAGATCTTTTCCGCCTGCGCCGCGCGGGATTTGCATCTGGCGCTTGTGCAATTGCCGTCGGCATGGTTTGAAGCTGCGGTTGAATTTGAATCACAAAGTCGCGCGGCAACCGGCTCCGGTCTGGTCACATGCCTGCGCTCGGTGCTGATGAAGCCCGAGCACGAGGCTTGGATGGATCGCATTTGGGAGAGGTTGACCGCGAGCTGTGCAGAGGTGATGGAAGAATCGCGTGATTGCCGAATATAAATGGAATTGGACCGCGAAGAGACATTCTATCCTTGACTTGGCCCATCGGTAACACCCAATCGGCATGAATCACGGCTAAGAAAACACCTTTATTCACCAGTCCTCAGAAGCCTTCCTTGCTAAAATCAATAGGAGTTTTCCTCGATAACGGCCGGGCAAGATCGCTCACCTCCGGCCAGTCGCGCAATACTTTTATTTCCCGTGCGTCGCTTCTCAGGTTTGGAGCGCCGTGGAGACACGAAATACATGCTACCCACATCATCCGAGCCAGTTCCCTGTGATACCTTTCCCAACTCCGGACTGGTCGCGTACTTCTCGATGGAGATTGCGATCAAGCCTGACATACCCACCTACGCTGGCGGCCTGGGCGTTCTTGCCGGGGATACGTTGCGCTCCATGGCCGACCTGGGCGTTCCCCTGGCGGCCTTCTCGCTGGTGTATCACGAAGGCTACTTCAAGCAGCTGCTGGACAAAGACGGCAAGCAAAGCGAAGAGGTTCAACCGTGGAATCCAGCGGATTTTTGCACCGAGGAAAAGGCGCGAGTTACGGTTTCCATCGAAAATCGCATCGTGACGGTGCGCTGCTGGCGCTATGACATGGTGGGCCGCTACGGCCACGTAGTGCCGATCTACCTGCTGGACACGGACCTGGACGAAAACTCAGGAGACGATCGCGTTCTGACCGATCACCTGTATGGCGGAGATACCAATTACCGCTTGCAGCAGGAGATTGTGCTGGGCATGGGCGGAGTGCGCATGGCGCACGCGCTGGGCTGCCAGGTCAATGTCTACCACATGAACGAGGGCCACGCGGCGCTGCTGACGCTGGCGCTGCTGGAGAGTGAGTTGGGCGGCGGATCTCTGGACGCGGCCACGGATGCCGACATCGAGCAGGTGCGAAAAAAATGCGTCTTCACCACGCATACTCCGGTTCCGGCCGGGCACGACCGCTTCTCTACTGAGCAGACCATGCGCATCCTGGGCAACGACCGGACGGCGCACCTGAGGCGTTTGGGCTGTTTCCAAGATGAAATGTTGAATATGACGCTGCTGGCGCTGCACTTCTCGCGCTATGCCAATGGCGTGGCCATGAAACACGCAAAGGTCTCCCGCGCGATGTTTCCGGATTTTCAAATCGACTCGATCACCAACGGCGTGCACGCGCCCACCTGGGTTTCCGAGCCATTCCGGA
This sequence comes from uncultured Acidobacteriaceae bacterium, assembly GCA_963806565.1. Lineage (GTDB taxonomy): Bacteria > Acidobacteriota > Terriglobia > Terriglobales > Acidobacteriaceae > Telmatobacter. Next base: position 335,473 of record CAWDYE010000004.1, read on the forward strand.
CGATGCTGGATAAATATATCCCCGCGTGGCGGCGCGACAATCTCTATCTGCGCAACGCCATCGACCTGTCCGAGCAGGATATTCTCTCCGCTCACGCCCAAAACAAGGAAGCGCTGCTAACCGAAGTGGCTAAGCGCACTGGTCTGGTCTTCAAATCCGAGGTGCTCACCCTGGGTTTTGCGCGGAGGGCCGCCACCTACAAGCGGGCTACTCTTTTGTTTCCCGATCCCCAGAGGCTACTGGAGATCGCCGCCAAGGCCGGCGGCTTGCAGATTATTTACGCCGGCAAGGCCCATCCCCAGGATGATCCCGGCAAGGCCCTGATTCAGCAGGTCGTCGCGGACGCCGCCAGGCTGTCCAATGACATGCTGCGCATCGTTTACCTGGAAAACTACGACTGGAAGCTGGGTGCGTTGCTCACCGCGGGCGTGGATGTGTGGGTCAACACGCCGCGCCGGCCCTATGAGGCCTCCGGCACCAGCGGCATGAAGGCCGCGCTGAACGGCGTTCCCAGCCTGTCGATTCTGGATGGATGGTGGATCGAGGGCTGCATCGAGGGCGTGACCGGCTGGGCCATCGAAGACGGCGCAGACGATGCCGCCGAGGCCGGCGCGCTCTACCGCAAACTCGAATCCGCCGTGATTCCGCTCTTCCTCGATGCGCCGGAGAAGTGGGCCCGCCTGATGCGCACCACGCTGGCCTTCAATGGCTCCTTCTTCAACACCAACCGTATGGCAAAGCAGTATGTTCGCAACGCCTACTACCCGGCGAAGCTGATCGATCAGGCCAGGTAGATAGCTGCATCTATTCTGCCGACGCGCCTTCCAGCTCTGAGCCGATTTTGTGCAGCTTCATGACGCGCCATTGCAGGCGGTCGAAGAAGAGATAAACGACCGGAGTGGTGAACAGGGTAAGCATCTGCGAGACGATCAGGCCGCCAACGATGGCGATGCCCAGCGGCTTGCGCAGCTCAGAGCCGACGCCCATGCCGATGGCCAGCGGCAATCCGCCGAAGAGCGCGGCCATCGTCGTCATCATGATGGGACGGAAGCGCAGCAGGCAGGCCTGATAAATCGCCTCGCGTGGAGGCAGGCCTTGGTCGCGCTCGGCTTGCAGGGCAAAGTCGATCATCATGATGGCGTTCTTCTTCACGATGCCGATGAGCAGGATGATGCCGATCAGCGCGATGATGCTCAGGTCGGTTCCGGTGAGCATCAGGGCCAGGATGGCGCCCACGCCAGCTGGGGGTAGCGTGGAGAGAATGGTCAGCGGGTGGATCAGGCTCTCGTAGAGAATGCCGAGTACGATATAGACAGCGATCAGCGCTGCCAGAATCAGGTATGGCTCGTTCTTCAGCGAATCCTGGAAGACCTGCGCGGTCCCCTGGAAGGTGGCGTGGATGGCGGAGGGCATGCCCATCTCGCGCTGAACCTTTTCCAGAGCGGTGACGGCGTCGCCCAGGGCCACGTTGGGCGCCAGGTTGAAGGTGAGTGTTACGGCCGGGTACTGGCCCTGGTGATTGACGGTCAGAAAGGTCCGCTGCTGCTCATAGTGAGCGATAGCGGAGAGCGGCACCATGGCCCCGGTCGAGGATTTGATGAAGATGCCTTTGAGCGCGTCTGGGCTGAGCTGGTACTGGGGGTCGACCTCCATCACCACGAAGTACTGATTGAGCCCGGTGTACATGGTGGAAACTTCGCGCTGGCCGAAGGCGTCGTAAAGCACCTGATCGATGACGGCGGCGGTAATGCCCAGTCGCGAGGCAGCATCGCGGTCGATGACCAGATTGGCAGCCAGGCCCTGATCCTGCTGGTCAGTAGAAACGTCGCGCAACTCGGGCATGGTTTTGGCGCGAGCCTCCAGTTGGGGCGCCCAGGCGTTCAGTTCCTCGAGATTCTCATCCGAGAGCGTGTACTGGTATTGTGCCGCGCTGCCCCGTCCGCCCACCTGCAGATCCTGAAACGCCTGCAGATAAAGCCGGGCGCCGGGAACGCTGCTCAACCGGGCGCGCAGGCGGTTGACCACCTGGTCGGCGGAGACGCGCCCGGGGCGCTGATTGAGCGGCTTGAGGCCAACGAACAAGAAGCCCACATTGTTGCTGTTGCGCCCCCCGCCCGCAAAAGCCGTCACGGAATACACTGCCGGATCGTCAAGGGTCATCTGCGCCAGTTGGCGCTGCTTGTCGCGCATGGCGGGGAAGCTGATGTCCTGCGCGGCCACGGTCTGGCCGCCCAGCCGGCCCGTATCCTGCTGCGGGAAGAATCCCTTGGGCACTTTGATGTACAGGAAGACGTTGAGCGCAACGGTGCTGAGTAGAACGCACAATATCAGCCACTCATGGCGCAGCACCCAGCGCAGCCCGGATGCGTATTCGTTGTGCAGCCACTGGAAGGCGCGTTCGCTGGCCCGGTAGACGCGGCCGTGGCGGCTTTCGTCCCGCGACTTGAGAAAGCGGGCGCAGAGCATCGGCGTCGTGGTCAGCGAAACCAGCAGCGAAACCGCGATTGCCACTGAAAGTGTGACAGCGAACTCGCGGAAGAGCTTGCCGACGATGCCGCCCATCAGCAGAATCGGAATGAAGACGGCGATCAGCGAGGTGCTCATCGAGAGCACCGTGAAGCCGATCTCTTTGGAGCCTTTCATCGCCGCTTCGTAGGGCTTCATCCCCATTTCGAGGTAGCGCGTGATGTTCTCGATGACCACGATGGCGTCGTCCACCACGAAGCCGGTGGCGATGGTCAGCGCCATCAGCGAGAGGTTGTCGATGGTGTAATTCAGCAGGTACATGACGCCGAATGTGCCCACCAGCGAGAGCGGCACGGCGATGGACGGAATGATGGTGGCCCAGACCTCGCGCAGGAAGAGGAATACCACCAGCACCACCAGGCAAACGCTGATCATCAGCGAAATCTCCACGTCATGCACGCTGGAGCGGATGGTTTGAGTGCGGTCAACGGCCACATCAATCTTGATCGAGGGCGGGATGGCGGCCTGCAGGCGCGGCATCTCGGCCATCACCGCGTCCACGGTGGAGATGACATTGGCGCCGGGTATCTTGAAGATGAAGAGCAGCACGGCGCTCTTGAGCTGCGCCGGAGGCCCCTTGTCCTGCTTGATGGCCGAGACGCCGGCGGTGTGGATATCGGCGATGCTGTCGGTCACCGTGCCGAGGTCGGAGACGCGCACCGGCGCGCCGCTTTGCTTGTTATAGCCGGCGATGATTGGTGCATAGTCGCTGGCCTTGAAGATCTGGTCGTTGTCGCTGATCTGCCAGCGTTGGTTTGCGTCCTGGAAGGCGCCCTTGGGACGGTTGGCGTTGGCGCCGGCCAGCGCCGTGCGCACCGCCTCCAGGCCGATGCCGTTGTTGCCCAACTCCATGGGATTCAACTCGACGCGCACGGCGGGCGAGGAGCTGCCGCCAACGAAGACCTGGCCCACGCCCTGAATCTGCGAGATTTTTTGCGCCAGGATGGAGTCGGCCATGTCATAGATTTGCGGCTTGGGCACCACGTCCGAGGTCAACGTCAGAATCAGGATGGGAGAATCGGCCGGGTTGGCCTTGCGGTAGCCCGGATTCTGCGGCAGATAAGAGGGCAACTGGCTGCGCGCCGCGTTGATGGCGGCTTGCACGTCGCGGGCGGCGGCGTCGATGTTGCGATCGATGTCGAATTGCAGCGTGACGTTGGCCGAGCCTAGAGAGCTGGTCGAGGTCATCTGGTTGACGCCGGCGATTCGCCCGAATTGCCGTTCCAGCGGAGTAGCCACGGCCGAGGCCATGGTTTCCGGGCTGGCGCCGGGCATTCCCGCGCTCACGCCGATGACCGGGTAGTCCACGTCGGGCAACGAGGCCACGGGCAGGATGGAATAAGCCACCGAGCCGGCCAATAAAAGAGCCAAGCTAAGCAGCGAGGTGGCTACCGGCCTCTGAATGAAAGGTGCGGAAAGATGCATGGCTCCTTTTCCTCAGTCGGCGCTGGCCGCTTGCTGCTCGTGGAGTTGAAGATCACGTGGCTTCATGCGCTGTGCCAGCTTGTCGAAGTAGAGATAGATAACCGGCACGGTGTAGAGGGTGAGCATCTGGGAGAAGATCAGCCCGCCGACGATGGTGATGCCCAGCGGCTGGCGCAACTCGGCGCCCACACCGCCGCCCAGCCACAGCGGCAATCCGCCCAGCATGGCGGCCATGGTGGTCATGATGATGGGCCGGAAGCGCAACTGGCAGGCCTGGAAGATGGCGGCTTCGGCGGGCTTGCCTTCCAGGCGCTCAGCCTGTAAGGCAAAGTCGATCATCATAATGGCGTTTTTCTGCACAATGCCGATCAGCAGGATGATGCCGATGAGCGCAATTACGCTGAAGTCCACGTGCGTGATGAGCAGAGCCAGCAGAGCGCCCACGCCGGCCGAGGGCAGCGAGGAGATGATGGTGATGGGGTGGATGTAACTCTCATAGAGCACGCCCAGCACTATGTAGACGGTGATCAGCGCGGCCAGAATCAGCAGCGGCTCGTTAGAGAGCGAGGTCTGGAAGGCGGCCGCCGTGCCTTGGAAGCTGGCATTGATGGCGGCAGGCATCTGGATGCGCTTTTCGATGGCGTTGACGGCCTTGACGGCGTCACCCAGCGACTTGCCCGGCGCCAGGTTGAAGCTGATCACGGTGGAGGGGAACTGGCCCTGGTGGCCGATGGACAGTTGCGCGGTGGTCTGCTCCCAGTGAGCCAGCTGGCTGAGCGGAACCTGAGTGCCGTTGCCCGACTTGACGTAGAGATCGTTGAGAACCGTGGGATCGGTCTGGAAGTTTTGTCCCACCTCCATCACCACGTGGTACTGGTTGAGCTGGGTGAAGATGGTGGAGACCTGTCGTTGGCCGAAGGCGTCATAGAGGGTGTTGTCCACGTCGGCCATGGCGATGCCCAGCCGTGCGGCGGTGTCGCGATCAATGACCAGTTGAGCGCCCAGGCCCTGGTCCTGCAGATCGCTGGCCACGTCGGTGACCACCGCTTCCTTGCCCAGCTCCTTGACCATGAGCCGGGTATATTTGGCCAGCTCCACTTGATCGGGATCTTCCAGCGAGTATTGAAACTCCGTCCGGCTGACGCGGTCTTCGACAGTCAGGTCCTGAAGCGGCTGCATGAAGAGCTGAATGCCTTCAACGCTCGCGAGCTTGGGCTGCAGGCGGCGAATCACCTCGGTGGCGGAGATTTTGCGCACTTCCAGCGGCTTCAGCGTGATCTGGATGCGGCCCGAGTTCAGCGTGGTGTTGGTTCCGTCCACGCCGATGAACGAGGAGACGTTATCGACGGCGGGGTCCTCGAGCAGAACATCCACGAGTTTTTGCTGGCGCTCGGCCATGGAGGTAAAGCTGACCGTCTGCGGCGCCTCGCTGATGCCCAGAATCACGCCCGTATCCTGCACCGGGAAAAAGCCCTTGGGAATCACCACGTAGAGCAATAGGGTGCCCACCAGCGTGCCGATGGTGACCAGCAGCGTGGTGAAGCGATGGCGCAGGACCACCGTCAGGGTTCGCCCATACCAGGCGATGATGGAGTTGAAGACCTTCTCCGACCAATAGTAGAAGCGCGTCTGCTTGGCGACCGACTTGTCCTGGAGAATGCGCGAGCACATCATGGGCGTCAGCGTCAGCGAGACTGCGGCGGAGACCAGGATGGTGACCGCCAGGGTGATGGCGAACTCGCGGAAGAGCCGCCCCACCACGTCGCTCATGAAGAGCAGCGGAATGAGCACCGCGATCAGCGAAACAGTCAGCGACATGATGGTGAAGCCGATCTGCTCGCTGCCCTTGAGCGCCGCCTTCATCGGGCTCAAGCCTTCCTCGATGAAGCGCGAGATGTTCTCGATCATGACGATGGCGTCATCCACCACAAAGCCGGTGGAGATGGTGAGAGCCATCAGAGTGAGGTTGTTCAGGCTGTAGCCCAGCAGGTACATCACGCCGAAGGTGCCGACAATGGACAGCGGCACAGCGACCGAGGGGATGATGGTGGCGGCCAGGTTGCGCAGGAAGAGAAAGATGACCATCACTACCAGGGCGACGGTGAGCATCAGCTCAAACTCCACGTCCCTGACAGAGGCGCGAATGGTGATGGTGCGGTCGGTGAGAATCTTCACCTGCACGGCGGCCGGCATACTGGTCTGCAACTGGGGCAGCAGCGCCTTGATGCGGTCAACCACGGCGATGATATTGGCGCCCGGCTGGCGCTGGATATTGACGATGACCGCGGGCTGGCGGTTCATCCATGCGGCTTGCTGGGAGTTTTCGGCGGCATCGACGATCAGCGCCACGTCGGAGGCCCGCACCGCGGCTCCATTGCGGTAGGCCACGATGACCGGCTTGTAGTCGCCGCTGGAAAGCAACTGGTCGTTGGCGTTGATGGTGTAGGATTGGCGATTGCCGTTCAGCGTGCCCTTGGCCTGGTCCACGTTGGCTGCCGCCAAGGCGGTGCGCAGATCTTCCAGGCTCAGGTTGTAGGCAGCCAGTTGAGCCGGGTTGGCCTGGATGCGCACCGAGGGCTTTTGCCCACCGGCGATGGAAACCAGTCCAACGCCGGTAACCTGAGAAATCTTCTGCGCAAGATTGGTGTCGGCCGCATCCTCGATCTTGTCCAGGGGTAGCGAGTCGGAGGTCAGCGCCAGCGTCATAATGGGCGCGTCGGCGGGGTTGACCTTGCTATAGATGGGAGGGTTGGGCAGGTCAGTGGGCAAAAAGCTCGTGGCCGCGTTGATGGCCGCCTGCACCTCCTGCTCGGCCACGTCGATATTCTCGTCCAGATTAAATTCCAGCGTGATGACCGAGCCGCCGCCGCTGCTGACCGAGGTCATCTGCTTCAGTCCCGGCATCTGGCCAAACTGCCGCTCCAGGGGCGCGGTGACCGACGAGGCCATCACCTCCGGCCCGCCGCCTGGATAGAAGGTGAGCACCTGGATAATGGGGTAGTCCACCTCGGGCAAGGCAGAGACCGGCAACTGCTCGTAGCCCACTGCGCCTGCCAGCAGGATAGCCGCCATCAGCAGCGAGGTCGCTACCGGGCGCAGAATGAAGGGCCGGGATGGGCTCAAGCTCACTGCTTCTCTCTCGTATTATGTTTGCTGTTGCCAGCCGGAGCGCCGGGTTTGGAAGCCGCGTTGGGAGCCGCAAACGGGCCGCCGCCACTCTGGCCAGCGCCCTGCCCCTTCGCCCCCTGTCCAGTTCCCTGTCCGCCGTGCTGTTTGGCCAAGCTGGCGATCACACTCTGTCCGGGGCGCAGCCGGTCCGCGCCGTCCACCACGACGTTCTGGCCCGCTTGCAGACCCTCGTCCAGAATGGTCACCTGCCCCTCGGCCAAGGCCACCTTCACGGGTTGAATTCTGGCGGTTCCGTTGCCCTGCGCATCGGCATGATCGACCACCCACACATATGAGCCTTGGTTGCCGGTCTGCAGAGCCGCCGAGGGCACCACCAGCGCGTTGGGCCGCTCTTCCATGACCAGATGAATGTTGACGAACTGGTTGGGGAACAACGCATCGTCCTGGTTGTTAAACACGGCCTTCAACTTATCGGTTCCGGTGGTGGTGTCGATCTGGTTGTCGGCGGTGAGCAGATAGCCAGTGGCCAGCTTCTGCGTGTCGTTCTGGTCATAAGCGTCCACGGTCAGGCGCGTTTCCGCCCGTAGCTTACTCAGCACTTGGGGAAGCTCGTCCTCGGGCAGCGTAAAGTAAACAGCGATGGGCTGTAACTGGTTGATAATGACAAGGTTAGTTGTGTTAGCGGTGATAATGTTGCCGGGGTCCACCAGGCGCAGGCCAATTTTGCCGTTGATGGGAGACTGGATTGTACACCATTCGAGTTGCAACTGGGCGGTCTCGACGGCTGCCTTATCGGACTCGATGGCGCCCAGGTATTGGCCCTGCGCGGCCTCATCGGCCTGCATGGTCTCCTTGGAGGTCACGCCTGCGTCATAGAGCGCCTTGTAACGCGCAAATTCCGCCTGGGCGTTCTTCAGGAGCGCTTCATCGTGCGCCAGGGTGCCTTTGGCCTGATCCAGCGCGGCCTGGTAGGGCCTGGGGTCGATCACCAGGATGGTCTGGCCCTGCCTCACCTGCTGGCCCTCGGTGAACTTGACCGGTTCCAGTTCGCCGCTGACCCGCGCCTTGACGGTAACGCTCATATAGGGTGTCACCGTGCCCAGCGCGGTCAGGAAGATGGGCATGGGCTTCTGCTCTGTAGCCGCCACCTGCACCGGGACCGGCCGACTCTGCAGCGCCGCCGCCTGACTGGCGCTCGAGGCCGCGGTTTGCTTCTGGTTCTTATGGATTTGCCAGACAACCATAATTACAAGGCTTAGCAGCACCAGATATATGACGATGCGCACAGGGAAACCCCTGGGTGCGGAGGGTTGTTGCTCGATGCCGGATGAGGCCAGATGGGACTCCGGAGCGTCTTCAATAGACATATTGTCGATTCCCGCCGTTTTCTCTTGAGTGAATGCCCGCTAAATGGGCATAAAGATTACCGTTCCGGGCGAAAGACCTCTGCCCGTGTTCGTTTCTACGGACGCTTGAGTTTCCTGAAAGGTTTCGCCCGTGCTAGCGCATCCAGTGCGGGAACGCGGGTTCTCCCCAGCAGACAAACGCATCCCTCATGAAAGCAAGACGGAATCATTGTAAGCGAATCGGGCGGCTCGGGAACAATGCCGCACGCTGAGAGCATCCATTCCGCTCGCTGGAGCGTCCTAACAGTTGTACGGGCGGCCCCTTTTGCAGCCTACACGCCTTTACCACGCCGCTTCGTCTACCATAGTAATCTCAGCGGGTTATTGGAATGGACCGGGAGGCTGAGCACCGTCCGGTCCCGTAACACGGTGCGAGTACCTGCCTTATGTGGATTGTCCGGCTAGCGCTGCGGCGGCCTTATACCTTCGTCGTCTTTGCGCTTTTGATCCTGATTCTCGGCGTCTTCAGCATCGAGACGATGCCCACGGACATCTTTCCCAACATCGACATCCCTGTCATCACGGTGGTGTGGAACTTTACCGGCCTCTCGGCGCAGGAGATGGCCAACCGCATCGTCACCAACAGCGAACGCGGCATGACCACCACGGTCAACGACATCGAGCACATCGAGTCGCAGTCGCTGAACGGCATCGGGCTCATCAAGATCTTCTTCCATCCGCATGTCAATATCGGCCAAGCTGTCGCCCAGGTCAACGCCATATGCACGGTCCAGGTGCGCGGCCTGCCGCCCGGAACCAACCCGCCCTTCATCATTCAGTACAACGCCTCCAGCGTTCCCGTCCTGCAGTTGGGAGTCAGCGGCAAGGGCCTCAACGAACAGCAGTTGAACGACATCGCCACCAACAATATCCGCACCCAGCTGGCCACCATCGAGGGCGCCCAGACACCCTATCCCTACGGCGGAAAGCAGCGCCAGATCGTGGTGGACCTCGACCTGCACGCGCTTCAGGCCAAAGGCCTCTCCCCCGCCGATGTAGTCAACGCCGTTTCCGCGCAGAACATCATCGCTCCCTCCGGCACCATGAAGATCGACCGCTTCGAGTACGCGGTCGAAACCAACTCCGCTCCGCTGGCCATCGAGGATCTGAACAATCTCCCCATCAAGACGGTCAATGGCGCGGTCATCTATATCCGCGATGTGGCCCACGTGCGCGACGGCAACCCGCCGCAGACCAACATCGTGCGCGTGGACGGCAAGCGTGCCATTCTGATGAATGTCTTGAAGACCGGCAACGCCTCCACGCTGGACATCATCCGCAACGTGCGCGAAAAACTGGAGAGCCCCGGCCTGAAGGGAACCTTGCCGCCGCAGACAGAAATCAAGGCGCTCTCCGACCAGTCGATCTTTGTCCGCGGCGCCATCGACGGCGTGGTCCGCGAGGCCATCATCGCCGCCTGCCTCACCGCCATCATGATCCTGATCTTTTTGGGCAGTTGGCGCTCCACCATCATCATCGCGATCTCCATTCCGCTCTCCATTCTCTGCTCGCTCTGCGTGCTCTCCCTGCTGCACGAGACCATCAACATCATGACCCTGGGAGGCATGGCGCTGGCCGTCGGCATCCTGGTGGATGACGCCACAGTGGCCATCGAAAACATCAACCGCTATCTGGAATCGGGCAAGGAGCTGGAGCAATCCATCCTCGACGGCTCGGCGCAGATCGCTGTCCCCGCCCTGGTCTCCACCCTGGCCATCTGCATCGTCTTTGTCCCCATGTTCTTCCTCGGCGGCGTGGCGCATTACCTCTTTGTTCCCATGGCCGAGGCGGTGGTCTTTGCCATGCTAGCCAGCTACCTGCTCTCCCGTACATTGGTCCCCACCATGGCCAAGTACCTGCTCAAGGAGCATGACGACGCCGAGATTCAGCGGAAGCGCTCCAGCCGCAACCCTTTCATCCGCTTTCAACTAGGTTTCGAGTCCAGCTTTGAGAGTTTTCGCCGCGTCTACCTCCGCCTGCTCACCCTCTGCGTGGACCATGCGGGAGCCTTCCTCATTCTCTTTCTCGCCTTTGCCGTCAGTTCAGTGGCCCTCCTGGCGCCATGGCTGGGCCAGGACTTCTTTCCCTCGGTGGACTCGGGCCAGTTCAAGATTCATATGCGCGCCCGCACCGGCACGCGCATCGAAGAAACCGCCGCGCTCTGCGATCACATCGACTCGACTATCCGCGAGCAGATTCCCCCGAGCGAACTGGTCACCATCCTCGATAACGTCGGCGTCCCCTACTCCGGCCTGAACCTCTCCTACTCGACCTCGGCGCCCATTGGCCCAGCCGACGCTGACATCCAGGTGCAGTTGAGCAAAGACCATCATCCCACCGCGGTCTATGTCGAGCGCCTGCGCGCCGTGCTGGCCCGACAGTACCCCGGCGTTACGTTTTACGTGCTGCCGGTGGACATCGTCACCCAGATTCTCAACTTCGGCCTCTCGGCGCCCATCGACATTCAGATTGTCGGGCCGGACCTTTATGGCAACCGCGCCCTCGCAGAGCGAATGTTGAATGAGATCCGCTATGTCTCCGGCGCGGCTGACGCGCGCATCCAACAGCCCTTCAACTATCCCAATATGACAGTGGACGTGGACCGCACCCGCGCCGAAACCATCGGTCTGACACAAAAGGACGTGGCCACCAGCCTGCTGGTGGCTCTCAGCGGCAGCTTCCAAACAACGCCCAGCTTCTATCTCGACCCCAAGAGCGGAGTCACCTACAATGTGGCCGTCATGGCTCCGCAATACAAACTCGAGTCGCTCTCCGCGCTTGAAAGCCTCCCCGTCACCGGCACACTTCCAGCGCCGCAGGCGACTGGCGCAGCTGCATCTGCCGCTCCCGGCGCTCCCGTTTCAACGCAGGTGCTCGGCAACCTGGCCTTTATCGCGCCGGGCACGGAGATGGGCACCGTCAGCCACTACGATGTCCAGCCGGTCATCGATATCTATGCCAACGTCGATGGAACCGATCTGGGCACCGTAACGCGCAAGATAGAAAAAATCATCGCCCAACACCAGAGCGAGCTGCCGCGCGGATCGCACTTCACCCTGCGCGGACAGAGCGAAACTATGAAATCCTCCTACGCAGGCCTGCTGGGCGGCCTGGCCTTTTCCATCCTGCTGGTTTACCTGTTGATTGTCGTCAACTTCCAATCCTGGCTCGATCCGTTTCTTATCATCTCCGCGCTGCCCGCGGCCCTGGCCGGCATCGTATGGTTTCTCTTCCTCACCGACACCCGGCTCAGCGTGCCGGCGCTCACCGGGGCCATCATGTGCATGGGCGTGGCCACGGCCAACTCGATTCTGGTGGTGAGTTTTGCCCGTGAGCAGTTGGAGATTCTGGTAGGCGACGCGCGCACCGCAGCGCTCAACGCGGGCTTTGTCCGCCTGCGCCCGGTGCTAATGACCGCACTGGCCATGATTATCGGCATGGTACCCATGGCGATGGGCCTGGGCGACGGCGGCGAGCAGAACGCCCCGCTGGGCCGCGCCGTCATCGGCGGCCTGCTGCTGGCCACCGTGGCCACCCTGTTTTTTGTCCCTGCATTTTTCTCCATCGTTCACGGCTGGCTGGAGGGCCGTCGCATGACAGCTCACGGCGCGGCAATGGCCGGAATACATGATGAGTTTGACGAGATACCGGAGTAGTTATTCATGACCAACGAATTCAATCCGAACCAGCAACCGGGTCACCAACACGAATCCGCGCCCAAACAGGAGGCCATCTCGCCGCGCAAGGCCCTCGTGGGCATGGCCGTTGTTGTCGTCGTCGCGGGAGTCCTCGCTGGCTTCGGCATCTGGAGCCGCATTCACGCCGATAATGCGCTAGTCGAGCGCACCAACGAGTTGGCCGCTCCCACGGTGATCGTCGCCGCCCCCAATGCGGGCGCGCCCGTTGACAGCTTCGTGCTCCCCGGCAACGTGACCTCCTACACAGATTCGCCCATCTACGCGCGCACCTCCGGCTACCTCACGCGCTGGTACTTCGACATCGGCGCGCGGGTTAAGAAGGGCGCGCTGCTGGCCGAGATAGCCACCCCCGAGCTGGACCAGCAACTGGCCCAGGCCGAGGCCGACCTGAACACCGCCCAGGCCAACGCCAACAACGCCCGCATCCAGGCCGAGCGCTACACGGGACTGGTCCAATCCGATGCCGTCTCCCGCCAGGACACCGATATGTACGTCAACCAGGCCGCTTCCACAGCGGCTCAGGTCAAATCCGCCCAGGCTAATGTTGCCCGGCTGCGCGAGTTGCAATCCTTCGAAAAGATTTATGCGCCCTTCGACGGCGTCATCACCGCGCGCAACATCGACATCGGCCAACTTATCGATCCCGGCGCGGGCAAGGAGCTTTTTCATCTGCAAGCTCTTCAAACCCTGCGCGTCTATGCCGACCTGCCGCAGATTTACTCCGCGAATGTGAAGCCGGGCGCGAAGATCGACCTGACATTCGCCGAGCACACCGGAAAAATCTACCAGGGCACATTGGTCCGCACCGCCGACGCCATCGATCCAGCCAGCCGCACCTTATTAGTGGAGATTGACGTGGACAACCACGCCGGTGAACTGCTCCCCGGTTCGCTGGCCCAGGTTCACTTCAAGTCGCCGTCTGCCGGACCCACCCTCATCGTGCCCGCCGCAGCGATCATCTTCCGCAGGGAAGGTTTGCGCGTGGGTGTTGTCGTCAACGGCAACACCGCACATCTGGTTCCAGTGGTCATCGGAGAGGACGACGGAGCCAACGTGCAGATCGTCACCGGACTCAGTATCAGTGACAAGGTTATCCAAGATCCGCCCGACTCCCTCATCGAAGGCGAAAAGGTCCAGGTGGTAAGCACCGGCAGCCAAACCAGCGCGGGAGGCAAATGATCATGCCAACACCTCGTGCTGCGCGACTTGCCGGTTTCCTTGCCCTAACCCTGCTTGCCGGATGCAAGCCCGTTGGTCCCAACTACAACCGCCCCGGCTACGAAGCTCCACCTGCTTACAAAGAAACCGGCGCAACCGCCGCCGTCGTCCCGCCGCCCGCCCCCGCCGGCGGCGCATGGCAGCCAGCGAACCCCTCCGATGGTATGCTTCGCGGCAAGTGGTGGGAGATTTACCAAGACCCGCAACTCAATCAGTTAGAGGACCATATTGCCGCCAACAACCAGACCCTCCGCCAGGCACTGGAAACGTATCTTGCCGCCCGTGATCAGGTCAGCGCGGCACGCGCCGGCTTCTTCCCCTCGCTCTCTGCCGGACCTTCCGCCTCGCGCAACAAAATCTCCGCAAACGGTCCCTCCTTCTCGGCCGGCAAACCCACCACCTACAGCGACTTTGCGATCACCGGCCAGGCCAGTTGGGAGCCGGACTTCTGGGGCCGCATTCGCCGCACCGTCGAGGCTGCCCGCTCCAGCGCCCAAGCCAGCGCCGCCGACGCCGCCAACATCGACCTCAGCCTTCATGCCGAGATGGCCGCCGACTACTTCCAACTGCGCGGCCTCGACGCCCAGATCAAGCTGCTGGACGCCACCGTTGCCGACCTGGAACACCAGCTCGACCTGACTCAGCGGCGGTTGATAGGCGGCATCGGCACCGAGGCTGACGTTGCTCAGGCCCGAACGCAACTGGAAACCGTGCGCGCGCAACGAATCGATGTTGGCGTGGCCCGTGCTCAGTACGAGCACGCCATTGGCACACTCGCCAATTACAATCTCTCAGCCTTCAACATTCCGCCCTCGCCGCTTGATTTGTCGCTGCCCCGTGTTCCCATCGGCGTGCCTTCGCAACTGCTGGAGCGCCGACCGGACATTGCCGCCGCCGAGCGCCGCGCCGCCGCCGCCAACGCCCAAATCGGCATTGCCAAAAGCGCCTTCTATCCCACCATCACCCTGGGCGGAACCGGCGGCTTTGAAAGTATGCAACCCGGCACCTGGATTCAAGGGCCGAGCGCGCTGTGGAGTCTGGGAGCGCAGGCCTCGGAGCTGCTCTTCGATGCCGGCCAGCGCCATGCCCTCACCGATGAAGCCCGCCACGCCTATGAGGCCCAGGCCGCAGGCTATAAAGCAACCGTCCTCGCCGCCTTCAACGATGTGGAAGATCAACTCTCCGCGCTGCGCATCCTGGAGCAGGAATCCACTGCCGAACAGCAGGCCGTCGCGTCAGCCCAGCACTCCTACGAGATCTCCAACCAGCGTTACAAGGGCGGCGTCACCAGCTATCTCGAAGTCCTAACCGCAGAGGCAACTCTGCTCCAGAACCAGCGCACCGCCATCGATCTCCAAACCCGACAGTTCGTCGCCAGCGTCGGATTGGTCCGCGCCCTCGGCGGCGGTTGGAACGCGAGTCAATTGCCGAAGTAACGGAAGCTGGCAGTTTATCAGCGCGGCAGCTTCGGCAGCTTCCAGCGCCTTCTCAGCTTCTTGTACTGCGGACGCGGCAACTGCACCAGCAATGGCCGCCTTGCGGGATCAAGCCGCGCGAGTACACCTTCAAGCTGCTCCTGCGCCATGGCCGTGCAACCCGTGGTTCCCACGCCCGGCCCCCGCCAGATGTGCAGGAAGATGCACGATCCCGCGCCCGCGGTCACCGGCTCCGCGTTGTGATCGACCATCAGCCCCCAGCGGTACAGTCCATCAGGGCGCAACATCTGCTCGGAGCTGTTCCAGTCGGGCTCAACCGCCGCGCGATCCAGAACGCGGTTGTAGAACTTTGACCGCGCATCATCCACACATTCCACTGATGGAGTGAGATTCAGGTAGGGCATCTTCCATCCCGGCGGCTCCTGTGCGGCATAGCCAAAGGCCGTGCTCAATCGAAAAATCCCTGCCGGTGATTTTCCATCGCCTTCTTTTTTGATGGGATCACTCGCTGCCCGCCGTCCGGCATCCGTCGCCACTCCCGCGCCCCATCCGAGACCGTTCTTGCCGACCACAACGGGGATGGGACTGCCTGCGGCTTTCCATTTTTTGCGCGCATGGGGCCGCTCGTACGCCTGCAACGTCCCATCGACTCCGTTCCAATCCTGAGTCGTAACCACAAGAATTTGCGTGGAAGCGCGCAATGCGGCCGGCTCCCTGCCTTCAGCCAGCACCAGCGATGTCGCGCTGAGCACCACAACGCAACCGAAAATCCATTTAATCTTCATCTCGATTTTCTATTCCCTTTTCCCTCTTCCCTGCCGAGGCCCCCAGCGAGTGATCTTTGCTCGCTGGGGTGGCTATTCCCTGCTTTTATCGCATCCTGCCGTGGATGGCTGTATGCCGCTGGGGGCACGTCGGTCAGCGGCAGCGCGGGTCCTTCCCACAGCAGGCGGGGTGAGCCCTGGCTGGCCGAGTGCAGTCCTTCCAGGTGAAACTTGTGTTGTCCGGCGTGCAGGCCTAACGAGCCGCGAGCATAGCGCATCGCGTTGCCCGGCGAGCCGCAAACCTGCGCAAAGGATGGTCCGGTTTTTGCCACTTCCACGCCGTCGATCACCAGGCGCGCGCCATCGCGAGCCAGCAGGTGAAAGGTATAGCCGCCGTCGGCGGGAATGTCGATGAAGCCGTCCCAGGCGGCTGCATAATGCGTAAATCCCTGCGAGTCCGCGTGCAAGTTGGGCGATTCACCGGCGAAGACCGCGCGTTCTGTGGCAAGGTTCGGCAGCTCGGTCCATTCTCCGGGATAAATCTGCCATGTGAGACCGATTACCGTGGGGCCGGTGACGCTTTCGGCCTCGTGCCAGTGAGCCACGGCCACCACTCCATGCCCCGCCCAATCCTCATCTCCGTCGCGATCCTCAACGTGGAGCAGAACCCGGAAGCGGCCAGCGCCGTTTTCTCCTCCATCCAGCTGGGTTCCCTCCGCGTCCGGAAAACGATGGTGCACGCGGCGGCCCGTCGCTTGCGTGCCGTCGCCGAAGAACCATGTGTAGCGCGTCCTGAGCGCGGGTTGCGCGGTGAAAGTGACGTTCTCTCCCGGAGAAAAGACCAGTGGATCCACAGTGAACGCCGCCACCGGTTCATGCGGCGCCGGAAAATGAGCCGGTTGCGCGCTGTCGCCCGTCACCAGCGGCAGATCGGCATTCGTGGCCGCTCGTTTTTGCCCAAACTTCACATTGTCGAAGGTCACGTCCGCCACGTCGCCGGTCATCGTGGAATCGGCCAGCGGCGGCTGATCCAGCGCCCAGATATTGTGGAAAGTAAACCCCTGCAAGCCGGGGTATTCCTGCTCCATCTGCTCGAGCGTATACCAGTTGTCAAGAAAGAGATTTTCAAACTTGTAGCCGGAGTGAATCCCCTTTGCCCCGTTTGCGCCCCACATCCCGAATAGTGCATAGGTCTGTCCGCATGCCCCGATGCCGCCGTGCAGAATGTCGCTGTCGCGCAGGGTAAAGTTGCTGGAGTTGAATGTCTTGCGCGGCCAGCCGGTGCGCACAATATTCGAGATGCTGGTAGAAAGCTCACTGTTTTCGATGAGAATATTCCGCACATCGTGGCCGGGGCGCAGTATCGCCTCGTCCGAGTAGCCATCCCAGTTGCCCTGCAAGGCAAAAACATCGTCCGAGGAGCGGATGAACGCATTGCGCACCACCGTGTCTCCGCCGCCCAGCCAGTCCATGCCATCCTGATTGGCGTTGCCCGGGTTGCCTCCGATCACGCGCAGATCGTCATACACAAATCCCGTCGAATCCTTCATCTGAATCGACCAGGTTCGCGACCTCACAATGCAGGTCAGCCCGTCGATCTCCACATTGCGGGCTTCCAGCGCGCCCACGCAGTGCCAGTCGGGCTTCTGCATCCAGCCTTCGTCGCTGTTGGGATCCTGCGGCCCGTCGTAGACAATGGTTCCCCGGCCCAAAACTTTTACATTCTCCACCTTCCATAGATTCAGGCTGCCGAAAAAGTATGAGCCCGGAGCAAGATAAATGATTTCGCCGCTCTTGGGGTTCAGGCTCTGGTGGTAAACCCCCGGCTGATAGGCATGAATCTTTGGGTCGCGCGGCAGCGGTGGCGGCGGCGCGCCGGCAAAGAGAAACAGCATCTTCGCATACTGCAGAAAGTCGTCCGGCCGGGAGATGGAGAGCTTGGCTGGCCCGCTGAGGCGGAAGCGGATGGTCTGGCCTTCGCGTACCGGCCGCAAGCCCAGCCGCCAGGGCTGTATGTCCACGCCCTTGTCCCAGAAGCCCGGCTCGGCGGCGGTAATCTCCACAGCCACCGGGCCGGTGATGTCAAAGCTGACAAACTCGTAATTCGCGGCGGCGTGGGCAACGTCAATGGGCTGCCCATTCACGCGCACTGTGAAGGCTGTCGAACGCATCTCCGGCGGAACCGGCGCAGCCTGCACGCGCACCGCCGCCTGGGCGGCAACAGGCAGCGCGAAAAGAACTACGATCAGCGGTCGAAAGGCCAGCAAGAAGAAACTCCGGCAAGAAAGTGTGGTCCAAACCAATGTAGCAGGAGAAATACAGGCCGAGAATGTGCGGTCTACATTCCGGCGCAGAGAACGGCCGGGAAAGGAACCGGGGGCGAATATCACCGCACGCATCAATTAAGATTCCGCGAGGATCTGCCGGAGAGCCGGTGCTGGGAGGCCGGATCGCTCCACAAGCTCTTTGAGTTCGCTTGCCAACTGGTTCATTTCATCGGGGGCCTGGGAACAATGCCAGCCGCCGCCAATCTCGGCAAATTTGGTGGAAAGAAAAGCCCTATACAGGCCAACCAGAATGAACCGCGGAAGCCTGCAGAACACTGTGAGGGCGCGGGGAACAATGCGGCGTCCTGTGGCGCGCAGAACCTGCAGCGTCTCGCGCATGGCATCGGCGAGCAGTCGCAGATCGCTGTTGGAGTGGGCCAGGGTGTGGGTATCGCATCCATGCTTGATGACGAGCATTGCGAAAGGCGCAATCATCGCTGCGTGGTTGGCCAACCAGTCGGGCATGTGCGGCTCTAATTTTGACTTGAGTCCGGCGCGATTGAGGATGCCAATCAGGCGCGTGAGCCTTGGAGTGACGGCGCCGCTGACTTCGCCGAAGGGCGTTGAAGCTCTTTGTACGCGCATGGCTCGCACCAGGCTGCCCTCGCGCCTGCCTCCGGCGAAGGCGAAGCCCAGCAAAACGCGATCCGCTCCCAGTTTTGCAACCCACTCTTCAGGACCCAAAACTGTGTTGACCATGAATACCACGCAAGGTGAAGCATTCTGAGCGAGTGCCGGCAGAAGTTCCCCCACCTGATTTTTGCGCACGGCGACAAGAATGTAGTCATAGATATCCGTTCGCTCCAAGTGGTCAATGAAGGGCAATTTGTTCACGGTCCGTGCACCGTTGAGCGGGTTCTCGATTTCGAGACCCCGTTCAATCAGTTCCCGGCATCGAGCGGGGCGAGCCAGAACGGTTACGTTGAAACCGGCCCGGTGCAATTCGGCGGCACAGACGGAACCGTTGACCCCGGCTCCGACGACAAGAATGCGCGGAGATTCGTCACTCATGAGAATTTCCAATCATGCGATTTGCCTGAATTGTACGGCATTTTCACAATTTCCGCATTGCGGAAAGCGGCCGTTTCAACACCATTCGTAATGCAGGGAGAGCATCTGAGGCTCGTTATATCCCTTCGCCCATGGAGACGTGCTCGATGTGCTTGCCGCGATCACACCGCAACCGGTTCAGGCTTATTGGCTTCTAGGCATGGAGGTTGAAGGGCAAGCGATCGCGCTTACAGATCGCCTTCACCGCTGGCCGCGCCGTCATCGGGCCGGAAGGAAGACCACCCCCCGGCATCACCCATTGGCCAACCATGAGGAATCGGTCCAGCCCAGGCAGCGTATTCGGCAGAGGCTTGAAGCTCGCACCCGGCTCAACAAGCCACCCCTCCATCGTCCCTTTCCAGTTGCCTGTGTAGCGAATGACTGTGGCCGGTGTGGATACGTCGATGGTCTCGATGGCTGCGCTCGCGCCAGGGATCTGTTTGTCGAGAACACCGATCACCGCGTCAGCGATACGGTGCTTCTCATCGCGATATTTGGCAGGGTTGTTGTTACGCAGTTCAGTCCAGTATGTAAAGTTGCGCGTGGATAGAAGGCTGGTGACTGCGGTTTTACCGGGCGGTGCAAAGGTCGGATCGTAGTGGAAGATGCGGAACCCGACATTTTCTAGCTCAGTGCCAGGGTCGACCGTGAGCGGAGCTTGCAGCATACGGGTCAACATGGGAGGCTGATCGCTGAGGTCAAGCCCCACTCCTAAAGAAACCTGAAGATAGGAAGCAAACAGCTCCCTCTCGGCGTAAAGCTTGCGCGTCGCTTCATTGACATACGCTCCGTAGAGCATGTCGAAGATGGTGGCATGGCCATCTGCGGCGGAGATCACCCAGTCGGCCATGATCTTCTCGCCGTCCTCCAATTGCACCCCCACGGCGGTGTCATGCTCCACCAGGATGCGCTTAACCCGGGCTTTGAACCGGACCGTACCGCCCAGGCTTGCAATCTTCTCCTCGATAAGACGGATGATCGCCTGTGAGCCGCCAATGCAGTAGCCTGCGTTGCCTGTATTCATCCATGCCAAAGAAAGAATCATGGTGATCGCGGACATTTTTCCAATGTCCCCATTTGAGAAAAAGCTCTTCAATAGCGGGTCGGAGAAACGATTGGCATATTGTTCCCCGCTTATCTTCGACAGTTTTCCCAGGAGCGGAAAGATGGGAATGTTCCGCAGCATTTTCAGCAAGTTGCCGGCCAGACTGCCCGAGGAGTCGAATATCTTGAATTTGCCAAGAACACGCACCGAGTGCGTGAAGTCACGAATTGCGGCCGCATCCTGCGGTGATCGCCTGAGAAGTTCGGCCTCAAGGCGGTCGACATTGGTGAAAATGCTCAAGCTGTCGCCTGTTTCGCTTTGGATGCGGACAAACTCAGCAGGATCAATGAACCTGAGCTTGTCGACGTCGAAGACCTCTAGCCACTGCGCGTGAAACTCACCACCGGATTTTGAGCCAACAAGCCAGTGCAAGCAGGTCTCGAAGGTGTAAGGTCCGCGGCACCAACTCATCGCCAGACCGCCAGCCATCTCGTGCATTTCAAGCACCTGAACCTGATAGCCGCATTTCAACGCATAAACTGCGGTGCAAAGGCCAGCGATGCCACCGCCGATGATTATGATTCTTCGTCCATTCTTCCGCATATAATCAAGCCTCCTCGGTGAGCAGCGGGAAACAAGCTCCCAAACATGCCTGAACCGAACTCTCCTTTTTTGACCCAGAATCCCTGAGATTCTACCACTGCTGAGGTTTCAAAATGATGAATCAAAAAGAAATCCGCGCGCAAATCCCCTAACCATGGAGACGAACTCGCGGAGGCGGGTTGGATAGCTCCGGGGGAGACATTTTCCCGGTCTAATTCAAGGGATTAAAGCCAGGCACACGTTCTCGTGATACCATCTCGGCAAGGGCCTTCCCCGCCCGCCAACCGGACCCCTCAAGGAGGTTATCATGAGCCCACTCTCCCGTCGCGAATTCCTCCGAGCCTCGCTTGCCGCTGGAGCCATCGCCAGCGCCGGCTCGCTCTCGTTGAACGCCGCTACCGGCAAAGCCACCGACATTGTCACGCTGGGCAAATCCGGCCTGAAGGTCACGCGCCTCGCCTTCGGTACCGGCAGCAGAAACGGCTATGTGCAATCCTCCCTCGGACAGAAGGAGTTCTCGCGCCTCATTCACTACGCCTACGACCGCGGCATCCGCTTCTTTGAGACCGCTGAATCCTACTCCACTCCCGCCATGCTTGGCACAGCACTCAAAGACTTTCCCCGCGAGAGTTACCAGTTGATGAACAAGGTGACCACCGACGAGGGCGTGGATCCCCTGAAGCGCTTCGACCAGATGCGCCGCATCTCGCAGACCGAGTACTTTGACATCATGCTCCTCCACTGGCAGGTCTCCGGCAATTGGACGTCCACCACCAGCCGCTGGCAAGATGGAATCCTCGAAGCGCAATCGAAACAGATCATCCGCACTCGCGGCGCGTCGGTTCACGGCCTGCCCGCGCTCCGCCTGATGCCGGGCAACAAGTGGCTGCAAGTTGCGATGATCCGCATGAATCACAAAGGCGCGCGCATGGACGGACCCGACTACCGCATCGACGACAATCCCGCGAATCGAGATGAAGTTGTTGAGCACGTCAAGCAGGTCAAGCGAGACGGCATGGGCGTCATCAGCATGAAGCTCGTCGGCGACGCAACCTTCACCCGCCACGAAGACCGCCAGGCGGCCATGCGCTTCGCCTTCAACAACGCCGGAATCGATTGCGCCACTGTGGGCTTCAAGAGCACGCAGGAGATCGACGAAGCCATCGACAATATGAATCTCGCGCTGACTTAGGGATTGTTCACGCCACCTGAGGTGGCGGCATCTGAGGCAAAGTGAACAGAACCTAGATTCCTTCGCCCATCGAGACATACTGGCGGAGCCGCTCCAGCTTTTCGCGATAGGCTTCGCGCTCGGCGGCCTCGGCGGTGAATTGCTCGGCCGGACGCCGCTGGCCGCCCAGGCGCTCTTCCAACTCCTCCACGCGCGCCGACAGCGCAATCAGCGAATCCGAGAGCGGATCCTTGATGTCGTGCGGATCGGTAATCAATACGCGCTCGCCGTTGCGATAGACGATGTGCGCGGGAACGCCCACCACCGTCGAGTTGGGAGGCACGTCGGCCAGCACTACAGAGCCCGCTCCCACGCGCGAGTTCTCGCCAATGGTGATGTTGCCGAGCAGGTTGGCGTTGTTGCCGACAAAGACGCCGTCGCAGAGCGTGGGATGGCGTTTGCCGTGCTGCTTGCCTGTACCGCCTAGCGTCACGCCTTGGTACATAGTCACATCGCTGCCTACAATCGCCGTCTCGCCGATCACCACGCCCGTTGCGTGATCGATAAACAGCCGCCGGCCCAAGAGAGCGCCGGGGTGAATATCGACGCCGGTAAAGAAGCGCGCAACCTGGGAGAGCATCCGCGCTGGCAATCGCAGCTTCGCGCCCCATAGCCAGTGGGAGATACGATGAATCCACACCGCCCACAGCCCCGGATAGCATAAGAAGACCTCCAGACGGGAGCGCGCAGCCGGGTCGCGCTCCAGCACGGAGTTGATGTCTTCGCGGATGCGGGCAAACAATGCCATAACGTTCTCAGAATCACGGCACAAGAATCGCTCGAAAAGGACGCAGCTTCATCAACCGCGCCCCTTCAAAGCATAGCGCTTTCTGCTCGGGTGCCACAGGTCCGGGGTCACCACGGACTCGGGGTCCCCAGCGAGTGATCTTTGCTCGCTGGGGTGAAGGGACAGGTCTTCGTCCGTGGGGTGGAGGTCTCGATCTTGAGACCTGGGTTACCACGAACCTCATGCGCGTAGCGCGCCCGCCTGGACGGCCAGTCCCCCCACCTCAGGTGGTTACGCCGCAATCGCCTCCACCGGCAACCCCAGCGCCTGCTGGCGCAGCGACTCAAACAACACGCTGGACAGATAGCGCTCGCCGAAGTCCGGCAACACCACCACAATCAGCTTGCCCTTATTCTCCGGACGTGCGGCCACCTTGAGCGCCGCAGCCACCGCCGCACCCGAGCTGATGCCCACAAACAAACCTTCCTTCAGCGGCAATTCGCGCGCCGTGTTGATGGACTCGTCGTTGGTCACCTGGATCACCTCGTCTACCAGTCCGGTGTCCAGCACGCCCGGAACAAAGCCCGCGCCGAGGCCCTGAATCTTGTGCGGCCCCGGCTTGCCGCCGCTCAGCACCGCGCTGTCGGTCGGCTCCACGGCGATAGCCTTGAAGCCCGGCTTGCGCTCCTTGATGTATTTGCCCGCGCCGGTAATGGTGCCGCCCGTGCCCACTCCGCTGATCAGAATGTCGATCTTGCCGTCGGTGTCGTCCCAAAGCTCCGGGCCGGTGGTATGGTAGTGAATCGCCGGGTTGGCGGGGTTGTTGAACTGCTGCAAAATATACCCGTTCGGCGTCTTGGCCAGAATCTCGTCGGCTTTGGCGATGGCGCCCTTCATGCCGTTCGGCCCGGGGGTCAGCACGATCTCCGCGCCAAAGGCCAGAAGCAGCACGCGCCGCTCCAGGCTCATCGTCTCCGGGATGGTGAGAATCAGTTTGTAGCCCTTGACCGCAGCCACAAAGGCCAGCGCGATGCCGGTATTGCCGCTGGTGGGCTCAATCAAGACTGTCTTGCCGGGGGTAATCTTGCCCCGCCTTTCGGCATCGTCAATCATCGCGAAGCCGATGCGGTCCTTGACACTGGAAACCGGGTTCTGGCTCTCCAGCTTGGCCACGACGGTTGCCGGCAGCCCGGCCGCCACTTTGTTTAATCGAACCAACGGGGTTTTGCCAATGAGTTCCGTTACATTCGCAGCTATGTGCGCCATGATGATGATCTCCTTTTCCGGGATGCGATCCCAGACGGTTCTGTTTTGTGGGGTAATGTTTGAACGATTAATCGGGGAAGAGTGCTCGTGAACCGAGCGCACCCCTGCGTCGCAACTGGCACCAGGGCGGTGTTAGCGACATCGACGCATGTATAAAGCATAATACCAAGGCGCGGTTTGTGGCAAGTGGAATTTCAGACAAATGCCAAATCATGAGAGCGATGCCTGCCCGTCGAGTTGCCCCATCAGCTCTTCCCATTCGGTTGTGAGCTCGGCTAACTGCCCGCGCAACTCTCCAGCCAGCGCGGTCAGCCGCTGCGTCTCAGCGGCGGAAACATAAACCCCCAACTGCTCCTCGGTGTGCGCAATCGCGGCCTCAATGCGCGGGACTTCCTCTTCCAAAAATGCGCACCGCTCCTCCATCTGCTTCTGCTTGATGGGATTCAAGCGGCGTGGGCGCTCCTTCGCAGCATCGGCCCCCGCATCACTGTCATTCCTCGCGGCAGGCTCCGGTACTCTCACCTTCTCCGCGACCTCAGCCAAAGGTCCGCCGTCTGCAAGACCAAGGCCCTTCCAGCGCAGATAGTCTTCGTAGTTGCCTTCGTGGCTGGTCACCTTGCCGCCTTCCACTTCGAGCACGCGCGTAGCCAGCCGGTCGATGAAGTAGCGATCGTGCGAAACAAAAACAACCGTGCCGCTGAAGGCCGCAAGAGCGTCGAGCAGCACATCCTTGGCGCGCATGTCCAAATGATTCGTCGGCTCGTCCAAAAGCAGAAAATTCGACGGCGAAACCAGAATCCGCGCCAGCGCAAAGCGGTTGCGCTCACCGCCGCTCAGCACGCCCAGCGGCTTGAAGACGTCTTCGCCGCTGAAGAGAAAGCAACCCAGCAGCGAGCGCAGCTCACCCTCCGGTACCTTGATCGCCGCGCGGCTGATGTCGTCGATCATGCGCACATCAGGGGCCAGCACCTTGTATTGGTCCTGGGCAAAGTACTCACAGACCACGTTGTGTCCCAGCTTAATAACGCCGCCACTCGGCGGCTCGGACCCGGTCAGCAAACGGATCAGCGTGGACTTGCCCGCGCCGTTCACGCCCACTAAGGCTACGCGGTCGCCGCGATCGATCCGGAAGCGCGCGTCCTTGAAGACCTGTTTCGACCCGTAACTCTTCGCCAGTCCCTCAGCCTCCACTACCATGCGCCCCGAAGGCTGCGGCTGGGGAAACCGGAAGTGAATCGTTGACTCGGTTTCTGGAATCTCGATGCGCTCGATTTTTTCTAACTCTTTAATCCGGCTCTGCACCTGCTTAGCCTTGGTGGCCTGATAGCGAAAGCGGTTGATGAAAGCCTCCAAATGCTCGATCTGCTGGCGCTGATTGTTATAAGCCGCTTGAAGCTGCACCCGCCGCTCGTCTTTCTGACTTAAGTATTTGGTGTAATTGCCCTGATAGATGTTCACTCGCTTATTCCAAATCTCCACGGTTCTATCAATTGTTACATCAAGAAAATACCTATCATGCGAGATAAGAATGTAGCCGAAGGGATAACTCTTGAGATAGTCTTCGAGCCAGTTGCGCGTTTCCAAATCTAAGTGGTTAGTCGGCTCGTCCAGCAGCAGCAAGTTAGGCTTGGCCAGCAGCAGTTTGGCCAGCGCGATGCGCATCTGCCAGCCGCCCGAGAACTCATCCGTCTGCCGCGTCCAATCTTCCTTGCTGAAGCCGAGGCCGGTCAATACTCCGCCTACCTGCGCGTCCAGCGCGTAGCCGTCCAGTGCGTGAAAGCGCTCCTGCAGCATGGAGTAGCGCTCTGCCACGGCCTCATACTCCGGCCCGGCGTGATCCAGCACGGCCAGTTGCCCGCCCAGCCGCTCCACCTCGCGAGCCATCTCGCGCAGCTCGTCGAAGACGCTTAGGCACTCCTCGAAGACCGTCCTGCCGGTCAGCGCCAGCCCTTCCTGCGGCAGGTAGCCGATGCTCATGCCGCGGGCCTGCTGCATCTGGCCGTAGTCCAGCGTCTCCAGCCCGGCCAACACCTTCATGATGGTGGATTTTCCCGTGCCGTTGGCGCCCACCAGCGCGGTTTTTTCCTTGTTCCGGATTAGCCAGTTGGCCTCCATAAACAGTATGCGTGGACCATACCGCTTGCCGGCATTTTGCAGGGAGATCATCTACTCCCATTTTCGCACCACCTGCGGTGCGGCCAACCGCTCGCTATTCGCGCGCAAACGCATTTTGCCGAAGCGCAACAGGATTCCGGCTTTCTGGTCACGGATTTGGAGAACGAGTTACCGGAAAAAACGGTCCGCCCGCAGCGTTGCAACGATCTGCGCGTCGGGGTCCAGGGCCGTCGAGCTTTCTGAAGAGCCTTTGGATGGAAGCCTGAGTTCGGCCTTCAGAGTCACTCGCTTGTTTGCCTTGAACTCGGCGCTCGCAATATTCGAGGCCTTTTGCACACCGCCGCCGCGCGCGATGATACGGAATTCATGCACCCCCGGCGGAACAAACAGGTTCTCTAAAGCAGCCTTGTCGCCCGTGGCGCCCTTGAAATAAATCTTCCCATTCATCTCGACGGTGAAGGCCAGATCGGGCGGAAAGTGATCCAGTTCCAGCTTCAAGCGCGCATTCTGTTTGGGATCAAGCGTCTTTGGATCGAATGCCACGGCGGAAGATTGAGCGCGTGTTGCAGCCGCCGGGGGGGGCTTCGTGGTATTCGTTATCAACGCGGCTTGGGACGCGGGTGCAGGCTGCGATGTAGTCGCTGCCGCAGGTGTCGGCTGCGAAGATGCGGTTGCCTCCGCTGGCGTTGGTTGCGAAGCTATGGCCCACTCCGCGGGCGGTTGTTGCGCAGCCGAACGGGATCGATGCAGCAGATATCCGCCTCCCGCAGCCATGGCAACAAGAAGTATCACGGCGGCAAGCAGCAGCGAGCTCTTGTTCCTTGCCGGCGCGGCTTGCTGTGGCAGCTTGATCGTTGCGGTTATCTGGGCGGGCTTCGGCGGCAAGCTGGGATTGACGTCGTAGGTCTCTTCCGATGTTTTCCCGGTCCCTCTGGCCATGGGCGCTGTGGCTTGCAGGCTCGATGTCTTTGCGCCGGTGCGCAGTTGCGCCAGGGCCTGGGCAAGTTCCTCGCCGGTTTGATAGCGGTCTGCGGGACTCTTCGCCAGGCACTTGAGAATCACGCTCTCCAGGGCGGCGGGGATGGCGGGATTCAGCTTTGCCGGGGGAATGGGTTCGGTGTGAACAATTTTGTAGGAGACGGCGCTCATCGTCTCGCCCGGAAAGGGCTGTTCTCCGCTTGCCATCCAATAGAGAATGACACCCAGAGAAAAAATGTCCGCGCGGCCGTCGATGGGCGCGCCGGTAAACTGCTCCGGCGGCATGAAGGCGGGGGTACCCAGAAGCTGGCCAGTAGTGGTAATCTCTCCGGCGGCCAGCTTGGCGACGCCAAAATCGGTAATCTTCGCTCGCTCTGCCCCATCGGCTTCGCGTTTGGTCAGCAAAATATTGGCGGGCTTGATGTCGCGATGAATTACTCCCTTGCGGTGCGCGTGTCCCAGGGCTTCGGCAACCTGCTGGCCGATCTCGCAGACCCGCTCCAACGATGAGCGCTCACCCTTCTTGATGGCGTCGGAGAGCGTCCTTCCCGGTATGAATTCCATCACCAGAAAAGGCGTGCCCTTGTGCTCGCCGACATCGAAGACAGACACAATTCCAGGATGGGACAAAGCGCCGGCGGCGCGCGCCTCGCGAAAGAAACGCTGGCGGTATTCGTTGCTTTGTTCGCTGGCCAGCGCCCCGGCAAGAATGGTCTTCACAGCCACGATGCGGTCCATGGCCGGATCCTTGGCGCGGAAGACGCTGCCCATGGCGCCATGGCCCAGTTCATCGATAATCTCGTACCGTCCGATCGTTTTGGGCGCGCTCATAGCCTGATCCGTAACACATTAGCACAGTGTGCTTGCGAATATGATGAATCTCAGGCAGCTGGGGATTCGGCTTTTGAGGGTGCGCGGTAACGCGCGATAAGCAAGGTCATATCATCCGACTGGCTGGCGCCGCGCGCAAATTCCTCAACCGAATCCAAAACAGTCTGCTTCAGCGTCTCGAGCGGCGCCTTCTGCTGACCAGCCAGAGTCTCGCGCAGCCGGGATACGCCATACAGCTCTTCCTCCGGATTCTCCGCCTCGGTAATGCCGTCGCTGAACAGCACCAGCGTATCGCCCGGCTCCAGTTGCAGGCTGGCAGAGGTAAACTCGGCGTTTTCCAGCAGGCCGACCGGAAAGGAGCCTTCGCTATAAAGCTCGCTGACCTGGCCGCGCCTGAGCAGCAGCGGCGACGGATGGCCGGCCTTGATGTATTCCAGCCTGCCATCGCGATCCAGCAATGCGAAGAACATGGTTGCATAGCGGCCCACTCCGCCATGCGCGCAGAGAAATTTGTTGATGTGGTTGAAGACGCTCACCGGGTCCGCGCACAGGGCCATCGAGGAAAGCGCTCCCTGCAGCATCATGGTCAGCAGCGCCGCCCCCAGACCTTTGCCGCTGACATCGGCAATCAGAAACGCGGTGCGCTCGGATCCGATGGGGAATGCATCGAAGTAGTCACCGCCCACTTCATGGCAGGGGTAGTGCATTCCGGTGATGGCCATATGCGGAAAATCGTGCAAGCCTTGCGGAAGCAGAGCCTGCTGAATCGTGCGGGCGATGGAGAGTTCCTGCTCCAGGCGCTGCCGCTCGCGCTCGCGCTCCACCAGCCGCGCATTGTCCAGGATGCTGGCGGATTGGGCCCCCAGCGCATCGAGAATCTGCCGGTCGAGATCGGAAAAAGCCGCAGGCCGCTGGGAATCAAGATACAAAATGCCCAGAAGCTGGCCCCGTTTCAGCACAACGGACTCGGTCGAATTGGCGCGGGCCATGGCGTACAGCGGAATGGCGATGATGGAGCGAAGGCGCTGCACAACGACGCTCTTCGCGCTCTTCAGGTCCACATCAGCCAGATTCAGGTCTTCGCTGATGACCGAGGCTTGGCGGTCGATTGCCTGGCTAAGCGCGGTCTGGCTGGGAGCAATGCTTTCCGGCGCCAGCTCTTCGCCAGCTTTGCCGCGCGCCAGCCGCACCCGGAATGAATTGTCCGCGCTCGGCTCGATCAGCACTCCGCGATCGGCGTGGGTGATGGCGATGGTGTGATCCAGCATCGCCGCCAGCACCGACTCCAGCGGAAGCTGCGAATGAAGCAGCGACGTGGCCTCCAGCAGCAGATTCAGTTGGCCCAGGCCGGCGGAGTACTGAGTGATGGCCATCGTCGGCATGTTTCCCAATCGCGTCAGCATGCTTTCGATCACATTTTCAGCGGCGGCGGAGCGAAAGATGATCTCGCAGCAATCTTCGATGCCGAATTGAATCACGTCGCCGTTCCGCAGGCTCTTTCGCGCCACTTTTTCGCCGTTGACAAAAATTCCCTGGCGATGGCCGCGGTCCTCCAGCCAGTAGCCGCCCTCCTCGGCAACCAGGGCGGCGCAGTTGCGCGAGATGCGCCGGTCATCAAGCTGCAGATGGTTACCGGCCTCGCTGCCGCGGCCGATCAGAAACGGAGATTGAGTCACGGGAACAAACTGGTGTGGAAGGCCGGGGAAGACGACCTCCAGGTGGGTTTCATGAATTTTTGGATCATCTGGCATCGCAGTCCGAAGTGTGCCGATTGTAGCATTCCGCGCGCCTTGCGGGAAGGCGGTTGCAGACCTACTGGAAACGGATGTCCTTGTCTCCCTTCGGGCTGTGGTACAACCGCTCTATGGCCTGATCTCCACCGGCGTGCCCACCGGAACCAGATTCCAGATCTCGTCAATCTCCTCGTCGGTGACGGCGATGCAACCCAGCGTCCAGTCGTAAAGCCGGTGTGCCGCGCCAATATAGCCTTTGCCGTTGGGTAGGCCGTGAATCAGAATCGAGCCTCCGGGTGAGACGCCCAGCTTCGCCGCCCGCTTGCGGTCTTCGGCGTTGGGATAGGAGATGTGCAGAGCCTTGTGATATTCACTATTCGCATACTTGGCGTCGATAATGTAATGCCCTTCCGGAGTGCGCCCATCGCCCTGGCGCACCTTGGGTGCTAGCCCGCCCTGTCCCAGCGCTACCTTGTATGCGCGAATCACCTTGCCACGGGAGAGCAGCTCCATCAGGTGATCCTTTTTCAGAATCAGAATCGAATCGGCCTTCTGCGGCGCCGGTTTCTGTACTGGCATCGCCCCAGCCAGCGCCCATAAGGCGAGCGAAATGCCACCAAACGCCATCCAGGTAGCAAATCCGGCACAAAGCCCACGCTTTTTCATACACACACTTTAATCCACAGCTCCCCCTTCGAGGCATTCATCCGCGTCAGATTTCTCTCGGAAGATTGCAAAAAGATTCAAGCCAGGCGTGCGCCGGTTGAGGTATATTGTCAGACAGTCTGGAAAGCACAGTGAAAATTCCGGCTAATTGCTCAACAACAAGGAGATCACCATGGAAAGTCAACCAGGCGCGGCTCCAGCCAAATCCGGCGGCAGCGCAGTCAAGATCATTCTGATTATTGTTGCCGTAATCGTGGGGCTTGGCATTATTGGCCTGGGCGCCGTCGGTTACGTGGGCTGGCGCGTCTCGCGAGCCATCCATGTAAACGGACCCGGAGGCCAGGTGTCAATTAATACCCCCGGCGGCACAATCTCCGCCAACCCGTCGCAGTCCTACACCGCGGCCGAGCTGGGCACCGATATCTATCCCGGCGCGCAGAGCACGGCCGGCGGCATGAAGATGAATTTGCCCACCGGCTCGATGGTGATGGGCTCATTCCTCACTTCGGACTCGAAGCAGCAGGTGATCGATTTTTACAAGGGTAAGTTTGGCAGTCAGGCCATGTCCTTCGACACTGCCGACGGCGCGATGCTTACTTTCCCCATAAGCAAGCAGGAATCCGTCATGGTGACGGTTACCGCGAACCAGTCCCGGGACAACGGCAAGACAAGGATCACCATCACGCATACCATCAACACCAAGGCTCCCTGAGGCAGATAGGCGCGCATTTCTGGGGCGTCCGGCATCCGCTGGACGCCCTTTTTACGGCCATCGCTCCGGCAATTGAACTTCTATCTTTACTCAGATCTGTTCCACTTCCGGTACTATATTGGATGTACCTTTTGCAGATGAGTCTGAAAGCCAAGCTGGATATTTCAGACTTGAACTCAAAGCAAGGAGATCATTATGGCGAGTTTCTGCGCGAAATGCGGTTCAGCAATATCCGACAACCAGCAATCCTGTCCATCCTGTGGCGCAGCCGCCGCCATTCAAGGCGCGGCTCCGGCCAGTACCGGCAGCAGCACGCTCAAGATCATTCTGATTGTTGTCGCCATCATCGTCGGGCTGGCCATCCTTGGCCTGGGCGCCCTCGGTTACATCGGCTATCGCATCGCTAAGAGCGCCCATGTTGACCCCAGTGGCCGGATAACGATGAACACTCCGGCCGGCACGTTCATCAGCACTCCAATTGACAATGTCAGCGCGGCCGATCTGGGCGTGGATATTTATCCCGGCGCGCAGAGCACACGTGGGAGCCTGAAGATGGAGATGCCCAACGGCTCAGCGATTACGGGCGTATTTCTCACCTCGGACTCGCCCGATCAGGTGCTAGCTTTTTACAAGGACAAGTTAGGTTCCGCCGCTCATGTCAGTAGTTTCTTCGGCAACACAACGATGCGTCTTTCAGTCAACCCGCAGGAGTTCATTCAAGTGAGGATTAGCGCAAACTCGAAGCTGGACAACGGCAAGACGCGGATTATGATTTCACATACAAAGCTCAACAAGGCTCCCTGAACCCGATAGGAGCGCCTCCCTGGGTGTCCGGAATCCTCCGGACGCCCCTTTTACAACCCTCGTTATAGCAATTGAACCTCGATCCATGAGCAGGTCTGCTCCACTTCCGGTACCATATTGGAGGTACCTATTGCAGAATGAGCCTGAAAGCCAAGCTGGAAGCTGTCATCTACGCCGCGGAGGAGCCGGTCAACCTGGCCCAGCTCGCCGCCCTCTTTGCCGCCGACGCCTTCGAATGGAAGGCGCAGCAGCAAGCCGCCTCTGCCGATCAAGCGGCTGAAGCCGATTTCGCCGCCGCCCAGCCCCTTCCCCTGCCCTTGGCAAATGAGGAGTTCGCCAGTCTCAAGCCGAAACCGGATTCCGCCGTTGAGACCGTGTCAACTGACGCGCCTCCGGAGCTCTCCGAGGCAGAAAAAGCCGAGGCCGAACTCGAAGCCCGCCGCCTGGCCCGTCTGCGCGACCGCGAGGTCCGCGAAATCCTGCGTCCGTTGCTTGACGAACTGATCGCCTCCTATGCTTCCGACGATCACGGCGTCGAGATTCGCGAGATTGCCGGCGGCTACCGCATGGCCACCAAGCCCGAGTGCCACGACTCCGTCCGCAACTTCGTCAAAAGCATCAAACAACCGCTCAAGCTCTCCTTGCCGGCCCTGGAAACCCTGGCCGTTATCGCCTACAAGCAGCCGGTTACCGCGCCCGAGGTCAATGAAATTCGCGGCGTGGATACCTCCGCCGTCTTCGGCACGCTGCTCTCTCGCAAGCTGATCACGACAGCCGGACGCAAGGCGGTCCTCGGCCGGCCCATCCTCTACAAAACCACCCGCGAATTCCTGCTCCGCTTTGGCCTCAGGGACGTCTCCGAGCTGCCCTCCATGGAGGAGTTCGAGAAGCTGGCCGCTCTTGAATTCGAAGAGCAGGAGCAGGCCGCCGAAGAAGACTCCAAGCAAAAATCAAGCCTCGACCTCGAATTCGACGAGGCCGCCAGCGAGGAGCTGGAAGACTCGCCGGATGAAGGACTGGAACCCGAACCGGAGCCCCAAAAGAAATCGCCCACTAAGACCGCCGAGACGGCGGCCAGCAACTAACCCACCACCCCCTCAGAGGCCGCTCCTGCTGCGCCTCCCTATACAGAGCAGGCAGAAACCGAGACGTTCCCCCATGGCGAGTCCCAAATCGAAGAAGACTGTTAAAACCAGGAAGACCACAAAGAGCAAAAAGATCGCGCCGCGCAAGCCAAAAGCGACTGAACCGGAGTTAGCAGCCGCACCCATAATCGAAATTCCCAAGATAGAAGACCCAATCGGAGACGAGACTGACGGAGAGGCCGAAACTGCGAACGAAGCTGGGACCGAATCTGAAACAGAAACTGACATAGCCGTCTCTGAGCCCGAGTTCACTCCCGCGGCCGGGGCCCCCGCGGACGGGTCTTCGTCCGTGGGGTGGAAGCCGCGTCCCCCCGCCAAGTTGGAGCGCCTGCAAAAAATCCTCGCCGCCGCCGGCGTAGCCAGCCGCCGTAGCGCCGAAGCCATGATCCAACAGGGCCGCGTCGAGGTCAACGGCAAGGTAGTCACCGTGCTGGGAACCAAGGCCGACGCCGCCCGCGACCACATTCGCGTCGACGGCAAGCTGCTCCAGGGCCCCGAGCGCCATCGCTACTTTGTTCTGAACAAGCCCCGCGGCTACGTCACCACCGTCAAAGACCCCGAAGGCCGCCCCACGGTGATGCAGTTCTTCAACAAAATGAAGGAGCGCCTCTACCCCGTCGGCCGCCTGGACTACATGAGCGAGGGGTTGCTGGTCGTCACCAACGACGGCGAACTAGCCAACCGCCTCACTAAGGCCTCCTCCGGCGTAGAAAAAACTTACCTCGTCAAAGTCTCCGGCCAGCCCACCGAAGCCGAGCTCAACATTCTCCGCGGCGGCGTCGCCATCGAGCGTGGCCGTCCCGGTTCGCCACCCGTCCGCACTTCTCCGGCCCGCATTCGCCAGGTCCGCCAGGGCGACAATCCTTGGTACGAAGTGGTTCTCATCGAAGGCCGCAACCGCGAACTGCGCAAGATGTTCGAGGAAATCGGCCACTTTGTCGAAAAAATCCGCCGCGTCGGTTACGGTCCTCTGGTTCTTGACCAGGAGCCGGGAAATCTGCGAGAGCTTCAACCAGAGGAACTGGCCGCCCTGCGCCGCGTCGCCGATGGCACGCTGCGGACTCCAAAATCCAAAGACCTCCGCCGCCGCAACCTACTCGACGCCGGCCAGTTGCCGACGGTCCTCCCCAAGCCCAGCAGCCGCCCAGCATGGAAGAAAGACGACCGCACGGCCCGTCCGCCGGCGCGCTTTGCCGCTGCCTCAACTGGTGAAAACCGTCCTGCCCCAGTCCGCCACGGCGATTTTCGGCCCAAAAAATTTGCCACAGGCCGCGCTAGCGAATTCCGGCCAAACAAATTTGGCAAAGACCGTCCCACTCGCCCTGCGGACTCCTTTGCCAGCGGCGCAGCCAACAAATTCTTCCGTCCCGCCCGCCCCAATGCTGAAAGATTCCGTCCCGCCGCTGGTCGCAGCTTTGATCGCCCGCCTGCCCGGCCAGCCAACCAGCGTCCCGCCGCGCCGCGCCGCGAGAGCGTATCCGAGTTACGCGCAACGAAGGCAAAGCCGTACCCCAATTCTGCCTCCCGCGCAGAGAGAAAAACCGGTCCCGGCTGGAAGCCCAAATCCCGCTACGGTCCCGGCAAACTCGCTTCCAGCTCGCGCTCCAGGCCAAAATCCGGTGCTCCCACGGACAGGTCTTCATCTATGAGGTGGAAATCCGGATACAAAGCTAAGCCCGGCGGAACGAAACCTAGCTAATCAAACAACCCCGCTGCTTATCCGCAGTGGGGCTGTTATCCAGTTGACTGTCGACTAATCCGTCTGAAAGGGATGAATTTCCGCTTGCGGAAGCTATCCCGGATACGCTCCCGTAATGTAGCCCTCTAACGCCTCAATGGCCTTCGCCTGGCCGGAGATCACGCATTTCACCAGGTCGCCAATGGAGATCACACCCACCACCTTCTCATCCTCCAACACCGGCAGATGGCGGAAATGCCGCGCGGTCATCAAGGTCATGCATTCATCCACGGTCTGCTGCGGGCTCACGAAGACCACCGGGCTGCTCATGATCTGGTGGACCTTGGTTTCTTTGGCGAGGTGGTCCTTCAGGTCTCCCTTGCGCGCGTAGTCTCGCTCCGACAGAATGCCCACCAGCCGCTGATTGGAAATCACCAGCAAGGCCCCGACATTGTGCTCGGACATCATCTTGATCGCCTCGTAGACTGACTGCTCCGGTGCGATCGACAAAACTCGATTGTTCTCTTTGTTCTTCAGCACCAATCCGATCGTGTCGGTAATCTTCATCAGAACCTCCTCGCCCTCGGCAGCCGCCTGCCGGTGTGTGCCTTCCTTCGAGCACGGCCTTAGCGGTCGGGGAACAGCCGCGCATCCCGCTTCGGTAGTAGTCAATATAGCCCATCCGCGGTACGAGAGAACAGTGCGGATTCAGAGAAAGGTAGCGCGTTTCAGAAATAGTCTTTTGAAATCAGGCTGCCGTGGAATTCTCTGGCGCTGGAACTTTCTCAATTCAGGGTCTCCAGCTCCGTTTCATCCACCTCTACGGCCACGCTTCGCTGGATGAGTTCCATGGTGAGCACGACGCGCAAGCTGTTTTTCCGCCTCACCACTACACCCTCCATCCCCGCCAGTGCGCCGGATCGAATGCGAGCCCTCTGCCCCACGGTCAGCAGAGAGTGCGGTTCGGCGTGGCGCAGTGGAAGCCCCGAGCGCAGCGCGCTGATCTCCGCCTCGGGCATCGGAGCCGGCTGGCGTCCCGTGCCGCCCACAAAGCTCAGAACCCCCGGCACTTGCAGCACTCGCACGCGCTCGCTCCAGTCAATGTGGACAAAAAGATAGCCGGGAAACAAGGGCAGATCCAGCGTGACATTCAAGCCGTTTTTCCACTTTCGCTTTGTCTGATAAAGGGGCAGATAATGCTCAATTTCCCTCAGGCCCAGGTAATGACTCACGCGCTTCTCATGGCGGGGCGAGGTGTAGACGGCAAACCATTTCTGCGCCAGTTGATTATCCGGCGCGCAGTCTCTCCCAAACTCACCAGAGGGAAGAACGACGTCGTGTTGTGCAATCTCCGGCATCTTCGCCCTCCTCGCCATAGTCATCGGCCATAACAATCCCTATTCCACGGTGACCGACTTGGCCAGGTTCCTCGGCTGGTCCACGTCGCAGCCGCGCCGCACAGCAATGTAATAGGCCAGCAACTGCAAAGGCACAATCTCGATCAGTGGCACAAGCAATTCGATGGCCGGAGGAATAGGAATGACGTGTTCCACCAATCCGCCAATCGTCGTGTCGCCTTCCGTGGCTACGGCAATTACCCGGCCGGATCGCGCGGTCACCTCCTGAATGTTCGAAAGGGTCTTCTCATACCGGAGTCTTGACGCGGGATCGGCCTCGTCTCTCGTGGCCAGCACCACCACTGGCAGCGTCTCATCAATCAAAGCGTTGGGCCCGTGTTTCATCTCGCCCGCCGGGTAGCCCTCGGCGTGAATGTAAGAGATCTCCTTCAGTTTCAGCGCACCCTCCAAAGCGATGGGGAAGTGAATGCCGCGGCCGAGATAGAGAAAATCGCGCGACGTAGAAAATTCCTTCGCCAGTTGCTCGCACTGCGCGGAGCAGGAGCGCAAAACCTCTTCGATCTTTCCTGGAACGCGGCTCAACTCCTCCATCAGCGCCACCGACTGCGCCAGATCGAGTTCGCCGCGAAGCTGGCCCAGCTTGAGCGCCAGTAAAAACAAAGCTGTAAGCTGCGCCGTGAAGGCCTTCGTCGAAGCCACGCCGATCTCCGGCCCGGCATGTGTGTAAATGGCGCCGTGCGCCTCGCGCGCCACCATGGCGTCCACCACGTTGCAGATGGCCACGGTCTTCAAACCCAGCGCTTTCATCTCCCGTTGTGCGGCCAGCGTGTCGGCCGTCTCGCCGGATTGCGTGATGAGCAGTCCCAGCGCCTTGGCGTCGGGAATCGGATTGCGATAGCGGTATTCGCTGGCATAGTCCACGTCCACCGGAAGCCGCGCCAGCCGCTCAATCATGTATTTGCCCGTCAGCGCTGCGTGCCAGCTTGTCCCGCAGGCCGCGATGTTGATGCTGGTGGCCTCGGCCAGTTCCTTGTCGCTCAACTTCATCTCGCCCAAGAAAACCTTGCCCGAGTCCAGTGATACTCGGCCCAGCGTGGTGTCGCGCACCGCCCGCGGCTGCTCCCAGATTTCTTTGAGCATGAAGTGCTTGTAGCCGCCCTTTTCCGCCTGGATCGGGTCCCACTGTACGTGCGTGATCTCGCGCTGGATGGGGTTGTCGTCGAAATCCGTCAGCTTCACGCCGGCTAGTGTCAGTACGGCCATGTCGCCATCGGCCAGAAAATAGATGTTGCGCGTGTGTTGCAAAATGCCCGGCACGTCGGAGGCCACAAATGACTCGCCCTCACCCACGCCGATCACCACTGGCGGACCCAGCCGCGCGGCCACAATCTTGTCCGGCTCGGCGGCCGACAGCACACCCAGCGCAAAAGCCCCCGTAAGCCGCTTGACGGCGCGCCGCACAGCCGCTTCCAGCGGAATCGCCTTGCCAGCCTTCTCGGCTTCCTTCTGGACTTGTTCTATGAGATGCGCAATGATCTCCGTGTCCGTCTCGGTGACAAACTTGTGCCCCTGCGCCGTCAGCTCGCGCTTCAGTTCAAGGTAATTCTCCACAATTCCGTTATGCACCACCACGATGCGCCCCGAACAATCCCGATGCGGGTGCGCATTCTCTTCCGTGGGTCGCCCATGCGTGGCCCAGCGGGTGTGGCCAATGCCGTAGGTGCCATCCAGCGGATGCTCGCGCAAAACCTCTTCCAGGTTGCCCAGCTTGCCCGGCGCTCGCCGCACCTCAAGCGTCTTGCGTGAGGGGCTGCCCACGGCAATCCCCGCCGAGTCGTAGCCGCGATATTCCAGTCGCCGCAGCCCTTCGATAATGACCGGAACAACCTTCTTGGATCCTACATAACCGACAATTCCGCACATGCTTTGATTCTAAGCGAGAGTGGCTGACGATGTGATGACCCACGATGGCAGGCCGCCGATTCCGGAGGGAAAATGAAGCTTCACCATCCAGGAAAATGCCTGAAATACACGCAAGTAGCCGTAGCGCCAAATCGGAATCTCCGGCGGCAAACGTGGCTCGCAAACCCTGGCTCCGGTACGCCGCCATCTCATCTTCCGGTATAATCGCTCTTGAGACCCGGAGAGATGGCCGAGTGGCTGAAGGCGGCGGTTTGCTAAACCGTTATAGGGTCAAAAGCTCTATCGGGGGTTCGAATCCCCCTCTCTCCGCCATTGCATGAGCAGCATTTCGCTATTCGCTTGCACTGGCCTTCCCACTCGATCCAGAGTTAACTTCAAGTAGGCTCTACAAGCCTCCATGCCGTCATAATTTGTTTATTTTGTTTATTTTATATCGATATTTACCGCATTTTTTTCGCCCCCTGCGCAAGCTGGCGCACAGGTTACAATATTCGCTTAACAAGGCTAACGGAATATTACCCAAGGGGGAATCCATCCATGCTGCCTAATGCCGATGAAATCCTTAGAACGGCTGCCGGCCTGACGGCACAGCAAGCTCAGGCGCGATTAATCCAGTTCGGGCCAAATGAACCTGCGGCGACTACACACTACAACCCTGTTGCCGATCTCCTGCATGTTTTTTTGAATCCTCTGACATTGATTCTGTTGATTGCCGCGGGGGCTTCGGCATTTCTTGGCGATACAGTCGATGCGGGCATCATTGGCGCCATTGTTCTTTTGAGCGCGGCGATGGACTTTAGCCAGACCTATCGTTCTCAGAAGGCCATCGAACGGTTACACGACCAGGTGGCCCCGACAGCAACCGTCGAGCGCGATGGCGCGTGGAAAGAACTTCGGCGGCGCGATGTTGTGCCCGGAGATGTGATTCGGCTCTCCGCAGGGGATTTGGTTCCCGCGGACTCGCGCCTTCTGGTTGCGCGCGATCTCTATGTGCAGCAGGCGGCGTTGACGGGCGAGTCGCTTCCCACCGCGAAGGCAGCGACAGCCGAACCGGCCTCGACCAAAGCGGATGCGCAGAACATGGTTTTTCTGGGCACATCGGTGGTGAGTGGAACGGCAACTGCGGAGGTCGTCGCAACGGGTCCTCGAACCGCCTTTGGCGACATCGCGGCCCGGCTATCTGCCCGCCCGGAAGCGACAGCCTTTGATCGCGGATTGCATGATTTCAGCCGCCTGCTCGCGGCAACGGTCTTTTTTCTCGTGCTCTTTCTGATTGCCGTCGGAATCATACGCCATCGCGATCCATTACAGTCTCTGATGTTTGCCGTGGCGCTGGCTGTCGGCCTGACTCCGGAATTCCTGCCCATGATTACCGCGGTGACGCTTTCCAAGGGCGCTGTCGCCATGGCGCGCAAGAAGGTTATCGTCAAGCATCTCTCCTCCATTCAGAACCTCGGCAGCCTGGATGTGCTTTGCAGCGATAAGACGGGAACGCTCACCGCGGGAACCATGTCCTTTGATCGCTCTCTCGATGCCTTTGGCAAGCCATCCAGCCGCGCGCTGGAACTGGGGTTTCTCAACAGCAAATTCGAGACCGGCATTCGCAGTCCGCTCGATGACGTCATCGTTCACCAGTCTCCGCAAAACACCGAAGGCTACACCAAGTGCGACGAAATTCCCTTCGACTTCGAGCGTAAGCGGCTCTCAATCGTAGTGGAGCGGAACTCCCAGCGGATTCTCATCACCAAGGGCGCTCCGGAAGGAATTATCTCGCTCCTCTCCGGTTACGAGATCGATGGCAAGGTCGAACCCATTGGCGAGGATGCCGTCAAGCGCATTCACCAGGCCAGCAACGATCTGAACAGCCAGGGATACCGTTCGCTTGCCGTGGCTTACGTCGATCTCCCCGCGCGCGCGGACTATTCGGTTCAGGACGAGCGCAACCTGATCCTGGCGGGCTTCCTGACATTCTCCGATCCGCCCTTGCCGGACGCTGCCCAGGTCCTGGCTGCGCTCAAACAGGATGGAGTTCAGGTCAAAGTCATCTCCGGCGACAACGATCTTGTCACCGCCCGCATTTGCGCGCAGGTCGGATTGGATGCCGGACACATTGTGACGGGCGACGATCTTGTGAGTATGACGGACCCCGCGCTGGCTCATGACGCCGAGGAGTCGCACATCTTCGCGCGCATCTCTCCCGCGCAGAAGAACCGGATTCTCCTGGCCCTCAAACACAACGGCCACGCAGTCGGATTCATGGGCGACGGCATCAACGATGCGCCTTCGCTGCACGCGGCCGATGTCGGCATTTCCGTGCCCAGCGCGGCCGACGTGGCTCGCGATGCCGCCGACGTCATTCTCATCGAGCCCGGCCTACGCGTCCTCCATGACGGCATCATCGAGGGGCGCAAAGCCTTCGGCAACGTGATGAAGTATCTGCTGATGGGCACAAGCTCGAACTTCGGCAATGTCTTCAGCATGGCTGGAGCTGCGCTCTTCCTGCCCTTCCTGCCCATGCTGCCTACGCAGATTCTGTTGAATAACTTCCTTTACGATCTGGCTCAGATTACAATTCCCACGGACAATGTCGACAACACTTATCTGATCAAGCCCCAGCATTGGGATATTGGCGTGATCCGCAATTTCATGGTCTTCGTCGGGCCTATCAGTTCCATCTTCGACTTTCTGACTTTCTATGTGCTGTTGCACTTCTTCCGTGCAACCGAGGCGCAGTTTCATACCGGCTGGTTTGTCGAATCGCTGGCCACCCAGATATTGGTCGTTTTCATCATCCGCACATCGACAAATCCACTGCGCAGCCGCCCCAGCGGCCCCTTATTCGCAACATGCATGGCGGTCGTGGCCATCGGAATGTATTTACCGTTCAGTCCTGTTGCGAGCGTGCTTGGCTTCACTCCGCTACCGCTCAGCTATTTTGCTTTTGTGGCCGCCGCCACCGCAGTCTATCTTTTGCTGGTGGAAGCCGCCAAACGGGTGCTTCTCCATCGGGCCACTCGCAAGAGCACATTAAGGAGTGGAAAGCCCCTGGTGGCTACAACCTAGGTTAGGTCCTGTCAACAGGATGGCCATCTGCCCCGCATCTGCTAAAGTGAGGTAGGGCTCCCTGGCGCAAAACCCTTGCAGCAAGAGGGTTTTACGCATTCCATCGCAGACTCGCCCAAGAAAACATGCCTCACGATCTGCCCAAAGCCTACGACCCCGCTGCCATTGAAGATCACTGGGCCGAATACTGGGTGCGCGAGAAGATCTTCGCCCAGCCCACGCCCGCATCCGATGCCGACGAAAAAGGTGAGCCTTTTACGATCTTGCTACCTCCGCCCAACGTCACAGGCCGGCTGCACATGGGCCACATGCTCAACCAGACGGAGATGGACATTCTTATCCGTTGGCGGCGCATGAGCGGACGTCGCGCGTTGTGGCTGCCGGGCACCGACCACGCCGGCATCGCCACGCAGATGATGGTCGAGCGCCAACTGATTACCGAAGGCACGAGCCGACAGAAGCTCGGCCGTGAGGCCTTCGTCGAGCGCGTGTGGGAGTGGCGGCGTCACTACGGTGGCGCCATTCTCGACCAGATGAAGCGATTGGGTGCCTCGGTCGATTGGCAGCGCGAATACTTCACCATGGACGAAAACCTGTCCGTCGCGGTGCGCGAAGCCTTCGTCCGCTTGCATGAGCAAGGTCTAATCTATCGTGGCGCTTACATCGTAAACTGGTGCCCGCGCTGCCAAACGGCCATCAGCGACCTGGAAGTGTTCCACGAGGAACAATCTGGCCATTTATGGGAGATTCGCTATCCCGTTGTAAACAAAGGCGGTCAAGATTCCGGCAAGTTTTTGTCGGTGGCCACCACCCGCCCCGAGACCATGCTCGGCGATGTAGCCGTTGCCATTCACCCGGAAGACGAACGCTACCTCAGCCTGCACGGCAAGAAGCTACGCCTGCCTTTGATGAACCGCGAAATCCCCATCATCCTCGACGAGTGGGTCAGCCGCGACTTCGGCACAGGCGCGGTCAAGGTCACCCCGGCTCACGATCCCAATGACTTCGCCCTCGCCGAGCGCCACAGCCTGCCCTCCATCAACATCATGGACGACACCGGCCACATCAACGCCGAAGGTGGCGCCTACGCCGGCCTCGACCGCTACGCCGCCCGCAAGCGCGTCGTCGCCGACCTGGAAGAACAAGGCCTCCTCGCCGGCATCAAGGACCACGTCAACAACATCGGCCATTGCGACCGCTGCAAAACAGTTGTCGAGCCGCGCCTCTCGACACAATGGTTTGTGAAGATTCAGCCGCTGGCCGACAAGGCCAAAGCAGCCGTCCGAGAGAAGCACATTCGCTTCACGCCGGAGATGTACGAGAAAACTTACTTCGAGTGGATGGAGAACATTCACGACTGGTGTATCTCGCGCCAGCTCTGGTGGGGCCATCGCATCCCCGCCTGGCACTGCGCCGAGTGCCGCAAGATCACCGTCGCCCGTGTCGATCCCACGGCTTGCGCCCATTGCGGCTCGAAGAAGCTCACCCAGGAGACTGACGTTCTCGACACATGGTTCTCGTCGGGCCTGTTGCCGGTATCCGTCTTCGGCTGGCCTAACATCACGCCCGAAACGCGCGCCGACTTCGACGCCTTTTATCCGACCAGCCTCCTGGTCACAGGCTTTGACATCCTATTCTTCTGGGTCGCGCGCATGATCATGTTTGGCTGCTGGTTTGCCGAAGATGTGCCGCACGCCGACGGCAGCAATCACTCGCTCGCGGACTCGGTTCCCTTCCGCGAGGTTTACATTCACGCCCTGGTGCGCGACGCCAATCGCGAGAAGATGTCCAAGACCA
The DNA here is from genome assembly GCA_963806565.1 of uncultured Acidobacteriaceae bacterium. Classification (GTDB taxonomy): domain Bacteria; phylum Acidobacteriota; class Terriglobia; order Terriglobales; family Acidobacteriaceae; genus Telmatobacter. The sequence goes on from CAWDYE010000004.1 coordinate 378,127, forward strand.
AGGGCAACGTTCTCGACCCCATCGAGATTGTGAAGCAATTCGGAACCGATGCTGTCCGCTTCACGCTGGCTTCGATGGCCTCGCCGGGCACTGACATCGCCTTCAACATCGCCCGAACCGAGGGCTACCGCGCATTCGCCAACAAGATCTGGAACGCCGCCCGCTTCCTCTTCATGAACATAGACCGCGCCGCCGAGATTGGCATTGTTGTTGATCACGCCGCGCTGGGCGGAATGCCAACTGCATCTCCCGATGCCCCGCTCGAAGCTCGCTGGATCGTCGCCGAATTGCATGCGACCGCAGCCAAGGTCAATCAGTCACTGGAAAGCTATCGTTACGACGACGCGGCGAATACGATCTATCAGTTCTTCTGGGGTAGCTTCTGCGACTGGTATCTCGAGATTGTGAAGTTGCGGCTGGACTTCTCGGACACAGCCGACAAAACAAAGACTGGCGCTGCACTCACAACTCTGGTTTCAATTTTTGAAGCAGCGCTGCGCCTGCTCTCGCCCTTCATGCCCTTCCTCACTGAAGAACTCTGGCACGCAGTCTATGACGGCAATCCTCCGGCGAAGTCAATTGCATTGACGAGTTATCCGAAGGGCCGCTACACTTGGGACGCAAAGACGATAAGCGCACAAATTGCCTACGACCGTAGTGCCTTTGAAATTGTCTTTGAAATGACGGTTCTTCAATCAGTTATATCTGCTTTCCGTGCATTGCGAAAAGATAGTGGAGTGCCCGAGAAGGAATTCGTCATGGGGCAGTTTCATTCCGATCCTATGCGCGGAAATTACGCCTTTGGTGTAGTGACTCATAATGGAGATATTTTCCGCCAGCTTGCCAAAGTTGAGGTTGTGAGGTTGGAGCCGTTAACGTACGGAAAGACTCGCTCCGAAGCAAACTTCGATATCGCGATCGACTACGAAGCCCAGATCGACGTTGCCGCCGAACGCGAGCGTTTGACAAAAGACATCGCCAAGTATGAGAAAAATCTAATCTCCGCCGAGCGACAACTAGGGAATGAGAGCTTCTTGGCAAAGGCTCCGGCGCAAGTAGTTGAGGGGTTAAAGAAGCAGGAAGCAGAAACGCGGCTGCTACTGGAAAAAGCGCGCGCCGCGCTGCATAATCTTACCGAGGAGAAATAATGTATGTCCTGCGACTGTGGTCAATGCCGGCAGCACTATAGAACGCTGGGTATTGCCTTCGGGATTCCCGAGGAATCCGCCATCGAAGAGGCGTATCGGGAATCGGCGAAGCAATGGCATCCCGATCTCTATGAGAACTATGCTAGCTTGCGGGCGGATGCGGAAGAGCATTTTAAGCAGATTCAGATTGCTTATAGGGAACTGAAGGAGCACAACGCGGTTACGGCGGAATCGCCAGCGGAAATCGTTCCAGCGGAAAACAGCCCGGCGGAAAGCATTTTTGAAATACCTGAGAACAGGCCATCTATCTCGTTTGGCGGCGCTCCCGGCTGCCTTGTCGCGCAGCAATTTACCACAGAAATCGAAGAGATTGTCGCACGCCACCTGGGAAAGACCGACACCGCTCTTGCCATCGTTGACCTCGACGGCGCGCGATCATACGCCAGCTACTCTCATTTCTTTCTCCTGGCTTCCCGCGGAATCATGGTGCGTGATGCCCGTGACCTTGTCTCCCTGCTCTGGTATAAGGATTTGGGAGAGGTCAACCTTATTGATAAACGTAAGAGCGGGAAGCTCGGCTTGTCGCAAATACTCCACGGCAGCCAGCACAACTACTCGCTTCAGATCAACAGGAGCAACGGAACTCACTTTTTTTCAATGACCAATCAGGTGGATGACAACGTCAAAATAGTTATTTATAAATTTCTTTTGCAGCAGAAAAATCAAGTGCACCCCTGACCGCGCGAAAAGGAACCATGGATTGGAAGAATAGCCATATCGACGCATTGCTGGAGCAGGCCCTGATGGAAGACAAGGCGGCCGGCGACACTACCACCAATCTCACCATCGATCCCAATCTGCGCGCCACTGGTTCCATCCTTGCGCGCCAGGAGATGGTGGTTTGCGGGCTGGGTGCGGTGCCGCAGTTTCTGGAAATCTTTGCCCGGCTCGACAAGCGCGCTCCGGCGCAAACCCGCTTCGAGGTAGTCAGCCATCCGGAGGTTTTCGACGGCGTGCGCGTTCATGATGGTCAGGTGCTGGCCGTTATTCGCCATAACGCCCGCGCGCTGCTCAGTTGCGAGCGCGTGATTCTGAATCTGATGCAGCACCTGAGCGGCATCGCCACGCTGACACGGAAATTCGTCGATGCGATACACGGCACGCATGCGCACGTGCTCGATACGCGCAAAACCGTGCCCGGCTTGCGTGCACTGGAAAAATACGCCGTGCTCTCTGGCGGGGGAACCAATCACCGGCTCGATCTGGCCAGCGGCATTCTCATCAAGAGCAATCACATCTCGCTGGGCGGAGGGCTGCCCGCGGTGCTGACGCGTGCTCTGGAAAAGCGCAAGAAGGGCCAGCGCGTGCAGGTGGAGGTGCGCAGCCCGCAGGAGCTGGAGGAAGCGCTCCAATACGGCGCGGAGGCAATTTTACTGGACAACATGACGCCCAAAGAGGTGAAGCGGGCGGTGGAGCGCATCCGGCGTGCAGCCGAGGAGCAGACAAAAAGCGCGCGAGAGAAGCGCTGGATTCCCACCGAAGCCTCGGGCGGCATCACGCTGGAAAACATCCGCGCCTACGCCGAGACCGGCGTGGACTTCATTAGCGTGGGCGCACTCACCCACTCCGCCAAGGCTGCCGACATCTCCATGCGCATCCATGCGGAGACGGAGTAGCCGTGCGCGAAGCCACGCTGGACCTGCGCGGAGCCACGCTCGACTTGTATGACCTGGCCGGGTTGGAGGAGTCGCTGGCAGGAACCATATTTGCGGGCAAGCTGCATTTTTCTCCGGTTACAGATTCCACCAATTCTGACGCTCTCGAAGCCGCCCGCAGCGGTGCGCCGCATGGGTCAGTTTATTTTGCCGATGAGCAGCAAGCCGGACGTGGCCGCGGCGATCATGCGTGGAACTCGGCCGCGGGTGAAGGACTTTACGCAAGCGTGCTGCTGCGGTCGCCTATTCCCGCCGCTCGATTGCCGCTGCTTCCACTTGCTGCGGGACTCGCCGCCGCCGAGGCCATTCGCGCCGTCGCCGGCATCAATATTGATCTGCGCTGGCCCAACGATTTGCTGATTGGCCCGCGCAAAGTTGGCGGCATCCTGGTGGAGTCGAAGATTTCCGGCGGTGCTGCTGATTATGTTGTCGTCGGCATCGGCATCAATGTTCACCAGCGCGCCTTTTCTCCGGATCTGACTGCGACAGCCACCTCGCTTGATATGGAGACTAAGCGAAGTGTTTCGCGCCAGCCTTTGCTCATCTCCCTGCTAAAATCGCTGCAGGGCGAGGCGCACCTGCTGGCCGATCAGGCGGTGACGGTCACGATTTCCGCGCGCGTTGAGCAGACTTCTACGTGGATTCGCGGGCGACGGGTTGAAGTTCATGGTCCGCAGGCCTGCACAGGCGTGACGGCCGGGATGGACGAGAATGGCTTCCTGATGGTGCGCACGGATTCAGGAGTCGTAACGGTGCAGACCGGCGGAATTCGCTCCACCGAGATAGGCTGAGAACACCATGCTGCTAGCCATCGACGTCGGCAATACGAATACGGTGCTGGGGCTCTATAAGCTCGACGGTGAACCGGCGTCCCAGGCGACAGATCCTGGTCGCCGGGGTGACAAAAAGCCGGAGCTGGCCGCGCACTGGCGCATCACTACCCACCGCTCTCAGACCGCCGACGAGTACGGCGTATTCTTTGTCAACTTATTTGAAATGAACAAGTTGTCACCAGGCCAGGTCGCGCACATCATCATCTCCTCGGTGGTGCCACCGGTCGAGAGCACGCTGCGCCAGGTCTGCGAAGATTATTTCCACACCAAGCCGCTCTTTGTGGAGCCGGGCATCAAGACGGGAATGCCGGTGCTGCAAGATAACCCCGCGGACCTGGGCGCGGACCGGCTGGTGAACTCCGTTGCCGCCTTCGAGCGCTACGGCGGTCCGTGCATCGTGGTGGACTTTGGCACGGCGACCACCTTCGACGTGATCTCGGCCAAGGGCGAATACATGGGCGGAGCCATCGCGCCCGGACTCGGCCTCAGCGCAGATGCGCTCTTTTCGCACGCGGCGCGATTGAGCCGCGTAGACATCAAGCGACCCCCTAAGGTCATCGGCACCAACACTGTCACCCACCTGCAGAGCGGGCTTTACTACGGGTACATCGGTTTGGTGGACGGCATCCTGGAGCGCATTGTGGCCGAACTGGGCCAGAAGCCGCGCGTCATCGCCACCGGCGGCCTGGCACAGTTGATCGCCGAAGATTCGCGCTTTATCACCGAGATCGACGATATGCTCACCCTCGATGGCCTGCTGATTCTCTTCGAGCGCAACCGCTCCGCCAAGCAGCGCTGAGGCGTACGCCGTGCTGAACTACTTCAACTACTTCACCGAGATCGAGGAGCGCTTTCAGCAGCGGCGCGGGTCGTTGCTGTTGCTCTCGACGCTGGATTGGGCGCTGATCGAGACCTGGCGTGAGGCCGGCGTTCCGTTGGAGGCGGTGCTGCGCGGCATCGACGCGGCCTTCGACAAGTATGAAGCGCGGCAGCGTCGCGGCCGGATGCGTCGCATCAACGGGCTGGCGTGGTGCGCGCAGGCGGTGATGGTTGCCGCCGAGGAGCTGCGCGAGGCCTCCGCTGGCACAGCTCTCGCCGCAATCAGCGTAGAACGCGAATCGGGACTCGAGCAGGAGCGCGTGGCCGCACACCTTGAAGCTGCCGCAACAGCGCTGGATGCGTCCACAGTGGCTCCGGAAGCTTGCGTCGCAACCGCCGGTCGTCTTCGTGAGTTAGCCGCCGAGGCGCGCGCCAATAGCGAAAGCGAAGCTCAGAAGCTGGACCTGGAGGCTCTCGAACTTACCCTCACCGTGCTCGAAGAGAAGCTCTACGACGTATTGAGAGCCGCAGCGCCAGTGGACCTGCTTGTTGAGCTCAAAGCGCACGCGGCCCGCGAACTGGCGCCCTATCGCAGCCGTATGGGCGCCGTGCAACTGCGTCAAGTAGAGCGACAATTTGTGCAGAAGCAATTGCTGGTGCACTACAACCTGCCTCGACTTAGTTTGTTTTACATGAGCCAGCAATGACGCTACCCGCGACGCCGCCCAAAAAACAATTCGCCGAGCCGCAACTCGTCGAAATCGAGAAGCCAATCTACGGCGGAGCTTTCCTGGCTCGCCTCGACGGCAAGGCGGTTTTTGTGCCGCTCACTTTGCCATGCGAGCAGGCGCGGGTGCGCATCACGCAGAGCAAGTCCGGCTACTCGACCGCCGAGATTGAGGAGATTGTCCGCGCAGCACCGGAACGCATTACGCCCGCCTGCCCGCATTTCGGCATCTGCGGCGGCTGCCATTACCAGCACACAGAGTACGCAACTCAATTGACCCTCAAGCAATCCATCCTGCGCGAAACCCTGGAACGCGGCGGGGTCGCTGTGCCCAACGAAATCGCTGTCCTGGCCGCCGAACCTTGGCGCTATCGTAACCGCATTCGTCTTGCCATCGACGAGGCCGGGAACCCGGGCTATCGCGGCCGTGGCTCTCATCAGATTGTTCCTGTGCGCGAGTGTCCCATCGCCGCGCCGTTGCTGGTTGAGGCCGCACTTGCTTTTGCTCCGATTGTGTGCGGGCTTGCCCCAGCGCTGCGCTCCACGGAGATTGCGCTCTTCTGCGATGCGGATGAAACCGCGCTGCTGGCCACTGTTTTCACTGCAAGCCCGGCCAGACTGCACTTTGATGAGTTGGCGCTGGCGCTGCACGAACGGATTCCCACGCTCATCGGAGCTGATCTTGTGACCGAGAGCCGTCCTGGCCAGCAGCCACGCACACTGGCGCAATGGGGCGCGGCATCGCTCAGCTATCACACGGCCGGCTACGACTATCGCGTGGATCATGGCGCATTTTTCCAGGTGAACCGCTGGCTGGTGGATGCGCTCGTCGAAGATGTGACCGCCGGCCACAGAGGCAAGCTCGCCTGGGATCTGTTCGCAGGCGTCGGACTGTTCGCTCGGCGGCTCACTGATAGCTATGAACGCGTAGTCGCTGTCGAGTCGGCCCCAGCGGCAATAACGGCACTCGAACACAACCTTTTCGGCACAACCGGCGCGGCAGTGAAGGGCGAGACACTGCCCTTTGTACGCCGCCGTCGCTCTATCGAACACCCCGATCTAATTGTGGCTGACCCGCCGCGCACCGGCCTCGGCGCGGAGACCTGCGCTCTACTTGCCGGGATTGCCGCCCCGGCACTGGTCTACGTCTCCTGCGATCCAGCCACGCTGGCCCGCGACTTGCGCGCGCTCATCGCCTCCGGCTACCAAATCCAATCCATCACCCTCGCCGACCTCTTTCCCCAGACCTTTCATCTGGAAACAGTGGTCCAGTTGCGGCGGGCCTGATAGGCTTGAGGGCCAGGAGCCCTTTCAAAGCAACAGGATTCAAGCGCGATGCAATCCGAATCCCCCATCTCCGCGCAAGCCGCCGGCACTCAAGCCGTGCCTGGCTCTGTCCCTCTCTTTCATGCGGCCTGGCTCTTTGCCGTGGGAATTGCGGTTACGGAATTTTTCTGGCTGCGGCCCAGCCTGGCGCTCATCGCGCTGGCGCTCGTGGCCATGCTGTGCGGAGTGGCGGCGTTCCGTGCGCAGCGCATCGTCTGGCTGCCGCTGGCCGTGCTGTGGCTGCTGCTGGGCGCATGGTGCGCGGAGATGGAGCCGCATCCGGCGCCCGCTCCCGCGCTGGCCGCGCTCTCCGACGGGCTGCTGCGCACCGTCGAAGGAATCGTCGTCGATGCCGGGCCTGTTCGTGGCGAAACTGAGCAGAATCTGGACGAGCCCAACTCAGTTCAGCGGCCCTCGCAGCGAATCGACCTGCGCGTTTCCAGCTTAGAAGTGGTCACCGACACGGACGATGCGCAAGAGCCGGTCGAAGGACGTGTACGCCTGACCATTCGCTGGCCTGTAGCCACGGCAATCCAGCAGCCCTTCCAATGTGGCGAGCGCGTGCGCGCTGTGGTCCGCTTGTTGCCTCCCGAGGTCTATCACGATCCCAGCGTCTGGAGCCGCGAGGATTTTCTTGCCGAGCAGGGCATCACCTCCACGGCGACCGTCGCCATTGATCGCGTGGACCGCCTCGGCCCGTCCCCCGGCTTCTTTCTTGCCTGCCGCGTCAGCGGATTGCAGCGCGCCTCGAGCGCCCGCCTGTTGGCTTTGCCCACGTCCATGAGCCGCCTGCCCGCTCCCTTGCGCCTTTCCGAGGACGACGCCGTCATGCTGGCCGCCATGGTCACCGGCGATCGCACCTTCCTGACCCGCACGCTGCGCGTGGGTTTTGAGCGTACCGGCTCCTTTCATATGGTGGTGGTCTCGGGCTTTCAACTGGCCATCGTGGCCGGCTGCATCTTCTGGCTTGCGCGCCGCCTGCGCCTTTCTCGCGTCCCGGCCACATTCGTCACCATTCTGGCTTCTTTCGCCTACGCCATCTTCACCGGCTTCGCCACGCCTGTGGCACGCTCGTTGTGGATGGTCACCCTCTACCTGCTCGGCCGCCTCCTCTATCGCGAGCGCAACGCGCTGAACACTATCGGTTTTGCCGCCCTCTGCCTGCTGGCTTACAGCCCGCGAAGCCTCTTCGACGCCAGCTTCCAGATGACCCTGTTGGCCGTTGTAGCTATCGGCGGAGTCGCCGCTCCCCTGCTGCTGGCCACAGTGCATCCGTACCTGGCAGCCACCCGCGACCTGCGCCAGATCGCCGTGGATGCGAAGCTAGCCCCGCCGCTGGCGCAATTTCGGGTTACGCTGCGCATGATGGCTGTGGGACTAAGGGATTCGGCGTATAGCCGATGGGCCAACTTCATCGCCTGGCGCTTCTTCCCATGGACTGTGCGCTTCCTGATTCGTTGCTTCGAGCTGATGGTCGTCTCTTGCGTAGTAGAGCTGGCCATGGCCCTGCCCATGGCGATCTACTTTCATCGCATCACCGTCTTCGCGCTGCCGGTGAATGTCTTCATCCTGCCGCTGCTGCTCATCCTCATGCCAGCCGCGCTGGTCACCTTGCTGGTGGCTCTCGCATGGCCTGCTGCCGCCGCGGTTCCGGCCATGTTCGTGGCTTTCTTTCTTCACATCGGCACTGGTCTGGTGCATTTCTTCGGCTCGACGACCCTCGGCGACTTCCGCATTCCCGCGCCGCTTCTGTGGCAGTCGCTCACCTTCTGCGCGCTTCTTGCGGCGGCTATCGCTCTGGCCCGCATGGCCGCTTTGTCAGGTACACGCTGGCGCCGCCGCGCCGTTCTCGCTTCTCTGTCCGCGCTGCTGTTGGCTGCTGTCGTTGCCGTCCTGCCCCGTCCCGTCGACCACCCCCGCGACGCCCTGCTCGTCGAGGCCATCGATGTGGGCCAGGGCGACTCCATTTTGTTGATTGCGCCCGACGGCAAAACCCTGTTGGTGGATGGCGGCGGATTTGGCGGAGGCCCGCATCAGGCTCCCCAGGACTATGACATCGGCGAGGAGGTTGTCTCTGAGGTGCTGTGGTCGCGCGGCATTCGCCGCCTCGATGTGGTAGCTCTCACCCACGCCCACTCCGACCACATGGGCGGATTGCCCGCCGTTCTGCGCAACTTCCATCCCGCCGAATTCTGGGTGGGCAACAACCCCCGCTTCGGAGCCTACAACGCCCTGCTCGACGAGGCCGCCGATCTCCACATCCGTGTCCGCTCACTGCGCGCCGGCGAGGCCTTCCACTTCGGCCCAACTCAGGTCAGTGTCCTCGCGCCCTTCAGCGACTATCAGCCCGGCCCAGAGCCCACCAACAACGATTCCATGGTGATGCGCGTGGCTTATGGAGCGACTTCCGTGATGCTGGAAGGCGACGCCGAAGCGCCCATCGAGCAGGCGATGCTCTCCGAACCGGGCCTGGCCAGCACTCTGCTCAAGGTGGGCCATCACGGCAGCATCACCTCCACGCGCCCTGAATTCCTGGCCCGCGTGCACCCGGAGTGCGCCGTCATCTCCTGCGGCCTGCGCAATCGCTATGGCCATCCTCGCCCCGAGGTGCTCAAAGCGCTGGAAGCGGCCAGCGTCCGCACCTTTTCGACCGACATTAACGGCGCTTCCTGCTTTCGGCTCGACGGCAAGACTACCACCCCGGATCTGGCCTGCGGATGGCGGCAAATCCCCTGAAACAGGCGAGGCGTTTGCCGTCTACAAATCTGCTCCAAACCAGCCAAACCGCTCCATTTGAACCATATCGGTCAAATCCACCCAGCCTGTTGCCGTCTGAATGGCATATAATCCCTGCGAGATATGATTCGGCTGCAGGATGCCTCGAACCGGCATCCGCAACCGAGGAGGCGACTATGTTGAAGCCGTTGCTTTTTGTTTCTACTGTTGTTTTGTTTGGAATTTTCGCCATGTTCACTCCTGGCTCCATCTCACAGGACACGACTCCGGCTCCCGTAGCCGGCCAACAGAATCCGGTCAAGCCTACCGACAAGTCGCAGGCGCGCGCCAAGGAGCTTTATACGCAGGACTGCGCGATGTGCCATGGGGACAATGGAAATGGAAAAACCGATGTTGCCAGTGGCATGGGACTGACGCTCGACGATTGGAGCAATCCTGCGACGCTGGCCAACAAACAGGACCAGGATTTGTTCAACATCATCCGCAAAGGCAAGGGAAAGATGCCTGCCGAGGAGGAGGGCCGCGCCAAGGACGACGAGGTGTGGAATCTCATCATTTACATTCGCAACCTGTACAAGTTGCCGCCGGCCCCCGCGCCAGCGCCTGCTCCTGCTGACGCGCCTGCGCCCCCGGCGAGTAACTAGAACCTCATCCTCAACCCGAACTGAATCTGCCGCTCGCGATAGAAGTTAGTTGCATTGATGTTCAGCGGCTGACCGAAGGCCGTGGTGTTGGCCTTCAGGCCGGTGAGGAAGTTCAGCGTGGGCAGGGAGTTAGTCGTGCCGGATTCGATGTAGTAGCCAGTCGTTTCCAGTTCCGTCACATTTTGGTGATTGAAGAGGTTGAAGCTTTCGGCCAGGAGTTCCAACTGGCGCATATGCCCCAGGTCGAAGCGCCTGCCCAGCCGCAAGTCGGCCTTCCAGGTAGCCGGATAACGGTAGGTATTGCGGCCGATGTTGTAGGGCGTGCCATCGCTGCCCTGGCCGTAGACGCGGTTGTCGCCGCCCGAACCGTTCAAGCCTGGTCCCAGTCCCACAATGGGTGTGCTGCCGCTCGTGAACTCTTCAGCCAGCGAACCCGATGTACGCATGGTGTAGGGCAATCCGCTGCGAAACTGCGCCACGCCCGACAGCATCCAGCCGTTGCCCAGCTTTCCGGCTCTGCCTTTCAGCTTCCACGGCGCCTCATAGATCACCATGGCGCTGGCCGAGTGGCGCACGTCCAGGTTGCTGACGCCGTACTCCAGGCTGAAGTCGGCCGGGTCCAGCACGTCGTTGCCAGCCACCTGCGCGCTCTCGTTGGGGTTCCAATCCATGGCGTGCGCGTAGATGTAGTGGACGTGCAGGCTCAGCCCTCGACGGCCATAGCGATCGACCTTGAGCATCGCAGCCTCGTAGGTCGAGTTAGCGCGGCTTTCTATGTTTGTAATCTGCTGGTAGTCCGGGTTGAGCCGTCCCCCAAATCCGGCCGGTGAAGGCCCTAAACTTGAAGGCCATGAAGCGTAGTAGGGAACCGTAATCTGCGGGGACTTAATGGGACCCAGACCGGTGCCATCCACCACAGCGTAGGTGATTCCCGGATTGACTGCGGGGTTGATATTGGTGTCGATGTTGGTGTCGATGGAGATGGGCAGCCGGCGGCCCAGGCTCACCATCGCGCTGGCAGTCAGCTCAATGTGGCTGGGCAGCGTCTCTTCCACGGCTGCCACAGCCTGATGCACCTCGGGATTGTGGAAGTTGGGCGCAAACTCGACAGCCCCCGGCATGATTGCGCTCCCCGGAGTTCCCCGCAATACGTATGGAAACGGCGGAGCGCCACCGCCGTGGTTCGGCAGGTCGTCGGTGGGCCGCATGAAGAAGCTCAGATCTCCATTCAAGGAACCGGTCTGGGTCAGTGCGGTCTCCACCGTCAGGTTCTCGGTGCGTCCGAAGTACATCCCGTAGCCCAGCCGCAACACCGGCCAATGTTTTTCGCCGCTTCCCACGGCCAAGCCTACTCGCGGACCCCAGCTATTGCCCAGGCTGGGCAGCTTTTCGGTCAACGGCAGATTGGTATTCACGAGCGCGGCAATCGGCGGCGGCAACTGCTCCCGCTCCCAGCGCATTCCGGCGGAGAGGACCACGCGCTTGTTCGCTTCCCACTGCGCGGTTGCGTACCCCGCCCAATCGTTGGTGCTCAAATGCCAACTTGACGGCCCCATGGTCTGCGAGTAGTAGGAGTAGCAGGGCAGGTTGCCCACACCGCGCGGATTGCCCGCCGAATCGGTCCACACCCTGCCCGTCTCATCGCAGTTGTGCTGGTGGTAAGGGTCGAGCGGGTCTGAGCGGAGGACTGGGTTCTCGAAGACCAGCGCGTCGGAGATGAAGTTTTCTACGTTGGAGTAGGTATACGTCCCTGTCTGGTTGCGCAGCAGGCTGGTCGCGTCGCTGTTGTGGCTTACCTCGAAACCTGCCTTCACCAGCAGCTTGCCGCGAATCCAGTCCAGCGACTCCTGCCCGTGGTAAAGATGCTCGTCCGGATAGCTTCCCTGGCCGAAGCGCGAGGGGTTGCCGATGGTGAAGCCGTAGCGATTGTCCACTACGATCTGCGGCAACTGGTTCACTATGCCGCTGAGACCCACATTGCCGTTGAGGAAAGTCTGCTCGTAGGTTGACGGCGTCTCCGGCCGTGCCTCCTGAAGGACGCGTCCCGACGAGGCTTGGGTCACGGCCAGCAGATTGGGAGTCAGGAATCTCTCCCAGCGGCCCAGCAGCCACTCCTCGCTGGCCTTGCTCGATCCAAAGCTGTGGTTGCCGTAGTTCTCTGAAAGCCCGGTCAGCCCTCCGCCTGGCGAGTTCCATCGCGCGCCAATACCCTCCAGCGTAAAGCTCTGGCGCTCGGAAGTCTTCCAATCCAGCCGCCCAAAGCCGGTCCACTGCGTGGCCGTGCGCGGCGCGGGACCGAGCAGACCGGCGAGCGATTCCAGCATCGGAGAGTAGGCTGTCAACCCCAGGATCAAGCCACTTGTGCAATCCTTTGGCTGCCCCAGTACCGCCAATCCCAGCCGTGCGCTCAGCACTTGCATTTCGCAGTCGCTTGGATTGGCAAAGAACCCGGTTGGTTCCGTGCATTGGCCGTCCGGACCGTAAGCCGCACATAGGTAGGGATGTTTCACCATGGCGACACCCGGATTATTGCGTTTATTGCTGTCTAGTGCGGCAAACCAGAAGAGCTTGTTGCGCAGAATGCGGCTACCCACGCCGATGCCCCAGGTAGTTTCGCGATCCGGCGGCGTATACGACTCCGGCTTGCCGTTTAAGCCGTTATCAAAGATTGGGACAGAGAGTGGAGGCCCAGATGGGTTATATGTCAGTATGGCCGGAGAGGTCTCCTGCACCCATTGCGTAAACGGGTTCCGCGCGCCCCAGTTGTTCTGCCGATCATACAGAAACCCCTGCCCATGCAACTCATTAGCGCCGCTCCGAGTCTCCACGTTCATGCGCCCGCCCGCCGCTCTGTCTGCCGCGGCCTCCACGTTGCCGGCCACCGTTTCTACCGTGCGTATGGCCGCCTCGCTCAAGGCAATTCCATGCCCTCCAGCTCCCACCTGCGCCATACCTGCGGGATTCTCGCCCTGGCCCAACGGACCCCGTCCCGACGAGCCTTGTCCTGACTCATTTGTCGGGCCAAAGGCTGGCCTCCGGTTCATTCCATCCACCGCAATCTCCGTCGGTTGACCCGCGCCTCGCAGCGAAATCTCTCCCTGTCCGCCTGCCGGGGTCGTCGATGTGGGCGTATTGTCCAGCACAAAATCCTGCCAGTGCCGCCCGCTCACCGGCAATGCCTGCAACTCGGCGGCGCTCAACTTGCTGCTCAATGGCGGAGCCGCTGGACCACTCTCCTGAGAAGCTGCCTTAATAGGTGTAGGATTCGACAGGCTTTGCCCCGCCAGGGCCAGCGTCAGCAATGGCTCGGTCTCCAGCGTTGTGTTCAACTCGATTGTCGTGGTCTGAAGAATCACCATTCTCACCCACCGCCCGCGCAAAGGCAGCAAATGCATTGGCTCGGCGGTCAATGCAATGTCGCCCACAGGCAGAGTCTCCGTCTCCAGGACGGGCCGGTTCAGCCAAGGCTGCTTTTCGATTTTGGGGTGTTCTTCACTTGGCAGTGTCGCCAGCATAGGACTGTGCAGAAGCGGCTCCAACTCCATCGCCGCCTGCACCCGCGCCTCGTGGCCGGCAGCGACCACAATCCATTCCACATGGCCACGCCCCAGTTGTGGGCTCTCAGCAGTGAGCGAGTAATCCCCTGGCTCCAGTCCGCTGAACCGGTAAACCCCGTTTTTTGTTGTGATTGTGCGCGCCTCATCGCCGGTGGCCTGGTTACGTATGACGACCGCAACACCTTCCAGTGGCTTGAAGTGCAGGTCGGTCACTTTGCCGCTCAGTGAACCGATTGATCCATCTTCAATCAACTGAGTCCGGGCCGGTTGGGTAAAACCTGCCGCGCCCGCGCTCATCATCAGCACGGCAACCGCCAGCGACTTCGCCCAACTTCCTGCCATCGAGACTCGCTCGCGGCAGACCCTGGGAAAACTACTCCATGCTTCAACTCCGGCCCATTCTCGCGGCGGGTCCGGATGGGGTTGAGCCCTGCGGCCACCTCCAGACAGGGATTTCCTGTCTTTGGCCGTTCTAATTACCCTACATCATCGTTCCCAGCGATTCTAAGCCCTTGTCCGGTAAACTGGAAAGATGGAATCTCGGATTTGGCCCCGATAGTTTGGGATGTAACGCAAGTCCTAGCTTTCTATTCCCTATTCCCTCTCTTTATATGTTCATTGATGAAGCAAAAATTCGCGTCAAGGCCGGCGACGGCGGCAACGGCTGCATGGCCTTTCGGCGCGAAAAGTTCGTGCCCCGCGGCGGGCCTTCGGGCGGCGACGGCGGGCACGGTGGCGATGTCGTCATGGTCAGTTCGCAGCGCCACAACACGCTGATTCACTTCCGCTATAACCCGGAACACAAGGGCCAGCGCGGCGAACACGGCATGGGTTCCAACTGCTCCGGGCTCGACGGCAACCCCGTCATCCTGCAAGTCCCCGTCGGCACCTCGTTGTATGACCAGACCACCGGCGAGCTGGTGCACGACTTCAGCGAGCCCGACGAGCGGGTCATCATCGCCAAAGGCGGGCGCGGCGGGCGCGGCAACCAGCACTTTGCCACCAGCACGCATCAAGCCCCGCGCGAGCACGAGTTGGGCCGCCCCGGCGAGGAGCGCCATTATCGTCTCGAACTCAAGTTGCTGGCCGATGTTGGTCTGGTCGGCTACCCTAACGCCGGCAAATCCACGCTCATCTCCCGCATCTCCGCCGCGCGGCCCAAGATCGCCGGCTACCCCTTCACCACGCTTGAGCCTAACCTCGGCGTGGTCACCGTGGGCGAAGAGCCGGAACTGGAATCCTTTGTCGTCGCCGATATGCCCGGCCTCATCGAAGGCGCGCATCTCGGCTCCGGCCTGGGCACACAGTTCCTGCGCCACATCGAGCGCACCCGCCTGCTCGTTCATCTGGTCGATGTTTCGGATTCAAGCGGCCGTCTCGACCCGGTAGAAGACTTCAAGGTCATCAACCAGGAGCTGGCCAGCTTCACCAACGCCAACGGCGAACACCCACTGGCGAACAAGCCCATGATCGTGGCCGCCACCAAGATCGACAGCGCCAATCCCGACAAGCTGAAAAAGCTGGCAGCGCACGTGAAGCGCAAGAAGCTGGAGTTCCACGCCATTTCGGCGGTTACCGGGCAGGGAATCGACGAGCTGAAATGGGCGCTGGCAAAGCGGCTGCAAACCACAAGTTAGAGTTGCGACAAGCCGCAAAAAGGCCGCCCCCAGCCGGGAAGCGGCCTTTCTTTTTTTGAATCGGCCATCACCCTAGAACGGTTTCAGCTTGGATAAACCCTTCTTCTTTTTCTTCTTGCTCGACGATTCGTCGTTCAGATCAGCCTTGGGCTTCTTATGCTTGGCGCCGGCAACCTGAGCCGGTGTCGAGCCGGGTTTGATGTCGTTGACCTGACTGGGGGCTTCAGCCGGCTTTTCCGCGGGGGGGGCGACGGTGTTGTTGGGGCCGACTGGCTTGAGGACGGCGTTAGGATCAGCCGCGGGCGCGCTGACTATCTGGACGCCCACGCCGGTTCCGCCCGCCGGCTTCTCCAGTTGCAAGGGCGCCTGGGAGGGCTGATCGCTGCGCGGCGGTTCATTCACGCCGGTGGGCTTGATCGCTTCGGCCGGGGCAGCAGGCTGACCGGCCCTGACGGCTTCATTGAAATACGCGAGGCTTTGCTTGGTGATATCCGGCGCCAGGGTGCGTTTGGGGTCTTCGAGGCTAGGGTCGCCCACGTGTACGGCTTCCACCACCGATGGTCCGTGTTTAATGATTCCAAGGGACCTATCGGTAAAGTGCAGTGGCTGGCGGCTGCGCTCTTCGGCGTCGCTCTCGGCAATCGCGGCCTCGGTAGGCTCGGGAACAGGGCGGTTCATGGCCACCAGCCGGTCGCGGGCATCTTCCACGTGGGGAGCCATCGGATAACGCGTAATCACTTTGGTATAGGCCTCGGCGGCCTTATCCTGATAGATAGCGCTCAACCGTTCCTTGATGGCGCCGGGAAGCTTGGGCATAATCTGGACCTGGTGGGCCTGGCCGGCATAGGCATCGCCGATGCCCAACAACGCCTGGTCGCTCTTGGAGTAAAGCGGATAGGTATCGACCACCGTCTTCAGGCGGGCGATAGCTGCCGGATAGTTCTCCCGGCTCTCGTAATAAAGGCCGATCTGCGTTTCACGCTCGGCCAGAACCTCCTGCACATCGCGCAGTTTCTGCGTGGCGCGGGGCACCAGCTTCGAGTCGGGGAACGAGTTGATCATGTTCCGGTATTCCTGCTCGGCGCGCTGGGCGTTGGTGTAATCGCGGTCGGGCTTTTCCATCTGCTGGTAGTAGATGTCAGCCACCTTCATCTGCGCCTCGGCGGCTTCGGGAGCGTTGGGAAAGAAGGTGATGAAGTCCTTGTATTCGGCCTCGGCCTGGGTCAGGGCCGCAGTGCCACCCTCCTTGAACCAGCTGTCGCCCACCGCCAGTTTGGCGCGCATCCGGTACTCGGAGTCGGGATAGGTGTTGAGCAAAGTCTGCAAATCAAGACGCGCCACGTCGTAGCGGCCCTTCTTGATGGCGATCATGGCCTTGTCGAAGAGCTCCTTGTCGGGCTGTTTGGATTTCACGCCAGCCAGCGGGTTGGCGCTCAGATCCTCTTTCTTCTTGTGCTCATGCTTCTTGATGAGCTTGGCCTGGGCTGCAACTCCGCCCAGCATCAGAACCGCCAAAAACACTGCGGCAATCTTCGTCGTCAACCGGTTCATAACACCTCATTAATGGCTGCGGCCCGTCGACAGGCCGTACTCCGATTCTCCAATAATTTCAATGACTTACGCTCAACGCCTAGGTGTCCCATCCATTTCGCGTCCTTTGCGAACGGGTGGGAATTCACGAATCTACTGGCGCGTACGCGCCGTATGCCCGGACGGCAAGTCCCCCGCTGCTTTGCGAGCCGCGGCCAGCAGCGCGCGCGCATCCCGCTCCGGTGACCCCTGGCCAAATACGGCGCTGCCCGCCACCAGCAACTCCGCTCCTGCTTGGACGATGCGGGTCACCGTATCGTGAGCCACGCCGCCATCCACTTCAATTCTAAATGCCAGCCCCTGTTCCTGGCGCAACTCCACCAGCCGCTTGATCTTATCCAATGAAAATTCAATGAATTGCTGCCCGCCGAAGCCCGGATTCACGCTCATCACCAGCACATGGTGGACCATGGGCAAAATATCGATGAGCAGATCGACGCGTGTGGCCGGATTCACCACCACCCCCGGCTTCATGCCGTGCTCGGCGATCAGCTCCAGCGAGCGGTGCAAGTGGGGGCAGGTCTCGTAGTGGACGCTCACCCAGTTGGCCCCGGCCTCGGCAAAGGCGGGGATGAACTCGTTCGGATTCTCGATCATCAGGTGGCAGTCCAGCGGCAGCCGGGTGAATTTGCGCAGGCTCGCCACCACCGGCGGCCCGATGGTGATGTTGGGCACAAAATGCCCGTCCATGATGTCCACATGGATCACCGTGCCGCCGCCCCGCTCGGCCGCGGCAACCTGGTCAGCCAGGTGGGCAAAATCCGCCGATAAAATAGAGGGTAGAAGCTCAATCATATCGATACCAGCAAAAGTTCAGTCATCTTGAGACCTGCAGCAGCTCAATCATGCTCTTGGAATGCATCACCTCGCAGAATCAGTGTAGCAGCGAGGAGGGATGGGAGTCTGCGAGGACCAGAACGCTTATCAGTAGTTAAAACTCCCGGCAAGCCCGCTCCAAACTCATCCCGATATGAACTCTGCAAACCTATTAGCGCGAACCGATTCCAACTGCTTGAGCAGCATGCGTCCGCGCGCTCGCATGGCCGCGGTTCCGAGGCGGCTGTGAATGCGCAACAGGTCTACAACCTCGGGCTGTAGTGAGGCATCCTGCCGTGTCAGATCGGCCAGCCCTTGCAGGGCGCAGGTTTTGACAATCGAGCTTCGATCCTCCAGGTAGGACCGCAATGTCGCGGCCACGCGCCGGCACTCAGGAACCGTGAGCGGAAGGCGGGTTACAACCTGCGCCAGACACCAGCGCAGCTTGTTCTCCGTGGCTTCGGCGAGCAAACCGAGTAATGGCGCCTTCCAGGAACCTTGAAGCTTTTTCAGAAGCGATTTCTGAATTTCGTCTGGAACCGGGGATCGGCGGCGCGTGAGTTTTTCTAACGCGTCGGCAGCTCGCATGGCCACACATGAGTCTTCATCCCAAAGGCATTCGAGCAGCTGATTCGCTTTTCGGGGGTATGCACGAACGAGGTTGACTACCTCAGCGGTGCGGCCGCTGGAGATACGGTGGCGGCCTGCAACGAGCATGGAGCGGATGGATTCGGAGGCGGGCATGGGCTGGTTTTTACGATCAGATTACTCCGCGCGGTTCCCGGCTGTCAGCATTTTTCCAGCGACTCGCCCCACGCCGCGCAGAAGTGCCTTCACCGGCCAGCGGCCAGCGGCGTCGGGAAAGAAGACTTCGCCGCTGCGGCGAATTTCAGCGCGGTAGTACCACCGCTTGAGCAGCGCCAGATGGCCCTGGCGGAGAGTCGCCGAAGTCGACCCGGAAGGCGCAGACAACTCGGCCAACGCTGCTTCCATGCGGGCTTCGAGCGCGCCGCGAGCGGCTTTTGTTGGCAAAGCAGCTCTTGTTTCGTCCGTTACTTCAGGCATAGTGGATTCCGATAGCGCTTCCGCCTCCGCGACTTCGCCTTTACTGATCCCTGTTCCCTGATCCCTGCCGGGGTTCCCGGCGAATGATCTATATTCGCTGGGGTGGCTATTCCCTGTTTCTTCCGGAATTGGCTCCATCGCCATGGGGTGCGCAAAAAGCGAAGTGGAACCGGATTGCTCGTTCTGAATTCTCATGCCGGTAGTCGAAAATCCAGCCGGGCCGCTGAGCCGTCCGTTTTCATAGAGGAAGACGGCGACCTCGCCGGGGATGGCCGAGGCTTGCAGTACGATTGCCCGAAGCTGTGAGAGCGGGCGAACCAGCTCGGAGGAGAGAGCCCTCACGCTCTCTACGCGCTGGACCTGAGCGTGGAGCGCGGCGGCAGCCTCGAATTCAAGATTCACCGAGGCCTCCTCACGCCGCGTGCGAAGCTGGACCAGCTGGCTCTCGCCGCGCGTAGCCAGAAACTGCTCAACCGCCGCGGCCTCTTCGGCGTAGCGCTCGTCCGTGCAGCCCTGGTAGCAGGGCGCAAGGCACATCTTCATCTCGGAGTAGACGCAACCGGGATGATCGGGATGGGGCGCGAGCTCCTCCGTGCAACGGCGCAGCAGAAACATCTTGAGCGCCTCGTCGGCAAATCGCTCCGCCGCCGCACGCGACTGAAACGGCCCGTAGGCCCATCCCGCCTCGCGCTGGCTGGGATGATTTGTCACGGCGATGCGCGGAAATGCGTTGCTGCCAAAAAAGCGGACAAAGGCCGGTGCGCCCAGGTGCATCCGTTCGAGGGCTTTGGGGCCGTAGACTATCTCAAGCAGTTCAAACTGAATCAGCAGCGACTCAAACTCCGATCCGGTGAGCCGCCAGCGAATCTGCCTAACGCGCCCGGCCAACTGCAAGCGGCGCGGGTATTTCGCTGACGGCTGCAACAACCGGGCAAGCCGTCCACGCAGATTGGGCGTGCGGCCGATGTACGGTTCGGCGTGCGCATCCGATCCATAGAGCGCAAAGACAGCAGAACTCGTCGGCAGTTGCGCCAGAGCCGCCTTGGCGTCGGCCGGATCGAAGCCGATCTGCTGCATTGCAATCTCGGAATTATGCTTCGAAGCTGTCATCCTGCTCAAACTCCGCTAACACGTGCGAAGCGTGGCTAACTCGCTAACCCGCTGATTCGCTAACTCCCCGCAATCATCATGCCGTCGATGCGCAGCGTGGGCGAGGCCACTGCGCCCCTGAACTCCAGATCGCTGCCGATGGCTATCACATTCTTGAGCATCTCGGCCAGGTTTCCGGCGATGGTCACCTCTTCGACGGCGTGAGTGAGCTGGCCGCTCTCAATCCATAGGCCGGTTGCGCCGCGCGAGTAGTCGCCGGTGACCACGTTGACACCGAAGCCCATCAGGCCGGTGACGTAGAGTCCGGCGGGAACATCCGCAATGATCTGCTCCGGAGTCAGCGCTTCCGGCTCAAGATAAAGGTTGCCGCAGCCGATGCCCGGCGTGCCGGCCAATCCGCGCGAGGCGTTGTGCGTGGACTTCATCCCCAGCTTGCGCGCCGTGTAGGTGTTCAGCAGGTAGTTGCGCAGCACGCCATTCTCGACGACCACCGTGCGCTGCGAGGGCAGCCCTTCGCCGTCAAATGGCGACGTTCCGAAGCCGCCCATTCCCGTGGGCAGCAGCATGGTGTTGTCGTCGATGATCGTCACACTCGTCGCGGCGATCTGCTCACCCAGCTTTCCGGCCAGGAAAGAAGCCCCTCGCCAGATGGCGTCGCCCGAAGCTGCCTCGAAGACCGAGCCAAGAAGCGTGCCGGCCACCTCCCGCGCAAAGACGATGGGAACCTGCTGTGTGGTAACGCGCCTCGCGCCCAGCCGGCGAAGCGTCCGCCGCGCCGCCTCTTTGCCGATGGCTTCGGGTGATTCGAGGTCCGCCAACCGCCGCGCGCTCGACCACCAGCCGTCGCGCTGCATCGAGCCGTCCACGTCCACAGCCAGCGGCGCCGCCGCGACCCCGGCATAGCTGGAGCGGTAACCGCCCACGAAGCCGCGCGAGTTGGCCAGCGCCTTGCTTCCCGTAGCTGCGTCAAAGCTGCCGCCGTCGGAATTCGTGATGCGCGGGTCGGCCCCGAGCGCCGCGGCCTCCGCCCGCCGTGCCCACTCAATCCGCTCCGGTCCCGCAAGCGAGTACACGTCTTCGTGATAGAGATGAAGGTCGCCGGGCAGCGAGCCGAATTCGCCCCTCTCCGGCAACCCGCTGAAAGGGTCTTCTTCAGTCACTTTGGCCAGCGCCATTGCGCCGTCAACAAGCTGGCGAATTCCCTCCGCGGTCAGGTCGCTGGTCGAGGTCGAGGCCGACCTCTTGCCCAGAAAAACCCGCAGGCCCAGGCCGCGCGACCCGGACTCCTTCAGCGTCTCCACCTGGCCCATGCGCACGTTCACGCTGAATTCGTCGCCCTCGCGCGCCACGGCCTCGGCGTCGCTGGCCCCGGCTTTCATGGCCAGCGCCACCACCTCGGCAGCCAGGGATTCGAGATCGAGCTTTGTTGGATCGCCGGGAGCGGCAGATTTGGCCATGGGTCAACAGTACCAAACCCCGTCCATTTCAGCACCCGTTCGCCGGAGGCAACGCGGCCTACTCCAGAGGCTCAAGGTTTCGCCGGGTAACGGGCGAGGATAAGACCAGCATCGTGGTGGTTGCGACATAGGGCATGAACTTTTTGATGATATTTTCCAGGGCCTCGGATGTAGGCACGAAGACCTTGAGCAGAAATGTGTCTTCTCCGGCGATGTGGTGACATTCCTGGACCTCGGGCATCTCGCGGGCCAGGGCGATGACGTGAGAAATCATGTCGCCGATGACGCGGACGCGAATAAAGGCGCAGACGGGCCGCCCGACCTTTTGGCGGTCAATCCCGACACGGTATCCGGTGATGATACCAGCCTCTTCCATGCGGTGAACCCGCTCGATTACCGCTGGCGTCGAGAGGCCGACCCGCCGTCCAAGTTCTGAAAAGTGAATGCGCGCATCGTCCTGGAGTTCGGCCAGAATGTGCCATCCGATGGGATCGAGGAGCTTGGTAATATCTACGGCGTCTGTCATTTGTGACCTAAAAAACATCCGAAAATACACAAAAGTATCGTATAAATCGTATTCCTTTCTGCCGCGAGCCTCAAGTAGATTCCTTTATCGGATGGGTCCAGTTTCACAACTCGGCCATCTGGAATACCGCTCGGTCAACAGCAGCGCCAGGCGTGTAGAACGGTAGAAACTGGCTGGATACTAGTTGCCGGAAGTACCGGCTCGGGAGCATTTTTTCTTATGACAACAGCAACTCAATACGAATTCCGTTTAGCTCGCCGCATGAGCCGGCTGGGCACCGAAACTGCTTTTGAAGTTTTATGCAAAGCGAAGGCGCTGGAGCGCCAGGGAAAGCGCATCATTCATTTAGAGATCGGTGAGCCTGATTTCAACACGCCTTCCAATATCGTTGAAGCGGGCGTGGATGCGCTGCGCAAAGGCTGGACTCACTACGGTCCTTCCGCCGGACTGCCCGAGTTGCGCCAGGCTATCGCCGAATACGTCAGCCGCACCCGCGGCATCACCGTTACACCGGAGGAAGTGGTGGTGGTGCCCGGCGGAAAGCCTATTATTTTCTACGCCATCCTGGCCCTGATCGATGAAGGCGATGAGGTGATCTATCCCAATCCCGGATACCCCATCTACGAATCGATGGTCAACTATATAGGTGGCAAGGCCGTTCCTATCCAGCTCCGTGAGGAGTGCGATTTCACGCTGGACGTCAATGATCTGTCCGCGCTCATCACGGACAGAACCAAGCTCATTATTCTCAACTCTCCGCAAAACCCCACCGGCGGCGTCATGCCGCGCCGGGATGTCGAGCAGGTGGCCAAGATCATCGGCGACCGCGATATCCTCGTTCTCTCGGACGAAATCTACAGTCGCCTGCTTTTCGAAGGTGAGCATTTTTCGATTGCGTCGATCCCTGACATGCAAGAGCGCACCATTATTCTCGACGGCTTCTCCAAGACCTACGCTATGACCGGCTGGCGCATGGGCTACGGCGTCATGCGCGCCGATCTCGCCACGCACATCACCCGTCTGATGACCAACTCCAACTCCTGCACCGCCAGCTTTACCCAGATCGCGGGCATTGAGGCGCTGCGCGGTGATCAGAGCGCCGTCACGCGCATGTGCGCGGAGTTCAAGAAGCGCAGCGAGATGTTTGTCGCCGGATTGAACACGATTAAGGGTTTCAGTTGCCGCCAGCCCAAGGGCGCTTTCTATGTTTTCCCTAACATCACCAAGACGGGATGGAAGTCCAAACCGTTGGCCGACGCGTTGCTCGATCAAGCCGGAGTAGCGGCGCTTTCCGGAACTGCTTTTGGAGCCTTCGGTGAAGGCTATCTGCGCTTCAGCGTGGCGAACTCTATGGATAACCTGCAACAGGCGCTCGAACGCCTCGATAAGTGGACAAAGCAGAACCTCTAGGAGAAAGCCATGGCGCTCACAGATTCCGCCACCGGCAAAGTCATCCGGGATTATTCCATCGACGAGCTCAAAGAAGCCGCCAACCCGATGCGCGGCTACAATCTTGTAGCGCTCTGTGCGGCTGGTTCGGGCCACTCCGGCGGCACGCTTTCCATCATGGACATCGTCGCCGCGCTGTACCTCCATATCGCCAACCACGATCCCAAAAATCCCAACTGGCCCGACCGCGACCGCATCCTCTGGTCCGCAGGCCATAAGGCGCCCGCCCTGTATGTTGGCCTGGGCTTCGCGGGCTTCTGCGACATCAATGACGTGGTGACCCTACGCAAGCTCCACTCGCGCTTTCAGGGCCACCCGCATTGGTTGAAGCTGCCCGGCATCGAGGTCTCCTCGGGATCGCTGGGCCAGGGCCTGAGCATTGCCGTCGGCATGGCGCTGGCCGCCCGGCTGGACGGCAAGAAACACAAAATTTTCTGCCTGATGGGTGACGGCGAGCAACAGGAGGGCCAGGTCTGGGAGGCTGCCATGGAGGCCGGGCACTACAAACTGGACAACATTATCGCCGTCATTGACGTCAATCGCCTGCAAATTGACGGCTGGGTGAAGGACGTGATGCAGGTTGAGCCGCTGGACTCGAAATACGCCAGCTTCGGCTGGGAGGTGCTGCGCGTCAACGGCCATGACATGAAGCAACTGGTGGATGCCTTCGAGAAGGCCAAAACGATCGTCGGCAAGCCAGTGGTCATTCTGGCCGACACCATCAAAGGCAAGGGCGTCAGCTTCATGGAAAACGTTGCCGGTTGGCACGGCAAGACGCCGAATCGCGAGGAGCTGGATGCGGCCTTGAAGGAGCTGGGCCTGACGGAGCGCATTCCCGTCGAGCAGTTGCTCAATCACGCGAAAAAATATCTGGCGGAGATGGACCGCGAGTTGGAAGCCAAAATGCCCAAATTCTCCCGCGGCTTCTGGTGGAACGCGGACGACGCCATGAAGGTCAGGATGGAGCCGACCCGTAAAGGCTTCGGCAAGTCATTGGCGGCCAACGGCGGCGATGAGCGCATCGTTTGCCTGGGGCTGGACATCTCCGGCTCCATCACCATCAGCGACTTCTACACCGGCAATCCGGAGCGCGCCCGTCGTTGGTTCAACATGGGAATCGCCGAGCAATCGGCCACCTCGGCCGCCGCGGGCTTAGCCAGGGAGGGCAAGCTGCCGGTGCTGGGCAGTTACGCCACCTTCATGTCCGCGCGCAACCTGGATCAGATTCGCGTCTCCATCTGCTACGGCAATTTCAACGTGCTGATTGCCGGAGCGCACGGCGGAGTCTCCGTCGGCCCCGACGGCGCTACCCATCAGGCGCTTGAAGATTTGTTCGCCATGCAAAGCCTGCCTAATATGTCCGTCGTTGTGCCCTGCGACATCGAGGAGACCCGCAAGGCTACCGACTACTTGCTGCTCAAGCACGTGGGGCCAAAGTATATTCGCTTTGCCCGCGAAGCCACGCCCGTCGTCACCAATCAGGAGACGCCGTTTGTCTTTGGCAAAGCCAACGTGATTCGCCTGCGCAAGGAGGCTGCCAACTTCGCCGACGCCTTTGAAACCAAGCTGGCCTCCGGCTATAAAAATGAATCAGAGGACCTGAGTATCCTGGCCTGCGGGCCCATGGTCCCAGAGGCCATGCGCGCAGCCGTCATTCTGAAGCAGGACTTCGGCTACGAGATACGCGTTCTCAACCTGCACACGCTCAAGCCCATCGACGCTGAGGCAGTGATTCGCGCTGCCGTGGATACCGGCGTTGTAATTACCGCCGAAGAACACCAGATCGGCGCTCTGGCATGGCGCGTCAGCGGCCTGCTCACGGAGAGCAAGCAACTCTACGGCAAGCCGCTAATCACTGCGGCCATCGGCGTTCGGGATCGCTTCGGCGACTCCGGCTCGCCCTGGGAAATGGTCAAGGAGCTGGAGGTCAGCGCCGAGCATATCGCGCTGAAGGCCGTGGAACTGATGAAACTGAAGAGAAAATAGGCGGTCTGAGGATTCAGCGAACCAAGCGGAAGAGCGCGTAGAGCAAACCGGAGAGCATCGCCGCTGCGGGCAGCGTGAAGACCCATACCGCGGCAATGTTGCGGATCGTCGACATGCGCAGGCCGCTGCCGTTGGCCGCCATGGTGCCGGCCACGCTGGAACTGAGAATGTGCGTAGTGGAAACCGGCAGGCCATAGGTGTCGGCGGCAAAGATGGTGCCCATGGTCACCAGTCCCGCGCAAGCACCCTGCGCATAGGTTAGGTGTTCCTTGCCGATCTTTTCGCCCACCGTAATCACTACGCGCTTCCAGCCCACCATGGTGCCCAGTCCAAGAGCCAGTGCCACGGCTACTTTGACCCAGTCGGGGATGAATTTGGTGGACATGTCCAGTTCGCCCTTGTAGCTGGCAAGAGTTTTGCTTTCATCTTTGTTGAAGACCGGCTGTTTTTTCTCTTTCGCCAGGCTGATGTCTCTCTTCTGCATCAGGCGAATGGCTTCGCCGGACAGATACATATCGTTGCGGATTTTCGTTTGTTCCTGCGCCGGGATGGCCTTGATGACCTTGTACTGCTCCACTTTGCGCTGTACATCCCCAACCAGTTCGCGCAGCGCCAGCACCGTATCCGGCTGCAACTGCCTGGTGCGGATGTAGTTGGTGACCTCCGTGCGCGCATCGGAAGCGAGCGTGACATTCTGTCCCACATGCTGGTCGAGAATGTGTCCGGCCTGCTCGCTGGCGGCGATGAACTGCTGTATATCGTTGGCGGTGACGGCATGATTCAGGGCGTATGCAGTGGGCAAAGTACCGATGAGAATCAGCATGATCAGGCCTATCCCCTTCTGTCCGTCATTGGAGCCGTGGAAGAAGCTGACGCCCGAGCAGGTGAGCACCATCAGCGCGCGAATGGGCCACGGCGGAGGCTGCTTGTTCTCGGGCGCTTTGTAAAGGGCTGGGTAACGGAAGAGAGCCTTGGAGAGCAGCATGAGCAGCACGGCAAGAAAAAAACCAATCAGCGGCGAAAACAAGAGCGCCTTGAGAACCTTGATGACCTGCTCCCAATCCACGCCGGAGGTGCCTGTGTGGGGGTTGAACAGTTGGCTGGCGATGCCCACGCCGATAATGGAACCCACCATGGTGTGCGAGCTGGAGGCTGGCAGCCCCAGCCACCACGTGCCCAGATTCCACAGAATGGCCGCGACCAGCAGCGCAAAGACCATGGCATATCCGGAGCCCGAGCTGACCTGAAGAATCAAATCGACCGGCAGCAGCGTAATGATGGCAAAGGCCACCGCGCCAGAGGAGAGGAGCACGCCGGCCAGATTGCAGAAGCCTGACAAGACCACCGCCGGGATGGGTTCCATCGAATGGGTATAGATGACCGTAGCCACGGCGTTGGCCGTATCGTGAAAGCCGTTGACAAACTCGAATCCCAAGGCAATCAGCAACGCCACAGAAAGCAGAAAATACGGCCAGGTGCTGGTGATGGTGACTGTTCTCATGTCCCTGGCTACGTGCAGCGCGATGTAGCACAGGCCGCCGGCCAGAGTCGCCAGAAACAACGCAATGCTTTTGGCGCCGGGACGCCTGGTCATGTGGCTATCAAGCCACGAGCCTTTTTTAGGTAGTACTCCCACGGCGGCTGTTAGCTCGGCCATCAGAGCTCACCCCTGATTCCGGAGAGATTCCGGACACGCATGGGCCTCCGAAGTCGAGCGTTTTCAATAAAATAACAATGTAAATACATAGGGGATAGCGTGAGGCGGGAGAGTGCAGAGCCGGATAGATTGGCGTCCATATAACCCCAACAACCGCATTTTCGCACAGTTGTTTGCGTCGCCGGCCAGAGGATGCGGGCTGACTAAAACCATTCTATAACAGTTGATCGAGGTGCTCGGGAAAGGGTGTGCGGCGGTCCGGCAGCCGATGAATTCTCCGCCGAGTTGTTCAAACTGTCTCGGCCTTCCATGCAGCCTCTATAAGAGACAAGCTGAACGGCAAGAGGGGCAGCCCATATTCCGGACTGCCCCTTTGTTCTTGCCGGAAGCCGCTGGTTTGCGGATTAAGGCAGATAGTAGCGGAAAGAGGTGAAGATCATGTTGTCGGTGCCCTTGGCGCCACCGCCGGGATTGGGGACGCCGGGACCGCCGGCGGGCGAGGGCAAGGTATAGGTTGTGCTACCGACGCCCGACCAGAGGTTGCGCTCGATGTAGCTGTACTGGAGGCCCTGGCGCAGACGGCCCTTGGCGCCGCCATAAATGTTGTACCAGTAACCGACGGTGGCTTCCTGAACGTCTTTGGTGTTGGCGCCGCAGTTGGCGGGGTTGGATGAGTTGCCGAAGCCGGTTCCGCTGTTGGAGTACGTGGTGCTGGCGGCGACTTCGTTATTGCAGCCGGTCATCGTTGCCAGCGGATTGCCGTAGCCGACGTTGGCCGTAGTGCTGAGGATGTCGCGGTAGATGTAGTCGCCGCCGTAGTTCAGGTAAACCATGAGGCGCTTATTGGGATTCAGTTCCACCGTGCTGAGAGCCGAGAAGCCGTGCAGCGGGGCGATAACGCCGTTTGGTTCAATGGTCACGTCGGCAATCGTCGATGAGCCGTAGCGGCCAACGCCCGTGCCCCACAGGCCCTTGAGGCCGACGGTAACCTTATTGTTGGCGAGCGGTCCGCGGAAGCCGCCGCCGATGCCGCCGCCCCACGAGGTGCTGTTGGCCTGAGTCGTCGCTCCACCGGTCACGGAGTGGTAGATGCGGTCTGTGAAGCTGCGGCCGATGCCGAAGAGTTCCCAGTGGCCCCAGCCCGGCTCAACAGCCAGCTTGGCCACAAAGTCAGGCGTCTTGTTGAAGGAGTAGTTGGCGGTAGAGTTGTAGAGACCGCCGCCGTTGCCGCCGCTGCCTAACAGGACTGTGGTGCCGGAGTTGAGAACGATGGTGCCGCCAGGATTGAGGGTCTCTGCGTTCTCGGCAGAGATGCCGGCGAAGACACTCTTTGTGATGTCTTTGCTCATGCGGAAGCTGTACTGGCGCGTCCAGACGAAGCCGGCTTCGTACTGGGGATCGATGGTAGCCGGCAGAATTTCAGACCCCCTCGTAAGGCCTTGTGTGGTTTCGGCAGCCAGCGACCATCCCTGGCCTCCAGAGAAGTCCCAGCCGTTGGTCAATTTTGCGTCCGCCCACAATTGGCGCTGCCGCATCACGTAGCTGTTGCTCTGATTGTTGTTGGAGGTGATGCCGGTGCCCAGCCAATCCATCTCGTAGTAACCGGTCATGGTCATGTAAGGCAACTTGCCGACGGCCTTGAGGGCCAAACGTGACTGACGGCCTGTTCCCTGGAACTCGCTCATCTGCGCCGCGTCCGCATATTGAAGCGGAATGCCGGTCAATTGAGTGTTCAGGCCGCCGCCAGTGGCCGCCGTACGGTCCACGGTTTCAGCCGCCAGGAAGCTGCCCGCCGGCGAGAGCGTGATGCCTTTATAGTGCAACACCTCGGGGTTAGCGATGCTCTTCTTGATCTTGGATGTCTCGTCAGAGATCGTGGTGGCCAGCGAAGCCTGGCCGCCTTTGAGATCGGTAACGGAGGATTGCAGCTTGTTGACAGCGGAGGTGTTCTCGGTCACCGCCTGTTGCTGAGCTGATGCCGCGGCTTCCGCCTTGGATGCCGCAGCCTGGGCGTCGACTGCCGCCTGCTGGGCCTGTCTCAACTGCTCGTCTTTCTCGGCCAGGCTGGTCTTCAGGCTGTTGATCTGGCCCTCCAGATCGCGGCGTAGCGCCTGAATCTGCTCTTCGACTGTGGGCTTTGCAGGCGCCTTGGCCCTCGCGGTTGCAACGTGCGTTTTCGCGGGCGGGTTGGTGTTGCTTGTTTGTCCATAGGAAGCAACAACGCTGACTGCCAGGATTGCCGTGGCAGCGATACTGAGTTTGAAATTCACTGGGCTACTCCTTTTTCTCTTAATTTGGTTCGGTTCATTGAAACGCTCGCTTTTACTGCGAACGTCCTGTGTTTTCGTATCATCGAAATGCAAAAATGCGCACAACAATGGTGAAGTCAAGCCAAGGCTATGGCCCGCCAATCTTGCCTGACCATAGCCCTGGGTTTGATTACTGCAAGGAATAAACCGTTTTGAGCACCTTTGCTGCAACATTTTTGGGCAGCGGCGCATAGGAGAGAGCCGAGGCTTCGCTCTCGCCGGAGGTGATGATCCAGCTCAGCAGGTCCTTGATGACCTTGCCCTTGGCTGCATCGGCGGCATGGGTGGGAATCAGAAGGTATGTAAAGCTGGAGATGGGATAGGCATCCTTGCCGGGGGCGTTGGTGATGGAGACGCGGTAGTCGGCAGGCATATTCTTGATGCTGCCCGCGGCCGCGGTGACGCCTTCAATGGAGGCCTTCAGCCACACGCCGGCGGCATTCTTCACTACGCCGTAGCTGATGTTGTTTTGCAGAGCGTAGATCAGCTCAACGTAGCCGATGGCTCCAGGCAATTGGCGGACCAGCCCAGCCACGCCTTCATTGCCCTTGCCGCCTACACCTACCGGCCATGCCGGCGAGGTGCCCTTGTTGGGGCCGCTCTCCCATTCCTTGCTGACCTTGCAGAGGTAGTCGGTAAAAATGAAGCTGGTGCCGCTGCCGTCGGAGCGGTGAACCACGGTGATCTTCTGGTCAGGCAGATTCACGCCGGGGTTGTCCTTAACAATGCGAGCGTCATTCCACATGGTTATCTTCCCCAGGTAGATGTCGGCCAACACCTCGCCGCTGAATTTGAGATCACTGACGCCGGGAATATTGAAGATCGGCACGACCGCGCCGAGAACGGTGGGAATATGGGTGAGCTTGATCTTGGATGCGGCTAGCATCTCGTCAGTCATGGGCATATCGGAAGCGCCAAAGTCCACCAGGCCCGATGTGACCTGGCGGATGCCGCCGCCAGAACCGATCGACTGATAGTTGATTTCAACACCGGGATGGGCCGCGCTGTACTCGCTAAACCATTTGGAATAAATCGGATAAGGGAAAGTTGCACCCGCTCCGGTAATCTTCTGCGCCTGAGCTGAGCTAAAGGCAAAAGCCAACAGCCCAACAGCAATCAACATCTTTTTCACTGAATTCCCCCTCGCAAAATATAGTGCTTGCGAAATTGATTCTCGGCGGGGAATGTTAATGGCATTTGAATAAATGATGTATTTTGGGTGAAAGGAACTGAGAAGGGCTGCCGGGAGGCGGATGCGCGCAAGTAACATTACCCGCTCCCGGCAGGAATTATCCGTTTGTATTGTTTGATGAGTTGATTCCCAAAAAATCAAGACGGTAGAGACCGTCACGAACTACAGACATACGGCGAGGTCAATAGAAATTACGAGACGTTTTCCCCGCCCTTGCCCTGCTGTTCCATCTCTCTTTGCAGGCTCTTGTGGTGGCGCACATCGTCGCCCTGCACCCAGAAGATCACATCCTCGGCGATATTGGTCGCATGATCCGCTACCCGCTCCAGGGAGCGGGAGATCATCAGCGCATTCAGCGCCTGCGGAGCCAGGTGGCTTTGCTCTTCCATGACCTTGATGAGCGACTTAAAGGCCGCTTTGTTCATGGCGTCCACGGCATCGTCCATGGTCAGCACGGAACGCGCCAACTCGGCATCCGCTTCGATGAACGATTGCAGGCTCTTGCGCACCATTTCGGAGGCCATCGTGGCCATCTTGGGAATATTGACCGGCAGTTCGGCCGCGGCCATCCGTTCCATGTGGCGCACGCGCTCGCTGATGCTTTTCGCGGCGTTGCCCACCCGCTCCAGTTCGGCGTTGATCTTGATGACGCTGAGGATGAAGCGCAGATCGCCGGCCATGGGCTGTTCCATCGCCAGCAAGTCAAGCGCGGCCTGGTCGATCTTTCGCTCCAGGAGGTTAATGGCGATTTCGCCCTGGCTGACCTGATCGCAAATTGACAGGTTGCGCTCTCGATAGGACTCGATGGCGCGCTGGATCGCCTGCTCGGCCAGTCCGGCCATCTCCAGCAACTTCTCCTTCAATTCCTCAAGACTCTGTTGAAAGCGTATGCGTGTCATCCGAACCTGCCTGTGATGTAATCTTCCGTGCGTTTGTCGCTGGGGTTGGTAAAGATCTTGTCGGTCGAGTCGAACTCCACCATCCGTCCATTCAGAAAGAAGCCCGTCTTCTCTGCCACGCGGGCGGCCTGCTGCATATTGTGAGTCACAATCACAATAGTGTACTGCGCCTTCAACTGAAAGATCAAATCCTCGATCTTGGAGGTGGAAACCGGGTCCAGCGCGGAGGCTGGTTCATCCATCAGCAGCACCTCGGGGTCCACGGCCAGAGCGCGCGCTATGCACAAGCGCTGTTGCTGGCCGCCCGACAGGCTGGCGCCAGATTTCTTTTTCAGGTCGTCCTTCACCTCGTCCCACAACGCCGAGTTTTTGAGCGAACGCTCGACGATCTCATCCAGAACACGGCGGCTGCTGTAGCCGTTCAGCTTCAGTCCCGCGGCCACATTCTCGTAGATCGACATCGTAGGAAAGGGATTGGGACGCTGGAAGACCATGCCCACGCGGCGGCGAATCTCCACTGGCGTGATGTCCTTGTAGATATCCAGATCGCCAATGAGCACCGTGCCGGTAACCCGCGCAACGGGATTGGTCTCGTGCATGCGGTTCAGGCAGCGCACAAAGGTGCTCTTTCCGCAACCCGACGGCCCTATCAACGCCGTGGCCTGGTTGGCGGGAATATTCAGATTGATGTCCTGCAGCGCGTGATTGCTTCCGTACCACGCATTCAGGGTTATAACTTCAATGCCAACGCCCACTTAGCTTGCCCCCTTCAATACGCCGCGGCTGGTCACATAACGCACCAGCGAAACGGCCAGAACAATCAACACAATCAATACCAGCGACCCTGCCCACGCCAGCCGGTGCCAATCATCGTAGGGCGAGAGCGCATAGACATAAATCTGTAAAGGCAGGGCGGCTATCGGCTCGTCCAGCCTCATATTCCAGCCCACGTTGCCAAATGCCGTAAAGATCAGCGGCGCCGTTTCTCCCGCCACGCGCGCAAAGGCCAGCATGCATCCGGTGATAATGCCCGGCGAAGCAGTCTTCACCGTAATCGCCAGCACCGACCGCCAGTTCGGCACGCCCAGCGCCAGAGCCGCCTCGCGCACGGCGTTCGGCACCATCAGCAGCATCTCTTCCGTGGTGCGGCAAACCGTGGGAATCATCATGATGCCCAGCGCCACGCCGCCGGATAAGGCGGAGAAGTGCCTCTGCGGAACCACGATCAACGAGTAAATGGCAATGCCCATCACAATGGAGGGAACCCCGTTGAGCACATCGGCCGTGAAGCGCACCGCAAGGGCCAGTTTTGTCCCCCGCCCGAACTCGGCCAGAAAGATGCCGCCGGCAATGCCCACGGGAACGCCGATCAGGCTGCCCACCGCCAGAAGGATGGCCGACCCCAGGATAGCGTTGGCCATGCCGCCGCCCGCCTCGCCCACCGGCTTGGGAATCTGCGTAAAGAAGGCCCAGTTCAGCGAACTGGCGCCCTTGTATACGAGGTAAATGAAGATGGCCACCAGCGGCGCCACCACCAGTATGGTGGAGAGAACCGCCAGCCCCGTCGCCGCGCCATCGCTCAGCGCCCGTATCTTTGCCCGAATTTTATGTTCGTTCTTCAGTTTTCTTCTCCGTGCTCTTTGCTAAATAGCTATGAGCTAATAGCTGTTCTTTAGCGCGTTGATGCGGGCTCTCCGCGCGTTACCGCCCACACCAGCAGGCGGGCAAAGGCATTCACAATGATGGTGACGATAAACAGCGCCAGCCCTATCTCCATCAACGCGCTCAGATGAAGATCGCTCGTGGCCTCGGCAAACTCGTTGGCGATCACCGAAGCCATCGAGCTTCCATTGGCCAGCAGCGAGCGGCTTATATCATGACTGTTGCCTATCACCATGGTCACCGCCATGGTTTCGCCCAGCGCCCGGCCCAGGCCCAGAATGATCGCGCCCACGATGCCGATGCGCGCATTCCGCAGCACTCCCATGCGAATCATCTCCCAGCGCGTCGCCCCCAGCGCCAGCACCGCCTCCCGCTGCGAGTTAGGAACCGCCGTCATCACCTCCCGCGTCAGAGAGGAAATAATTGGCAGAATCATGATGGCCAGAATGATGCCGGCAGCTAAAAAACCCAGGCCGGTGGGGTTGTCGGCGTCAAAAAATCCGCTCCAGCCGAATGCCGTGATCAACCAGGGATTCACATATTCGCGCAGCAGCGGAACCAGCACAAAGACTGCCCAAAGCCCATAGATCACGCTGGGAATGGCCGCCAGCAACTCCGTCAGGAAGGCCAACGGCGCCCTCAGCACGTGGGGACACATCTCGGTCAGAAACACTGCCACGCCAATGGCCAGCGGCACCGCCAAAAGCAGCGCCAGAAACGACGAAACCAGCGTTCCATACAGAAACGGCAGGGCGCTGAAGTGCCCATTGACCGGATCCCAGTACATTGGCTTATGCGTGGTTGGATCGATGAAGGCTGTATAAAAAAAGTCCAGGCCGAACTGGCTCCAGGCCAGCTTCGACCGCTGTATCAGCTCGTAGGCGATCAGCACCACGATGCCGAAGATGCTCAGCGCGCACAGCACCATCAGCCAGCGGAAGCCGCGATCGGCCATGGCCGAGTTGCCGCGCGACAGCAGATAGTTGCGAATCTTAGCGGCTTCGGGCGAAACGGCTGCGGCCTGGCTCACGCCGTTTTCGAGGGCTGGTTCGGTCTGAAATTGAAGTTTCTTGAGATGTATCTCTGGCACGTGAACTTCCACCAAGAGATTAGGCTACAGAAAATGTGTGAATAGAAGGTTAATAGCTCGCATAATCAGGCATATATATTGATCCAGCGGCGGTCAGCGAGGGGCCGTGTTGTGTTCAAACCATAGGGCAAGCTGGTCCTCTGTGATTTCACCGGCGGTGAGACCCCAGAATGTGAGAACCCGGTCCTCTTTTGTGGCTGTCAGTTCCAGTCCGTTCAACTTTAGAAATGTTACAGAAACAGTAAACGCTGTCCGCTTATTGCCATCCACAAAAGGATGATTGGCGACAATTCCTTTGGCGTATGAGGCTGCAAGCCGCGCAAGTGAAAGGCCTTGCCCTGAATTAGCAAAGAGATTTTTCGGACGTGCCAAAGCAGATTCCAGCAATCCAAGGTCGCGCACACCTTCCGGGCCGCCGTGGAGCATCAACTCCTCCTCGTGAATTCTGAGAGCCGTGTCCTGCCTGATCCAAACCGGCTCGTTCACTCAGCGAGCCTCTGCAATACATCCCGGTTTTCGCGCATTACCTCGCGCGCTGCTTCCATCTGCGTGGCAAATTCCTGATCGTATGGCGCCAACCGTATGCCCTGAGAACCCTCGGTGATATAGAGCGTATCGCCCTTTTCAACTCTCAGCCGCGCCAATGTCTCCTTCGGCAGGATGATGCCCGCGGAGTTGCCGATGGCGATAATCTTTGCAGTTGTGGCCATTTTTTGGCCTCCTGTACAGTATTATTATAACATAAGTTATAACATTCCCCTACCGCCAGTCGTCCCGCGCGTTGCCCAAGCCTTCGTTCATCACCGTTTCGAAGTTGCTGTGTTTCTTGATGAAGATCTCGCTGAACTGGCGGTCCTGGCGAAGCAAAATAGCCTGCAGGCGGACCATCTCCAGCAGCGCCAGAAACATGGCGATCAGCGCCCGCTCGCTGTGCGTGTGGCTCAACAAACGGCGCAGGGCCACGGGCTTGTCTTCCAGTGTCAGGCGGCGGGCAAGAAACTGGATCATCTGGCCCACCGTGACGGAATCTTCCTCCACGTCGATCACCGGGCGATTGCGGGCGCGCTCCAGAATGTCGCGGAAGATGCGCACCAGGTCCACGGTATCGGCGGCAATCTCCGGCTCGGCGCTCACATCGTCCTTGAACTCGCGCGCGCCGGGATTGGTCCAGGTGGCAGCCTCCAGCATCTGCTTCTCAAGCAGCATCTGCGCGGCGTTCTTGAAGCGCTCATGCTCCAGCAGCCGCTCCACCAGCTCGCGCCGCGGGTCCTCGGCCGCCTGCTCCGGGCCAGTCTCCGTGTGCGGCAGCAGCATCTTGCTCTTGATGTGAATCAGCAGCGAGGCGGTGTAGATGA
This sequence comes from uncultured Acidobacteriaceae bacterium, assembly GCA_963806565.1. Classification (GTDB taxonomy): domain Bacteria; phylum Acidobacteriota; class Terriglobia; order Terriglobales; family Acidobacteriaceae; genus Telmatobacter. The sequence continues at coordinate 413,432 of CAWDYE010000004.1, forward strand.
AATCTCCCGCCACATCCACGTCGCTGGCCCTGAGCTGGTTGACATAAGCCAAAAACTGGCTGGTGATGATGGCGATGGGAATGTCGTAGATGTCGATGTCCTGCTTGCGAATCAGGTCCAGCAGCAGGTCCATGGGGCCGTCATAAACCTGCCCCACAATCACCGAAAAAGGAGATTCCTCCGAACCCTCGTCCAGCTTTTTCTGCCGCGCCGCCAGCCGTGCGGCGGCCTTTTCCTCTTCGCTGCGTTGCGGCTTGAGCGCCCGCCGTGGACCGGCCTGGGCGGCTGAGACCGGTACGGCGACTGACGCGGGAGCGGGCTTTGGCTCGGCTTGCAGCGGCGCGGAAGCGGCCGGGGCAGCCGTAGCAGAAGCCGGACCAGGGGTCACCTCCGCTGTGGTTTCCGGCTCGGCTTCATTCACTGGTTCTGGCTCTTTGTCCGGCTTCAGAACGGCATTATCCACGACCTCAAGTTCACTGGCCTCTTGAACCTTTGTGGCCTGCTTTTCTGCCCTTTTGCTCTCATTCCGGCCTTTTCCCGCAGGCAGAACCGGCGCGGCGACAGGAGTTGGCTTACCCGGAATCGCAGGCGCGGCAACCGCGATTTTCGCTTTGCGGGACGGCTCAATCAAGGCTCGTTCTTTCCCTGGGCTTTCTTTGGAACCGGCTAAAAACAATGGCTGGTGCGACGATTCGGAGCTGGCCGGACGCGGAAAAAATCCAAATCCGGAGCGAAGTCCGCCCAGCGCAAACTGAAGCGCCTTTCGCCACCACGGAATTGCTATTCCAGCCATTTACTTGCCGTTCTCGCCGCTCAGGGTCATCTGCATGGCCGAGCGCACCTGCCGCATCGTAGCTTCCGCGCGGGTGCGGGCGCGGTTGGAACCGTCTTTGAGAATCTCTTTGACCTGCGCCTCTGTAAAGCTGGCGCGGCGCTCCTGAATGGGCTGCAAAACCCGCACCAGATTGTCGGCCACCCAGCCCTTGCACTCAATGCAGCCGATTCCCGCCGAGCGGCAGCCCTCATAAACTTTGGCCATGGTCTCAGGCGGCGAGAAGACCTTGTGCAGGTCGCCCACCGGGCACTTGTCCGGGTCGCCCGCGTCGGTGCGGCGAACGCGCGCCGGATCGGTCACCATGGTCTTCAGCTTCTGCCGCACCACATCTTCCGGGTCGGTCATCATGATCGTGTTGCCGTAGCTTTTCGACATCTTGCGCCCGTCCGTCCCCGGCAGCTTGGGCGAAGGCGTCAGCAGCACCTTGGGCTCGGGTAAAACTTCTTTTCCGTCCAGCTTGTAGAACTGGTTGAACCTCCGCGCCACCTCGCGGGTCAGTTCCACGTGCGCCTGCTGGTCCTGCCCCACGGGCACAAAATCGGGCTGGTAGATCAGTATGTCCGACGCCATCAGCACCGGGTAGCCCAAAAACCCATAGGTGGTCAGGTCCTTGTTGGCCAGGTTCTCCTGCATCTCCTTATAACTGGGCACGCGCTCCAGCCAGCCCAGCGGTGTAATCATGCCCAGCAGCAGGTTCAGTTCGGCGTGCTGCAAGACTTTGCTTTGCAGAAAAATCACGCTTTTGGCCGGATCGAGTCCAGCAGCCAGAAAATCCAGCGCCACATCCAGCGTGTTGGCCGCGATATTCGACGTATCGGCGTAGTCGGTCGTCAGCGCGTGCCAGTCGGCGATGAAAAAGTAGCACTCGTACTGGTCTTGCAGCTTGACCCAGTTGGCCAGCGCGCCCATGTAGTTGCCCAGGTGCAACTTGCCGGTGGGGCGCATGCCGCTCAATACGCGAGGACGGCCACCCGTGGTGGGGCCAACTGCGCCAGCGTCGCTCAAATCACGGGGAGGGGAAGATGGGATTGCTTTTTCAGCCATGGTGTTGATCGATTCCAGAAGAATGCCAGAAGAATGTCACCGTCTCGCCGCAAAAACCGGAATAAACGGCTCCTTCTATTGTAGCGGGAGGTGATGGTGAGGCGGCTTGGTAACGCGGGTCAATCAACCCGTAGCTCCGCCTTCAACTCTGAGCCTCCTCACGCATCTTTGCCAGCGCCTTCTTTGCACTGGTTGCGGCAGAGCCGTCGGGGCTGAGTCTTAACGTTTCATCGAAGGCCGCCCTCGCCTTCTTCCACTCGCCCAGCGAACGCCATGCTTCTCCGGCGAAGTAATTCACCCCAGCCAGATCGCGGTCTTTTAGTCCTGAGGGATCGGCAAAGGCTTTCTCGAGCTGTGCTTCCGCTTCCTCGCGACGCCCGCAAGCCGCCAGCGCCCACGCATACCTCGCAATTCTCATTGCGAGATCCGAGTTCCGCCCATAAGCCGTGGACTGCAAATCAGGAAAGGCCAGCGCCTGCTCCATCAGTTCGCGGGCACGTTCCGCATCCTTCTTTTGTGAGAGCAGGCAAGTCGCAAGTGCCACGTGAAAGCCTGCCGTTCGCTGTGGCACCTGCACCGCAGCCTCCAGCAACTTCTGCGCTTCCGCTTCCTTGCCGTCATTTTCCAAAGCTAAAGCATAGGTATAAAATTCGGTACTGGTCAGCTTCGGCTTGCCCTGCTCATCAAATGCAAAAGGCCTTACAAAGGCTTGCGCCTCCGGGTAACGGCCGGCATTGAAGAGGATCGGCCCTTCCAGCGGAGTTCCATAGCCAGGAATTCGTGAAAACATCCTGTCCATCTCGAGCGCCCGATCGAATTCTCCTTGCCGCGCAAGATCATATGTCCATCGTTTCAGCTTGGTCAGCACGACGGCCCAAATGATCAGAATCCCGATCGGCGTGAAGAACACAATCGTCTTCACCTGATTTGGCACGTGAGAGATCATCACCACCATGACGATGGTGACGATGATCCATGTTGCCGCCTTCGCTCCCAGCTTCCCACGGCGCGGCGCTACTGCGGCCGGTCCTGCCGCCATTCCCGCAATATCCGAGTGTGGAGCACTCTGTTCCGGCTTCTGTTCAGGCTTTCGCGAGGATTGCATGAGCGCGAGAAGAATAGCGCCGAGAATCACTGCGCTGATCACCGTAATCCGTTGCACAGAGGAGGGGGGAAGATTCCTCACCGCATAATGGATGGCGAAGATTACCGCCGTTCCGATGAGCGCGACCGCAATAAATGCCTGTTGCCGGTCGTCAAGCCATGGACCCTTCTCCGCGCCATAGCCTGTGCCCGGCTCCGGCTTTTGGTTTCTTCTTCGCCGGGTTGACGCTACGAAGGCGCCAAGGAAGGTGAGCGCATCGAAGATGGGTCGAGTCATGTGCGAGATCCACTCCGGATACCCTGGCCAGAGATATTTAAAGTACAATCCGCCAAAAGACGGGACCGTCACCAAGATATAGATCACGAAAAGCGCTGTTTTGACCACAGTCCAGCGCTTTTTCTTCGCCGCCTCGGCTGCTGTCGCGCTATTGATTATCTTAGGTGTGGCGCGCTCTCCAGCCTCGCGAAAAAGAAGCCCGATCCAAATCAGAAAAAGGATACCGACGGCGCCCGCAAGCAGCGTGGGTGCAACCACCCAAAAGCGCTCTTGGAATGTTGGCAGCGCGGGCAGATGATGCACATCCTGTCGGCTCGCCAGCCAAAAGGAAACGGCTACTCCCACAACCGCAATTGTGAACCGAACGCCCCAGCTCAACGGCAGCCAGGATTTCTTACTCTCGTTCTTCTTGCTTTCCCCGGTGGCCAAGGACATATGCTTTCTCCCTCAAAGACTCAGAGACCGAAATTTCGATGCAAGGATAGTTTCGCCAAGTATAGTTGCTCCTCAGCGCCAATCGAAAATTTTGCGGGAAAATTTTAGATGTGGGCCAGAACAGCGTAAAACAGCCCCAGGAGCGGAAATAACAGCATTCCCAACACCACGCGCCCCACGACGATGAACAGCAGGTAACTCCCCCAGATGGGAATCCGGTCAAAGACCCCCACTGCGCCATAGGGCAGAATGTTGCGAAGAACATGGCTGCCATCCAGCGGCGGAATGGGCAGCAGGTTGAAGATGCACAGGGTCAGGTTGAGCATGATCGTCAGAAAGCAGAGCAGCAGAAATGGCTGGGAGGCCGAGATCATGCCCGTCATCAGGAACCATTTGAAGGTAGTCAGAACCGTCACTCGCGCATTGGGAACAGCGATGATATCGATTGCCAGAACCAGGGTGGCGATCAATGCCAGCAGCAGGTTCGAGGCCGGGCCGGCCAGGCTGACCAGCATATCATCGCGCTTGAAGTTGCGGAAGTTGCGGCTGATGATGGGCACGGGCTTGGCCCATCCAAAGATATAGCCGCCCAGAAAGCCCAATCCGACAAACGGCCCGAAGATCATCAGAGCGGGGATGAGCAGCGTGCCGATGGGGTCTATGTGGTCTATGGGGTTGAGCGAGACGCGCCCCAGCATCCGCGCCGTCTGGTCGCCCAGCCGCGAGGCCATCCAGGCGTGCGCCGACTCATGCACGCTGAGCGAAAACAGGAGCAGTATGAACTCGAAGACGGCGATGATGATGGCGCTGGATTGCAAATCAATACTCCACAGGCTTGAAAACTCAGGTTAGCATGGAGGGGCGTGGAGATTCATGCCTCGGGCCGGGAACAAACCGCCGGGAACAAAATCAGGGCCGGCGCTGTCTAAGGATTCATGGGGCACAACAATTCTGCGCGAAAGGAGAACGGTTATGCGGAGATGGATAGCGGGAGTGAGTCTTGGCCTGGCGCTTCTGAGCCTGGCTGCTGCGGGCTTTGCCCAGGACAATGAGGCTGCCCGGGCGAATGAGCTTTTCCAGGCGCTCAAGAGGCTGGAAGCTCTGCCCCTCTACGAGGATCTGGCCAAAGCGTATCCCAACGAGATGCTCTATTTTGAGCGCCTGGCCGATTGCCTGGGCGCCGAGTCCGCGCAATTGAGCGATCCGGCCCAGATTAAGGCGGTGCGGACCCGTATGCGCGACGCAGCCAAACGAGCCGTGGAGCTGGGCGATACGACCGAATATATCCGCATGATGGCCAATGCCGATCCCGACGAGCCGCTCTACGCCGGCATTGTCAGCCCCGCCAAGGCCCTGCTGGCCGATGCGGAAAAAGCCTACACCGCGGGAGATTTTGATACCGCCATGACTAAGTACACCGCCGCCGCCAATGCCGACCCGCATCTCTACGAGGCGCCTCTCTTTGCCGGCGACACAGCCTACGTGCAGGGGGATTTGAAGACCGCTGCTCAGTGGTTTGCGCGGGCGATTGCCATCGATCCTGACCGCGAAACCGCCTACCGCTACTGGGGCGATGCGATTATGAAGTACGGCAACGATCCGATGGCTGCCCGGGACAAGTTTATAGATGCCATCGTGGCCGAGCCGTATAACAGGCTGGCCTGGCAAGGGATCACGCAGTGGGCACAGATTGAGAAGGCTGTCCTGATGGCGCCGAAGATCGAGCGCCCGGAAGGCCCTGTAGTTGACCCCAAGAATCCCAAAAATATCACCATTAACATCAATCCGGCCACGACCGATGAGAAGACGCATCCCGGAGCAGCGTCCTGGATGATGTATTCGCTGGTGCGCGCCAATTATCGCGGCGATAAATTCAAGAAAGAGTTTCCCGATGAGAAAGAGTACCGGCATACGCTACGGGAAGAAGATGCGGCTCTGAGCGGCGTAGTTACAGTCATGAAGGAGAGAAAGGTCAATCTCGACAATCTGGACGAGAGCCTTCGCAATCTGGTCGAGCTAAACGACGCGGGAATGTTGGATTGCTGGATTCTGATCAATGGGGCCGATCAGGGAATCGCCCAGGACTACGACGCCTATCGCCAGCAGCATCGCCAGCTACTGCATGATTACCTCAGCCGCTTTGTGGTCCATGGCGGAGTAAACCCGGCACAGTAACTCAGAGCGCAGAAGGCGGGGCAGAAAGCAGAACTAGGTTTCTATTCCCTAATCCCTATCCCCTGTTTTTCACTCCCGCTCTCCCGGGAAGCTGCCCACCAGTTCTCCGGCGGCCACATGCTGTCCGGCCAGCACAATGGCGTGGCTGGCAATGCGGGCGGCCGGACCGATGATGGTGGGTTGAAGCGTAACCGCGCCGTAGTCATGGGCGGCGTGACTGTGCGAATAGATTCGGGCGTACGAGCCGAGCACCGCGCCCTTGCCGATGGTGATGCCGCCGCGGTCGTTCAACATCGCGTGATGGCGAATGACCGCGCCCTCCTCGATGGCCAGGTTGTAGCCGAAGGTCAGCTCCACGCCATGGAAGATCTTGACGCCTGCGCCGATGCGGGCGAAGAGGTGCCGCCCCAGCATCGCCCGAAAGCGCACTCCCAGCCAGTGATTGGTGCCGATAGGCGAGCGGTCGAACATCTGCCAGAACCACAACAGCGGCTTGCGCTGGGCAAAGAGCTCGGGATCGGCGTCGGCAAAGTGCTCCGCCTCCAGGGTCGCGTTGTCCGGGTCCAGCGAGAGCGCCAGCACGTTGCCGGGCAGCTCGCTGGTCAGCGTCAGGTTCAGCTTGCCGCCGTGCGGACGGCCCAGGTAGAGCTGGGTCAGTTGGTCGCGCACAATCTCCGCGCGCAACTCCGGCGCATGGTGGCGGGTGAACTCCTCGTCGAGAAACTGAATCCAGCGCCGGTAGACCTCTTCGGCCTCGGGCGCGGGATGGGGGGCGTTGCTCTGCGTGTTCTCCATACGAATTGGAAGATACAACATCAGGGTAGGGTGCGGCGAGTGGGGGGTGAATTTCGCGGGAGAACGTCCGGCCATCCTACTTCCTGGCCAACGCAACTTTCGGTAAGCCGAACCCGTCAATAATGTATAATCTTTCCGGAAGTTTTCGCGGAACAGAAATGACATCAACAAAGCAATCCACCAACACGTCGAGCGAAATCCTCTTCAGTAAGGTTCCCCAGGTCACGCTCATCTTCTGGGTCATCAAGATTTTCTGCACCACCCTGGGCGAAACCGGCGGCGACGCGGTGACCATGTCGATGAATCTCGGCTATCTCATCGGCACTGCGATCTTCGCCGCGATCTTTCTTGTCGCCGTTGCCGCGCAAATCAAAGCCAATAAATTCCACCCGTTTTTGTATTGGATCACCATCATCGCCACCACCACGGTCGGCACCACCATGGCTGATTTCGCCGACCGTTCTCTCGGCATTGGCTACGCGGGCGGCAGCCTGACTTTATTCATCCTGTTGATGGCTTCGCTGAGCGTGTGGTACTGGTCAGAGGGATCGATCTCGGTCAATACCGTCAGCACTCCCAGAGTGGAGATGTTTTACTGGATCACGATCATGTTTTCGCAAACTCTGGGAACCGCGCTCGGCGATTGGACCGCCGACAGCATGGATCTGGGCTATGGCTGGGCGGCGGTAATCTTTGGTTCGCTTCTGGCTGTCGTGGCTGCTCTCCACTTCTGGACTAAAATTTCCAAGACTGCGCTCTTTTGGACAGCGTTTATCCTCACGCGTCCGCTGGGCGCCGTGGTCGGCGATTTTCTCGATAAGCCGCTGAATCATGGCGGCCTTAATCTGAGCCGTTATACCGCTTCCGGTGTGTTGGTCGTTCTGGTGATTGCCGGCATTCTCATTTTTCCGCAGAGGCCAGGGAAGCATCCTGCACGCTGAGGAACATTCATCTTCCGCGCGCGGATTGCCCTTATCACTTTTTCTCCGCAGCCTCTTTGGGACCGAAGAGTATTTGCACGCCTATGTACGCAATCCAGTTCGGCTCGCTGTTCTGTTGCGTCACCGCCTGGATCGCGCGGCCTCCCAGAAACAACAAGCGCAGATGCCCCGCGTGGTCCAGCGTCTTCCGCCCGCCCACGTCCAGCGTCAGTTCGCGTTGCTTGGGGACTGTTCCAATTCGATTCACGTCCTGCAAATCGTAAATCTCGCCATACAGCTCCAGACGCTCATTGAACTCATGCCCCACAATCAGCCCGCGCCCCCAGCGGCTGGGAACATTGCGGTTGTTGATCCACCGGCCCACCTCGCCGTTGAAATCGATGGGCCCCCATTTGGCCGTGAACTCCACCGGCAGGTAATACTGCGGCCCGTTCTCCACAATCCCGCGACGCACCGCGCTGGTGGGGTTGTTGAGGTAAACCTGCGGATAAGTGCCCAGTGAAAATGTCAGATTCTCGTCGGATTTGGGCTCATCGGGGTTCCCGGCGACAGGTCTTCGTCGCTGGGGTGATTCGCCCGCCGTGTGATGCTCAAAGTAGCGCCACTTCACGCCTAGCAGGGACTCGCCCAGCCCGGCTCTCGTCGTGTTGTTTTCATCGGTGGCCATCGCCAGATACGGCGAATACATCAGTTGAATGCGGTCGCCCCAGCCGTAGTTGATGTCGATGTTCGGCAACTGGTAATAGGCCAGGCCGGGATTGTGGTTGCCGATAAAGCCCACGTTGATCTCCCATTGCCTGTTGCCGGGCGTGCCGGGGTCGTCGGTGATAAACGGCGGCCCGCCCTGAGCACGGGCCAGAGACGTGGCAACTGGAATCAGCAATAAAAGTATTTGAATACGTCTGCGCATTCGAATGACCGGCGTTTTCCTTGAAATGATATTTCCTGCGCAAAAATCGTCTCCGCTCAAGGTATCATCTGTCCCGGATCATTCGCATGAATCCAGATTGAAGCATCTGTAATGCGGGGTTTCTATCACATATTCCCTGTTCCCTATTCCCAGGCCCCTGTTCCCTATAAGATGTTCTCCATGGAGACAACTACCATTGCCGGTGTGAAGGTTTCCCGCATCGGCCTCGGCACCTGGGCCATTGGCGGGCTGGATTGGGGCGCAATCCCCGATGACGTAGCCATCTCGACCTGCCTCGCCGCACTCGAGCGCGGCATCAACCTTATCGATACCGCGCCCATCTACGGCCACGGCCGCGCGGAGGAGATCGTAGGCAAGGCCATGCGCGTCCACGGCCGACGCGAAGATTTTTTCATCGCCACCAAGTTCGGCCTCGACTGGAACGAGCGCGGTGTCTTCGCCAACTCGACCGCGCCGCGACTACGCCAGGAACTCGAAGCCAGCCTTCGCCGCCTGGGCACAGACTACATCGACCTCTACCAGGTGCATTGGCCAGACACGCGCTCGCCCATCTCCGAAACCGCCGCGCTGCTCGCTGAGTTTCAACACCAGGGCAAGGTACGCGCTTTAGGCGTCAGCAACTACAACGTCGCGCAGATGGAGGAGTTTCGCGCCGTCGCTCCGCTCGCCTCCAACCAGCTGCCCTACAACCTCTTCGAGCGCCAGATAGAGTGCTCCGAGCACGGCGAGAGTGTGTCGTCGTGGTGCAACGAGCACAATGTCGCAATCCTCACCTGGAGCACGCTTTGCCGCAGCCTGCTCGCTGGACGGGTCACGCGCGGCATGAGCTTTGACAAAGGCGACATTCGCCTTGTCGACCCCAAGTTCCGCGAGCCGCGCTTCTCCGAGTACATCACCGCCGTCGAGGAGCTGGCGGAATTTGCCCACCAGCACTACAACAAATCCGTTCTGGAACTTGCCGTCCGCTGGGTTCTCGACCGCCCCGGCGTCAGCGTCGCCCTATGGGGAGCAAAACGCCCTGAGCAGCTAGACTCCGTCAGCGGCGTGCTGGGCTGGACGCTCGATGCCGCAGCCATGGCCGAGATCGACCGCATCGTCGCCGAGTCCGTCCCCTCCCCCGTCGGGCCAGAGTACCTGACGCCCATGGTGCGGGAGGGTTAGGAACCCAACGGAGGCTGCTTACCCTCCGAATGCGCTTCCCGCAAACAGCTCGCCCGGCTCGACGCGGATCATCCGCCAACTTAGGATTGGCCCGGCGCCGGCGCGCGCTTGCGCAGCAACAGGATGCCTACAACGATCATCCACACAGCCAGCGGAAAGCCATTGGCGATGGCCTCTGCGCCCCAGCCGGCTGGGTTATAGAAGCCGAAAATATCCACATGATGCACAAACATCGTGGGTACGAAGGCCAGGCAAGCCAACGCGCAGGCGAAGCCAACCCAGGCGGACCATCGTGGCAGAGCGCCGCTCAAGAGTGTGACATAGCTGAGGATGGCCATAAAGAGCGCGATGAGCCATAGGGCGACGGAGCCGTACATGAGCAACGTGCTTTCCCACATGGTGCGGATGACAACGCCGTCGCCAGGAGGGTTGAGGGCGTCAATGGCAGTCGAGGCCTGGAGGGAATCAGCGACGAAGGTGAGCGCCACGAAGACCAGCCCAACGCCGTAGAAGAGGCTGGCAAGCCACTCATGTTGGGGATTGGTCTGCCGGATCAAATGACGTACTCCGGCAAAGAAGATCATGATGAGCGTGAGGATGATGAGATCCAGGAAGACGCAGCACATGATGTTGGTGGCGTTGCGGGCAGAGAAATCGGCCAGCTTGTCAGACGCCGCCAGGCCGGGGAATGGGGTGCGGACGAGATAGAAGGGGAACTCGAAGAAGAAGGTGGCGACGCAGGCCAGCGCGCTGATGCCGGCAATGCGATAAATTTTTTGGTCGTTCATGAGGATCGTCCTTTCTTGCGCGGATGTGGCAGCAGTGGATCAAGTGTAGTAGAAGAAGATCGCGCCGATCATGGCCAGGTTGCAGGCCGAGTGGGCGATCATGGCGGCATAGAGAGAGCCGCTGCGCAGGCGACAGAGGGTAAAGACAGCGCTGAGGCCAGCCAGAAGAAGGACCATGAGCGCGCCGGAGACGAGGCGCAGATGGAATCCCGCCGCATCGTGCCACAGGCCGTGAACGTGCAGGTGGACGAGGCCGAAGGCCAGCCCGTTGACCAAGGTCGCGACGAGAACATTCCAGCGGCGGACAAAGCTCTGATGGAGAAGGCCGCGAAAGAGGATCTCCTCGCCGATGGGGGAGACGATCATGGCGGGGAGAACGACTGCCGCAAAGGCCGCGGCGAGAGGCATGGCGGCGCGCAACTGGGCAATCTGGAATTCGTCGCGGATGCTGACGCACCAGTTGTCGGGCGAGGCGCCGTAAATCGCCATGCCGATGGCGTAGACCGCAAACCCGGCACAGGCTCCCAACAGGGCGCTGAGGGCCAGCGCGGACGCGCTGTTGCCCTGCTTGCGGAGGCCAATCTCCCGCCGCCCCTGCGCGCTGAGAACAATAAACGGCAGCGCCCACATCACGAGGAATTGAATCAGGAAGAGGATGCGCGCCTGTGGCGGACCGAAGACAGCGAAGAACCGCAGGGCAACCAGCAGCGCCAGCACCAGCAGTGAGAAGAGCCAGGGCGCGATGGGGATGCGGCTCCACGGGGCGCACAGAAAAGTTGATTGACGCGGAGACTCAACGTTCATGAAGATGGGTCCTTTCTGTAGTTAAATGTAACTCAATCATTGATACGGGCGGAACGCGCTAGCGGTTCCTGAATCACTTGCCAGATCCAGAACATAGAATTGCTTTTCACATTCCCCACCCATCCCCGGCCCGGCTCTGCGATACTGTTTTGTTATGCCTATCGATGAACTGCAACAAGCCGCCCAGAAGATTGCCGGATTTCTCGCCACCCTGAACAAGCTCGGTGGCCTGCGCCTCAAGTACCGCATCAGTGCCGGAGGCGGGGCCGGCAGCGGCGGTGGCGAAGGCGCGCAGGAAGGCGAAAGCCTGTCTCCCGCCCTTTGCGTCGAACTGGCCGGGCCGGATGTGCCGCTGGTCACGCAGCACAACGGCGAACTGCTGCTTGCTTTGGAGACCATCGCCGCGCAAATGCTGCGTTTGGATCAGCGCGAGGGCGACCTGGTCAGCTTCGACGCCGCCAACTTCAAGGCGTTGCGCGCTGCCGAGTTGCGACTGACTGCTGAAACCACAGCGGAAAAGGTGCTTCGCTCCGGCGTCCCTTATGCCTTTCCGCACATGAATAGCCGTGAGCGCCGACTGCTGCACATAGCCTTCCGCGGCATCGAAGGCGTGGAAACAGCCAGCTCCGGCGAAGGCATCGAGCGTTTCCTCGCCGTCTATCCGGCGGGCAAGACCCACCTGCCCGTCGCCCCGCCCGTTAAGCCGCGCGGCTTTGGCGATCGCGGACGAAGCTCAGGGGATCGCGGACGACCTCGGCGCTAACGCAAAAGTGAGTTTAAGGAATCCCAGTTCTCAGTATCGAGAGCTCCACTTTACGGAATAAGACCTGTCTCTTCACCCCAGCGAGCAACAATCGCTCGCCGGGAACCCTGAGATGGTGGGGACCCCGGAGTGGGGCACCTGTGATGATTTCAGCTATTTGCTCACTTTTTTCGCCTGCACAGTGTTGCCTGCCGCGGCCGCCTGCTTCTGCGCGATGAGGTGTTCGCTGATCAGTTCCGTCTGAAAGCGGTTGATGCTATCCTGATCGGTGAAAATAGATTGGGTGTTGTTCTGCGCCTTGTACCCCTTGGGATTCTTGGCTGGGTCTGCATTGCCGATGACTTGCCAGGGGCCATTGTAGGTTCCCTCGCCGGAGTCCGACCAATTCGTCGAGCCTTCCGCGCCCACCTTTCCATCCACCACAAAACCCTTGGTGTGGCTGATCTGGTGGGTTGCCGACTGGCCAACAACAACATGGGTATTGAAATCCGACAAATTCTGTGCCTTGTCCTTATCCAGCAGCGCCTTCTCGTGCGTGCCGCCGGACTGGCTCTTGTCCAGCGTAATCACGACAGTCACAGACGGGTCCATGACCTTCTGCATGATGATCTGGTTCAACTCATCGTCGTCGTAGCCGAACATATTCAGATAGATCGAGACTCTGGCGCGCGAAATCACGTACTTTAGAATCTCATGCACGTTGTCGCGGCCCACATAGAAGAGATGAAAGTCCTTGCTGGCCGTGTTCGAGTACACGCCCTCGCGGGTGAACTGCTGCAGGTCGGTCAGCTCAAAGTCCTGCAGGCTCTGGGCGTTGTCCTTGGTGGCGTTCACCAAGCCGGTCTTCTTGACTCGGTCAGGCATGGATGCGTGCTGAGTTGTGTGCGCAGTTGCGTGCGCGGTTTTATGAGTAGCCATGGGGGAAATCTCCTTCGTCCGCGGAAGCGGATGGCAAAATCATAGCTTCCGCCATCGAAGGTGACAACTGTTTTTTGATGAATGAACGCATCGCGCGTCTTCAACAGCGGCCGCCCCCGGCGTTAGCGCATTTTGAGTTTGTGAATTCCAGGTCTCTGAATCGAGAGCTTGGGTACTCGCGTCTAATGATGCAACTGAAGACAGACCCTATCAGAGGTAAGTCATGAGCAAGGATTCTATTCTCGGCGGCAGCAAGATCATCGCTTTTGTTCACATCACAGATTGGGCAAGGGCGCGCGCCTTTTATGAAGACGTGTTAGGGCTTCGCCTGGTGGAAGAGGAAAAGCCCTTCGCGCTGGTCTTCGACGCCAACGGAATCATGCTGCGCGTGACCCCCGTAGGCGAGCACAAACCTGCGCCTGGCACGGTACTGGGCTGGGAAGTGGAATCCATTGAGCGCACCGTCAAGCAACTCCAATCGGCCGGTGTCGTCTTCCTGCGCTATCCGGGCCTCAATGACAAAGACCCACACGGCATCTGGAGATCGCCCAGCGGAGCGCGCATCGCCTGGTTCAACGATCCCGACAAGAACGTCCTGAGCCTGACGCAGTTCTAAAGGAAAAACCAAAAGCCCACTCCGCAAATCTCGGCGTGGGCTTCTGGTTTTTTGCTGCCTCGCTCTGCGGCTACGCGTTCAACTGCTCCTGCAGCTTGTTCAGTGTGCGTTGCAGGTCCTTGTCTTCGACGCGCTGCTCATCGATCTTGGCGATGGAGTGCATCACCGTGGTGTGATGCTTGTTGCCAAATTGGCGGCCAATCTCCGGCAGGCTGGCCTCGGTCATCTGCTTGGCCAGGTACATGGCGATCTGCCGCGGCACCACCACGTTGCGCGAGTTGTTTTTCTGTTTCAGGTCGGCGGGCTTCATGCCGAAGTTCTCGCTGACGGCGCGCTGAATGGCCTCGATGGTGATCTTGCGCACCTGCATGTCGATGAACTGCTTGAGGCACTGCTGGGTCGAGGCCAGCGTGATCTCCATGTGGTTGAGCTGGCACCAGGCGATCAGCCGCGTCATGGCGCCCTCCAGCTCGCGCACATTGGTGCGCACATTGGAGGCCACGAAGAGCGCCACGTCGGCGGGCAACTGCACGTGCTCGTCTTCCGCCTTCTTCTGCAGGATGGCCACCTTGGTCTCCAGGTCGGGCGGCTGAATATCGGCAATCAGGCCCATCTCAAAGCGCGAGCGCAGCCGGTCCTCAATCTCCGCCAGCTCCTTGGGCGGACGGTCCGAGGCGATCACGATCTGCTTCATGTTTTCGTGCAGCGCGTTGAAGGTGTGAAAGAACTCCTCCTGGGTGCGTTCCTTCTGGGCGATGAACTGGATGTCGTCGATCAGCAGCACGTCCACCGAGCGAAAACGGTCGCGGAAGCTGGTCATGCGGTCGTTGCGCAGCGAGGTAATCATCTCGTTGGTGAATTTTTCCGCCGAGACGTAGCAGATGTTGGATGTGGGCTGGAGGCGCTTCACCTCGTGACCGATGGCGTGCATCAGGTGGGTTTTGCCCATGCCCACGCCGCCATACAGAAACAGCGGATTGTAGGCCTTGGAGGGCCGTTCGGCCACCGCCAGGGATGCGGCGCGCGCAAACTGGTTGCCGTTGCCGATTACGAATGCATCAAAGGTATAGCGCGGATTGAGCTGCGCCGCGGTCGACCAGTCGAAGCGCGCCTGCTCCGGGGTGCGTTGTGCCGGCGCAGTGGGCGCGCGCGCCGGAACCGGCCCGAAGCCGCCGTCTTTGCGCACCGGAGGAACTGAGGGATCCTCCTCGGCGGTCACAAAACTCACGTCGTCCAGCTCCAGCTCCTGATGCTCGATGGCCTCCTGGATGAGGTCGCCATACAGATCTCCCAGATTTTGAAACTGCGACGAGGGCACGCGCACATACAGCGTGCGGTTGACGATATGGCTGTACTTGGTGGGTTTCAGCCAGGTCTCGAAAGACTGGCGATTCACCTTCATCTCCAGGGCCGCGAGAATCTGGAGCCAGGGGTTGGGAGCCGTCGCCGGCGAAATTGCGTATGCCATCGTGCTGATCCTTGCTCGGCGCCTGTTCTTTGCCAGGCTTGTTTATCTTTCTTGCTTGCGCAACGGCTTCCTCGTGGCGCCAGGCCTGGGGCCTGGCGTCGAATCGCTGCTGGTCGGCCCCTGACTTTGTCTGGGGCCAGTATGAAGTTCGGGCCGGTTTGAAACTGTTCCGTGGAGTGTTAGGAAACTTTCTCGAACGGTCCCAAGAGTAGCACACTTGGGTGTCTCTTAATCAATCTTTCACAAAAGTTTTTTTACCGTCTACAGCAGTTGCACTAATGATGGTGAAACTCGCCTCCATGGTTACCAGAGTTTTTGCTGAAAGCCTGCTGAGTTGCGCTCTTCGCAGCCATCCGAGAG
Source organism: uncultured Acidobacteriaceae bacterium (assembly GCA_963806565.1). Taxonomy (GTDB): domain Bacteria; phylum Acidobacteriota; class Terriglobia; order Terriglobales; family Acidobacteriaceae; genus Telmatobacter. The sequence continues at coordinate 428,847 of CAWDYE010000004.1, forward strand.
CATTTTTTAGAGAATACGCGTCCCTAGGCGCTCCACCCTTGCCGCGTCATTGTTTTTTTCTGCCCGGGCAGGCTGGCGCTCTTTTGCCCTGCGCCCCGCTTCCCGCTGGATTCCTGGCCTAACCTGCGATACACTAAGTACTTGCCGTCAAGGCGAAGATTTTCTCGAGGAAACAGGAGCGCAATTTCATGCCCAAGCGCACATTTCAACCTAATCGACGCAAACGCGTGAAAACTCATGGCTTCCGTGCGCGCATGAAGACCAAGGCAGGCGCAGCCGTGCTCAGCCGCCGCCGCGCCGCCGGCCGCAAGCGCGTCTCTGTCAGCGCGGGATTCCGCGATTAGCCCTCACCCGTACTTTTGTTTTCGCCGGAATCTGCTCCAAGCCAGCGCATTCCGGCTGAAAGCCTTACGGCTTCGCCATGACCACCCCTCTCCAGCCTGCTCCGCGTTATTCTCTGGCCGGAGCGCGCCTGCGCAAGCACGCCGACTATCAGCGCGCCTATGCGGCCGGCCGCAAGCGCCAGTCCGCCTCCATGAGCTGGTTTTTAGCGCCGCAGCCCATCGCTGCCGGACCGCGCGTCGGCCTCGCCGCCGGCAAGGTGCTGGGCAAAGCCCATGAGCGCAATCGCATCAAGCGCCGCATGAAAGAGGCCTTGCGCCGCCACCTCGACCTTTTGCCCCCCGGCTGCGACCTTATCCTCCATCCGCGCCGCGCGGTGCTCACCATGGATTTCAAGAAACTTGAAGCGGAGATCGTGCGTATCCTTCAGCAGGCAACAGCCGAGGCTACGCGCATGAAACAGATTTCCAACCAGCCTATCTGCAGCGCAGGCGGCTTTGCTTGCGGAGACGAAACCCATGCGAGCGAATAGCGAGCAGTTGGCCCCACCACAGGTGGCGACTCGCGTTCTGCTCGCTCTGCTCGACTTCTATCGACGCTGGCTTTCCCCGGCGATCCATGCGCTCTCGCCCGGCCACGGCTGCAAATTTCTGCCCACTTGCTCGGAGTACGCTTCTCTCGCCATCGCCACCCACGGACCCCTGCGCGGCGCGGGCCTGGCTCTGTGGCGGCTGTTGCGCTGCCATCCCTTCACCCGCGGCGGTTTTGACCCCGTGCCACCAGCGCCGATTTCACGCCACATTCCCCACAAACCGTTACCATAGGAAGAGCGGCAGCCTGACAATGCGCCCTTTTACGAACAGGAAGTCTACTTTGGCAGAATTCAGCAATCCTAATCTTCAAGGACCAGGCGGTAGCGGCGGCAGCGGCGGCGACATGCGCGGCATGATGGCGGTCATGCTGCTGGTGTTGCTGGCGGTCTTTGCCTTCGATTACCTCAAGCCCAGGCAACCGGCCACTCCCGCGCCAGCCGCACAAACCCAGACCCAGGCTCAGACGCAGCCGCAACAGCAGCCTGCGCAACCGGCTGCCGCTTCATCCCAGCCAGCCAAGCCACATTCAGCCGCCGCGCAGGCGCAGCCGGCCCCACCGCAGGTGGCCACTCCAACCATCGTCGCCTCCGCGGTGGAGAAGATCACGGTGGAGAACGCCAATCTGAAGATCGTCTTCACCAATCGGGGCGCGCAGGTTAAGCACTGGATTCTGACGGGCAGCCAGTACAAGGACCGCCCCGGCCCTGATGGCCAGCAGCTTGACCTGGTCAACACAAGAACCGCCGTCTTCGGTCTTCCGCTCTCCCTGTTCACCTATGAGCCGGAGCTGACCAAGCAGTTGAACGATGCCCTTTATCAGGTCTCCACCACCGGCACAGTTTCGCCCGTCGGCGTACTCCAGGCTCCCGGCTCGATTTCGTTCCACTATGCCGCCAACGGCCTCGACGTGGTGAAGACCTTCCACTTCGATTCGAGCTACGTGGTGACAGCCGAGGTTGAGGTCCGCCGCAATGGCGTGCCCGTCCGTGCCCTGCTGGCCTGGCCCGCCGGACTCGGCGATCAGACCGAAGCCATGCACTTCGCCTACGGGAAGTTTGCCTGGTCGCTGGACGGCAAGGACGACTCGATAGACGCCAAAAAGGTCAGCGGTGGCGACACGCTCAACCAGCCCTTCGACTATGCGGCCGTCAACGATCTCTATTTTGCCGCCGCCTTCCTGCCTGACGTGCCCGCGCGGACGACCGTCGTCACGCTGCACAACACGATCGAACTGCCTACCGAATCGAGCGACACCAAGAGTCAGACAAAGCCCGCCGACGTAATCGGCCTGGCCATGGGCGACACCAGCGGGACGACCCGCCTGCGTTTCTTCGCCGGCCCCAAGGGAACCGACCTGCTCAAGTCGATCCATTCCACCGGCGCCGACGGCAAGCCCGACGGGCCCACGCTGGAGCCGCTCATTCAGTACGGCTGGATGACCATCCTCGCCAAGCCTCTCTACCTGGCCCTGCGCTACCTGCGCGGCCTGATGGGTCCCGGCATATACAACTGGGGATGGGCCATCATCATCGTCACCGTCATCTTCAACCTCCTCATGCTGCCCACGCGCATCTCCATGATGAAGTCCTCGCTTAAGATGGCGCGCATCCAGCCCAAGGTCGAGGCCATCAAGCAGCGCTACAAGAATCTCAAGGCCACTGACCCCAAGCGCGCCCAGATGAATACCGAGATGATGGAACTCTACAAGGCTGAGGGCGTCAACATGTACGGCAGTTGCCTGCCCATGCTTTTCCAGATGCCCTTGTTCTTCGCCTACTATCGCGTCCTGCTCAACGCCGTCGAGCTGCGCCAGGCCCAGTGGTTCTGGCTCACCGATCTCTCCGCGCCCGATCCCAAATACATCCTGCCCATCCTCATCATCGTCACCATGTTTGTCACTCAGTACATCACCCCCTCGCCGGGCATGGACCCCACCCAGCGCAAGATGATGGCTTTCATGATGCCGCTCTTCATGGGCTTCATGCTGTTGCACTTCGCCTCCGGCCTGGCCCTCTACTGGGGCACTGGAAACGTCATCAACCTGGCCATCCAGATTGGCGTCAACCAATCCAGCATGGGCAGGGAGATGCACGCCATCTCCGCCCGCAAGGCCGCCAAGAAATCCGGCGGCAATCCCCGGACCATCCAGGGCAGGCGGTAAGAGTTCTCTCTGCGCAGAAAAAGCCCCGTTCAACTCTGGCTTGAACGGGGCGTCTATCTTCATACTTCATCGGTGGATTGTGGAAAAAGTTCCGTGCCCCATCCTTTCGCGTTCTTTGTGAAAGGGTGGGATACCACGAACTCAATACAGGCCTAAGCAGAATCGCTAAATCAGCTCGTACCCTGCAAACCAGTAGCCAATCTCAAACGCCGCCGTCTCCTCGCCATCCGAGCCGTGAATCGCGTTTTCCGACATTGAGCCGGCATACTTTTTGCGAATGGTTCCCTCTTCCGCGTTGGCCGGGTTGGTGGCGCCCATCAGCTTGCGCAGGTCGGCAATCGCGTTTTCCTTCTCCAGAACCATCAGCACCAGCGGCCCCGAGGACATGAACTCGCAGAGCCCCTCGAAGAACGGCTTGCCCACGTGAACGGCATAGAATCCCTTGGCCTGCTCTTTGGAAATCGACTGTCTCTTGATGGCCACAATCTGAAAACCGGCCTTCTCAATCTCTGCCAGAATGGCGCCGGTAAAACCCTTGCGGACCGCGTCCGGCTTGACGATGCTGAGGGTGCGTTGCGCCACTTGAATGACTCCCGCGGAAAAATTTGTGCTGCCATGATTTTAGTCGCTCGAGGCTCCACCGTTCTGTCTGGGGCGCGCGCCGACCCGGTAACCTTGCGCCTCCCATGCCGCGCGCATCGCCGCATTGCGCTCGAGGTATGCATCCACCAGCTCCCTGGGCACGGCGTTGAGCGGACAGGAAAAGTTCACGCATCGTGCGCAAACATCGTTCCAGAGCAGAAACCCAGCGCTGACGGCGCCACAGCCGCAAACCAGCGCCAGCAGGTATTCATGGCCCAAAATCAAGCCGGGAAAAGGGAAACCCATCAAGAGCAACACGCCAACAATAAACTGAATCTTCTCCGCCAAACACATCGGTCCGGGCCGATAGCGCCAAATCTTCAGAACGCCGTAATTGGCGTGGCAGCGCAGAATACGGGATGGCTCGGCCCAGTAAGGGCAATGACGGCAAAGAACGGCCGCTTCCCAGACAAAGAAAAAGAAGAGCGAGTACCCAAGCCACAGCCAAAGGCACCAACCATAGCCGCTGCGAATCTCTCCCGCGATGGCGGCGGCGAAGAAAGGCAGGAAAATCAAAAAGAACCGCAGAAAGTCCCGCCAATTGAACCGGCACTGCAGCCTTCCCTCAATTGAGCACCCCTTGCACTCCGCTTGCGGACGCCAAGTGCATGGTAGCTCCCGCTCGAGCACGAACGGTTTCAGGCTCACCTGCGCACCTCCTTAAAACAACCCAATATTCTAACATCGTGGCGTCAGGAGCGGACTTCCGCGCGGAACCTGAATCTGCTAAAGTTTCGGCATGTTCTGCTTCGCCGTTTCACCCTATCGCTCTCTGTTCGTGCCGGTCGCGGTAATCGCCGCCGTGTTGATGGCTGCACCCGCCATTTGCCAAACCACCGCCTCCGCCCCAGCGGTCGCGCCCGAGTTACGCGTCTTCGATCCCTCGCTCATCGACAAGACCGTCGACCCTTGCGAAAACTTCTACCGCTTCAGTTGCAATGGATGGTTCAAGCGCAATCCGCTGCCCCCTGACCAGGCCTCCTATGGCCGCTTTACCGAGCTGGCCGAGCTGAATCGCCTCCGCCTGAAGCAAATTCTCGAAGAAGCCTCCGCACCCTTGGCCACGCGCAGCCCCAACGAGCAAAAAATCGGCGATGAGTACGCCAGTTGTATGGACACGGCCACGATCAACAAGCTGGGCCTCAAGCCTCTTCAGCCGGAACTGGACCGCATCGCTGCGCTCAAAACATCCGCCGATTTGCCCGCGCTCCTTGCGCATCTGCACTCCATCGGCGTGAACGCCTTCTTTAGCATGGGCTCGAATCAGGACTTTGCAGACTCCACCTCTGTCATCAGCTTCTATGGAGCGGGCGGCCTAGGCCTGCCGGAGCGCGACTACTACACCCGCACCGACGCTAAGTCCGTTGAGCAACGCCAGCAGTACGTGGCCCACGTGAAAAAAATCTTCATGCTGGCCGGCGAGCCGGAGGCACAGGCCGCCAAAGACGCCGAGACCGTGCTGACCATCGAGACGCACCTCGCCAAGGCCTCGCTCACCATCACCGAGCAGCGCGACCCGCAAAATCTGAATCATCCCACAAACGTACTGAGCTTCGGCAAAGAGCTGACGCACTTTTCGCTCGCCGAGTACGTTGCCGCCGCGCACGCTCCCGCCGTGGGCAAAGCCAACGACATGGAGCCAAAATATTTTGCCGAGTTCAACGCGCTGGTAGCCGACACGCCCATCGCGCAAATCCGAACTTATCTGCGCTGGCACCTGCTCCACGCCTACGCGGGAACCAGCCTGCCGGAGAGCTTTGACCAGGAGAATTGGAACTTCTACGCGCACATCCTCAACGGCGCTGAAAAGCAACAGGAGCGCTGGAAGCGCTGCACCCGCCGTGTGGACCAGGAACTGGGCGAGGCGCTCGGCCAGGTCTACGTGGCGCGATATTTCCCGCCCGACGAGAAGCAGCGCACCCTCGAAATGACTCTGGCTATTGAGCAGGCCATGGACAAAGACCTCGACGGTCTGGACTGGATGAGCGCCGCCACCAAAATCAAAGCCAAGGATAAACTGCACGCCGTGATGAACAAGATCGGCTACCCCGACAAGTGGCGCGACTATTCCAAGCTCGCCATCGTGCGCGGCGACGCCCTCGGCAACCAGATGCGCGCCCGCCAGTTCGAGGTTGCGCGCGCCCTGGCCAAGATCGGCAAGCCGGTGGACAAGGGCGAGTGGGAGATGACTCCGCCCACCGTCAACGCCTACTACGACCCGCAGATGAACAACGTGAACTTCCCTGCCGGCTACCTGCAATCGCCCTTCTTCAGCGGCAAGGAGGACGACGCGGCCAACTACGGCGACATGGGTTCCACCATCGGCCACGAGCTGACCCATGGCTTCGACGATGAGGGCCGCCAGTTCGACAAGGAAGGCAATCTGCGCGATTGGTGGACGAAAGAAGACGAACAGAAATTCAACGAGCGCACCGAATGTATGGTCCGTCAGTACGACGCCATCGAGGCGGTTCCCGGCGTTCATCTCAACGGCAAACTCACGCTGGGCGAAAACCTGGCCGACCTGGGCGGGCTGTGGCTGGCATGGCTGGCCTGGCAGGAAAAGGCGCAGGCCGCGCACGTGGACATGAACGCCACCATGGATGGCTACACGCCGGATCAGCGCTTCTGGATCGCCTACGCGCAGCAGTGGTGCACGCAGACGCGTCCGGAGCAATTGCGCACCCAGGCGCAAACCAATCCTCACGCGCCCGACGAATACCGCGCCAACACCGTCCTCCAGGATCTGCCGGAGTTCGCCAACAGTTTCCAGTGCAAGAAGACGGCTGCCATGGTGAACCCCAAACCCTGCCGTGTCTGGTAAGTTCAAATCAGCAGCAAAAGTAAAGGCCCGCCATTTCAGTGGGCCTTTTCTTTTTGCTTTTAGTTGTTAGCTGTTAGCTAGCTCTTGCCAATCACCTGCGCCAGCGTCGCTCCAATCTCCGCCGGGGAAACCACCACGTGAATCCCCGCCGCGCTCATGGCCTTCATTTTCTCGGCTGCCGTGCCTTGCCCGCCGCTGATAATAGCGCCCGCGTGGCCCATGCGACGGCCTGGAGGCGCGGTCTGCCCGGCGATGAATCCCACCACCGGCTTCTTCACATGCTGCTTCACAAACTCCGCCGCAGCCTCCTCCGCCGTGCCACCAATCTCGCCGATCAGGATAATCGCTTCGGTCTCCGCATCATCATTGAAAAGGCGCAGCGCGTCGATGTGCGTCGTGCCGATGATGGGGTCGCCGCCGATGCCAATCGCGGTCGATTGCCCAATGCCCCGTTGCGTCAATTGATACACCGCCTCATAGGTCAGCGTCCCCGAGCGCGAAACAATGCCCACCGAGCCTTCCTTGTGAATCCGCCCCGGCATAATGCCAACCTTCGCCTTGCCCGGCGAAATCACTCCAGGGCAGTTCGGCCCGATCAGCCGCGACTTCGACTCCTTTAGCTTGGCCCACACCTTAACCATGTCCAGCGTAGGAATGCCCTCGGTGATGCAGACGATCAGCGGAATCCCCGCATCTTCGGCTTCGAGAATCGCGTCGGCGGCAAACGGTGGCGGAACAAAAATCATCGTCGCGTTGGCGCCGGTCTTGCCGACGGCCTCGGCCACGGTGTTGAAGACCGGCCAGCCCTCGTGCGTCGTCCCGCCCTTGCCCGGAGTCACCCCGCCCACAACCTTGGTGCCATACTCCGCGCAGCTCATGGCGTGGAAGGTGCCTTCCTTGCCGGTAATTCCCTGCACAATGAGTCGAGTGTTCTTATCAACTAAAACAGACATGAAAAACAGCTCCTAGCTTGCTGCCTTTACAACTAATTCGGCGGCTTCCTTCATCGTTGCCCCCACCTGAAAATTCAACCCCGAATCCTTCAGAATCCTCCGGCCCTCCTCCACATTCGTCCCTTCGAGACGCAACACAATAGGAACCTTCACCTTCAGATTGCGCGTAGCCGCCACCACGCCCGTCGCCAGTCGGTCCACTCTCAAAATCCCGCCGAAGATGTTGATGAAAATTGCTTTCACGTGCGCGTCGGCCAGCAGAATCTCGAAGGCATGCTCAATCTGCTCCTGCGTCGCCCCGCCGCCCACATCCAGAAAATTCGCCGGCCTGCCGCCCGCGTACTGAATAATGTCCATCGTCGCCATGGCCAGACCCGCGCCGTTCACCATGCACGCAATCGAGCCGTCCAGCCGGATGTAGTTGAGCGCGTACTTGCTCGCCTCCACCTCCAGCGGATCTTCCTCGGCGGTGTCCCGCAGCGCCTTGATCTCGGGATGGCGAAAGAGCGCGTTGTCGTCAAACGTAACTTTCGCGTCCAGCGCAAAGAGCTTGTCGTCGGTAGTCGTGATAAACGGATTAATCTCCACCAGCGACGCGTCCGTTTCGATGAAGGCCTTGTACAGGCTCTGCAAAAACTCGACCGCCGCGTTGATCTGCGCCGGCTTGAGCCCCAGCGCAAAGGCCAGCTTGCGCGCCTGCCATGCGCCCAGGCCAATCACCGGGTCGATGCTCTCCTTGAAGATCGCCTCCGGAGTCTTCGCGGCCACCTCTTCAATCTCCATGCCTCCCGCCTGCGAAGCCATGAAGACCAGCTTGCCCGTCACGCGGTCCAGCACAATTCCCAGGTAAAGCTCGCGGTCAATGCTGGCCGTCTCCTCAATCAGCAGCCGCTGAACTTTTTGCCCCTGAGGCCCGGTCTGGTGCGTTACCAGCGTCATGCCCAAAATCTCTCCGGCATACTGCTCGGCCTCGGCTTGAGAGCGCGCCACCTTCACTCCGCCGCCCTTGCCGCGCCCTCCGGCATGAATCTGCGCTTTGACCACCACGCCGCTCGCGCCCCCGGCAAAGAGTTTGCGCGCCACGGCCGTTGCTTCTTCCAGCGTGTTCGCTGCTTCGCCCCACGGCACGGCCACGCCGTACTTCGCCAGGATTGCCTTCGCCTGATACTCGTGAATCTTCATGGGATAGGGACCACCCAGTCCGCTTTTGTTCCGAAAACGGGATTTACTGCACCCAGTTTTAACCTACTATACTGATGTACGGAGAGGAAATATGCAAACTGGATATTTCATTCGCGATGGTCGCATATCTGGTTCCGGTGGATGCACGCAGTTCCATATCACCGAGACCCAACACATCTCTGGCCCTGGAGGATGCACACAGTTTTATATAAACCAGAGCAAGAAAATCTATACCCCCGGTGGCTACACACAGTTCTACATAAATCAAAACGGTCACATCTGCGGACCCTCGAAAGTTTTACCATGGACAGTGTGAGGGTGGGTTTGGCGGGATGAAATCGTCGTTTCCCATGTCTCTGAGGCAGGGTCTAGTCACTCATCGGAGGACGGTTTTAGCGGGCCATATGACGGAACGCCCTGCGAAATCCCATGCTTTCGGCTTCTGCCGTTGTGCGAACGTAAAGTTCGTTCAGTTTGGGAATTATCTTAGTTCGGTCGTATTGCTGATCGAACGGTAAATGGTAAATTCTCTCTTGCGTTGACTGATTAATATTGCACTTGATCATCGGATATGTTTTGTCAAGTGGAAAATTAGGTCTAACCTTGATTTTTAGCCAGTCTGCCGCCTGATGAGCGACGTGGCTGAGTGAAGTTGTGGTTACGAGCACAGCATTGACGTTGGCAGGGAAAAGGCCCTGCTCTTGACTTTTCATTAAGTACAGTTGCGTAGTCCCAAACAACTGAAATATATGCTTTTCATGAATAAGTTTTTCAGCCGCCCAGCACTTGGCCTGTACGATCACAACTCGGCCATCCTTTTTGCAGATAAGATCCCTACCAAGGTCTTCATATCCCTCCACAATTCCGTGGTAATCGACCGTCCAGCCTTCAATTTCATATTGGTAGCCTAAGAATCTTTCGTAGAGCCGGCCTATCGCAGCTTGACTCAGATTGCCGCTCAGATAACGATCTAGAGCCAATTGGTTTCTTTCGCTAGGGGTTAAGTTGTTGAAATCCTCTATTGAGAGATATTTTCGTACAGGGTCTACGCCTTCAATGACCTCCAGATTATCGCCACTCGGGGAAAGGGGTATCACTTCGTCGAGCAATATTTCCTCGTATTCCTCCAAGAAGGGAAAGTATTCTTTGTAGCTTTTTAGCTGATACTCGAGAAACTTTGTTCGTTCCTTGAATTTCCTCCTTTCAGACCTTGCTTCCGCTACTTCCTCAGATGATTTCAGTGCTGGACGTCTCCTGATTCGCATATTCGATACGATAGACTCGTCAAGTGCTTGATCCGCTTCAGCTATGAATTGGGCCAACCATTTTCTGCCACCCGCAAGACTTGCACTAAACGCACGTTTTATATCCTCAAGATATGCACTCCGTTTTTCAAGTTCATCTCGTTTTTCATCGAGTTTCCAGCTTTCCTCATCGATCAAATCATTCAATCTTCGCTTCTCTTGAGCTAGGATTTCATCGTTAGCCTGTTTCTCACTCTCCAACTCACGTTTTAACGTGCGGTTATATATATCTGCAATCGGCTTGCTTGCTTTACCTGAAAACCATCCGTGAATGGAGACCAGAAAGCTTAAAAAGAAGGATACTAATATCATTATGATTATCGGTTCCAACGTGTTCACCAGCCTTTCTATGGAAATATCCACATTCAGTACATATTATTCTTGATAACACTATAGTTGAAATCCGTGCCTATCAGACGGGTACCCCATCGCATGTGGTTACCATAGAGATATGGCCTCTTTGAAAGAGTTGTTGAAGCCGCTGGCCGAGGACGGTACGTCACTGACCCGCGAGCAAGCCGCCGGAGTACTCGAAGAAATCCTCTCGGGCTCGGTCCCCGAAGTCGAGACCGCGGCGTTGCTCACCGTGCTGGCAACCCGCGGCGAACAAGCGCCGGAGCTGGCCGGCTTTGTCGATGTGATGCGTCGCCGCGTCACTCCTCTGCCCTTTACGGATGCTGAGCGCGACGAGCTGGTCGACGCGGTCGGCACTGGCGGCGGAGGTCCGCTCACCTTCAACATCTCCTGCGGCGCGGCGCTGGTCGCCGCCGCAGCCGGAGCCAAGGTCGCCAAGCACGGCAACCGCGCAGTCACTTCGCTCTGCGGCGCGGCCGATGTGCTCGAAGCCCTCGGCGTTTCCATCGAGCTCGGCCCAGAACTGGCCGTCGAATGTCTCCGCCAGACAGGCTTCGTCTTCCTCTTCGCGCCGCTCTATCATCCAGCCATGAAGGCTCTGGGGCCGCTGCGCCGCGCGCTCGGCTTTCGCACCATCTTCAATCTCTGCGGCCCTCTGACCAACCCCGCCGGCGCGCGCAATCAGGTCATCGGCGTGCTCTCACCCAGCAAGGTCCTACTCGTAGGCCGCACGCTCGCCGCGCTCGGAGCCAAGCGCGCCTTCGTCGTCCACGGGACAGATGGCATCGACGAGTTGACCACTACCGGCGAGTCTATTGTCGCGCGCATCGAGGAATCTGAATCCGGCGGCGAATCCACCCTGCACGCCTCCCGCATCACGCCGGAGATGGCCGGCCTGCCCCGTGCCACGCTGGAGCAATTCACCGGCGGCGATGTCGCCACCAACAAGGCTTTGCTTTACGATGTGCTCACCGGCATCCCCGGCGCGCGCCGCGACATCGTCCTGCTCAACGCCGCCGCCACTCTGGTCGCCGCCGGGCTGGCCCCCGACCTAAAAGAAGGCGTCCGCCTGGGCGCGGAAGCCATCGACTCCGGCCAGGCCGCCGCGCTCCTCGCCAAGCTGCGGGATTTTGGTCAGAAGCACGAGCGGCCCTAGCGCAGCATCGCCATCGTCAGCGCATCACTCTCGCCGTTGAAGTAATTCTTCAGCGCGTCGTCGAACTCCGTGCTGTCCAGGCCAGCCACCTCGGCGGCACGCGCAAACAGCGTCATCGACGAGCGAAACTTCAAATCGTCGGGATAGCCGAGAATCCGGCTGATCGCCCGCCCTTCCACCTGCGTCACCAGCCGCGCGCATTGCCGTAACCGCGCGCCCAGAACCGGATGCCGCAGATAAGCCTCTGCCTCCACCAGCGAGCCGATGCCGTAATACTCCGACTGCGAACTGTGTCCCAGCCCCTTCATCTGCGGAAAGATGAACCAGATCCAGTGGCTGCGCTTCTCTCCCGCCTGCAGCTCCTCCACAACTCGCGCATAGACCGCTGCCTGGGCGCTCACAAAGCGTTCCAGGTTGAAGGGGTCGGCCATCGCGGTTGCCTCCAGCGAAGAGCCCGTTGCCAACAATGCTACAGCAGCCCTCCACGGCCGGCCAGGCGCCGCGAAAGCAGCCAGGAGAGCAGCGAAACACCCAGTGCCAAAGCCACCCAGCCAGCCTGCTCCAACGAACGCATCTGTACAGCGGAAAGAGGCGGCAGCGAAATCGTCAGCCAACTCTGTAGGTACTGGCCCAGCGCGGTCAGGTCGAGCCCCGGCAGGCCGCTGCGAACCATCTCTACTGTGCTCCACCCGATGCCTCCGCAGGCCAGCAGCAGCAGGGGAATCGCCCTCTTCCATGGGAAGGGAATCGGCGCGGGAAGGGCGGCCTCTTGCTGCACACGGTCCATCACCGCGCCCACAAAGCCCGAGGAGGGCAGTAACTCCTCTTCGCCGGCCAGAATCTGGTCGATCTCCGTTTCGATCCTCGCGTGCTCTGTATCGTTACGCTCTTTTCCAGCTTGATTCATCGTGCCGCCTCCTTTCTTATAGTTTCTTGACTGAGCTCGTCGTTGTAATAATCTGGGTGCCCCACCCTCGCCACGTACTTGTCCTTGCGGCTTAGGGGTCCCCAGCGAGCGATTTTTACTCGCTGGGGTGATCTAGGGTGGGAGTCCTGCTCCTCTTCCAGACTCGGAAATCGCTGTCGCAGCAGCTCCCGCGCCCGGGAGAGCCGAGCCTTCAACGTTCCTTCCGGCAGCCCCATGGTGCGCGCCGCCGCGGACACGTCCATTTCATGAAAATAAAACAGAACCACCGGCTCGCGGTAGCGCAGCGGCAGGGCCAGCACTGCGCGCCTGACAGCATCCTGGCTCAACTGCGCGGCCAGCTCGCTGTGCTGCGATGCGGGGCCGGCAGGCTCCGGCGCGGCCTCCAGCGGCAGCGTCTCCGTGGGAAAGCGCTTCAGCTCCGTGCGATAGACGTTAGCCGCCAGCGCAAACAGCCAGGTGGAAAAACTCGACTCCCGCCGCCACCGCGCCAGCCCGCGCCAGGCGCGAAGGAAAGCCTCCTGGGCCATCTCTTCCGCACGGCTGCGATCGCGGCAATAGCGCCAGGCCATGTTGATGAGCGGCCCCTGCCAGCGCCGCACGATCCCCTCGAAGGCCTGCGCGTCGCCGGCCAGCACGCAGGCAACGTCCGTAAGGTCGGCCTGATTGTTCTCGGCGCTGGTTGCGGCATTCATTCCGGGGTCATGCCTCTGTGGATAGTATGACCTGCTCTCTCCCGCTCTGGTTGCATTTTCTCTCGAAATCGCCCTTCATTGAAATTATGCAACCGGATTCATGTGCCGTCTGTCCTACCAATCGCACGGGGAAATTCCCCGGCAAGGAGGAAGAAATGTTAATTCCGATTTTTGGTATGTTTATCCCGATTGTGGCCATCGTGTCGGTGTTTACGTTTGTCAGCTTAGCAGTCTGGTTCGGCACCCGGCAAAAGGAGCGCGAGGCCTTCTACAAATCGGAGACTCTGCGGCGGATTACCGAGTCCTCGGGCGAGGGCGCCAAAGCGGCCATCGAGCTTCTGAAGGAAGAGGATCGGCTCAAGCGGATCAAATCCCGTGAAGGCATCAAGATTGGTGGCCTCGTCTGCGTCGGCGTGGGCGCTGGGCTGATGATCTTTCTGTGGGCTCTGGTCGGCCCCAAGGTGGCCCTGTGCGGCTTGATTCCCGGCCTCATCGGCGTGGCCTTGCTGGCCTATGTATTTTATATGGCCGGGCCGGTGGAATAGACTGCGGGACGCTCGTTCTTTCCCCTCTTTGCGGCAAGGGCAGGCTCTCGCAAAGCCTGCCTTGAGCGTAGTCAAAGGGGGGAAGGCGGCATCCGGCATCGGCGCGAGAGTTTGCCTCGCGGCAACTAGTTCGGCCCGGTCTGGTACCAGCGCCGTTTGTGGCCCACCTTGAGGCCGGAGTTGATCAGGGTGGCCAGCAGGCCAAACACCATGCAAAAATCGGCGCGCGCCTGGTGAAAAAAGCTCAGCCAGCCGTACTCCTTGAGCTTTTCCAGCGGAAACGGGCCCAGCGGCCTGCCCAGCAGGATGGGAATCTTGGTGGTTACCAGGGCTGTGATAATGACCATCAGCAGCACCAGCGCCGCATCGCCGGCATAGAAGTTCAGCAGGATGGCCGCGCCGCCCACAATCTCGATCCCCCCCACCAGCGGTGCCAGATAATGCGGGAAGGGCAGACCCAGCGCCTCAAAACGTCCCGCGCCCAGCGCCTCTGGGCGGAGGAACTTGAGGCTGCCTTCCAGCACAAAGACCAAGCCCACCATCACCCGGATCAGGATCATGGAAAGATCTCGGCGCTGTTCTGTCTCCATCTCCATTCGCCGGCCTCCTCCGGCCACGCATTTTCCCCTTACAGGTAAAAGCCGGATTGCAGGCCGGATATGAAGAAGCATACCGCAGGGGCCAGTCGGAACGGGAAAAAAGAGGGTAATCGAGAATATATTCCAAAATTAAGGTTATTTTTGGGAGAATGAGCGCCCTTAGTGCTATTCCAGACTGACCCGGCCCCGGTCTCTGCTCCCGTTCTGTACTGAGCTGAAACCGCATTACGCCCCCTTGGCGCCCGTTTCGTCTCCTCAAAACCTAAACCGGGAGAGGGTGTCCTGCGCGCCCGCCCTGCGTCTAAATTTGGACGTTGTGCCGTCCGGCGGCAGGATAAAGCCTCCCAACCCGCCTGCGTCCGTTAAACTGTGGGATAGGTTCCGATTTACTCTGGAACCCCAACCAGGGTCCCCGGGAAGCGGTCTATAGCTTCCTGAGTGGTAGGACGAGACTTGTCGCTGGGGTGGTAAAATTGGTTTTTCCTCTAAGCAGGATCAGATTTTCAGCAACGAGGGTGTCGATATTCTTCCCGTGAAGCCGAACGTGATGGCGAACTATGGACCGCACCAGTACGTGTGCTCAGAGCAGGGCTACAGCCCGGTGAAGATCATGCACATTTCCATCTCCCGCGCCTTGCGGACAACAAGCCGTCTGGCGCGCGCGGTGCTTGTGCTCGCGCTGGCGCTCTCCGCCGCCGCCGCCTTGGCCCAGACGCCGCAGACCATTGAATCAATTCGGGTCATCGGCAACCGCCGCATACCCAAAGAAACCATTCTGGCGAGGCTCTTTACCCACGTCGGCGATACATACGACCCAGTCTCCATCGAGCGCGACTTCAACTCGCTGTGGAACACCTCGTACTTCGACGATGTGCGCATCGAGCGCGAGGACTCGGTAAAGGGCATCATTCTGAACATATTTGTCCGGGAAAGGCCCACCATCCGTGAGATTAACTACAAGGGGCTGAACAGTGTATCCGTGTCTGATGTGCTCGATCGCTTCAAGAAGGAGAAGGTCGGCCTCTCCGTCGAGAGCCAGTACGACCCGACCAGGATTAAGCGCGCCGAAACCGTCCTCAAGGACATCCTCTCCGAGCACGGACACCAGTTTGCCACCATCCGCACTGAGGTCAAGACCATTCCGCCGGCCTCGGTGCAGGTCAACTTCAACATCAAGGAAGGCCCTGTGGTCAAGGTGGGCCGGATCAAGTTCACCGGCAACGAGCACATAAGCAGCATGACGTTGCGCCGCGCGATGAAGAACCTGAGGCCCATCGGCATTCCTCATTCGATCATCTTCGAGAATCTGTTTCCCCAAACCTTCGATGCCTCCAAGCTCGAGGAGGATACCGAGCGGGTGCGCCAGGCCTTCCGCGACAAGGGCTATTACAACACCGCTATTGAGGAGCCCAAAACGCAGATTCGCGACCAGGGCGGGCTGAACTGGTTCACCTTCAGGCCCAGGAAGGGCAAGCGCATCGATATTCTCATGCCCATTGAAGAGGGCGCGCGCTACCGGCTCGGAACCATCACCTTCACCGGCAACAAGGCGGTCACCAATGTCAAGGCATTGCGCGCCACCTTTGCAGTCAAGGACGGCGATTGGTTCAACGCCACGCTCATCGGCAAGGGCCTGGAGAACTTAAAGAAAGCATACGGGCAGATGGGCTACATCAACTTCGGCGCCATCCCCAAGCCCATCTTTGACGACCAGAAAAAAACTGTCTCGCTCAACATCGACATCGACGAGGGTAAGCCCTTTTATGTTTCCCGCATCGAGTTCCAGGGCAACCGCATCACCCGCGACAAAGTCATTCGCCGGGAGCTGTTGCTGCAGGAAGGCCAAGTCTACAACTCGCAACTCTGGGAGTACAGCCTGCTCCGCCTCAACCAGCTCGAGTACTTTGAGCCGCTCAAAGTGGATCAGGACTCAGAGGCTCACCAGAATACCGAGGCTGGCACCGTGGACCTGCTGCTCAAAGTAAAGGAGAAGGGCAAAAACTCCATCGGCATGAACGGCGGCTTGAGTGGCCTCTCCGGAGCCTTCATCGGCGTCAACTACCAGACCAACAACTTCCTCGGCCTGGGTGAAACGCTCAGCCTGCAAGGCAATCTGGGCAACGTCAGCCGCACCTTCATGTTCGGCTTCACGCAGCCCTATGTGCGCAACCGCCCGCTAAACGTTGGCTTCCAGATCTACAACAACAAGCAGGACTTCAACGCTGCCAAAAACTACCAGGTCACCAACGGCACGTCGGTTAACCTGACCGCGGCGCAGCAATCGATGACCCAGAACTACAATCAGGCCGCCAAAGGCTTCAACTTCTCCGTCAGCTATCCGCTCAAGCGCCACGCTTTCCAGCGCGTGGGTTTCACTTATTCGTGGAGCGATTCAAACATTACCGCCTTCTCCACCGCCTCCCAGACCTATTTCCAGACCATCGCCTTCCGCGGCGGTATCCAGGGTTCCAACGCGCTGGTTGGTATCGTCAACAGCTACGTCTCGCTCAGCTACATGTACAACACCATCAACAACCCCATGCGTCCGCGCACCGGCAAGGAATTCACCGCCGTGCTCCAGACCTCCGGCATCTGGGGCAACGTGCGCTATATCGAGCCCATGGTGGCTTACAAGCAGTTCCGGTCCATGCGCTATCTCATCCCTTCGCCCACCGGGCGCAACGTGCTCGGTGTGCGCGCGCAGTTGGGCTATGTGATGGGATACGGCGGAGCTGTGGCTCCGCCCAACAACCGCTTCTACGCCGGCGGCGAGGGCGACCTGCGCGGTTTTGACATTCGTGCCGCTACCCCCTATGGCTATGTGCCCACCCGCGTCTATCTGCAGTTGACCAATCCGGACGGAACCTGCGTGCCGCAGCTTCCAAACGAGGTGCAGATCAACCAGTGCGAAAAGATTCCCATTCCGGTTTATGGCATCGCCTCCATCGGCGGTGATACCAACCTTACTACCAATGCCGAGTACCGCATTCCCATCGTCGGCCCTGTTACCTTCTCCTTCTTCGACGACTTCGGCATCAACGTGGCCGCGAACAGGGGGCAGTTGATGCAGAGCCCGTTAGGCTTTGACTCGTTGATCTCGGGGGGCTTCGGCTGCACGGGGTTTGACACCAGCGGAGCCTGCATTATCGCTGTTCCCGGCTCGCAGGTCGGCTTCCTGCGCAATATCCACCCCATCGCCGGAACCAACTTCGTCCCTCGCATGTCCACCGGCGTTGAGCTCTCCGTCATCATGCCGGTCATCAATGCCCCTTTCCGCCTCTACTACGCATACAACCCGCTGCGGCTCAATGAGAGACCCTACTGCGATCTTGGCATTGGAAGCAAGAACCAGAGCTGCTCCGCGCAGCTGATCACGCGCTCCATGTTCCCCCAGGGCGGCGCGGGCGACTACACCTACGGCGAGGCCATCCAGGGTTACGGCGCTCAGGATAACTTCCTGGAACCGCGCAAAACCTTCCGCCTGACTGTCTCCACTACCTTCTAGGAGCAGCGCTTAACAAGCAATCCCGGGGCCGCTCAACTTGAGCGGCCCTTTTACTGGCCGGAGCAGCCTGAGGACCTTCATCTGACGGCTACGGATTTCAATTTGTCCCCTTTACATACTTTTGTTGCTTTTGCCAGGATTTTTACGCCTGGCCGGTTTGACGCTCCCACCCACGACCCCTATAATCCTTTTAGTTCCTGCTGACGTCTTCGCTGCGTCTTTTCCTGTCTCTGCTCCTTCCGGCGCAGAGTTTTGAATGGAGCGGAAGATTGATCAGGAGGCGCCAGTCTGCATTCGCGATGAAACGCGGATAGACACACAGGAATTCCGAAGGAGCATTACACTCGCATGAAGCGCTCGCTTGCATTAATCGTTACTCTGGCCTCTGGTTTTGTCCTGAGCGCCGCCGCCCAAACTATGCCTGCTCCCGCCGCTGCGGCGCCTGCCGGTCCGACCAAGATTGCCGTGATAGCCTTCCAGGTGGCTGTTGCCCAAACCAATGAAGGCCAGCGTAACTTCGCCGACGTGCAAAAAAAGTACGAACCCAAGCGGCAGCAATTAAGGGCCCTCGCCGCAGAGATCGATGATCTCACTAAGCAGTTGCAGGCGCAGAGCGACAAGTTGAGTCCCTCCGAACAGCAGGCCCGCGCCAAGACCCTCGACGACAAAAAGAAGCTATTGGATCGCTCCGCCGAGGACGCCCAAAACGACTTCCAGAATGAGCTGCAGGAAGTCTACAACGGCTTGGCCGCCAAGGTTTACGATGTCCTGGCCAACTATGCGCAGCAGCACGGTTACACAATCATCTTTGACGTGACCGGCAGCCAGCAACAGATTCCCGTTGTGCTCTATGCCAACCAGTCCACAAATATCACCAAGCAGATCATTGACGCCTACAACCTGAAGTCGGGCGTGCCTGCTCCTCCGCCGCCACCGGCGGCGACGGCGCCGTCCGCCAAGCCTCCCGCTAACTAAAGACCTCGCCGTCCAAATACAACGTCACGAGCCTCGCATCACGGGGCTCGTGATGTTATGCGTCGTATTTCATCCCTTCCACAATGGCTGTTTGCCTGTTTAGTTCTCCACCGCTTCCTGCGCCTTCATGTGGAAAAATCTGTGGATTACTTTCGCGAATCCTGTCAACTAATTCAATATTTTCTCTTGCCAAAATCCAATTATTTCTGCTAGGCGATGCAACTCCTTATTTATCAATCATTAACGCGAGAATGCCCCGCCCCGTGTGCAGAAATCCGTTGCCCAGACGTTCACATGGGCCTGCCTGCGTTATCCACAAATCCTGATTAATACAATATGAATTGAAGCGCAGTATTACGTTTACTTCTGCGCATCTTCGCCAATCCGCAGAACCGCCAGAAAGGCTTCCTGGGGGATGTCCACCTTGCCGATTCGCTTCATCCGTTTCTTGCCTTCCTTCTGTTTTTCCAACAACTTACGCTTGCGCGTGATGTCCCCGCCATAGCACTTCGCCAGCACATTTTTGCGCAGCGGGCTCACCGTCTCGCGGGAGATGATCTTGGCGCCGATGGCCGCCTGGATGGCCACTTCGAACTGCTGGCGGGGGATTAGTTCGCGCATCTTCGATACCAGCGCCCGGCCTCGCTCGTAGGCAAAGTCTTTGTGCACGATCACCGAGAGCGCATCCACTGGTTCGCCGCCCACTAAAATGTCCAGCTTGACCATGGGCGACTCCCACTCCCCCGCCAACTGATAATCCAGCGACGCATAGCCGCGCGAGATCGACTTGAGCCGGTCATAAAAATCCAGAACGATCTCGTTGAGCGGCAGCTCGTAGGTCAGCAGTACGCGCGTGCTCGTCACATACTCGAAGTTCACCTGCTTGCCGCGCTTCTCTTCCACCAGCTTGAAGATGCCGCCCACGTATTCCTCGTTGGTGAGAATCTTGGCGGTGATCACCGGCTCGCGGATGCTGTCAATGTTGCCCGGCTCCGGCCAGCGCGAGGGATTGTCCACCTCCATCACGCTGCCGTCGGTCAGCGTGATGTGGTAGCGCACGCCGGGAGCGGTGGTAATCAAATCCAGCTCATACTCCCGCTCCAGCCGCTCCTGAATGATCTCCATGTGCAGCAGGCCCAGAAAGCCGCAGCGGAAGCCGAAGCCCAGAGCAACCGAGGTCTCCGGCTCAAAGAAGAACGACGAATCGTTCAGCCGCAGCTTCTCCAGCGCGTCGCGCAGCAGCGTGTGTTCGTGTGAGTCCACCGTGTAAAGGCCGGCAAAGACCATCGGCTTGATGTCTTCAAAGCCCGGCAACTGCGCCGCCGCGGGCCGTGTGTCGTCGGTAACCGTGTCGCCGATCTTGGTGTCGCTGACGGTCTTGATGGTGGCCGCAAAGAATCCCACCTCGCCGGCCAGCAGTTCGCCAATCTCCACCGGCTTGGGCATCAGCACGCCCATGGACTCCACTTCAAAGGCCTTCCCGTTCGACATCAGCCGGATGCGCTGCCCCTTGCGCATCGTGCCCTGCATCACGCGCACCAGCACGATAACGCCCCGATAGGCGTCGAACCATGAGTCAAAAATCAGCGCCTGTAATGGCGCGTCGGGGTCGCCGGTCGGCGGCGGCAGCCGGTGAACGATGGCCTCCAGCACCTCGTCTACGCCCTGGCCGGTCTTGGCGCTCACCGGGATGGCGTCCGTTGCGTCAAGCCCAACAGCTTTTTCTATGGCCTCCTGGGTGCGCAGAATGTCCGCCGAGGGCAGATCGATTTTGTTGATGACGGGAATGATCTCCAGCCCGTGGTTGATGGCCAGATACGCGTTGGCCAGCGTCTGCGCCTCCACGCCCTGCGAGGCGTCCACCACCAGCAGCGCGCCCTCGCACGAGGCCAGCGAGCGCGAGACCTCGTAGCTGAAGTCCACGTGCCCGGGCGTGTCGATTAGGTTCAGCTGGTAAGTGTTGCCGTCGTGCGCCTTGTACATCATGCGCACCGCGTGGGCCTTGATGGTGATGCCGCGCTCCCGCTCCAGATCCATGTCGTCCAGAATCTGCGCCTGCATCTCCCGGCCCGTTACTGAGCCGGTAAACTCCAGCAGACGGTCGCTCAGCGTCGACTTGCCGTGGTCGATGTGGGCGATGATCGCAAAATTTCTTAGGAAGCGAGCGTCCATTTGGCCTGGAAAAGAGGCTTTTTCGCGCCCTTGCGGCGCGCGTGCCTCCAGGCCATAGCTTATCATCGGCATAGAGCAACTGTTTCCCTTATGCGCCTTGGCAGAATATGGTATCGACTCTTCGGCTGTGCCGTGCTGGCTCTCTCGCTGGCGGGCTGCACCCCCACTGCGTCCAACGGCCCTTCCGAGGGCGCGCGGCCGCAAGCCACCGCGCCGCCGCTCACCTTGGGCGCGAACGAAAACTCGGCTGTGCCCGCGCAAGCCGCTGCTCCCGCCCACCCGTTGCCTACCCGCCAGCAGCAGCGGGTTCGCCTGCTGATTCAGCAGGTGGAGGACGCCTACGCTCGCGGCGAGGCCGCCTATCGCAAGGGAAAATTAACCGAGGCCAAGCAGGAATTCGATCATGCCGTGGACCTGATGCTCACCTGCGGAATTGACATCAAAAACACTCCCGAGTTGCAAGAGGAGTTTGACCGCGTTGTGGACGAGGTCGACGCGCTGGAGATGGAGGCTCTCAAGCAGGGCAACGGTTTTGTTCCCAAAGAAGAGGAAACGCCCGCCGACGTGGCCGAGGACGTGACCTTTGCAGTGGACCCCAACATCGTGGCCAAGGCCAGGGCCGATTTGGCTACCACCAACTCCGATCTCCCCCTGGTGGTCAACGACTACGTGGCCTCTTACATCAACTTTTTCGCCAATACCCAGAAGGGCCATAACACCCTGCTCCACTCCTTCGAGCGCGCCGGCCGCTATAAGGCCATGATCCAGCGCATCTTGGCCGAGGAGGGTGTGCCCCAGGACCTCATCTACCTGGCTGTCGCCGAGTCGGGCTTTCAACCCCGCGCTGTCAATCGCCGCTCCAGGGCCGGCGGCATGTGGCAGTTTATGCCGCGCGGAAACTACGGCCTGGTCCGCAATGCCTATGTGGACGAGCGTTTCGATCCGGAGAAATCCACCCGCGCCTACGCTCGCTACATGAAGTTCATCTACGACCAACTGGGCGATTGGTATTTGTCCATGGCCGCCTATGACCATGGCACCGGCAACATCCAGCGAGAGGTGCAGAAGACCGGTTACGCCGACTACTGGGAGCTCTATAAGCGCGGCGAATTTCCTCGGGAAACCAAAAATTACGTGCCTGAGATTCTGGCCGCCATCATCATCGCCAATCATCCCGCGCAGTATGGCTTTGATGATGTCACGCTTGCCCCCCCTCTATTGACCGACACGGTGACTATCCATTATCAGGTCAACCTGAGGCTGGTCTCGGATATTGTGGGCGTGCCGGTGGAGGAGCTGACGGCGCTGAATCCCAGCCTGCTGCGCATGACGACTCCGCCCAATGCATCCTTCGATCTGCATCTGCCCGGTGGTACGTCGGCAGTCTTCGAGCAGCTTATCGCATTGATTCCCGAAGGCAAGCGCAATGCATGGCGCTACCATCGCGTTGTCGAGGGCGATACGCTGGCTTCGGTGGCGCTCAAGTATCGCGTGACCGAGACCGCTCTGGCCGCGGCCAATCATCTGCGCGTGCGCGATGGCATCGATGGCCTCGAGGCGCTGCTGGTGCCGGCGGCGCCGGTCGCCGAGCCCGTGATCCATCCGCGGCTCTATACCGTGCGTAAGGGCGATACGCTGATAACCATCTCCGACCGCTTCGGCGTCTCGCTGAGCGAGTTGCGCCGCTGGAACAATATCTCCGGGACCAAAGTGTATCCCGGACAGCGGCTGCATGTGGCCGCCCCCGCAAGCCCCCGCCGCACCGCCGTTCGCGAGCGTCGCGGCGCCGCCGCTCCAGCCAGCCGCCAATCGCGCCCCGTCGCGTCAATTAAGAACCACGCGCCTGCTGTGAAAAAACCGCCCCTGAATCATCCCGCCGCCCATGCCCACGCAAAGAAAAGCGGGACCGAGAGCGCGAAAAATGCCCCGGTAAGCAAATCCGCGGCCGCCTCAGGGCCTCATGCCCAAAAATAATATTTTTTCAAAAACTGCATTTCGTGCTTGTCAATTGATGGTGTTTGCGTGCAATCTATTGCTAGTGGAATTTCACGGGCGGAAACGGGGTTTTCCGCCGCGTGATAATGAGGATGAAAAATTTGGCAGCGGCAGGCCGCTGGAGGCAATGGGATGGAAGAGTTCAAGATGTACGCAATGAGCAACGGCGAATCGAATTATAAGCCGGGCGCGTTTGACTCCGGTCACAACGACTTTGAAGAGGATGAAGAGGTTGAATCCTATAGCGTGCTCACCTCCTCGGATGACGACGAGGGAGTAATTGCGGAGTCGGTGATCGTGGGCGTGGAAAAACCAGCATCGAAGCCGGCCCCACGTAAGGCCGCAAAGAAGAAGGCTCCGGCTAAAAAAGCAGCCAAGAAAAAGATTGTGGCCAAAAAGGCCGCAAAAAAGTCCGCCGCAAAGAAGAAGAAAGCTGGCGCAAAGGGCGGAAAGGCTGGGGCCAAAAAGGCTTCGGCCGGTAAGCGCGCCGGAAAATCCAACAAACGAGGTAAAAAGTTGGCCGTTAAGAAAGCAGCAAAGAAGAAGCCTGCCAAGAAGGGCAAGGCCAAGAAGGCAGTTGCCAAGAAGAAGAAGAAGTAGGCTACTGCGAGATAGGCAACCAAGCAGCAGCGGCTGCCTGAAATTCAAGGCAAGCAAAAAGGCCCGGCTCATGCCGGGCTTTTTTGCGTCTGCGCTTACGTCTGCGCTCTGGCAATCTACTTTCTGAGTTCCGCCAGCGCCGCCAGCACCTCCGCGGAGTGCTGCTGGACATCCACCTTCGTCCACACCTTGGCAATCTTGCCCGACGGGTCAATCAGGAAGGTGTGCCGGTCGGCGATGGTGAAGGGGCCAAAGTGGCCCAGCGAGCCGTAGGCCTCCACCACCTTGTGATCCGGGTCGGCCAGCAGCCGGAAGGTCAGCCCCTCCTTGGTGCAAAACTGTTTGTGGCTGTCGGGCGTATCCACGCTCACCCCCAGAATCACCGCGTTGGCGGCGTTATATTGCGCCTGGTCGCGCTGAAAGTTGTGCGCCTCAATGGTGCAGCCCGGGGTCATGTCCTTGGGATAGAAGTAAAGCACCACCCACTTGCCGCGAAAACTATCCAGCGAAATCTGCGTGCCGTCCTGCGAGGGAAGCGTAAAGCCGGGCGCAACCTGCCCCACGGCGGGCATAACTTGATCATTTTCTCCGGCCGCGCGCACGGTGACTACCGCAACCGATGCAACCGCGACAATAATAGCCGCGGCGAAGATGAAGAGAAGGGGAATTCTCACAATGAACCTCCAGATGGTTGGATGGGAAATGGGGCCGTCGGGATGCAGAGAGTTTTTGTGGTCGGGCCTCACCGCGCCGTCCCCACTATCGCAATCCCCGCCTCGGCCGCCCGCTTCAGCAGCACCTCGCGGTCAAAGAGCAGCGTCCTCCCCGCCTCCACTGACAGGCAACTCGCCCCGGCGTGGTTCATCGTCTCAATCGTCGCCATCCCAATCACCGGCACATCAAATCGCATATCCTGATTGGGCTTGGCCACCTTGACCACCGTCAGCCTCCGCTCAAGTGTTGATGCGTCGTCATCGAGCGAACGCATCAGCCTTCCGGCCCGCTCAATGGCCGCGTCCGTGCCTTCCATCGCCTCCACCGCCACGCAGGCCTGCGCCGCCACCACCACTGTCTGCCCAATGTCGAATCCCGCGACCGCGCGCGCCACGCTCAGCCCATACTCGATGTTCCTGCGCTCTTCCTCATCCGGCGCGCGTTCCGTCAGCACGCCCTCCCCGGCCAGCAGAGGCTCCAGAAACGCTGTGGAACTCATCAGCTCAATGCCCTCATCCTCCAGCACTTTGGCCACCGCCCCGATCAGCCTGTCCGTCGAGCGCACCGGCAGGTTCAGCAGCAGCTTGGCCAGCCGCCAATCCGGCCGGATGCTGGAAAAAATCTGCTTGTGCTTCACCTGCCCGGCCATCACCGCCTTGGTGACGCCTTCCTTGTGAAAGCTCTCAATCAGCCGCGACAGCTCGCCCAGAGAAAGCCAATGAACCGTGATGCTGTCGTCCTCGGCCGCGCGCTGGTTGATCTCCGCGTCCGTCTCCTCGCGAATGGCAGCCACCACCACACTCAATCCCTGCGCCCGCGCCGCATCCAACAGCAGAAACGGAAACCGCCCATTGCCGGCAATCAGCCCGAGTTTCATGGCTACTTGATCACCCCGCGCTCGCTGCGCTCAATAAACGCCGCCAGCAGCGCCGCGTCCTCGCCCTCCAGCTCCTTGATCTTTTCCAGAGCCTGCGACGTGTTCAGCTTGGCCGCCAGCAAGAATCGTAAGGCCTTCTGCAGCACCTGCAACCGCTCCGGCGAAAACCCTCGCCTCTGGAGCCCAATCTTGTTAATCCCGAAGGCCTTGTTCTCCCGCTTGGACGAGGTCAGCGAAAACGGCAGGACATCTTGAGTTACGATGGTCCCGCCGCCGATAAACGCATACTTCCCGACAATGCAATGCTGATGCACCGGGCAGAAGGCGCCCAGCGTAACGTAATCCTCGATGATCACGTGCCCCGCCAGCGTGGCGCAGTTGGCCAGGATGCAGTGGCTGCCCACCTGGCTGTCGTGGCCGATATGCACGCCGGTCATCAGCAGGCAATCCGACCCGATCCGCGTCACCCCTCCGCCGCCCGCCGTCCCGCGGCTGATCGTCACGCACTCGCGAATCGTGTTGCCGTCGCCCATCTCCAGCGCCGTCGGCTCGCCCTTGTACTTCAAATCCTGCGGCGCCACGCCCACCGCGCAAAACGAATAAAATGTGTTGCGCGCCTCGATCCGCGTCCGACCGTCCAGCACCACGTGGGAGATCAGCCGGCAATCCTCGCCCAGCTCCACCTCCGGCCCAATCGTGCAGAACGGGCCCACCGTGCATGAAGCCGGAACCACCGCTCCGGCGGCAATCACCGCGCTGGGATGGATGCTCACTCCGCCGCCCCGGTATGCGCCTCGCCCGTCACCGCCTCGCTCTCCGGGGTCCGATTCACAATCGAGCAGGTCAGCACCGCCTGGCAGGCCAGCTTGCCTTCCACAAAGGCGTTGGCCTCCATGCGTCCCAGCCGACTCTTGAACGCCAGCACGTCTACCTCGATGCGCAGTTGATCTCCGGGCATCACCGGGCGGCGGAACTTGGCCTTCTCAATGCCCGTGAAGACCGCCAGTTTCTTCTCCCGGTCCGGAATCTCGTTCATCATGATGATGGCTCCGGCCTGCGCCATCGCCTCAATCACCAGCACCCCCGGCATAATCGGGTAATCGGGAAAGTGCCCCTGGAAAAACGGCTCGTTCATGGTGACATTCTTGATGGCCACCAAGCGCTTGCCGCGCTCAAACTCCACCACTCTGTCAATCAACAGAAACGGGTAGCGATGAGGAAGTAAGCCCAGGATCTCCTGGATATCAAATGTCATGCGGATCTCCACAGAGCGGCTGGCGTAGCTGCTCGCGCGCTCCTCTGGATTATATCGAAAGCCCCGCGCTCCTTTCTCGCTGTCATCCTCAGCGGAGCGCAGCGAAACCTGAATCCCAGCGACAAGTCTTCACCGCCGTGGAGGTAGCAAAAACTGCCTCATCGTCAACCGGCAAAGGCGCGAAAACTGCCCTACTGAACGTTCACTGTGGTGGCGAGCTGAATGTCGCTCGACGAATTGCCGATCATTACGCGAACCGGCTCGGCTTCGACACGGAAACCGGGAAGGCTCTCATCCCACCAGGCAAGCGCCGAAGCTTGCAGCGCTATTTGCACGGTCTTGGTTTCATTGGGCCGTATCGTGACACGCTTGAATCCCTTCAACTCTTCGTTTGGGCGTTCCACCTTCGAGCCCAGGTGCTTGACATATAACTGCACGACGTCGTCGCCCGCGCGGCTGCCGGTATTCGTCACATCCACGCTGACGGTAACCGAGCCGTCCGCGGCCATTTCCGCGGAGCTGGTGCGGAGATTGGAGTACTTGAAGGTTGTGTAACTCAGGCCATAGCCGAAGGGATAGAGCGGCTCTCCTTTGAAGTACATATAAGTGCGGCCGTGGCGGATGTTGTAATCCATCATCGGCGGCAACTGATCGATGGACTTCGGCCAGGTGACCACAAGATGTCCGCCGGGGTTGTACTCGCCAAAGAGAACCTGCGCCAGAGCCGTGCCCTCATCCTGCGAGGAGTGGGCCATATGCAAAATCGCGGGGACGTGGGCCTGACTCCAATTGATGGCGAAGGGGAAGCTGGAGACCAGGATCACCACCGTCTTGGGATTGACCGCGTAAATCTGCTTCACCAGTTGTTCCTGGGCAAGTATGATGCTTTCGCGGTCGCGCCCTTCGCGTCCGTCGCTGGGCACGGTGCAGGCCAGCGTGCCGCCGCCATCCACTGTTTTGAACCAGTCGTGCTTCATATCCGGTCCGCAGGTGGGATCGTTGCCAATCACCACAATCGCGACATCGGCGTCCTTCGCCGCATTCACCGCGGCTTGCCCCAGCTCGCTCTCGGCGTAGGTGACCTTCACCCCCGGACCCGCTTCATCCCGGATTCCCTCCAGCGGCGTCACCGTATACGGAGGAGTGCCGCCGTACCAGTCCCAGTGCACCGAGTCAGCCAGCGGCCCGATGACGGCAATCGACTTGATCGCATCCTTGCGCAGCGGCAAAAACGCGTTTTCGTTCTTGAGCAGCACCACGGATTCCAGCGCCATCTGCCGCGAAACGGCCCGATCCCGCTCCGTGTTCCACGGCTCGGGCGCGTCTTTGATTTTGGTATAGGGAACCATCTCCGGCGGATCGAGCAACCCCAGGCGGATCGCGATCCGGAACTTGGGCCTGAGCAGCGCGTCAATCTCCGCCTCGGTGATTAAGCCATCCTTCAGCGCCGCCTTGGTTTCGTCCTGATACCGGTCGAGGAACTGGTTGATGCCGGCCTTCAGGCACGCCACCACCGCCGCCTTCTGATCGGGAAACAAATGGCGCGGATCCACCAGCTCATGCACCGCTCCGCCATCGCTCGATATCACATCCACGCCCCATTGCTCGCGGACAATGCTCTTCAGTATCGGATTCACGGCCATCGTAGTGCCATTCCACGCGTTGTACGACGCCATCACCGCCTTCGCGCCGCCCTCCTCGAAGCCCATCCGGAAGGGCACGGAGTAGTACTCCCAAAACAGCCGCTGGTCAAAGTCGGAGGAAGAGGAGTCGCGGTGATCCTCGTTGCTGTTGGCCAGAAAATGCTTGAGCAGAGCGCCCGCTTGCCAATACTTAGGGTCGTCCCCTTGCAGCCCTTTGATGAAAGCCACAGCCATGGTTCCGTTGAAGAAAGGATCTTCCCCATAAACTTCTTCGCTGCGTCCCCAGCGCGGGTCGCGCGCCAGATCGGACTGCGGCCCCCACAGCATCAGAATCTGCCGGTCGTACTTTGCCGTCTGGGTGATGAATCTCGCCTCGTATCCTTCCACGCCCGCCGCTTTGCGAACCAGCTCAGGATCCCACGACTCGCCCATCCCCGGAGGCTGCGGAAACTGTGTCGTAGTAATCGGCAGCCGCTTGCCTCTGGCCTCGCGCTGCACCACTCCATGAATCCCTTCGGAGCTGCCAATGTTCACCACTCCCAGACGGGGCACGCCGGTATTGGTGCCAAGGCAGGCGATCTTTTCCTCTACGGTCATCTGCGAGAGCAGGTTATCGATCCGCTTCTCCATCGGCAGCGCCGGATCGTTAAACGGATAGCGGGCTTGTTGCGCAGGCGCGGGTGTCATAGTCAGTGCAAGCCCGAAAACCAGAAGACAGCGCAGAGCGGCAAGTTGCTTGTGGAGCATGGAGGATACCTCAACAGCTTTCTCAATCAAGCACCGGCGCGCCACTGCCTCGCGCGGCGCGATTGTGGCCTGCAAATGCATTAAGACTATGCTGCGCTACCGCTATCGGCAAGTGTAGCCCTGATCTTGTGGATAGTTCACAGAATTATTACTTCATCTGCGGCCTTTCAACCCAAGGTCCTCCACGCTGCATCGGCGGTGCCGCTAGTCGTGGATGACCGATCGGCAAGTGCGGCCTCGGTTGCAGCGGCAGCGCAATGGTTGCCTTCATGATGTACACCTGATAAGGATTCCAGTTTGACAGGGTCCAATAGATGGTCGCGCGGCGCGGTCCATCAGCGCGCGTGTAGCGGTTCAACACGTACGGCGCATAAAAGACGCCCGGCACGAACATTCCATTCGCCATCTTCGGCCAATAATTGCGGCGATTGCCGCATCCTGTCACGATCATATGCAGGGTGCATCCCGGATGGTCGGCCGGGCCCAGAATCACCGTCGGCGCCGACCACGGTCCCCACGGCGCATGCGCCACCCGCACCGCTACGCCGTCGTACATCAACAGCCACATCCGCAGCGGCTCGTTCCATGTAATGGAGAACTCGCCCACGTTGTTGCCCGCGGGAATGATCGGGATGTAGATCTGCTTGTCGGGACCCGGTTTCCACTGCGCACGGCTCACCCACTTCGGATGACCCTGGGGAGTCAGGCCGGCGAAGAAGCGCCAGGTTGCCGGATCTGCAAAGCTCTCCACCGGCGCATAGGCCAGGTAAGGCACGCTCGCCCGGTAGCGAGGCACCCCGAGGATGAACACCCCCGGTTTCTGCTCCTCGAGCAGTGCCGGCAGAGTTCTTGCATGCACCGCCGTCGTATAGACGAATCCCTCCGGCAGGTCAACCACGCCGCTGAAGGTGTGGCCGCCATCGTCGGAGCGCGCCATCACGCCCTTGCCAATGCTGTTTCGATCAGCAGTCTCCGGGCAGTTCTGCGTCGGCGCGGGCAGCGCTAAAGGATTCGCCGGCGAGGGCAGCAAAACACCCGGTATGACGCAGTGGTTCGTCCAGAAGAACGCATACAGCAAGCCATTCACGGACACTCCGCCCGAGGGAACATTGAACTGGCCCTGCTTCACCTTCACCGGCCCGGTGATGGTCGCCGGGTCGAAGATCTTCTTGCCGCCTGCGCTCCGGCTATAAACTACCATGTCCAGGCAAGACTCCGGATTGGGCAACTGGATCCGTGCGCTCTCGCCCACGGCATCGTTCGGTGGCACTTCGCTCGCCGCGCCTGTAAGCCCCACCAGCGACGGCCATGTATCGCCGAAGAGCAGCACCAGCTTGCCGTTATGCTCCACCGGATAGCCCAGGTCAGCCGCATCCATCCCGTAGTTGGTCAGTGTGCGGGCCGCGGTAGGCCGCCCCGTTACCCAGTCGATTTCTCCGGTGAGCTGGCAGACTTTTTCCGGCTCTCCAACGCGCACCACGGGCGCCGGCGCAGTCTGCTGCGCACCAGCCCGTAGCGTACTCACAACCGTCGCTGCCAGAATCGTCATCGCCAGCACGATAGCACTTGTCTTTTTCGTCTGCATGATGCTTCCTCCAATCGGGCGTTATTGAGTCCTGTGGCGTCCGTCCTTTCTTCAACTTGCCAGCGCACAGTCCATGCGCCGCTTAAACTTCCACAAGCTGATTATCCTGCCTGCACGCTCCCTGTCAACCCCTCTTGCGGTAGGCTAAGGTTTTATCCCCGGTAATACGACATCTTTTCGGAGGGAGCCGGGGGCTTCAGCCTCCGGAATGAATACGCATTGATGCCAGGCCTTTAGGCCCGGATCTCATTTCCTCCACCCGTAAACCCGCATACCCATCCTTTTCGCGTTATTTGCAGCGAGGGGAATCCGAAACCGTTCGTTCCCCGTGCCGAAGGCAGTTGGCCCCACCGCAGGTGGCCTGGAAGTTCAGTCAAGGAAGTTAGTGCGAGCGAATAGCGAGCGTCTGCCCCACCGCAGGTGGTCTGGAAGTTCAGTCAAGGAAGTTAGTGCGAGCGAATAGCGAGCGTCTGCCCCACCGCAGGTGGTCCTTGCGCTCCCCCTCCTTGGATGTCACAATAGTTCCGCTGCAAAATTCAAAAGCGCAAGCCTATGAAATCCTGCCCGCAATGCTCGACCGGCTATCCCGACTCGCTCGCCACCTGCCCCACCCATAGTGTGCCTCTCAATGAAATCCGCGACCTCAAGCCGGGCATGATCATCCGCAACACCTACCGCATCCTCCGCAAGCTCGGCCAGGGCGGCATGGGAGCCGTCTACCTCGCCCAACACACGCTCATGAACGAGCCGCAGGCCCTCAAGTTCCTCTCCAGCGAGTTGAGCCACGACCAGGCCTTCACCGCCCGCTTCCTGCGCGAGGTTCGCACTCTCCGCCAGATTCGCCACAAGAACGTCGTCGATGCGGGCAACCTGGAGCCAGCCGAGGATGGAACCCTCTTCTTCTCCATGGAGTTCGTCGACGGTCCCGATCTAAGAATCTTCCTAAACGACGCGCGCTTTCACTCCGCCGAAAAACTCTCTCTGGAGGAAATGCGTCAGGGCATGACTTCAGTCGTGCCGAAAACGCAGGAAAATAATGCCCGGGCTTTAGCCCCTGCGGGTTCTCTTCCCGTCCCCCTCGCCCTCTCCATCGCCCGTCAAATCGCCGAAGGCCTCGGCGCGGCCCACTCCAAAGGAATGGTCCACCGCGACATCAAGCCGGAAAACATTCTCATGGCCCGCGACGCCGGCGCATGGCTTCCCAAGATCGCCGACTTCGGCATCGTCGCCACCAAGGAATCCAGCACCGCCTACACCCGCACCGGCGGAACTCTGCTGACCATGGCCTACGCCGCCCCCGAGCAGTGGCGCGGAACCCCCGCCGCCGAACTCGACGGACGCACCGATCTCTACGCCCTCGGCGGACTCCTCTACGAGATGCTCACCGGCCAAACGCCCTTCCGCGCCGAAAACTACGAAGGCTGGGCGCGCCAGCATCAAACCACCCCGCCCCAGCCGCCCAGCACCCTCCGCCCCGATCTGGCCAACTGGCAAGGCCTCGATGCGCTGGTCCTGCGGCTGCTGGCCAAGAACCGCGAAGACCGTCCCAAAGACGTTGCCGAACTGCTCGCTCTGCTCGATGCTGTGCGGTGTCTCCCTGCCAGTACGCACCGGGAAACTATTGCGGAGTATGTGGGAAAACGGTCAGGCGGAAAACGCAAAAGACGAGTGTCAATCTGGGTTTGGGTGATAGCTATTGTTATGCTCTTGACGGCAGCATTAGCCGGAGTTCAGATTTTCCGGCCAAAACCGCAAACCAGTGCACACATTGACGATGAAGCAATAGCGAAGATAGAACAACAGGCTGAAGTGCTCGACAAGCATAATCGCTATTCTGAAGCGGTCCCTCTATTCACCCAAGCCTGTGTGAGGGGCAATGGTGATGCATGCGACCATCTTGGCTCAATATATGAGCTCGGCGACACCGGCGCCAAGGATCATTTGATGGCAGCGGTATTCTTCAACAAAGCCTGCGATGCGGGGAGCTCCGACGGTTGCTATAATCTCGGCGAAATGTACGAATCAGGAGAAGGCGTCGCGCTGGACTATGCAAAGGCAGTTGTGCTTTGGTCTAAGGCCTGCGATGAAGGAAACACAAACGGCTGCACTGATCTCGGCACCTTGTACGACCAAGGCAAAGGCGTTAAGAGGGATTACCATCGAGCAGTTGCACTTTTTTCCAAGGCCTGCGATTCGGGAAGAACGCTGGGTTGCCACAATTTAGGGATCATGTATCTTGAAGGACACGGAGTTGTTAAGGATACTGAGAAAGCGAAGGCGTACTTCAATAAGGGGTGTGCTATTGGTTTAACATTATCATGCGATGCACTCAAGGAAATGCGGTAGTTACACAACGTAATCGGCGATTGTTAGAGGCGGCTGGAGAATGTCTCATGAAGAAAAGAGGTCACGTTCAAGCCGCTTACAAACCCTATCATCGCGTTCAGTTTGCATTCCCTGCCTCAGGCTCACCCTAGGCTCCATGTCGTTCATTCAAGGTTTCCGCTTTTACTTCCACTTCTTTCATGCTGGAAAAGACGAGAGGAAGAATCTCTTTGAGTTTTCGGTATTCATCAGAGTACGTAATCAAAGGATCCGAAAAGCGTTCTGCCCGTTGGATGGCTTCGTACGCCTCCGTGCGTGTGATAAGTCCGGGATGCAGTCCGACCTCACCAGTCTCTGTAACATCGACGTAAAGTGCCGATTGTTTCTTACGATCCAGCGCTCCATCAGCGACTTTCCGGGCTTTCCCCTTCGCCCAGTCCTCATCGCGCCAAGGATAGCCCGATTTGAGCCTCTCCAGTTCCTCAAAACGGTAGATATTCAGAGCCGTGGCAACATCCGCCGGGAAGTGAAATTCTTCTTCGATCGGCTCGGGATCATTGGGATCGGGGCGCAGGTTCCCCGCGCGGTATCTATCCATGCTTCGTTTGTACCAAGCCATCTTTTGCTCATGCTTTTCGTCACTCCGCCTTTGCTGTTCGGCCAGAAGATCAAAATCGAATGGCGGAAGCCATTCCATTACGATTGCGAGAAGGTGCTTGCACTGATGTTTCGCCATCGAACGTCGAACCTCTGGCAGCCAAGGCAGTGCTTCATCCACAACGAGCTGCAACAAGAATGCCTTGGCGAATTCTTCTTGGGCCAGTATGGAAAGCGCGAGTGCGGTTGAGTAGCGGTCCCAATCAAACAGGTACTTCGCATCTTCGAGCAGCTTCTTCCCATTTTCGATACATACGGAAATGGTTCGAGACAATGTTTCCGTTTTCATGTAGATCCTTTACTCTCGATGCCGGGTTCCCCAGGACTCGAAGTTGAGCCTGTGAAACCTATCCTTGGTAGTAGATTGAGATGTGCACTGCCCGGCCATATTGAAGGAACGGGGCCAACTAAACGAGGCACCTTGGAGAAAGCACCGGTATAGGAGGCCGGTACTAAGTTGCTTTTCTCGCGGTCTATCCCTGTCGGAGAATTAGAGCCAACAAGGCACCGAGCTTTTCCGGTTCACCTATGAGTCGTTTGCCAGCACATTCATCGCACTGTGGCAAGCCATCAATGACTGAGGTAGCTGGTTGATATGTGCAAGATCCACAGCGTGGTTCATCAACACGAGGACGGCGAAGCTCTATCGCCATAAAATCTCCTTTCTTATGCATATATTTCACACATTGCAGTAGGATTATAGTGGAAAGATCAAGAGGAATGTGGTACGCGCGTAGGGAGAAAAAATATATTGTGTGCAAATCTAAACCAGCCTGGGTGCCCCATCCTTCGCGTATTTTGCGAAGGGTGGGATGCGAAAATCCCACCCCGCCGCCCTTCCTTCGCCTTGATTTCGGCGGGGAGGGGTTCGTGGGACCACGGACCCCAACCAGCGTTTTTCTGATCCCTGATTCCTGACCCCTGATCTCTGACCCCTATCGTGGAAGAATGAAGCGACTTACGAACGGCTCACCCCCGGAATCGTGGCGCGGATTCCGAGCAGATCAGCCACCCTTCCGAGCGCGCCGTCGATAGTCCATAGGTGCGTCCCAGACATAGCCAGGCAGGACGCGATTAAATGGGCATCCGTCAGACCTATCCCCTTCGATGCCAGCCTCCGCGCTTCGATCATCAGACGCACATCCGCCAGGCGAATCAGGCAAATCTGGTGAAGGCTGTCGAGATAATGCAGCGTATTCTTGCGATCAGGCAAAAATCCACAAGCCAACTCCGCCACGATATACGGGTGAATGCAGAGCTGGTCATGGTCAATCAGGCTTTCCAACTCTGCTTTGAAGCGGCCATGGCGGAACATCTCAATCCAGATGGACGTGTCTGCAAGAATCACTGTTCGTCAACGCGCAATCTGCGCGCGTCCTCGATATTCGGAGCCGTTCCGGCCAGCGCTAGCAACCGGCGCCCTGCCTCGCGCGCAATTAAGGATTTCAGCGCCTCGCGCAGCAACTCCGCACGCTCCGTGAGGCCGGTATATTCGTATGCTGTCTTCAACAGGCTGTCATCGAGCGATACAGTTGCTCTCATAGTTCCTCCATGCACCAATTATAGCACCGAATGTCGCCTAATATACGTTCATCCCGGTATGCGCCATCCTACGCTTTGCCGGGGTCCCCAAGAAGCGAACTCTGCTTCTTGGGGTGGTAGCGAGCGATTTTTACTTGTTGGGGTGAAGGGACAGCTCTTCGTTCGAGGGGTGGCCGGGCGAAGGCTGGGAAACCGGGGCCCTTCGCTTTCCCCGCCGCAGGCAGTTGGCCCCTCCGCAGGTGGCCGGACATTGACCACTGTGCACTGTGTGGAATTTCCCCGAAATACTCCCCTTAACCAAGGTTGGTTAGGCGTATTCGCTCTTCCTTCTATCACTTCCCCAAAATAACTACTGAATTGATTGCAGCCATTGTTCCGATTTCCGGAGAGCCGCACCTCTCCGGTGTTCGAAAAACCGGAGCACCCCAGCTCACCGCTTTGCCCAAAACCGGTGAACTATTGCTTCACGTTTAGCCCAAAACCAGTCAGCTATAGCTTCACATTCTCAATAAACCGATAACTTATAGCTCGCTATTTTTCGGTTTTTTGTCTGCCCCCGCTTGGACTGCCATTCACCGCGCCAAAGGCCGCTGGCCCCACCGCAGGTGGCTACTTTTTGATGCGCCGCTCTGCCGCTTCCACGCTCCATAAATCCGCTAGAAGTTCCTGATTATACGTCACATGCACCAGAAAGTACTGCCGCGTCATATCGTCGTTTTTGAAGCGTGTGATGATAAACGGCGTGGGGAATCCGTCAATGGTGTGGTAGTCGTCGTACTCCTCCGCGTCCAGGTTCTTGTCCTTGTAGACCGGGTCTCGCCACTGGAAGGTTCTCCGCAGCGGCAGGTGGGTCTCGACGTCCATAAGAATCGTAATCGCTTCATTTTCAGCGGAAATCAGCGTCACCTGATCGGCCAAATGCCGCTCGGCCAGATGCTGTCCCTCGTAAATCAGAATCGTTTTGGGATCGTTGAGCCAAACCTTGACCGCGGTCTCGATGGAGTGGTCGCGGCGGCGCAGAAAGTCATCCACCTGCTCCTGGGGCAGCGGCGTCTTGCCTTTGTACGTCACCTCTGTGCCCGTTCGTCCCACATAAAACTGCACCACATCGCGGTGTTTGGTGAACTCGATGCGGTCGTGATCGGGCCAGGCGTGGTACTCCCAGTATTCAGTGGTGCCGCCCGAAGGCTGGCCATGAAAGAAGGCCGCCACGCGTCCTTCGCGCATCTGGTTTTTCATGTTCAGCCAGGCCTCGCCGCCCAAAGCCTGCACCATGGCGTCCAGCGCTGCCCGCGCCTGCTTTGCGTTCTTCTGGCCAGCGTCCTCAGCGGCTTGCGACCGCATGACAAGCGGCGCGGCCAGCAGCATCAAGGCCAGTGCCATCCAGAAAACTCTGCGCATCTATCAATCCTCCAACAGGTTGGACGGATTCCGGAGGCCGATGCAACGCCCCATGGGCTCACGCTATCGCAACAAGCTGGACGGCGGCAATCATGAATTGCACCTAACAAATTTATCGGCGCAACGGAGCTTTACCTAGAGCTTTCTTATGACATTTTACGGATGCCCCGCTCCATCAGCTGCGTTTTGAGAGCATCAATAGCCCCGAATAACCCTTGCGGGAAGCAGGACAATCGAGCGTATCAGCTCCAGCACGCCGCCCACCGCGATGCCAACTACGCGAAACGGCAGCAGCAGCAACCACACCAGCGGGTAAAGCACCAGCGCCACCAGCGCCAGCGGCCAGCACAGCACCAGCAAAATGCACCACAGCAAAAACTTAATCATGGTTGAGCGCCTCTTTGCGCGCGAACTTTTCCCCGTCGCGATCTATTCGAGAATACGAAAACGCGCGGTTAGCAGTTCCACTGCGTCTGTTTTGCCTATTTGTGCGCAGCCAGCAGCTTCTTGCGTTCTCGAATCAGGCGAGCGCGCTCCTTCTCGGGCAACTCCAGCACCGCCTTGGTCCGCTTGGGCAGCTTTGCATAGATTAACGCATGGGCGCGGGCCAACTCCTCCGCAATCTCGCGCGGCTTGAGCGCGTCCCACCGTTCCAGCGCGACCCAATAGGCTCTGGCCAGGTGCGGCGCGGGAATGATGCCTTCGTTCTCCAGCAGCTCATCATAGCGTTCGGCCCCGCAGTGAAAGCTGAGAACGGGGGTTTCCATGCCGTCGGCGTTGGTCAAGGCAAACATCTTGCCGCCAATCTCCCTGTCGCCCACCCAGTAGACCAGAACCTGCCCCCAGTTCAGCGTCTCCCTGGTGTGCGGCAGCGCCAGACAGATCTCGCGTATGCGCTCGTTGTCCATAGTCCGGAATTCTCCTCAGAATCTGGCCTCAAACGCACGGAATCACCGCTCCAGCTCCCATTGCGCGGCGGCTTTTTCGTTGCTGCCGAGGAAGGCTTTGCACCCGGCGGTGGGCTTATCAGCGCGGGGAGAACAAAGCAGACGAGGGAGTAGGCGAACCGGCGCATAATGCCTACCAGTGTAGAACAGACCTGACTGGCGCGGGCAGGGCTGGGCTGGGGCAATTGCATACAGGCACCGGCGACTTCCCCTGCACCCCTCCGGTTCTCTGGCGCGGGAACCTGCAAGTTGGTATACTGACACAAGTTGTTGCAGCCAACTGTCACAGGAATCGCCCACCAGCTCCGGCGATGCCGGAATCCGCGCAGGAAATTGCAACGCGAAATCTGCACTGAGGCCAGGTAGCTCAGTGGTAGAGCGCGGCCCTGAAAAGGCCGGCGTCGGCGGTTCAATCCCGTCCCTGGCCACCACTTTAGACTCAAATACTTAGAAGCTGATTTGCACGCCGGGATGGCGGAACTGGCAGACGCAGCGGACTCAAAATCCGCCGGCCCTCGCGGCCATGGGGGTTCGACCCCCCCTCCCGGCACCAACCATTTGCAACTTCCCAGCATCAACCGCTTGGCAGATGTGCGCTTTATCCCTGGCGTATTTCAAGTGGAAGATCCTTACCACAAGCTGCCAGCCACACCGGCCCGCATCACTATGATGAGGAGAGCGCCAGTTCCCCATGCCCGCCAGCGAAAACCCAATCCGCGACCTCCCCTCGCTGCACGAATTTTTCGCGCCCGGCGGCATTCTGGCGCGTTCCTCGCTGCCTTATGAGTACCGCACCGGCCAACTGCATATGGCTAAGGCCGTCGAGCAAGCTCTCGAAGAGCGCCGCCACCTGATTGTCGAGGCCGGCACTGGAACCGGCAAAACTCTCGCCTACCTGTTGCCCGCCCTGCGCACCGGCCAGCGCATCATCGTCTCCACCGGCACCAAGGCCCTGCAAGATCAGCTCTACTTCCGCGATGTTCCCTTCCTCGAAACCCTGGTTGGCGAGTTGCGCGTTTGCTACATGAAGGGCCGCGCCAACTATCTCTGCCGCCACAAGCTGGTCACACTGCGCAACCAGCCGATTTTGTCTGGATTGGAGGAGATCGACCAGTACCGCCAGATCTCCGAGTGGGAACAGACCACCGATACCGGCGACCGCGCCGAGCTCTCCGGGATGCCGGAGTTCAGCGCCCTCTGGCAAAAGCTCGACGCGCGGACTGAGGCCTGCCTCGGCTCATCCTGCCCCGACTACCTCCGCTGCTTCATCACCGAGATGCGCCGCAAGGCTCTGGAATCCGACATCATCATCATCAACCACCATTTGTTTTTCGCCGACCTCTCCGTCAAGCGCGAGGCCGCCAACGCGCCCGACGCCGGCATTCTTCCCGAAGCCGCGGCGGTAATCTTCGACGAAGCGCACGAGCTGGAGGAGGTCGCATCGAGTTACTTCGGTCTGTCGGTCAGCAACATTCGCTTTGAAGAGCTGGCTCGCGACACTGACGCCCTGCTGCGCGGCAAGCAAGGCGCGGAAAGCCTTCCCGCTCTCACTCAGCAACTCCGCGACCGCGCGCGATT
Organism: uncultured Acidobacteriaceae bacterium; assembly: GCA_963806565.1. Taxonomy (GTDB): domain Bacteria; phylum Acidobacteriota; class Terriglobia; order Terriglobales; family Acidobacteriaceae; genus Telmatobacter. The sequence continues at coordinate 467,640 of CAWDYE010000004.1, forward strand.
GTTTTTTGCCGGCCTGCCCATGACCGGAGACGGTCGCCAGCCCTTCACCGAGCGCGAGCAGTTTCTGGAAACCTCGGGCGACCTTTACCTGGCCGTGCGCACTACCCTCCAGCGCATGGAAGCGGAGATGGACGTTCTCGACGGCATCGACGAAGCGCCCGGACTCAAAAAGCGCGTCGCCCGTCTCCGCTCCGAGTTTGAGTTCCTGCTCGAATCCAACGCCAGCAACATGGTCTTTTGGATGGAGCGCCGCATCTTTGGAGGCTTGGACAGGTCTTCATCCGATGGCAGGGCTAGCGCCTTCCGCCACCAGTCGCGCATCACGTACCTCCAGGCCACGCCCATCGATGTCTCCGAGCTTCTCCACGAGCTGGTCTTCGATCAGATTCCCACCGTCATTCTCACCTCGGCCACGCTCACCGTGCAGGGCGGCTTTGAGCACATCCGCAAGCGTCTCGGCCTGAGCGAGGCGCGCGAACTGGTCGTACCCTCTCACTTCCGCTATGGCGAACAGGCCCTCCTCTATCTGCCGCCGGAGATGCCCGACCCCCGCGACTCCGAATTTCCCGAGGCCGCAGCCCGTTGCATCCAGGGCGTGCTGGAAATCTCCCGCGGCCGCGCCTTTTGCCTCTTCACCAGCTATGCCCAGATGCGCGACCTCTACGAGCGCCTCCTGCCGGTGCTCGACTTTCCCATCCTGCTGCACGGCACGGCTCCGCGCAAAGCCCTTCTGGAGCAGTTCCGCGCGACGCCCAACGCCGTCCTCTTCGGCACGTCAAGTTTTTGGCAGGGAGTGGACGTGCAGGGCGAAGCACTGAGCTGCGTCATCATCGACCGTTTGCCCTTCGCCGTCCCCAGCGACCCGGTGATTCAGGCGCGCATGAAGGCGATTGAAGAGGCCGGCGGCAATCCCTTCTCCGATTACCAGGTTCCCGCTGCCGTCCTCACCCTCAAGCAGGGTTTCGGCCGCCTCATCCGCTCGCTCGAAGACCGCGGCGTTCTGGTCCTTCTCGACCCCCGCGTCACCCGCCAACGCTACGGCCAGACCTTTCTCGCCAGCCTCCCGCCCTACCGCATGACCGCATCGATTACGGATGTGGAAGAATTTTTCGGATTACCGGAATCCACCGGCTGAAAATTTACGCCCCTCGTCAAAACCGCGCGTTTAAGCTGAAGGAAGCCTAACCGTCCCCCCCTGCTTGATCGCGCTCGTTCGGCCGCCGGCTCAATCTCCGTGCTAGTTCTTACCGGCCATAGCGCAGCGTTACATTGACAGTCGTCTCTTTGCCCGCAACCACGGTAATATCTCGAATGATTACGATTTGAAAGCCGGAGACAATGATGGTTAAGTCATAACGGCCCACTGGAAGGCCATCGAACGCAAAGCGCCCCGCCAGGCTGGTGGTAACGGATCTCGTAAATCCAGAGGCTTGGCTCTTTACTTCTGCCTTCGCTCCGGGCACGACCGCGCCGGTGGGGTCCGTCAACACTCCGGCGATACGTCCTGTGGCAACGGTCTTGGGGTTTTGTTGAGCGCAAAGCGGATGAGCCTGCCCGCAGAGACAGGCGGCCGACAACAACGCCAGCAACAGCTTGGCTTTCATGGCTACTCCTCGGCAGGCGGCAAGATTTGCATCGGCATCGACGGCTACGAGCGGCGCCGAGCAATAATACAGTATAGCCTGTACTCGCTTCGTGCTCTCGTTCTTCCGAAATTTGCGGTTTCCCACACTTTCTGAACTGGCGCGATAGGCGCTACGCCCGCTGGATGCGGCGGCAGATTAAAATAAAAGCTGGGGCGCTTCCCCGCGCAGAATCGAGCAGAACCAATGTTTGAAGTTACCGTGGAGGCCGGTTTCTCCTCCGGACATTACCTCCGCAACTACAAGGGCAAGTGCGAACATCCGCACGGCCACAACTACAAGGTCCGCGTCACCCTGGCCGGTGCGGAGCTGGACCCCGCCGGCCTATTGCTGGACTTCACGCTGCTCAAGCAGGTGCTGCGCCCGGTCGTCGAGCGCATCGACCATCGAATGCTCAACGACCTCGAGCCCTTCAACGAGCTCAACCCCTCGGCCGAGAATCTGGCCAAGTACTTCTACGACCAGATTAGCGAGCAACTCGCCGCCTTGACCCAGGGCCGCGTCCGCGTAAGGCACGTAACCATCTGGGAGACGGACACCTGCACGGCTACTTACTACGAGTAGGATTTCGGCGGTGGCTTTCCCGCAGCCGCTAGTTCATCTGGCTGGATTTCGACTTGAGATATTTGTCGAAGGGAATCTCAAAATAAAACAGCTCGTTGCCGTCGGCATCGCGCAGCATGCGCAGGTGCAGCTTGGCGCCCTCCAGCGGATGGTCCAGCCCGGAGAGGTCGTAGAACAGGAACCCGGCGCGCGTGGTGTGCGGCTCAACTGTCAATGCATTGTATTCGAAGGTGTCAAAGTCGTTTTCGATCTCCCCGATGCTGGCCACGGGCTTGAGCTCTCACCGGTTCGCACGCGATCTTGGGCTCTCCTTCATACATGGCGCCCGAGCAGATGCGCGCGTCTCGCGATGTTGATGGGCGGACGGACATTTGGGCGCTCGGTGCCATCTTGTATGAATTGATCGCGGGCTGCTGCGCATTCCCAGGCGACACCCTGGCCGTCGTTTGTTCCGCAGTTCTCAATGATACGCCCGCTTCGCTGCAGGCGCTGCGCCCCAATCTCCCGGCTGGGCTGGAGGCGATCATTTTCCGCTGCCTCGATAAGCAGCCTAGTGGTCGATACAGCAACGTCGCTGAATTGGTCCACGACCTGGTGAGCTTCGCGCCCGCGCAGAGTCGCGACGTGGTTGATCGCATCAGCCGACTGGTGGGTGATCTGGCTCCGGAGCAATTGCAAGTGTATGCGGCAGCGCGCGCCACATTACAGTCGGCTCCACCCGGGCAGCCATCGGATGACCGCGCCATACCGCCAACCTTGTCGATGTTTCAGCAGGCTTCCCCCGCGTTGGCTTCAAGAAATCCGGATGCTGCCATTAGCATCAATCTGAACAGTACTCGGACGGCACCCGGGACCGGCGTTGTCTGGAGTGGCACGGACTTAGGCGTGCCGGCAAAACCAAAAGCTGCACGTTCCTTAGTCATTGCAATAGCGGCTTTGATCGCATTGGCCGGGGGAATGTTCGTGACCTTTCGACTGCGCGGAGCTAGGAGCCCATCGCGGGCGTCGGCCGGCACTCCGGCGGCAGCGGTTGAACCCGCAGTGCGTGGCAGTGGCCCAGCTGCAGCCGAGGCTCCGATGCTGCGCGCCCCGACGGCGCTTGGCTCCCCCTCCGAGCAACCCTTGGCAGAGCCGTCGGCAGCCCAGCGGCTTTTTCCGTCGAGTGTTGCACCCGCGCTGGACAGCCGGCGAAAATCTGCGGAATCGAAGGCAACCGAGCCTGTGCCAGAAAAAACGGCGTCTAGGCCATTGCCCAGCGAGGTCTTGTCAGTCCCGCCGCAAGCTCAGGTCCCAGCGAAGGCTGCGCAGCCCGTCGCGACCAGGCCGGAGCCTCCGAAGGCCGAGCCCGCTGCGGTCGCGCCCGCCCGTTCTTCGCGAATTACAGATTACGGAGGTAGAGAGTGAGTCATTTTCGTGTTGCTCGGGGCGCCTTTGCCATTTTGGTTTTTGGCGGCACTCTCAGTTTTGCGCGCTTGAGCCTGGCTCAGGACGAGAAGATTGCGGCCGAAGCCATCTTCAATGAGGCTCGCACGCTCATGGACCAGGGGCGCTTTGCCGAGGCTTGTCCCAAGCTGGCAGAAAGCCAGCGTCTCGATCCAGCGGTTGGGACGCTACTTTATCTAGGGGAATGCTACGAAAAGGAAGGCAAGGTTGCCAGCGCCTGGGCCGCCTTCAAGTCGGCGGCTTCTGCGGCGCGCAATGCCGGCCAAACCGCTCGCGAGCAGACTGCCAACAAACATGCGTCGGATCTCGAACCTCGGCTTCCGAGGCTTACGTTGGTAGTGCCTTCGGGGTCAGAAGTGTCAGGCCTAGTCGTTCAGCGCGACGACATCGACCTGGGCTCGGTTGCTTGGGGTACGGCTGTGCCCGTCAATCCGGGGAAACATCATATTTTGGCCAGTGCTCCCGGCAAGAAACCTTGGTCCAAGGACGTCGATATTGGTACTCAGCCGACAGTCACTACCGTCACGTTGCCGCGGCTAGAGGACGACCCGAATAATAAGCCGGCGCCAGCGGCAGCTGCGTCTCCCGCGGCGCCCGGAGCAACTCCCGCGCCAACCGCCGGGGGCACCTCTCAGTCGGTGGTTGTTTGGGCCCCGCCAGGCGCTGCTCGAAGTCAGGGAGCGGCTCGACCCCACGATAGCGCCACGGGTACCGCCATGCATATTGCGGGTATTTCCCTGGGAACGCTGGGGTTAGTGGGGCTGGCAGTCGGCACGGTCTACGAGCTCAAGACACAATCGAAACTGCAGGACGCCAAGAACGCTTGTAACAATTATCCGACCGATTGCACCCCCGCGGGGATTGCGCTCAATAATCAATCGAAGGACGCTTCGAACACGGCGACCGTCGGCTTCGTGGTGGGCGGCGGCCTGCTCGTAACGGGAATTGTCGTCTATTTATTGGCTCCCTCTTCGTATTATTCCGACGACCGCGGTGCCGCCAATTTCCCCCTGCTGGCGCCTGCCATCGGTCCGCATGAGTTGGGTTGGACGGCGCGCGCGACTTTTTGATTGGTTTGGGCCAACGCTCAGCCACGTGCCGTCTATTCAGCAAGTAACCGAACTCCCGGGAGGCGGTTGTCGCTGCGAGGGTTTCACCCAGAAGGCGCAGAAGAGTTTCTCATTTTGTAAGCGGACGCGTTATACTGCAGGCACCCAGCGCCGAATGACGGCGGGTTAATAATTACTCACAAACAGGGAGACAACCGGTATGCCCAAGGGACAAGAGAAACCCAAAACTACGAACAAGCCGAAGCTTACCGCCAAGGAGAAAAAGCAAAAGAAGAAGGAGAAGGCTGCCTCTAAGGGTTCTTCCTGATTCGCTGAGAATAAGACGTTAGCGCCTCGCGACGCGGCTGAGATGTCGCGTCGCTCGAGGCGACTGCTGGTGCGCGCTGGCTGTGCGGGCTTTGAAACCGCGAGACAGAGGGGATTGTGAATTGCCAGCGGGGCGAGTTGAATGCTTTACCCGTTCGACGGCGCAAGCTTGTAATCTATTACGGCGCGATGCAGCCTAGGATGACATAAACGTAGTGCACGCCAGGCACTTGGACTTGGGCACAACTAGCCCCTAGCAATATTAGGTGTGCTGGGCTCCAGCTGTAGTCAATGACGAATCCGCTAACATTGCCTGCGTCGGTATCGTTGTAGGGGACCATTTGAACGGCTTGGCAATCTACCGCAATATTTACCGCGCTAACATCATCAGGTGATTGATTCAGAGGAATGTCGCAGGACTGTTCGACTTCGATTTGCTGCGGACTGCCCATGCCACACCGCTCAATCTCAAATTGGAACATTCCATTGCAATCGTCCAATATGCTAGTGCTGCCACCCGTCGAAGCTGAGCCGCCGCTGGAACCTGGATAAGTGGTGGTACTCGATGTGCCACCGGAGTTGGAACTAGCGATAGCCGTGACGTAATCCACTTCGCCGCCGCAACTCAGGGCCAGAGTGAAGGATGCTGTGGAGATATGACGCGCTAAAGCATGACGGCCAAGCTGCATTATCGTCTCAGTCTGCACTTTTTGTGATTTTAGTGCCAGGTTAGACTGGACCCGGTCGCAATCGCGCAGCTAACCCTCGCGAATGTACACGGTTTTCGAATTGACGAATTCGCGAATTCCCTGGGGACCGAGTTCTCTTCCGTAACCGGAAAGCTTGACGCCACCGAAGGGAAGGCGTGGGTCGGAGGCGACCATTACGTTTACGAAGGTGAGCCCCACTTCGAGCTCTTCGATGAAGCGTTCTTGTTCTGATACGACTTGAGTCCAGACGCTGCTGGCAAGTCCAAACGGGCTGCTATTGGCCAGTCGAATCGCGGCTTCAATGTCGCTGACGCGATACACCATTGCCACGGGTCCAAACACTTCTTCCTGGTTAATGGCGGCTTCACTTGGAATATCCGCGAGCACCGTCGGCATGGTGTAATAGCCAGGGCCCGGGCGACGGCCTCCGCCGCACATGCAACGAGCCCCGTCAACCAATGCGCGCGCCACTTGCTGCTCCAGTTGGTCGCGGCCAGCCTCGGTTGCCATAGGGCCGACGTCATTTTCTGGCTGCATCGGGTCACCCACTTTCAGCGCCTCGAAACACCGCACGAACTTGGCGAGAAAATCGGCGTAACACGCTTCATGCACGATGAACCGCTTGGCCGCGATGCAGGACTGGCCGTTGTTGACGATGCGCGAGGCGACTGCCGTGGGTACGGCTTTGTCCAAGTGGGCAGACGGCATCACAATAAATGGGTCGCTGCCGCCGAGTTCGAGGACACATTTTTTGACGTGAGCGCCCGCCTCTGCCGCGACAGCCGCCCCGGCAGCAGCGCTGCCCGTGAGCGATACCGCCATCACGCGCGGATCGGCTATGACGCTGGCTACGCGACTCGAGTTGATCAAAAGCGCTTGAAAAACACCCTCGCCGAAGCCTGCTTCAGTGAAGACTTTTTCAAGGCCGAGCGAGCAACCTGGCACATTGGAGGCATGCTTGAGCAGAGCGACGTTGCCCGCCATGACGGCGGGGACGGCCCAGCGAATCACCTGCCAATAGGGAAAATTCCAGGGCATGATGCCGAGCACCGGCCCCAGCGGCAACCGACGCACGTAGCTCCGATGGGCTTCGGTGACGATGACTTGGTCCGCCAAATAGGCAGCGGCGTTTTTCCGCATAGTGCCGGCAAGTTGCCACGCACTTGTCCACCTCGGCCAGGGCCGAAACCAGCGTTTTGCCCATTTCCTCAGTCATGCGCCGCGCATGCTCGTCGCGATTCTTCTCGAGCAGATCAGCCAGCCTATTCATGGCGTCGGCGCGCTCCGAGAATTTGGACTGCCGGTGGAGTTTTGATGCCGCTGCGGCACGGTCAAGCCGTGTTTCGAGTTCGCTCTCGCTTAATTCCTCGAACGTGCCGAGAATCTGTTCGTTCGCTGGATTCGTACTGGTTAGCGGCATGGGAGAATTGTTCTACTTATCAACCAAGCCAATCTTAGCGTCGTACCTGAGTTTGCCGAATTCGGCGTCTTCGATTTCCAAAGTGTAGTCATTGGGCATATTGAGCGTGGGGCTATTCGTGTTTTTGAACAGAGGTCGTTGACCACTGCCTCCGCCTTTGAACTTCAGCTGAAGACCATACTGCGTCTCGTTGGCAAAGCTCACCGGCGCAATGTAGACTTCCTTGAGCTCGGAATCATTGCGTTTGTAAATCGTCAACGTGATATGGCCTTTCTTGTCCTTCTGAAACACAAGGAGATCCGGCAAAAACTGAGTGCGCGCCTTTTGCATGCAACCGGCCTTGACCATGGGATCATCCTTTTTGGGGTCCTTTTCGCAATTGGCCAGGGCTTTGGTCTTGGCTTCGGAATTCGCGTAGTCGATCAAGAACGCCACACGGGCTGCGGTAAGTGAATCCGCGGCCGACTGAGACGGCTGCGAGCTGCCGGTCTGTTCGGTGAAGCTCGCGGAACTCTTATCGCTGCCTGTGGGATGCTCTTTGGACTCGGCTGAAATTGCCTGAGTCTTATTATCTGCAGATTCCTGGCTTGGGGTTGCATTAGGGGCCGCAGCCGCGGCGGGCGCAATGGACGCGATCGGCGCGGCAGAACTTGCGTTGGCCGGCGGCGTTGCAACGGGGGTAGGCGTTGGAGCGGCGCTCGCAGCAGGTGCCGAGGCGGCACCACCGCCACAGGCCGTGACTGCCGATGTGAACCCCAGTCCCAGCGCGCCTGCAATGGTTAGTATGCGCCTACGGCAAAGGTGTCCGCAGCCTGGCTCAGAACTGTTTTGTACCAATTTTTTCATAGAGTTACCCATCTGGTGTGGGAATGATCCGCCAAATTTCGTACCAAATGCACGAATCGAGATGAAGTCCAAACCCAAGACCCAATTTCGCGCTACATTCGGGCCATGTCGAGGAAAATGGGAACCCTGGTCCTGCTGGTTTATGGCCTGTTCACCGCCTGCTCCCGCAAGGAAAGTCCGCCCCCGAAACCTGCAGAAAGTGCCGCAAACGAGCCCAAGGCGAACGGGCCGGCAACCCCGCCCGCCGCGGCCAATCTGGGTGCCGCTTCGGGGGACACCATTGATACCTCCAAGGGACCGCTATCAATCAGTCCTATTCGGCATGCGTCTCTGCTGTTCGCGTTTGACAAGCAAGCCATTTACGTCGATCCCACCGGAGAAGGCAAATATGACGGGCTGCCGAAGGCGGACTTCATATTCGTTACCCACGACCATCCTGATCACTTCGATAAAAAGCAAATTGACGCCCTTAGACAACCGTCCACAACGCTCATCGGGCCTTCGGATGTTGTGAGCAGCCTCGGCTCGGGAACGGCCATGAACAATGGCGACAAGAAGTCCTTCGGCAATTTCGAGGTCGAGGCCGTTCCCAGTTACAATATTGTCCGGGGTCCTGAAATCCGGCCAACTCTACCATCCCAAGGGAAAATGGGACGGCTTCGTCTTCTCCTTCGGCGACAAGCGGGTTTACGTATCGGGCGACACGGAGTGCATTCCCGAAATGAAGTCGCTCAAAAACATCGATGTCGCTTTCGTGTGCATGCGATTGCCCTACACCATGCCCCCCGCGGAAGCGGCCGACTGCATCAAAGCCTTCAAACCCAAGATTGTCTATCCGTATCACTACCAGACTTCAAACCTGGATGAACTCACCGCGGCACTGAAAGATGAGAAAGGAATCGAGGTCAGACGAAGGGAATGGTATCCGGCCAAGTAGGGGCAAAGAGTGCTTCGCCACTGATCGAATAAGTTCAAAATGCGCCGAGCCCAATCCCGACTATTCCCCGGTGCATTACAGCAATTCATTGCCTGTGGCACGGTTCTTGGTGTGACGGCACTTGCGACTTCAAGTTGCCGACATCCGCCCGAAGAAAGTCCACACCCCAGTAATCACACAGCGGCGACGCCCGCCTCTGCTTCTGATGCAACCCCAGCCCCGCTCGGTTCCGCGTTGATCAAGTACTTGCCCGACCATGCAGGCTCATTTGAAGCGGGAGCCTTTCAGACCATGTCCGGTTACGTACGTCGCCTCTATTCCCGCGGAAAAACCAAAATCAGTGTAACCATAGCTGAACCGGGTAAAACTCCCATCAGCTATGACGACTGGGTAAAAATGAGCGCGTCGTCTCCGGCGGCATTGCTGGACGTTCCTGCGAACCTCGGAGCAGGATTTTATGATTGCTCGAGCAACGGCACCGAAGGCCTGTGCAATGTGCATATTCATCTTAAGGCCGGCTATCACATTGAGCTAATGGGCGAAGGGACCGCTGTCCGAGCGGATTTTGACGAATTGCTCCGGGGCTTACCCCTGCGAATGCTGGCAAGGCCATAAGCGTAACTAGTTGGCGCAGCTTAGCCGGTTCCAAGCCAACGCTTAATCCACGAATCCTTCGGCGCAGTTTGCTTTGATTGCTGCTCTTCCCGACACTTACATCGCTTTTCAGTGGGAACGTCGCCTAGCACTTGTTCAATATGCCGGCCGCAGCCCGCATATGTGGGTTTGCCGCAGGAATTACAGTTTACTCGTTGGCACATGGTTCTGGTCTTTATCTAGAGGATACACACCTTAGTGCCAACCCGGGGCTCAATGGATTCACGAAGGTGAAGGCCGGACTTGACTCGGGTCCTAGCTGACCTGAGGCCTGGGAGCCTCGCTACAGCGCACGCCAGCCAAAGCAAAGTCCAAGTGCCGCACCGACAAAAAAACCGTCGGTTCAACGCAAACGAGTTACGGCCCGAGATCGCCGTCAATCCACGGGCTACGCCGCTCGACAATCGCGCTTCGATTCCAAAACTTCGACTCATCGGGTTCTCGAGCAACAACTCGATCAGCGCCGCGCCTTGCCAATGGGATTTGGTGAATCCTTGCACAGCGGCTGGATCTTGTGAAATGCCCTTGGCCCAGGTCCAGCCCAATTCACCCCGCAAACGCGCTGCGAGGGTCGGCGAATCTCCGAACGACAAAAATCGGTAAGCGGCTGCGCCATTCGGGTTGTAAATCCTCACCGAACCGAGCGGTCCCGAACTATCCGAGGCTTGGTTCTTCGACGTAAGAAAAAGCGCTTCGCCCGAAATTCTATGGGCCGTCATTGAGATCCAAGGCCCCAGCAGCCAAGTGCTAGGCACGAAAAAATGACGCAGAGCTGCGCCGGCACTTAGCCGCGCGCCGGGAGAATTCTGATTCGACTTGGGTCTACTCGCTGAATCACGCGTAACCGGAGGCGGCACAACTGGCAAAGCCTCGGCACTTGGTGGCGCAATCTCGGTGGCGAGTGGGTCAGTTGCCGATCCGCGCGCGGCGTCCGGATCAGCGCTTGCTGCTAACTGATCGGATGGCAATGCTGCGACGAGCTCTGCTAACGCCACGGCCAGCGTGCGCGCGCGCATGTCGCCGACTACATCCGAGAGGTCCAAGGCTCGCTGCGCCAGGCGCTGCCCCGATTTTACGACCGTGATCACTGCAAGATTGGACGAGCCCTGACATAGGCTAACGATTGCCATCAGCTCGGGAGTTTTCCGAATGCCGTCACCGGGCATCAAGAACCGCGGGGCTAACTCGGTGCGCGCTAGTTCGAAGAGTCGATCCGCTCTAACATTCGCAGCCTCGCATCCCGTAATTGATAAAACTATTTTTGGAGCATCGGCACGCGCCCCGCCGCACAGCGATAGCGCGGCGCTGAGCACGGCGAGGTGCGCCAACCGGGTGAGCCTCACTCGGGAGGACTCCACCGATCGACATCCGCACGTCGCCTGCCTGCGGGATAGCGAGCCCGGTACGTAGCGGCTGCGGCTCTTGCCTGCGCAATGGCTCCCGCTTTGGCATGCGCTTCCACCAGGCGAGCCTGCGCATCTTCAGCGAGGGAACTGGGCAGCCTGAGCGCCAACGCTTTCTCGAAGGCAAAGGCAGCCTGCACCGGATTGCCCAGGGCGTCCAGAAGCACGCGCCCGAGCGTGAACGCGGCTATTGCAGAGCGCGGATCCTCCGGATGGCCTGCGACAATTTGCCGGAGCGGTGTCAAGGCATCATTCGGGTGTCCCGAGAGGCGCGCGACGTCGGCTAACGAAAGCAGAACCGCGACGTCATCCGTGTGCGCCGTTTCGCGCGCTACGCCTTCGGCGCCCAATGTTTCCCAGGCCTGGTTCCAATCTTGTTTGGTAGCGGCGGCGCGCCAATCATCCGGTTCAGATTGCGACGCGGTAGGATTTGTGGGGCTGGCTCCAGGCTGTTTGGCACCCGCCGCAGGTAACGTATTCGCCGCTTGTGTCTGAATGGGCTGCGCACCAGTGTCGGTGTTAGCAATGCTCTCCGGTGCCGCCAGCTCCACGACCAGGGAGTGCCCCGCGTCCAGTGCTTGCACATTATCCGGTACGCCGGCTCCGCGCACCAACACCCGTCCGCGCAGCACCTCCACGCGAACGGCCTCTTCGCTGCGCTCGACGGAGAACTGCGTTCCGACGACTTCAACCACCACGGGCCCGCTCTCAATTCGCCAGCGGCGCGCTCCACCCGGTCGAATGTCGTATTGCGTCAATCCGTGCCGTAACGCCAGAACCACGGCGCGCGACGATTGCTCGAGGACATCCAACCGCGCCCCGGCGCCCACGGCGACCCGCGCGCCGTCCCCGAAGTTGACCTCGCGGGGTGCATTGCCCGGTTCGATGCTCGTGGGAACCAAGGTAGGCGTGACCGCTGCACCTTCTCGCGAATGAACCCAATTCCAGGCGAACGCACCCAATATCACCAGGCAACCCACCGTAGTCGCTGCGAGTAGCAGCCGGAATTGGCCGCGCCACGGCCTTGATTCGGCTCGCGTCTGGCGGCGAATTTGAATTCCTCGCCAAACGCGCCGAAGGCGTTCTTCGGGCTGCTGGTCGTCCAAGATTTCAATCAAAGGCCTGGGTAAAGCCGAGTTAGACACGACTCACCTCCTCGAATTGCACATGCTTTCTCACTCTCGCATCGGCCAGAGCCAGACGTCGCTTGGCGGTGGCTAGTGAACAATCACAGAGCTCAGCCACCTCTTCGAGCCGATAGCCTTCCACGTGGCGCAGCTGCCAGGCAATTCTCTGTGCGTCCGGTAGCTCGGTGAGCGCGTGATCGAGGCATATGATTTCCGCGTATACCTCTGGAGAGACTCCTTTTGACAGACAATTCTCCAGAGATTCATTCTGGGCTGAGTCTGCAAAGCCCAAGGCGCGCAGGAGTTTACGTCGCCGCAGCCGCCGATGCGCTTTGTGAACGGCAATTCCCGTTAGCCAGCGTCGAAACATGGAAGGCTCGCGCAGCGACCGCATTTGATCGAAAGCATCAACGAACGCGTCTTGAACGACGTCTTCGGCTTCTGGCGCATGCCGCAGCAAGCGTGTACACAGGCCCAACAGAACGGAAGCGTGCCGTCGATACAACATCTCTTCTGCCCAATGGTCCCCATCGCGTGCGCGCTCCACCAATTCCGAATCCGGAACCTCATGCCCCCTGGTTGCCGGCCGTATCACCGCGCTGTTTTCGGGAGTTTCGTGCGGCGAACGGGACGCGACCTTTACCATGGGCTAGTTGTTTCCTGGCGAATAGTGCAGGTTAGCCAAAATTTGCGGGCCTTTCGCCAGCTTTTGCAATCTCATTTTCTGCGTGTCTGGTGAGTTCGTCGCCGGCAAGAACACTTGAATCTCCGTGCCATGCTGGGGATTTTTGTTGGCGTTGGCGCGCAGGGGCCCGGCCCTGCGCGCGGCCTTTGGCTAAGCATATTTCAAGACTTGTGAGTTTCCAGGCGGCCACTTTTATAGCGGACCACGAACGGGCGAAAATGGCTCAAGAAATCAGCAATCTGCGCTATTTTGCCAATCAGCGAGCCTTTTGTTGTGGTCCGTGGTCCCTACTGTCATGGCACCATCGAATCGCGTGTTTACCAGACCTTTGCTTTCTCGAACGCTCATCTCAAGTGCCGCGCTCGGCTTATCTTTGGCCTGCGGACCCAAACTGGACGTGTTCTCAACGAGTACCGGTGGTGCAGGCAACGCGCTGAGCGTTGGTGGATCTCCCGCTTCGCCCACGGGCGGAGCAGGCAACGTGCAGGGTTCAGGCGGGGCTTTAGGACAGTACACCGGAGGAGCGGGCAACGTGCAGGGTTCAGGCGGGGCTTTAGGACAGTACACCGGAGGAGCGGGCAACGTGCAGGGTTCAGGCGGGGCTTTAGGACAGTTCACTGGAGGAGCGGGCAATGTGCAGGGTTCAGGCGGGGCTGGATGCACAGGAAACTTGGAGGAAATCCAAAGCAAATCAGGTCTCTGTGTTGCGAAGATGGCCACGATAACAGGACCCGCGAGCAATAGCGACGCCGGCACCAGCGACACTGGCGAAACGGACTACAGCATCGACGTGACAGAAGTAACGAAGGGGCAATACGACGCGTGGCTTGCGACGAGTCCGGCTTTGCCAGCGAGCGACGACGCGAACTGCGGGTATGTTATGAGCTATGCCGATCAACAAGGAGCGTACACCGGGACAGATGCCGACCATCACCCGGTAGTGTACGTGGATTGGTGCGATGCCTACGCGTACTGCAAGGGAGTTGGTAAACGGCTATGCGGAGCAATAGGGGGTGGGACGAACCCTCAGGGCAGTGAGGTTGGCGCAGGCAGTGCGGATGGCACAAGCCAATGGTACCAAGCATGCAGTTCTGGAGGAACGTACACGTACCCGTATGGCAATACGTACAACGCTGGATTTTGTGACGGAGTCGACTATTGGAGTAACTATTCCGCCGCGCAGACAGTGGCCGTTGGCTCGCTCGCGAACTGTGTGACTTCAACGACCGGGTACGCTGGCGTCTATGATCTCAGCGGTAACGTGTATGAGTGGGAGGACAGCTGTGACGGAATCGGCGAAATGGCGTTCTGCCCCCAACGCGGTGGCGTTTATATCATGGGCGGCAGCCAGCTCGCTTGTGACTTCGACGGCACATTCGCCCAACGCGGCTGGGCGACCCAATATCTGGGGTTCCGTTGCTGCTCGCAATGATTCGATGTAGTGCCGGCACTTGTTTCCCAGTGCCGGCAATCCCCGAAAGAAAAGCTTTCTTAGCTTCACTATTTGTGCAATTCCAGATTGACACAGCAGCATTCTGACTTTCGACTTATCGCGGGCTTCAGGATTGCCTACGGCCGCAGTCGTAACCTCTGAGCTACCGTGCCAGACGCGGGTGTCGAAGCGAGACTGGGATTTTCTTTGTAATTTCGGCCGCCGGGGCCCCGGCCCCAGCGGCGGCGTTTGCGATCTTACTTAGACTGTGCGCGAAGGTCCGGCCAGTGTATGGTCCCGCGGTCTCGTGACGGCTCCGGTTTGGCTGCATTGGGTTGGCATTGCCGCGCTGGTTGCGGGCTCGACGGCATTTGTCTCGCGGATTGATCCAAAGCCGGGAACGAATCTGGCGCTCGGAGCGAAAGTAACCACGAGCAGCAACGATGGCACTCTTGAGTCGGCAAAGGGTGCCGTTGATGGCGATATCTGGGCTGTGGGTTTTCGGACTGAGCCCGAGGACAATCCCTGGATACTGCTCGATTTAGGTTCCGAAAAACTCCTGTCACGCTTCGTCGTGTACAATTGCTATGACCGGTACCCGTATCCCGCGGTGCGGCTGGCGATTGAGCTCAGCCGCGATGCGTGGGTGGCCATCAAGCGCTTCGATTGTCGCCAAGAGAATGAAATTCCGCTGGGCATCGAGCTCAGTCGCAATGGTCGCGACTTCACTGAAGTGGCCCGCCAAGAGCTTCGATTCGAAATGTGGGTTCAGAAGGTTGTTCCACAAGTAGCCCGATACGTTCGGGTGAAACTCTTGCGCGAACAGCGGCTAGAGCTGCGCGAAATCGAGGTTTATTGATGCCGCCGGTCGTCGTCCCGCAAGCGCGCTATCGGCGCATCGAGCCCGCGCTCGCGCTGCTGCTCGTCATGCTCAAGCTGCTGGTGCTTCGCGGCACTTGGGGCAGGTACCAAGGGTTTGACGCGCCACATTGGCTGACCGTCTTTCGCGTGACGCATTGGTTCGAACCACTACCGCCACCGCGCGCCCTTATCGCGAGTTACCACCCGCCGCTTTCGTATTTGATGGGACGGCTCGTTTACGCCGTAATTCCCCGGGAAGTCGAAGCCAGTCAGTTGCTCTCGACGCTCTGTGTGCTCGGAGCATTCTTTGCCTTTCGCAGTGCGCTCGGGCACATCGGCTGGCTCGCGACATTGCCGGGCCTGATGCTGCTTTACGGCGGCTTCTCGATTCCGCTCCTGGTGTGGCTAGCCATTGAAACCGGTTACGATGGCCCCGTGTTCTTTTGGTTCATGATGGCTTTCGCTCAATCGACGGTGCTGTTTTGGAAACCGGTACCGGAGAAATGGTACCGAGCTGCGAGATATAGCGTCGGCGTGGTGCTGCTGGGGCTAACGCTTGCCGCGGGTATGCTGACTAAATTCAACAGCCTGATTGCGATGGGCCTACCATTTCTGATTATTTTGGTCCGGCACGGAATCAAAAATTGGCGCCGCGATTTGTGGCCTCCCATGCTGGCACTTGTCGTGAGTGTCATCGTCATATCGCCCCTCTATTCACACCGGTACTTTACCGCCGAGGGTCACCGGGTTCCGGCCGCGATGGACTGGCAGCGGCCGCTGGATCTTGCCGCGGCGCGTGCCCTGCGCGACAAAGCCCCGCTTCGCCTGCTTGTCCACCTGTTGCGGTTTCCTGAACGCAGCATCACGGAAAGCCAATATCCCGTCGTTGATTCGTTCTTCAATTCGATATGGCTTTCCGTGATGCTGCATTTCAGGAAACCGCAACAGGTGGACAAGCAGGCGAAGCGGGCTTTGTCGCGCAGGCACGCGCCGCGGCAAAATCCAGCGGCCGCTGCCAGTCCATCGCGGCCGGAACCCGGTGACCCTCGGCGGTAAAGTACCGGTGTGAATAGAGGGCGATATGACGATGACACTCACGACAAGTGCCAGCATGGGAGGCCACAAATCGCAGCGCCAATTTTTGATTCCGTGCCAGACCAAAATAATCAGGAAATGGTAGGCCCATCGCAATCAGGCTGTTGAATTTAGTCAGCATACCCGCGGCAAGCGTTAGCCCCAGCAGCACCACGCCGACGCTATATCTGGCAGCTCGGTCCCATTTCTCCGGTACCAGTTTCCAAAACAGCACCGTCGATTGAGCGAAAGCCATCATGAACCAAAAGAACACGGGGCCATCGTAACCGGTTTCAATGGCTAGCACACCAGGAGCGGAATCGAGAAGCCGCCGTAAAGAGCATCAGGCCCGGCAATGTCGCGAGCCAGCCGATTGCCCGAGCGCACTGCGAAAGGCGAAGAATACTCCGAGCACACAGAGCGTCGAGAGCAACTGACTGGCTTCGACTTCCCGGGAATTACAGCGTAAACGAGCCGTCAGATCAAATACGAAAGCGGCGGGTGGTGACTCGCGATAAGGGCGCGCGGTCGGCGGTAGTGGTTCGAACCAATGCGTCACGCGAAAGACGGTCAGCAAATGTGGCGCGTCAAACCCTTGGTACCTGCCCGAGTGCCGCGAAGCACCAGCAGCTTGAGCATGACGAGCAGCAGCGCGAGCGCGGGCTCGATGCGCCGATAGCGCGCTTGCCGGACGACGACCGGCGGCATCAATAAAGCTCGATTTTCGCGCAGCTCTAGCCGCTGTTCGCGCAAGAGTTTCACCCGAACATATCGGGCTACTTGTGGAACAACCTTCTGAACCCACAAGTTCGAATCGAAGCTCTTCGCGGGCCAGTTCGGTGAAGTCACAACCAATGCGGATCGAATTCGATGCCGCGCGGAAATTCATTCCTGACGATAGTCGAAGCGCTCAACGCCCATCCCACGCATCGCGGCTGAGCTCAATCGCCAGCCGCACCGCGGGATACGGGTACCGGTCATAGCGATTGCACACGACGAAGCGTGACAGGAGTTTTTCGGAACCTAAATCGAGAGTATCCAGGGATTATCCTCGGCTCAGTCCGAAAACCCACAGCCCAGATATCGCCATCAACGGCACCCTTTGCCGACTCAAGAGTGCCATCGTTGCTGCTCGTGGTTACTTTCGCTCCGAGCGCCAGATTCGTTCCCGGCTTTGGATCGATCCGCAAGACAAATGCCGTCGAGCCCGCAACCAGCGCGGCAATGCCAACCCAATGCAGCCAAACCGGAGCCATCACGAGACCGCGGGACCATACACTGGCCGGACCTTCGCGCCCCGTTTAAGTAGATCGCAAACGCGCCGCCGGGGCCGGGGCCCCGGCGGCCGAAATAGCAAAGAAAATCCCAGTCTCGCTTCGACACCCGCGTCTGGCACGGTAGCTCAGAGGTTACGACTGCGGCCGTAGGCAATCCTGAAGCCCGCGATAAGTCGAAAGTCAGAATGCTGCTGTGTCAATCTGGAATTGCACAAATCGTGAAGCTAAGAAAGCTTTTCTTTTGGGGATTGCCGGCACTGGGAAACAAGTGCCGGCACTACATCGAATCATTGCGAGCAGCAACGGAACCCCAGATATTGGGTCGCCCAGCCGCGTTGGCGAATGTGCCGTCGAAGTCACAAGCGAGCTGGCTGCCGCCCATGATATAAACGCCACCGCGTTCGGGGCAGAACGCCATTTCGCCCATTCCGTCACAGCTGTCTTCCCACTCATACACGTTACCGCTGAGATCATAGACGCCAGCGTACCCGGTCGTTGAAGTCACCAGTTCGCGAGCGAGCCAACGGCCACTGTTTGCGCGGCGGAATAGTTACTCCAATAGTCAACTCCGTCACAAGATCCAGCATTATACGTATTGCCGTACGGAACGTGTACGTTCCTCCAGAACTGCATGCTTGGTACCATTGGCTTGTGCGATCCGCACTGCCTGCGCCAACCTCGCTGCCCTGAAAGTTCGTCCCACCCCCTATTGCTCCGCATAGCCGTTTACCACTCCCTTGCAGTACGCGTAGGCATCGCGCCAATCCACGTACACTACCGGGTGATGGTCGGCGTCTGTCCCGGTGTACGCTCCTTGTTGATCGGCATGGCTCATAACGTACCCGAAGTTCGCGTCGTCGCTCGCTGGCAAAGCCGGGCTCGTCGCAAGCCACGCGTCGTATTGCCCCTTCGTTACTTCTGTCACGTCGATGCTGTAGTCCGTTTCGCCAGTGTCGTGGTGCCGGCATCGCTATTGCTCCGGGTCCTGTTATCGTGGCCATCTTCGAACACAGAGACCTGATTTGCTTTGGATTTCCTCCAAGTTTCCTGTGCATCCAGCCCCGCCGAACCCTGCACATTGCCCGCTCCTCCTGAACTGTCCTAAAGCCCCGCCTGAACCCTGCACGTTGCCCGCTCCTCCGTGTATGTCCTAAAGCCCCGCCTGAACCCTGTCACGTTTCCCGCTCCTGCGGTGTACTGTCTAAGAGCCCCGCCTGGACCCTGCACGTTGCCTGCTCCGCCCGTGGGCGAAGCGGGAGATCCACCAACGCTCAGCGCGTTGCCTGCACCACCGGTACTCGTTGAGAACACGTCCATTTGGGTCCACAGGCCAAAGATAAGCCAAGCGCAGCATTTGAGATGAGCGTTCGAGAAAGCAAAGGTCTGGTAAACACGCGATTCGATGGTGCCATGACAGTAGGGACCGCGGACCACAACAAAAGGCTCGCTGATTGGCAAAATAGCGCAGATTGCTGATTTCTTGAGCCATTTTCGCCCGTTCGTGGTCCGCTATCAACGTGGCCGCCTGGAAACTCACAAGTCTTTGAAATCTGCTTAGCCAAAGGCCGCGCGCAGGGCCGGGCCCCTGCGCGCCAACGCCAACAAAAATCCCCAGCATGGCACGGAGATTCAAGTGTTCTTGCCGGCGACGAACTCACCAGACACGCAGAAAATCAGATTGCAAAAGCTGGCGAAAGGCCCGCAAAATTTGGCTAACCTGCACTATTCGCCAGGAAACAACTAGCCCATGGTAAAGGTCGCGTCCCGTTCGCCGCACGAAACTCCCGAAAACAGCGCGGTGATACGGCCGGCAACCAGGGGGCATGAGGTTCCGGATTCGGAATTGGTGGAGCGCGCACGCGATGGGGACCATTGGGCAGAAGAGATGTTGTATCGACGGCAGGCTTCCGTTCTGTTGGGCCTGTGTACACGCTTGCTGCGACATGCGCCAGAAGCCGAAGACGTCGTTCAAGACGCGTTCGTTGATGCTTTCGATCAAATGCGGTCGCTGCGCGGGCCTTCCATGTTTCGACGCTGGCTAACGGGAATTGCCGTTCACAAAGCGCATCGGCGGCTGCGGCGACGTAAACTCCTGCGCGCCTTGGGCTTTGCAGACTCAGCCCAGAATGAATCTCTGGAGAATTGTCTGTCAAAAGGAGTCTCTCCAGAGGTATACGCGGAAATCATATGCCTCGATCACACGCTCACCGAGCTACCGGACGCACGGAGAATTGCCTGGCAGCTGCGCCACGTGGAAGGCTATGGGCTCGAAGAGGTGGCTGAGCTCTGTGATTGTTCATTAGCCACCGCCAAGCGAAGACTGGCTCTGGCCGATGCGAGAGTGAGAAAGCGGTGCAATTCGAGGAGTGAGTCGTGTCTAACTCGGCTTTACCCAGGCCTTGATTGAAATCTTGGACGACCAGCAGCCCGAAGAACGCCTTCGGCGCGTTTCGCGGAATTCAAATTCGCCGCCAGACGCGAGCCGAATCAAGGCCGTGGCGCGGCCAATTCCGGCTCCTACTCGCAGCGACTACGGTAGGTTGCCTGGTAGATTGGTGCGTTCGCCTGGAATTGGGTTCATTCGCGAGAAGGTGCAGCGGTCACGCCTACCTTGTTCCCCACGAGCATCGAACCGGGCAATGCACCCCGCGAGGTCAACTTCGGGGACGGCGCGCGGGTCGCCGTGGGCACCGGAACGTGGTTGGATGTCCTCGAGCAATCGTCGCGCGCATGGTCTCGAGCGTTGCAGCGCGGATTGTGAGCGCGATGCGAACGAGCGGTTCCGACCGGGTGGAGCGCGCCGCTGGCGAATTGAGAGCGGGCCCGTGGTGGTTGAAGTCGTCGGAACACAGTTCTCCGTCGAGCGCAGCGAAGAGGGCGGTTCGCGTGGAGGTGCTCTCGCGAGCCGCTGTTGGTGCGCGGAGCCGCATTACCGGATAATGTGCAAGCACTGGACGCGGGGCCGCTGCCTGGGTCGTGTCTGGAGCTGGCGGCACCGGGGAGCATTGCTGACGCCAACCTCCAGGTGCGCAGCCCATTCAGACACAAGCGGCGAATACGTTACCTGCAGCAGGTGCCGAACAGCCTGGAGCCACCCCACGAGGATGGCCACCGCATAGCGAGATCTGAACCGGATGATTGGCGCGCCGCCGCTACCAAACAAGATTGGAACCAGGCCTGGGAAACGTTGGGCGCCGAAGGCGTAGCGCGCGAAACGGCGCACACGGATGACGTCGCGGTTCTGCTTCCGTTAGCCGACGTCGCGCGCCTCTCGGGACACCCGAAAGATGCCTGACACCGCTCCGCAAATTGTCCAGGCCATCCGGAGGATCCGCGCTCTGCGATCGCCGCGTTCACGTCGGGCGCGTGCTTCTGGACGCCCTGGGCAATCCGGTGCAGGCTGCCTTTGCCTTCGAGAGAGCGTTGGCGCTCAGGCTGCCCAGTTCCCTCGCTGAAGATACGAGGCTCGCCTCGTGGAAGCGCATGCCAAAGCGGGAGCCATTGCGCAGGCAAGAGCCGCAGCCGCTACGTACCGGGCTCGCTATCCCGCAGGCAGGCGACGTGCGGACCTCGATCGGTGGAGTCCTCCGGAGTGAGGCTCACCCGGTTGGCGCACCTCGCCGTGCTCAGCGCCGCGCTATCGCTGTGCGGCGGGGCGCGTGCCGATGCTCCAAAATCGTTTTATCAATTACGGGATGCGAGGCTGCGAATGTTAGAGCGGATCGACTCTTCGAATTCGCGCGCACCGAGTTAGCCCCGCGGTTCTTGATGCCCGGTGACGGCATTCAAAAACTCCCGAGCTGATGGCAATCGTTAGCCTATGTCAGGGCTCATCCTTGCAGTGATAGCGGTCGTGAAATCGGGGCAGCGCCTGGCGCAGCGAGCCTTGGACCTCTCGGATGTAGTCGGCGACATGCGCGCGCGCACGCTGGCCGCGGCGTTAGCAGAGCTCGTCGCAGCATTGCCATCCGATCAGTTAGCAGCAAGCGCTGATCCGGACACCACGCGCGGAGCGGCGACTGACCCACTCGCCACCGAGATTGCGCCACCAAGTGCCGAGGCTTTGCCAGTTGTGCCGCCTCCGGTCTACCGTGATTCAGCGAGTAGACCCAAGTGGAATCAGAATTCTCCCGGCGCGCGGCTAAGTGCCGGCGCAGCTCTGCGTCATTTTTTCGTGCCTAACGCTTGGCTGCTGGGGCCTTCAATATCAATGACGGCCCATGGAATTTCGGGCAAAGCGCTTTTTCTTACGTCGAAGAACCAAGCCTCGGATAGTTCGGGACCGCTCGGTTCGGTGAGGATTTACAACCCGAATGGCGCAGCCGCTTACCGATTTTTGTCGTTCGGAGATTCGCCGACCCTCGCAGCGCGTTTGCGGGGTGAATTGGGCTGGACCTGGGCCAAGGGCATTTCACAAGATCCAGCCGCTGTGCAAGGATTCACCAAATCCCATTGGCAAGGCGCGGCGCTAATCGAGTTGTTGCTCGAGAACCCGATGAGTCGAAGTTTTGGAATCGAAGCGCGATTGTCGAGCGGCGTAGCCCGTGGATTGACGGCGATCTCGGGCCATAACTCGTTTGCGTCAACCGACGGTTTTTTTGTCGGTGCGGCACTTGGACTTTGCTTTGGCTGGCGTGCGCTGTATCGAGGCTCCCAGGCCTCAGGTGAGCTAGACCCGAGTCAATCCAGGCCTTC
>CAWDYE010000005.1:0-88416 GCA_963806565.1 uncultured Acidobacteriaceae bacterium
AAAGGTGACTCTCGGGCCACGTGAGTACCGGGTGCTGTGGCTGGAAAAATCCACGGTGCGGGGCAGGATGCAGGTCAACGTGAAGGTGTCGGGGAACAATGTGCGCGGGGAGTTCTGCTATCACGGCGACACGTTCGATATGGAGAGCTTCCAACGGCGGACGGCGTTCATCAAGCAGGCGGCGCACGAGTTGGCGGTGAAGGAAGAAACGATGCACTCGGAGGTAGGCAGGCTGTGGGCCATGCTCCAGGACCAGCAGCGGGAGCGGATCAAAAAGGCGCTTGCGCCGCCCGAAGAGGCCGCTGCGATGACGGACGAGGAGCAGACGGCCGCGATGGACCTGTTGCGCGATCCGCGTCTGTTGGACCGGGTGCTGGAGGACTTCGAGCGATGCGGCGCGGTGGGCGAGGAGACCAACAAGAAGGTGAGTTATCTGGCCGCTGTGTCGCGCCTGCTGGCGAAGCCGCTGGCCGTCGTGGTGCAGTCGTCGTCATCGGCGGGCAAGAGTTCGCTGATGGAAGCGGTGCTGGACTTCATGCCGGAGGAACACCGAGAGAGTTACACGGCCATGACCGGCCAAGCCCTGTTTTACATGGGGCAGAAGAATCTCAAGCACAAAATCCTTGCCATCGCCGAGCAGCAGGGCGCGGAGGCCGCGAGCTATCCGCTGAAGCTGTTGCAGTCGGAAGGCAAGCTGAATATCGCATCGACCGGCAAAGACCCTGTGAGCGGCAAGCATGTAACGCACGAGTACATCGTGGAAGGCCCGGTGATGATCTTCCTGACGACGACGCAGCACGAGGTGGACGAGGAGCTGATGAACCGCTGCCTTGTGCTGGCGGTGAACGAGGAGCGTGAACAGACGCGGGCCATCCATCGCAAGCAGCGCGAGGCGCAGACGCTCGAAGGTCTGAAGGCGCGGATGCGGCAGAACAAGATCGTGCGCCTGCACCGTAACGCGCAGCGGCTCTTGCGTCCTGTGCAGGTGGTCATCGAGCACCTGAAAGACCATGGCTTCCCGGATGCCATGACGCGCACGCGGCGCGATCACATGAAGTTCCTTACGCTGATCCAGGCGATCACGCTGCTCTATCAGCATCAGCGCGAGATCAAAATCAGCAGCGAGGACGGCGAGAAGCTGGAGTACATCGAGGCGACCGAGGCCGACGTAAAGCTGGCCTGGGAGCTAGCCAACCATGTGCTGATGCGTTCGCTCGACGACGTGCAGACGCAGACGCGCCGCCTGCTGCTCGTGATCGACAAGATGGTTGCGGGCGAATGCGAGCGGCTTCAAATCGAGCGGATGGACTACCGCTTCACACGGGCCACCGTGCGGCAGTTCACCGGCTGGAGCGACTCGCAATTAAAAACGCACTTGCACCGGCTGGAGGAGTTGGAATACCTGGCGCTGCATCGCGGCGTCTCCGGCCAGAGCTTCGTCTACGCGCTCAACTTCGAGATGGATGCGAACGGCAGGCCGGTGCTGCCGGGGCTGAGCTACGGCGCGAAGCGGCCACGCTCGGAGGACGAGCGGTCTGGGTTTACGGAGGGGGTGTCTGGGTTGGACGGCCAGCGGTCTGGGTCGAGTCTGGGCCAGGTCTGGGGGGTGTCTGGGGGTGGTCTGGGTGAGGAATCGCCAGTATCCATGCGGGCGGGAGGCGGTTTTTCCGGGAACAACGGAAAACGCATAGATAAGGGAGCCGAGGCCAACGGCCTCCCGCAAACTCCCGTCGTAGCCGTACCCATGACGAAGCCCAACGGAAACGGCAACGGCAAAATGGAGGGCAACGCATGGCCCGCATAACGAAAACCCGCAAACCACAGGCCGCGCCAAAGACGGCGATGGAACTGCTCATGCGCGAGCATCTGGAGGCGCTGCGCGTGCGCGGCTACTCCGAGTACACGGTGAAGAATCGTCTCGTACACATCGGCTTCTTCGTTGAGTGGGCCTATGAGCACGGCTTGCGCGAACCCATCGAGGTCACCCGGCCAGTGCTCGAACGCTATCAGCGGTACTTGTTCTTTTACCGCAAGAAGAACGGCGAGCCGCTCACGTTCCGCTCGCAGCACGCGCGGCTTGTGCCCTTGCGCGTGTGGTTCCGATGGATGACGCGACAGAATCACATCCTGCATAACCCGGCTTCGGAGATCGACCTGCCCAGACTGGGCCGCACGCTGCCCAAGATCATCCTCTCCATCGAAGAGATCGAACAGGTGATGGTGCAGCCGAACATCACCGATCCGATCGGGCTGCGCGACCGGGCCATCCTCGAAACGATCTATGCGACCGGCCTGCGGCGTCTGGAGGTCGTGCGCCTGAAGCTCTTCGACCTGCAACTGGACCGGGGCCTGGTCCTGGTCAATCAGGGCAAGGGCAAGAAGGACCGTTACGTGCCGATCGGAGAGCGGGCGGCGGCATGGCTGCGCAAGTACATCGCCGAGGCGCGGCCCCAGCTCGCCATCGAGCCGGACGACTTCACTGTGTTCTTGACTACCGACGGCGAGCCGTTCAGCCGCGACCATCTGACCTACGTGGTCAAGGAGCGGATCGACGCGGCGAAGACCGGCAAGGGCGGGGCCTGCCACTTCTTCGCCACTGCATGGCCACGCACATGCACGAGAACGGGGCCGACATCCGTTTCATCCAGCAGATCCTCGGACACGAGGACATCAAGACCACGCAGATTTACACGCAGGTTGCGCTGCGTGCTCTTCAACAGGTCTATGCTGCGACTCATCCGGCGGCGTTCATCGAGCCAGGAGAATGCGCCGCCCTTGCCCGCCGCGCAAGGGCTTCCAGCCAGGCAATCCCGCCGCCGAAGCACTGGCGGCGGCGCTTGAAAGGGACGCGGCAGAGGACCGCGAAGAGACCGGACGATTAGCCGTCTGAATCTGCCTCGTCTGAGCCACGCAAACGGCCCGGTTCCAGCCCGGTCAAAGCCATGCGAAACAGCCAGAAATCTTTTCCTTTAGCTGCTGTTTTTATCAAAAATCTTCCCCCCTTTAGTTGTGTATTTACAGCTAAAGAAGAACGGACTATGCCCAAAATCCGTCTCCGCTCTGCGCTCCGTTCCAGCCGCGCATCCGGGCGGCATCCGCTGCCCTTCCCAGCCCCTCAAGTCGTACAATCGTAGCCATATGCAGCTTGCTTCCAGCGCGCGCATCCCGGACGGCCTCTTGGCCGCGATGCGGCCTGGGGGCGAAAAACCGCATCAGGGGCTTCCGAGCAGAAATCCGGGCTTGCATCAGGGGCCGACTGTCTGCAACTCCACGACCGCATTAGGCTTGCAAGCCGCCGCCGTATCTAAACCGCGTCGGGTCGTGTAGTACCGGCAAAGAACGAGACTCCGAATCAGGAAACGACTACTTCGGGGCTAGGTACTACAGCAAGCAGCATGGGCCGGTTCATGTCGCCTGACTGGAGCGCCAAAGCTGAACCCGTACCGTATGCGAAGTTGGACGACCCACAGAGCCTGAATCTATACGCCTATGTGATGAACAATCCGCTGAACCGGACTGATCCGACAGGCCATTGGTGCTTGTTCGGCCACGGAACAACTTGCACTCCACCGCCACCGCCACCGCCTGCTCCAAAGGCACCGGGCCTGACTGGCGATGCTAAGAAAGATTTCCTTTCTGGACTTGACAGCATGAAAGTTGGGAACAAGACGGTGGGACAGCTCGCTAAAACGCTGCATAACGAGAGCAAGGGTCTCACGGGGGGCAAGCCCGGAGAATTGGCGAAGGGCAAAACTGCTGAGGCCAACGCAATTCTCAATAACGCGGAGAAGGCTAAACCGAATGCGATGGCCCCATCTACCGGAACTGCGCCCGCTGAGGATAAGCAGATCATGGAAGAGGCCGTTTATAACAGGGCGACAGGTGGTGACGATCCAGTTGAAGGAAGAACGTACTTTGGGAACAGTGCACAGGACTTAGGCAGCCGCCCGATTGGAAATGCGCGTCAGTCGGTGTATGACTCGTTCGGGACGTTCACTTGGGGCAACAACGCTCCGCAGTACATCTACATCTACAACGATCCGGGGAAGTGACCATGTTCAAGATTGCGAAATTGTTGTTGCTCATGGCTTGCATCGATTACGCGGCTTACGCCCAGGACAGCAGTGCGAAGCTATTCCGTGATGCTTCGCACTGCCTTGTCACTGAAAGGCAGGACTGGCTCGCGGTCCAGAAGGCAGACACCAAATCTCTGGAATTTGGATTCGTGATCGACACCAAGTCTGATCCCGGCGTAAACCATATCTACGTTGTGGTTTACACGAATCCAGATCGCTCCAAAGGAAGAGTATTTGACCTGCGGTATCAGCAAAGAGCCAGCGGCACCCTGCTTGATGTTCAAAATAATGCCAGATTCGTGAGATCGGGAAAAGGAATCGCTTTTGCCGATCCGCCTCTGGGTGGCACGTGGACACAGACGCATCTTCTGTCCGCGATCAAGCAGGCAGGGCACGAAGCCAGCATTACGCTCAATCTCGTAGACCTAACGGCTCAATTTCCAGGTGTTAGCTGCAAATCCTACGTTGGGGACAAATAGCCAACGACACTCCTCCGCAAGCCGTCCTCCGGGGCGGCTTGCTTGCGTCAGTGGCCTCCGTCCAATGCCTCGGCACGACCGGCAAAAGCCCGCGCTGCTCCGCATCGGAATTATGGAGGACACGCGACCTCCGGCGGAGCCAGCCGAGGCCGTTTTGCGCGGCGATGGTCGCGGCGGCGCTTTGCGCCGGAATGACTTCGATACTCCATCCCTGAAAGGAAACTGTTAAGTTCCCTGGGGGAGCTTATGAGTTCCTTGTCGAGTTGGCGGCGTTCCGGGCGGGGCTGGTTGGCCGTTTTCTTGGGGGAATGCAGTAGTGGAACATAAAGCGCAGACGCACTTGAGGGGTTTTGCTCTTGTATCCCGTTTGGTTCGAGCGGCTTATCTTGCCGCACCGATGTACTTTAACGGGGTCCATGTGCGTCACAATGAAAACCGGCCAGCCAGGGCGGAAAAGGCTCACAAAGGCTCATTCCGTGGCGGCGCGGGGTCGATGAGGCTTTATCTGGCTTTATCGGCCTTAGTCGTGGTTTTTCGTTGAAAGTCGTGGGGAATCGGGCTTTTTCGCGCTGACCCATCCCACGCGGGCAAGTGCGGCCCGCGCGGGAGCCCTGGGACGCGCCGTACCCTCCGCTCCGTCATCCGTAAAGGCTCTGCGCTTCGCTCCGCCCGCTGCGCGGCGCACACAAAACGTGCGGCCTTGACTGATGCCTCCGCTGCGGGTGGTTCTCAGCTATGAGAAGAATGTCTTCTTCTCATGTGTCCAAAAACACATGAAAGAACCGACGGCGGCGGTCAGCCAGTGGCGCTGCTAAGGAACTGGTCAATGGTCATGATGAGAGCTTCTTGCTTGCGGCGGGGCAAACTCTCAATCTGTTCCAGGCGGCGCAGCACCTTGCGGTTGGGTGCCTTGCCCGGAGTCTTCTTGACGCTTGAGTGCAGCAGCTCGTCGGTAGTGACACCCAAAGCCAGCGCAAAGCGCACGGCCATCTCCGCAGAGAGCTTGAGCCGATCTGTCTCGTAATCGGAAACGAGCGACTGAATGATGCCAATCTGTCCAGCGAGTTGCACCTGCGTAAATCCGCGTTCCTTGCGGATGCGGGCAAGGCGCTTCCCCAGCCCCTCGCTCCCAAAATCAATCGGCGGCAATTTTAGAGTCGATTTTTTCGGCATAGGTGCAGTCTATGGCTTAGAGCAAAAAACGCTTGAAGACATACGTTATGATACGTTATTTATGTACACAGCAAAAAAGACACGAAAAGCACTTGACAGGTTTTTCGGCGGAGGGCTGGAAATGGCACGAATCCCGGAGCATGAGGTCGAACGGCTGAAACGGGAGGTATCGGTGCAGCGGCTCGCCGAGGCGCGGGACATCAAGTTGCACCGGCACGGAGCCGACCTGCTGGGCCTCTGCCCGTTCCATGACGACCGCAACCCGTCGCTAGTCATCACTCCGGGGAAAAATCTCTGGCACTGTCTGGGTGCGTGCAACACGGGCGGCACGGCCATCGACTGGGTGATGCGGGCCAACGGCATCAGCTTCCGCCATGCGGTTGAAATGCTCCGGCAAGACTATCTTCCCTTAGCCGCCGCTTCGATCCAGCCGGTCAAGCATGGCACAGTGCGCAAGCTGCCGCCGCCTGTCGCGCGAGATGCGGACGACCGCGAGCTGCTGTTGCAGGTCGTTGGCTACTACAACGAGACGCTGAAGCAGTCGCCGGAGGCGATGAAGTATCTGGAGTCGCGCGGTCTGAAGTCGCCGGAGATCATCGACCGCTTCCGGCTTGGCTTCGCCAACCGGACGCTGGGTTATCGCCTGCCGGCGAAGAACCGCGCCGCCGGCGCGGATATGCGCGGACGCCTCCAAAAGCTGGGCATCCTGCGGGAGAGCGGCCACGAGCACTTCAACGGCTCGCTTGTCATCCCGGTCATCAACGCCGAGGGCGA
The DNA here is from genome assembly GCA_963806565.1 of uncultured Acidobacteriaceae bacterium. Taxonomy (GTDB): domain Bacteria; phylum Acidobacteriota; class Terriglobia; order Terriglobales; family Acidobacteriaceae; genus Telmatobacter. Next base: position 6,503 of record CAWDYE010000005.1, read on the forward strand.
TGTGGTCGAGATGTACGGGCGCAAGATTACGCCGAATCTGCGCGAGGGTACGCCGGACCATCTCTATCTGCCCGGCGCGCACGCGGGCGTGTGGAACGAAGAGGCTCTGATCGTCTCGAAAGAGATCATCGTGTGCGAGGCGCTGATCGACGCGCTGACGTTCTGGGTTGCTGGCTATCGCAACGTGACGGCGAGTTATGGCGTGAACGGCTTCACAGCCGATCACCGGAGCGCGTTCGAGAAATACGGCACCGAGCGGGTGTACATCGCATACGACCGCGACGAAGCCGGAAACAATGCAGCGGCGAAGCTGGCCGAGGAACTGATGCAGATGGGAATCGAGTGCTTCCGTGTGCTCTTCCCGAGAGAGATGGACGCGAACGCCTACGCCTTGAAGGTGCAGCCAGCAAGCAAGAGCCTTGGCGTGCTGCTGAATAAGTCGGAATGGCTGGGCAAGGGCCAGCGGCCAGAACCGCGCACGCTGGAGCCTGTCATCGTGGCTGAGTTAGAGATCGAGCCGGAGCCACGCGCAGCAGTGGAGCCAGCAGAAGAACAGGCGGCTAAAGAAACAATCGTCGAAGTAACTCCGGAGCCGGAGTTATCGCCCGCAGCATCCATCCCCACCGAAATCGAAGACCACGTTCCTTCTTTAGCCGCCGAACCGTATCCGGTCCCGGAGCCGGTTGCACCGGCAGAGCCGGAGCCAACCACGGCAGCGCCCGCGCCGACCATCGACGTTCCAGTCGAGAAGCGTGGCGAAGACATCTTCCTGATGCAGGGCGAGCGCCGTTACCGCATCCGTGGCCTGAATAAGAATCTGAGTTACGAACTGCTGAAGGTCAATGTCCTGCTATCGGGCCGGACGCCGCGCGGCGAGTCGGCCTTCCATGTGGACACGCTGGACCTTTACTCGGCACGGCAGCGCAGCGGCTTCACGAAACAAGCCGCCGAGGAGTTGGGGCTAAAGGAAGAAGTGATCCGCCGCGACCTGGGCCGGGTGCTGTTGAAACTCGAAGAGCTGCAGGACGAGCAGATCAAACAGGCGCTTGCGCCGAAGGAAGAAGCCGTCACGATCAGCGACGAGGACCAGGCCCAGGCGCTGGAGCTGTTGCGCGATCCGCGTCTGTTGGAGCGGATCGTCGAGGACTTCGCGCGGTGCGGCGTTGTGGGCGAAGAGACCAACAAGCTCGTCGGCTATCTGGGCGTGGTCTCGCGGCACCTGGAAGCGCCGCTCGCCGTGATCGTGCAATCGAGTTCAGCGGCGGGCAAGAGTTCGCTGATGGAAGCCGTGCTCGCGTTCCTGCCCGATGAGCAGCGCGTTCAATACTCCGCCATGACGGGCCAATCGCTCTTCTACATGGGCGAGAGCGATCTGAAGCACAAGGTACTGGCCATCGTGGAGGAAGAGGGCGTGCACTCTGCGGCCTACGCGCTGAAGCTGTTGCAATCCGAAGGCGTGCTGACTATCGCCAGTACGGGCAAAGACCCAAACACCGGCAGGCACGTTACACATCAGTACCGCGTCGAAGGGCCGGTGATGATCTTCCTGACCACGACGGCCATCGATCTCGACGAAGAGATGCTGAATCGCTGTCTTGTGCTGACAGTCAATGAAGACCGCGAGCAGACCAAGGCGATCCACCGTGTACAGCGCCAGGCGCAGACGGTCGAAGGGCTGTTGCGGCGGCAGGACCGGAATGCGATCCTCACCGTTCATCGCAACGCGCAGCGGCTCTTGAAGCCCGTCCCCGTGGTCAATCCCTATGCGCCGGGGCTGACCTTCCAGGACTCGCAGACGCGCACCCGGCGCGATCACATGAAGTATCTGACGCTCATCCGCAGCGTTGCCCTGTTGCATCAGCATCAGCGGCCACACAAGACGGTCGAGCATCGCGGGCGCACGGTCGAGTACATCGAAGTCGCACTCAACGACATCGCCATGGCCAACCGGCTTGCGCATGAAGTGCTGGGCCGCTCGCTCGACGAGCTGCCGCCGCAGACCAGGCGGTTGCTGCTGGCCGTCGATGAGATGGTCACGGCGGAATGTGAGCGGCAGAAAATGGAACGCTCTGACTATCGCTTCTCACGCCGCGACGTGCGCGAGTTCACCGGCTGGGGCGATACGCAGTTGAAGACCCATCTGCATCGGTTGGAGGAACTGGAGTACCTGTTGATCCATCGCGGCGGCCGGGGCCAGAGCATCGTCTACGAGCTTGTCTTCACGCGGCCGAAGGACGGCGGGAAGCCGGTGCTGGGCGGGCTGATCGACGTAGATAAGCTCTCAAAAAATGGTTACGACGAAAAGAAGTCGGGGCCGGAGGGCGAGTAGTCGGGGCCAAGTCGGCCCCAAGTCGGCGGGGTGTCGGGGTGCTTGAATCCCCCTCTTCGCCAGTATCCATGCGGCTTCCAGCCGATCCATCGTTGGAGCGCAGAAAAACACTTATACGGGGTGCAGCAAAATAGGCGCTCCGTCCTAACCATAGCGAGGAGGCGAGAGCAATGGCGCGTGTAACGAAGACCCGCAAACCCGAAATCCTGCCAGCCACACAGTTGGAGGCGATGATGCGCGATCATCTCCAGGCGCTGGCGGTGCAGAACTACTCCGCGTACACGGTGAAGAATCGCCAGGTCCACATCGGCTTCTTCCTTCAGTGGTGCAAGGAGCGCGGCTTGACCGAGCCGGTCGAAGTGACCCGGCCCGTGCTGGAGCGGTATCAGCGGCATCTGTTCCACTACCGCAAGAAGAACGGCGAGCCGTTGAGCTTCCGTTCGCAGCACTCGTGTCTGGTTCCGTTGCGCGTCTGGTTCCGGTGGATGACGCGGCAGAATCACATCCTGCATAACCCGGCCTCGGAGCTGGAGCTGCCCAGGCTGGGCCGCGCCCTGCCGAAGAACATCTTCTCCGCTCAAGAGGTCGAGCGGATCGTGCAGCTCTGCGAGATCGAGGAGCCAATCGGACTCAGGGACCGGGCCATCCTCGAAGTGCTCTACTCGACCGGCCTGCGCCGCATGGAGATCATCGCCTTGAAGCTGTACGACCTGTCGCTCGACCGGGGCCTGCTCCTCGTTCGCCAGGGCAAGGGCCACAAGGACCGTTACGTTCCCATCGGAGAGCGGGCGATAGCGTGGCTGGAAAAGTACATCCGGGAGGCACGGCCCCAGCTTGCCATCGAGCCGGACGACATGACCGTCTTCCTCACGGCCCAGGGCGAGCCGTTCAGCCGCGATCATCTGAGCTTCGCCGTCAAGGAAAGGGTAGACGCGGCGCAGCTTGGAAAGACCGGCTCCTGCCACCTGTTCCGCCACACGATGGCCACGCTGATGCACGAGAACGGGGCCGACATCCGGCATATCCAGGCCATGCTTGGACACGAGGACATCCGGACCACGGAGATATACACGCAAGTCGCCATCCGTGCGCTGCAAAAAATCCATGCGGCAACCCATCCGGCGGCGATGCTGGAGCACGGCGAGAACCCGTCCACAAAAGCCACGAGTCCCGACGCCGAAGCACTCTTCCAAATACTTGCGGCGGAGGCCGAAGAAGATCGCGAATGACGCGCGCGCAGTTCTTCTTTTAGTAGCTGCTTTTAGCTGCTAAAGAGGGGCCGCTTCCGTCCCGGAATCGGCCCCCGATGCGCACTGCAATCGCTCTCCGATCAGCGCCGCAATGCCGCCGCTCTTCCGCTGCGCAATCCGTGCGCAATGCCGTGCACAATCCGCAGCTCTTCCGCCGTGCAATCCGTTCACAATCCCGTGCAGAATCAGCACCGCTTCCCGGCCCTCAAGACGTACAATCGGAGGCAATGGAATCAGCCCCAAACCATGCGTTCTATGAATCGCTTCCAGCCGCAATGCCGCAGCTAAGCGAAAAACTGCATCTGGGGGTTCCGAGTAGAAATCAGGCATGGAATCAGGGTCCGAATGTCTCTAACTCCACGACCGCATTAGGCTTGCGAGCAGCCTTGCATCTGGAGCGCATCAGATCACGCTATACCGGCAAAGAACGAGATGCCGAATCAGGCAACGACTACTTTGCAGCGCGCTATTATGCGTCAGCGATGGGCCGGTTTATGTCGCCTGACTGGAGCGTGAAGGAGGAGCCTATACCGTATGCCAAGATGGATGATCCGCAGAGCTTGAATCTATATGCATATGTACTGAATAATCCTCTCGCCAAACCGGATTCCGATGGACACGGTTGTCCTGGTGATCCTGGTTGCGAACTTATAGGAGCGATCCAGGGTATTTTCAACGGCGATAATATTAAGCAAAGCCTGAGTAACGCGTTGAACAATGTCAAAGATACTGCTAGCGATGTTATGAACAATCTTGGAATTAGCGGCGGGCAGAAAACAGTGCTGGCAGGAACAACCACCCTGACTGGCCAAGCAACCGTTGGAAATGTGACAACAGACAGTACGGGAAAGCAATCTTTTGTCATCGGCGCTCCCGATGCCAGTGTAGGAGTGAATGCGTCTATTCATCCGCCAGGTGAAGAGGCCGGCCCTGTCGGTGGAGCCGCCCAACTTGGACCTGTTGCCGTTGGCGCAACATCAAATAGCGTTGAAGTCACCGTTAGTACCTCATCCGAGCCAAAGGTCACAGTGAGTGGTTCTGTTGACAAAGAGACTGCAGTCTCCACTGGAAGCATGTTAGTCGGTGCCGCTCATAGTCTGTTTGTAAAGCCCCCGCCGCCGCCACCACCACCACCGCCACCACCATGCGCCGATAAACCGAACGGACATTGCTGATAGCGTTGTTGTCCATTACCAAAAAATCGATTTTCATTTAATGACTGTGATCGTAGTCGCTGAACTGAGTAAGGAAGAATGCCGTGCATGATTGGGATAGACCAATGCGGGTCTGGGACGGATTCACGGCGTTCTTCTTTGCAGTATCCATATGCTTTGTATGTTGGGCGCTTTTTATTGCCGGGTGGTTTAGTTCCGACTTTACGATCACAGTGCGCCCTCTTCAACTTGCCCTCGATACCAAGTCCATTCTTTTGACTGCCGCGATATTCTTGCCTGCGCTCTATTGCTTTGTTACTTATTCAGAGTGCCGATCGTCGGTTTGGAGGGTAAATGCGAATTGGAAGGTCTATCTGGTGGCTATAGTGACCGGATTGTGCCTTCCGTTTACAAGTTACCTCGGCACTCACAATCCCGCTTTTCCGTGGGGGCGTCCTGTCGCTATTCAACTGGTAGCAGCGTGTGTTAAGAACCTGTTTTTGATGCCTTTATGGGAGGAGATCATTTGGAGAGGATGTTTCCAGAAGAAGATTCGATCGCTCATGTCAGCTCCGAGCGCGATATTGTTCATGTCTGTCGGTTGGACCGTTTGGCATGGGGCAAAGATTGCGTTTCTTTACAGCGATGGTATACCAATTGAAGTGATTTCTATTTCGCCGTTCATCTATTTTTGTTTGGGGATCATACTTGGTTCCGTATTCGAACTCGGACGCGAAAGTATTTGGCCGAGTGTGCTGATGCATTCCGTATTTAATGCCGCCATGAATATTTATTACCTGGGATCTAACCGCAGGGCCGAGTTGGGGTCATATGTTTCGGAGCTGATTTTCATGGTGGTCGCAGCAGGATTGTTCTTTCGCGCAGTGATTCGTGCAAATCGTATGCATAATGGCGATAGGAGATCTGTTTTAGAAAGTAGTATCCAGAAACGTTGAAATCTCTGCGGAAGATGAGGTACAATTCTATTATGAAAACATGGCTGCGGCTGTTGTTAGTCCTAATGACGGTAGGTGGAGGATTCACAGGCGTCACAGTGACCTCTAATCTTTTCAACAACTCTAAGGAATATGTCGTAGCCATAGCTTTGATATTTACTATTCTCTACGCGTTTGTCGTTGCTGCTGGTCTGTTGTTCGTATACGACTCACACCGGACTGGGCCGATGCTAGTAGCAATCGGCCTCCAGATTCCATGGGTGTCTCTTCCGGTGTTTGAATACCATTTTGCCGCTGGATTAAATGGTGCCCTAGTATTCGGTCCACCACGAATGGCCCAAGATCTTGGAACAATGATTGAATTAAGAAGTGATTTTTTAACGTCGTTTCAATTTAGATTCGGAGCTATCCAGGAGGGTCCATGGCGCGTGGGTATCAATTTGTTTGCGGCGATTCTCTTTATTATGCTTTGGTGGGTGGGCAGGAGAGCTCCCAGGCGCGACTAGGGACATGACGACTTTCATATGTGATGAGTCAGGTAAGATAATTGGCACGTTCGAGTGGCGGGTGACCCACCCATAAACTAAACATAAAAGTCTCGGTGATTCATGTGGAACTTGGAGACGACAACCTCAACCGGCTGCTGACCGGCACATCGTCGGCGGGCTACTACGCGGGGGCGCAGATGAGCTGGAGCTACGATCCCTTCGGCGACCGCACCAGCGAGATTGTCGGCGGCACGGTCGCGGCGCCCATGCCGTCCACCAGCACGGCGAGTTATACTGCTGCCAGCAACCAGGTCTCCAGCGTGAACGGCGGCGCGGGCCTCAGCTATGACGCGGCGGGCGATGTGACGCAAGACCCACTCAACTCGTACCTCTACGACGCCGAGGGAAGGCTCTGCGCGGCCAAGACTGCCGGGCCGTCGCTCACCGGCTACATCTACGACGCCGACGGAATCCGCGTCGCCAAAGGCTCGCTGACCAGCTTCAGTTGCAACTTCGCCACCAACGGCTTCACGCCCACCACCAGCTACGTCCTCGGCCCCGGCGGCGAGCAGGTTACGGAGTACGCGTTGAGCGGCCCCGCAGGTAATTATGCCAGCACCTGGCAGCACACCAACGCCTTCTCCGGCGGCCATCTGCAAGCCACCTATCACGACACCGGCACCTACTTCTATCTGGGCGACTGGCTGGGCACCAAGCGCGTTGAGGTGGGGACTAACTCCAACGGCAACGGCATCGGCTGCGCCGCCGCCTTCACCAGCCTGCCCTACGGCGACGGCCTGACAACCGTCCCGCTGCCCGGCTACGCCGCCTGCTCCGACGCCACCGAACACCACTTCACCGGCAAAGAACGGGATGCCGAATCAGGCAACGACTACTTCGAAGCGAGGTACTACGCCAGCAGCGTGGGTAGATTCATGTCGCCCGATTGGAGCGCCAAGGAAGAGCCGGTACCGTATGCCAAGATGGATGATCCGCAAACACTTAATTTGTACGCCTATTTGATGAACAATCCGCTTGCTGGGGTTGATTCGGATGGACACTGCCCACCTGGCGTGGATGGCGCGAATTGTAACAACGTGAAGGTCACGGCTCAAGTGACGACTCCTGCCAAGGTTCTAGACCAGGCTCATTTGGTTGATGCGGATGGTAAACCGCAAGGTCCTTCTATTTCTGGAGTTGCAGGAGGAATCACGCTCACCGTGACCGAGAATGGGAAGCCGATCAAGGGAGTCAGTGCCTCTGAAACGAACACAATTACGGCTACGGAAGACGGCAAACCTATAAGTAACACGCACCAGGATACGACATATACAACAAAGAAAGACGGGAAGATTCCCGATACGGTTGGCTTAGTACTTCCGACACCAACAAAAAAGGAGGGTGACGCTATCGCCGCTGAATTCAGCAGCTATCCAATTCGGGTAATCGACAGCCAGAGACTGATACTGCAAGTACCTCGTGTCGGTTCATGTTCATACTCCGACGTAAGGACGCTTCAGAATTTCGGCGCGGATTCAAGAATTGTAGCGCCCTTTTCACTCACTACGACTCAGCCACAACCAGCACAATAGGGACTCGCAACCTGCGAACTAAATGCGTACCGCTTGTATTCCTACATGTTGGTACGCCAGGAGAATCGAGATGTCAAAACTGATTAGAGTGGCTTGGATTGCACTGCTCTTATTTCCCGCTGCGGAAGCGCAAAGCGATCATTTTCCGCAATACAAATCTGTCGAGGCCTATGAGATTCGACCTGGAATCTTGATGATGCCAAGGTATGCAGCGGACGGAAGAGTCTGTGAGGTTGGGTTAGAACCGCTTCACTATACGCCTGAGGAAATCCACTCAAACCCCTCCTTGCCGCGACAGGCGATTGACCAGATCGTCGATGAACTTGCGCCAGCCGCCGAGCGAGGTCCAAGGACAAAGTTATTTGGTGGCCGAGACATCATCGAATTGGGTGGGCTTACTGTCACCACTGTCGTGGAGTATGAGAATGTTTCTGTTCAAATAGCCAGCCGTGATTCATCGGACCCGTCGGAATATGTTGCAGTTGTGATCCGATGGAAGAATCGGACGTGTAAGTAGTTTTGAGCCTTTTTAATCCGCTGAAGCCGCAATGAGTCGGCGTTAAGTAGTCAACCGTCTCAATGAGATTGTCGGCGGAACGGTCACGGCGCCCATGCCGTCCACCAGCACGGCGAGTTATACTGCTGCCAGCAACCAGGTCTCCAGCGTGAACGGCGGCGCGGGCCTCAGCTATGACGCGGCGGGCGATGTGACGCAAGACCCACTCAACTCGTACCTCTATGACGCAGAGGGAAGGCTCTGCGCGGCCAAGACTGCCGGGCCGTCGCTCACCGGCTACATCTACGACGCATCGGGCACCCGCGTGGCCAAAGGCTCGCTCGCCAGCTTCAGTTGCAACTTCGCGGCTAATGGCTTCACGCCCACGTCCAGCTACGTCCTCGGCCCCGGCGGCGAGCAGGTCACGGAGTATGCGGTCAGCGCCGGGGCCAGCACCTGGGTGCACACCAACGCCTTCGACGGCGGCCATCTGCAAGCGACTTATCACGACACCGGAACGTACTTCTATCTTGGCGACTGGCTGGGGACTAAACGCGTCGAGGTGGGAGCCAGCGGCTGCGCCGCCGCCTTCACCAGCCTGCCCTACGGCGATGGCCTGACCACCGTTGCCCTGCCCGGCTACTCCTCGTGCATTGACGCCACCGAACACCACTTCACCGGCAAAGAACGAGATACCGAATCAGGCAACGACTACTTCGGGGCGAGGTACTACGCCAGCAGCATGGGACGCTTTATGTCGCCGGACTGGTCAGCCAAAGTCATGCCCGTTCCGTATGCAAAGATGGATGACCCGCAAAGCCTGAATCTCTATGCTTACGTGCGCAACAATCCGCTCACGAGTGTAGACCTTGATGGACACCAGTCACCGTGCGGAGGGTCGGGGCAACCCCCATGTTCACCACCACAACCACCAACTCCTCCTTCTCCGCAACCACCTGCACCTAAGCCACCTGCGCCCATGCTGAATCCTACACCAATGCCAAGCCCAAATCTTCATCCAGTCGTTACGGCTGTCTCTGACGCATTAGGTATAGCCTCCGCAGTCACCAAAAATACACCGCTGGGAGTTGCGTCTTCGCTCATAAGTGTAGCGAATGATCCAAGTCTTAAGAACATAGCAACTAATTTGGCAACTACTGTGGTCACGCTTGCTATTCCTGCATTAAGCTTGCCGATTGCTGCCGGTACTGCAGCCTATGACGGCGCAGACCTAATTGTTAATCAGGGATTGGCCCCTATGTTCAACGCAGCGCCGCCACAAAAGATAAATGCGGATGGATACTCGCTACCTAATCCTGCCTTAATGGATGGGTCGGAGTTCATAACTGACAATAGATTCCACGATTAAGCCCGGTGATATAGCTGGGAGTTTGTTCAAGCTACTAGGAAGAAAAGGAGACATTACTCATGTCTGATTGGTATTTACTTCTACAGCCGCCATATATTTATTTGATACTTGGGGTCATCTCATTTTCCGTGGCTGTGGTTTCGACGTACACCGGAAAAACGTATGGACGCTATGGTGGTTGGGCCTACCGCGCCAAAGAACCGACTCAGTTTTGGTGGGCAGTCGTAATATATTATTTCGGTGGTGTTTGGTTCATTGGATTCTTCTTGTATAAAATCTACGGACTTTCAAACTGAGCTGAGTTCTGCATTGTGTTCGTCTGATTGGCGGTTGGCCCCGTATCCCGGGATGACGGATTACTGATATATTGAGTATGGCGAGGGTTCAGGTCTTGAAATGTATTTAGCCCATCCGATGAAGACCAACACTGCTCAAACAGCGGTGACCAATGGGATGGGCCCGACTCCTTTGCAGGTCACAGGGCAAGCTCCAAGGCATGCGGGATCGGGAAATTCGTAATAAGATCCTGGTTTGTAGACGCCGAGGGCAAAATCGATGAGGAATACATGGTTCGGTTTGGTCATATTATGCGCATTAGCCACGCCGTTGGGTTGCCAACCGCCCTCTCCGGATTGGAACGGCACATGGAAAATGAATCCCGCAAAGAGCAGCTTTCAGGGACCAATTTTTACTATCTCGATTTTGGCGGAGGGTGAGTATCGCTACGACGATGGAAGATCGAATATCACTTTTAGCTGTGATGGGAAGGACCGACTGATAGGGAAGAATCGTACACGAGCCTGTGTGAAAAGCAGCACCACCGTATTGGACCTGACCCAAAAAGAAAATGGGGTGAAGACAAATGCAAATCATTGGGAGCTTTCGGCTGGCGGGAAGGTTCTTACGTCGACGACGACTGCGTTTCATCAGAGTGGACCCGTTATTACAAATCAGGTCGTCGCTTCGCGAATGTCGGGTTCTAATGACTTTGCTGGCCAGTGGCAGGATACGAGTTATCTTCAGCGGCATGCCGATATGACGCTGAGGCTCGACAGTCAGACTTTGCATATCAGCTATTCGAGCGCGGGTCAGTATATTGACGCACCGCTCGATGGAGTCGACGCGGTGGTGCATGGGCCTCACGCTCCAGAGCGGACGACCTACGCGGTACGGCTTGCTGGACAACGCGAGTTTTTCATTCTGACGAAGCGCAATGGCATAGCCCTCACTCAAGGCTCTCTCGAATTGAGCAGTGATGGAAGTGTCATTACCGAATCTTGGTGGAATCCAGATCGACCAACTGACAAGGGTATGCTTGTCTACGAAAAGAAGTAGAGATGCTTTGCATCGGAAGTGGGTATCACGTCTTCCCCGCGGCGCCCATGCCGTCCACCAGCACGGCGAGTTATACTGCTGCCAGCAACCAGGTGGCCAGCGTGAACGGCGGCGCGGGCCTCAACTATGACGCGGCGGGCGATGTGACGCAGGACCCACTCAACTCGTATCTTTATGACGCCGAGGGAAGGCTCTGCGCGGCTAGGACTGCCGGGCCGTCGCTGACCGGCTACATCTACGACGCGTCTGGAATCCGCGTCGCCAAAGGCTCGCTGACCAGCTTCAGTTGCAACTTCGCCACCAACGGCTTCACGCCCACCTCCAGCTACGTCCTCGGCCCCGGAGGCGAGCAGGTCACGGAGTACGCGGTCAGCGGCCCCGCAGGTAATTATGCCAGCACCTGGCAGCACACCAACGCCTTCGACGGCGGCCATCTGCAAGCCACCTATCACGACACCGGCACCTACTTCTATCTGGGCGACTGGCTGGGCACCAAGCGCGTCGAGGTGGGGACTAACTCCAACGGCAACGGCATCGGCTGCGCCGCCGCCTTCACCAGCCTGCCCTATGGCGACGGCCTGACCACCGTTGCCCTGCCCGGCTACAACGCCTGCTCCTCCGACGCCACCGAACACCACTTCACCGGCAAAGAACGGGATGCCGAATCCGGCAACGACTACTTTGCAGCGCGCTATTATGCGTCATCGATGGGCCGGTTTATGTCGCCAGATTGGAGCGCCAAGGAAGAGCCGGTGCCGTATGCGAAGATGGACGATCCGCAAACGCTCAATCTCTATGCCTACGTGGGAAATAATCCGATGACTAGATTTGATGCGGATGGGCACTGCGGACCTTATGAAGTCGGTTGCCTGGCAATGGAAGCGATTCACAGGATGGAGGGAATCTTAAATCTTCCAACTATGCCACTACCACCGCCAGCTCCGCCAGCGGCTCCTCCGATTGCTATGTTGACCACAAGTATTAGAGGAGGAACGACCAGCTTGACAATATCTACGCACGAAAAAACGACTACTACAGATACATGGGAGTCGCTAACCAAAGTAGATAGTCAATATCAAAAAGATCATCCAACTCACACATGGCTTGGAAAACCTCTCAGGGTGGATATTGTTGGAGTGGAGACAGGTCCCGGAGTTGCTGGTACGCGTGCATATGGTCCATCGGGAGCAGCGATAAAAACAGATGACCCACATGGGCAATGGCTTCACGGTGGAGGTCGTCGATCAGACTGGTCTGAGCCCTACCAGGGATTGGTACCTACGTATGGGTGTACTCGTATGCACAATCAGGACGTGATATCTCTCGGGCATCTGATGACGGGATTCATGCGTGACAATCCAGCCAGTGGCCCGGTTGTATGGGAAAGGACACAGTAGATGAAAATCCGTTTTTTTGGTTCACTCTTTCTAATTTGTGCGTTGTCGTGTTTTGGTCAGATGAGTCCAAAGCATTATGCAGGCCCGCATATATTAGGGCCGTATGATCTGGATAAGGAAATGCCAATGAGTGCGATGTTTGACCTCCTAAAAGTTGCACCAGTCAAAATGGCCAACCCTATTTGCTTTCGTTCTACTGATGGCGCTTACATGTCGATTGAAAGAATGGGCATGGAGACGGCTGAGGTAAGAAAATTTGTTGGGGGAGTATTACTGAGTATTTTTCCCAATTGTGTGAGAAATCCTGTTTACGAGACGCCAGAAGCAATTGCAAAGTGGAAAACTAAAGAAGGAATAGGGCTCGGAAACAAAAAACAGGATGTTCTGAGAACCTATGGCAAGCCATCAGAGGACAACTTGATAAAGGGCGACCTGTATCGAGGTGTTATTGTAGGTGATTTTCGGAATGATCATTACACGATCAAACCTAAACCAGATATTGGAGACGAGGTGCTAGAATATACAGAAAAGGATAGTCTCTTGACAGCGGAATTTGGGCTTCGGAAAGGAATTATTATCTGGATAAGTATTTCTGACAATGAGTGATTTGTAGCGGGTGGCCCACATCTCGATTTTGAGATGTGGGGACGATGAATCTCAAATACCCTTTTCCAATTCTCATCAATGAAATGTAGAGCCTGATCATTCCCAGGTCTCAAATGCGAGACCTGGGCCGCCCATGCCGTCCACCGGCACGGCGAGTTATACTGCCAACAACCAGGTGGCCGGCGTGAACGGCGGCGCGGGCCTCAGCTATGACGCGGCGGGCGATGTGACGCAAGACCCACTCAACTCGTACCTCTATGATGGGGTCCTCGTTGATTGATCCTCGTTAACGGGGTGGGACGCCGAGGGCCGCCTCGGATAGATAGCTCTCTTGAGGCACCTAAATTAGCGTATCTTCTCTAGTGCCCCGCCTCCGGCAACTTCACCAGTCGCGCATCGAGCAGCGCCTCGATGCTCCTCAGCGCCTCCAGCACCTTGTCGCTGACCGGCGCGTCCACCTGCACCACGGAGAGCGCCTGCACCGGCTTCGCTCCAGCTCGCTCGCGGCCCAGCGCGAAGTTGCCGATGTTGACGCCCTTCTCGCCCAGAATCGTCCCGATCTTGCCGATCACTCCCGGCACATCCAGGTTGCGGCAGACCAGCAGGTTTCCTTCGAGCGGCGTCTCGATGTCGATGCCGTCAAACTCCAGCAGCCGCGGCTGTTCGCCGTGAATCACCGTTCCCGTGGCGCGGCTCTCGCCTTTGGCCGTATGCAACTCGATGGTCAGCACCGTGGCCGCTCCGCCGCGATGGCTATCCTGCTTCTCCTCATGCACGCGAATGCCGCGCTCCTCGGCTACCGATGCCGCGTTGATGCGATTCACGTTCTCCGATCCCTCCAGCAATCCGGCGATGGCCGCGTTGCGCACCAGCTCCGTCTTGGCTTCGGTCAGCGTGCCGCCGTAGACCAGATCGATGGCTTCAATGCCGCCCTTGCCCGCCTGCGCTAAAAAGCCGCCCAGCCGCCCGGCCAGGTCGATGTACGGCGCCAGCACCACATACTCCTCGTGGCTCAGCGAGGGCAGATTCACCGCATTCTGCGCCACTCCGAGTTTGAGATAATCGCGCACCTGCCGCGCAATCTGAATCCCCACCGCCTCCTGCGCCTCCCCCGTCGAGCCGGCGATGTGCGGCGTCAGAATCACATTGTCGAGCGCTGCATAAGGCGACTCCTTCGGCGGCTCGACCGCAAACACGTCCAGCGCCGCGCCGGCGACCTGCCCGGACTTGAGAGCGGCCACCAGCGACGCGTCGTCGATCAGCTCTCCGCGCGCGCAGTTTATAATGCGCACGCCCTTCTTCATCGCCGCCAGCGTCTTCGCGTTGATCACGCCCGTCGTTTGCGGCGTCAGTCCCACATGCAGCGTGATGTAATCAGAGCCTGCGATCAGTTCGTCGAGCGTCACCAGTCGAATGCCGTTTTCGCGCGCCACGGCCGCCGAGACAAACGGATCGCTACCGATGATCTCCAGGCCAAAGCCCTTAGCTCTCTTGGCGACCTCAAGCCCAATCCGACCCAGCCCCAGAATGCCCAGCGTCTTGCCGCGCAGTTCCGCCCCCTGCAAGCTCTTCTTCTCCCACTTGCCGGCGTGCATGGTCGTATTTGCCGCGGGCAGCTTGCGCGCCAGCGCCAGCATCAGGCCGATGGTCAGCTCAGCCACGGCGACCGCATTCGCTCCCGGCGTGTTCATCACCACAATGCCCCGCCGCGTCGCCGCATCGGCGTCGATGTTGTCCACGCCCACGCCAGCCCGTCCAATTACCCGCAGCTTGGACGCGTGTTCCATCAGCGCATCGTCCGCCTGCACCGCCGAGCGCACCACCAGCGCATCGGCATCGGCCAGTGCCGCCGCCAAACCCTGCGGCAACTGATCGTGCGTCAAAACTTCCCACCCCGGCTCGGCCGCAAACACGGCCAGCGTTGCCGGAGATACCTTTTCCGCCAGAACAATCTTCATCTTTCCTCCCTGTCCCTTGCGTACAGCTTCATACTCGTCAAAGCGAATGTTGTGTTGCTCGCACAGCATCTCGAAGACCCGCACCACCGCCGCATGCGGCTTGCCCTCGCCCCGCTCATACTTGGTCAGCGAATTGGCGTGCACTCCAAGCCGCTCCGCCATCTCGTATTGATAGAGGTCAAGTTGCCTCCGTGCGATCAGCAGCTTTTCCCCGAAACTCAACTCAGACATCAGTACAGCTCCTAGCTGCTAGCTGCCTTCGCATACACTTCCTGCGCCGCTGCCACCGCCTGTCCATACTTCACAGGCAGCCCCAGCGTGTCTTTGGCAATGTGTTCCATCGCGCCCAGCAGCGCCACCGTGTCCAGGTAGTCGAAGAATCCCAGGTGCGCCACGCGGAAGATCTTGCCCTGCATCGAACCTTGCCCGTTGGCCGTCACCAGGCTGAACTTCGCCTTCAGCGCCTTCACCACCACGCCCGAATCCATCCCCTCCGGCACCAGCACCGCGGTCGCTGCCGCCGATGGGGACTTCGGCGCAAAGAGCGTGAAGCCCAGCGCCACCAGCCCGGCCCGCGTCGCCGCCGCATTTACCTGCGCATTGTCGATCAGCGCGATGCGCCCCTTTTCCAGATCGCCGCCCGCCTGCCCGGCAATGTAATCCAGCGCCGCTCCCAGCCCGGCAATCAGCGCCACCGAGGGCGTGTACGCGCTCTCACCCTTCACCGCATTCTTGCGCTCCTTGCGCAGGTCAAAATAATATCTCGGGTTCTTCGCCCCCTCCATCGCCTTCCACGCCTTCTCGCTCACGCTTAGATAGGCCAGTCCCGGCGGAATCATCACCGCCTTTTGCGAGCCGCCAATCAGAATGTCGATGCCCCAGCCGTCCACGTCGAAGGTCTGCGTCCCCAAACCGGTGATACCGTCCACAATCAGCAGCGTCTCCGTTCCCTTGACGAGCTTGGCCACCGCCTCCACATCGTGGCTCACCCCGGTCGAGGTCTCCGAGGCCTGCATGTACACAGCCTTATGCTCCGGCCTGAGCGCCGCCTTAATCTCGGCAATCTCGAAAGTCTGCCCGTAAGGCTTCTCCACCACATCCGCCATGCAGCCGAAGGCCTTGGCCAGATCCACCCAGCGCTCGCCAAACTTGCCTGCCGTCAACACCAGCACACGGTCGCCCGGCGAAGTCAGATTCGAAACCGAAGCCTCCATCGCTCCCGTCCCCGAACATGCCAGCACCAGAACATCATTCTGCGTGCCCACAAAAACCTTCAGTTGCGCCAGAACTTTTTGGAACAGCGCGCGAAACTCCGGCGTGCGGTGGTGAATGTCAGCCGCCGCCATGGCAAACTGAGCCGCGGGAAGCAGCGGCGTCGGGCCGGGGGTAAACAAGCGTGTCTTGCGGATCATGGTTCTCTCCTCGTTTCTTGACGGGACCTGTAGGGAAATCCAGACCTTCATCAGCGCCGGACAGGTTCTTCGCGACACTGAACCACTCCTGATTTCCCCACGGCCATCCGTCAATCACAGAATACACAATAATGTGAAATATGTGAAATTATTTCCTGTGCAAATCTCGCCGGAAAGGCGGAAATCTGCTCTCGTATTTCGCTATCATTGGTTGATCTATCACCTCTAAATCCACCCCCGGAGGATCATCTTCTCGTGGTCTTGAAAAGCTACTTTGATGGCAGTAATCACGCTGATAGTAGCGAGTACGAGCGCATCAGTATCGCCACTGTATGCGGCACCGGGAAGCAATGGAAGAAATTTGATACAGCATGGAGAAAGGTTCTCTATAAGCACCGCGCCGACTACCTGCACACGACGGACGCAGTGTCCTTGCGAAATGACTTCGCTAAAGAAAAGGGATGGAACAAGGCTCGCGTCGATTCCTTCATTGGCGGATGTGTAGACGTAATAGCAAGTCATATGGCCATCCCCCCGGAACTCCCGGTAAGAGTCCGAGAATGGGACTGCTCCCGATAACGCTCACGATCCCATTTGACGATTGGCTAAGGGCTAAGAAGGCTATGCCCGAATTGCCGGAAACCATCGAGGATATTTGCGCTAGCGAATCTGTCGGATTTGCCCTCAAGTGGGGAAGGTACATTGATGCTAAGAAGTACGAACTCTACTTTGATCGGGGAGAACCATTCTATGGGTACATAAGCACCAGATGGCGACACCCGAAGGCCCAAAAAGACATAGAGCTCATGAAAGACATCATCCATGTCGGCGAGTCTACATCGAGAGAGGTTCCTGCTCTACAAATGGCCGACCTATTCGCTTGGAGCGTAAATCGCGCTAATCAAGAAACCAAGGAATGGCACATACGATTGCACGATCTGCCGTGGGAGAGCAGGCTTTTAGATTACGAGCATTTGATAAAGCCGAATCTCGGGGCGCTGAAGCGCATGGCTTCTTGGGAACTTCCCCGGCGCAAATCCAGCGTAAAAAACCTCAGCAAGCCAAAAAGAACTGCATAATCAGTCAAGTATATTATTACCGGAAATCGACCGTTATCCCAAATCAGGCAGGAATGTGCTTTCATAAGGCTGATAAACGTCACCCGGAGGACGGGGGGCAACGCCCGCAGGTGCGGAGGCCCAATACGGTAATCTCCATAGTAATGAAGCCGCAATCTGAAATCGTCTGTCTTGCCAAGGAGATTCACTCCCAGTTAAACCAACTGGCCGTGCCAAATGCTGTGGCCGTGCGTGCCATCCGGCGGGAGATTTCACGTCGAATCGCAAATGCATCACCCCAAAGCGTCGTTCAGCTTGCCTTGCATCTGCTCACCAAGCCCTCTGATCTAATGCGGTTCTTCTCTTATGAAATCGTAAGCCGCCACAGGCTTGCTTTTGAACAACTGACCGCGGATGACCTATTGAAATTTGGTGAAGGAATAAATAGCTGGGGTTCCGTCGATTGTTTCGCCATCTACCTTTCTGGCCCCATGTGGGCACAGGGCAGAATCTCCGATAAGGCCGTCCGGGCATGGGCGCGCAGCCAGGACCGCTGGTGGAGGCGTGCCGCGCTGGTCAGCACCGTTGCGTTCAGCAGGGGCGGAAGAACTGAAGACTTTATCCGTGTGGCGCGAATCTGTTCTTTGCTGGTCGATGATCGGGACGACATGGTGGTAAAGGCTCTCTCCTGGGCTTTACGCGAAGCTGCCAAGAAGCACCCCGAGCTGGTCAGAAGATTTCTTGCGGAACATCAGGAGGCTCTTGCTGCCCGCGTTAAACGAGAGGTCAACAACAAGCTCACAACCGGCCTGAAAACGCCTCGCAGCCGCGCAAAAAACTCTTGAGCCGCCGATAGCTGCTTCCCGGTTGGGCGTAAGGTCTACCGGCGCAAAGATGGGAAATCTTCGGATGAAAATGAACGCTCTGTGCGAAGCACCCACTCTCGAAGTCCAGGTCAACGTAGCCTGCGCGATGCTCCAATGCTCGCTTATGAGATCATTCCGGCTTGCTCTGTAACCTTACGCTTCGGATAGAAGTACCAGCCCAGCAGCGCTGCCATGAGCGCTCCAGGCACCGCAAAGGATACTGCCGGACTCCAGTCGCTCATTAGTCCTTTCTTTACGGACACTGCGACGATTGCGATGACCTCGATACTGATCAGAATCAGCATCACACACAGCACCGGCGCGAGAGTGAAGCCCATCTCCTTTCGCCGAAGCAACATCACTGCGGCGATCACCATCGCCGGCAAGAGAAAGCAAAGATCCAGTACATGAATCGGGTCGGTTAACTGTCCGTTCCCCGCGATGGTGACCGGTACTTGCCCGGCATGAATCGCCGACACAATGTCTTTCACCTCATGCATCGCCGTAAGAACAGCCAACAGAAGGAACACGACTGCAATCGATATGCGTGGAGCGCCATGACGATAGACCTTCGCGATCTCGCCCGGCACTAGGAACTCCCGCACGCCCATCAGGCCGTAGAAGCTGAGGGATAGCACAGCGCAATAGGCGAGGAACATCGCATTGAAGTGAACGTCAAAGGCATAGATCACGAAATTGTAGGTGAGAAATCCTAACGTGCCTATCCAGGCGAGCAATGCACGAAGAGAACCCCGCCTGGCGAGCACCGTGGTGACAACGAGCAACGGCAGAATGGCGCACAGGTCCACGAGGTCACTCGCCAGTGCACCCGCAGCCGATGGGTGTATTTCATGCGAGTAGATGCCTGGCCAAAAGACCTGGAGGCCAGTAGCTGCGAGGACGATGCAAAGGGGCACACTAATCCATAACAGGAATGAGTGCAGTTTTTCGTTCATGATCTGACTCCTGAATTGCGTTATTCTACAGCTTCGAGGCTCCCTTCGGCTTCCCACTCCAGAGATGAGGGCCTGTCGTAGGAGCCCCGGCTTCACTCAGGGCAGGCTTTCGATTGCGTCCGCCGCGGCAGATTCCGCTCAGGTCGATAGCCTTGCAGAGGGTTCGTCGTTTTGGGCCGGATCAAGATCAGAGGCGGCTCTCAAAAAATCAGGGAGCAGCCCCGCCGAGCCGCAAGCCGTACAATTTTGCTTTGGGGCGACAGAAATGGACGGAAATCCACGAACCCAACTACCCCCAACTAGCTAGCAGCTTGAAAAGAAAGGAATTTATGCCCGAAGCAGGCGCACTCGAAACCCAGGTCAACCAGCAGATCATCCTCGCGATGAAGGCGCATGATGCTGTCCGCACCACCACGCTGCGCCTCATCAAGAACGCCCTCAAAAACAAGTTCATCGAGAAGCGCGAGCCGCTGACTCCCGCCGAGGAGCAGCAGGCCCTGGCCACCATGATCAAGCAGCGCCGCGACTCCATCGATCAGTTCACCAAGGGCAACCGCCCCGAGCTGGCCGCTGCCGAAGCCGCCGAGATCGTGGTCATTGAGGAGTTTTTGCCCAAGGCTCTCGACGAGGCCGCCCTCGCCGCGCTGGTTGCCGAAGCCGTTGCCGAAGTCGCCGCCGCCACCGGCCAGAAGCCCACGCCTAAAGAGATAGGTCAGGTCATGAAAGCCGTGCAAGCCAAGCTCCAGGCTGCCAGCCTCCGCGCCGAAGGCCGTATCGTCAGCGAGATGGTCAAGAAGGCGTTGGCGGGTTAAGGTACATCTCGATTTCCAGTGTGACTCGCCACCACAGTCCAGGTCTTTTCTGCAAATTCCCTTGAATTTCTGCATCGGCGACCGAAGTTTTGAATCTCATCAAGGGGATTCCTGTTTGTCGCTACTGCCATCCCCCCTTGGATGCGGTCGCGCGGCTCCCCAGGAGGTCAAATTCCCATGGCCACAGTACTCGCTCCTCGCCCTGACGAGGAGGATGCTCAACGTCTCTCTCTCGTCGCTCCGGCCGGCGCCCATGCCAGCCAGGATATCGATTCAACGCTGCACGAAAACCGCGTATTTGCTCCGTCGGCAGAGTTCAGCGACAAGGCGCACATCGGCAGCATGGAAGAGTACGAGGCTCTCTACCGCCAGTCAATCGCTGATCCGGAGGCTTTCTGGGCCGATGCGGCTGAGAATCTGCATTGGTTTCGCCGCTGGGACAAGGTGCTGGAATGGAATCTTCCCTGGGCCAAATGGTTTGTCGGCGGCAAGCTCAATCTGAGCTATAACTGCGTCGATCGCCATGTCCTCGGCAAACACGGCGAGAAGACCGCGCTCATCTGGGAGGGCGAACCGGGCGAGCGGCGCAGCTTGAGCTACGCTGAGCTGCACACCGAAGTGCAGCGCTTCGCCAACGCGCTCAAGACTCTGGGCATTGTGAAGGGCGACCGCGTGGCCATTTATATGGGCATGACGCCGGAGCTGGCCATCGCCCTGCTTGCCTGCGCGCGCATAGGCGCGGTCCACTCGGTCATCTTCGGCGGATTTGCCGCCAACGCCATCGCCGACCGCGTCAACGATTCCGGCTGTGTGGCCATCCTCACGCAGGATTCAGGCTATCGCCGCGGCAAAGAAATCCTGCTCAAGCGGACCGTCGATGAGGCCATCCTATCCTGCCCTACGGTTCGCCATGTGGTCGTCCTGCGCCGCAGCGGCTCTCCAGTCAGGATGGTCGATGGACGCGACCATTGGTGGCACGAGCTGACGGCAGTCGCATCGCCCGTTTGCCCGCCCGAGCAGATGGATTCCGAAGACCCCCTCTACATCCTCTACACCTCCGGCACCACCGGCAAACCCAAGGGTCTGGTCCACACCACCGGAGGCTACGCGGTGCAGACCTACCTCACAACCAAGTACGTTTTCGATCTGCGTGAGGAGGACATCTACTGGTGCACGGCCGATATCGGCTGGGTCACAGGCCACTCCTACGTCGTCTACGGTCCGCTGCAAAACGGCGCTACGGTTGTTCTCTACGAGGGCGCGCCCAACTGGCCCGACGTCTCCCGCTTCTGGAAGATCGTCGATGACCTCAAGGTGAGCGTCTTCTACACCGCGCCCACAGCCATCCGCGCCTTCATGAAGTGGGGCGATGAATACGTCGAGAAGCACAAGCTCGATTCATTGCGGCTGTTGGGCACGGTCGGTGAGCCTATCAATCCCGAGGCATGGATGTGGTACCGCGAGAAAGTCGGCCGCAACCGCTGCCCTATCGTCGATACCTGGTGGCAGACCGAGACCGGAGCCATTCTGATTACGCCGCTGCCTGGCGCCACTCCCACCAAGCCCGGTTCGGCCACGAGACCCTTCTTCGGCATCGTGCCTGAAGTCGTCAACAAGCAGGGCCAGCCGGTCCCGCCCGGACACGGCGGGCTGCTGGTTCTGCGCACGCCCTGGCCTTCGATGGCCCGCACCATCTATGGCGATCCGGAACGATTCCACCAAACGTATTGGAGCCAGGTCAAAGGCAGTTACTTTACCGGCGACGGAGCGCGTATCGATGCCGACGGCTACTTCTGGTTGATGGGCCGCGTGGACGACGTCATCAACGTCAGTGGTCACCGCCTGGGCACCATGGAGGTGGAATCGGCGCTGGTTGCTCATCCCAAGGTCGCGGAGGCCGCTGTCGTCGGCCGTCCCGATGAACTCAAAGGCCAATCCATCGCCGCCTTTGTCTGCCTGGAACACGGCAACAAACCCAGCCTGGCCCTCAAGGAAGAGTTGCGCAAGTGGGTCGCCAAAGAGATTGGCTCGCTCGCACGCCCCGACGTCATCCGCTTCACTGAGATTCTGCCCAAGACCCGTTCCGGCAAAATCATGCGCCGCCTGCTGCGCGAACTAGCCTCCAGCGGCGAGGTCACTGGAGACATCACCACGCTGGAAGACTTTTCCGCAATCGCTCTATTGCGCGAGGTGGAAGAGGTATAACGGCTTCAGGAGTGTCGATGCCTTATCCCGGCAATTGTACCCGGCTGACTCTGTTTCTGCTTTTCATGCTCACAGTTCCAAGGCTGTGGGCGCAGGGTCCGCCTTTTCAAACCGACGACCCGGTGCCGGTTGACCTGCATCATTATGAGTTCTACATTTTCGGCGCAATGGATGGTACTCCGGCAGAAATCGACTCCTCAGGTCCGGCCTTCGAGTTTAACTGGGGAGCCATTCCCAGGGTGCAGCTTCACGCCATTCTGCCTTGGGGAGCGGTCGTTCCATCGAACAATCCCATTTATCTACCCGGCGGAACAGGTCCCAGCGCCTTTGGGCTTACGGATATGGAATTGGGCGCGAAGATCGCCTTCATCAAGGAGTCGAAACACGTTCCCCAAATTGGCAGCTTCACCATGTTTGAGATGCCCACCGGCAACTACACCAACGGCCTCGGCGTCGGCAAGGTCTGGTACAAGCTCCCCATCTGGTTGCAAAAGAACATCGGCCCCTGGACCTTTGATGGTGGCGGCGGCTATCAGATCGTCCCGCAAACCGGGTACCGCGACTTTCCTTACACTGCATGGCTGGTGAAACGCGTGATGAATAAACGGCTGGAACTGGGCGCCGAGGTCTTCGCCCATGGGCGGGAGGGCTTCGCCGCGGCGCAAACACAAGCTTCCACTATGATCGACGCCGGCGGCTACTACCACTTCAAGAATCCCGACCATCAATTGCTCTTTGCCTACGGCCACTCCATTGCCGGGCAGACAGAGAACTACGCCTATCTCGGCCTGTACTGGACCTGGGGAAAAGATGAAAAGAAGAAGGCTGTCGAAAATGCCTTGTTATCAGGGCGGCACAACTTGAATGGATATTGAAGGTCTTACGGCTTGTACTTTTTCCCGCAGCCCGTCAGCACAGGAGGTAGTCAATGGAAATCACGGAACGCAGCCTGTGGACTCTCATCCATGGCATGGGATTCGGCGCTCTCTATCTGCTCGCATGTTCCGGCGCTCTTGTTGAGCTCTATCGTAGCTACTCTCCAAAAGCGGCAAATCCCCTTGCTCCGGGGGGCGATAACTTTCTCAAGGTCTATCTTGTCGCCATGTCTGTGCTTGCCTGGCTAGCGGTCCTTACCGGCGCATACATCATCTATCCCTGGTATCGCGCCGCTGCTCCGGCGGGAGCTGTCAACCTTGCCGCATTTCCCCAGACGTTGCTCCAATCGAACCCGGCTACCAGCGGATGGCACTCTCTCGGCATGGAATGGAAAGAGCATATTGCGTGGCTCGTGCCTATCTCCATCACCATGACCGCCACCGTTGTCATCCGATACGGCCGAGACCTCAGAAATCATCCTCAGCTTCGCGCCGCGGTCCTGTTCTTTACGCTGGTTTCGTTTCTCGCCGCCGGCATAGCCGGTTTCTTTGGCGCCATGTTAGTAAAACACGCGCCCGTTGAAGGTGGGCGAACAATTCATCTCATGCAAGGAGAATAATTATGATGAAACATGAGCCATCAACCTCTGCCGTCCTGCCCAATGGCTCCGGCGCGGCTGCCATTCTCTCCGCTGGCATCGGCGCGTTCATGGTTGGATTCCTGGCCATCGCTGCCGACAAATCCGCCTTCATCAAAAACCTGTTTGTCTTCTATAAGCCAACCGGGCCTCTCTCTGGCGTAACTACGATGGCCATTATTGTCTGGCTGATTGCCTGGGGAATCCTGGAGGGTCGTTGGCGGAACCGGACCGTTGCTCTGGCCCGTATCAACGCCGTGGCTCTTATTCTGCTCGGCTTGAGCCTGTTGCTTACATTCCCTCCCGTCGCCGACCTTTTCTGACCGAGTTTCTCTTTTGCTCTCTGACTTCTGTCCTCAGAACACATTCACTTCTTAAGCAATCCATATTCTCTGGCCACTTGCTCCAGCTTTTGGCGCGTGGCTGCCGAGGGTGGAACCAGCGGCAGCCGGACGTGGTCCGTGCAGCGGCCCATCAGCGAGAGCACCGTCTTCACCGGGCAGGGATTCGAGTCCCAGAAGTTGGCGTCGATCAGCTTCGCGTAGCGCCGCTCCAGCGCCTGCGCCTCGGCCCAATCATTGCGCAACGCTGCGTGAACCATGCGGCTCATCTCGGCGGGGATTTCATTGGAGGCCACGCTGATCAGTCCTTTAGCGCCAACGCCAATCGACCCCAGCGCCATGTTGTCATCGCCGCTGAAAACTTTGAAGCTCGCGGGCAACAGATGCACCAGTTCGGCGACCTGCGGCAGCTTGCCGCTGGACTCCTTGATGGCCTGGATGTTGGCGGCAGCCTCGGCCAGCCGCAAGACCGTCGCCGGATCGAGGTTTACGCCGGTGCGCCCGGGAATGTTGTAGATCACCACGGGCAGTGGGGCAACCGTCTGCGCCAGCGCCAGGAAGTGCTGGAACTGGCCCTCCTGCGAGGGCTTGTTGTAGTAGGGATTGGCCGACAGAACCGCGCCCAGGCCGCGAACCTGCTTCAGCTTGCCGGCCAGCCGCAGCAGCGTCCGGGTGTTGTTCTGGGTGCAACCGGCCCACACCGGCACGCGCCCGGCAGCCGTCTCCACTACCAGGCTCACCGTTCTCAGCCACTCTTCCTCGTCCAGCGTGGCCGCCTCGCCGGTTGACCCGCAGGCCACCAAAATATCGATGCCCGACTCAATCTGCCAGTTCACCAGCGCCTTCAGCGACGCCTCGTCAATCGATCCGTCCGCCCGGAAGGGCGTTACGATCGCTGTACCGCAACCTGTGGTTTCCATAATAAAAGAGTGTACAACGAGCGGGGTAACCATCGGAATAAGTATATTTACCCGCTATGCCGCTGCATCCGGTTTCATCAATACTGCTGTGCTTATTTCACCGACTGTGCTGTATGCTCGAAGCAGTTTGTTTTTCTTTGCCCACGCGATGCGCTATACAACGCAATTTCTGCTTTCGGCCCTGGCGGCGGCGCAGTTTCCCGCAACGGACGCGCCGGAGATCGCCTTTCTGGGCCGCTCCAATGTGGGCAAATCGAGCCTGCTGAACAAGCTGGTGGGCGAAAAGGCGGCCAAAGTCTCGCAGACGCCAGGACGAACGCGAGCCATCAACTTTTTTGCGTTACTGGACTCGAGCCGCCGGACGAAGCTGATCTTTGCCGATCTTCCCGGCTACGGCTACGCGAAGATCTCGAAGTCGATCTCGGAGACCTGGCCTGCATTCATCGAGCCTTATCTGGCGATGCGCTCCACGCTGAGGCTGTGCGTGTGCCTGGTGGACGCGAATGTACCCGCGCAGCAAAGCGACCGGCAGTTAATCGACTGGCTACGGGCA
The DNA here is from genome assembly GCA_963806565.1 of uncultured Acidobacteriaceae bacterium. Lineage (GTDB taxonomy): Bacteria > Acidobacteriota > Terriglobia > Terriglobales > Acidobacteriaceae > Telmatobacter. Next base: position 32,069 of record CAWDYE010000005.1, read on the forward strand.
GCGGGGCGCGATTTTGTTGTGGTGGCAACCAAGATTGACCGCCTCAGCGGCAACGCGCGCACGCGCAACCTGCTCGAGTTGAAGCAGGAGCTGGAGCTGGACGCAATTCTACCCGTCTCGGCTAAAACCGGTTATGGAATGAAGGAACTCTGGGCGCGAATTGAGGCGGCGGGCAGCTAGTTAAACCGTCAGCGGCGCGAAGCTGAACTTCTCCGATTTCCTATTACGGCTTACCGTGAGGTCGACGGAAACGCCGATCTCCCCGCTTTCGACTTTTTCGCGCACCCTTTCGATGAAGTTATTTGCGGCACTTTCATCGCAGCGCAGCAAGCGCATGCCCTGTGGCCTCCGTCCCAGGTAACGCGGCGCAAGACGCAGCCATCGTCGGGCAACCCCGGCGGCTGGACTCGGATCAGAGCTAAGGCAATCGACAGCTATGGTATCGAGTTTGGGCAGCCATTGAGCCGGCGCGTCCGCAACGCTCCAGGCAACAAGCGCCTGGTTTGCATAGGGATGGATCGCCACTACCGGGCGCGCGCCCTGGCTGAGGAAAGCGGCAAACTCCGGCGCGGGCGCGGAGCGCGGCGGCAGCAGATCGGGGCGCACGCCGCGCTCCAGCAGTTGGCGGGCGAAATCAGCATTCGATTCGACAGCTACGCAGACGGAGACCGTGGAGTGCTTGCGAATCTCGTTTTTCAAAATGCGCAGAGCCTCGTCAAGCGAGGTGACGAGGAAGTCAACGACTCCGTCGCGAATGGCCTGCTTGCCGGCGGCGGCGTCTGCCGATACGGCCAGCGAAGCGGCGCCGGCGATGTTGGCCGCCACCAGCAGGGCGCGGGCGTCGGCGTCAAGCTGACCGGCATAGAGGAGTTTTCCGCCCAGGCTGGCTTCCGCATCCGGGCTTGAGCCCGCAACCAGCATGAGCCCCGCGTAGTAGCGCTCAACCTGCAAGGCGAATTCAAGCGCGGCAGCCGGGTTGGCAATCATGGAATTCATGATGAGGAGTTCCGTGAAGCCGGGGCAACGTTCACCACGTGGAGTAGGGCTGACCGCTGGAGCTCAACTCCTGCGAGCCGGAGTGGACGTCATCGATGCCGGGCTCGGTCTGGTCCACCGAGTACAGCGCGCCGTTGGAGTCCGTTACCCAACTATCCTTGGTCTGGGTGAAAGGATCCACCGGAATTTCTCGCAGGTAGCCGTCCGTAATGAGGTCGTCAAGCGACTGCGGGGCTTTCTGTTTGTCCATAGTGTAGGAGTCGATGGCCGCGCGCATCACGTGCAGGTCTTCCTTGAGCACCGCCTCCCGGGCCTGTTTGATGGCGCTGATATAAAGAGGCACAGCCACCATCATGAGGATGCCGATAATCATCATGACGATCATCAGCTCCATCAGCGTAAAGCCCGCGTCTTGTTTGCGAATCCTGCTCACTGAATCCTCTGCCGCCAAACTGTGCATCTACCAGTCAGCATACTTGGTTCCGTCCAGTGCCGTGCCCTGCGATTTGGAGTACACGTCAAAGACGCTTTGCCCGCCGAAGGATGTCGAATTGGGATCGTCCTGCATGGAGCGCAAACCCCACTCCGCTTTGCCGGTCATGGGGTCTACGGGAATGCGGCGCAGAAACTTCACCTTTTTCCCCTGTATATCAACGCCATTGACCAGCGTTTCCAGGTCGGGCGGATAGCCCTGGCTGTCTAGCTTGACTTGGAAGGCGTTTCTGTCCGCTGCATCCTTATACTTGTCGATGGCGTCGCGCATCATCCACAGGTCGTAGCGCAGGTATCGCTCGTTCTGGCGCTTAACCTGAAAGCGGGCGACGGGCAAGGCCGCCATAGCGAGGATGGAGAGAATCGCCACGGTCACAATCAGCTCGACCAGCGTAAGTCCACGCTCACCGGGATGGATAAAGCGAATTGGCCGGGCTTCCATCATCACGAGTCTCATCGGCTTACTTCACCTGAATGTTGATGCGCGCGCCCTGGGCCGTCAGATATTTCTGCGAGCTGTTGACCGCGCCGGGCCGGGTGATGGCGATAACGCTCTCTCCGGTTGCCTTGGCCTGGAAGGTGAGCACGCAGACCACCCCTGCTCCGTTCACTCCGGAAGCTCCCGGCGGAAGCGAGGCGTTGATGTTGATGGAGCCGGGCCCGTCGTCGCGGTGCACCAGCGCCACCGCCTGCCCGTTGCGGCCCAGAAAATCTCCGTTGTCCACGTTGAGCAGGGAAAGCGCGGCTGGATCGTAGGAAATCTGCAAGGGGACGGCAGCGATGTCTGTTCCGCCGGTCAGCACCACGGAGATCTGGAAGGTGGCGCCGGGAGCCACCAGAGCGGGCTGCTGAACCAGCGAGAATTTCACGTTGGATGGCGCCGGCGCAGGCGCCGGCGGGTTGGCCTGAGCCGGGTTTCCAGTGGTCTCCGCGGACTGGCGCAGCTGGTCCAGCGCGGCCGGAGCAGCTGCCAGAGCGCTTTGGCCGGGAACCGTGCCCACATTGGGCTTGGTGCTGGAAGTCGGGCGCGACGGGGACACCGGGCTTGAGGCTGGCTTCGACTCTGGATTCGCGCTGGGAGCTTCATCCGAAGTGTGGCGCAACTCGATGTTCTGCTGGCCCGCGCCGGTGTCCACGGTGCGCAGATTCAACTGATCGAGCGATTGTGAACGAACCACGTGCGGCACCACCAGAAAGACCAGCTCATCGTCCTGAATCTGGTGATCTTTGGAGCCGAAGAGGTACTTGAGAATGGGAATCGAACTCAGGCCCGGAATGCCGGTCGAGGTCACGGTCTCCTGGTTGTTCAGCAGGCCGCCCAGGATACTGGCCTCGCCCTCGCGCAGCCGGATGACGTGATCGACGCTGCGCTGGCTGATGATCGGCTCGGTCACGCCGCTGATGGTCACTGAGCCGCTCTGCGCCGTAACCTCGATCTTGATTTTGAGCGTGATGTCGCGATCGAAGTGAACGGTGGGCGTCATTTCGATATTCACGCCCACGTCCTGGTACTGGAACTGCGTATTGACCAGCGAACTGACCAGGGCGGTGGCGGCGCCGGTCTGGTAGGAGCCGGTGGCGATGGGAATCTTGGAACCGATCTTCATCACCGCCTTTTGGCCGTCGGTGGCCCGTATGCGGGGATTCTGCAGAATCTTGGTATTGGTGTCGGTGAGCAGCAGATTGGCTGTGGCCGATCCCACGGTGACGGCGAAATCAGTGGCTTTCAGGTGAGCTAAATCGTAGAGGGATGGCGACGTAGTAGTAGTGGTGCCCGTGGTGGTCGTACTGGTCGTGCTAGTGCTGCTGGAGGGCGGCTGCAGCGCGACTCCCACGCTGCTGGGCCAGGCAATGCCCAGTGTCTTCTCCCAGTTCTTGCTCACCTCCAGAACGGCTATGTCTACCACCACCTCGGGACGCGCCTTGTCCAGATCGTTGATGAGCTTTTCCGCCAGCAGCAGTTCGTCGGGTGTAGCGCGCATCACGATGGCGTTCTGGCTGGCCACGGCGTAAACCTTGGCGTTGGGCATCAGGTTGCGAATGGCGGTCTGCACGTCGGTCAGGTCGTTCTGCTGCCAGGCGTTCGACAGATAGAAGGTCTGGACAGCCTGCTCATCTAGCTCGGTGTGGCGGGCGCGGGTATTAGCGGCTACAAAAATCGTGTTCTCGGTGACCGGCCTCCAGAATGTATTGGAGATGGTGCCCACAATGCGCAGTGCGTCGAGCAGCGAGACATTGTTCAGGTCCACCTGAATGCGCTTGGAGGTGTACTCCGGGTCAAACAGCACATTGACGCCGGCGGCTTTGCCGATTGCCTGGTAGACTATCTTGGCGTCTTCCTGGATGTGCAGCGTGAGCGGCTCGTTGGAGACCGGCTTCAGAACGGCCGGTGCGCCCATCGTTTCCAGGTTCTCCAGCTCGCCCTCGGGTTGGGGAATGCTGGTTTCGGAGACAGGGGCTACCTCGCCGTGTTTCTTCCGCGCCAGGGCGATGGCCTGCTGCGCGGCCTCATTGCTGGGATCGATCTCGGCGGCGTGCAGAAACTCCGACAGCGCTCCCTGTTCATTGCCCGCATCCAGCAGCTTCTGTCCCTTGGTCACGTGCATAGCCGAAGCGGTAATGCGCACGCGATAGAAAGCCTCGCGGAATCGCAGGTCCTTGGGAGCTTTGGCATGAGCTTTCTGGTAGTTGTTATAGGCAGCGTCGTAGTCCTCCTTCGCCTCGGCGGTCTGGCCGCGCTTGAAGAAGGTGTTGGCCGATTGCGCGCGCAGAGCAACGCTGGACAGGCTGAAGACCGCCAGGACGGCAAAAAGCGCTATCCAGAAAACGGCTCCTGAAAAAACGGATCTATAGGCAGCCTGTGCTTGAAAACGGCTTTTCATCGAACTCCCCGGCGTCTTCGCCGGCCCACTCTGCTCACCGGGCACTTGCGGGCTGCCTTGGCTGCCCCAGACGCGCATCTTGACGCAATTCCAATTGGTTAAAACTCCCATACGACGCAGCCCCATTCTAACAAAGCCCGGCGCAGAACTGCCTGAAACCCGCGCCAATGCTAGGATTAAGATTCGAGGAGGCTTGCCGATGGCTCGCCAAACCAGCCATGTCATCGACCAGAAGGCCAGCCCCGGCCCGCAGAAGCCTGCCAAGCCCCGCGATCCGGTGGCCAGCGGCCAGCGCGACGCCGCGCAAAATCGTGCTGCCAGCCACAACTACTTTCTTCTCGAAAAGTTCGAGGCCGGCGTCAGCCTGCGCGGGACGGAAGTAAAGTCCATCCGCGAGGGCAAGGCCAACCTCAAGGACTCCTACGGCCTCATCCAGAACGGCGAGGCGCTCCTGCTCAACCTGCATATCGGCCCCTACTCCCACGGCAACATCTCCAACCACGACGCCACCCGCACCCGCAAGCTGCTGCTGCACAGCGGCGAGATTCGCAAGCTACTCTCCAAGACGCAGATCAAGGGCCACACGCTCATCCCCACCCGGCTTTACTTCCGCAACGGCCGGGTCAAATGCGAACTGGCCGTGGCCAAGGGCAAGCAGGACTGGGACAAGCGCGAGACGGAAAAGCGCCGCGAAGCCGACCGCGATGCCCGCGCCGCCATCAACGCCAGCAAGCACAAAATGGGGCGGTAGGGGCGGAATGGTAGGTCAGCGCTTCAGCCCTGACATTAATCCATTTCCACTCATCAGCTTTAATTCCGAATCTCTGATCACCGTCCACTGTTCACTGTAAACTGTCTCTATGCGGACCCAACTTTCTTTTACTCCCCTCTCAAAAATCGGAACCGAACTCCTTGCCGTTTTGGCCGCCGACACCCAAACCGATAAAGCCCCCGACGCCAAGCCCCAGCCCGTGCTGCTGACCGCCGGCCCGGCCGTCCAGGCCGCAGTGGCCGCTATCCTCGCCAGCGGCGAATTCAAAGCTGGTGCGAACGAGGCCGCCTTGATACACGCCCCCGTGGGCCTCGCCGCCAAGCGCCTCCTGCTCGTCGGCCTGGGCAAGCTGCCCAAGGTTACGGCCAACTCCGTGCGCAACGCCGCAGGAACCGCCGTCCGCTTCATCAAGCCCCGCGGCCTTCGCGAGCTGGCTCTCGCCCTCCCTGAAAGCGACCCAAAAACGTTGCCCCACACGGCAAGTGTGCGCGCCGCCGTCGAAGGCGCTTTTATCGGCGACTTCGATTCCGACACCTATCGCAGCGAGCGCAAGGATCAGAGCGTGGAGTCCTTCACGCTGGCCGCGCCTGCCAGCGCCGACAAATCCGCGCTCCAAGCCTCCATCGACGAAGCCATCATCATTGGCGAGAGCCAGAACTTCGCCCGTTCGCTGGTCAACGAGCCGGGAAACAAGCTCACCCCCACCCTCCTCGGCCAGCGCGCCGCTCTCATGGCCGCTGAATTCGGCCTCGGCTGTGAGGTTCATTCCACCGAAAAGCTGCGCGAGTTGAAGATGGGCGCATTCTGGAGCGTGGCGCAAGGCTCCGCTGAGCCGCCCGCGCTGATTGTCCTGCGCTACGAGCCCAAAGGTGTGACCAGCGGCCCGGTTCTCGGCCTGGTCGGCAAGGGCATCACCTTCGACTCCGGCGGCATCTCCATCAAACCCTCCGACAAAATGGAAGAGATGAAAACCGATATGGCCGGAGGCGCGGCTATGCTCGGCGCCATGCGCGCCATCGCCTTGCTCAAGCCAAAGGTGCGCGTCGTCGCTGTCATCTGCGCCGCCGAAAATATGCCATCGGGCACCGCGCAAAAGCCCGGAGACGTGCAGACGGCTATGCCCTTTACGCCGGATAAGCCGGGAAAAACCATCGAGATCATCAACACCGACGCCGAAGGCCGCCTGGTTCTCGCCGACGGCCTCACCTACGCGCGCCAGCTCGGCGCAACCCACCTGATTGACGCCGCCACGCTGACCGGCGCCTGCGTCGTCGCTCTCGGCACCGTCAACGCCGGCGCATTCTCCAACGACGAAGACACATGGGCGAAGTTCGATGCGGCTCTCGACCTCTCCGGCGAAAAATTCTGGCGCTTGCCCCTGGGCGAGGAATACGCCGAACTCATCAAGTCCGACATTGGCGACATCAAGAACACCGGCGGACGCTACGGCGGCGCTTGCACCGCAGCCGAGTTTCTCAAAGTCTTCGTCGAAGACACTCCCTGGATTCACCTCGACATCGCCGGCCTCGCCTGGGCAGAAGACTCCAAGCCTTACATCGCCAAAGGCCCCAGCGGCGTCGCCGTGCGTTCAATTCTGGAGTGGGTGAGAAAGTACAGCAGCTAGAAGCTAGCTCCTAGCTATTAGCTCCAAGTTTTGTATTAAGATACTAGATTTGAATGCTGACAACAGCAGTACATTTGGTGCCCCACCCTGGCCGCGTCTTTGTTTTTACGGCTAGGGTGGGAATCCACGAATCTTCTGCGAACGAATAGTGAGCGATTGGCCGCACCGCAGGTGCCTACATTGCTTCCGGGCTTTCAATCCCCAGCCAGCTCAGCGCCAGCACTAACTCCCGCAGCGCGACGGCGGCAGTGGCGAGTAAAAATGTTTTCCGCGCCGGATCTTCCTCCGTCAGGATGTGGTGCTTGTGATAGAAGTTATTGAACTCCTGCGCTAACTGGAAGGCATGCTTGGCTAAGTAAGCCGGCTCCGAAGTTGCAATGCACTGCTCCAGCACCAGCGTGCGCCGGGCCGCACACAACCATAGCGCCCAGATATCTTCAGCATCCTCGCCGTGAAGGTAGTCATTAAACTCTTCTAACTCCGCGAACTTAGTCAATTCCGCTTCCGGCGTCGTACCCGCCTTGCGGAAGATGTTCTTCGCCCGCACTACGGCGTACTGAATATACGGCCCCGTTTCGCCCTCAAAGCTCAACGCATCCTTGAAATCAAAGGCGATCACCGAGTTGCGCGTGAACTTGAGCATGAAGTAGCGCAGCGCGCCGATGGCGATCTGCTCGGCAATTTGCTGACGCTCGGCATCATCACGCCCTGTCTGGCGTGCGTCCACTTCGGCGCGCGCGGCGGCGATCAGCTTGTCCATCAGGTCATCGGCCTTGACGCCGAATCCCTTCCGTCCGCTGACTTCAATGTAGGGCCGCTCCAAATCCTCCGCGGAGACTTCATAGCCCAATTCCACTGCGCAGCGCGGCGTCAGAGCCACCATCTCGTAACTGAAGTGCGTGTAGCGGTCGGCCTGTTCTGTATATCCCATTCCGCGCAGCGCCTGAATCACGTTGGCCTGCGGATCGCTCTGCCGCGCGTCGATAACATTGTAGATAGCCTGCGCCCCGCCAAAGTGAGGATGCGGCTCCACTCCCTTTTCCGTCGAAATCCAACATCCATGATCGGGATAAGTGAAGAACGGCTTGTAACCAAAGTCCTTGCCCAGCAGCCCAAACTTCCATAAGTGATAGGCAATATCCTTGCCCACATAAGTGACTGTTCCATTGGAGCGAACAATCACCTTGGCGTCTTCGTCGGTTTCATCTTCCGTCGTCTCCGCGCCGGGACGAGTCATCACCCAGCAGCCCTTGTTCTTGCCCTCGGTCTCGAAGTAGAGCACGCCTGTTTTCTTGAGCTGCTCGAAGGCCGCTTCCCAAAACTTGAGATGCAGAATCTCGCTCTCGCGGGGCAGAAAGTCGTATTCAATGTCCAGCCGCTGCATGGTTTCCAGATGCCGCTTAAGGACTGCCGTCGAAATCAGTTCCGCTATCTCGGCCGTCTCGTTGCCGCCGCGTTCTATCTCGTGCAGCGTCGCATAGCGCAAATTCTTTCGTGCTTCATTCTCATCGTCGCTGCCGCTCGTGTACCATTGCGAAGTCCGCGCATACAAATCCCAGCAGTAATAGTCAATCCGGTGGTCCTTGTGCTTGAGCTCATCGAGCAGCAGGCGCACTTCAGCCAGCGATTTGCCCTCCACATGTAAAAATCCCACCACCACATCGGCCACCTGTACGCCGGTGTTGTCGATGTAGTTCTGTACGTCCACCTTTTGCCTGGCGGCGCGCAGCAGGCGCACGAAGGTATCGCCCAGAATCGCGTTGCGCAGATGGCCGATGTGCGCGGCCTTGTTGGGATTGATGCTGCTGTGTTCGACGAGGCTATGAACCCTGAGTGCCCCAGAGCCTGCCCTGAGACTGTCGAAGGGTCCCGCTTCTGGGACCTGGGAGATTCCAGCGGCTGTATTGCGTACGCCCGTGGCGCGGTCTAGCCGCGCATTGATATACCCTGCTCCGGCAACCTCGAAGCTGGCGAAGCCCTCGACCTTCCCCAGCGCGGCGACAATCTCCTGCGCAATGACCTTGGGCGCCTTGCGCAGCTTGCGGGCCAGTTCAAAAGCGATGGGCGTGGCCAGCTCGCCAAACTTCAACTCCGGCGGAATCTCCAGCGGAATCGTTTCAAGCTGAAGATCGTACTTTGTTGCCAGGACCGCGCGAAGATGCTCCTCAAGCCGTTTTTGCAATTCCAGGTACACGTTGTTGGGCCTCAGAAATCCTTGATTTTCAAAGGCGATTCTACCACCTGCGGTGGGGCAGCTGCGGCTTCGCCGCCTTATCGCTGAGGCTGATCGAGATTCATCGTCTACCGGGTCTCAAAGGCGAGACTCTGCGCTTCTTCGCTGAAAAATGCCGTAAGATGGAGATTGATTCTCATTTCTACCCAGAAACAGAATAGGGTAAAAGTGCGGTAGCACCTCGCTTATGACAAATACTGCATCCAGCTCATCTCGCTATTATCTGACCACGCCCATTTACTACGTGAACGCGCGGCCGCATCTGGGACACGCCTACTCGACCATCGTTTGTGACGCCATTGCGCGGCGCAAGCGCGCACTGGGCATCGATACGTTTTTCCTCACCGGAACCGACGAGCACGGGCAGAAGATCGAGCGCTCCGCTGCGCAGGCCGGGCGCACGCCGATGGAGTTTGCCACCGCCATTGCCGGCGAGTGGCGCGGTCTGTGGGACCGGCTGGGCCTCACCTACGACGACTTCATCCGCACTACGGAAGGCCGTCACGTCCGCGGCGTGCAAAAGTTATTTTCGACACTGCGCGACCGCGACTTCATCTACAAGGGTTCATACACCGGCCAATACTGCGTCAGCGACGAGCTCTATGTGGACGGCCCCGCCGGCACGGTTTGCCCCGACTGCGGCCGCGTAACGGAAACCGTGAGCGAGGAGAATTATTTCTTCAAACTCTCGGCCTTTGAGCGCAAGTTGCTGGAGTTTTACGAGGCCAATCCTGCCTTCATGGGCCCGGAATCTACGCGCCGCGAAGTGATCTCCTTTGTTCGCGGCGGCCTGCGGGATTTGTCGGTGAGCCGCACAAGTTTTTCTTGGGGGATTCCGGTTCCGGGCGACGAGAAGCACGTGATCTACGTCTGGCTCGACGCGCTGGCCAACTACATCACCGCGCTGGGTTACGGCTCCGACGATCCGGCCGACCAGGCGCGCTTCGCCAAATTCTGGCCGGCGGATCTGCACCTCATCGGCAAGGAGATCAGCCGCTTCCACTGTGTCTACTGGCCGGCGTTTTTAATGGCCGCGGGGATTCCGCTGCCGCGCTCCGTCAAGGCCAACGGCTGGCTGCTCTTCGACCAGGGAAAGATGTCCAAGTCGCGCGGCAACGTCGTGCGCACAGAAACGGTCCTGGAAGTTCTGGGGGCGGATGCGTTGCGCTACTTCCTGTTGCGCGAGATTTCCTTCGGCCAGGATGGGAGCTTCAGCTTCGACGCGCTCGTCCAGCGTTACAACGGCGACCTCGCCAACGGCTACGGCAACCTGGTGAGCCGCGTAGTCAACATGGTGCATAAGTATTTCGGCGGAGTAGTGCCCAAGCCCGGCGCGGAGACCGCTGCCGAGGTTGCATTACGCGAGTGTGCTGCGAAGACGATTGCGGAGTTTGGCCCAGCCTTCGATGAGTTGAACTTTTCCGAGGCGCTCAAGTCACTGTGGATTTTAGTTGCGGAGACCGACGGCTACCTGACCGCCAATGCTCCGTGGAAGAAGCCCGCCGATCGCTCCGAAGCCGACCACGCGGCGCTGCAAGCTCGCGTGCTGGCTACCGCCGCCGAAGCCATTCGCATCATCACAGCGTTGGTTTATCCCATCATGCCGGATGCGGCCGCCAAAGTCTGGCGTCAGCTCGGCCAGGGAGAGATTGCCGACGCGGCAAAGAAATCATTTTTAACTAATCTCGCCTGGGGCGGATTGAAGGCTGGCACAAAGTTTGTTGAACCCGCGCCACTCTTTCCTCGCGCGGAAAAGGACGCCATCGATCGTATGCAAAACATCGAAGATAAAAACAGCAGCAGCTCCGCCGCAAAAACCGCGGACGCAACTTCGGTTCCTCCGAAAGCGCCGGCTCCATCGCAGGCGCCTGCGAAATCTGGGATGGCAAAGTCGGCTCCGGCCGCAAAAGCCGAGAAAAAAGGGGCAATCGTGAGCGAGAAATCCGGAAAACAAACATTCCTGAATAGTGCGCCAGTGGATTCTGTTGGCGTCGATGCCGCGAATGAAGCCCATGCTTACGAAACAGTGGCGTTGGCCTCGTCTCCTGTTGCAGCCGCCGTGCAATCGCCGGCTCCACCACAGGCGGCTGCGGAGCCGCAAAAAATCTCCATCGACGACGTCATGAAGGTCGAACTGCGCGTGGCGCAAATCCTTGTCGCCGAGCGCGTCCCCAAAGCCGACAAGCTCCTCCGCCTGGAGGTCGATCTGGGCTACGAGAAGCGCCAGATACTGGCCGGCATCGCGCAGTACTATGAGCCGGAAAAACTTATTGGCCGCAAAATCGTCATCGTTGCCAACCTCGCACCGCGCAGCTTGCGCGGCTTCGAGTCGAACGGAATGTTGTTGGCCGCATCCCTGCCTGACGGCGCTCCGGTGCTCGCCGGATTCCTCGAAGAAGTTCCGCTGGGCGCGCGGCTGAAGTAATGTTTGACCGAGCAACAGCAATCTTTGGATTTAGTTCGAAAGCAAAGGCCGCGCATCTTGGGCGCCCCTCGCTGTTTTCGGCCTGCTGTCAGGTTTCGCTTGTGAGGAGCAGCGGCTATCCCTATAATGGGTAGAAATTTTCCAGGCCATCTCCGGACAATCTGAAATCTGTTTGTGGAGTTGCACGATGAAACGATGCCTTACGCTGATCTTTCTGGTTCTGCTTTGCGCGCAAACTGCCTTTGCGTTCCGCTACTATGTAGGACAGTTCTATGACGGCGAAGCCAGGCCGCGCGTAGACGTTACATGGATTTGGATCAAATACGACGCCGAAATTGTTCAAATTGACGGCCATCGGATTAGGCCAGCCGGAGGATCGCGCGCGCCGGGAATGTTCATGGTGCATGCCGTGGAAGTGCTTCCGGGCAGGCATGTGATCTGGGTGAGTTTTAACAACGGGTCGTATCGTGCCGTGCAGGCGCAGGAGATCGCGATCGACGCGAAGGGCGGCGAGAATTATGCCCTTGGCGCTGACGCCAAAATCGCATGGAAAAACGCCAATTCCCGTTGGAAAGCCACAATCGAACCATACACTTCCAGCGAAAAGGAACTGGAAAAAATCGATCGCACGCTGCTGGAACGCTCCGATAGCGTGGAGGGAATTGTTCAAAGCTGCACGGTGGAAAAGCATGGATTATCCATCTGGTTTCTGCTGGCCGTGCCGGGATCCCCGCAGCCCAGAAAGTTCACATGGTACGTTAAAGTGAAGGAAGGCCAGAAGCTTCATGTGGAATACTACCCCTCCAGTCCGGACAAGGCGGACTATGTATGGGAAATACAATAGAGCCGCATACAAAACCACGGCTGTCGCAAGAATGACCCCAAGAGATGCCTGATGGAGGACCATTCTTTTGCTGATTGATTCTCACGCCCACCTGGACAGTCCGCGCTACGCCGACGACCGCGAGGCCATGTTGCGCCGAGCCTTCGAGGCGGGCGTGGGCGCCATCCTGTCCATCGGCATCGGCGAAGGGCCGGTCCAGATGCATCAGACGCTCGAAATTTGCCGCCAGTTCAACGGCCAGCCCAATATTCCGAAGCTCTACTCGAGCGCCGGCGTTTACCCGCACAACACGCCTGAAATCGACGACGCCGTCCTCACCAAACTCGACGACCTGCTTACTGAGCCCGAGGTGATTGCCTGCGGCGAAATCGGCCTCGACTACTACCACGAGGGCGCGCCGCACACCACGCAGCGCAAAGGCCTTGTCCGCCTACTGGAAGTTGCCGCCGCCCGCAAGCGGCCCATCCTGATCCACTGCCGCCCGACTGACGGAACTACCAACGCCTGGGACGATTTATTCGAAATTCTGCAAGCACACTGGCAGCCCACAGGCCTCGGCGGCATCATGCACTGCTTCGGCGGCAACTACGAGCAGGCTGCCCGTTCGCTCGACCTGGGCTTCCTCATCTCCTTCGCCGGCAACCTGACCTACCCCAAAGCGCAGCCGCTGCGCGATGTAGCCGCGCGGCTTCCTCTGGACCGTATTCTGGTCGAGACCGACGCGCCCTGGCTGGCTCCGGCGCCCTATCGTGGCAAGCGCAATGAGCCGGCATGGGTGAGCCTCACGGCGCAAACGCTGGCCGGATCGCGCGGCGTCTCAGAGGCGGAAATTGCCCAGGCTACCACGAAAAACTTCAATCGGCTGTTTGACCTCAAGCCGGACGTGGGAAACTGTTAGAGACGCGGCGGCGATGCAGTCCGGGGTTGATGCGGACGAAGGTGCGCCGGCAAACAAGAGGAAGATGAGCCATGGCCCAGGAGAATTCATTTGACATCGTCAGCAAGGTGGACATTCAAGAGGTCCGCAACGCCATCGACCAGGCGTTTAAAGAGATTCGCCAGCGCTTCGACCTGAAGGATTCCCATTCGGAGGTCAAGCTGGAGGGCAATGACGCCATCCAACTGGCATCTGACGGCGAGTACCATCTGGAAGCGGTCAAGGATATTCTCAGCCAGAAGCTGGTCAAGCGCGGCGTTCCGCTGAAGAACCTGACCTACGGCAAGCTGGAGCCGGCCTTGGGCAAGAGCGTCCGCCAGAAGATCAGCCTGCAGCAGGGCATTCCCGTGGAAAAGGCCAAAGAGATTGTTCGCTTGGTGAAGGACTCGAAAAAGAAGGCGCAGGTCACTATCATGGGCGATACCGTCCGGGTATCCAGCAAGGATCGCGACGTGCTGCAAGGCATCATTGCGTTGCTGCGCGGCAGGGAGATGGGCCTGGATTTGCAGTTCACCAACTACCGCACGAACTGAGCGGGGACAATCCAATGGACCATGAGGAAATCATGCGCGAGTATGCCAACCAGCGTGCGCGATGTGCTGGTAAGTCCGTCGATGAATTACTGGCCATCACAAATGGCAATGAGATCGATTTTCTTCAAGCATTAGAGATGGCGTTACGGCAGAAAGCCGAACGAGTTGGCGTCGATGATATGACGGAAGAAGAGATCATCGTTCTTGCTATTGAAGCTATGGAGCGCGAGGTGAATAACGGCGGATACAGCCAATTTTTTGTTAATTCTTCGCGTGAATATACACCAATCATTGTTCACGCACTACTTCGCATCGGCTGTCCAGAAACGGCCAAACTCACGGAAAGGGCGATGAAAGCGGCCGGATTTCATGGGCTGTCGCCATACGCGTTGAATGATGCCTTGGAAGCATATAGCAAGGAATATGATCGCCAAAATGAATATAGGCACATAACTCCTGTGGAGGCTCAGGCAATTGCATTAGGGAAAGCTACATGGAATCCACCATCAAAGTCGTTGAGTAGCCCTGAATGGGACGCAATTGAGAAGGAGCTTGATGAATGCGATCAGCTATATTACAAAGCAGGAGACAATATCGGCGGACAACTGATCGATTTCGTGAAATCCAACAAAAGCGCAATTCAACCCTGAGCGGTACGATTCGGAGAGCTTTTGAGCACACTGGCGATAGCGACGTCAAAAGAGGTTTTCGAGCTGCTGCGGGACGACCTTGTGGCCATTGAGCAGGAGCTGGGCCGCGACTCCGCCTCCGGCGTCAGCACCATCACGGAGATTGCCGAATATCTCCGCGAGGGCGGCGGCAAGCGCATCCGCCCATCCCTGCTGCTGCTCTCCGCTCACGCCCTGGGCTACTTCGACCAGGCCGCCATCCGCCTGGGCGCGGTGGTGGAGATGGTGCACACCGCCACGCTGGTCCACGATGACATCATCGACGGCGCCGACACCCGCCGCGGCCGTCCCTCGGCCAACACCGCCTGGGGCAACGAAAAATGCGTGCTGGCCGGCGACTGGCTCTACATGCAGGCCTTCAAGGTGGCTTTGGCGGAAAAAAGTCTGCGCGTGCTGGATCAGCTGATCGCCCTCACCCAGCAGATGGTCGAGGGCGAGCTGTTGCAGATTCAGAAGCTGGGTCGCGCCGTCAGCGAGGCCGAGTACTACGACCTCATCTATCGCAAAACAGCCTGCCTCTTCTCGGTTTGCATGCGCCTGGGCGCGGTGCTGGCTGACGCACCCGAGACCCTGGAGATGAGCCTCGCCGCCTATGGACGCGCTGTGGGTTTGGCCTTCCAGATTGTGGACGATGTGCTCGATCTGACAGCCACCGAAGAGGTTCTGGGCAAGCCTGTGGCCAGCGATCTGCGCGAGGGCAAAGCCACGCTGGCGGTAATCCACTCCATCGACCACGGCACGGCTCAAGACCGCCAGACCATTCAGCGAGTTTTGGATGACCGCAGCTTCGAGCGCGTCAGCCGCGAGCGGATTCAGGCGATTTTGGCGCGCAACGGCTCGGTGGAGTACGCCATGAGTGTCGCCGACCGCTACGCCGAACAAAGCCGCCAGGCCTTGGCCTCCCTGCCTGACTCCGAATACAAGCGTGCACTGCTCTGGGTACCGGATTTTGTGGTAGCGCGGGAGAAGTAGCTGAATTCTGCCTAAAGCAGCCGTATGACCCTCTCGATTGAGATTGACTGAGAGTTGGCCACTTCATAAAGAATTCCATGGAGTGTCCCGATCTTGAGCGGATTGTGAAGCGGAACGGAAATCGAATGGGCAGGCGGTCCTGAATGATGAAGCCGCACGTGGCTCCCCCTCTGGCGAATCACAGTGTAGCCGAGATGCTCCAAAGCACGGATGACCCGATCGGCAGAAACCCCGCGTGGCAGCTTCATGCCGCCTCGACTGCGATCAACTCATCCTTCACGTAATGCAACTGAATCAGCTTGGGGTGCGCATCGGCTTCCTCAAAATGCAGCGATGTTACTTCGATCACATTGTTGCGCAACTCTTCCCAAGTCTCGGCTTCGGTAAAAATCGAGTGGCCCAACGCGCGAGCAGTGTAGCCGCCCTCTTCCGCTTCCCGTACCTCGAAGATCAGTTCCATAGTTAATAGCATAACGCGTTTTTTCTATTAAATCCCTGCTCTTTCCTGTTCATAAGAAATTAAACATCCTGCACAATCGTTCCCTGGTGGTAGACAATCTTCCAGCCGTCGACGGTCCTGCGCCAGATCGTTGCCCGGCGGGTAAGCCGCTGGTGGTCCTGGAGCAGCGTGTAGGTCAGCAGAAAGGTATCCTCGCTCAATCTGCGGCAATGAAACTCCCGCGTCTCCCAGACGTCTTCGTGGGGGACGGAAAAACGCTCCTCCAAACCATCCAGCACGAATGGCCGGGAGTAGCGGCGGCCGCTGGCGCCGGTCTCCCAGTAATCCTCCGCCGTCATGCGCTCGAAATCGGCCCTTGTCGTTCCGAACTCCGGGCGATGAAAGATGGGTTCGCGACGGGAGAGTTCGGCGAGTACGCCTTCGAGTTCCGGCTCTGTCGTGAGAGTGGGTTCCATCCCCTGAACCCACGATTCGAAAGGTTTCGCGCGCACATGATCGCCGCTGCGGACCTCAATGGCTTCGTCCTTTACAAGATGCAGCCGGATGAGCGTTGGACGCGCGGGCGCATCCTTAAAATGCAGCGCCGCTGCTTCCAGCACGATTTCGCGCAGCGCTTCCCAGGTTTCAGCTTGGGCAACAATCGAGTGACCCGGCGCACGCGCCGTGTAGCCACCCTCTTCCGACTCGCGTACCTCGAAGAATACTTCCATGCAGATAGCATAGCGGGGTTGCCCACCCCTTTTCTTGTTGAACTGTACAAAGGATGGGGCGCCCGGATTTTTACTCTTTCTGCTTCGCCTCCATCATCGTCCGCAACGCGGCGGCGTAGTGCGGCGGCAGTGGCTTTTTGTTCATCTGGTCGTCGCAGACCACATGCACGGTCTCGCCCTCGGCCAGGAGCGTCGGCTCGGCGCTGTCCTTGGCTTTGCGCAAAATCCGGTAGGCGAACTTTAGGACGGAGCCGCGCAGCAGGGCAGGGCGGGTTTCGATCAGAATCCGGTCGTCGTAGCGAGCGGGGGAACGGTAGCGGCAGGTGGCCTCGACCACCGGCAGGATGCACTCGTGCTCGGTCTCCAACATGCTGTAAGAAAAACCGAGGGCGCGGAGCAGCTCCACGCGGCCTACCTCAAACCAGACCAGGTAGTTGGCGTAGTAGACGATGCCCATTTGGTCGGTTTCTGCATAGCGGACTCGAACTTCTGTGGTCACGGGCATAAAGCGTCACTCCGAGTGTCTGATAATGAACACATTTCGTCCCCGGTTTTCCACGTGGAACGCGAAGTTATCCACATATTACCGGGTTTCGCCGGGTTTTCTCCCTCCCACTCTGAACCAGCAGGAGTGGCGCGCATGGCGGCCCAACACTGCCTCTCACGGCTTCAGATGCGTAAAAATCGGCAGCTTGGCGATGTCGTTGAAAGTAATGAAAACAAAAAACGAGACGAGAACGACAAAGGCGCCCTGATAGATGCGCTCCTTGACGTTGATGCTGATGTCGCGGCGAAGGGCGCCTTCTATCAGCAGAATCAAAATCATGCCACCGTCCAGAATGGGGAAGGGCAGCAGGTTGAGAATGCCCAGGTTGAGGCTGATCATACCGGCCAGTTCGATCATCAGCCCCAAGTCCATCGTCTCCGCCGTATCGCCAGCCACGCGGGCAATGCCCACCGGCCCGGCAAGCTGGGAGACGGAGACCTTGCGGGTGAAGAGTCCTCGCAGCACTTCGAAAATCAGCAAGGATTTTTCCGCGCAGAACTCCTTGGATTTGGTGACGGCCTTGCCCCAGGGAAGCGGATCGTCATGAGTAGGAGTGGGCTTGGTCATAAAGCCCAGCTTCCAGCCTCCCTCGAGCATGGCGGGATGAGCGACGATGGGCGAGAGAGCAGCTCCGTTGCGCAGCAGGACAAGTGTGATCGGCTTGCCCTGGCCTGCCTTCATGTAAGCCAGCAATGTCGTAACGGTATGAAATGGGTATCCATCGACGGACAAGATGGCGTCTCCGGCGCGCAAGCCGGCCTGCGCGGCGGGCGTACCCGGCTGCACCTCCTGGACGCTGATGGAGCCGGCAAGAAACTGAGGCAAAAGGCCCTCGTCGCTCAGGTCGAAGTCATCGTTTTTGGCCGAGGTGGGTATGTGAAGGCTCAGTTGCAGGGTCTTGCCGGCGCGCTCCACGGTAATCGGCACGTTCTGGTTGGCGTTCAGCTTAATGCGATAGAAGATTTTTTCCCAGTCGGGATTGTTGTCGCCGGCCACGCTGCGAAAAATGTCGCCCGGCTCGATGCCGGCCTGCGCGGCCGCAGAGCCTGGGATAACCCATTCGACGGTGGTGGTTTTAACTTCGACGGCGGGAACCTCGTTGACCCAGCCGTAGTAACCCACCATCAGTGCGAAGGCCAGAATGAAGTTTGCCACGGGACCGGCCACGCCAATCAACATCTGTTTCCAGCGGGGTTGCGAGGTAAGCGCTCCAGGGTCGACCACGGCCCACCCCTTGGTGGCCGAGCCGGAGGCCGCGTCGCTGAGCTCGGCAAACTGCTCGCCGGCCATCTTGACGTAGCCGCCCAGGGGGAGCGCGCAGACTTTGTAGTCGGTGTCGCCGTATTTGTAGCCGAAGAGGCGCGGCCCGAAGCCGAAGGAGAAGGCCTCGACGCGGACCCGGCAGAGCTTGGCGACAACAAAGTGGCCAAACTCGTGAACCACAACCATGACGCCGATAAGAACGATAAAGGCGACGATGGTTACTAGAAAGTGATGAAAATCAGTCATAGATGTGCGGTTCTAACCTCGATAAAGCGGCGATTCTATTGCTCTGTTTGTGTTGATGTCAGCAGCGCTCGCGCTGTTTGACGCGCCTCGCTGTCCGAGACGAGCACCTCGGCGATAGTGGCCGGGTGCGACTCGGGCGTGGCTGCGAGCACCCTTTCAATTGTACGCGGGATGCCGGTGAAGGGGATGTGGCGCTCCAGGAAGGCATCGACGGCGATCTCGTCGGCGGCGTTGAGAGCGATGCAGTGCGCTCCGCCTTTTGCGGCGGCCTCGAAGGCCAGGCGCAGGCAAGGGAAGCGCTCGAGATCGGGCGGCTCAAAATCCAGGTGGCTGAGGGCGGCCATGTCGAAGGTGAGCGTGGAGGCGGGGCGCTCGGGGAAGGCCAGCGCATAGAGAATCGGCAGGCGCATATCGGTGACGGAGATCTGCGCCAGGATGGAGCCGTCCACGTACTCCACCAGCGAGTGGACGGTGGACTGGGGATGAACCGTGACGCGGACCTGGGCCGCCGTTACGTCGAAGAGGCGGCAGGCTTCGATGACTTCCAGGCCTTTGTTGAGCATGGTCGCGGAGTCGATGGTGATCCGCCGGCCCATCACCCAGGTGGGGTGCTTGAGGGCCTGCTCGGGAGTAATACCGGCAAATTGCTCCAGTGGCAATTTACGGAACGGCCCTCCAGAGGCCGTCAGCCAGATGGTCTTCACCTCGGAGTGCGCGCCGACTCTCATGCATTGGTGGACGGCGTTGTGCTCGCTGTCGATGGGCAGGATGGGGACGTTGCGCTCACGAGCGGCCTTGGTAAGAATTTCGCCGGCGGCCACCATACATTCTTTGTTGGCGAGGCCGACGGGCTTACCGGCCAGGATGGCCGCGTGGGTGGCTTCCAGTCCGGCGACGCCGACGATGGCCGAGACCACAAAATCCGCCTCCGGCAGCGTGGAGCAGGCGACCGTGCCCTGGGTTCCGTAAACCACATCGACGCCGGTGACGCCGGCCTGTTTGAGCTTAACGGCAAGCTGTGAGGCCAGCTCTTCCGTGGCCAGCGAGATAAGTTTCGGCCGCCAGCGAGCGGCCTGCGCAAAAGCTTCGTCGAGGTTGCGCCCGGCGGCCAGCGAGGCGACTGAATAGCGCTCCGGAAACTGCTCGACGATAGAGAGCGTGCTTTGCCCGATGGAGCCGGTGGAACCGAGAATGGCGAGTTTTTTCAAGGCGACTGTATTTTCCCTCGTGCTTTAATTATCGCTCGGACGAACCCCCGCAAGAGTGGCTCTATGCTCAGGAGGACAGGGCGCTGAGCGCAACTTTGTTCTTTTCTATTTCCAGTTCACACTCAGAACCACTGATGAAAAATCTGTGCGTACCACAGGACAGGGGCGGCCAGCAGCAAGGCGTCGATGCGGTCCAGGACGCCGCCATGGCCGGGGAGCAGGGAGCCGGAGTCCTTGACGCCTGCCGAGCGCTTGAGTGCTGACTCGACCAGATCGCCCACCTGGGCGGCCACATTGACCACTGTGGACAGGCCCAGCCAATACCACCACCTCCCGCCGGCGTAGGAGAGCCAGCCCACGTCCCACATCTGCAGCAGTTGCGAGAGGCCGAGCAGGACGCCGGTGGAAAGCAGGCTGCCGCCCATCGAGGCGAGCGCACCTTCCCAGGTTTTGTTGGGGCTGAGCTTGGGAGTCATTTTGTGCCTTCCCCAGGCGCGGCCAACATAGAGAGCGGCCGTGTCTCCGGCCCACACCGCGCACAGCAGGAAGGTAACCAGGGAGGGACCATTGCCCTCGGGATTCTCGCGCAGGGCGGGCAAAACAAGCAGTGTGAATCCGATGTAGAACAGGCAGAAGATGGAGGCCGAAACGTCGGCCATAAGCTGCTCCACTGGCCTGAATAATGTGCAATAAACAAGCAGGCCCAGGCTCAGGATGCCGAGCGTGCCGAGCGTGGCTGGGTTTTGAATTGGCCACCTCAAGTTGCTGGCAAAGAGCGCCAGAACGGCCAGCACCACCGCAATGCGCGGTGGTGTTGCGCCAGCTTTCTCCGCCAGGCCCAGAAACTCCCATGCGGCCAGCGCGGCAACTGCCGCAACGGTCATAGTGAAGAGCCAACCAGGTCCCATAAAGACCAAGAGCAGAACCAGGGGGATCAGGATGAGGGCGGTATAAATACGTTTCATTAGGCTTGAGGATACACTGCCGGGGCGGGGTTTGTACCGGTAAACAGGGCAGTACAGGGCTCAGGGCGATAACCGGGATCAGATCTCAGTGGGCGCCTTTCTCCTGCAATAGCTTCACCACATCGGTCTTGCCTAGTAAATTCGCCCCCTGCAGAGCTGTGATGCCACTGTTGTTCTTGGCATTGATGTTGGCGCCCCTCTCCAGCAGCAGTTTCACTACATCGATATTGCCAGCCATGGCTGCTTCGATCAGCGCCGTTTCTCCGCTATTGCCCTTGGCCTCGATATTTGCGCCCTTCTCCAGCAGCAGCTTCACAGCCTCAGTCCTGCCCTTGACGGCCGCCAGGATCAGCGCCGAGTTGCCGAATTTGTTTCTGGCCTCGATGTTGGCGCCCTTTTGCAAGAGCAGACTTGCTACCTCGGTATTCCCGGCGTTGGACGCCTCTATGAGCGGCGTGTTGCCGAGGCTGTTTCTAGCCTCGATGTTGGCTCCATGGTCAAGCGCTTGCTGCACCGCTGCTATGTCGCCGCTTTTGGCGGCCTGGAGCAGTTGATCATCCATGCTGCTGGAACCGGCCTGGCCTGACGCCAGAGGACTCAATGACAAAACCATGGCTAAAGAAAAAATGCTAACCAAAACTTTCTTCATTGCATCCTCCGTGGGAATCGGTTCCCAGCACGCAATACTAGCCCAATCACTACAGCTGTGTAAATGCCTCACGTTCCCTGCGAAGAGCAGGATGGCGGAGGCTTGCGAAGTTGGGATGTGCGCAGAGGAGATGATCGGCGGGCCAAAAGACTTCAGCTTGCCACGATCTTGATTTGGTCGGCGTTTTCTTCCACTTCGCCTACGCTATCGCTCAAGCCGCCGTAGCGGCGCTCGCGGAGCTGGTAGTCGGCGATTGCATCCAGCAGATGAATGCCTTTGAAATCCGGCCACAGCCGCTCGGTGACGTAGATCTCGGTGTAGGCAATCTGCCAGAGCAAAAAATTAGACAGCCGCATCTCGCCCGAGGTGCGGATCAGCAGGTCGGGGTCGGGCATCTCAGCGGTGTAGAGATGGCGGTGAATGTCTTTCTCGGTAATGCGGTCGGGGCTGATGTGCTCTTGCTTCATTTCCGCTGCCAGGCCGCGGAAGGCGTCCACCAACTCGGAACGGCTGCCGTAGTTCAGCGCCAGGGTGAGGGTGGTTCCGGTGTTTCCAGCCGTAGCCTGCTCCACCCAACGCAACTTCTCCTGGACATCGTTGGGCAGCTCATGAGTGCGGCCGATAGAACGCAGGCGGATGTCGTTGTCCAGCATGCGCTGCACATTGGCGTCCAGGTAAGTTTTGAGCAGGCGCATGAGAAAGCTGACCTCGGCGCGGGGTCGGCGGAGGTTGTTTTCCAGGGAAAAGGCGTAAAGAGTGAGCCAGGGCAGGCCGATGCGCGCGGCGGTCTCGGTGACCTGTTGCACGGTGCTGGCCCCTTGCTGGTGGCCGAGGAAGCGCTTGAGCGAGCGATGGCCCGCCCAGCGGCCATTGCCGTCCATGATAATGGCGACATGCTGCGGCAGGCGCTCCGGCTTGAGGGTCGCGTACACGGCGCGCTCCTCGACGCTCAGATCTTCTATGCGCAACTTGGCGGCAGGAAACAAGGGATTTTGCCTCAATCAATACATTCCAGCTTTCGGGCCGGCACACTATTCTGTTGGCGCCGCGAGCCGAGGCGTTTCATCCTGACCGTAGCACAAGCGCTCGTGGGCCGCAATTGCCTCTGCAACCACGGCTGCAGGCGTTCGCCGCGCAGAGCCTGCCGGCGGCGAGCGCGGCGGCCTTCGCCGCCACGCCGGAAAGGAGATGCTCCTGCTCCTGAACCCTCTACGCAATGCGCCGCTGGCCCAGCGCCATGTCGCGCGCTGAACTCAATACGAGTGAACGGTGCAGCGGGTCCAGATAAGGCAGCAAGACAGCCATCTCGGCTAGTATTGGGTCGGCCATGATCGATGCCACATCGTCGTCGCGAAGGCTGCGGGCATCGCGAACCAGTTGGCGAATATGCACGCCCAAAGCATCCGCCAACCGCTCCAGAGAGCCGAGGGTAGGGATGGCCTTGCCGTTTTCGATCTTCGAGATGTAGGTGCGGGGCACCTGCATGCGCCCGGCCAGTTGCCGCTGGCTCAGGTGGCGAGCGCGGCGAATTTCCTTCACCTGGCTGGCTACCCTCAAGCCGGCTTCAGTCGCAGGATCGACTATGGGATTGTCAACCGGGATGGGCCCAAGCCGGACAGGCTCTTCGATATCCAGGGGTTTGTGGCACTTTCTGCAAAGACCGCTGCCCGGCCTGAACTGAACCAGCTTGCAGAATCTGCAGTGCACAACCTCGCGTGTCTCCACGCTTACCAGCGTAGTTGCCATGTGTGATGCGCGGAGTGCCAGAGCAGGAACCCCGCGGTGCATCGCAGCACCACGTTATGTCATACTTTCCGGGATATGTACCATAACTGTCAAGTGAAAACTTGGGTGCAAACCCAACTTTCACCGATCATACCCGCAATTTAACCGGAGAAACCGGGAGAAGAGCGAATCAAGTTAGTCAACAGCGAGGTCAAGAAAGCTATGAACTCTTGCACCGGAAATGATGCAAAACAAAGCAGTTCCAGCTACGGACGCGCGCAGGCATGGCAACTGCTGACCGAGTGGACCCAGAGTGAAAACCTGCGTAAGCACGCGCTGGCCGTCGAGGCCTGCGTCACGGCCATGGGCGAGGCGGAGGCTGGCCGCCTGGGGCTGGCTGGGGAAGAGCGGTCGGCGTTGATCGAGCTCTATACGACGACGGCCCTGCTGCACGACTTCGACTACGAGCGCCACCCCACGGCCGCCGAGCATCCTTTTGTCGGAGTCCGCGAACTGGAGCGGCTGGGTTGGCCTGAAGAGCTGCGCACTGCAATTCTGGGCCATGCGCAATACTCCGGCGTGCCGCGCGTGACGCACCTCGCCAAATCCCTCTTTGCCTGCGACGAGCTGGCCGGATTTCTGACCGCCTGTGCGCTGGTCAAGCCGACCAAAGCGATTGCCGATGTGGAAGTGGCAGGCGTGCGCAAGAAGATGAAGGACAAAGCATTCGCCCGCGGCGTGAATCGCGAAGACATCGTGCAGGGCGCGTCGGAGCTGGGCGTGGAGCTGGACGCGCACATCGCATTTTGTATTGAAGCAATGAAGGGGCGAGCGAGCGAATTGGGGCTGTAAGTTTGTTTATCGGGAGTGGTACCCTGCGATATGCAATATGAGTTTGGCGTGACGGAGTAACAACACGCCGATCATAAATACGCAAAAAAGAGCCGATTTGAACGCCGTATGCACTTTAGAGCGTAAAAGCTCCCGATAATAGAACTCTTCCGGCTTCGCCGGATTGTAACGGATGGTTACCGTCTCTCCGCCGATGAACTGATACAGAGGAGAATCATCGGGGACGCAAAACTCGGCGCTTTGACGTTGCCCCATCTTATCGGTCCAGACCAATTTGTCATCCGATTCAGAGATCGTGGTTTGATTCCCATTGATGTCATAAGCCTTGACCTTCTCCAGATTCGAGGATTCAATCTTGGCCTCAGTCTGAATCCACTTGTTGTAGCCGCGCAGGCATTCCCAAATTTCGATTAGCATGATGGCTCCCATTCTGCCACACCGGATGGGAAAATACTCAAGAATTTGCGCAGGATCGATATACGATGCGGAGTGGCCGAGCTTAATGCACAAAGTGTAGCGATCGCCCCGGGCAGGATCGACAAGCTCAGCTAAATGTGAGTTTCCAACCTGACCCATTGCAGGGATTCATCATCTGGTCTGCGCTTTCATCGCCGCGGCCAGGCGGTCTTCCAGGATGAACGATGCGTCGAAGTTCTCTACGTGCCGATACCATCCGGCGGATGGTTCCAGAGCGAGCCTGGGAATCAGCCCGACAATCTCGCCGGAGACCGGAACCACGCCGTAGCGCTCTGCCTCGCGTTTCACGAATTCGAAGACACGCTGCACCGGCATCTGCTCAAAGTCGGTCAGGTTCATTGAAACCTGGGCCTTGCCGCGCACCAGGAATCCCGCTGCCTTGACGCAAGGCAGGCCGCCCGATGAAAAGCGCACTGCCTTGGCAATCTTCCTGGCGATCTCCACCTCGCGCGTGTTGAGAAAAATGTTGTAGGCAATCAGAAACCTGCGCGCGCCCACCGCCGTGGCGCCAGCCGTCGGATGCACGCGCAGCTCGCCGAAGTCGGGCCTGCGCACGGGGTTGGCGGCAATCTCGTCGCGAATTCCCTCGAACTGGCCGCGGCGAATATTCTCCAGGTTCTTCCGTTCGGGCGACGATGCGGCGGCTTCGTAGAGGTAGACGGGAATCTGAAAGCGCTTCCAGATTTCAGCGCCCACGTGACGGGCTATGGCGACGCAGTCTTCGAGAGTCACGCCGTCGATGGGGATAAAAGGAACGACGTCGGCCGCTCCCATGCGCGGGTGCGCGCCCTCGTGCAAGTTGAGATCGATCAACTCGGCGGCCTTGCCCACGCCGCGAATCGCTGCCTCCGCGATAGCTTCTCGTTCCCCGGCCAGCGTAATAACAGAGCGATTGTGGTCGGCGTCCATCTCCCGATCGAGGAGATAAACGCCGGGAATCCGCATGGCTTCGACGATGGCATCGACCTTGGCGGAGTCGCGGCCTTCGGAAAAATTGGGAACACATTCAACCAGAGTGTTGGGCACGACAAGAAGAATACCGAGCAGCGCTTCCATCCGGCAAACGGGTGATCGCGTTTGACGACAAACTAGAGAACATTTACAAACTCAACTCACTATGCGATCCGAGCCTGACCAACTCCAGCGTTTTTGCGTCCGGAACTCGGTAGATGAGGACCAGATCGGGCTTAATATGGCAGTCGCGATGGTCAATCCACTCGCCGGTTAGCGGGTGATCACAAAACTTTTCTGGCATTGTGGTATCCGCAGTTAGAAGAGAAACTGCGGCCAGCAAATCGGCGTCCAGCGTTGCTCGATGCTGACCTCTCGCCTCACGTTTGTAATCCTTCTTGAAACGGCTGGTTCGCTTAATCGTCCGCATGGAGGTCGGCCAAAAGGTTGTCGATGCTGCCAACTGTGGTCAGTTCGCCGCGACGCGCGGCCTTCATAGCCTCCACAGTTTCTGCGTTGGGCATCAGAGGCTCGAAGGGAAGAGCACGCTCGGCTACTGTTCGCATGAGCATCATGCGAAAGGCGTCAGAGAGGGTGAGGCCAACAGCGGCATAGATTGCCGTGGCTTCTTCCTTTACACGAGCGTCGATTCTGGCGCGGACAACGGCATTAGCGGGCATATAAGACTCCTGAGCTACATAGTAGCTCATATTGCCACCATGTGTAAAATCAATATTTTCAATGTTCTGGGATACCTCATCCAAGCGGGTTCTTCGCCCTCAACTCGGCCACAATCTCGGCTGCCGCCTTACGCGCCTCGCTGGCTTGATCGGACGGGAAGCTGATGGCTCCCACGCGGGCATGGCCGCCGCCGCCGTAGCGTTCGCAGACTTGCGCCAGGTTGGTCATCTTGGCCGGGTCGGCCTTGGTCCAGGGGTTGGAGCCGACTGAGACTTTGGTGCGGAAGCTGGAGCTTGACAGGCCGATAGAATACGTCGCCCGCGGGTGCAGATAGTAGGGGATGAACTTGTTGTAGCCTTCTTGCGGCTGGTCGGTAATGTCGAAGAAGATGGTGCCGTCGCGTTCCTCGCTGCGCTCGCGAATCAGCTGGATGGCCTGCTGGTGGCGCTCCAGCAGGGGCGGCAGCAGAGGGGCCACAAAAGGCTGGCGGAGCACCTCGGCCAGTGGCATCTCGGTGAGCAGGGGAATAAGGCGCGGGATGAAGGCATCGTCCTGGGTGGACTCGATGATGAGGGTGAGCTTCATGGCCGGGGCGGCCATCTCCACGGCGGCCTGGGCGCTCTCATATTTTGCGCCGTCCACAATGTCGGCCCAGTGAATCAGCTCGGCGACCGGCGCTGTCGAGAAGCCGAAGCGGGTGGAGGCGATGTGCGCCAGAAAGCTGGTGCAGGAGGTGTAGTCGGGGTCGAAAAACTTGCGGCTTCCGCAGGCCGGGTCCCGCTGGCAGGCCAGAAAATTCTCCTGGTCTTGAGCGGTAAGAAAGGCCGAGAGGTGATGATCAAACCACCAGGTTATGCGCGGCGAGGCCGAGTACTTGAAATCGACGATGGCGTTCTCGTCGCCGGTAAAATCGTTCTCGTCGAACAGGGCTCCGGCGCGATGGACGAGGCCGTGATACGTGTAGTTTGCGCCGGGCGAGACGCACTCGCGATGGAAACGCGTAAAGAGCGAGGCTGAGCAGGCTCCGTCGAAGCATTTGTCATGATAAAAGACGCGAACCTGCAAGACCTGAACTCCCTCCGCGTGCAGAAAAACTGAATTACCAGAACTGTCTAGCATCAAGGCAGCGGGCGATTGTGTCAAGGCGCGGAGTGAATTTTTATGTTGAGGCTCGTTTTGCCCCGCAGTCAGTTCTGCCATCGAACTAACCAGGCGTAGAATGCGTAGAGTATCTTTTCATCAGGGCAATTCAGCACAAATCTGTTATTTCAAGGAGGCTCGATGGAGCCGGAGATTCAGCCCCCGCAACCGGAGGCGCCGCTTGCCGGAAATGGTGCA
The DNA here is from genome assembly GCA_963806565.1 of uncultured Acidobacteriaceae bacterium. Taxonomy (GTDB): domain Bacteria; phylum Acidobacteriota; class Terriglobia; order Terriglobales; family Acidobacteriaceae; genus Telmatobacter. The sequence continues at coordinate 59,540 of CAWDYE010000005.1, forward strand.
ACCGCCCATGCGAATGAAACCGTTGCCTCTTCCCTGGGAGAGCGGTTCTTTCATTGGGTGAAATGGATTTTCATCGGTCCCCAGGGCCTGCGCGCCGGCTGGTCGGTGCTGATTTGGTTTCTTATATTGGGTATTTTGGGCACCGGTGTTGGATTTGTCTTTATCCATCTTCATCTTGTCGATTTCAGCAAGATGGACCACTTTAACGTCTCCACGGCTTTCATCGGAGAGTTGATTTCCTTTCTAGCGCTGGTGGGAGCGGCATCGGCGATGGCGCTGATCGAGCGCCGCCGCAGCCTGCTGGCCTACAACCTGACGGGGCCGCGCAGCATTCCCCACTTTCTCAGCGGTCTGGCGGCGGGATTCGCGGCTCTTTCTGCGCTGGTGGGCGCCATAGCCTGGGGCGGATGGCTGCATTTTGGCCCCATCGCGCTCTCCGGGGCGCAGATCGTCAAGTTCGGCGCGCTGTGGGCAGCCGCCTTTCTGCTGGTGGGCTGCGTCGAGGAGGGAACCTTCCGCTGCTATCTGCAATTCACGCTGACCCGCGGCATCAACTTCTGGTGGGCGCTGGGAATCGTCGCTTCCTTGTGTCTGCCCCTGATCTTCCATAGCAAGGGCAACGGCGTCTGGGGCGTTTATGCCGCCGCTCTGCTGGGGCTCTTGCCTTGTTTGTGGTTGCATTTGAAGAAGGCGCCGGGGTCAGGTTTCTGGCAGGCGGCCTGGGTCACCTCCACACTCTTCGGCTACATCCACACCAACAACAACGGCGAAAACTGGGTCGGCATCTTTGCCGCGGCGCTGATCGGCTTTGTTTTTTGCGTCAGCGTGCAGGTCACCGGCTCAGCCTGGTGGGCCATCGGCTGCCACGCCGCATGGGACTGGGCTGAGACCTACTTCTACGGCACCGCCGACAGCGGCATGGTCGCTCCCGGCCACTACCTGACCACCACTCCGTCGGGCAACGCGCTGTGGAGCGGCGGCACGGACGGCCCCGAGGGCAGCCTGCTGGTGCTGGGCGTAATTTTGTTGCTGCTGGCGGCGCTGCTGGTGATCTACGGCCGCAAGAACGAGAGTGCGAGCGCCAAGGATTAGGCCGGTTGAGGATCGTAGTCTCCCTCCCTTCCGCAATGAACGCGAAGGACAGGGTACCCAACCACCCGCGAGAACCAGGTTCAGAATTGGCTTTACCACAGGATTAACGCGGAGCGCCGTTCCCTATTCGTTGGATCTGCCCATGCTTTTGAGAATATCGTCCAGCTGAGCGTTGATCTCGTCGAGTTTGTCCTGTTCATTTCGCAGTTGCTGTTCGCAATCATTCTCTATCGTCTGAGCTTGCTGCTCCGCGTCCGTCGATGCTTCAAGTTCGGATTTGAAGTGGACGATTTCATCCTCGAGCATTTTCTGTTGCGCCGCATTCTCTTCGCTGCTTAGCGAATCTTCCAGCCGCTTATACTCGACTGCCTCATGCTGCCGGCGGTCTTGCGCAGTTTCTAACTTCGCGCGTGCTGCATCTAAACGGTCTAGCGCGTGCGTAACGACTGATTGTTGTGTTTGCAGGCGAGAGAGCAAAATCTGGGCAGTTTGTATTCTTGCCAACGAAGACCGCAACTCCTGACGAAGCTCGCGGACTTCCGTTAATAGAGCCTGCAGTGTCTGCGGATCGTTTGGCGCCGCTTGGCCAAAAGCGGTTGCTGATAATCCGAAAACTGCGAGAATGAGAATTACTGCTTGACGCACTGGAAACCTCCTGACCTGAAATCTCCCGGCTGACCCACTCCTGAAGCTACCTTTTTTCGACCATGCCTGTTTTGGTTGTTCCGGTTTACTTGCTGCGGCAGACGCGAAAGCCCTGGTCGGGGCCCTTGCCATTGGCGGCCAGGCTGCCCCGGAAAGCCGACTCGGTGCAGAAGTCGGCGCCCATCCAGCCGCCGCCCTTCCAAACCCGGCGAAAGCCGCTTTGACTTCCTTTAGGGTCAGTTACATTGGCCACCAAGTCTCCGTGCCAGTCCCAGCACCATTCCCGGACATTGCCCGACATATCGTAAAGCCCTAACTCGTTGGGTTTCTTGCCGCTGACGGGTTTTGTTTGATCGTGATTTTGTTTGATGGCGGACCAGTTCCAAAACCCGGTCAAGGTCTTATCTCCGGAGTTTCTCCAATACCATGCTACTTCTTCCACGTAGTCGCTTCCGCTATATGTGTAACTCTTGCTCAACTGGCCTCCGCCCGCGGCATATTCCCACTCCGCTTCTGTCGGCAGCCGGTAACCATTGGCTCCCGCATTGATCGTTACCGTCCATTTCACATTGTCGAGATCGCCAAATTTCGGGTCAGGTAGATTATTCGGATCTTTCTTATTCATGTCGATGTTGTAATACGGCTTCAGGCCCTCTTTGATGCTCCTTTTATTGCAATACTCGATACTGTCATACCAATTGACCATTTCCACCGGCAAGTTATCGCCTTTGAACTTTGATGGATTGGTTCCCATTACATCGACCCACTCTTTTTGAGTTACGTCGTATTTGCCGATATAGAAGTCCGATACGGTTACGCCTTTTCCATAGTAGTTGGATTTTGTGTTTTGGAAACTTCCGCCTTTGACGAAAACAAAGTTATCGGGCACTTCTCCCGAGCTGGCGACGGCGGCCGCCATGAATGTCAATAAAATGAAAAGCTTCCTCATCGAAATTTCTCCTTTATCCAGATCAAAGAATCCCATGCTTCGGTTTGCAGATATTCACATTAACCCAAAATCCGCTCGCCGCGAAGGCGATCCCGCCCGCGCCCCTTGACTTTTCTGGCGCGCTCATTCTCATTCAAAAACGCGGCGAAACAGGTCTCTTGACATGTTTCGCCGTGTTGTGTCAGTCAGCTGGCAATATGCTAGTTGACGGTACAGGCCGTTCCGCGGAACGGAACGGCGCCGGGTACCGCCTTGGTGATGCCGTTCCAGTTGCCGCGTGAAGCTATGCGGTTGTGACCAGGTTTAAAGCTACTGCACCTTCCACACCACGCTGCTCGCCCCATTGCATGATTCAATTTCCAATTGCTGGCCGGCCGTGCCTGATCCGCCGGGGTCGGCGACGCAAAGTCCGCTGTTGTGATCCTGGAGCTCGTACCCGCTTCCCGATGCGATGGGCTTGAACTGTTCGTTGGTTCCGCCGGAGTAGTAGCCATAGAGCTGGATACCTGTTCCTGCAGAGGTACCATTGCCGATGACATTCCAGACGGCACTGGTGTTGTTTTGGCTCCCTATCGAGTAATAGCCGTTGCCCAGGGAAGTGATCACCCAATTCTGGTTCGCTCCGCTGTAGCACGTGTACTGCTGCACCTTGGTTCCGTTGGATGTGGAGCCGCCGCTATCGTCGGCGCATTGGCCGCTGGCGCTATTGATGAGCTTGTGAGTGCCGGTGGGTAATGTGCCGCCGCCACCGCCACCGCCACCGCCGCCGCCACCGCCGCCGCCGCCGGAGCTCGAACCTCCTGCCCATACTGTTGCGTTAACGTACCCACTAGCGCCGTTATATGCCTCTGTCCCGAGGATCTGATAGTTGAAAGAACCCACCGACATCCCGAGACTGTTCCAGTGGTTAAAGTGGTTGCTAGTGGTGACTGTGCCGTTCGTTCCGGTCGATTGGCCGCCCCAGTTATCCAGATACTGCTCGAAAGTTGCAGTGCCTTGAATGGAAGGCTGGTTGACTTGCTGATGCTCGTATGTGTTGTAGGTATGCCCATCGCTGGAAACACTGCCCTTATACGTTGCATTCCCCGTATACAGCGAACCAAGCTCGCAGATGTAATATTCGACGAGCGGGTTGGTCAGCCACCCATAGATGGAAATGTTGTTGTAGCCGGTAGCAGAGCCGACATTGTAGCCGATCGTCTGGGCACTGCCGGGATTCCAGCCTTTGCCGCCAACCACATCACTGACGCCAGACCAGCTAATCGAGTAATTGCCAGCCGATCCCAGTGTCATGGTTGCAGACCCGCCACTACTATACAGCGAATAGTAGAAGCCGTTATTCGTGCCCGTTCCATTGCCGCTTACCGTCTGGGCGTTTACCGCCATGGTTATGCAACCCGCCGCTACGAGAGCGGAGAGAACTACTTGTAGAACGCGTGACGAAGCGAACCTCATTGAATGAATCTCCTTTTCGTTTTTTGGTTTGAAGACAGACGATTCCCGTAGGCGTCACCCATAGTCGTTCCAGGGACGGGGACCGGCCATCATGGGAAACAGGCAGATAGGTACGGAGCGCAACGCGACGCTGCCTGTGAGGAATGCCAAGAAGAAACGAGGCGCATGCAGAAACTGATTTCTGAACTGCACTCTGCCTATGACGGGATTGAACGCTGTGCGAGTTAGCAAGGTTCAAGTCCAAGGGTCGTTCGTTTGACGAACACGATGACATTTAAAGAAATTTCCTGCGCCGTGTCAAGAAAAATGTTATTTTAGTAACGTTTTACTAAAACGATTGAGGACGAGAGTTAGTTACTTCTGCGGTAAAACCCCTATCTTTCCTACCTGTATTTCCACAGTTTTACCGATTTTTCCACAGATTTCGGTGAACGCTCCAGCCTCTACACGGCGCTGTGCGGCAGAATACCCCCAGGTTTCGCCTTGAGAGTTTGGAGCTACCGGTTTATTTCTTGCGCGCTTCCACATCGAAGATCGCCGGGTCGGGGTCCTGAAAAAACGCCGCGTGCAGCGAGCGGACGGCCTCATCCGCGTCGTCTTCTTCGATCATGAAGCTCATATTGATCTCGCTGGCGCCCTGGGAGATCATGCGCACGTTGATGTTGCGGATGGCTGTGAAGACCTGGGCGGCGATGCCGCTGTGGCCGCGGATGTCGTCGCCGACCAGGCAAAGCAGAGCTTTTTTCCCTTCGTACTTCACATCCGCCAGGCGGCCGAGGTCGGCGGCGACGGCGGGGAGCTTGTCGTTGGAGTCCACAGTGAGCGAGACAGAGACTTCGCTGGTGCAGACCATGTCGACGGGGCACTGGTGCTTGTCGAAGATGTCGAAGATGGCCTTCATGTAGCCGTGAGTCATTAACATGCGGCTGGCCACCACATCGATGATGCTGAGCTTCTTTTTGACGGCGATGGATTTGAAGGGGCTCTTGCAGTGCGGGGCAAGCGAGGTGATGCGCGTGCCCTCGCAACTGACGTTGCGGCTGTTGAGCACCAGGACGGGGATGTTCTTTTTGACGGCCGGCAGGATGGTGGCCGGGTGCAGGACCTTGGCGCCGAAGTAGGCCAGCTCGGCGGCCTCTTCAAAGCTGATGACCTTCACACGATAAGCATCAGGACAGACGCGCGGGTCGGCCGTCATGATGCCGTCCACGTCGGTCCAGATTTCGATGGTCTCGGCAGCCAGCGCGCCGCCGATGAGGGCGGCCGTGAAGTCGGAGCCGCCACGGCCCAGTGTGGTGGCGATGCCAGCCTCGTTGCTGGCGATGAAACCTCCCATCACGGGCACCTGTTCCTGCGCGAGCAGCGGGAGCAGCTTCTCCTGAGCGCGTCTTTCGATGAGGGCGTCCTGCGGAATCGCCTTCTGGAATTGCGAATCGGTGATGATGATCTGGCGCGCGTCCGCGTGCGCGGCGTCGATACCCTGTTCCTGAAAGCCCGCGGCGACGATGCGGCTGGATAAAACTTCGCCGTAGCTGACGATCAGGTCGGAGATGCGCGGGGTCAGTTCGTGCAGCGCCGCCAGGCCGCGCAGAACTTCATCGAGGGAGTCGAAGTTTTTGTCGATCAGGTCAATCAGGGCGGCGGAGTTCTTGACCAGCGCGGCGGCAGTGTCGCGATGCAGCGCGCGCAGCCGCGAACTGATGGCCAGTGCTCCGGCGCGGTCGCCCTGCACGGCGGTTCCGGCGGCGCGCAGCAACTGGTCGGTGACCTTGGCCATGGCGCTGACCACCACTACGGGCTGCTTGCCCAGGGCCACGCGTCCGGCGACGATGGCCGCAATGCGGCGGATGGCCGTCGGGTCCTCGACCGAGGTGCCGCCAAATTTCATCACGATCATGCTCATGCGTGTTTTCCTAAAAACAGCTATTAGCTGTTAGCTATTAGCTTCAAAGTTTTCCCAGGCTGGCCAGCAGTTCGGCGTTGAGGATGGTGGCTCCGGCGGCTCCGCGAATGGTGTTGTGCGAGAGCACGGTAAACTTCCAGTCGAGCACGCCGCAGGGGCGCAGGCGGCCCACGGTCACGGCCATGCCATTGCCGCGATTGCGGTCCAGGCGCGGCTGGGGACGATCCGGCTGCGGCGCCCACTCGATGGGCTGCTCGGGAGCCGTTGGCAGCTTCTGCCCGGACAGCGGACGAAACTCCGCCCAGGCGGCCAGAATTTCTTCACGCGTAGCCGGCTTCGTCAGCTTTATGGAGACGCTGACGGTGTGACCGTCGACGACCGGGACGCGATTGCAACTGGCGCTCATGCGCGCCGCGAGAGGTTTGACCACATGGCCATCGAGCGAGCCCAGCAGCTTGAGCATCTCTTCTTCCATCTTCTCTTCTTCGTTGGGGATGTAGGGCACGACGTTGTCGAGAATGTCCATGGAGGCCACGCCAGGGTAACCCGCGCCGCTGACAGCCTGCATGGATGTGGCGATAATCTGCTCGATTCCGAAGCGGTCGACGATGGGCTTGAGAGCCAGCACCGGGCCCATCACCGTGCAGTTGGAGTTGGTGACAATGTAGCCGCCCGACTCCTTGCGCCAGGATTGTTCTTCGATCAGATGCAGGTGATCGGCGTTGACCTCAGGCAGCACCAGGGGCACGTTGGGCGCCATGCGGAAGGCGCTGGAGTTGGAGATGACGGCGCAGCCGGCGGCGGCGAACTTGGGCTCCAGCTCCCGGGCGATGGGCGCATCGATGGAAGAAAAAATAATCTTGGGCGCGGGCTGGCCCTCGTTGGCCGCGGCGCTCGGCTCCGCCGGCGAGACGGTCATTTTGGCGATGCGCTCGGGCAGCGGGGTGTCAAGACGCCACTTGGCGGCTTCACCATACGTCTTGCCGCTGGAGCGGTCGCTGGCCGCCAGCCACGTGATCTGGAACCAAGGGTGGCGTTCAAGAAGCTGAATATAGCGTTGGCCCACCATTCCGGTAGCGCCCAGGATGCCGATTGGTTGTCTGGTTTTCATAGCCTTGAACACTCAGTGTACAGGAGATGACTGGAGTAATTAAAACGGTTTATAGAGGAAGGGTGAAGGCTGCGCGGGCAAAATCGAGACGAACTCCGTAGCAATTTACGGGAAAGTTGCATCGCCGAAACAGGAGAACGATCCGCCCAATGCCTCTTGAAACCAGTGCTTCAGGCCGATACAACGTGCAGGAGTCTCTGCGATGGGTCTGCGGCAGATGGCCGGGTTTGGCCGTTCGCCTTCTGAGGCGAAGGAGGATTCTGCGCCTCCCGCCTTTGATCGCTGCCTTACCCTGATGGTGCAGGGAGCGGCGCTGAATATGCCGGAGATCGATGAGGAAACCTACAAGGCGTTTCGCAGGAACGTGAACGGTATGGCGATGCAGGTGCCGGACCGGCTGCCGGTAGACGACAAGCTGGCGCAGATTCAATTAATTGTGCGCGAGTTCGAGAGTTACAGAAAGAGCGCAGAAGTGGCGCTCAAGGATCGGCAGAACGGGTGGCGAGCGCTGGTTTCGATGCAGCTTCAGGAGCTGCTGGAGCGGGTGGGCGTGGACGCCGCTTCGCCGGATGCCGCGCCGCTGGTGGCGAAGATCGCGGGGCTTGAGACCGGCGAGCAGATTCAGGCATATCGCGAGCGGCTGCGGAATTTTCTGCATCCCTCGGGACCAGGGCAAGACGCTCCCGTGGGCGCATCCAAGCTGAAAGTGGCGGATCGCACCACGGAGAACGACAACGCGGCAGGGCTGCGCGGCGGCGGAGCGGCAGTCGATCATGTGAAACGCCTCATGGAGCGCGGTGGCAAAGGCTTCATTGCGCTCTTCCAGCTTGGTTGCCTGGAGACTATCAGCCAGCGCTTCGGGGTGGAGGCCGTGCAGGATAGTCTCATGGCCGTCTCCGCGTTTCTTACCCACAATCTTCACAACGACGATGCCATCTTCCACTGGAGCGATTCTTCGCTGCTGGTCGTTCTGGAGGGCAGGGTCAACGAGCAACTGGTAACCGCGGAGTTGCAGCGTATCGTCGCGCAGAATCGCGAGATCACCGTCACCATTGAGGATCGCACTGTCATGCTGCGTATCCCGCTGGACTTTGACCTGACCCCTATCGCCTATTTGCGCAGCGCCGAAGATATGTACAAACTCACTCCCAAGCCGGCAACCCAATGGTGAAACCGATGAACGACATTCCCGTAAATCTGCCCGTCCCGCCGGTCAATTCGGCCCTCGATATTCTCGAAGAACTGCCCGTTGCCTACGTCGAACTGAATGTCAAGGGAGTAGTGATGCACGCCAATCGCGCCGCTCGCGCCTTGCATCCTCACGAACAAGGCAAATTCATTGGTGAAACACTATGGAATCTGATGCCGGCCGCCGAGAGTGAGATCAGCCGCGCAGCCTTTTTCAAGATCATGGAGTCAGGCGCGAACCCGCCTCCAATCCGGCGCACGGCTTACACCAGCGCGGGAGAGTTTCGCACCTTCGAACTGCATCGCAGCCTGATGCGCGATGCTTTGGGCAAGCCATCGGGCGTCCGCTGGGTCTCGTTCGACGTGACCGAGGCGCAACTTGCCTACGATGAAGTGCATCAGGCGCGGCAGTGGCTGGAGAGCGTGCTGGCGTCGATCTCCGAGGCGGTGATTGTTACCGATGCACTGGGCTATGTGCGCAACGTGAATCCAGCGGCGGAAGAGCTGACTGGCTGGAAGGCTGAGGAACTGATCGGAATAGTGATCGAAAAGGGATTGCCTCAGCTTTCATCTTCCTCGGCCGATCAGAAATCGCTAACTCACCGCATTGCGCTGGAAAGGCGCACCAAGGGTATTGCGACCGTGCTGGACCACGCCAACCGGGAATTGCGCGTGGAAATCAGCACTTCGCCCATTGTGAACAAGGAAAGCGGCTTTACAGAGGGTGTGGTCAGCGTGCTGCGCCAGGTGGTGGAGGCGGGTTAACGACTCTCTGAGTACGTCGTATTTTGAAAGGGCGTGGTTTTAGCTGTCAACTGCTGACCGCGAGCTGGTCACTGTCCACTGTTCCCTATTTCTTGACCTTGCCCGCCCCGTGGCTGGCGAGCAACCCTTCCAGCTCTTTCTTGAACTCGCGCACGTCCTTGAAGTCGCGGTAGACCGAGGCGAAGCGGATGTAGGCAACGGTGTCGATCCCCTTAAGGCGCTCCATGATCAGCTCGCCAATCTCCGCCGTAGTGCGCTCGCGCTCCGGAGCCTCGGCCAGAAAAGCCTCGGCGGCGTTCACGATGGCCTCCAGGCTGCTCGCTGCCACGGGCCGCTTTTCGCAGGCGCGCAGCAAACCGCTCAGAATCTTCTGCCGGTCGAAGCGCTCGCGGCGGCCGTCCTTCTTGATCATCATGTAGGGGATTTCGTCGATGCGTTCATAGGTGGTGAATCGGCGATTGCACTTCTCGCACTCCCGCCGCCGCCGGATGGAGTCAGCCTCCTTGCTCTCCCGCGAGTCCACCACCCGGTCCTGCCCGAAGCCGCAATAAGGACACTTCATACAAGGCGATTCTACGGCATGGATGAAGAACAGGGAACAGGGAATCGCCGTTAATCAAAGACCACCGTCTTGTTGCCATAACAGAGAATGCGCCGGTCCAGGTGCCAGCGGACGGCGCGCGACAGCACCATGCGCTCCAGGTCGCGGCCCCTCGCCACCAGGTCTTCCACCTGGTCGCGATGCGATACACGGGCCACGTCCTGCTCGATGATGGGGCCGTCGTCCAGCACCTCTGTGACATAGTGGCTGGTGGCCCCGATCAGCTTGACTCCGCGCGCGTGGGCGGCGTGGTAGGGCTTGGCACCGGTGAAGGCGGGCAGAAACGAGTGGTGCACGTTGATGATCGCGGAGGGGTAGCGGGCGATGAAGGCGGGCGAAAGAATCTGCATGTAACGGGCAAGAACCACCAGCTCAATTTCATGTTGAGAGAGCAGTTCGAGCTGGCGCCCTTCGGCCGCGTCGCGCGTGGCAGGGGTGACTTCGACGTGCTCGAAGGGGACGCCGTAAAAGGCGGCCAGGCTTTCCACCTCGCGGTGATTGGAGACGATCAGCGGAATCTCGCATTCCAGCTCCCCCGCCCGCCAGCGGTAGAGCAAGTCGGCCATGCAGTGCAGGTACTGGGAGCAGAAGAGAGCCACGCGCGGCAGGCGGTCGCTGGAGGTCAACTGCCAGCGCATTTTGAGCTCGGCGGCCAGCGGTGCAAACTCCGTCTCGAAGGCGGCCAGATTGAAGCGTGCTGCCTGCGGTTGCGTAGCGCGCGGCGGTGTTTTGGACGGGGTTTTCATTTGCGCAGCAGCAGAATCGCCGTGGTCGGCGGAGCCGTTGAGCGCCCACTCCACGCGCATGAAGAAGAGGCCCAGCTCGTGGTCCTGGTGTTGGTCGGCGTGCAGAATGTTGGCTCCGTGCCGGTAGAGCAACGAGGAGACGCGCGCGACGAGACCTTTTTGGTCCGGGCAGTCGATCAGCAGTACGGCGGAATCTTTCATGCTGTTTTCAGCTTAAACCAGGACTGGACGAACAGTCTCATAGCAAGTGCCATGAACCCCATGACGCGCAAGCGCCATCTGTCTGGACGGCCCGTCTCATAGCAAGTGCCATGAAGCCCATGGCGCGCAAGCGCAGTCTGCCGCACTGCAAGTGCCTCAGGCGGCGGTGTCGGCGCGAACCTGCTGCGGAGCGTTCAACTGCTGGCGGAGGCTGCCGGCCAGATCGGCCACCACGCGCAGCTTTTCGGCCACCGGCGAGGAGATATCGCTGCCGGTCAGAGCCAGCTGGGAGTGGAGCAAGAGGCCTGCTACCGTGGATTTCAGCTCGGATTCGATGGCCGCGGTGGCGGCGCGGCGGGCCAGCATCTGCTCGCGCTCGCGGCGGTGCAGGGCGGAGCGAATCTCGCGGATCAGCCGCGCGGTTCCGGAGAGGGCGAAGTTGATCTGCAGGGGGATGGCCAAACCGGCATGCTCCCAGACGGTCTCGGCTGCGGCCGGATCGCACTCCGCCATGGTCTCATCCACCGCTACGGCGGCAAACTCGCGGCGGCGCATCGCGGCCAGCGCGGCCTTGCGCCCGTCGGCTACTTCCACTTCCATGCCCAGTTGCGCGGCCACTACGGCGGCGCAATTGCGGGCGCCTTCTATTCCGGTCACGATTAGAATGCTCATATTAAGCTCCTCTTAAGATTCTGCCGGCTTACCCGGCCACTCTCTGGCCGGAGCATTTTGTGTTTCGCGCGGGGCAAATTCCGTCTGCTTCCGTCCGGCTCCGCCTAGTTCCGTCTGCTGACAAGTGAAATATCCCGTCTGAAGCCTGTGAAGCTTCCCCCCGGACCTACGTAGCTTCCCGCCTGGTATTGTGAAGATTCCCGCCTGGGGACAAGTGAAGTTCCGTAACTGTCCTATCGGCGCAATCTGTCCCGGCTTGAGTCAGCGGCGTCTACTCTTCCCGAAGCGGGTCGGTGATGCCGTACTCCTTCAGCTTGCGGTAGAGTGTGGTTTTACCGATGCCCAGGAGCTTGGCGGCCTGCAGCTTGTCGCCGTTGAGGGCGCGAATGGCTCCCAGGATGGCCTGGCGTTCCATGTCGGCCAGGGTGGTCAACTGCGGCTGGCCCCCCTCGGTCTCCGGCTCGCCTGCCATGGCGGCCGAGCGCCGTGCCTCCAGGCCCTGCTGTTGCAGTTGCGTGGGCAGGTCGCCCAGGTGCAACACTGGACCACTCGAAAGGGCGCAGGCCCGCTCGATGGAATTTTCGAGCTCCCGCACGTTGCCCGGCCAGTCGTGGCGCATCATAGTGCGCAGGGCCTCGTCGCTCAGGGTGAACTTCGAGCCGTGCTCGCGGCTGATGCGGTCCAGAAAATGCGCCGCCAGAAGAGGTATGTCCTCTCTCCGGTCGCGCAGCGGGGGCAGGCGCAGGTTGACCACGTTCAGCCGGTAAAAGAGATCCTTGCGGAAGGCGCCTTGTTCCACCATCACCGCCAGATCCCGGTTGGTGGCAGCCACGATGCGCGCCTTGATGGGGACGCGGTGGGTGGCCCCGACCGGGCGAACCTCCTTTTCCTGAAGAGCGCGCAGCAGCTTGGCCTGCAGGTCGAGCGTGAGCTCGCCAATCTCGTCCAGAAACACCGTGCCCCCCTCGGCCGAGACCAGCAACCCGTCTTTGCTGTGGTTGGCCCCGGTAAAGGCACCTTTCACGTATCCGAAGAGTTCGCTCTCAATCAGGGTGGGAACCAGCGAGCCGCAATCGACCGGCAAAAACGGCTTTTGTGAATTCGGCCCGTAGGCGTGGATGGTCCTGGCTACCAGCTCCTTGCCGGTGCCGCTTTCGCCCAGAATCAGCACTGGGTGGGAGCTCTGCGCGACTTTGGAGAGGATGCGATAGAGCTTTTCCATCTCCCCGGAGCGGCCGATCATGGCTCCCAGTCCCTGCGAGAGCCGGAGCCGCTCGCGCAACTGGCGGGTGGCGGTGTCTGTGACCAGCGAGGCTGCGGCGCGGTCCAGAACCGTGGACAATTCGTCCATGGCGAAGGGCTTGGCCAGGTAATCCGAGGCCCCGCAGCGCATGGCCTCGACGGCGGCGTTGACCGATCCCGAAGCGGTCATGGCGATGACCACAGTCTGGGGGTAGAGGAGTTTGACCTCGCTGACCAACTCCAGGCCGTGGTTGGAGCCTGCCGGAAGGTTGACCAGCAAAATGTCGGCGGGCGAGCCGCGCAGCATACCGCGGGCCTGGCCCAGGTCTCCGGTGCTCTCCACCGCATAGCCCAGGCTACTGGCAATCTCGGCGCAGGCCGAGCGCATCGCCGGGTCCGCATCCACCACCAGCAGGTGCAATCGCGCCGGCGGCTCCGCGAGTTGGGGGATAAACTCCATGGTTCTGGTCGTTACCACTGTCTCGAGCATTGTATTCGCCTCACGCGCAGTTGGTTAACTGGTTTTTTTGTTGCCGCAGAGCCGGAGGTGCTTTTTTGCTCCATGCGCCGCGGTTTTTCGTCAACATTCCGCCGGATTTCTTTCAAATCGCTACCGGCTTTCCGTCCATATGCCGCCAGGTTTTCTCATCGCCGGCCACCGGTTTTCTGCCATTGAGCCTCCAGTTTCGTTACTCTGCCGGAGGTTTTGCCCACCTGCCGGAGGTCTCAGCGGGAGCGGATGGGCAGCTCAATCTTGAAGCAGGCTCCAGACGGGGTGCGGTTGGAGGCATGAATGCTGCCTCCGGCGCTCTCGATGATAGAGCGGGTGATGGACAGCCCCAGCCCGCGGTGGGAGGCCGGCCTGTTGCCGGGGCTGCCTGAACCCCAGGCGCCCGAAGCGGACGCGCCGTGACCGGGTACGAAACAGGGGCGGGTGGTGAAGCAGGGGTCGAAGATCTTGTCCAGCGCCTCGACGGGAATGCCGGGCCCGTTGTCTTTCACGCTCAGCACCATCCGGGGAGTGTGTTTCGCTCCGGCATGAAACTCATGCAGGCTGATCGTGATACGCCCCGCGACGGGCATGGCCTCGGCGGCGTTCTTGACCAGGTTGACCAGAATCCGGGTCAGCTCCTCGCCGGTCAGCTGAATGGGCAGAGCGCCTCCCTCCACGTCTACTGTCAGGGCGATGGAAGGCCCGGCCAGGGCGGAGAGCAGATTGCGGTTGGCCACCAGCTCCGCGGCCAGGTTGTCGATGGGCACGGGGGGCATCAGATCCCAGTGGCGCGCCCGTTCCAGCCCTCCGGCACCGGGCGCTTCGGCCTCCGTCCAGTTCCTTCCGAGGCCGCCGAAGAGGCCAGTCTCCGGGGCAATCCGGGCATCGAGGCGGACATCGAGCGCCAGCATCTTCTCCACCAGGCGGCGGCTGGCCGTGGCTACCAGACGCAGTTCGCCGGCGTAGTGGTGGAAGCCAGGGGCGAGCACCCCCGGCTCCTCCAGCAGATCGCAGTAGAGTCCCAGCGCGGTGACCATGTTGCGGGTGTCGTGGGCCACCTCGGCCAGGCTCTCGCCCTTGCCGCGCAGGTTGGCCAGTGTCTCGACCACCGCCTCTACCCGTTTGCGCTTGGCCACGGAGCCTCCGGCCACTTCCGCATCCACCAGATCGGTTGCCGGCAACGCGGACGCCGCCAATCCTGCTGGTTTCAATTCCGCTGCCTGTGCTGTCTGCCGCATCACTCACTCCTTCTACATTTTCCTGATTCCTATTCCCTAATCCCTGTTTCGTTCTTCCCATTCCTGCTTTTCAGGATTGGAAACTGTCCTGTTCTAATACACGTGGCGTGCCAAACCAGAACACTCACATTAAGTTCCTGATAAGGGAAGGGGTTAGCCTCCAATTCCCGGAAACTCCGGTTGCCGCCCGAAGAGGCGCAATCTCCCAAAATGGGACAAAGGGACGCGGCGTACTTGGAGCAAGATCAGTAGTTTCAATGTGCTACGAGGTGATTCCTCTTCCGGGCCGGAAAATCGGCCGTTTCCCATCCCGGAACAACAGCTTTCCCCGTATATTCCTGCCTCTCTCCCGGAGCTTTCCCGTACAATCTCTCCATGCAAAGCGCCTCCTCCTATTTACGTCCCGGCGGCCGCAGCCCGCTTGAGCTTCGCCCCCTCACCCTCACGCCGGGCTTTGTGCAGACCGCAGAGGGCTCCGTTCTGATCACGCTGGGCAACACGCGGGTGCTGACCAATGCCACCGTGGAGCAGGGCGTCCCCGGCTGGCTGCGCAACGCGGGCCGCGGCTGGGTGACGGCGGAGTACGCGATGCTGCCGCGCTCCACGGTGACCCGGACGCCGCGGGAGAGCGAGCGGGGCAAGATCGGCGGCCGCACCCAAGAGATTCAGCGGCTCATTGGCCGCAGTCTGCGCTCGGTAGTGGACATGAAAGCGCTGGGCGAGCGGACGGTGATTCTGGATTGCGACGTGATTCAGGCCGACGGTGGTACGCGCACCGCGGCCATCACCGGAGCGGCGGTCGCGCTCGGCCTCGCGCTCAACGCGCTGGTCAAGGCGGGAACTCTCAAGCAGTCGCCGCTCACGCAACTGGTCGCAGCCACCTCGGTGGGCATGGTCAATGGCGTGGCGCTGCTGGACCTATGTTATGAGGAGGATTCGCAGGCCGAGGTGGACATGAACGTGGTGATGCGAGCCGACGGCGGCCTGATTGAGATCCAGGCCACGGCGGAGAAGGGTTCTTTTTCCCGTTCGCAACTGAACGCGCTCATCGATCTGGCCGAGGCGGGCCTCAAGGAAATCTTCGCCGCGCAGCGCAAGGTGCTGGAGTTCTAGCGGCCCAGCATAATTTCCTATTTTCCTGACGCGATTTCGTCAGCACTGTTCCAGGACGCGCGCCCTCCTGATTCGGGCTGCCGTAACGCCGCCGCCTGCCTGTGTTGAAGAGCACACTTTCCACCTTGCGCGTTCCTGCTACCATAAAGATGATCGCGGTTCCCGCCGACGGCAAACGAATCGCCTGCACAGCAGCACTCGAATAAGCGCGGCCGGACCCAACCCAAACCACGCCGGCTCAACCGGCACAGGAGAAACCAAATGCCTCTAGTCTCGATGCGGCAACTGCTCGACGAGGCCGCCAAGGGCGGTTACGGCGTCGGCGCATTCAACGTCAACGATATGGAACAGATTCAGGCCATCATGGCCGCCGCCAAGGAAACCAAGTCCCCGGTCATCGTGCAGGCCAGCCGCGGGGCGCGCAAGTTTGCCGAGGATCTCTACCTCTTCAAGCTGATCCAGGCCGCGGCCGAGCTCAATCCCGAAATCCCCATCGCCATGCACCAGGACCACGGCAACAGCTTCGAGACCTGCAAGAGCGCCATCGAGTTGGGCTATACCAGCGTGATGATGGACGGTTCGCTCAAAGAAGACGGCAAGACTCCGGCCAGCTTTGAGGAAAACGTCGCGGTCACCAGGCGCGTGGTCGATTTTGCGCACGAACGCGGCGTCACCGTGGAGGGCGAGATCGGCGTGCTGGGCGGCGTCGAAGACGGCCACGGCGCGGGCGGCACCGGCCTGGAGCACGTCACCGACCCCGACCAGGCCGTTGAGTTTGCCGAGTTGACTGGCGTCGATGCGCTGGCCATCGCCATTGGCACCAGCCATGGCGCTTACAAATTCACCAAAAAGCCCGACGGCTCGGTCCTCAAAATGGACGTGCTCATCGCCATTCACAAGCGCCTGCCCAACACTCACTTGGTCATGCACGGCAGCTCTTCCGTGCCCAAGGATTTGCAGGACGTGATCAACAAGTACGGCGGCAAGCTCAAGGAGACCTGGGGCGTGCCCGTCGAAGAGATACAGCTGGGCATCCGCAACGGCGTGCGCAAGATCAACGTGGACACCGACAATCGCCTGGCCATGACCGGCGCCATTCGCAAGGTTCTGTGGGAGTCTCCGGAGAAGTTCGACCCCCGCGACTACCTCAAGCCGGCCCGCGAGGCCATGCAGAAGGTTGTTGCCCAGCGCATGACGCAATTCGGCCAGGCCGGACATGCCGGCGATTACAAGGCCGTCTCCATCGCCGAAATCGCCAAGGGCTACAAGAACGGCTCGTTGAGCACCAGGCCTCTGGTCGCCGCAAAGTAACGTCGGCTAGCTTCAATACAAAGGGCCACTCCGTTTATATGGAGCGGCCCTTCTTCATTGATGATTCACTGTTGTACGCCAAACTCAATGCGGTGCCAGGCCTGCCACGCATACAGCGCGATGCCCAGACAAAAGAGCGCCAGAAGAATCTGCACAGTTTAACTCCGGCACCATTGTATCGCCTCGTACACCGCGGCGATTTATGCACTACGATTGGTGAAATCCACAGATTAATTCCTTTTTTGCACTTGCTTCCACAGATTCAACCGCCCTACGCTCCTCCTAAGTTAGTGACCTCCAGGGAATTGGAAACGCAGTTCCCTGCTGGCAGGACGATGCAAAATCCGATCGCGCGCATGCTCCAGGCCGGCGACGGCAGGGAGTTTGAATTTCAGTCGAGATTGCATCCAGAGCCAGCCGGGAATGTGCAGGAGCCGGCGGGAAGCAAAGATTCATCCTCGGCATCGCCGGGGATGCAAGGTTTGCCTCCTGCCGGGAAGTCACATCGGCCCAGCCGTAGCCGCAGGATGTGAGACACGCTGCGGGGCAACCCGCAGGGTAGTCCGCAGACGCAGCGACGGCGTCGCCAGAGGGTGTGCTGTGCGAGGCAGCTCGCGGAGCCATCCGACAGCGGCAGCCGAGGGAGCGAGCGAGCGGGGCAACCCGCGAACTCACCGTCGGCAATGCCGGAAGATGCGCTGTGCGGGCAACCGTGGACGCATCAAGAGGCGTCGCAGAAGAGAAAATGCGGGGCAACCCGGAGATTCATAGACTGCGACGTCGAAGGATCGGAGATTCGAGGCACCTCGAAGCTCCATCGCCGGCACAGCGGAAGATGCGGGACGCGAGGAAACTCGCGGACGCATTGGAAAACTGAACGGGACGATGCTTGGTCCGAGCAACCTGAGTTCATCGCGATCGAGGCGTCAGAGATTCCGGAGTCTCTGGCGCCTCTGTTTTTGCCGCAATAGGCCATGGCTTCGTGAGACTGCCATCTTGACATCGGCCGCGCCCGCCAGCTTCAGGGTATAGACTCTTTTCCATGGATGATACCCTCGAGAAAATCGTCCGCACCTCCGATCCCGGCTGGCTGCGTTCGCTGGCGCTCCTCTATAAGGCCCGTCAGGCCGGAGTGCTCGTCGATGATGCTCACCTCGGCATCCATCCCCAAGACCAGACGCTGTTGCAGATGGCGCGCATCTCCGGCCTTTCGCGGCGCGAGATTGCCGGCGTCTCGGTGGCTCTGGGCATGAGCGGCGCCGGCCTCACCATGGTGATCCTGGCATTCCTCGATCCCGAACCGACCAGCAAGCTGGGCCTGCTGGTGGGCGGCGGAGCGGTGTGCGTGCTCGGCGGCGGCTTCTCCGCCATCCGCATTCTCACCCAACACAAGCCGCCCAACATCCGCGCCACCGCCAAAGGCATTGAAATCTTCTGGACGTAGAAAAATTCTGACTCAACTCTGCGCGGAATACTCACACCGCGGGAGGGCAACCCCCCGCAAAGTCCTCCATGCACCGCCCTATAAGCAACGAGCTCCACTCTGCTATCGTTGCTGTGTCAGCGAGGTGCGTGTATGCAGGTTCAACCTCTTGTAATCACCGGTGATCAACTCCTTGGCGTCATCGCGGGCACGGCTTTTGTCTTTGCGGGGTTGTCCGCCTGCTGCATTGCGGCGATGCGCCGGCGCAGCGGCATCCGCGTCGTCCTGTGGCTGGGCGTCTGGAGCGTGTTGTATGGGATCCAGCCCCTGGCTGATTCGCTGATAGCTGCAGCGCGTATGCCGCGCTGGTTTCAGGTCAGTGTTCCCTACGCGGATGTGATTCACAATTACTTCGTCTTGGTGGTTGCTTCGCTCGCCTTTCTGGAACTGACCACCGGCAAAATACGGTTGCTTATGAAGCCCGTGATTTTCGCGGGGTTGGCGATTGCTGTAGCAGGAATGGGCTTCTTCGTCGTTACCGGATCGAGGAACAGATTGATCCTCTACAATCAAATCCTCGCTACCTGCCTTCTTCTTATCCTGGTCATTGTGGTCGCGCTGCCCGGGCTCTCCCGCAAATTCCTCGTTCTGCCCAACCGTGGCGTCCTGGCTGCGGGCATGCTTTTTTTTGTCATGGAAGCCCTGTATGTCAACCTGGCGCGTCCCCTGGGTTACCAGACTTCCCATTTTCTGGATGACCTGGGCTTTGCGGCTCTGCTGTTCGCTCTGGGCTATGTCGCCATGCAGAGAGTCTATGCCAACGAGCAACATTTGCTGTCAATTGAAAATGAACTTGCCATCGCCCACAGAATACAGACCTCGATTCTCCCTGGCGCCAGTCCCGAACTCAGCAACCTTCGCATCTCTGCTGCCTATCGTCCCATGACCGCCGTGGCCGGCGATTTTTACGATTTCATTCCTGTCGATGAGAACCGGGTTGGCGTTCTTGTTGCTGACGTCTCCGGACATGGCGTCCCGGCGGCGCTCGTTGCCGGCATGATCAAGATCGCGCTGCAATCCATCCTGCCCAGCGCCGATGATCCGCGGGAGGTCATGCGCGGGTTGAATCGCGTCCTTTCAGGGCAGCTCCACGATCAGTTCGTCACCGCGTCCTATTTATGGATTGATACTGAGAATCACATAGCGCGCTACTCGGCCGCGGGGCATCCGCCGATGCTGTGGTGGCGCGGAGACAAACTGGAACGCATCGAAAGCAACGGCCTGCTGTTCGGAGTGATGAGCGAGCCCGACTACCCCGTTTTTGAGATGACCATCAATCCAGGCGACCGCTTTCTGCTTTATACCGATGGCGTGACTGAACCAGAGAATGCCGGCGGTGAGCCCTTTGGCGACGACAAGCTCGAGCAGGTTGTCCGCAGGAATAAGTCGCGCCCTCAGTCTGAGTTGGTGGAGCAACTGCTCTCCGAGATTCGCCAATGGCAACCATCTTCCATGGTCCAGCAGGACGACATCACGCTCATTGTGATCGATGTCGCCTAGGCCGCTCCTGAGTGTTCTAGCTCTTGCTTTTGAGAACCATAAGTCTTGCCCATAGTGCAATCCCTAAATTGCCGGCGCAACAGTGGGTTGGTCCAGTGAAAGAGTGCCTACGGCCCCCTCCTGGTCCTTGTACTGCAACTGATACAGCTTCCAGTAGAGGCCGCGCTGTGCCAATAATTCCTGATGACTGCCCATCTCGCGCAACTGCCCCTTGTGCATTACCAGAATCGTCTCTGCACGCTGCACGGTGGAGAGGCGGTGGGCAATCAGCACGCTGGTCCGGCCCTCGACCATGCGCTCCAGCGCGCCGCGGATGCGCAGCTCGGTGTCGGTGTCCACGCTCGATGTGGCCTCATCCAGAATCAGGATGCGCGGATTGAAGGCCAGGGCGCGAGCAAAGTTGATGAGCTGCTTCTGGCCGGTGGAAAGCGAGTTGCCGCGCTCCTGCACGGGCTCGTCGAATTGGCGGGGCAGGCTCTCGATGAAGTCCAGCACGTTGACATCGCGCGCGGCGCGGCGAAGATCGCTGTCGGTGATGGCTTCATTGCCGAAGCGGATGTTCTCGGCCAGCGTGCCGGTAAAGAGAAACGGATCCTGCAAAACGACGGCGAAGTGTTGGCGGAGCGCGGTCAGGTCATGCTGGCGCAGGTCTACGCCGTCTAGAAGAATCTGTCCTGCGGTCACCTCGTAGAAGCGCATCATCAAGCTGGTGAGGGTGGTCTTTCCGGCGCCGGTATGACCCACGATGGCGACGGTCTGGCCGGGCTCGACGGTGAAGGAGACATCTTTGAGAATCCACTCGACGCCGTCGATAGCGGCGAGATCCGCGATTGTATCAGGGCACGACTTTAGTCGTGCCGCAAGTTGGGCCTTTGAATCCTCGGGCTTTAGCCCCTGAGGGGAAGTACCTTTCAAAGCCGCAGCGACTGCGGCTTGCTGCGCCTCTGTCAGCTTCTGGTAGGTGAACCATACGTGGCGAAACTCAATCCTGTTGCTCCCGTCTCCGCGGAGAGGCACGGCCGGGTTGACAATCTCCGGCGGGGTGTCGAGCAGTTTGAAGATGCGCTCGCCGGCGGCCATCGCCGATTGCAGGATGTTGTACTTGTCGCTCATGTCCTGAATCGGACGCCAGAAACGCAGCGAATACTGGATGAACATATTCAGCACGCCGATGGTGACCACGCCGGCCAGCACGCCGAAGCCGCCCCGCCAAATGACCAGCGCAATGGCTGTCATGGAGAGAATATCGACCGCCGGATAGAAGAGCGCGTAGGCGAAGATGGTGTCAATGAAAGCGATCATGTGCTGGCGATTCACATCTTCAAAATCGTCAAAGGCGCGCTGTTCGCGGTTGAAAAGCTGCACCACGCTCATCCCTGAGATGTGCTCCTGCGTAAAGCTGTTGATGCGCCCGATGGCGGTGCGCACCCTTCTATAACTCTCCCGCACATGATCGCGGAAAAGGCGCGTGACGATGAGAATCAGCGGCAGCACGGCGAAGGCCAGCAGGGCCAGCCGCCAGTTGATGGCGAGCATGAGAGCAGCCATGACAGTGAGGTTGAGAAAGTCATCCACGATGGCCAGCACGCCGGCGGTGAACATCTCGTTGATGGCGTCGACGTCGGAGGTGATGCGCGTGACCAGTCGGCCCACGGGGTGGGTGTCAAAGAAGCCGATGTGCATGCGCTGCATGTGCCGGAAAATATCGCGGCGCATGTCGAAGATGAGCTTCTGTCCGGTCCACTGCATGAGATAAATCTGGACGAACTCAAAGAGATAGGCGCAGAATGCGACGCAGAGGTAAATCATAGCCAGGCGGGTGATGCCCTGGTAGGGATCGGCGGGGAGGCGGCGGGCGAGCCAGTTGGTTGAGCCCAGGACGTTGGCGATGAGGTTGGTGGAGAGTAAGGAACCAAGTTCTTTGGGAAAGTAGCGGTCGATGGCCACCATAATCAGATAGGGGCCGGAGACGTCGCAGAGGGATTTGAGAGAAACGGCGAGGGCGGAGACAGTGGCCTGCCACCAGTAAGGGCGCAGGTAATGGCCGAGGCGGCGGATGAGCCGGGAGTCGTAGACCTTGCCGGCTAACTCGTCGTCGGGCTTGGGAGATTGTTTCTCTTCGTCGGCCATGGCTAAGTGGGGTTCGGCTCTCTTCTCCATTGTACGAGGCTGAGTGAAATGCCGGCTGAAATGGGATGGCGGTGTCCTGCCGTCAGCCATGCATCCGATTACAGGCTGGCGCCGGAGAGCATTTCATGAACGCGCAAAGCGTGGTCGAGTTCCGCCTGGAGATCGGAGACGATTTTCGGGCCCTCGTCTGTCTGAGGAGCCGCGGCAATATCCCGGCTGAGGCGCAGAATCTTGAATTTGGCGCTGGCTTTCATCTGCAGAAGGATGAAGCCGCAATGCCAGTGGGTGCGCCGGTCTACGTCGCCATTCTCCAGCCAGTTCAGCGCCATGCAGGAGGGACAAGCGGCCACGAACGGACACTCGACGCAAGGCGACGGCTCCGCTTTCCTGACCTCGTCCCAACTCTTGGGCGGAAAGGTGAGCGGGCCTTCGTATCGCAGCCCGGTGGAGATAGGAACAAAGCGATGGCAGGGCAAGGGACGCCCTTCCACGTCGTAACAGATCATGGGGCTGCCGGAGCCGCACCAGCGGGGGAACTCCGTGCTCTCCGCCTCGTCAAAAATTTTCTCGTAGGGAAGATTGACCAGCCGCGACGGCTCCAGTTCCGGGTGTTGCAGATAGTAATCCGCCAGAATATCCAGTTGCCCGGCAAAGGTGGTCAGGCAGGACTCCAAACGGTCGCCCCAGATGTTTTCATAAGGGACGTTGGCGTCGATTTTAGGAAATCCCAGGCCGTGCAGCTCGGCAATCCCCTCGGCGATCATGGGAATGGTATCCGGGCCGATGGTCATCTTCACATGGGGTTCCAGATGGAAGCGCTTCGAGCGTTCCAGAGCCCAGGGCACGTGACGGATCACGCGATCGTAGGAGTTGCAGCGATTCAGGTCGTGCGCGGCGCGCGTGCCGTCGATGCTGAAAGAAAAATCTACGCAGGAGTAGCGGTCCAGCCAGGCTTTGATCTCCTCGTTGAACAGCGTGCCGTTGGTGGAGAAGGAGCAGCTGAATTTTCTCGGCCACTTGTGCCGGTGAAGATATTCAACCACGGAGACGATCACATCCCACACCACCAGCGGTTCTCCGCCGATGAAATCGAACTCGACTCTCTCGTGATCACCCTCCTCCTTCATATGCCGGGCGGCGATCTCCTGCGCCATTGCGACGGGCATAACCCGCGAAGACCGTTGCGCGCGATCCTCGTAGCAGTAGGAGCAGCGCAGATTGCACTGATCCGTCAGGTGCAACTGCACAATGCGAAAATCAAATTTTGCGGCCATAAATCTTTGATCGACTCTTTCCACAGCGAAAGCAAGCGCGGTGGTCTCAACAAACCACCGCCTTGCGCCCAAATTGCGGATGGACGCAAGGCAGAGGATGACTTTCTGGGGCAAACGGTGGTTTGCTGGCCGGCGCTCTCAGAAGTGGTTGGTGCCCTGACAACTGCCTTTGCAGGCGCCCTCGCAACTGCCGCCGCAGCCCGAACAACCGCTCCGGCAGCCGCCCTCGCAACTGCCGTGGCATCCGCCCTGGCAACTGGCGCCGCAACTGGAACAGCCGTTTCGGCAGCCGCTTTCGCAGCTTCCCCGGCAGCCGCTCATGCAACTGCCTTTGCAGCCGCCCTGGCAACTTCCGTGGCATCCGCCCTCGCAACTGCCATGGCAGCCGCCCTCGGAATTATCGGTTCGGGCGGCGATACGCTCGGCATCCCGATCCGCATCGCGCGGCGCGCCCGGGAGTTGCCGCGCGCGCCGGGCGGCTTCCAGCTCCTGTTCATTGAGCGCGAAACTCTTGGCCAGCAACTGGCGGCTTGCTCCGGTCAGCAGCAGCGCCGCCGCTCCGCCAGCCCACAGCGCAGTACGCAAAAACTGCCTGCGATCTGCAGAATCTACCTTCGGGTTCTCATTTTCATTCTTCTCGTTCTGCATCTGCCAAATCCCTCTTTCACCAGAAGCTCAGGACAGGACGATACGAAAATTAAATGGCCCAGTCCCGATACTGTTACTTAATGAACGCCCATGCACATTCCAGCACAACTACCGCTGCAAGTGCCCAGGCAGGAACCTTGGCAGAGACCGACACAACTTCCTTGGCAGGAGCCTTGGCAACCGATGCAGGTACCTGAGCAGGTCCCCTCGCAACCGTCGCACATCCCCGAGGGCTGCGTGGCCCTGGCTTCCATGCGTTCCGTATTCCGCTCCGCATTTGGCGGTGCGCCCTGGACTTGCTGTGCGCGCCGCGCTGCTTCCATCTCCTGCTGGTTGAGTGCCAGACTGGTGGCCAGCATTTTCCGGCTTGCTCCGGTCAGCAGCAGCGCCGCCGCTCCGCCAGCCCACAGCGCAGTACGCAAAAACTGCCTGCGATCTGCAGAATCTACCTTCGGGTTCTCATTTTCATTCTTCTCGTTCTGCATCTGCCAAATCCCTCTTTCACCGAACCCAGTAACGTCCCGGGAAACCTCGCGATTCGATGGCGAATTTTCAAACGAAGCTATCATACACCCGCCCGGAAAACCGTGTCTGTGATGGTGTTGGGGGGCGCGGCGAATCGTTTATTCTGAAGAACGAATAGCTATCTGCTATACTCAAACCAAAGAGAAGTCTATCCATGATTCAGAATCGGCAGCGGCGAGTATGGGTTCTGATTGCGGCCCTCGCCATCGGAATCGCCTTGTTGTGCCTGCTGATCCCGCACACCAACTCCGGGAGTGGCGCGGATTGGCTGGCGATTCTGCCGCTGCTCTTCGTTGGAGTCATCTCGCCGCTAAGCCTGCTTGCGCCGCTGGCCTATGAGTACGTAGGCCGCGTGCCCGGCGCTCCTGCTCTCCCTGCACGCTTCCAGCGCCCACCACCCTTCCAAATCGCATAATTTCCTCAAAAATTGGTCCGGCTTTGCAGGACAGCTTCGGGCTGTTTTGCGCGCGCGGCCCATTTATTTGTGAAGTCTTGCCTGCGATTCGCGAGGGTGCCGATGCACGTCGATCCTTCTGTATTGGGTTTCTTTGCCATGGGCGCGCCATTTCTGGCAATTGGCGCCATTCTTGTTTACTACTGCTTTCTGCGCGTCCGATGGCAGCTGAACCAACGGCTGGGAAGAAAGAACCCCGGATTTTGCCCGTCTTCATCGGCACTGGGAATTGCACTTCTCTTCTTACAAGTCTTATACCGGCCCAGTGTTGCCAATGTCGTGGAGATAAAGCAGGAGGAGGACGCGGACGAGGATGACGAGGGCGATCCGGAAAACCTAAAGAAGCAACTTGACCGCCAACTCAAAAAGATTCGGCGCGGCGAGCCGGTGGACAGGCTGGTGTTTCGGCTTTGAGCTGGGATGTCGTTCGAGGCTTTCCACCTTAACTGCAAAAAATGCAGCGAGGGTTGGGCACTCAAGCGAGGAGATTTCACCGAATGGGCTTTGTAAAACCGTTCGTAACCTCTACCATTTACACTGGTAAGCGGAGAATACAGTGGGTTTCGATAAAGTTTTAACCAAGATTTTTGGCACGGCGAACGAGCGCCTGATCAAGCGGCTGATGCCGAAGGTGGCGGCGATTGGCGCTATGGAAGCGGACATGAAGCAAATGTCCGACGAGCAGTTGCGGGCTAAGACGGCCGAGTTTCGGGCGCGGATTGCCGAGCGGGTCGCCGAGCGGCTGAAAGGCTTTGAAAACCCCGACGAACTGCGGGCGGAGGGGCGCGAGGCCGATGCGCGGGAGGTTGCAGAAGAGCGGGCGGAAGCGCAGGACAAGGCCGAGCGGGAGGCGCTGGACGAAATTCTGCCCGAGGCCTTTGCGGTGGTGCGCGAGGCGGGCTGGCGGGCGGTGCAGATGCGCCACTTCGACGTGCAGTTGATTGGCGGCATGGTGCTGCATCAGGGCAAGATCGCCGAGATGAAGACCGGCGAAGGCAAGACGCTGGTGGCCACGCTTTCCTGCTACCTGAATGCGCTGGCTGGCCACGGCGTGCATGTGGTCACGGTGAACGACTACCTGGCCAAGCGCGACGCCGAGTGGATGGGCAAGATCTACGAGTTTCTGGGGCTTTCCGTCGGCGTCATCGTTCACGACCTCGACGACAACGAGCGCCGTGCCGCCTACCTGGCCGACATTACTTATGGAACCAATAACGAATTCGGCTTCGACTATCTGCGCGACAACATGAAATTCGAGATCAAGGATTGCGTGCAGCGCGGCCATTACTACGCCATCGTGGACGAGGTGGACTCGATTCTGATCGACGAGGCGCGAACGCCGCTGATTATCTCCGGGCCGACCGATCAGACAACGGACAATTACGCCAAGGCGCGGCAGATTGTTCCCAAGCTGGTGAAGGGCGAGGAGATCGAAGCCATCGACACCCAGCGCGTGGCGGAGTTGAACCTGCAACTCAGGGAAGGTGAAAAGTTCCTGACCGGCGACTACGTCGTGGACGAGAAGCAGCGCACCATCGGCGTCACCGACGAAGGTTGGGTCACGATTGAAAAGCTTCTGGGCATCACCAACATCGCCGACGCCGAAAACTGGGATATGAAGCACTACGTGGAA
Source organism: uncultured Acidobacteriaceae bacterium (assembly GCA_963806565.1). GTDB lineage: Bacteria > Acidobacteriota > Terriglobia > Terriglobales > Acidobacteriaceae > Telmatobacter. Next base: position 85,912 of record CAWDYE010000005.1, read on the forward strand.
ACCGCAATCAAGGCGGAAGCGCTCTACAAGCGCGACGTGGAGTACGTGGTCAAAGACGGCGAGGTGATCATTGTCGATACCTTCACCGGCCGCCTGATGCCGGGCCGCCGCTGGTCGGATGGGTTGCATCAGTCCATCGAGGCCAAAGAGGGCGTGAGCATCCGCAAGGAAGACCAGACGCTGGCCACCATCACCTTTCAGAATTATTTTCGCTTGTATAAAAAGCTCAGCGGCATGACCGGCACGGCGGAGACGGAGGCGGCGGAGTTCGAGAAGATCTACAAGCTGGAGATCGTCGTCATTCCCACCAACAAGCCGTTGCTGCGGCTTGAAAATCCGGACGTGGTCTACCTGATCGAGAAGGCTAAGTACAAGGCGGTGGCCGAGGACATTGCGCGGCTGCACGAGCGGCAGCAGCCGGTGCTGGTGGGCACCACGTCGATTGAAAAGAGCGAACGGCTGTCGGGGATTCTGGCGCGCAAGAACGTGAAGCACGTAGTGCTGAACGCCAAATTCCACGAGCGCGAGGCGGAGATTGTGGCCCAGGCCGGGCGGCTGGCGGCGGTGACCATCTCCACCAACATGGCCGGTCGAGGAACCGACATTTTACTGGGCGGCAACGCCGAGTTCATGGCCCGCCAGGAGCTGGTGAAGAAGAACAAGGCGCGGGCCATCAGCGTGGCCGAGGGTGCCATCAATCCCATGGCGCCGGCGGGATTTCTGCGCTTCTACTATCAGGGGCAGGAGTTTGAGATTGCCGAACCGGAGTGGGAGGAGGTCTTCAAAGTTCACGCCGAGGCGGCGCGCATTGAACACGAGCAGGTAATCGAATCGGGCGGGTTGTTCATTCTGGGCACGGAGCGGCATGAGTCGCGGCGCGTTGACAATCAGTTGCGCGGGCGCGCGGGCCGTCAGGGCGATCCCGGCGAGTCAAGATTTTATCTCTCGCTGGAAGACGATCTGATCCGCATCTTCGCCAAGCAGTGGATGAGCACCATGATGCAGCGGATGGGCATGAAAGAGGATGAGCCCATCGAGTCGAAGATGATCACCAAGCGCATCGAGGGCGCGCAAAAAGCCGTCGAAGCGCAGAACTTCGAGAGCCGCAAGCACCTGCTGGAATACGACGACGTGATGAACAAGCAGCGCGAGGCGGTTTACGGGCTGCGGCGGCAACTGCTGGAGGGCGTGGAGCAGAGGGAGCTGATTCTGGAGGATTATGTCGGCGGAATTCTGAGCAGCCTGCTGGACGAGTTTGCCGGCGAAAAGCTGCATCCGGATCAGTGGGACTTGAAGGGTCTGGATAGCAAACTCATCGATCACTTCGGGCTGAAACTCGCTTCGCTGAATATCGGCGCCACGGGAGTCAATCCGCACGCGCTCAACCGGCACGAGCTGGGCGATGACATCTTCGCCAGGCTGAAGGAGCAGTACGAGGCCAAGGAGAAGATTCTCTCCCCGGCCACCATGCGCTACCACGAGCGCATGGTGATGCTGAGCGTGATCGACGGGCTGTGGAAGGACCATCTGCTCTCCATGGACCACCTCAAAGAGGGTATTGGCCTGCGCCAGTATGCGCAGCGGGACCCGCTGGTGGAATACAAGCGCGAGTCCTTCGAGATGTTCGAGGCCATGATGCTGAAGTTCCAGGAGGACACGGTTCGGTTCCTCTTCCGCATGCAGATTCTGGGTCCGGACGGACAGCCGATGGACGCTGCTCCGCGCATCAGCCGGACAGTTCCCGCCGCGCCGCCAGTGGCCAGTAGCGCCCGGCCTCTGACGATGGATGCGGAGCCGAGGGAGATTGGAATTTCTACGCGCCAACCCTCCACGACTATTGATGCGCTGGAGAAGGAGTTCCAGCGCAAGAAGCAGCGGGAGCTGTCGGCGGCCAGCCGCTCCGGCGGAGATGCCAGCCAGCCCATGCAGCGCCGCACCGGCGAGAAGGTAGGGCGCAACGATCCCTGCCCCTGCGGCAGCGGGAAGAAGTACAAGAAGTGCCATGGGGCGGGAAAGTAGCTGGTTCCATACTTCTGCGACAAGTCTGCGGAAAGATGAGGCGCCCCGACATTATGCGCGGTCAAGGGCGTGGCCCCGGGGGTTATTCGAAAGACGTCGCGGAGTTTAGCGTTATTATTTGTGGCCGCCGTGCCGGCGCAGCAGGTCAACCATCTCTCGATGCTTGAGGTATGCCGCCAAATACAACGGTGTAGAGCCATAGTTATCCTTGGCGTTGACGTCGGCGCCGTGGGCCAGAAGCAGTTCAGCCACATCCATGTTTCCAACCGACGCAGCGATGTGCAGTGGTGTCTGGCCAATCTCTTCCTTGACCTTGACGTCGGCGCCGTGCGACAGAAGCAATTCGGCCACATCCATGTACCCTTGGCCTGCCGCGTAGTGCAGCAGTGTGCCTCCTTTGTTATCCTTTGCGTTGATGTCGGCGTCATGCGCCAGAAGCGATTCCGCCCCGGCATGATCCCCATTCACTATTGCGCGGTGCAGCGA
>CAWDYE010000006.1:0-211451 GCA_963806565.1 uncultured Acidobacteriaceae bacterium
AGAAGCTGGGCGTCCATGCGCCCTGGATTTGCTGGTTCTCGCTGATGCGTTGCAGGCCGTAGGTGTAGGTGCGCTGGAGCACGCCGTTGACCGACTCCTCGAAGACCTGCGGCAGGCCGGTCGGGTTCACATCGTCTTCTACCAGATACGTCGTCGTCACGTTGCCCACCTTCTTTGCTACGCGGTTGCCGAAGGCGTCGTAGATCATTGTAACCGCGCCGCCGTTCATCGATACAAGATGGTTCTCCGAGTCGTAGGCGAAGCTCTTGCCGCCGGTGGTGAGCGTGTTGCCGTTTGCGTCGTAGGTCTCTGGCGAGAGCCAGTCGTCGAGGTTGAAGCTGTTGAGGCTGACCGACTGCACGCCGGGCAGGTCGTAGGTGTAGTTCAGCGTCCCCTCCGGGGTGATCAATATCTCCCATGTCTCCCCTGTCTGACAATGCAGATATGGGGCACCCAGCTTTATAGCTTAGTCAGACCTGTGCCGCCCACCCTTCTCATAGGTGGAAACCTTCGGCCCCCGCCCTTGTTTTCTCTTCCATCTTTACCTTCCACTTGACAAAGAACAAAGGCGTAAGTACGAGGAAAGTCAATAAAAGATAGACTCTAGCCTGTAAACTGTTGAGGCCGTAAATAGGAAAAAAAATGATGGGCAACATAAGCGGCAGTGCCCACCAGCCGGAACGTCCGGCTTGTATTCTCAGCTTCCTGCGCAACGCCCAAGCGTAAAGACAATAGACTCCTAGAAGCAGAAGTAGATATGGCCAAGCATTTTTGACGAATGTCAGAAGCCGTGCATTACTTGGAACTCCTAACCACATAGTCCATAGCTTCTGAGATAAAAGAATTGTTAAAGCTATCGTACCCAAGCAGCCGATAACGTTATCGTACACTGCATCTTGATGGCGCAACCAACGTAAGCAGGATAACATCATATTCTTCATCATCCCTCATTCACTCAATTACTTGAACCAGTCTATATATTTAGACTCTCTGTCCCGTCCCCACGCCCATTTCTGGCGCAATGGTGAGAAGAATCATTACAGAACAAAACCAAAATCACTCAGCCGCGTACTGTGCCAGAATTGAGGCCCAGATCGCAGGTAAACGGGCGATGTATGATGCAAGGCTAACCACGCCACAACCGGCCTTCAGTGGTAAAGGCTCTCCTGGCGGTCCGATACTCCGCTTCTCTTGTTTCAAAATATGTAATAACATTGACTGCGGTTACAACCTGGCAAAGCAGTGACACTTCGGCAGCTGCGATTTTATACGCAGTCGTTGAGGCACCGAGAGATACCTCTTTTTTCAAGAATTGGAATTCATCGAAATCCTCGCGACCCATCGGATCGATCCCGTTGACTGGGTCGCCATTAGCATAAAGATACTTATGCAGCGACGCGGGATCGATAGGATTGCCATCTTCCGGGTCGCGGGACACGAATCGTCCGGTTTGGGGATTGTAGTACCGGGCTCGGAGATAGTAGAGACCCAAATCACTGTCAAACTGCTCTCCACGGTATAGGTAGTTATTTGGAGTTGTACCTTGCTTAGTGAACGAGTTGCCGAAGGCGTCGTATTCGTATTCGTCGGTGACCGCTCCGGCGGAGTTCGTTAGTTGGCGAACACTGCCCGCTCCATCGTAGCCGTAGAAGCTCGTTGTCCATGTGCCACTTGCCATTTGGCTTTCGCTGATGCGTTGCAAGCCGTACGTGTAAGTGCGAACAGCAACGCCGTTCTGCACCTCCTCCAATACTTGAGGTAGACCTGTAGGATTGACATCGTCTTCGACCAGATACTGTGTGGTAACTCCGTTCACTGTCTTCGAGACTCTGTTGCCGAAAGCATCGTAGACCATGGTCACAACCTTGCCGTTGCCAGTCGCGGAAGTCATGTGGTTTTCGGAGTCGTAAGCATAGGTCATGCCTCCCGTGGAGAGAACATTGCCGTTGGCGTCATAGGTCTCAGAGGAGATTTCATCGTCGGGGTTGTAACTGAAGCTGCCCGACGCGATGCTAGTGAGCGATGAAACTGCCGACAGCCTGTTGCCGACCTGGTCCAGCCCATAACTTGCGCTGCCATTATTCGCAGGATCGTTGCTGATGGTCTCGTTTGTTAGCCGATAAATGCCGTCATAATTCCAGGTCAGCGACCGTCCATTGCCTTCCGTAGCTCCGGTGCGGATGCCTGTCGGCCCGAGCTGATAGGTATAGCTCGAAACCGGCGTGGACACAGCATTTACGCGACTTAACTGGTCGTAGGTGAAGGTCGTCTGGAAGCCGTTGGGATAAGTGGCAGTGGCAACATTGCCCGCCAGGTCGTAGGTGTAGTTCAGCGTGCCCTCCGGAGTTCGTGGACTCCCATATCGATTGGCTGATTAAGGTTGGGCCACCCGCCCTATTGAATTTCTCACCTTCTTGTAGCAAGCGTACGCCATATAGACATCATACAAACACATCACAGCGCATAAAGCGAACCCGAAATACGATTTATCGCAGATTAGAAAAGCGAACGATCCGACTCCAAAACAAATTGAAAGGACAGAATATCTAGCGACAGCATGAGGGGGATCATCGGGGCTATCATTCGCTAGGAACGCCCCGATTAGCACAATGTTCACTACTGTGACGTGGCTTGGTAGCAGAGATGGATGAATTAATCCAGCTATTGCCCATACACAGGCAATAAGAGAGAGAAATTGCAATATCAATTGACGATAATGTTTTTGCGCTTTCACGATGCTATCGAGTCCTTTCTATTAGCACTTCGGATTCTCTCTAGAATATGCGAAGGTGCGATCGCCGGTATAGGTGATGTTGCCTGTCGAGCTCCACTGTAACCCACCTTTCTTTGTAGATATACGAAGGATGGGCAACCCGCCAAGCATAAGAATACTCAGTTTATTGGAGTGCCAGACGGCGGCCACCAGTTCTCCGGTGGACTTGGCCATGGCATTTGGGGTATTGGCCTCGGCATCGGTGGCTCTGGAAAGAATTTTATGAGGCATCCCGCAACTCGGACTAGGCCATAGTAGCTAAGTCCGTAGCCTAACCGACTACCACCTCCTGAGTTATATAAATCGTAAATACCTAGAAACGTCGTTGCAATACCATCAATACAGTTTCTTATGACCTGACCGTATTTAGAGACTGCCGGTTTCTCCTGCTCAGCAACTTCATCCAACTCTACATCCTCATCCATCTCCCTGCCCTTGGCATCTATCCAATTTACAGGATCGCCGCCAACATAGAGGTACTTATGCAGAGTCTTGGGATCGGCCGGATCGCCGTCAAACGGGTCGCGGGAGAGGAAGCGGCCGGTTTGGGGATTGTAGTATCTGGCGCGCAGATAGTATAAGCCCAGGTCGGAATCGAACTGTTCGCCGCGACTATCTTAGCTCGTGTTCGACTTGCTGGGCATCACGAGTAGAGCAACAATGAGAGCACCACCTAGAACTAATAACAGGCCAACTGGGATCAAGGCCGCACGAAGAAAACCTGGGTCTGACCGTCCCACTGCAAGGAGCGCGTACATAAGGGTCGGTCCGAGCATGGTCAAAGTCCAGTATCGTGACCAGCCAACATCCGATAGCCTTTTAGCAGCCAGAAGACTCATCAGGCTCAAAACTACGGTAGCACCGACCAGCACCAGTGCGATCGAGACGCTCGACCGATTTTGGAGCATGACCGAGTCGATTGGGCGGAGCAGCGCGCCCGCAAGCATGAGCGCAACAACCTGCCCGATTCCGTATTCATTCCTACCAATGGGCGACTTCGGGTCGAGCCAACTTGCAATGCTATTTCGCAACATAATGCTTTTCCCTTTCTGTTTGCTGTCAGAAGCTGCGCAACGCCTCCACTTCGGAATATCAACTCTACGGACCAGTTGCAAGACAGAGATGATCCGCCCAGTCGGGCAACTCGGCGTGCTTACCGAAATCCTTCTGCGCTCGGACAAAGAGAGCAGCTATCCAGCAAGGAGTCTTTACAATCGCAACAATACCCACAGCTCGGCCGGCTCCGTAGCCCAACGCATACGCAAACTCACTGAAGGACAAGCCTGTGCTTATCTCGACGTATCCCACGTAATCGCGACCGGTAGGATCTTTCAGGTTCACCGGATCACCGCCTGCGTAGAGGTACTTATGCAGTGTCTTTGGATCAGTTGGGCACGCCCTCTTCCGGGTCTCTTGAGAGGAATCGTCCGGTTTGGGGGTTGTAGTATCTGGCGCGCAGATAATACAGGCCCAAGTCGGAGTCGTATTGTTCGCCGCGATATAGGTAGTTTGTGAAGGAATTTAATTCGCCGCCCCGGCATCCGGGCCGCACCCAGGGGTAGTCGGCAGAATTCTTGGTCGGCGAAGTCTCCATCGAATTTCAGCCAATTCACGAATGGACATAATTGCAAAGAACAGTACGAGTAATGATCCCTTCCCAACACTCCTCTCAATAATGGAAGTCACGGCGACAGCTGACAGGTAAAGGCTCAATCGGAGCGTCAGAATTGCGATGCGTTTCTGCCTTAGCCATTTATTGCAAAGCATCTGTGCTATGAGGAAAGATGCTGAAAGCACAAGGGCTGAATAATATGCAAAAGTCAACTCTCTTAGATAAATGAACACACAGAGGATTCCGATTGCGGCAATCGTGATCATACAATCCACGATCGTCATCATCACCGAACAGAAGCGATCCATAACGCCTATCCTTCCCTGAGTCAAGGGCGGAAAGTACTTTGAAACTGATATCAGCATCTTAACGCTCCCTGAATATAACTAGAAACTGAACACATCCGATGTTTTCCACCTCTGACCCCGTTTACTATCCTCCTACTCCAAAAAACAAACCTGATAGCCAGAGGACACCGTAATATGCGGCTGTCGCTATACACCCGTAATGGAGTAGTGGCGGCGGCGCTGGAAACTTTTTCACTCCAGGATAGTGTTTACTTGCATACTCCACTACGGTACCTATTCCTTCGTATATTGCATCAACCACACAGCCCAAAAAGGCCACTGTACCAATCGTTCGTCCGATAATTTTGCCGACTAGGAGTCCTTCTTCAAATGTCAGGCGGCCAGTCGGATCCATCGCATTCACCGGATCTCCGCCTGCATACAGGTACTTGTGCAAAGTCTTTGGATCGGCCGGATCGCCGTCAAACGGATCGCGGGAGAGGAATCGGCCGGTTTGGGGGTTGTAGTATCTGGCGCGGAGATAATATAGACCTAAATCTGTATCAACCTGCTCCCCTCGGTAAAGATAATTATTCGGCGTTGGTCCTTGCTTAGTGAACGAGTTGCCGAAGGCGTCGTAGTTGTAGGTGTCGGTGACGCCGCCTGCAAGGCTCGTCAACTGGCGTACGCTTCCGAATCCGTCGTAGCCGTAGAAGCTGGGCGTCCATGCGCCCTGGATTTGCTGGTTCTCGCTGATGCGTTGCAGGCCGTAGGTGTAGGTGCGCTGGAGCACGCCGTTGACCGACTCCTCGAAGACCTGCGGCAGGCCGGTCGGGTTCACATCGTCTTCTACCAGATACGTCGTCGTCACGTTGCCCACCTTCTTTGCTACGCGGTTGCCGAAGGCGTCGTAGATCATTGTAACCGCGCCGCCGTTCATCGATACAAGATGGTTCTCCGAGTCGTAGGCGAAGCTCTTGCCGCCGGTGGTGAGCGTGTTGCCGTTTGCGTCGTAGGTCTCTGGCGAGAGCCAGTCGTCGAGGTTGAAGCTGTTGAGGCTGACCGACTGCACGCCGGGCAGCGAGGAGTTGACCGAGGTGCGGTTGCCAACCGGGTCGAGCGTGTATTCGACCTCGCCGTTCGCGCCCGACGGGCCCTGGACGGCCTCGCTGGTGAGCCGGTAGATGCCGTCGTAGTTCCAGGTGAGCGTGCGGTTATTCTGCTCCGTTGCGCCGGTGCGGTTGCCCGTGGCGCCAAGCTGTTAGAAACTCATTCCTCCATCACTGATCACTGATGAAGTGATGTTGGACTCTGCGCCGGAGAAGCACTAAGAACACGCTGACACCATTCTACAGGGGTATGGACAAAAGTCAGTGAGTTCTTTTCGGAAGCAATGCCAAGATCATACTCGCGGATCATCACTATGCTAATCAGATCGTATTCTTGGACTCTTGGATCGTTTTGAAGAATAAGTCTTGCCACTTGATTGGAGAATTCCTCCCGATCTCCGGATTCTCCCTTCCACTGGACACTGATAGCGAGAGTCTTCTTGGCTCCAGTATTGTTCCACTTGAGTGGTCTCTGAACATTCACTCGTGCTCGCTGAACATGATCCATTTGCTCAATCAACCGACGGGCCCGTTGTCTTTGGGCAGCAGGGCCCCATTTCTCCAACTTATGCCCTATAGCCGCTAAACCTATCGCAAATATGATAAGAAGAATCAGCAGCGACCGGAGGATAGCCCAATGTATATCCAAAATCGGCTCTGTTTTTATGGGGCCCACTCTCAGTGGCCTTAGCGACGTAGCTTCTGACTGCCTGATCGTGAAGCCCTTGTCGCGTCCGGCTATTGAATACTATGAGATAGAGTGTTGTTCCACCGATTCCAAAGCCAATCACAGAGATCAGCGGGGGAACCATCCAGGGAGTTCGAGACAGTGGTAATTGGATCCCATTCAGAAAATGCGGAGCGGCAAATACCGAATAGCGAACAAGGGATTTCCCAAACGAGATCGTGTTTCCATGTGTATCCACCACCCTCAGTTGCAGACAGCGCTTTCCAACAGTCTGTCCATCTCCGATACGGCTATCAAGAATTGCAAAATAGAGGAGGGCAATGCAGAAACCTAACAATAGTCCCCACGGGCCTGCCCGCAAAAGAGAATTGAACAAAGCGGCTCCAACTCCGCGACCGATGACGTAGAGGATAAGACAATCTATCACGAAGGCTAGAAACCTGCGCCAGATATCACCAATCGAGCGCGCCTGCATAAACGTTTTAGAATCGGTCAGTGGTTCATTAGATCGAGGATTGGTAGTCAACGGACTTCCCTTCAGAACGATAGATTATCTGGTTTAGAATATTGTGACATTATCGTATTCGATTCTCAGTTATCACAACGGATATATGTTACTTCGGTTGAATTTCCGAGGAACCAGAGACAATGCGCTAGAGCGCCCAGAAGCCTCAAGATGCTGAATACAATATTATCTTCTGGTATTTGTGTATCCTTTAAATAAAGCCGTTTTCTTCGCACCATTCATCGGCTTCTCCCAGAATGTCTCCCACCCATTCGGGTGGATTCTTATCAGTCTCTTTCTCAATAATACCATTAATAATATACAGAGCTCTTGTTGTAATACAGAGCGCTCGTCCATGGATCATGAGGGATAATTGGGCATTTTCATTCAACATTGCTTCCACCATCACGGCGGCATAAAAATAGTCCATGATGCCGTCACGCCCGCGTGGGTCAATGCGATTCACAGGATCGCCGCCAACATAGAGGTACTTATGCAGTGTCGCCGGATCGGTCGGATCGCCGTCTTCTGGATCGCGGGAGAGGAAGCGGCCCGTTTGTGGATTGTAGTAACGGGCGCGAAGATAATAGAGACCTAAATCTGAGTCATACTGTTCGCCGCGATAGAGGTAATTGTTGAGCGTGGTGCCAACCTTGGTGAAGGAATTGCCGAAGGCATCGTATTCGTATTCATCGGTCACCGCTCCGGTTGAGTTCGTTAGTTGGCGAACGCTGCCCGCACCATCGTATCCGTAGAAGTTCGTGGTCCACGCGCCATTCAGCATTTGGCTTTCGCTAATGCGTTGCAAGCCATATGTGTAAGTGCGAACCGCCGCGCCGTTCTGTACCTCTTCCAGCACTTGTGGTAGGCCGGTTGGGTTGACATCATCTTCGACTAAATACTGAATTGTTACACCATTGACTGTCTTGGCCACCCGATTGCCGAAGGCGTCGTAAACCATCGTGATGACCTTGCCGTTGCCGGTCGCGGAAGTCATGTGGTTCTCGGAGTCATAGGTATAGACCACGCCGCCGGCGGAGAGAACATTGCCGTTGGCGTCATAGGTCTCCGACGAAATCTCATCGTCGGGGTTATAACTGAAGCTGCCCGACGCAATGCTAGTGAGCGAGGAAACTGCCGATAGCCGATTGCCCACCGGATCAAGATTATAAGTCGCGCTGCCATTATTATTGGCAGGATCGTTGCTGATGGTTTCATTCGTCAACCTATAAATGCCATCGTAGTTCCATTGCAGCGTGCGCCCGTTGCCTTCTGTAGCTCCGGTGTGGATGCCTGTTGGACCTAACTGATAGGTATAACTCGAAACCGGCGTGGACACCGCGTTTATTCGACTTAGCTGGTCATAAGTAAAGGTAGTCTGGAAGCCGTTGGGATACGTCGCCGTGGCCACATTCCCCGCCGCATCATAGACATAAACAGCAGTATTAGCTTCAGCAGGCAGACGATTATCCACCACCGTCGAGAGCCGGTCCAGCGCGTCCCAAGTGAGCGTGACCGAGACGCCGTTCGGATTGGAGGATACGATGCTTTCCACGTTGCCGTTGGCGTAGTAAGTATAGCTCAGAGTACCTTCCGGCGTCGCCTTTGTTGTCAACCTATCCAGCGGGTCGTAGCTGTAGTTCACGGTGCCGTCGCCAGCAGCCGAGGTGAGGTACTTGCCGGTGGGCGTGTAGGTGAAGCTGGCCGTCGGCTCGCCGGGCGTGGTGCGGGTGAGCAGGCGGTTCTGCACGTCATAAGTGTAAGTCGTCGTAACGCCGTTGAAGTGCGTCAGCGAGACGAGGTTGCCCGCCGCATCGTACTGGCGCGTCTCGGTGAGCGTCTGATCGGGGAGAGTCTTCGAGACCGGCTCGTTGAACAAGTCGAAGACATTCTGCGTGGTGTGCAGATTCTCGTCCGTCAGCGCGGTCAGGTTGCCCAGCGGGTCGTAGCCGTAAGTATTCGTGTTGTTCGACGGGTTGGGATGGTTGAGTTGGACGACGGTCTGCAACTGGTTTGCGGGATCGTAAGTGTACCGCACGACCGCGCCCGCCGCATCGGTGACGCTGGCCAGGTTGCCCGGGCCATCGTAGCTGTTGGTGGCGGAGGTGCGGTCGGGATAGACCGTCTTGACCAGGCGCTTGCGGGCGTCGTATTGGAAGGTGGTGGTGTTGCCGTTGCCGTCGGCGCTGGAGATGCGGTTGCCCGCGGCATCGTAGGCGTAGGTGAAGTTGCCCTTCGGAACCGGCAATGGACGTGAGACGGCCCGCCGCATCATAGATGTAAGTGGTGGTGTGGTTGAGGGCGTCGGTCTCGGTCTTCTTGCGGCCATCGTCGTAGTAGGTGAACGAGGTGGCGCTGGCCTGCGGCGTGTTGTAGCCCTTGGTGATGGATGTCAGCCGGCCGGAGAGATCGTAGATGTGGTGAGTGATGTTGCCGGCCTGGTCGGTCTCGTCGATGACATTGTTGCGGAAGTCGTAGGACTTCGTCGAGGTAGTGACGGGATTTGTGGGATAGGTGGCCCTCACTTTATCGGCGGGTCAAGGGTGGGGCACCCGGCTTCCTCACGCTCTATCTCCGTCAGGTACGCCGAAGCCTTCCGGAGCGGCATGGATCTATACAGGCTCAGCAGCTCCGCGCATTTGCAACCAAATCCAAGGCGTTTTGCCTGGACAAGCATCCGACGCTGTTGCGCATTCGGTTTCTCCCGAATCCCATGCCAAATCCCATTCAAATCCAACTCTGAACGTTGTTCGGGGGCGATAACAATGGATGGACATTCCCGCACAACTTGCTGGATGAATACCCGTTGAGCAGGATGACACCATGTCCATCCAATGGTGAGGCGTCCCTCCTCAACGGCAACATGCCCCAGATTGCTTGGATCATGGATCTTAATGTCCCCCAGAAATGAAGTGATATGACCGGAAACGCTCTCTGCGACCGCATGAGCAGGTTCGATCACCAACCATTCAACAAATTTGGGCTTTGGTCCATACAAAAACACTTCGACAGTTCGCATCGATATCGAAGCGATTTCTGAAACTTCGAGCATGATGACTTCCGGAATATTGACGCCAAGGCGAATACAAACCCGGTCAGCACAAGCCGCTATGACCCAGTTGCGGCGGGAGGTTTTTAGCAACCAAAGCACATACACGTTCCATGCAAGAAAGACAGGCACGCCGAACCAGGCCGCTGCCCGCACCGAAACAATGAGGCTCACGGCGATGGCGATCAACAGGATTAGTGCGTTGAGAGAGCAGCCGTAAACAAATGCGGGGAAACGTCGGCTAGCCCGAGCGCCAGCCGAGTCGATGCAGCGAGTCACCTCCGGTGTGTCAGATCGAACGAGCTTCATCGTCTTTTTTGAACTCCTCTCCTAGAATCCGAATCCGGAGCAAAGGAATGCCAGCGGCTTCCAAGGCCACATCCACATCCCGCCGGGCCCAGGCATGCCTCCAGGCCACGCGATATTCGCTAGGCGCTTTATGACAGTGCATATAGCCCTGGTCACACTCTTCCCCAACAATTCGGTATTTGTTTCCAAAGGCGAACTTATTAATTCCCGGGTAAAAACTGATTCGATATATTCCGCACGTCCTGTTGGATCGATCCCATTCGTCGGATCGCCGCCAGCATATAAATACTTATGCAGCGACTTTGGGCCGTAGGGTGTGCCGTCTTCGGGATCGCAGGAGAGGAACCTACCAGTTTGTGGGTTGTAGTATCTGGCGCGCAGATAGTAGAGGCCTAGATCGGCGTCGAACTGTTCGCCGCGGTAGAACGATGGCCGCCACGAAAGTTCTCGTGATGCACAAATTGCGGCGGTCGTCATAGGCGTAGACCTCGAATCGTAGATGTAGATTTGAGGTTCCCATGTCTGAAAATCCAGACATGGGCCACCCAGATTTAGTGGTTAGTCAGACCTGGGCCACCCGCCGGAGCATGGCGCTCGCGGGCAGGAAGAAGCATCAGAGGCAGTTGTACCAAAAGCACAACTATTAGTTCCACCCCAGCAACCAGCGATTGGCCCCTGAGTTTCGCATACACTTCAATTGCGTAAAGAGAAAGGAACACCAGAATCCAGGCTCGCCTCCACCCGATATTATTGAGGCGCACCATTGTGGAGACGAACCAGAGAACTGCAAAGACTGCGACCATAATAGTGCGAAAGACCTGTTGGATGATGCTGACATGACCGCTTAGAATAAGCTCGCTCCGGCTTACGAAGTAAACGAGCATCAGGGCCGTAAGAGAATAATTGAGACGATTGATACTTGGATTTCGCGCGCTGTGGTTCTTGTCCATGTCCAGCCCCTCCTTTGCATATTCCTCGTCGATTTATAGATCACGGAGTATTCGCTGCTAGTTTCCGGAGAACGGAGGGCTGTTAACCCCAATTATTGTGGAAAGCACACCGATTGCTATGTCGCAATAAACGTTCTCGATCTTCTTGGCAAGTCCAGTAACCCCACGGTCGACGTGCATTTCATTCTCCAATATTGCAGTCGCGGCGCACGTTGCCCCGCCAGTCACGGCTATAACTTGGACAACGGGGTTATTAATAATGTTGATCATGACCCACTCTATTAACGCCCCACGCCCAGTCGGATCCGAGGCACTGACTGGATCGCCGTCAGCATAGAGATATTTATGCAGCGACTCTGGGTAAGCTAGCTTCCCATCTTCTGGGTCTCTGGAAAGGAACCTACCGGTGTTTGGGTTGTAGTATCTGGCGCGCAGATAGTAGAGGCCGAGGTCGGAGTTGTACTGTTCGCCGCGATAGAGATAGTTGTTGGCTACGAGGGAAAACGGTTAACCGTGACACATGCACTGCCATTAGTCTCTTTGACCCTTAGCCAGAATATGGTAGCTGCCGAAATTAACATGCCGACGAGCAGCCCATTAACCGAATAGAATTCACGCACCGCCGGGGCCAATCGGACAAGATTGTAATGCGAGATCGCATAAAGGTTGAAGCCCATGAATAGCAGATAACCAACTCCAAGCGCGAGTCGATCTCCCTTCGGAATAATCATGATGATAAGCATTGACGCAAATATGCCAGCCAACAGGAACTTGACGAAGCTAAAGGGATTCTCCACTGAATTGGATTGAAGATAAATTACATAGTAATAACCATAGAAATCCATAGCTGCCCACAGTAGGCCAAACAGTCCCGCTAGTGCTGATATTCCGTATTGCTGATCCTGACTACTCTTGCGGGAAAAGAAGGAGCTTATCAATAGCGATAGGCTTGCTAGAACAACAAGCAACAAGCTATTTTTGCTTGAAGAGCTAAACATTGACCATCTCAATCCAAGAGCAAGTTGTGCATTCGTATCGCCCATATCTGCGGCTTTACGAAGCCAATCGCTCGCTTCGGCACGATCCTGGGGGACACCCAAACCTTTTGCATACATCTGGCCGAGGCTGAATTGAGCCTTAGTGTCACCTTGGTTGGATGCTTTGCGATACCATTGAATGGCCTCGGCATTGTCTTGTAATACTCCACGCCCATGAAAATACATGTTACCAAGGTCATTCTGCGCTTTCGCTTCTCCTTGATCAGCAGCTTTGTGGTACCAGAGTACTGCTTCTACATTGTCCTGCGGTACTCCTTGACCGTAGTAATACATGTTGGCAAGGGCCAACTGAGATTTTACGTCACCCTGTTCTGCATGCACGCTACACACCTGCGCCTTCTCGAACAGCGCTCGTTCATTTGTCTTCGCTTCGTAAAATGCCCAGATGGATCCTACACAACTTGTCGCAATTACTATTCTCCAGATAAATCTCATTTTTATTATCCCTACTCCTTTAGTTAATGTTGGAGGCGTTATTCCATCGCTCCGATTTAATGGCTATGCGTTGTCATTCATTCTCTCCTCCTTCGTCTTCATCTTCGTGACACGCGAGGGCTTTCTCGGGTGTTTGTGGAACAGAATTTATAAGATCATTTAATTCTTCACCAAGACAATAAATATTTTTAGAAACCGAGGCTGCTAGTCCTACAAGCCCTCCGACAGCTCCTAGTACCCTCCATGCGCCAATTCTCGGAACTGTTGTTATTTCAAGGTTTATCAATATGTTGTTTAGAAAATCCTCAACAATACCCAGAAATTCTCCTATGGAGGCCCGCCCCGTCGGATCGAGCCGATTTACCGGATTGCCGTAGGCGTAGAGGTACTTATGCAATTTCTTCGGTTCTCCGCTGTTGCCTTCTTCTGGATCGCGGGAGAGGAAGCGGCCTGTTTGTGGGTTGTAGTATCTGGCGCGGTAAGTTTTTCTGACGCCGTTTTCAACCACCGCAACTCGCAACCCTAACGTCACTGTGAAGTTGCAGACGCTTGACTCCGGTTTACCTGTTGTTTTCTTGGTCGCGAACCCCTGACGCGGTTTTTCGCTTAGCTGCGGCATTGCGGCTAGTGGCGGTTCGCACAACACGGGGATGGAGGCAAGTTGCATCTGCATCCGATTGTACGACTTGAGGGGGCGAGTTGGGCAGCGGATTGTGCGCGGCATGGCGAACCGATTGCACGGCGGAAGTGCTGCGGGTTGTGCTCGACACTGCACACAGACTGTGCGACGGAAGAGCAGCGGATCGTGCTCGACACTGCGCACAGTTTGTACCCGGCTTGTGCGCGACAGTGCGCGGCGGAAGAGCGCAGCTTGTGCGCGACAGTGCGCGGCGGAAGAGCGCAGCTTGTGCGCGTTTGCGGATTTGCTTGCGGCGCGAATCGGCGGGGATTCTGTAACGCATCGGGGGCCGCTTCCGTGACGGAAGCGGCCCCTTCTTTAGCAGCTAATAGCAGCTACTAAAAGAAAAACATTATTCCTGTTCTTCTTCGTCTGATTCGGCGTCAAGAGCGGCGAACAGTTGCTCGGCAGTTGTGGCCGGAACTCCGGGCCACATTTGGCCGGGAACAGCCTGCGCAAGCACGGCGCTTTCGACAGCGTCCTCCGGCTCTTCCGCATTGCGCTTGAGTTGCGCCGCCGGATGCGTTGCCGAGTGGATTTGCTTGAGCATCCGTATCGAGACGTGCGTGTAAATCTGCGTCGTGTCGAGCCGCGCATGACCGAGCATCTGCTGTATGAAGCGGATGTCCGCGCCGCCCTCGAGCATCAGCGTGGCCATCGTGTGGCGGAAGAGATGGCAGGCGCCGCGCTTGCCGATCTTCGGCCCCTCGACGTATTGCCGGATGATGTAGCTGAACGTCGTGCGCCCCAGCGGTTCGCCCTGCACGGTCAGGAACAGGGTCATGTCGTCCGGTTCGGTCGCAAGCTGGGGCCGCGCCTGGTCAAGATACTTGTCGAGCCACGCGACGGCGCGCTCGCCGATGGGGATTACGCGGTCCTTCTTGCCCTTGCCATGGCGGATGGTCACGATGCCCGCCGCGCGGTCCACGTCGTAGAGTTTGAGATTGACAAGCTCCGTGCGCCGCATTCCGGTTGAGTAAAACACCTCCAACATGGCGCGGTCGCGCAGCCCCACCGGGTCGCCCACCTCCGGCTGTTGCAAGAACGATCTCGGCCTCCGAAGCCGTCAACACACGCGGCAACGGCTTCGGCAACCGGGGAAGCTCGATCTCCGATGCCGGGTTATGCAGCAAGTAGTTCTGCCGCGTCATCCACCGGAACCATGAGCGCAAGGGCGACAGCCGCGAGTGCTGGCTGGCGAAGCTCAAGGGCTGGCCGTCCTTCTTGCGGTAGTGGAACAAGTACCGCTGATAGCGTTCCAGCACGGGCCGCGTGACCTCGACCGGCTCGCTCAACCCGCGCTCCATTGCCCAGCGTTCGAAGAGCGATAGATGCTCGCGGCGCACATGGCGCGTGTCGTCGGTAAAGCCCTTCACGGCAAGGGACTCGATGTATTCTTCGAGCATGGCCTGTAACGGTGTGCTCGGCGCGGTGCGCTGCTTGCGCGGTTTGACTACTCGTGCCATCTCTCTCGCCTCCTTATTATGGTTACGACGCGGCGGGCTTTCTTCCTGCCTCCGTATAAGTGTTTTTTCGGCCTCCCGCACTGGATCGCATGGAAGCCCCATGAACATTGGCGATAACCGGGATAAAGTGAACCCGACACCCCGCCGACTTGGGGCCGACTTGACCCCGACAACTGGTCTTTCAGCCCCGACTTCTTTTCGTCGTACTCACTTCCTGCGCA
The DNA here is from genome assembly GCA_963806565.1 of uncultured Acidobacteriaceae bacterium. Classification (GTDB taxonomy): domain Bacteria; phylum Acidobacteriota; class Terriglobia; order Terriglobales; family Acidobacteriaceae; genus Telmatobacter. The sequence goes on from CAWDYE010000006.1 coordinate 15,142, forward strand.
GCTTTTCTACGTCGATCAGCCCGCCCAGCACCGGTTTTCCGCCGTCGGCGGGAAGCGTGAAGACAAGCTCGTAAACCAAGCTCTGGCCACGGCCGCCGCGATGGATCAGCAGATACTCCAACTCCTCCAGCCGGTGCAAATGGGTCTTCAACTGCGTATCGCCCCAGCCGGTCGCCTCGCGCACGTCGCGGCGCGAGAAGCGGTAATCGGAGCGCGCCATCTGCTGCCGCTCACACTCCGCCGTGACCATCTCATCGACGGCCAGGAGCAACCGCCGCGTCTGCGGCGGCAACTCGTCCAGCGAGCGGCCCAGCACTTCATGCGCGAGCCGGTTGGCTACGGCTATGTCGTTCACCGTGACCTCGATGTACTCGACGGCGCGGCCATTGTGCTCGACCGTCTTCCGGGGCCGCTGATGCTGATGCAACAGCGCGATCGCTGCGGATAAGCGTCAGATACTTCATGTGGTCGCGCCGCGTCCGCGTCTGCGAGTCGTGGAAGGTCAGCTCCCGCGCGTAGGGATTGACCACGAAAACAGGCCGCAAGAGCCGCTGCGCGTTGCGATGCACGGCAAGGACCGTCGCTGCGGTCCTGCCGCCGCAACAGCCCTTCGAGCGTCTGCGCCTCGCGCTGCACTGCGATGGATGGCCTGCGTCTGCTCCCGGTCTTCGTTGACCGTGAGAACCAGGCAGCGGTTCAGCATCTCCTCGTCGAGATCGATGGCCGTCGTGGTCAGGAAGATCATCACCGGCCCCTCGACGCGGTACTGATGCGTCAGCATGCCTGCCGGTGTGCCGGGTCTTTGCCGGTGCTGGCGATGGTCAGCACGCCTTCCGACTGCAACAGCTTCAAGGCGTAGGCCGCAGCGTGCGCGCCCTCTTCCTCCACGATGGCCAGCACCTTGTGTTTCAAGTCCTGCTCGCCCATGTAGAAGAGCGACTGCCCGGTCATGGCGGAGTATTGAACGCGCTGCTCTTCGGGCAAGAACGCGAGCACAGCTTCCATCAGCGAACTTTTGCCCGCCGCGGATGACGATTGCACGATCACCGCCAGCGGCGATTCCAAGTGCCGCGACACCACGCCCAGATAGCCCACGAGTTTATTGGTCTCCTCGCCCACTACGCCGCACCGCGCGAAGTCCTCGACGATGCGCTCCAACAGGCGCGGATCGCGCAGCAACTCCATCGCCTGCGGCGCGCTCCTCCGGGCCGATCTCGACCTCCTTCTTTTCCGGCTCCAGAGCCTTTTTGATCTGCTCGTCTTGCAGCTCCTCCAGTTTCAACAGCACTCGGCCCAGGTCGCGGCGCAACATCTCTTCCTTGATGCCAAGCTCCTCGGCCGCTTGCTTGGTAAAGACGCTGCGCTGCCGCGCAGAGTAAAGGTCCAGCGTGTCCACATGGAAGGCCGATTCGCCGCGCGGCGTCTTGCCAGAGACAAGCACATTGACCTTCAGCAGTTCGTAACTCATATTCTTGGCCAGCCCGCGCACGCGATAGCGGCGCTCGCCCTGCTGCAAGAAGATGTCCTCGCCGCGTATCTCGACCGGCAACGTCTATCGTCGGCGCGGGCGCTGCGGTGGCTGACTCCGGCTCTATCGGCGCAACCGGCTCCGGCGCGGCGGCTAAGGAAAAAACCTGCTTCTTCGATCTGCGGCGGGCGACTGGCTCGGCAAGGTCTGGCTCGCAGATCGATGATTTTTTCTTTAGCTGCTGCTTTTGTTTCTGCTGGCAGCTGGCTCGATGCTCTGGCTCCTGGCGCGGCTGGCACGCTGTCCCTTGCCCAGCCATGTCGCGCGGTTCAACAGCACGCCGAGACTCTTGGCCGCTGGCTTCATCTTGCGCGCGTATTCGTTCGCGTCCATGCCCTTCGGGAACTCCACGCGGAAGCACTCGATGCCCATGCCGCATCAGCTCTTCGGCCAGCTTCACCGCGGCTCTGTTGCCCGCCTCGTCGCGGTCGTAGGCGATGTACACCCGCTCGGTGCCGTGCTGCTCGAAGGCCGCGCGATGATCGGCTGTGAAGCCGTTCACGCCGTAGCTGGCCGTCACGTTGCGGTAGCCCGCAACCCAGAACGTCAAGCGCGTCGATCAGCGCCTCGCACAGGATGATTTCTTTCGATGCGATGAGCGCTTCTTCGTTCCACACGCCCCGATGCGTCGCCGGGAAGATACAGGTGGTCGGCGTTCCCTCGCGCAGATTCGGCGTGATCTTCCGCCCGTACATCTCGACCACCTCGCCGGCCGGATTGAAGACCGGGATGACCAGCGAACCGTTGAAGTGCTCGTGGCCGCTCTCCCGCAGGATGCCCAGCCGTTGCAGCCGTCCGCGCATCTCCGCGCCGGCGACGCGGTTCTTGTCCGGCAAGGCCGATAACCCAGCGTCCGGTTGGCGAAGCCCAGCTTGAAGCGGTCGATGATCTCCGAAGATTGGAGGCCGCGCGAAGCCAGATACTTCAACGCCTCCGGCGATTGCTTCAACGTCTCGGCTGTAGTAGTCCACGACCTGCAACAGCAGCGCCCGGTCGTCCGCCTCCCGCGCAACCGGCGGCGGCAGCTTCGGCACCGTGCTCTGCTTCACCGGCTGGACCGGATCGGCGGCTAAGGGAAGATAGTCCGCTCTGAGCAGCTCGACCGCATGGCGGAAGCTGATGCCGTTGGCCTTCATTACCCAGTCGATCACCGTTCCGCCTTCATTGCACGCGCCCAGGCAGTGCCAGAGATTCTTCGCCGGAGTGATAACCAGCGACGGGTTCCGGTCGTCGTGGAACGGGCAGAGGCCCAGCAAGTCGGCACCGTGCCGGTGCAACTTGATGCCCCGCGCCTCGGCCAACCGCTGCACGGAGACCTCCCGTTTCAGCCGTTCGACCTCGGATTCTGGGATTCGCGCCATTTCGACCGCCTTCCTGAAAAACCTGTCAAGAGGAAAATGAACTTTTTAACGCCTGCAAAAATACTGTATCATAGCTTACGCGGTCAAGCCGTATTCCCGGTAAGCAATAGACTGACATTGCCATGCCAAGAAAACCAACACGACAACTTCCCCCGCTCGACTACGGAAACGAAACCGTAGGCCAGCGCCTTGCTCGGCTGCGCAAGGAACGCGGTTACACCCAAGTCGATCTCGCCAAAAAGATCGGGATCATTCAGACGCTCATCTCCGATTACGAACTGGACAAGCTGCGCCTGTCGGCTGAGATGGCCGTGCGGTATTCCATGGCTCTGGACATCACCGTCGATGACTTGCTGGCCCCCAAGACGGCAGCTAATCGAAAAAATGGCAAGCAGCCAAGCCTTAAGCTCGTGCGCCGCATGGAAGAGATTGAGAAGCTGCCGCCACGTCAACAGACACTCGTATTGAGCGCACTCGATTCCATGCTGCGCGGGGCGGCGGTCGCGCGATGAGTGGCCGGAGAGTGCAGGTTTCCGTGGAAACATGAAAAGAAGACATTCTTTTCATAGCTGAAAAACATCCGTAGCGGAGGCATCAGTCAAGGCCGCGAAGCGCCGCCGCAGCGGGCGGAGCGAAGCGGAGAGCCTTTACGGATGCCGGAGCGGAGGATATAGCCGCGTCAGCGGCTAAAGACTGTATCCCTGATCGAACTCATGCGCGTGAGCGGGCACCGGCTCGATCTGCCGCACCGTGTCCGGCTGGGTAGGTATCTGCTGCTGCATCCCCTCTGGCTGGATGGCCGAGGTATGCGATACGTCCCGGCTCAACGCATGGCCCAGCGTCCCGGCGTCGTTGGTGTACATCTGCACATCGAACTGCGCCCGCGATACCGACACATAAGCCATGCGGCTGTTGAGTAACTGGCTGTGCGCCTGCTCGGAGTCCACATGGACGAGCACACGGTCGGCGGTCTGGCCCTGGCTGCTGTGACTCGTCACCGCATAGCCGTAATCAAGATGCGGATGCTGCCTGACATTGAACTCGACCTCGCGGCCTGAGTCCATCTTCAGTTTCAGATTGCCGTCGCTGTCGATCTTTTCGACCGTCGCCAACTCGCGGCTGGCGAGTTTCTGCGCATGATACGGGGCCGTCAGTTGTACGCGGTCGCCCTCTGAGAAGCGATGCTCCGCCTCGCGGTAGACCGTCACGCCCTGCTGCCGCCGTGGATCGTAGCTCACTCGCTCGCCGCTCTTCCGCTCCACCGTGACCGTGTTTGCGGCCTGGTCCACGTGCGCAACCCGCGCGTACTCTCCGGCCTCGAAGCCGTGCGCCTTGCTGCTCTTCGCATAACGCACGATGTCGCCCTGCTCGTAGTTCTGCGCCCATTGCCTATCTGCGCCGGTCAACTCCTGCCGCGCATTCAACACCCGCACCGTGTGCTCAACGCCCGCGACCCGGCCCGCGTCCTGCATCGCACGATGGATGTGCTGGTTGATCTCGCGGCGGGATTCATTGTCGGGCGAGACAACAAGCGTATTCTCCGGCTGGCGCACGTACTCGCGGGCTATCTCGCGGATGCGCTCGTTGCGGTTCACGATCTCATGCACCCGGCCCTGGCTGTCGAGATTGGCGATTGCTTCTTTGACTTCGCCGCGCGCAAGCTGCTCCACGGCTACTTTCAACGCCGGGTCTTTCTGCCGGATAATCTCGTCAAGCCGCGCCGTGCGCATCCCGGCCTCTTGCAACTGCGCATAAGGTCGGCCAGCTTCGACCGCCTCATGCTGCCGCACGTCGCCAACGAACAGCACACGATCATTTTCTTTTAGCCGCTCTACGAACGTGTGCATCTGCTTGGTGCTCGCCATGCTCGATTCATCGACCACATAGAGCCGCTTTTGTCCGTCGTCCGCGCGGTCGCCGCGCGTAAGATGCCGTTGCAGCGTCTCCGTCTCCATGCCCGACTCGCCCAGCTTTTTCGCCGCGCCGGACGTGGGCGCAAGCCCCTTGACCTCATAGCCCGCGCTGACAGCGGCCTCCCGGATGGCGGCTAAAGAAGTAGTCTTTCCGCCTCCGGCCACGCCTTCAAGAGCCATCATCCGGTCGCGGTTTTCGAGCACGTCTTCGACCGCCCGCCGCTGGCTCACGCTCAGATGCGGATGGTTCGCCTCGACCTGCTGCCGGACCTGGTCATCGGCCAACACTTCGCGGTTGCCCTGGCCAGCGCGCATCCGCTCGATGATCTCGCGCTCGTAACCCTGCATCTCGCCCGTAGTGAACGCGCGGCCCGCAAGCCCCGGCCGGCGCTCAACCTCGATCAGCTCACGCGCGGCGACGCGCCGCTCGAACTCCGCCCGCACCTCCGGCAACCGCGCCGCGCCCATCGAGTGCTTCAACGCATCGCGCATCAGCGTCCGTTCATCGACCACGGCCTCGCGCTCCGTGCCGCGCTCCCGCGCATAACTCACAGCGGTCTGCGCCACGCGCTGCGACTCTTCTGGCTGAAGCTCAACGCCTGGTCGCCGCTGCGCTTCCTCGATCACGCGCTGCGGCTGATGGCCGTATTCTGCGGCCATTGCCCGATGCTGCGCTTGTACCTGCTCCGGCGTTAAATCGAGCTTCGCCTCGCGCGTCTTGTGCGCCGCGATCTGCGCCGCCTCCGGCCCGGAGCGGCCCTGCTCCGCCAAGTTTTCCGTGATTTGTTGACGCCGCGGACTCGACGCCTCCAAGTATTCCCGCGTGTAACCTTTGATCTCCGGCTGTCCATGCTCGCCGCGCTCGATCTCGTAACCCAACTGCTGCAACCGCGCCGACAACTCCGAACGGTAAACCGCCGTTGCGTACTGCTGCGTCTTGTAAAGTTCCTGCGGTTGAAGTGCTCGCGTGGTCCCGTCGGCGGTCTCGGCGATATTGAAAATCACCGTGTGCGTGTGCAACTGCGGCGCGGCGTATCCATCGACCGGACGGCTGCTGTCGTGCTCGAACTTCGCCACCACCCACGCGCCCGTCGTCTCTGCCGGTGCGTTGCCGCCGATGCGCGCCTGCGCGTACTTCTCCATCTCATTGAGCGCAACGCGCACGCTCTCCCGATGCGCTTCTTTCACGCGGTCGTCGCCGCCAACCAACGCCGTCAGCGATACAGATTTCGGCGCGCTGAACGTCGCATCCCACCCCGCCCGGTGCTCCATCGTGCGCATTGTCTGGCCCTGCTCGTTCACGTACTCCCGCGCCGTTTGATGCCTTACAAGCTGCTCGCCGGTTGCCGGATGCTGGCCCTCGCTCAAGCGCGCGAACTGCTCCTCATACACTTCGCCAGCAAGTCCGTAACGCTCGGCAAGCTGGCCTTGCCACTCGCCGCGCACATGGTCGCCCTCGGTGTAGTAGTTGTCCCGCGCGTTGGCGAACTCTTCTTTGTGGTACTCTCGCGCCTGGCTCGCGCTGATCGGTTTCGACATTGTGATCATGGTTGTTTACTCGAAACGGGGACGCGGTTTTTTCGCCGCTGCGGGACGCGCCTCGGACGGTTTTGCCGCTACAACCGGCGGCGGAACTGGCGCCGGATTCGGCGGTTTTACAGCGGGCGCAGCGGCCTTTGCCTGAGCCGCCGCGCGCCTCCTGCGCTCGATAAAATCCATCAGCTTTTGACCCTGCTTTTCGTAGGAGAACTTCGGCCAACGGTCCTTCGGAACGGCCACCGGCAACAGCACAGCCAGCAGCGCCAACGCACAGAAAAACGGCTTCCGGGCCGACTCATAAAGATCGTCGTGGTAGATCCACTGGCGCATAAAATCATGCAGCTTGCGGTCGTTGTACTGATGCGTCTGCCACTCCAGACGCACGAACCCCGCGCGGCTGCCCTCCGCCGTCAACTGGTACATCGGCTCGCCATTTGGCCCCGCCGCCGCCTCGATCTCATCGCCCGTAACCAACAGCGCCTTCTTCTTCGCCGTCACCCCTTCAAGCAGCCGATAGCTCGTAAGGGACTCCTCCGAGAGACTGCCCCACACTCCGCTCTCCAGATAAGCCCACAGGTCAACTCGCTCCGCCGCGTTCCACTCGTTCCGGTAGCTCTGAACATACAGCACACAGAAGAAAACGCCCGCCGCGATCAGCGTCCAGCGCGTCCACTTCCAGTACCGGCGCGGCCCATACCAGTCACTCATCGCGCCGCCTTTTTCTGCGCCGCCAACCGCTCCCGCGCGCGCTGCATTTTGGTCGCATCCACCCGCGCGATCTCCGCCCGTACCTCTGCCTCGCCCGGAACAGCATGATCGGGAAGCGGGCGAAGATTCAAAAACAACGCCCGCAACGCAAGAACCTCCGACAGCAACACTTCGCCCAAAAGATCGTCCGCCGTGTTGCTGACATCCGTGTCACTCCCGCCGCCTGGACGGCCAGTCCCCAGCAACTTCGCCCGCATCCACTCCGAGAGCGTCAGATTCTCCGCCCGCGCCCGCGCCTCCAACGTCGCATACTCCGCGTCGCTGACCTTCGTGCCTACCGATTTTGTCCGCAGAGATGCCTTCACCATGCCGTCACCTCTCCGCCTTGAACTGGTTCATCCCCGCAACCATCCGCGCGATGTACTCCTCGACAGCCTCCGATCGGTGCAAGCTCGGGCGCTCGCTGGCGACTGGCGGCGGCGCTTTGGTTGGCTCCGGCTGGCTCGCCGGGAACTGCTGCGGCTGATTCATGGATTCCTCGCTTTCTATGGACGCGGCACGGCGGTTTTCAGCTAAGGGAAGGAAAATCATCACGTTACCCAACAGCAACCCGCGCCCAACTCTAGCTTAACGCCGACATAGTCATTTTTGTCTATTAGACGCTTGTTTTCTTGTGGTTCGCGCTCAGTAACCTGTAAACACCTTATTTTTAGAGAGTTTTTCTTTTAGCTGCTTGATTCCATTACTGTTCCTGCCGCAGTAACCGAAGGTTACTGCGCAGCATCCATTCTGGGGTAATGTGTCCCCCTAAAACCGATGCGTAGCAGCGCGGGCTTTTTGCTGGTTGCGCCGAGGCTTTGGACGGAGGCCACTGACGCAAGCAAGCCGCCCCGGAGGACGGCTGGCGGCTGGATGCAACGACGGCATACGGAAAGGCTCATTCGGAGTTTGCGACATGAATCCAGATGATCTTACCTTCGCTAAAACCTATCCGGGCGGATCGGCTATCGTCCTTGCAACCTTCCTTTTCATTGAGCAGACAACTGTACAAATAGCTCTGGTCTCCAACCGAAATCTGGCTTGTACCTGCCACCTTAATCCCCGCGATCACGCCTAGATCGTTCTTTTTGTCCAGTTTCTTGGTAAAAACAGGTTCACGATAGGCGCGGACGAGGGCTTCTTTGCTGCTACCGATGCCGATCCCTTCTGGCGTTTTCCAAATTTCTGGATCGATTGTTGTTGTCGTTGTCGGAAGCCCCTTACAGTTAGGGAAGGAACTGAGCAAAACATCCGCCACGCGACCAGATCGGTCATCCATAGGCCGCACGTACAAGTACAGACCGTGTTTCGGATCAGAAAAGCAGTAGGTGTCTCTACCAGCAGGCTTCGCGCCAAAATGCTCCAGAAATGATTTCATGGACGTATCGCGGTCAAGGCTATAAAAGCCGAGTGAACGCGGTCCGGCATAATGCCCCCAAGGACTCGGATTCTGCGCCGCCAGTGTTGAACCCAGGACCAGGACCAGCAAAGCTCGAAATTTGATGATTTGTCTCATTCTGGGTTGTTATTCCTCGAGTATGGAATGATCCCGGATTCGGCAGGGTTATGCTGAGAATTCGTAATTGTTTGACCAAGAGAGATTACGTCAGCGTTCTGGCCTCGTGTGCAACCTGTGGTAGGCTTCCAACCTTGCTGGTCTGCCATTGGATCAGGTAAACCGGTCCCCCCACCATGAATTGCCCTTCCTCGCGAATCGCCGGTGTCGATAAATGCTCCTGCCGGACCATACGCATCTTGGCCTGCATGTCGATCACTCGTACCCTTGATATTCGGAGTCGAATACGGATTGTCGGCACCCGGCTCAGACTTCTTGTGATCAATATCGTTTTTGGTCTCAATTGTCTTTGTCGTGGTCTTCCCATAAACGTCCGTTGACTTGAATGTGGTCGTGTGCCCACTCATGTCGGTATGCAAGCTGGACGAGGGAACCTTTGGTGTGAAGTGCGTGTCCGGTGGTGGAGGCGGAAGCGGCGGCGGCGCTCCGAAGCAAACCGTGATACCGAGAACTGTGTGGCACCCGTGTCCATCTGGATCAATTCGCGTCATCGGGTTGTTCATGACGTAGGCGTAGAGATTCAAGCTCTGCGGATTGTCGAGCTTCGCGTATGGTACGGGTTCCTGTTTCGCCGACCAATCGGGCGACATAAACCGCCCCATTGAGCTTGCGTAGTACCTAGCCCCGAAGTAGTCGTTGCCTGATTCGGCATCTCGTTCTTTGCCGGTATAGCGTGATCTGATGCGCTCCAGATGCAACGCTGCTTGCAAGCCTAATGCAGTCGTGGAGTTGCAGACTTCATGCACCTGATGCAGTGCAGGATTTTTACTCGAAAACCCCAGACGCGGTTTTTCTCTTAGCTGCGGCATTGCGGCTAGTGGCGGTTGCGACAACACGGGGATGGAAGCAAGTTGCATCTGCATCCGATTGTACGACTTGAGGGGGCGAGTTGGGCAGCGGATTGTGCGCGGCATTGCGCACAGATTGCACGGCGGCAGTTCTGCGGACTGCGCGCGACATTACACACAGTTTGCGCGCGACATTGCGCGACAGAAGTGCACAGATTGTGCGCGTTTGCGGACTGCATTGCAGCACAGATCGGCGGACGATTGCGCGGTCTATAGCTGGATGATCTGGAGGCCGGGGATCATCTGGAAGTGGCGGAGATTGACAGTCGCTACGGCGTAGCCATGCTCCAGCGCAGTGACTCCGATCAGCAGGTCGGCGAAGGGGATGGTCACGCCCTGGGCGCGCTGTTCGCCGTCGATCTTCCCGGCCAGCATCGCCGTTGCTTTGGCGTAGGGAACCACGTCCATGTCGGCCAGAAGATCGCCGATAAAACGCTCGTGGTTCTGGCGCTGAACGGGGTTCGACGCGCGATAGATTGAGTGCACAAGCTCGGTGAGTCCCACGGCGGAGAGCGCGACCCGTTGGTCGCCCGCCGTCGAGACGATGCGCCGGAGCAGTTGCGGCACGGTTTCGCGTTGGCGCTCGGCGGCGATTACTACGCTGGAGTCCAGTATCAGGCCCATTCGATCAGTCCCATGCCGGAGGATTCAACGGCTCAGGATGGCTGTTGACGACCGCTTCCAAGTCGCGGGCGAAGCTGCCATCGAGCAGCGCCGAAGAACCGCGCGTTTCGGCGGCTGCGATGACTTCAGAGAGCAGACGACCGGGGCCAGCGGGAACGGCGGGCCGCACGACGGCCACGGCGCGAGTTTCGAACTCGATGACGATCTCCGCGCCCAAGCGGACGTGCGCCATCAGTCCGGCGAAGTCGCGGGCGGCTTCAGCTTCCGAGATGTGGATGGTTGCCATACTCATGATGATACCTCGATTCCAGCTTTTTTCCTTTAGCAGCTAAAAGAAGCTACTAAAAGAAGAACTGCGCGCGCGTTATTCGCGGTCTTCCTCGGCCTCCGCCGCAAGCATTTGGAGGAGTGCTTCGGCGTCGGGACTCGTGGCTTTTGTGGCCGGGTTCTCGCCCTTTTCGAGCATGGCTCCGGGATGAGTTGCGGCATGGACTTGTTGCAGGGTTCGGATGGCAACCTGCGTGTAAATCTGCGTGGTCTTGATGTCCTCGTGGCCGAGCATCTGCTGGATAAAGCGGATGTCCGCGCCGCCCTCGTGCATCAGCGTGGCCATCGTGTGGCGGAAGAGATGGCAGGAGCCGGTCTTGCCCAGCTGCGCCGCCTCGATGCGTTCCTTGACCGCGAAGCTCAGATGATCGCGGCTGAACGGCTCGCCCTGGGCCGTGAGGAAAACGGTCATGTCGTCCGGCTCGATGGCCAGTTGCGGACGGCCCTCCCGGATGTACTTCTGGAGCCATGCTATCGCCCGCTCTCCGATGGGAACGTAACGGTCCTTCTGGCCCTTGCCCTGGCGAACGAGGAGCAAGCCCCGGTCAAGCGAGAGGTCGTACAGTTTCAAGTGCGATCATCTCCATGCGGCGCAGGCCGGTTGAGTACAGCACCTCCAAGATGGCGCGGTCGCGCAAGCCGATTGGCTCCTCGATCTCGCACAGTTGCATGATGCGCTCGACCTCCTGAACAGAGAAGATGTTCTTGGGCAGGGCGCGGCCCAGCCGGGGAAGCTCAAGCTCCGAAGCCGGATTATGCAGGATGTGATTCTGCCGCGTCATCCATCGGAACCAGACGCGCAACGGGACCAGGCAAGAGTGCTGCGAACGGAAGCTCAACGGCTCGCCGTTCTTCTTCCGATAGTGGAAGAGATGCCGCTGATACCGCTCCAGTACAGGCCGCGTAATCTCGACCGGCTCGCTCAAGCCGCGCTCCTTGCACCACTGGAGGAAAAAGCCGATGTGGACCTGGCGATTGCGCACCGTATGCACGGAGTAGTTCTGCACGGCCAGGGTGCGCAGATGGTCCAGCATCAGCGATTCCAGCAGCGTCTCCGGGAGCGCCTGCGGTTTACGGGTTTTGGTTATGCGCGCCATTCGTGCGCCTCCTTTCTGCTCTGAACATGGTTACGATGGAGCGGAGTTTCTTCTTGCCCCGTATAAGTGTTTTTCCGGCTTTCAACGCCGATGTGCCTGGAGTCCGCATGAACACTGGCTAAACCCGGCATAAAGTGAACCCGACACCCCGCCGACTTGGGGCCGACTTGGCCCCGACTTTTGGCCCTCCGGCCCCGACTTCTTTTCGTCGTAGTCATTTCTTGCCCAGCTTTTCTACGTCGATCAGCCCGCCCAACACCGGCTTTCCGCCGTCGGCGGGCCGCGTAAAGACAAGCTCGTACACGATGCTCTGGCCACGGCCGCCGCGATGAACCAACAGGTATTCCAGTTCCTCCAGCCGGTGCAGATGGATTTTCAACTGCGTATCGCCCCAGCTCGTCGCCTCGCGCACGTCGCGCCGGGAGAAGCGGTAATCGGAGCGTTCCATCTTCTGCCGCTTGCACTCGGCTGTAACCATCTCGTCCACGGTCAACAGCAAGCGCCTGGTCTGCGGCGGCAACTCGTCCAGCGAGCGGCCCAGCACTTCATGGGCGAGCCGGTTGGCGACGGCTATATCGTTCACCGTGACCTCGATGTACTCGACTGCGCGGCCATTGTGCTGGACTGTCTTCGGTGGCCGCTGATATTGATGCAACAGCGCCACGCTGCGGATGAGCGTCAGATACTTCATGTGGTCGCGCCTGGTCCGCGTCTGCGAGTCGTGGAAGGTCAGTTCCCGCGCGTAGGGATTGACCACGGGAACGGGCTTCAAGAGCCGCTGCGCGTTGCGATGCACGGCAAGCACCGCGTCGCGGTCCCGCCGCCGCAACAGCCCTTCGACCGTCTGCGCCTCGCGCTGCACACGATGGATAGCCTGGGTCTGCTCCCGGTCTTCATTGACGGAGAGGACAAGGCAGCGGTTCAGCATTTCCTCGTCAAGATCGATGGTCGTGGTTGTCAAGAAGATCATCACCGGGCCTTCGACGCGGTACTGATGCGTGAGCAAGCGCCCTGTCGCCGGGTCTTTGCCGGTGCTGGCGATAGTCAACACGCCTTCCGACTGCAACAGCTTCAACGCATAGGCCGCTGTGTGCGCGCCCTCTTCCTCCACGATGGCCAGTACCTTGTGCTTCAAGTCCTGCTCGCCCATGTAGAAGAGTGACTGCCCCGTCATGGCCGAGTATTGAACGCGCTGCTCTTCGGGCAGGAACGCGAGTACGGCTTCCATCAGCGAACTCTTGCCAGCGGCGGAACTCGACTGCACGATGATTGCAAGCGGCGCTTCCAAGTGCCGCGAGACCACGCCCAGATAGCCCACGAGTTTGTTGGTCTCTTCGCCCACCACGCCGCACCGGGCGAAGTCCTCGACGATGCGCTCCAACAGGCGCGGATCGCGCAACAGCTTGAGCGCCTCGGCCTGGTCGTGGTCGGTCATTGCGACTGTCTCGTCCTTCGGCGCAAGCGCCTGCTTGATCTGCGCGTCCTGCATCTCCTCCAGCTTCATCAGCACTCGGCCCAGGTCGCGGCGCAACACTTCTTCCTTGATGCCAAGCTCCTCGGCGGCTTGCTTCGTAAAGCCGCTGCGCTGCCGCGCCGAGTAAAGGTCCAGCGTGTCCACATGGAAGGCCGACTCGCCGCGCGTCGTCTTGCCGGATAGCAGGACATTGACCTTCATCAGTTCGTAACTCAGATTCTTGTGAAGGCCACGGATGCGGTAACGCCGCTCGCCCTGCTGCAAGAAGATGTCCTCGCCGCGCATCTCGACGGGAACATCGATAGTCGGCGCGGGCGCTGCTGGGCCTGGCTCCGGCTCGGTCGGCGCAACCGGCTCCGGCGAGGCGGCTAAGGAAAAAACCTGTTCTTCGATCTCGGCGGGGATGGATGCGGCGGGGGCTGGCTCTGGAGTAACTTCGATGATTTTTTCTTTAGTTGCTGCTTTTGTCTCTGCTGGCAGTGGCTCGATGCTTGACTCTGGCTCCGCGCTTGGCTCCGGCTCGGCCTCGATCATTGGCTCCAGCGCGCGCGGCTCTGGCCGCTGCCCCTTGCCCAGCCACTCCGCCTTATTCAGCATCACGCCCAGACTCTTCGCCGCTGGCTGCACCTTCAAGGCGTAGGAGTTCGCGTCCATGTCCTTCGGGAAGAGCACACGGAAACACTCGATTCCCATTTGCATCAGATCCTCGGCCAGCTTCGCCGCTGCGCTGTTTCCGGCCTCGTCGCGGTCGTATGCGATGTACACCCGCTCGATGCCGTGCTGGGCGAAGGCCGCGCGATGATCAGCTGTGAAGCCATTCACGCCGTAACTGGCCGTGACATTGCGGAAGCCCGCAACCCAAAAGGTCAAGGCGTCTATCAACGCCTCGCACAGGATGACTTCTTTCGATGCGGCCAGCGCCTCTTCGTTCCACACGCCCCGATGCTCGCCCGGTAGATACAGGTGGCTCGGCGTTCCCTCGCGCAGGTTCGGCGTGACCTTGCGCCCGTACATCTCCATCACGTCACCCGCCGGATTGATGACCGGGATAACCAGCGAGCCGTTGAAGTGCTCGTGCCCGCTCTCCCGCAAGATGCCCAGCTTTTGCAGCCGTCCGCGCATCTCCGCGCCGGCGGCGCGGTTCTTCGCCGGCAGGCGATAACCCAGCGTCCGGTTGGCGAAGCCAAGCCGGAAACGGTCGATGATCTCCGGCGATTTCAGGCCGCGCGACTCCAGATACCGCATTGCCTCCGGCGACTGTTTCAGCGTCTCGCTGTAGTAGCTCACGACCTGCAACAGCAACTCGCGGTCGTCCGCGTCCCGCGCCACGGGCGGCGGCAGCTTGCGCACCGTGCCGTGCTTCACCGGCTGGACCGGATCGGCGGCTAAGGGAAGATGGTCCTCTCTGAGAAGCTCGACGGCATGGCGGAAGCTGATGCCGTTGGCCTTCATTACCCAGTCGATCACCGTCCCGCCTTCATTGCACGCGCCCAGGCAGTGCCAGAGATTCTTCGCCGGAGTGATAACCAGCGACGGGTTGCGGTCGTCATGGAACGGGCAGAGGCCCAGCAAGTCGGCACCGTGCCGGTGCAACTTGATGCCCCGCGCCTCCGCCAACCGCTGCACCGATACCTCCCGTTTCAGCCGCTCGACCTCGTGCTCCGGGATTCTCGCCATTTCTTCCGCCCTCCGCTGAAAAACCTGTCAAGTGCTTTTTTCGCTCTTTGCAGTTTTTCTCGCCGTGCCTCAGTATATACATACAGTGTATATCCAGCCAGCGGTTTGGAGGAGTGCTTAAAAATGGACCATAAAATCCGTCTTGACGATGCCCGCGAAGAAAGAACCACATTCCGCATTCGGCAAGCGCCTCTTCGCTCTCAGGAAGACGCGCGGCCTCACTCAGGTACAGCTTGCCGAAGCCCTGGGAACAACCCAGCGCGTAATTTCCTACTACGAGACGGAAGCTGAACTGCCTCCCTCGACAGCCATCATTCCGCTGGCGCGCGTCCTGGAAGTTTCCACGGATGAGTTGTTGGGATTGAAGCCCGCTGAGCCGAACGGCAACAGCAGCATACAGAAGCAGCGGCTTTGGAAGAGATTTCAGAAGATGGACGTGCTGCCGACGAAGGATCAGAGAGCCGTGATTCGGCTGATTAACTCGCTGGCTGGAAGCTCTCCGGCGGAGGCCAGCTAGTCCGGCTTTTCATGTGTTTTTGGACACATGAGAAAAATACATTTTTCTCATAGCTGAAAAACATCCGTAGCGGAGGCATCAGTCAAGGCCGCGAAGCGCCGCCGCAGCGGGCGGAGCGAAGCGGAGAGCCTTTACGGATGCCGGAGCGGAGGATATAGCCGCGTGAGCGGCTAAAGACTGTACCCCTGATCGAACTCATGCGCGTGAGCGGGAACCGGCTCGATCTGCCGCACAGTGTCCGGCTGGGTAGGTGTCTGCTGCTGCATCCCCTCTGGCTGGATGGCCGACGTATGCGATACGTCCTGGCTCAACGCATGGCCCAGCGTCCCGGCGTCGTTCGTGTACATCTGCACATCGAACTGCGCCCGCGACACAGAGACATAAGCCATGCGGCTATTGAGAAGCTGGCTGTGCGCCTGCTCGGAGTCCACATGGACAAGCACACGGTCGGCGGTCTGGCCCTGGCTGCTGTGGCTCGTTACCGCGTAACCATAGTCCAGATGCGGATGCTGCTTGACGTTGAACTCAACCTCACGGCCTGAGTCCATCTTGAGTTTCAGGTCGCCGCTGCCGTCGATCTTTTCAACCGTCCCCAGCTCACGGTTGGCGAGTTTCTGCTCATGGTACGGCGCGGTCATCTGCACCCGGTCGCCCTGGGCGAAGCTGCGCTCGGTGTCACGGTAGACGGTCACGCCCTGCAAGCGGCGCGGGTCGTAGCTCAGTTCCTCGCCGGACTTGCGAGTGACGGTTACGGTGTTGCTCTCGCGGTCGGTGTGGGCCACACGCGCATACTCTCCGGCCTCGATTCCCAGCGGCTTCGACCCTTTCGAGTAGCGGATCACGTCGCCCTGTTCATAGTTCTGCGCGTGTTGCCGGTCGGCCCCTGTGATGTCCTGCCGTGCATACAGCAGCGCGACGCGATGCTCATCGGGTTTGACCTGGCCGGACTCCTGCATCGCTCGATGGATGTGCTGGTTGATCTCGCGGCGGGATTCATTGTCGGGCGAGACGACAAGCGTATTCTCCGGCTGGCGCACATACTCGCGGGCTATCTCGCGGATGCGCTCGCTGCGGTCCTCGATCTCATGTACCCGGCCCTGGCCGTTGAGATTGGCGATGGCTTCTTTGACTTCGCCCCGCGCAAGCTGCTCCACGGCCTCTTTCAACGCCGGGTCTTTCTGCCGGATGATTTCGTCAAGCCTGGCCGTGCGCATCCCGGCCTCTTGCAACTGCGCATAAGGTCGGCCAGCTTCGACCGCTTCATGCTGCCGCACGTCGCCAACGAAGAGCACACGATCATTTTCTTTTAGCCGCTCTACGAACGTGTGCATCTGCTTGGTGCTGGCCATGCTCGATTCATCGACCACATAGAGCCGCTTTTGTCCGTCGTCGGCACGGTCGCCGCGCGTAAGATGCCGCTGCAAGGTCTCCGTCTCCATGCCCGACTCGCCCAGCTTTTTCGCCGCGCCGGACGTGGGCGCAAGCCCCTTGACCTCATAGCCCGCACTGACAGCGGCCTCCCGGATGGCGGCTAAAGAAGTAGTCTTTCCGCCTCCGGCCACGCCCTCAAGAGCCATCATCCGGTCGCGGTTTTCGAGCACATCTTCGACCGCCCGCCGCTGGCTCATGCTCAGATGCGGATGGTTTACCTCGACCTGCTGCCGGACCTGGCCATCGGCCAGCACTTCGCGGTTGCCCTGGCCCATGCGCATCCGCTCGACGATCTCGCGCTCGTAGCCCTGCATCTCGCCCGTCGTGAACGCGCGGCCCGCCAGCCCTGGCCTGCGCTGGACCTCGATCAGCTCACGCGCGGCGACGCGCCGCTCGAACTCGGCCCGCACCTCCGGCAACCGTGCCGCGCCCATGCTGTGCTTCAACGCATCGCGCATCAGCGTCCGCTCATCGACCACGGCCTCGCGCTCCGTGCCGCGCTCCCGCGCATAACTCACGGCAGCCTGGGCGACACGCTGCGACTCTTCCGGCTGAAGCTCGACGCCTGGTCGCCGTTGCGCGTCCTCGATCACCCGTTGCGGCTGATGGCCGTATTCTGCGGCCATTGCCCGATGCTGCGCCTGGACCTGCTCCGGCGTTAAATCGAGCTTTGCCTCGCGCGTCTTGTGCGCCGCGATCTGCGCCGCCTCCGGCCCGGAGCGGCCCTGCTCTGCCAAGTTTTCGGTGATTTGTTGACGCCGCGGACTCGATGCCTCCAAGTATTCCCGCGTGTAACCTTTGATCTCCGGCTGCCCATGCTCGCCGCGCTCGATCTCGTAACCCAACTGCTGCAACCGCGCCGACAACTCCGAACGGTAAACCGCCGTCGCGTACTGCTGCGTCTTGTAAAGTTCCTGCGGCTGCAACGCCCGCGTGGTCCCGTCGGCGGTCTCGGCGATATTGAAAATCACCGTGTGCGTGTGCAACTGCGGCGCGGCGTAGCCATCGACCGGACGGCTGCTGTCGTGCTCGAACTTGGCCACCACCCATGCGCCCGTCGTCTCTGCTGGAGCGTTGCCGCCGATGCGCGCCTGCGCGTACTTTTCCATCTCATTGAGCGCAACGCGAACGCTCTCCCGGTGCGCATCTTTCACGCGGTCGTCGCCGCCGACAAGCGCCGTCAACGATACCGACTTCGGCGCGGAGAACGTCGCATCCCAGCCCGCCCGGTGCTCCATCGTGCGCACCGTCTGGCCCTGCTCGTTCACATACTCCCGCGCCGTTTGATGCCGTACAAGTTGCTCGCCGGTTGCCGGATGCTGGCCCTCACTCAACCGCGCGAACTGCTCTTCATTCACTTCGCCAGCAAGTCCGTAATGCTCAGCGAGCTTGCCTTGCCACTCGCCGCGCACATGGTCGCCCTCGGTGTAGTAGTTGTCCCGCGCGTTGGCGAACTCTTCTTTGTGGTACTCTCGCGCCTGGCTCGCGCTGATCGGTTTCGACATTGTAATCATGGTTGTTTACTCGAATCGGGGACGTGGTTTCTTCGCCGCTGCGGGACGCGCCTCGGACGGTTTTGCCGCTACAACCGGCGGCGGAACTGGCGCCGCAATCGGCGGTTTTACAGGGTGCGCTGCGGCCTTTGCCTGAGCCGCCGCGCGCCGCCTGCGCTCGATAAAATCCATCAGCTTTTGCCACTGCTTTTCGTAGGAGAACTTCGGCCAACGATCCTTCGGAACGGCCACCGGCAACAGCAACGCCAGCAGCCCCAACGCCCAAAAAAACGGCCTCCGGGCCGACTCATAAATATCGTCGTGGTAGATCCACTGGCGCATAAAATCATGCAGCTTGCGGTCGTTGTACTGATGCGTCTGCCACTCCAGCCGCACGAACCCCGCGCGGCTGCCCTCCGCCGTCAGTTGGTACGTTGGTTCGCCATTCTGCACCCGCCGCCGCCTCCATCTCGTCGCCCGTAACCAACAGCGTTTGCTTCTTCGCCGTCACCCCTTCAAGCAGCCGATAGCGCGTTACAGACTGCTCCGAGAGACTGCCCCACACTCCGCTCTCCAGATAAACCCACAGGTCAAGATGCTCCGCCGCGCTCCACACGTTCCGGTAGACCTGAACATACAGCACGCAGAAGAAAACGCCCGCCGCTATCAGCGTCCAGCGCGTCCACTTCCAGTACCGGCGCGGCCCATACCAGTCACTCATCGCGCCGCCTCGCTCACCTTTTTCTGCGCCGCCAACCGCTCCCGCGCCCGCTGCATCTTGCTCGCATCCACCCGCGCGATCTCCGCCCGTACCTCCGCCTCGCCCGGAAGTGCATGATCGGGAAGCGGGCGAAGATTCAAGAACAACGCCCGCAACGCAAGAACCTCCGCCAGCAAAACTTCGCCCAAAAGATCGTCCGCCGCCTCGCTGCCTGGACGGCCACTCCCGCCGTCCGTGTCCGGCTCCAACAGCTTCGCCCGCATCCACTCCGAGAGCGTCAGATTCTCCGCCCGCGCCCGCGCCTCCAACGTCGCATACTCCGCGTCGCTGACCTTCGTGCCTACCGATTTTGTCCGCAGAGATGCCTTCACCATGCCGTCACCTCTCCGCCTTGAACTGGTTCATCCCCGCAACCATCCGCGTGATGTACTCCCGCACAGCTTCCGATCGGCGCAAGATCGGGCGCTCGCTGGCGGCTGTCGCTGGCGCTTTGGTTGGCTCCGATTGGCTGGCCGGGAACTGCTGCGGCTGATTCATGGATTCCTCGCTTTTATGGACGCTCGACGGCGGTTTTCAGCTAAGGGAAGGAAAATCATCACGTTACCCAACAGCAACCGGCGCGTGTTTATAGAATAGCTCGGATGACTCAATTTTTACTTTTAGTCGCTTGTTTTCTTATGGTTCGCGCTCGGTAACCTGTAAACGCCTTATTTTTAGAGATTTTTTCTTTTAGCTGCTTGATTCCACGATAGTTCCAGCCGCAGGAACCGAAGGTTACTGCGCAGCTTCCATTCTGGGGTGATGTGTCCCCCTAAAACCGATGCGTAGCAGCGCGGGCTTTTTGCTGGTTGCGCCGAGGCTTTGGACGGAGGCCACTGACGCAAGCAAGCCGCCCCGGAGGACGGCTGGCGGCTGGATGCAACGACGGCATACGGAAAGGCTCATTCGGAGTTTGCGACATGAATCCAGATGATCTTACCTTCGCTAAAACCTATCCGGGCGGATCGGCTATCGTCCTTGCAACCTTCCTTTTCATTGAGCAGACAACTGTACAAATAGCTCTGGTCTCCAACCGAAATCTGGCTTGTACCTGCCACCTTAATCCCCGCGATCACGCCTAGATCGTTCTTTTTGTCCAGTTTCTTGGTAAAAACAGGTTCACGATAGGCGCGGACGAGGGCTTCTTTGCTGCTACCGATGCCGATCCCTTCTGGCGTTTTCCAAATTTCTGGATCGATTGTTGTTGTCGTTGTCGGAAGCCCCTTACAGTTAGGGAAGGAACTGAGCAAAACATCCGCCACGCGACCAGATCGGTCATCCATAGGCCGCACGTACAAGTACAGACCGTGTTTCGGATCAGAAAAGCAGTAGGTGTCTCTACCAGCAGGCTTCGCGCCAAAATGCTCCAGAAATGATTTCATGGACGTATCGCGGTCAAGGCTATAAAAGCCGAGTGAACGCGGTCCGGCATAATGCCCCCAAGGACTCGGATTCTGCGCCGCCAGTGTTGAACCCAGGACCAGGACCAGCAAAGCTCGAAATTTGATGATTTGTCTCATTCTGGGTTGTTATTCCTCGAGTATGGAATGATCCCGGATTCGGCAGGGTTATGCTGAGAATTCGTAATTGTTTGACCAAGAGAGATTACGTCAGCGTTCTGGCCTCGTGTGCAACCTGTGGTAGGCTTCCAACCTTGCTGGTCTGCCATTGGATCAGGTAAACCGGTCCCCCCACCATGAATTGCCCTTCCTCGCGAATCGCCGGTGTCGATAAATGCTCCTGCCGGACCATACGCATCTTGGCCTGCATGTCGATCACTCGTACCCTTGATATTCGGAGTCGAATACGGATTGTCGGCACCCGGCTCAGACTTCTTGTGATCAATATCGTTTTTGGTCTCAATTGTCTTTGTCGTGGTCTTCCCATAAACGTCCGTTGACTTGAATGTGGTCGTGTGCCCACTCATGTCGGTATGCAAGCTGGACGAGGGAACCTTTGGTGTGAAGTGCGTGTCCGGTGGTGGAGGCGGAAGCGGCGGCGGCGCTCCGAAGCAAACCGTGATACCGAGAACTGTGTGGCACCCGTGTCCATCTGGATCAATTCGCGTCATCGGGTTGTTCATCAGGTAGGCATATAGGTTTAAGCTCTGCGGATTGTCGAGCTTTGCGTATGGAACGGGTTCCTGTTTCGCCGACCAATCGGGCGACATAAACCGCCCCATTGAGCTTGCGTAGTACCTAGCCCCGAAGTAGTCGTTACCTGATTCGGCATCTCGTTCTTTGCCGGTACAACGTGACCCAGCATCGCCGCCGTACAACGATCCGGATAAGCCCAGCGTGTTGCTGGAGATAACGAAGCCTGAAGCCCAGTGTATTGTGCTGGCAACAGTTGTGAAGCCCTGACGCGAGTTTTCGGCTAACTGCGAGTTGGCAGCTAACGCAAAATGCTCTGGAAGAGCGGTCTGTAAGGCGGCGTTCACTGGCTCCGATTGTACGTCTTCCGCCCCACAGACGAAGACCTGTCTGTGGGGACCCCGGAGCTTGAGGGGCCGGGATGGGCAGCGGATTCGGCCCCGGATTGGACGGCGATTGGCGGGCCGATTGCGGGCCGGATAGGACAGCTAAAAGCAGCGGCTAAGGGAAAAACATCAGGGACGTTTCCGGCCAGAAACGGCCTCCGCTGAAAAACCTGTCAAGCATTTTCTTGAGGCCGGAGCGGATTTTTGGGTGTTCCGGTTGGTATACGCCGGACGTATATTTCCTCTCGATCCGGGCTTTTTCTAAAACCCTGTCAAGAGGATTCGAGAGGTTTTTTGTTGGTTGGAAAATACTACCCTATGTAGTATTGGCTGGGCCGTCCTGACAGCCCCAGAGTTGTTTTTCTCTTAGCTGCCCGGCTCTTCGTCGGCTTCGTCTTCAGCATGAAGAGCGGCCCGCAAGCCCGCTTGCTCCGCCGTCCGATGCGCCGTTTGCGGCGCGTCGTGCAACTCCGCCGGGTGCGTGGCGGCGTGGATCTGCTGCAACGTGCGGATGGCCACCTGGGTATAGATCTGCGTGGTCTTGATGTCCTCGTGGCCCAGCATCTGCTGGATATAGCGGATGTCGGCCCCGTTTTCGTGCATCAGCGTGGCCATCGTGTGCCGGAACAAGTGGCAGGAGCCGGTCTTGCCCAGCTGCGCCGCGTCGATCCGTTCCTTGACTGCGAAGCTCAGATGATCGCGGCTGAACGGCTCGCCCTGGGCCGTGAGGAACACCGTGAAGTCGTCCGGCTCAGAGACAAGCTGCGGGCGGGCCTCGCGGATGTACTTCTCAAGCCACAGAACGGCCCGCTCGCCGATGGGAACGTAACGGTCCTTGTGGCCCTTGCCCTGGTTGATGAGGATCAGCCTACGGTCAAGCTGAAGCTCGTACAGCTTCAAGCGTACAAGCTCCAGACGGCGCATTCCTGTGCTGTAGAGGACTTCGAGCAGCGCACGGTCGCGCAAGCCGATAGGCTCCTCGATGTCGGGCTGCATCATCACCCGCTCGACCTCGGCGGCTGAGAAGATATTTTTGGGCAGAGCGCGGCCGAGTCGCGGCAACTCGATCTCGGACGCCGGGTTATGCAGGATGTGATTCTGGCGAGTCATCCATCGGAACCACACACGCAGCGGCACAAGCCGCGCGTGTTGCGAACGGAAGCTCAACGGCTCGCCATTGGCCTTGCGGTAGTGGAACAAGTGCCGCTGATAGCGTTCGAGCACGGGCCGCGTGACTTCAACCGGCTCCGTGATGCTGCGCTCTTTCAGCCAGTTGATGAAGAACTGGATATGACCGGCGCGGCCCCGTACCGTGAACTCGGAGTAGTTTTGCACCTGGAGAGCCTTCAAGTGTTCGCGCATCAGTGCTTCAAGCGGCGTCTGAACGGGGGCCGGGGCTTTGCGCTTCTCTACACGAGCCATCACTGGCCCCCTTTCTTGTGGCCGTTGTTACGATGCAGCGCGGCTACGACGGCATTTTCTTCCGTCTCTTCCTCAACAGTGTTTTTTAGCTCGTTTTCGCAAAAATCGCCTTTTACCCCGATGGATACTGGCGATTCATCACCCCGCGATTCCCCCGCTACCCCGCCGTTTTGACCCCGTTTTGACCCCGCGTTCTCATCCTCCAGCCCCGCGAAGTTGAAATCGTAGCTATAGCCGCCCAGCTTCTCCACGTCGATCAGACCCGGCATCACCGGCCTGTTGCCGTCGCCCTCGATGGCGAAGGCAAGCTCGTAAACGAAGCTCTGGCCGCGCCCGCCGCGATGGGCCAGCAGATATTCCAACTCCTCCAGCCGCCCCAGATGCAAGCGCAGCTGCGTGTCGCCCCAGCCGGTAACGGCCCGCACGTCGCGGCGCGAGAAGCGATAGTCGGCCCGCTCGATCTGCTGCCGCTTGCATTCCGCCGCGACCATTGCATCGACCAACAGCAACAGACGCCGCGTCTGCGGCGGCAACTCGTCGAGCGAGCGGCCCAGCACTTCGTGCGCAAGCCGGTTGGCAACCGCGATGTCATGGAGCGCAACTTCGATGTACTCGAACGGCTTGCCGTTGTGCTGGACCGTCTTCCGTGGCCGCTGATGCTGATGCAACAGCGCGATGCTGCGGATGAGAGTCAGATACTTCATGTGATCGCGCCTGGTCCGCGTCTGGATGTCCAAAAAGGTCAGCCCCGGCGCGTATGGATTGGTGACGAAGACGGGCTTCAAGAGCCGCTGCGCGTTGCGATGCAAGCGCAACAGGTCGTCGCGGTCCTTGCGGCGCAACAGGCCCTCGATGGTCTGCGCCTCGCGCTGCACGCGATGAATCGCCTGGGTCTGCGCACGGTCTTCATTCACCGTCAACACCAAGCAACGGTTCAACAGTTCCTCGTCGATGTCGATCGCCGTGGTAGTCAGGAAGATCATCACTGGACCTTTGACGCGGTACTGATGCGTGAGCAAGCGGCCCGTCGCCGGGTCTTTGCCGGTCGAGGCGATGGTCAACTCACCTTCGCTCTGCAACAGCTTCAACGCGTACGAGGCCCGCTGCGCTCCGGCCTCTTCCACGATGGCCAGCACCTTGTGCTGGAGATCGCTCTCGCCCATATAGAACAGAGATTGCCCCGTCATCGCGGAGTATTGAACGCGCTGCTCCTCCGGCACGAAGGCCAGCACCGCATCCATCAGCGAACTTTTGCCCGCCGCCGAACTCGATTGCACGATCACCGCAAGCGGCGCGTCCAGATGCCGCGAGACCACGCCCAGATAGCCGACGAGTTTGTTGGTCTCTTCGCCAACAACACCACACCGGACGAAGTCTTCCACGATGCGCTCCAGCAAGCGCGGATCGCGCAACAGCGCCAGCGCTTCGGCCCGCTCGTCGTCGGTTAGTTTGACCTCCGGCTCCTTCGGCGTGAGCGCATCGGCAAGCTGCGCGTCCCGCACCTCCTCCAGTTTCAACAGCACCTTGCCCACGTCGTGCCGGATGATTTCTTCCTTGATGCCAAGCTCCTCGGCGGCTTGCTTGATGAACGCCATGCGCTGACGTGATGCGTTCAACTCCAGTGTGTCCACGTGCAAGGCAACCTCGCCATGTGCGTTGACGCCCATCACGCGGAGATTCACGCGCAAAAGCTCCGCGCTCGTGTTCTTCTTCAGGCCCCGCGCCCGGTACTCCCGGTCGCCGAACTTCAACACCACGTCTTCGCCGCGCATCTCGACCGGGACATCGACATGGGGCGCGACTGGCACAGGTACGGCGGCTAAGGAAAAAACCTCTTCGGTCGGTGCGGCAACGGCGGGCGCTTCTGTCGGTATGGTCGCCACGATTGGCTCCGGCTCTGGCGCTTCTTCGATGATGATTTTTTCCTTAGCTGCTGTTTTTGCTTCTGCTGGCAGTGGCTCCAACACTGGCTCCATGATTGGCTCCGGAACCATCACCGGCGCCGCTGCACGAACTGCTGGACGCTGGCCTTTTCCCAGCCATGCAGCACGGTTCAACAGCACGCCCAGACTCTTCGCCGCTGGCGTTACCTTCCGCGCATATTCGTTCGTGTCTATGCCCTTCGGGAACTCCACGCGGAAGCATTCGACGCCCATTTCCATCAGCTGCTCGGCCAACTTCGCGGCGGCTTTGTTTCCGGCTTCGTCGTTGTCATAGGCGATGTAGACTCGCTCTGTGCCATGCCGCTCGAAGGCCGCGCGATGGTCCGCCGTGAAGCCGTTCACGCCATAGCTCGCGGTTACATTGCGGAAGCCCGCCGCCCAGAACGTCAGTGCGTCGATCAGCGCTTCGCACAGGATGATTTCTTTCGATGCGATGAGAGCTTCTTCATTCCACACCCCGCGGTGCTCGCCTTTCAGGTATAAGTGCAGCGGCGTTCCCTCGCGCAGCTTCGGCGTGATCTTGCGCCCGTACATCCCCAGCACGTCACCGGCTGGATTGATGACCGGGATAACCAGCGAGCCGTTGAAATGCTCGTGGCCCGTCTCCCGGTAGATGCCCAACTCCTCCAGCCGCTTTCGTACCGCCGCGCCGCCGGCGCGGTTCTTCGCCTCCAGACGATACCCCAGCGTCCGGTTGGCGAAGCCAAGCCGGAACCGCTCGACCATCTCCGCAGACTTCAGACCCCGGCCCTCCAGATACCGTTGCGCCTCTGGCGATTGGTTGAACGTCTCGTGATAAAAGCCCACGATCTCCTGCAACAGTTCGCCGTCTCCGGCCTCCGCCGTCACCGGCGCGGGCAGCTTGCGCACCGTGCCGTACTTGATTGGCTGGATTGGTTCGGCGGCTAAGGGAAGATGGTCTGCTCGCAACAACTCGACCGCATGGCGGAAGCTGATGCCATTGGCACGCATCACCCACTCGATCACATCTCCGCCCGCGTTGCAGGCTCCCAGGCAGTGCCAGAGATTCTTTGCCGGAGAGATAACCAGCGAGGGCGTCCGGTCGTCGTGGAACGGGCACTTGCCGATCAGGTCCGCACCCTGCCGCGTCAGCTTGATCCCCCGCGCCTCGGCCAACCGCTGCACTGAGATTTCCCGCTTCAACCGCTCCACTTCCGCCTCTGGGATTCTGGCCATCCGCTCGCCCTCCGTTTTTCAGGTATTCTGTAGAAAAGCTGTCAAGTGACTACAGTGTCATAATACATGATGATATTGTAGTCACTACAAGGCGAGATATTTGGGGAGGGTTTTACGATGAGCCAAGTTCAGATTTTTCCACCGGATTGGAACATGACGGATATTCATCAACGGCTCAGAGAACTCCGTACCGCCCGCAAGCTCACTCAGTCTCGCGTGGCCGAACTGCTGGGCATCAGCCCTCGCGTTTACACCCGATGGGAGAGCGGCGGCGCTACGCCGCTGTTTGGCACTGTTGTCAAGCTCGCAGACATCCTCGGTGTCAGTCTCGACGAACTGGCCGGACGCAAGGATGTTTCCAGCCAGGCCCTCATCCGCAACCCGGAACTGAACCGGCTCTGCGGCAAGGTCGATCAGCTTTCCGACGAAGATCAGAAGGCGCTTTTGGTCGTTCTCGACAGCCTGGTCAAGCGCTCCCGCGTCAGCCAGGTCATGGCCGAGGTTTAGCAGCTAAGGGGAAAAACATGGAACTTGATTTCGCACAACAACGTCAACAGGCTCACCTGCTGATCGACGTGCTGCCGGAGGAAAAACTCTTCGCCGTGCACAGCCTTCTCGAAGTCCTGGTCGAGCCGCTCTCCCGCTCCCTGGCTATGGCTCCCGTCGAGGATGAAGACCTCACGCCGGAGACCGCTGCCGCGCTGGATCGCGCCCGCGCATCGCTCGCCCGTGGCGAAGGCGTCTCCCACGAAGAAGTCCTCCGAGAGTTCGGCCTGTGACCGAAGAGAAAGCCCCAGCACGCCTGTCCATCGTCTGGTCGCTCGATGCCCGCGCAGACCTCCGCGCCATCGACCGCGAGACCGCCCTCGACATTCTCCACTGCGTAGACCGATACCTCGCCACTCGCAACGGCGATGTGAAAAAGCTCAAGCCGCCACAGACTGGATTCCGGCTCCGCTGCGGCGACTATCGCATTTTCTTTGTCCAGCCCAGCGAGAACGTCCTCTCCGTCACCGGCGTCAGACACCGCCGCGAAGCCTACCGCTGACGCTCGATCAGACCTCGAACCCATCACGAACAAGGCCGGACAGCGTCCGGCCTTCGTTCGTTCCGCGTTCGATCTTCGGGCCGCTGTCGGCCTCGCTAAGCCGTCAGGCTTAGGGATGGTGTCTTGGCTCCAACACATCGCCATGAGCGCGACGGATGCCCGAGAGCACCCCGGCGCTGCACGCTTCGCTGCTGGACCTCACCGCGCCGCCGTGGGCCGGGAGTCGTCGCCCTGGTCATGTGGAACATGAGAAAAAGACTTTTTTCTCATTGCTGAAAAACACCCGCAGCGAGGATGGCAGTCAAGGGCGCGCGGTCTGTGCGCGTCGCGCTGGCGCGAGCGAAGCCCCTTGACGGCCACCGCAGCGGAGGGTACGCGGCGTCAGCCGCGCCGGGAGGCCCTTTCAGCCTCGATCCTTTGATCTCAACACGTTAACGCCGCAGCAACCCAAGGTTACTCCCGCAGGAACCGCGAACCGCCCATTTTCTCTTTAGCCGTTTTGTTTTCAACATGTTTACGCACGTAAACACGTAAACGCCTGTGTTTGCGCGGTCGCCGCGTGCATCGCATTGGCGCTGCTCACGTTAACGCACAGTTACCGCGCGGTATCCCTGCAGCAACCCGCTGGGGGTGACGTGTCCCCCTAATTCCGATGCCGTAGGCAGCGCGCCCTTCACCGGATCGCGCCACTGCTGTCTACAGGCGTAAACACGGCAAGCCGCCCCCGAGGACGGCTTGCGGTTGGCTGCAAGGACGGCTTACTGCTGCTTCGGCGGATCGGCGTGGCCAGACTCGTGAAGGAGCGTTTCAGCGGAGAGCCTGCTCATAACGTCCACTGTGGGCGGCTTGGTGATTTCAACCGCGCTTGAAAGGACAACCGCCTGTATTTCGTATAGGGATTTCAGAGTTGATCCGACTTCGATTCGTTCCATGCCCGTGAACGCATCGTGCGGGATTTGCTTGCGCGCTACCAGTTCCATGAGTGAAGCGGATGCTGGCAGTACGCCAACGCGCACCTCGATCCGTTTGATTGACGTGGCCGGAACATCTCTTGTCCCAGGAGCACTGGAGAAGGGCGGCTCCGTGGTTCGGAGCGGCCAGGATAGCTGAACGACCTCAACGTGAGATGCGCCAGGTTCAAGCTGCACTAGGTGAACGCTCGTGCCATCGACGAAGGGATGGAACGGGTTCGGCGGGTACAACTGGAAGCTACATATCAGCGTTGATGCGTCGGTGCTGTCCGTGTCGATGTAAGGCCCTTTAGACCGATCAACTCGACGCGGATCAGTCGCCACATAAGCGGGAACGTCGCCGGAGTTCTTAACTAAAATCTCCAGCACCATCAGGCCTTCAGATTTGCTCTTCAGCTTCGCTTTGACTTCGACCATCGGAACCCTTCCCTGAGGCGTTTGCGCAGGGACAAGGCTCGCCGGTACGAGCGTGCAGACCACTGCGCTCATGATTGCTGCTAACACGCTACAAGACTTGTTCATCAAGGCCTCCGGTTCCTTCCTGCATTGGGCACTTAGTTTTGAGGAACTGGCACCCAGTTGTCCGGCCCGGTATACGTTGCTCTTACAGGCGCACCTAGCTGCCTCTCCAGTTGATTCTCGGTGATGTCGCCGTGCATCACGAACGGCGAGAAGCCGGTCGTTCTAAATTCCTCGCGGTTCACCGTTTCACTGAACGTAGTGCCTCCATTGCTGAAGATGTGATCAGCTGGAGTCATGTCCTGGAGACCCCTGTTTTCGTGGTCCTGATGGATCAGTTCATGCCCTAGGACTGCCGTACCGCTGGCATGAGCCTCGGTAAGATTTCCATCGGCCCCGCGCGTCATGATGTTTGCCCCTGCGGGATCGTACTTCACGTCGCCATGAAGTTGTGTCCCGCCATTCGGATTTCCGGGATCAGCCGTGATGGTAGTGAGATGAGAGTCGTTGACGATTCTCGATACCAACGATTGCCCAGCTCCGTTCCCGTCAAGATGATTCACGATCCTTTGCAGCAGCGATCCTTTGCTCACCGTTCCATCTGCGGCAACCTTGGTTCCGGGAGCCAACTTATTCAAATCTGCCGCGCATGTCGCCGCATTTGCCCCGGCACAGTTGGCAGTGTGACCATCTGCATCAACTCCGCCCAGTGGGTTGTTCATCAGGTAGGCATATAGGTTTAAGCTTTGCGGGTTCCCGAGCTTTGCATATGGAACAGGTACGATCTTCGCCGACCAATCGGGCGATAAGAAACGCCCCATTGAGCTTGCGTAGTACCTAGCCCCGAAGTAGTCGTTACCTGATTCGGTATCGCGTTCTTTGCCGGTGTAGTGGTGTTCGGTGGCGTCGAGGCGCACGAGGAATAGCCGGGCAGGGCAACGGTGGTCAGCCCGTCGCCGTAAGCCAGGCTGGTGTAGCCGGTGGCGCAGCCGATGCCGTTGCCGTTCGAGTTAGTCCCGACCTCGACGCGCTTCGTGCCCAGCCAGTCGCCCAGATAAAAGTAAGTGCCGGTGTCGTGATAAGTGGCTTGAATCTTGCCGCCGGAGAAGGCGTTGGTGTGCTGCCAGGTGCTGGCCGCTCCGCTGACCGCGTACTCGGTGACCTGCTCGCCGCCGGGGCCGAGAACATAACTCGCCGTGGGCGTGAAGTGATTGTAGGCGCTGTCGGCGGGGTTGAAGTCGCAAGTAAAGTTCGTCAGCGAGCCTTTCGCGACACGGATTCCCGCCGCGTCGTAAACATACCCCGTATACGACGGCCCGGCGGTCATGGCCGCGCAGAGCCTTCCCTCGGCGTCGTAGAGATACGAGTTGAGTAAGTCTTGCGTCACATCACCCGCCGCGTCATAGTAGAGGCCCGCGCCGCCGTTCACGCTGGCCACCTGGTTCGTAGCCGCAGTATAACTCGCCGTGCTGGACGATGGCATGGGCGCCGCGACCGTGCCGCCGACAACCTCACTCTTGCGGTTGCCGAAGGGATCGTAGCTCCAGCTCATCTGCGCGCCCGCGTAGTAGCCCGCCGTCGATGTGCCGGTCAGCAGCCGGTTGAGGTTGTCGTAGGTGTAGCTCCACGTGCCGGTCACGGTATCCGCTACGCTGAGCAGGTTGCCGTTGGGCGCGTAGCCGCCCTGATCGGGGATGGCGTAGCTGTAGACCGCGTTGCCGATGGTCTCGCCGCCGGACATCGAGGTGGCGGTCGCGGTGAACGACAGGGGGCCCGAATAGTTGTTGGGTCCGCTCAAGGAGAAGTACTCCGGATTGGTGTCGGCTGCCGTCGCCGTCACCGACCAGTCAACCGCCGGGCCGCCGTTCAGGCTGGTCAGCGTGACCGTGCCGCCCGAGGCGCAGGCGCTGACGAAGCCGGTGGCCGTGGCGATCTGGGCGGCGGTAGGGCAACTGGAGCCGGGGATTCCCTCCAGGCCGTTGATGGAGGCAGCCAGGGTGGTGGCCAGGCTGGAGGGCGTGCTGCCCTGGACCCAGTTCACCTGCGCCGTCAGGTCGCTGACGGTGGCTGTGATGGCGCCCGTGTCGTAGTAGGTGCCCGCGTTCCAGCCGCCGGTGAATGTGCCGGCGCCGTAATAGGTGCCCGACGCTATATAGCCGCCGGTAAATGTGCCGGAGGTGCTTATGACCACAAAATCCGGCAAGTATGAACTTGAAGTGGAGTAGGTGTAGTTGCTGCTCAGGCCTGTGGTTTTCGCGGTGATGGTCAAAGAGCTGCCGCTGGCGGTGGCTGTCACGGGAGAACGCGACACGTTGAAACCTGTCGCGAGGGCTGTGGCAAGTGTTGCACCGGTCGAGCCGCCTCCGTAATTTGCCGTTGCCGTGAAGCCCTGTACGGTTACTGACACCGCACCCGTAGCGGGGACTTGGGTGCAGGTGGTGATGGGAACATAGTACGTACACTGCGAGGGCGAGGGCTCGCAGGTGTTGACCGTAGTGCAGGAGTTAGTGAGTTGTTCGGAACCAGAGACCGTCAGAACCGCGCTGCCGGGGGTGTTGGTCTTGGTCACCGAGCCTTCGGTTCCGCTGATGGTGATGGAGCCGGTGCTGTCAGCGCCTGTGGTGATGATGTTGCCGGGGCCATCTTGTTCAAGGTCAATCCGGCCGCGGTTGTCGTAGGCGCGCTGTAGAGAGGCCGTGGTTGTTCCGGATTGAGAGTTTACGCCCAGCGATGCGTTTTGGAGACCCATGGGGCCATATTCCGGCAGAGAGGGGTTGGCCGGGGGCGCGAAGAGCGTGGCCGGGTGTGTAGTGGAATCGGACCAACTGCTGCCCACGGTGACCAGCCGCTCGGCGTTGTCGTAATTGTAAGCGAAGGTGACCGGTCCGCCGGAAGACGCGCTGGATGTTGGCGCATTCGACGGGAAGGTCGCGGAGACCGGCTTGCCGCCCTGGTCGTAGGCGTAGGAGAGATTGTAAGTGGAGCTGCCGCAGTTGGCCGGGGTGCATTGCTGCTCGGCCAGGAGGCGGCCCATCGGATCGTAAGCGTAGGTGCTGGTGGTGGCCAGGGTCGTCGAGCCGGTTTGAACTGTCGCCTGCGTGAGTTCGCCGATGTCGTTCGCGCTTCCCGGAATGGACGAATTATCGTAGGTGAAAGATACCGGCGGGGTCGAGTCCGAATACGTCTTGCCCAGCAAGCGATTCAACTGGTCGTAAGAGTAGTTGATGGAAATGCCGCGATTGTCGGTCTTCCGGAGAAGGTTGCTGTTGTTGTCGTAGGCGTAGATGATGGTGCCGGTTTCCGGATTATAAGCCGCCAAAAGCCGCGACATAGCATCGTAGGTGAAGGATCTCACGTGATCGCCTGACGATGGGCATGCCCCACCGCATTGATCAACCCGCAGCAGATTGCCCAGCGTGTCATAGGCATAGTCGGTTTCCAGGGTTGGCGCTGCCCCGCTGTTCGTGGTTCCGGGCGGCTCCAGCACCTTCGTCAGCCAGCTTTCGGCATTGTAGGTTCGAGTCCACAGATTATAACTTTCGTCGTAAAAATTGACCACATTGCCGTTGAAGGTCCAGGATTGCGCCGAGCTGTCAGGATTTGTTTTGGTGGTCAGCCTGCCGATCGCATCGTATGCATACTGTGTCCACCCATCCGTCGCCTGGGAGGAGTTGCAGTGCGGATTGCTGACCGCGCTCACCCTGCTCAGCAGGTCGTAGGTTGTATTCACGGTGAGGGAGCCGCAGGCTGTGTCAATGGGAGTTGTCGCGGTGCTCACGCTGATTTTTCTGCCCAGACCGTCGAGATTGGTTGTCGTAACTTTATTGGGAGATGGACTTTCGACAACCGTAGTGACGATCTGATTGGGAGATGGGTAAACGTTGGTTGTCGTGCCTCCATCCGGCCTTGTCGTAACCAGTGGTCGCATCAGAGGGTCGTATGTATAGGAGGTCATATTGCCGGTTACTGAACCGTTGTAATCCTCCTGCCAGTTAAGCAGTCCGGTGTTCACATCGTAGTTGGTTGTAATCACATGGGCCACGCCGTTGCTGGTGGGTGGCATGGTTGTCGTCGCCAGGAATGCATTCTGCGCCCCATAAGCATATTTTGTCGAGTATCCTCTGCCATCGATCGTAGTGACTCTATTTCCGAGATCGTTATAATAAGCAGATGTCGTAATCGGCGCTGAACTCGCGCCGGTATACTTGGTCACGCTGGTGGGCAAACCGCGTAGCATGTAAGATGCGTTGAAGTTCGTGTAATCGTGCTGCGTGGTCCCGGAGGTTGACGCGAGGCCAAACTGATCATAGGCTGTCGTGGTCTGCGCCACCAGCGCAGATGCGGCGTTGTAGACCGAGACCTGGCTCACACGGTCCGTGATATTGGCCGCCGCATAAGCGGGGTTCTGGTTGTGCAGATAGCTATACTGCGTGTTGCTCAACATCGCTCCATGCGCGCCGGAGCCAGCTGTGCCGTAGTCGTAAACAGTCTTCGAAACGACGTTCCCTCTTGACGTTG
Organism: uncultured Acidobacteriaceae bacterium; assembly: GCA_963806565.1. Classification (GTDB taxonomy): domain Bacteria; phylum Acidobacteriota; class Terriglobia; order Terriglobales; family Acidobacteriaceae; genus Telmatobacter. Next base: position 48,091 of record CAWDYE010000006.1, read on the forward strand.
TTGAATCGGCGGATGTACCACAGCCGTTTGCACTTGTGAGCATGTTATCGTAGGCCGTGTCCGTCTCCGTGGTTACTCCGGAGGGGTTCCAAGTGAGGGTGTTACTGGTCGGAAGATAGGTTCCTGTTCCCATAAAACCACCCATGTATGTATAGCCGATTGCTTTGGTTGCAATGGGGCTGTTGGCGGATTGCGACCCGTTGTAACTGACCTCTTGAGTCACGACCGGACTCGGGCCATAACAACCTGAGTTAGCATTCCCGACGCCGCCAGAGAAGTCAAAGGTATAAACCGTGTCATTCAGGTACGGATCGGTCACAGTCCTATTAACGCTGCTCGAATCACCGGCTGAGTTCGGATACTGATACTGCCAGGTGCTGGACTGCCCGTTCGCGGTCACAGTCCTCGACAGGACTCGCCGGCCAACAATCCCGTCGTGGATTCCCTGCAACTCGCTCCACATGTAACTGATGACGCCGCCGGTTGGAAGCGTGATCTGGCTGATTTCTCCCAGAGTGCATCCCAAGCTATTCGCTAGAGGAGTGCATCCTGAGTCACCATCCGTTTTGTATTGAATCGTATAGGTGTCATTGTTTTGCAGCACGATCGAAGTCGGCAGATTGACTACCACTAGCATGGCCGGTGTTCCAATCGCCGGGCCACATACGGGTGAATTTCCTCCGCAGAGTGATGGAAGATCCAGCGTATAAGGCGAGTAAATGATCGTGATGGTTTGTAATGTGTTGTTCTGGTCGAGATACTGGATCGTCTGCGGCTCGTTGGCGCCCATTTCCCCAACCAACATAGGTATACCGAATCCCGAACTGCCGGACTCCATGATTGTTCTGCCGGCAGTATCCGTAAAGCAGTATGCGCTTTGGCATTGCGTATACAGTTGACTGCCTGGCTGCGCTCCCGCGCTTATGATGTTGCCATCGCTATCCTCGACTTTAATGACTTGCTGGTACGTCAATATAGCCGGACTATAGACCGGATTAGGTGGCAGTCCTGCGCTCCCGTTGTAGCCGATATAAGCTCCGATACTTCCACTGCCGCCTCCGGAGGTTAGCGTATACTGTCTGCCATGCTTGTCGGTAAGGCTCACCACATTGCTAGTGTTCGGAAAGACTGTCAGGTTCGGATTGAGTATCAGGTTGTATCCAGTTGCATCCGCTGAGTACGAGTTGGCAAGATACAATGCATCTCCCGGGGTACACGTATCTTGCTGATACATCGAATCGATCTGATAGCCGTTTACTGGAAAACTGTGTCCTGTGCCGTCGGGATCTGTGAAGGCCATGTAGTCTATGTGGGTAAGAGTTCCACTCCACGATATAACAGGCCATTCGCCTGTCGGGATAGAATAAAGCCCACATACCCAATTCTCAGTGTGGTATCCAACCTTGAGAACGCCCTGCAATGGATCGCTGACTTGTGCGAAGCCGTTTCTGCCAATTGATATTTGCTGCCACTGCTGGAGCGCCCCCGAGGTGCCCCAATTAACCTGCGTCTCATTGAACAACTGGTTGTCGTAGACGAAGTGGATGTCCGTATCCATGCCAATGCCGGGCAGATGAAGCAGCGGAATGTCCACGTGCAAGTTTCCATTCTGCAACTGCACCGAATCGATGGAGCCGCCGCTGAAGACCCCGGTCGGCGGCAATCCGACATTATTGACATTGGGCGTGTAAGCCGTTTGCGCGGCCGACGGCCATGCAAAGCTGAGAACCATCAACGCAACGCCTATTCCAGCAAGCAGACTCTTCGTCTTCATACTCCGCTCCATTCGTTTTTGCGAACCGTTCTGAATCATTTCTTCTCTGGTCTTCGAGGCCTAATCACGACTGCTATAAACCGGCCAGCACTTCGATCACGCACGCGCTGTAGTGCAACGATGCTTTCCGACTGATCTTGCGAGGCCTCAACTGCCAGTCGCACTAATTCCGCTCAGCATGAGCCACGAGTAACGCTGTTGATGGGTACTATGATGTTCAGAAAAATGTAGCACAGGGTACAAATTATCTGTCAAGTTTAATTTTGGTAATTTCGTTGTGATTCAGGACACGTTTCGTGCGGGTCGTCGATGGATAATACTGTTAATTATTAGGAGAAAATTCCGTGGAATTCTGCATTCATTTGCGGGACCGCCCTGTCAGCAACCGGCATTGGCGGCTACCTAGATCGCTGCAATTTCAAGAGATCGGCTTCAATTGCAGCCAGAATGAACCTTTGCCAGAGATGTGACTCGCTCAAACGCTCATAACGACAGCCGGAATAGGCAACAAGATATTTGCGATGCTTATGGGGGCTCCAACGCGCCTCAAGACATCAGTATGCTTCACGATGCCTAGCATGAGGCCAGTGGCCCGCAGTTTCGTTTTGGCTTGTCTCCTGAACGTCCTACGCAGTCGTGTTGCCGCCAGGACCGTGCGGAAGGGGTGGGGGGCCGGCTTGGGGAAGAGGTTTGCAACTCACCGAAGAGTTCAAGGCATGTAGTCAGAACCTGGGGCATGAGCAGGTGCTGACAACCTTTCTGAACTATGGTTCCGTGGCGACTGACAGGCAGGGAGAGATTATCCGGGGAATCGGTGCAATGCAGCAATCAAAGCAGCCAGGTGCGGACGAAATCGCGGAAGCTGTGGTCAGAAAATTACAGAGTGCGGGCGCTGGCATTCCGACGGCGCTGTAATGCGCTCTCACTACGTCGCCGAACTGCGAAAGGGCAACACTTTACCGCCTCGTTGCGTGTGCTCCAGAAAGTCCGCCCAGTCCTGCATCATCCGTGTTCGCGGCTCAAGGTAGAGCGCGTGGTTGTAGGCCGCGCTGACGGCGTTGCGCGGCGTATGGGCAAGCTGTAATTCGATGTGCTCATGGTCGTACCCCTGTTCATGCAAAATCGTGGAAGCCAGCCCCCTGAAACCGTGCCCTGTTTGGCGGCCCCGATACCCCATCCGCTCAAGGGCAAGCAGGATGGTGTTATTGCTCATTGGCTTTTTCGGGTCACGATCTCCGGGAAAGAGCAGTTCGCCACCGCCGGTGAGGGTCTGGAGTAGTTCCAGCACTTCGATTGCCTGTCGGGAAAGCGGGACAATGTGCGGGGTGTCCATCTTCATGCGTTCTGCTGGGATGTTCCACCGGGCAGCATCGAAGTCAAATTCTGCCCACTCGGCTCCGATCAGTTCGCTGGTGCGCACAAACGTGAGCGCCAGCAGCTTCATCGCCAGGCGCGTCACCACCTTGCCCCGGTAGACCTCGACTGCACGTAACAGGTCTGGGAGTTCCTTGGCATCGACGCGGGCAAGGTTCACCTTTTTGGTGGGCCGCAATACGTCTGAAGGCTTGAATTCTGCGGCAGGATTCCTTACTGCAAAGCCGTGGGCAATGGCGAAGCGGAATATCTGCCCGGTTGTTTCCAAGGCGCGCTTCGCCAGGTCCCCCACGCCCCGCGCCTCAATCGTCTTGACCATTGTCACCAATTCAGGCGGTTCAATCTGGCTGATGGGCCGCGCCCCAAGAAGGGGGAACACATTGGCCTCAAGCCTTCTCTGCGTTGTGTCAGCGTGACGGGGACTCTTGTCTGCGCGCCAGTGCTCAAGCCAGAGGGAAGCAATTGCGCGAAAGGAATTGGCGCCTGCTTCCCGCTTGGCCGCCTTCTCCGTTTTGCGCGTAGCCATGGGATCGACCCCCGAGGCCAGAAGCCTCCGTGCCTCTGCGTGTCTATTCCGCACTTCAGCCAGTGATATTTCCGGGTACTGCCCCAAGGCCATCAGCTTCTCTTTGCCCTCGAAGCGATATTTCCAACGCCAGAGCCTTCCCCCAGTCGGCGTGACAAGCAGGAAAAGGCCCCGGCCATCGGTCAGCCTGTATTGTTTGTCCCCTGGCCGTGAGCGCCTGATTTCCGTATCAGTGAGCGCCATAACCCCACCAGTGAGGGCATTTTCGATAAAATACCCCCACGTCCTGGGGGTATCCCTAGATATACCCCCATAAGAACTTAGCTTCTATAGTACGCTCTTGGACGGGGAAAAACTACAAGTATTGTTTATTCAGTCTATTATATCTCACTATTGGATGTCATGGGGTGGCTTTGGAAGGGTCTATGGCGGAGAGGGAGGGATTCGAACCCCCGATACCCTTACGAGTATGCCTGATTTCGAGTCAGGTGCATTCAACCGGGCTCTGCCACCTCTCCGCGAGTGTCATTTTCTTAAATTTAGCATAATCGGACTTCGAGCTCACTTCGTCGGATCGGTGACGCGACCCATGAAAAGGATGCCGCCCGAGCGATTATCGCGGATCAGGAAGACGAAGGGATGGTCGGCGCGGAAAACACGAGGCGGCGGCAGCTGAAATCTCGGCGGTATCGCCGTGGGTCCCCGCATAACCACTGCCGTTGCGGCTGCGGCTTCGGTTCCCTTCTCATCGACGCTGATATATGCCTTATGGATCACGGCGGAAATAAATAGTTCGCGCTTGCCGGTCATTCCCGAAAAATCGGCGGTGGTCGCATCAAACGCGCTCGGCATTCCCGTTGCGCTAAGCGTGCCCGCAAGTCCGAATTGCCGCGTCATTTGAAACTTGGGCAGCGTCAGGATTACCACGTCATTCCACTGCAACTGATTAAGCCATTGCTTCACATTGGACGCTGTCAGCGACTTTTCCAAAGCAGGCAGACCGCCAATATCCCTGGGCAGGAAGACGATCATGGACAAGTCCCCGCTCTCATAGGGGATTGCCAGGGCCTGAAATGTTCCGCCGTCGAAATAGTTGAAGCCTTCCGTAAGGTGCATCAGGGGCGCTCGCACATTCCGCGCCGGGGATAGATGGAAGTCCTCATCCTCCGTGTCTTCCTTGGGGAATGGCGTCTGCCAGTCACCCTTGAAGTAGATGGCGTTGGTCAGCACCATCTTTGTCAGCGAGTCGAGCACTCCCGGCTGCAGCAGGTCTTTAATCTTGTTGCTGGTTTTCTGCGCGATCCATTGGTTGATGGTCAACCGCGACGCCTCGGTTGCGCCCTTGAAATCCACCTGATTAAATCCCGCGCCGTAATCGCTCTTGGTCAGCTTGAGAAAATCGTCGCTAAACGTATATCCTTGCTGCGCCCACAGAGCGTCGGCGACGCGAAGCTGGTATCCCTTGTGCGGCGCGTTGAGACCGGCGAGCAGCGCGCCCATCGCTGGATGCAGCCGCTCCGGCGGCAGCGTGAAATGCAGCGTCTTCGCCATCTCCGCAGCGGTGTCGCCGCGCGCCCCGGCATAGGTCATGGCCAGCGCGGTAGAAATGCTCTCGGGCGAGAAGAAGAGATTGCCGTTTTGCGAGCGCAACTGGCCATAGAGCGCAATGGCGAAGGCATTGTTGCCCTCGACGACCGCCGCTTGATCGGCCTTGTTGGATTGCGGCGCCTCCGCCGCCAGTCCTGCCAGCGGCAGAACAAGGCACGCGAGGAGCGATGCGAGAAGGCGCTTCATGTTGCTCTCCTTTAAATCAGCCTAGGAACGCAACCGTTATTGTACATCTATATGGCGAAGTTACGCGCGGCTGAGGTAAGCGCCCTCGCTGGTGTCGACGCGGATTTTTTCGCCTTCGTTGATGAAGGCGGGAACCTGGACGACGAGGCCTGTCTCGGTTTTGGCGGGCTTGGTGACGCTGGAGGCGGTGGCCGACTTGAGGCCGGGCTCAGTCTCGACGACGGTCAGCTCGACGGCCGCGGGAAGGTCGATGCCCACGGCCTGGCCGTCGTGGTAGCTGACCTTGATTTGCAGGTTGGGTGTGAGGTACTCGATGGCGTCGCCCAGCGTGGAGCCCTTGAGTACGGTCTGCTCGTAGTCCACCGGATTCATGAAGTAGTAGTCGTCGCCGTCATTGTAAAGAAAATCCATGGAGATCGAGTCCACGACAACTTTTTCAATGGCGTCGGCGGAGCGGAAACGGTGCTCGAACATGGCGCCGGTGCGCAGGTTGCGCAACTTGGCCTGGATGAAGGCGCGCAGGTTGCCGGGGGTGCGGTGCTCGACCTTGAAGACCAGGTGAAGCTGGTCATTGTGCTTGATGATCATGCCGGGACGCAGTTGCGTGGCGGGAATCGCCATAAGGGTAAAGCTCCTTGCTCTGGATGCGGAGGTTCCGCGTAGAAATTGGCTTTGGCCTGTCTTTATTGTAGCTTAGGGGCGGAAAAGCCATCCCAGTGATGCCGCGGGCGTGGTATTCTTTCGCCAGCAATTTTTCGACTAAGGCAGGGCGCAGAGATGAAGACCTGTCCCGTTTGCGATACCGATTATCCGGATCAGCACACTACGTGTCCCACGGATGGTGCGGTGCTGATCGTCTCTCACGAGCTGGCGGCCGGCTCTTTGGTGCGCGGCAAATACCGCATTGTTCGCAAGCTGGGTCAGGGCGGGATGGGGGTGGTCTACCTGGCGGAGCATATACTGCTGGGCGGCAATGTGGCGCTGAAGTTTCTGGCCGGCGACCTGGGCAAGGACCCCAAGTTCATCAAGCGCTTCCGCATGGAGGCGCGCGCCGCTCACCAGTTGCGCCACCCCAACATCGTCGAAGTGACCGATCTGGACCAAAGCGAGGACGGCAGCCTGTTTATCGCCATGGAGTACGTGGCGGGAAAGAGCCTGCGCGGGGCGATGGATGAGGAGCGCAGCGGATTCGGCGTACAGCGGGCGCTGGAGATGGCGCGCGGCATCGTCAGCGGGCTGGCCGCGGCCCATGCGCACGGCACGGTTCACCGCGACGTCAAACCGGAAAACGTCCTGCTGGCGCGAGCCGCCGACGGTCGTGAGATACCCAAGGTTCTGGACTTCGGCATTGCAGCCATGGCCGAGAGCGCGACACAGACGAACATGACGCGCGGACTGCTGCTGACGCCCGATTACGCCGCTCCGGAGCAGTGGATGGAGATGCCCGCCGCCGAGATGGATGGACGGACGGATCTTTATGCGATGGGCTGTGTCTTCTACGAGATGCTGACCGGACGCACGCCGTTTCACGCGCATAACATGGAGATATGCAGGCGGCAGCATATGGAGGAGACGCCCCAATTGCCGAGCACGTTGCGGCCGGACCTGGCTGATTGGATGGGGCTGGATGGGTTGGTGATGCGGATGCTGGCCAAGAATCGCGACGACCGCCCGCAGGACGCGGAGGTGCTAAGCTTGCTCGACGGTGTGCAGTCTTCTCCCCGCGCCACGCAGAGTGTTCCCAGCCAGCAATGGCAGAAGACGGTTGCCGCAGAAGCCTGGCAGCGCCCGCAGACGATCAACGATGAGAGCCTGGGACGTTATGAGCCAGTTACGGCGCCGGTATCGCAGCCGGTTTGGCAGCCGGTGAATCAAGCACCGCCCGTGATTCAAGCGCAAAAGCCCGCATCAGGGAATATTCCCGTATGGGTGTGGGGAGTTGTTGCGGTTCCTGTGCTGGCTGCGGGCATCGCCGCGGCGTGGCTCATTGCGCCGAAGCCGCAGCAGCCGCAGACGCAACAGATGCAAGCGGAGGTGACACAGCCAGCCGTCACGACACCGCATCTGGCCGATTCGAATGCCAATACACCCCTTACGTCTTCCTCCGCTTCACAAAAACCGTCGCCGGCATCGCCTGCGTCCAAGACGACTACAAGTTCAGTGATTGAAAAGCCCGCTGAGGCGGATAATTCCAAGCCGCCGATTGTTCAGCCGCCGGCTATTCAACCAGCAGTTGTCAATCCGCCGGCTCCGCAGCCGAGCAACGCAGAGATCATGCAGCAGGCTCTTTCGCTTTACAGCCAGAGGAACTTCTCGATGGCCGCTCCTCTTTTTGATAAAGCCTGCTCGGGCGGCGGTTGGGAAGCGTGCAAGGATCTCGGCATCATGTACCGTTATGGACAGGGTGTGATGGAGGACGATCAACGGGCGGCCGGTCTCTTCTCCAAAGCCTGCGATGCCGGCAACGCCCTTGGTTGCACCAATCTTGGCGCTCTATACGCAAACGGCGGCAATGGCGTGGCCAAAGATGAGTCCCGCGCGGCAACTCTTTATTACAAGGCCTGTAATGCTGGCGATGCCATGGGCTGCGCCAATCTCGGCAACAGCTACTGGTTCGGCCGCGGCGTTTCCCCGGATGATACGAGGGCAGCGTCCCTTTACTCGCGGGCCTGCGACGCCGGGAATGGAGCCGGCTGCAGCAGCCTGGGGCTCTGCTACGGAACTGGCCGCGGCGCGGGAAAGAATCTCGACATGGCAAGGCAATTGTTCATCAAGGGCTGCAAAATGGGCAACTCGTGGGGCTGCGACCAGCTAAAATTGTTGAAATAGAGAGCAGGATCACGGGGATTCGCAATGACCGCATGGAACAGGCGTGAATGGTTGTCGAAGGCGGGAATGGGAGCTGCGACTCTGGCTCTTGCTCCAGAGTGGCTGGCATCAGGGCTGTTGGCCGAAGAGCCGCATATTCACATCTCTCCACTGAACCTGTTGACCGATGAGGACGAGATTGCGTTGGGACATCAGTTCGCCGTGGAGTTTGAAAAAGAGGAGGCGGTGATCAGCAACACGCTGACCGATCGCTACCTGGGCAAGATGGTGGCCACACTGGCCGCGCAAAGCCAGCGGCCCACCCTTCCCTACTCGATCAAGCTGATCAACTCGCACGTACCCAATGCGCTTTCGCTGCCCGGCGGGTTTCTTTACGTGAACCGCGGTCTGATCGAGATGATTGCGAGCGAGGACGAGCTGGCAGCCGCGCTCTCCCACGAGATAGGACACGTAGTGGCGCGGCACGTGGTGAACAAGCTGCTGATGGCCTTCGCGGCACAGTCCGTGCTTAAGCCGGTGCTCGACAACTTGAATGAAAAGAACGGCGTGATCGAAAAGATCATTCTCAAATTCGGCGGAGCGGCGGCCATGCTGGCCAGCTTGCACTTCAGCCGCCGGGACGAGTCAGAGACCGACCTGCTGGGCTTTTACGATATGCTGCGGGCCGGCTGGGATCCGAACGGGTTCCTCAAGCTGTTTGCGCAGTTGGATGCATTGGAGAAGTCGTCGAACGGTACTCCAATTCCCTTCCTGTCCGATCATCCGCCGACGCCGGAGCGGGAGGAGGCCATCCGAAACGAATTGAAGCAGGCGAGCGTTCCTGCCGGCGCAGCCACGGATTCGGTGAAGTTCCAGGTATTTAAATCGGCGATGCAGCTTTTGCCCCAGCCGCCCAAGCCAGCAAAAAACGTTTAGTCATAAAGCCCGCAATCAGAAGAAGCCATCAAAGAGGAGATAAAAGATGCGGAAGCAGTTTGCAGGGATAGCGGTTTTGCTGTTGGTAAGCGGTTTGATGGGAATAGGCTGGACCCAGGACACGGCGCTCTACGGCGCTCACGGGATCAGCCCACAGGCAGTTCGCCAGGGCCAGCTGGGCAGTTGCTTCTTTCATGCGACCATTGCGGCGCTGGCCAAAACTGCGCCTAATACTCTGCGCAGCGCCATACGCCGGGATCCTAACGGAGGCTACCGAGTTCACTTTTACAGCGGGCCGGATGAGGCCGTCTTCCCCAGCGATGTGGAGTATGGCCGCGAACATGGCTACGACCGTTCGGATGGCACATGGGTTGCGGTGCTGATGCGGGCTTATGCGCAGCGCACCCTGCGGCAGAGCCTGGTTGAGGCTATTCAGAAATCGGATGTGATTCCGGCATTTGTCCAGCCCATGGCGATTTCATGGCTGAATGGATCGGACATGCTGCTGGTGGCTTATGACCGGGCCGTCCGTTCGGTGGTAAGCCAGGATGGATCGATGGACCAATATGCGCTTAAGCAAAGTCTGGCCGCGGAGCTTCATACAGAAGGCATTCCCTCGACCGAAGCGCAGGCGCTGGTGGGATTTCTCGACGAAAAAGGATTTTTCGCCGCGCTGGCGCAGACCGTGCAGGAAAACGGCGAGGTCTTCGGAGCCTACAAGAGCCTGGGGCAGGGAGGGATTCCGCTGCGTGTGATGGAGGCGTTCCTGGGCAAAGCCTATGCGGGCTATACGGATGACCGCCAGCAAACATTAGAACAACTGCGGCGTTTCCGCGCGGGTAATGTGGCGATGGTGGCCGGAACCAGAGACATCGCGCCCAATGGGCAAATCGCCAACGCGAATTGGTGGGTAGCCGCGCACTGTTACACGCTGATCAGTTACGACGAAGCCGCGCAGACTGTAACCCTGCGCAATCCATGGGGGTCGCACCCCGGTCCGGATGGGACTTTTACGCTTCCGCTATCGATCTATCTTGATGGGTATGAGTCCTACACCTACACCCCATAGAGCGAAGCCGAAGTCTATGTGCCCGCGCCCCAGCCTTTCGCATGAAATACAGCGAAAGGATGGGGCGACCGGTTTCCAATCTGAGTAAAGATGCTCAGCGCTTTAGCTCCGCCATCTTGTTGGCGATGTACTTGTCCAGCATGGCGGGAATCGCCGTGTTCATGCGGTCAACCATGCGGTCCTCTTCGTGCTTGGTCTGGGCATCCATGGTTTTGACCATGCGGTCCTGGGCATCGGCAATCTTTGCATCCATGCCGTCGAGGCGATCATCAAGAGCTCTCAGCCTGACATCCAGCGCCGGCGTGAACTGGCCGACAGCGTTCTGCGCCTGCGCGTGCAACTGCTGCAACTCATCCCTGGTCTGGTAAAGCTCCCAACTCTGCCAGATGTTGCATCCCAGCAGTACGAGGATTATCAACAGAGTTGCCACCAGAATGCTTTGCAGCGTTTTTACCTTGCCTTCAAGATTGTTCATGTCTTCACCTTCTGCCGCGCTTGCCGCGGGTTGCTGTACTGGTGTCCGGGGAGCGGCGGAAACTCCGCGGACGGCTTCGGCTGTATAGCCCTGTCTTCCCACTGCCGCTGGCGCGACGGGCGGCGGAGGAGAATAGGCCGCGGCTACCGGGCCAGAGATGATGCGGGTGGGTTCATGATTCAGCGCGCGCGTGGGCTCATGCTGCGCGGACGGCACATAGGTTTCCCGCTCCAGCAGGCGAATGCGGAGCTCCGGCCCTCCGGCGCCTAAACGAAGGATATCGCCGGAGCGAATTGCGGCGCCGGCTACGGCAGGATGGCCATTCAGGAAGGTTTCACCACCCGGAGGCATTCCCCCGGCCAGGCTGACCGCGCCGTTCACCGTCTCCAGCACCAGATGCTCGCCGGCTACCGCGGGATATCTTCCCGGCGGTATGTTGACCTCACAATTCGGGTCCACTCCGATGCGGATGCGGGGAAGATTCAAAATCCACTTGCCTGACTCCCCGATAATAATGATCTCAATGTCCATAACTTACCCCAAGGCTCACAATCGTTGCAGCGTCAGCCGGCAGCGCAGGCCAGGATGCGCGCTCTTCGGAAGGCGCGCCAGACCAGCGCAGCAGCCGCCATGAATCACGCTCGATGGAGCGCAATCCACGTAAGCAGAGTACCACCGCGCATGTTGTTTTCGAGAATGTTCTTTGTTGAAGCAGGCAGAGAACGATAAAATAGGGATGAATGCCAGGAGGAATCGCCGGTTGCGACACATTTCAAACTCTGGAGGACTCTCGTTGCTGCCTGTTCGCAGATTGTATTTTGGCGCCTTCATCGCCACTCTTTTGATGCATGGTATGGCCTGGGTTACATTGGCTGCACAGCCTGGGCAGCAGGAGGGGATGCAACAATCCCAAGGCGGTATGGCCAACGCCGGTCCCCAGAAGGCGGAGTTCGATAGTCAACACCGTCCGATCACTGCCGGCGGCTTTGTAAAAAAAGGCCCGATTATCTTCCAGGATGTTGCCGAGGCCGCCGGGCTTACGCGCTGGCATCACACGGCGGGCACTCCCGAAAAGCGCCTCATTCTGGAGGCCAAAGGCCCGGGTGTATGTCTTTTGGACTATGACAATGACGGCTGGCTGGACATTTATCTGGTGAACGGCTCGACCTACGATGCGCTTGACGGCAAGGCCGCTCCGCCGCACGCGGCTCTGTTTCACAACAATCACGATGGAACCTTCACCGACGTGACGGAGAAGGCCGGCGTGGCCAACGACCGGTGGGGATACGGGTGCGCGGTGGGCGATTACGACAACGACGGCTGGCCCGACCTGTACGTAACCAATTATGGGATGAACCGCCTGTACCACAATAACCACGATGGAACCTTTACGGATGTCGCGGAAAAAGCCGGTGTCACTGTTGGCACGGCACAGCATCCAGTATGGTCTACAGGCGCAACCTTCGGCGACTACGACGGCGACGGGCGGCTGGACCTTTTCGTGGCCGGCTACGCTCAAATCGACTTGTCCAATCCACCGGTCTCCGGGTCGAAGGCGGTGGGCTTTGCCTTCTGCCAGTATCGCGGGGTGCAGGTGATGTGCGGTCCGCGCGGCCTGAAGGGCGAACACGACCACCTCTTTCATAACGATGGCGACGGGAAGTTTACGGATGTCAGCAAGAAGCTGGGGGTAGACGATCCCAGCGGTTACTACGGCCTGGGAGCTCTGTTTGCGGACGTAAACGGGGATGGCAAGCCGGACCTGCTGGTGGCCAACGATTCCACGCCTAACTACCTATATATAAACAAAGGAGACGGAACCTTCGAAGATCAGAGTTACGAAAGTGGATACGCGCTCAACGAGAGTGGCCGCGAGGTCTCCAACATGGGTATCGCTGTGGGAGACTACGAGAACAACGGCCACCTTTCAGTAGTGAATACCGACTTTTCCGACGACTACAACGTCCTTTTCCAGAACGACGGAAAAGGTTTTTTTACGGATGTCAGTTCTCAGGCCGGCATAGCAGAGTCCTCCATCCCGTTTGTCAGTTTCGGCGACGGATTTCTCGATTACGACAATGACGGGTGGAAGGATTTGCTCATCGTGAATGGCCACGTCTATCCCGAGGTTGACAAGCACCCGGAGTGGGGAACCAGCTATGCCGAGCGCCCGCTGCTCTACCACAATCTGAAGAATGGCAAGTTTGAGCTGGTTCCGGCAGTCGAGGGAACGGGGCTTGCGGTGGTCAGCGTGGGCCGCGGCGCCGCATTTGGAGACATCTTCAACGACGGCAAGATCAGCGTGGTCATCAATAATATGGATGGCGTTCCGGTGCTGCTTCGCAACGTGAATCCTGACCATCACCATTGGGTTGAACTCAAGCTGATTGGCGGGCCCAAGAGTCCGCGCGATGCGGTTGGATCGACTGTCTATCTTACTGCGGACGGCATGCGCCAGCGCGGGGACGTGCTGAGCGGCGGAAGCTATCTTTCCTCCAACGACATGCGCGTTCACTTTGGGCTGGGCGACGCGACCGATGCCGGGAACGCCGAGATTCACTGGCCCTCCGGCGCCAAAGAGAGCGTGAAGCTGCCCGCGGTAGACCGGATTTATACCGTCACCGAGGGCCAGGGCATCACCGGCGCTCTGTGCGACGGCAAGCCGTGCGCGGTGGAGGCTCCGGCGGCAAAGGCGGGCAAACCCTGAAACTGGCCCCTATAAAAGAATCCGGCAGCTACCCATGAGAAGGCCGCCACCGGAAAGTTAATCTTTGAAGGTCAGTTTTGAAGACAAGCTCTGTTGACTTGTTCAGAGTATCGGCAGATGCGGGCCATGTCTTGGGCCAAACGAGTGAGTCTGGACTCCATCTATAGGTGGAGACAGGCATCGGCATTTCTAGCGATAGCCCGCATTTTCCCTGTGCAATCCCGCGCCTGTCCAATTACTGTGGAGTTGCGCAGTCTGACATTTGCATGAGGTTACTTCCACCCATTCCCGTGGCCCATAATCACGCCAACCCGATGGATGCAGCAGGAGAGGCCGCCCGGCGTTTGTCCTTGTCAGGCGGAACTCCTGGCGCGACCGCATTGCGCGGCTTTCTGGCAGCATGGCTGCTGAGCTGCGGACTCCACGGCCTGGCGCTGGAGCCTATCACGCCGCTGGCCAACTACGGACGCCAGTCGTGGGGGATGGAGAACGGCCTGCCGCAGAATACCGTGCAGGCACTGGTGCAAACCCGCGATGGCTTTGTGTGGCTGGGAACCGAGGCGGGACTGGTCCGCTTTGACGGCAACAGCTTTGCGGTTTTCGATAAGAATTCGACGCCGGCGCTGCCGGGGAACGATGTACGATGCCTGCTGGAAACTCACGATGGGGCGTTGTGGATTGGAACCAGTGAGGGGCTGGCGCGGTGGAAGGACGGGATAGTGACGGACTTCACAACCAGAGATGGGCTGCCGGGGAACGGGATTCTTGAATTTTGGGAAACGCGGGACGGCGTCCTCATGATGTGGACAGATCTGGGCATTGCGCAGCAGACAGGTGAGCGGTTTGTGAAAGCGAGGAATGTTGATGCGTGGCCTCACACAGCGTTACCTTCACCGGGAGAGCCGCCGGGGCAGGTGGAGTTTGAGGAGGGCTTGCCTAACGATGTATTTATGATGGGCGACAGAAGCACTTTGACGCTCGTCAAGGGACCTAAACCGCCAGGAATAGTGACTCATCTGACCGTCGGTAAGGAACTTCCCGGAAGCCGAATCCAAGTCGTCTTCGCCGACCGCGAGGGCAGTCTCTGGATTGGAACCAATGGCGGGCTGGCGCGGTGGGTTGCAGGCAAGGTGCAACGGCTGCCGGTCACCGATCCGCTAGCTACGGCGTCGATACTCTCGCTGATGGAGGACCACGAGGGCAATCTGTGGGTGGGGACCGAGACCGGCGGGTTGCATATTCTGCGCGATCAGCGATTTCGCACCGTTGGCGCGCGGGAAGGGTTGAGTTCCGATGCAACGACCACGGTGGTGGAAGACTGGACCGGAACGCTCTGGGTGGGAACCAGCGGAAGCGGGCTGAACGCCCTTCGCCGGAGTGTAAATGGGAGCAGCGCAGTTCGCTCATACACGGTGCGCAACGGCCTGATGAGCGATGTGATTCTGTCTTTGGCCGCCGCCCCCAATGGCGATCTGTGGGTGGGCACGCCGGACGGACTGAACCGGATTCGCGGCGGCAAGATCGATGCCTTTACATCGGCGGACGGGCTGCCGGATGACTTTATCCGTTCGCTGCTGGCCGATGCCGATGGCTCTCTGTGGATTGGCACGCGGCGCGGGCTGACGCATTGGATGGGATTGAAAGCCAGAGCAACTTCCAGCGCGCAGATGGAGACCTTCACGCAGGCCAACGGCCTGGGCAGCGATCTGGTGGGCGCAATGGCCCGCGACTCCCGCGGCGAACTGTGGGTAGCCACGTTAGCCGGGTTATCGCGATTGCACAGCGGTAAAATCGACAATTTTACGACCGCCAACGGGCTTTCCAGCAACGTAGTCACGGCGCTGCTGCCGTACGGAAACGGGATGCTGCTGATCGGCACACAGGAGCACGGATGGAACCTGTGGGATGGGCAGCACTTTACCATGGAGACGAACGGCGGCCTGAATCAGACCACCATCCACGCGATTCTCGACGACGGCAGCGGCCATCTGTGGTTTGCAACTGGCAACGGGATTGCGCGCTGCGATTTCGCCGTACCTGCAACGGGAAAGGGAGCAGGCTGCTCGCAATGGATCGAGTTCGGCACTGCTGACGGGTTGCGCAGCCGGGAGATGGCCACCAACAGCCATCCATCGGCCTGGCGCTGCCGCGATGGGCGTCTTTGGTTTGCCACGCCCAAAGGCCTGGTGGAGATTGACCCGGCGCACTTCCCGGTAAACGCCGTCCCGCCGCCGGTCGCGCTGGAGCGATTTGCCGTGGATGATGTACCCCAGGCACTCCATTCGGGAAGCTCTTCCTTGCGCGTTGAGGCAGGACACGTACACTTCCAATTTGATTACGCGGGATTGAGCTTTATCGCGCCACAGAAGGTGCGCTACCGCTTTATGCTGGAGGGTTTAGACCACGGATGGACCGAGGCCGGCACGCGGCGCTCCGCATATTACACGAACATCAAGCCGGGGCGCTATACCTTCCGCGTGCAGGCGGCCAACAACGACGGGCTTTGGAATACTGAGGGCGCCGCTCTTACTTTTGAACTGCGACCGCACTATTATCAAACCGCCTGGTTTTATGCCTTGTTGCTGGCGGCTGTAGCGGGCCTGGTGTTGCTATTTCTTCGCTTGCGGCTGCGCCGGGCAGAAGGCGAGTTTCGCGCCGTGCTGGGCGAGCGCAACCGCATCGCGCGCGAGATTCACGACACGCTGGCCCAGGGCTATGTGGGCATCTCAGTGCAGTTGGAAGTGCTCTCCGAGTTGCTGCGCAGGAACGAGGCACAGGCCGCGGCGAAGCATCTGGACCTGATTCGAGGCTACGTGCGCGAGGGCCTGGACGACGCGCGGCAGTCGATCTGGGCGCTGCGTTCGCAGGACTCAGATGAAACCACGCTGCCGGTCCGGCTGCGCCGCATGGTCGAGGCCGAAGGCGGGAAGGGATTGAAGGCCGGCTTCAGCCTCTTCGGCGCTTACCGGCCCATGCCTGCGGAGACAGAGCGCGAATTCCTGCGCGTTGCCCAGGAAGCCCTTCATAATGTAAAGAAGCACGCCGGAGCGCGGCATATATTTGTTCAGTTGGAGTATGAGCCGGAGGAGATTGCGCTGGAGGTGCGGGACGACGGGCAGGGCTTTGTGATCGATTGGAAGCAGGAATCTGCCTCAGGCCATTATGGACTGACGGGAATGAAAGAGCGAGCGGCGGCCATTGGCGGGACGTTGGAGATTCACAGCGAACCGGGGGTGGGAACGACAATCCGGCTGCGCGCGGCGACGCCAAGAGAGACGAGGAGCAGTTGAGGTTTGTGGTTTTACGGTCTAAGGAACGAGACCTGGGGTAGCCGGAATTTGCGGTAGATACAGAAGGAGCAGGGGTGACCAAGAAATCGATTCGCGTGCTGGTTGTGGAAGATCACCACGTGGTGCGCCAGGGGCTGGTGGCGCTGTTGAACGTGGCAGAAGGCCTGGAAGTGGTGGGCGAGGCCGCGGACGGCGTGGAGGCCATCGCGGAGTTTCGCAAGCACCAGCCGGATGTCGCGCTCATCGATCTGCGGCTGCCGCGGCTCACCGGCGTCGAGGTCATCGAGCGCATTCGCATGGAGACGCCGCAGGCGCGCTTCATTGTGCTTACCACCTACGACGGCGACG
The DNA here is from genome assembly GCA_963806565.1 of uncultured Acidobacteriaceae bacterium. Classification (GTDB taxonomy): domain Bacteria; phylum Acidobacteriota; class Terriglobia; order Terriglobales; family Acidobacteriaceae; genus Telmatobacter. The sequence goes on from CAWDYE010000006.1 coordinate 65,192, forward strand.
AGGACATCTATCGCGCATTGCAGGCCGGCGCACGCGCCTACCTGCTCAAGGGCATGACCTCAGAAGAGTTGATCGCGACCATCCGCACGGTTCACGAGGGAAAATCGCACATTCCGCCGGCGATTGCGCAGAGGCTGGCCGAGCGCATGAGCACCGAGGAGCTGACGCCTCGCGAGTTCGACGTGCTGGAGCAGATTGTGCACGGCAAGAGCAACAAAGAGATTGCGACCGAACTGGAGATTTCAGAAGCTACAGTGAAGACCCACATCAACAACCTGCTCAGCAAACTGGGCGTAACAGACCGGACGCAGGCTGCTACGGCCGCCATCCAACGCGGCATTGTTCCGCTCGAATCCTTAAGAAAGCCGAAGCCATGAAGAAAATCATTCTATTCGCGGTTGTTTTCCTGTTGATTTGTCCGCTTTCAAGAGCGCAGAAAACAGCGTGGCGGCAAGCCTCGGATGCGGAGCTTGCGTCGCTGCTGCCGGCGCGGGCGCAGGTGGAGAAGGAACACATTGAAACCGAAATGCGCACGGCGTCAGGCATTGTGAATGGCCGGGGCCGCTTCATCGCAGGAGTGGTGCTGCTGACGGCCGGGTACTCCGCGGAGGGAAAGTATTCGCACTATATGATTGTGCAGACTCCGATCCGCGTCGGCGGGGTTGCTCTCAAGCCCGGGGAATATGTTTTTGGCTGGACGCGGTCGCAGTCAGGGGATAGTTTGCGGGTGCATTTCTACGTAGCCGCAACGGGCACACCAGTGGGCACTACGGACGCGCGCCGCGTTGCGGGGACGAGCCGCGTGGAGAGTCTGCACATCTGGCCTCCTGCCGACAAGGCATTGATTCAAATTGGACGCTTTGGCATTCCCTACGAGTTAATGGAAAAGTAGATTCCCATGGTTTCAGCGCGGAGAGTCTCACGAAGCATTTCAAGGCTCCACGGTGATAGCTACGAGCATCGGCGAGGAAACCGTGAGGGATGAGACAAAGTCAATGGAAGTGATTTTTTCTTCCGGCAGCGGGTTCTTCCACGTGAATTTGATGAGCTGGGTCTTCATTCCGGCTCTGCGGGTTGCGGGATTGGAACCAAACCAAACTTGATCGGCCTTGGTGACGCGCCCTTCCGCTGGGTGTGCCCACCAGTCAAGTTCGTTCTCTCCATAAATCAGATCCGCGGTTCTCGTCTCACCGTTTTCGTAATGCATGACGTATTCGCCGATCTTCAATCCCGTCTCCGCGCCTACAAAGGCCGCAGCCTGAAGGAAATGCACCGCTTTCCCTTTGCGGCCTACCGGAATACCCATCACCGCCTCAGGCAAAGCCAGTCCGCTCACTTCAAGCGACTTGGTTCCTGCCAGTACAATCAAGCCGCGCACGTCGAACAGCACGCCTCCAAAGCTCTGCAATCCCTCAGGAATATCCTGCAGGTCATGTCCTGGATGGTTGAACCAGTCGTCATTGAGCGAGGCGCCATAAAATCTGGAAAGGTCCACCTGATCGGGAGTGGCTGAAGGATCTCTCGGCGGAATCGGATTCCAGGCTTTGATGGAATCGAACCACTCGTAGGTCCGATGCGCTTGATCCGGCTCAATTGTCATGGCGATCAGGAAGGGCGCGGCTTGCGTCTTGTTCGACACAAAATCCATCGTCTTGATCTCCACGCCGGGCAGAGGATTGTTCGCCGTGTATTTGAATATCTGTGTGGCTTTATCCGACCAAGCCGTCACAGCATCGGTCAAAACCGGTTCGGCGTTTCCGCTAAACGAATTCTTTATATTGCGGCCATAGATCAGCGGAATATTCTTCGTTTCTCCACCGGCATAATGCAGAACATAATTGCCGATGACAGTGTCTACTTGGGCGTAGCCGACTGCGCCTTGAAGAAAATCAAGTTTTTCGCCCTTGTAATTGATGACAATGCCATTCACGGCGTTGGGATGGACCGTGGCTTGAGAGCCTGCCAACTGAATCATTCCGCGAATATCGAATGCGGCTCTGGAAAAAGCATACACTCCCTGCGGCAAGGAACCGAGATGCCCGTCTTTCAGCGAAGACGTGTAATACGAGGTGAAATCCATTAAATCCGGGATGGCCTGCTTGCTCCTGATCGGGATTTGCAATGAGCTCGACGCAGAAATGGAATTGGATTTCGGGAGTTGGGGACTCGCATTTTGCGCATAGAGATGCATAGCGCTATCCAATGTAGCCGGCTCATGTTTTTTATTTCTGCTCTGTTGCGCATGCGCTGTGATGGATGAAAAGAGTAGAGAGCAAAGGGAAAACAGAAAAACATATCTGGGTTTCATCATTCCTCCTGAATTGCGGCTCAGAGAAACCTTATGGGTCTCAAATGAATTTAGGCCTCTGTCATGCTATAAGAGACGCGGTAACAACGAAGGCGTCCAAGATGCCTACGGCCGGCGCGGCTCGCCGGTTTGCAGGAAGGCGACTCCCGCAACCGTCTCCCCCGAAGCCAGCACGTTCCTCAGCCGCTCGGGATTGGCGCCGCTGCGGGCAGAGGCCGCTTTGAGCAGGCGCAACGCCGATGCTGGAGTGGTTCCTGGCGGCAAACGGAAGATCCACGGAATGTTGGCTGAGGTCAGTGTTTTGTCGCTGCTCAGCGCGACCACCGGAACAAAGGCCTTGAGCGCCAGTTGCTCGGCCAGGTGCGCGGCGTCGCGATCCAACGCGATGATGGCAAGCGCATGCTCGTCCATCAGCGCGTGAACCAACTGAGTTGAAGCCGCGCCCCAATTCTGATCGCTCTCCACGGTCTCGAGCTTCCACTCGCGGCCCCTCGTCGCGGCGGCCGCCAACTCTGCCTGCACCTCCGGCGACTGCGCAATCTCGGCTGCATGAGGCCCAAAGAGAACCACACGCACCGGGCCAGCCGGAACATCTGCGCGCTGCGGGCCGGCATAGTCCACGCCATCCTCGCCCACGCGCGCATAAGGTTGCGCGAGGGACGCAGAAGATTCCTGCCGCGCAAGCGGCGTCTGCCCCACCGCAGGTGGTTTCTCCATCGATGCAACGCGATACGTGAGCGCCCCGTTATGCACCGTGCCCAGGTACATGGGTGCGACATTTTTCTGGTTGGGGTCGAAGATCATGTGCCCGGTTACGCCGTCGTATTCTTCAATATCGGCCAGCGCATCGTGAATCCGCGCGCGATTCAATCCCGCCTTGCAGATCGAATCCAGCAGCATATTCATCGCGTCATAGGCCAGCGAGGCAAACTGCTCCGGTTTCTCGTGGAAGCGCGCTTCAAATCTCTTGTTGAAGTCGATCCACTTCGGATCGTTGCGCGAGGGATCGTAGGGGAAGACGGCCTCAAAGCCTTCGGCGGCAGGCCCGGCTTCGGCCAGCAGCTCCGGCCCCAGCGTGCGATAAGAGCCGAAGACGCGCTGCTTCATACCCAGCGCCCGCATCTCTTTGAGAATCTCGGCTGTCTCCGCTTCGTCGGCCCAAAGAACAATCGCGTCCACACGCGAATCGCGTATCACCTTGAGCTGGCGCGTGAAATTCGTATCTCCGGGCAGGTACTTCTGCTCGATGACCACCGGGTGGCCCAGCCGAACCGAGGCCTGGCGAAACTTGACCACCCCCATGCGGCCGTAACGGTTGTTCACGCGCAGAATTCCCGCGCGCTTGAGGCCCAGATCAGAATAGATGTTGCGCGCCAAGGTGAAGCACTGCACGCGGTCGTCCTGCAGATCGGTGAAATACCAGGGAATAGATGTTTCTGGAATGGTGGGATCGGTGGAGGCGGAGTTGACGATGGGAATCTCGGCTTTCAGAGCAAGGCGCAGAATAATGTGCGTGGACTCGGAGCTAATCGAGCCGAAGATCGCCCAGTCATGATCGTCGTAGATCATCTTTACGCCCACGTCGCCGGCGGAGCCCCAGATTGCCGCGTTGGTGGGCCGCTGCGTGCCGTAGACCGCGTTGGCCTGCCAGTTATTGTAGTCGTTGTGCAGCATCAGCTTGAAGGGCTTGCCGCCGTAGCCTCCGCGGGCGTTGGCCTCTTCCACAGCCAATTCGGCGCCGTGGAGCATGCGCTGGCCGAATAGCTGGCCGGGCGTGTCTTCAAGCGGCGCGAAGAAGCCGATGCGCACTTCCTTCACGTTCTTCGGATCGGGAATCTCGCGGCTCGGTCCGGTGTAGATAGTGGGGCGGGTGTAGTAGAGATAGTAGGGCGTAACGAACTTCTCGTAGGGACTCAAATCCTTGGGCTCGCCCGCATAAGGCTCAACCAGGCGATCCTTCGGCGGCCCCGGCGGATGCGCGCCGCACTCGCACGTGCCCTTGCCCGTGACCTTGACCGGACTCGCGTCCCGATCCGTGACCTGGCTGGAATACGGCGCGCCGCTCTGCCCGGCCGCGGGAAGCGCGCAGAGCGCGGCGATCGCGCATACCACTGCCAACAACCATCCCTTGCGCATGAGAACTACTCCTTGTCTGCCGCTGCCCGATCCGTGCGGAACATGGCGATGGCCTCGATTTCGACAAGCAGCTCAGGCCGGCAGAGATGCGCTTGGATTCCGGTCGAGGCGGGAAGCGGATCCAGTCCCTGCTCCTTGAAGAATGCCGTGCGCCCGGCATTGAAGACATCATAGTCGCGATCGATGTCCCGCAGGTAGCAAGTGGTGCGCACGATATCGTGCCAGGTGGCGCCTTCGCTCTTCAGCAGGCCGGTGATGTTGTCGAAGGTCCGGCGCAACTGAGCCGGAAAGTCGCCGATGTGGACGCTCCGGCCGTGCTCGTCGATGGAAGCCGTGCCCGAGATCAGCAGGATAGTGACGTCGCCGATGTCGATCCTCGTGCCGCGCGAAAATGAGCTTGGCTTGGCGTATGCGTATGCTTCGTTGAGTACGCCGTGATTGGTGATGGCGCGCTTTTGGATGGGCGCGTGCGCGATGGCTTCCAGAATATCCGCAAATGCATTCATGATTGCTGCTCCTTATGGACTTATTGTTTTTGTCGAATCCCGTGGCTCAAACCCTTGGCGGTGGCGACCCAGATGTCGTCGCCTTGAAAGTCAATGCCGAGAATATAGTTGTGGGCCGGCGCGGTGGCGACCTCGACCGGCGTGATTTTGCCTTTTGCGTCCCGCACCCACATCTCCGGCTTGCCCGTCGTGAGCGAGGGCGTGTAGACGGCCCAGTTGACGCCGTCGTAGTAGGCCAGCCCCTTGTCGGTGCAGAACCAGGCGCGATTGGCGTCCACGCCCTTTACGTAATTGATAAAGTTCGAGGGCAGGCCGCTGTCCTTGGTAAGAAAGTTGTGCCAGTAGCGGTGGTCGTAATGGCTGGCGCCGAAGTACGTGGCCACCCACAAAACCTTGTCCACGTAACTGACCGAGCTGACAATCTGGTGAATCAAGCCCTGATTCTTGTAGAGAACGATCTCGGTTTCGTCGTCGGGATCTTCGTACTTGTCCCAGGTGCCGGTCGCCTGATTGTATTCGAGAACTCCTCCGCCCCAGATCGCGTAGTACACCATGCTGGGCGTGGCGGAAACGCCGTAGGCCCATATCTCGATCATGGGCGTGTTGCGCTCGTTGTAAAGCGACCACTCGCCGGTATCGAGGTTCAGGCGGCAGGCTCCGGCGGCTGTGGCTACCCAAACGTTATCGCCCTCCACGCTGACGCCGTAGACCACATCGTTGCTCAGCCCGGAGTTCAACTGCGTGAAGCTGTCGATGCGCCCGCCGGAGATGCGGCTCAAGCCCCCCATGGTGCCGGCCCACACGTCGCCGGTGCGCTTGTCCAGCGCCAGCGAGAGCACGGCACGATGCGCCAGGCCGTCTCTGGTGGTGAAGGTCTTCCACTTGCCGTTTTCGTAGAGCCCCAGCCCATTGTCCGTGCCCGCCCAGATGCGGTCGCCATCCACCAGCACCGAGTACACATGGTCGTCGGGCAGGCCGTTGGCGGTGGTGAAATTCTCAAAACGAAAGCGCGGCATCCGCGGTGGGGCAGACGGCGCTTGCGCGCCATGAGATTTTTGCGCTCCAGATGCTGGTGCTTGCGTTGCGAAAAGGACAGGCGCTACAGCCGCCAGCGCAGCGCCAATGATGAGCGTTTTCCATGCCAGTTTCTTCATCGCGTCCTCAAGTACTCAATCAGATCGTTGAGTTCGTCCTTGGTCAGGTCGTTGGTGCGACCGTGCTTGTCATCGGGGTTATAGATCGTCCAGATCTCTTCCAGCGTGTGCGCCGAGCCGTCGTGCAGATAGGGCGCGGTGAGTGCGATGTTGGTCAGCGGCGCGGACTTGAATCGCCCCCCTGTGTCCGTGGCTTTGCGCGTTCCCACATCGAAGATCTTATGATTGGTACCCTTGGGGCCGCTGTGGCAATAGGAGCAGCGGTTGCTCTCCGGAATCGGCTTGCCAAACTTGTCCACCGAGCGCTCGAATATCTCCTCGCCGCGCTCCTGCGCGGGCGTAAGCTCGCCGCCCGGCAGCTGCCAGCGGTTGGGCCGCGGCTCCAAACTGCGAATGTACGTCACCAGGTCGGCGAGCGTACGGTCGTCATACTGCTCCGAGCGCCAGAAGTATTTTTCCGTCCTCGGGCCGCACTCCGTAGGCAGGTTAGGATTCCCCCCATTCCACTTGTAAGGCTCGGTGTCCTTAACGCCCTCCAGCATCTTGTTATCCACAATGTCGAGGCCAAATCCGTCCGGCTCCAGATCCCAGGTGAGCCCGTCGAAGGTAGAGTCGATGTGGCAACTGGAGCAACTTATCTGTCCCTGGAAGGAGTAGCGCGCGGTGTAGAAGGCCCGTTCGCCGCGGCGCATCGTGGAATTCGTCTTCGGCCCGGCCAGCTTGACGGTCGAGGCCACGCGATCGGTGCGCGTGTCGATTACGCTGATCGTGTCCTCGAGGCGGTTGGCTACGAAGAGCTTGCTGCCGTCGAGGTTGAGCGCGAGGCCGCGAGGATTGTGCCCCACGGGGATGCGGGCAATTACGTAATTGGCGCTGGCGGCAAGGTCATAGGCAAAGGAGCCTGATTCCGGGCGCGGGCGCGAGTGGATGAAGCGCAACAGGCGCGGCAGGTCGATAACCATGACGCACTCCGAGCCGCCGATGGTGACGTAAAGGCGCGACTTGTTTGGCGCTATAGCCACGCCGAATGGCTGTGAGGCATAGCGCTCGAGTTCGTCGAGCGGCACTTCGACGGGCTTGCCCACATCCGCGCCAAAGAGCGTGAGCGTGTAAGCGAATGCGCCGCCGTGCTCCAGATGCGCCAGCGGCACGAGATTCTTGGGGTGATATTCGGCCACCACACCCAGCCGTCCATCGGATGAGAACGCCAGATGAAAAACGCCCGCGATGCTGTGCAGTGGAATGCGATCCACCACCTCGGCCCGTGCCGTTTCGATCACCGTAATCTCCGACTCCGGCGCGATTCGATTATCGTGATCGGTCGGCACACGCGGTGAATTAGGATAAATGTGCGTCGCGTAAACCCGGCCACCATCCGGAGAAATCGTCAGATAGCTTGCGCCGCGCCCGGCCACCAGCCGTTTTTCTACCTCGCCAGTATGGGCATTCAGGACGGCCACATCGTCGGAGATGCGATTGGCCACGTACAGGCGCTTGCCGGCGCGATCCTCCACCACGCCAGACGGCTCCGCGCCAACGCGCCAGGTGGCTACCACGGAAAGCGATTGCGTATCAATGACCGAGAGGGTGTCATCCCGGGAGTTGGTAACGTACAGGCGATCGCCTGAGGGCGAGAGCGAGATGCCGCGCGGTACGCGGCCCACGGCGATATTCTTAATCACCGCGTAGCTCGTCGCATCCAGCACTCTCACCTCTTCGCTCTGCTGGCATAGCACGTAGAGGCGCGATCCATCGGGCGAGAGCAGAATCTCGAGTGGCGAAGCGTAGTCCACAGCATCGGCCTCGCTCGCGCGCACCGGGCGATCCGCCCAGAGCGCAGCCACCAGCAGCGCCACGGCCAGCGCCGTCAGCCCCGTGCCCATCGCGGTTTGTATGCGCCGGTTCACTTCGGTTTCCTTTCTCCCGGCTCCTGCACGGTGATTACACGGTCAACACTCAGCTTCTCCAGCGTCTGCTCGATTCCACTGGGCCAGTGAATGATCAGCTTGTCGATGGTGGTTGCTGCACCAAGTCCGAAGTGCAGGCGTTCATCGTTCTGCGAGAGATAGCCGGAGCCGGCCACACGTTCCGCTGTTTGGCGCTTGCCCGCGGCAAAAACTTCAACGCGCGCGCCAATGCCGTCGCGATTGCTTTTGGCATTCGGGCCGGAAGCAGAGTTATGATCGCCAGGCCGCATCGCGCCGATGAGCTTGATGTCGATCCAGTGGCCGGTGTTGGTGGAGACGTTGCGCAGCAGCGTTCCTCGTGCGCCGAGATTCACTACAAAGGCACCCACCTTGCCGTTGTTTTCGTAGTCGGCAAAACACGCGCCGCGCGAGGTGGTGCGCGTGTTGATCACCTGCCCTGCGGTCTCCGAGACATCCGCGAACTTCCCGTTGCCCAGTCCGCGAAAGAGCGTGTGCTCCTCGGGAATAAGATGAATCAACCCGCCGTGAAAGATGAGAATGTCGAGCAGGCCGTCGTTATCGAAGTCGTAAACGCCCGAGCCCCAGCTCACATACTGCGCGTTGGTCTGAGAGACGCCGTTCGATGCGCCCATGTCCTCAAAGCCCTGCTTGCCTATATTGCGCAGCAGCCGGTTATAGTGGCCATCGGAGACCCACAGGTCCAGCATTCCGCGGCCCTCGAAGTCGGCAAAGACCGGGCCCATCGATGAAGTCGATTCGCCATTCTGCCCGTAGGCCGTGCCCGTATCGTTGGCTACATCTTCGAAGGTTCCATCGTGCTTGTTGTGGAAAAGAAAGTTTTCCGTGCGGTCGTTGGAAACGTAGATATCGTCCCAGCCGTCGTTGTCGAAGTCCGCCGCGGTCACGCCCATGGTGCGGCCCACGTAGGCGCCGATGCCCGACTTGTCGCTCACATCCGTAAAGGTTCCATCGCAGTTGTTGTGATACAACTTGTTGGTCTCGCCCTCGTAGTCCAGCGGCCCCGGATAGTTGTCGGCGGCATAATACGCGCGGTATTTGGGATCGAACTTGACGTAGCGGCCCACGAACAGGTCCACGCATCCGTCCCTGTCGTAGTCCAGCCAGGTTGAGCTGATCGACCAGCCGTCCACATTGATGCCGGCCTTCTTCGTGACGTCGGTGAAGGTGCCGTTGCCGTTGTTGTGATAAAGAATCACTTTGCCATAGCCGGTCACCAGCAGATCGACATATCCGTCGTTGTCATAATCGGCCGCCGTCACGGCCATTCCATATAAATCCGGATCAAGGCCGGATTTCTCCGTCACGTCGGTAAAGGTGCCGTTGCCGTTGTTGCGATAGAGGTGATTATGCGGCAGCGGATCGGGCTTCACTTTGAGCGGATAGGGATGCATCGAGTCGTCCAGCGGCCGTCCGTTGATCACGTAGAGAGACTCCAGGCCGGAGTTGTTGTAATCGAACCAGATGCAGCCCGCTCCGGTGCCTTCGAGCAGCGAACCCAGTTGCCGCGAGCCAAAGCTGTGCGTAAAGTGGATGTCAGCCTTGTCGCTGGCATCTTCAAAGCGAATCACCGGCGCCACCTGCGGTGGGGCAGACGCCGCTTGCACGCCATGAATGGATTGTGCAGGTAGCAGCGGAGCAGGCGGCGCCGCGGCCAGGGAAGCAACTCCAAATAAAAGAAGAAAGCGATAATTCATCTCAGTTGCCTCCCGGCTTACCACCCCCCGGACGAAGACCTGTCCGTGGGGACCCCGGCTTGCCTTGCTGCGCCGCGCTTGTAAACTTCGCGCCGGTCAGATCGGCCGGCGTGGTCGAGCGCAACAGCACTGCCGGCACGCGATTCTCCGATGCGCGCTCCGGTCCCGTGTGGCATCCAACGCAGATGCGCTGCTCGCCACTGCGAATCCAGAACCATCCGTGCTCCTGGCGCACCACCGCGCCCTTTTTATCCAACAGCGCAAAGCGAATAGGCTTGTCGGCAGGAACCTTGACGAAAAAAGATCCGTCTATCTCGACTGGCGCAGTGCCCATAATGATTGTCCGGCCGTTGGCTGTCATCGTCTCCAACCGCACCGATGCGGGAGTCTTCTTCAAATCTCCTTCGCGCGACAGGCGTACATCGAGCGCAAGCAAGTTGGCATAATCCCATGGGTGCAGCCCTGAGGGATGACGCTTAGGCGAGATGCGCGGCGCAACCAGAACCGGCTCGACAAGATTTTCGCCAGCTAAAGTTAAAACGGTATGCAATGCAGGCGAGCCGGGCTTCCACATTCTGAGCGCGTAATGCGTTCCGGATCCGGCGCGCGCGCTCACCAGCCACGCGCCCGAGGCCAACTCGGCAATCGCGCCGGCGTACTCAACATGCGGAGCAATGACGGGCTGCTCGTGCGCCAGCGGCGAAGTGAAGCGCGCCAGCGAAGCTCCATGGGTGAATACCACGTCGCCCGAAGCCAACTGCCTTCCGCCCCAACGCCCCCGGCCGTGATCGCAACGGTACGACTCGACTCCCGAGCCATCGGCGTAGACCAGATAAAGTTCAGGCGTCGCGCCAATGCCGAGGGGAAAGCCGGCTTCAAAGAGAATGCGCCCATCGGCGAGCACATCATCGGGGAAGGCGCTGGCCTGCACATAGGTAAGCGGCAACACTCCCGGTCCGGCCGTCGGATTCAGGAACGTGTATCCCCGCAGATGACCGTCTTCGGCGGACTTCAGTTGAAATCCCCACGGCGCGCGCTGTGCCCAGAGCATCCGCCCGCCTGGCAGATAGAACGGGCGCACGGCATCGGTTGTGGTTGCGATTAACTTGCGCAGGGAGTGATCGGCCAGCGTCAATTCCCAAATCTGCCAGGGATCACCCGCCTCTTTCTTGCCCGCGAACAGCACTGTCTTGCCGTCGAAGGAGACATTTGCGTCAGCAGTAGCGGCAAAGCCCGTCACCAGAGGCTCCGCCTTGCCGTTATGAACCAGCAAGAGCTGCGCTCCTTTGGGAAAACGCTCTCCTCCGCGCAAGGCAGCCAGGGGCTCGTAAACGGGAGCGGCAGTGACGATGATGTCTGTGGATGGAGCCTGCGCCGCGTCCGGTAAAAATCCGCAAACCGGAAGCAGCAGGCCAATCGACGCGGCAGCCGCCAGGAATCTGGCCGGGAATCTCATCCGACAGCCTCCATGGAACAAGACTCTACGGTCTCGCGCCACGGCTGTACCCGCTCGCGCTGCGTCGTCCCTCGAAGAGCCAGATACGGGGCAATATCGGCCATCATGCTGTCGAATGCGGCGAAATCCAGCGATTGTTCACCATCGCTCCATGCCTTGTCCGGATGGGGATGCACCTCGACCAGCAGGCCATCCGCGCCGGCGGCCACCGCAATGCGCGCCAGCGGGGGAACCAGGTCGCGACGGCCAGCGGCGTGGCTGGGGTCGGCAATCACCGGAAGATGCGAGACCTGCTTGAGCAACACAATGGCGGCCGCGTCGAAAGTGTTTCGCATCGACGTTTCAAATGTGCGAATGCCGCGCTCGCAGAGAATGACCTGCGGGTTGCCGTGGTCCAGAATGCACTGTGCAGAGCGCAACAAATCGGCCACCGTGGCCACCATGCCGCGCTTCAACAGCACGGGCCGCCCGGAGTGCGCTGCCGCTTCAAGCAGCGCGTAGTTTTCCATGTTGCGTGAGCCGATCTGCAGAATGTCGGCGTATTCCGCCACCGTTGGCACGTCCTCTTCCGACATGACTTCGGTCACGATAGCCAGGCCGCTTTCCTCCCGCGCATGGGCCAGCATCTTGAGGCCTTCCAAACCAAGCCCTTGAAATGCGTAAGGGGAACTGCGCGGCTTGAAAGCGCCTCCACGCAGAATGCGCGCGCCCGCGCGGCGAACATGATCAGCCGTTGCCAGCAGCTGGGATTCTGTCTCCACCGAGCAAGGCCCAGCCATGGTGACAAATTCATCGCCACCGATCTCAAAGTCCATCACCTGCACGATGGTTTGCTGAAGCCGGGCGCTCTTCAGCACATCGGGAGTTTCGGCAAATCGGTCGCGCCAATCTTCACACACGCGGCAGGCTCCGTTTCTGGGGAAGCGGAAGCCTCAGAGTATCGCGACCAAGTCAGGCACGCCTCAACCTAAAGGTGGAGATTGGGCGTAAAAAACGGCCTTTTTCTTCCTTGGATGCTCTGGCTGCACACAAATGAGAGGGCTCTTTGCGGGGGTGAACAGGCCCTATAGTGCCATCGGCGGCGGACGGTAGCCGAAGGCTGCATCCACAATGGCCGCGACGCCCAGCGCGGTTTCATCGTGAAAAGGTCGAGCAACGATCTGCACGCCAATCGGCAATCCTGACCCACCACCGTCATCTGTCCGTCCGACGGGAACCACCGCGGCCGGCGCGGCCAGCGTGTTGAACCACTGCGTGTGCCGCACGGCATCCAAATACTCTACGGTCCGGTCTTCAACGGTCCACGCGCGCTCCCCATGGCGGAAGGCGGGAATGCTGGCCACCGGGCACAGGAGCACCGGATACCCGCTCATCTCCGCGAGCGTCTTCGAGCGCAGCAAGTCCAGTTCAGCCCAGGCATTGAGCAGTTCGACGGCCTTTAGCGGCGGCACGGCAGCGGAGAAGCCGAGAAACTCGCTGAAGATGGGGCTCAGTTGATGCTCCCGGCCGCGAATCTCCGGCTCATAGAACATGGCCCCGCACTGCACAAAAAACTTCCACCACAACTTCCGCAGCAGCTCCAGCGTGCGCGGACGGAAGGGCTCTACGCGAAAACCAGCGTCGCGCAGCGCTGCCGCCGCGGCCTGCACCGCGGCCCGCGTCTCCGGCGTGACGGGCACCAGGCCATCATCCTCAAAAAATCCAATGGTGTTGGCGCGCAATTCATCGATACTCGGCTCGCGCAGCACAATGGGAGGACTCGCCGGATCGCGCGGGTCCTGGCCGTTGAGCGCGCGAAAAAGCAGCGCAACGTCGGCCATGGTGCGCGCCATCGGGCCAATGGCGCCGAGCGTCGAAAACGGACCCACGCAAGGCGGCAAGTGTCCGCGTCCCGGAATCCGCCCCGGCGTGGGCTTGAGCGAGCAGATGCCGGTAAAGTGCGCGGGCACGCGCACCGAGCCGCCGCTGTCGCTGCCCAGGCCCGCTGAAGAAAGCCCCGCCGCAATGGCTGCCGACTCGCCGCCGCTCGATCCACCCGGAGTTCGATCAACGTCCCATGGGTTGTTCGTACGCCCATGCAACAGGTTTGCTGTCTCGTAGGCCATCAGGAACTCCGGGCAGTTGGTAGTGCCCAGAATCAACGCTCCGGCGGCGCGGAGACGCGCAACGACGACAGCGTCTTCCGTGGGAATTTCGCCCTGGTGCAGCAGGCTGCCAATCTCGCACTTGAATCCTCGTGTTGAGATCGACGATTTCACGGTCACCGGCAATCCGAACAACGGCCTGCGGGACCGCGTTCCTCGCCACGCATCGTGCTTCCGCGCCCTCTCCCGCACACGCTCAGCATCGAAGTCGGCGAATACATTTAATTGCGGATTCAGCCGCTCGATCTGCCGGATGTGCGCCTCGGTCAACTCCGTCACGGAGAGTTTGCCCGCGCGCAAAAGCTCCAGTTGCCGTGTGGCCGGCTCAATCGTTATGCCGTTCATGGCTCCAGCTCTCCGAATCTCGTTCCGCGATGGGGTTATAGCGCGGATTGAATTGCTTCTTCTCATCTTCGGCGCGCTTCTGCTTCTTCTTCGTTTTGGCATGGAAGATGGGCAAGACCGTATGCACCAGAAAGTACAGGCAACCAATCGCCCCGGATGAGATACCTAGCCTCCGCGCAATCTCCTTTTGGAAATGACCATTCAGCCAGTGGACAACCCCCAGCAGCCAATCGCGCGCCAGCCAAAGAATGACCAGAATGCACGCAACGTTGAGAATCAGCCGAAGATAGCCGCTTCCACGAGCCGCGCCAATCTCCCGCGGACTTTCAGCCAGTTCTTGAATCTCCGATTCGTCCATCGGGCTTATGGCCTCGTATCCTCGGCCGGTGTCGCGTGCCGGTCGCGGTAATCAAAACGATACACGCGGTTAGGCTCGCCCGAGTCGAAGCGATCATTCCAATTCAACTGGTACTCCAGGGACTGCGCGTCCTGCGGATATTCCTCAGAGTCAGGATACGGATAGGCGCTCATTTTATGAAAGGGCAACTGCGCCACGGTGAAGGGCGATGCATCCCACCAGTCCATGTCCTTGACGAATCCATTGGCGTAAAAGAAGTAATCGCGCTTCCAATGCGCGGGCATCGCGGGCAGCTTGGTCGCGTCGAACTCGGCGGCAATCTCCTCGCCGCTGCCGAAGATCACAAAGCGGTCGTCAATGCTCTTCAGCAACGGCGTCACGTCGCCCATGCGCGTGTAGCTGCCGCGCTCATGCTGAAACGGCCCGGTCAAGCTAACGCGGTCATAATCGTAGTCGAGATCGCCGGGGCTTGCGCCTTCAATCTGCTTCGGATAGCCGCGGAAGTGCAGTGTGGCCAGCGATAGCGGGACTTCCGCGGTACGCGCTTCACCCTCGACGTTGTTATCGATCAGAACTTGATCCCAATAAATTTCGAGATTGGTGACGAGCCGGATGCGCCGCGCGCCTGCGGGCAGCTTGCCGCTGAGGTCCACCACAATGGTGCGCTCCAGGCCCGCAGGGAATCCCACATCATCGGCAATGCGCTTCCATTCACCATTCGGCATCTGCGCCTCAACATAGGGCGAGATGGGCTTCACTCCCGCCTTCCACGCGGCATAGAGCGAAGTCGCGCTGAAGTAGTTCACATAGCCGGTCATCAGCAGCCGAAGCTGAGCGCTTTGCTGTATTTCTCCCAAATCAAGCGTGAGCGCATGAATATTCGCAAAACCATCGTAAGGCAGCGGCGTAAATCCGCTGGCGAATTTGTGATCGCGCTTGCTCAACAGGTCCAACACATCGCGCCCTTCGCCGTCCCACGCGCCCACCGGCAGCCGCGCTCCCTCTGTAGCCACTACGCGCCCCGAGGCAAACGGCGGATCGTCGAGGAAGCGTTCGTCGGGATTGACCTCGACACTCTCGGGATGATCGACCGCAACCAGCCGCAACTGGTCGATGTAGTTGACCTCCTCCATCGGCTCCATGAAGCGCAAGCTCAGCTTGCCCTTTACCGGCGCAAGCGCGTCGCCATCAACTTTGATCCATTCGCCGGGGTTGGGCGTGTTGCGCCGCGTGGGCGTGAACCAGTGGCCCACCACCGCCGCGCCGATTACGTCCGTGACCAGCTTGTATTTGTGCCCGTTCCACGCAAACAGCACCGGGCAGGAACTTCCGCGACGGTCAACCTCCTTCATGGCAATCACCGGCTGATGCGGCAAGTCGATCTCATCCTGCAAAACACCGGTCGGCCACAAGATACGCAGCAGGTCAATGTGGTTCGCATCTCCCAGACCCACAAGAATCTGCGGAGGCCCCTGCGTCTGATAGCCCGAGGCTCCGGCCAGCTCCCACTTCTGCCAGTGGCCGCTGGCGAAGATCTCCACCTTCACGCCCAGCGCCGTCTTGTTATCCGCAAAGCCGATCAGGTCCAGGTGGACGGAGTGATTCTTGTTTCCGCCCACGTTGCGCAGCAGTACCGGCGGCGCGTTCAACTGCGTCACAATCAAATCAGCGGCGCCGTTGTCATCGACGGCAATTAGTCCGCGCGGCGCAATCAATTTCACGCGGTCCAGGCCCAGCGCACGGCTCACATCTTCAAAAGTCCCATCGCCGCGATTGCGGAAGACGCGCACTTGCGGCCCTGCCTTGGTCTCCAAAACCGCCGCCAGATCTATCCAGCCGTCGTTGTCAATGTCGACAGCCGTTACGCCCCAACCGCGCGTCGCATCGTGTAGCGGCAACTCCACGCGCTCAAATCGTCGGCCAATATGATTCGGCCCCTCGACATTGCGCCACAGCGTAAGCCCTGGCGCGCCGGCGTGCGTGACGGCAATGTCCATCCAGCCGTCCTTGTTGTAGTCCAGCACCGCAATGCCCACGGTAGCCGGCAGCTTCACCACATTCCTGCCAGACAATGTGGCGACTTCCAGAGCCGGCGTCTCTTTGAATTGCTCACCTCCCGAGTAGAGAGCCTGCGTCGGATACTTGCCCTCGCGCGGATTCACATAGATGAGCGGCGCAGGTCCGTCACCGGTCACGGCAATGTCCACTGCGCGGTCGTTGTTGAAGTCGGTGAGAATCGCAGCGTTCGTCTTGCCGCTCCCGCCCAATCCTGTTGGATCCGTCCACTCAGTAAATGTCTTGTTGCCGTTGTTACGCCATAAAACATTCGGTGATCCGCCCGCCGTCAGCGGCGCTCCCGTCAGGAAGAGATCCAGGTCCCCATCATGGTCGTAATCGATAAAAGTGATTCCGCTCGGGTGATTCATCGGCTTCAACCCAGCCTCAGCCGTCACGTCCTGAAACTTGCCGTGGCCCAGATTGCGGAAGAGCAGCACCGCATCGTCGAGCGCAACGGCCAGATCGTTCAAGCCATCGCGATCGTAATCGCCCACGGCGCAAGCCACTGCATGACCGGATGACTTCAGCCCCGCCGCTATCGCATCAAATTCTTCATAACTGCCATTGCCTTTGCTGTGAAGCACGCGAATGGCCTGCGCGCCCGATTGCATCAGCACCAGGTCCATGCTGCCGGAGCCAGTCACGTCCATCATGCAAGCCCCGCCGGTGGTAGTGAAGGGCGCAGTCTTTCCAGTCACCATCGGCTGCGCCACCAGCTTCACCGGAATCATTGCCTTCTTCGCGGCCTCGTGCTCCTCCACCGGCAACACCGTGGAGTAGTGGCCCTGTTCACCGTAAGACAGCCCGATAGGCGCTCCAATCTTGGTGCTGGTCAAATGCTGGAAGCGCTTGAAGTGTTCCTTCGCCTCCGTCGTGTGGCCGGAGCGCTGCAATGCGCGCGCCAACTGAAACTCTGCCGAAGCATGCAGCGGGTCAATCTCCAGCGCTTTCTGGAAAATCGCAATGGCTTTGTCGTACTCCTTCATCTCCTGGTAGCAGACGCCCTCGAAATAAGTGGAATCCGCATCCCTGGGATTGATCTTCACCGCTTGTTGGAAGCTCATGAGCGCCGGCTCCAGATCATTGCCCGCGTGCTGAGCAAGTCCCAGGTTGTACCACGCCTGCGCGTTGTTCGGCTCCAGCGCGATGGCATGTTGCAGCGCCTTCTTGGCCTCATCCAGCTTTTGCAGGGCCATCAGCGCAATGCCCTCATTGGTCGCCGCTTGCGCCATCCTGGGGTCCTTCTTGAAGGCCTCGGTAAACGACGCCGCCGCGCGCTCGGTAAACTGCTGGCTCATCTGCGCCACGCCGCGATTGTTCAACCGCACGGCCTCGGCGTCAAAGCGCGCCTGCGCTCCAGCCGCTGTCGCAGTCGCTACAAAAAGAGCAAGGACCAACGGTCCGGTCATCCTCATAGTTCTCTTCCCCAACGCGGCTGGAATAGCCTGAATAAAATGCCGCATAACACTTCAGTGTATGCGAGCGGCCAACCGGATAGCATCGTAGTAAAGTTTGATCTCTGGATAGCGCGCACGGCCAGGACGCGAGGCCAATTATACTTCTGGTGTGCTTTCGTCCCTCCAAAACCTCGATTGGCGCGGTTTTCTTGCGCGTCCGCGGTTGGCATCGCCGCCTGCTGAAGCGCTCGATGCGTTGGCGCAACTGCCCATTCTGATCACCGGCGCGGGCGGCTCCATCGGCTCCGCGCTGGCTCTGCGCCTGGGAGCTCTCTCGCCGCCGAAGCTGGTTCTGCTGGAGGCTTCGGAGAGCAACCTCTACGCTCTGGAGCGCGACTGGGCCGCTGCCGGCATTGCAACTCCCAGGTCGTTCATTCTGGGCAGCGCTGCCGACGGAGCGCTGCTGGAGGAGGTTTTCTCCGCGCACGCCCCGCGCATCGTCTTTCACGCCGCCGCCTTCAAGCACGTGCCGCTGATGGAGGAGCAGCCGCTGGCGGCCATCGCCAACAACATCTTCGTCACTGAAACCCTGGTCCGGAGAGCCGCCATCCACGGCGCGCGTGTGGTGCTGCTTTCCACCGACAAGGCCGTCGCGCCGGCCTCGGTGATGGGCGCGACCAAAAGAGTTGGAGAGCAGATTGTGCTCGCTTCCGACGGCACGGTTCTGCGGCTGGGCAACGTGCTGGCCTCGCGCAACAGCGTGGCCGAGGTTTTTGCGCGCCAGATCGCACAGGGCGGGCCAATCACCATCACCGATCCGGCGGCGCGGCGCTACTTCCTCACCCTCGACGAGGCAGTGAATCTTCTGCTGACGGTTGCCGCGTATTCTGAGCAATCAATCCTGCTGGTCCCCGTTTTGCCGGCGACTCACGCGATTGCGGATTTGGCCCGGTTCATGGCGCGCGAACTTGCGCCTGACCAAGAGATTGCAATCAACTTTACCGGAAACCGACCCGGCGACAAGGAAACCGAAGAGTTGTGGTCCCCGGCGGACCAAACCAGCACGGTAGGCCTCGACAGAATGGTCGTGGTTGAGACAGCTCTGCCAACGGCGCCGCAACTCGCCGCCGAACTCGCTACTCTGCACGCCGCGCTCGACGCCCGCGACCTCGGAGAAGTGCTCACCCATCTGCGCGCGCTGGTTCCCGATTACACGCCAAGCCGGACCGTGCTGGCGCTCGCGCGACAGTGCAACGCACAGGTCTGCCTATGAGCGAAGCCCGCAATAAGCGCCGCATCGGCGTGGTCACCACCTCGCGTGCCGACTATAGCCACCTCTACTGGCCGCTGCGCGAGCTGGCCGCGCATCCGGGCGTGGACCTTGGCCTCTTCACGCTGGGCGCGCATCTCGCGCCGGAGTTCGGCTCGACCATCCGCGAGATTGAAGCCGATGGATTTCCGATTCAGGCGCGCATCGAGTGCCTGCTCAACTCCGACACCGACACCGGCATGGCCAAGACCATCGGCATCGCCATCCTCGGCCTGGCCGACGCGCTCACCGCCTGGCGTCCCGACCTGCTGCTGCTCATCGCCGACCGCTACGAGATGCTCGCGCCCGCGTCGGTTGCGGTCGCGCTCAGGATTCCCATCGCTCACATCGAAGGCGGAGAAATCTCGCAGGGAGCCATTGACGACCAGGTACGCAACGCTCTCACCAAGCTGGCCCACATCCACTTCACCTCTACGCCAACCGCGCGCCTTCGCGTCATCGCCCTGGGCGAGGAGCCATGGCGCGTCCATCACGCCGGAGCGCCCTCGCTCGACCACCTGCGCCGCTCAACCCTGCTGAGCCGTCAAGAGCTCAAGGCAAAGCTCGGCCTCACGCTTGCGCCGCCCACGCTGCTCGCCGCCTGGCACCCGGTCACCATCCTGCGCGACACCAACGCCGAGGCCGATGCCCTCTTCGCCGCTCTCGCTCAGACGCACGGCCAGCTCCTCTTCGTTTATCCCAACGCCGACGCCGGGAGCCTCGCGCTCATCGAACGAACGAAGGTTTTAGCGAGCACGAGACCGCAGACGCACGTCTTCGTCAATCTCGACGCCGTTACTTACTGGAGCCTTTTAGGCAATGTAGACGCGATGATCGGCAACTCATCCAGCGGCATCATGGAAGCGGCCTCCTTCGCCCTGCCCACGATCAACGTCGGCATTCGCCAACAGGGCCGCGAGCGCGCCCGCAACGTGATCGACGTGCCTGCGGAGAGCGCGGCCATTCTTAGCGCCATCACGCAGGCTCTCACTCCAGAATTCCGAAAAAGTCTGTGCGGCATGGTCAACCCTTACGGCGATGGAAGCGCCGCTGGCACTATCGCCCGCGTCCTCACCACCGTTCCGCTCGACAGGCTGCTCATCAAGCAGCCCACGCCGCTGGCTGTCGAAGCCAATCCTGAGCAACCATGACCGCGCGTATCCCGCTCTCATCTCCCGACATCACCCAGGCCGAGATCGATGCCGTCACCGCCGTTCTGCACACGCCGCACCTGAGCATGGGTCCCGAACTGGCAGCCTTTGAGGCAGCGCTGGCCGCCTACCACTCCGTGCCACAAGCCGTGGCCGTCAGCTCCGGCACCGCCGGACTGCATATCGCTCTGCTCACTTTGGGCATCGGCGAGGGCGACGAAGTCATCGTGCCCTCCTTCGCTTTTATCGCTGTAGCCAACACTGTCCTCCAGGTGCACGCTGTGCCGGTCTTTGCGGAAATTGACCCCGTCACTCTCAACCTTGATCCAGCCAGCGTCGAGCGGGCTGTCACGCCGCGCACCCGCGCCATTCTAGTCGTCCACACCTTCGGCGTTCCGGCGGAGATGGACGCGCTGCAAGCCATCGCCCGCCGCCACAACCTGGCCTTGATCGAGGACGCCAGCGAGGCCATCGGAGCCCAGTTCCAGGGCAAGCGCGCCGGCAGCTTCGGCGACCTGGCCGTCCTCGGCTTTTATCCCAACAAGCAGCTCACCACCGGCGAAGGTGGCGCCGTGCTGGCCCGCGATGCCGGCCACGCCGCACGCCTGCGCAGCTTGCGTAATCAAGGCCGTCAGCCCAACGGCGATTGGCTCGACTGCGCCGAGCCGGGCTACAACTACCGCCTTTCCGAGCTGGCCTGCGCCCTGGGCCGGGTCCAGTTGAGCCGCATCGGCGAGATGCTCGCCCTGCGTCAGGCCGCGGCCCAACGCTACAATGCGCTGCTCAACGCAATCCCGGGCTTGGAACTCCCGCCGCTCACCCTCCCCAACCGCGCCATCAGTTGGTTCGTTTACGTACTCCGCCTGCCGGAACAGGTTGACCGCGACCGCGTGCAGGCCTCTCTTGCCCGGCGCGGCATCGCCAGCGGACGCTACTTTGCCCCCATCCACCTGCAACCGGCCTGGCGCAGCCGCTCCAGCGCAGGCGAGGCCGCGCTGCCCATCACCGAGGCCATCGCCCGGCGCACGCTCGCCCTGCCCTTCTTCAACCACATCACCATGAGCCAGCAGGAAGAAGTCGCCGCCGCCCTCCGGGAGGCAATCGAAGCCTGAGTAGCGAAGCGTAAACTCCCAGCCATAAACATTGCACGTTCAGTCCTTGATCGTCCGGGTGCGAT
Source organism: uncultured Acidobacteriaceae bacterium (assembly GCA_963806565.1). Lineage (GTDB taxonomy): Bacteria > Acidobacteriota > Terriglobia > Terriglobales > Acidobacteriaceae > Telmatobacter. The sequence goes on from CAWDYE010000006.1 coordinate 86,334, forward strand.
ATACTCCGTTATGTAGTGGAAAAAAGGAGGTTTTTCGATGCGTAACCACACAATGAAGAAGATTGCTGCGGCCAGCGCGCTGGCCGTGATGATGATCGCGGCGCCGGGCTTGATGAAGGCGCAGCAGGGCAGCGCGACGATTCTAAAGCAAGCGAATACACAGAAGCTGCTGCCGTCCAGCGTGTATTACAGCGGGCAGACCGCAACCACGCAATTGCGGAACTCCGGCGGAGTTAAGTTTGCCGATGGACACTACGTGCTGGCAACCCTGGTAGACACCACCGGCTACTCGGACGCCCTGGCGTCGAAGTACCAGGCTTACTTTATCGCCGAGGATCCCATCAAGGTGGGCGGTGAGAGCCTTCCCGCGGGAGTATACGGCGTGGGATTCGTCGGGGACAAATTTGTGGTGACAGACGTGGGCGCGCACGATGTACTCACGGTGGCTACTCAAGAGGACGCCGGACTGAAGCGGCTCATGCCCCTGCAAGTGCTGGCCGACCCGGCCGGCGGCTTCAGGCTGTACGCCGGACGCAAGTATGTGAACTTCAGCCAATAGCGTTTCGTCGTAAGCAGACAGTTGCCGGTAACCGGCTTCCAGATAAACAAGGCCTCCCGCGCATGGGAGGCCTTGCTGCATATAAGCCTGTTGTTTTTACAAGCAATGTGTTTCCTTCTTTACTCCGACGGATCGTTCGCCGTGAAGGGCGAGCAGCACGGCTTTTCCGTGGCGTGGAAGTTCATCAGCTCCAGGCGGATGCCATCGGGGTCGTAGAGGTTGAATTGGCCCTTGCCATCCCTGCCGATCTGAGTATGCGCATCGTGGACGCCGTTGAGCCGATTGCCGGCTTCGAGCGTCTTGTGGGCCTCTTCCACTGAATTGACGCCGATGGAGACGTGGTCCAGAACTCCCAGATCGTGCTGGGAGATAGTGGCCGGGATGCCGGAAGTTGCAGTGTCGTGGACCAGCATGTACTCCAGCCAGTCGTGGCTGTCCGGTGTCTGCTGACTGACCCAATCGATTCTGTTTTCTACCATGCCGCCATACCAGTAGGGGCGGAAGCCGAGCAGATCGCGATAGAAGGTGTCCTCGACGGCGCGGCTATGCACCATGATTCCCATGTGGATGATGTGACGGCCAATAACGTTGGGAGCGGCAATCTCCTGAGGCGTGCCGGGAGGCTGGACGAACTCGACCTTGTTGCCTTCCGGGTCGAGCACCGTGAACCAGCGGCTGCCGTCGGATCCCTTATCCACCTTGGGCGGGGTCTTCCATGCCTTGGCCGCCAGGTACTTGCACATCCCTTCGGCGTCGCTTGTGTTGAAGGCAATGTGATCCAGCCGGTTGATTCCCTCACCGGGAGGCAGCGGCAGCACTTCAATGAACTGCGTGGCGTTGATCGCGTAGCGAACGCCCCTGGGATTCTCTGGATCGGGTAGCTTGGCCGCGCCGATGATCTCGCGGTAGTAGTGATCGGTGGCCGCGGGATCAGACGTATAGACGGCCAGATGCGAGATGCCCGTGATTTTTGGACGGGGTGGCGCAGTTTGAGCGGCGGCTGTGATAGTGAAGGCAACGGCACAAGCAGTGGCAAGGACTCTTAAATACATTCTGCACCTCGAAAGTTGCGGTGAGTCAACGATAAAACGATTGATGCAGATGTGCAAACCGGCGCTTTCCTCCCTGCTCCGCGCCACCGTCGAGTGTCCGCGGGGGCTGATGCGCTTTCCCTGCGTGGGCAACCTGCATCTTGTACATGATTGATCTTATCGGTGCGCAATCTTGCCGTCGCGCGCGGCGGATAATACTCAGAGACATTGAAATAACTCCCCATGCGCCGCGAAGGGTGTTACAACAGGAGAGTATGGCCAATCGAGCAAGATCAGGCCCCGAATCGCAGCCGGGGCAACCCATCGGTCTGCGCACGCTGGGCGAGTATCTGAATCTGTCGCCAGCCACCATCTCGCTGGTGCTCAACAACGCTCCCGGCGTGCGCTCCATTCCGCAACAGACCCGGGAACGAGTGAGGGAGGCGGCGGCAAGATTCAACTACCGGCCCAGCTTTTATGCGCGGTCGCTGCGCAAGCGGCAGTCTTATTCGGTGGGTGTGCTGATGCCGGAATTGAGTGACAGCTATGCCATGCAGGTGCTGGCCGGAGCAGAGGAATTCCTTCTGGAGGAAGGATACTTCTACCTCATCGCCAGCCATCGGCGCAAGCCCGATCTGATTGAGGAATACTCGAACATGCTGATTGACCGCTCTGTGGAAGGATTCATCCTGGTCGACACAGTGCTCAAGCACAGCATGAAACTGCCGGTGGTGGCGGTGGCCGGGCATCGCAAAATCGAGGGCGTCACCAATGTCGTGCTCGACCAACGGCGGGCGGCGGAACTGACGCTCAGGCATCTTTACCAGCTGGGACACCGCAAGATTGCTTTCATGCGCGGCGGCAGCCACAGTTCCGACGCCGATGACCGCTGGGAATGTTTGATGGCGGTGGCCCGGGAGTTGAAGCTGGAAGTTGCGCCCAGGTTGACTATTCAGTTGCAGTTGCGGGTGTCAACACCGGAGCTGGGATATGGTCCGGCGAGCCAGTTGCTGGATAACGGCGCCCATTTCACCGCCCTGGTTTGCTATGACGATTTGGCTGCCATCGGCGCGATCCGGGCCTTTATGGACCATGGCCTGCGGGTTCCGGAGGATATCTCCGTGGTGGGCTTCGACGACATCCAGGGCGCGGCGTACAACAACCCCAGCCTGACTACCATTCGCCAGCCGCTGCAACAAATGGGCGTGGTGGCCGCGCGCATCCTGTTGCAACGCATTCGCGGCCAGGCAACATTTTCAGACACGATACCGATTATGCCGGAATTGGTGATTCGCGAGTCGACCTGTCCGCCCAGTCCCCGGCGCGCCCGCTCGAAGCGAAGTTGAAGACTCGCAAGGACAGCAGAACCCAGGCTATTGCGGCATATAGCTATAGAATGAATTCGTGTCTGCATCCCAATGCCCCATGAGGTATCTTTCATGAAAAACTCAAGAAATCACGCTACTCAACCTTTTATTCTTGTGGCCGTAGCATGTCTGCTCACGATGCCCCTGGGCTGCACGCTAACCGCGTTCGCGCAAGCGCCCGCGCCGGACTCGCCGCAAATTGAGGCCAGGGCCCATGCTCTGCTGGCCAAGCTGACACTGGACGAGAAGATCAAGCTGCTGGGCGGCGTCGATGGCATGTTCACGCAGGCTGTCTCTGCCATCGATCTGCCGCGCTTCAAGATGTCCGACGCTTCCGTGGGGGTGCGCACCTGGGGACCGACTACCGCCTATGCCGGCGGCGTGGCGCTGGCCGCCACCTGGGATAAGGAGTTCGCGCACAAACTGGGCGAAGGCCTGGGCCGCGATGCCCGCGCACGCTGCGTCAACTTCCTGCTTGGCCCCGGCGTTAATATTGCACGCTCTCCGCTGGCCGGCCGCAACTTTGAATATCTTTCCGAGGATCCCTTCCTGAACGCTGCCTTGGTGGTTCCTTATATTGAAGGCGTACAGTCCCAGGGCGTCATCGCCACAGTCAAGCACTTCGCGCTGAATAACCAGGAGTACAACCGGCACAACGTGAGCGCGGATGTAGACGAGCGAACCATGCGCGAGATTTACCTTCCGTCCTTCGAGGCCGCCGTCACTCAGGCTCACGTGGACGGGGTGATGAACTCCTACAACCTGGTCAACGGCGTTCATGCCACGCAAAACGAGTTTCTGAATCTGAAGGTGCTCAAGGGCGATTGGGGCTTTCAGGGGATTCTCATGTCGGACTGGGTCTCCACCTATGACGGCGTGGCGGCGGCCAACAACGGCCTGGACCTGGAGATGCCCAACGCGCGCTTCATGACCGCCAAAGTCCTGCTGGCCGCGGTCAAAGCCGGCACGGTGAAGGAATCCACTATCGACGACAAGGTGCTGCGGCTGCTGAGGACAGAGCTGCGCTATGGCTTCCTCGACCGCCCGCAGTTCGATCCGGCTGACTCGACCTACTCAGTGGCCGATCGCGCCGTTGCTTTGGACGGCGCGCTGGAGAGCCTGACTTTACTGAAGAACGACGGCCATCTGTTGCCGCTTGATGCTAACAAGATCAAGATCATCGCCGTCATCGGCCCCGACGCCTGGCCGGCGGTGACCGGCGGCGGCGGCTCCTCCGAGGCTCAGGCCTTTGAGCCGGTCAGCATCGTCACTGGCATTGCCAATCTGGCCGGCCCCAAGGTCAGCGTGCTTTACAGCCGCGGACTACCCGATATTGAAGAACTCTTTTGGCGGACGCACTGGGAGGGCGTAGTACAGGTCGATGATTATCCCAACCAGGACTTTACCGGAACGCCGAAGAGCAGCACCGCGCGGGACATTGCCGGTTGGCGCGAAACCGGCTGGGAGCCTGAGGCCCCAACGCCGCACAGCATCCGTTACACCGCTCACTACAAGGCGGAAAAAGCCGGCAAATATATGGTTCTGGCTGGCGCATCGGGCTGGGGCGGAAATGCATTCAAGGTGCTGGTGAACGGCAAAGAGGTATTCCATCAGGAACGCGCCGAAGGCCAGGTTCCCCAGTCGGCCAACGTTGAGCTGGCTGCCGGCGAGACCGCCACCGTGGTTGCCGAGCTTCAACCTCGCGGCGAAACGCCCCACTTTGGCCTGGGCATTGCCTATCTGCCTGAGCTGATCTCCGCCGAGGCCCGTGAGATGGCCGCCAAGGCTGATGTCGTGGTCATCGCCGCCGGCTTCAATCCGCAGACCGAGGGCGAGGGCCATGACCGCACCTTCGCGCTTCCCTGGGGACAGGACACGCTGATTGAGACCATCACCGCGATCAATCCGCGCACCATCGTCACCCTCACCGGCGGCGGTGCAATAGATACGCGCGGCTGGCTCAGCAAGGTTCCCGCGCTGTTGCACAACTGGTATCCCGGACAGGAGGGCGGAACGGCCGTCGCCGAAGTGCTCTTCGGAAAGCACAATCCCGAGGGCAAGCTGCCGGTCAGCTACGACCGCAGTTGGGAGGAGAATCCCTCCGCGCCCTACTACTATCCCATCAAGGGAGCGGATACAAAGTTGCATGTGGTCGAAGAGGGCCGCCCGCCGGTGGATTACGTCATTCCTCACGTGAAGTACGAAGACAAACTGTTGGTCGGTTACCGCTACTGGACCACTACCGGCAAGCACCCGCTCTTCCCCTTCGGCTTTGGGCTGAGCTACACCACCTTCAGCTTCTCGAAGCTCGAAGTTCCGTCAACGGCTGCCTCAGGCTCGACTGTCCCGGTCAGCTTCGACGTAACCAACACCGGCAGCGTGGCTGGAGCCGAAGTGGCTCAGCTCTACGTCTCCGATCCTTCCTCGACGGTCAAGCGTCCGGAGCGCGAACTGAAAGGCTTTGAGAAGGTGAGGCTGGCTCCCGGCGAAACAAAGCACGTGACCATCAACCTCGATGCCCGCGTCTTCAGCTACTGGGACACGCCCGCCCACAAGTGGACCATCGATCCCGGCAAATTTGTCATTCGTGTGGGCGACTCCAGCGAAGACACTCCGCTGAGCGCGGATCTGACGATCAATTAGACCCGCTTGCCAACCAACCGCTCGGCCTGCCGCTTGTATAGGGCAGGCCCGGGCGCCCAAGCTTACACGTCAGCTAATGTCTCCGCGACTGGATCAGGCAGGCCGGCTCAGAATCGCGTCGATATGAGCAAGCTCGCCAGCGGAGAACTCAAGATTAGCGAGCGCGGCAACATTCTCTTCGATCTGCTCCACACGGCTGGCCCCAATCAGCGCTGAAGTCGTGCGGAGGTCGCGCAGTACCCAGGCCAGAGCCATCTGCGCCAGGGACTGTCCGCGCTCGGCGGCCAGGAGGTTCAGGTCGTGCGCCTGGGCGAGGCGCTCTTCGGTGATCTGGTCCTTCTTCAGGAATCCGTGCGGCTTGGATGCGCGCGAACCGCTGGGGATGCCTTGCAGGTAACGGCCGGTCAGCAACCCTTGCGCCAGCGGACAAAAGGCGATGGCGCCCACGCCCTCATCGCCCAGCACTTTCAGCAGGCCCTTCTCGACCGTGCGTTCTAGCATCGAGTACCTGGGCTGATGAATGAGGCAGGGCGTGCCCAGTTCGCGCAAAATCTTGACGGCCGCGGTGGTCTGCGCCGGGTTATAGCTGGAGATGCCGGCATACAGCGCCTTGCCGGAGCGCACCGCCTGATCCAGCGCGGACATTGTCTCCTCGACGGGTGTCTCGGGGTCGGGGCGATGGGAGTAGAAGATATCGACGTACTCCAGCCCCATGCGCCGGAGGCTCTGATCCAAACTGGCTAATAAATACTTGCGCGATCCCCAGTTGCCGTAGGGGCCGGGCCACATATCCCATCCGGCCTTGGTGCTGATGATCAATTCGTCGCGATGCGGCTTGAGGTCGAGACGCAGAATCTCGCCGAAGTTACTCTCCGCGCTGCCCGGCGGCGGGCCGTAATTGTTGGCCAGGTCGAAGTGGGTAATGCCCAGATCGAAGGCCCGCCGCAACATGGCGCGGCCATTTTCAAACGTATCCACGCCGCCGAAGTTGTGCCACAGGCCCAGGGAGATAGCTGGCAAGCGCACGCCGCTCTTGCCGCAGCGGCGGTATTTCATCGCGTCGTAACGCTGATCGCTTGCCAGGTACAAGGCTGTTACCTCCTTGTTTGAATGCAGTCACGCCAGGCAGTCCCTAGGAAAGAATCCCCTTGATCGAAACTGTCTTTCGTCCGTCCGTAGGCGGAGGCACGATATTACCCTTGATTGGCGCGCCGTCCACAGTCAGGGCGATCTTGTTGCCGTCGCCTTTCCGCTCAATGGTGATCGTGTAAACCACTCCGCGGAAGACGCGCGTCGCGGTAAAGCCCGGCCAGTTTTTAGGAATAACCGGAGCGATCTCCAGTCCGTCGAGCGAGACGCGCACGCCCAGAATCCATTGCACGATGGCGTAGTAGTTCCACGCCGCCGTGCCGGTGAGCCAGGAGTTCTTGGCCTCGCCGTGGGTGGGCGCGTCCTTGCCGGCGATCATCTGCGCGTAGACATATGGCTCGCATCGGTGCAGGTCGCTGATCTCTTCGCGCGCCGAAGGGTTGATGCGGCTGTAGTAATCGTGCGCCTCGTCGCCGTGGCCCAGCCGCGTCTCCGCGATGATCACCCAGGGATTGTTGTGGCAGAAGATGCCCGCGTTCTCCTTGTATCCCGGCGGGTAAGAGGAGATTTCGCCCAGGTTCAGGTAATACTTGGAGTAAGCCGGCTGCTGCAGGACGATGCCGTGCTTGGTGGCCAAATGCTTGCGGGTTGACTCGAGCGCCTTGGCGGCCAGCCCATCTTCGATGCCGATGCCGGCCAGCACGCAATAGCCGTTGGTCTCGATGAAGATCTTGCCTTCCTCGCACTCTTTAGAGCCGATCTTGGCGCCAAAGTCGTCGTAGGCTCTCAAGAACCACTCGCCGTCCCAGCCGTGCTTGCGGATCACCTGATCCATCTTCTCCACCTCAGCCAGGTACTTTGCGGCCTCGGCATCCAGCCCGCGGTGCTTGGCAATTGCGGCCAGTTCCTGACCGGCATGGACGAACAAGCCGGCGATGAAGACCGATTCGGCCACCTTGCCGTCCTTGTTGGTGGTGGTTTGGAAGCTCTGGCCGGGCGTGTCGGAGAAGCAGTTCAGGTTGAGGCAGTCGTTCCAGTCGGCGCGGCCGATCAGCGGCAGGCCATGCGGCCCAAGGCGCTCCAGCGTGTAGCGGAAGCTGCGCTGCAGGTGCTCGTATAGAGGCGTTTCAGAGCCGGGCTGATTGTCGTATTGGACGGGTTCGTCCAAAATGCCCCAGTCGCCGGTCTCCTTGATGTAGGCCGAGACGCCGATGATGAGCCAGTGCGGATCGTCGTTGAAGCCGCTGCCGACATCGTTGTTGCCGCGCTTGGTGAGCGGCTGATATTGATGGTAAGCGCCGCCGGAAGGCAGTTGCGTGGCCGCCAGGTCGATGATGCGCTCGCGGGCGCGTGCCGGCGCCATGTGCACAAAGCCCAGCAGGTCCTGATTGGAGTCGCGGAAGCCCAGGCCGCGGCCGATGCCGGATTCATAGAACGACGCCGAGCGCGACATATTGAAGGTCGCCATGCACTGGTAGGCGTTCCAGATATTCACCATGCGGTTGGTATGAACATCAGGCGTATTCACCTGGAAGATGCCAAGCAGGCTGTCCCAGTACTTGCGCAGCTTCTCGAAGGCCGCATCGGCCTGCTTGGGGTCGAGGTACTTGGCGATGACCGGCTTGACGGTTTTTTTGTTGATGGTCTGCGAGCCGGGAGGATCGAACTTTTCGGCCACGGGATTCTCGTGGTAGCCGAGCACGAAGACGATCTGCCGCGTCTCTCCGGGGGCCAGTTCGAGCTTGGCCTGATGGGCGCCGATGGGCGCCCAGCCGTGGGCAATGGAGTTGGTGAGTTGGCCGGCTTCCACGGTTGCGGGCTTATCCCAGCCGCGATAATGGCCCAGGAAGACATCGCGCTGCGTGTCGAAGCTGCCGCCCTTGGCGGAGGTGGCGAAGTAGGCAAAGTGGTCGCGGCGCTCGCGGTACTCGGTCTTGTGATAGATGACGCCGTCTTCCACTTCAACTTGCCCAATCGAAAAGTTGCGCTGGAAGTTGGTGGAGTCGTCCTGAGCGTCCCAAAGGCAGAACTCAATGCTGGCGAAGGCGGAGATTGCGGCCTTGATGGCTCGCTTATTGGTCACCGTGAGCTGCCAGATCTCCAGGTTTTCGTCCAGCGGGACGAAGTAGCGGGTGTGCGCCTCGATGCCGTTGCGGGTGCCTCCGATCACCGTGTAACCCATCCCGTGGCGACAGGAGTAGTCCTTAAGAGCGTGGCGCGTCGGCTGCCACGACGGAGACCAGAACTCTTTGGATTCGTCGTCGCGCAGATAGACGTACCGTCCTCCAAAGTCGAAGGGCGCGTTGTTGTAGCGGTAGCGGGTGAGCCGGCGCAGGCGGGCGTCGCGATAAAACGAATAGCCCCCAGCGGTGTTGGAAATAATTCCGAAATAGGCCTGGCAACCCAGGTAGTTGATCCACGGCAGGGGCGTATCCGGTTGCGTAATCACGTACTCGCGGTTTAGATCGTCAAAATGGCCGAACTTCATGGTAAGTACTCCCTCAATGAAAGCGTGCCGCCAGTATAGCTCCTGGTTTATGTCCTAATCAAACGTTTTTCTAGAATATTTCGCGGTTTCCTGAAAAGAAGGAGCGGGCTTGCGCAAAGCGGTGCGAATGTGAAAAAGTATCTGCGCAAGAGAAATCAGGTCACCGGCCGCGTTTGTGTCCGGGATCGTTGCCGGGATTCAGGTAAAAGTGATAGTTTTTTTGTTTTACGCTCATCCTGAGCTTCGCGAGACGAGAGTGCAAATATGGCGAATTCTTTGTTTCTGTCCTTCATGAGTTCACGATCTGTCCGGGAATTGCTGCCGTCACTCCTCCTTGCCGGCCTTTTTCTTTGCTCCGCGGCGCTGGCTCGTGGAAGTGAAAGCTCGGGGGATCAAAGCACTCGGTTGGCCATCAAAGTGGACCAGGTTGGCTATCCGCTGAATGGCCCCAAAGTAGCGCTGGTCAGCTCCCCGGCCACAACCTTCGAAATCAGGCGTTCGAGCGACGGCGGTGTGGTTTTCCATGGGAAGCTGGCGCCTCCGCAAGCCGACTCGAACACCGGCGATCAGGTGCAGGCTGCGGATTTTTCCGCATTGCGCCAAACAGGTAGCTTCTACCTGGAGGTCCCCGGCGTGGGGCGAAGCTGGGACTTCACGGTGGGCAACAATGTCTTCCAGCACACCTACTACATGGCCATGCGCGCCTTCTACGGGCAACGCTGCGGGACGGCTGTGGACATGGGCCCTGAGTTCCCTGGGTACGCGCACGCCGCCTGCCACCAGCATGGCGAATTCCACCCCAGTTCCGGGGTCAGCGGGCCGCGCGACAACATTGGCGGCTGGCATGATGCGGGCGATTATGGCCGCTACATGGTCAACTCCGGCATCTCCACCGGTACCTTGCTGTGGGCATGGGAGATTTACGGGCGAAAGCTCAGAAACATTTCGCTTCAGATTCCAGAGTCGGGAAATGGGACGCCGGACATTCTGAACGAGGCGCGCTGGAACCTGAAGTGGATGCTGAAGATGCAGGACGACGACGGCGGCGCATGGCACAAGCAGACCAGCGAGCACTTTTCAGGCTTTGTCGCCCCCGAGGACGATACGCTGCCCAGCGAGGTGATCGGCACCGGCGCAGCGCCTTACAAGAGTACCTGCGCCACCGCGGACCTCGCGGCCGTGGGCGCAATCGCCGCGCGGGTCTACCAGCCTTATGACGCGCAGTTTGCATCGAAATCATTAGACGCGGCACGCAAGGCCTGGGCATGGACCGAAAAGTATCCCAATGTCACCTTCAGAAATCCGCCCGGCGTGACGACCGGCGAGTACGGCGATGCCAGTTGCAAGGATGAACGCCTGTGGGCGGCGGCGGAGCTGTGGCGCACCACCGGCGAAGCCGCGTATCACGATTTTTTCCTGAAAAATTACGCCGAGTTTCTTCCCAGCCTGGACTCGCCACCTGCGGAGAACTGGGCTTCGGTTGCGCCGATGGGACTGTGGACCTATGCCCTGTCCACGCGCAAGGGCGCGGATGCTAAAGCGGTTGCCGCGATTCGCGCGCGCACTGTCTCCGCCGCCCGCGCGATTGTCGCGCGCACCCGCGCTAATCCCTACCTGACCAGCATGCAAGCCAAGGATTATGTCTGGGGTTCAAACGGCGTTGCGGCTGGATACGGCGTGTATCTGCTGATTGCAAACGAGTTTGAGCCAGACAACAGCTTTGTGGATGCGGCACGGGACAACCTGCACTACCTGCTGGGGCGGAATACGTTTTCGCTTTCCTGGGTAACGCATGTGGGTGAGCACCCGTTCCTGCATCCGCATCATCGGCCCAGCGGAGACGGCAAGCAGCCTGGACCCTGGCCGGGGCTGCTGTCTGGAGGGCCAAACGCGAACCGGCAAGACGCGGTGCTGGCGGCGCTGCCCAAGGATCTGCCGCCGGCGAAGGTCTATGCCGATCAGTTGGCCTCATACGCAAGCAACGAAATTTGCATCAACTGGCAGGCATCGCTGGTGTTCCTGCTGGCTGGAGAACTATAGTTGTGAGTCTCTCAACGGGCAATCCGGCAGCGGATTGCCAATGCGAGGCGAGTGTGTGCCGGTAATCACACATCCGCCTCGGAAGGCCGTAATAATGCCGGTTCAGTCCGGCGGAAAAATCAGTTTTGCATCTCCCGCGGAGAGCGGAGAGAAGATGCCCGCGGGCATTGAGGAGTCGAATGCTGCACCTTCACATTGTTGACGTCGTTATCATCCTGGTCTACCTGGTGAGCATGGTGCTGGTAGGCTACTGGGTTTCAAAACGCGGATCGCTGAACATACACAACTACTTCCTGGGTGGCAACCAAATACCCTGGTATATTCTGGGCGTCTCCAACGCATCGGGGATGTTCGATGTCAGCGGCACCATGCTGTTGGTCTCCTGGATGTTCGTCTACGGACTGAAGAGCATTTGGATTCCCTGGCTCTGGCCCACCTTCAACCAGATCTTCCAGATGGTTTACCTCTCGTCGTGGCTGCGGCGCTCCAATGTGATGACCGGCGCGGCGTGGATGAAGACCCGCTTCGGCGTAGGGCGCGGCGCGCAGATGGCGCACCTCATCGTTGTGATCTACGCCTTCGTCAGCATCATCGGATTCTTTACCTACGGCTTCAAGGGGATCGGCAAGTTCGCCGCCGAGTTTCTGCCCTGGGATCTCTCCTGCACGGTTCATCTCTGGGGAATCTCGGGCGGGCATATCGTGCCCTGGCTGGTGCATTTGGATTCTCCGAACATGTACGCGCTGATCCTCATCTCCCTGACGTCGATTTACGTAATCAAGGGCGGCATGTTCAGCGTGGTCTTCACAGCGGTGGTGCAATTTTGCATTCTGGCCATTGCCTCGTTCGCGGTGGGCGTCATCGCCATGATGAAAGTGGCTCCGGAGGCGCTGCTCAAGGTGGTGCCCGCCGGCTGGGACAACGTCTTCTTCGGGTGGCATCTCGGCCTGGACTGGTCAAAGCTGCTTCCCGCGGCCAATGCCCAGATCGCCAGCGACGGCTACGGCCTCTTCGGCTTCTTCGTCATCATGCTGCTCTTCAAAGGCATCCTGATCTCCGCCGCCGGCCCGGCCCCCAACTACGACATGCAGGCCGTGCTCTCCGCGAAGAATCCCCGCGAGGCCTCGCTGCTGAGCGGCTGGGTGAACATTGTGCTCACCCCTCCGCGCTACTTTCTGGTCATCGGGCTCACCGTGCTGGCGGCGGTGTATTTCAACAGCAACATCCGCTCCATGCCCCACCTGGACTTCGAAATGGTGCTGCCCATGGCGCTGGGCCAATTCGTTCCCGCCGGACTTCTGGGCTTTTTGATCGCCGGCCTGCTGGCGGCCTTCATGTCCAACTTCGCGGGCACCGTGAACGCGGCTCCGCCGTACTTCGTCAACGACATCTACAAGCGCTACATCAATCCCAACGCCGCGCCCAAAACCTACGTCCGCCTCAGCTATCTCTCCTCCTTTACGGTGATCCTGATCGGCGTCATCATCGGCTGGAACGTCACTTCGGTCAACTCGGTGGTGGTCTGGATCGTCTCCGGCCTGTGGGGAGGCTACACCGCCGCCAACGTCCTGAAGTGGTACTGGTGGCGCTTTAACGGCTATGGATTCTTCTGGGGCATGGCCAGCGGCATCGCCTCCGCGCTGACCTTGCCGGCGATCATGGCGAATGTGGGCTGGGTGAAGTGGTTGCTGAAGACCTACTCGATCAACATGACCGTCACCATCATCTTCCCGCTGGTTCTGGTCATCTCGCTTGCCGGTTGCCTGCTCGGCACGCTGCTCACCAGGCCGGAATCGGATGAGGTGCTGATGGACTTCTATCGCCGTGTGCGGCCGTGGGGCTTCTGGCGTCCGGTGCTGAAGAAAGTTCTTGCCGAAGATCCCGGCTTCAAGAAGAACACCGACTTCTTCCTGGATATGTTCAACATCTTCATAGGAATCATCTGGCAGGTTTCGCTGGTGGCGCTGCCGTTGTACATCGTCATCAAGGAGTTCGATCGCGCCGCCATCGCCTTGGGAATCATTCTGGTGACCTCTCTGATTCTCAAATTCACCTGGTATGACCATCTGAACGAGCGCGAAGTCGAGACCAACAAGGAGGCCTTGAAAAAGGCCATCTAAACTGGAGGGGCGGCTGATCTTCTGTAAATGGAAGGCAGCCGCCCCGCACCTTGGAAGGACAGTCTGACTTGGACAACCGCTCCGAAATCCCCATCTCACCCGATTCCTCCGCCGGCCAGCGGACAGGCGTGTCTGTTGAGCGCATTTCGTATCATGGCTGGCCGGATTGTTATCTCCTAGCCAACGCCAGCGTGGAAGCCGTGGTCGTTCCCGCCATCGGCCGCGTGATGCAGTTGCGCCTCAAGGGCGATGCCGACGGAGCATTCTGGGAAAACCGGGCACTGGATGGCCAATTGCACGATGCGGCCTCAAATGATTGGCTCAACTTTGGCGGAGACAAGTGCTGGCCTGCTCCGCAGTCCGCATGGCCCCAGCATCAAGGCCGCGACTGGCCGCCTCCGGTAGCCTTCGACGCGCGGCCCGTCGAGGCCGTTGCCGTCGAACGCGGCGTCGTGCTCACCTCGCCCGTCGATCCGGGCTATGGCGTCCAAACTGTGCGCCGCGTTGAACTCGATCCCGGGCAGCCCATCATGCGCATCGCAACCGAGTTCCGCAAACTCTCTGGCGCGCCCGTCACTGTTGGCATATGGACCATTACGCAGATGAGTGAGCCTGAGCGCGTTTGCATGCTCCTCCCGGCAAAATCGAAGTTCGCCTCGGGCTTTATCCGCTTGCTGGCGGTGGAACCGGCAGACTTGAAGATCGACGGACGATTGCTCTCGCTCACGCGCCATGCGCGGCAGCAGGTTAAGGTTGGCACGGATGGAAGCAGCCTGGCGTGGCTGGGCCAAAACTGCGTGGTCCGCATCGACACCGGCATTAAGCCGGGAGAATATCCCGACGGCGGCTGCGTCACTGAGGTCTACACCAATCCCGATCCGTTGCAGTATGTCGAACTGGAAACCCTGGGACCGTTGACGGCCATGAACCCCGGCGACCGCATCGAGCAGACCGCGGTGTACACTGTGAGGCCCCGGTCAACAACGGACCTGGAAACCGAGGCGCGGAATGTATTCCGTTAAGCGGCCATCACAATGGGTGGCATACCCGCCACGGCGGCAGCCTCAACGAACCGGCGGCTGGTAAATCCATATCCTTGTGAGACTTAAGGTTGATTGCCTGAGAGCATAGTAGCGTTAACAATACACCACAATTCCATATATTCTCAGTGCAGCGGGCTTCCGTTTTAGTGCTCTCCGGTCAAAGTGTCTGCGCGACGATTTCGCCAGCGAGCCATGGAAGCATTCCGGCCTTGCTGAGTCATCATTTCAAGCCCGGTTGAGCTGCGGATATGAACGTCCTAAAGTATTGATAATACTTGCTTTAAGAGGATAGTGCTCGCCCAGTTCCTGATAATTTTAATATTACTGTTATTTCTACTTGACAACTCATGCCCATCATGTATTTAATCTCTACGGCTCCCAAAAAGAGGAGTGATGGTTGTGTACTGCTCAAACGTTTAACTAAAGTATTAAACGATTGGCATGACATCTACCAAAACACGGAGAAGCGCAATTTGCTCCTCCCAAATTACGGAGAAATTAAGTCATTTTTACCGCCTGAAAGGCAGTTTTCCAGTAGCCTGGCAGGCTTGCTGAACTGGTTCACTTGAATTCCTGCTGCGCTTTTCCAGCTGCATTCCTGAGCTACACGGAAGCAACAGCAACGAAATTCAACCAGCAAAAAAAATTTGAAAAGGAAGGTCACATGAGACAAGCGAGATACTGGATTATCCTGTTGCCGCTGTTCTTGGTGTTGACGTGCGTGGGAGCATTCGCGCAGGCCAACTCTGATGTTACCGGCACAGTCACTGACCAGATGGGCGCAGTCGTTGGGGGAGCAAACATTACCCTCACCGATCAGGCCACTGGCGCAGTACGCACAACCGTCAGCAGCGGCGCCGGATTGTATGACATCCCCGGCTTGAACCCCTCCACCTACAACATGAAAGTCACGGCCAAGGGCTTTCAGACTTTCGTGAAAACCGGAATCGTGGTCAACGTTTCCATGACGTTCTCAGTCAACGTCAAGTTGACCGTCGGCGCCGAATCAACGACCATTAACGTCATGGCCGACGCCCTTACGGTGCAGGCCGACTCCAACGTGGTCAGCACCCTGATCACCTCCCAGGACATCGAATCCATCGCCACGGAAAACCGCAACTTCGCGGCCCTGGCTGCCCTCGGTCTGGGTGTCAGCTCTGAGCTGCCGGACAGCAACCCCCCCGCAGCGTTTAGCGCCAGCTTTAGCCTCAGCATCAACGGCCTCCGCCAAAGCCACAATATCTGGCTGATCGACGGCGGCGAATCGAGTGACCGCGGCGGCGCCGGAGGCATGCAGATTCAGCCTTCGCAGGACGCCATCGCCGAGTTCCAGATGCTGACCTCAAACTATACTCCCGATTACGGCATCTCCTCCGGAGCCACCATCAGTCTTTCGCTCAAGTCTGGAACGAAGACCTTCCATGGTTCGGCATGGGAAGAGAACCGCAACACCGACTATGACGCCAATTCCTACTTCAACAATAAGGCTGGTAACCCGAGGGTGCCTACGAAGTGGAACATCTACGGCTTCAACGTCGGCGGCCCGCTCTACATTCCTAACACCTACAACACCAGCAAGAAGAAGACCTTCTTCTTCTACAATGAAGAGTGGCGCAGGACCACCGCTGGAGCAGCAAGCAACAACAATACCATCGACCCGCTCGATGTTCCCCTCGCTGCGAACATTAAGACCATCGGCGCGGTAACTGGTCTTCCGTATGTCGATCCAGTCGGTGTCGCACATGCAACAGATGCCGGTCATACATGGTTGCAGGTTCCCAGTGTTCCAGTTACGTCGGATTATGCGACCAACGTCACCTACGGCCTTGCGAGTCAGGGTCTGACTCCCACCTCCGGTTCGCCTCCCAGTTGTTTCCAGGGGACCGCGAGCTTGGATGCAACAGCTACATTAGCCGCTGGTCATAACGTGTATTTGTGCCCGGCTGGACAGGTAATTCCTCAGGCCCTGTTTGATCCCAACGCGGTGCTTTACCTCACCACGGGTTACCCCCTAACGAGCGTTCTGCCTGCGCCGAACGTCCCCGGCAAGGATCAGAATATTGCCAGCGTATCGCTGCCCTTAAAGGATCGCGATGACATCGTCCGCATCGATCACAACTTCAACGACAAGTGGGCGATTCTGGGCCACTACATCGCCGATATTCAGAATCAGGACGAAGGCGCCCCGGAACTGGGATGGTGCTGGTGCAGTTACAACACCCTGACCAGCATTCTTACCTCTCCTGCCCACAGCGCGGCCATCAAGCTGACCGGCTCCGTCTCCAACAACCTTCTGGTGGAAGCCAGCATTAACTACGATGGCAACGGGGCCGACATCTCTCCCAGCGCCAACACCTTCCTTCCATCCACATGGAGCGTCCTTCCGGTTGTCACGCCCTTTACCGTCCAACGGAGGATATGGCCTGGCATCTCCGGCTTCGGCAATCCCTACGGAACGGCGGAAGACACGGCTACCGAGCCCTATCACAACGCGGCCCAGGACTATGAGCCCAAGGTGGACATCTCCTACACCACCGGCAAGCATAATTTCAAGTTCGGGTACAGCTACATGCGCTACACCAAGAACCAGATGCTCTATGGCGATGCGCAGGGCGACTATGGCATGGGCCAATTGTCGAACGACGGCATCATGGATATGTTGTTGGGCATACCCGGCAGCTATAGCCAGGCCCAGTCCGCGCCAATCCGCCACTACGTCAACCAGACTAACTCGGCCTACGCGATGGATAACTGGCACTTTACCTCGCGCCTGACCTTGCAGCTCGGCCTCCGTTATGACGCTCTGCCGCACGGCTGGGAGCGCAATAACCTGGTGGGAGACTTCCAACAGCAACTGTACAATTTCAACCCGGCGGATGCTCCCATCTGGGATACCAGCGGCGCTATCGACCCGCTCAGCCCGTTACTGTACACGCAATATCCCACTCCAGCCAACCCCATTCCCGCGTACATCAACGGCACCGGTCTCGCCGGTCAGAATCACTTCCCGCGGGGCGCTGTTGAAAACGACTACCGGACGCTGCAACCTCGCGTCGGATTCTCAGACGATATGTTTGGCAACGGCAAGACCATTCTCCGCGGCGGCTTTGGAATCTTCTATGAGCGCATGCAGGGCAATGACATCTTCGACGAAGCCACCAGCCCGCCCTTCGATCCTGCGCTCAGTCTCGGCGACCCCTACTTCAGCACTCCCGGAAAGAACTGGAACACCGGTGTTTCCATTTTACCGACGGCCCTGATCTTTGCCGGCGGCGCCGACAGCCTGCCACAGGTTTACCGCGCGCCTGCCACGGCGCAGTTCAGCCTCGGCATTCAGCGTGAGATTAAGCCTTCTCTCATCTGGATTGTCCAGTACGTTGGCAACCTTGCATGGCACCAGGACGCTGGCAGCTACATCAACAATATGCCGACCACCGTTAGCCTTGTGAGAATTGGCACCGGCGTCACGCCAGGCACGTGCAACCATGCGTTCCTGCCGTGGTGCGCTGACGCTCGCCAGGTCGCTGGTGACAGCGGTGGCCAATATACTGGTGATGCCGTCACCAGCTTTGCCAACGCCGGCGGCATGAACCCCTACCGGACATACCCCGGCTATACCAGCATCGAGCAGAATGAAAACCAAACCAACCAAAACTACAACGGCTTCCAGACTGCTCTGCGTGTCCAGAACCGTTGGGGTCTCAGCGGTGAACTCGATTACACCTACTCGCACGAAATCGATGTCATCTCTGTCGACAACGGCGGCGGCAACGAAATCAGCAACCCCTGGTACTTTAAGTATGACAAGGCCTCGGGCCAGTATGATCGTCGCCACATGATCAGCGCCAACTACGTCTACAAACTGCCCATCGCCACCAAGAGCACCGGCTTGGTCAAGACTCTCGCTGGCGGATGGTCGCTTGCTGGTACGGTCATCGATGAGAGCGGCGTACCCAGTGCGCCGGGCATGACCATCAACTATGATCCCATCGGCTTGGGCGGCAATTACGCCAATCGTCCGAACTATACCGGCGGAAAGATGACATACCCGAAGACGGTAGGGGAATGGTTCAACACATCCGGTACCGTTTGGTCTTTCCCGACTCCATCATGGGTGGGTGGACCCAACCTGGGCTTTGGCCAATCCGGAAGGGATCAAATCGTTGGTCCCGGCCGCGTGAACTTCACGACTTCTCTCTATAAGTCGTTTGCCATCGTCGGCTCGGCTCACTTCGATCTCCGCTTTGAGTCGTTCAATACCTTCAACCACACTCAGTTCAACTCCGTCAACACCTCTTATCAGGGCAGTCAGTTCGGTCAGCTTACTGGCACGAATGACCCCCGCAACCTCGAGTTGGGCGGCAGGTTTGTCTTCTAACCTGTAACCCTCAAACAGGGCGCGGCAGGCTATCCCTGCCGCGCCCTTTTCTTTGTTTGCTGTTCATTTAATATATGAGTATGCGAATGAATC
Organism: uncultured Acidobacteriaceae bacterium; assembly: GCA_963806565.1. Classification (GTDB taxonomy): domain Bacteria; phylum Acidobacteriota; class Terriglobia; order Terriglobales; family Acidobacteriaceae; genus Telmatobacter. The sequence goes on from CAWDYE010000006.1 coordinate 105,185, forward strand.
GGGCCATACAAGTGGGAGTCGGCCTGGGATTGGCCATGGCTGCCGCACTCTGCCTGGGGCAGGCCTCGCCGCCGCAGAGCCAGCGGCAAATCGCGCTGGCCCTCGAGCAGCAGGGTAAGAATATCGATGCGGCGATCGCATGGCGCGCTTACTTGAAGGCTCATCCCTCGAGTCCGGAGCCTTATGCCCACTTGGGCCTGCTGGAAGCGCGCCAGGAACACTATGAGGAGGCCGTGCCTCTTTACCGCAAGGCCCTGGCGATGGATCCCACCATGCCCGGCCTGCGCCTGAACCTCGGTCTCGCGCTCTTCAAGAACGGCGATCTGAAGCAGTCCATTCAGGAATTCAAGTTGCTGCTCAAGAGCCAGCCGCGCGGCTCAAACGAGGCGCAACGCCTCACCATCCTGATCGGGATGGCCCATTATGGATTGGGCGAATACGCCGCGGCAGTCCCTTACTTGAAGACGGCGGCGGCGCGGGATACAAAGAATCTTCCTTTGCTGCTGGCCCTGGCGCACAGTTGCTTGTGGTCCAGGCAGTACCACTGCGTGATGGACGTATACCACGAGATTCTCATGTTGAACGCGGAGTCGGCCGAGTCCGACATGCTGGCCGGTGAAGCGCTGAACGAGTTGAAGAACACCCCCGGCGCGATCCTGCAGTTCCGTGCCGCCATACAGGCCAATCCCAAGGAGCCGAACGTCCACTTCGGCCTGGGCTATCTGCTGTGGACGCAGACCGACTACAGAGAGGCGGCCAGCGAGTTTCAGGCCGAGCTGGCCAACGATCCGGATCACATTCAGGCCATGCTCTACCTGGCCGACTCGGAGGTTCATCTGAACCAATTCGAGGCGGCCACTCCGCTGCTGGAGAGGCTTCTCAAGCTGGACTCCGGGCTGGGGCTAGCGTACCTCGATCTGGGCATCATCCATGCCGAGGCCGGCCGCAATGAGGATGCCCTGCGGGAGATGCAGGAGGCTGCCCGGCTGGACCCGGGGGACGTGAACGCCCACTGGCGGCTGGCACGGCTTTACCGGACGATGGGCAAGAACGAGGAGGCCAAGGTCGAGTTCGCCAAGGCCAGCAGTCTCAACAAGGCGGCCGACGACGCGTTGTTCAACAAGATCAACAACGCCCACGCCAGAAGTAGACCCGCGCAGAATCCGTCGGCGGCGCCGGAAAAATGATCGCTGGGAAAGTTTGGTTTTAGGACCCAGAGTTTACGTTTCCCAGCAGGAGCAGTAATATAGAATCTGATTTCTCAGGTAAACCCTGGGGAGTCACGTATCCTCGAATACGACGTATACCGTTGATTATAAATAGGATGCGGGAGTAGTTCAGTGGCAGAACGTCAGCTTCCCAAGCTGAATGTCGCCGGTTCGATCCCGGTCTCCCGCTCCATATTCTGTTGGCGAATCTCTTCTTGTAGTTCTCCATCCTGCATTCTTGAATCCACGCCGATCAGCCGCACTGAAGGCGAATGTATTAGATAAAAATGTGACGGCCATTTTGCAGTGATAGGCACTCCGCGCAAACAAACCAGCTAGCCGGCGGCGGCTGTGTGTAAGAGGCGAAGAACACCGTCATGCGTAGGCGTTGACGCTGGCGCCGCTGCCGGCGTTGCCGCTGCTGACGGCGCTCGGGGCGCTGGCCGTGCCGGCGCTTGCGGTGCTGGAACTGGACGCGCTGCTTGTGCTCGCCGTGCTTCCGTCGCCGTACTTGCTATCCAGCAGCGCGACCTCCGGGTTGGTTGTGCTGGAGGTAGAGTTCAGCCCGTAGGCACTGTCCAGCATGGCGGTCACCGGATTGGTAGTCGTGGTCGATGAGGAGGAACTACTTAAATCGGATAGACTGAGCAGGTCGTCCATCCATTGCACCGTCTGGGCTGCGGCGCTCTCCGCGTTGGCGACCGCCTGGGACGGAGCGGTTTTCAGGTCGCTTTCGACCGTCGCAAATGCGGACTGGGCCGAAGAGAGATCGCCCGCGCCGATGGCGCTGCCCAGAGCGGCCATGTCGGTGGAGAGTTGCGAGGGCGCTGATGAGCTGCCGCTCGAGGAAGCCGGCGACGGATTCAATTGGCTGTAGGTATTGAAGGCGCTTTGAGCGGCGCTCAGGTTGCCCTGCGCCAGGCTCTGCTCCAGCGACTGCCATGCCTTCTGCGACCCCGAAACATTGCTGGACGCTGCAATGTACTGCGAGAACCCTGCGGTCGAAAGAGCGGCTACCGTCATCGTGACCCCTTGTCCGGGAGCAGGGACAGACTCCCCCATTCGAAGATTGTCGGCAAATGGAGGCACAAGTTGAGGCTTTTTCGCGCATCCGGAAAATCCACAGTAATTTGCGAATAAAAATTTTTCCGGCTGTGAAACCTTTTTCGTTTCCCCGCATCTATAATGACAATTAGCAGAGGCTTCCCCGAAACACCGCCCGCCCAAGAAAGGAATTCCCTCCTTCTTGAAGGTTCTGTACGGACCTCTTCCCCTAGATCCCCTCGGACCCCTCCCTTCATTGCCTCTCAAGCGGGCCTGCCGGAAGGCAGGCCCATTGCTTGTCTGCCGCCGGATAAAATGGAAGCCAGATGTCCCCTTCCACTCCACATGCTTTCCCCGTGCAGGGCATTCAGCAGATTGATGCGCTTTTTGAGCGCGCGGGCCTCCAGCACAACCTGCGTGGTAAATCCGGCGGCGTAACCACACGGTTGCGACTGCAACGCATGGATAAACAGGAGCTGATTCCCGTCGCGCCACTTCCCCGCATCGCCCCCAACGGCGTCCAGTGGCTGGCGGTTCCCGCCTGGGAAAAACTGAACTGGCTCTGGCACGGCTTCAGCACACGCCGCGGCGGCCTCAGCCGGGCCTACTGCGCTGACGATGCCCAAGGCGAATTGAATCTTGGCTTTACGGCCGAGGACGACCGCGAAACAGTGGCCCAAAATCGCCGGCTCTTTGTCGAGGCCGTCAGTGGAAACCCATCCACCCCGTTGGTCGACCTCCGCCAGATTCACTCCAACCTGGTGCTCCTGGCATGCTCGGCAGACGCCAGCCGTAAGCAACCCGCAAAAGCCGACGGCCTGATGACCGATGAGCCCAGCCTGCTTATGGGCATCCGGACGGCCGACTGCATCCCCATCCTGGTAGCTGACCGCAAGCGCCGCGCGGTAGCCGCCTTCCATGCCGGATGGCGAGGAACGGTCGAGCGCATTGTCGAGTCCGGCATTGGCCGCATGAGGCTCCAATTCGGCTCCCGGCCTGAAGATTTGGTGGCCGCCATCGGTCCCGGCATCGGTCCCTGCTGTTACGCCGTCGGCGAAGAGGTCCTCTCCAGCTTCGAGTCCCAGTTCGCTTACGCCCGCTCACTCTTCCGCGAGGTCTACGACTCTGACCCGGTGCGAACAAAGTATCCTCTGCTCTTCATGACGCAGTGCGCGCCGGGACATTCGCCTATCGGCCCCAGCCTGCACCTAAACTTAGTCGAGGCCAACCGACGCCAGTTGCTCGCCGCCGGACTCAGGCCCCGAGCCATCCATTTAGTAGGCGGCTGCACAAGCTGTCATCGGGAGCTGTTTTTCTCCCATCGCGGCTCTCAGGGCCATGCCGGGCGCATGATGAGCGTCATCGGCATCCGGCCCAATGTGGCAAGATAATCGTAGTGTCTTCAAGGTGATACGATGGGTGCGTTCTCCACAAAAACAGGGGAAAGTGCTATTCCATGACAACTGCAAAAGCTGAGGAGCAAGAACTCGCGCGGAACAAGAAAATCTGGCCTTTCGCCTGGCACGGTGGGGCGGTGTTGCTGGGCGCGCTCATGCTGGCGTGGCCGGCCTTCTACAACGGTTTTCCGCTGATTTACCCGGATTCAATGACCTATCTCGGCGATGGCCGTGTGGTGGCGCGGGCATTGTTCCTGCATCAACTTTCGGATTACTACGGAGTGCGTTCCTTCTTCTATAGCCTGGGCATTCTTCCCTTTCACTGCAACATCTCTCCCTGGCCCATCGTCGCCCTGCAATGCCTGCTGGTCGCCTGGATCGTCTGGCTGCTCGTGCGCTCCTTTCAAGCCCGTTCCGTAGCCCCGCGGCGCACTATCGCGTCGTATCTCATTCTCGTTCTCTATCTCAGCCTGCTCACCAGCGCCAGTTGGTATGCCAGCTTCATCATGCCTGACATCCTCGGCCCGCTCATATATCTCTCCTTCTATCTGCTGGCCTTTGCGCGCGACACGCTCAGCCGCGCCGAGCGGTGGGGCCTGTATCTCATCGCTGTGTGGGGGATTACCGCCCACGCCACGCACTTTCTGCTGGCTGACGGCCTGTTTGTGCTGCTGATCCTGTTTGCCGCCTTCGAGCACAAGCCCTTCTGGCGTCGCGTGCTGAGCCTGGGCGAATTGGCAGTCATCATTGCCGTGGCGGCGGCGGCCCAGATGGCGCTACACGGCTATCTCTATGGCAAGCCTACCCTGAACGGCCAGCGGCCGCCCTATCTGATGGCGCGCATCGTAGACGACGGCCCCGGACGCTGGTACCTGGAGAAAAACTGCCCACGGCTTCAGTGGGCTATATGCAACGATCTCAGCCCATTCACCGACGATCCGGACGACTTTCTCTGGTCAGATAATGGGGCCTACCAGGGCGGATCCGACGCCGATAGAGCGCGGATCGATCAGGAGGAGATGCCCTTGGTTTTGGCCACGATTCGCGCCTATCCCCTCCAGCAGCTCTCCCGCTCGGCCGCTAACTTCCGCAATCAGTTCGTGAACTTCGGTGTTTATGGCTTCGACGCCAACGACTGGATGCTGGGGCAATTCAATGAAACAATGCCCCGTGCGCGAGCCAGTTACTTGGCAAGCCGGCAGGCGCGCAATGCTCTGCCTCTCGACCTGTTCACAGACATTCAGTGGTGGGCGATCATCGCCTCGCTGGCGGCCATTGCCGTGCTGATTCCATTTCTCTGGCGCCGCCACTCCCCACGGCTTGCCGGCCTCAGCCTAATCATCATCGCCACAGTCGTCGCCAACGCACTGGTCACCGGCGTCCTGTCGGTCGTCGATGATCGCTATCAGTGCCGCGTCATCTGGATGGTTCCGCTTCTGGCGGGTATCTACTTCCTGGATTGGCTAGGACAGCGTTATGCTGCCAGGCTGGATGCTTGAGCGCGAGCCGCTGCTCAATGGGCTTTGGCTTCCTGGGGATTGACCAGGTCGCGCAGCTCCTTGGAAGGCTTGAAGTAGGGCACCTTCTTGGCCGGTACATCGACGCGCTCCCCGGTCTTGGGATTGCGCCCGATGCGGGGTTTGCGCTGGCGGGTGCGGAAGGACCCAAAGCCGCGAATCTCAATCTTGTCTCCGCTCTTGAGAGCACCGATCACCGCATCGAAGATGGTCTCGACGATGACCTCGCCGTCGCGCCGCGTCAGATCGCCCGCCGCGGTCACCTTTTCCACCAGGTCTGCCTTTGTCATGTCCTCTAGCCTCCCCTCACAGCATAATCGGATTCTACCCGTTCTGGCGCGAAAAACAAGGCTCCCCTGTGAATTTGAGCCTTTTCCTCTCAATAGTTTACCGAAAATACCCTGCTCCCGGGCGCTCACCAGCCAATTTTGCCTCTGGGCGTTTATGATGTCCTGTAACATTCCTGAGCTTTCCAGCCCCCCGGTAAAGGGACGGGGCCCCGGTAACCAGGGTTCCCAGGAAGCGGTCTTTGCTTCCTGGGGTGGCAGCGACAGGTCTTCGTCGCTGGGATGTTAAAGGAGAAAGGCTTCCTGGAGGGAGTGTAGACGTGAAAGACGATTCCAAGCGCAGCGGTGCCCGGCCAAAGTACAGTATTGTGATTCCGGTCTACAACGAGAGTACCCGTGTCCTGGCGGCGCTGGGGTCCGTGGTAAGCTGCATCCGCGCTCGCCGTTGGGATGCCGAGGTCCTGGTGGTCAACGACGGCTCAACCGACTTGACCGCCGAGGTGGTGCGCGACTTTGCCCAAACCGCGCCTGAGGTCCGGCTCCTCGAAAACCCCGGCAACCGCGGCAAAGGCTACAGCGTGCGCTCCGGAATGCTGCATGCGCGGGGCAATGTAGCGCTCTTCACCGACGCTGACCTCTCGGCGCCCATTGAGGAGGCCGAACTCCTCTTTGCCGCCATCCGGCAGGGCGCGGACATCGCTATCGGCTCCCGCTGGCTCGAGAAAGACCGCCAAACCCAGCGCCAGCCCCTCTACCGCCAGTTCTTCGGCCGCTGCTTCAACGCCGTCACCCGTTTCATCATGCGCCTGCCCTTCGCCGACACTCAATGCGGCTTCAAAGCCTTTACCCGCGAGGCCGCCCAAACCGTCTTCCAGCTCCAGACCATCGAGCGCTGGGGCTTCGACCCGGAGATTCTGTTCATCGCTCTCAAGCGCGATTTCTGGATTATCGAGGTGCCGGTCACCTGGGCACACGACGAGCGCTCCCGCATGAGCTACCTCAAAGACGGCTTCAAGATGCTCCAGGAACTCGCCATCGTCCGCTGGAACGCCTTCCGCGGGCGCTACGACAAGCCGGTGGACGCGCCTCCTCGCGTAACGAGGGACAAATAGCAAGGCTGCCTTCCGTTCCACTGCCGATTGAGACTTATCGGCCATGCTCCACGTCCCTCATTACAGGCGGATTCCTATTCTTCGCCAAAATCTTTATTTCCGGAGGCAATCCATGGTTCGCAAGGCTCTGCTCGCTGTACTCTTTCTCGCATTCGGTTCCGCTGCCCTTCTGGCCGCGGACTTCAACGGTAAGTGGACCGCTGAGTTCGACACCCAGATCGGCGTGCAGAAATACACTTACGATTTCCACGTCGACGGCACGACCGTCACCGGCAAAGCCATCAACGAGCACGGCGAAACTGCCATCCAGGATGGCAAGATCGACGGCGACAACATCACCTTCGTTGAGATGCTCAACTTCAACGGCATGGACATCAAGATCACCTACACCGGCAAGATCAACGGCGACGAGATCAAGTTCACCCGCCAGGTAGGCGACTTCGCCACCGAGGAACTTACAGCCAAACGCGTCAAGTAGCTTGCGTCTCTGCTTCACTCACTGGCCGGTTGAGGTTCGTGGTTGCACCTACGCCGTCGCTGCGTCCGCCACCGACTGCAACCCCCGTGCCTCAATCTCGAACTCGCGAATCTTGTACTTCTGTATCTTCCCGCTCAGCGTCGCCGGAAACTCGGTGACAAAGCGAACATATTCGGGAATCTTATAGTAGGCGATCTGGCCTTTGCAAAATTCCTTGATCTCCTCTTCGGTCGCTTCGACGCCCGGCTTCAGACGCACCCAAGCCGCCACAATCTCGCCCAGCTTTGTGTGGAAAGCTGCCCCGTGTAACCTCGCAAGCCCCTGTTGCCGTCAATCCTTAATAGAGGGAAGCTGCGATGCCCGGTTTTCGTTGTCCATGCTGCGGATATAAAACGCTGGAGGCGCCCGAAGCGCTGGCCCTGTGCCCCGTCTGCTGGTGGGAGGATGACGGCCAGGAGGACAGCGACGCCTCTGATGTCCGGCTGACGGTGAACGGAACCCTCAGCCTGGCCGAAGCCCGCGCCCACTTTGCCCAATGCGGCGCGGCCCATCCCCGGTTCCTTCCCTATGTGCGCAAACCTCAGCTTGCCGAGCGGTAGTCCCTTTCCAGGAGTAGTAGTGACTTTCCCGGTGCCCCCGGCGCCAAAACCTGCCCAGCCGGTTTGACCCTGCCAGCAAACCCTCATACCATGAGTGAAGGGATTTCCCCCATCCGCGCGGGGTTAGTGTGCTCGCAGCGGCATCCACGGCTGCAAACCTGCCGAATCATCGGCATTTGCGGCCTTAAACGACGTTTTACGGGACGAAACAGGCAGTTTGCTCCCCATTCTGGCAGTTTGTTCGGCGCGCATAGCGCATGGAAGGCAAAACGTTGAGCTCTACCGGCACAGTCGAAAATACACTACAACCTGACGATGCCCAGGCGGCGCACGAAGGCCACGATCATGCCCACGAAGGTCACGACCACAATCATGGGCCGGTCCTCAATCCCGAGTGCACCCGCGAACTGGTGCTGGACATTCCCGCCGAAGAGGTCTCCAAGGCCTATCGGACGGTGACCGGCAACTATAAAAAATACGCCAAGTTCCCCGGTTTCCGCGCCGGCAAGGTGCCTGAATCGGTCGTCCGTCGCCGCTATGCCGACGGTATTCGAAAAGATGTGATCGACGGCCTGCTGCCCGAGCGCTTCAACAAGGAGGTTCAGGAACTGGGCATCAAGCCCGTTGGCGAGCCGCGGGTAACAGAGCTGACCGTCGAGGACGGTAAGCCGCTGCATGTAAAGGCAATCTTCGAGTTTGTCCCGGAGTTCTCCATTGAGGGCTATCAAAAAGTGACTGTAGATAAGCCGCCGGTGGAAGTCACCGAAGAGGAGTATCAGCGCGAACTGGAGCAGTTGCGCGAGTCGCGCTCCACCATCGAGCCGGTGGAGGAAGACCGCGATCTGAAGGACGGCGACTGGGCGCAGATCACCTACAAAGGCCTGATCGAGGGTGAGCCGGACGCTGCCCCGGTTGCCGGCGAAGATACGCTGGTCGAAGTGGGCGGCAAAGACACCGTCGAGGCTTTCACCGCTGTTCTGCGCGGAGCCAAACCCGGCCAAGAGCTGAAGGCCGAGATCATCTACCCCGCCGATTATGCCGAGCCCAAGCTGGCCGGCAAGACCGTGGCTTACAACGTTGAGGTCAAGGCCATCAAGAAGCGCACCGTGCCCGACTTGAACGACGATTTCGCCAAAGAGCTGGGCAACTACGAAAATCTGGCGGAGCTGGAAAGCCGCGTCCGCGAGTACATGGCCAGCCGCAAGCACCGCAGCGTCGAGGGCGAGACCAAGGACCGGCTCCTCGCCGCGCTCGCCGAGCGCTTTCCCTTTGCGGTTCCCGAGTCGCTGGTGCAGGAGCAGATTGACACGCGCCTGGAGCGCGGCCTGCGCGCCTTGGCGGCCCAGGGCATGAACACCGAGCAGATGCGCAAGCTGGACTTTCCCCGCCTGCGCGACGCCCAGCGCAACGGCGCCGTGGCCGAAGTGAAGACCAACATCCTGTTGGATCGCATCGCCGCTGTGGAAAACATCAGCATCAGCGACGAGGAATTGGACCGCGAATTGCAACTGGCTGCTCTGCAGGCCCGCGAGCCGGTGGATGCGTTGCGGACGCGTTTGAAGTCAAACGGCGGACTGGAAAGATTCAGGGAGCAACTGCGGCGCGAGAAAACCGCGTCTGTACTGTACGAACGGCTGCCCGCCTAGGCAAATGCCTGGACCGCGGTCGATAAAGAACACACAGTCTTAAGCGGCAGGTAAACGGCTAGGAGCTAGAAGCTAGCAGCTAGGAGCTAAAAAGAATGGCATTGGTTCCCATGGTGGTTGAGCAGACGAGCCGGGGCGAGCGCGCCTACGACATTTACTCCCGTCTGCTACGCGACAACATTATCTTTCTGGGCACGCCCATCGACGACCAGATCGCCAACCTCGTCGTGGCCCAGTTGCTCTTCCTCTCCGGCGAGGACCCGGAAAAGGATGTGCATCTGTACATCAACTCCCCCGGCGGCTCCATCACCTCGGGTCTGGCCATCTACGACACCATGCAGTTCATCAAAAACAAGGTGGAAACCATCTGCATCGGCCAGGCGGCCTCGATGGGAGCGTTTCTGCTGCTGGCGGGAACCAAAGGCAAGCGCTTTGCCCTGCCCAACTCCCGCATTCTCATCCATCAGCCCACCATGGGCGGCCTCAGCGGACAGGCCACCGACATCGACATTCATGCCCGCGAAATTCTCCGCATCCGCGAGATTACCAACAACCTCATGGCCAAGCACACCGGCCAGCCCCTGGACCGCATCGAGCGCGACGTCGAGCGCGACTTCATTATGAACGCGGAGCAGGCCAAGGAATACGGCATCGTCGATGAAATTATCGACCGGCCGCGCATGTAAACGCTGGCGGAGCCGGCAGGCTGACTCCGCTGCAACGCGAATTCAGCTATACTCGTCCGAAGGGAGCCGCAATGATGAAAATGCGCACGGGACCCGAAGAAGCGCTACGCTGCTCGTTCTGCCACAAGTCGCAGGACGCCGTGGCTAAGCTGATCTCGTCGCCTAGCGACTACCCTCGCGCCTACATCTGCGATGAGTGCGTGGCTGTCTGCAATTCGATTCTCGAGGACGACCGCGGCGGCGGAGATGCCGCTAATCCGGCCATCCCCGCCGGCCACCTGGCCAAGCCGCAGGAGGTGAAGAGCTTCCTCGACGACTACGTCATCGGCCAGGACCAAACCAAGAAGAAGCTCGCCGTCGCCGTCTACAACCACTATAAGCGCATTCAAATGAATAAGATGCGCGGCAGCGATGTCGAGCTGACCAAGTCCAACATCCTGCTCATTGGCCCCACCGGATCGGGAAAAACGCTGCTTGCTCACACCCTGGCCAGGATGCTCGACGTGCCCTTCGCCATTGTCGACGCCACCACCCTCACCGAGGCCGGCTACGTCGGCGAGGATGTGGAGAACATCATTCTCAAGCTCCTCCAGGCCGCCGAAGGCGATGTCACCCGCGCCCAGCAGGGCATCATCTACATCGACGAGATCGACAAAATCGGCCGCAAGGACGAGAACCCCTCCATCACCCGCGATGTCTCGGGCGAAGGCGTGCAGCAAGCCCTGCTCAAAATCCTCGAAGGCACCGTGGCCAACGTCCCGCCGCAGGGCGGCCGCAAGCATCCCCACCAGGAATTCACCGCCGTCGATACCACCAACATCCTCTTCATCTGCGGCGGAGCCTTCGTCGGCCTGGAGCGCGTCGTAGGCCGCCGCGTCGGCAAAAAGGCGATGGGCTTCAAAGCCATGGACGCCGAAGCCGATGCCGCCACCACCCGTTCCCATCGCGACACCGAACTGCTGCGCCGCACCGAGCCGCAGGACCTCATCAAGTACGGCCTCATTCCCGAGTTCGTCGGCCGCCTGCCCGTCGTCGGCGTTCTCGACGAACTGGACGAGTCGGCGCTGATCGAAATTCTCACCAAGCCCCGCAACGCCATCCTCAAGCAGTACCAGCGCCTCTTTGAATTTGAAAACGTCCACCTGCACTTCTCGCAGGAAGCCACCGCCGCCATCGCCCGCGAGGCTTTGACCCGCAAAATCGGCGCGCGCGGTTTGCGCATGATCCTCGAAGAGCTGATGCTCGACCTCATGTTCCATCTGCCCAACAACAAGAGAGTCCGCGATCTGGAAATCACCAGCGACATGGTCGAGCGCAAAGATCTCTCCCTCTGCCTGCTGGAAAAAGCCGGCTGATCTGGTTCTGTATTGCATCATAAGACCCTTTTTATCGAGCATGGCAGATACGAGTAGCACTCATGATCGATGACTCAAAGGAGCCCAATGTACGAAGAAGTCTGTTACAAACGAAATTATTTGAATCAGGTTGTCGTTAAGGTTGACTTTTTGGTTCCGGTAGAAGGTCTTGCAACGACTGTTCCAGCAAAGCTCGCAAATCGATTGACACAAAGGTTCCCAATTATGGAACCTGGGCTGAAAGCATTCAACGTCAAAGTGGAACTAAATCGGGAAGGCCCTCCAAAGAGCACTCAGGAAGATCGCGGCCTGTTTTTTAATTTTTTTAGCACAGAACGTAATAAATATCTTTCGTTAACGGATAGCTTTATGACTATTGTTCAGAACAAGTACGAAACTTATGAGAAATTTTCTGAGGATTTTGTTGAAGTTTATCAGGCCGTAAAGGAATTCTGTCCCGATGTGATGACTTCTAGATTTGGATTGCGTTTTATTAATATTTTTGAAATGGGCGAACCAGTGAAACCACTTTGTTGGGAGGAATACATTAACCCCGGCCTCATTGCTACAGCACGTATGTTTAATCAAGAAATGTATACAGGGCATGTTGCCCGTTTGTTTCATATTGCTGAACTTAAGTATGATGATATCGGTTTGCGATTCCAATTCGGTGAGCCAAATCCAGATTTCCCGGCAATAATGAAGAAGGCACAATTTGTGTTAGATATGGATGCCTACACACAGGGTGCACATAGGCCAGAGGATTCGTTTCAATATATGGAGAAAGCACATACTAGGATTCAAGGAATATTCGAAAATAGCATTACGGATAAGCTGAGGGAGATGATGGATGCTTAGCCCAGACGGTTCGTATATTCAGACTGATTATCTGCCGGATTTGTCAGAAACAACTTCCGGGTCGATGATTATTCCGCCGATTCGGAGTGCAACTGGATCATATTATCCAGAGGACATTAGTTCATCAACAACTGCGCCAAACCAAGAAACGCTAGAGATACCGATAGAATCAAAGGCATATGGCAGCGGAAAACCTCGTCGTATTGTGATTAGGGGAAAGATCATTCGTGACCAAGATCAGAGTTAACAATGAAGCAACTCGAATTTCTCAGGGATCGATCTTCAAGGAGGTTGAGTATATTGAGTGTATTACAGAGAGCAATGGGATTATTGAAATTAGTAAAATTGTCTACCCGCTTGTAGTCGTGATGACGCAGGACTGCGACTTGGAGCATGATATTCGAAATAATCCAGAATCACCATCGGGAGATGATAAGAAATTGTTGTCTGTATTGGTAGTGCCACTCTATAACGCTGAGTTGGTTTTTCTTGGTAAGCATCTTTCCGATATTGGTTTAATGATGTCTGAAATCACTCAATCAAAGACGCCCGGAAAGAATCTTATGAAAAACGAGACACCCCGGTATCATTATCTGGATTTTCCTGAAAATTATAGGCTCGTTGCACAGATTGCGGATTTTAAACACTACTTTTCAGTTAATCTTGAGACACTTAGAGATAAGTTCGATACACATTTTGTCTGTCAAATATCACCACTTTATCGGGAGCATATCTCGCATAGATTCGCATCATATTTGGGTCGCATCGGGCTGCCAGAAGATAATGCATCAGTACCAGCGGCAAACTGAAATACATAATTCCACGGGTATTCGATATTTAGATTTGGTATTATTAGTATTTCAGCAGCTTCCAAAACCGCCGCCTTCACGGCTTCTCCTCGACCTTCATCACCAGGCAGGTCACCGTCTGCTCGCCGGCCACCAGCATCTGATGTGGCAACCCCGCCGGCACATGCGCCACATCGCCCGCCCGCAACTCCTGCCGCACTCCACCCACAATCGAGCTTCCGCGCGTCTCGCCCGGCTTGACCAATCGCGCGCCGGCCATCGTGCCGCCGGTCACCAGCGTAGCCCGTCCCTCCAGTACATAAAACACATCGGCAAAATTTTCATGCGCCTCGGCCTCGCCGTCGCGGCTGCGAAACAAGAGCATGGCGCAATGCCGCGGATACTCCTTCAGCGTCTCGCTCGCCGAGCCGTCGCCCTGCCGGGCCAGCTTGCGCAAGTACGCCGCCCGCTCCAGCAGCACCGCCGCCGTCCAATGATCAGAATGCAACGCAGTCTTCTTTCCCTTAGCCCGCACACTCCCCACTGGCGGCGCAACCTCCTTCTCCGCCGGAAGCAGTTCCCTCAAAATATTTTGCGCGATCTTGTCCATGGCCACCCCGGATACGCGCCCGTCCCATAGCACGCCAGCGCTTTCCTCTCCGTTCGGTACGTAGCCAATATAGCCTATCCGGACTGTTCGAGAACGGTTCGAATAATATGCGGCGCGAGGGCCGGAGCCGCGATCTAGTTCTTCCCGCGATTGTTTCTCTACCGCGTCAGCTCCATTGCGGATTGCCGGAAGGGGAGATACAGCAGCAGGAATAAGCCAAATGCAACGCCTTCAGTAGCCACAATGTACCATGGCCATGGTCCGAGAAAGCTGAGAAGCGACACATTCTGAGGCTTGGCGAGCAGGTACATGTAGTTTGTCTTGAAGATCCAGTCGAATACGCCCACGACGGCGGCAAAGAGGTTCACGGCCAGCATCGCCCTGCCCACCGATCCCGGCCGTGGCCGCGCCTGTCCGGACCACACCAGGAAGAGAGCGGCGGTTACAACCAGGCCGTGGGCTACAAAGTACTGAACCGTCGGCCAGGAAGGAAAGCTCTCCCACAGGTCCGGCGTGAGCAGCGCCATCGTGGTTCCAGCCAGCGCTGTATAGTAAGCCAGATCGAAGACCGCCGCGTTCAGGGTGAATAACGTCACGATGATAAGGACCAGTGTGGCGTCGCAGAGATTCAGCGGAAGATTTTCCGGAAATGCAAGCTGGCCGCTCCGTGCGAGATAGCCGTACCACAGCGCCGTGTCCAACAGCAGCGCGGCTCCCAGGCCGATGCGCGGCCACCTGTATCCGGGCGAGAACCTTCGCTGAACTGACGCGAGAATGGCCGCAAGAACAGGAACCGCGCCAAGAATGGCAATGTGTGCGATTCCGAGAAGGTGGAAGTTGGTTGACATGGTCATCGGCGTGGCTGCGGTCCCTCTTCAGCTTACTTCCGTTTGGCCGGCAGCGCGCAAGCCGGCCCGCGGTCCAACCTCGCCACTTCCCTTGCCCGTTGAAAAATGTCGATCCCATGAAACGGATAATGCGCCCATCCAAACTCAGGCTGATCTCTGACCCCTGACCCCTGACCCCTGTCTCTTTGCCTGTGCTATATTTCTACTTGCCTTTCAAGCAACATCGGAGCGACTCAGCATGCCGTCACCGGCAAATCCCGATTTTTTGCGTCGCGCCATTGCGCTGGCCACGCAAAACGTCGAAACCGGCGCGGGCGGCCCCTTTGGCGCCGTCATCGTGTGTGATGGCCGCATCGTCAGCGAGGGCGTCAACACGGTCACCGCTGCGCTCGACCCCACGGCGCACGCCGAAGTCAACGCCATTCGCGCGGCTTCCAAGGCTCTGGGAAGCTTCTCTCTGGCCGGATGCCAGCTCTACTCCAGTTGCGAACCCTGCCCCATGTGCCTGGCCGCGGCCTACTGGGCGCGAATCGATGGCCTCTACTACGGAGCCAGCGCCGCCGACGCCGCCCGCGCCGGCTTCGACGATGCCTATCTCTACCAGGAACTGCGCAAAAACTCCGCCGAACGCCAGCTCCCCGCCACGCAACTGATCAGCGATGAAGCCTGGTCCAGCTTTGCCGCCTGGATCGCCTCGCCAAACAAGACCGCGTATTGAATGGTTATCTACGACTGCGGGTGTTGAGCGGTATGTGCTTCTTGTTGTTGTGATACCCTTATCCGCGAGGTGCCATCATGAATGCTGCCGAACACATAGTCGAGTCTTACTTTCGTCTTTGTCGTGGGTGTTTCACTTTCTCAGATCGAAAGGTCGTAAGGGGGAACAATCGGCAGTTGGACATTCTTGCTTACAATGTAAAGGAAAAATTTCAGTTTCATATCGTGGTTGGTGTTACACACCAGCAGAACTGGTGCTACAACCGGGAAGAGCTAGAGCACGAATTTGAAAGAAAGTTTTTCGGCGCACCACCAGAACGAAAGAGTAAAACCGGCGGTGCAACCGATTATGAGAAGGGCAAGTCATATTTTTTGCAAATCGAGGAAACCTATCGTGAGGCCGGATTTTCGCCAATTGAGGTGAAGCGTGTCTGGGTATGCTGGGTCATTAAAGGGGAAGAGAATAGCAAGTCGCTCGTCTTGCCGTTTTATTCAAAGCATCTCGACAGAGAATTCAAAATAGAGGTTCTTAGCCTCCGGAACTGCGTACTCCCTGAGCTTAAGGATGCTACGGGATCCGCCAATTATGACGACGAGATTCTTCGTGTCCTCGGCTTCATAAAACAGCGTGAATTGCAGGCCCATGTGTCCTGATACTTCTGACAAAGGTATCTGCGCGAAAGGCGCTGACAGAACTCTGGCTCCACACCGCGGCCGTTGGGTACTTTCGAGTAAATCGCTCGGCAACCCAATTTGCGTAATATCTACCCCCAGCGCGGTAAAATAGCCTCAGCCGGATGACTCAAGCCTTTCCAGCGGTTGCCAGCCAGCACGCCCCCGAGGCGCAGGCCTCGAAGCCGCGAGCGAAATCCGCCAAGACACCCATCATTCAGGTCCAGAATCTGGAAAAAACTTACACTACAGCGCGCGGCTCGCTCACCCTCTTCCAGGGCCTGAACCTCGATGTCCAGGCCGGCGAGATGGTAGCCATCGTGGGTCAGTCGGGCGCCGGCAAAAGCACGCTTCTGCACATTCTGGGCTCTCTGGACACGCCCACCGCCGGAACGGTCATCTGCGCCTCGGTCAATATTGCCCAGCTCTCGCCGCGGGAGGCTGCGGCCTTTCGCAATCGCGAGATTGGCTATGTCTGGCAGTTTCATTACCTGCTGCCGGAGTTCACCGCTCTGGAAAACGTTGCCATGCCGCTGCTGACCCGCGGCGTAGGCAGACGAACCGCGCTGGACACAGCGGCCAACTGGCTTCGTGAGGTCGATCTCGCCGATCGCGGCAGCCATCGCCCCGGCGAACTCTCTGGCGGCGAGCAGCAGCGCGTGGCCCTGGCGCGCGCCCTGGTCAACAATCCCCGTCTTTTGCTGGCCGACGAGCCCACCGGCGACCTGGACGCAATCACCTCCGGCCGCGTCTTTGACCTCATTGAGCAGTTGCACAAAAGTCACGGCCTCACCTCCATCCTGGTAACACATAACATGGAGCTGGCCGCGCGCTCCTCGCGCGTTTTGCTCCTGGAGGCCGGTAAACTGGCCCCTGGACAGTTGACCGCGCCGGCGGCGTATACTCCTCAAGCGGGAGCCCGCGCCAGAAAGAAATGAGCAAAAAATGCGCCTTTCCGGCCGGAAACTGAGTCTAATCCAGCAGGTAGCGTGTTTGAGCAAGTTGGTGTAAGTTTGTACAAGCTGGTACACGGGAGGCCATGATGTTTGAACGCTATACGGAGAAGGCGCGGCGTGTTATCTTCTTTGCCCGGTATGAGGCCAGCCAGTTCGGTTCTCCTTATATCGAGACCGAGCACCTGCTGCTCGGCCTGTTGCGCGAAGACAAGGCGTTGACAAACCGCTTCCTGCGATCGCACGCCTCGGTGGATTCGATTCGCAAGCAGATTGAGGGGCGAACCACCATCCGTGAAAAGGTCTCCACTTCCGTAGACCTGCCGCTTTCCAACGAGTGCAAGCGGGTGCTGGCCTATGCCGCGGAGGAAGCGGAGCGCCTGAGCCACAAGCACATCGGCACCGAACATTTGCTTTTGGGGCTGTTGCGCGAGGAAAAGTGCTTCGCCTCCGAGATTTTGATGGAGCGCGGCCTGAAGCTGGCGCAGATTCGCGAAGAACTGGGCCGCGTAACCCAGGAAAAAGTCCCGCAGCAACAACGCCAGCGCGATGCCAGCCTGCTCAGCGAGTTTAGCCGCGACCTCACCCAGGCGGCCATGGAGGGCCAGCTCGATCCGCTGGTGGGCCGCGAGGGCGAATTGGAGCGCGTGGTGCAGATTCTCTGCCGCCGCACCAAGAATAATCCCGTGCTCATCGGCGAGCCCGGCGTCGGCAAGACGGCCATTGTCGAGGGCCTCGCGCAGCGCATTGCCGACGGCGAGGTGCCCTCGTTCCTCTCCGATAAGCGCATTTTGGGATTGGATTTATCGCTCATCGTGGCCGGCACAAAGTATCGCGGCCAGTTCGAGGAGCGCCTCAAGAACATCATGAAGGAGTTGATGGAAAACCAGAACTCCATCATCTTTATCGACGAGCTGCACACCCTGGTGGGCGCTGGCTCCGCCGAGGGCTCGCTGGACGCGGCCAACATCCTCAAGCCGGCGCTCTCCCGCGGAGAAATCCAGTGCATCGGCGCCACTACCCCCGCTGAGTTCCGCAAATCCATTGAGAAGGATCGCTCCCTCGAGCGCCGCTTCCAGGCCGTCAAGGTGCCTCCGCCCAACTGAGGCCGAGGCCATCAAGATCATTCACGGCATCAAGGACCGCTACGAAAAATTCCACGCCGTCTGCTACACCGACACTGCCGTCGAGTTCGCTGTCTCCCACGCCAGCCGCTACATCCCCGACCGCTTTCTGCCCGACAAGGCCATCGACCTCATCGACGAGGCCGGCGCCCGCGTCAAGCTCCGCCAGACCTCGCTCCCCGAGGAGATCACCGAGGTCCAGAAGCGCATCAAGTTCATCGTGCACCGCATGGATGCGGCCATCGCCAATCACGAATTCGAGAAGGCCCGCTTCTACTCCGACGAGGAGCGCAAGGAGCGCGAAACCCTGCGCGACCTGCGCGACAAGTACCACCTCGACGACTCCGCCTCGGGCATCGTAGCCCGCGAGGACATCGAGGACGTGGTCAGCCGCTGGACGGGCGTGCCCATCACCAGCATCAAGGAAGAAGAGACGCAAAAATTGCTGCGCGTCGAGGAGGAGCTGCACAAGCGCGTCATCTCCCAGGAGAAGGCCATCAGCGCCCTGGCTCGCGCCATTCGCCGCTCCCGCGCCGGACTCAAATCGCCCAACCGGCCGATTGGAAGTTTCTTGTTCCTCGGGCCTACCGGCGTCGGCAAAACCGAGATGGCCCGCACCCTGGCCCACTTTTTATTCGGCTCCGACAAGGCCCTCATCCGCTTCGATATGTCGGAGTTCATGGAGAAGCACTCCGTCTCCAAGCTCATCGGCTCGCCTCCGGGCTACGTGGGCTATGAGGAGGGCGGCCAGCTCACCGAGCGCGTCAAGCGCTCGCCCTATTCCGTCGTCCTGCTCGACGAGATCGAGAAGGCCCACCCCGATGTCTTCAACATTTTGTTGCAGGTCTTCGAGGACGGCCAGTTGACTGACGGCCTGGGCAACACCGTCGATTTCAAGAACGTCATCGTCATCATGACCTCCAACATCGGCGCGCGCCACCTGCAAAAGAAGCAGGGCCTGGGCTTCGCCAGCGACCGCGACGACCTCGTCAGCGACAAGGTCGAGGAGCTGGTCAAGGGCGAGGTCAAAAAGACCTTCAACCCCGAGTTCCTCAACCGCCTCGACGAGGTCATCATCTTCCAGGCGCTCAACGACGCCGACCTTATCCAGATTGTCGAGCTGATGGTTCAGCAGCTCAACGCCAATCTTGCCCAGAAGTCCATCACCATCTCGGTCACCGAGGAAGCCAAAAAGTGGATTCTCGAGAAAACTCTCGTGGACCGCAGCTACGGCGCCCGCCCCCTGCGCCGCGCCCTGCAGCGTTACGTCGAGGACCCCTTGAGCGAAGCCATGATCGCCGGCCAAATCATCCAGCGTCCAGCCTTCCTCGAGGTCTACCTCGACCAGAACCAGCTCTTCTATCGCCCCGTCAGCAGCGACGAATCAACCAGCGAAGAAAAACCCGTCGGCGTCCTGCTCTTCAGCGCTTAACCGGACGCAACCGCTGCTCACAAATTTGCCCCCTGCCGATTGGCAGGGGGCTTTTGTCAGCCTTACCGTTTTCTAGTGAATCATCATCAGCAGCGTGAGCGGCGTATTGCCTGCGCCACGCTTAACTAACAGGCGGCGGCTGATTCTCCTGAAGATATTATCTTGCTCTACTGAACGTGCCGGATTCGACGTAGTTCGTTCGGTTGCTGTGGTCGGTGAAGTGCGTAAACATCTGGGCGCCAAGCTCGTCCGAACCGCGCGGTTCAATCACCAGGATTCGTTCCGAGAAGCTATCATGATAACGCACGATCAGGGCTCGCGCGCTGGTCTCCAGGTTGTCGCCCACACTGGGCGCATATAGGTGAGCATCAATGTTGCCGATCTCGCAGGGATGCGGTGAGCATGCGCCCCATGCCTTCACGTCCACATTGAGGCCGTGCACCTGGATATCGAGTTCGACCACGCCGCGTGTTTGTGCGTTCACGTTCTTCCAGTGCCCCTCAAAGCGGGCAGTTTGTGCCGATGCCACGCTGGCGAGGGCGATTACCATGCCGATGAACAGAGTTACAAACACAATCTTCTTCATCTCATTACCTCCTAAGGAAATCCAGGCTTTCGATTAAGCTTCCTGGCATCCGTCATGCTACATTGGTAACTCTTCCTTGTCAAAGTTTTTCGGAAACGAGCTTCAGTGTATTCCTTATTCTCTTTTCACTGTTCGTACCCAGCTGACTCGCTGACTTGCTGACTTGTCCCCACTGTCACGAACTTCTCCTACAAACTCCTTCTGATCAGGGTTGGTCAGAAAGATTCGCTCTATCTTCTATCCCTTATCCAAACAAGTACTGAATTATTTGCAGCCATTGGTCCGGTTTCCGGTGAGCTGGACCACTCCGGTGTCCGAAAAACCGTGAAGCTTCAGCTCACCACTTTCCCAAAAACCGGTGAGCTATCGTTTCACGTTTTGGGGTAAACCGGTGAGCTATCGTTTCACGATTGACGAAAACTGATAACCTGCAGCTAACCACTTTTCAGCTCAAAAACTTGGCAATCGCGCTGACCACCGTCTGCTGTTCGTCCTCGCGCAGCTCGGGGAAGATGGGTAGGGCTAACACCTCTCGCGCCGCGCGTTCGGCCTCGGGGAAGCTGCCCTCGCTGTAGCCGAGGATTTTAAGCGCCTCTTGCAGATGGAGCGGGACGGGGTAGTAAATCTCCGAGCCGATCTTGCGTTCGGTCAGAAAAGCGCGCAATTCGTCGCGGCGCGTAGTGCGGATAACATACTGATGCCAAACGTGATGCGTGCCACGGGTTTCCTGGGGCAGGACGATGCCGTGAATGGGGTATGGGCCGGCCTCGACCAATCCCGCGGCGTGAAAGAGCGCGTGATAACGGCGGGCGACGGTGCGGCGAAGCTGATTCCAGGTGTCGATGTACTTGAGCTTGACTTGAAGAACAGCGCCCTGGAAGCCGTCCATGCGCGCGTTCCAGCCGAGTTCGTCGTGGTAGTAGCGGCGGCGCATTCCGTGCTGGCGCAACATGCGGGCGCGCTCGGCGATTTCGTCAGAATTGGTGGTGACCATCCCCGCGTCGCCCGCCGCGCTCAGGTTCTTAGTTGCGTAGAAGCTGAAGGCGGCGGCATCGCCTAAAGCTCCTGCTTTCAATCCATTACACTCTGCGCCCCAGGCTTGAGCGGCGTCTTCAATCAGCTTCAGCCCGCGCTCCTTGGCGATGCGGGCAAAGGCGGTCCAGTCGGCGCATTGGCCGAAGAGGTGGACGGGGAGAATGGCCTTGACGGCTGCGCCTTTCGGGCTGTTCAGGACAGCCTCAACGGCAACAGGGTTGAGGTTGAAGGTGGCGGGATCAATGTCGGCCAGAAGCGGAGTAGCCCCGGCGCGGAGGATGGCGCTCGTCGAGGCGAAGAAGCTGAAGGGGGTGGTAACGACGGCGTGGCCGGAACCGGGGTCCCCGCGGACGGGTCCTGGTCCGTGGGGTGGGGAACCAATTCCGGCGGCTGCCAGAGCCAGACAGAGGGCGTCGGTGCCCGAGGAACAGCCGATGGCGTGGACCACGCCCAATTGCCCAGCAGCGGCGCGCTCGAAGGCCGCAACCGATTCACCCAGAATGAATTGCTGTGTGGAGAGGACTTGGCCGAGGGCGTTCAGAAGTTCCTGATGGAGGGGCTGATACTGGCGTTTGAGGTCCAGCATGGGCACCGGCTGGGCGGCTGAGGCAGGATTATTCTGAGGCGGGTTCGGTACGGGTTTCACACCACTATGCTAGCAGCCGCATGGCTTTCCAGCTCCCAAATGCGGGACCGGCGTATCCAGATTTACGGTTGGCTGTGAAAATTCATCGTATCCCACCCTTTCGCCAGAAACAAGGCGAAAGGATGGGGCACGGGGCTGAAAGCGGCCTAAAAAGAAAATTGCCACAGGGGATGGTTGAAAAGGTTGGTAAAGCTCTATATTGTTAAGAAATTGCGGTATTGGCGGCTCCGGAGCTTCCGGCGACGCGCCCGCCGTTTTGTACGCTTACATGCTATTCATTAGCATCCACCCCCATGGAAAGCAGGAGATCGGCACATGGAAAACAAGCCGGCACAAAACATTCAGGACACGTACCTGAACACTGTCCGCAAGGACAAGACTCCTATCACGATTTATCTGGTCAGCGGCGTCAAGCTCACCGGAAAGATCCGTTCGTTTGACAAGTATTCAGTGCTTCTGGAGAACAATAGCCAGGAGCAGTTGATCTTCAAGCACGCCATATCGACGGTGGTGAGCAACCGGGGCTCGCTGCACAGCGACCACCGGTTGGCTGGCGCGTCCACCGATGTTATTCCGGCCCCCTCCGCAGCTTCAGCCGTTGGGGAGCTGCGATAGCAGGCGGGAAGCGGTCTCCTTTGGCCGTAGAGTCAAGCAAGGCAGGCATTCGGAGTCCCATCCCCGCGTCCGGTTCGGGACGCGAGAGTGGGAGCCCGGAGCGGGCGGTTTTGGTGGGAGTGGACTTCGGGCTCCGCTCCTGCGGCAACCACGCAACCCAGACGGACGCGCGGCGGGCGATGGTGTGCGCGGAGCCGGGTTATCCGGATTTCGGAGTGGATGCAGATGCGTCTTCTGGCGCGGGCGTTTCCCCGGCCCGAGCGGCTGCGTCACGTTCGTCCACCGAACTGAACGCGGAAGAGTCACTTGCGGAGTTTCGCGAGCTGGTGGCAAGCGCCGGCGGCGTGGTGGCCGCAGAGATCATGCAGCGCCGCGCGCGCCTCGATCCGGCCACGCTGATCGGCTCCGGCAAGGTGGAGGAGATTGCCGGGGTTGCCGCTTCCACCGAGGCCGAACTGGTGCTCTTCGACCACGACCTGACACCCACTCAGTTGCGCAACCTGGAAACCGCGCTGCCCTGCCGCGTTCTCGACCGTACGCAGTTAATCCTGGACATCTTTGCCCGGCACGCCCGCACCCGCGAGGGGCAGTTGCAGGTGGAGCTGGCGCAACTGGAGTACCTGCTGCCGCGGCTGACCGGCAAGGGCAAGGCGATGTCGCAACTGGGCGGCGGCATCGGCACGCGTGGCCCGGGCGAAACCAAGCTGGAGACCGACCGGCGGCAGATCAAGCGCCGCATCGACAAGCTGAAAATCGATTTAGACGCGGTGCGACGGGTGCGCAAACAGCAGCGCCAGCGGCGCGAGTCGGCGCCGGTGCCGACGGTAGCCCTGGTCGGCTACACCAACGCCGGCAAGAGCACGCTCTTCAACCAACTGACCGGCGCCGAGGTCTTGCAATCGCCGAAGATGTTTGCCACGCTGGACCCAAAACTTCGAGCAATCGAGTTGCCCAGCCGCCGCAAGGTTTTGTTGTCGGACACGGTGGGCTTTATTCGCAACCTGCCGCACACGCTGGTCACCAGCTTCCGCGCCACGTTGGAAGAGGTGGCGCAGGCCGAGGTGCTGCTGCATGTGCGCGACGCGGCTTCGAGTTACGGCGCGGAGCAAAAATCACAGGTGGAGCGGGTTTTGGGCGAACTGGAATCGCTCAGCAAGCCGCGCATCGAGGTGCTGAACAAAATTGACCTGCTGGGCAAGCATGAGCGGGAAGGGCTACTAAAGCGGAGCGAGGCTGGGGGCGAAGTGGCCGTTTCGGCGCGCACTGGCGAGGGGATGGAGGCACTGCTCAAGGCCATCGACCGCGCGCTGCACTCCGACCCGGTGATCGACGCGGAGTTGCGCGTTCCGCAGCAGGAGGGAGCGGTGCTGGCGGCCATCGAGGCGGGGATGGTGGTGCATTCGCGGGAGTACGAAGGAAATGTTGTTCGACTGACGGTGAGCGGTCCGGCATCGCTTATCGGTCGGCTGCGGCAATACCGGCTGCGGGAAGAATAAACGATATTTTTATCGATGGCGGCTATTTCAAAGCCATAACAAAGGTACGATAGACGCATCGAGTGCAGAAGGAGATTCGATGAACCCGACACCACTCAGCATCGGCCCCACCATCACCACGCTGGCCAGCCGCGAGGTCTATCGCAACCGCTGGATGCGGGTGCGGGAGGATGAGATTCTCCGCTCCAACGGCGAGCGGGGCATCTACGGCGTGGTGGAAAAGCACGACTCGGCCATTATTCTGCCCATCGACCAGAGACGCGTATGGCTGGTGGAGCAGTTCCGCTACACCATTCAGGATCGGGTGTTGGAGCTGCCGCAGGGCGGCTGGGAGATGGAAGTCGATAACCCCGAGGAGCTGGCGCGCGGCGAACTAAAAGAGGAGACCGGGCTGGAAGCGGCGGAGATGGTTCACCTGGGCGAGTTGTGGATCGCCTACGGTTTCACGCGGCAAAAGCAGCACGTGTATCTGGCCACCGGACTGACCCAGACCGCGAAAACGCCCGATGCCGAGGAGCACGATCTCATCGTCCGTTCGGTTGCGGTGGAGGAGTTCGAGGAGATGATGCGCGCAGGCGCGATTCGCGACGGCTGCACACTGGCGGCGTGGGGGCTTTATCTGCTGTGGAAAGGGCGGAGTGAGTGAAGAGCTACCCGCGCTCTTCCATGGGGATATACGGCGCGGGGTAGGGCGGGCCGATGTATTCGGCGCGGGGACGGATAAGGCGATTGTCGTCGAGCTGCTCGATGATGTGGGCTGCCCATCCGGCCATGCGGCTGATGGCGAAGATGGGGGTGTAGAGGTCGATGTCGATGCCCAGCGTGGCGTAGGTGGAGGCGGAGTAGAAGTCCACGTTGGCGTTGAGCTTCTTGTCGGCGTTGATGTAGAGCTCGATGGCGCGCGACATCTCAAACCACTTAGTCTGGCCGGCGTCCTTGCCCAGCTGCTCGCTCATTTTGCGCAGGTGGGTGGCGCGGGGGTCCTCGGTCTTGTAGACGCGGTGGCCGAAGCCGGAGATCTTCTGCTTGGCCATCAACATATTCTTCACGTATTCAACCGGGTCAGCGCCTTCCTTGTCGATCTGGTAGAGCATGCGCATAACGCCCTCATTGGCGCCACCGTGGAGCGGCCCTTTGAGGGCTCCAAGGGCGCCCGTGACGGCCGAGTGGACGTCGGAGAGGGTGGCGGCAATGACGCGGGCGGCAAAGGTAGAGGCGTTCAGCTCGTGCTCGGCGTGCAGCACCAGCGCCATGTCCATCGTCTTGACGGCGGTCTCCGAGGGCTTGACGCCGTTGAGCATCCACAGAAAATTGGCGGCATGGCTCAGCGAGCGGTCTGGCGGCACCACTTTCTTTCCTTTGCGCAGCCGGTCGTAGATGGCCACGATCATGGCGAACTGCGCGGTTAGATTAAAGCATTTGCGCACGTTGGCGTCGTGGGAGTTGTCCTTCTCGTCGGCGTCGTAGAGGCTGAGCGCCGAGACCGCCGTGCGCAGCACTTCCATGGGGGTGGCCGTGCGCGGAAAGGAGCGCAGCATCTGCACTATTCGCTGGTCGAGCGAACGGGCCAGCGTCAATTGCGACTGGAACTCGCGCAGCTCCAGCTCGTTGGGCAGGATGCCGTTCCACAGCAGGCTGGTGGTCTCTTCGAAGGTGGAGTTCAGGGCCAGATCGTGAATGTCGATGCCGCGATAGGAGAGCACGCCAGCCTCTCCGTCAATCCAGCATATCCCGGAGTTTGCCGCGACAACTCCTTCCAAGCCCTTCCCAGCGACAGCGGTCGACATAGCCTTCGGATTTCTCCTATTAAGTGGATGCGGCAATTTTACCCTAGATTCAAATCAGTCCCGCGCCAAAAGCTCTTTAATGATGTTTATATTGTAGTGCTTTCATGGCTGTCACGAAAGCTGTGAAGGGCTGAGCGGTAAAATAGCCATGAATCCTTAGCCGGGCGTCCCCGAACAAATACAGAATAATTTTCCTGCACAAACGGGAATATTTCTATATTCTGTAGATTCACCCCTTGGGCGGCCGAAGCCAGGGCTTCGTAATCCGGCCTTTGGGTGGAATCCCGGCAGGATTTCGGGGATTCTGGGAGAAATCCTTTTTTATGGCTACTAACCATACGGAAAGCCGTCTTATCACGACGAACGGTCCACGCAAGGGACCACGAAAGAAAGGCAAAGACATGAGTACAACTGAAGATACACCCCGTAGCTACTCGGGCGCGTTGTTGGCGGCCATTGCCGTGGCCCTGCTGGCCGGAGTGGCCGGCCTGATCTGGAGCTATACGCTCAGCAGCCGCCTGAGCGGCCAGGAAGCCGCGCTGGCCGATGCCAGGGATCAGAACAAAAAGCTGGCGTCTGACCTGCGCGAAACCGACGCCCGCCTCAAGGTGGCAACCGAAGAGCTGGGCCAATCCATGGGGCTGACGCAAAAGCAGATGGAAGCCCGCGCCCAGGAAATCCTTCGCCGGGAAAAGGCCGTGGAGAGCGCCCAGAAGCAGACCGCGCAGGCGGTAAGCGGGCTTTCCTCGGATGTCTCGGGGGTGAAGACCGACGTGGGCGGGGTCAAGACCGATTTGACCAAGACGCAAAGCGACCTGGCCACGGCAATCAGCCAATTGCAGTCGATGAAGGGGGATCTGGACGGCCACAGCACCCTGATTGCCCGTAATCACGATGAACTGGAATTGCTGAAGCACAAGGGCGACCGGAACTACTACGAATTCACGCTGACCAAGGGCCAGCAGAAGTCGGTAGGCACGGTGGGCATGAAACTGACCAAGGCCGATCCCAGGAAGTACACCTTCAGCCTGATGGTAGTGTCGGATGACAAGCCGGTGCCGAAGAACAACAAGGGAATCAATGAGCCGTTGCAATTCTACAGCGGCAAGGATCCGCAGCTCTTTGAGGTGGTGGTGAATAACATCAGCTCAAAGAATCAGGTCAGCGGCTACCTGTCGACGCCCAAGAGCGCGCCGGCTCCGCCTACTGTTCCATAACCGCGGTGTGGGGGGCGAGCACCAGGTTGTCCTGATATTGGAACCTGAAGGTGAAGTTCAAATCCTTGCGCGCCTCCCACTCCTGCCTGGACATGCGGAAGATCCAGAAGAATGTGCCCTCCACGCTCTGCCCTGGCTCGAGTGTGGTGTGGGGCGAAAACGCGTTGTCGCGCATCCTGGCCAGCTCGGGATAGGCTAGAAAGACCTCATCGTATTGGCTTGTGCTTCCGGCGGAGACGGAGAGGATGCCGTCTGATTGCCTGAGATTGGCCAGCACATCCTGAAGAACAAGTGGGTTCTTGCTCCGGTTGAGCAGCTTGACGCGGGCAAAGACCAGCACCTGGTCAAAACTCTGCTTGGGCATGGGCTGGCCGCTGGCGTCGAGGCCCGAGGTCACGACATGGTTGGGATGAGCCCAGACCTGCACAATCTCTCCGCTCGCCACGGCCGGCTTTTGAGTGATAAGCACGTAAAGGGCGAGGATGACGGTCACCACTACGGCCGCGATTACGCCAGCCCGGACCATGTGACCTGTGCCCGTGGTTAACTCTTCACCGCGGGCGGCATCGTCAAAATCTTTCGGGTTTTCCTGTTGGAGTAAGCTCATGGCGCCCTTATCTTATCTCTCCGGGAGCAATATGGGCCAACAATTCAAGAATATTTGTGGAAATGTGAGAGGAGGAGATATCTGAATGGCGGAACGTATAGAACACATTACACTTATAAGCATCCATGCAAATTGCAGCGAGAAGAAGAGAATGGGCACACACTAAGCGTCCCGCACATTGCCGGTCCTGCTTGAACGCCCGTTCTTCCGCGCCTCTTAGGTCTCGCTTGGGGTGGCGCTTGGGGTCTCGCTCGGGGTGGCGCTCGGGGTGGTTCCCCGCAGCCGGATCACTGCATCCGCCTGAGCGCCCTTCTGGCCCTGGACGATATCGAACTCAACGTCATCGCCCTCTTTCAGCGTCTTGTATCCATCCAACTTAATCGACGAGTAGTGGACAAATACGTCCGGCCCATCTTCACGTCCGATGAAACCGTAACCTTTGGCGTTGTTGAACCACTTGACCTTCCCTTTGTACTGTGCCACAGGGTCCTGCCTTCCTTACATCCTGTGATGTACGGCGGACTATTTACTGGGGAGTGCCCGCCACTATGCATTATGACGCAAAAAACTCGTGAAAAGATGCAGGAAAACAGACGATAAGCGCACAATGTGAGACAGGGCCGGATTGCAGCCTCCGGCCCTGCTGGGAAGGTTACTTGAATGGGGCCTGTTTTCGGCCGTTATTTCTTGCCTTTGCCGGCAAGCCTGCGCGCGTACAGGAGCACGGCGGTGAGCGTCTTGCCATCCAGAATCGCGCCCTTTTCAATCAGTTTGACAAGCTCGGAGAGTTTGACCAGGCGAAAGGCTATCTGCTCGTCCTCTTCCGGATGGGCATCGCCTGCTCTCAGGCCCTCGGCGATAAAGACAATCATCGACTCACCCAGAAAGCCGGGGCTGGGGTAGTACTCGATCAGGGGCTTCCATTTCTTGGCATGATAGCCAGTTTCCTCGACGAGCTCCCGCTGGGCGCCCTGGAGGGGGTCTTCTCCGGGCTCCAGTTTTCCGGCCGGCAGCTCCCATAGAAAATGGTTGGCGGCATGGCGATATTGCCTCTCGACCACTATCCAAGGATCTTTCTTGCTTTTTGTGTTGTCGACGGCCAGGATGACCACGCTGCCGTTGTGGCGGATGATGTCGCGGACTACCTGCTTGCCACCCGGCTCGATGAGGCGGTCGCGCAGCACCCGGAAGAGGGGCCCCTCGAAGACCGTCTCGGAACTGAGCAATTCAGCCTTCTCCTCCGTCGGAGGCAGGAGACCTCTGAGCGCCTTCTTCTCCTTGGCCTTCTTCAGCTTCTTCTCCTTAGCCTTCTTCAGTTCTTTTGCCTTTTTGAGGGCCTTCTTTTCCTTGGATTTAGCGGCTTTCTTCTCCTTATGGGGTTTTGCGGCCTTCTCCACTTTGGGCTTGGCGGCTTTGGCGGCTTTCTTCTTTTTCTTCTTCTTGGGCATCTCTTGTCTCTCCTCCGGGGCGATTGAAGCGCGCTCGAACACATGCGCATTCAGATACAGAGTATACGCATAGCGCGGCTCAAATGCCTCAATAAAACGTAAGCGTGCATCAATAGGGTCCGGCGTGGCATCCTTAACTAAAGCCGAATCCCATACAGCACGCGCAAATCAGGTTCGCCCTGGGATTCCCTGTCACCAAGAGAATGAGTTGCTAAGCACAGAGTTCCATCCCATCACCGTTGTGCCGGGGCTGCACCGGCTGTTTCTGGAGTACTGCTCCGGAGCGGCGGCAGCGCGGGGGTTCTATGCCCCCGGCTCATGGGACGAGAGCTGGCGGGAGCGGCCGGAGATTCCCGCACATTGGCCGGAGCTGGTCGGGCTGTTGGCCGGTCAGAATTCTTCGCCGGCTGCAGCGCCGGCCCTTGATGCTTTGCGCGGCGGCGCGGGAGTGGTGGTCACCGGGCAGCAGGTGGGTCTGTTTGGCGGGCCGCTGTTCACTCCTTTCAAGGCGGCTACGGCACTGGCTCGCGCGAGAGAGGCCACGGCGGCGGGACGGCCGCACGCCGCTATCTTCTGGCTGGCCACGGAAGACCACGATTTTGCGGAGATCGACCACGTTGTCTTTCCGGCGCGGCGCGAGCTGCGCACGCTGGTTTACTCGGCGGCGCCCGAGGCGGCGCGGCCGGTGGGCGGTATGGTGCTGGACAACTCGATTACACCGCTGGTGGAGCAGGCGGGAGAGCTGCTGGGCAACTCCGAAGCCACGGAAGCGCTGACCACAGCGTATAAGCCGGGGCGCACCCTGGCCCAGGCCTTCGCGGAGTTTTATTGCAGGGTTTTTGCCGCGCAGGGGCTGCTGGTGCTGGACGCGAGCGGACGCGAGGCGCATCGCATGGGCGCGCCGGTGCTGCGCGCGGCTATCGAGCACGCCGACGAGCTGCATCGGGCGCTGCTGGAGCGGAATAAGGCTCTGGAGACCGCCGGCTATCACGCACAGGTGGCTGTGGCGCCGCAGTCCAGCCTGCTGTTCTTGATCGACGAACGGACGGGAGCGCGGCTGGCGCTCAAGCGACTGGCTGCGAGCGCACAGGAACCAAATGGCCTGTGGCAGGCGGAGCGGCAGAGTTTTTCCACGGCGGAATTGCTCGGCATTCTCGATGCCGAGCCGGAGCGCATCTCGCCCTCGGCGCTGCTGCGGCCGGTCTTCCAGGATTTTCTGCTTTCGACTTCGGCCATTGTGGGCGGGCCGGCTGAGATTGCCTACTTTGCCCAGTCCGCCGTGCTCTACGAGCGCATTCTGGGCCGGCTAACGCCGATGCTGCCGCGTTTTTCGGCCACGCTGATCGAGCCCAAGATCGGCGAAATGCTCAAGAAGCATGGACTGACACTGGAGCGGATTTTTAGTGAGAATTCCGCGTCGCTGGCGCAATTGCTGGCTGCTCAGGCCTTGCCAGAAGAAGGCAGGCGAAAACTTGCCGGCACGGGGACGGCGCTGGAGGACGAGCTTGCGGCGCTGCTGAAGTGGACGGGTTCGCTCGATGCGGGGCTGGGCCGCTCGGCGGAAACGGCGGCCGGCAAGATTCGCTATCAGATGAGCCGCTTGCGGCGCCTGGCGGCTGATTTCCAGTTGCAGCAAGAGGCCTCGCTCACACACCAGGCCGAGGCTGTCAGCCAGGCGCTTTATCCCGGAGGCGCATTGCAGGAGCGGGTGTATGGCGCGGCCTATTACTTTGCCCGCTACGGTCTTGGGCTGGCGGAAGAACTGACCGCGCAGGCCGCGAAGTGCTGCCCTGGGCACACGGAGATGTGGCTATAATCTCGCCAGATGGTTGGAGGCTTCCAGAATGAGACGATTTTTTGCTGTGTTGGTTGTGGCTTTGCTGGCGTCTTCGTTGGCGCAGGCGCAACAAGAACCTTGCGCGATGGCCGGCAACAACAATGACTTTCTGGGCATTCAGACCATCCGCCTGTGGCCGGGGGATGCTCCGCTGGCCAAAGGCAAGGCTTGCGAAGATACGCCCACGCTGACCATCTTTGAGCCGCAGAGGGGCCACGAGAACGGCTCGGCGGTGGTGATTCTACCGGGGGGCGCTTATCTTCAACTGGCGGGCAACCTGGAGGGCCGGCAGGTGGCGGACTGGTTCACCGCGCGCGGCTTTCGCGCCTTCGTTTTGAGCTACCGGCTCAGCTCGAACGGCTACCTGCTGCCCGTTCCGCTGCTGGACGCGCGGCGCGCCGTGCAACTGGTGCGGGCGAGGGCGAGGGAGTACCAGATCGATCCCGGCAGGATTGTTTTGATTGGTTTTTCGGCCGGCGGGCACCTGGCGGCGCTGGCGGCAACGCAACCGGTGCCCGGTAACCCCGACGCCGAGGACCCCATTGAGAGAGTCTCCAGCCGCCCGGACTACCTGGTGCTGGGCTATCCATGGATTGGCGCAATATCTCTCGATACTTCGCACCTGAGCTACTGCAAGCTCTTCAACGTGATGGACAAGTGCGAAGAACTGCGTTTGGCCTACTCCCCGGATTTGTTTGTTACAAAGGACACGCCGCCGACCTTCTGGTATCACACCTTCAACGACCAGACCGTTCCGGTGGAGCAGGGGCTGAGGTTTTACGAGGCGCTGGTTAAGGCAGGCGTGCCGGCCGAAGCGCACATTTTTGCCAACGGCCCGCACGGCACCGGCCTTGGCAAAGGCGATGCGGCTCTGGACCAGTGGCCCAACCTGCTGGAGATCTGGCTGCGCGCCCAGGGGCTGCTGACGCCCGCCAAGCAATGAGGCTCACTCGACGTACTCTCAATGTCAATGATAGCTACAGGATAGTTTCCTCGGACCCTGGAGACTTGGGTATGCTTGCCACGGCCCTGGACGCCACAGCCTTGGACCAATCGATACCGGTCTCATTAAAGGAAATCTGGGAGTCTTCGTGGGGTTTGAGCCGCAAGGTCAGGCGATGAACCTCTTCGGATTTATATTCCCCTCCAGCCTCAATGGCGAAGATGTGGATATTCGCGCTGCCCTTTGCATTGCCCCCCTTGGTCACGCCAAAGGAAATCTCGATTTCGGCTGACTCCCAGTCGATCATCGCCTGCTTCCCGGATGCGCGCAGCTTTTCCTGCGCCTCTTCGATCTCCTCTCGCACCTGGGTAATGAGTTCGGAAAGGCCTATGCTTTTTGGAGTATCCATTCCAATCCCTCCAGAAGACGCAGCCATTTTATAGGATGAAGACCCGATCTGGGGCACAATTCGATCCCTGCCTGGGCGCGTGGCCAATTTCGCCCCGAAAAATGAAGAAACGGGCAGCTGACTTCGGGAGTGGAAGGACTTCCCGAAGCCGGCCGCCCGCTGGACCCTGGACTGGGTCTAGGTGATAACCTCAGTCTAGGCTTGTTCCGCGCAAAAGCAAGTTCTTTTTTGAATATTCGTCCCAAATAGTGACCGCCGTCACGGAAGTCCCCAAATAGGGGCCGGATTCGTTGACTTGACGGTTCGCTCCTGTTACAAAAAAGTGTTCACGACCGCGCGAGAGACCTGACAAGACCGCCTGGACAAACAGGACAAGCTGAATTCGCATGCAAGTGATCTTTCAACAACTCGGAACGCTTTTTCTTAGCGCCATACCCACGATTCTGCTGTTCATATTGCTGGTTTTGGCCTATCAGTTTCTGGTGCAGGTGCCGCTGACTGCCACGCTGAAAGAGCGCCATGCCCGCACTGAAGGTGCGCAGGAGAAGGCACAGCAGGCCATCGCTCAGGCCGAGGATCTGGCAGCTGAGTACGCTGAGAGGCTGCGCCAGGCGCGCGGCGAGGTCTTCAAGGCGCGCGAAGCGCGCTTGAAGCAATGGAATGCGGAGCGCGACGCGGCCCTGGATGCCGTCCGCAAGGCAGCCGTACTCAAGGTCAACAAGGCCAAGGCGGCGCTGGAAGCCGAGGCGGCGCAGACCAGGCTGGCAATTCAGGCCTCCGCCGGAGATTTGGCCCGCCAGGTGGTGCGCGCCGTGCTGCCCGTGGCCGCCGGGGGTTCCCGTTGAGAGCCTTTATGCAGCCAAGGCGTTTTATACCTCCCA
Source organism: uncultured Acidobacteriaceae bacterium (assembly GCA_963806565.1). Classification (GTDB taxonomy): domain Bacteria; phylum Acidobacteriota; class Terriglobia; order Terriglobales; family Acidobacteriaceae; genus Telmatobacter. The sequence continues at coordinate 138,023 of CAWDYE010000006.1, forward strand.
TTTTTCGCGTTATGTTTTTGGCGCTGTTTGTCGCCGCCGGGATGAGTGCGCCCCTCCGCCTTGCGTCCCAGGAACCCGCAGCCGCGGCCCAGCCGACCGCGAATAGCACGGCCAATCACGAAGCAGCCAAACCTGAAGAGTCACAGAAATCCGAGGCAAGCGAGGAAGACGTCTACCTGCACTCTCCGGCGGTGCAGTCGATTGCCCGGATGCTGCATCTGGATGTTGATACCACGGCGAGCATCTTTGAGGGCATCAACTTTGCCATCATTGTGCTGGCAGTCGGTTTTCTTATTTTCCACTGGCTGCCCAAGACGCTTCGTAACCGTTCGGAGAAGGTGCGCACCGGCATCGAGTCGGCCCGCAAGATGACCGAGGACGCATACGCGCGGCTGAGCGCCATCGAGGCCCGGCTTGCCGGACTGGATGGAGAAATTGCGCAGATTCGCTCTCAAGTCGAGGTGGAAAGCCGCGAGGACGAAAAGCGCATCAAGTCCACGATCAAAGAAGAGAGCGAACGCATCGTCGCCGCCGCCGGGCAGGAGATGGAAACCGCGGTCGCGCAGGCGCGGCGCTCACTGCGCCACTTTGCCGCGGAGCTGGCCATTGAAGAGGCTGCGAAACAATTGACGATTACGCCGGAGACTGACCGGGAGCTGCTTGCCGAATTTCTGGGCGACACGGCAGTGCAGAGAGGACGGAAGTAGATGGCAGTTTTTGTCGCACGTTACGCCCGCGCCTTTGCCGATGTGGTGACCCAGGAAAAGCTGGACATGGCAGCGCTCGATCGGCAATTCGACGATTTTCTTGCCACCTGGGAGGCAAGCGCCGAGTTGCGCGAGCTGATGGTCAATCCAGCCGTGGCCGTGCCTCAGAAGATTGCTGTCCTGGACAAGATGTACGCGAAGCTCAAGTTGCAAAAGGAACTGCGCAACCTGCTGGCGGTGCTGATCAAGAACGATCGCATCGCAGAAGTGAAAGAGGTGGCCGCGGCTTATCGCGCGGAGATGCAGGAACGGCAGGGCATTCGCCCAGTGGAGATTATGACCGCGCGCGAGCTCGGAGAAAAGGATCGCGCAGGGCTGGTGGCAGGAGTGGGCAAACTGGCGGGCGCACAGATTCAAGCCAGCTTCAAGCTGGACAAAACCATCCTCGGCGGAACAGTAGTGCGCATCGGCTCCACGGTCTATGACGGTTCGGTGCGAGGACGGCTGGAACGGTTGAAGGAACAGATGACAGCGAACAACTGACAGCTTGCAAAGGACAGAGATGGCTCAGATTAAGGCAGATGAGATTACGCAAATACTTCGCGAGCAAATCGCGAACTACGACTCCAAGGTCCAGGTGGATGAGGTGGGGACCATCACGTCGCTGGGCGACGGCATCGCCCGGCTGCATGGACTGGACAAGGTGATGGCCGGAGAGCTGCTCAGCTTTCCGCACGGCATTGCCGGGTTGGCTTTGAGCCTCGAAGAAGATTCGGTGGGCGCGGTGATTCTGGGCGAATACACCGAGCTGAGCGAAGGCGACGAGGTGAAGCGCACAGGCACGATTTTGAGCTTGCCGGTCGGCGAAGGCATGATTGGCCGCGTGGTGAACGCGCTCGGCCAGCCCATCGACGACAAGGGACCTATTGCGTCTAAGGCTTCGCTGCCCATCGAGCGTCTGGCGCCCGGCATCATCGACCGGCAGCCGGTGCGCGAGCCGATGGCCACCGGACTGAAGGCCATCGACGCCATGATTCCCATCGGCCGCGGGCAGCGCGAGCTGATTATCGGCGACCGGCAGACGGGCAAGACCGCCGTGTTGCTGGACACCATCATCAACAACGCCAAGAACGATCTTATCTGCATCTACTGCGCCGTCGGACAGAAGCGGTCGTCCATCGCTCAAGTCGTCCAGACGCTCACCGAAGCGGGAGCGATGGGACACACTGTCATTGTGGCTGCCTCGGCCTCGGAGCCGGCGCCGATGCTCTACATTGCGCCCTACGCGGCCTGCGCCATCGGCGAGTACTTCCGCGACAATGGCAAACACGCTCTGGTGATGTACGACGATCTGTCGAAGCACGCCATGGCCTACCGCGAGATTTCGCTGCTGCTGCGCCGACCGCCGGGCCGCGAAGCCTATCCGGGCGATGTTTTCTATCTGCACTCGCGTTTGCTGGAGCGCGCCTCCAAGCTGAGCGACAAGCGGGGCGGCGGATCGCTGACCGCGCTGCCGGTGATTGAGACGCAGGCGGGCGACGTTTCTGCTTACATTCCGACCAACGTCATCTCCATCACCGACGGGCAGATTTTTTTGGAGACGGATTTGTTCAACTCCGGCGTGCGTCCCGCGGTGAACGTGGGCCTGTCGGTCTCGCGCGTAGGCTTTTCGGCGGCCATCAAGGCGGTCAAGCAGGTGGGCGCGACGCTCAAGCTCGACCTGGCGCAGTATCGCGAACTGGCGGCCTTCGCGCAGTTCGGCTCCGACCTCGACCCGCTGACGCAGAAGCAGCTCAATCGCGGCCAGCGGCTGACAGAACTGTTGAAGCAGCCTCAGTTCCAGCCGTTAACCTGGCAGCAGCAGACGGTGATTTTGTTTGCCGGCACGCAGGGCTACCTGGACGATTTCCAGGTCAGCGACATTCGCGCTTTTGAAGTTGGGCTTTACAAATACTTTGAAAGCGCGCAGACGGCGCTGATGGCCGACCTGACCAGGAAGAAGGCGCTCGATGACGACCTGCGCAACCGGCTGCACGCCGCCATGAAGGAGTACGCGGAGAATTTCAAGGCGGAGCTGGTGGCAAAGTAGCGGACCACTGGAAAGATTATGGCAAACGTACTCGATCTACGGCGGCGCATTCGCAGCGTGAAGAACACGCGGCAGATCACCAAGGCCATGAAGATGGTCTCGGCGGCCAAGCTCCGTCGCGCGCAGGAGCGGGCGCTGGCGGCGCGGCCCTACGCCAAAATGATCACCAGCGTGCTGGAATCGCTGACGCGTCGCGCGGAGATCTTCGATCCGGCAACGGGCAACCTGCGCCATCCGCTCTTCATCACGCGCCCGGAAAAACGGGTGCTGCTGATCGTGATCAGCGGCGATAAGGGCTTTGCCGGAGCCTTCAACGCCAACATTTTGAAGACGGCCTTTCAGTTCATCCACGGCAACCCAGACAAGGAAATTGACATCGAGGCGGTGGGGCGCAAGGGCCGCGATCAAATGCGGCGGCGCTATCCGGCGGCGGTGTATGTTGAGACCGGGAACTCAGGCCAAAACGCAGAAAGCGGCGGACGCCGCCGCGAGCGCAAGGCCCCGGTCGAAATCACCGGCGACCATCCGGGAATGTTGTTGAAGCTGGAAGTCAGCCGCGTCTTCGAGCTGGCGGAGAGCGTCATCGCGCGCTACGTGCGCGAGGAGATCGACGCCGCCTACATTGTCTACAACGAATTCAAATCGGTGATTGCGCAGCGGCTGGTGGTGGAGAAGCTGTTGCCGTTGATGAAGATCGGCATTCCGCAGATTACCGGCGCGGTCGTGCCGACCAAAGAAGAACTCGAACGCGCCGCCGAGGCCGCTCTCTCGGCGGGCATTTCGATTGAGCCCCTGGACACCGCCGAGGCCGACGAGGAAGCGCGCAAGTTCGGCACCGCGCAGGTGGATTACATCTACGAGCAGCCGGCCGAGGAACTCTTCAACGGCCTGCTGCCGCAATACGTTTCTTCCATGCTGTATCACGCCATGACGGAGTCGGTGGCCGCTGAACACGCGGCGCGCATGACGGCAATGGATTCGGCAACCAACAACGCCTCGGATATGATCGACGCGCTCACGCTGCACATGAATCGCGTGCGCCAGGCGGCCATCACCAAGGAGATCATTGAAATTGTTTCCGGCGCAGCGGCACAGTAACTGTTCGGCAAGCAGGATTGGGTTTTGAAAGGGCACGACTTTAGTCGTGCCGAAACGCAATAAAAATTATGAGGGGGCTTTAGCCCCTGAGGCAGAAAAATGGCAGAGAATATCGGCAAGGTAATCAAGATTTCCGGTCCCGCGGTGGACGTGCAGTTTGAAGAAGCGACGATGCCGCCCATCTATCAGGCGCTGCGCGTGACTAGTGATGGTTTTGATGTCCCCACGCCCATCAGCGTGATTCTTGAAGTCCAGCAGCATCTGGGCGAGGGGCGCGTCAGGACGGTGGCCATGGAAGCCACCGACGGCATGGTGCGCGGCATGAAGGCCATCGACACCGGCGGCCCAATCAGCATGCCGGTGGGCAAGCAGACGCTGGGGCGCGTGATCAACGTGATCGGCAATCCAGTGGACGAGCTGGGACCTATCGGCGAAAAGCAGCGCATGCCCATTCACCGTCCCGCGCCGCTCTTTGACGAGCAGTCTACGCACGAGGAGATGTTCGAGACCGGCATCAAGGTTATCGACCTGATTCAACCCTTCCTCAAGGGCGGCAAGATCGGCCTCTTCGGCGGCGCAGGCGTGGGCAAGACCGTGGTCATCATGGAACTCATCAACAACGTGGCCAAGAATCACGGCGGCTACTCCGTCTTTGGCGGCGTGGGCGAGCGCACCCGCGAGGGCAACGACCTGTGGCTGGAGATGACCGAGTCGGGCGTCATCAAGCCGGGCGACTGGGCCAACTCCAAGTGCGCGCTGGTTTACGGGCAGATGACTGAGCCGCCCGGAGCGCGTTTGCGCGTGGCGCTGAGCGCGCTCACCGTGGCCGAGTACTTCCGCGATGTGGAAGGCTCGGACACGCTTCTCTTTATCGACAACATCTTCCGCTTTACGCAGGCCGGGTCGGAGGTTTCGACTTTGTTGGGCCGCATGCCTTCGGCCGTGGGCTACCAGCCCAACCTGGCCACGGAGATGGGCGAGCTGCAGGAACGCATCACCTCGACGAGTAAGGGTTCCGTAACATCTGTGCAGGCCGTCTACGTGCCGGCGGACGACTTGACCGATCCGGCCCCGGCAACGACCTTCGCTCACCTGGACGCGACCACCGTGCTGAGCCGTCCGCTCTCGGAACTGGGCATTTATCCGGCCGTCGATCCGCTGGCCTCGACTTCGCGCATTTTGAGCGCGCGCATCGTGGGTCAGGAGCACTACGACGTGGCGCAAGGCGTGAAAAGGATTCTGCAACGCTACAAGGATTTGCAGGACATCATCGCCATTCTGGGCATCGACGAGCTCTCCGACGACGACAAACTCACTGTCGCGCGCGCAAGAAAGGTGCAGAAGTTCCTCTCGCAACCCTTCCACGTGGCCGAGCAATTCACCGGCATTCCGGGAGCGTATGTGAAGGTGGCCGACACAGTGCGCAGCTTCAAGGAGATCATCTCGGGCAAGTACGACGACATTCCCGAGCAGGCCTTCTACATGAAGGGCGCAATTGAAGAAGTGCTGGAGACCGCCGAGAAGCTGAAGGCGACGGTGTAAGGACAGCGGACAGCTAACAGCAAACAGCTATCAGTTAATAATCCATAGACAAAACTGTTAGCTGTTAGCTGATTGCTATATGCTGTCCCGAAGGGACATTATGGCTGAGGAAACCAATCAACTGCGCGTGAGGCTGGCCACTCCCGAGCGAACGCTTTTCGAACAGGCTGTGACGGCGGTCGAGCTGCCCTCGAAGTCAGGGTACTTGGAGGTGCTCTACGGGCATGCGCCGCTGATGGCCGAGCTGGGCGCGGGCGACGTGATCATGCACGGCGCGACAGACTCGAAATCGGCCGGCATAGCCGGCGGCGACGAGCAGCGCTACAACGTGAGTTGGGGCTTTGCCGAGGTGTTGCCTGATCGGGTCACGATCCTGGCCTCCGACGCGCTCAAGCCCGAGGAGATCGACGTGGCGCGCGCCAAGGAGCAATTGGCCCGCGGACAGAAGGAGTGGGAGCAGGCCGACGACCGCGAAGAAGCATATACCGAAGCCCTGCGCGTTATCGCCGAAGCGGAAGCCAAAATCGCCTCGGCGGAAAAGCAGTAATCCTTCTTTACCAATTATTACTTCAACCGAAACGGCCCTGCTCATGCGAGCAGGGCCGTTTCTCATTTTTTGGAAGCTAACTTTGCTCGTAGGAATCTGATTATTAATCGTAGCAACGGCCTCAAAGGATAAGCGATGGCACGAACCCATGGGTGCTGGTTCCGAAAATACTGGATGTTAAGTTTCCGTTTCCAGGTATCCGCAACGTCTTCTTTGTCTCTATACTCAGGGTGGGTTGTTGCATGAATGTGGTGTCCAATTTCATGAAACGGTACTTCACTTAGCCGGTCCTCGCGAAAAAATGGAATTTTAAGCCATAACCCCTTCTCCCAACCCTTCAAAGTATTGTCGACAAATATCTCAATCCAAGCGCGGTTGCCGTGCCAAGCGGCGTGGTAGAGCCCACCAGCTTCTACAATCTTCACCTTCCGCTTTCTTGCTTTCGTCACACTCCTGCGAAGCTTGCGCGAAAGTCCTGATGAATTTGTTAAGACTATCTGACTAAGCCCGATCAGATACTTTGACGGAACGGACGCAACCATCCTTTCCACGATTGGGACAACATCAAATGGCGGCGTATACCCGGAGAAATTCGTGATCACTGTCGGGTGTTGTGGAGAAACTGAGACAACGTTCTCTGTCGTCTCCAATCGTACATCGTTCATCAGTCGATCAGCCACACGGAGATTATTGCAGGACGCCCTACTCGCTGTCCTTTGCAAAAAAGTCAGTTGCAACACCTTCATGTTCGATGTATCGTTTGAGTTGCGCGGTTAAGAAGCGTTTTCGCTCGTTTAATCTATGGGGAGGGAGTCGTTATGTTGTCTGATCGATTGGTTCGCAGGGTTGCTATTGGACGATGGTTTACCCTGATGGCGCTGGTTGCCATTGCTTGCTTTGCTCAAACTGCCCTGGCGGCCACCAAGGTCATCACGGATGCGGATAAGGGCAGCGTGGTTCATATCAATTTTGACGACCGGCTGGAAGTGCGCCTGAAATCGAATCCCAGCACCGGGTATATGTGGTATGTGGAGAAGGAATCGACGCCGCTGTTGAAGCTGCATCACCAGACGCAGACCGAGGTTCCGGTTCCGCCCGAGGAGCAGCCCGGCATGGTGGGCCAGCCCGTTTTCCAAGTTTTCACCTTTGAGCCGCGTCACTTAGGCGATGGAGTTCTGCGGCTGCACTACGTGCGCAGCTGGGTGCCACCCGCGCCGGACGATGAGCAATTCGAGATTCACGTGGTGATCGAGTAGGGTACGCATGAACAGGATGTACACCCGGCAATGTACATGGTGTACGTTTCGCGGGCACTGCCCCCTATGCAATGTGTCTGGAATGCGCTTACAATGCTGCTAGAACGACCATGGCCAAGGCGAAGGAAAAAATTTTCGAGGTAGCGTGCCCGGATTGCGGGGCAATGCTGAAGGTGGATGCGGCCACGGGCCTCGTGGTGAGCCATACCCCGGCGCCGCGCAAGCGGATGTTCGAGGACCTGGAGACGGCGGCCCAGGCCATGCGCGAGCACGATGAGCGCAAGGAGTCGATCTTCCGCCAGTCGGTGGAGGCGGAAAAGAACAAGGAAGATTTGTTCGAGAAGAAGTTTGCCGAAGCCCTGCGCAAGGCCAAGGACGCCCCCGACGGCAAACCGTTGCGCGAGTTTGACCTGGACTGACGGCCGCGCCGCGGCAGCCGTACTTGAGTTTTGGCCGATTCCCCGGCACGCTGTGCGCGAAGTGCAATTTAGAGCGATACTGGATGCACCGATTCCGAGACTGAGGTCCGGAACGGAAGGAGAGAAGATGGTAGTAGTCCCGCTTTCCAAGCCAGCAAGTGATTCTGATGTGACACCGGTCGCCGAGAAATCCGAGCCCATGAACTGGATCGGATTTGCGGCAGGCGGAACCCTTGTGGCAGCCGGTTTGCTGCTGCTGGTGGGCGAGCGCCGCGCCGGGATGGTAGCCGCCGCTTCGGGCACGGCACTGGCCATGATTGATGAGAAGGAGACTTTGCGCACCTGGTGGAATGCGCTGCCCAACTATATCGACCAGGTGCAGCGAGTACTCAACCAAGTACAGGCTACCGTGGAAGATGTCGACGCCAAGCGCGAATCCCTGCATCAGATTCTGTCGCGGTAAGCAGGAGGCACGGTCTTGATGAAACAGGCCAACGCCCTATCCCGGCCTCTGCCTTAGCGCAGGCTTGCCGGCGGCGAATTCACCTCTGACAATTCTTTGAACCACGCGTCGGGCAGCCTCAGCCCCGCCGCTCGAATGTTCTCTTCCGCGTGAGCGGAGGACGATGTTCCGGGAATCGGCAGCACGGCGCTGGAGCGCCGGAGCAGCCACGCCAGGGCCACCTGCAGCGGGGTCCAGCCGAGTTCCTTCGCGGCCTTTTCCAAAACCTCTTTTCCCAGCCGATTCTGCCCCAGCGGCGCCCAGGGAATGAACGCTATTCCCTTCTGCTCGCAGTGGTTCAGCAAGAAGTCCCATTCCCGGTCGGCAAAGCTGTAGCGGTTTTGCACGGAGACGATGGGCACGATTTTGCGCGCCCGCTCCACATGTTCCAGGGTCACATTCGAGAGGCCAATGTGGCGGATCTTGCCCTGCTCGCGCAGCCGGGCCAGCGTCTCCATGGAGGCGTTAAAGGATACGGCAAGATCGGGAATGTGCAGTTGGAAGAGATCGATCCGATGAAGGCGCAGTCTCTTCAGGCAACCCTCCACAGCAGCCTGCAAATGCTCGGGGCTGGCATTATGGATCCACTGACCGGGGCCGACACGCTCCCATCCGCCCTTGGTGCCGATCACCAGGCCCGCGGGATAGGGCGTCAGCGCCTCGGCGATCAGCTCCTCGGAGATGTTGGGGCCATAGGAGTCCGCCGTGTCAATGAAGTTCACGCCCAGCTCCACGACGCGGCGAAGTGTTTTGAGAGCGGCATTGCGATCCGCCGGAGGCCCCCAAACGCCCTTGCCGGTGATGCGCATGGCGCCGTATCCCAGGCGATTGACGGTGCAGTCTCCGAGCTGGATGGTCCCGGCGTTGGCGGCGGAGATGGTTGGATTGTTCTGGCTCATGATTTGAATCCCCTTTTCTGCTAGACGCAGATGCGTTAGTGCACGGAAAATTCCGGAAAAACTACTTCTTGCGTTCGACCAGGTAGCGCGCGACGGCCTTCAATCCGTCAGCGCGGCTGCCATAAGGCTCAAGTTCGGCAAAGGCCTCTTCTATCAGGCGGGCGGCGTCGCGCTGGCTCTGCTCAATGCCGTAGACGGCCGGCCAGGTAGCTTTTTCTGTAGCCAGATCCTTACCCGCCGTCTTGCCCAGGTGGGCTGAGTCTTCCGTCAGGTCAAGCACATCGTCTGCAATCTGGAAGGCCAGGCCGGCCTTGCAGCCAAAGAGGGTCAGGCGGGCCACATCTTCCAGTGCAGCCCCGGCATAGACGCCGCCAGCCACCACGCTGACCCGGATGAGCGCGCCGGTCTTGGCGCGATGAATGGCCATCACCAGCTCCGGCGTCGGCTTCTGATGTTCGCTTTCCAGGTCCAGCACCTGGCCGCCGATCATACCCTCGACGGTGCCGACGGCGTTGGCGATGAGGCCGATAATCTGCACGGTCGCCGCGGGCGGCGCGTCCAGGCCGGAGAGCACCTCGAAGGCGCGGGTTTGCAGCGCGTCGCCGGCCAGAATGGCGATGGCCTCGCCGAAGACCTTGTGGCAGGTGGGCTTGCCGCGGCGCAGGTCGTCGTTGTCCAGGGCGGGCAGGTCGTCGTGGATCAGCGAATAGGTGTGGAGCATCTCCAAAGCCGCGCCCAGCCGGGCGATTCCAGCAGGCAGCGCCCCGGCGATGGTGATGGCGGCCTGGTAAGCCAGCAACGGACGTAGCCGCTTGCCCCCGGCAAAGACGGAGTGGCGCATGGCGCCGTGAATCGAGGCGGGCACGGTGGCAACGCTGGGCAGCAACTCCTCCAGCGCCCGGTCGGTCAGCGCCGCGCCTTCTTGCAAGAGCGATTTCACATCGACGGACATGGCTCTCATGATAACCGAAAGCCGGGGGCATGAGGCGGCCTGGAGGATTGGATTCCGACGCACAGAGGCGAGACCGTGACACCCACTCTACGGCAGCAGCCGCAGCGTGTGGCGCGTTTGGGCGGCTACGGCTGCGGGCGTGAAGGGCAGCGCGAAGGTGGTGCCGATGTACCAATCGTTCCACTGGTCGCGGAAGTAGGGTGAATAGGGGTTGCCGCTTTCGCCGAGAACAATATTCTCCGTGGAGCCATCGATGTTGCTCCAATCCATGGTGAAGCGCTGCGAGGGGCCGAAGGCGCGGCCGACCTGCTTCACGGTCGTGGTGTCGCCGCTCAGCGGCTGCTCTCCTGTTCCGGCCACGCGGCCAATGAGCGGCAAAAACCCGGCCAGCGGGTGTTCGATGTCAACCACGTGCCAGCTTCCATAGCTCCAGCGGGACACGTCGCTGGGAGCATGGCCGTCTTTCATTCCCTTGCGGACGGCGTCGGTGAGCAGCTCATCCCAGTTTTTGTAGGCCGGCGGAAGCCAGTCGGGGCTGGCGTGCATGATGATCTCCTCCTCGGCAAAGTTGGATTCACCCCAGTGGTACTCGGCGGCGATCTCCTTGCCCAGCTTGGGCTCCAGAATTAGCGGCCAGAAGGCGCGGCGGGCCTTGGTGACGATGGAGGCGGCGGCTGAGTCTGTGGTTAGGCGGCCATCCCAGGAGCGCAGCAGAGCGGCGGCCTGACGAAGGCGCTCATCGGCGCCGGGAGTGTGGTCTATTGCGTAGGCAAAGCGATGGGCCAGCTCCTGATCGACCTCGCTGTAGATGTCAGTCTGGACGGCGAGCAGGTCGGTGGGTGTGAGATGGTCGCGGCCTTCCAACAATTTGTAAATGCGCTCGGTGCGGTAGGGGTCGCCCCATTCGAGTGTGAGAGGATATGGTGATTTGTCTGTTGTCACGCGAGAATTGGCGGTAGCCAGAAAGCCCGAGGGCGGATCGAAGACGTTGGGCATCTCGTCGAAGGGGATATAGGGGTTGTCTCGCTTACCAAAGAAGAAGGAAGCATCACCCCACTCATAGCGGAGGTTCCTCAAGATGTGTGGAAGAGGCACGGTAAAGACTACCATCCCGCCCCAGCGAATCGGCACCCTGCCAATCGCGTGATAGGCAATGTGACCCTGATCGTCGCTGTAGACCACATTCTGCGTAGGCCAGGACCAGGTGGCAAGCGCGGCGGAAAACTCCTTCCAGTTCGATGCTGTGTTGAGTTGGTAAAGCGGAAGCGAGTTGAGCGTTGGATCGTACAGGGTCCACTTCAGCGCGATGGGGCGCTTTTCCTTCTCCAGAATCGGATTCAGTAGCGGGCCATGAGCGGTCAATTGCACATCCAGCACAACATCCTTGCCGCCTCGAACCTTAATGACTTCGTGATCCACTTGTAGCGGCTTCCAATTCGTATCCAAGTCCTGGAAATGGCCCTTACCGTCGAGCTTCTCGATGTATAGGTCCTGCACATCGGCGTAGAGCGCGGTAAAGCCCCAGGCCACGTGCTCGTTGTGGCCCGCGATGACAAAGGGCATTCCGGGCAGCGTGACTCCGGCAGCATGAAAGCCGGGCGCGCCGTTGCTTCCGTTCGCCTTCAGGTCGGCCATGTACCAGGTGTCCGGCTCGGTGAATCCCAGGTGCATATCGTTGGAGAGCAGCGGCTCGCCGCTGGCCGTGTGTTTGCCGGAGATGACCCAGTTGTTGGAGCCTGGCACGCAGCCATCGCAGTCGGGCAGGCCGAAAAGAGCGACGAGATCGCGGATGTCCTCGTAGGCGTCTGGCGTGATCCTGGCCTGGCTGCGGTCTTCGTCGTCATCGTCGTCCGTGACCTTGGTTGACTTAGGGTTCGGCTGGCTCGGTTTCGCTAGCTCGCCGCTGGGCGGATGATCGCGCCACGAGCCGACCGGATAGAGATCGGCCTCCAGCTTCGGGTTATTCAGCTTGGCGGCGACAATCTCTCGAAAGAGCTTTGTCCTTGCGTGCGTGTCCAGCGTCTCGACCAGCATCAGCCCGACGCTTACCGAGTCCACTCCGCTCCAGGGTTGGGGGCGATAGCCGAGCAGGCGAAACTCCGGCGGCAGCGTAGCCTGATGCTGGGTGATGAAAAGATTTACGCCGCGCGCATAATCGTCCAGGCGTGCGCGGTCAGCCGGAGGCAGTTTGGCGTAAATGCGCCGGGCCGTATTGCGAATTTGCAGCACGCGCTGCTCCCGGTCGTGCTTGAGCATCGAGGGACCAACGATCTCCGCCAGCTCGCCGTTGGCGCTGCGGCGAAAGAGGTCCATCTGCCACAGCCGATCTTGAGAGGTCACATAGCCCTGAGCCACGAAGAGATCGTCCTCGGTAGCCGCCTCGATGTGGGGCACGCCGTGGGCATCGCGGCGGACAATGACCGGAGCAGCCAATCCTTGCAAGCCAGGCCCGGCCAGATGCAGATCGCCATCCAGCACCGGCAGCGCGGCACGGGCCGCCGAGCGCAGCCACAGCACGCCCGCGACGGCGAGCACCACAATGAGCGCCAGCAAGCCGCCGGAAGACCAGAGCAGAATCCTCGGCCAGCAGCATTTACGGCTGCGAGCGAGAGGTGTAAAGATAGTCGCGGGCAATTGATTACCAGATTCAGTGTCGGGCATAGGTCATTCACAGAATAACGCTGACGTAACGCGATCTACCCCAGGCCAATCATTTATTATCCACTCTAATAATGTATTCGTGAGGCCATCATGCAGCTTCTGATTTTAGGCAAGGGAAAAACCGGCAGCCTGGTCGCCGAGGTCGCCCGCGAGCGCGGCCACGCGGTGCGCTCTCTGGACATCAACGATAATCAGCACGCCTCCGCCCTCACCGCCGCCAATCTCAAGGGCGTGGACGCGGTGATCGACTTCACGGCTCCCGAAGCCGCCGTGGAAAATATGCGCGCCGTGCTGGCTTTGGGCTCGCGCATCGTGGTCGGCACCACCGGCTGGTACGCGCATCTCGACGAGATGAGGTCCCTGGCGCAAAAGAGCGGCGCGCTGCTCTACGGAACCAACTTCTCCATGGGCGTGCAAAAACTTTTCCGGCTGACCGCCGACCTGGCAAAGCTGGAGGGCTACAGTTTCTCCATCGCGGAAACTCACCACACCTCCAAGCTCGATGCCCCCTCCGGCACCGCCATCACCCTGCGCGAGATCATCCAAGCGGCTCGTCCGGGCAGCGATGTCCCCATCACTTCTCATCGCGTGGGCGATGCCAAGGGAGAGCATGTGGTTACCGCATCCAGCGAGGTGGATACGCTTGAACTTCGCCACGAGATTCTCAGCCGCCGCGGCTTGGCCCTGGGCGCGGTGCGCGGAGCCGAGTGGTTGGCTAAAAAATCCGGCGCATGGGATTTCCGCGAAATCTGCGATCAGTTGTGAATCCGGCTTCGGAGGCTGGTATAGTTAGCTGCCACAGACTGTTTAATTCTCAAATTCGACGACCATAAATGTAATATCGTCATGCTGGCTATCAGGCTCCGTGACGGACCATGCAGTTACCCGGTCCAGCAATACGTTGCAAAACGTATTTGCCGTCTTTTCGGAGTTATCGACCAGAAAATCGCTGAGCCGCGACAGGCCGAATTCCTCGTTCTTATTGTTTGGAGCCTCCACTAACCCGTCGGTGTATAGCAGACAGCGGTCACCCGGCTCAAAGGGCGAAGTGATCGCGGAGTATTGCGCCCCGGCGAACGGCCCGAGAAACAACCCATTCTTTTCTAGAAATTCAGTTCTCCTGTCCGCGCAGCGCCAAAGAAGAACCGGAGGATGGCCCGCTCCGGCATAGCGCAGCTCGCGCCGCTCAGCATGGAAATATACATAGGCGGCAGTGATGTACTGCTCCCCCAACATGCCGGATAAGGTTCTGTTCATCCCATCGAGAACCTCCTCGGGATGGGCCATATGCCTGGCTTGCGCCTTCAGCGCAACCTTCAGCATGGAGGCCGAGAGCGCCGCCGGAACGCCATGGCCGGAGACGTCGGCTATCAGCACGCCCAGGCCATGCCCGTCTGTGAGAACGTCGTAGATATCGCCCGCCACTGAACCCACTGGGGCGTAGCGAGCATGAACCTCTAGCCCGGCGATTGACCTATCAAGTTTTGGCAATAGCGCCGCCTGAATCCGCCGGGCGATATCCAGCTCGTGGCGAATGGCTATGAAGTTGGTCTCCATGCGATAACTGCGCGAGGCGCTGACGTAAAGGAATGTACCTAGCAGGAACACCATGCCGATCGGTTCCAGGAAATCGGCCCTGGGCAGACCGCCCATCACCGAAAGGTGCTGGTAGAGCGCGAATAGCGCCAGGACCAGAAGACCGATTCTCAGAGCGCGCACCTCCCGGTCGATCGGGATCTTTGGAAAGACAGCAATGTAAACCCATCCAGCCAGGCTCACTACCGCAAGTACCCAGCATGCAAACTGGATGCGGTCCACGGACGCTTGCTGGACCAGTCTGACTGTGCCCAGTATAGCCAGCAATACATTCGCGGTAACCACTCCCCGTACAAACCATGGGTAGGCGCGGCCTATCGTGCTGCCGATATACAGCACGAACGGTATCCCGATTACCAGGTTGATCGAGAACTCGATGATCGGCCAGGGAATGGAGGGGAAAGCGGAATGGAGCGCCTCCAGCTCGACAATCAGCCACAGCCCATATAACAGGGAGGCCAGCCCGAAGTAGAGCGTCGAGCGATCGGTTGTGCGAGAGCGGAACCGGTGCAGGACCAGGGCCACCAGGCCAGCGCTCACGATGAGTTCGCCCACTACGAGGCGGAAAGCGTCATTGCGCACCAAGTCGGAAGCGGCGGCGATAAGCACGATGCCATTCTACAGGAGAAGATGGACAACCCGCATTAGTGGCTTTCCCGATGACTATTATTGCGGCGCGGGCAGATTCGTCGTCAGCTCCGGTGGCGGAACGGCGGCCATCACATCAACCGCGGCGGGCAGAGCAGCCGGCAGCGGCCCCTCCAGCGCCAACGCCAGCACCTCGTCCATATTGTCCACAAAATAGAGCTTCATGGAACTCTTGATGTTGTCGGGCAGCTCGGCGATCTCCTTCTCGTTGGCGCGGGGCAGAATCACTTCGAAGATGCCTGCCCTCAGCGCGGCCAGCAGCTTTTCTTTCAGTCCGCCTATCGCCAGCACCTTGCCGCGCAAGGTGATTTCTCCGGTCATGGCGATGTCGCGGCGCACGGGAATCTTGGCCAGCGCGCTGGCCAGCGCAGTGGCCATGGTGATGCCGGCCGAGGGGCCGTCCTTGGGAATGGCGCCTTCGGGAACGTGCAGGTGCAGGTCCACGTTGCGATAAAATTCGCGGCTGAGGCCGAGGGCCTGCGCGCGCCCGCGAATGTAGCTGAGCGCGGCCTGCGCCGACTCCTGCATCACATCGCCAAGCTGGCCGGTAATGGTCATCTTGCCTTTGCCGTCGAGCACCTGCACTTCAGTAGTGAGAATGCTGCCGCCCACCTCGGTCCAGGCCAGGCCGGTAACCAGGCCGATTTCGCTTTTTTCATGCACCTCGGAGTCACGGAACTTGGCTACGCCCAAAAACTCGCCGATGTTTTCGGCAGTAATCTCTTCCTTGTGCTTCTTGCCGCCTTTGACAACCTTGCGCGCCACCTTGCGGCAGATGTTGCCGATCTCCCGTTCCAGGTTCCTGACGCCGGCCTCGCGTGTATAGCTGCGAATGATTTCGATGATCGCGTCGTCCTTGAAGACCAGGTTTTTCTCGCTCAGGCCGGTCTGCGCGCGTTGCTTCTTTACCAAATACTGGCGGGCAATCTCCAGCTTCTCCTGTTCGGTGTAGCCTTGCAGGCGCAGCACCTCCATGCGGTCCTGCAAAGCAGGCGGAACGGTGTGCATTACGTTGGCGGTGGCCACAAACAGCACCTGCGAGAGATCGTAGTCCACGTCGAGGTAGTGATCCTGAAAGGTGGAGTTCTGCTCCGGGTCCAGCACTTCGAGCAGCGCGGAGGCCGGATCGCCGCGAAAGTCCGATGCCATCTTGTCCACTTCGTCGAGCAGAAAGACCGGATTCTTGGTGCCGGCCCGCTTCATGTGCTGAATAATCTGGCCGGGCAGCGCGCCGATGTAGGTGCGGCGATGGCCGCGAATCTCTGCCTCGTCGCGAATTCCGCCCAGGGAGAGCCGCACGAATTTGCGCCCTGTGGCCTTGGCAATGGACATTCCCAGCGATGTCTTGCCCACCCCGGGCGGGCCGGCAAAACAAAGAATCGAGCCTTTGGGATTTTTGACCAACTGGCGCACGGCCAAAAATTCCAGAATGCGCTCCTTGATTTTTTCCAGGCCGTAGTGGTCGGTGTTGAGCACCTTTTCCGCGTAGTCGATGGAGCGCGTCTCCTTGGAGCGCTTCTTCCACGGCACGGCCAGCAGCCAATCAATGTAGTTGCGGCTAACGGTGGACTCGGCCGACATGGGCGGCATGGCTTCCAGCTTCTTGAGTTCCTGAATGGCCTTGTCAAGCACATCTTTGGGCATTCCGGCTGTCTCGATCTTTTTGCGCAGCTCGTCGAATTCGCTCTTCTCGCCGCGGCCCAGTTCTTTTTGAATGGCCTTGATCTTCTCGTTGAGGTAGTACTCTTTTTGCGCGCGCTCCATCTGCCGCTTCACGCGCGACTGGATGTTGCGATCGAGATCCAGCTTTTCTATCTCCACATCCAGCACGTCGGCGATGCGCGCCAGGCGCGTCGCGGGATCGAAGATGGCCAGCAGATCCTGCTTCTCCTCGACGCCCTGTTGCAGGTTAGCGGCGATGATGTCGCTCAGCTTGGCCGGCTCATCCATGCGCACCGTGGCGATGATGGTCTCGTAGTTGAGCGACTGCTGCAGCTTGACGTACTGCTCGAAGAGGCCGGTGACGCGCGTCATCAGCTGCTCCACCGCCGGAGTCATCTCAAATTGGCTTTTGCCCACGCGCACCGTGGCCACGAAGAAGCCGTCGCCGTCGTTGACCTCGATGGATTTGGCGCGCTCCACGCCCTCGACTAAAACTTTTATATTCCCGTCGGGCATCTTGACGTTCTGCACGATATTACAAATTGACCCAACCTGGTAAATCTCCTTAGCCTTGGGCTCATCGACCGACGCGTCGTGCTGGGTGGCAAGAAAGATTTGGCGGTCTCCGGTGAGCGCCTCCTCAAGAGCGCGCACGCTGGACTCGCGCCCCACCACGAAGGGCATCATCATGTGGGGAAAGATCACCATGTCCCGCAGGGGCATCATGGGCAGCTTGCGCGCTTCGGTTTTTTCGCGGGATGCGGTCATTGGAACACCTAGAGAATTATACGCGCTAAGACAGCTTACGATTCACTCCCCCGATGAACGGGGCCTGTTGGAATTGTATAATAATAATGACACTTCCGGATTACTGTGCTATCGTCTGACCATGAAAAAAGCCTTCGTTTTGTTTGCCGCATCGTGTATGATCTTGCCCATGGCCACGGCGCAGGTGTCCGCGCCAAAGCCCGAAGTGCGTGAGCAAGCAATGAGCGCCGACGAGGCGGCCATCCGGCAAATCGCGGAAAACTGGATCAGATTCTATAACTCCGGGGACGCGGCAAAGGTCGCGGCCTTGTACACTGATGACGGCTACTATCTCTCAGCGCACATCCTGGCGCACGGGAGGCAGGCGATTCAGGCCTATTGGGAACGCGGCATCAAGGCGGGCGGGCACATGGATTTCATCAAGCCGCTGACCATCTACTACACCGGCGATCTCGCCTACTGTGCGGGCATCTACCAGGCAACTAACGCGGGCGTGACGGTGGATGGGCGCATTCTTATCGTGCTGAGAAAGGTGAATGGCCAGTGGCTGATGGCCGCGCATGAGACGGTGGTGCGTGACCAACCGCTCTGAGCTGGGAATTCCTGTTTGAACCGTGCAAAGATTCCATGAATAGGCCATCGTGTTCGCGAAAAGGCGTTTCGCTCCAGCCGTCCTTTCAACAGTTTAGGAATCTGAATCCCGAAAGCGCTCCGCTTTCCCGCAATGTGGTCCATCTTATACACCTTTTCAGTAGCCCATAGATTACCCTGATATGTGGAGCGGTGAGTTGTTGCGAGCACCTCGCGTCGGCTATCCCGCGCTGAAAAAAGTAGCCGGAGCCGGCGCGGCGATTCGCTCTCGACACCCGTACTTTTTCTCCTGGAGGCGGCCGATGAACGCCTTATTGATTTACCCGGAATTTCCCGATACCTATTGGAGCTTCAAGCACGCGCTCAAATTTTTGGGCAAGCGGGCGGCACAACCTCCGCTGGGGCTGATGACGGTGGGCGCGCTATTGCCTAAGGCCTGGAAGAAGCGGCTGGTGGACGCCAACGTTGAGCGGTTGCGCGACCGCGATCTGGCCTGGGCGGACGTGGCGATGATAAGCGCCATGCACATTCAGCGCGACTCGCTGGCGGCCATCGTTGAGCGCTGCCGCGCGCGCGGGTTGCGGACGGTGGTGGGCGGGCCCATTGCCAGCAGCATTTCAGCAGCGGAACTGAAGGCAGACCACGTGGTCATCGGCGAAGCCGAGAGCTTGATTGCCGTCCTGGCGCGTGAGCTGGAGCAGGGGACGGCCAAACCCGTCTACAAAGCCGATGAAAGGCCGGCCATGGAGACCAGCCCGCTGCCCGACCTGAGCCTCATCAGGATGAATCGCTACTCCACCATGGTCGTGCAAACCTCGCGCGGCTGTCCCTTCAACTGCGAGTTCTGCGACATCATCGAAATCTACGGCCGGCGGCCGCGCGTCAAAACCGTGGCGCAGGTGCTGGCCGAGCTGGACCAATTGCGCGCTGCCGGATGGCGCGAGTCGGTCTTTATCGTGGACGATAACTTCATCGGCAACAAGGCGCGCGCCAAGGAAATCTGCGCGGCGCTCGCCGCGTGGCGCGGCCAATACACAACCAGCTTCGACTTCATTACCGAAGCCTCGCTCAATCTGGCCGATGACCCGGTGCTGATGCAGCTGATGAAGGATGCCGGTTTCACTTCGGTCTTTCTGGGCATCGAGACCCCCGATGAATCGGCCCTCATCGCCTGCAACAAAACGCAGAACACGCGGCGCAGCCTGCTTGACAGCGTGGCAACGATCCAGAGTTACGGCATGCAGGTGATGGGCGGCTTCATCCTGGGCTTCGACACCGACCGCGACGACATCTTCGACCGCATGGTGGATTTTATTCAGAAGAGCGGCATTCCCATCGCCATGGTTGGCCTGCTGCAAGCCATGCCCGGAACCCAGTTATTCCGGCGGCTGTGGAGTGAAGGCCGGATTCTGGACGCGGGTCACGGCGACAATACGGATGACAAGCTGAACTTTCTGCCCCGCATGGACGCCACCCGGCTGGTGGAAGGCTATCGCTCGGTGCTCAAGCAAATCTACTCCTGCGAGGCTTACTACGAGCGCGTCAAGCTCTACCTGAACCGCACGCAGCCCAAACCCGGCAAGCAAAAATCCGGCGAGCGAAAATCCCGGCAGCAATGGCTGACCGTGAGCAATGCGCGCGCCTTTGTTACATCGCTCGTTCGCCAGGGAGTCTTCGGCCCCCAGCGCTGGAGTTACTGGAAGTTTCTGCTCACCGTGGCCACGCGCTATCGCCATTGCATCGGCGCGGCCATGACCCTGGCCGTCATGGGTTATCACTTCCAGGTTATGACCAGAAGAATATCCGAGGCCGCGAAAGCGCCATTCGCATCGCCCGCAATGGAAAAGCGCCTGCCCGCCGAAACAGAGGCTGTTTCATAACCTGGTTTTGAAAGGGCACGGCTTTAGCCGTGCCGCTGACATAGCAGAAAACGCGGGCTTTAGCCCCTGAGGGAAGCTCAAAGTCGGTCAGCATTCGGTTATGAAACAGCTTCTAAGCAGATAGGCGCAAGAATGGGTCTCGTGTGTTAGATTCTTCGTGTGTAGTTCGCGGAGGATTCATGCGAGCGTTATGGTTTATCGCAATCATCGTTGGACTGGGCGCCAGTTTTTCCGCTGGGCAGCAGCCCCTTACGGCCGCGTTGTCTAAGCCGGATTCTCAGCCGGCTCGCGTAAAGGTCTATACTGTTGGCCCGGACGTGACAGCCCCGGAGCTTCTAACACTCAACGTGACTGACATCTCCACTGGAAAGTGCAAGAAAAAGATGGACGGCAAGGTTATGTTTTCAGTTCTTGTGGATGAAACCGGCAGGCCGCGTAATATAATGTTTCTTCACCCGATGGGCACAGGATTGGACAAGCTGGCGCTGCAAATTGCCGCCGTAGACCGCTTCAAACCCGGAACGCATGATGGCGCGCCGGTCGTTGTTGCGCAGCCCGTGGAAGTGGATTTGCAAGCTTGCGTTGATGAGATAAATAACGAAGCGGGTACGAAAACCCGTAAGTTACGGCTCAGATCACAGCCGGTACAGAATCTTAGCGTCCTTCCACAGCCGCCAGAGGAAGTTGTTCTTACACCGCTCGGCCTATCCTTGGAGGATTCGTACAAAGCGGCTTTCCCTTTCTACCGCATCGGAGGCAAAGTCAGCGCTCCTGTTGTGTTGTACTCTCCTGACGCGGAATTTACCGATGAGGCGCGAAGAGCACAGTACAGCGGAGTATGCATTATCTCGATGATCGTCGATGCTCTCGGGATGCCACAGAACGTACAAGTGGTGAAACCACTTGGTTATGGGCTGAGTGAGAAGGCCATCGAGGCAGTAATCAGATACCGCTTCAAGCCCGCCATGAGAAACGGCGAGCCCGTTCCGGTCATGGTTGCCGTCAAGATAAACTTCCATCTCTATCATTAGCATCCAGTTCTGGCAGCAATGCGTCACAAAGTATCGCTGCAACCGCGTACTGCGCATTCAACGAGATCAGGCTAGCCCGCCCAAACGCCCGCCGCGATAGACTGCCAATAAGGATGCAATCTTGAGCGGAGATCAGCAAGCAGGACATAGAAAGCCCGCCACCGCCGGCGTCTCCCACGCTTGGCGCGCCCTGCGCCATCGCAACTTCCGCCTCTTCTTCGGCGGCCAAACCATCTCGCTCATCGGCACGTGGATGACGCGCGTGGCCACCGGCTGGCTGGTCTACCGGCTCACCGGCTCGGCCCTGCTGCTGGGCACGGTCAGCTTTGCCGGGCAGATTCCCACATTCCTTATAGCGCCCTTCGCCGGCGTTTGGGTGGACCGCCTCGACCGCCGCCGCGTGCTGGTCTGGACCCAGGCACTCTCCATGTTCCAATCCCTCGCCCTGGCCGCGCTGACTCTCTCCGGCCACATCACCATCCCTCTGCTGCTGGTGATGAGCGTCATGCAGGGCTGCATCAATGCCTTCGACATGCCCGGCCGCCAATCCTTCATGGTCATGATGGTCGACGATAAGCGCGACTTGCAGAATGCCATCGCCATCAACTCCTCCATGGTGAACGTGGCGCGCCTCATCGGCCCCTCGCTGGCCGGAATGTTGATCGCGGTCTCCAACGAGGGCTGGTGCTTTCTCGTCGACGGCATCAGCTACATCGCCGTCATCATCTCGCTGCTCGCCATGCGCCTTCATGCACCAGTCGTTCAGCGCAAGGCCTCATCCACCTTCGCAGATTTGCAGGCCGGCTGGACCTACGTCTCGGAATTTTTACCCATCCGCACTATTCTGATGCTCTTCGCCGTGGTCAGCCTGATGGGCATGCCCTTCGTGGTGTTGATGCCCATCTTCGCCGCCCAGGTGCTGCACGGCGGGCCGCATACGCTGGGATTCCTCACCGGCGCCATGGGTCTGGGCGCGCTGCTCTCCGCGCTCTCTCTGGCGGCGCGCAAAAACGTGCGCGGGCTGGTGCGGATGATTCCCATCGCCGCGGCCGTCTTCGGCACGGGGCTGATCGGCTTCGGGCTCTCGCGCGTCTTCTGGCTTTCCATGCTCATGGTCTTCATCGCCGGCATGGGCATGATGCAGGGCATGGCCGCCAGCAACACCGTGATTCAAACCATTGTCACCGACGACAAGCGCGGCCGCGTGATGAGTTACTATACGATGGCCTTCATGGGCATGGCGCCCTTCGGCAGCCTTCTGGCCGGGACCATGGCGCAAAACTTTGGCGCGCCCTTAACAGTCATGTTGAATGGCTCGGTGGTCCTCGTCGGCGCGGCATGGTTCGCGACGCGCTTGCCGGCGCTGCGCCGCCAGATTCGCCCCATCTACCGCGAAATGGGTATACTGCCGACGGAGGAGGGTTTGCAACTCGCGGAGGAGGAGATACAGCAATGAGCAATGAGAAATCTGACCTTAAACTCGATGCGCGCCGCACCGCCATCGTGGTCATCGACCTGCAAAAAGGCATTGTGCGCATGCCTGGAGCGCCGTATGCGCGTGAAACAGTAGTAGTTAACTGCGCGCGCCTGCTCGCCACGGCCCGCGCTGCCGGAGCGCAGCCCATCCTGGTCCACGTCGGCGGCGCGCTGGATGGCGCTGACCGGCTAAAAACCCCCACCGACCAGACCTGGAAAATGACCGGCCCGCTTCCGCCGGATTGGAGCGAGTTGATTCCCGAGCTCGACCGCCAGCCGGGCGACATTGTGATTCTCAAGCGTCAGTGGGGCGCCTTCTACGGCACCGATCTCGATCTGCAACTCCGCCGCCGCGGCCTCGCAACCATCGTGATCTGCGGCATCGCCACCGAGTTCGGCGTGGAGAGCACCGCCCGCGACGCCTATGAGCGCGGCTACGAACTCGTCTTTGCCGAGGACGCCATGACCGGCTCCAGCGCCGAAAGCCACGCCAACAGCGTCCAGCGCATCTTCCCCCGTATGGGCCGCGTCCGCTCCACCGAGCAGATTATCACCGCGCTCAGCTAACTTGGCTAACCAGCTATCCCCGCGTAGCGCGGCTAACTTGCTACCTTTGTCTGAAAATCCGCCCCCGGCAACTATTCTTTACAGTTGCATCCTGGACGAAACCACTATAAGATGCCTCAATTGATGCCCATGCCATTTTTTAGCTCCAATCCGCCTTCTCCCGCGCCCCCGCCCCCCCCTCCGCGGATGCGCCTGAGCAACCTCGGCAAGCTCTGCGTAGCCATTCAGGCCTCCTCGCCAGCGGAACTGATCGAGCGCGCCGAAGCTGCCCTGGCGGATTCCAGGTTTCTTGAGTTCCGCCTGGATTCGCTGCCCAAACCGGCCTCGGCCCTGCCCAAAGTGAAGGAATTCCTTGCCGCCCACCGCGATGCAACGGTCCTGGCCACCTGCCGGCGCATGCATTTTGGCGGCCAATTCACAGGCTCGTTGAAGGCTGAGTTAGAGGTGCTTTTGGCGGCCGCTGAGGCCGGCTGCCAGATTGTCGACCTGGAGGTTGAGTCGGCCGAGGAAGCCGCTGCCAAACAGTTGGACCAGTTGCGCAACGGCTTGCGGACCGTGGGCGCTGCGCTGCTGATCAGCTTTCACGATTTCTCACGCACCAAAAATCTTGACCAGGTGGCGTTGCGCATCTCGGTTTTTCAGCCGGATTTCGTCAAAGTGGTCTCGACGGCCAAGTCGCTGGCCGACAACCTGGCTGTCCTCAAGCTCATCGAGGAGCACTCCCGCTCCGCCGAGGTGGTCGGCCTCGCCATGGGAGAGGAGGGGCTGGTGAGCCGCGTTCTGGGCCTCCGGGCCGGCGCGCCCTTCACCTTTGCCGCCTTCTCCGACGGCCCGGCAACCGGCTCTGCTCTGGCCACCGCGCCAGGCCAGTTGACCGCCCGCGCCCTGCGCGACCTCTACCGCGTCGAGCAGCTTGACCAGGCCACGCGCATCTTCGGAGTGGCCGGCGATCCTATCTCCCACTCGCTCTCGCCGCTGATGCAAAACGCCGCCTTCCGCCGCGAAAGCGTGAACGCGATTCTGCTCCCGCTCCTTACTCACAAGGTCGCTGAGTTGATCACGTTGGCGCGCGAGCTGCCCCTGGCAGGCTCGGCCGTCACCATGCCCCTCAAGCAGGAAGTCCTGCCGCATCTGGCCAACTCCGACCCGCTCACCGCACGCATCGGCGCCTGCAACACCCTGCGCACCGGAGCCGACGGCAAGCTTTACGGCTTCAACACCGACGTGGCCGGCGTGGTTCGCCCGCTGGAAAGGCGCATGAAGCTGCAAGGCGCGCGCGTCGTTGTCGTCGGCGCGGGAGGCGCGGCGCGGGCCGCCGTCTTCGGCCTCGTTGACCAGGGCGCTGAAGTTTTCGTCGTCAACATCATCCACGATGACGCCGTCAAGCTCGCCAAGCAGGCCAAGGCCAAGGTCCTCAAGCGCGATCAATTCGCCAAAAGCACCTTCGATGTACTCATCAACGCCACCCCCTGCGGCATGGCCGGCAACAAGCAGCCGCTGCCCATCGACAAGAACGAACTGAACGCCGGCCTGGTCTTCGACATGGTCTACAACCCGCTCGAAACTCCGCTCTTGAAATTAGCCAAAGAGAGCGGCATCCCGGCCATCAGCGGCATGGAAATGTTCGTCCAGCAAGGCGCCCGCCAATTCGAAATCTGGACCGGCAAACCCGCCCCCGAAGCGGAGATGATGCGTGTCGTGGAGCTGGAGTTGCGCAGGCGCGGGTGAGGACTATCGTATTTGATTCGCGTGCCTGAAAATATCCCTTGCGCATCCACGCGATTCTCCTGTTAACCTTACTCTAACGACAGGGAGATTATCCCGCTCTCCCCAACTTCTCCGGAGGTATCAATGTCATCTTTCAAGTGTCTGGCCGTAGTAGTGTCTTCGTTGCTGATCGGAACGGCGGCCATATCCGCCTCGGCAACGACTGTGATCCATGCCTGCTACAACAAAACCACCGGCGGCATTCGCCTCGTCCCCGCGGTCACCGACTGCCACACGAACGAACAGGCGGTTTCCTGGAATGAAGAGGGCCCCGCTGGACCCGCCGGGCCTGCCGGTCCCAAGGGCGCAACAGGCGCGACCGGACCAGCCGGACCCGCTGGAGCGCCGGGCGGCGCGTCGGTTCCCGCCAATCTGACCGCTCTTTCCGGCGCGCTCAGCACCAACGGCGGCGTTGCATTGATGGGGAACTCTCGCTTTAGATACCCCGCGACAAGTTACTGCACAATCGGCGATATTGTCCTTTCGGTGAATGGTTACGGTCAGGGAGCTCTACCCGCGGATGGACGCCTTCTCCCCATCAGCCAAAACGTGGCTCTATTTTCCGTTCTGGGCACCAATTTTGGGGGAAACGGAACCACGAATTTCGCTCTGCCGGATCTGCGTAAATTTGCGCCTCAGGGATTGCAATACTCCATCTGCGTGCAAGGAATATTCCCGCCCTCCCTATAGATGGGTGCGGGTGCCCCGGGTTTCGATTCTGAGACCTGGAAACCACGAACCTCATGCGCGAAGCGCGCCTACGCCTGGACAGCCTGCCCTGAGCGTAGTCGAAGGGGCCAGTCCCCGCACCGCTCGTGCCTACCGGCGTCTCTTCTTCCACGCCTTGGCGGATTTGCGTTTGGATTCGGGCTGTCGGCTAAAGGGAATCGGCGCCATGTCGGAGCCGATGCGCACCGCGCGCGTGTCTTCCATCTCGTAGGTAATTGTCCGCGGCGAGACAGGGCGAGTGATGCCGGTGGCCGGATCCGTGATCATGTTGGGGCCGTTGGCGATTTGGAAGCTGAACGCGGGCGCGCCGCCATTCGTCGCTGGCGTAACCTTCACCGGCAGATAGCCCTGAATCGGATGCAGCCGGAAGGCTGTCTCGTAGCGATGGCGCCGGGTATTCCAGGTAAAGACGCGCACCTGGTCGAAGTCGAAGGGCAACCCGGACTTGTTCGGCGAGAGCACCGTCACGTACTGCGGAACCTCATGGTTGGGCGTTGCGGCTTGTGGGTCGTAAACCTGGTTGAGCACGTAAGCGCCCACGTACCGCTGTCCCTCGGCATAGGCGGCAATCTCGTCGGGAACATCCACATCCATGCGGCTGGCCAGCAACCATCCGGTGTGGCCCTCGTCGTCGCGCACCAGCCACCAATCTTCCAAAAGCGGCGGCCCGGTATCGGGCTCGCCGGGTATATGCGCCGCGCCCCCAGGAACAGCCGATTTTGCCGCTGATCTGGAACCGGAACGTGGGCTGGGAATTCTTGCGCTTCGGCCAGGCTTTAGCTCCATAGCCTCGGCAGCCTGCTCAGAGCCGGGTAAAACCCTGGGAACCGAGGCGCGCGCCAGAAGCTGAACCTTGGAGTTCGCCGCCAATAGATAAAACCGCTCTGCCTCACGGCCGGGCATCAGATGCAGATAGATTTCGTCGCGCAGTGTTCCGCTGGCCACCACCGGGTCCTGCTGGTGTTGAACCGCTAGCTGTTCAAAGGCTTTGAATGTCTTGGCGTCGATCACCGCCCGTTCTTCTATCCATCCGATCTCGTTCTTTTCCGTCTTCACCTTGAGAAAACGGCGGTTCTGTTCAAGCACTTCCAATTGCTGGCCGTTGGTCACCTCGGCCACGCGGTTGGAGACGGCGGCCACCCGGTCATGCAGATACATCCGCTGCGCGGAAACATAAACAGTAGTGTGCCGGATGTGGTGGAAGTGGCTGCATCCCGGAGAAAATGCAAGAAAACACGCGAGGAATAGTGTAGTAACGGGCCCCTTCAAGCGCCGCGCGCGTGTGACGAATGGGATGGAAGGTTGTGTGAGCACTGCCAGTAGCGATCCTCTTGAGGATAGCACTTTACTCAGGAGCCGGGCTTTAGCGCTGCCCTCGCCGTTTGAATCAAACCCGGCAACACAGCGCCAAACTCGCCTTTCCCCGGCTCGCCGAAGGCAAAATAAATCTGGCGATAATACTTGTACAAGCTCTCATACACCTTCTGCGCCGATTTCTCCGCTTCGTAAATCTTGTGCGCCGGGCAGATTTTCTCCTGCGCCTCGCCAATGGTCTTGAAGGCTCCCGCGGCTAAAAATGCGAAGACCGCCGAGCCAAGCCCGGTCACCTTGCTCGCGGGCACCAGCACCGGCCTGCCCAGAACATTCGCGTAAACCTGATTGAGCACCGCATTGCTCTGCGGAATGCCGCCGCCGTTGATCACCCGCAGCGTGGGCGCGCCGTATTCGCTCATCCGGTCGAGGATCACGCGAGTATGAAAGGCCGTTCCCTCGATGGCCGCGAAGAGCTCGTCCTGGGCCGTGTGCTGTAAATTCCATCCCAGCGTGATTCCGCCCAGATTCGGATTCACCAGCACGGTGCGGTCGCCGTTGTCCCAGGTCATGCGCAACAGCCCGGTCTGTCCGGCGCTGTAAGCCTCCAACCCCTTGCTCAGTTCGGCAACGGTGGTGTTGGCCCGGCCCGCGATGGCGCTGAAAATATCTCCCGTGGCCGAGAGCCCGGCCTCAACTCCCGTGTACTCCGGATGCACGCTGCCCTGCACCACGCCGCAGACGCCGGGAATCAACTGCGCCGCTTTCACGTAGGCGATGATGCACGTCGAGGTGCCAACCACGTTCACCACGTCGCCCTCCCTCGCGCCCGCCCCGATGGCGTCCCAGTGCGCGTCAAAGGCTCCCACGGGAATAGGAATGCCCGCGCGCAGGCCGAGTTTTTCCGCCCACTGCGGCGCCAGCTTCCCGGCAATCTTGTCCGAGGTCGCGTACTCTCCCTCCATCTTCGCTCGCACGCCGGCCAGCAGCGGATCGACACTCACTAAAAACTTTTCCGGAGGCAATCCGCCCAGCGCAGCGTTCCACATCCACTTGTGGCCCATCGCGCAGACGCTGCGCTTCACCTTTGCCGGGCTGGTAATTCCGCACAGCGTGGCGGCAACCATGTCGCAATGCTCAAAAGCGCTGGCAAAATTCTTGCGCTTTTCCGGATTGTGGCGCAGCCAATGCAGCAGCTTCGCCCACCCCCACTCCGACGAGTAGACGCCCCCGCACCACTGAATCGCTTCTAGCTTCTCGCGGTGCGCCGCCTCAGTGATTTCAGCGGCCTCTTTTTTTGCGCGGTGATCGCACCATAGGTAGTAGTCGTTCAGCGGGCTCATGTCGGCGGCCACGGGAATCACGCTCGATCCCGTCGTGTCCAGCGCGATAGCCTCCACCTTGTCGCCGCTGATTCCTGCCTCCTTCAGCGCCTGCCGCGTGGCTGCGGCCAGCGCCGTCATATGGTCGCTGTGCGATTGCGTCGCATACTCCGGATCCTCGCGCTTGCGGTGCAGCGGATACTCGGCTGTAGCCGAACCAATCAGCCCGCGCTCGCTGTCCACCAGCGAAACGCGCACGCTCAATGTGCCAAAATCAACTCCCGCGACAATACTCATCGTTCTCTTCCATCTCCGCCGCCGCACATTGGCTGGCAGCTTTCATTCAAAATTCATTTCACGAATCCACAGCATAGCCCAAACCCATCCCGACCGGCCGGATTCATCCCGTCTTCGATTGCCCGTAATAGGCCTGTCCGCCGTGTTTGCGCAAAAAATGCTTGTCGAGCAACATCTGCAGCAACGGCCTGGTTTCGCCGTTGATCGACAGCGTGTGGCAAGCCATGCGCGCCACATATTCCAGCAGCGCCGCATTGTGCGCCGCCTCCGCCGCGCTCGCTCCCCAGCAGAATGGACCGTGCCCGGCCACCAGCACCGCCGGAATCGATTCGGGATCAATCTCCGTAAACCGCCGGCAGATCGCCACCCCGGTCTCCCGCTCGTATTCGCCGGTAATCGCCGCCTCGCTCAACCGCCTGGTGACGGGCACCGGCCCATGGAAATAATCCGCATGCGTGGTCCCCAGGCAGGGAATCTCCGTCTCCGCCTGCGCCCACGCGGTAGCATACTCCGAGTGCGTATGCGCCACTCCGCCGATCGTCGTGAAGTGCTTGTACAACTCAAGATGCGTGGCCAGATCCGAAGATGGGCGCAGCGCTCCGTCCACAATCTTGCCCTCCAGATCGGTGACCACCATCTTCTCCGCCGTCAACCCTTCATAGGCCACGCCGCTGGGCTTGATGGCCACCAGCCCTTGCCCGCGGTCGATTCCGCTCACATTGCCAAAGGTATACAGCACCAGTCCGCGGCGGACCAGCTCCAGGTTCGCCTCCAGCACTTCTTCTCGCAACGCCTGCAACAGCATATTCGCGGTCCCTTCCGTTCAGATGTAGCGATCCTCTACTTGAATACCACATCCGCATCCTGATCCGCGACTCGGCTCCCGCTCAGGCCGCTCTCCTGCTACGGCGCCGCGGCGATAGCGACGGCTCCTACAGGGTCGGAGCCGGTTGTGCTGGTAAACGCGGAGGTGAGCGTCCCCGAACTCATGGTGTAGGCCTGAAGATCAGGACTTCCCGCAAGGTCCACTGCAAGCAGGTAATTGCCGGTAGAATCCTCTGACAGGCCTAACTGGCCGCTGGACCCGGCCGCAAAGCTGCCAATCGAAGTCAGCGAGGTGGCTGTGACCGAGAAGCTGGTGATGTTTCCGGTCGAGCTGCCGCTGACCGATCCGTTGGCGACGTAGACATAGTTGCCGTCCGCTGAGGGCTGAATGGAAGTGGGTCCCGTTCCCCCGGTTGCGTATGGAGAACCGGCGCTGGTGAGTTCTGTTATCCCTGTGTTTCCGATGGTAAAGACGCGCAGACCGGCGGATTGCGTGCCGGAGAGGGCAGCGGTTTCGCCGATATAGAGCAGCCGGTTACTGGGGTCCACGGCCACCGTGTTGGCGCCGCCCGCGGAGTTCACCAAGCCCTGATTCCCATAGGTCCCGAACGGATTGGAGTTGCTGGGATTAAAGTGAATCACCTCTGTGCCGCCCGCGCCCAGGGCGACGAAAACATAACAATTGGCGCAGGAACTGGAATCGCCGGGGGAGATGGCCAACTGAATCGGTGTGGAAGCGGGCAACGAAAAAGGTTGTTCAATCTCACCAGAGGTGGCGAGCGCGCCCGTACTTGAGTTGATGGCTATGGCGTAGAGAGTGGTCGAGCCGGAGACAGCATCGACCAGCCAGGAGTTGGTGGAGTCCACCTGCATGGTATAGGCCGGATCCGAGGTGATCGTAAGACCGCCGTTGCCTAGAGTCAGCGAACCATTTGAATTGATGGTATAGAGGTAGATGCCGGAGAGCGTGCTTACGTACAAAAAATTGCCGTTCGGAGCCACGGCGACGGCCAAGGGATTTACAGTGGGCGTGGTAACCGCGCCAATTGTAGTAGGTTGACCGGATGATACTCTCAAGGCAACGATCTGGCTTGTCGTCTGGTTCAGCACATAAAAGTTGCCGCTGCTGGCAGTGGCGCTGCAAGTGCTCGTGGATGTAGCCGATACCTGAAGGCAAACTGTGGTGGTCTCCGCAACGCTGCCCGAAACGCCGGTAACCGTAATATTGTAGGTGCCGAGAGTCGTATTCGCGGCGGTGGACGCCGTCAGCGTAGAGGTCTGCGCCGCCGTGCTGCTGAAGGTTAGCGAAGACGAAGAAAGGCTGCATGTCGGCAGATTGGCAGCGCCCGAGGGCGAAGTGGTGATCGCGCAACTCAGCGTAACCGTCCCGCTGAACGAACTCCCCGGCGTCACGGAGATGACAGAATTGCCGCTATTCCCCTGGATCACTTCGATGGCGCCGCCGTTGGTGAGAGTAAAACTGCTGTTGCCGCCCGGAGCCTGCCAGAAATCTCCGCAACCCGCCAAAAGCGTGGCCGCCGCCAATAATCCTGCCCAACGTCCAATCTTCATCGCCGCCCCTTTCGAGCCGTCTTCAGGATACGCCATCCACAGGAATCCACTAACAGGCTACACCTGCAACAACACTATGCTAGACGCGAATTAGCGGAAATTCGCTTATTGCCCAGCCTCAGCATCTCCCGCCTCAGCTCTTCCCGCCCTCGGCTGATAGATTCATAACAAGGAAGCCCGCCATGTTCCACACCACCGAAGATCTACGCATCCAATTGACCAGGGTCCTCCTGCCCCCGGTATTTCTCGAAGAAGAGCGCCCCGTCTCGGAAGCTGCCTCGGACACCATCTTCAACGCCCGCAACGAAATTTCCGGCCTCCTCAACGGTCGCGACCCGCGCCTGCTCGTCCTCGCCGGCCCCTGCTCCATTCACGACCCCAAGGCCGCCCGCGAATACGCCGCCCTGCTCAAAGCGGCCATCGAAGAGTTTTCCGCCGACCTGCGTATCGTCATGCGCGTCTACTTTGAAAAGCCCCGCACCACCATCGGATGGAAGGGCCTCATCAACGACCCCCATCTCGATCAATCTTTCAAAATCAACGACGGCCTGCGCCTGGCCCGCCATCTGCTCCTCGACCTCGCCGAGATGGGCGTGCCCACCGGAACCGAATTCCTCGACATGATTTCGCCCCAGTACATTGCCGGCCTGGTCAGTTGGGGAGCCATCGGAGCGCGCACCACCGAAAGCCAGGTTCACCGCCAGTTGGTCAGCGGCGTCTCCTGCCCCGTGGGATTCAAAAACGGCACCTCCGGCAACGTGCAAATCGCCATCGACGCCATCCTCTCCGCCGCCCACTCGCACGCCTTCCTCGGCCTCACCAAAACCGGCCAATCGGCCATCCTCATCACCAAAGGAAATCCCGACACGCACATCATCCTGCGCGGCGGCCGCGGAACGGTCAACTACACGGCAGAAAGCGTTGCCGAGACCGCCGCCCAGATGGAAAAAGCTGGCCTCCCTCCGCGCATCATGATCGACTTCTCCCACGCCAATTGCGGCAAGGATTATCGCCGCCAATCCATCGTCTGCCATGATGTCGCCGCCCAGATCGCCGGTAAGGACGGCAAGCCCGGCGATACGCGCATTCTGGGCGTGATGATCGAGAGCAATCTCGTCGCCGGCGCGCAGCAACTCATTCCCGGTCAGCCCCTGGTCTACGGCCAAAGCATCACCGACCCCTGCCTCGACTGGAAGGAAACCCACTCCCTGCTCAAAGAACTCGCCGCCGCCGTGCGGACGCGGCGCACACTCTGAGCCTGCGCGGCGAATCGAGCCGGCGCGGTGAATCGAAGGAGAAGCAGCATGAAAGTTCTTTTCATCGGAGGCACCGGAAACATCAGCACCGCCGTCACCGAACTGGCCGCGGGGCAGGGATTTGATTTGACCCTGCTCAGGCGGGGACAACGCGCGGCCGATCCGCCCGCAAATGTCCGCACCATCACGGCGGATATTAGCGACGAAGCAGGCGTCGCCCAGGCCCTCGGCAATCAAACCTTCGATGCGGTCGTCGATTGGATTGCCTTCACCACCGCAGACATTGACCGCGACATCCGCCTCTTTCGCGGCCGCGCCAATCAATTCATCTTCATCAGCTCGGCCAGCGCATATCAGAAGCCGGTCGGCCACTATCTCATTACCGAATCCACCCCGCTCGCCAATCCCTTCTGGCAGTATTCGCGCGACAAAATCGCCTGTGAAGAGCGCTTGATGAAGGCCTATCGCGAAGAGGGTTTTCCCGTCACCATTGTGCGCCCCTCCCACACCTACGGCGATACGCAGATTGTGCTCGCCGTCAATAGTTGGCAGAAGTCCTGGACAGCGGTGGACCGCATGCGCCGCGGCAAAAAAGTCATCGTGCCCGGCGATGGCTCCTCGCTCTGGGTCGTCACTCACAACACCGACTTTGCTCAGGGATTTGTCGGCCTGCTCAGCCATCCTCAGGCTATCGGCCACGCCTTCCACATCACCAGCGACGAGGTGATGACCTGGGACCAGTACTATCGCATCACCGCGCAGGCTGCCGGTGTCGAAGCTCAGCTCCTTCACATCCCCTCTGACTTTATCAGCGCCTGTATTCCCGATGAAGTAGGCGGCCTCACCGGCGACAAAGCCGCCAGCGTAGTCTTCGATAACAGCAAAATCAAGCGCTTCGTTCCCGGCTACTGCGCCAAACTGCCCTTCGCTGAAGGCATTCAGAAAACCATCGCCTGGTTCGATGCCGATCCCCGGCGTAAGCTGATCGATGACAACGACAACGCCGCCTGGGACAAGCTCATCGCCGCCTACGAAAGCGGCCTCAAGAAAGCCCTGCGCAGCTTCCGGACATAATTCCCGTTGAAGCTACCTTCTCCATTTATCTTGCTATTCCCCATGTCGTTCCCAGAAGACAGCCGGAGTGACAATGGGATATCGTTCGCCGAGCGCGAGCAAATCCTTGTCCCCGGTTATAAGATAATCGGCTTGCGACGCTCGCAGCGTTCCCAGGACCATCTGATCTGAGTCGTCCCGCAGTGTCTCATCCACGTCGTTGATTGGCTCGACCATCTCCGCCAGAAACATGAAGCTGTCGGCAAGATCGCGGATCTCAGAGGGAGTCAGCGATATACGCTTCAGTCGCGGCAGCACCCGAACCATCTCATCCAAAATGTAGCGCGACAGCGCCACATCGAGTCCGCCCCGCCGCCACGCGCTTAAGATGCGTCCCGGCAGGCTCCCCGGATAGGCTAATTCCGACACCAGGACATTGGTGTCCAAAACCACGCGCATTCCCGCCATCAGCGGCGCCGTTCCTTGGCGACAGCCGCATCAATTTCCGCCATGCCCTCGCCGGCCGGAATATCCGCATAAGCTTCGGCAACCCGGCTGCTCATTTGATCGAATCGATCGCGCAAAGTGCGAATGCGCGCAAACAGATCGGCGCCCACAAGAGCGGCCACAGGTTTGCCGTCCTTGTTCACCACGATACTGTCATTCCGATACTGCACCTGGTTGAGCATCTCTCCCAGATTCTGGCGAAATTGGACTGCGCTCACCTCGGTAACCATTATGACCTCCTGCCGCCATGACCAATATGACCAATATAACCTATATGGCTCGAATCGTCCATCCCCCATTGTCTTCAATGTCGCCTTCAATGCCGGCAAACTCCGGCGACGGCGTCAACCCGCTATCATGGTCTCCAACGCAGAAATATGCCCATCACCATCTTCATCTCGGCAGGCGAGGCCAGCGGCGAGCACTACGGCGCCCTGGTAATCTCCGCACTCAAAAAGCAGCTTGCCGACTCCGCCCAAACGGCAAGTTTCTTCGGCATGGGCGGCGAGCGCATGGCCGCCGCCGGCCTTGATTGCATCGTCCGCTCCGAAGAAATGGCCGTCATGGGGCTGACCGAGGTTGTCCACCACCTGCCGCGCATCTACGGCGAGTTTCGCAAGCTCAAAAAATCAATCCATACACGCCATCCCGGCGTGGCCATCCTCATCGACTTCCCCGAAATCCACTTCCGCCTCGCCAAAGAGCTGCACCGGCTGGGCGTTCCCGTCCTCTACTTTGTCAGTCCGCAGTTGTGGGCCTGGAAGAAGCACCGCATCAAGCTGGTCCGCAAATACATCGACCGCCTGCTGGTCATCTTTCCCTTCGAGGAACCCTTCTACCACAATCAGGGCGTCCAGACCGAGTTTGTCGGCCATCCGCTGGCGGAGTTGCCGCCTCCCTCCCTCACCCGCGCTCAATTCGCCGCCGAAAACGGCCTGAATCCCGCATCAATCTGGATCGGCCTGCTCCCCGGCAGCCGCCCCCGCGAGATTCGCGACCTTCTACCAACGATCTTGCGCGTAGCGCAAAAACTGCACGGCACATTTGAGTTCCTCATCCCCCTGGCGCCGACCCTGAATGCCCAGCAGCGCGATGAGGTGCGGCGGCTGGTCAAAACGCACGGCTCCGGCCTGACCGTCCATCTGGTCAACGATGCCAGCACCGCCCTCCATCACGCCCGCACCTCCATCGTCGCCAGCGGAACAGCCACCGTCGAAGCGGCGCTGGCCGGAAATCCCTTTGTCGTCGTCTACCGCGTCTCGCCGCTGACCTACGCCATTGCCAAGCAAGTGGTCAAGGTGCCTCACGTGGCCATGGTCAACCTGATTGCCGGCAAGCGCGTTGTCCCGGAGCTGATTCAAAGCGATTTCACGGCGGAAAACATCATCCGCGAGATTGAGCCTCTGCTCCCCGACGGCCCGCCGCGCCAATCCATGATGGAGGAGTTGGCCCAGATTCGCGGATTACTGACACGCGGCCTACTGAAAACCCGTCCATCAGGTGGTGCAAGCGAAACCGGCAGTGCCATTGACCGGGTAGCCGCCGTGGCGATGGAACTGCTGAAGATTAAATCTCTCTGATGACTCCGCTGTATGTCCGGATGCAGGCTTCGCGAGGCATATTATTCGTACACTCTTTTTCCCGCTTTAAGACGCATTTATCGCCATCTATCGCTCTGGAAACCGCCCAGCAAACTTCTGTCTTCCAGCTACAGCCCACATGCAAACTGCCGATAAAATGCGCATGAAACTGCTGCGTTCCATCCTTCGTGTCACATTGTTCGTTGCATTGGACCTTGCCATCGCAGCCGCATTGGCTGGGCCGCTCAATCCCTCTTCGCTGGCACGGACAGCTCCGCCAGCCCTCATACCGTGACTGCTTCGGGATTTGGCTTGCAGGGAGATGGAAGGCCCGCCGACAGCGCCGTGAACGAATGGCAGGATTATAGCGGCAGTTCATCGTGAACTTCGCTTACCCATAGCCTCGCGAACCAGCACAAATGGCTCGGCACAAGCCGGCACGACGAGTGATAGGCCTCGATTTATTACGGTTGAATAAGCTGCCTGCGGCAACCCGGCCAGCAACAACAACGGCCAGCCCGAGGGCTGGCCGTTGTTGTTGAAAGCTTTCGCTGGCTGATTAGTTGTGGTTTTTGCGGGGCTTGCCCCAGGAAAGAACCTCCAGATCAACCTGGGCAAGTCCGGGCTTGATCATATCGATCTTCTTGGCGGCGCCATAGGACAGATCGAGGATGCGCCCGCTGTATAGGTAGCCGCGATCGGTGATGCGCACCACCACCGAGCGCCCGTTTTTGCGGTTCACCACCCGCACCACCGTGCCGAACGGCAGGGTTGGATGGCAGGCGGTCATCGCGTACATGTTGTAGATTTCTCCACTGGCCGTCCTCCGGCCGTTGAATACGCCGCCATACCAGGAGGCGACACCGTGGAGCGCGTAGTTTGTTGTGGGTTCCGCCGGTTTTCCCGGCGCAAGCATGACAGGCGTCGTACTCGCAATCGGAGCCACTGGGGGCGCGGTTACCGCCGGCATGAAAAGCCGGGCATCCGCCTCTACCGTCCGGGGGATCAATGCCAACACCCCCCCGACCAGCAGGATAGAGGAAGCTCCCGCCGCCAGCCAGATCCGTAGCGATGTTTTCGGGTTCGCGATGCTTGATTTTCGTCTTTTCTCCATCTGCCCATTTTACCAATTCGACACTATTTAATCTGCATGTTGTCTAAAAGAATACGAGGAAAACATGCCCAAAATAGCATCTTTTCCTGGGTTTTCCCATATAAGTTCTTGTCTACCTACCACTTAAAAGTTGCACTAATAATAGTGCGTTTTAGTGAACTTTTTTGCCCGAAAAGGCCGATTTTGTGCCCTTCAACTCCCAAACTCCGTGGTCAGCTTTGATGTGGCCTGTAACCTCATTTTGCCTTCAAGGTGGGTCCCGCCTCGCAGGGGGCTCCCCGTCGCAGTTCACTGACCCCTGCATAGCCGCCTTTCTGATGCTCCCGAATATGTTCTCTTCGCCATCCATTCGCCTATTTTTCCGGCGAAAGGGTGGGGTATCACAACTCCCATGGCGCGCAAGCGCCGTCTGCCGCACCGCAGGTGCCGCGCAAGCGCCTTCTGCTGAACGGGCAAGTTCCCCCACTGCAGATGGCCCATGGCGCGCAAGCGCCGTCAGCCGCACCGCAGGTGCTTGCAGATTATTTCTTCTTTCCTGCTAGCGTGGATTTAACGTTAACTCCAACAAAAAGCAGGGGGAAATATGAAATTCAGCGCCGCTGGAATGGAGTTGTTGAAGAGCTCCGAGGGCTTTCGCAAACGCGTTTATCCGGATGTAGCCGGGATTCCAACCATCGGCTACGGCCACCGGCTGCTGCACTCCGATTCCTTTCCCAACGGAATCGACGAGCCGCAGGCCGCCAATCTCCTGGCCTGCGATGTCCGTGACGCCGAGCAGGCCGTTCAGCGCCTGGTGAAGGTTCCGTTGACCCAGGGCCAGTTCGATGCGCTGGTGGACTTCACTTTTAATCTGGGCGCCACAAGGCTGGCCGCTTCCACACTGCTCAAGTCTCTCAACGCGGGCCGCTACGACGATGCCGCCGAGCAGTTGCTGCGCTGGGACCACGCCGGCGGGCAGGAATACGCAGCCCTGAAGGCCCGCCGCGAGGCCGAGGCTGAACTATGGCAGAACGCCCCAGCGCGGCAACAGACTGTCGCTTAGCGCGCTTGGAGCATACCGCCCTGGCTGTAAAAACCTGAGAAATAGAGAGGGATGCCGGCGCGCCGATTCAGGCTACGGTTTATTCTCCGGTACAACTTTCGCGCCCTTCCCCTGCTGCGTCTCCACGTGGAAGC
Organism: uncultured Acidobacteriaceae bacterium; assembly: GCA_963806565.1. Lineage (GTDB taxonomy): Bacteria > Acidobacteriota > Terriglobia > Terriglobales > Acidobacteriaceae > Telmatobacter. The sequence goes on from CAWDYE010000006.1 coordinate 175,423, forward strand.
GCTTGTAGTCGTAATCGCGCTCGGTAAAGTGCTGACGGATGCCTTTCACCATCAACAAACGGGCCTGCACGCTGCCCTCGGCGCCGGTAGGCAGCCATATCTCGCCGTTTACCTTCGCCTGATCAAAATGAAAGTTGGAGCCTTTCTGGATATTGGCCACAAGCCCGCCGGCAACGCGAAAATTGTCGTCGAAGGCTACGTCCAGATGGGCGACCTGGCGATCGGCCTCATCAACCCATATTGTCCCTTGCAGTTTCCTGGAGAGATCCTCGGCCAGACCATGGGTCTTGGCGTCCTTGCGGCCCACAAAATCAAAGACAATCGCCGCACGTCCGCGATAGACCTCGCGCCGCTCATTCAGCACATCCATGATTTCCAGCAAACGGCCGACGGTGATCATCTGGCCTTCCAGCGGCCGGTCAGACGGCGTCTTCTCCGCCTTCTCCACCCACTTGGTTACCCGCGCGGTCTCTTTCTGCTGCTCCTCATCCGTGAGTGGCTTGCCGTCTTTCTTGACCAGGCGCCCTATCTGGTGGCTGTTGACGAAAAACTCCTCATACTCATTGATTTCAGTCTTCTTCACCTGGCTGTTTGAGTCGATGTCCTGGGAAGTTTGCAAGGAAGTATACGTGTAGTTCTCGCGCACCTTATCCAGCTGCTTCTGGTGTTCTCCTACCTCTTTCATGAGCTGATGAATATCAGGCAGCGGAGGGTTAGACGCCTGCTGCGCCTGCGCCGCCAGCGCGGGTAGAAGTGGCACAAGAATAGCTGCGAACAGGAAGATGCGGAAAAAATACATGAGCGAAAAACCTCGCAAATTCTCTTGCAAGAATTGTATCTGACGCAAAACGCCAGCCGGAAATTCGAGGGATGAACTCCTGACAACGGCTGCGCGGAATGGCAACAGAAGCTTCCCCTTCAAATCTCCGCGCAAGTTGTCGTCATAAGCCGATCTCCGTCACTTCAAGCCGCTCGCCGGACTTCAGGTAGCCCTTGCGCCGAAACCACTCTTCCATGGCCGGCTGAAGACGATCGAGAGGCACGCGCGCCCCGGCTTCCAGCACCCCATCGGCCACAGGCAGCGTGTCGTCGAAGACCGGATCGTTGGTGAAGTTGCGCATGGCAAAGTTGTCGATCCAGCCAATCGGGCACGTATGCCGGACGCCGCTCACATCCATGCGTTGAATCGAGAACCTGCGCGCGAACATTCTTCCAATGTAACGGATGCGGGCGCGCAACGTGAACCTATGTTAGACTCTGCACAAAGTAGCTGGCGAAGATTCAAGCGAGGTGAATTCTATGAGCCTGTCACGAAGTGCCTTCCTGGCGTTAATCGTTTGCTCGCCGTTTCTTTCCTGGGCACAACAGAGTCCTGCTCCGGCGGCAACGGAACAACCCGCGGCATCGTCGCCCGCCGCGCCTCAGCCTTCGCCGATGGCGCCCGCGCCAGTGAATGCGCAGGGCCGCATACACCTCGACGTGGTGGTGACTGACAAATCGGGAAAACCGGTCTCTGGCCTCGAACTCAAGGACTTCACGCTGCTGGACAACAACCAGCCTGTCCCGATTCTTTCCATGCGCGCCTTTGATAACGCCGCCCAAATGCCACGCCCGCCGGTCGAAGTCATTCTGCTCATTGATGCTGTTAACCAGCCGTTCCATGAGGTGTCCTTTGTGCGGCAGGAGATCGAGAAGTTTTTGCTCCAGAACGGCGGGCATCTCGCCCAGCCGGTATCGCTCTTCGTCTTGACCAACGATGGCGTGGATGTACTGTTTCAGCCTACCCTCGATGGGAACGCACTGGCCGGGAAAATTGAAAAACTCGACAACAAGTTGCGCATCATTGGCCGGTCGGCAGGCGCATGGGGAGCAATTGAGCGCGTCGAGTTCTCGATCCGCATGCTCACCGCCATTGCCATCGCTGAGACAAAGAATCCGGGCAGAAAGTTGCTGATCTGGTGCGGCTCTGGTTGGCCGATGCTCGACTCGCCGCATTTTCAGTCCACACCCAATGGGCAGCAACAACTCTTCAATTCCATCGTCGTGCTTTCAACTGTGCTGCGCCAGGCGCGCATCTCCATCTACAGCATTTCGTTTGGGATGCCCGGTGGATACACCTTCCTTTATGAGGATTATCTGAAAGGAGTGAAGAAGCCTGAAAAAGCGGATACCACCAACCTGGGCTTGAAGGTCCTTGCCGTCCAGAGCGGCGGCGCCGTCTTCGGCCCGAATAACGACATGACAGCCCAGATCAATCGTTGTGTCCGGGACGCCCAGGCCTTCTATTCCCTCTCCTTCGATCCGCCCCATGCGGACCATCCAAACGAGTATCACGATTTAAAGGTGCTCGTCGGCCAGCCGGGGCTGACGGCCCGCACCAGAACCGGCTATTACAACCAGCAGTAACTCCGGCCTCCTCTCTGGCCGCGTGTTGACAGCGCCTCTCGCCGCTGCCTAGAATTAAACAGGAGAAATTTGCGCTTTTTCTGGCCTAAACGCTAGAAAAATCAAGTGTTGAGCGATTTCGTCCAAGTCTGGGATCAAACCCTGTGCAAGCCCGATCGGAGAGCGAGGAAGATGCCTGATGCGCGCGTCAGTCCGCGGGAACAGCTGGTGCTTACGGCCATCATCGAGCTGTACATCGCCACCGGCGAACCGGTAGCCTCGCAGGCTGTCGCCCGCCATTTCTCCCATCAGGAGGGCTTGAGCTCGGCCACCATTCGCAATGTGATGGCCACGCTGGGCGAATCGGGCCTCTTGGAGCAGCCGCACACCTCGGCTGGCCGCGTGCCCACCGCCGCCGCCTTTCGCTATTACGTCGAGCAGATTACTCAGCCCGGCCGCATGGCCGCCGGCGAGCAGTCGGCAAGCATGAATGTGGCGCAGCCCGGCTCTTCGCCCATGAGCGAACTTCTCCGCGAGCAGATCGAGGAGAGCTTCAGCGGCGTCACCAGCACTAACGACTACCTGGAGCGCACCTCCCACGTACTGGCGCTCTTGTCCAGCGGACTGGGCGTGGCGCTGGCCAGTTCCACCGCGGGCCAGGTGCTGGAGCACATTCACTTTTCGCGGCTTTCCACCGGCCGTGTGCTGGCTGTGCTGGTCACCCAGGTCGGCGCGGTGCAGGACCGCGTGCTGGCCCTGGATCGCGATTTAACTCACATCGAACTGGAAACCGCCGCGCGCTACCTCAACGAAAATTTTCGCGGATGGCCCATCGAGCGCATTCGCGCCGAGGTGGCCCGGCGCATCGAGCTGGAGCAGGCCGCCTACCGCCAGATGCTTTCCTCCATCGAGGAGCTTTGCCGCAAGGGCGCTCTGGCCGGCGATGAGACCGGTCCGGCCATTTATGTGGACGGCATGGCCAACCTCATCGCCGCCGAGGTGGATCGCGAGCGCCTGCGCCAGATGCTGCTCGCTCTGGAGGCCAAGCAGCGCCTCGTCGAGCTGCTCACCGCCTACGTGGACGGGCGTCAGCAGGAGGTGCGCGTAGTCGTGGGTCTCGGCCAGGCGGGTTTGGAATCGGCGGGCCAGGCCAATGCATCGCAAGCCATGCAAAACCTGGTCCTCATCGGCGCTCCGGCGCGGCTCGGCGAATCCAATTTGGGCACCGTCGCCGTCATCGCCCCCACCCGCATCCAATATCAGGAGATGATCCAGGCGGTGCGCTACATCGCCCGCCTCTCCGAACGGCTGCTGGAGGTTCCAGCCGATTAGGGATGAATAGGCTGGCGTTTTGAAGGGTACTGGCTTTAGCCCGTACATGAAACAAGCAATATCAACGTGGGGCTTTAGCCCCTGAACGAAACCAACGTCAATTCCGATCATCAATAGGAATGTAGGCGTAAGCCGCACAAATTATCATGGAAACAAATGCCAAAGATTCTTCGGAGAACGCATAAAACGATGCCCGAACAGGATACAGAGTTGACCTTGTCGGATGAGGCCGCTGCTTCGCTGGCAGAAAACTCCGCGACCGAAATGCCTGCGCCAGAGCCCGGCCCCCAAACGAGTCAAGCCGCGGAAGAGGCCCCGCCCGTTCCCCGCGCGGAATTTGACCAGCTCAAGGCCGAGCGCGACCAACTCCTCGACCGCCTGGCCCGCTTGCAAGCCGAGTTTGAAAACGCCCGCAAGCGCGCCGAGCGTGACAAGATCGCCAACCGCGACTATGCCGTCGTCAACGTGGTCGAAAAGTTTTTGCCGGTGATGGACCATTTCGAGATGGCGCTCAAGTCAGCCGGCACGGTCGAGCAACTGCGCTCCGGCGTCGAGTTGATTGTGAAACAAATGGAGGATGTCCTGCGCCAATTGCATGTGACGCCGGTTCCGGCCGAGGGCGCGAAGTTTGACCCGCGCTATCATGAAGCGCTCGGCTCGGTCGAGCGGCCCGACCTGCCCGACCAGCACGTCGCCGAGGAGATTCGCCGCGGCTACAAGCTGCGCGACCGCCTGCTGCGCCCCGCGCTGGTCCGCGTTGCCTCCAACCCCAAGCAGACAAGCGAGTAATCTAAATAAACGTGAGCAAAGCAGACTATTACGAGGTACTGGGCGTCTCGCGCAACGCCAGCGATCAGGAGCTGAAGAGCGCCTATCGCAAGATGGCGCGCGAGCATCATCCTGACCTCAACCCCGGCGACCAGGCCGCCGAGGAGCGCTTCAAAGAGGCCAGCGAGGCCTATCAGGTCCTCAGCGACGCCGACAAGCGCGCCGCCTACGACCGCTACGGCCACGCCGGCGTCAGTTCGGCAGGTCAGGGATTCGGTGGGCCCTTCGGCGCTGGCGTTGACATCGGCGACCTCTTCGGCGACCTTTTCGGCGAAATGTTTTCCGTGGGCGGCGGAGGTCAGCGCCGCGCCAGCCGCCAGCAGCGTGGCGACGACCTGCGCTTCGACCTCACCATCGACTTCGAGGCCGCCATCTTCGGCTACGAAACCGATGTCAAAATTCGCCGCCAGGAGCCCTGCGCCGCCTGCAACGGCAGCGGCAGCGCCTCCAAACGCGGTCCCACCACCTGCGGCCAGTGCCAGGGACGCGGACAGGTCCGCTTTCAGCAGGGCTTCTTCTCCGTGGCCCGCACCTGCCCGGCCTGCGGCGGCGCAGGTCAGCTCATCAACGACCCCTGCTCCACCTGTCGCGGCCAGACCCGCGTCGCCAAAGAACTTAAGCTCCACGTCAAGGTTCCCCCCGGCGTCGAAACCGGAACCCGCATCCGCTACGCCGGCGAAGGCGATGCCGGTCGCGCCGGCGCGCCCAAGGGCGACCTCTACGTCGTCCTCTCCATCCGCTCCCACGAATACTTCCAGCGCGACGGCCACAACCTGCGCTGCGTCCTCCCCATTAGTTTTCCCCAGGCCGCCCTCGGCGCGGAAATCGAAATCCCCGCGATCGGCGGCAACGTCACCCTCAAAATTCCCGAGGGCACGCCCAGCGGCAAAGAGCTGCGTGTCCGCGGCAAGGGCGTCCCCTTTCTCAACGAGCGCGGAGCCGGTGACCTCATCGTCAAGGTCATGGTCGAAATTCCCAAAAAGCTCAACCGCGCCCAGCGCGAGCTCGTCAGCCAGCTCGCCGAGTCCCTCGCCGTCGAAAACAAACCCGCCTCCGCCAGCTTCCTCGAAAAAATGAAGGACTTGTTTAACTAGAGCGAGGCGATACGCATTTCGATGCAAGCGAACGCTCACTTCACGCTAAAATAGTATCCAGCCTCGCAGCTCGCGAAAGTGGCGGAATTGGCAGACGCACCAGACTTAGGATCTGGCGGAGCAATCCATGGGGGTTCGAGTCCCCCCTTTCGCACCATTAACCCATCCGGCCATCCGGCCCACCAGCCCCGACTCGCCCCGGCCGGAGTAATCTGAATACACCATGAGTCCATCCGCGCAGCCACAAATGAACCTCGTCCAGAGCCCCGACTACCGCGAGTCCTACGCCAACAGCGTCCAGATCCGGGCCAGCGTCTGGGACTTCCAACTGGTCTTCGGCCTGGCCTTCCCCGAGGCCCCCGACCAGATCACCATCCGCAACCACAGCGCGATCTTTCTCAGCCCGCAGCAAGCCAAGGCCCTGTGGAACATGCTGGGGCAGCATCTTGCCCAGTACGAGCAAGCCTTTGGCGCTATCAACCTTGAGCCGCACGGCCACAGCTTCCCGCAAGGGCCCGTCAACTAAACAGGAGCTGGGTGCCCCATCCTCGCCGCGTTTTTGTTTTTGCGGCTAGGGTGGGATAGCACGAACCTTACATGGAGACTCACTGACGAGGAGTTACCCCTTGCGCTGCAGAAGCCTCATTCCGTCGCGGCTGCCCGCCACCCTCCCCGCATGGATAATCTTTCCGGGCATCTTTGCCGCGCTCTGCGTCAGCCACTTCACCCTGCTCCGCCTGCCCTACTACTGGGACGAGGCCGGCTACTACATCCCCGCTGCCTGGGACTTCCTCCGCACCGGCTCGCTGATTCCCCTCACCACCATGAACATCGCCCACCCGCCGTTGCCCAGCATCTATCTGGCGCTCTGCTGGAAGCTCTTCGGCTTCTGCCCCTTGGTCACGCGCCTGGCCGTGCTCGTCGTCGCTGCACTTGGCCTCACAGCGGTCTGGCGTCTGGCCATGCGTCTGACTAGAGTGCCCTCTGTCGCCTTCTGGACCGTCGCGCTCACCGCACTTTATCCGATTTGGTTTGCCCAAAGCACACTGGCCCACGCCGACATCTTCGCCGCCGCCTGCGCGCTTTGGGGATTGGTCTACGTTTTGCCCGTCCACACTCTCGAGTCGCCCCGCAAACCATGGCTCGCCGCTCTCTGCTTTGCCCTCGCCGCACTTTCTAAAGAAACGGCCATCGCCATCCCGCTCACTCTGGCCGCCATCAGCCTGCTCGAAAGCCTTCGCGCTTCCGGCAGTTCTCGCACTCGCCTCGGTCGCGAAACCGCATGGCTCTCAAGTTGCGTACTGCCGCTGGCCGCATGGTTCGGCTTCCACTATCTCAAGACCGGCTACCTCTTCGGCAGCCCTGAGTGGCTGCGCTACAACGCCCAGGCCAACCTCTCGCTCCCGCGCATCCTGGCCGCCTTCGAGCATCGCGTCCTGCATCTCACCGCGCACATGAACCTCTTTGTCCCCGTCGGCCTGGCTATCGCCGCCCTGCTGCTCGCGCCGCGTCCCGTTACAGGCGGCTCCGAGAACAACAGGCAGCTGGGTGCCCCATCCTTGCCGCGGCTTTTCAAGGAAAAGATGCGGAAAGGGTGGGAATCAACGTCTCAGTTATCGAGCCAGATCGACAACGATCGCATCCGCCCCGCCCTCGACCCCTCCGTACTGCGCCGCATTTTTCTTTTACTGCTGGTCAATGCCGTGCTCTTCAGCGTTCTGGGCGGCGCGCTGCTCACCCGCTACCTGCTGCCCATGTATCCGCTGATTTTGCTCGTCGCCGTCACCACGTTGTATCGACGCGTTCCTTATTGGCACGCGCTGGCCGCCTTCTCCGCCGCGGCCTTCATCGCGGGAATTTTCATCAATCCCCCCTACGGCTTTGCCCCGGAAGACAACCTCACCTACGCTCGCATTATCCGTCTCCACCAGGCCGGAATCCAACAGCTTGACGCCCGCTACCCCGGCGCAACCGTCCTCTCCGCCTGGCCTCTCGCCGACGAGCTTTCCCGCCCAGAGCTGGGCTACCTCAGCCAGCCCTACGCCGTCTATCTTGTCCCCGACTTCACCGCCGCCGGACTCGCCCGCGCCGCCGAGGAGCCGGAAAATTACTCCGCCGCCCTGGTCTTCTCCACCAAATACGATCCACATTCATCGTTTTTCACTCTGGGCGCAACCAGCCGCACAGCCGATGAGCGCTACTTCGGCCTGCACCACGACCTCCCGCCGGAAGAAATCGCCCGCCAACTCCACGGCGACCTCGTCTGGCAGCAGCAGGACCACGGCCAATGGATCGCCCTCATCCGCTTCAACCGCCAATTCGACGCGCGGCTGGAGGACGGACATGATAATCAGTTGGCTTCGAGTAGCACTAGATAGGCTCGATCTGTGCCGGATAAGCTAGGGTCCAGAGGCATCCTAAGACGCTCATATACTGGTCAGACCTGAGTATCTAGGGTAGTTGGAAGCTTGAGGTCGTCAGGCTCCTCCGGCACAGCATCCACAAAGTGCATGACGAGCATGACAGGATCGATAGGGATTGTGTCATCTCTTGGTGCTTGTGTGAACGTTGGCGTATTGCCCTGTCCGGTTCCTATCGGCACAATACAATCAATCGTGCCGTTTCTCAGCGCTGTTAGCTCCGTCCAACCCGGCACTTCGCCACGTGCGATTTGAGTAGGTGCGAAGGAATCGGTTCTTATTTCTTTTGCCAACAATGAACCGTCTTGCTCATCCTTGAACCCTGCGAATGTTATGGGAATTAGGCCTCGATAATAGCAACGTTCGACTTTGAGTATCGCCTCGATCTTCACGTGTGCAGGGGTTCCACCAACATTGATGATCACATGTTCGGCTAGTTTTATCCTGTGCTCCCCAGGTTCATGAAGGGATTTATCGTTGTTCCATTTTTTGCCGAGCAGGACAATAATCGGGCCGAGAGGCGTACCATCCTCCGCAAAGGTCTTAATCAATGGAAAAGGGATGTTTGTGGGCGCGGCCCCTCGGTAGCCTGGTACACCCGAGAAAACTGCCGCCCACGAATTGAGCTTGACTATTACAAGCAATACGGGGATCGCAATCTCTTTACGCCAATCCACGCTATCGGTATCGATATAGGTACGCGTGTCGATACCTTTTGCCCGCGCCGTATTTACCGCAGCGGGCGTGTAGCCACTCGTTGAGATCATCACACCCTTGTTGGCTTTTACATCCTCAAGCTTGTTCGCAAATGAATCTAACTCCGTTACGTCGATAGGACGAGCTTGGTCTTTGCATTCCACGACTATGAGGACATCATATTGAGCGATTCTGACGCGGATAGTTATGTCCAGTTGGCGAGGAGTCTTCGAGAAGCACCCGACGATTTTGTCGTCCAACTTGACGACCGCCCCTGCAGGGGCAAGTTGGGTGTGGATGTCGTGAATCAGTTTCTCGAAGCGCTTCCACTTTGGTCCTGTCATGTGTGTCACGCTCCTAGGCCGGGTACCCCAAGTTTAGATTTTAAGGCCTGGAATGCAGCGATCAACAAACCGGCGGATCGCTTGCTTTCCTCAGCAGCGCCAGCAACCCCGTCACTTCAACGCCGCGTTCCGTCCGCAGGAATCCCTCTTCCAGCCTGCCAACCATCAGCCCAGCCTTTGCCGCAACCTCGCGAACATAATCGGGATGATGCGTATACCTTCCTGAATCCGTGAGATGAAATGGATATTTCTCGCCGCGTTCCGTCGTGAATGCGAACCATCCCCCCGGCTTGAGCCGCCTGGCCGCCGACGCCGCCATCCGCTGAAGATCGCCGAAATAAACCAGGCAGTCACAAGCGACAATCAGATCGAATTGGCCTTCCGTCTGATCGAGCCACTCGGTGATCTCGGCAATCTCCAGTTGGTCATAGATCTCGCGCTCCCGCGCAACCTCGATCATCTCCGGAGAGAGATCGATCCCCACCATACACGCCGCGCGCTCCTTCAACCCCACGCCCGCCAGCCCCGTTCCGCAGCCAATATCGAGAATGTCAAGGCCCCCGGCATCGCCCATCTCGGCTCGGATCAGCTCCTGCAGCCGTTCCGGTGCCTGGTAGCTCAGGTTGTCGCGCATCTTGCTGTCATAGTGTGAGGAAAAGTCCCGGAAGATTTGCACAATGCATTCGTCCGAGGCGCGCGGAGGCGGCGCTTCATCCTTCAAGGCTGTCAGAATATGGCGAATCGAAGCGTCTTCGGGCCGGGCTTCAAGATATTTTTCAAAAGCATCACCCGCTTCCTTGCGCCGTCCGACAGCCTGGGCCGCCCAGCCCAGTGCATGCCACGCATCGGGATTATCCGGCGTTAGCTCCGTCACTCGTTTCAGGCACTGGAATGTGCTCTCGGTATAGCCGTTTCCGCGGAGTTTGTCAGCCAGGCCAGACAATTCATCAGAAGTCAGTTCATGAGGACGGACCGTAGCGCCATCGCCCCAAACCAGCAAGCCGGCCTCAATTGCATCTCTGATCCAGCCACCAATCTCAGCGCTTTGGCCCTCGGGCATCAGCGGCCCAGCCAATGCCCGGATCTCTTCCACGCTCCGGCTGCCATCGCACAATTCGGCGATCAGCGCGCCCATCGCGTTCAGTTCGTGCAGGCAATCAGAGACGGGATTGTACGCAAGATAGCCGCCCTCGACCGGCGAAAGCCCGACGTCGGGGTTGATGACGGGATGATCCATGGATGCTACCGGGCATGATTCGTGCAGAGATCTGTATGCCACCCTGGGCGGATGGCATACAGATGCAAATCAATGTTGGACGGGTTTGGTTTCGCCTTTGATCGCCGTGTTTTCGCCCTTGATCGCGTTAGGTTGGAGTTTAATCTGCGTGTTGGCGCCTTTGATCGTGCTGGGGGCGCCGTTCTTGATCGCGGAGTTTTCGCCTTTGATCTGGGCTCCCTTGATTTGCGTATTATTCTTGTTATCCCACTTGATCGTGTTGGCGGAGCCATTCTTGATCATCGTGCCGCCTTTGGTCCAGGTCTGGGCTTTCATGTGGGACTGGGACTTTAACTCGTTTTTCGGAAAATGGGCCTGGTTCTCGGCGGTCAGGGATGCCGATGTCAGCAGCGGAGCCGCCGCAACCCCGGCAAGCAGTATTCCCAGGAACTTGCGCCGGTCAGGGTCAACATGCGCAAGCGCCGTGTCCATCTTAGCGGTCAATTCTTGTTCGCTCATAAATACCTCTCACGAGTTTGAACTAACAACAGACTTCTAAAAAGCATAGCACAGTTTGGCCATTGCACGACGGGGAAAAAGCCATCTCGGATTGCAGCAGTATTTCGATAGACCCGCCGTCGATCCCCTGCCCTATTCCATATTTCCTGTTCTGTGTTCCCTATTGTCTATCCCTAATCCCTCCCATCTGCTACACTCACTGCGACTTAAATCATGCTCTTCAAAGCTCACAGCGCGGCTGTCTACGGAATTGACGCCAGCCTCATTGATGTCGAGGTGGACTACAGCGGCATCGTTGCGGAGAAGGACGTCTTCCACACCGTCGGCCTGCCCGACGCCGCGGTGCGCGAAAGTCGCGACCGTGTCCGCGCCGCCATCAAGAACTCCGGCTACCTGATTCCGCCCACCCACATCACCATCAATCTCGCCCCCGCCGACCTCAAGAAAGAAGGCTCCGGCTTCGATTTGCCCATCGCCGTCGGCATCCTGGGCGCTTATGGCGCGCTGAAAGCTACCGACCTGAGCCGCTTTCTGCTGGTGGGCGAACTGGGCCTCGACGGCAGCGTCCGCGCCGTGCCGGGAATGTTGCCCGTGGCTATCATGGCCCGCGAAAAGGACATCCCTAACCTCATTCTGCCCGCCGCCAACGCCGCCGAGGCCGCCGTGGTCGAGGGTGTCAACGTCTATCCCGCCTCTTCGCTGCTCGACGTGCTGGAGCTGCTCAACACCATGGTCGTGGGCGTCATTCAGCGCGAGCCGTATCGCGTCTCGACTGAAACGCTTTTAGGCGAGCTGCAACACTTCACCGTGGACTTTAAGGACGTCCGCGGCCAGCAGACGGCCAAGCGCGCCCTGGAAGTTGCCGCCGCCGGCAGCCACAACATTCTCATGATCGGCCCGCCCGGCTCCGGCAAAACCATGCTGGCCAAGCGCCTGCCCTCCATCCTCGCCCCGCTCACCTTTGAAGAGGCGCTCGAAACCACCAAGATTCACTCCGTCGCCGGCGTGCTCGACGCCGCTGCCGGTCTCGTCACCCAGCGCCCCTTCCGCTCGCCTCACCACACCATCAGCGACGCGGGACTGATCGGCGGCGGCATCATCCCCCGCCCCGGCGAAGTTTCTCTGGCCCACAACGGCCTGCTCTTCCTCGACGAGCTGCCGGAGTTTCCTCGCAATGTCCTCGAGGTTCTCCGCCAGCCTCTCGAAGACCACACCGTCACCATCGCCCGCGCCTCCATGTCGCTCAGCTTTCCCGCGCGCTTTATGCTGGCTGCGGCCATGAACCCCTGCCCCTGCGGCTTCTTCAACGACAAATCCCGCGAGTGCCAATGCACCCCGCCCATGATTCAGCGCTACGTGGCCAAGATCTCCGGACCGCTTCTCGACCGCATCGACATTCACATCGAGGTCCCGGCGGTCAAATATAAGGAACTGCGTGGCTCGGCGGCCATCGAGGGCTCAGCCGAGATTCGCGCTCGCGTTCTCGCCGCCCGCGAACGACAGCGCCAGCGCTTCCGCAAATTCGGCGAGAAGATCTACTCCAACGCGCAGATGACCACCCGCCAGATTCGCGCCTATTGCGAACTGGGCGCAGACGCCGAGCGCCTCCTCGAGCGCGCCATGCAGCAACAGGGCCTCACCGCCCGCGCCCACGACCGCATCCTCAAAGTCGCCCGCACCATCGCCGATCTCGAAGGCGTCGAGAGCCTCGCCGTGGCCCACCTCGCCGAGGCCATTCAGTATAGGACGCTGGATCGGAGTTATTGGAGTTGAAGGCTCCGGGGTCCCCATCGTGCGATCTTTGCGCGATGGGGTGGAATACCGCACCCTCGACCGCAGCTACTGGGCATGACAGAGGTCAGGGGCTCTTGACTCACAGGGGTAACCAGGCAGATTCCCATAATGTGGAATAGAAATGCGAAAATTATCCTGTTTTCAGGCAATTGCCTGCTGAAGCGGAGAGTTTCCCGGGTCGGAATCTACTCTTTATCTAGTTGATATTATAGTATTTATCTCTAAAGTGGTCGCTATTTCTTCCCTTCCGGTTTTAAGCCGCCAACACCATGTAAAAAACTGTTGACCTCCAAGCCTTCACGGTATACATTCAGGATTGCTATCCATAATAGGGCGGATTAGAGAAGTAGACAGTGCGCCCGCCTGTCGTTTTCCGCATCATCTTGAGCTGCGGCTCATCCTTTGATGCCCCGGTGTGCGGATTTGAACACTACCGGAACGGGAATGCAGGATGGATAGTTCCCAAGGCTGCATTCAGTATTGCTGATATGGCATTATGCCTGTTCCACAATCTGCGAAGGTGCGTCAGGATTTTGAACTATACGCTCAGTTCGTGCGTCTAAGACTTGGGAGTAAGAATTGGGAGATATCCACACTGATGGGATCCCCTGTTGCGCCGTCGGCGGCTGTCCTATGCCGGTCGGAGCCAATTTGATTGAAGGAGAATTTCGCAATGCGTTCTGATTTGGTTTTTGGAGCTCTTTCTAACGTCTCCAATCGCTACCAGTTGTGTCAGCTGGCGAGCAAGGCTACCCGCAAGCTGCACAAGCCCAACACTCGGTTGCAGGATACCACCAATGAAGTCCTGGGCCGCTTTCTAACCACCAACCCCGGCTCCGCGGCGCCCATTGAGGCCTCCGCGCAACAGCCGGCCGAAGCTCGTCGCGCTGCCTGATCCCGCCCTGAAGGGTATAGTTAAATCAGGCAGCGGTTTCTGCGGTTTGCCGGTCAAGGCAACCGCGTTTCCTGTTCTTTAATGCTCCACTTCATTTCAGGAGTGCCTCCATACGCGGTGCTGGCCGGCTGCCGGCATTGAAATCCAGCCTTTACATCCCGGAACACTTCCCCCTTCCGGATTCTCCCACTCACATCCTCCTATATCGCAGGTGATCATGACCATTGCTGAACTCAAAGAAAAAAACATCACGGAACTGACCCGCATCGCGCGCACCCTGGAGATCCCGGGAACCAGCGGCCTGCGCAAGCAGGACCTGATCTTCAAAATCCTCCAGGCGCAAAGCGAAAAAGAAGGCCACATCTTTGCCGAGGGCGTGCTGGAGATTCTGCCCGACGGCTACGGCTTCCTGCGCTCGCCGGACTACAACTATCTGCCCGGTCCCGACGACATCTACGTCTCCCCCTCGCAGATTCGCAAATTCGATCTCAAAACCGGCGACTCCATCAGCGGCAACGTCCGCCCGCCCCATGAGGGAGAAAAATACTTCGCCCTGGTCAAGATCGAGGCCATCAACTTCGAGTCGCCCGAGGAGACGCGTAACAAGATTCTCTTCGACAACCTCACTCCGCTCTATCCCCAGGAACGCATCAAGCTGGAAACGATTAAGGAGGCCATGAGCTGCCGGGTAATGGACCTGCTGACCCCGGTGGGCAAGGGCCAGCGCGGCCTCATCGTCGCTCCGCCCCGCACTGGCAAGACCATGCTCTTGCAGGCGCTGGCCAACTCCATCTCCACCAACCACCCCGAAGTCGTTCTCATCGTCCTGCTCATCGACGAGCGCCCCGAGGAAGTCACCGATATGCAGCGCTCGGTCAAGGGCGAGGTCATCAGCTCCACCTTCGACGAGCCCGCCGCCCGCCACGTGCAGGTTGCCGAGATGGTCATCGAGAAGGCCAAGCGCCTCGTCGAGCACAAGCGTGACGTGGTCATTCTGCTCGACTCCATCACCCGTCTAGCCCGCGCTTACAACACCATCGTGCCTCCATCCGGCAAGGTGCTCTCCGGCGGCGTGGACTCCAACGCCCTGCAACGCCCCAAGCGATTCTTCGGCGCCGCCCGCAACATCGAGGAAGGCGGCTCGCTCACCATCATCTCCACCGCCCTCATCGACACCGGCTCGCGCATGGACGAGGTCATCTTCGAGGAGTTCAAGGGCACCGGCAACATGGAAATCATCCTTGACCGCAAGCTGGTCGACAAGCGCGTCTTCCCGGCCATCGACATCCAGCGCTCCGGAACCCGCAAGGAAGAGTTGCTCATCCCCAAGGAGGATCTCTCCCGCATCTGGATTCTCCGCAAGGTCCTCAACCCGCTCTCCCCCGTCGAGGCCATGGAGCTGCTCATCTCGCGCCTGGAAAAGGTTCGCAACAACGCCGAGTTCCTGGCCAACATGAACCAGCTGTAAAACTTTTCTCAGCCGCGATCCGGCCAATGCTGTTGGGAGTCACACAAATCCTCCGTGCCCCATCCATTTCACTTTTTTTGTGAAATGGGTGGGATACCACATAATTTGGGTGCCCCATCCATTCGCGCACTTTGTGAATGTCAATCCGCTTTAGGAGGTCGCAATGCGTATCCGCGTGAGTTTCTTCCTTCTGGCTTTCGCGCTCGCCTGCGCCACAAGCGCCGCGCAGCAGCCGGAAAAAGGCCACTGGAGAGCCGCCAGCAACACGGCTGCGAGCATCACAGGCGACATCTCCATCTCAGGCTCCAAAATTACCATCTACTTTTCATCCTTTCCGATCGCGCCTGTCCGTCTGCTCAAGCCAGCCGAGGTCAGTGCCGCCTTCGACGAAGCCGTGGACACCGCCGGCAATGGCCAGCTCTACCGCGTCACTATCCCCGCCTCGCGCCGTTTCCTCAAGAACAATACTCTCTGCGGCTCGCAAGACACCCAATGGATAGCGGTCTATGTTGCCGACGGCGCGCTGATGGTCGCCTTCTTCTCCGGAGACAATCCCCCTCTCATGACCTTCGAAGCTCTGCAAAAATCCACCGATCTCTGCGGAATCTATACCTACGTGCGCTGACGCCGATGCGGATCGAGTGCCCCACCCGCGCCGCTGTCATCCTGAGCGAGCGCAACGAGTCGAAGGACCTGCTTCTTGCAATGTTGCGGATAGGGTGGGAAATCGCAAAACTCATTCGTCCATGTTCTTTCAAACCTCAAGGGGAACGCCTCTTCCCCCAAGAGCCATTCGCTGGTAAGATAATGAATGTCGTGGGGCTGTAGCTCAGCTGGGAGAGCGCCTCGTTCGCAACGAGGAGGCCAGCGGTTCGATCCCGCTCAGCTCCACCAATCCCTCCCTTTCGTTCTCTCCCCAATTCTCGATTCCCGCATCCTCTCAGCCTGTGTCCAGGCATCTTCGTAGCCTCCATCCGTCCTCTTCGCGCGTCGCTGCCACGATTTTTTGCCGCTTTGGCCCTCGCCTTGCTCCGCTCCAGCCATTTTTTCTGACCCCAAACCGTCATTTCCCGATTTCCCGCTCAAAAAATAGTTGTCTATTTTTCCACCGTCATGTCGTTTTTCTCTTGACATGTGTGCTTTGAGATTCTATACATTCATCAACTGCAAAATTCATTTGCAGGTCGATGCAAAATCATCGAAAGGGAGAATAACAACAATGGCAACCAAGAAAGCAGCGAAAAAGCCTGCGAAGAAGGCCGCAAAGAAGTCAGCAAAAAAGAAGTAGCGGCACCTCCAACCAAAGGCAACACATCAGGGGAGCGCTTCCAGCGTTCCCCTGATGTGTTTTTAGGGGCTGATGTGTTTTTGGAAAAAGGTCTACACTGGTAGACGCGCAGTACCGGAGGAATCCATGACACGCCGCCGCTGGATTGCCGAGCATTGGGACGAAGCCACCGCCACCCTGGTGGGCGAGCAGGCCGAGCACCTGGCCCGCGTCCTGCGCGCGCAGCCCGGTATGGAGGCCGACGTTGTTGCCGGCGGTCACGTCTTTCATGCCCAGGTGGCCGCCGTCGCCCGCGACGAGGTCCGCTTCAACCTCATCGCCGAGCTGGAGGCCGATCCCGCGCTGCCCGTTACTTTGGTGATGGCCGTCTACAAGTTCGACCACATGGAGTGGGCCATCGAAAAAGCCACTGAGCTGGGAGTGGCCGCCGTTGCGCCGGTGATTGCACGGCGCACGGAGAAGCATCTCGCCGCGGCCGCCGGCAAACGTGCCGAGCGCTGGCGGCGCATCGCCCATGAAGCGGCACAGCAGGCGCGGCGCATCGATGTGCCCATCATCTTCGAACCAACCCCTCTGGCCGTCCGCGTCCGTGCCGCCTCCGAGTCTTCCGAGTCTTCCGAATCTCTGGAGGCCACGCGCTCCGCTTCCGGCACTGCGTATATCGTCCTCGCCGAGCAGGAGCGCACCACCACCCTCCGCCATGCGCTCAAGGAAGCCATGGCCACCGCCGGAGCCGAGATGCCCACGCTGGAGATTGCCATCGGTCCCGAAGGCGGATGGGCGCCCTCGGAAGAGGCTCTCTTCGACGCCAACGGGTGGCGGGCCGCATCTCTCGGCCCCCGCATCTTGAGAGCCGAGACCGCCGCCATCGCCGCCCTGGCGGTCGTCGCCTCCTACCTGGAGTGATTTGAAAATTAGTCCCAGGTCTCGGATCGGAGACCTGGGATATCCGGCAAGCTATCGTTTCTATTCGCGGAAAAAAGTAATTGCGCCGGCTGCCGTCATACTGGCCGGACTTCATGCAGCACTTCTTGAAAGCGCAGTCCTGAGCCGCACGGACACAAATCGTTCCGTCCCAGTTTTTCGCTGAGATCCTTGTCACCATGAACAACTCGATGACCTCGTTTGACGTGGGTTTCCGAGGGGAACCCTCTGCGGCGTTTACTCGTCCGCTTGAAAGGAGGAGTGGTCGGTAATTTCGTCTTCGTATTGCACAGCGCACCTCCTGTGAGATTTATCTCAGCTTATCATGAACTCACATCCCGGAGGGATGTAGTGATAATAGCCCAGGGCAAGCGAAGCGCAGCCCTGGGAATGTGTTTTGGAGAAATTTTCCGCCCTGTAGGGGCGGATTGAATTGGGAGCAGCAGCATATGCGCGCTCAGTGCCCCATCCTTTCGTGTTCTGTGCGAAAGGGTGGGAATCCACGAACTCCATGCTTCGCATCACAAATGCGCGTACCTCACCAGCACTCCCGCCAGTCCTCCGCCCAGCAACGGCCCCACAACCGGAATCAGCGCATAACTCCAGTTCGATCCGCCCTTGCCGGGAATCGGCGCGAGCCAATGAACCAGCCGCGGACCCAGATCGCGCGCCGGGTTGATGGCGTAGCCCGTAGTCCCGCCCAGTGAGAGGCCGATGCCCCACACTAAACTTGCCACCAGCCATGGACCCATCCCCGCACCCAGCCCCAGTCCAGCCCCGCTCGCCGAAACTCCGTGCGAAAAAATCGCGCCCGCTACCACCACCAGCACCGCCGTGCCCACTGCCTCGCTCAAAATATTGAACGGCATATTGCGCACCGCCGCGTTGGTGCAGAACGCGCCCAGCTTGGCCGCCGGGTCAGGCGTCAGCTTCCAGTGCGGTCCGTAGTGCAGCGCCATCAGCGCCGCGCCGGCCATCGCTCCCAGCAACTGCGCCAGCCACAACCACGCCAACTGCGAATAATCTCCGCCGACGATCGCAACGGCCAGCGTGATGGCCGGGTTCAGGTTCGCGCCGGAGCTGCCGAAGGCCTGCGCCACCAGCACGCCGCACAGCACCGCCAGCGCCCACCCCGTGGTGATCACCATCCACCCCGCATCGGCCGCGTACGATTTGCGCAGCGTCACATTGGCGCCGACACCGTTGCCCAGCAACACCAGAACCAGCGTCCCCATAAACTCGCCAAACCATACTGAATGCATTCTGTCTCTCCAAATAAATGGAATCTTTACCCAAACGGGCTTCGGCCCATCCCTTGATTCGGCTCCGGCTCAGAACCACGTCTTCTTTTTGTACTCCACATACTCAGCGCCGAATTTTTCCTCCAGCACCCGCGCCTCCTTCCGGCTGCGCCACACCTGCATGGGAATCAGAACCACGAAGATCAGAAGCAGCCAGGGCTGATTTACCCACAGTAAGAATCCCGCAATCATCAGGCCGCCAAAAACATAAATCGGATTGCGGATGCGCGAATAGATGCCGCTGGTCACCAGCGTGCTCGCCTTGGCCTGAACGCTAAAGGCCTTTCCCAGTTGAATGCGTGCCAAAGCGAACAGCAGAAGGCAAGGTACGCCTATGGCCACTCCGGCGATGCGCAATGCTGTCCACGGCGGTCCCCAGAAGTGCAGGACAATGAACGGCAGGAAAACAACAACGAATGCCAGCGTTACGATATTCAGTTTCAAAAAATACCTCCATAATGGCCGAACCAGTCATTCGAACGCGCGCAACGAAGGGTTTGTTAACAGAGAAAGGCGCAGCCTAAGCCGCGCCCTCGTGATTGTCGCCTTGTAATGCCGAAGTTACTGATTCGGTTGCGGAGCCGGCGCGGGAGTCTGCGGCGCCGGACCCAACGGCACGTCGCCGGAGTTTTGCGCAGGTTTCTCTGTCTTCTTCCTGTCGGCCAGCCGGGTCTTGTCGCCTGTAGTGGTGGCTGTCTTTTTCTTCTTTTTGGAAGTATCACCGGCCAGGCCCAACGGGCCGGCCTGCGTCTGGCGGTCGGCTACCTCGGCGGCGTCGGGCTCTGCTGGAGCTAGAACATCAGGTTTTGGTCCCTCGGCCTTGCCTTTGCCCTTGCCCTTGGCATGCTTAACCTCCCTGGCGCGATCACTGTAGCGCGTCTTTCGCGTCGGCGCGGCCGGTTCCAGAGGGTTCACCGGCTCCTGGCCGGAACTCGCCGTTTGCGGACCTGCGCCCACGTCAACCGTCGTGCCCTGCCGTGCGTTGGGCAGGGTCTTGGTCGGCGCTTGGCCCAGGCGAATCTTTTCCTTCTTCCCCAGCTTCATCGATGCCTGCTCTGCTTTCCTGCCCTTCTTCGACTTCGTTGCCGGCGCGGGTGTTTGCTCGGCGGGCGTCTCGGCCGATACTTCCGGCCTCGATTTCTGCCGGAAGCCGTGTGTGCTCTCGCGGTAGCGGGTGCGCTCCACCTTCCTCTTCTTCTTCGGCGTAGGCGGCACATAAGCGCTGAAGATCGGCTTGGTCTCCTTGGCGCTGGCGCCGGTATCCACGTAGCCAGGCTTGATGTCGATAAACGCCTGCTCGCGCATGGTGGTCAGATAGGCGCGCATGGCCGGCTCCATTCGCGCCGCGAAGAAGTTCTCCTCAACCTGTTCCTTGACATCGTTATATGCCGGTATGCCCCCGGCAATATGCTGCGTCACCTTGAGAATCACAAAGCCCTGCCGGGTGCGAATCGGCTCGGTGTACTCGCCCGCCTTCAGCGCGAAGGTCTTTTCCTCCAGCACCTTGGCCAGCTCTCCGCGGTGGAACTGCCCCAGATTGCCGCCCTCGGCGGCTGTCGGACCGTCGCTGAAGCTGCGCGCCAGTTGGCCGAAGTCGCCGCCCGCATGGAGTTTGGCCTCTATGTCGTTAGCCTTCGCCTGGGCTGCCGCCAGCACTTTCGGATCCACAGGCTGCGTTTCGCCGGGTACGGTCGCCGATGGCGCCGGCGTCCCGGTGCTCACCATAATCTCTGCCAGCGTCACGCTCTCTGGCCGCGCGTACTCCTGCTTGTGTTCCTCAAAGTAGCGCTGCGCCTCGCCCGGAGTAAACTGTATCCGTTTGCCAATCTCCTGACGCATCACCAGTTGCGTGATGATCTCGTTGCGGATGTTGGCCTTGAAATCCTCAAACGAGACGCCCTGCTCCCGGGCCGCCTTTTCCAGGTCTTCCATGCTATCCAGATTGTATTGTTTGCGGATCTCGTTCAGCCTGGTGATCAGCTCGGTTTCCCCGGTAATGTCCAGCTCCTTGCCCTTGGAGAGCCACAACTGCTGGTCGATCAGGTTGCGCAGCAAATCCTTGTGCGCCGCCGAGATCTCCTGCATCGTGGCCCCGTGCTGCTGCATTTCATGATCCAGATCCTTCATCGCCCGCTCGTAGTCTGAACTGGTAATGACCCGGTCGTTGACCCGGGCGATCATATCCTCCACCGTCACCCCGCCATAGGGGCTCTGTGGCGCCGCCGCGCGGGTTTGCGCTATGAGCGTGCTTGCGAGCAGCAATGTGCCAAATACCAATGCCGCGATATTGCCAAAAATTCGTAGATTCATAAGGTCAGAACACCGCAGGGCGCATCAACCCGCTCCCCGTTGCTTAGACGCCATTGTAAATCCCTGGGCAGCAGCAATGCCATCTTCCCCCCATTTCCCGCCATTTCCGCCAAATTTGCCGCAAATCCTTCAAATTCAGCCCGTCTTTCGCCCCTATGCCCGGCATTTTCCGTTCCCCTTCCCCAACCGCCGTCCTCCCCGCCCAAAAAATCACCGTTCCAGCCCCAAACTGTTGGTTGAATCGGTGAACGCAGCGGCGTTTGCCAGTAAATATCGGTCCGCTCAGATATTGAAGTACAGTATCGGATACCTGCCATAAATCCGGCGCAGCGTATAGGGTCTGCTGATGTACCCTAATGCTACGTATGCCACTGAATCATCAGGAAATTCGGGGCCGGGCACAACGGTTTGCGCATGATTGGGCAACAGCCTCTCGTGAAAGGGCTGAAGCGCAGACCTTTTGGAATGCTTTTTTTGATATTTTCGGAATCAGTAGACGGCGCGTGGCAAGTTTTGAAGAGCCAGTAAAGCTACTTGGAAACCGGAGAGGTTCCATCGATCTGCTCTGGCCAAGTGTTCTAATTGTCGAGCACAAAAGTCTTGGCGAAGACCTTGACCGTGCATACAGGCAAGCGGTTGACTATTTTCCCGGCCTTGAGGAAGAGCGGCTCCCAAGATATGTATTGGTATCGGACTTTGCGCGATTCAGATTGCATGATTTGGAAACTGGAACAGAGGAGTCCTTTACACTAACCCAACTGCCACAGAAGCTTCATTTGTTCGGGTTCATTACCGGTTATCAGAGGTATGAAACACGAGATGCTGACCCCGTAAATGAGAAAGCAGCGGAGAAGATAGCCGAGCTGCACGATGCACTCAAAGAGAGCGGCTACCGCGGCCACGAGTTGGAGATGCTGCTTGTCCGTCTCGTCTATTGTTTGTTCGCGGATGACACTGGAATCTTTACACGCGATGTCTTTGAATCGCTTATACGTGACTACACAAGACCAGATGGCTCCGACCTTGGCTCTTATCTTCATTCGATATTCGAAATACTCAATACTCCACTGGAGAATCGCTCTAGAGCGCTCATTGACGATTTGTTGACCTTGCCGTATGTAAACGGTGGCTTATTCGAAGAGAGATTGACCGTTCCCACGTTCAGCCTGCGAGCGCGTAATCTCTTGATGCTTTGCTTTGAATCAGACTGGAGTACGGTTTCACCGGCTATCTTCGGTTCCATGTTTCAGTATGTGATGATCACCGAAGGCACTGAAAGACGACATGCCATCGGAGGCCATTACACATCCGAACAGAACATCCTGAAGCTTATCAAATCGCTATTTATGGATGACCTTAACGAAGAGTTTCAAAGGGTAGCCAATGATCGCCGGACTCTCACCGCATTTCACGATAAGCTCACTCGTTTAAGGTTTTTTGACCCTGCATGCGGGTGCGGCAACTTTTTAGTAATTGCCTATCGAGAACTGCGGCGGTTGGAGATGCGGGTCATCAATAGGCGTGGTGAACTTGATCCGCAGCTAATGAGTGACCCTACCCTCCTGTGTCGAGTGGATGTTAATCAACTGACAGCGTTTGAAATCGAGCAGAATCCAGCGCACATCGCTCGAGTTGCAGTTTGGATAACAGACCATCAGATGAATCAGGAATTGAATGCTACATTCGGAGCAAATCTTACGCGGCTCCCGCTGGTCCATAGCGCTGATGTTCGGCAGCAGAATG
The DNA here is from genome assembly GCA_963806565.1 of uncultured Acidobacteriaceae bacterium. Lineage (GTDB taxonomy): Bacteria > Acidobacteriota > Terriglobia > Terriglobales > Acidobacteriaceae > Telmatobacter. The sequence continues at coordinate 197,980 of CAWDYE010000006.1, forward strand.
CTTTGAGGGAGGACTGGCATCAACTCTTTACTCTCCAACAACTCTTGGCCGGTGAGGTGTACATCTTTGGAAATCCTCCATTTGTGGCGAAGGCAAATCGTAATGCAGAACAGAATGATGATATGAGAATTGTCTTTGGAAGTGCAGGAGGCACTGGAGTACTTGATTATGTCTGCTGCTGGTTCCAAAAGACGGCTGAGTTTATTCGGGAGACAAATGCTCGTGCAGCATTTGTTGCAACCAACTCCATTACGCAAGGAGAACAGGTTCCTGCGCTGTGGCGAAGATTGTTTGCGCTCGATGTGCATATTGACTTCGCGCACAGGACATTCAAATGGATGAACGAAGCAGCTAATAATGCTGCGGTATTTTGTGTAATTGTCGGATTTTCAAATGGACGTGCTGATAAATGGTTGTTTGAGTATGAAACACCAACTTCCGATCCAATTGGCCACAAAGTTGACGAAATCAACCCTTACTTACTCCCAATGTCAGAGAGGTTGTATGTTAAGAGTCGTACAAGACCGTTCCCGGCGTGTGCTGTGCCTGAAATTAGATTTGGAAGCATGCCGAATGATGGTGGACACCTGCTGTTTACTGAGAATGAGTACAATACGTTCCTTCAACAGGAGTCAGCTGCCCGTCCTTATATGAGGCAGTTTAAGGGTAGCAAAGAGTTCATCCAAGGTGGAGTGCGGTATTGCCTTTAGCTCAAGGATGCAAATCCTCAAGAGTTGCGGCGAATGCCAAATGTTACTCGCCGCATCCGTCAGGTTGCAGAGTACCGAACAGCGAGCCAACGCGAAACAACCCAAAGTCTACCCCCATCACTGTTTGGTGAGGATCGACAGCCAACTCGAAGATACTTGATGATTCCGCGAGTTTCATCTGAGAGGCGCATCTACATCCCGATGGACTTTCAAGAGCCAGAAATTATCGCGTCTGACGCTTGCCTCACGGTGGAGGACGCCACGATGTTTCATTTTGGCGTCCTCACATCCGAGATGAACATGGCTTGGGTTAGGACGGTTGCTGGGCGTCTCAAGGGCGACTATCGCTACTCGAATCAGATAGTATACAACACCTTTCCATGGCCTCAAGGTGTGAGTGAGACCGCGCGTCGGCGAGTGACACAATGCGCCGAGGCTGTACTCGCTGCCCGCAGAGCCCGACCGGACGCAACATTGGCGGATTTGTATGATCCCGACGTGATGCCCGCACCTTTAGCACAGGCTCACCGCGCCCTTGATCGAGCAGTTGACGCTTGTTATCGACGGGCGGGATTCGACACCGAAATACAGAGGGTCATCTACCTTTTTGAACTCTATCGACAACTTGATGCCCCACTGGTCCGAGTTTCTGGACGCCGGAGAAAATGGGCATAGGGGCATTCCATAGGAGTCGGGATCACAAGACCGATCTTGAGGCCGCACGAACAAAATGGGGTTTCATCCCCTCCGCAACCGGGGTTCCAATTCACTATTTCACTGTTTCACTTTTTCACTTTTTTATTTTCAAAACCTTGCTGTTAATTATCTGGTAAACATCGGCATAAACTCAACAGAATGAATATGTTCCACGTGGAACATTTCCGGCGATCCTAACCCCTGGTCTCTGCCGGAGTACTCAATGAGCGATTTATCGCTCTTTCATGTAGCTGATTGCTGAAAGCTGATAACTTTTAGCTGTCTTTTACCCCGTTTTTCGCAGTTTTCAACCTGTTTGTAGCAGATTTTCATGTCTCTATATGCACACCTTTTGTGCGCGTTTCACCCTCCGACCTGTCCAAAATTTTGAAAATCACTGTGCCTCGAACGACACTCTGCCCGGCCGGTTTTTTGCTCCGCCTGGACGGCCACTCCCCCCGCGCTGTCCAATAACCCTCGCTGCCGTCAAACATCTCAGTGCTATACTTGACCTTTCAGAGTGCCTTTTTTCAGGCGTTTCCCAGGCTCCTGCCACACCGTTTCCGGAGGATTTCCCGCCCATGACACCCCCTGCACGCCGCGCGCTCTTTACCGTGGCCCTCTTTTTTGCCGTATGTGCCTTTGTTGGCAGCATTTTACAGAGCAGGGTGGGAGCCCAGTCCGCGGCCGACCAAAGCCAGCTCCGCGACAGCCTCAAGTCCTTCACCAACGTCTATGCGCTGGTGGAGCAGAACTACGCCGATCCCATCGACAACGACAAGGCCGACACTCTCATCTACGACGGCGCCATTCCCGGAATGTTGCGCACCCTCGACCCCCACTCCAACTTCTACGACCCTAAGGCCTACGCCCGCATGCGCGAGGATCAGCGTGGCCATTATTACGGTGTGGGCATGACCATACAGCAACAGGGAAATAAAGTTTATGTCGTTTATCCCTTCGAGGGCGCCCCCGCTTTCCGCGCCGGCATCCGCCCCGGTGACGTCATTTACGCGGTGGACAGCAAGATTGTCTCCATAGATGGCAAGATTCCCGGCGGTTTGACCTCTTCCGATATGGTAGCCAAGGCCCTCAAAGGCCCCCGTGGCACACATGTTCAGGCCACCATGCTCCGCGATGGCCAGCCCAAGCCGCTGGTCTTCGACCTGATCCGCGACGAAATCCCCCACCCGTCTGTGGATTTAGCTTATGAAATTCGTCCCGGCGTGGGCTACATTCACCTGTCGCAGTTTCAGGAAACTACCGCCCAGGAGTTCGTCACGGCCCTCGACGACTTCGGCAACCTGAAGGGGCTGGTCCTTGACCTGCGCGGCAACCCCGGCGGCCTGCTCAGCCAGGCAGTCGAGGTCTGCGACCATCTGCTCGCCAAGGGCCAGGAAATCGTCAGCCAGCGAGGCCGCGCCAACCCCGACCAGGTGTACTCCGCCATGCACGGCAACGGCGGCCACACCTTCCCCATAGTGGTGCTCGTCAACCGCAACACTGCTTCAGCCGCTGAGATCGTTTCCGGCGCCCTGCAGGACCATGACCGCGCCCTCATCGTCGGCGAAACCACCTTCGGAAAAGGACTGGTGCAGACCGTCTACGATATGGCCGATCACACCATGGCGCTGGCGCTCACCACCTACCACTACTACACGCCCTCCGGCCGGCTCATCCAGCGCAATTACTCCGGCGTCTCGCTCTACGATTACTACACCCACGGCGGCGCGCAACCAGCCGACACTGCCAATCGCGAGGTCAAGTTCACCGACTCCGGCCGCACCGTCTACGGCGGCGGCGGCATCACCCCAGATGAAAAGATCGAGAGCCCCAAAACCAACCTCTTCCAGGACGAGCTGCTCTATAAGGATGTTTTCTTCCACTTCGCTCCGGTCTATCTGGCCAACCGAACCGTGGACAAGAACTTCCAGGTCGATGCGGCGGTGCTCGCGGAGTTCAAAAAGTACCTCACCAGCCAGGAGATCCCCTGGACCGAGGCCGACCTGAACGGCGTGATGGACTGGCTCAAGATCAGCATCCGCTCCCAGATCCTCATCACCCAGATTGGCGAAACGGAAGGCCTGCGCGCCCGCGCCGACTGGGACCCGGAGATCCAGAAGGCGCTCACCTTCCTGCCCGAAGCTCAGGCCCTGGAAGACCATGCCCACAAGGTGCTGGCCCAGAAAGCCATGGCGCGCAACGAGGCGAGGTAAGCGGCGGCCCTCCAAACCTCCAGCCTCCCACCCCTGTAACCGGCGTCACAGCGCGCCCTCTTTCGCCGCTCGTAGGCTCTGGAGCGGAGATGGGGGAGGTTTTTTCATGCCAGTAATCGCCGCGGAAAACGCCATCACCGTTCAGAACCTGGTGGCTGCCTTTGAGGGCGAGTCGAACGCGCACGCCAAGTACACTGCTTTTGCAGACAAGGCCGATAGCGAAGGTTTGCTCGGCGCCGCCAGCCTCTTTCGCGCCGCCGCCCGCGCCGAGCAGATTCATGCCGCCAACCACGCCCGCGTCATCAGCATCCTGGGCGGCCGCGCCGAAGCTGAGATCCAACCGGTCGAGGTCAAATCCACCCTGGAAAATCTCAAAGCCGCCCTCAACGGCGAGCAGTACGAGATCGACACCATGTACCCCGGCTTTTTAGCCGAGGCCGCTGAGCATAATAATCCAGCCGCCACCCGCACCTTTTATGGAGCGATGGAAGCCGAGAAGACCCACGCCCGCCTCTATGCCGAGGCCATTGCCCTGCTCGCAGCCGGAAAGCGGGATTCCTGGATTGGCGAGGCCCGCGACTTCTACGTCTGCCCCATCTGCGGCTACACCTCGGAGACCGAAGAAGAGCACGAACGCTGCCCCGTCTGCAACTGCCCCTGGGAAAAATTCGAGATCATCCGGTAATGCGTTGAAAAGAATCGGTTTCAATAGTGCCAATACATGCAAGAATTTGTAGCGCCGGGCGTGTGGCCCTGGTCTCATACCGTTATTTACCAAAGCGTGGTTTGAAAAAAGTCACTGTGACCGGGGCCACCCGCCGTATTGAAATTATCGAATTCGATATTATGCTTTTTGGCTATTGTGGTTTATCCTCCGCTTCAATATAACGCGCCACTCTCCATAAGTATTACCTTTCAGGCTCTCGAGGTCATCGTGCTCAATATCGATCTGGGTTCCTAGCTTGCTGGTCCATTTACCATTTGGTAGTTGACGAGCGAAATGCAATTCATCGCGTTGATTAGAGAATATTGCAACCTTCTCCCAGTCGGTCTCGAAATCTTGGACGGTTGTCTCTTCGGTATATCCATCCTGCTCCAGAATTTGCCTTGTCGTTGCAATTGACCACTCTTCGGGTATGCCGGGGGGCCAATATTTACCTGGGGTTATCTGATGATCGATAGGGTCTATCCACTGATGGGTACGTCCAAGAGCCCACGCGAGGCAATTGTAATCATCCGATTGGAGACTGGTTTTCTCGAATCTTCCTGCAAGACCAGGAAACCATCCTAAAGCCCATTGCTCATCTAGATCAGGATTCTGTCTGCTCATCTGGTTTCTTCTTACAGGTAGCCTTTAGACTCTCCCCATCTGACCCATGCAGATCTCGCCTCGCTTGAGGTTTTACAGCCACTAGCAGGATTCTCGCCTTTTGAGCGTACATCTTCTGTGAGGGCGCTGATGGCTGGCAACCAATGGCCTGGTCCCTGCTTCATCTCACGCAGGATTAGTGGTATCGCACTTCGTCCCATCGCAATTATTCGCAGATACGCCGGATGCGCGATCACTTTTAGAGTGGAAGAGTGCATATCTGTTTCGTTGTGCCATTCACTAACCAGTCGTCGAAATTTAGCTTCGTCTAAACTGATAGAAGGTTGTGGGGTTTTCAACACTAAAGTGAGAGTCTTGTGATAAGCATCCTGAAAATCATATGGCTCGCGAGATGGGAATGAAGACGTAAAAACATGAGGGCTCACACGAGGACGGACCCTAGAAGGTCTGCTCCAATCGGTCGGATATGGACTATCCTCTATTAGGCGACATGCATTCGATGCTGGCATAGATTTTCACTCAAACAAACGGCATTCAGTCTTCGCAAGCATTTCCTTAAGCGTGCTCTTCTTCTTTTCGGCTCGTTCGATCACTTTCTTAAGAGATGCAAGATCGTCATCATCAAGAGTTACATAAAACTCCTGGTGCTTCTCCGAACCCTTGTGATACCCGATTTGCAAGGTGTGGAGTATAGTCATTCCACGAGGAACCTCTGCGGCATCTTCCGAAAAGGCTGCTCTTATGTCGGTCATAATCCTTGCCTTGCAAAAGGATCGTTCGACTTCCATCTGTACTTCTCGAACCTTCAAGCTGGTTATGAGAATGTCTTTCGCCGTTACGATTTTCGATACTCTTGATTTCAGTAGTTCCCTGTCGATACCGTCTGCCAATGCAGGAGAGTCCACGTAGAGCGCCTCAGAAATATCCGAAGCGAACGTCTCCGATGACACGTGGGAATTGTTTTGTATACGTTGCAGCGCAGTGATGGTTGTGAACAGTTTCGACAATTCTGGAAGTGAGATCGACGGAATGGGTGGTTTGATCTGAGAAGCAAGAGAATCGGCGGTATCGGCTGCAATCCCCGACTCAACAGCCTCAAACAATCTGACGAAGGAATCCTCAGGTAGAGCCGCAAGTGCAGCCACACCAGTGCGGAACTGCTCAGGGATTGATAGTCGCGGCAAAATCTTGTCTCCCTCTAGCTTTGACATTACAAATACGGGGCCAGAGATGTCAATTCTATACTTCTATCCGTTATATCCAAAGTACACACCACGAGTGATGAGGCAGGTATATTATTGCCCCTGTAACCAATAGAAAACAAAGATTATGGCGGGTGGCCTCGGTCTCATACCGTAATTTATCAAGTTGCGGGTGCCCCGTGTCCCTCGCATTTGGGGACCCGGGAAAACACGAATTCCTGCGAGCGAATAGCGAGCGGCTGCCCCACCGCAGGTGGTGCAGATTATTTCCCCACTTTGTCGCACAATGATTCTCAGAAGTCTTCCTTCAAACATCGTCCCGGAGGTCCTTTTCGCGCTGCCTTCCAGCCGGAAGAGGACGAAACGGCCCGTAACTCCTTATCCTGGAATATTTTGCAGGGAACTTCTTTGTTGTCAATATTTTGCAGCGCAACCCTGCCTGTAAGCTCAAGAAAACAAGGAATTTGCGTCCAAATATGGGTGGGGGGTATGGCGATACAAAACTTAAGCGAGCCTTAGCGAGCAGTTGGCCCCACCGCAGGTGGTCATGGCTCGTCGCTATAAATCTTCACCTCCACCTGGCCGCCCTCCGTCTGCCGCGCGCGAAACATTCCCGGCGTGTTGAAGCTCCACACCATCTGCCCGTCGGGAGTGAGGCCGATAACGCCGCCATCCCCGTGCAGCGCCTCCAGCTCCTGATGAATCACCTGATCGGCGGCCTGCTGCAAGCTCATGCCCTTGAAGGCCACCAGATTGCAAACCTCCCGCGCCACGCCCAGGCGGATGAAGTACTCGCCCGAGCCGGTGGCCGAGACGGCGCATGACTGATTGGATGCGTAGGTGCCCGCGCCGATGATCGGCGAGTCGCCCACGCGGCCCGGCATCTTGGCCTGCAATCCACCCGTCGAGGTGCCGGCGGCAATGTTGCCTGCCCGGTCCAGAGCCACCACGCCCACCGTGCCATGCACGCGCGACTCCTCAATCTGAAAAACCGGGAGAATCTGGGCCACCGGCTTAGCCGGCCCCGCTGGCGGAAGCGGCGCGCCAACCGGACGCGGCGGCACCGGCAGTCCCTGCTTTTGCAACTGCTTCACCAGCGATTGCCAGCGACTCTCGGTGAAAAAGAAGCTGGGGTCAACCTGCTCCAGGCCAACCCGCGCGCCAAAGGCGTCGGCGCCCGCGCCGGCCAGCATCACGTGCGGCGACTTATCCATCACCGCCCGCGCCAGGCTGATGGGATGCCGTGTGCGTGTCACCCCAGCCACCGCCCCGGCTTTCAGATTCGAGCCATCCATGATAGCCGCGTCCAGCTCGTTTTTGCCCGCGGAGGTGAAGACCGCGCCCCGGCCCGCGTTGAAGAGCGGATCGTCTTCCAGAACCCGAATCGTGGCTTCGACGGCATCCAGCGCCGAACCGCCCCAGTCCAGCACTTTGGCCCCGGCAGCCTCAGCCTGTGCCAGCGAGGCGCGATAGGCAGCGTCGCCCGCGGGGCCTAACTCCGCCCGCGCAATCACTCCCGCGCCCCCATGCACCACGATGCTCCAGTGGTGAGTCGGCTGCGGCGCCTGGGCCACACCGGCCAGAGCGGCAACCACGAAAACTCCCGCAAACATGCAGCAAATCCTTTTCATCTGTGATTCCTTCCGCAATCTTCCCTGCCGATAACCTAGCCGCCCTTCTTCTGAATCGTCAACTGCACATTCTGCCCCAACCGATTTTTTCCCCAATCCCCGCTCCCATGAATTAAGCTACTCGGCAGAATGAAAGACATCTACATCGCCGATCTGGCCAACTTCGACGAAGGCAAGCTCTTCGACGGCTTCTTCATCGTACTGGCCAAGCAGCAACGCGCCACCAAGAACAACAAGCCCTATTTGAATTTGATTTTGGGCGACAAAACCGGCCAGCTCGAAGGCCGCGTCTGGGAGCCCGGAGACCCGCGCATCGCCAAGGACTTCGAGCGCGGCGACGTGGTCAAGGCCCGCGGTTCGGCCTCCCGCTTTGACGACCGCCTGCAGATGAAGATCGATCAAATCCGCGTGGCGCTGCCCAACGAAGTGGACAAATCCGACCTGCTGCCTTCGACCACCTATGACGTGGCCGAGCTCTGGCGACAGCTACTCGGCTTCGTGGAGAGCTTCGCCAACCCCGACCTCAAGCGGCTGCTCGGCGCCATCCTGGCCGATCCGGCAATCGCAGAGGCCTATCGCGAAGCCCCCGCCGCCCGGCTGCTCCATCATGCCTGGCTCGGCGGCCTGCTGGAACACGTCATCAGTTTGTTGACGCTGGCCGAACGCGTCGCCGCGCATTACCCGCTCCTCGACCGCGACCTGCTGCTGACCGGCGTCGTCCTGCACGACATCGGCAAGCTACGCGAACTCTCCTGGAAGACCGGCTTCGAGTACACGGTTGAGGGAGTTTTATTGGGCCACATCCAAATCGGCACGGCTCTGGTCGAGCGCGCCATCGACAGCCTGCCCAACTTCCCGCCGCGCCTCAAGACTCTGGTCCTGCACATGATTTTGTCGCACCATGGCAAGCTGGAATTCGGCTCGCCCAAGCTGCCCATGATTCCCGAAGCCCTGGCCCTCAGCTTCCTCGACGACCTCGACGCCAAGATGCAAGCCATGCAGGGCGAATTCGACAAATGCATCCGCGAAGGCAAAGGCCCGGACGAGCTGACCGGAAAAGTCTGGGCGCTCGACCAGCGCCAGTTGCTGAATACCAAGCGCTGGCTGGGAGAGCTGTAACAGTTCACAAAGAGCAGCTCAAAAAACTGATCTACAGTTTCGGTTCTGTGCCGGAGATTCTCCGCCGGTAATCTTCCGGCGTTTCGATGACAAACTCCGTCTGCCCGGCAAGCGCCAACAAATCTTCGTCGCCCGTCACCAACACGTTGGCCTTTCCGCTTTGCGCGAGATCTAGAAACGGCTGATCCTTGGCATCGCGGCAAAGAACCGGGCATGACTTCGCGATCCCGACTGCCTCGCAATAAGGAATATAGTTGGCCAGGGCTTCCAACTGTTCGTCGGCGGTAAGTCGGAACTTCGGATACGCGAGGATTCTCGTCAACTTCTCTGCCGTCGCTCGCGAGACAAGTGGCACGCAACTTCCGGATTGCCAATGATCGACCAGCCAGCTCAACTGGCCATGGGTGAACAGGAGCGCGGAGAGGACGACATTCGTGTCGAAGACGACTCTCGCTTTGGCGGCGGCACTCACTGGTCTTGACGCGCCCAGGCAATTGCGTCGGTAATATCCTGCTCCGTGATGCCAAGCCGTTCGAGCTTGTCGCGCACCTCATCCAGGCGGCTCGGCCGCAGCGGCTTGAGTGTGATCGCGGAGCCATCCGTGCTGACATCGAAATACTCCACGCCGTGGAAGCGTGTAATCACTGCCTTGGGGAGGGTGAGCTGATTTTTTACGGTCAATTTGGCCAGCATGATTCGCCTCTTTCAAGGAAACAAGGATATCTTACCACAAATCTGCATCGGTTTGCTTCTTCCTGTAAAAGAATGGCCGGAGGAGTATGCCTTCTATTCCCTTTACCCTGATCTCTGTCTGATCTCCTTCTCCGTTACAATCAAGAAGATATGATCCGTTTCTCAACCGCCGGCGAATCCCACGGTGAGGCCCTCATTGCGCTCATCTCCGGGCTGCCAGCCGGCGTGCCCATCGATCTCGATTTCGTCAACCACGAGTTGTGGCGCCGCCAGCAGGGCTATGGCCGTGGCGGGCGCATGAAGATTGAGACCGACAAGGCTCACGTCCTCTCCGGCGTTCGCCACGGCAAGACCATCGGCTCGCCCATTGCCATAGAAATTGTCAACCGCGACTGGAAGAACTGGGAAGACAAGCTCCCCGTCGAGGCGGGCGACCCCTCGCAGCACCAGGCCGTCGCCTCGCCGCGTCCCGGCCACGCGGATCTCGCCGGCGCTCTCAAGTACAACTTCCCCGACGCCCGCTACGTGCTGGAGCGCGCTTCGGCACGCGAGTCCGCCGCGCGTGTCGCCGCCGGAGCCTTTGCCAAACTGATGCTGCGGATTCTCGGCATCGAGGTCGCCAGCCACGTCCTTCGCGTGGGCCGCGTCGTGCTGGAACGCCCCGCCGCATGGGAAGAGATCGCCGCCCTTGCAAAAAAAGATGACGTCATCCTCGGCTGCGTCGATGGGCCAACCGAGGCCCGTATGAAGGAGGAGGTCGAGGAGGCTTCCCGCACCTGCGACACCGTGGGCGGAGTCTTCGAGGTGGTGACGCATGGCGTTCCCGCCGGCCTGGGCACCTACGCCAACTGGGACGAGCGCCTCGACGGCCAACTTGCCGAAGCGGTGATGAGCGTGCAGGCCGTCAAGGCTGTCGAGATTGGCCGCGGCGTGGTGGCCGCCGAGTCCTTCGGCTCCAAGGTTCACGACCCCATCCACTACGCCGCCGAAGACACCGGCAAGCCCACCCGTTTTACCCGCCCGAGCAACAACGCAGGCGGCATCGAGGGCGGCGTCTCCAACGGAGAAGACATAGTGGTTCGCGGCTACTTGAAGCCCATCTCCACCCTCCGCAAGCCATTGGAATCAGTACGCTTTGACACCCGCCAGGCTGCCATCGCCAGCTACGAGCGCTCGGACATTTGCGTTGTCCCCGCCGCCGGCGTAGTAGGCGAGTCTATGGTGGCGCTCACCCTGGCCCGCCTGGCCCAGGAAAAATTTGGCAGCGATTCAGCTCTCGAATTGCGACGAAATTTCGACGGATACATCCAACAGTTACGGAGCTATTAAGAGTTGAGCAGATACGGAGCTATTCACAGAAGCCGATGATTTTGAAAATTGTTAAATATCCCGACCCCGTGCTCTCGCGCCCCGGCGAGCCGGTCACCGAGTTCAACGCCGAGTTGCGCAAGCTCATCGCCGATATGTTTGAAACCACCTACGCCGAACAAGGCATTGGCCTGGCAGCGCCGCAGGTGAATGTCTCCAAGCGCTTGACGGTCATCGACCTGAGCGTGGGCAAGAACCCCAAAGACAAGCTGGTGCTCATCAATCCTGAGATCATTTCCAGCGAGGGCAAAGTCTACGAAGAGGAAGGCTGCCTCAGCTTTCCCGAGATTCGCGAGAAAGTGACGCGCCACGCCAAGGTGCGTATTCGCGCTCAGGACGAAAATGGTAAGTGGTTCGAGATGGACGGCGAAGATGTGCTCTCGCGCTGCTTCCAGCATGAGATCGATCACGTAGACGGCATGTTGTTCATCTATCGCATGAGCGCCCTCAAGCGCGATTTGAACTTGCGCAAGATTCGCAAGCTGCAGCGCGAAGGCAAGTGGTAAACTCCATGGCGAGTGATGCTGGATGTAGCACAAATGCTGGGTGCCCCACCCTCGCCGCGTTTTTGTTTTTGCGGCTAGGGTGGGAAACCTCAATCCTCATCCGGCCGTGCTCGTTAGGTGTCCGATGAAACTCGTCTTCTGCGGGACTCCACAGTTTGCCGTGCCCACGCTCCAGGCGCTCCATGCGGCCGGCCATGAAATCGCATTGGTCGTCTCCCAGCCTGACCGCCCAGCGGGTCGCGACCGGCAGCTCACCGCTCCGCCCGTCAAACTGGCCGCGCTGGCCGCCGGCCTCCCCGTCGCGCAGCCGGAAACGATTCGCAACAACCCGGAATTTTGCTCTCAGCTCGAAGCCATCGCCCCCGACGCCATCGTCGTCGTCGCCTACGGCCGCCTCCTTCCTCCATGGATGCTCGCGCTGCCCCGGCTGGGCTGCATCAACCTGCACGCCAGCCTGCTTCCCCGCTATCGCGGCGCCGCTCCCATCCAGTGGGCGGTAGCTATGGGCGAAACTGTCACCGGCAACACCACCATGCTGCTCGAAGAGGGCCTCGACACCGGCCCGATTCTGCTGCAACGGGCCTTCAGCATTGCACCGGAGATGACCGCTGTGGAGTTGCTCGATGAGCTGGCTTGGGGCGGCGCACAGCTGATGGTGAAGACGCTGGCCGGCCTGGATGATGGAACCATCACGCCCAAACCGCAGATTCACTCCGGAGCCTCTTTTGCTCCATTGCTCACGCGCGAAGACGGGCGCATGGATTTTGCCGCGCGCACGGCGACGGAGCTGAAGAATCGCTGGCGCGGCTTTCAACCCTGGCCTGGCGCTTTCACCGCGCTCGACGGCAAAAAGCTTATCGTGCACCGCATGGAGGTGGTGGAGGCTGCGAGTTTTTCCGCTCCTGCCGCCGCTGAACCCGGCCAGATTCGCGTTCAGGACCATCGCCTACTGGTAGCCTGCGCCGGAAGCACCTGGCTGGAACTCCTCGAAGTGCAGCTTGAAGGTAAAAAGCGCCTCGCTGCAGCCGAGTTTCTCCACGGAATCACTCTTCCCGCCAACGCGCGGTTCGGCTGATGCCCATGGCTCCAATCTCCCCAGCGCGCAAGGCCGCCTTCCAGATTCTGATGGCCGTCGAGCGTGGCCAATCCCATTCCGACGACCTGCTGCGCGGCAAAGCCGTCGACGTGCTCTCCGCTCCCGACCGCAACCTGACCACAGCGCTGGTCCTGGGGGTGCTCCGCTGGCAGATTCAGCTCGACCACCAAATTCGCGCCCTGCTCTCCCGTCCCAATGCCAAACTCGACCCCGAAATTCACATTGCCCTGCGCCTGGGTGCATACCAGTTGCTCCACATGGACCGCATCCCCGCCCGCGCCGCAATCAACGAAAGCGTCGAACTGGCCAAGCAGGCTGGCCACCACTTCGCCTCCGGCATGATCAACGCCGTCCTCCGCAAGCTGGCTAAAACTCCGCAAGAACCGAAAAAACTGAATCCCGGCTCTCGATTGTGTGACGACACGACTTCAGTCGTGCCGCAAATGCAACAAGCGTCAGGGCACGACTTTAGTCTTGCCATAGAAACGCCAAATACGGATGCGGCTTTAGCCGCTGAGGGAAGTCCTTCCGCAGACGTAGAAGCCCACCCCGCCTGGCTTGTCGAGTGCTGGATAAATTTCTACGGCCTCGATGCGGCGCGGGCCATTTGCCGCCACGGCCAGAGCCAGCCTGCGCAAACGGTGCGCCTCGCCAGCCCCGCCGTCGAAGCCGAACTCCACGCAGCCGGCATCGTCCTCGAAGCCGGCCAACTGCTCACCGCCGCACGCACTGTCGTCTCCGGCGACATAACGGAGACCGAAGCCTTCCGCGAAGGCCGCGCGCGCCTCCAGGACGAAGGCTCGCAACTGGTAGCCGAAATTGCCGGCGCGAATCCCGACCAAAAACTGAAAAGCATCCTCGATTGCTGTGCCGCGCCCGGCGGAAAGACGCTCATCCTCGCCGAG